>NZ_CM147085.1:0-1787500 GCF_055760475.1 Streptomyces sp. DS1-CR2
CTGCCATGACTCGATCCTCTCAAATGATCGAGTCCCTATCGAACCCGGAACGGTTCAGTTCGAGAGCGGTGAGGACGGCCAGGGTGCGCTGCCGTTCGTCGAGTCTGGTCCTGCGGCGTTCCCAGTCGGTGCGGGCGGATTCGGTGGCAGACTCCTTGAGAAGAGAAGGAGTTGCCATGGGCTTTGGCTTCCGGGTCGGTGTGCCGGGAATGAGTGTGCGGGTCTCAACACGAGGTGTGCGTACGTCGGTCGGTCCCCGCGCGGCACGCATCAGCGTCGGCAGCGGCGGAGCCCGTATCTCGTCCGGCCTCGGCCCCTTCTACGCCTCAAGCTCGCTGCGCGGCGGAGGCAGCCGCCGCGGCACGAGTACCCGCCGCACAGCCTCGCGCCCCAGATCCGTGGCACCTTCGGCGGCGCAGCTCGACCGGGCACGTCGACAGGCGGAGCGCGCACAGCAAGATGCCCAGCGGGATGCAGCTATTGCCCAGTTGACGGAGCTTCGCCGGCAGATGACCAGCGTGCATCTGCAGTCCTTCCCAATGGCGCACCAGCCCGTCGTGCCTGGGCCTCCCTCGCTGGGCCTGCCCTGGGCCCAAGCCGAGGCTCAGGCGTTCCATCTGCAAGGAGTGAGCCATTTCGCCCGCGCCGAACGCAGCGCGGCCAAGTCCCGTGCGGCCTTGGAGGCGCCCTCCTTCCTGTCCGCCGAACAGGCACGCCTGCGTGCGGCGCACGCATCACTGTGCGCCGAGGCGGAACACTGGTGGCAGGCGCTCACGGCGAACGACGAGGAGACCGTCTGCGAGGCGGTGAACACCGCATTCTCCGACAATCCGGCCGCTGGGTGCGCGGTCGGGGTCGACGGCTCGGTGCTGTCGGTCGTCATGCGCCAGCAGGATCTCGACGCGATGCCCACCCAGACCCCGGGCCTCACGCCCAGCGGGCGCCCCACCCTCAAGAACCTCACCAAACGAGACCGGACCCTGTGGTGGCTCACCTCCATGGGCTCCAACATCGTCGCCACCCTCAAGGAAGGATTCGCCACCGCACCCGGCATCACTGCCGTCGATCTCGCTGTTCTCACCCGCCTCCCTGACACCCAGCTCCTCGGCTTTGTGGCCTACGGGCGCTGGACCCGCCAAGCCGTCGCGTCGACACCTTGGCACGAACCCGAGGACGCCCTGCGGTTCTTGGACATCGGGCAGGACGTGGCGTGTTCGGTCACCACGACGGCCTCCGGGACCTTCTCCAGCACAATCAAGCCGCTCGACATCAGCCGCACCTCCGGACTCCAGGACCTGCTCGATCACGCCCAAGAAGACCCGGACACACCGGAACCTTCCCTGGCCGACCTGGACATCAGCCTCGGTGCCAACAGCACGCCAAGTGGCCGTACGCCGGCCACTGGATCTGATCCGTATCGAATCCGCACCTTCGCGGAATGGCAAAGCGACACGGGGACTTCATCGATCTCCCCTCGTCCTCCGAACTCGGCCCCGCAACCACACCGCGAGCCGGCCACGTCTCTCATCCCCGGCCAGACAGTGGTGCTGCCGGAAGAGGCCTGGCAAGGAATGCTCATCGCGTTCACCTTTGCCGGAGCGGACGCCGACCTGACCCTCTTCCTTACCGGCACGGACGGCCGCGTGTCCGACGACCAGGACTTCGTCTTCTACAACCAGCCCTCTGCCGCCAACGGCGCGTCCCGCCTCCTGGGCAAGCAGGCCGAAGGCCCTCACGTCACCGAGAAGGCTGCCGTACACCTCACTGCCCTGCCCGAGCACGTGCAACGCGTCGTCGTCTCGATCAACATGGACGTGGATACCGGCCTGACCTGTGCCGCCCTCACCCACGCGGCGCTCTACATGGACTGTGCCACCGGCGCCGCCTGGACCTTCCGGCCCCCAGCAGATCCCAACGTCCGCGCCATGGTCATCGCCGAGCTCTACCGCCACCACTCAAACGGCCAACCCATCTGGAAACTACGGGCTATCGGGCAAGGCTGGGCTGACGGCCTCGACGGACTCGCCCGCGCACACGGAGTCGACATCGAGTAACCAGCCCCGCTCCACCGTCGAGACGCTCGAAGCCGTCCTCCCTGAAGCCCAAGCGAAGGATCGACGACACCCGGTGGGTCCTCACCGCACCAGCACTACTGCAACATCAAACGCCCCCTTGAGAACCAGGCCGTGGGGGTTCTCCGTACCAGCCGTGAGGTTCAAGGCCCGAGCCCTTACCCACGGTCGCCAAGACCAGGACCGTCAAGACACCCGGCCCGACCGTCACCGTCCGCCAGGCCGCCGGGACCAGCAACAGCCATGGCAGCAGCGGCAGGCGCTCCATCGTCTCCCACGCGGGCAACGGCTACCAGGCGGGACAGTTCTGCCGGAACAGCGATCACGGAACCCTGACGACCACCGCCAGCGGTGCACGGATCAAGTGCGCCTACAGCGCGAACGCGTGGCATTGGACGTACTCCTGAAGGGGCACGGGCGAACGGACAGGCCTTCGGTCCGGACGGAATACCCCTGGCCCGCGATCACTCCCAGGTGCAGCCGACGTCTTGGTGATCGGTGTGATGCCGCATCCAGACCACGACATCGCAGACCCGCAGCACGCTGACCGCCTCGGTTAGTCCGGCAGCCTGCCTCAGGATCAGCAGCTCACGTTGGAGGGCGTAGCCGTCGGCGCGTAGGGCGCTGTGCATGGCGTGCCAGAAGGAGCGTGGCTGGCCAACGGCGCAGCGTACGACGCGGTCGTAGACGGGCAGTAGTCGGGGTCGTTTGCGGGCGAGGAGTTTGCCGGCGGTGACCCATCCGATGCCTGGCTGGTCACGGAGTACGTGCCATGCTTTGTGTGCCGGTGAGCCGGGAGCCAGGTCGGCTTCCGTGGCGTCGGCCATGTCCAGGTCCCGGGGAATGGCACGAAGCAGCGTGGAAAGTTGTGTCCCGGCGTGGCCTTCCAGAAGATCCAGTGCGGCAGCCGCGGGAACGGTGACTGACAGGGTCTGCACTGCGATGAGGTCCTCGGCAGTTACCGTGTCGGCGACTGCTGGGTGGTCACCTCCACCGCCCAGGGCCTGGAATCGGGCTCCTGTGAACGCAGCGGCCCCTGGAGGTCGGTCCATGCCGAAGTAGCGGCGCAGGTCCGCGACGGAGCCCGCGGCGGCGACAAGGGCATGGAGCCGTTCCGCAAAAGGATGGGGAAGGTCGGGCAAGGACACCAGCGGCTCCAGATCAGGCAGGTCGACGTGCAGCACTCGGAGCCACTTCATCTCTTTCGCGACGGTCGCATTGGGTAAACGCTGCTTTTGGTCAGCAGCGAGGCGTCACCATGAGGGGATGACCGAGACGAACGGCATGCAGCGAGCACCAGCCATCAGCCTGTCCAAGGTGCAAGAACGTGCGCCTGACCTGGTCAGCCTGTACAAGGTCGCGGGCGACAGTATCCGCGGGCACGGGCTGGAGGGCGTGCGGGCCGCGGTGTATCTCGTGCTGGACCGGTCCGGGTCGATGCGGCCCTACTACCGGGACGGGACCATGCAGCATCTGGCCGAGCAGGTCCTGTCGCTGTCGGCTCATCTCGACGACGATGGGATCGTGCCGGTGGTGTTCTTCTCCACGGATGTCGACGGGTCCACTGACCTGGCGCTCGGCGGGCACCGCGGCCGCGTCAACAAGCTGCACGAGAACCTCGGTCATATGGGGCGCACCAACTACCACTGGGCCATGGACGAGGTCATCGACCACTACACGAAGTCCGGCAGCCGCTCCCCCGCCCTGGTCATCTTCCAGACCGACGGCGGGCCCACCAGCAAGCTCGCCGCCGAACGCTACCTATGCAAAGCAGCACGCCTCCCCCTTTTCTGGCAGTTCGTTGGCTTCGGTGACCCTGACAGCAACGAGTTCACGTTCTTGCGAAAGCTGGATACTCTTGCCGTGCCAACTTGCCGCGTCGTCGACAACGCCGGCTTTTTCCACGCCGGCCGCGCCCCGAAGGCCACTGCCGACCACCGGCTCTTCGACCAGTTGCTCCAGGAATTTCCCGACTGGCTGGCCGCCGCCCGAACCGCCCGCATCGTGCAGTGAAGTCTCAGACGGCGCCAGCCCTTACCGGCTGGGCAGGAGGCAGTCAGCCCCAACGACGGCGCGCCGCCCGTGAGCTTGAACTCGGGACCATCCCCGCGGGTGCGGGGAGCACTTCGGATTGCCGGGCGTGAGCACGCCGTCGGCGGGACCATCCCCGCGGGTGCGGGGAGCACCTCGTCCCGCGCTCCATGCCCAAGGTGGGGGAGGGACCATCCCCGCGGGTGCGGGGAGCACCCGAGGTAGTGGACTCCGTTGCCGTCGCCGATGGGACCATCCCCGCGGGTGAGGGGAGCACATCGTCTGGGACCTGCTCATCCCGTACTCGTGGGGACCATCCCCGCGGGTGCGGGGAGCACCTGTTCCGCTCGATCGTGAGTCGGGCCCGGCCGGGACCATCCCCGCGGGTGCGGGGAGCACTTCACGGCCCACGGCATGAGCGAGCGCGTCTTGGGACCATCCCCGCGGGTGCGGGGAGCACCAGCGATGAACGGCAGTTACCGCCCCCGCCCAGGGACCATCCCCGCGGGTGCGGGGAGCACCAGAACCGGGCCTACTTGGGCGCGCTCCTGGTGGGACCATCCCCGCGGGTGCGGGGAGCACGCTCGCGCGGACTGCGCTCGGCCGCCGTCTGCAGGACCATCCCCGCGGGTGCGGGGAGCACCGGTGGTGCCCGTCGACCAGCCACGGCTGCCCGGGACCATCCCCGCGGGTGCGGGGAGCACCCGACCCGCCCCGGACTTCCCCGCCCGTGGCCGGGGACCATCCCCGCGGGTGCGGGGAGCACAGGATCTGCACCGCGCGGCGCTGCCACTGCTCGGGACCATCCCCGCGGGTGCGGGGAGCACCCTGGGAGTTCGTCATCGTCGCCCTCAGCAGCGGGACCATCCCCGCGGGTGCGGGGAGCACAGCAGGCGGGCCCGTGCGCTTATCGGCGACCCGGGACCATCCCCGCGGGTGCGGGGAGCACGAACTCCTGGAGGCGGACAAGGCCCCGCCTGGGGGACCATCCCCGCGGGTGCGGGGAGCACGACGGACAGCCGAGCCTGAATAAGGACGGTTCGGGACCATCCCCGCGGGGTGCGGGGAGCACGGGCCCAGTACAACGTCGGGCCCGGTGCCGTATGGACCATCCCCGCGGGTGCGGGGAGCACCTCCGCAACCGGATTGACGTGATCCGGTACCCGGGACCATCCCCGCGGGTGCGGGGAGCACTCGCCCCGCCGCTGGTGCTGTGCGCGGCCTGGAGGACCATCCCCGCGGGTGCGGGGAGCACCCGAGCACGAGCGCGGAGCCGAACACCGTGAAGGGACCATCCCCGCGGGTGCGGGGAGCACTGAATCGGGTTCCGGTGATGTCCGCGGCCCTGAGGACCATCCCCGCGGGTGCGGGGAGCACGGACCGAAGGTCTTGCCTGTGGCGCTGTCCCGGGGACCATCCCCGCGGGTGCGGGGAGCACACCGCCAGCAACGGCCCAGACAAGCCCGCCACGGGACCATCCCCGCGGGTGCGGGGAGCACGGGGACATTGAAAGAGACCTCTCTCACGGCGTGGGACCATCCCCGCGGGTGCGGGGAGCACGAGCCATGACTACGCCGCAGCCTGATCAGGAGGGGACCATCCCCGCGGGTGCGGGGAGCACGGGCGGGCGAACGAGTCGGAGGTGCTCGCCTCGGGACCATCCCCGCGGGTGCGGGGAGCACTCTTCGCGACCTGCGGCTTTGCTTTGGCGGCAGGCTGTTCTGAGATAGTTTCAGCGAGTCCGACATAGCACGCAAAGGCCCTATCTGGCTGGCTATCCCTTGCCGAAGCGGCGTCGTTTGGACGCGTTGCTCCAGCCCTTCTTCAGCGCTGGTGTGCTCGAAGTACCGTTCTGGCTCGGGCGGCGGATCAGGCTCAGGCCTTCGTGGTCGACCAGTTGCCAGGCATGGTCATGGGTGCGGAAGGTGAAGCCTTGCTCGTTGTTGGTTGTGTGGGCGAGGAGGCCACGGCCTTGATCTGCGTATTGCTGTACCTCGTCCCACAGCAGGTCGCGGATTCTGGCGGAGGGGTTGCCGATGAAGACGCCGGCAGAGATCTCGAGGAGCCAGCGGGTGAGAAAGCCGCGTAGTCCGGCCGGACAGTTGGTGAGAACGATGACAGTCACCAGACCGTCTCCACCCCGTCAGGGAATTCGTCGGTTCCGCCGTAGTTGCGGCCTGCCGCAACTACGCGGTCGTGGTCGGTTTGTAGCGTGACGACGTCCGTGGTGTCGCTGGTGGGGGATGTTTGAGGCGCGTGAGGGATGAGAAGGCGCTTGATGTCGTTGACGCAGCGGTCGAGCAGGGCGGTTTCGTTGAGTCGATCACGCAGTGCGCGACGCGTGCGGGGGCCGACGTCCTCTTCGTCCTCGGCTGCGGTGTCGAAGGCGACGGGGATGCCGATCTCGGTCTTGTAGAGGTCGGCGATGTCGAGGACGAAGGACAGTTCGTGGCCGGAGTGTACGAAGCCGAGTGCGGGGCTGCACCCGAGGGACGTGACGACGGCATGGGCGATGCCGTACATGCATTGGGCTGCGGCGGTGATGGCCTGGTTGACGGGGTCGCCGCTGGTGAAGTCACCTGGGGTGTAGCGGCGGCCGTGCCAGGGGATGCCGGTGCGTGCTGACTGGGTGCGGTAGCAGTCTTTGAGGCGGCGTCCTTCGTGGCCGAGGAGTTCTTTGCGGGTGAGGTCGGAGGGGTCCTCGTCGGGGAAGCGCAGGCGGTACATGGCGCGGGCGACGGCGAGTCGGCTGCGTGTGTTGGCCCATTGCGTGGCTTGTGCTTCGGCGAGGGCGGATGAGCGGGTCAGGGCGCGGCCGGAGGCGTAGTAGCGCACGCCGTGTTCACCCACCCAGCAGACGGCGGCGCCTGTTTCTCCAAGGACGCTCATCGCCTGGTGGGTGATGCGGGTGCCGGGACCAAGAAGCAGGGTGCTGATGGTGGCCGAGGGGATGTGGGTGGTGCCGTCTGCGTCTTGGGCGGTGATGGCGTTGGCGTCGCGGTGGACGGTGCAGCGTTCGAGGTAGACGAAGGACAGTCGCTCGCCGGTGCGCGTGAGTTGGCGCGGGGTGAGGGCGGTGCGGCGGGAGACGGTGGTCATGGTGTCGCCTGTCGGGGCAGGGGTGCGAGGGTGAGCAGGCCGCAGCCGTAGGCCTTTGCTTTGCCGAGTCCTTGGGTGAGGGTGCGGCGCAGGAGGTCGGGGTCGGTGACCTCGAGGCGGCCGTCGAAGGTGACGGTGACGAGGCTGACGGGCGGTTTACGGCCGGCGGGTGCGGTGGCTCGGGTCTTGTCGAAGGCGAGGTTGCGCTTGTCGTGGACGGTGAGTTCGTAGCGGTCACCGTGGTGCGGTTGTTGGGTGTGAGTGGTGCCGTGCGGCAGAAGACGCCGGTCGTCGGGCTTTTGCAGGATGCGGAAGCCGCAGGGTTCCTGGCGTTTGAGGAGCCAGCCCATTTGGTGCACGGGGGTGAGGTGGGCGGTGCGTTTGGTCGGCTCGTCGTCCTTGCGGCGGATGTGGTGGACGGGGTTGGCCGTGAGGCGGAACGCCCACTGACCGCCGACTGTGAGGCGGTCGAGGAAGGGGACGTAAGGGCGGCTCTCCCATCCGGGGGCAGCGGGTTCGGCGGCGGCGGGCCAGCCGGCCTGTTCGACGAGGTGGGTCAGGTCCGGCCGGTCGGGGCTGACGAGGTAGAGCATGACCTCGGCGTGTTGGGTGTGGTCCAGGCGCCACAGGACGCGTGGGCCGCCGCGCTGGGGGGTGCTGGGCAGCAGGGTGGGGAAGGACGACATGACGGCGGCGTGCATCACCTGCGGTGAGGACAGGAGCCGGCGGGCTCCGGGGCGTGCGGTGTTCACGCGGAAGCGGGTGAGGAACATCAGGCGCTCTCTTCCTCGAGGCCGTCGAACGGGTCGTGCGCGGGCAGTTGGCGTCCGGTGGCGATGGTGAGGTGCACGCGGTCGGTGACGACGGTGCGCAGGGCGTGGCGGCGGTGGGCGGCGGCGAAGCTGAGGGGCTGGTCGCGCAGGGTGTCGGTGTCGGTTTCGTTGCTGTGTGCCTCGCGCAGCACGGTCAGTTCGATGCCGCTCTGGTCGCGGTGCTGCCTGCGGTACCAGCCGGAGGCTTGCCAGGGCTCGGTGCGCAGGGCGTCCTCGAGGGTGGTGTCCGTGTGGAGGTTGAGGTCGACGGGTTGGGCGGGTGGGCAGGAGCGGCGGCCGAGGAAGGGTGCGTAGACGGGGTTGCGCAGTGCGGCGTGGAGGGTGGCGAGGAGGGTGGTGTCGTTGCCTTCGAGGGCGGCGACGAAGACGGCGTCGGCGAGGTAAAAGCGTTCGGACAGGGGCATGGATTTGCCGCTGACGGCGTGGTTGGCGGTGTGGAAGTCGCGTGTGCGGGTGCCGGGTTGGTCGATGCGGACGCCGAATCTGAGGGCTGCCAGGGGCTGCAGCCGGGCGTCGTCGCCGCGTTCGATGCCGGCGGCTGCGGCGAGCATGCCGATGATGCCGCTTTTGGTGGGGGCGGATTCGGTGGTGCGCCGGGTGAAGCGGGCGGAGGCCCCCCAGGACTGCAGGGGGCCTGCGAGGCGGAGGGTGAGCACGCTCATGCGGGCTTCTCCAGGCGGTCGGTGACGGTCTGGCCCACCGCGGTCAGGAGTGCGCTGAGGCTGGGTGTTTCGGTGCCGATGCCGGAGAGTTCGGTGGTGTTCGGGCCGACGCGCAGGACCCAGGTATGGGTGGAGTCGGCGTTGCCGTAGGCGCGTTCGAGGTCGGGGATGTACTGCGCGAGGCGGTCGCAGGCCTCGCGGACGTGGCCGCCCAGGTCGCCGCGGACGGGCTCTTCGAATGCGGCGACGAAGCTGACGGGGCGGGTGGTGCGCAGAGTGACGATCACGGCGTCGGGCAGGGTGTGGTGACCGAAGGTGTTGATCTTCCCGGTGGGCAGGGAGGCGATGAAGCCGTGGACAAAGGCTTCGACGGCCCGGCGCACCAGGGTGGTGGGGTGTTCTTCTTCGCGCAGGCCGTGGCCGAGGTTGGCGGCGAGCTGGTGGACGGAGAGGGCGGCGTAGCGGTAGAGGGTGGCGGAGTTGAAGTCGACGGTGCCGATCATTCCAGCGCCGGTCTCGGCGTCGGTGTTGGTGTCATCGACGGCGGTGTAGTAGTCGGATTCGGCCTCAACGCGGTGCACGCTGAGGGCGTGGGCGACCTGGACTGCGGCATCGACGCCGAGGTCGGCGGCGTCGGCAACCATGCGGCCGAACAAGGAGATGTCGACCGAGTGGTGAGTATCGGCGATCTCCTTGGCGCGGTCCTTGTTCTTCTTCTCCTTGAGGAAGCCGGTGATGTCGGCAGCGCCGTCCAGGGCAAGGCGGGCGAGACCGTCGAGCTGACGGGCGCTGAGGAAGACGAGGTATTTCGCCTCGGGTGCCGGCTCGGGCTCGCCGTCCTTCGCGGCGGCGGCCTTGCGCTTGGGGGTCTCGGTCTTGAGGCCGGTTGCCTTCATCGTCTCGTCCGCAATGCGCAGGGCGCTCTCGGCCTCCAGGGAGGGGTCCAGGGCCCTGATCCGTTCAGCGACGGCTTCCACGATCTTCTTGGTGCGCACCCCGAGTTCGCCGGGGTCCAGGAGGTGCTCGTCGCGGAAGTAGGTGCGGGTGGCGCGCTTCCATGCCTGGCTGGAGACGCGTGCGCGGGGAACGCCCCCGTATACCGCGCTCTTGGGTGCGCCGGTGTCGTCGCGGTTGAGGTTGCTGGGCGGGACGGTCTGCAGGGCGTGGACGTCGAGGAAGATGCGGTTCACGAGGAGTCCTATTCGGTGTCCGGGGTGCGGGTGTCGTCGCCGGCGCTCGGCGCGGTGCCGCCGGGGATAGGCCGGTCGGGGCGGGTGTGGAAGGAGCGGCCCCATTCGCGGCGCACGAGGTCGGGCCCGCCCGGGTGTTGCCAGGTGTAGAGCTGTCCGGCGAGCAAGGCGTAGTCGAGAGCGATGCCGTCACGGCGCAGCAGGAGGACGATGTCGCGCAGGCGCTGGGCAAGGGCGGTCAGGTCGGGCGCGGTCCCGGCGCGGACAAGCCGTTTACGCAGGGGTTCGTCGATCTCGCCCAAGGTCATCATGCGGCGCACGGCGGCTCCGAGCCCGCGGCCGTTGTCCGGCCGGTCGGCCTGGTGCATACCGGTCGGACGGGACTGCTGGTGCAGGGCCCACAGAGTGAGGGCGGCATGCAAGGCGTCTTCGGCACGCACGAGTTCGCCCTCGGTCAAGGGCCGGGTTCCTGCCGGGGGCTGATGCAGGGGGGCGGTGTCGATGAGGCCCCACAGGTCGGGCAGCTGCCCGACCTCGCGGCCGGCGCCACGGCGCAGCCGGGCAAGGTCAGCCACTTCGCGGGACCGGTCGGCAAGGTAGCCGCGTTGCAGGCGGGTCAGGTGCTGTGCGGCGAGGTCGGTGACCTGATTGCGTGGACGAACGGGCCCGGGGGTCGTGGTCATGCGGGTGCCTTCGCAGTGTCGGGTGCGGGCGCCGGGCCCGCGTCGGATGTGGCGCCGGACGGCTGGGACTGGCCGAGGGCTTTGGTCAGTGCGCTGCGGAACCATCGGTCGGCAAGGGCCGAGTTAAGCCACTCGGTGCCCCTTATCAGCTCGATGATCCTGCCCTGCCAGGCGGCCTCCCCGGCTGGGTCCATGAGCCTCTTCCCCAGCCGGACGGCGATCTCGTACACCTGCTGCTGCCACACCAGCCGCTGCTCGTGGGGGTCGTCGGCCTGCGCGAGGTGATGGAGCCAGTGCCGATTGGGGCTCTCGAAAGCGGCGTAGGCGTGCTCGCGTGCGATGGCGCGCGGTCCTTCGCCATCCAGACCGGCGGCGCGGGCCAAGTTCGTGGCCAGATCACCGAGGGCGTTCACCGCACGGTCAGCGTCACCGACGGCGGCGATGGCCTGCTCGGCGTAACGGCGGTCCTGATCGTGCAAGAGGACGACGGCCATGGCGACGTGGTCGTCGACGATCTCGTCAATCACGGACTGCTGGGTACCGTACTGCGCAGCGACGACCCGGGCGCGAACGAGGAACCCGCGCTCAAGCTCTCCTTCGGTGACCAGCCGGGCCACCCACTCCAACACCGCCGGCCGCAAGAAGGCCGCAGCTTCACCGCCCTGACCGCGGGCCGGCTCCGTAGCGACCAGGGAAGCGATCCCCCGCCAGGCGGCACGCTCGGGATCGTGCTCGCGCGGCAGGTAGACCGGGCTCTCACCGAGCTTCTTCTCCTGGATGGTGCTGCGCCGCCAGGCAGTCATGGGTTCACGGTGCTGCCGGTTACGCGCGTGGAGGGGGTCGCCGTAGCCGAGGACGACCCCAGTAACCCCGTGCTCGTCGAAGTGCAGCCGCAGACGACGGCTCTGCCAGGTGTACAGATCACGGACCCCGGTGGGCGCACGGTCAACGCCGCCCGGGCCGCACGGCTCGCGCCGCCAGGCCGGCGCATCGTCAGCATCGATCTCAAAGTTAGCGGTGTCGGCGGCCACGAGATTCAGCAGCAGCGTCTCGCGCAGGGTGCGGCCCTCGACGAATACGCCGCCGAGATTGCCGGCCCAGCCGACCCCCAGCGGATAGACCTTTCCGCTCCTGGCTCGCCCGTCACCCACAGCCCCGGTCTTGATACCGGAGGTATCAAACGCATGAGCATGAACGGTCCAACGGGCGGCCTCAGCGAACGTGAGCCGCTCCACGCCGGGCATCCGGGCCGAGAAGAACGGCTCCCCGTTGGGGACGTCGGCCACGATCCGATTCAGGGAGAACACCTCGTCCTTCGCCGTCCGCAGGCTGGCGGTCTGGAAAAACGGCCTCACCGTATCCAGCAGATCGAACCGGACGGCATGGGTATCCAGATACGGGCCCACCGGCGTGAAGCACTGCTCATCGCCCCACAGATCGGACCAGTCGTCGATGTCGCCCGGCCCCTCCAGCGCGTCATGGGCCACCGCCAACAGCAGGCGCAGCAGAGCGAACTCCTGGGTTGGCAGGTCACCGACGATCCTTCGCAGCCGGCCCGCCTGCTCGAACACCTCCCGCAGCGACACCTCCCGCTGCATGCCGTCACGGTCCAGGACAGGGATCCACGGCCTCGTAGTGAGGTCGAACGACAAGCCACTGCTGCCAGGGCCGGGATGGGGTTCAGGCACGGGTCACCTCGAGACCATCGCTTGTGCTGTAGCGGAGAGCGAAGCCTGCCAGGCGGGTCTGACAGTCCTCGTCGAGTGCGAGGATCAGTTGGCCCGCGAGCCAGTGACTGTCCTTCATCTGCCAAGCAGGAACGTAGAGTTCCTCCAGTTCACTGATCGCCCGGTCCATCGTCTCGGAGTTGCTGAACTGCATCGGCAGCCGCAGTCCGCAGGATGCGGCCGCGCGGGCAGCCGCGGGGGTCGGCACCTGGTCGGTGGGCAGTTCGAGTCCTGCGAGTGTGCGGCCGTCACGGTCTGCAGCGAGCCAGGGCACTGTGGTCAGGGTGTTGTCGGAGCGGCGTTGCACGACGATGACTTCCAGGCTCTCGCGGCTGTCGCGCACCTGTGCCCGACCCTGGCGGGTGTCATCAGCGTCACCGACCCCGGCGGCTACCCAGCCGAACAGCGGCCGGCCGGGGCGGGCCGCTGCATCGAGACGGAAGACCGCGGCACGCTCAGCCTGACCGGCGCGGTGCTCCAGATGCTGCAGCCGGGCGGCCTCAACGTCCTGCACCCACTCACTCGGGACGTCGGCCTGCTCGGCATAGGCGTGCTGCACCAGTCGGCTGATGTCGGCCGGCAGCCGCACTGGGCGTGCGTCTTTGTCGTCCAGGTGGGGCAGCAGCGCGGCCGCTGAGCGCAGCAGGGCATAAGCCCCGTACACGGCGACAGACCCGCGCACCGGCTTGGGCACCACCTGGGCCCAGTCGACGCCGGTAACCAGGCAGCGGGGTATGCGCAACCGCTCGGGGCGGTCGGCCTGTGCCCTGTCGGAGCGCAGGTGGCGGTGGAGGCGGCCCATGCGCTGCAGCAGCAAGTCGACCGGGCATAGATCGCTGACCAGCAGATCGAAGTCGACGTCCAGAGACTGTTCGGCCACCTGGCTGGCGACCACGATGTGCCGGTCCGGCCGCCGCATCGCCTTGGCCGGCGGCCCGAAGCGGCGCAGCAGGTCGGCGTCCTTGGCAGCCCGGTCGACGTCGATGAAACAGGAGTGCGCCACGCTCACCTGCGCATCCCCGAACCGCTCACGTAGTGCCGCTGCCGTGTCCAGGACACGGCGCACGGTGTTGCGCACGACGAGAGCACAGCCGCCATGCGCGAGTCCACTCTGCAACCGGCCGGCAAGAACATCCAGATCATCATCGATCGGCTCCACCTGCACAGCCGTACCGCGGCCCGACGCGGCAGGACGACACAACACCGGCAACCCGCCCGGCGCGACCGCCGTCACCAGCGGATACTCACCGGCCTCGGCAACGGCGCCAAAATCGGCAGCCTGCTGCGCTGCGGCCGTGCCCGCATACGCCGCGGCCAGCTCGCGGCGCCGACCGGCCGGCAAGGTCGCCGACAGCACCACCACCGGCACCCGATAAGCGCCCAGCCAGGACAGCACCCGGTCCAGGTAGACGCTCATGTACGTGTCGTAGGCGTGCGCCTCGTCGATCACAACGACCTTGCCCGCCAGCGCGAGATGACGCAGCGCCAAGTGACGGCTCTTTAGTCCCGCAAACAGCAGCTGATCGACCGTTCCCGCAACGAAAGAGGACAACATGGCCTTCTTCCGGCCCCGCAGCCAGGCATGCGCCACCAGCTCCGGACCCGCGGAACGTGTGGAGTGGGAGGGCCTCCACAGATCCGCTTCGGCCATCTCGTCCACGTCGATAGCCTCAACTCTGGGGCTATGCCGCATCAATTGGGCGAAGTCCTCGTTCAAAGCCGCCTTGGAGTGGGCCAGAAGCACCGAGTAGCGCACGCCTTCAGGCGCGGGCAGACGCTCCAGCCAGTCCAACAGCCGGGGAAACATTGCGTTTCCGGTGGCCATGGTCGGCAGCGCGAAGAACACGCCGCCCGCACCGGACCGCGCAGCGAATACCTCCGCGGCCGCGAGCGCGGCCTCTGTCTTGCCCTCCCCCATCGGCGCCTCAATCACCAACAGGCCCGGCTCGCTCATCGTCCGCGCGAGCTCGACAGCCCTCTCCTGAACCGGTCGGACCCCGGCACCAGGCGGCAGGGCGAAGCGGGATCCGAACAGCTCCTGAACGTCCCCGGTGGGCATCTGGGCTTGCCAGCCGCCGGGCAGGTCCAACCCTCTCCAGGCCGCGGCGATGCGTTCCGCACCGGAGCGAGGAACATCCTCGGGAAAATACGGGAACAGGTCAGGATTGCTCGCTATCCAATCGCTCACGATCACCAACGCCGTGAGCAGAACCTGCGCCGGCTGTGGAAGCTTCACCGACCGCCACGCGCCCAGGCGTTCACCTGCACCGAACTCGTCCGCGCACGCCTCGAGCAGCTCCTCCTGCACCCGCCGCCACAGCGCAGAACTCGCGCCCGGGCTTCGCAGCAACTCGGGCCGGGCATCCAGTGCAGTGATCTGGCCGTGCTCCGGCGGCACCCCGTGATGGCCCCCCACCACCACCGTGAACTGCCCCGACTGTCTGCGGGTCCAGCCGTGGCGCTCCTCGAGCCACTCCCCCAGCAGCACCTGCCCGGCCAACCCGTGCGGGGCCAGCTTCCGGTCCGCGCCCATGGCCGGCCCTGACCACATCTGCAGGCCATGGCCCCGCATGACGTCGGCCAGCGAATCGACCTGGCAGGCGAAAGCCGGCGTCGCCTTCCCGATGTCGTGAATCCCTGCCAGCCACACAGCAAGCCGTCGGGCATCCGCCTCTCCCCCGGGCAGGACACCCGCGATCAACCGCCGCACGGAAGACGGCAGCCACTCATCCCACAACCGCCCCGCCACAGCGGCACTGTCCTCCATGTGCCGCCACAACGGGAGCCACCCCTCTGCATCCCGGTCGTGCTTCGCCCACACACTGAGCACCGGGCCACCCAGTCTCGCCCGTAACCCGGCACGAACCCCCACACCAGTCATGCCAGATGAATATCCCCAACAGCCCCACGATGTAGGCAGATTCACAAAAATAAGCCGGAAACGTCCCCCGCACCGAACCCGCCTCACTCACAACAGGCAACACGTAAAGTCACTCCCCCACCCACAAACAGCCAGACGAAGGAATGGGGGCAATGTCCTGAATGTCAAGGTCATCAAAAGTTGCCGAAAACAAGCCCACCCACGCTCAATAACGCAGGTCAGAAAGAGTGCTCCCCGCACCCGCGGGGATGGTCCCCGCTTGAAGCCTGCGCTGTCACCGAGGCCCTGGTGCTCCCCGCACCCGCGGGGATGGTCCCACCATCAGGCAGGACATCCGCCTCAGCAGCGAGTGCTCCCCGCACCCGCGGGGATGGTCCCTCCACATCGGCGCCCATCCCCGGGCCTCTCTCGTGCTCCCCGCACCCGCGGGGATGGTCCCCGGATTGACGTGATCCGGACCCGTTATCGGCTGTGCTCCCCGCACCCGCGGGGATGGTCCCGGCCGCGAGCCGATGTCCGCCGCCGAGCGGATGTGCTCCCCGCACCCGCGGGGATGGTCCCCCGGTGTGCGCATGGTGTCTGGCGCAAGAGAAGTGCTCCCCGCACCCGCGGGGATGGTCCCCAGACGCTGCCCGCCTCCACGAGGATCACGACGTGCTCCCCGCACCCGCGGGGATGGTCCCAGCGGGAAGCCTGGCACCGAGAACAGGAAGACGTGCTCCCCGCACCCGCGGGGATGGTCCCCACCTCGCCCAGACCCGGCCCCGCGCGCTCGCGTGCTCCCCGCACCCGCGGGGATGGTCCCGGGTACGGCTCCTTGGTCACCGGGTCGATGGGGTGCTCCCCGCACCCGCGGGGATGGTCCCTCGAATGCCACGCAGCACTACTGCTGCACGGCGTGCTCCCCGCACCCGCGGGGATGGTCCCGCGGCCCGGGTTGGGGCGATCAGGTCGGGATAGTGCTCCCCGCACCCGCGGGGATGGTCCCTTGGCGTCGGATAGCGCGGACTTGTACTCCTTGTGCTCCCCGCACCCGCGGGGATGGTCCCGACGCCTACCGGCGCGCGTTCTACGGGCAGCCGTGCTCCCCGCACCCGCGGGGATGGTCCCGAGGTCGGTGATCTCTGTGAGCCGACCCGTCTGTGCTCCCCGCACCGGCGGGGATGGTCCCGACGGGTCGACCTTGCCGGGCTGGACTTCCTTGTGCTCCCCGCACCCGCGGGGATGGTCCCGTTGAAGCGCCCGCGGACCTTGGCCAGGTTCGGGTGCTCCCCGCACCCGCGGGGATGGTCCCCCGCTCGTCACCGCGGACCCGACTCCGGCCGTGTGCTCCCCGCACCCGCGGGGATGGTCCCGTCGGCTTCGGCGTCGGCTTCGGGCTCGTCGGGTGCTCCCCGCACCCGCGGGGATGGTCCCTCGCCCAGGCCGCCTGAGGAGCCCTTGAGTTCGTGCTCCCCGCACCCGCGGGGATGGTCCCGCGCTATGCGGATGCTCGCCGACGCCGACGGCGTGCTCCCCGCACCCGCGGGGATGGTCCCGGCAGTTTCCTCGACCGGGCGGACGTCATGCGGTGCTCCCCGCACCCGCGGGGATGGTCCCGGCATATGCGATCAAGGCTTGGGGAGGTCGGTGTGCTCCCCGCACCCGCGGGGATGGTCCAGTTCGAGCAGGCCGAGCAGCGTGTGCATGCGGGTGCTCCCCGCACCCGCGGGGATGGTCCCGACCAGCACGACACGACCCCGGCCCCCGGCTGGTGCTCCCCGCACCCGCGGGGATGGTCCCAACGTCTCGCACGCGCAGCTGGCGCCCGTTGGGTGCTCCCCGCACCCGCGGGGATGGTCCCGAGCAGTGGCAGCGCCGCGCCGTGCAGATCCTGTGCTCCCCGCACCCGCGGGGTGGTCCCACTGAGGGCCGCGTCACCGTTCGGCTGGATGACCTCGATGCCGGCGGCGGCGATCTGGGGTGCGGGGTGCGGCTCAAGGGGCGGACATTGACGGTGGCTGGGTTGTCGGCCGGTCAGGTGCGACTGGTCTCCGAGGACAGGCATGCCGCAACGAGCCGTGAAGGGCTGTTGTGCCTCCGGTCGAGTGATCAGCAGCCATGGGCGCGCAGCGTGCAGGGGGCGGACGTCCAGACGTGATTACTGTGCGTATATGGTCGTTGTCGAGCAGACCCGTCTTGCCCTGGTCCTCAACGGCGGCGTCAGCCTCGCCGTCTGGATGGGCGGTGTGACGCACGAGCTGGACCTCTTGCGCCGGGCATCCCGCAGCCTGGACTCCGGACGGCCGGAATCCGTCGCGTCCGGGGACCAAAGGTGCTTCGAACTATGGACGGACGTGCTGCGCCGGGCGCACACCCGTCTGGTCGTGGACGTCATCGCGGGCACCTCCGCGGGTGGGCTGAACGGCTCGCTGCTCGCCGCCGCCATCGGCCGGGGTACCGCATTGCCCAATCTGCGGGAGACCTGGCAGACCGCAGCCGCGCTCACCGACGACCGGCTGTTGAAGGAGCCTCCCTACAACAGTCTCCTGGACGGAGGGTATTTCGAGGACGAGGTCGGCAGGATCCTGGGCGGGATGTGCGGCAGTGATCTCGAGGCCGAGCCGGTGACCCTCTTCGTCACCGCGACCGCACTCGACGGCCTGCCAGAATATCTCCAGGACAGTTTCGGCGGCCGGTTCCAGGTCGCCGACCATCGCCGCATCTACAAGTTCCAGCATGACCCGAAAGCCGTCATCTTCCGCAAGGCAGGCTCCGACTGCGATGAGTGGAAACCGCAGGTCGACGTCCACAGAGACTTCCTCGACGACACCATCCTCAAGCGGCTGCGGCTAGCCGCCCGCGCCTCGGCCGGTTTCCCCGTCGCCTTCGCACCTGTGGACGAGTCGCCCCTGCTGCAGCAGCGCGTACAGCCCGCCCCGGAGATCCCCAGCAGAGGCAGGGACCGGGCCAGCTGGATCATCGACGGTGGGGTACTCAACAACGCCCCCTTCGGACCCGTCCTGGAGGCTATCGGCGACCGGCGCATGGACGGCCCCGTCAGGCGAGTCGTGATCTACGTCGTGCCCTCCAACGGAGTCACCGACCCGCACGTGCGGGACAGACCGCCAGGCAAGACGACCGAATGGCCGTCGGTACTCGGCACGGCCATCAGCTATCCACGCGAAGCCGACTTCCGCACCGGCACCGCTGAGCTCCAGGAGCGGATGAACCATGAGTCTTTCGACCGCCACCTGGAACTCTTCCGCCACCAGATCGACAACGAAGAGAGGGAAGGGGAGGACGCCGACGAGGCCCAGCACGCAGATGCAGATCACGACAAGCACAGGGCACAGCTGCATCTGGATCCCGCAGGGCTGGGCTCCCTGGCCGAATCACTGTTCCCTCAGTACCGCAAGAGCCGGGTCAGAGGAGCGCTGTGGAAGGTGCGGCAGTTGCGCGAGGAGGGACGCGGTGTACGGTCCCTCGCCCGTATCCGGCGCGAGGACGTCAACTCGGTCCTCGGCACGCTCCTTTGGGTACCTGAGTCCCCTGAGGCCCTGAAATCCCAAAGCTTCGACCCGTGGGTGTGGGGCGCGAGCGTGGCCGAACGCCTGATGTGGACCCTGGCTGGCGACATCGAACAACGGCTCAGGGACCGTGCCACCGGGGCAAAATCTCCTGCGTGCGCGGAGAACGAGGCGGACGCCGAACATCGCCGAAAGCAGCAGCAGGACCTAACCGAGGGTCTGAACAAGCTGAGTTGCTGCGTCCGGACCGTCCGAGCAGTCCAAGACGCCGTCTTCAGCCTGATCCGCAACGTGGCCGAGGCCAGCGGTGCCCCGGACAGACGCCTCGACCCGGAACAGGGGCCCACTGCTTTGCTGAACGCCGTCTACGAGGATCTCGGCCTGAGGAAGGTCCTGGGCGACCAGGTAAAGGATGCCATTAAGAGATCATCTCAATTGGTGAGTCTGCGGTAGCAGATGAGGGTGCAGGCGATGCTGGTGAAGGCCAGGAAGTGGATGGCCTGCCGCTCGTAGCGACGGTGGAGACGTCGGCAGCCGGCGAGCCAGGCCATGGTGCGTTCGATGGTCCACCGGTGGCGCCCCAGCTTCTGTGACGTCTCAACTCCCTTGCGGGCGATGCGCGGTGTTATGTGGCGTAGGCGGAGCCATTGCCGCAGGTGACGGTTGTCGTAGGCTTTGTCGGCGTGAAGCTTGGCGGGGCGCCGACGGCGTGGACCGCGCCGGGATCTGATCGGTGGGATGCCGCGCACGAGCGGTTCGAGGGCCTGGCTGTCATGAAGGTTGGCGCCGGAGATGCCGACGGAAAGCGGCAGTCCGGTCCGCTCGGTGATCAAGTGGATCTTCGAGCCGTACTTGCCCCGATCTACAGGATTCGGACCCGTCAGGTCCCCTTTTTCAGGGCCCGCATGTTCACCGAGTCGATTGCGCATCGTGACCAGTCCAGCTCGCCTCGAGCCCCCAGCTCATCCAGGACCAGACGATGCAGTTTCGCCCAGACCCGTTGTCGGCTCCACTCCATGAACCGGCGGTGAGCCGTGGCCCCCGATGGCCCGAACACGGGCGGGACCTGCGACCACGTGCACCCGGTCGTGGCCACGAAGACAATCGCCGCCAACACCTCACGGTCCCCATGACGGCGCCGGCCACCACCCTGCGGCCGAGTCGGCGCCTCCGGCACCACCCGCTGGAACAACTCCCACAGCCCATCTGGGACCAGACGCTCAGTCAGCAACACAGCACCAGACTACCGGCATCACCAATTGAGATGATCTCTAAGAGATCATCTCAATTGGTGAGTCTGCGGTAGCAGATGAGGGTGCAGGCGATGCTGGTGAAGGCCAGGAAGTGGATGGCCTGCCGCTCGTAGCGACGGTGGAGACGTCGGCAGCCGGCGAGCCAGGCCATGGTGCGTTCGATGGTCCACCGGTGGCGCCCCAGCTTCTGTGACGTCTCAACTCCCTTGCGGGCGATGCGCGGTGTTATGTGGCGTAGGCGGAGCCATTGCCGCAGGTGACGGTTGTCGTAGGCTTTGTCGGCGTGAAGCTTGGCGGGGCGCCGACGGCGTGGACCGCGCCGGGATCTGATCGGTGGGATGCCGCGCACGAGCGGTTCGAGGGCCTGGCTGTCATGAAGGTTGGCGCCGGAGATGCCGACGGAAAGCGGCAGTCCGGTCCGCTCGGTGATCAAGTGGATCTTCGAGCCGTACTTGCCCCGATCTACAGGATTCGGACCCGTCAGGTCCCCTTTTTCAGGGCCCGCATGTTCACCGAGTCGATTGCGCATCGTGACCAGTCCAGCTCGCCTCGAGCCCCCAGCTCATCCAGGACCAGACGATGCAGTTTCGCCCAGACCCGTTGTCGGCTCCACTCCATGAACCGGCGGTGAGCCGTGGCCCCCGATGGCCCGAACACGGGCGGGACCTGCGACCACGTGCACCCGGTCGTGGCCACGAAGACAATCGCCGCCAACACCTCACGGTCCCCATGACGGCGCCGGCCACCACCCTGCGGCCGAGTCGGCGCCTCCGGCACCACCCGCTGGAACAACTCCCACAGCCCATCTGGGACCAGACGCTCAGTCAGCAACACAGCACCAGACTACCGGCATCACCAATTGAGATGATCTCTAAGGCGTACGACACGGCGCTCGCTGCGGTCTACGGCAGCCGCCCCGCCTCGGACCAGCAGGCAGTCAGGACGCTGAAGGTGTGCCTCACCGTCGAGGTGGTCGCTCAGGCATGCGCCTCACCAGAGGAACTGGCCGCACATACCCCGCAGTTCGAGTTTCTCCGGCTCGGCCCCGACGACCACAGTCCCCTCTTCCCACAAGACGAATACGCGCCCCTCGGCGACCGAAAGCTCTACGGCATCCGGCTCAACCACTTCGGCGCGTTCGCCAAGCCCGAGTGGCGCGCCTCCGACTTCACCTGGGGACGGCTCGACGCCGCCCACCACCTGCTACGGCTGTTCATCCCCGACCACCAGGAACGGCAGCGCCTCGAAACCAAGCTGCACGAGGAAATCCTCAGCGCCGAGATCGGCAAGAACCAGATGGGCCTCAACCTCAAGGCATTGGCTGAACCCGACGACTCCAAACTGTTCGTAAGTTACCTGGCTACCAAGAGCGGTCGGAACACGTTCAGCAGGATCGTGGAAGGGGCACTCAGCATACTGTCGGGCAAGGGATCCCAAATCCGCAACGGCTGGGACCGGGCAGGCAGGACCGTGTTCTGGCGAAGCTTCGGTCGCCGGATCAAGCTCAGACCGCACAGAACCTCGCCGCGGCAGTGGGGGGCCTGGTTCAATCAGCTGCCGCTGTGGCCCTCAAGGCTGGTCTCCTCACCAGCACGGTGGCTGTGGTGGTGGCGTGTCAGGAAGAATCCGAAGCACACCATGGCGATCACAGTGTGGACGGCCTTCCTGGCCCTCGCCTCAGTCATCGCTATCCCCCTGGGCCTTGCCGAGCTGGTCCGCTACCTCGTGAAGGCCCACTGGAGATGGAAGCTCCTACTACTCGCAGCGCCCCTCGGCATGCTCTTGCTGATCGCCCTTGAATACATGCTCACAGCCCTCTACTACCAGATCAAAATTGCCCGCCGCCGGCACGACAAGCCGGGTACCACCTGACGAGGCACCGCGGCGGCGACGGCCACGAGGTCGAGGTGGACGAAGGGATTGTCGACGGCGGTTACCGCCGACACCTCGTCGAGCAGGGCCTTGCGGCGGTCGGCCTCGGTGGCGTGTGCCGACGCCCGGCGGTCAGCTTCGGCTTGGCGCGCGACCGCGCCCTGGTTGGCTTCCGCGAGCGCGGCCAGCCCGCCGGAGAGTGCGGCGACGGGGATCTGCCCCAGCCGGGCGAGCACGTTGCCGACTGCGGGGCGTGCCTGGGGCGCCTTGTAGAGGCATTCCGTGATCAGCGCGGCCAGGAGCGGGGGCGCGGCAGTGAGCGGGGGCAGGGTTCCGTGCAGGTGCTGCTCCTGGTAGTCGTGCTCGGCCGGTCCGATGAAGGGCCTGGTGCCCTCCAAGAGCTCGTAGGCCAGGACGCCCAAGGCGTAGATGTCGGTCGCGCCGGTGGCCCGCTGTCCGCGTACAAGCTCATGCACATAGGCGGGTACGGACTCACATACACACTCGATCGGGTTGATCTTGGGCGTGTCGTGCGCGAGTTGTGAGTACGGGGACTGCGGGCGGGACAGCCATCGCGCGAGGTGAGAGGAGGCGAAGGGTGTCCCGTCTCGATGATCCTGCACTCGGAGCGTTGGATGGATCTGCGCCGTTTCCGCGCTCTGCATGAGGCAGGGCTGAGTATCTCCGCCATCGCTCGGGAGACCGGGCTGAACTGGCGGACCGTGAAGAAGTACATTGAGGCTCCGCCGCCGGTGGTTCCTCCGAAAGGTCCGTCGCGCAAGGGCTGCCACGGGCAGGTGATCGAGCCGTTCAAGCCGGTGATCGATGCCTGGTTGCGGGCCGACATCACGCTGAAGGGGACGGTGGTCCACGAACGGCTCGTCGACCAGTACGGATTCACCGGCAACTACCAGCGAGTGAAGCTCTATTTGCAGCAGGCTCGGCCGCGGGTGATGGACGAGCTCGGGATCAGTCCCGACGAACTCACCGGCCTGCACCGGCGGTTCGAGGTGATTCCCGGGGCTCAGGCCCAGGTCGACTGGGGAGACGAGGGAGACATCCTCTCCGCGGCGGGGATCAAGAAGGTCTACTCCTTCCACATGGTCCTGTCCTACTCGCGGGATCCCTTTTGCTGCTTCACCACGTCGATCGATCTCGCGACGTTCTGGGACTGCCATCGGCGGGCGTTCGCGCACTTCGGAGGGGTCCCGAAGACGATTGTCTATGACCGGACCAAGACCGTCGTGCGCCGCCACGTCGCGCCGGGCGAGGCGGTCCCGCTGCACCCGGAGGCGGTCGCGTTCGCCGGACACTACAACTTCGACATCGACGTCCTGGCCGCCTACCGGCCGCAGGGCAAAGGGCGGGTCGAGCGGCAGGTCACCATCGTCCGCGATCACGTGCTGGCCGGCCGGTCCTTCGGCTCTCTCATCGAGCTCGACGCGGCCTTTGTGAACTGGGTGCCGTTGCGGCGAGCGCGGGTCCACCGCACGCACCTGGAGGTCATCGGCCTGCGGGCCGAGCGGGATCACGCTGCATTGCGGGCCCTGCCGAAGCGGCCCTATCTCGTCGCCGACCGGCACCTGCGGCACGTCGGTAAGGACTGCCTGGTCGCCTTCGAGGCCAGCCTGTATTCGGTGCCGGCGCGAAGAGTCCGCCCGAGGCAGCTGGTCGAGGTCAGGGCCGGCGGCGACACCGTCTCCCTGCATCTGCTGGCGCCGGACCTCAGCGGGTCCACGCTGCTGGCCGTCCACCCGCGGGCGCATGCCCGCGGGACCTGGGTCGTGGACGACTCTCACTGGGACGGCCTGCCCGATGGCACGGGCCGTCGCACCACCACCCAGGTTCCCGACTTTGCCGTCCGGCCCCGGCAGGCCGCCCCCTCTGACAGCCCCCTGCAGAACCTGCTCAACCGGTCTGCCGCCGCCCAAGTCCCGGTTGGGAAACGGCCGTTGTCGTTCTACGACGACATCGCCGGCACCCGTCCCAAGCCCCGTCGCCACATCACCCCGGACTCGAAGGACACCGCGTGAGTGAACTGGTCACCGCCCGACTGCGGTCCACCGCCACCAAGCTCGGCCTGCCCCACACCGCCACCAGCCTGGAGCATCTGATCCAACGGGCAGACGCCAGCAAGATGGGCTATCTCGACTTTCTCGACCTGGCGCTGTCCGAAGAGCTCGCCATCCGTGACGACCGCAGATTCCACACCGGACTGCGGCTCTCCCGTCTGCCGCACCACAAGACCCTGGACGAGTACGACTTCTCTTTCCAGCCAGACCTCGACCCCCGCAAGATCCGAGACCTGGCCACCTTGTCGTTCGTCGAGACGAAGACCAACGTTGCCCTGCTGGGACCGCCTGGCGTCGGCAAGACCCACATCGCCGTCGGCCTGGCCGTCGCGGCCTGCCGGGCCGGCTTCACCGTCTACTTCACCAGCCTCGACGACATGGTCCGCCAGCTCAAAGAGGCCGACTCCATCGGCCGCCTGCCCACCAAGATGCGGCTCTACCAGCGGCCCGACGTCCTCGTGGTCGACGAGGTCGGCTACCTCCCGCTCGACCGCGACGAGGCCAACCTCGTCTTCCAGCTGATCTCGAAACGCTACGAAAAGGGCTCGGTCATCCTGACCTCGAACAAGACCTTCGGCAAAGCGCACATGTTCCGGCGAACCCATGCCAGGTGCTGCCGAAACTTCACGGGTTCGATGCCGTCGAAGAGACTGCCCAGTCGCCTCGATGTTCGCGCCACGCGGTCCTGAGTGCTTCGAGCTCGGTGCGAGGGAAGTGCTCACCCCACTTGCCGCGGTATGCGCTCTCGCCATATTCCTTCACGACCTCGTCGAAGCAACGGATCACTGCTCGGGCAAGGACGTCGATGTTCTGCTGGGTGGACCAGATCTCGGTCCCCGTGTTGTCGTGGTCACTGCCGTGGGCCAGCTCCAGTAGGCGGATCCACACGTTGGTGCCTTCGCGGTAGAAGATCCATCGGAAGGCGGTGGGCTCGGCCTCGAACTGTGCTCGGCACTCTGTCTCGCCGACGGTCAGACGTGTTACTGCCGTCAAGAGATCTTCGGGGGCAGCGGTGATATAGGACGCCGTGACTTCGGCTTCTGCCCGGTGGTCACTGACGATGCAGTCGGCCCAACCATGTCCGGACAGGACCCAGGCGAGTCGCAGGTGGGCCACCTCGTTCCCCTCCTCCAGTCACGAGTTCCCTGCGTTGATCACGGAGGGCCCCTCGCACACATCCGAGTCTGGGGGACAGCGAGAGTACTGACCAGCGGATTCTCTGACACTGGCCGACGCTCAGCGATCGGGCAGGCGCCCGGGGTCGACGTGGTCGGCGAGATAGATCAGGGTGGCTTGCGGGTCCATGCCGAAGGCCGCGGCGACGAGCTTGGGGTCCATGGTGTTCACCAGGTCGACGAGCCGGGTGCTGCGGATCATACGGGGTGGGAAGCCGCAGTCGTCAAGGACGTGGGAAAGATAGGCAGTTGAGGCCGGGCTCCGGCCGGCCTTGGTTCCTTTGGTGACCATGACGTGCGGGTTGTCCGTCCGCCATGCCCCGCGGTGGGCCAGGCACCGCTGCACCACCGTCCACGAGGCGGGGTCCAGGGGGACGGGATGCGGCCGCTTCCCGAGCCGGACAGTGTGGGCCTGCTGGTTGATGTCGTCGGTCTTCAGCATCCGCATCTCGGAGCTGGAGGCGCCATGCAGCAGAGCGAGCATGCCCATCACCGCTTCATGCGGGTGCACGTGCTTGTCGGTTGTCCACCGCCTAAACAGCTCGCGCTGCTGGTCGAGGGCGAGGGTCTGGCCGCGGAAGCCGTTCGTCCCCTTCGCGACCAGCTCGCGGGTGGGATCGACCAGCAGCATCTTCTGGGACCGCGCGAAGCAGAAGAACTGCCGCAGCACGGTCAGTCGCCGCTTGCGTCCCTTGGGCAGGGTGGACAGGAACGCTTCAACGTCGTGCACGTCGACGAGCGCCCAGTCGTTCTTGTCCCGTTCGTCGACCAGGAAGAGCGCGAGGTCACGCAGGGTGGCCAGGGCGGTCTCCAGGGTGTGATTGCTGCGAGGGCGGGTGCCCGCTCGGCGGGCTCGGTCCTGGGCCCGCATCCGGGAGGCGTTGAAGGCGGCGACGGCTTGCCGCAGCGGTTCGGGGACGGCCTGGATGCGTCGTTGCCGGCGGTCGGCGGCCAGCCGTTCGGCCTGGTCGGTGGGCAGTGCCAGGTGGTGGAGGGTGAAGAAATCCTCGAGTGTGCGGGCGAAAGAGCCCATCGACCGTCCGGGCCTGCGGGATCTTTCCAACAGGGCCTGGGGTGAGGTGGAGTGCCCGTCTTCCAGGAGTCGGCCGAGGTCGGTGACGAAGCCGCAGGCTCTGGCGATGCAGTGCCGGGCGGCGACATGAGCGACGAAGTCCCCCAGCCAGGAAGGCGGGTCGGCGAGCCGGTCGCGGAGGTGTTCCCCACGGATGAAGGGACGGCCAGGGTGCTTTTGCCAGCAGGCCGAGCACAGCCCCAATCCCGCATGCCGCCGCACCTGCCCGCACTCCCGGCAGGTCCTCGGAGGCTGCTTCTCCTGCCGGGGCCGTGAACAGTGGCCGCACCAGCCGGTCGCCTCACGCAGATAGCCGGGCCGGTGGCAGCGTGGACAGGTCTGCTGGGCTGCCCGCTGGTCGGCCTTGCGCCGGCAGTCTCGGCACAGACGGTTCTGCGACGACCGGACGGGGTGGCCGCATTCCTCGCATACGCGTGAGCAGATGATGCACCGGCCGGTGTCCTGCTGCAGGACGCGGTTCGCGCCCGCAACCGGGGCAAACCGCCCTGGCTGCCTGCTCGTTCAGCCGGCGCCAGCACCGGCAGCAGTGCTGGCGGTCGAGATATCCGACGGCGGCACCGCAGGTGACACAGTCCCGTTGCTTCTTGCCCATCGCCGCCCGCCGGTCACAAAGGCGGCATCGACCGGCCCCTTGCGGAGACGGCCTGCGGCAGGTCAGCGACTGGACGAGGAGGTGCGAGGGGCCGTTCGACGGGGGTGGTGTCGACCTCGATCAGGTCGTTAGGAGTGCACTCCAGCGCGGTGCACAACGCGGCCAGCGTGGTCATCTTCACCTGCGAGGGTTCCTTGGTGAACAGCGCGGACACCGAAGCCGATGACAGTTCCAGGCCGGCCTTCTCGGCCAGCAGCCGCCGCAGTTCTGTCCCGGTCCACACCTCGCGCTGGGCGGCGGCCATCCGCAGCCGCCATTGGATCTTCATGCCGTGGTGTCCTTTCCGGTCAGCTCGGCCAGAGTGCTGGCGACCGCGCGTTGATAGGCGTCCTCGATGAAGGTCGCGGAAGGCCGGACATATCGCATGGTCGAGCTGACGGTCCAGTGACCGAGCATCTGCTGGATCGCGACGAGATCGACGCCACGTTCGTAGTTGTGCGTCGCGCAAGCTCGTCGCAGAGCATGCGGGCTGAACCGCTCTGATGCCGGGCGTCCTTCGAGTTCCATCAGATAGCGGAGCCGGTTGCGGATGGTCCCGCGATGCAGGCTGCCGCCGGACTCATCAGCGAAGAGCACCGGCGAGTCGGGGAACTTGGGCCGCACGTCCTCCAGGAACCACCGCAGCACCAGGTCCAGGCCGTCGAGCATGGGCACCCACCGAGGCCGCGGCCCGGACGTGTGGGCTCCCTTGCCGAAGCGGACGTGGAGCTTGCCGAACGGGCCGCGGGTGAAGTGCAGGTCCGGCTTCTCCAACAGCGATGCCTCCTCCGAGCGGAGCCCGGCGTGATACAGCGTCCGGAACATCGCATAGTCCCTCGCCGCGGGTCCGTACTTCCTCGCGGTCGCGATCCTCTGCTTCATGAAGGAGAAGAAGTCGTTCACCCGCTCCGGTGTCGGCGGCGGCAGCAGGGCCGGCGAGTCGTCCCCGACATGACGGGAGGCGTTGAACTCGTCGACCGGGCAGACCAGTCGGACGCCGAATGCGGTCTCGATCTCGGCCGCCTTGCGGGCCTGCAGGAACCGGTGGAAGCCCTTGAAGATCTGCACATACTCGCGTCGGGTCGACGTCTTGCGGCCCTGAACGGCCAGGTCACCCACCACGCGGTCGATGTCCTCGGGCGTGACTTCCCACGCAGGCCGTCCCAGTGCGGTGAGTGTCCGCTCCAGCAGGCCGATGTCGTTGTCGATGGTCACCGGGCTGAACCCGCGGGCCCGCCACGAGGCGACGAACGCGTCCACGCACATGGTCTGGAACTGCCACGGGTCCGTGGTCAGCGGCTCCTGCGGGATGGCTCCTCCCGTGATGACCTGCAATCTCGCCTCGGCCACCGGCACACCTTCCTCGAACCTGAACGGTCAAGGCAGCACCTTGAAAACCAGGCTGCTACCACGAGAACCAACGAAGACCGCATGCACGGGATACGGCCAGGTGACAGCGGCAACCCTTGTGAGGGAACAAGTGCCAGCCCCAGATGGCTGGACCAAGACCTTCACCGATCCCCGCCTCTGCGCGGCCATCGTCGACCGCCTCACCTCCAACGGCACAATCATCGAGACCGGCACCGACTCCTACCGTCTCGCCAGCACCCGAGCACGAGCCGAAGAACCTGCCAAGGCCGGCTGATTCACTGGAAGCCGACTCGGCCCGACCGTGCATCTGGCCGGGGATAGGGTCGTCGGATGCGCCAGTTCACGGATAGTGAAGCCTTGTCAGGGATCGTGCATGAGGCACTGGGGGCGGAGGCCCGCGTTGTCGGAGTGGACCGGTTGCGCGGCGGGAGCAAGAAGGGGGTCTACCGGGTTCATACGAGGGGATCATGTGCAGCGAGTGTGATCGTCTACAGCTGGGCCGAGGCCGAGAACTTCTGGCCAGCTGCGGAAGCCATCGACGCGGCCCACCCGTTTGCTCCCGCCTCCGGGTTGGTCCCCTTCCTAGCGGCCCAGCGGAGACTGGACGGCCTTGGAGTCCGGGTTCCAGGGGTGCTTCTCGCTGACGACGGCCGACGCCGCTACCCGGCGGACGTGGCAGTTGTCGAGGACGTTGCCGGCGACACTCTGGAAACGCTCCTGAAGACGGATCCCGCACGCGCGGCACACGCCTTGAGTGAGCTGGCCTCAATGCTCGACGTGATGCACCAGCAGCACAGTCAGCACTACGGCAGGGTGGACGTGCTCGAACGGGGCGACAGAGCGAGTGGCGATTCATGCGAGCAACTGGTGCTCGAACGTGCCATCGAGGATCTCGCTGAGGCTGCCGAACGCGCCCCCAGCATCGGATCAGCCGCAGCTTCTTTGCACGATCGCTTGCAGGAGCTGGCCACACGAGTGGCTCCGCGCACGCAGCACGGACTGATCCACGGTGAACTCGGGCCCGACCATGTCCTAGTCGATGCCTCCGGCCACCCTGTCCTCATCGACATCGAGGGCCTGATGTTCTTCGATGTCGAGTGGGAGCACGTGTTCCTGCAGCTTCGTTTCGGTGACCAGTACCCAGCCTTGTCCCGCCCCGGACTCGATCCAGCACGGCTCGATCTCTACATGCTCGCGATGCGTCTCTCACTGGTGGCCGGCCCCCTTCGCCTGCTCGATGGCGACTTCCCGCACCGCACGGTGATGCAGGAAATCGCCGAGCACAACGCGAAGGAAGCGCTGGCTCTGTTGGTCTCATAGCACCACGTCCGCTACATCCGCATCGCTTCCACCGCTACATGCCTCGACGGCCAGCCGCCCTGACGGGCGGCTGGCCGTCCCACGTTCCCGCACTCACTTGGCAGTGCCGTCATTTCTCCTCGACACTCGCGAACCGGCTGATCGACAACTGACTCCAGAACCGGTCGACAATCGCTGTTCCTGGAGATGAACGAAGCCAGGATGCGGACGACTCAGCGAGTGGTGCCACAGTCGCTATGTCCGGAGCCTCGCCGACGTCACGGTTGCAGGCAGGCCTCTGCGCATCGACTTGTCCGTGCGCCGTCTGTACTGCGAAAACACAGCTTGCCCGAAGGTGACCTTCGCTGAGCAGGTGCCGGGGCTGACCGAGCGCTACCAGCGGCGGACACCAATGTTGCAGCACTTGGTGGAGGACGTCGGCGTGGTGCTGGCTGGCCGGGGCGGCTCCCGGATGCTGCGGATCTTGAACATCAGGCTCTCTCGGGTTGCCGTCCTGTCCCAGCTGATGCGAGTGCCGCTTCCGCCACTGGTCACGCCCCGGGTGCTGGGGGTGGACGACTTCGCGCTCTACGGCGGCACCTACGGCACCCTGCTTGTCGACGCCACCACACGACTCCCGCTCACACTCTGGGAAGGACGCGACGCAGAGCAGTTCGCCCGGTGGCTTCGCCAACACCCCGGCGTTGAGATCGCCTGCCGCGACGGATCGCTCACCTACCGACAGGGCATCAATATCGGCGCCCCCGAAGCTGTGCAGGTCAGCGACCGTTTTCACCTCTGGCAGGGCCTCTCCCGCCGCGTTCAGGACATCGCCTCCGCCCACCGCGGATGCCTGCCCGCAGCGCTGCCCACGGTCAGTGCGAGCAATCCCGCTCCGCCCGAGGAGCCCGCCGGGGGCCCCGCGGTGGACACTCGGGCCGGGCGACATGCCCAGAGACTGTTCGAGGCTGTCCAAGCCCTGATCCGCACCGGCCGGAACCACAGTTCCGTGGCCCGCGAGCTCGGCCTGGACCGCCGAACCGTCGGCAAGTACGCCCGAGCTCACACCTGGCAAGAAGTGATGCGCCGGCCGCCCCGCAAACCCTCCACGCTGGACCCTTACCTCGACCACCTGCGGCAACGCTGGGACGAAGGACAACACAGCGCGAAGATCCTGCACGAAGAACTGCAGGCCAAGGGCTACCTCGGCCACTACCAGCGCGTGAAGATGGCCGTCGCACCCCTCAGACAGGGCCTGCCCCTGGACGAGCCGCGCGAGCGGCCGCCCTCACCTCGCGAAACCGCCCGATGGATCACCACCCACCCGCACCGCCGCAATCCGCACATCAACGAGCGCCTGCCCCGGCTCCTCGATCAATGCCCTGAACTCAAGCTCACCCACGACCTGGTCCGCCGCTTCGCCACCATGCTCAACAACCATGACGCGGCATCCCTCCCAGCGTGGCTGGACGACCTCGCGAACACGGGGCTGGCTCCGCTGACCGGCCTTGCCGGAGCCCTGCGCGAGGATCGACATGCCGTCACCCAAGGGATCACCACCCCTTACAACTCCGGGGTCAACGAGGGCCGTATCACCGACGTCAAGCTGCAGAAACGCCTCATGGCCGGACGCGCTGGCGTCTTACTTCTCCGCCACCGCGTCGTTCTGATCGCCCACCTGCGCCGACGCTATGCGGACCGGCCGAGCGTGTCACTGAAATGATCTCCGGCTACGGAAATCTTGCCAGAGCCACGTTCACGTGTACGCCGACAGCGGCCAGCCCGCGGACGAGCGGTTAGAGCGTTTTGCCCGAACAAGGAGCCCGTCTCCGGCACGCTCCGCGCCATCAACGCTCGTGCGACGGGATCCAAGTTTCCCACCTGCATGGCCTCCGTATGGCGAATTACCGGTGCGGCGAGGAGACGTCCCTCGCTGACCGGGGCGGCCTCCGCCGCCACAAGCAGCCGCAGGAGTAACGAGGCGACGCCGTTCGTCCCACCAGGGCGGGCCCAGTCCTGGCCGGCACCGCGACCCTGCAGCGCTGCCGCCCGTCCTACCGCGAGAGGAGCTGTCCATGCCCACCGCCGACGCCCTCACGATCGAGACCTTCTCCGGCGTCGGGAGACGTCGCGAAGGTCTGCACATAGTCGATGGCTGTCTGCAGCGCATCTTTCAGTGGAGCGATGTCCCGCGCGACCTGGGCGAGGAGCATGCCGCCCTGGAAGGCCGCAAGGAGCAGCGTGGCCAGCCGTGCAGGATCTGCCTCAGGGCTGATGCGGCCGAGTTGCTGCATGCGCTCGATTCCATCGCGGAAGATGTCCCTCCACTGATCGAACGCGCTCGCGAGCTCGTCGTGAACGTCAAGGTCCGTCTTGATGATCTCGCTCGCCAGGGAGCCGAGACTGCAGCCTTCCTGGTAGGCGCGCTCGTAGCCGACGTAGAAATCCGCCCACGCCCGCAATGCGTCGAGGTTGTCGAAGCGGGCGAATCGCTCACCGCGGTGGAACGTGAGGACGCGCTCGGCCTGCCAGGCGATCACGGCCAGGACGAGGCTCTCCTTGGTCGAGAAGTAGTGGTTGAGCTGCGATCCGCTGACGCCGGCGGCGCGGCGGAGCTGCTCGTTGTTCGTGGCGTGGACGCCGTTGGTGTAGATGAGCTCCGCGGCGTGCTCCAGGATGCGGGCCCGCGTGGCCTGTCCCTTGCCGGTGAGCTTGTGGGGGTCCCGGGCTCCTGTCGTGGGTTTCATGCTTAGACGATACCTCGATTGGGCTTGACAGCCCAGTCACGAGCAGTGTTCACTCAGAACTGGGCCGACAAGCCCAAAATGTCCCAAGCGCAACCCGGGCTGACGACGCCCACTCACCGGAGGTTGATTCGCCATGTCACGACTGAACGCTCCCTCTCCCGACGACGCCCCCGAGGCGACGAAGGGCATCCTCCACAACGTCGGCGCGCAGTTCGGCTTCGTCCCGAACACGTTCGCGACTCTCGCGTCGAACCCCACCGTCCTCGACGTCGTCATGACACTGCAGGGCACCTTGAGCCGGGTTCTGGACGCGAAGACGCGGCACACCATCGCGCTTGCCGTCTCAGAAGCCAACGGTTGCGATTACTGTCTGGCGTTGCACAGCTACGTATCGTCCGAACTCGGTGGCATGTCGAGCGAGGACATCGACCTGGCCCGGGCCGGCAGGTCGACCGACCCCAAGCGCGCCGCGGTCGCGCGTTTCGCTCAGCAGGTAGTGGACTTCCGCGGTCAGGTCAGCGACGCCGACCTGGCGGAGGTGCGAAGTGCGGGATACACCGACCAGCAGATCCTGTCGATCGTCACCGTGGCGGTGCAGGTCCTACTGACCAACTTCATCAACAACGTCAATCAGACCGACATGGACTTCCCCGACGTCTCCCCGATCGGTACGACGCGATAAGCGTCGGCGCCCCTGCCGAGGCGGTGCATCGAGCCGCTCGATCCACCAATCTCTTTAACGATCATCCAGGAAAGGTTCGTTATGCAGGGCTCTGAGGTCTATGAGAAGTTCATGGCGCTGCACACCCGCGACGGTGATCTCGTCATGCCGAACGCCAGCCCGATCTCGCGCTTCGACACGGACCAGCTGTTCACCTTCATCTAAACACCCACCCGGAAACCAAAACCCACCACACATACGAGGAAGAAGCATTTCAATGAAAGCCATTGTGGTAACCGACCCGGCCGCGGGAACGGCCGGGATGACGCTGACGGAGCGGCCTGAGCCGTCCGCATCGATCAATGACGTCATCGTTCAGATTCATGCATCGGGCTTCGTCCCGACGGAGATGGAGTGGCCATCGACCTGGACCGATCGCGCCGGCCGTGACAAGACACCGTCGATCCCCGGCCACGAGCTGGCCGGAGTGGTCACCGCACTCGGCTACGGCACGACGGGGCTGTCGGTCGGGCAGCGGGTGTTCGGCCTCGCCGACTGGCACCGTGACGGCACCCTGGCGGAGTACGTGGCGATCGAAGCACGCAACCTCGCACCGCTGCCCGGCGACGTCGACTTCACGGTAGGCGCGTCCCTGCCCATCTCAGGTCTGACCGCGTGGCAGGGGCTGTTCCAGCACGGCCGCCTTCAGTCTGGCCAGACCGTCCTCGCCCATGGCGCGGCCGGGGCAGTCGGGACGATGGTGACCCAGCTCGCACGTGAGGCCGGCGCTTACGTCATCGGCACCGGACGCGCCGCCGACCGTGAGAAGGCACTCGACTTCGGCGCGCATGAGTTCGTCGACCTCGAGAATGACGCGCTGAAAGACGTCGGCGGCGTCGATCTGGTCTTCGATGTCATCGGTGGCGACGTTCAGAAGCGGTCCGCTGCCCTGGTCAAGGCTGGAGGAACGCTGGTGTCCATCGTCGGCCCGGTCGAGGCGCGACCCGCTGACGGCCTGGCGGTGGACTTCGTTGTCGAGGTCGACCGTGCCGAACTGGGTGAGATCGTGCAGCGGGTGCGGGACGGACGGCTGCGGACAAACATCGGTGACGTCGCGAGCTTGGATGATGCCGTTGGTGCCCTTAACCCGACCACGCGACGCCGCGGGAAGACAGTCATCCGCGTACGCCCGTAGCGAGTGACGGCCACAGTCCGACTGGCAGGTCATGGGCCTGGTGTGCGTGGCGGTTCGGGTACTTGCGCCGGTCGATGGCCGATGACCATGGCGTAGATCATCGGGCAGGTCCGGTTCCGGCGGGATGCCGGGTTCGACTGCACCCGCGACGCGACCGGCCCCCGGCCTACGATCCGTCAGCAGGTCGGCACGCTGTGGCGGGGACCTGATGTCACCGGCTCGGATGCCATACGAGTATTTGCCGCCGTGTCGGTGTACGCGGATTTGGCCGCCCGCGTCGCGCCGCCCGCGTAGCTGTCTCTGTACCCCCGTCGGCTTCCGTCACTGTTGCCGGCGTGCGGGCGCCACCGTTCGTGGCGGCCATTCGGGAGACGCCGCCTTGGGCCTTGGCCGGGCGGTCAGGGCACTCGGATCGATAGAGGAGTTGATCACCTTGGACGGACAAGAGCTGCAGAAGATCGCGCGCGACTGCACTGTGGAACTGCCCGGCACCGACCTGGAGCATCGTTTCGGCCCCGACTGGGCGCTCTACAAGGTGCGCGGCAAGGTCTTCATGCTCATGACCGACATGCCGGGGCGCCCCGTCGTGATCCTGAAAGCTGATCCGGACGACGCCGCAGCCCTGCGTGAGCAGTACGGAGACATTACCCCCGGCTATCACATGAACAAGAGGCACTGGATCACGGCTGAAGGCGGGGGCACCATCGACGAGAAGCTAGTGAAGGAGCTCGTGATCGACTCCTACCGTCTCGTGGTCGGCGGGCTTCCCAAGTCCGAGCAGCCCGTGGATCCGCGCACCTACGGCCGCCGCGCCTGACCTTCGTCCTGCCCATCAGCGGCGAGAAGCTCCAGGACGGAGCGCGCGACACGGTACTGGCGCTGCCCGGGGTCAGCCGCAGGCGCCCGTTCACCGAGCAGCTGGACGCATACAAGGTGGCGGGCAAGGTCTTCCTGATCGTCACGGACGACCCGGACGAACGCATCGTCACCCTCAAGGCAGAACCGGAGTACGGGCGGCTGCTGCAACACAGCCCGGTGCGACAGGACGGTCAGGGCCCTGCGACGACTGGGCCAGCGCGCCTGAGCCGTCCCCTTTCGGTGTCAGGTGGCGGTGGTCTACGGCGTCTCCTGATCGTGCTGGTAGGCGGCGAGGAGGAAGAGCCAGATCTCGCTGCTGGTGGGGAAGGGGGCGATCGCGTGCCTGAGCCGTTTGAGCGGGATTTCGCCGGCGACTGCAATGGTTGCCGAGTGCAGGAGCTCGCTGACGCCGGGGCCGACGAAGGTCACTCCGAGGAGGACTTCCCGGTCGAGGTCGACGACCAGCCTGGCGTGGCCCTGGTAGCCGTCGGCGTAGAGATTGGCGCCCTGGGCAGCGTTGAAGTCAAGGTCGACGGTCTTGACGCGGTACCCGGAGCGTTCCGCCTGCTCGGCGCTCAGGCCCACCGCGGCCGCCTCGGGGTCGCTGAAGAAGACCTGGGGTACGGCGTGCTGGTCGGCGGTTGTGGCGTGGTCGCCCCAGGGCGTGTCGTCGAGCGGGCGGCCGGCGGCGCGGGCGCCGATGGCGTCGCCTGCGGTCCGCGCTTGGTATTTCCCCTGATGGGTGAGCAAGGCACGATGGTTGACGTCGCCGAGGGCGTACAGCCAGTCGCCGTCGACCCCCTGCACCAGGCAGGTGGTGTCCACATCGAGCCAGGAGCCGGGGGTGAGGCCGACCGTGTCCAGGCCGATGTCGTCGGTGGCGGGGGTGCGGCCGGTGGCGCACAAGACCTCGTCGGCCTCCAGCTCGCCGCCGTCGTCGAGGGTGAGGGTGACCGGCCCCTGCGGGTCCGGGCGGCGCAGGGCGGTCACCTGCACGCCGATCCGCACATCCGCACCCGACTCTCTCAATCCCTCAGCGACCAGTTCGCCGGCGAAGCGTTCCAGGCGGGGGATCAGGCGGCGCCGGGCGAGCAGGGTGACCTGGGAGCCGAGGCCCTGCCAGAGGGTGGCCATCTCGATGCCGACTCCGCCGCCGCCGATGATGGCGAGGCGCGTGGGCACGGTGCTGGATTCGGTGCCCTGCCGGCTCGTCCATGGACGGGCCTCGGCGATGCCCGGGATGTCGGGCAACGCCGGTCGGCTGCCGGTGGCGATGGCCACTGCGTGCCGGGCCGTGAGGGTCTGCCGGGCGCCGTCGTCACGGGTGACGCTGACGCGTCGGGGCCCGTCGAAACGGCCGTGGCCACGAAAAAGGTCGGCTCCGATGGACTTGAGGAACAGAGCCTGTCTGGTGTCGTCCCAATCGGAGACAGAGCGGTTGCGACGGGCGAAGACGCCATCGGCGTCGACCCGACCGGTGACAGCCTGCCGGGCACCGTCCACGCGCCGCGCGTCGGCGAGCGCGATGACCGGCCGCAGCAGCGCCTTACTGGGCACGCACGCCCAGTACGCGCAGTCACCGCCGACCAGTTCCCGTTCCACGACCGCTACGGAGAGGCCGGCGGCGCGGGCGCGGTCGGCGACGTTCGCACCGGCCGGGCCTGCGCCCAGCACGACCACGTCGTAAGCCACCCCTGTCCGGGTTTCGTGCGATTCGCTCATGTCCTTCCTCGCATTCCAGGGAGTGCCTGACGACGGTCGAGGCGGTGGTGATGCTGCCCGTCGGGCCTGGTGGATCGGGCCTGGGGTTCCCAGACCAGGCCAGGGCACGTCGGTCAGGCGTCGGTGTGCGGGGTGACGACCGGCCATTCGGTGTCGGTATCGACGAGGACGTTGAAGTAGCTCGTGAGGATGTTCAACGCCAGATTGCCCGCGACCTAGGCGATCTGGCGTCGGTGACGTCCACGGCCCGGGCAGCCTTGAGCTGCGTTTCACCGAGGTGGCCGCGGGCAATCGCGTGGGACGGGTCCGGCACTGCGGCGGCGTGCGGGTCGGCGGACTCCGCGTGGCGGGCACACTCCAGCCCCCCCCGGCGCCGACCTTGGCGACGCGCGCCCTATGTAGGTGTGGGCGAAGAGGCAGTAGGTGCAATTGTTGTACGCCGCCGTGTCGATCGCCAGCCGTTCCCCGACCGGGGCCGGGATCATGGTCCCCGGCCCGCCGCGAGGGCAGCACCCTCCCGGCGATCACCCACGAGCAGCCGGACACCATCACCCAGACCGGCGGCCGACCCGTCTACCCATGGCCCAGCGGGATGTCCGCCTCGGAGAACCACAGGTCACACTGGACTGGCTCGCCCGGCCGATACGTCGTCCGGGACACCGGGTCCACCGGCAAACACGCCGGTCCGAGCTCACGCGCAACACGTTCCTTGAGGATCGTCCTCCCCCGCTGCCAGCCGATCCGCTCCACAATCACCGTCGCCGGCATCGTCGGCGTCTCCCGCAAAAGCTTGCGGATCTGCACCCTGACCGCGTCCACCGCCGAGCCCTTCAGCGGACGCTCGTACTTCGGCGGCCGGCCGGCGCAGACCACGGTCTGCGGCCGGCCCTGCGGGACAGGTGGTCCGATGTCGCATCAAAAAGTCGACGACCGCCAACTCTTCGCGATGCTCCGCGACGGCACCTTCTACGAACCCCAGCCCGCCCCATCAGCTTGACGAAACCCATAGGGGCACACCCCCGCCGCTCGAAGACGGCCGGTATTGCCCCGAATGCCCCACCGGCATCAGTCAGCAGTACCCGACCCTGCGCCAGGCCATCTTCGGACGCCGCCCGGGAACGTAAGTAGCCCGGCCCCGTGGAGTCTTAACCCACCTCCTTTGGTGCCATCAACGCCGTTGCGCCCAGATCGCTTTGAGGGGAACCGACGAGATGCGGCTCGTGGCCAGGCCACGCTCTCAGGAGCCTTCTCCTGCCCAGATGCTGTGGTGCGCGATGTCCTGGAGAATAGAAATCGCCGACTTCGGAGAAATGGGGGCACGGCATGCCCATCGTTTCGCGCGGATTCCACGGACGAGCGCGGGATACACGGCGCAAACTGCCTCCTGGGCAGTACGAAACCACCGACTTCCCCGTTCTGTCCGCGGGACCCACTCCCACGGTGGAGCTTGACGAGTGGGAGTTCACCATCCGCACGGAGACGGGTGCACGGCGGAGCTGGAACTGGGCACAGCTCACGGCGTTGCCCAGCCAGACCTCAACTGTTGACCTGCACTGTGTCACCAAGTGGTCGAAGTTCGACACGGAGTGGCAGGGAGTCTCCTTGGACGTCCTTCTTGAGGACGTGGAGACCAGTGCCGATTACGCGCTCGTTCATTCCTACGGCGATTACTCCACCAACGTGCCCCTGGAGGACCTTCTCGACGGGCAGGCATGGATCGCGTACCGCTATGACGGCGAGGAACTCGCGCCGGAGCACGGCGGGCCCGCCAGGCTGCTGATTCCGCACTTGTACTTGTGGAAGTCCGCCAAGTGGGTGCACAGCATCCAGCTGCTCGTCGAAGAAGAACGGGGTTTTTGGGAGAACATCGGCTACCACGATTATGGGGACCCATGGCGCGAACAGCGGTACCAAGGCGACTAGGCGACCGGTTGCGCTGGAGGACAGCCCGCCTCACCGATGGGCGCGTCGAGTCGCGCGCTGCGCGCACCCTCGTCTTCGAGGTGCCCGGCTGGCCGGGGCACCTGGCGGGGCAGCATGTGGATGTGCGACTCACGGCGGAGGACGGCTACAGTACGCAGCGCAGTTACTCGCTGGCCTCGGCACCCGACGGCGAGAGTGTCGAGCTGACCGTTCAGCGTGTCAGTGACGGCGAGGTCTCTCCGTATCTGACGGACGAACTCGCCATGGGCGATGTGCTGGAACTGCGCGGACCGGTGGGCGGCTGGTTCGTGTGGCGCCCAGAGCAGAAGGAACCGATTCTGCTGGTGGGCGGCGGCTCCGGCCTGGTGCCCTTGATGGCGATGATCCGTATGCGCCGCGCGGTCGGCAGTCGTACGCCCTTCCGTTTGGTGTACTCCATACGCAGCCCCGAGGATCAGCTCTACGAATCCGAGTTGAGACAGGACGAGCCGGGCCTCGACAAGACGTACGTCTATTCCCGCTCCGCCCCACCACAGTGGCCGCTTCCTCCAGGGCAGATCACCGCTTCGGACCTGTCAAGCGCCAGGTGGCCACCGGACTTCGAACCCACTTGCTACGTCTGCGGTTCCACCGGCTTCGTCGAGAAGGCCTCGGGCCTGCTGGTGGCACTCGGCCACCACCCTGGCCGTATCCGCACCGAGCGTTTCGGCCCCAGCAAATGAGGAGACGCTGAAACACCACGACCGTAAGTCTTGGCGTCAACGCGCGCCGTCGGCCTCGCAGAGAGCCAGGTTCCACGTGGTCGTCCATAATGGCTGGTATACGCGCCAGTGGCGGGGTTGCCCGGCTGGCGACCTACAGCGGCGACAGCCCAGCAGTCACCGCGCTACCTGCACAGACGCGCCCCTTGTGGTGCCTGCCGCGTTCGGTCTCTTCCTGGGACACACCCATGATCCCGGTCGGACAGGCCCCGGGCGCATCGGTACGACAGGGAGCTGAATCGCTATGACCCTGATGCCTGACTTCTTCGACGGCAACGCCGCCGCCGGGGACCTCGAGTCCCTGTTCGGGACCGACATGACCATGGCGTCCGGACGATGCCATGGCTGCGGGGAACAGATGCTGCTTGCCCAGACGCATGCCTTCCTCGGTGGCCCCGGGACGGTGCTGCGCTGTCCCGGGTGCGACAGCGTTCTCCTTCGCCTGGTCCGCTCTCCCACCCAGTTGTGGCTCGATGCCGGCGGCCTGGATTACCTCAAGATCCCAACACCGCAATGACCTGCGTACCACAAGGTCGCAAGTCGGCTCGGGAGACTCCATGGCAGACATGAACGAGCGCCTGCAAGGTCTGGCCTCGCGGGTACGCACCCCCGACGTCGTCGATGCCATGGGACGGATGCATCGCCATAGGTGTCACATCAACGACCTGGTGAGTCCAACTCCGGGCCGGGTCCTGCTAGGGCCCGCGGTGACGGTCTCGTACCTGCCTTCATGCGAGGAAACGCTCCCACCCGAGCAGTTCAACTTCTTCCGGCTGTTCAATGACGCCATCGGAGACGGCGCACAGGGGCGCGTGCTGGTCCTGGCCAGCAACGGGCATGCCGACGTCTCACTCGGAGGCGGAACAAAGCTGTCGCAGGTGGCAGCACGAGGTCTTGCGGGCATCTTGGCCGACGGTCGTCTCCGGGACTTCACCGAAATCGCGAGTTACGACTTCGCCGTCTACTGCTGGGGGCAGACGACCAAATGGGGCGGCGACGTGGTAGCGCCGTTCGAGGCCAACCGGACGGTCGTCGTAGCGGGCGTGACCGTCCGCCCCGGTGATTACGTGTTCGCGGATACGTCCGGCGCTGCCGTCATCCCCGCTGCACAGGTCCTCAGCGTTTTCGAAGAAGCCAACCGCGTCGCACAGGACGAAGCAGCCTTTGTCGAGAGAGTGCGCCAAGGAAACCCCGCCGACGACAGGTCTGAGCAGTAACACGTCCCTACTCGCTGATCGCAAGGTCAGCGGCACTTATAGGAACCACCAGTCATCTTTAGACGGTGTCCTATGTGGTGAGGCGGGCGTATCGCTTGTAGCAGCACAGGGCTGCGGCGAGGCCGAGGAAGGCCAGGTAGTTGCGGGGGTGGCGTTCGTAGCGTGGGCTGAGCCGTCGGTAGCCCGACAGCCACGACGTTGGGTCGGCCGCGCGGTGAGGTGCCCGCCGAGGCAGGTCCTGTTCCGCGCGGCCTCCCGCCGAACCGGACATGACGGTTTCCCGGTCATCCGGCTCTCCAGTGACTACCGCGTGACTGTTTTGGCAGGCCGTTGTGAGTGGATTCGGTCATGGCAGGTGTCGCAGGCCACGACGGTCTTGCGACGCCGATGCAGCATGACGCGCGCCCAGTCGGAGGGCTGCCATCCGGCATGCGCGAGATCGGCGAGGGCGCGGACATGGTGCACTTGCACGTTGCCCTTGCTTCCGCAGATCTCGCAGGTGTCCGCCAGGAGCCTCGCGATGAGTTCCTTCTGCGGATAGTCCACCCGGACCGGTTCGCGGTCGGTGATCTCTGCCGTCCGCTGCCGCTGGAGTGGAATTCCACCGAACCGCGCTACCAGTGGCTTCCTGTTCTTCCGCTCGATGCGGGCCTCGAAACAGACTCGGGGTCCGTTGGGGGTGTCGATTCGGGCCTTGTGCTTAGCGGCCATCTTCGGCACCGATGAGCGGTGCTTGGCCGCAAGAGTCTTGAGCATGGACGTCTCCATGACCCATTGCAGCCGATGCAGCCGGAAGGCATCTCCGGCGAGCAGGTAGTACTGGGCTATGCCCCGGTAAACGGCACCGAACGTCGCAACGATCGCGTGATCACTGCTGTTGATCAGGGCCTTTCTCTTCGCGGGTTTCCCGCGGGCAAGATACGGGGCGCACTTGGCTTTGATCACGTCCCGGGGGACACGGAGTGCGATCTGACCGTTGACGCGTCGGTAACGGCCGGTCTTCTTCGTATCGTTGTGCTGGGTCGTGATCTCGTAACCGAGAAACCGAGCTGCCCCGGTTCGGGCATGAGTGATCAAGGTCTTGTCCTGGGACAGCTCCAGCCTGAGTTCATCACGCAGGAACTGGGCCAGGCGCTGCTTGATCTGCTCGGCCTCGGCTTTCGGTCCGGCGAAGCCCAGGAGATGATCGTCCGCGTAGCGGATATAGCGCAGCCTCCGATATCCCGGGTCATTCGGGTCCGAGCTCGGCAGGCTGACCATCCGCTTGCGCAGCATGCGGGCCTGGGCCCGGTCGCCGCGCCGGCGGGCTTTCGCCAGCAGATTCTGCATCTTCAGATAGGCCGGGTTACGGGCCCGGCGATCTCCTCGGGTGTACTCCGGAATCAGAACTGTCTCGACGAACTCATCGAGCCTGTGCAGGTAGATGTTGGACAGGATCGGGGAGGCCACTCCGCCTTGCGGCGCTCCGGAGAGCGTGGCCCCCCACCTCCAGTCCTCCAGGTATCCGGCATTGAGCATGTTGCGCACCAGCCGCAGAAACCGCTGGTCATGGATCTTCTCGCCGAGTACCGACAGTAGGACCTGGTGGTCCAGGCTGCCGAAGCAGTCGGCGATGTCCCCTTCGATGAACCAGGAAGTCCCGGTCCAGGTGTGGTCCACCTCCCGCAATGCGGTATGGCAACCTCGACGGGGACGGAACCCATGAGAGCGGTCGGAGAATGTTGGCTCGTAATACGCCTCCAATAACAGACGGACCACTTCACCGACGAGCTTGTCCGACCAGGTCGGTAGCCCCAGCGGACGCATCTTCCCGTTCTTCTTCGGGATATGGATGCGACGCACCGGACGGAACCGATAGCGCTCGTGACGCATCGCCTCGACGATCCGGCTGATCTTCCGTTGGGACATGCCGTCCACGGTTTCCGACGTGACCCCGGGCGTCATCGCGCCATGGTTGGCGTAGATGCGTCCGTAGGCCAGAAGATACAACTGCGGGTTGAACAGCTGCCGATACAGTTCATCGCACGGCAGGTTGCGCCTGCCGCGTTCACGCAGGACACCCAGCACCGTTGTGGCACTCTGCATTTCGCATACCTCCCGGGTTTCAAGGTGTCCGAATCACCTAGCCCCCTTCGCCCTGCGGACGGCTTTCCCGTCCTCCCTGGCCGGGCGTTAATCCGGCGACTACTACGGGGCCTCCGTCGCCCTAGGACTCGCATCCCGTAGGCGATAGCGCGGCGCCGGTTTCAGTTGCCTTTCCGGCGGATGGGATCTTGCATCTTCTGGAGATTGGGCTTCAAACAATCCAGTCTTCGCCATATCGCGCGGGCCACCCAGCACCCCGTCCCTGACAACTGGGCCCGGTCACTGGTTTTCTGACATGCTGTTGTCCCCTTCACCTTTCGGATCCAGGTAAGTCATCGGGCCCAGGAACCTCCTTCCGAGTTCCTCCCGGCTCAGCCGGGGATACAAACAGAGCGCCTCGTGGCGCACATGGTGCGTTCGATGGTCCACCGGTGGCGCCCCAGCTTCTGTGACGTCTCAACTCCCTTGCGAGCGATGCGCGGGGTTATGCGGCGTAGGCGGAGCCATTGCCGCACTTTCCTAGGTCCTGATCTCGATGCCCGGCATCGGGATCAGGACCGCGGCCCGCATCCTCATCGACGTCGGCGATGGATCTGGCTTTGCCACCGCCGACCACCTCGGCGCCTACGCCGGCCCGGCGCCGGTCACCCGGAACTCCGGCTCGTCCGTCCGCGGCGAACACCCCTCCAGGCGCGGCAACAAAGCAACTCAAGCGGGCCTTCTACCTTGCCGCGTTCGCCTCGCTCTCGCAGCCCGAGTCACGCGCCTACCACGACCGCAAGCGACGAGAAGGAAAACACCACATCGCCGCCCTTATCGCACTCGCCCGACGCCGCATCGATGTCCTCTTCGCCATGCTCCGCGACGGCACCTTCTACCAACCGTCCACACCGGCTACGGCTTGACGAAAGCCATAGAGGCACCTTTTCACGGCTCGCATGTTCACCGAGTCGATCGCGCACCGCGACCAGTCCAGCTCGCCTCGAGCCCCCAGCTCGTCCAGGACCAGACGATGCAGTTTCGCCCAGACCCGTTGTCGGCTCCACTCCATGAACCGGCGGTGAGCCGTGGCCCCGGATGGCCCGAACACGGGCGGTACCTGCGACCACGTGTACCCGGTCGTGGCCAACACCTCACGGTCCCCACGACGGCGCCGGCCACCACCCTGCGGCCGCGTCGGCGCCTCCGGCACCACCCGCTGGAACAACTCCCATAGTCCATCAGAAGCTGTTGTCTTTCCGGATGCATTCCCTGAGTTTCCGCTGGTCGGGCATGGTTCTGGCGTCGTCGTGGGAGGGGTCGGGTGTTCTGTCGGCCTCGATGATGCGGGGGCGCTGGTGGCGTCGGTGATGGGCATGCTGGAGGAGCGGGAGGCGGCCGCCCGAGTTCGGGTGGAGGAGCTCCAGACGGAGGCGGACCGGGTTCTGGCCGAACTCGGTGCGGCCGAAGCGGTGCTGGAGCGTCGCGTGATCGCTCGGGCGGAGCTGGCCGAGGCCCTGGCCGCTGGAAGCGATGCGGTGGACGAGCCTGCCTTGTTGGCGGCGGCCCCGGTGCCGGTGATCACGGCGGTGAAGGTCCCGGTTGCCGGATCGGTCGTGCCGCAGCGCGAAGAGGGGGCGACGACGCGGGCTCTCGCGCCGGACTATCGGCGGATTGTGGAGTTGTTGGAGGTCGAACTCACAGGTGGCGGGGAGGGGTTGTCGGTGAAGGAGATGACGGCCCGGCTCGGGCTCGAGTTGGTGCCGGCGAAGATCGAGGGGGTGCGGTCGAAGGCGAAGCGGCTGGTCGAGCGGGGCTGGCTGTCCCTTGCGCCGTCGGGCTCGTTTATGCCGCGAGCGTCGTGCGCTCCTGGCGCCGCGTCCTGATGGTCCGCTCGGCGGCGGCGGTGCGGGCCAGGCGGCGGGTCATGAGTATGGTCTGCGAGAAGTAGATGAACGCTTCGCTGCTGTCGGGCCGGGTTTCGTAGTCCCGGGCCAGGCGCCTCGTGCGCAACAGCCACCCCAGAGTGCGCTCGACCACCCACCGTCTCGGCAGCACCACGAACCCCTGCATGTCGTCACTGCGTTTGACGATCTGCAGGGTGAGCTGCAGTTTCTCCTTGGCCCAGTCGACCAGGGCTCCGGTGTATCCGCCGTCGGCCCACACCAGAGTGATCTTCCGGAATCGTGTCCGCAGGCGGGGCAGCATGGCGCGTGCTGCGTGGCGGTCGGTGACGTCCGCGGCGGTCACCAGCACCATCAGGATCAGGCCGAGGCAGTCAGTGATGACGTGCCGACGCCTGCCGTTGACATTCTTCCCGCCGTCGTAGCCGCGTGAGCCGGCGGGCACCGACGCGGCACCCTTGACCGACTGCGAGTCGATGATCGCCGCGGTCGGCTCACGGTCGCGGCCCTCGGCCTCGCGGGCTTTCCCGCGCAGCCGGTCGTGCAATTCCTTGGCCAGGCCGGCCTTGCGCCACCTGCGAAAGAAGGCGTAGACGCGGTCCCAGGTGGGGAAGTCCGCGGGAACCGAGCGCCACTTGATGCCGTTGTCGGTGACGTAGAAGACCGCATCGAGCATCTGCCGGTGGCAGTAGCCTTCCGGCTGGCCGCCCCGGCCCTCCAGCCATGCGGGCACCGGCAGCGCGTCACGCACCACCGCCCACTCGGCGTCGGTCATGTCCGATGGGTATACCGGCGTCCGGTCCGGCCGGTCGGCCGCGTTCCCGAACCGGTGAGCGAGGCAATCGCACGCCGACGGCGCCGAGTTGAACTCCAGGGGCGAAACCGCGTACAACTTGCTCAACAGGGCCTCCAGGATCACGAGTTGGTGTCGCAACCCTCGTGCTGCACCGGAGGCCCTGTCTTCATGCGGCCACCGCCCAAGATCACCCGCCAGGGTTCCCCGTTCGACCAGAACCGCCCTCGTGATCGATAGAGATACGGCTTCTAAGGGACCAGACGCTCAGTCAGCAACACGGCACCAGGCTACCGGCATCGCCAATTGAGATGATCTCTAAGACGGTGTCCTATATGGTGAGGCTGGGTAGTGATCCTCAACATGGTTCAGGGGACGTGGAGTTGGATTGTTCCGGACGGGCTGTGGGAGATCGCCAGGCCGTTGATTCCGGCAGATCGGGTGCGGCCGCAGGGTGGCGGAAAGCGGAACACGCCTGATGAGACGCTGTTCGCCGCGATCATCTACGTACTGGTCAGCGGTTGCGCCTGGCGGGCGTTGCCGCCCTGTTTCGGGGTGTCGAAGTCGACGGTGCACCGGCGGTTCCTGATCTGGTCGAGAGCCGGTGTGTGGGGTCGGCTGCACGAGGCGGTTGTGCACCGGCTGGACGATGCCGGCCTCGTCGATGTCTCCCGTGTCGTGCTGGATTCCGCGCACGTGCGGGCAAAAAAGGGGGCGAACACGCAGGTCCGAGCCCCGTGGACCGGGGCAAGCCGGGTTCCAAGATGCACATCCTGTCGGACGCGAACGGACTGCCCCTCATCGTCGGTCTCTCCGCCGCCAACGTCCACGACAGCCTCGCACTGAAACCCATGGTCGAGGGTCACCAAACGAGACATGACCCCTACCGCGGACGCTACTTCAAGCCACAACGCCTTCACGCCGACAAGGCCTACGACATCCCTCACCTGCGGCGATGGCTCTGGGGCAAGCACATCGGGGTCCGCATCGCCCGCAAGGGTGTCGAGTCCAGCGAACGATTAGGGCGCCGCAGGTGGGTGATCGAGCGGACGATGTCGTGGCTGACGGGCTACCGCAGACTCAACCCTCGTTACGAGCGCCAACTCGCCAACTACCTGGCCCTTCTCGGCCTCGCCGCAGCCCTCTGCTGCTACAAACGGCTCCTCAGACTCACCATGTAGGACACCGTCTAAGGTGTGACCCACACGCCCTCGACCGGGCTGAGCTCGGGTGCGTACGGCTGGGTATGGATTCGCGGGACCGCATAGGTGAAATACCCCCTGACCAGCCAAGTCGGTCAGGGGGCAGCAGGGTACCGCCGTCCGCGCCCAGCCCTGTCGAGGGGTAACGTCTCGGGCGCCGGTCGGTATGGAAAGAGCCCGCAGACCGCGCTGTGCGCTGTACCGGGCGTCATCCTGTGCGTCGGATGACCAGTACAGCCACATCATCAATGTGGTCCACCGCGATCGCTGCGTCGAGGATTCGGTCAGCGGTCGCCTCTGCGTTCAGCCCGGCGTGGAGGGCTTTGCCAGCCAGTGATCCGGCCAACTCCAGCCCGGCATCCAACGTCAAGCCGGGCGCTTCCACCACGCCGTCGGTGACCATGACCAGCGCGCTGTCCTCGTCCAGGGTGAAGGTCACCTCGGCGTAATCGGCCTCGGGCACGACTCCCAGAACCGGCCCTCCCGGCAGCTCGCGGACGTCGTGACTGCCGTCCTTGTGCGCACACAGCAGCGGCACGTGGCCGGCGCTGGTGCCAGTGACCTTTCCGTCGGGGGTATCGAGATGCAGCATGGTGCAGCTGGCGAAGCGTGCGACGCCCATCGTGACGAGCAACTCGTTGGTGCGCTTCAGAATGGTTCCCGGATCTGGTTCGTGGGCGGCGATCGCGCGCACGGACGAGCGCACTTGTCCCATAAGAGCGGCAGCGTCCACGTCGTGCCCTTGAGCGTCACCGATCTCCAGGGCGACCGCGCCGTCGGGCATGACGAAGGCGTCGTACCAGTCTCCGCCGATGTCGAGCCCGTCCTGGCTCGGTCGGTAGCGAGCGGCGACCTCCAGGCCTGGAAGGTGCTCCGGTAGCGTGGGGAGCATGCTCTGCTGAAGCGCCGTAGCCAGCTCGATACGTGCCTTTTGCAATCTGATGCGTTTCAGTGCCTGGCCGGCTAGGTCAGTCAGAGTGGTCATGAGGGCACGCTCATGCGGGGACGAGTGGTGCTCGCTGTCGTAGGTCACCCCCCAGGCCCCGAGCGGTTGATCGCCGAGCGGGCTGAGGGGGCTTGTTGAGACAGCAAAGTTGGCGCCGATCTGGTCGATCCACGGCAATGTGACACTGTGCGACCAGCGGCGGATGTATTCATTCTGGTTGGGAATGAACTGTGGCTTGCCGGTTCGGATCGCATATGTGAGCGGGTTCGGAGCGTCCAGAGTCAGGTCTTGCAGAGCTTTGGCCACCGGCAGCGGGATCCCGGCATCGGAGAAGGCGCGCAGGCGGCCTTCGTCGACGAGCACCAGCGCGGCGCCGGTACCACCGAAGGTCGCAGCGAGCCGGGTCAGGACGACCTGCTGCAGTTCTTGCTCCGTGGCTGCGGTGATCAGGGCGGAGGAGAAGTCGGCGACCTCGTCGGCGCGCTGTCGCTCAGCGCTCAGCGCGACCAGCGCTCTCCGTCGGCGCGCTTGCCGCTGAGTGTCGTCTCGGACCACCGCGAAGGTCCGCTCTGGGCCGCCGTATCCCAGCTTGATCCGACGGGCCTGGCAGGTCAGATGGTGCCAGTCGTCGTTCTCAGTGAGGTACCGCAACCCGATCCAGGGCGACTGGGTGGCGGCCGTACGCACGAGCCGCCGCAGGGCCTTCCGGTCATCCGGGTGGGTTCGCCGCACTACGCTGGACAAGGACGCCGAGGCCTCCGAGAACAGCAACGCCAGGGCGGGTGCGCCGCCCATCCACTCCACCTGGTGGTCATGGGGTGCGCACATGCACAGACCGAGATTGGCGGCCTTGGCCGCCAATCGGAACGTAATCAGCAGACCACTCAAGTCGTTCTCAGCGTGCAACGAGTGCACCCACACGAGCTGCTCGCCACCCGTGGGATCGTTCACTGCCTGCGCCTCGATCAAGCAGATAACGGATGCTTGGCCCGGCCCGGGGAACTCCAGCACCCTCATCACGACCGTCCTCGTCGCGGCGGCGTGGGCCACGAGACTCTCGGCTGACAGCCGCTGGCTCGCGGGCAACAGATCACCGAAGTCACGACCCACGCATTGCTCCGCTGACCTGCCCAGCGTCCTCGCCATCGCGGCATTGAGGCTGCGGATACCACCGTCCATGGTCAGAAGAGCCGACGGACCAGCGCTTCGAAGGAGTTCGTCCGAGGCCTCCATCTGCCGCTCCCTGACAGCCGGCGAGCGATGCTTATGTCCTTATTCATCGTATTCCGGCTCCCCGGGGTTCGTGTTGCCCAATCAAGGAACCCGACTGTCCTCCGCTCCCACAGGCGCTGTCCGTCGCAATCTCGGGGGCGAACCTGCACGACAGCCAAGCCCTGATCCCCCTCGTGCAAGTGATACCGCCGATCCGCTCCCGCCGCGGACGCCGACGACGCAAGCCCGCAAAGCAACACGCCGACAACGGCTACGACTGCCCCCACCTCCGACGATGGTTACACCAGCGCGGCACGCAGCACCGCATCGCGCGGAAATGAATCGATTCCTCACAGCGACTGGGCCGCCACCGCTGGACCGTCGAACGCACCACGGCCAGGCTTGCTGGCTGCGGCCGCCTTTACCGATGCTACGAGCCCAAAGTCCAGCACTTCCTCGCCTTCACAAGCATCGACTGCACCCTCATGTGCTACCGCCGACTCACCAAACGAGATGACTTCTTTAGCGGCGCTGGCGACTGAGAGGGCGATAAGAGCCTGTTCCCTACACTTGGCCCTGATCTGCTCCACCTGGTGATGGGCCGCCTACTGCGGGATTCGCGCGGACGGCCTCGCTGGCGGCCTTTGACCGCTGGCCCCCTGTCTCGCTGAAAGGGGTTCTGGAAAGCGACTCGAACTCCCGCGGAGGGGCCGAAGGCGCTTTTCGACGCGTCGGTGGGGTGGCTGCGCGAGCGTCGGGTGATTCTGCCCGGCGTGACGACGCTCGCCCGGCTGGTCGCGTCGGTGCGGGAGGCGGCGAACCAGCGGCTGTGGGGCGGCCTCTACGGGCTGTTGAGCACTGGTCAGCGGGTGTTCCTCGATTCCCTGCTGATCGTGCCGCCGGGGTGCGGGTGTCGGAGCTGGACTCGACGCCCACCAGCTGTTCACCTTCGTCTAAGCACCCATCCAGAAACCAGAACCCGCAACGCATACGAGGGAAGAGGGCAATCTCGATGAAAGCCATTGTGGTGACCGACCGGGCCGCGGGAACGGCCGGGATGACGCTGACGGAGCGGCCTGAGCCGCCCGCATCGATCAACGACGTCATCGTTCAGATTCATGCATCGGGCTTCGTCCCGACTGAGATGGAGTGGCCATCGACCTGGATCGATCGCGCCGGCCGTGACAAGACACCGTCGATCCCCGGCCACGAGGGGCCTTCCCCCGTGAAGGTGGGCACGCGGTTATTGATCACGCGGCGAGCGTGAGTTTAGCGGTGTGGTGTCGGTGTTCGTATTCGTTGGGGCTGAGGTGGCCGTTGGCGGAGTGCCGACGGCGGGTGTTGTAGCGGGTCAGCCAGGCGAAGACGGTCCTGCGGCAGGTGCTCGCGTCGCCGTAGTCGTGGGCGCCCTGGAGGGTCTCGCGTTTCAGGGACGCGTGGAAGCTTTCGCAGCCACGTCTCGAGGGCGTCGGCCGTGCGGCCGGGCAGCACGTCGAGCCGCTCGTGGGTCACGGCGTTGATGATCACGGTGGCGTAGCGGTGGCGCCGGCGCAGAGCGAAGTCGTCGACGCCGATCACGCGGGGCGCCCACCCGACAGGCAACGGGATCCGCAACAAGGTGCGCAGGGCCGTATGACGCGACAGGCTCACCGCGAGTACCGCCAGCAAACGCGCCCCGGCTCGGCCCGCTAACTCCTTGACTACGGCCTTGACTTGCCTGGTCAGGCGGGCCGTTCGCCGCTGGTAGCGGTCCAGGACGCCGGGTACCTGCTCGCGGAAGGTGTGCCGGCAGCCGCGCGTGGGGCACACCAGGCGCCGCACCCGCACACGGACCACCACCCGACGATCATCGACCGGCACGTCGGCCGCGGTCCGCCACTGATATCCGTGCACCCGCCCGGACGACGCCCCGCACACCGGGCAGACCGCGGCCTCCGTCGGAGTCCGAGCCTGCACCACGATCTGCTCGCCCTCGTCGGCGATCTCCTCTATTACCAGCGGGGACAGCCCCGAAAACACTGTCTGCACAAGCTCGTTGACATCCTTCACGGGACTATCAACGACCCTCACGACTCTCCGTCACCACCGCAAGTGAGACAGGGCCGTTGACCGTGCAGACCCGAAACACGCCCTGCTCTTACGGTCCCTATGGCACGGCACGTCGGCAATGCTCCGACGGTGAGGTTCGTCATGTGATTGCTCACCGTTGGCTGGTCGGGTCCGTATGCGGGTTGCGTGCAGCGAGGACAGTGAACAGGGTGGCGATAACGGCAAGGGTGCCGTATCCGAGCGCGATCTGTGGTAGCGAGAAGGCGTTCGAGAGCTGGCCGAAGAGGAGGCTAATGAAGGCAGCACCGCTGTAGCAGAGGAGGTAGACCGCGCTGAAGATCGACGCTCGGTCGGCCAGGGCGCTGCCGTACAGTAGGCCGCGGGTGGCGGCGCTGACGGCGATGCCTTGACCGACGCCGGTGACGATGGTTGCAGCGATGAACAACGGCAGTGTGCCGATGGCTATGGCTGTAATGATGCCGACCCACCCGGTCAGGAAGACGATCATGCCGATGCGTTGGGCCACCGCTGGTGTGAACCGGCCGCCGATGGGAGCGCCGAGAACGCTGGGGGCCATGTAGGCGGCGAACACCAGTCCGAGGATGAGCGGGCTGTGGGTGTGGAGTTGATCTTCGACCAGCGCGGGCATGAAGGACTGGTAGAAAGCCCCGGACGCATAGGCGGCCACGAACACCGTAGCCGCGGCAGGGAGCAGGCGCCTGACCCGAGCCGGTACGCGGACCCGGGGTAGCAGTGATCGCCAAGTGCCCGGCGTCGGCTTCGCGGTTTCCGGGCTGACGACGATGAGTGCGGCAGACAGTACGAGGAGACCTGCGCAGACCAGGTAGATGAGCTCGCGTGGCCAGGGGGCGAACTGGACCAGAGCGCCGGCGGCGATGGCGCCGAGGGTGAGGCCGAGCATGGGTCCCTGACTGGACGCGACGGAGGCCAACCATGCCGGCCTGGTGGGCGCGGCGTCGACGATGTAGGAGGTGAGGCTGCTGCTGGCCAACCCCGTACCGACGCCCATCAGGAGCCGACCGGCCAGCAGAGTGCCGATGTCGTGCACGCTCAGCAGCACCAGACAGCCCAGAAGGAGCAGACCGAGGCTGGCGATCGCGGTGCGCCGTCGGCCCAGATGATTGGACAGCCGTCCCAGCACCAACAGTGCGGCGATAATGCCGACCGAGTATGTGACGAAGGCCAGCGAGATGCCGGCGTTGGTGAACCCGTCCTCAGCCCGATAGGTGTTGAACAGGGGGATCGGTGCGGCCGACGCGGCAAACGAGGCCACCAGGGAGACGATCGCAGATGAGAACGCCAGCCGGAGCGTTCTGCCCTGGCGAGGCCGGCTGATCACTGGTGACACGTCTGCGTCGTCAGGGGGGGGCGCGTTCAGTCGCGACATAACGGATCAACCTCTGGTAGCTGTGCGAGTAGTCACCCAGCCCAGGTCGGGCCGAGCATTCTTGTGGGCTTGGCAGCCCACTCTGTGTCGGTGGAGGCCGGCTGTCCGGCGTCCGTGTGCGGGCGCCGGGCAGCCGAGTCCCCCGGAACCGGGCAGGCGCGCCGATCGCGCCTGCCCGGTTCGTCACATGTGGGTGAAGATCTTCTCGGCATCGAAGCGCGAGACCGGCTGGCGAGAGACGCGCGTCTCGTCCGGGTACCCGAGCACGACGAGCAGCGTCGTGGTGAAGTCGGTGTCGGTTAGGCCGAACGCTTCGTCGATCGTCGCGCGGTCGAACCCTTCCAGCGGGGTGGCGTCGACTCCGAGAGAAGCGGCGGCCATCATGGTCGCGCCGACCACGAGGTACGTGTTCTTCTCCAGCCAGTGGAGCACGTCGCCGCCATAGTTCTCCGACTGGATCTTCACGAAGCCGGACGCTCCAGCCTCCCATCCCTTCTGGATCTCCGAGTCCGCGAATCGACCGTCCGCGCGCTCCTTCGCGAAGATCTCCTGCAAGTGCTCGTCGGGAATCGTCTTGCGGGTCGTGAACACGATCGCGTGCGACGCGTTCCGCACCTTCTCCGCGTTGTCCTCGAAGCGGCCGACAAGAGCGTCCGCAAGCTTGTCCTTGCCGGCCTGCGACTCCAGCACATGGAAGTGGTTCGGCTGGATGTTGATCGTCGTCGGCGAGGTGCGTAGGTAGCGCAGCAGGAGCTGGAAGGTTTCCTCCGGGACCTTCTTGTTCGGGTCGAAGTAGCGGGTGAGGTGCTTGGTGATCAGATTGTCGAGATCCATGCTTGGCTTTCGTTTCGTTGCCGGAGAGATCGGGTCAGGAGGCGGTTTCTGGGCGTTGGAGTCACGTCAGTACGTGGTGAACATCGCTTTCATTGGGGCGACCTCCGTGCCAGTCGACGCGGTCGCGACGTCGGTGGTTACGCGCCCGCACCGGGAATGTCGACGACGGTGTCGTTGACGTTGTTGAGGTAGTTCGTGAGCAGCGTGACGACCACGACGGTGACGACCGCCTGGATCTCGGGGTCCGTGTACCCGGCCTCGCGGATCGCGGCGATGTCCTCGTCGCCCACCTGACCGCGGGTCTCGATCACCTGCTGGGAGAAGCGAGCGACGGCGGCACGCTTGGGATCGGTGGAGCCGCCGGTGCGGGCCAGCTCGATCTCCTCGGTGGACATGCCTCCGAGGTTCGCGGAGATGTATCCGTGCAGCGCCGAGCAGTAGTCGCAGTCGTTGGAGTGGGACGTGGCCAGCGCGATCGTGTGGCGGGTCTTCGCGTCGAGGAGCTTCGCGATGCTGCCCTGCAGGCCCATCACGATCTCGAGGACGGTCGGGTTGGCGGCGAGCGTGGTGAACATGCCCGGAGCGAAGCCGAACTGCTTGGCGATGGCGTCGAGTGTGCTCTGCGTCTTGGCGTCGATGTCGGCGAGCTCGGGCGTGGCGAGACGAGACATGGTAGGCGTCCTCCGGTCGGCATCAGTTTGGGCTAAGCAGCCCACTCGTAGTGAATACGACGAGGAGTGGGCTGTCAAGCCCAATCCGATTCAATGAGGATGGCGGCGAGGTGGAGGGCGGCCTGGTAGGCGATGGCGATTTTGTCGGTTCGTGTGGCCAGGCCGCGCCACTGCTTGAGGCGGTTGACGCACCGCCCGACGGTGTTGCGCTGCTTGTAGGTATCCGCGTCGAAGCCGGGCGAGCGTCCGCCTTGGCGGCTCCGGCGCAGACGGTGGCCGATCTGGTCCGACGGCTGCGGGATGACCGCGCGGATCCGCCTGCGGTGCAGGTGGCCGCGGATCGCACGGGATGGGTAGGCACGGTCGGCCAGGACCATGGCGGGGCGGGTGCGAGGCCGGCCAGGGCCGGTTCTCGGCACCCGGATGCGGGCCATGACCGTCTCGAAGGCAGGCGCCTCACCGGCCTGGCCCGCGGTGACGGCCAGAGCCAGGGGCCGTGCATGGCCGTCTGTGGCCAGATGGATCTTGGTGCTCAGCCCGCCCCGGGAGCGTCCGAGCGCGTGATCGGCCGGCTCGTTGCGGCTGTCCGCCCCCTTTTGAGTGCTCCGGCGGCGTGCTGGTGGGCCTGCACGACGGTGGAGTCGACCGACACGGTCCAGCCGACGTCGTCAGCTGCATCGGCTGCCGCGAGAAGGGCAGCAAGGATCTTCTCCCACGTGCAGTCGACGGCCCACCTGATCAGCTTTTGTGAGCCGTCTGGAACGCGCCGAGCTCGTCGGGCAGGTCCCGCCAGGGCGAGTTGGTGCGGTACTTCCACGCGATCGCCTCGAGCGTGCGACAGTGATTCCTTTTCCACTCTCAGGCTGAGGCGAGGTGAAGGGTGAGGACCGCCTTCACGATGTTGGTGATCCGGTTGGTGCTGCAGCGGAGCTTGCGCAGGAGTCGCCAGCTCTTGAGCGTGGCCATGGCCTGCTCGCCGACGCATCGGATCTTGGCGTGAGTGGTGTTGTGGCGTCGTTGCCACCGCTTGAGGCGGCGCCCCTTGAACGGGACTCGGACGTTGCGGGCCGCGCCTTGGTATGCCTTATCGGCCCAGCACTTGAGGCCGACCCCGGCGAGCGCGTCGATGATGCCGTGCTCACGTGCCGCCGTCAGGTCGTGCGTCGCGCCGGGCAGCGCGGGCGATGCCCACAGCAGCCGTCCGAACGGATCGGTCAGAACCTGAACGTTCATGCCGTGGTGCCGCTTCTTGCCGGAGTAGTAGGGCCGGTCGGCGGCGATCCGGTCGATCGACAGCACGGTGCCGTCCAGGATCACGTACGCCTTCGTACGAGCCGTCACCATCGCCTCGTCGAGCGTCGGGGCTTGTGCGGCCAGCACCTCGATCGCTTCGCGGATGTAGCGGCAGACGGTGGCGATCCCGCTGCCGGCCCGCGAGCTGAGCGTAAGTGTCACCGCACCGCAGGTGGGCCAGGGCGAGCAGAGCTTGACGTCCCACAGTCAGCCGCCGCCATCGGGTCCCGATCTCCCGGCGTCGAGTCGCCGGTTCACGGCTCAGGTTGAACCGTTCCGGGTTCGATAGGGACTCGATCATTTGAGAGGATCGAGTCATGGCACGTCCTTCCCAGTACCCGCTTGAGCTGCGCCGTCGTGCGGTGCGGATGGTCGCCGAGGTGCGGCCCGAGTATGAAACCGAGTGGGCCGCGATGAAAGCGGTCGCCCAGAAACTGGGCATCGGCACGACCGAGACGCTGCGCAAGTGGGTGCGGCAGGACCAGATCGATGCAGGTGCCCGTCCGGGCACTACGACGGAGGAGTCCGCGCAGGTCAAGGCGATGAAGAAGGAGATCGCCGAACTCAAGCGGGCGAACGAGATCTTGAAGGCTGCGGCGTCTTTCTTCGCGGCCGAGCTCGACCGGCCACACACACGCTCGTAGCGTTCATCGACGAGTACAAGGGCCGCTTCGGCGGCGTCGAGCCGATCTGCCGGGTCCTCACCGACCACGACTGCAAGATCGCCCCGTCCACCTACTACGCCCACCACAAACGCCAGGCCAAGCCTGCGGCCCGCACCCTCCGCGACGCCGAGCTGAAGGACCTGATCACCCAGACGTACGAGGCCAACTACCGTGTCTACGGTGCCCGGAAGATCTGGCGGCACCTGAACCGCCAGGATGTCGCGGTGGCCCGCTGCACCGTCGAACGCCTCATGCGTGACCTCGGGATCACCGGCGCGGTCCGCGGCAAGCGGGTGATCACCACGATTCCCGACGTGAGCGCGGAGCGGGCCCCGGACCTCGTGGACCGTGACTTCGTCGCCCCGGCCCCGAACCGTTGCTGGGTCGCCGACTTCACCCACGTCGCCACGTTCGCCGGCGTCGTCTACGTCGCCTTCGTCGTGGACACCTTCTCCCGCCGCATCGTCGGCTGGTCAGCGGCCATCTCGAAGGAGACACGGCTCGTCCTGGACGCTCTCGAGATGGCCCTGTGGCAACGTGATCGCGACCAACACCCCTATCGGAAGGGCGAGTTGATACATCACTCCGATGCCGGGTCGCAGTACACATCGTTCGCACTTGCCGAGCACCTCGAGAAGGCCGGCATCGCCGCGTCGATCGGATCGGTCGGCGACGCGTACGACAACTCCCTGATGGAGTCCACGATCGGACTCTTCAAGACCGAGCTGATCAAGCCCCGCCGACCTTGGAAGACGCTGTCCGAGGTCGAGTTGGCCACTGCTGAGTGGGTCGACTGGTACTGCCACCGCCGACTCCACGGTGAGATCGGGCACATCCCACCCGTCGAATACGAGAACAACTACTACCGAGCAACCACGAAACCCCAGGTCACAGTCACAGCCTAGAGTCTCGATCGAACCCGGAACGGTTCAGTGTGGCGGAGCCTTCGCGAGTGTGGCGGGGTCGGGGTGATTGTCGTGGTTGGTTTCGCAGCAGTTGTTCGATGAGGCGTTCCTTGGCCAGGGCGAGGTGGCGACGGTAGGTGCCGTAGGGAACCCCGAGTCGCCGGGCGGCGGCCTTGTGGGTGCGGGAGGCCGTGATGTAGGTGGCGGTGAGAGCCTCGTGCGCTTTGACGCCCGCGGGATCGATCTGCAGCGCGTCGAGGGCGGTGATGATGGCGCCGCGCAGGTCCGCGGCCGGGTCGGGTGAGCCCGGCGGCACGAGATGGGAGTACAGCAGGACGCTGGTCGCGAATGCGCGGGGGGTGTGCCAGGTGCGCAGCGCCTCGAGCACGCCTTCCGCGAACGCGGCGCGCGCCGACTGGTCGCCCGGGCCACTCGCGGCGGCAGTCGCGGGCCATGTTGCTACGGGCATGACCGCGGTGCGAGCCCGGTGTTGCACCCACTGTTCCACTGTTTGCCGTCGCCAGTCCCGGCCGAAGACGTGCTGTTGCCTCCCCCCGACGTCCACGGCCGCGACCTCCGGCATCCCGGCCTCGGCGAGGTAGCGCCCCCACCGGTCGGCGTCTTCGAAGACGGTGAAGGTCACCGCGCGTTTGTGGGTCCGCATCTCCTCGCCGATGGTGCGCCGGCTGGTGAGCTCCATCAGGGGCGAGGGCCGCTGGTGCCCGCCGGGTTGCACCGCGAAGCGGCGGATGCCCAAGTGCTCGCCCGGCCCCAGGGGAGCGGCCGCCTCCACAAGGTCCCAGACTGCCGCGATCACCGGGTCCTCAGCGCGGTCCTCGGGCAAGGGTGCGTCCAGCCGCAGAATGGCCATGAAGGACGCGGGTGCGGAGGAGCCCGCATAGCGATGGACGCGGAAGGCCTCCGGTTGGCGGCGCACCCAGTGCGCGACCGCTGCCGCCGATGCCGGGCCCTCCGCTTCCTCGGCCATGCGCAGCACACCGGGGACGTCTTCGGCCCGGAGCGGAGTGTCTTCGATGTGCGGGTGCGTTCGGTAGTTGTACAGATCATCCGGTCCGCCCTGGTTACGGAAGAGGAACATCCACTCCGCGACCCGCAGCAGCACGTCCTCCTCGGCAGCGCCGCGCACGGCCTGCAGGCCCGCGAGCGATATGCGGGCGCGGACGTCGTCGTAGCGCTCGGGGTCCCGCCAGCGCAGGTCGGCCTCAAGGGTCGCCCGCACCGCGTCGTGCGGGTGCAGCCCTTCGGGTGTGGCCTCGATGTAGGGCAGCTGGCGCAGCCAGGAGAACACCGTGTCGGTGTCCTCGTCACCCAGCACTGCGCGCAGCAGGGGCTCGCGGGTGACGTAGGCCTGCGCGACCACCTCGAGAGCGCGCCGGTGGACGGCGCCGGGCAGGTCGCCCACCAGCCGCTCGACGAGGGTCCTCAGGACGTCGCCGGTCGGCTCCCACGGTGCGCCGGGTGCGGCCGGGGGGACGGAGGCGGCCAGCGAGAGAGCGAGCGGGCTGCCTCCGGCGAAGGCGACGAAGGCGCCGCGCTGCTCGGCGGGGACACCCCGGGCAGCGAGCAGGGCGTGGGACTGAGCGGCGTCGAACGGCCGCACGGCCAGTGCGGTGAACAACTGCGCCCATCCAGGGTCCAGCGACCATTCGGCGTCGGGGGGGACCCTGCTGGCTACCACCACGATCCCATGGTCGGCGAGCCGCAGCAGAAAGGTCTCGCGCAGCCATGCCTCGAGTGGCTGACACTGCTCGAAGGTGTCGATGAGCAGCACCGCACCGGGTTCGGCACACGCCGGGGCCGCAGTCTCCTCGAGCCGGCGCGGATCAGCGTCGAGGAACCGTCCGTCCACGTGCACCACGCGGCGGCCGGTGAGCTCGGCCTGCCGGGCGGCGTAGCGCACCAGCGAGGACTTGCCAATGCCGCCGGGACCGTGCATGTACGCCACGAGCGGAGCGTCCGCCGCGCCCGACAGCATCCGGTCGAGCACCGCCCGCTCCGGCTCCCTGCCCACCAGCGCACCGGCTCGAGCCTGCGCCAGCCGGCCCGCCAGGCCCAACGCTCCCAATCCAAGCCCCTCTCTGGTTTCCGTCATGCCTCCACGGTCGGACAGGAGACGGATGGTCAAGGTCCGGTCACATCCGTGACCAGAGCGGGACCGGGCCTGGCCGAGGTCGAGCTGTCGAAGGCCGCCCAGGCTCGGTGAGCTTCGGCCGACGGCCGGGCTTGTCGGCCCCTGCGGGCTACAGGAACTCGCTTCGGTAGGTCAAGGCCAGCTCGGCCGCGCGGCGGCGGCGTTCCGCGAGCTCGTCCTCCGACAGCTGCGGCGGCGGTGCGTCCTTGCCCGCGACGACATCGCCGATGCGCATGAAGTACTCGTCCTGGCCGGCGGGGGTGCACATGCACAGCATGCGGGCCGGCGCACCCGAGGCGTTGCGGAAGTTGTGCGGCGCGTTGGCCGGGATGTTGATCGTGGACCCGGCCCTTACGGTGTGCTTCTCGCCACGGAAGGTGAACTCGATCTCGCCTTCGAGGATCGTGAACATCTCCTCGAAGTCGTGCCGGTGCGGCGGTGGGCCGCCGCCGTCGGGGATGCGCATGTCGATCAGGCAGTATTGGCCGTTGGTCTGCTCGCCGGTGACCAGCATGGCGTACGTGTTGCCCACCAGAGAGATGTACGTCGTGCCGGGGTCGTCGGGGTTCGCGACGGTCAGCGAGCGGGATAGATCGTCGTCGGGGATCATCGCGGTCGTCTCCTCAGATGTCGGTCAAGGGGGAGTCGGTCGCCTGGCGCGACGACGACCTTGCCGCTGGGCAGAGCGCCCGCGGTGTCGGCGTGCAAGGCCCATGCTTCAGTTGGGTGCACCCGCGGGCGGTTGGTTGTTGACGGTTGAAGTGCAGCCAAGAGTAGGAACGGCTATGCGTAGTAAGCGTGTACGTCTGCGACACCGGATGGGATTGCGGCGACATCTTCGTCGGCGCGGAGGACACATGAGCAGCAGGGCGCGTTTCCTCGGCCCGGGCGACAGGATGGGCACGTTCACCGTCGACGCCGACTCCACCGGCACCGGCCGGGGGACGGGGAGCCGTTCATCGACATATGGAACACCGCTTGGGGGACCTGTGCCCCTTGCCGGAATTCAGCGCTTCCACGATCGACGGCTTCCAGGGAACGATGTGCTGGGTGACCCCGCAGCACACCGCTGCCAACGAGCGCTGAGCTCTTCGCCCTTGACTGTCTCCGAAGCCGCCGCACGCCGGCACTTCACCGACAGCAGCCACTTCATCCGCGCATTCAAGAAACACCCGCCCAGTTCGCCCGCCGACCAACCTGACGCCTCGGCTTCCCCCGTCCCGGTTGACCGGCGACTGCCGCGGCCAGCCCGGCGTCTCGCCCTGTCGAGTCCTTATGCTCCGCCTTTGCGGCGGCGAGGCGTGGCCGAGCGGGGCGGTGTCGAGCGCATATGGTCGCGTACCGGCGCCAGCAGGCTCGCGAGAGCCTTGACGTCGTCGCGCGAAAGCGGCTCGAACAACAGGCCGCTGACCACCTCGACATGCCCCGGCAGCACCTTCGCAAGCAGCTCACGCCCGGCATCGGTGATGGTCACGGTGATGCTCCGCTCATCGTCCAGCGAGGGAGCGCGGACGACCAAGCCCTCCTTTTCGAGTAGACCTACCTGGTACGTCAGGCCACTGCGGCTGTAGACGACGCCGTCGGCGAGGTCGGTCATGCGGTGGCTGCCCGTCGGCGAGTCTCCGAGGCGGGCCAGCAGCTGGAACTGTACATAGCTGAGATCACCGGTCTCGCGCAGCTGCTGCTCGACCGCATGCCGGAGCAGGCTGGTCACCTCGACGAGGTCGAAGTAGGCGCCGAGTTGCACACGGTCGAGCGACGGCGGTGAATCAGGCATGCCCGGAGTCTACTGCTTCGAATTCGAAGAGTGTGGAGTGCCGCCGTTCCAGCCACCTCGGCGGAGTCGGAACTGCACTTTTCCGTGAGTTCCGGTGCCATCCCAGGCGGGGGGACTGGGCGGAGGCGAGGGTCTCACCGGTCCGATGTGGTGGCCTCGTGAGCGCACGGTGTGGGCAGTGTTGGGCCCGAGTGAGCACCGCGGAAGGTGGAGACCGGGCAGTGGCGCGGTGCAGGGTTGCGGAAGGGAGGACGGCGCCGCCGCCCACGGATCCCGAGGACCGGCCATGAGTATCTCCAGTCTCGCGCAACGTGAGGACCAGCAGCAGCTCGAGTGGATCGGCGGGAGTGTCTTCAGCGTCCTGCTCGACGCCGAGGCGCCGCCATTCCACGTGCACAACAACGAGGATGTGGTCTTCCTGCTGCTGTCCGGTTCGGCGCTGGTGTGGGCCGGCGAGGAGGGGCACGAGTTGCGGGAGGGCGGCATCCTGCCCCGGCGCATTCCGCACGGCTACCGCATCACTTCAGAGAAGGCGGACCTGCTGTTCATCTCGACCCCCGGAGGGCTGGAGAAGATGTTCCGCCACGCGGGCCGTCACCTTCGTGAGCCGCGCCCGGAGGGCTTCGAGATCCCCGCTCAGCTGCTTGCCGAAGCCGCAGAACTGTCCGGCAACGTCGTCCTCGGCCCTCCCCGGTGACGGCACCACAGCCCGGCCGCGGGGAAGAAGCCGAGAACACGATGCCGAGATGAGCACCGCCGCGTGGAGTCCGGTGTCCTTGGCTGTGGTGAGCGCCGGTGCCGGCTATCCGCGTCCGACTCGCCGGCTCGCGGACTGGGTGGCGGAGGCTGTGTGCCGGTCGCTGGCGGCCGGAGGTGCGCGCGCCGAGGTGGAGGTGCTGGAGCTGCACCGGCTGGCGCCCGACCTCGCTCAGCACTTTGCCCAGCGCCGCGCCAGCCTCGACCTGCGGGAGGCGATCGCGGCGGTCGTGGCGGCCGACGGGCTCGTGGTGGCGACCCCGGTGCTCGCCGCATCCCCGAGCGAGGTATTCGACTCGTTCTTCGCCGTCCTCGGGGACGGAATCCTCTCCGGCATGCCGGTGCTGCTGGCGCTCAACAGCGGCTCCCGCTGGCAGCCGCCCGACCTCACGCAGGTGATGCGCAGACGCCTGACCGACGTGCACGCCGAACCCGTGCCCACGATCGTCGTCGCCGACCCCGCCGACTGGCAGGCCACGGCGCGCAGCGACGCGGCGCGGCTGCGCGCGTGCATCGACCAGGCCGCCGCCGAACTCGCCGGGGCGATGAGCTCGCACCGGCAGTGACCGACAAACACTTGCTTCGAATTCGAAGCAGAGGTACCGTCGTCAACAGTTGCTTCGAATTCGAAGCAACATCGATCGCAGTGAAGGCGAGAACCGAAATGAAGGCAGTACGTTTCCACGAGTACGGCGACCCCGACGTCCTGAGCTACGAGGACGTGGAGCAGCCCGTCCCCGGGGCCGGTGAGGTCCGGATCCGCGTCGCCGCGACGTCGTTCAACTCCGTCGACGGCAACATCCGCGGCGGCTTCATGCAAGGCCCCATCCCGGTGGTGCTGCCGCACACTCCCGGCCTCGACGTCGCCGGCACGGTCGACGCGCTGGGCGAGGGCGTCGACGGCATCGCGGTCGGCGACCAGGTTGTCGGCTTCCTGCCGATGGGCAAGCCCGGCGCCGCAGCGCAGTACGTCATCGCCCCGGCCGAGATCCTCGCGGCGGCGCCGAAGAGCGTCCCGCCGGCCGACGCCGCAGCGCTGCCGCTGGTGGGCCTGACCGCGTACCAGGCGCTGTTCGACCACGCCAAGCTGACGGCGGGTCAGCGCGTGCTGGTCAACGGCGCGGGCGGAGCGGTCGGCGGCTACGCCGTGCAGCTGGCCAAGAAGGCCGGCGCGTACGTGATAGCCACCGCCGGCCCGCGCAGCAGCCAGCAGGTCAAGACGGCGGGCGCCGACGAGATCATCGATCACACCACCACCGAGGTGACCGCGGCGGTGACCGAGCCGGTCGACGTCGTGCTCAACCTCGCGCCGATCGACCCGTCGCAGCTGGCCGCGCTGCCCGCCCTGATCCGTCCCGGTGGAGCGCTGGTGAACACCACGGTGTGGATGCCCGCACCCAGCGACGAACAGCGCGGCGTGCGCGGCATCGACCTGTTCGTCCGCAGCGACGCCGACCAGCTGTCGCGGCTGGTGGCACTGATCGACTCCGGCGAGCTGCGCGTCGACGTCGCGCAGCGAGTGCCGCTGGCGGAGCTGCCAGCAGTCCACGCCCAGGCCGCCACGGGCGAGTTGCACGGCAAGGTCGTCATCGTCGCGCCCGCCGCCTGACACCGACTGACCAGCCTCGAAAGGAAACGACCATGACACTGTCCCTGGATCCCGAAATCGCCGAGGCGCTGGCCCCGATGGCCAGCGCGATGGCCGAGGCCAAGCCGCCGGCTGTGGGCGACATCGCGGGCCGCCGCGTCATGTGGGAACCGATCATCGGCGCCGCGGGAGCCGCGCAGCCGATCCCGGCCGACGTGACGACCCACGAGCACTACGCGACCGCGGACGACAGCACACAGATCAAAATGCGCTGGTACGTCAAGGACGGCGCCAAGCCCGGCCCCGCCGTACTGTTCTTCCACGGCGGCGGATACATCTTCGGCCACATCGACCTGTTCGACGGCCCGGCCTCCCGCTACGTGTCCTCCAGCGGCGTGCCGATGCTGTCGGTCGAGTACCGCCGCGCCCCCGAGCACCCCTTCCCGACACCGCTCGAAGACGCCTACGCCGCACTGCGCTGGCTGCACGAACACGCCGCCGAGCTGAACGTCGACGCCAACCGCATCGGCGTGATGGGCGACAGCGCCGGAGGCGGCATGGCAGCCGCCCTGACCATCCTCGCCCGCGAGCGCGGCGGCCCGCAGATAGCCCGGCAGATCCTGCTCATGCCGATGCTCGACGACCGCACCACCACACCCGACCCCCACATCGAGCCTTATCTCCTGTGGTCCTACGACGACAGCCTCACCGCATGGCCGGCACTGCTCGGCAAAGCCGCCGGCGGCCCCGATGTCCCGCCCACGGCAGCTCCCGCCCGTCTCAAGGATGCGACCGGCCTGCCTCCGGCCTACATCGAGGTCGGCCAACTCGACGTCTTCCGCGACGAGGACACCGCCTACGCGACCAAACTCAGCCGCGCCGGCGTGCCCGTGGAGTTCCACCTCCACCCCGGCGCCCCCCACGAATTCGACTCCATCGCCTTCGACACCGACGTCGCTCGGCGTGCCATCGCCGATCGGGTCCGAGTCCTCAAGTCGATCTGAACCTACGCCGAGCGTGTTCACCTGTCCCGCTGGAGGCAGCGGGAGGGCCTGGCATGCGGTGGGATCGATCTGTTCGTCAACGGGGGCGTCACGCAAGTTGTCCGAACCCGTCACCTGTATCGACCCCGACGGTCTCGCCGTCGACGTCACTCAACGCGTTCCCCGGTGAACTGCCAGGGGTCCACGCCGCACAGCCGCCGGCTCAGGCCAGGTCAAGATCGTCGTCTTCCCGGATGTCGGCTGAACTCAGCCGCCCTCCTGCTCGACCTGGCCATCGACCCGTTCTACCACTCACACCACGCAGCGAAAGACCGAGATCATGACACTCAATTTGGACCCCGAAGTAGCCGAGGTCCTGGCTCAGATGGGCGGGATCAAAGCAGTCCAGCCTTCGCGCGACGATGTCGAAGGTCGTCGAGCCTTCTGGGAGCCGATCCTCGCAGCCTCCGGCGCCGCCCAGCCCTTCCCTGAAGAAGTCCAGACGCGCGACAGCTACGTCACCGCAGACGACGGCACACAGATCCAGATGCGCTGGTACACCAAGAAGGGCATCACACCGGGTCCCGCAGTGGTGTACTTCCATGGCGGTGGCTATTTCTTTGGCCACATCGACCACTTCGACGGTCCCGTCGCCGCTACGTCTCCGCCAGCGGCGTACCCATGCTCTCCGTCGAATACCGCCGCGCCCCCGAATACCCCTTTCCCACCCCGGTCGAAGACGGCTATGCGGCGCTGAACTGGCTGCACGAGCACGCCGTAGAACTCGGCGTCGACCCCGGCCGGATCGGAGTCATGGGCGACAGCGCCGGCGGCGGCATGGCCGCAGCCGTGTCGATCCTCGCGCGAGAGCGAGGTGGGCCGCAGATCGCCCACCAGATCCTCATCATGCCGATGCTCGACGACCGCACCAGCGCCCCTGACCCCCACCTCGCGCCCTTCGTCAACAACTCCGGTGACCTTGTCGCGGGGTGGCAAACGTATCTCGGCGACGCCGTCGGAGGGTCCAACGTCCCTGCCGCGGCTGCGCCCGCACGGCTCGAGGATGCAACTGACCTTCCCGCGGCCTACATCGAGGTCGGTCAACTCGACCTGTTCCGCGACGAGGACACCGCCTACGCGACCAAGCTCAGCCGCGCCGGCGTGCCGGTGGAGTTCCACCTTCACCCCGGCGTCCCGCACGAGTTCGACTCCATCGCCTTCGGCGCCGACGTCGCGCGACGTGCCATCGCCGATCGGGTCCGGGTGCTCAAGTCGATCTGAGCCGTGACCAGCGGCCTGCTGTCACTTGCCAACCCACATCTCCAGCCACATATCGCTGCACCCCGCCGGAATGCCGGGCTGTCCCTACCTCGACGTCGCCGCTGAAGCGCCTCGGCGCCGGCACGCAGGTGCTCGTCCACCCCGTACTGCGCCAGGCTGCTGACCGCCGTCAGGAGGTGAAGCAGGCACTCGATATTCAGGCCGGTGGTCGGATCACTCACGTCACGAATGTGCTTGCTTCCCATTCGAAGCATTTCATGTTCGTTAATGCTTCACAGTGGATTCACATCACCAAGACAGGAGAACATCGATGTCCGACAAGAAACCGATCGCGGGGAAGAAAACGACCGAGCCTCAGGGGGCCGCAGTGGTCCAGGCGATACCCCTCCTTATCGGCTCAACCGACAACACTGTTCCGATCACAGTCCAACGGCGAACTTCGGTGGCGCCCGCCAACGCGTTCCGATTGATCGTTCCCATCGACCTGTCGAGCGTTTTCCACCGGGTGGCACCCTTTCCCGGTGTCAAAGGTGTGGCAAACCAGACCGAAGCATGGGATCACGTCGGTCCCACCAGGAACCCGCAGTTCGACGACGGGTCACAGGCCGACGAACAGTTGATCGAGTACACGGAAGGCTCTAGTTTTGCGTATCAGCTGACGGGATTCACGAACATCCTCTCTCGACTCGCGGCAGGCGTTCGAGGTGAATGGAACTTCAATCCCGACGGCGATGGCACCCTCATTCGGTGGACCTACGAATTCAAGCCTCTTCCGGGTCGTCGCTGGATTCTCGCCGGTCCATTCACTCCCCTCTGGCGCCGATACATGGTGGCCGCCCTCGAGAGGTGCCTGCAAGTGATCGAATCGGAAGAAAGCCGCTCGTAGGGGTAGTTATCGAGCCCTTCACAATCCAGGGTGCAGTCGTGGCCTGAAGCCGCCGATTTCCATCCTTGACCAGCCCAAACTCTTCGCTACGAGGATCGAGGAACTACTGGATACCCACCCTCTTTCGAAGGTCCTGATCTCCATGCCAGGAATCGGAGTCAGGACCGTAGCCCGCATCCTCATCGACGCCGGCGACGCCAGCACCTTCCCCACCGCCGGCCCCCTGGCCTCCTACGCGGGCCTGGCTCCCGCGGCCAGAAGTTCGGGCTCCTCGATCCGCGGTGAACAGCCCTCCCGCCGCGGCAACAAACAGCTGAAACGGGCCTTCTTCCTCTCCGCCTTCGCCGCCCTGGCCGACCCGGCATCACGGGCCTACTACGACAAGAAAATCGCCCAAGGAAAGCACCACACTCAGGCCCTGCTCTGCCTCGCCCGCCGCCGGGCCGACGTGCTCGTCGCGATGCTCCGCGACGGCACCTTCAACGCAACGAACCACAGTCGGCATCAGCGGTCAGCTGACCGGCCGTTCAGCCAGGAGAACGACCCAATCGGCTTCAACATCGAACCCGAGAACCGGATACCCGTAACCGCCCTCCGGATCCATCAGCACCGGCTTGCCCAGCCGTCGCCCGATCGCCCGCAGAAAGCCGCAGAACACATCGAGTCGCTGCTGGCCCTGCAACTCACGCAGATCAACATCGAAATCGATCTCCTCCGGCGCATGAAAGCGGAAAATCACCAGCACATCGGCTGCCGGCCAGACCCGCAGGTCCGGGCACTCGGCGTCGGCCGGGCGGGACAGCACTGCCTCCGCCCGGGGCACCGGCATCACGACCTCGCCCTCGGAGTACCGGCACTTCCAGCCACTCGCGCTGATCAGATCGAGAACCGCCTGCCGGTCCTCCACCGAGGTATCAGGGACGCGCACGTCCGGCAGCGTCCCCATCTCATCCAGGTCGAAGAAGTACTGGACGTCGTCCCACGGCAGATCAGACACACCGCCATGCTGCCTGGGCTCACGTCTCTGATGCAGCCCGATTTCCTTGACGAACCACATAGGGGCACCCCCCCACGTGCACGACGAAAGGCAACAGCATGAGCACCCCCTCCCTCTCTCTTCCCGGCGGCACCTGGACTCTGGGTGACCTGTTCGTCACCCGGTTCGGCTACGGCGCCATGCAACTGGCCGGCCCGTGGGTCATGGGGCCGCCCACCGATCGCGAGGGCGCCCTGGCCGTTCTGCGCGAAGCGGCGGTCGACCTCGGTATCACCCACATCGACACCAGCGACGCCTACGGGCCGCGCGTCACCAACGAGTTGATCCACGAGGCACTGCACCCCTATCCCGAGTCGCTGCACATCGTGACCAAGGTGGGCGCGACCCGCGACGAACAGGGTGGCTGGCCCACGGCCCGGCGACCCGAAGACCTGCGCCGCCAGGTCCACGACAACCTCAAGTCCCTCCGGCTCGACGTACTCGACCTGGTCAACCTCCGACTCGGCAACGCCGAAGGTCCCCAGCCCGGCTCGCTCGCCGAGGCGTTCGAGACGCTCGTGGAACTCCAGCAGCAGGGCCTGATCCGCCACCTCGGGGTCAGCAACGCCACCGAGGAGCAGGTCACCGAGGCACAGAGCATCGCGCCGATCGTGTGCGTGCAGAACATGTACAACCTCGCCCACCGCCACGACGACAAGCTCATCGACCGGCTCGCCACCGAAGGCGTCGCGTACGTGCCCTTCTTCCCCCTCGGGGGCTTTACCCCGCTCCAGTCCTCGGCGCTCTCGGCGGTCGCCGCTCGATTGAAGACGACACCGATGTCCGTCGCACTGGCCTGGCTGCTGCAGCGATCACCGAACATCCTGCTCATCCCCGGCACGTCATCGACAGCGCACCTGCGCGAGAACATCGTCGGCGCGGGACTCTCCCTCTCGCATGAGGACTTGACCGAGCTGGACGACATCGGCCGCTGAATGCCCCGTAGCTGAACGGCCCACAAGCCACAAGGAGTCGTTGCCGCCGCTGAGGGTCATGCGTCGGACGTATGAGCGGGCTCTGCGCGTCGGCATCGACTTGGGATCGCCGGCCACCTGTGCCATCAGCGTGCGGGGACTGGGCACCGCGGCCCGTCGGCGGCTCGACGATCTCGCCGCTCGCGGTGTTGCTCCCTGTCGGCGATGGTCCCTCCATACCGAAAGTGCACATCCGGTTACCAATTCATGCCCGAGTGGAGAGTGACTGGTCAGACAAAAAGCTTACAAACCCGCCCACCGCTGCGCGATCAACGCGTCGCTGTCCTCCTCTTTGATCAGAAAGAAGTCATGTCATGACTCCTGAGCCCCTCACCCCCGCCAACACCACCGTCGTTCTCGTCGACTACGCAGTCGGTTTCGCAAACCTTCTGCGCTCCCACAACCTCGCTGAACACATCGACAACGTCGTGGGCCTGGCGAAGACGGCGAAGTGGTACGAAAGCGGTCTGGTCGTGACCAACGGCCAGTCGAGCAAGCCGTCCGGCCCGCTGTACCCGGAGCTGTTGGAGGCCATCGGTGACCAGCCGGTCATCGAGCGTGCCGTCGACTTCAACTCCTTTTTGGATAAGTCGTTCGCCCAGGCGGTCCGGGAGGAAGGCCGGGAGAACCTGGTGGTCGGTGGCATCGCCACGGACGGATGCGTGCTGCAGACGGTGCTGGGCGGCCTGCGCGAGGGCTACCGCGTGCACGTGGCCGTCGACGCCTCCGCCAGCCCCTCGCTCGAGGCACACAACGCGGCGGTGCAGCGCATGGTCCAAGCCGGCGCAGTACCGGTCACCTGGTTCTCCTTGGCCGCCGAGTTCCAGCTCGACCCCAAGTTCCACGACGCCCCGCACCGCATGCGGCTGATGCAGGAGAACGTGCCGTCCATGGGCATGAGTGCCCGGACCTTCTTTCACGCCCTCGAACTGGGCAAGCGCGCCGTCACGGCCGTCTGAACCCCTGGGGGTGGGCTCCGGCCCGCCCCCACCCTGCGGGGCCCGCCCTCCCCCGGCCTTCAGGAACCAGTTTCCCCGCCGACCTCCAAGAACGGACTTCTCATGACGATGGCCTATCTGGCGCAGCCCGAACAGCAGCAGAAGCTCGAATGGCTCGACGGGGGAACGTTCTCCGTGCTGCTCGACAAGGAAGCCACCGAGGGCAAGCTGACCGTGGGCCGCTTCGACGTCGCCAAGGGCGAAGCCCCGCCGTTCCACCTGCACACCCGCGAGGACGAGGTGTTCATGCTGATCAAGGGCACGGCCCTCGTGTGGTCCGGGGAGGAGGAACACGAACTGAGCGAAGGCGGGATCGTCTACCTGCCCCGCAACGTCCCGCACGGCTACCGCATCACCTCCGACCGCGCCGACCTCCTGATGATCACCACGCCCGGCGGCATCGAGGGCATGTTCCGCCACGCCGGACGCGACCTCACCACCCCGCGCCCCGACGGCTTCGAGATCCCCAAGTCCCTCCTGGCGGAAGCATCCGAACTCTACGGCGGCGTCATTCTCGGGACGCCGCGCTGAACCGCTCACGGACCCAAGCGGTGCCGCCCCGGCTGCTGCCTGCTCTTGAAGGCGCTGCCTTCGGGACGACAGCGGGTCCGTTCCCTTCCTCACCTGCGACCACCGCCGGCCGGCGTCGAGCGCCGGTTGCTCAGGAGACCTTCATGCCCCTCCCTGTCCTGTTCGGCGCGAACGTAGAGCCGAACGCCCTACCCGTCGGCCGCTCCAGTGAGCAGGCACTACTCATCGACAGTCTCGGCCTCGACCTTCTCACCATCCAGGACCACCCGTATCAGGCGGCGTTCGACGACACCTGGACACTGCTCACCTTCCTGGCCGCGCGGACGCGACACGTCACGCTCGTCCCGACGGTCAGCTCCCTGCCGTTGCGTCCGCCGGCGGTGCTGGCCAAGGCTGCGGCGACCTTGGACAGACTGACCGGCTCCCGGGTCCAGCTCGGCCTGGGCGCCGGCGCCTTCTGGGAAGCCATCGAGGCCATGGACGGCTCCCGACGCACGCCGAAGGAGGCCGCCGACGCACTCGAAGAGGCGATCACCGTCATCCGAGCCATGTGGAGTGGCGAGCGCAGTGTGCGGACGCACGGCGCGCACTACTCACTCGCCGGCGTCCACCCCGGCCCGGCGCCGGCCCCCGGTCTGGGGCTGTGGCTGGGCTCGTACGGGCCCCGCATGCTGGCCCTGACCGGTGCAAGAGCGGACGGCTGGCTTCCCTCGCACGCCCACCTCGGACTCGACGCACTGCCCACGGCCGTCCGCCGCATCGACGACGCGGCTCTGACGGCGGGCCGCGATCCGGACACGATCCGCCGGGTCTACAACATCGCCGGTGTCATCCAATCGGAGTCGGCCGGCCCGTTCGAGGGGCCCGCCGCCCAGTGGACCGAGCACCTTGTCGCACTCGTGCGCACCGTCGGCATGAACGGTTTCGTCATCTGGCCCGAACGAGACCACAGCCGACAGATCAGCGCGTTCGCCGCCGAAGTCGTACGCGCAGTCCGCGAAGCCCTCGCACTGGAGGCCTGAAGGAGCACGGACCCACACGAGGGTCGGCGTCCCGCACGGCATCGGCTTCGAGAACGCCCCACCCGACGATGCCAGCCTCACTGCCCCGCACCGAACACACCGAAGCCTGCATCACGTTCACCGACCAGGTAACCGGCCGGGCTCTCCGCCGACTTCACCGGCCCCCGCGACCAGAAAATCCTGGTCTTCCTCTCCGACCCCAGGTGATCCCATGAGCGACGAAACACCCCTCCCCGACGGATTCGAGAGCATCACCGTCACGGCGAACGGCACCCGGCTGCATGCCGTGGTCGGCGGGTCCGGTGCACCCGTACTCCTTCTGCACGGCTGGCCCCAGACGTGGCGGGCCTGGCGACACCTCATGCCGGCCCTCGCCGCGCACGGTTACCGCGTCGTCGTACCCGACCTGCGCGGCATGGGTGCCTCTGACCGCCCCCCGAGCGGATACGACAAGGACACACAAGCAGAGGACATGCGCGAACTCCTCGCCCAGCTCGGCATCCACGGCGGCGTGCGCATCGTCGGGCACGACATCGGGGGCATGGTGGCCTTCGCCTACGCCCGCTGCCACCCCGAGGAAGTCGAACGCCTCGTCCTCGTCGAACTCGCCCTCCCCGGCTTCGGCTTGGAGCAGGCGATGGACGTGGCCTCCGGCGGTCTGTTCCACTTCGGCCTCTTCATGACCGAAGAACTGCCCGAGCTGCTCCTCGAAGGCCGGGAGAGCGACTTCCTTACCTGGTGGTTCGACTGGTTGTCCGCGGTACCCGGAACCTTCCCTCCAGAAGAGGTCGACACCATCGCCTCCTCCTACCGCGGATACGAGGCACTGCGCGCCGGCTTCGCCCACTACCGCACCCTCCTTGACGACGGCCGCGTCAACCGGGCCTGGCACGAAACCGGAGGAACCCTTCCCATGCCCGTACTCGCCGTCGGCGGCGAGCACAGCTCAGGCGCCCGACTCGCCGACAGCCTGGACACAGCAGCGCCGCACCTGACCGGTGCGGTGATTGAGGGCAGTGGCCACTTCGTGCCCGAGGAACGTCCCGATGCCTTCGCCCGCGAGCTGCTCCCCTTCCTGGCTACCCCGCCCCGGCCCGCTGGGCGCATCTGACTGGACTGGAAACCGCGACCTGTTGAACTTCTGATCGGCCGCACATCGCGGCGCGATGAGCGAGGCGATCCCGTACGGGATCTAGGCTTGAGCAGCCGGCCCACCGTCGGAGCACGGTCCGCATGGCGGAAGCCGCAAACTCCAGCGGTGCCTACCCCCTGGAGTCGGCGATGGATGAACTCGCCCATGAAATGGGCATGGACCCGATCCAACTGCGTCTGCGCAACGAACCCGTGGACGACCAGTCCAACGGTCTTCAGTTCTCCACCCGCCGCCTGCGCGAGTGCTACACCACCGGCGCCCGCGAATTCGACTGGAAACGGCGGAGCTTGAAACCTGGCTCCACGCGCGACGGCGACTGGCACCTCGGCATGGGCATGGCCGCTGGTGTATATGACACCCAGCGCGCCGCGGCCCAGGCCTCCGTGCGGCTGAATGCCGACGGTACCGCCCTGGTCCAGTCCGGGACCAGCGACATGGGGCCCGGCACCGCCACCTCCATGACACAGGTCGCCGCTGACGCCCTGGGCCTGACCATGCGCCGGGTGATCTTTCGGCTCGGCGACTCGACCCTGCCTCCGGCCCCGGGACACTTCGGATCGCAGACCATGGCGAGCGTCGGATCCGCCGTGCAGGACGGTTGCGACAAGCTGCGGAAAAAGGCAATCGCCCTCGCCGTCAGAGACGAGGGCTCTCCGCTGCACGGGGCCGACACCGCCAATGTCGAGGTGCGCGGCGGCCGGCTGTACGTAAAGGACGCCCCGGGGCGGGGGGAGACGTACCAGCGCCTGCTGGCCCGCAACAACTCCGCCTACCTCGAAGTACTCCGCTCATGGGCTCCGCCGGAAGGACCCGCAAGGTACTCCCTGTACGCCTACGCGGCGACGTTCGCGGAGGTCGCCGTGCACTCCCGGCTCGGCCTGGTGCGGGTCCGGCGCATGCTGGGCGTCTACGATGCCGGTCGTATCATCAGTCCCGCGCTCGCCGACAGTCAGGCACTCGGCGCAATGATCGGCGGATTGGGCGCGGCCCTGCTCGAACACACGATCACCGACCATCGCGACGGCCGAATCGTCAACGCCAACCTCGCCGACTACCTCGTTCCGACGCATGCCGACATACCTGATATCAGGGCGACCTACCTGGCGGGCGGCGAGGACCGCATAGCCGACCCGATCGGCGTGAAGGGACTCGCCGAGATCGTCTGCGTCGGTGTCACGCCGGCCATCTCCAACGCCGTCTTCAACGCCACTGGTCGGCGCATCCGCCAGTTGCCCATCACCCCCGAGCTCCTGCTCTAGCCCGGGGGCTGATGGGTTCGCCCGGTTCGGCAACGAGGGACGCGACCCCTAATGATCAAGGTTGTCGAATCCTTTGATCGCGAACAGGGGCAGGCTGTGCTTGAGGTCGGCGTTGGCGAACTCGTCGGGGTTCAGCTCGGGCGAGTGCGGGGGCAGGAAGTGTAATTCGACATCGTCGGGGTGGGTGGCGAGCCAGCCCGGACCTTCTTGGAGCGGTGGGCGGAGCGCCTGTCGACCACGAGGTGGATCTTGTGGTCGAAGTGGCCGACGAGCCGGTCCAGGAAGCTGCACATCATCTCGGCGGTAAAGCTCTCGGTGAAGACCATGAAGTGCATCCGGCCCTTGGTACTGGTGGCCGACATGGCGTTGACCGAGAACCGGTTCCCGGACCTGCGCATGATCGGGGTCTTGCCTTTCTCACCTCAGGTCCGCCCCGGTGCTTGGTCGGAACGGATCCCGACCTGGTTCGCGAAGAGGTTCTCGCCCCCGTCCGTCTTCGCCTTCACGCGGATCTCCGGCCAGGACTCCTCGTGCCAGACACGGACGGCCTCGGGGTCCTGCTCGACAGCGCGTTTGTCCGGGCGCTGAAAGGACAGCCCCCACCGTTTCAGGTACTTGCCCACCCCGGGCTCGGTCATCCGTACCTGGTACAGCTTCGCGATCAGGTCACCGATCAGCCGCCGCGTCCACAACTGCCCGCTCAACCCCACGTCGCAGGGGCGGTGATCGAGGACCGCCTGCCGCACAGCGGCCTGCTCGGCCTCCCCGAGCACCTGATGCACCCCGACCGGCTGACCGCGCGGACGCATGACCAGCGCCGCCCGCCCACCGGCCTGCCACTTCGCCCACCAGATGCGACCGCCTTCAGCGACCCTCCGAACACCGCCGCCACACCCTCACGGCCCCGCCCCGCCGCCAACGCGGCCACCGCGCGCAGCCGCAGGGCCTCCTGTGCTGACGGCGAAAGGCGCCGCGCATCCCCCACCAGATCGTTCACACTCCTCCAACGACCCAGAACCTGAACCGCTTCTGATCAATGGATGTAGTGCGAGGTGGTGAAGTGGGCGTGGATGTCAACCAGCGAGCGCTCAGGCATCTTGCTCTCCCGTCACGCCGGCCGGTGTCAGGCGGTGCCCCCGACGCCACACCGCGCGGGTGTTGAGCGTCGCGGAGAGCTGCGAGGTCGGGTCACCGTCCACGAGCACCAGGTCCGCCGAGGCGCCGGGCTCGATTCGCCCGCGGTCGGTAAGGCCGAACCGGTCAGCGGTACGCCGTGTCGCCGCAGTGAGCGCCTCGACCGGACTCAGCCCGCCGGCCTCGAGCAGGCGTAGCTCGTCGTGCAGGCTGGCGCCGTGAGCGAGGCCCGGGGCACCGAGGTGGGCCGCATCGGTACCGGCCAGGACCTCGACGCCGGCGGCGTGGAGCAGCCCGACCGAGCGCAGGGCGTTGGGCAAGTGGGCATTCCAGGCGAACTCGCGCCCCAGGTTGTCGCGCCATGCCGCGTTCAGGCGGGATGCCACACGCAGGTCGGCGGCCAGGCGTGGGCCGGCGCCGTCGGAGGCGCCGGAGGCAGTGACGGCCAAGGTGGTGATGACGAACATGCCCTGTTCGCGCATCCGGAGGATCAGGTCGTCGCTGATGACCTCGTCATAGTGCAGGTGGGTCACGCCGTCCGCGCCCGCCTCGACAGCCACCCGTGTAGCCGTGGCGCTGAGGGCGTGGACCAGGGCCATGGCCCCGCGCTCGTGAGCCGCCTCGACAGCCGCGGCGACGACCTCGGGCTGCACCACGGGCAGCGATGTGCCGAACGCGGTGCCGTCCTCGACCATGATCTTGATGTAGTCCGCGCCCTCGGACAGGCGTCCCTCAACGAAGGCAGGCGCCTGGCTCGGGACGGTGGCGGTGGGCCACACCGGGTCGTCCAGGTCGCGCCGCAGTTGGTGAGGATGTCCGTCGGGGTGGGCGAGGCCCCACGAGGCGGTGCGGACGTCGGCCAGATCGAACTCGGTCTGCACCTTCTTCCGTACCGGGTTCATCACGTCCGGTACCGACATCATGTCCAGCTCGGTTGTCACGCCGAAGCGCAGGGCCGTGCGCAGACCGTCCTCGTCTGTATGGGTGTGGGCGTCGATCAGACCCGGCAGCAGGGTCCCGCCCCCGCCGTCGAGCTCCTCCACACCCTCGGGGACCTCGTGGCCGACAGCGGCGATCGTCCCGTCCTCGACGACGACCACCGAGGCATCGGCTATGCGCGTCCCGGTGAAAACTCGTGTGTTCGTAACCGCGAACCGACTCACAGCTCCTCCTCGCAGACTGTATCGCTCAGTACAGAGCGGCCTGCGTCAGACTGTATCGGCAAGTACAAAGCCTCTGTACCGTGAGGCACAGAACACGGAGGAGGGGGCATGGGACACACACCGACCACCGCGCGGGGTCGCGCGACCCGAGAGCGCATCCTCGATTCGGCAGCAGACCTCATCCAGCAGCGCGGCGTCGCGGCAGTCACGCTGGACGATGTCGAACGCGCCGCGGGGGTCGGCCGCAGCCAGCTCTACCACTACTTCGACGACCGGGACGATCTCATCCGCTCCGTGGTTCATTCCACCGTGGACACGGTGCTGGCCGCACAGGAACCGCTGCTCCTGGAAGTCGACTCACTGGCTGGCATCGACCGCTGGTTCGACGCGATCGTGGCCAACGGGACGCGGCAGGACGCGGTGGGCGGCTGCGCGATCGGCTCGTTGGCCAGCCAGCTCAGCGGCCGGGACGACCTCACCCGACAAGCGTTCGTGGACGCCTTCGCACGCTGGGAAGCCCCCCTCATCGCGGGCCTGCGCCGGATGCAGGAGTCGGGCGAGCTACGCCCGGACGCGGACGTGACGGAGCTGGCCGACCTCACCATGGCCGCAATCCAGGGCGGCCTCCTGCTGGCCCAGATCCGCCGTACACCGGACCAGCTCCGTCTCGCCCTGCGCGGCGCGCGGGCGGCGCTGGAGGACGCACTCACCCCGCTGCCCTGAACGCGGTCCACCTCCCGCTCAACGCGGGCGACCCACCACGCTGTCCAGGGTCTCAGCGGTCGGCGGCGACCCCGCCCAAGCCTCCTCGACGATTCGGGTCACGACCCGAGGTCGACGGGACGCAGATTCGCCTACGGCGCGGCACACACCTCCGTTACGCCCTGAACGAGAACCCCATGAGTTTCTGATCAATACCTGGGCGGCAGGTTCTCACGGAATGTCTGGATTCACGGGCCTCCAGATAGTGGAGCGAGCCGGTCTGGGAGTGGAACGCCATCATCCTGGTTGAACAGTCCAGGCCGACGCCGCCGAGCTTGTCCTGACGCTGCGGCGGTTGAGGTTGCTGGGCAAGTCTTTAACTCGTGGTGTTCTGCGGGGTGGTGACATTTGGTAAATGCAGTACGGTCAACTTCCCGGCGTCATCGGTCAGTTCATGCGTCAGGCCCTGCTTCAGGTCCGTTCAGCGTGCGGCCGATCCCGTCGAGCGGGCATATTCGGTGGGCGTCTGGCCGTAGTGTTTCTTGAAGGCGCGGATGAAGTGGCTGCTGTCGACGAAGTGCCAGTGGGCGGCGAGTTCCGAGATGCTCCACCGGCCGGATGGCGATGTGAGGGCGAGCCGGGCTTCTTCCAGCCGCCGGTGGCGGATGTAGGCGGTCGCCGACTCTCCTACCGTGGCGAATGCCCGCTGCAGGGTGCGTACGGAGACGTTGAGCTCGCGTGCCAGCATCGTCGGGGATAGCTCGGGATGGGCGAGATGGCTGATGGCGAGGTCCTTCGCGGCCCGGGTGAGTGCGGGAGCCAGCTGTGGTTCCACGTCGTCGAAGCGGCGCACCGCCACGGCCTTGGCCAGTTCGATCAGGGTGCTGTGGGCGGCGTGCACACCGGCCGGGCCGAGGTCGGTGGCCGTCTGCTGGATCATGTTCGTGTGGGCCGTCAGCAGGCGCATCTCGGCCGAGTCCGCCGGCCCGATGACAGTCCGGTTCCCGAGCAGGGATCTGAGCGTCGCGGAGGGCAGGAAGAGGAACTGCGCCGTGGTGTGCGGCGCCGTCTCGAAGGGCATCTGCCGCCCGAAGTGTCGGAAAAGGAACTGCCCGGTCGATACGGTGTGCTCGTCGCGATCGGGCAGGCCGCCCAACTTCCATGCGCCGCGCCGCAATACGTGGATCTCCACCAGGTCCCGATCGCCGCCCGCGGGGTCCGCGATCCGGGTGGCCGACGCCATGTGGAGATCAGCGATCACCACATCGCGCACCCGGGCGACGGATCCCTTGAGCCGGAAGTCGGCGATCGTGGCCGGGCTGAAGGCCGGCAGGGGGAAGACATCGCCGATCTGCGTCTGCCATTTACGACGGAAGGCATCGAATCCTCGCGGTGCCGCTGGGACCCTGGAATCCACGGCGAACGCCCCAGGCGCCAGGTCGGTCACCGATCCAGTGCTGTTCATCTCCGGTGATCCACCTCGTGTCCGATGTTCCGACGCCTTCTTGTGGCGTACATGTTCTGTCCCGACGTCGCTGCGGTTCAAGTGCCTGCCGTGCCGAGTTCCTAATGCCGTGACCGCGAACGTTCACGGTGTCGGCGGCCATGCCGTCGGCCTGCCGGTGTGGCGGTGGGAGTTCAGCCGACCTCATTGCGGACGGCGGAGTCGAGGTCGGTGGCGGTCAGGCGGAAGGTGTCACCTGTCTCCGTCGCGTCCATGTGGAACGGCGCGTACCACTGGTAGTCCATCTCGGCCATCCCGCTCTGGTCGCCAGCGCCCGAGCCGCCGGAGTCAGATCCTTGATCACCGCCGCCCGAATCTTCCCTCGGTACTTGCTGCAGGGGCCTGCCGATCAATAACTCGTCGATCTTGGTGGGGATTACGGGAGGGTGGGGTCGTGCTCGGCGATCGCGGCGAGTTGTTGTGCCGTGGTCACGGTGAGGGCGCCGGCCGGGATCTTGTGCCCGAGCGCGGTGAGCACGGGGGTGACCTCCTGGAGGGTCGCGCCGATTCTGCTCTTGGCCAGGCTGGTCGCCTCGGCGAGAACGGCGTTCGTCATCGACCAGCGCCTCTTGAGGAGGAAGACGACAAGCTGGTCGGAGACGGAGAGCCGCCTGCCGCCGGCGCCGGGGCCGCCGTCGGGGCGTTTCCCGGGCAGGAAGATCGGCGGGTGCTCGGCACGCCAGGCTCGGTAGCGGACGGCGAGATCGTCAAAGGCAGCGGGCTCGAGTCCGGTGAGGCTGGGGTGCCGCAGCCAGGCGGGGAGCTTGTCCCCGGTGGGAAAGCGCCCGAACTCGGCGCTGGGCGGGGGCGGTTCGGGAGCCAGCGGTTCGGGGCGCAACGTGTAGTTCCACGTGCCGTGCCACTCGTGCGGCGTCAGGGGCAGGCGCTCCATGACGGTGTCGGGGACGGTGACGCCAGTGGGGTAGGCGCCGGGGTCGAGCTCGGCGTGGACGGACAGCCCGCTGCGTGTCGTGGTCGCTCCGATGGTGCTGACGACGACTTCGTGGCTGGTCAGGGGCCTGCCACGCCAGTTGATGCTGATCTGTGAGAACAGCCGGTGGTCTATTTTGTTCCACTTCGATGTTCCCGGTCAATGCCGTTGTTTGACTACTGAACTATCGTCGCCTGCAGTGTGATGGTCCTGGCGGGTACGTGGCGTGGTGGGGCTTTCGGTTTGTTCTTCGGCCGGTAGGAGTACAGCGAGTTGGGCCGTTTCAGGAAGCGGTCTGCCTCTCGCAGTCGGCGGGTGCCGCTGTCGAGTTTCCGGCGGACCTTCGCCGCCAGCGCGGTCAGGAACCTGCGGATCTTCGGCGGGGTGTCGGCGAGCTGGCGGACCACGCTGCGTCGGGTGTGCTTGAGGACCTTGACGAACGAGATGCGGTCCGGGTCGATGCCGTTGTTGTCGGCGAGTTGCATGATGATGCCGGTCAGGCAGTGGTGCACGACCAGGTGCGCCCACACTTCCTGGCTCACCAGCTGTGGGTCGGTGGATCGCAGAACTTCCTGCCGGCCCCGCTGGAAGGTCTTGATCTGCCGATAGGCCGATTCCACCTCCCATCTTTCGTGATACAAGACCGCCAACTCCCTTGCTGGGTAGGCGTCGTGGTCGAAGAGGTCGGTCAGTAGGCGGATCACTTCGCCCCCGTCGACGCGGTACTCGATCACGCGCACCAGCACACCGCCCGGATGGGCGCCCTTCTGCCCCGCGAGGTTCATGCGTGCCAGGTAGGTGCCGTCGGGCAGGTGTCGTACTGGGCTGCGTGCCACACACGAGCGGGCCCGCAGCAGGAGGTGGGCACCGGCGCCGGTGTAGGCCTTCCACAACTCCACCCCGGGGAACCCCCGGTCCATGATCACGAGCATCCCGGAGGCCGAGGCAGCCATTGCCACGGCTGGGTCGCGTTCACCGCTGTTGTAGCCGCCCACCCGGGCGTCGATGGAAGAGTGTGTGCCGGTCTCGGTCAGCGTCACGACTCTCACCTGCGGAAACCCGCCCGGTTTCCCGCTGGAGTCTTTCGGGCCGCCGAAGGCGAGTCGGTTGGCCTCGTTGTCCGGCACGTCCAGCAGGAACCCGTCGACCGCAGCGAGACGCATCCCCCGGTAGAAGGACCCGGCCAGCCCCGCAGGGGCCCGCGGACCGGCCAGACGGTGGAAGATCCGCTCGACAACCTCCGGTCCCAGGCGCTCCCGAGCCCGGGTGAAAGACGCCTTGTGCGGGATGTGCTCGCTCAACTCCTGTATTCCACCTACCAGTTGTTCTGCGACATCGTCGTAGGAGTCCTGGTGGAAGAGCGCAAGCGCGAGTGTGAAGTAGACCATGAACCCCGCCGGCAACGCTCCCGGCCGACGGTCCCGTTTGCGACACTCCGACAGGACCTCGTCCACCAACTCGGGCGTCACCCACTGTGTGATCAAGCCCAGCCGCACTCGCTCAGATACCCCGCTCCACGGATGCACACCCCGCATAACGGCGCGACGCTCAGTCCGTCACTACCAACTCAATGAACCTTCAAACAACGGCATTGTGTTCCCGGTGGAAAGTGACAGACAGTCACATCAAGGCCCGACTCATAGGTGAAATCGGCGAGTTCCTTCTTCCAGGCACGCACACGGTAGCCGTTGGAGCCTCCGGCGTCGGCGGTGACCAACAGGCGAGAAGCGTGCGGGTAGCGGCGGCGCCCCTCGCCGTTCCACCAGCGGCGCAAAGTGGCCACCGCGAAGGCAGAGGTGTCCCCGTCGCAGCCCACCGACACCCAGCCGGTATCCGCGCCGATGTCGTAGATCCCGTACGGCACCGCTTTCTGGGCACCCTTCTCGGGGAAGTCGTGCGCGCGGACCTGCACCGGCTGCCCGGCGCGATGCCACTCGCGTCCGATGACCGCGTAGTTGCCCAGCGTCTCCTTCTTCTTGGCATCCACGCTGATGACCGGCTGCCCGTCGGCAAGGTACGCCGTGACCTGGTCGTTGATGTAGCGGAACTGGGCGTCCCGGTCCGGATGCCGGGCCCCCTCGGTGGTCCTCGAGGTGCCCTGCAGGGAGAAGCCCTCCGCCTTCAACAGCGTGGCCACCGTGTCCGAAGCGACCCGGTGCCCCTGGCGCGTCAGCTCGGCCGCCAGATTCCGGGTGGACTTCACCGTCCACAGCAGCGGAGATTCCGGGTCGCCGCGCTGGTCCGGCTCGACCAGCGCCAGCAACGCGGGCACCAGCCCCGGATCGGCCTCCCTCAAGGGCTTCCGACCCGCGCCCGGTGCCCGGACCCGGCCAGCGGGCTCCTCCGCGTGCTCCAGCTCCCGCTTCCCGCGCGACACCGTGGACTCCGCCACCCCGGCCGCTCCGGCCACCATGCGGATCCCGCCGTGGCCCAGAACGCGGGCCGCGGCGCCCAGCGTCAGGCGCTGCTGGCGCTCATCGAGATGCGGCAGCAACAGCCCGAACGCATCCACCAGCTCTGCCTTCGTCCCCTCTGACACCCCCGCATCCTACGACCCAACAGCCCACGAAAACCTAAGAGTTATTGATCGGCAGGCCCCTGGCTCCGCGCCAATGATGTGGGCGATCTCCCCTACCCAGCCGTCCTCTGCGGTGACGAATCGTGTCGTGCACTTTGGGTCACCCCATGCGCACTCGTTCCCGGAGAAGACGAATAGTTGCCGCGCGACATCCGGCAGCGGCGTCCGCCGGTTCTTCTCCGTACCGTCTTTCCTCCGCGCCACGGTTGTTGCCCCCCTGCCGATTCCATCCTGGCGGGCGTCAGGTTACCCAGCACCGTTACGACAGACGTGCCAGGGCCACCGGTGCTGGGCCGTCGGCTTGTCCCGGTCACCGCCGCCAGACGTTGACCTTCTCCGTCGACAGCAGTGGCGCACCCTCCGGGCCCTTCACATAGGACGGGATCCACTGCGGGGAGTTCCGCAACTCATCGCTGTAGCGGTCCGACTTGTAAGTCCGCCAGTGCCCGGACACGACCCACGGTGGCCGGTTCCCTACTGCTGGTCGGATCATCCAGCGAGTCGTTCCCGGGCATACTCGCGCAGCTCGATCATCGGGCGCTCGGTCCGGTCGTTCAGGCGGCGGATGAGTGCGGAGGCGAGGTCGATGCAGCGAGTGGCGCCGGAGTCGAGGGCGGTGTCGAGAGCGGCGCGGGCATCGGCTGCGGTGGCGGAGGCGTCGCGGTTGTGGAGGGAGCCTTCGGCCCGGTAGGTCAGGAACACCGCTTTGGTACGGGAGCGGTGTGGATCGAGTTCGCTCAGTCCGGAGTCGATCGCGGTGCCGGCGCGGTCGGGGTCGCCGAGGTCGAGCCAGCAGCGTCCGGCATCGGCGTTGACGTCTGCCATCGACATCCAGGAGACCACGGGGGGTGTGTCATGCGGGTGCATCCGGTTCAGCTCAGTCTCGGCGGACGTCAGCGCGCGCTGGGTTCCTGTGCGGTCTTGGAGTACGGCGCAGGCACGTGCGCGGCGTACGTCGAGCAGGGACCGGGCGGCTGGCGTACGGGTACGGGAGCGGGCATGCTCCAGCACTTTGATCGCATCGGCGGGCCTGGACAGCCAGGTGGCCTGGTAAGCGAGATCAGATAATGCGACTGCGGCGAGATCGCGGTCACCGGCTTGGTGGGCGGCGTGGACGGCGGCCTGCCAGTGGCGTTGGGCATCGGCGTGCCGGTCGGCGTCGAAGCGCAGCCATGCGGCGCAGTGCGCGAGGTCGGCGGCTACGGCGTGGAGGCGGCGGCCTGTTGCCTGGGTGTAGCGGTCCTGGGTGATCATGTTGATCGCGGTGTCCAGGTGGGCGTCGATGAGACCAGGGACCTGTCGGTGCGGCCCGGCGGCAAGGGCGCGGAGCTCGCCGGAGCGCTGTTCCAGCCATGTCAGGAGTTCTTCGTCGATGTGTTGTCCGTCGAGGGCTTGGGACAGATGGCGGGGCTCGATGCGGGCCCAGTCGGCGGCGACGTCGATGAGGGTGCTGCTGCTGAGTACCAGGAAGGATCGTCGGTCCATGCGGGTGATCTGTACCTCTCTCAGGGCGGCCCAGCTTCCCGAGGGGCTGAACGGGGCGGGCTGTTCGAAGGCGGGCAGCCAGTCGGGCCATCTCAGATGCTCGATCGCGGCGGCCGGAACGTCGAGGAGGGCTGCCAGCAGCAACTGGCTCTCCTCGCTCGGTGTGGTGGCGCCGCTTTCCCAGAGCCAGATCCGGTTGCGGTCGATGCCGCTGCGCAGGCCGCGTCGTCGGGCCTGGTCACGGAGCAGGCGGGCGAGGTCGTTCATGGACCAGTGGTGAATGCGGCGCAGGTGCGCCAGCGGATGACAGTCCAGATCCATGTCGCCCCCTCGGATACCGATGCCGCTCGTCCACCATGCCGTACCCGGGCGGCGGTTGAGGAGGCTTCACCGGGTCCGGGCACACACCGGCCACACAGTCATCCCCTGGAGCGCGACAGACGGCCGGTGGTGTCCTCGAGGGCGTGACGCCGCGCATCGGTGTGGCGCCGTCGAGAAGGGCTGGTCCTCGCGTGAACACAAGGGATCGCTTCGCTGATCTGTCCGGCGCCACCGTCACGGTGACTGGGGGCTTCGGGCTGGTCGGAAGCCGCATCGTGCACCAGCTGCGTGCGCTGGGCGCCAAGCCGCTGGCCGTGGGCCGGCTGGATGCCTACGGCAGTTCCGTTTACTCCTCCGTGTTCGGCATCTCGCCCGGGGATGTGGACGTCGTCGCCGGCGACATCACCGACGCCGCGCTGATGAACGACCTGGTGTCGCGCAGTGATTACGTCATCCACGCCGCGGCGCTGGCCGACGTCGCGGAGTGCACCCGTAATCCGGCGGCTGCGCTGGAAGCCAATATCCGCGGTACCCAGACCGTGCTGGATGCCGCGGCCCGGCACAGCGGCACGCTGAAGAGGCTGGTCTTCGTCTCCTCGGCCAGCGTCTACGGCGTCGGCAACGGTTCGACAGACGCGGCGGCCCGGTTCAGCGAGGAGGATGCGCTGACGCCCGGGTCGGTCTACGCCAACACCAAACTGTGGGGCGAGCATCAGACTGCCCTGGCCCTGGGCGGCGCCGACGACTCATACGCGATCGTGCGGTACTTCTCCGTCTACGGGCAGCCGCAGGTGGTCAAGGAGAACAGCCACAGCTGGGTGGTGGCCTGGTTCGCCATGCGGGCCGCGCTCGGCCTGCCGCTGCACCTCAACGGCGGCGGCCACCAGGTTCGGGACTTCGTGCACGTCGACGACATCGCGCAGGCGACCCTGCTGTCGGCCGTGACCGAGCGCGCCCACCGTACGACGCTCAACGTCGGTACCGGCCGCGCCACCTCCATCCGGCAGGTCGCCGACCTGGTGCGCCGTCACCATCCCGGTGCGCCGGTCATCGAGACTCCGCGGCCGCAGGGTGATCCGCTCGGCGCCTGCGCCGACATCACCCGCATGGAGAAGGTGCTGGGTTGGGTTCCGCGGGTGGACATCGAGGACGGGGTGAGCCGCTACCTTCAGTGGCTGGAGCGGACCCCTCAGGCGATTCCGGCGTGGCTGCACGCCGAGGCCCGGACTACTGCGTGAGGGATTCAGATCACCGGGGGGCGGCCGAGGCGGGTCAGCCGGAACACGGTGCGCCAGTGCATTGGCTTCCGGCGCCCGCACTCGGTGCGCCAGCCCTCGGCGAAACCGCCGAACCAGGCCCGCAGCCCGGCAAGGCTGCGGGTGCGGGCCAGCGTCATAGCCACCCACACGCCCAGGTAGACCGGCACCAGCACCGCGGGCAGGTGCCGGCGTGCCAGGTAGACCCGGTTGCGGGCATTGACCTGGTAGAAGAACGCGTGCCGGGCCGGGGAGGTGCGCGGGTGCTGGAGCAGCAGCCGCGGCTCGTAGCGCACCCGCCAGCCGGCGTCGATCGCCCGCCAGGCCATGTCGGTCTCCTCGTGCGCGAAGAAGAAGGCGTCCGGCCAGTAGCCGACCTGCTCCAGCATCGTCGTGGACAGGACGTGAGCCCCGCCGAGGAAGCCGGTCACCTCCCCGCTGTGCATCGGATCACCGGCCCGCAGCCGGGGCACGTGGCGGCGCTGGGTCACTCCGGTCTCGTCCGCGATACGGAAGCCGACGATTCCCAGCTGCGGGTCCGCCTCGTACAGGGCGTGGATGGTGGCGAAGACGTCGTCGGCAACCAGCAGGCCGTCGTCGTCCAGGTCCAGCACCAGGTCCATGTCCCGCAGGTGTTCCAGGGCGGCGTTGCGGCCGCCGGTCACCCCCAGGTTCTCCTCCAGCTGCACCGTCTCGACCCACGGCGGCAGATCGGGCATCGCGCACCCGTTGGCCACCACCACGGTGCGCGCCGCCGAAGTGGTCTGCGCATGGACCGAGGCCAGCAGCTCCGCCAGCTCCTTGGGCCGGGTGCCCATCGTCAGGATCGCCACGCCCAGCTTCACGCCTTTTCGTACCCATCTGTGTGAAGGACGCCATGACCGATACCACTGAGCCCGGCCGCGCCTGCCTGCATGAACTTGCCTCTCAGCGCCGGCTGCCCGCTCACCAGCCGATGGATCAGATGACGCTCGGGTGGATTAGGGACAACCGTCCGGCAAATTTTGATGCCGCGCCCAGCTTCCCACGCCCGGGACTCATGCTCGTACCCGCCAGATCGTGGTTCGCGACCGCACGCCAGGCCGATGCCAACCACGGCGTCCGCCACAACGCCCGCGTCAGCCTGCTCGCCGTACTCCTGGCCCAGGAGTACGGGCTCGAGGGCGACGACGTCGCGGCCCTCTGCGCCGCCGGCGCCGTCCACGACTGCCGGCGGCGCGATGACCGCACGGATCCCGGTCACGGACAACGGGCAGCGTCGTGGTTCCTCCGCCACACCGTCATGGTCACCCGCGCGATGGGCCGCGAGGTCCCGGTGGCCGCACTGCACCGGGCGGCGCAGGCGATCGCCCTGCATGACGTGCCCTACGACCACTTCACCGCGCGCCAGGAGCGCGCCTACCGACGCGCCCCGCACCTCGTCGACGTCCTCAAGGCGGCCGACTGCCTGGACCGCTACCGCCTGCCGCTTCGCCGGTGGTGGCCGGACCTGGCCCGGCTGCGCATTCCGGTGCCCCACTGGCTGCCCCCGGCCGCCTTCGCCCTCGTCGTGCGCAGCGAGCAGGCCGCCCTTGCCGGAACCGCCCACCCACACGCCCTCGCCGACGCCCGCCGCTTCCTCACCCCCGGCCAGTAGGAGACCTTCCGTGGACACCGACCTCGACGACGCCCACACCGACTACACCCACCCCCGCACCCGCCCCGTGGCGACCGGGTGCGCCGAGAACGAGGACGACTGGCGCCGCCGACTGCAGCACGACACCCCCGGCGGCCATCTCCTCGCCCACAACGCCATGACCCAAGCGCTCACCAGCGGCCGCCCCATCCATCTGATGCACACCACGAACGCACTGGACGCCATCCGTGCCAGCGGCCAGCTCTACGGCTCCTCCGGATGCCTGCTCGCCGCGCTGTACTGCGCACCGCTGACCGAGACCCCCGCCGGCCTGCGCCCGCACAACCTCGGCGCCTACCTCCTGCAGACCAAGCCGCACACCCAAACCCTGATGATCGAGATCACGCCCAACGCCCCGGCACCGGCCAAGGGCATCGAATACCTGCGGCTCGGCCCCCTCCACCTACGCACCTACCTGAACCACCGCAGCTTCCTCACCGAGGCCGAGGACCATCGACTACGCGAAAGAGCGCTGCATCAGATCCGCAAGGCCGCCCCTTTCCTGGACGCAGTCCTGGCCAACGCCACCGGACGCCGGACTGAGCCGGGCCCGTTCGTGGACCAGCTCGCCGCCGCCGTCCGGGACTTGCCGTTCCTTGGCTACGTGTACTTCGAGGTGCTGTCGGAGTACCTGATGCTCCACTCCACCAGCACCGAGACGAAGGCGTTCGCGGAGTTTGGCGAGATGAACAACCACCTCTACAAACGCCTGGCGTTCTCCGCCGTCAACGGCATGGACAAACTGTTCGACCTGTCCCGCTTCCACCCCGACCACCAGCGCCTGCACGACCTCATCGCCGACATCGAGCCCCCGCTCGCCCCCGCCGCAGCGCAGTACACCCGCGACCGCCTCTCCCACCTGCTCACCGCTCTGGCCCTCGACCCCGGCCAGGACGCGACCACCTTCACCTTCCAGGGCCAGGACTTCGACAGCCTTGCCCACAGTGCGCCGTCCCTGCTGGGACAGACGCTCTTCCGCGAGATGCGCATTCTTCAGCGCTATCCGCAGCTCTACTTCGCCTTCGAGCAGACCAAGGCCCTTCGGGCCTGGAACTACTGGAACCATCACCAGATCGCGACGCCGTTCAACGGGTTCCTCCCCAAGGGCGAGATCGGGGTCAACCCCGCCTACCCCGCCGACTGCACGGTGTGGCTGGCAGAGACCTGCGAACGGGGCCTGCTCCACCCGGTCGACAAACTCAACGTTGCCTTTGTGCCCCGCATGGCGGACCTGGGCATGACCGCCATGCGCCGGGACGCCACCGGCAAGGCCGCCGGGCATCCGGCCGCTGCCTGAACCGATCGACCGGCGCCATCACCAGGCCCGCCCACCTCGCTGGACTGCTCTGGCGCATCAGGGACTGTAAGAAGAACGGCCCCGTCTCTCATTCGGTGGTGACGGAGGGTGCCGATATCCGAGGAGGATGCGGTGGCGAAGAAGGGTGAAGCCTGCTCGTCCGTGCATCTGGCGCGCGATCCGCTTGGTCTTGGTGTTGACGCCCTCGGTCGGACCGTTGCTGTAGGGGAGTGTGAGCGCGGCGATCACGGCGTCGAGGTCCCGAGTGAAGGCATGCAGATGAGGCAGGTCGACTCCGCGGACCTTCGTGATCCAGCGTGTGAGCGCGTCGGTATTTCCGGCGCGAGGCGTCAGGAGCTGAGCGAAGTCCCCAATGCTGGAGGACAGTTGGGTCATCTCGGGGCAGGCGACGGTGCGTCGTGTCAGGAGCTGGTGATGCTCGGTCTTGAGGTTGTCGGGCCTGGTGAGGAGCATCCGGGCGATCTGCGCGCGGAGATGTAGCTGCGGTCGGCATCCGCGCGGCCTTGGTTGATGTATTTGTGCAGGAGGTTGAGACAGCCCATGAAGCCGAGAGCCTGGATCTCTTCGAAGAGGTGCTGGACGGGGACGGCGGGGTCCTCGGTCCGGCGTTTGCGCAGGTGCTCGCGGTAGGGATCGACAAGGCTGGCACGGTACTTGGGGACGCGGAGCATCCGCTCGGGCCGATCTGCACGGGCATCGCGTTTGACGGTGTTCAACGCCAGTTGCAGACGGCGGGCACATTCGAGCAGCCCCACGCCCTGGTCAAGCAAGCCGTGGACCTGGTGCCAGCGTTCCAGGGTGGTCTGTGCGCGGGGCCCGTCGTACAGGGGTGCGTCCAGCACGGTGGCCCAGCAGTTGCTGTGCGCCTTCACCTCGCTCAGCGCGGCTTCGCACAGGTTGTGCCACAGATGCCAGCGGTCACCGACCTGCACCGCGTCGGGCAGGGCGCGGCGGATGGCCTCGGCGTAGGTTGCGGAGCCGTCACGGCACACGACCTCGACGCTCGGATGCTCACGCAGCCACGCCTCCAGGGTGTCGGCCGTGCGGTGGGGCAGCACGTCGACCCGCTCATGGGTCTCGGCGTCGATCACCACCGTGGCATAGCGGTGACGCCGGCGCAGAGCGAAGTCGTCGACGCCGATCACGCGGGGCACCCGTCCGGTGAGCAGCGGGATGCGCAGCAGGGCGCGCAGGGAGCCGTCTACGCTGCCGCTCCCTGTGGTGCCGGCGAAGCCGACGACCACCAGGGCGAAGGTGGCCAGGACACTCATCTCCCGCCGCGCGCCGGCGGCGTCTAATCCCCGGTGTCGTTCCCCATAGGGAGGCCGGCGCGGGGGGTGACCGCTGGGACGTGTGCCCCGGGCGGCCATCCGGAGGCGCAGCAGGTCGGCAAACTAGACGAAGGTGGGGCATCGGGAAACACTCCTGCCACCGTTGAGTGCAGCGGGCCGCAGCACGACACAATGTGCCGCGGCCTGCTGCCGTGGGGAACCAACCGCGCCTGCCATGCCGGCCGTGTGCAGGGTGAGGCCCCATGCCTCGTAGGCGTCGGCCACCGCGTCACGGGTGAGGTCCTGGGCATACCAGGTGGCCGGCCACGTCCAGGTCATCTGCTGGCGGATGGCGGGCAGGTCACCCGTGAGCGCGGGGCGCGTCATCATCGCTGGTGCCTCCCCTGCCGGTGTCGCGGGCGTGGCCGGAGAGGGTGACCGCTGCCAGCACTTCGGTGGACTGCTGGTGCGCGAGGACTTCGAGCCGGTCGGCGAGAGCCTCGACGAGTGCGAGCCCGCGGCCGTGCTCGTCGTCAGGGAGGGTCTCGGTGCGGACGGTGGGCAGCCCGGACAGTCCCCGGTCCGTGACGGAGACAACCGCCTCGTCTTCGGTGACCGACACCCGTACGTCCACCGTGTCGTGATCGACGTGTGCCAGTGCATTGGTCGCGAACTCACTGACGGCAAGCGCCAGAACCTCGACGACGGACTCGGGGACGTTCCACTCACGCAGGAAGTCGCGGACGTAGGCACGGGCGCGCCTGGGCGTATCGCGGCTGTAACTGCGACCAGGAAGCGTCACGGTCGCACAGCGCAGGCTCGGGCTGGCATCGGCCAAACAGGGCCGAGGCACGGGACGCAGCGCGGGCCGGGTCCACGGCGCGAAGATCGGCGGCCCGATCAAGGGCGTCGGCGGCTTGTCGTCGGTCATAAGCGCCCCTCTTCTGGGTGGGGGTGCACGGCACCGAGCAAGGGCGCCGCGAGCTGGGCGAGAGCGACGGTGACGGCCTCACACAAGGCGTCCGGATCTGTGGACACCGCGGCAGTGGGGCCGGTGGGTGAGATCCACGCTCGGGACGGGCCGGGGAGGCGGGCGCCGGACACGCACCGCGTACCGGGCAGATCGGGCCACGTGGCTGCGGTGCCAGCGGGTACGACCATCTCCACGGCACTGCGGGCGCGATTGTCGAGCACCGGCCCGAGCGGGGTGCCCCATTCATCGAGGACGATCAGGACGTGATGGCCGAGACGACGCCTGATCCGTAGAACCTCATCAGCAGCGAGCCGCGCGGTCACTGTGTCCCCCCGGTGTTGCGGCAGTGCCTGCACGTCTTGACCCACCAAGCCAGACGGCCCCGGCCGCTGCCGGTATGCGCGATGCCGTTGTCTTGGAGGTCCTCAGTGCCGCTGCATCGAGCGCACCGACTCCCCCGGACTCGCTGCCTTTCATCAGGCGTCATCTGTAACGGATCGATCTGCCGCGCGCGTACGTCAGCGGCCGCGGGACGGGTAACCGGCTGGCTCGCTGCCGTGCCGGGAGTTGTCGCGGACATGAGTCCTCACCTCTAGGTAATGACTGGTGAAGAGCACCAGCCGGAAGATCACCATGCGCTCACGCATGGGTACTCGTCGTGCTGCCCAGATGCAGCATGGCAGAGCAAAGGCGCCAGTGGAACTGCTCTGGCAGAATTCTGTTGAGAGAAATCTGTTCGCAACTTGCCTTCAGCAGAAGTGAGTTGACGATGATTTGGAAACGTTCGCTTCTGACGCGGAAGATGCGTTGCCACCGGCGAACGTTCGCGGCGAGACTGAAGCCATGCAAGGGGAGGACAATCGGATGAACGAGGCCATCGAGTCAGCGACACCGGCACTGTGCCGTCTGCAGCTCGGCAGCGAACTTCGCCGGCTCCGAACAGAGGCCAACCTCAAGGCGGCCGAGGTCGTCCGGGAGCTGGCCTGGGCCGGGTCGAAACTGACCCGCCTGGAGACGGCGGACAACGGCATCGTCGAGCCTGCCGACGTGATGGCCTTGTGCCAGATCTACGAGGCTTCCACCGAGACGACCGCGATCCTCAAGGGCTACGCGACGGTCACCAAGACCAAGCGGGACTGGTGGCAGTCCCCCGAGTACCGCGACGTCATCTACCCCGGGCTGAAGGCGTACCTCAGCCTGGAAGCCACCGCCTCCGCAATGAACACCTACGCCTCGGAGTTCGTGCCGGGCCTGCTGCAGACCGAGGAGTACATCCGCACGATCCACGCCGACGACCGTCTCACCCAGGACGACATCGACCGGGTCGTAAAGGTACGGGTCACCCGCCAGGAGATCCTGCACCGCACCGATGCGTCACCCAAGTTGTCGGTCGTCCTCAACGAGGCCGTCCTGCGACGTGCGGTCGGCGGCGACAAGGTGATGGGCAATCAACTCGCGCACATCGCCGAGCTCGCCACATCACTGCCCAATGTGAAGGTCCAGGTCATCCCCTTCTCGGCAGGCCACCACCCGGCCATGAACGGACCGTTCACATCGCTTCGGTTCCGCCACCCGATCCTCAAGCCCATCGTCTACCTGGAGAACCTCGCCAACGCCGGTGTGTCACGGCGCGAAGACGACGTGGACAAGTACGAGGAAACCTTCCGGGACCTGCAGGTGCTGGCACCGGCCATCCCGGAGTCACTGGAAATGATCAAGAATGCAAGCAAGGAGTTCCGCAGGTGACGTACAACGCAGCTGACGACCGAGCTTGGGTCACGTCGAGCTACAGCAACGACCAGGGCGGCGAGTGCGTCGAAGTCCGTCTCACCCCGCGTGTCGGGGTCCGCGACTCCAAGAACTCCGGCGGCCCGGCCATCTTCATGAACGGAGAGGCCTGGCACTCCTTCCTGAGCCTCGTGACCCGTCGCCAGGCCTAAGCTCCCGCGTCGCCTCCCAAGCGGCACCTGATTGATCAACGGGACGCCCCCTGTTCCGGGCAGAGGCAAGGGGACCATCTACGCGGTGGTCCCCTTCTTCATGTGAGAACGCTGGCAGGGCGGGCCCGGCGTTCGAGCGGCGCGCGAGGAAGAAGGAGGAGAGCCTCTCTTGGTGAACAAGAGAGGTATCGGCATCGGCGCGCAGTACCCTGTGCCGCCCCGAACTGCGAAGACGCCCGCACGGTGTATCAGGGATGGGCTGCCATTGGGCAACACCTGTAGGGCAACCCGCCACCGAGAACTGCCGCCGCGGTCGGTGACGCCGATCGACGCAGACAAGCCTGCGCCGTGAGGCGTGGATGATGATGTCGACCGGTACCGAAGGGACGTCCGCGCACCAGGTCGAGGGCGTCCTGCACTCAGGACTCATAGCTTGCTCCTCGTCTCCACGGCTGTGGGGACCTCCCTGGGCCCGAGGGCGAGCCTGGCCCGCGGCAGCCGAACGATCACGACGCCGAGCCGGGAGAGTCCGATCGATCAGTAAATCGGGCTGGACGTGATGGGCGGATGGGCCAATGCGCTTGGCCTGAGCCTGTGGCTGCTTGGTTACCACTGGGATCGTCATTCCTCCGTGACCCCGGGGGCGTCACACGGTGAGTGCTGCGGTGAGGGCCGACGGCCATCATCCGCTTCGGTGGCTGCGGTGCGGCAGCTGCCTCAGCCGATGTGAGGAGACGTGACCATGGTCCCGCCGCCGCCTCTCCTCCGCGAGCGGATGATGGGCAGGGGGGATGGATCGCCTCCTGGGTGATCCCGCTGCTGCCCAACACCATGGAAGAGCTTCAGATTTGGGTGGTCAGCGTCGCTGTTGCCGTCGGAGTCATGGGTGGGCTCGGCTCGCGCAGGCTCGCGACGCAGGGGAAGAAGCAACGGCCTGGGTTCGACGGTGCAGCTGACGTACAGCTTGAGGGGCTGGGTGTTGTGATCGGCGGACTGGGGCGTTTCGTCGCCGGTCAGCCACTGTGGGGCGAGCCCAGGAGCGACGCGACGTTTCTGCGCCGGGGCGTCCTCCTGGACCGCGGGCCGCTGAGTGACGCCGGCGCCATGGGTGGAGGAGCCGACGTCGCGGACGGAGCCACGTCCGCCGTCGAACAGTCCGACGTCGGCGAAGCAACCCCGGGCGGGGCGACCCGGCTGGGATTCTGGCACCAATGGCCGGGAGTGGCGCGCTCTGTCGTGCGCCTGGGTGCGGTGGCCGCCGGAATCGGCCTGTTGCGTGCCCCCGTCGAGACGCTCGTCGGTCTCGCGATGGTCGTGCCCCTCGTGCTCGTTCTGGTGAAGGTGATGGGTGGCCGGAGTGCCGACCGGACCGATGGCCAGATCTACAGCCCGGGCTGTGGGCCGCACTGATCCAGGTCCTGCGCCTGTCCGCTGAGGATCAGCAGCGCGGCGAGCGCTACTGGTTGGACCTCTCCGACGACCTGCACAGTGACGAGGCACGCATCGTCATCCGGCTGCCGCTGCAGTAGCTCGGGCACGAGAAGGAACGCGCAGCGCTGGCCCTCGCCATCGCCACCCGCATCCCCGGTGAATGAAAGGGCGCCTACTTCCAGCGTGGCCGGTGCCACTACGCCCAGTTCACGCCGAAGCCGGCGCCGAAGCCTCGGCCACAGCTGTCGGACTCGGTGCCGTGGAAGTCGACGGGCAACCCGTTCAAGGTGTTCGTCGGGCAGGCCATCGAGGGTGACCAGGTCGTCGACGTGGTGGTGTCCACCGAATCAGACACCCCTCACTGGGGCGTTGCCGGGGACACCGGCGCGGGCAAGAGCACGGTCCTCTACATCCCCGTGGTACACGGGCGCCTGAACGGCTGGGTCGTGAACATCCTCGACAACAAGGAAAACTCGATGATCGAGGCGGAAGGGCACAGTGGCGTACGGGTCCACAAGACGACCCGCGCCTGCATGGGCGCCATCGCCGAGTTCATGACGTCGGTGATCGCGGCGGAGAAGGCCAACGGCCTGGACGGAGACCCGCAGCTGAGGCAGCTGCTGGTGCCCCGGCTCCTCGTCATCGACGAACTGCCGACCCTCATCCGGTTCGCCTACACCTGGTGGAAGTTCGGGATCCGGCAGAAGGGCACGCCGCCGTTCATCGACTGGTTCACCATCATCTTGATGATGGGGCGCTCTTCGGGGCACCACGTCGTCGTCGGCGCCCAGCAGTTCGACAACGCGCTGTTCGGCGGCACGATCGGCCGGAAGCAGATCGGCACGAAGATCACCATTGGTAAGCAGGACATGGCGAGTTGGGGCGTGGCCTTCGGGCAGAACGCGCCGCGCTTCGGATACGACACGGACGTCAAGGGCCGCGGGGCGTACGCCGACAAGAAGACCGACCCAGACGGCGGCGACTTCGCCTGGGTGCGCGAGTTCCAAGCCGCCCACATCACCCAGCACGTCAAGGAACTGCTCGCCGAGGCACCCCAGGCACCGGAGTGGTTCGACTGTGGAGAGATCGCTCCTTGGATCGCCCCACCAGGTGCACGAGATCGACCTCACGGAATACGAAGGCTGATCCACTCGCGGACAACTTCCTTACGCAGAAGGTAACTTGGCCTCACGTCCAGCAACGGGGGTCAGGCATGTCCACGGCGGGAACCGCCACCATCGAGATCATCCGGGCCGGCGAGGCCCACCTCCAGAGCATCGTCGAACTCGCCGCGGACCGGCGGCTCGACGTCACCGATCCGCAGCGGGCCGGACGCGACGGATTCCTGGTGTCGAACTACACCCTGGCCGACTACCGGGCGCGGCTCACCACGGCCGAGCACTTCTGGGTAGCCGTCAAGGGCACCGAGGTGCTCGGCTATCTGATGGCGTACAGCGACGAGCAGATCGAGCCCGACGAATGGCTGAACCACCGGATCAAGTCGACGCTCGGCGCGTTCCTCGTCATCAAGCAGATCTGCGTCTCGCGCCGGGCCGCCCGCAGCGGGGTGGCGTCCCGCCTGTACCACCACGTGCTGGAGCAGTGGTCGACCAGTCCGGTGATCGCGGCCGTCGTCAGCGAGCCGTACAACGAGGCGTCCACCCTCTTCCACCGCAAGCTCGGCTTCGAGGAGCTGACCCGGCTCACGCCGCCCGACGGCAAGCAGCGGATGGTCTGGGTGTGGCGCAAGCCGCGCGAGGCGATGCTGCAGGCCCAGTACGCGGTGGCCATCGACCTCTACAAGCACGAGGACACCACCAACTGGCACAAGCTGAACAACTTCTTCTACATCACCGCGGGCCTGGCGGCGGCGCTCGGCTTCACCCTGGGCAAGGAGGGCGAGCCGACCCGGTCCATGGAGGAGATCTCGCAGAGCCTCGCGATGGTCATCTGCGTCATCGGGCTCGGCTCCGCGCTCGCTTTCTCGCAGATGCTGCGTTACGGCCGCCGCTACCTCGGTGCCCGTAAGCGGGCCGCGATGGAGCTGGAGGAGTACATGGCCTGGCACGGCGGGCAGCGGATAGTGGGCCGCGAGACCCAGGCCGACGGCAACGCCTGGCTCAAGCAGTCGCCGACCGGACTCATCATGATGCTGCTTCCGGTCCTTGTCGCCCTGTGCTGGGCGGCGATGATCGGCATACTGATCGTGAACTGAGAAGTGGGGCGGCACCCAAGGTGCCGCACCACAACTACGGTGCTTCAGACGTCACTTGACGTTGACCGCGGCCCACGCCCGGTCGACCGCCTTGTACTCCGCCGAGTCGGCGCCATACAGGCCGGACGCCGCACTCAGCGCGCCCTTGCGGGCGCCGGCGTAGTCCGTGTTCGTCGTGAAGTACGACGTCACGGCCTTGAACCAGATCTTCTCGGCCTTGTCGCGGCCGATGCCCGCGGCCGGCTGACCGTCGGCGGTCGGGGAGTCGTACGAGACTCCGTTGATCTCCTTCTTCCCGCTGCCCTCCGACAGCAGGTAGAAGAAGTGGTTCGCGATGCCCGACGAGTAGTGCACGTCGACGTTGCCCGCGCCGCTCTTCCAGAGGTACCGGGCCGCGAGCTGCTCTGTGGTGGGGTAAGCCGGGGGTACCACCACCACAAGCGAGTCACTGATCGTCTGGTGCTCAGCCACCCCGGCACCGGCCGGCTCCAGTAGCGGCACCGTCGCCTCCCCCACCCGTGACAAGCGCCGGCGCCAGTTGTCGCGCGCCAGGTAGCCACGGTGGTAGCACCACCACAGCAGCCCGCCCACGGCGGCTGTCGCGGCCAGCGGGTTGCGCACGGCGAGGACCACCAGGTGGTGAGCACCCGCGCCGAACAGCCGGAGTGCCAGCTCGATGAGTACCAGCGCGTTCGCAGCGGCGGCCTCCAAGCCGGCCAGACGCAGCAGGCCCTGTGCGACGGGGATCCATTCGACTGAGAACGATGGCACGGCGGGCCCGGCGTTCGAGCGGCGCGCGAGGAAGAAGGAGGAGAGCCTCTCTTGGTGAACAAGAGAGGTATCGGCATCGGCGCGCAGTACCCCGTGACGCCCCGACCTGCGAAAACGCCCGCACGGTGCATCAGGGGTGGGCTGCCATTGGGCAACTTGGAAAGCAACTTGGAAGGCAACCTAGAAAGCAAGCTGAAAAGCCACCTGTAGGGCAACCCGCCACCGCGGTCGGTGACGCCGATCGAGGCAGACAAGACTGCGCCGTGAGGGCGTGGATGGTGATGTCGACCGGCATCGGAACGGGCAGCTCGTCGCCGGCCACCTCGTTCACCACCGTCTTGACCGCCATCACCTTCAGCGCGGTCTCCAGCAGTGGCCGGGCGTCGCGGGTGACGTAGAACTCGACGATCAGCGGGCCGTCGCTTGTACGCGGACGACTGTGCCCCTTCACACCGCTACGCGGTGCGTGGGGCCTCACGGCCCGGTGCGCCGCCCCCGGCCGGTACCCGGCGCCATGGCGTTCGCCCATCGCGTCGGAGCCGTCTGAACTGCCGTCCCGTTACAGGCGCCCCGCTTCGGCGAGAGCCGTGCCGCTCAGCGCCTCATGGGAGAGCTCGGAGTTCGACTGTAGGTGCGCAGCAGCGCGCCCGCGGCAGCCCGTGCAGCGGGGACGTGTGCTTGTACGCGCCGAGTGGAACCGGGTCGGCAACGTGTTCTGCACCCGGCACCGTTCCACTGGGGTGGAACGGTGTGAGCTGCGGTTTTCCAGCGTGGGTCACTGTTTGGGGCATAGCTGACTGTGCTGCGGAACGCGCGTGGCTGCGTCCGTTGCCCGGGGTGGAACGGCTCCGGCTGCAGCGGTAAAGCGCACTCCGTTCCACCCTCAAGCACGGCTCCAGTCAGTGCCCCGTGCGGGGCGCCCGTTTCGCCTGTTCGGGTGGAGGTGGGACACGCCGTCGACCGGCCGCGCTTCACTGCGGTCTCGCGCCCTCGGGCCATAGGGCGCGGACGGAGGCTGGCCTCACCGCTGAGGCCGGAGCGTACCGACCGCGTGCCCGGCCTCCCCGCCCTGTCCGTCTGCGCTCCCTGACTGCGCATCGCCTGGATCGTGGCACGTGCCCCGCACCCGACGGGTCGGGCGGCTGTGAGAGGGGAGCGTCGGGTGCCTTGCGGGGCGCGGGTCACTGCGTTTCGGGGTGGGTCACTCTTTGGGCAAGCGCCTGACCTGCGCATTCGGGTGGTTGGGGTATTCGGCGGGGCAGTGGTGCTGAGGAGAGTCCACGACACGCACTTGAAAAGGGGTCGTGTCGTGGGAGCTACGCAGCGGGTTTTCGTGGGACTGGATGTGGAGTGGGCGCTGGTGTGCGCCGACCCGGCGAACGGCGCCCTCGTGCGTGGCTGGATCGAGGAGGCCGGCGTCGCTGCGGCCGGGGAGGTGTCGCAGGAGCTGCGCAAGCTCGTCGCCTGCCTCGCTGTTCGGCGCGACGTCGCGTTCAGCGATCGGTGGCTCATCACTCTGCTCGATCGCGCCGCAGGTGAGGGACAGGAAGCGCAGCTGGCCGCGCGCGTCATCGTGCAGGCGATGGTGCCGGGCATGGTGCGCCTGACGCAGTCGCTGCTCACCCCGCGGCGCGACTTTGACGACGTGGCGCAGGTGGTGGTCGGCTGCCTGTACGTCGTCGCGCGGACCTTCCCGCTGCGCCGTCGGGCGAAGGTCGCCGCGAACGTGATGTTGGAGACGCTGCACCTCGCGACCCGGGAGCTCGGCTCGGACGAGGCGCGCGAGCTTCGTCTCGATGATCTGTGGGACGTTGCGGCCTCCGACGACGATGTCGCCGACCGGGTCGCGCAGGGCCTGCTGATCGAGCGGGGCCAGGCCCAACAGGTCGCCGGCACGGCGGAATTGGATGGCGCCGAGGGCGAGCTAGTGGCGCTGCTGGCGTGGGGCGTCGATCACGGGTCTCTGCCACTGCAGCAGGCCCGCTCGGTCGTGAGCGTGGTCCATGAGGAAGCCGAGCGCACAGGTGCGGCGACGCCGGCCGCACGCAAGCGCCGCTCGCGGGCGGTCAGCTTGCTACGGCCGGTGGCGGCCGAGTGGGTGCGCGCCGCATGACGCGAAGCGTGGAAATTGGTGCACCCCTGGCGGTCACGTTTTGCAGGGTGCGGCTCCTTGGGGATGTGTACGGCGGCGAAGGGCCCGCCGAACACCCCGACTTGAGGGAGGAACCGTGGCGATGACGCACACGGTGCACACGGCAACGGCGTCGGCCGAGCAGGCGGATCTGGACCTGCTCGCCGCGGCACGGCGCCGGGTCAAGCAACTGGTTGGTCTGCTGGAGACGCTGCCGTTCACCGAGCACACCGCGCGGATCGCGCGCGAGTACCTGCACGAGGCAGACCCGGCCCGCGAGGCGTTCGACCGCTTCGCGCAGCTGGACCCAGCCGAGCAGCAGCGGCAGCTGCGCGTGTGGCAGGGGGCGACGTCGTAAAGCGCCGCAGCCGGAAGGAGCGCACCCGCCACGAGATCGTCGACGTCGCCGACCAGGAGCTGGACGAGCAGAGCGGTTGGTGGACGTCGCCGTCGACCGGGTCGGTCGCGGTGGCGACCAACGTCGTGCGGCGCCTGGCCTGGGCCCTGCTGATCTCCGGCCCGCTGCTGGGCGGTTGGGCGATCGTGTCGCAGCCGGCCGCGGACGCTCACCCCGCCCCTGCCGTGCAGTCCTCCACCGGCGACACGACGGGCCCCGGCGGGTTCGCGGAGATGTACGTCGCCGCGTTCCTGCGCGCCGGCGAAGGAACGCAGGGCGAACTCGCCGCCTTCTACCCGCGGGCCGAGGACCTGGAACTGGGCGGCAAGCCCGACGCGGTGCAGGTCGGCCAGATCGCCGCGGTGCGCGTGCAGGAGGTGGCGCCGGGACGGTACTGGTCGGTGACGGTCGCCGCCCGGGTCCTGGAGCCCGCGGCCAAGAACACGGCGAACTCCACCGCGAGTGAGCAGCCGCTGATCCGCATGCGGTTCTTCCAGGTGCCCGTCGAGGCGGACCGGGACGGCGGCCCGCTGGCCGCGCTCGCGCTGCCCGCCGAGATCTCCGCCCCCACCGGCAGCGCGCCGAAGGCGGAGCTCGCGTACGGCACGCCGCTGCCGGCCCACGTCTCCGACCCTGCCGTGGACACGCTGTCCGCCTTCTTCGCCGCCTACCTGTCCAGCAGCGGGGAGTTGGGGCGCTACGTCTCACCCGGCACCCACCTCTCGCCGGTCAGACCCGCCCCGTACCGGTCGGCAACCGTCACGCAGGTCGCGGTCGAGGCCGCTTTCCAGGACAGCGACGGCGACGGACGGATCGGTGCCCCGGCGGGCCGTGAGCGGCTGCGCCTGGTGGTCGCCATCAAGGCCGCCCGCCCCGACGGCATCGCGCGGCCGCTGTCGTACGCGCTCACCCTGGCCGGCCGCGATGGCCGATGGGAGGTCGCCGCCCTGGACCCGACCCCGAAAGTCACCCTCCCCGACCTGCCCTCAACGTCGACGGCCTCGCCGTCCACCTCCCCTGCTCAGTAAGGAGAAGCCCTCATGTCCTCCACTCCGTTGGCCGCGGTCGGCATCATCGACGACTTCACCGGCATGGGCAAAGACGTCAAGACCCTGCTGTCCGTGGTCGTCCTCGGCATCATCTACGTGGGCAGTATCGGTGCGACCTGGGCCGCGACCCGCTCCATGCTCAAGGCCTTCGTCGCCGCCGTGGGCGGCGCGGTCGTGATGGGTGTCATCGCCTCCCAGACGGTGCTCAGCAACAAGACCGCCGAAGAGCTGAAGAAGGACCACACCGTCGGCCAGGGCGCGGCTGTCGTCCGCGTCATCGCCGCTCCCGAGCCCATCGTGTTGACCGCTTCGACTGCGGGCCGTGTGCATCTGGGTCGGGACGCATGAGCTCCGCGGACGAGGAGGATCTCGTCGGCCGCTGCTACACCAAGGCTCGCCGCCACCCGAGCATGATCGGCCAGTGGGAGGGACGCCGACTGTGGGGCGGCCCGTACAGCGTGCCGCAGTTCATCACCATGGGCGTCGTCTTCGCGGTCGTGATCGTCGCTCTGGTCGCCGTGCCCAGTCTGTGGGCGACGTTCGGGCTCTTCAACCTCGTCGCCCTGGCCCTGGTCCCCTATCTCGCCTCGCTGCTGGTGCGCCGCCTGCACATCGACGGCCGGCACCCGTTCGCGGCGTTGGCGAGCACGGCGGGCCTGGTGGCAGGCGGGCAGCGGCCCCGGCTCGGTGGCCGGCAGCTGCCGCGGATCACCACGCAGACGCTGCAGGGCACCGTCACCCTCACCCCCACCGCGCAGGCACCAAAGCGGCGCGCGGCCGCATCTGCTGTGCCCTCGGAGATGCACGTCCTCGTACGACGCCCGTCGCGGCGCGCGACCACCACGCCCGTAGGTACCGCCTCCACCGCACTCGCCCAGCTCGCCACGCACCGCTCAAGCGCTTCGAGGGAGCACCGATGACCACCCCCAACCTCAGCCCCGGGCCCGACAAGCCCGTGCGCATCGTGCGGGACGAATGCTGGGAACTGGTGACCCGGCTCCCGGAGTTCACCGCCGCCCAGGCCGCCTTCCCCGGGCTGCTCGCCCGCGGCAAGAGCCTGCCCATGCGCCTCGCCCTCGTGCAGTGCGGCCGCGTTCACTACCCGCCGTCCACGCACCTCAGCGAGCGGGGGGAGCTCTAGTGAAGATGCCGATCCGGCACGTGGCCGGGAACGTCGTGTGGACCGTGCACGGCACGGCGTGGGCGCTGTACCGGGTGCATGGCGTAGACCAGGTCCACTCCAGCAAGACCGCGAAGCTGCGCCGCCTGAAGGCGCTCGAGGCGCTGGTGAAGAAGCTGGTCGGCGAGTCGATGTGGCTCTCTCTGTGTCCGCAGGTCGACCCGCGCGCGGTGGTGCGGGCGATGACCGAGGACATCGAGATGCAGGCCAGCGACCACTACACCCAGGTCGCCCACCGAGTCCTCGACACGCTCGAGGGCCTGGAGCTGACCGGGCGCACCGACTGGCTCGGCGTCCCGCTGCCCGCAGCCGGCCGCCGTCAGCGCCTCGCGGACATGGCGAGCGCTGCGAAGGCGGAAGTCGCCCTGCAGCTCGGTCTGTTGCCCGCGCCGATCAGCCGGGAGGAAGAAGGACGCCGGCTGGCGCAGGCGGCGCAGATGGCGGCGACGTGGCCGGGCACCGTAGCGATCCGTCCGGCGAGCGAGGCGGAGATCCTGTGGATCTACGGGCACTCGGCGCGGCGCGGGGTGCTGGAGCCGCTGCTGCCCGCCGCCGACGCGCTACGCGGGCTCGTCAACCGCGGCCGCACGGTCGCCGCGCTCGGCCAGGCCGTGCTCACCGAGGGGGCCATCGACGGCGCCCTCGCCGACGAGGTGGAGCGGCGCGGCGCGGGGGTGTTCAAGCGCAGGTGGCTGGAGGTCGCCACCGAACACGGCGCCTCCTACCAAAGCTTCTTGACGCTCTCGGAGATGCCGGAGGCGTTCCGCTTCCCCGGCTCGGAGTACCTGGCTGCGCTCGATACGTTCGCCTTCCCCGTCGACTGGGTGGTGCGCCTGAACGTCACGCCCGGAGCCGTCGCGGAGGCCAAGACTCGTCGCAAGGCCCGTGACCTGGCGGGTCAGCCCGAGGAGTGGGCGCACGATCCGGCCGGGGTGCCGGCCTCGATCGGGAAGGCCGCTGACAGCCTGGCGGAGAACCGGGAGCGGTTGACCGCGTCCAAGGGCGAGGTCGACGTGCGGGCCATGGTCGCCTTCTGCGTCTGGGGGGCGAGCCCGCAGGAGGTGGAACAGCGGGCCGGACAGCTCATTGCGGAGTTCGGCGGCGACGACTACACCCTGGACCGTCCGCTCGGCGACCAGGAACACCTCTTCTACGGGATGCTGCCCGGCGCGCGGACCCCTCAGGCAATGGCCTCCTACGCCCAGTACCTGCTCGCCCGCGACTTCTGCATGGCCGGTCCCTGGGCGGCGACCGAACTCGGCGACGAGCGCGGGCCGCTGTACGGGTGGCAGCTGACCGGCGGCGGCGCCCGCCCCGTGCTGATGGACTTCACCCGCGGCCCGAAGAAGCGGACCTCCGCGTCGGCGGCGTTCCTCGGCGAGCTCGGCGGCGGCAAGTCGTACGCGATGAAGTGCGCCGTCTACTGGACACTCGCCGCAGGCCGCAAGAAGGGGGTGCCGGGTAGTCGCGGTCGCACGGTGATCGTGGACCGCACCCCGAAGCAGGAGTGGCTGCGCTTCGCGCGTGCCTGCCCCGGACGCACCGAGCTGATCACCACCGACAGCAGCGCCGCCGTCTGCCTCGACCCCTTCCGCGTGTTCACGCAGCAGCGCGGACAGGCGCCGGTCGACATCTCCGAAGCCCAGCGGCGCTGCGAGTCCTTTCTGCACATGCTGCTGGGCATCCAGTCGATGGACGAGGCAGGCGATGTCCTGTCCGAGGCCGTCGCACACGTCCTGGCAAGCACGAAGCCGAGCATGCGCGCCCTGATGGCGCACCTGACCGAGCGCGGCGTGCGCGACGACGACCCGACCTGCCGCTCGTTGGCCCGCAAGCTGAACATGCACGCCCGCCGCGACATCGCGCGTGCCGTCTTCGACGAGAGCCTGCCGGTCATCGACACCGACGCCGACTCCGTGGTGTTCTCCGTCGCTCAGCTGGCACTGCCCAAGAAGTGGGAGCTGGAACCGGGCCATTTCGAACGGCTCAGCCCGGAGAAGGTCTTCGGGCGTGCTGCCCTGTATCTGATCGCGGCGATCTGCCGGCACATCGCCTTCGACCCGCGCCACGAAGCGGAGTTCTGCCAGGTCGTGTGGGACGAGTGCTGGTGGCTCACCTCCGCGCCCGAGGGCCTGGACCTCCTCCTGGAGCTGGTACGCGACGGCCGCAAGCACAACGCCGGCGTGCTGGTCGGCAGCCACGACCCCGACGACATCGGCCCCGACACTGAGGTCGGCCGCATCGTGCGCGGCCTGTTCCCCCGCCGGCACCTGTTCCGCCAGACCAACAAGGAACTGGCCCGCCGCGGCCTCGATTTCCTCGACCTCGACACAGGCGACCCCGAACTGCTGGAGATGGTCACCACCCGGCTCTCCCCACTGGACGAGTCCGACGTGGTGCAGGCGCAGCGGGCCGGTGAATGTCTGGTGCGCGACCTGTTCGGACGGATCGGCGCAATGCGCGTGCAGATGCCGCTCGACCCAGCGCTGGCCGACGTCATCCACTCCGACCCTGAACAGGCCCGGGCCGAGGAAGGCCCGGACGGCGAGGAGCTGGCCGCGGACGGGACGGAGGCGGTGACGACATGACCATGCGTCGGGGATGGTGCGGCGGGATCGCGGGTGCGCGGCGTCATCTGGCGGGCGGACTGCTGCTGGTCATCACGGCGCTGACCGTGATGATGCTGCTCGCTCCCCGGGTCGGTGCCGCCCCCGGGGACCCCGCGCCTACGCCGTCCCCGTCGGCGTCCTTCCCGAAGTACGAGCCGGGCATGGAGCCGACCGCGCCCGGGCTGCTGCCGCCCGAGTCCGTCAACCCCACCGCCCCCAACGACAAAGACAAGACCAGCGGCGCTACGAAGGACGGCAAGAAGAAGGACAACGGCCAGGACCGAACGGGCACGTCGAAGAAACCGTCCGCAAAAGAGAAGAAGGCGGCCGCGCAGGAGAAGCTGCGCCGCGAGATGCGGCAGCGGGTCAAGGAGTACAAGGCCAAGCACGGCGACGGCGGCGTCCTCAACGCGTTCGAGGTCACCGACGAGAAGGGCCTGCCGGTATCGGCGTACCGGATCGTCTCTGCCACCGGTGGCGTCACTGATTTCTCGGGCGAGCTCCAACAACTTGCCACGCAGTTCCTGTTCGAGCTCACCAAGTGGGTCGTGGCGTTCGGCTGCTGGCTGATCTCCTGGGCCCTGTCCTGGGCTTTGGCCTCGCTGTTCCTCAAGCCCGCCATGAAACTGTCGGATGCCCTGTACAACCAGACGATCGTCCAGCTCGGCGTACCGGGCCTGATGATGGCCTACTCCGGCGTGGTCGCGTTCTGGAACATCACCTTCGGCAGGACCTCCCGCGGCTGGGGCGAGATCGCCGCCTCCACCCTGATCGGCGCGCTCGCCGTGTCCACGTTCGCCGCTTCCCCACAGCTGCTGCTCGGCCAGCAGGACGGTGCCGTCGGCAAGGCCCGCGATCTCGGCATCGCCATCTACGCGATCACCACCGGCCACGAGGACGCGCTGTCGAAGGCCGGGCAGATCACCGAGCCCAAGGCCCGGGAACTGACCCGCACCGTCACCGACGGGATCGTCGAGGCGTTCGTGGTGCGCCCTGCGTTCCTGCTCTCCTACAACCAGCAGCTCAGCGACAAGTGCGTTGATCTGTACAGCGACTCCCGCGTTAAGCAGGCCTTCTTCAACGAACAGGTCGACAAGACCAAGGAGCTCATCCAGAAGAACCCGTCCGGGTTCGGGTGGGTGCCCAACCCCGTCCAGGGCCTCCCGGACGCTCTCACCGACAAGGCGACCGACTACGTCGCCAACGACCTGCTCGGCCTCAACCCCAACAGCGACTTCGAGAAGGCCTGCGTCAAGGACGCGGCCACAGCGAAGAGGACCGGCTGGGACAAGGTCGGCGGGGCGCTGTTCATCCTCATCGCCGCGGTCCTGATGACGGTGCTGCTGCTCATGACCGCGTTCTTCTACCTGTCCACGCAGATGCGTCTGGTCATCGAAGCGGTGCTGGCACGGGTCGCCCTCGCGGCAGGCATCATGCCCGGCCCCGGCCGGGCATGGCTGTGGGAACGGGCAACGAACATCGTCCGCCTGCTCGGGCTCCTCGTCGCTCTGGTCACCGGCCTGGCCATCGCCATCACCCTGGTGACCGCGCTGCTGAACGCGCCCTTCGGCGACAACGCCGGGGCCCTGCCCGCCCGGTTCGCCGCAGTCGACGTCGCCGTCATCGCCTGCTTCAAGTTCCGCAAGCGCATCACCCAGCGGTCCAAGGCCTGGGCCATGAACGCCCGCACCAGCCTGGCGGGCAGCCCGCTCGGCGGCAGCGCCCCCGCCGCGATGAACCAGGACGCAGGCCGCAAGCGGTCGCTGGCCGCGACGCTTGCCACCACCGCGCTGATGGTCGGCGCGATATCCGCGACCGGCGGAGCAGCCGCCGGCGGCGGGGGCACTCGCTCTTTGATGTCGCTGGGCGGGCGCGGGGCCACCTCACTGGCCGGACGCCTCGGCGCCCGCATGGCCGTGCGCGGCACCACCGCCATGGCCAAGGGCGCCACCAAGGCCGTCGCCGGAGGCGCGAAAGCCGCATACGGGGCAGGCAAGTTCGGGCTCAAGTACACCCTCGGCGCGCCCGTCTACCTGCCACAAGCCGCCCGCGCCGCGAGCACGGCGATCAAGGCCGCACCTGGCAATATGGCGCGCTCCGCCGCCCAGCTGCGCTCGCGTCTCACCCAGCCCGTGACTCGTCAGCTGCCCGCCGTCCGCGACTTCTCCCAGACGTACTGGAACAACGTCGGCGGCCGCTGGGCCAGCAACAAGATCCGCATGCACCGCGGGCTGCCACCTCGCCCGCAACCGCGCACCCCGCCCCGCGTCATCAACCGGCCGCTCGTCCCGGCCCCCGCCGCACGTCGCCCCGCAGCCGCTCCGGCGCCGATGCGGGCACGGCCGCCGCGCCGGGCCGCCCGGCCCGTGGCGCAGCCGGCCGCGTCCTCCCAGCAGCAGGCCCTGCGCCAGCGGCTGTACCGAATGACTACAGACACGGCCCGCACGCACGGCGCCGCGCCCAGTCCGGCTCCTCAGTCTTCCGCAGCCCCAGCCGGACCCCGGCCCCGTACGACGCGGCCCGCGCCAGCCCGCCGGAGAACGCCGTGACGAAGAAGGGATGGCTCGCGCTCGGCGCGGCCGCCGCCGTCATACCGCTGCTGCTCGGTGTCGGCGCCTTCGTGGCCCTCACCGGGGCAGTGGCCGCCGACCAGGACGAACAGAGGCGACAGGCCGCCTACTTGTCCGGGGGCGTACAGGATGCGCCGGCCTCGGTGAAGGGGATCGGGCCGGTGATGCTGTCCGCGTACGCGAACGGAGCCTCCCGGACCACCAAGCTCCGCCCGAAGTGCAAAGGCATGCGCTGGTCGGTACTGGCCGGATTCGGGCAGGTCGAGTCCCACCACGCCGCCGGCCACCGCGTCGCAGACAACGGGACGATCACCCCGCGCATCATCGGCGCCCGCCTCGACGGCTCCGGCGCCGGCGGCAACACCAGCAAGGTGCCCGACACCGACGGCGGCACATGGGACGACGACACCTCCTACGACCGCGCCGTGGGCCCCATGCAGTTCCTGCCCTCCACCTGGAACGGCCCCACCGGCCAGGACGGCAATAGCGACGGCATCAAAGACCCTCACAACGCGTTCGACGCGGCGCTCGGCGCCGCCGTCTACCTGTGCGGCACCGGACACAGCGACCTGAGCGACGACGCCCAGCTACGCAAGGCGGCCCTGCGCTACAACCATGCCGGCTGGTACGCGGACGAAGTACTGCAGTACGTGCACCAGTACGACCAGGCCGGCGACGTCCTCGGCAACACCGGCAGCAACGGCCCCGTGCCCGTCTCCGTGTCCCTGCCCGGCCCCCCGGCCGCCTACCAGGGCGGAGCAACAGCCTGCTCGTACGCCGACCCGACCGGGGGCCGCTGTCTGACCGGGGCAACAGCCCACGGATACCAGGAGATCCTGAACAAGTGGCCGCGCTGGCACGGCGGAATCGGCTGCCAGACACCGCGCTCCGAAGGCGGCGAGCACCCACTCGGCCGCGCCTGCGACTACACCCCCGGCACACTCGGCACACGCGCCTCCGGCACCGCACTCGCCCAGGGCTGGGCCCTGGCCGCATGGCTGCGGAAGAACGCCGGCGCGCTGGACGTGCAATACGTGATCTGGCAGGGGCGCATCTGGAGCATCAACCACCCCGAGGACCAAGGCGGCTGGGGACGACCGTACGACCACGGTCTGAACAATCCACACACGGTCACCGGCGGGCACTACGACCACGTCCACGTCACCTACAAGGACTGACGCGCGGTCCAGAATCAGGTCGGTGCTACTTTCCGCGGCCGCCGCCGGACAGGCGGCGGAAGCTGCCGAAGCTAAGGGAAGAGCACCATGAACATTCACATCGAACAGTCTGCGTTCGGACCAGTTAGAGCTGTCGCGGCCGAGCACGTCGTCGCACACTGGCTGGCGAGTCAGGGTGACAGCCCTGTCCTGAAGGGCGGACGTACTCCGGGGCACGACATCGTCAACGGAGACCAGCTCATTGACGCCAAGCTGCTCGTCGCTGCCTCGAACACCGAGCAGAAGAAGTTTCCGGGGTGCACGCACAAGCTGCGCCGCGACCTCTGGCGCGCCTTCGATCCGGCCCGTACGACGCACCTGATGTTCGTGGAGTTCCCTGCGGACTGGACCGGCACGAGCAGCACCTCGTTCACTGAGACGGTGATCAGGATTCGACACGAGGGCATAGGCCTCTTCCTGTTCAGCGTCGATGAGTTCAACAAGGTCCTCGCGTCGGGGCGCACTGAGGCCCAGGAGGAGCGGTGGGCCTACATCATCCTCGACCGCGAGTGGCTCGAAGAGCATCGGGTCTACTGAGGCGCCTGCACGGCGCGTCGATCGGGAGCATGGGCCGCCCTCGAGTGGCCCACGCTCCCGGCCGAGCAAGATTCCTTCCCGCTGACGGTCACGTTTTGAGGGCTGGTGCTCCTTGGGGGTTCAGGTGGGCGGCGCAAGGCCGCCCGAATCCTGACGGGAGTGCCCTGTGAAGACCACACTGCCGGAGTCGCCGCGAGATGCAGCAGTCGTCTTGCTCGTGGAGTTGTGCGGCTGGCTGATCGCGATCATCTTCGCCGTGGGCTGCGTGCACGGCTGGTGGTGGGGCGGCGATCTGCAGAATCTGCCGCTCATAGGTGATTCCGCGGCACGCGCGGCCGCAGAGCATCGCGGCTGGCCGTGGGTGCCCCTCCTGGTGATGGGGCTCGGTGGCCTGGCTGTACGACGCCTGTGGCGGTCGGCAGCACACCGCGTGTTCACCGTCGGAGAGGCGAAGCGCGAGGGGCGGCGCACGCCTCGGTTTCGCCTGTCGCAAAGCAGCTGCTGATGGGCGACATCGTCTCCTCCGTGATCTCGTCCGTCGTTCCCGATGACGTGCCGTGGCCGCAACTGCTGTGCGAAGTGGCCTGGTGGCTGGGCTGGGTCGGCGGGGTCGGCGCTCTGGTGGCGGGCGCGGGCTCGCTGTGGTGGCGGTGGCGGGCGCGCCGGCTGCTTACGGAACGGGCGGTCGTCGAGCTGGTGCCGTCCCAGGGATTTGATCCCTCGGCGCAGGACATGGCTCCGCACGCGGCGCGTCTGGCGCGCGCCTCGCAGACTGCCGGTTGGGCGCCGCGGCGGGCGCAGGGGATGCGGCTGCGGCACGGCAGCGACGGACAGGGGCAGCTGTCGCTGCGGATGGAGGGTCCGGCGACGTCGGCCGCGCTGATGCGGCTGCCGTCCCTGCCCAACATCCAGGTCCGCAGCCGCCGGGACCGGCTCAGCCACGACCCGGTCGAACGCATCACGTTCGAGGGAGCGTCTCCCCTGCCCCGGCCCTCAGCCGCCAAGCGCGTGCAGCTGACCAAGGGCGTCAGGCAAGAGGCTCCCGCCGAGCCCGAGGCGCGGTATGTGGCGCGCGCCGAGCTGGTCCTGGCGCGCCCTGACCACAAGCGTCTCACCCCGGCCGCGCTGGACCCGGACCCGCTGCAGGTCCTCGCGGACGCGTGTGCGCAGATTGATGCCGAGCGCGGGGAGCAGGCCGAGCTGGTCGTCGACGCGGTGCCGGTGGCGAGCTGGCGGGTGGCCGCATGGCGGCGCCGCCTGGTCCGCCGCGCCGAGCAGCGCGGACCGTCCGCGTACGGCGAATCGCTGGGCTCGGGTAGACGCGGCGGCGGATCGTCGTTGATGTCGGCGCTGGTCGAAGGGCTCAACGGCGGCAAGCCGCTGTCCTCGACCAGCTCCTCCAAGCCATTGCCGCGGCAGAAGGACCTGGCCGACGGGGTGGGCAAGTTCCTGCCCGGCGCGGACGCGCAGGTCTTCGCCGTGCAGGTGCTGGTGCGGGTGACCGGCACGCACCCGGCACGGGCGCAGGCCCGCCTGCACCAGGTGATGGCCGTCATGGACGCCTGGTCCGGGGAGAACTGGTGGCGGCCGATCGGGCCGCGGCGTATGGGGTGGCGGCCGTACAGCAGCGTGTGGTGGCGGCGCCGATCCTTCGATCGCCGCTACGCCACAGGCGAGTTCGCTCCGGCGCGCCGACAATGGGCGACCTCGCAGGAGTTGGCGGCGCTGCTGCGGCCGGCGACCGTGAACTGCACGGCGCAGAACGTGGTGCGCACCGGCGGCACCCTCGCGCCGGCGCCTCGCGCGCTGCCCACCTGGACCGGGCAGCCCGGCGTGGTGCCGCTGGGCCGGGTCACCGAAGCCGACGGGCGTACCCGGCTCGCATGCCTGCCCCAGGCCGAGGTCCTGTTCGGTGCGTCGTTCGGCAAGTCCGGCTTCGGCAAGAGCGAGCTGGCGCTGCTGCAGGCCATCACGCTCACCTACGGCGGGTTCGGCGCCTGGTTCCTCGACCCGCACGGCGCGGCGATCAAGCGGGCGCTGCCGTATCTGACGCACCCGGCGGTCATCGGCCGCGTGCAGCTGATCGACCTGAGCGTGAAGAAGCCGGGGGCGATGGTCGCCGCGTGGAATCCGCTGTCGATGGAGGGCCGCGCCGAAGAGGAGATCCAGGACGTCATCGGCGCCGTGGTCGCCGGGCTCGCCGCCGCACAGGGCTGGGGCGACGGCGCACCGCGCGCACGGGCGATCCTCTCGCACGCGGTGGAGATCCTCGCCCACCTCGCCTACCGCATGTGCCAGCGCGGGCGCCCGGACCTGCAGCCCACCCTGTTCACCATCCCCCGCCTTTTGACGGACGAAGAGTGGCGCGAAAGCGTGCTCACCCAACTGCCTTTGCCGCTCCAGCAGTTCTGGCGCACCACGTTCCCCAAGTACGAGGGCAGCGCGGTGCCCGTGGTCACCCAGACCATCGAGCAGCTCGCCACCTCCACCTCGCTGCGCGCCTTCCTCGGCCAGCCGCGCTCCACCTACGACGTGCGGCGGGCGATGGACGAACGGCAGATCGTGCTGCTGCGCTGCTCCGGCACCGGCACCGGCGACCAGATCATCACGTCGCTGCTGCTGTTCGACCTATTCCGGGCCGGGCACTCCCGCGAGGGCACCGACCCTGAGCTGCTCGCCACGCTGTTCGCGTTCGCCGACGAGCTCAAGGCGATCGACGGCGCCGCCCGCGGCTACATCGCCGCGATCCTCGAGCAGCTGCGCAAGTACGAGGTGCGCCTCATGGCGATGACGCAGATGGCGATGCGGCTCTCGGAGGAGACCCGGCTCGCGCTGATGCAGAACCAGAGCCTGCTCACGGCCGCGGCCGCCGACACCGACGAGGCCACGTTCCTCGCCAAACGCCTGCCGGGCGCCGACGCGATGACGCTGACCGAGCAGCCGAAGTGGCACTACGCGGTACGCGCCACCCTGGGCGGCAGGCCCACGGCCACGTTCCAGGTCGCCGGCGTCCCCGTCCACGAGGTCCTCGCCGACTACCACCACCCCGAGCGCCTGCCCGATCTGGAGAAGGCCATGGACGCCACGCTGCGGCGCCGCCCGCTGCACACCGTCCTGACCGAGCTGGACGGCAGCGACGACGGGCGCAGGCCCTCCCTGGACGACCGGATCCCCGCCGAGCTCGGCCGCCGCCCCGCGCCGCCCAAACCACAAACCCCCAACACCACCGACGCCGACCCCGATGACGACTGCTGGCCCGACACCGGCGCCGGCTCCAGTGAGGTTGCCTGATGTCTTTGGACACCCCCATCACACAGACCGCCCCGCCGCGCCCCACGGGCCTGTCCCGCCTGGCGCAGGACCTGCTGCCCGCGCTGTATCAGCACCGCCTGATCGCGACCAGTCAGCTGCACCAGCTGTTCACCCCCCACGCCCGCCGTCCCGTCTACCTCCGCCAGCAGCTCAATGAGCTGCGCCGCGTCGGCCTCGTCGACGCCACCACCCGGCGCACTTCGCGTCTGGGAAACCCGGAGCTGCTGTGGTACATCACCGCGCGCGGCGCCGAAGCGGTCGCCTACGACCCGACGGTGCCGCGGCGCGGCTATCGCATCAGCCCGCAGACCGCGGCCTCCCAGCTGCAAGAGCACACGCTCACCGTGGTCGACACAGGCATCGCTTTCGTCGACTGGTCTCGCCGCCTGGGCCACGAGTGCTCGCCGCTGGACTGGGAGCCCGAGGTCGCCCACCGCATCCGCGACGGTGAATCGCGCGGTATCGACGACGCGTTCATGATTCCGGACGCCATCCTGCGCTACACCCACACCACCGAGGACGGGCGCCGGCGGATGCTCAGCTTCTTTATCGAAGTCGACCGCGCCACCATGCAGACCACCCGGCTCGCCGCCAAACTCTCCGCCTACGCCCGCTACCAGAGTTACGTCCCCGCGGTCGGCGGCCGCGGCCGGCGCTCCACCCGCGAGGCATGGCGCGACCACTACCCTGCCTTCCCCCGCCTGCTCATCGTGCTGACCGGAGCCTCCGACAGGGTTCTGGCCAACCGGATCCAGGACCTGCGCGCCCTCGCAGCCGCGGACCCGCGCGTCGGCCAACTCACCGCCGGAGTCACCACACTGCAGCTCCTGCAGGACAAGGGACCCTTCGCCCCGGTCATGACCCCACTGTCCAATGACGCAGCCCCGACCGACGTCTTCCTCGCCCCGACCGGAGGTTCCCGTGCTTGATGTGCGGCGCGCCCTTCTCCGGCGCGCTTCCTCGCCACCCACACCGGCCCCTTCGCCTCGAGGGCACGCCTGCGCACCCGTAGTGGACACAGTCCCGCTGCCGTCCCCGCTCCTCACCGAGCTGATCGCGCTGCGCGCCCATACCCGCCATCTCGGCTGGCTCAGCGAGCGCGAGCACTGCCCCGCGCAGTACCAGCGCCTGGCCCGCACCGTCCTGCAGGACCTCCTGGACGGATGGCTCGCCCAGACCGACGGCACCGGCCGTCTCGAGGATCTGATTCAGCCACTGGCACACACGCACCGTCAGGACCCGAGCACCCGCTGTGGATCACCGATGGCACAATCCCAACCCCACATGACCACAGGGGAGTTCACGTGAAGAGAAGGCGCCAGTGGGCCGTTCTGGTCACCGCGGCAACCCTGCTGTCGGGCTGTTCCGGGCCCCAGGACAGTGCCGAGGACTCGAGCCAAGCAGCAGCCGAGAGGCCTTCCACCGACCCCAAGTCCACACCACCCTCCGCCCCGGACCTGCCGGAGGGCATGCTGCGCCTTGGCTCGTCCTTCCCGTTTAGGGAGGAGGGACAGAGTGACTCCTGGACGGTCAGTGTCAGTGCACTTTCCTCGGCCGAGCCGAGCGTGAAGGCGTCCGCGATTCCCGACGGCTGGCGAGCGCTGACCGCCAAGGTCACCTTCACCAATACCGACAGCGGCATCGCGGAGCTGCACGGCTCTCTCGACGTCACCGCCCGCTACGGCCCCGAGGGCCGCACAGCAGCCGCGTTCGCCGACACCGGCATCAAGGGCCTCGCGTTCCCCGACATCGAATCTCACCCGATCCGAGTTCGCCCCGGTGGCACGTACACCACCACAGTCGGCTACGCGGTCCCAGCCGATACCGCCGGACAACCCCTGACCTTCACCATCGAGGGCGACGACCCCACCTACATCGAGGGCGCGATCCCAGGCGCCCCGGCCCGCCCCGTCGGCACCTCTCACGTTCAGCCCGTCGACACCGCCAAGGAGCTGAAGTTCGGCGACTGGGCGGAGGACTCGCCCTGGCTCCGCATCGGCCAGCCCCGCGCCGCCGACGCCACCGCCCAGGGCAAGCGCTACGCGGTCGACCTGAGCTTCTTCAACAACTTTGACGACACCCTTCTTGGCAACCGCCCGGAGGCCAACCTGAAGGTCTACGCCGGAACGGAGCTCACCGAAGGCGACTTCGAAGAGAACCTGTCCAATCTGCCATCGCTCGCCTGGATCGCGCCCCAGCGGATGGCCACCGTGACCGTGCACTTCACCATTCCCGGAAAACAGATTGAAGGTCCGGTCAGTATCGAAGTGGTCGATCCGTACGGCGAAGACCTCACCTACACCGGAGACGTGAAGAACTGACCGCGCAACGGGACCGCCATATACCGAAAGGACCGATGCGTCCCGTTGGACGGGATTGACGCGGTCGCAGCTTGTGAACTGCCGTTACCGGCTGTGCTGTTGGCGTGAATATGCGTAACGTGTGCATGTGCACGGCAACCACACCCGTCTCGCGCAGCACGACCACACCATCACCCAGCGCGATGCGCCACAGGTCACCGGCACAGCGGACGAGGAGAACGGGGAGGCGTAGTGACGCCAACGGCAAAGGCCAAAAAGAACCAGCTTCGCAGTCGAAATCGACTTATCGGCACGGCACTTGTGGGCTGTTCCGTCTTCGCCCTCACTGCCTGCAGTTCGGACTCCGACGGCAATTCCAAGTCGGCTGATACGCCATCCAGTTCGCCGAAATCCGTTGCGCCTTCAAACACTGCCGACCCTGACGCGGAGCAGAAGGCCGCAGCGTTGAAGGTGTACAACGCGATGACGGCCGAGGAGACAAAGGCGTACCAGCACGCCGACGTGAAGGGCACGGATCTGGAGAAGTACGCCTCTCTCGACGCTCTCGGAAAGATCCGCAACGACGTCGCGTTGATGAAGGAGGCCGGCACCGTCGTACGCGGAGGCGTTCAGCACGACGCCGAGGTGACGGGGATCAACCTCACTGCAAAGGTGCCCGAGGCGAAGCTCAAGGACTGTGTCGACCTGTCCAAGTACGAGACGTACGACACCAAGGCCAAGAAGGTCATCCCGCTGCCCACCAGCCAGCCGCTGCGGTACTACGCGACCGCCACGGCACAGCGGTGGGATGGGCGCTGGATCGTGACCGACGTGGACACCCAAGGGGGGTCCAAATGCTGAGGCGCACCATCATCGCAGCCGGGAGCACGACGCTCCTGGTGGTGGTCATCAGCGCGCCCACTTACGCAGCGGGCAGCGGACACGGCGGCGTGTGCAGGGGCGCCTCCAGGTACGTGAAGGTATGCGCTCGGGATTCGGCGGTACGCCCCGGCACGGGAGGGGCGAAGGGGGCCAGCAGTGCCAGCTCCGGCAAGTCGGCGTCCAAGGAAGCCTCCAAGTGCACTTACACGAAGCTCGTGCCGCAGCCGCCCGCGGAGAACCTCGCGCAGAAGGACGGCAAGAAGCAGGGTCGTAAGGGCGCCGTCTACCAGGTGAACTGCCCTGCCACCGGCCGCGTGGGCACCGTGTGGGTTCCGCAGGGAGCCGCTCCCAATGCACCGACCATCGACCCCGAAGTCGTCGCACAGCGCGCGGTCGACTCGATGAAACTCGTCGGCCCGGACATCGACATCAACCCGAAGCCGGGCGGCAAGGGCCTGGTGGGGATGCCCGTGTGGATGGCGGTGGACCAGTCACCGACCACGTACGGCCCGAACTCGGCGACCGCGACGGCTGGCGGGGTGACGGTGACCGCGACAGCGAAGGTGAAGTCGATCGTCTGGAACATGGGCGACGGGACGTCGGTGACCTGTAACGGTCCGGGAACGGGGTACCGGAAGTCGTTCGGGATGAAGCAGTCGCCGGACTGCGGCCACGTCTACAAGCAGACCTCCGACTCAGCGGGCGGGAAGTTCAAGGTGTCCGCGACCGCGACCTGGGCGGTCGACTGGCAGGTGGCCGGCGGCGGTGGGGAGAGCGGTCAGCTGACCGAGGTCCGCAATTCGCAGGTGGGGCTGACGATCATTGAGTCTCAGGCCGTCAACTAACCATTCTTGAAGGGGATTTCGTACGTCATGGACACCACGACGCCTGCGCCGCCGCCGATCGCTCCGCCACGTCAGGCTGACCTGCCGATCTCCGCGGGCGCCAAGAAGTCGTCCAGAGCCCCGCGCAAGCTGATCCAGGCCTTGGTCTGGACGCTGGCCGCTCTGGTCGGTGCCCTGGTGGCGATCTCTCAGGTGAACCGCGCCGGTGACCGGGTCGAGGTCCTGGCCGTGGCGCACGATGTGCAGGCCGGGCAGGTCGTGAAGGCCTCGGACGTGACGACCGCCCAGGTTGCTGAGGATCCCGCGCTCTCCCCGGTGCCGGCCGCCGACCGGAGCCGGATCGTGGGACAGCGGGCCGCGGTCGACCTGCGCCAGGGCTCGCTGCTGACCGCCTCCTCCGTGCAGGCCGGCGGCGGCCTCGGCGATGACCTGCAGGTGGTCGGCGTCGAGGTGAAGAAGGGCACCGCGCCGAGGGACGAACTGCGCCCCGGCGACAAGGTGCTGGCCGTGGTGCTACCCGAGCAGGGTGCCCAGTCCACGACCGGCACGGGAGCCGCGAAGAACGGCGCGGAGCCAGAGCCGGAGATCATCGAGGCGACGGTGAAGTCGGTGGGCCGTACGGACGCGACCGGATCGCTGGTGGTGAATCTCGCGGTGCCGACCACGGACGGGCCGCAGCTGGCGGAGAAGGCCGCGGCCAAGCGGATCGCCCTGGTACGGCAGCCGCGCGACGGAAAGCAGTGACGGCATGGCTCTGATCGCATTGGTGTCGGCCGCCTCCGACGGTGTGAGTACGTCGGCGACCGCGCTGGCGCTGTCCAGCCGCCAGTCGGTGCTGCTGGCCGAGTTCGACATGGCGGGCAGCAAGCTGCGCCACCGGCTGCTGCGCGGCATCCACCTGGGCGGACAGGCCCTGGACGGCAATATCGGCCTGCACAAGCTGGCCGAGGCGTACTGGAGCAGCGCGGCGGCCGGGGTACAGGATCTGGCGCCGCAGGTGGATCAGCATCTGTGGCCGCTGGACGATACCGGGATGCGGCTCGTGCTGCCGGGCCTGACTGATCCGCGGCAGGCGTCCTCGCTGCAGGAGTTGTGGCCGAGCCTGATCGACGTACTGCAGATGACCGACCACGAGCACCACTGGGACGTGATCGTGGATGGCGGGCGGCTGGCCTGGGAGAACGGGCAGCTGCACCGGCTGCTGACCCCGGCCCCGGTCCTTCACCAGGCCGACATCGTCCTGCTGGTTGTGAAGCTCGCCGATCCCGCGTCGGTGTTCCTGGCCTCGACGGCGATCGAGGCGCTGCAGGACGAGCTCGGCCAGCACGGCACCGGCGCACGGGCGTTGGGCCTGCTCACGCTGTCGTCCGGCTCGCGGCGGGAGTTCGCGCCGCACGAGGTGGAGGCCAAGTTCGAGGCCCCAATCCTCGGCTCGCTGACGTGGGACGAGCGCGCGGCCGCATATCTGTCGGCCGGCGGCGCGCCGCCGCGGAATCTGGCCCGCTCGGCGCTGCTACGCAGCGCGCGCGATGTGCTGGGTCCGCTGCGCGCGTATGCCCAGCAGCGTCGGCTGCACATGGAGATGCGGGCCCGCCAGGGCGTGAGCCCGGCAGTGCTGCATCAGGTGCGGCAGTTGGGGATGCGGCGTCGTAGGGAGGCATCGTGACGAACACGCCGGCAGGTGGGGACAAGGACGCAGCCCGGACACAGCTGGGTCGTCTGCTCTCCCAGCGCAGCACCCACCCCCAGGAGCACGTCGCGCCTGCAACACCGGATCCCAGGACGGCACAAGCCCACCCGGCCCCCACCGCGCGCCCGGTCGCGCCGGCGCCTGCCCCCGTGGCGCCCGTCGCGCCGGTGACCACCAGCTCCTCGGCGGGCGCCGGGGCGATGGGCGTGGCCGACTTCGCGCGGACCGCGTCGCTGCCCGGCACGCTGCCGGTGCCGCCGGAGGAGATCCAGAAGCTGCGGGTGCGGGTCGCCGAGGATCTGCGAGCCGTACGGGAGCGACAGCAGGCCCAGACGCTGGAGGCGGAGGAGGAGCGGGAGCTGGCGGAGCTGTTCGCCCGCCGCCAGATCGCCGCCTGGCATGCCGAGTTCACACAGAAGAATCCGCCGCTCAGCCAGGAACAACGCAGCATCCTGCACGAGGAGGTCCTCAACCTGACCTTCCGCGCCGGTGCGCTCCAGCGTCTTCTGGACCAGCCCGGTGTGCAGAACATCGACATCGACGGCGACGAAATGTATGTCGACGTCGCTGGCCAGCAGCGGCAGAAGATGGCCTCTCCGTTCGCCAGCCGTGAGCAGACGATCGCCTGGATCAACACCATGGCCGCCCAGTCCGGGCACGGCGAGCGGCAGCTGTCGTATGCGTCGCCGGCGGTGGAGTTCCGGCTGCCGGACGATTCGCGTGTGGCGGCGAATGTGCTGACCCGGAATGTGTCGGTGTCGATCCGCAAGCATGGCGGCCGCGCGTGGACGCTGGGCAACCTGCTGCAGGAGAAGACGGTCGACCAGCTGCTCGCCTCGTTCCTGTCGGCGGCGGTGCGGGCCCACATGAACATCGTCATCTGCGGCGGGATGACCGCGGGGAAGACCACGCTGATGCGCGCTATGGGCCGTGAGATCCCGGCCTCGGAGCGGCTGATCACGCTGGAGTCCTCGCTGGAACTGTTCCTCGATGACGCCGAAACCCCCTGCCACACCTTGGCGTTCGAGACGCGGCAGTCCAACGGTGAAGACGGCGCCGGCGCCATCGGCCTGTCCGATCTGATTGAGATCGCGCTGCGGTACAACGCCGACCGGATCATGGTCGGTGAGGTGCGGGGCAAGGAGTCCATGGCGATGCTGGAGGCGATGTCGGCCAGCCAGCCCGGCTCGATGTGCACGCTGCACGCCGACTACCCCAAAGACGTCATCACCCGCCTCGTGCTGCGCCTGTCGATGGCCGACCTCAGTGCGGAGACCTCGTACCGCCTCATCGAGGGCGCAGTGCATCTGATGGTGTTCGTAAAGAAGGGCGCAAAGCCCGGCGAGAAGATCGTCTCCCACGTGTGGGAGGTCGACGGGCTCAACGAGGACGGCACCCCGTCCATGACCCAGCTGTTCGCGCCGCGGCCCGGGGATGGACGGGCGGTGCCGACCGCGTTCCAGATGAGCCCGGAGCGGGCCGAGCAGATCGCCGAGGCCGGGTTCAACCCGCTGCTGCTGGCCCAGTACCCGCACGGCACCTGGGATCCGGTCGAGCACTCCGGCGAGGCCGAGAGGCGGGCATCGTGATGACCCAGTCGCAGCAGGCCTTGGTGGCCGGGCTCGGCGTAGTGGTGTTCGTGGCCTGCCTCGCCCGGGCCGTGACGGCGCTGCGCCGCCGCACCGAGCCGGAGCGCGGCCCGGTCAAACGACGTGGCGGGCCGGGGCTGCTGGACGAGCTTCCGCCGGTGTGGCAGGCCAACTACCGCTTCCTGTTCAGTGCCGCGGTCGTCGCCGGGGTGCTGGTGTGGGCGATCGCCGGACGTCCGGTGCACGGTCTGGTCGCGTTCGCCGGTGTGGCTGGCCTGCCGTTCCTGCTGTTCCCGGGCGGTTCGGCGCGTACCGAGCTGGAGCAGCTGGAGGCGTTCTCCGACTGGCTGCAGCAGCTGTCCAGCGTGATCGCTGCCGGAAAGCCGCTGGAGGTGGCGATCCCCGGTTCCCTGTCCACGGTGCCGGATCTGCTGCGTGTGCCGGTGACCCGGCTCGCGCAGCGGCTCGCGGACGGGGTGCCGCCCGCGCAGGCCTACCGGTACTTCGCCGACGACCTGGCCTCCAATACCGGCGACGAGATCGCCATGGTGTTCCAGATGCACACCCAGGCCCGCGGCCGCGGACTGGCGAACGTGATCAAGGAGATGGCGTTCAACAAGTCCGACAAGGCCAAGGCCCTGCGCAAGCTCGACTCTGACCGGGCGCGGACCCGGCGTAAGGCCCGCAACGTCACCGTGCTGACCCTCGCGGTCATCGCGCTCGGGCTGACCAGCGTCTCTTACACCGATTGGTATCGCACCGCGCCGGGCCAACTCGGTCTGATGGTGGTCGGGTTGATGGTCACGGGGTCGCTGGTGTGGATGCGTAAGACCGCCCGGAACAAGCCCGAGCCACGGCTGCTGCGTACGGCGGCCGAGCGTGCCACGGTGGGGGTGGAGCAGTCGTGATCATGTCTGTGCCTGCGATGGTGGGCGGCGCGGTGGCCGTCCTCGGCGCCGGGATGACGGTGCGGGCGCTGATGCCCGCCCGGCCCTCCGTGGATGCGCTGCTGAAGACCACCCGCTCCCCCGCCCCGCACACCGTGAGTGATGCGAGCGCGGGCCGCTTCGAGGCGCTCACTGACAAGATGGGCGACCGGCTCGTCGCCACGCCCACGGTCGCCTCGCGACTGCCGGCCACTGATCTGCGGCTGCTGGAGATGTCTCCCGCGAAGCTGCTGGGCCGGTGCGCGCGGATGGCCGTGGTGGGGATGGTGCTGCCGCAGCTGTTCATGCTGCTGCTCACCGTCGCCGGGAGGCGCCCGCCGCTGCCGGTGCCGGTGCTGCTCGCGCTCGCGGTGGGCGGGTTCTTCGCGTTCAAGTGCCTGGACGATGTGCGTGACGACGCCAAGAAGCTGCGCGAGGAGTACCGGTACACGATCGTTTCCCTGCTGGAGCGGCTCATCCTGATCCGCTCGGCGAACGCGTCGGCCGGCGAGTCGCTGCTGCGCGCCGCCTCGGTCGGCGACACGACACCCGCGCTGCAGATCCGCGAGTCCCTCGAGCACGCCAGGCTGACCGGCACCCCCTACTGGAGCGCGCTGTCCCAACTCGGCCAGGCGATCGGCGTGGAGGACCTGGCCAGGCCCGCCCGCGCCATGGCACTCGCCGGTGAGGAAAAGGCCGCCGTCACCCGCACCCTGGAAAACCAGGTCGACCTGCTCAACGCCGCCGTCCAGGGCGACCGCGAGACCCGCGCCAACCAGGCCACCGAGCAGATGGACCTGCCGGCGTTGACCGTCGGCTTGTCCCTGGTCGTCTTCTGCGCCCTGCCCGCCTTCATCAAGATCCTCAACCTGTGACCTGGCCCAAAGGAGATACGGATGTCGCTCGCTCTGTACGGCCTGTGGGTCCTGGCCGTCACGCTCGGCTTCGCCCGCACCGTGCAGTTGAACCAGCACGCGGCGGCGCGCAACCCCCGGGACACCGACCGGCTGCACCTGATCGCGATCGTCGTGGCGCTGAGCGTCATCACCCTGATCGCTCTACCCGCCCTCATCAAGATCTTGTCCGTCTAGTCGCCGTCCCTGCAGGGGAGTTCGTATGGGATCCACACGTGAGCTGCTCATCCTCTGGGCGGCGATCATCACCATCGCCACCGTCCTCACGATCGTTTTCCAGACCGTCCTGCCGTCCCCGTTCTGACCCCTTTCATCGCGGACACCGCATCCGGCGCGTCCGCTTGTCCTCACCTCCAGGAGGTTGTGATGTCCCGACGTCTCACCCGAATCCGCGCTGTGCTGCACCGCCGCTACGGCCACATGCGCGGCCGCCTCTCCGATGCCGGCTACTCGGTCACCGAGTGGGCCTACATCACCGCGGCCGGCGGCGGCATCGCCACGATCCTCTACCTCGCCATCGACGGCACCGCCCGCGCCAAGGCCATGGAGATCGCGGGCCTGTGACCAGAGTCGCCGGCAAGCGACGCCCGGTCCCGGAGTCGAGATGGTCCCGGCTTCGGGAGCGTCTCGACGACCGCGGTGACAGCGTCGTCGAGTTCGCGGTGATCTTCCCCGTCGTGCTGATCCTGGTGTTCACCGTCATCGAGGGCGCCCTGTACTTCCATGCCCGCTCGGTGGCCGCGCGGGCCGCCCAGGTCGGCGTGGACGCGGGCCGCTCCTACGACGCGAGCCCGGACGACGGGGCCGCCGCCGCCCGCGACTTCCTGGCCCGCACCGGCAACTCGGTCGAGGGCTCCAAGGTGGCGGTCGACTCTGGTGGCAACCAGATCGCGGTGACCGTCACGGGCACCGTCTCCTCCCTGGTGCCCGGTCTGGAGTTCACCGTGCGCCAGCGTGCCCAAGCCCCCGTGGAGGAATTCCGTTGAATCACCCGTGGGTTCACGCGTTCCGCGAGCGCCCCGTCGGGTGCGGCCGGCGGGCAGGCCGCCTTGCGTTCCGGCCGGTCCTGGGCTGGCGTGCCCGCTTCTCGGGTGCGGCCGCGGACCGAGGCAGTGCCGCGCTGGGTGCGGCGATCTTCACTCCGGTGTTCATCGCTCTGCTCGCCCTGGTGATCGCTGCGGGCCGGATCCAGATCGCGCAGGGTGCCGCGGACGCGGCCGCGCGGGATGCCGCGCGCACCGCGTCGCTGGCCGAGAGCCCGGACACGGCGCAGGGCGAGGCCCGCCAAGCCGCCGCCGAGTCGCTGCGCCGCTCCGGGCTGGCCTGCTCCGACATCGCGGTCGCCGTGGAGTCCGACGGGATCGACGCGCCCGTCGGGCAGGCCGCCACGGTCACCGCGACCGTGTCGTGCACCGTGCCGCTGGATGATGTGGCGCTGCCCGCACTGCCCGGCACCAAGACGCTGAAGAGCACCATGACCAGCGTTGTTGATCAGTGGAGGGCCCGATGATCAGGCCGCTCCCCGACTACGTGCATGCCCATGTCCGTCGTGTCGTTGGTGCGCTGCGCGAGCGCCGTGATGCGGGCGGCGTGGAGCTGTTCATGCCGATCATGGCGATCGCCATCTTCGTGATGCTCGGCCTGGTCGTGGACGGCACCGGCGTCCTCAACGGCAACTCCCGCGCCACCTATGCCGCTCAGGAGGCCGCCCGCGCGGCCGGCCAGCAGATCGACCCTGGCAAGGCCATCACCGGGGAGGCAATCGTCGTCGATCCCGACGCCGCCGCCGGCGCGGCCCAGGACTACCTCGACGCCGAGGGCCTTAACGGCGAGGTGGTGGTCTCCGGCGACGGCAAGACCATCACGGTGACCGTGCACGACTCCTACGACCCGCTGTTCGCCTCGCTCCTGGGCATCGACACCCTGCCAGTGTCCGGCGAAGGCAAGGCCACCCTGCTCCACCAGCCCGGAGGCTGACCCGCTTATGGCCCACCGCATCGTCCGCTGGCCCCTCGCCCTGCTGCGCCTGATCGCACGCCTGGCCGCACTCGCCGTACTCGCCGCCGGCGTACCCGCGCTCCTCCTCAAGGTCGGCACCCTGCCGCAGAGCGTGCCGTCACTGAGCGAGGCGCGTGAGGCGTTGATGGCGCCGGATGACGGGAGCCTGCTGTTCACCACGCTCACCCTCGCCGCGTGGATCGCGTGGCTGTGGCTGCTGGTGCCGCTCCTGGTCGAACTGGTCGCGGCCCTCGCGCACCGGGCCACGCCCCGGCTGCCGGGCATGGCCACCAGCCAGCGCCTGGCCGTCTTTCTGCTGGGCGGGCTGCTGCTCGCTTCTCCCGCGGCCGCGGCGACTGCCGCCACCCCCGCCGTCGCAGCGACCGCCACCCTCGACCACGCTTCCCCCGCCCCGGCCTCCGTGGATCACACCGAGCGCACGGCGACCGCGGCGACAACGGCCGCTGCCACCAAGGAGCATCACGTCGCAGGCGAGGGTGTGGTGGCGTACGACGTGGCTGAGCAGCGGCTCGGCGACGGGTTGCGCTGGCGTGACATCGCGCGCCTCAACCCCGAGTTGCATATCACCGGGCCCAGCTCCTCGCTGTCGGCGGGCACCACGCTCACACTGCCCGCCGACGCCACCCCTGCGGCCCCCTCCGCAGCGGGCGCGGGTTCCGGCCTGCAAGCTCAGCTGGCGAGCTCCTCGCGCACGGCGAGCGAGGACGCCTCGGAGCAGGATTCAGACAGCACGTACACGGTGCGGCCGGGGGACACGCTGTGGGACATCTCCGAAGAGCAGCAGGGCGATCCCACCCGCTACCCGGAGATCGTCGAGGCGAACCCGGACGTCATCAAGAACCCGAACCTGATCCATCCTGGCGATCACCTGGCTATCCCCGACCAGGCGCGGCCCTCCCAGCAGCCCGGCAAGCAGGGCTCCGACGGCCAGGAGAAGGAGCACGAGAAGCAGGGCCAGGACGACGGGGCGTCGACGGCGCCCTCCGAGTCTCCCCGGGCCAGTGACGGCGAGGCGGGCACGCCGGAACAGGAGGCCACTCCTGCCCCGTCCGCGAGTAGTTCCGCCAAGGAGGAGGGGAGCAGCTCCCCGGCCACGAAGGCACCGAGCGAGGACCCGGGCGTCGGTGTGCCCTCCCAGGCCGCGCCGACCGCGGAGCCCTCCGGGGCCGGCACCGAGGAGCCCTCCGCACCCGGCACCTCGGCACCTGCTGGGGCTGCGCCGTCGGCTGACGATCGCCACAGCAGCGCCCAAGACGCCTCGCCGGACGAGGAGTCCGGCCTGACCGTCACGACGATGGCGTTGGGCGCGTCCGCGTTCGTCGCCGCCGGAGTGCTCTTGATGCTGCGGCGCAGGCGGACGGTGCAGCAGCGTCGCCGGCGGGCCGGGCGCCGGATCTCGATGCCGGAGGGACGTGCCGCCGCGACCGAGCGTGCCCTGCGCTGCGTCGATGCCATCGAGGAGGTCGACTTCCTGGATGCGGCCCTGCGCACGCTCGCCCACCACTGCGCCGAGGCGGGGCGTCCGCTGCCCGCTCTCGCCGCCGTCCAGCTGGGCACCGAGGGCGTGCTGCTCCACCTCGCCGACACCGATGATGCCGACGAACTCCCCGCTCCCCTGCCACCGTTCACCGCCGTCGACGACAGCCCGCAGCTTTGGTGGTGCGCCACCGACACCGGGGACCTCGCAGACGCCGAACTCCTCGGCCGGATGGACGCCCCTTATCCGGCACTGGTCGCGCTCGGCGACGACACCCGCGAGGCGCTGCTACTGGTCGACCTGGAACGCTTCGGGGCCGTGCACCTCACCGGCGCCACACGGCTTCAGGTGCTGCGCGCCCTGGGTACATCGCTCGCGGTGTCCCCGCTCAGCTCGGACCTGGAGATCGCTGTCGCGGGCGAGGACAGCGCCCCGGGCCTGTCCCTCATCGACTCGCGCGTGACCCCGTACACGACGCTCGCCGACGCGGCCGACGTCGTCCGCACCCACCACGGCCGCCAGCACACGGCACTGTCCGGCAGCAACAGTACGGACCTGGGAGCCGCGCGGGCCGCGGACACGGTGGACGAGCTGTGGCCGATGGTCGTCCTTGCCGACCTCGACAGCTGCCCCGACCCCGAGGCCGCCGAAGAGCTCGCCGAGATCCTGCAGCAGGAACCGCGTACCGCGACCGCCATCATCACCAGCGGGCACATGCCCGCCGAGGCCGACGCGGTGTGGGTCCTGGACACCGACGACGAAGTCCATCCCGTGCCCGGTACCGGGCTGCACTGCCGCCTGATCGCCTTCTCGGACGAGGAATACGCCGACGTCGTCGAGAGCGCGCTGACGTCGAACTCGGAGACCGACCTCGCCCCCGACGAACCGCCTGCGACCTCCGTCCCGCTGGCGAAGGACACCGAGGCGCCCGCCGCCGCTGCAGCTCCGGCTACCGCCGAGTCGGTACCCGCCGCGCGGGAGTCGGACAGCCTGTTCGCCCGCCTGGCCGACCTCGACGACGACTCCCCAGCCCATCACCTCGAGGGCGCGCCCGCACCGGCCACAGTGCACCACGAGGACGACGCGGCCACGGAGGCCCAACCTTCTGCAGAAGAGGCTGGCCCCGTCATCCCGCGGACGGACGCCACCTCCCCCAGCCGGATCGTGCTGCCTGCCACAACCGCGACCTCTCGGGTCAACGCCCGGCTGCCCGAGCCCGTCAGCCCGCCGGCCCCGGTGCCCCAGGAGCCGGTGCCCACCAGTGCGGCCGACAGCCCACAGCGGCCGGCAGGCGAGGACGCAGCCGACGGGCCCCTGGTCCGAGTGCTCGGCCCCATCGACGTCACCGGCGCCCGCGGGCACATCGAATCCAACCGGCGCACCGTCGCCACGGAACTGGTCTCCTGGCTCGCCCTGCGCACCGACGGTGCCACCCGCCACGAGCTCGACGAGGTCATCGCGCCCGGCGGAGGGCGCGTGGAGAACAACACCAGGAACGGACGTGTCCGCGAGGTACGGCGCTGGCTCGGTGACGAGTACTACCCGAAGCTCAACGAACAGCCCGACCGCAAGCACCGCCTGGTCGGCGTCGCCTGCGACTGGCACCAGTTCCAGGACCTGACCACCCAGGCCGCTCGCGCCGGCGGCGATGAAGCGCGCGCAATGCTGCGGCGCGCGCTCGACCTCGTACAGGGCCGGCCCTTCACCGGCATTCCGCCGCGCCGCTACGTCTGGGCCGAGGCCCTGACCCAGAACATGATCTCGGCAGTGGTCGACGTGGCTGACGACCTCGCCGCCCGCTGCCTGGCAGCCCGCGACCCTCGGGGCGCGCTGTGGGCGTCGGGCCGCGGCCTGGATACCGCACGCGAGCGCGAGGTCCTGTGGCGCCACCGCTTCGAGGCCCTGGCCCAACTCGGCGCACACGACGAACTGGAAGCCGCCATCCAGCAGCTGAACCAGTACCTCCTCGACGCCGACCTGCCCATGGAACGCGAGACCGAGGAGACCATCCGCCGCCTGGACGCAGTCCGCCGCTAACCCTGGATCCACACCGGCCCGGCCACCCGCTCAGGTGGCCGGGCCTTCTGCTGGACGACCACCGGCCCCTGCGAGCTCCGGGCCCTGAGCCGTCCGGAACGCCCTGCGAGCCAGCCGCGGGTGCTCTGCCGTAGCCGACACACCGTCACGCAACGCAATCGGCAGCACGGTTCCGTTCCACCTCGCACTTCCCCTGCCCTCGCTTCACCCAGGGTGCCCGCAGGTCGCTTCGCAAAGTCCAGTCACCGGCTCGAGCCGTCGCAGCGGCGCCCGTCAGCGTGGAAAATTCCACCCCGGTCGTCTCGGCCGCGGATACTGCCGTCCACGTTTTCCACCCGGCCGCTCCCCGCGTGGAACGACCCGGAGGACGTCGACGGCCAGGCCCGCTCGCCGCACGTCCAACGGTCGCAGTGAGCGGCGTCGGAACGGGAGCGGGGTATACCCCAAACAGTGACCCACGGTGGAAAATTGCAGGTCACAGCGTTCCACCCCTCTAGGAAGCGGAGGTCCACCAACGCGAAGTCGGGCAGCCGTTAGGCAACTCCAGCCGCACTGAGCGGAGCACTTACGGCAGCGGACCTGTGCCCCACAGCCATGCTGGAAGAGCTGGCCCTTGCGCATTCCACCCCGCCGACGCGCATGCTCTGCTGCAGCAACTGCCGGATTCCACCGGGTGGAACGTCAGTCGGTTTCCTCGCCCGAACCGCGCCGCCGCATCTCGCCGATGTACTTGCGCACCGTGCCCTCCGCGTAGCCGGACAGTGCGGCAAGCTCGGGAGCGAGCGCCTTCGCGGACTTCGCCTGGGACTCCGGCGGCAACTGTCGGTAGTGGAATTCCACCAGGTCGATCCCCGACGGCTTCGCTTCAGTCGGCACTGTTCCGCTCTGCTCGGGCTCGGCGAGCATCCCGGTGCCGGCGTCAGGTGCTTCGCCCGTCGGCTCGGCCGCAGGCGCTTCCTGGCTCTGCGACCGCTCCCGCTCGCTGATACGCATCTGGACTGCGACCCGCCCCGCGTCCTCGGCCCGGCTGGCATTCACCGGCGCCTGGTCCCCCACTGCCACTTCACGAACGGACTCCGCCTCCCGGTTGACGGCCATCACGTACGGGGCGAGGTATTCGGGAGCGAGCGGGCGGCCGTACTGGTCGGCAACCTCGTACTGCTCCAGCAGATACGAGGACAGCTCATCAGCATCCGGCGCGTATCCCTGGTCCATTGCGAACTGCTCTGCAGCGGATCGGTAGAAGGACGCCCACTCCTCGTCAGGCTCACCGACCGATGCATCAGTCAACGAGGCCTGCTGCTCCTGCTCCTGCGGATGCGGCACCGGCATGCGCTCGGGATGCTCCTCGTGCCAGCTCTGGTGCTCCTGTTCCAGCGCGACCACGGGCGGCTCCACGTCAGCCTCGAGGTCGCCCGGATGCTGCGTCAGGCGAGGCGCAGCGAACCAGTGGTTCGGCGCCGTCTGCGCGAGCTCCCCAGCAGCGGGCTCCACGACCGGCTGATCCAGTTGTGGCGCCTGCGGACGCGGCGGCAGCAACTGCGGCTCGACGCCCGCGGCGACGAGCCCGGCCGGAGCCGTCTCCGCCAGAGGCACCCCGTAGCGCGCGAGGCGCAGCGGCATCAGGGACTCGACGGGAGCCTTGCGGCGCCAGGCCCGGCCGAAGCGGGACCGCAGCCGCGCCTGGTAGACGAGCCGCTCCTGCTCCAGCTTGATGACGGCCTCGTAACTGCGCAGCTCCCACAGCTTCATGCGGCGCCACAGCAGAAACGTGGGCAGCGGAGAGAGCAGCCAGCGCGTGAGGCGCACGCCCTCCATGTGCTTGTCGGCCGTGATGTCCGCGATCCGGCCCACCGCGTGCCGCGCCGCCTCGACCGAGACGACGAACAGGATCGGGATGACGGCGTGCATGCCGACGCCGAGCGGGTCCGGCCACGCGGCCGCGCCGTTGAACGCGATCGTCGCGGCGGTCAGCAGCCACGCCGTCTGGCGCAGCAGCGGGAACGGGATCCGGATCCAGGTCAGCAGCAGGTCCAGGGCGAGCAGTACGCAGATACCCGCGTCGATGCCGATCGGGAACACATAGCTGAAGTTCCCGAACCCCTTCTGGAGCGCGAGTGAGCGAACGGCCGCGTACGAACCCGCGAAACCGATGCCGGCGATGACCACCGCACCGGCGACGACCACGCCGATGAGTATGCGGTGCGACCGTGTCAGCTGCGGCGCGGACGCTCCACCTTCCCGCCCTGCCGCACGCTCTCCTCGCCCCCGCACGCCCGGTACTCCCCCGCCGTCAGCTGGTCAACTCGCCCATCACACTTCACTTTTGCACACCCGGTCAGGTCACGACACATGGAATCAATAACTGTCCAACTGGACACCGGTTGATCCTGACGACAGTGGCCGCGGAATTGCACCAGACGGGGCCTTCTACGGAAATGGCGAGAGCCCCCGGACCAGGACCGTGCCCTTGGGAGGCGATGTACTCGACGTACGTGGCGGTCGTGCAGGGCTTCGTGACGCGGCCCATGGCGGCGCACCATCATTCGAACATGCCGCGCTGGGAACGGTAGTTGCTGTCAGTGTTCTTCGGCGCGGACTGTTCGTCCATGCGCCGTGCGGTGGCTTCGGAGACGTAGAAGTCGCGCTCGCTGTAGCTGGGCCGTGTCGTGGCGGGGAGTTCGCCGGGACGCAGGATCGTGTGCCGGTCGACGAGCGGCCGCGGCGGGGCCTGCGATCTCGGGGAGGTCTGGAAGGCGGTCGCCGTCGACGAGCTCCGCGTCGACAACCTCGGTTGGCTCCCCCGGGTCGTTCGCGTCGGATCCCTCTCAGACAATCAGGTACGTATACGACAAATTATACGAGGGTGATCACTGAGAGATCCCCGGCACGGCTCGCGGCATCGGAGAAGTAGAGGTGATTCAACGTCAGGGCCTGCTACTCGATGAGCCCGTTCAGCGAGTGGCCGCATGCCTTCCGCTGGTTCCCCGGAACCGGGACGACCGCACTCTGGAACAGCACCCGCAGATGGGCGACTTGCTCCGGCCTCAGCGGCGGAGCACTGGCCGCCGTGCGCCGCGCCCTCTCGACGGCCGCGGGACCGAGGCGCTACTTGGCCATACAGAAGGGCTTGGTCATGCCCGGCCAAACGCTTCTGCATCGCTGGCCGATACCGGCTGATCGGGTGCATGGGAGCTTATCGGGCTAGACAGCATGGTCTCGCTGGCTCGGCCATCGGAACGGGAGTTGTTCGATGCGTTCGATTCTTCGTCAGGAACGATCCTAAGCTCCAGGTCGCTTCCGCCTCATCGACGACGACCGAGCGACGGAAGGCCGCCAGGAACCGTCCGGACACTCTTCGACCGTTCTTCCATCACGACCGGCCGTCGGTGGTCTGCCTCCGCTTCGAGATTTTCGAGATTGCGGAGGGGAGGCAACTCGGCAGGAGCGCCACCGCCGCCACGCAGCACCACGGAGTCGGACTCTCGGCACGCGATCAGCTGCTCCGGGGGCTGATGCGAATACAGCCTCCCCGTACGGCGGTTGGCTTTCGTCGAGGCCCCGCACTCCGGACAGGTGAAGGGTATGGCGTCAGGGTTCCCCATGCCGGTTGCCTTCCGACGAGCGAGTTCGCCCCCTGCTTGCCCGCGATGACTCAGCCTATCCAGTGCCGGGCCGTTATGCGCTTGCCTCAGAGCGACTCTGTGCGTGGCGCCGACAGTCGGCTTGACCATCGGGGCAGCCCTTGGCGCTAACGGCTGCCCCGATGGCCCTCAAGGCCGGAGTCCGTGTGCCGGGCAGCCAGGACGATCGGCCGACCGCACACGGAATGCGCGTCAGCCGCCGAGGAACGCCTCGCTGAACTTCTCCACCAGAGCGGTCGCCCCGGCACCGGCGGCGATTTCAGTGATCCGCTCCCACAGCGATCGGCGCAGCTCGGGGGTGTCCTCGACGTCGATGATCTCGTCCTGGAGACGCTCGATGGCTATCTGGTCGCTTTGCATGGCGAAGTCCATCTTCACGCGCCCCAGAAGGGAGACGAGGTCACCGGCCTCCAGTCCGGTGCGGGCGGCGCTCTGCGCGGTCGAGCCGCTGACATGAGCGCCGCCCTCGGCGAAGTTCATGGCGTTGCCCGTGAACTGGCCGCCGGAGATGCTGATGTCGATGTTCTTGCCGTTGCTCGCGTTGTCGTCCATGTATGCCTCTACATCTCCTTCATAGCGTTCGGCGCAGACGCGCCCTTGCGGGGTGAGATAGATCGGGGCCCCAGTCAGCCAGCCCTCCGGAAGAACCAGCAGACCGTAGTCAGCCAAAACAACGGCACATACATAGGCGCGGCCCGCGTGGTTGCAGGTATTCGTCCGCCGGGGGTAGGAGTCTCCGGATACGTAGACGTTGCGCTCCATGGTGTACATGCCGTACTGGGTGCGGGTGAAATCGCGCAGGGGGCGGGAAGCGGTGGCCGACCGCTCATTCATGCTGAGCCACATCAGAATCAGCCGCTGTGTCTTACGGGCGCACAACCCGTTCTCCGCGACTCCCAGAATGAAAATAAGGGCCATATCGTCCGGTTCGTTCATCACTCTCCTCGCACTGTTCCGCAGTTGGTGAGGAACATGGTCTCCGCCTGGGAGCGGCTCAGCGGGCCGTCGTAGGCGGAGATCAGGGCGCTTATCGCGGTGAAGTACGCGTCGATCCGGCTCTCGTCCCCTGTCTCGGCGAAGTGACGGCACGCGAGCCCGTGCTTGATCCGGGCGGCGCTGATGTCGGGGAAGTTCGCGATCAGCGCCAGGGCGGCGTCATCGTCGTCCAGGTGGGCCGGGGCGAAGGTCAGGTAGTGGGTGCGGTGGGTCATACGCGGTTCAACGCCGGAACGGGACGGAAGGCCATCACCCATTCGGCATCCGGCAGTTTTGCAGGGCATGGAACCCAACACGGTCTTCGAGGCGATCACCGGCGTCCCGGCTCCCCGGGACGAAGCTGTCGTTGCCGAGCCGATGAACATGGAGAACGCGGGAGCCGCCTGCGACTTCTGCGCGGACGGCTCGATCTTCGGAACCGGGTCGGCACCAGTGGTGTGGGCCTTCCCTGCCGGGCAGACCGAGCAGTCCGCCGAGCTCGTCCCGGGCTCGGGTATCCGGATCGGCATGCCCATCGCCGCGATGCTCTGGAAGGCGTGCGAGCGCTGCCGCCGGCACATCGAGGGCGTCAGCCGTGGCGGCTGCCCAGTAGGTCGCGTCGTGCGGGGACCAGGGCCCGCCACCGGGCACGGGTGGCCCTTTCGCCGTCCAGCCAGCGGGGCGGGGTGTGGTCGGCGGGCAGCGGAAGGCCAGCCAGGAAGTACGCGATATCGGTGTAGTAGGCGTACGTGCCGTCGCTGGTCTGCTCGCGCAGCCGGGCGATGGTGGCGCTCAGTGCCTCGTGGTCGTCGAGAACGGCCTGGTGGAAGGCGACGGCGACTTCGAGGGTGGGCGTCATGGAGGTGAGGCCAGCGACGTCGACCTGGGCCTGCCACCGCAGCACGTCCGGCCGCACCCGCACACCCGCAGTGCGCTCGTCCCTGCCCAGCAGGCTCCGATAGGAGGGATGCGCCTCCTTGTAGAGGTCGCAGCCGACCAGTACCGCGCCGCCCCGACGATCGAGCATCGCCTTCAACACCTGGCATGCGGTGGACTTTCCGCTGCCGGGCGGTCCGCCGACCAACACGACCACCGGACGCTCCTGAGAAACAGCATCGCCGGTCCAGACGGGCAGAATCTGCGCCGCCAGGATCTCCTCGTGCTCGTGCTCGGACAGCACGACCGGGACGACATCCGCGTCCTTCACCGCGCTCCCTTCCTCTCCACGGCCCGGCCCAGCAGGCGGGTCCGTATCCTCATGGGCGGGCGTCCGCAGCCAGCTCCAATGGCTGCGGACGCCCTTGTGCTGCTCGGGGTCAGAAGCCGATGTAGAGGCCCGGGCTTGGGGAACATCGGTACAGCGGTTGGCGCTGAGAACGATCATGGTCAGTGAGCGGGGAATTTCTAGCACGAGTGGTCTGCTTCCCGGGGCCCTTCGGCCAAAGAACCACGGTCTGTAGCGGCGGGTGGTTGGCTCCGCCGCATGCCGGTGGAATTTCTGACGGATGACCAGGCCGAGGCGTACGGGAAGTTCGTCGAGGAGCCGACGCGCCCGGAGCTGGAGCGCTTCTTCTTCCTGGACGACGTGGACCGCGATCTGATCGCGCTGCGGCGCACCCAGTACCACCAACTGGGCTTCGCTCTCCAGATGTGCACGGTGCGCTACATCGGCAGGTTCCTCCCCGACGATCCGCTGAGCGTCCCGTGGCCGGTGCTGGAGCACCTGGCCGAGCAGCTCGGCATCGAGGACGTCTCGGTGGTGAAGCGGTACACCGAGCGTCCGAAGACGGCGTACGAGCACGCGTGGGAGATCCGGGACGCGTACGAGTACCACGAGTACGACGACCCGGAGTGGGGTCGGAAGTTCCGGACGTTCCTGCACGGGCGGGCGTGGACCGCGCATTCGGAGGGGCCGAAGGCTCTGTTCGACTATGCGGTGGGCTGGCTGCGGAAGCACCGGGTGCTGCTGCCCGGGGTGTCGGTGCTGGCGCGGCAGGTGTCCGAGGTCCGTGAGATCGCGGACAAGCGCCTGCACACGACGGTCGCCAGGGCGGCCTGGCGGGCGGACTGGTCGCTGCCCGCCGATCTGGTGGCGCTGCTGGAGACGCCGGAGGGTCGGCGGTACTCGTACCTGGAGACCTTCCGCCGGCCGCCGACGAAGACCACGGGGACGGCGATGAAGCGGGCGCTGGAGCGGGTGGATGAGATCGCGGTGTACCGGTTGGGGCGGGTGAAGCTGGACAAGCTCCCGCCGAACCGGCTCGCTGCGCTGGCCCGGTACGGCCTGGGGTCGAAGGCGACGAGCCTGGAGCGGGCTCCGGAGCCGAAGCGCACCGCGATGCTGACCGCGGTGATGCGGCACCTGGAGGCCAAGGCGATCGACGATGCGCTGGAGCTGTTCACGGTGTTGATGTCGACCAAGCTGCTCAGCACGGCGAAGCGGCTCACGAACAAGGACCGGCTCTCCACGCTGCCGCAGCTGGAGAAGGCGTCGCGCATCACGGCCCGCATCTCGAAGGTGTTCATGGAGGAGCTGGAGCACATCGAGGAGAGCGGCGCCAAGGTGGATGCGGCCGCGATGTGGAAGGCCCTGGAGGAGGTTGCGCCGAGGGCCCAGTTGTGGAGCGCGGCCGCCACGGTGGCGAGCCTGGTCCCGGAGGGCGACGATTCGGCGGAGATCGCGATCCGCGAGGCGCTGGCCAACCGGTACAACACGGTGCGCCCGTTCCTGTCGCTGCTCGGCGACACCAAGATGCTCGGCGCGGCCCCGGCCGGGGAGCGGGTCCTGGCCGCGGTCAAGGGCCTGCCCGCGCTCAGTCGGCGCCAGGTGACGAAGAAGCCGCTGCTGAAGCGGGAGGTCGACGACAAGGTGGTGCCGCCGTACTGGCGCAAGGCGGTGTACGCGAACAAGGACCTGCCGCAGGGCGCGGTGGACCGCGACGCGTATGTGGTGTGCGTGCTGGAGCAGCTGTACCGGGCGCTGGTCAGCCGCGCCATCTTCGCGTCCCCTTCGCACCGTTTCTCCAACCCGCGGGCCCGGCTGCTGGACGGCAAGCCGTGGCTGGCGGTGCGCGAGGACGTACTGGCGGGCCTGAGCCTGGAGGCGCCCGTCGAGGAGCATCTGGCGGAGCTGGTGCGGGTGTTGGACGCGGCGTGGAAGCAGATGGCGGAGCGCCTCGAAGAGGCCGGCGCGGATGCGAAGGTCAGCATCGAGATACCCGAGGGCGGCGGCCGCGCGAAGCTGAACGTCGACAAGCTCGGGGCGCTGGGGGTACCCAAGTCGCTGGCCTGGCTGCGGCGCCGGGTGGAGAAGATGCTCCCGAAGATCGACCTGCCGGACCTGTTGTTCGAGGTGCACTCCTGGACCGGGTTCCTGGACGCCTTCGTGCACCTGGGCGACGGCAAGACCCGCATGAAGGACCTCACCACCTCGGTCGTCGCGCTGTTGGTGAGCGAGGCGTGCAACATCGGCATGACTCCGGTGACCAACCCCGGCCACGAGGCGCTGACCCGCTCCAGGCTGGTCCACGTCGACCAGTACTACCTGCGCGCGGACACCATTGCCGCGGCCAACGCCGCGCTGATCGAGGCCCAGGCGAAGGTGCCGATCGTGGCGCACTGGGGCAACGGGCTGCTCGCCTCCGTGGACGGCCTGCGCTTCGTTGTCCCGGTCCGCTCCATCAGCACCGCCCCGAATCCGAAGTACTTCGGGTTCAAGCGCGGCATCACCTGGCTGAACGCTGTCAACGACCAGGTCTTCGGCATCGGGCAGATGGTCGTCCCGGGCACGCCGCGGGACTCCCTGCACATCCTGGACGCCCTGCTGAACCTCGACGGCGGGGTGAAGCCGGAGATGGTCGCCACCGACAACGCCTCGTACAGCGACATGGTGTTCGGTCTGTTCAAGATCCTGGGCTACAACTTCTCCCCGAGGTTCAAGGACCTGGACGACCAAAGGTTCTGGCGGGCGGAGATGGACGGGATCGAGACCGGCGGTTACGGGCCGCTGGCGGATCTGGCCCGCACCAACAAGGTGAACCTGAAGAAGGTGACCGCGGAGTGGGAGGAGATGCTGAAGGTGGCCGGCTCGCTGGTCACCAACCAGGTGCGGGCCTATGACCTGCTGCGGATGTTCGGCAACCATGGACGGCCCTCGCCGCTGGGGCAGGCGTTCGCCGAGTACGGGCGGATCGCCAAGACCCTGCACCTGCTCCAGGTCGTCGACCCGGTCGATGACACCTACCGGCGGCAGATGGGCAAGCAGCTGTCCGTCCAGGAGTCCCGCCACACCCTCGCCCGGGACATCTGCCACGGCAAGCGGGGCACCATCCACCAGGCGTACCGGGACGGCATGGAGGACCAACTCGGGTCGCTGGGGCTGGTGCTGAACGCCGTCGTGCTGTGGACGACGAAGTACATCGACGCCGCGGTCGCCCAGCTGCGCGCCGAGGGCCACGCGATCAGCGATGAGGATGTCGCCCGCCTGTCCCCGCTGAAGTTCAAGAGCCTCAACGTCCTGGGCCGCTACAGCTTCACCCCCTCCACCCCGCCCCAGGGCCTGCGCCCGCTGCGCGACCCGGACGCTCCCGAGCTCGACGACGACGAAGACGGGGACGAGTGGGCCGCCCCGGCACAGGACTCGTCGACTTCTCGCAGTGCTACGACTGGGCTGGGAGCAGGGTGAGGCGGACGCTGCGGCCCCCCAGGTGGAGGCTGAACGGGGCCACGATCTCCTGGCCGACGGTCTCGACGTCCACGCCGTGCACGGACACGGCGCGGGTTCGCGCGTTCTTGTACGACGACGGGGTGGGCGTGGGGGAGCTGGACGGTGCGTTCGTGATCGGGTCTGGTGTGGGAGGAGGGAGCTTGAGTTCTAGAGATCGTCGCAACACCCCAGCTCAGGGGATGCGATGGACTTCAAGATTCGAGGGTCACGGGCTGTCGGCGGGCACAGGAAGCTCCGCGAGGAGCGGGAGCAATACTTGCTGCTCGTGGGGCGGGGTCTTCTCGTTGTGGCGGGCGGCGTTCTCGGCGTCCGGCAGGGCCGTTGCCCTGGGTTCACGTCATGGAGACGACGACTTTGCCGGCCTTCGCGCGGCCCTTTTCGGCGTACTCCATGGCCTGAAGGGTCTCGTCGAAGGGGAAGACCCGGTCAACGAGGGGGCGGATCTTCCCGGCGTCGATGAGGGGGGCGAGCTCGCGCAGCTGGTCGCCGCTGGCCTTGATGAGCAGGAAGGAGTACCGCACGCCGAGCTTCTTGGCGCTGCGCCGCGTCTTGGCGCTCAGGACGGCCGTGCCGATACGCATCACCGCGTTGAGGCCCAGCTGGCGGGCGACGTCCGGGTCGGGCGGGCCGGCGACGCTGATGGCCAGGCCACCGGGCTTGAGCACGGTCATGGACTTGGCGAGGTTGTCGCCGCCGAGGCTGTCCAGGACGAAGTCGTAGCCGCTCAGTACCTCGGAGAAGTCCTGCGTGCGGTAGTCGATGACCTCGTCCGCGCCGAGTTCCTTCACGAGGTCGACCTTGGCGGTGCTGGCAGTGGAAGCCACGTGCGCGCCGAGCGCCTTCGCCAGCTGGATGGCGATCGAGCCGAGGCCCCCGGCGCCCGCGTGGATGAGGACCTTCTGGCCCGGCTGCACGTTGGCCCGCTCGACCAGGGCCTGCCAGGCGGTCAGCGCGACCAGGGGGAGGGAGGCGGCCTCGGTCATGGTGAGCGTGGCGGGCTTGGCCGCCAGGTCGTCCTGGTGGACGGCGAGGAGTTCGGCGAAGGTGCCGATGCGGTCCTGGTCGGGCCGCGCCCAGACCTCGTCGCCCACCGCGAAGCGGGTGACGGACGATCCGACGCGGACGACGGTCCCGGCGAGGTCGTTGCCCAGGACGAGCGGGAGACGGTACGGCATGATCGCCTTGAGGGAACCGTCGCGGATCTTCCAGTCCAGCGGATTGACGCTGGCCGCGTGGATCTTGACCAGGACGTCGTCGGCGCCCACCTGGGGGTCGGGTATCTCGGCGGCACGCATGTTGGACGCGTCACCGTACTTCTCGACCATGAAGGCCTTCATCGTCATCTCCGTTCGTGTGGTCTCCCGTCCAAGCGGGAGGGGTGTTCTGTCCGTGAGTGGTTTGTCTCGTTAAGAGACAGTTTGTGGTGCTCTTCTGGTCCGTGCGCTCCGCGTCGGCACGGCAGTGGCCGGTGCTTGCGCGGAGAGCCCTGCGGCGGCCGTGTTTGCGGGCTCAGGCCACCGGCACGACCGGGCGGCATGGCGCTGACCTTGTCGAGGCGCGCGTACTGCTCGTCGGTGAGCTGGACGTCGAGGGCTGCGAGGTAGCTGTCGGCGCTGCCCTGGAAGGGGCCGCCGGCCTCGGCGAACCGGTCGAAGATCCGGCGGGTCTCGTCGGGCTCGGCGCCTGCGCCCCAGCCGGTGCCGAGGTTCGCGGTGCCGAGCGCGTACTCGCAGACGCGCAGTCCGGTCCTGCGGCCGAAGGCCGCGCAACGCATGAGAAGTCCTTGCGCAAGGGGGCCCGGAAGGCCGTCGTGCCGTGGTGGAGGGGGTGAGCGTCAGCCCGCGGTCGGCTGGGGCGCCGCGGACAGGCCCTGCTTGACCTGCCGGGTGACCTCGTCGGCGAGGATCTCGGGCTGGCCCGCCTCGATGCCGAGCAGTGCCTGTGCCGCGACGTCGGCGGGGGAGACCTTCTGGTCGGCGGGGACGCCGGCGGCCATGTCGGTGTCCATGTAGGCGACGTGCAGCGACGAGACCTTGATGCCGCGGGGCGCCAGCTCCTCGCGGGTCGCGTCGCTCATCGCCCAGGCGGCGGCCTTGGAGGCCGCGTAGGAGCCGGCGCCGGCCGGGTGGTACCAGGACAGGGCGGACAGGACGTTGAGAACGGCGCCGCCGCCATTGCCCTCGATGACCGGGGCGAAGGCCCGGGTCGCGATGAGCGGGCCGACGTAGTTGGTCATTACCTCGCGGTGCACGTCGTCCAGGTCGCCGCCGATGAGCGTCGCGCCGGTGGCGAGGCCCGCGTTGTTGATCAGCAGCGTCGCATCCGAGGCGATGCGGGCGGCCTCGTGGATCGACTCCGGGTCCGTCACGTCGAGGCGCAGCGGCGTGACGCCCGGCAGGTCGACCGTCTCGGGACGGCGGGCCGCCGCGTAGACCTTGGCGCCGTGCTCGACGAGCTGGGCGGCGAGGTGCCGTCCCAAACCCCGGTTGGCGCCGGTGACGACCGCGACCGCGTTCTTGAGTTCCATGCTCGCTCCTGGCCTTCGCAGGCGCCGTCGGAGCACCCGCGTCAATTAGATTGCAGCCACAATCTAAACACGTGACTAGGATAGATGCCAATCGACATCCAAACTGGTTCGTGCAGGAGGTGGCCATGGGCCGCGTATCGCAGGCGCAGGCGGAGGAAAATCGCAGGCGGGTGGTGGACACCGCATCCCGGCTGTTCCGGGAGCAGGGCACTCACGTCAGCGTCGCCGATCTCATGAAGGCGGCCGGCCTCACCCACGGCGCCTTCTACAAGCAGTTCGCCTCCAAGGAAGCGCTCGTCGATGAGGTCACCGCCCAGGTCTTCGATGAGATCGCACGGCGCAATGCGGCCGGGCTCGAGCGGCACGACGGGCAGCGGGATGCCGCTCAGCGGGCCCTGTTCGACACCTACCTCTCCGTCGAACACCGTGACAACGCGGCGGACGGCTGTCCGGTCGCGGCTCTCGCCGTCGATATCGCGCGCGGACCCGAAGGCCGCGAGGCGCGCCGTACCTACGCGGAGGGCGTGGCCGACTTCGCCGCGTTCCTCGCCCCCGCCGAGGCCGTCACGGACGGCGAGGACATCGGGGGCGGCGAGGGCGTCGGGGGCGGCCTCGCCCGGCTGTGCACCCTGGTCGGTGCTCTGGTCCTGTCCCGGGCCACCCAGGGCTCCCCGCTCTCCGAGGAGATCCTCGCCGCCGCGCACGCGGCCCTGACGGAAGCCGACTGACCGGGGGCCCGGCGTCGGGCGCCGCGCGGCGTGTGCGCACCGGCCGCACCCGCGAGGTGACGCGGGGTCCGACCACGAGTTCGACGCCGTGATGGTTTCCGTCGCGCGTCGACAGGTCGAACGGATACGGATGCTGGAGCGGGAACTCACGGGCGCCCACCCGAGCGACATCGACCCCGACGCCGAGTGATTCTCACAAACGGCCCTTTGCCCGAGCAAGATCAAAAATGACGTCCCGGTGATCACGAACCGGCGGTTCGGTTCGCAGAACTCGTTCTCACTCAAAAGTGGGTTCGGGGTACTTCTGGGAATCGTTTGTGACAGTCTCCGGTGCCATGACGGTCCCTCAAGAGGCTTCCGCGAGCGACGCGGACGATGTCGAGCGCCATCCCTGCCCGCGGTGCCGGGCCGAGCCCGGCTCGCCGTGCCGCTCGCGCTCCGGCGCGGTCGCCGGCACTTACCACACCGGCCGCTTCACCAAGGTGCCCCGGCTCGCCAAGCTCCTGCGTGTGCCCACCCCCGCCGACCGTGGGCCCGGTCAGCCGTGGCGCCCCGGCACCCCGGTCCCGCTCGCCCTCGCGCCGGACACCCCGAGTGCCGACATCCGTATCGGGTACGCCCGTTGCTCGACGCTCACCCAGGAACTCCAGTCGCAGCTCGACGCGCTCGCCAAGCACGGCATCGAGCGCGACAAGGTGTTCTCCGAGAAGATCAGCACCCGTGTACGGGTGCGGCCCCAGTTCGAGGCCGCGCTCGCGCTCGCCCGCCAGATCAAGGCCCACGCCCCGCACTGCCGGGTCATCTTCACCGTGTACGAGATGAAGCGCCTCGGCCGCGACGCCGCCGAACTCACCGCGCTCGCCGACCACCTCACCGCCCACGGCCTGGTCCTGGAGATGCTCGCCGGGCCCCTGCCCGGGATGTACGACCCGAGCGGGCCCGGCCGACTGCTGTTCGCGTTCTTCGCGGCGATGGCGGAGACCGAGCGCGAGAACATCCGGGAGTCGACCCTCGAAGGACTCGACGCGGCGGCCCGCAAGGGCAAGCACGGCGGCCGGCCGCCCGTCATCACCGACGACATGCTGCACACCGTGCTCAGGCGCCGGGCGAACGGCGAGTCGGTCGAGCAGATCCAGCCCGACCTGATCATCCCCACCGGCAAGCGCAAAGGTCAGGCCCCCAGCGTCGCCAGCGTCTACCGGGCGCTCGCCGAGCACGAGAAGCAGGAGGCGTACCCCGAGGCCGTCGCCCAAGCGCACGCCGACTTCGCCGACCTCCAGGACGTCGACGACATCCCTCGCCCTCGCAGAGTCCGCATCCGGCGCCCGGACGATCCGCTCACGCCTGAGGAGGCCGATCTCCGCCAGCGACTCCAGACCCAGCCTCACCCGAACTCGAAGCCGTAGAACGGTGGCCCCGTATGCCGATCCGCCCCGAGAACCGCGACCGCTACCCGGCCAACTGGCCAGAGATAAGCGAGGCGATCAAGAACCGTGCCGGGTGGCAGTGTGAGTGTGAAGGGGAATGCGGACGCGGCAGCCACACCGGCCGGTGCCCCAACCGGCACAGACAGCCCGCGTACGGCACTGGCTCCCGCGTCATCCTGACGACCGCTCACCTCGACCACACGCCGGAACACTGTGAGCCCGACAATCTTCGCGCGATGTGCCAGGGCTGCCACCTGCATTACGACCAGGACCACCACGCCCGCACCTGGGCCGAGGCCCGACTTGCAGCGCTCGAAGCCTCCGGACAGCTCACGTTCGAGATGTAGCCAACCCGACCAAGATCGTTCTCAGCGCCAACCGCTGTACCGATGTTCCCCAAGCCCGATGTAAGCCGCTCAGCGATGCCGCCCCTGAGCGGTGATGAAGTTAGGGAGTCTCTCCATCCAAATGGGCTCGTGCCAACCGAATGAATTCGCGTTGGGCTTCGTGGAGGGCTAGCCAATCACCTTCTGGGAATTGAACCTTAAAATCACTGCGTGGCTGTGTGGCCATGTGGAGGATGGACATCTTTCCGAGATGCGAAAGAAGATCGATTGCCTCCAGTGCTCGCCACAGTCTGGAGTGCATCTCGTCGGGCAACGGTGCGCCGTTAAGGGCAATTGCCTCGTCCAAGACTTGGGCGGCCTCGTGCGCAACCCCCCATTGCCCGGAGTTGCGCTGTTCTTCTGTCCGCAGGCCGTAGACAAGCATTCGCCCGTCTATGCAGTGCATCTCGATGCTTAGCGCGGCGACCACCTCAATAATTGAGGACATCAGTCTTTGCCCGACCTGGATCAGGTCGTCTGAGCTTTCCAACAGGAGCTGCTGAAATTTCTCTGACGCAAGATCAGAATTCTCTTCCATCTGGTCCCGCATGGGCATGGCTGAATGGTAATGAAGGAAGTTAATCTCTGTCCGCAACTTCACGACAGAGCGGGCAAATAGCTCGACTCTTCCAAGAAATTCGGACCACACCGTACGTTGGACGGTACGTCGCCACTGAGCGTGTTGATGCCTCCCTTGTGCCGCTACCGCTTCGATGGCCGCTTCCGACTGGCGGAGTGCGGCCACGATGGTTGCCTCTGCCTGCCGGCGCGCTCCGCGCGCCTGCCAATGGGCACCTAAAAGACCTATACATACGCCAACTATGGCAATTAGGGCCGCTGCAATGGCGGCTGCACCCTGGTCCATGCGGGCATATTGCCCCGCCAGCCTTGCTGATACTGCGGATAACGAGAACGACCTTCAGACGGCGCACGGTGCGGGCGCGTGCGTGATGGCGTGCCGGAACAGCTGCTCGTCAACATCGGCCGCTCTGTGCCGTAGCGCTCGGACGGGTTCGGGCGAGCTTTATTACTGGGTTGCGAGGCCCGCGGGGTCGATCTCGAACGGGAACGGGGTCTTCACCGCGGTGATGGTGCCGGCGATGGCGGTGGCCTGCTCGGCGTAGCGGCCGCGGTGCAGGGTGCCCATGATGATCCGCGGGGTGGGCTGCATCTCCACGCGCCAGTAGTGCGGGATTCCGGCCTCGGCGTACCGAATGGGCTTGACGGTCCGGTCTACGTCGGCGTTGCTCGGGGAGACGATCTCGACGACGAGTTGTACGGCCTCGGGGTCGATGACGGCGGGGTCGTCGGCGGTGGCTGCCTGGTCGACGACGACGAGATCGGGGATGAACATCCCGCCGGGGGTTCGCACGTTGACGGCTTCGAGGATCTCGACGGGAGCGCCCGCTGCGCGGGCGGCGGCCTCGATGGCGACGTGCAGCCGGTGACTGACCCGCTGATGACGTACGCCGGGGGCGGGGGACACGATCAGGGACTCCCCGAGAAGCTCGTACCGATGGCTCCGGTCCTCCGGGAGCGCGAGGACGTCGGCGACGGTCCAGGGGCCGGTGTGGTCGATGGCGGCGACGCTCATGGTCTCGCTCCTCTCCGTCTCGTGCGGGCCGTACGCCCAGTGTGACGTATGGCCTAGGCCGCTGTCCCGGTGCTGAACGCGCCGGGGGGATGTTGACCCTCGGAATATCGCTGCTGATGTCGGGCGCCCGTTGGGCGAGGGGTCCCACACGGAGGTTGGCACAAAGGGGCCCCGCCGGATTCCCGGCGGGGCCTGGACGCGCATGGTGGTGTCGGAGGTGGAGCTCGGCGGAAGCGGTTGAGGCGTTGAACCGAGCGGGAACCAATCGCGGAAGAGTTGGCGCTCTACAGGGACTGGGCTACGACGCGGCCGATCAGAACCTGCTGGATGGGCACTCCGTCGATCTCCGTCTCGAGATCCGGCCGATCCTCACCGCTGACTAGGTGGACGCGGACCACAGGACCGCTGTCCCCCCTTCCGATGCCGACGCCGTTGACTCGTGGATCATCGGAAAAGCGCAGGTCGAGCGCATTTTTCACTGCCTCAACAGTCTCAAAATCAACCATGAACCCTCGCCTCCTTCCTCATCAGGGTACGAGGGTGGCATTCAGACGCCTCAGCACGGGCCCCAAAGGTGTCACGAACGTTACGGGGACGCCGCGCTCGTCGTCTCTCTCCACACCCGCAAAGACAAGCCCAATGGGTTCCTTGGTGTCTTCGCGGACGACCAATGACCCACTGTCTCCCCCGTCGCTGAACCAGGGACCCCACTTCCGACTTCTTTCTACGACTAGCTGATTAACAAACGTCCGAGTGCCCTTCGTCCCGTACCCGACATCAGTGCTCATCCTGAAGGCCACAACTTTCCCCCGCGTGCGACCCGTGGTCCGCCCGCGCTTGACCACATAAATATCCTGGGTCGCAATCATCCTCGGTGTTAGATCAACCGGGGCAGCAAGACCAGCCATCTCCCCCCAGTCATGTGACTTGCCCTCGTCGAGTAGACAGAGAGCGATGTCCAAGGACACTTTCATACCGAGAGGGCTGTCCAGGTAAGTCGATGCGAGCGACACGTCTGACGCAAGAATGCCGATACGACTTATGTCGAGCCTGCCTCCGTCCTTGGGGCCCGGTTGCAGGATGATGTCGTTTTGAGCGGCATCGTCACAATTAGCCAACACGTGGTTATTTGACAAGATATGGACGCCGGGTTGGTCGTCGACATAAACAAACCCGCCCAGCGTGCCAGCGCTGATCTCCGGATGACCGATGGACATACCAGGCGTCAGAGGAAGAGTCGGAAGCGCTCCGCACTGCCTCTGAGCTTCGACGCGGCCGATAATTTCGATGCGCGCCTCTTTGTGCGCCTCTTCGTATATGTAATCAGCTACCTCTCGGGCTTCCTGAGTGTCCACCTGGAGGAGCACGAGGAGCGCAAACTGACCTCGTTCACCGACAGTGATACCGATACCCACACCACCGAGATCCGGGCTGAGTGGCCTGGGGCCTCTGCGGCATAGGCAGAAGCCATCTGCTCTTTGCGCGGCAGCAGCTTCCCTACTGTGAGCGACTCAAGGAGATGTTCTTGAAGCTCCACTGCTGACGCCAACTCCACGACGCGCCTCCCAAGCGGGACGACCTTGACGTGTCTGTCTCTTGTCAGGTTCTCATCGGACGGCGGACCTCACCAACGGGGAGGCCACGTGGCGCGGACTCTCAGAGCGGCGCCGGTGAGGCCGTCCGAGGGAATCGCATCGCTTGCGGCTCCCCGCTGAAGTCAAGAGGGGAAGGACTCGAAGCGTGCTAGCTGCTTCCTGCGGTTCCAGCGGTTTCCCGCTCACCGGACTGATCATCACTGGTGTAGGCGTCGCTTGTGTGGTGACGGGAATCGTCATGTCGTTGCACGAGCACCGCAAATCCCCCAGCGCATTGGGTGTTCTGGAAGGCCTGGCAAAACTCGCTGAAGCTCTGCGTGAGTACCCGACTGGCCGTTTCCTCGTCGTCTGGGGAACAGTCCTGATGCTGGTCGGCGGCGTGGTCGGTGGCGTGAGTGGGTTGGCGGCAGCCCTCTGAACCCGGTGGTCGCGAACGGTACCGGGACCATGAAGTGATGCGGCAGGACGAGGCCGATCGGCAGCGCGGCCGCGAACGCCTAGGCCTGCACGCACGTGACCTTGCGGAGAGCTGACGATGTCGGCTTGACCTGCTGGCTCTGGCGGGCTTCGGTGCCGGCCTCGGACTGGGTGGCCGTATGAAGTTTCCGGTGCGGGTGGCTGAGGCGGAGACGGCAAGCGATGTGCCCACCGGTGAGGGCTGGGCCTTTGAGTGGAAATTCGACGGCGACCGCGCGGTTCTGTGGCGCGAGGCGCCGGGCGTGCGGGTTCAGTCGCGGAGCGGGCGGGATGTGACGGCGGTCTGGCCTGACCTGGCGGCCGCGGGGATGGCGCTGCGGCCGGGGACCGTCTTGGACGGTGAGTGCGTGGTGTGGCGCGGGGGCCGGGTGGATTTCGGGGCGGTGCGCTCGCGGGCGTCATCCTCGGCGGCGCGGGCGGCGGAGCTGGCCGAGCGGTGGCCCGCTTCGCTGCCAACCGGAGTGCGCACGGGTTCGTTCACCACATCCGGAGTAAGGATCACGCGAAGTCAGCAGGTCAAAGACCCGTGTTCGAGACATCCCTCGTCAGCGTGAGAATTCCGCAATTACTCGCAGAATCCTGCAGCAAGGCCCGTAATCTGCCGGTCCATGGGGGAATCCGAAACCCGCCCGCACCGTGCAGACTGCGCGCCAGGTGAGCCGGCCGTCGGGCTGGCGGACGTCTTCACGCTCCACCGGCACCCGCGGACACGGGCTGGTCCGCAGAGCGAGCGCGACTACTTCTTCGACACTCTCGCGGAGTACCAGTGGGCGCGGGACGCTGCCGGCCTGATGCCGTCGACCATCGAGCAGTTGGTCAAGCCCGTGATCGAGGTGTGCGAGCACTACGACATCGTGCCGTGGGAGCTCACGCCGACACTGCTCGACCGGTACTTCGCCGGGCCGGGTAAGCGGAGTCGGGCGACGGTCCGGGCGAAGATCAACAAGGTCGACGGATACTTCGCGTTCCTGGAACAGCGGTACGCCGGGGAGATCGGCAGGCACTTCGGGGCGGTGGTGGAGTCGCCGGTCGATCCGTTCAACCGGCCGAGGCACCGTGGGGACTTCGGGCTGCGGGTGCCGCCGTCGCAGCGCGCGATGAAGGAGTTCTTCTCCCGGTGGCGGGAGGCGCTGCCTCTGGCCAGGAAGGAGGCGGTGGCCTACCGGGATTATGTGATGGCGAAGATCGCGTATCTGTCGGGGGTGCGGGCGGCGGAGCTGTGCGGCGTGGCGATCGGTGACGTGCATTGGGAGTCGGGGCGCTGGGGCCGGTTCATCGTCCAGGGCAAGGGAGCCCGGGGTTCGGGGCCGCGGCAGCGCGAGGCGTTCCTGTTCGAGCAGGGCCGGGAGCTGCTGTGGTGGTACATGGTCGAGGTCCGCGGGTTGTTCCGGGACGATCCAGAGAATCCGGCGGCGCCCCTGTTCCCTTCCGAGCGGTTGCCGGAGGCGGTGGCGGCGCTGGACTTCACGGTGGCGCCAGCGGTGGTGCCGGCGACGTTCCGGCGGTCGGTGAAGGCGGCCTCCCGGCTGTATTTGCCGGGGCCGGTGACGGAGTTGTTCCCGCACTTGTTGCGGCACGCGTGCGCGACCCACAACTACGAGCGGGGGATGACGTTGTGGGAGGTGCAGCGGATGTTGGGCCATATCTGGACGACCACGACGGTGACGTATTTGGCGACCGCGCAGGCTGATCCGGAGCAGGCGGAGCGCTGGCGGTCCTCGGCGGATCGGGCAGGTCAGCGGCTGATGGCGGACAAGGGGAGTTTGCGGTGAAGTGGAATCTGCGCTGGGCGGCTGCCCGGCAGGACATTTGGCGGCCGACAGATCTGCAGGCCGCGTTCACGCAGGTGGGTTTCACCCCGTCGCTGAGCAAGGTCTCGGCGTTGTGGGGCGGCACCCCTGTGACAGTGCGCCTGGAGGACCTGGACAAGATCTGCGCGGCCCTGAAGTGCACGGTCGCGGACCTGCTGGAGGCCGAGCCGGTCGCGTCCGCTGGCGGCGAGTTCGACCGGGAGCACAAGGCGGTCGGCGACGGGACCACTGGAGTGCGGCCGGTGCCGCGTCGGGACGGTCCGCGTCGGCTGCGGCCGCCGAACTGACCCCCCCGGGCAGGTCAGCGATGGCGGTATTGCAGTGCGTGGTGTGCCTGACCTGGGGAGTGTCGAAGGTCTACAACGGCGGGAAGTGCTGGAGCTGCGCGGTCTGGGTCAAGAGCCGCCCTGCGGGGGTGTGCGCGCGGTGCCGGCGCGACGGGCACGTCGACGGCGACGGGCTGTGCCGGCCGTGTCTGGCCGCGGTGCGCGAGGAGACCGCTGCCGGGATTGAGGCGGTCTTCCCGGCGGCGACACCATTGCGCCTTTACGCAGGGGCCCTGGGGGTGCAGTCGGCTTGGCGACTGCCGCGCCGTGCGCGCGGGGCGGCCGAGCCAGCGTTGCGCCCGGCTCTGGGCGCGCTGCCGGGCGACGCGGACGGCGGTCGGGTGTGCCCGGCCGCGGTATGCGGACAGCTTCCGTTGTTCGATGCTCGGCGGCGCCTGGAGCGCGCCCACGCCCAGCAGATCACCGGACGGCATTGGGCCGAGGAGGAACAACTCGCCATCCGTGTGGAGGCGATGGCGGTGGCCGGAGGGCTGAGCACGACCTGGCGGTGGACGCTACTGCGCATGCTGCGGTGCGCGCTGGCGATCCGGGACGCCGACGGCGAGGACCTGGTCGCCGAAGAAGTGCTGGACCAGATCGCGCTGCCGCTGGCAGGCGCGGCCCGCGAGGTACTGGCGCAGGCCGGGATGCTGCGACCGCGCACACGCCCCGCCCCGACACGCCGTCCGGTGCGAGCGTGCGGGCACTGCGGAAGCTGGGGAATCACCGCGTCGACGCTGTGCCGGGGCTGCAGCTGCTGGAAGGAGCAGTCCACGCGGTACCCGGTCGGGCGCTGCGGCAGGTGCGGCCGGGAGGCCCTGCCAGTCCACCGGGAAGAGGGGATGTGCCGGGGCTGCCTCACCTACGTGCGCGAACGCGGCGCCGAGGCGTCCACGGAACCCTTCACGCAGTTGACGTTCTCTGCCCCGCTGGCCCACCAGCTCAAACGCCGGGCCGGGGAGCTCGGCTTCGTCGTCCACCAACGCTCCGGGCCGGTGGCCCGCGAGCAGGCCCGCAGGCGCCAGGCCGCGGCTGCTGACCGGATCCGCGATGCCCGCGGGCCGGTGGATCCGCGTCAAGCTGCGTTGTTCGCGATGGCCCGCACCTGGAGCCGTGACCTGCACATAAGTCCCACCGCGCCGATGCCCCTGGACTGGCAATCCGAGGAACTCCTGGACGCCTTCACCGCCGACTACCCGCGCAATGTGCTGACCGACAAGCGCAGCGGGCCCGGCGCGGTCGTCCTCGTCCTGCGCGCCGTCCTAAGCAGGTGCGGCGGCGCTGCGGCGATCCCCGAACGTGACGTCCGGGCGGTAGCTGAGGTCGCCGCGGTCGGCGTCGCGACCGTGAAGAGGGTGATTGCCTTCCTCACATCGCAGAACCTGCTGGAGTCGGACGCGACGTCCGAGAATCCCACCCAGCTCCTCGACGACGTCGCGGACCGCATCAGCGGCGTGGTGCGTCGGCTGGATGACGAACAGCGCCAGGGCCACGACGAGAAGGCGCTGGCCGCCAGGATCGCGGAGCTGCCCGAGCCGGTGGCCGAGCAGATGCGCGCCTGGGTGCTGGTTCTGCGCGGCCAAGGCCGCTACCGGCACCCTGCCGCGGACTACCGCCGCATCCGCCGCTACCTGCGCACCGCCTGGCCCGCCGTGAGTGCTTGGGCGGCGGCCGGGATGGACCTGCGGCAGGTTACCGGCGACCACATCCGCGCCCAGCTTGCCGCCCGGCAGGGCAACCAGGCCCGCGGCCTGCACCACGCGCTGCGCAGCATCTTCCTCGCCCTTAAACAGCAGCGCATCACCTTCCACAACCCCACCGCCGGGATCACGCTGACCACCCCTGTCACGGTCCCGGTGCCACTGTCCAGCGACCGCCTGGCCGGCGCACTGGACCGGCTCAACAGTCCCGCCGCCCGGGTCATCGTCGCCCTGGTCGCCATCCACGCCGTCCACGTCATGGAAGTCGCCCGGCTCCGCCTGGACCACGTCGACCTGCGTGCCCGGATCTTGACCGTGCACCGGGGCGAGCGGGCGCATACCGTCCACCTCGACACCCTGACCACCAGCTTGATCACTGACTGGCTGCGCGAACGCCGCCGGTGCTGGCCGCGGGCCACCAACACGCACCTGGTCGTCACCGCCCAGACCTACCGGCACCCCGCCGGTATCCCCGTCAGCTACTGTGCCCTGCGCGCCGCGTTCGACCAGATCGGCCTCATGCCCCGTCAGGTCTGGGCCGACCGTGTCCTGGACGAGGCACGCCACACCGCCGACCCGGTCCACCTGGTCCGTCTCTTCGGGATCTCCCCCAACATCGCCGTCAAATACGTGCACGCCGCCCACCCCGACAAAGCCCTCCCCCGGATCCGGTGAGGGAGGCGGCCGCCACGGCCACCGGCTCCCTGGCCGATCATCGAAGCGGACAACGGGCAGCACGCGGGAGGACGCCGACAGCCCTCAGCACGCACGGGCGGGGCCGGGCGGGGGACCTCGCCGGGACCCGCGGTCGCACCGGGTAGATGTCGGTCATGCCGGGGACCTTGCCGGAGCCGATACTCGCCACCGCTGTAGACAGCCCCAGCCTGCCAGTAAACACAGCGGCGGAGCCGAAGTGGGACGGTTCTCCAGACACTTGAAGTTGTCTCATCCGAGTGACACCGCCGCAAATCCTGACAGCCACGCAAAGGGGGATGCATGGTTTTCCGGTTCACCGCGAGTGATCTACCGTGGTTCCTGAGCGCCATTGGCATGGCCGCGCTAGCAATCGCCTTCTTCGCGATGAGTGTCCACGCACTGATCCACGGACGGATGCCCGGCCGCCGACTGCAGGCAGCCGTGCGGTTCCCCCGTCTGTGGGGCGTCGGTGCCCTGCTGGTCGTCGTCGCGCTCGGTCTTCACTCCGCCTGGCTCCTCGGCGTCGCGGTCGGCATCGTCATCATCGGGCACGTCGCGAAGCGCGCAGTCTGGGCAGGACCCGCTACTTCCTCGGCAGCGCCAAGCCAGCAGCTGCCGTGGAGTCGGTCGCCATGACACTCAAGAAGGCCGAACCATGATCGCGTTAGAGCTCTTAGCTCAAGGCGAATTTCAACGCGGGAACCGAAGAACCGGAGTTGCGCGCAGGGATCTTCCAACGGAAAACGGTGCCGTCGCCGTCGACATAGATGAGGGTGCCGCCCCTCTCGGCTGCGGCAATATCGAAGACAGCCACGTCCTGGTGACCTATCTCGGGGGTAAGGACCGGCCCGCCTTCGCTGAATCCAATGGGAGCGACCTTTTTCGCGGCCTTGCTGTTCCTCGCCGTGACGGTGTGTCCATCCGCGGCCTTCCACCGCAAGCCGCCCTGTTCGGCGGTTGTGGTCACACGCGACTTGGTCCGATTCCTGGACTGGTAGTTGACGACAGCGAAGAGGCCGTGCTCCGGGGTGCCGAAGCTAGCCTCGAAGTTTCGTGACGGTCCGCCGACGGAGTCGGTGGACCGTTTTCGTGCCGTCGGCTGAGGCTGTGCATACCCAGGACCCGAGTGTCGTCTCGGGGTGGCGCCGGGTTCCACTGCTCCGGGTGTTGAGCTGCTGTCGTAGGGACGGGAATCCGTTGGTCAGCCGGGGTTCGGCAGGAGTGCGAGCCGTTCGAGGGCTGTGGTGATGTGGCTGGTCCAGGGCCAGTGCCGGGCCAGGCGGAGGATTCGCCGACGGCCGGTGGTCACGAGCTGTCCGGCCGCGGTGAACAGGCGGAGCCGCAGTCGGCGGGGCTCCCAGCACCTGGCCTTGCCCGTCAGTGCGAGCATCGGCATCCAGGCCAGCAGGTCCAGTGCGATCTGCACGATCTCCAGCCAGATCCGGTTCTGGGCCGTGCGGTGCAGAGGGAGATTGCGCAGGCCGGTGGCCCGGGCGGCGCGGATGCGGTCCTCGGCCCGGGCCCGCAGCCGGTGACGGAGCTCGAGCTCGGCGATCGGCCGGCCCGAGGTGTTGGTGGCGAAACAGGTCAGCCGCATGCCGTCCGCATCCGTGAGCCGCAACTGAGCACCGGGGTGCGGTCGTTCCTTCCTGACGATCAGCCGCATGCCCTCCGGCCAGCCGTCCAGAACGTTGCTGGTGAGTTCAGCGACCCAGGCGCCGTCACGGATCCCGCCCTCGGCCTCGACGGCCGCCGTCCAGGCCGATGCCGGAACCTTCAGCACATGCTGGTGGATCGCCTCGGTGATCACCATGCCGACCGAGTAGGACAGCCACCGTCCCCGCTGAGCGAGCCAGGCGACGAAGTCGTGGGTGCCGCCCGCGGAGTCGGTGCGGATCAACGTCCGGCGCCCGCGCCGGTACTTCTTCGGCAGCTGGGCCAAGGCCAGTCGGGCGGCGGTGATGTGGTCGGCGGCCGTGTTCGATCCCGCGTTGCCCGGCCTGAGCAGGGCCGCCACGGGCTCACCGGTGCCGCCCGGTCCGTGGTCGACGAACCCCATCAGCGGGTGGTGGCCATAGGTTCGCTTCCACGTGGGCGCGGCGTCCTCCTTGTCCGAGTGCGCGATCACCAGCACCCCGTCGAGGTCGACGGTCACCGTCCCGCCCGCATCAGGCGCTTCCCGGTCGGCCAACCGCCAGACATGTCGGCGGACTTCAGCCCGCGCGGCACGGATGGCCCGCAGGGCCTTCTCCCCGGAGGCTGCAAGGGTGTCTATGAGGCGGGAGACCGTCGGGTCGGAGGCCACCGGCCCGAACACGGCCGGCTCGGCCCGCAGCATGGCGACATCCGCGAGGCAGTCGCCGCCCAGCGCGACCGCCAGGGCCACGTCCAGCAGGATCTTGCCCGGGTCGTGCACCGCCCGAGTCTTCCGCCACGGCGTCAGCGCCGCTGATATCGCGGTGTCCAGGCCGGCCTTGCGGACGGTCTCGACCAGCAGCACGCCCCCAGCCTGCGAGACCACCGCCCGGCCGCCGCCCTCGATGCGGACACGCGGGTACGACCCGATACGCTTCTTCACCTGGAGAGTGCTTCTTTCCCTGCAGCCAACAGGACCCTAGACAAGTCCCATCGTTGCAGGTCAGGAGCACTCTCCGCTTATTTGATCAAGCCTCGGACACTCCACCTCGTGAAAGCGCGAGGCTAGTGCTGTCGGCGTAGACGACCGTATCCGGGGTGATCTGGGCAGCCCCCCGGCCACCGACACCTGCGGTATCCGCGCTCTGCCCCAACTTGAGCGTGGAGCGCGGGCTCGGCTGAGGTGTACTCCGGTCGTCGCTGCCCGTGCAGGCCGTAAGGCTCAGACAGCAGACGGCCGCCAGCGTGGAAACAGTGATGAGGTGGCGCATGATCCCCCCAATAGGAGCAGGCAAAGGAGGCGGATTCTGCCACAGCCAGAGAACCCTCGGAAGAGGGTTGCGTAGCCGTGACCGCCCTCCGAACCTGGTAAATCATGCAGGAGCCCCCACCTCCACGAACGTCAGCTTCACGTTACGGACCCGGTCGACCTTGCGCTGACCCGCCGGAAGGATCTCCGCCTGAGTGTCGCCGACCGGATGCACCCACCAAGCGTGGTTCCACATCGCCGGCGTCCGGCCTGACTTGAGGATCGTGCGGAGCGGGCTGGGGAGCGGGGAATCCCGGGGAACAACGGGCACCCACGGACAACATGCAACGCAACGGCCCCTGACCGATTTACCTGGTCAGGAGCCATCAACCTGCGCGGTGGGTGTGGGACTTGAACCCACGGTGACTCGCACCACGACGGTTTTCAAGATTGCCAAAGCGCCGACGCTCGCGTCCTCGATATCGCTCTACTTACGAACAGCCAAGTAGACGAAGAGCGCCGCGCCGATGCCCAACACGGACAACTGAACGGCCCCCGAAATGCGCCACCGTAGGGCGACAAGGCCAACACCTGTCACCGCCGCTGCCCCTACCAAGACCCACACCGCACGCCACGCAACCCTCGGGGCCTCCGGCACACTTTGCGGGTTCCAACGATCCCCCCATCCGATCCACGAATAGCTCCAGAGGAACCAGGCGATCACCGCCAGATCGACGATGAGAAGAACCACGGCGACCGCGACTTGTCGAAGTGCAGAAGGCTCACTCATGCGTTCAGCGTCCTCCGCCCGCCCCTGTTGCACATGAGCGCTCCTACTCAGTGTGGACCACGATCGGGAGCGTTCGCGGGGCCGTCTGGGCCATGGGAGGACGCTCAGCGATGACCAACGCTGACAACTGCCCACAGGCCCGTCGTACAGGCGCCATGACGGCGCCGGTGCTCGGCCGTCAGCGTGAGGTCCACTGGCGTGGTCGCTGGCCCGTCCGCGCACAACAGCGCATCGGTCAGCTCGGACAACGCGTCCCCGCGTGGTCGGGCAGTCGAAGAAGTCGTCCCGGAAGCGTGACGCCACCGCGAACGGCTCACGTCCGGCATCGTGATGCAGCAGACTCACTCCCCAGGGCCTTCGTGCTGGTCAGGTGCCTCTTTGGTCGGAACACAGGATCAGACGGCGGCCGTGTACATGTCTCCGGAATCCTCGGATGAGCGCATGCGTTCACTTTGTAGTTCGGAGGCAGGGGCCCTACGGGGTGCTCAGCTTGGCCACGAGTCGGTCTCGGCCTGGTGAACCGTGAAGCGGTGCACGACGTCACGTTCCAGCATGTGACCATGCCCTTCGAACCCAGTACGCGTGTCCCGCGCCTGCCGGAGAACGATGATGGCCCCGAGAACCCCTCGAACTTGCGAGGCGACGGGTTCGCAGGCGGCTGCATAAGCCTGATCGTGCTGCTCATCGAAATCCCGGTCGCTTATCTGCTGGGTCTGACGTCGGTCATCCGTGGGAGGGGCAGTGCGGACGGGCAAACTGCGGCGCCAGCGATGGACTGGGCTCCGATCTTCTGGTTCGGCGGGTTCACGCTTGGCGTGCTAGTGATCGCCGTGCTCTTCCTGTACTCGGCACATCCGTTCGCAGGCGCGGTCCAACTGATCTTGGCAGCCATTGCACTGATCTTCACGATCACTGTTTGGCATGATCAGTACGAACGTGCCCACCCAGGAGCAGCAACCGGCGCAGTCATGCGGTCTTGGCACGGCGAAGCGTCACGGTTGGCCACCGGCGACCATAGAACAAGCTCAGTTTGAGCAGGCCAGGCGGAGGGCGAGGCGCACTCAACAAGGCGGGTGATGCGAGTGGCGGAGCATCGAAGCCCGCGCAGGAGCTCAAGCTCCAGCTCGCGCACCTGCCGGCGCAGGGCGGCGATCTCGGCGACCTTGTCCGCCTCCGCCCGCGCGGACGGCGCTTCGGCCGTCTCCGGCCTTGGGGACCAGCGGAACAGCCAGTAACGCTAAGCACTTGATCTTGCTGCGTTCGCCTACAACTCGAACGTCAGCTGCCCGCCGGTTTCGAGCGCGGTATGCCGGGTCTGGGCCCGGGTGCGGGCGTGGTGGTTACGGTCGTAGTGCAGGTGGCAGCCCTGGCATGGCTTTGAGGTTGGCCAGGTGACAGTTCTCCGGCGTGTGGTCGAGGTGCGCGCTCTCGTCGTCAGGATGACCCGCGAACCGGTGCCGTTCACGGGCTGTCCGTGCCGGTTGGGACACCGGCCGGGGTGACTGCCGCGTCCGCACTCGCCTTCACACTCGCACCGCCAGCCGGCGCGTTCGTTGATGGCGTTGGAGATGTCCGGCCAGTCGGCGGGACAACGCTCGCGGTTCTAGGGACGGATCGGCACGTGGGGTCACCGTTCCGCAGCGTCGAGCTGGTGGGGGACGGCGGAGGCGCGCAGGTCTTGGAGGTCGGGGATGTGGTTGTAGAGGGTGCCCGGGGAGATGCCCAGCATTTTGGCGATCGAGGTGATGGAGCGGCCGGGGTCGGGCAGCAGGTCGCGGGCGGCGCGGATGACTTCCTCGGTAGCGACGGTGGGGCGCCCGCCGACCCGGCCGCGGGCGCGGGCGGCGGCCAGGCCCTCGCGGGTGCCCTGGACGATGAGTTCGCGGATGAACTCCGCCAGAGCGGCGAAGACGTGGAAGACGAGCCGGCCGCCGGGGGTGGTGGTGTCGAGGTTCTCGTGCAGCGAGGTGAAGCCGATCCCGCGCGTCCGGAGTTCGGCGACCATGTTGATGAGGTCCTGGAGGCTGCGGCCGTAGCGGTCGAGCGAGGGGACGACGAGGGTGTCACCAGCGTCGAGGAAGGCGTGGCACGCCTTCAATTCCGGGCGGAGGGCGTTCTTGCCGGACTTCTTGTCCGAGAAGATCTTCCGGCATCCGGCGGTGGTGAGGGCGTCGATCTGCCGGTCGAGCTTCTGTCCGCCGCTGGACACCCGCGCGTACCCGATCTTGATCTCGGTGCAGACAAGCGGTTCGGCAACGAGGAGTTCGGGGTGGCCGGACGGCTCCGGAGTGTCACTCATGACCCCGGATCATGTCAGAAAACGGTGGTCGAGGGTTCTTGAATGACCCAGGTTTTTGAAGGGTTTTTTGAAGGGGCTGCGGGGTGTGCGGACCCCCGCACGGTGATCTTCAGGAAACGTTCGTTTTTTGAAGGCGAGGCTCGTCGACCCGCATCGTCTTCTTTGTTGGATCGGAGTGTCGCAGTAAGGGCAGTTGGTGCGATGCCGGGCCCTCATCAGCACCCCGGGCGAGACTCTGACGGCACGGTCGGCGGCAGCCCGGCAGGGACGCAAGGGGTCATCCCGGTTTCTGATCGATCTCGGCGAGTCGCGCCTCCACCTGGTCTCCCAATTCGATCAGCAGGTCCATCTGCGCGGGGGTCACGTGGTCGATCAGCACATTGCGCACGTCAGCCAGGTGGAGCGGGGCGGCTGCCTCGACGAGGGTGCGGCCCTGTTCGGTGATGACCACGACGGCCCCTCGCTGGTCGGTCGCGCATCGCTCGCGGCGGATGAGGTTGCGGTTCTGCATGCGGGTCAGATGCTGCGACAGACGGCTCTTCTCCCATTGCAGCGCATCTCCGAGTGCGAACGACCGCAGGCGCCCCTCGGGCGCCTCGGACAGGTGCGCCAGCACCTGGTAGTCGGCGGTGGACAGCCCGCTGTGGGTGCGCAGCTGCCGCTCGATGTATTCGGACAGGCCGGCCTGCATCTTCATGAGGCTGCGCCAAGCCCGCTGTTCACGCTCGTCCAGCCATCGCGGTTCGTCCATGAAGCCCACCCTACCGCTTTGGTTGACATGTTAACCAGTCCGTCGTACGGTTTGGTTAACACCTCAACCAAATGGACTGGCGGAGGTCGGAGCCGCCTACAGAAACGCGGCGCCGACAGGCCGGACGACGAAGCTGCTCTGCCGCCTCGACAGCCTTCAGCAATTACTGGAACAGGGAGCACTCATGTCTGCAGACACCCGCTACGCCATCGTGGGCACCGGAAACATCGGTTCGGCGCTGGCGCGCGTCTTCGCCCGGGCCGGAGTCGAGGTCAGCATCGCCAACACCCGTGGACCGGGCTCGATCAGCGAACTCGCCGCCTCCTGGGGTTCCACGGTCCGGGCCGTGACGCTCACCGAGGCACTGGCGAGCGACGTCATCTTCATGGCCATCCCGTTCGGCGCAGTCGAGACGTTCGGCAACGCCCTGCCCGACTGGAACGGGAAGATCGTCGTCGACACCACCAACGCGCACTACGCGCCCAACGCGGGCGACATCCTCAAGGGTCGGCTCTCCTCGCAGTACGCGGCCGAGGTCCTGCCCGGCGCCCAGATCGTGAAGGGCTTCAACCACCTTCCCGCCCAGACGCTCGCCGCCGAAGTGCCCTCCGGCCAGGGCAATCGCGTGGTCTTCGTCTCCAGCGACTCCGGGGAGGCCAGCTCCCAGATCGCCGAGCTCGCCCGCACGCTCGGCCTGTCGCCGGTGGAACTCGGCAGGATCGACGAAGGCGGACGCCTCATCGAGGTTCCCGGCGTACTGGTGCTCAGGAACTTCACCGAACAGCCCCTCACCTGATCGGCCGCGTTCCGCCTTCCACAGGCGGTGCGGCCGGCGCCGACGAGCCGTCCCGCCTCAGCGTCTGCCGTCACCGGCCGCACCGCGGCGGCCGGCGCCCGGCCCGCGGCCGGGTTGCCGCGCAGCAGCGCTCTCCATCGATGAGACCGCACTTCAGCAACGCCCACGCGTGAGCAGCAAAACCCCTGGCACACCCATCCTCCACGGATGCCGGTCCCTCACAGCTCGGGCGGTCCGAATCACTCTCCAGAAAGGCATGACCCGTGTTTGTCTTCGCCGCCGTACTGAGCGTTCTGCTCGCCGTTGTCGGGCTGGCCGCCGGACTACCGAAAGCCCTGCTCAAGGGCAGCATTCCAGCCCAGTTGCAGTCTCCCGGAGGCTTCAGCGCCCCGCTGGTCCGGTTCATCGGGCTGGCCGAGCTGGCCGCAGCCGCAGGGCTCATCGCCGGTCTCTTCTGGCAGCCCATCGGCGTTGCCGCCGCCCTGGGATTCGCAGTCCTGCTCGTCGGAGCCGTCGGCTTCCACGCCAAGTCCGGCGACTACGCCAACCCCGAGACCCGCGGCAACGCGATGGCACCCATCATCCTCACCGTCATCGCGATCGCTGCCGCCGCCACGCTCGTCCTCGCCTCCTGACCAGCGCCTGAATCCGAGGCGCCACAGCTCACCTTCCGCCCGGCAAACCCGGCCGGGTGATCGCGAGACCGCCCTCGCCACGCGGACCGTCACCGATCATCCGCATTCCCGACCACTGCTACACCTGAGGAACATCCCATGGCCACTCTTCTGCACCTCGATTCCTCGCTGTTTTCCGGCGACGCCTCCTCCTCCCGCGCCGTGACCGCCGCCTTCCGCCGGACCTGGCAGGAGCACCACCCCGAGGGCACGGTCATCTACCGTGACCTCGCCACGAACCCCGTACCGCACCTCACCGCCGACGCCCACACCGCCGGCCAGACCGACCCGGCCACGCACACCCCCGCCCAGGCCGCCGCCCTCGCCCACCGGCTGACGCTGATCGACGAGCTGGAGAACGCCGACGCCGTACTGATCGGCGCTCCGATGTACAACTACTCGATTCCCTCGACCCTCAAGGCGTGGCTCGACAACATCGTCCTCGTCGGCCGCACCGCCGGCGTGGAAAGCTCCAGGCTCAAGGGCACCCCCGTCACCGTCGTCGCCAGCCGCGGCGGCTCCTACGCCCCGGGCACGCCCCGCGAGGGCTACGAATACGTGCAGAACTACCTCACGGCCGTTCTGGCCGACGCGCTCGCCCTGGACGTGAACTTCATCGTCCCGGAACTCACGATGGCCGTACACAACCCGGCGATGTCCCAGCTGATCCCCCTCTTCGAAGCCTCCCGCCAGCAGGCACTGGACGACGCAGCCTCCACGGCCAAGGCGATAGCCCACCGCATCGCCGCCTAGAAACAGCGCCCTCCGGACGGCGGCCGTGAAGCACGCTTCACGGCCGCCGTGGGCGAACTCCAGCGGGGACAGGCAGCTGGCTGCCCTCGAAGGAATTTCTCGCCCCGGATTGAGCTGGACGACGCGAACCGGCGAATCGACGAGGCGGCTGGCGCTGCCGGGCGGGACCCGAGCCGGACCAACCGGGTCTACAACCTGGTCGGTGACCGTTCGACTACGCAGCGGGTCGACCTGCTGACAAGCTGGCCGGTCGAGCACGGCATGAACGGCTACATCTTCAGCGGCCCGGCCAACGAGTCCGCGCTGCGCCCCATCATCGAGAAGGTCGCGCCCGCGGTGCGCGAGGCAGTCGCAAAGGAGCATCGACGATGACACAGCCGCAGGTGGGAACTGTCGCCGGCCGCCAGATGGTGCAGCAGCTGCTGATGGCGCATGCGCCGCTGCGCAGCGACGTCGCCGCCCTGCGCAAGGGGCTTGAGGTGCTCGATGCGGCGACCACACGCGCAGAGGACATTGAGGAGCTGCTCGGCGGTCTGACTGTCGCGGACCTCACCTGGCAGCTCAAGGTGGGCTGCCAGCATTTCTGCGCCCACCTGGACGCCCACCACACGATCGAGGACGCTCGGATGCTGCCGGTCATGCAGTACCGGTTCCCCGAGCTCAGCGGTCAGATCGGGCGGCTCTGGCGCGAGCATGAGGAGGTCAAGCAGATGATCGTGAGCATCCGCGCCGACGCGCGGCATCTGAACCCCAAGGACGAACGCTCCGTCCACGTGGTGCTGGAACAGATCGTCGCGCTTTCCGACCACCTCCAGGCACATCTCGACTTCGAGGAGCGCACCCTCTTCCCGTACTTCCTGCGGATGGACCACGGCTGGCACGCCTGAGCTGTCCTGGCCGGGAGCGTGAGTTTGGAGCCGCGGACGGCGGTGCCGCTGCGCCATGGAGGCTTTGAAGCTGGACGCTGACACGAAAATAGAGGCTTCGTGCAGGTCCGGTCGCCTCGATGGGTTCGAAGCGGATGGTCATCGTCGTGTCCCTGCGGTCGGCGGCGAACCGCTCGTTGGCCTCCCGCGGGTGCTCCCTCATCTCGTCGTACGAGTCGGTCACGGTCATACCGGCGCCCCCACTTCTCGCTGCTCCGCCGGTCGGCGGTGGCCTTCTCGAAGTACAACGACCCGCCCCGGACAGCGGATGCGGCGCTCACTCCTCCTGGCCGTCGTCATCGTCGAGGTCGACAGCATCCGGGTCGCGCAGGGGCCGCAGCCCCTTCACCGGCTGGGAGGCGGTGAAGTTGTACCGGCCCAGGACGTTCAGATTCTTGTGCTTGAGCGGGGAGAGCCGGGCGACGTCCTCGTCGCGGATCTCGTAGCCCTCCGCGCGGAGCTGGGCGACGGCGGCGTCGATGTAGCGTGTCGTCCAGAGGACCACGGCGTTCAGCACGAGCCCCAGCGCCCCGAGCTGGTCCTCCATCCCGTCCCGGTACGCCTGGTGGATGGTGCCCTTCTTGCCGTGGCAGATGTCGCGGGCGAGCTTGTGGCGGGATTCCTGGACGGTGAGCTGTTTGTGCATCTGGCGGCGGTAGGTGTCGTCGACCGGGTCGACGACGGCGAGCAGGTGCAGGGTCTTGGCGATGCGCCCGTACTCGGCGAACGCCTGCCCCAGCGGGGCGGGATGCCCCTCTCGGCCGAACATCCTCAGCAGGTCGTAGGCGCGGACCTGGTTGGTGACCAGGGAGCCGGCGACCCGCAGCATGTCCGGCCAGTGCGTGATCACCTTCTTCACGTTCACCTTGTTCCGCGCGATCGCCTCCAGCGGCCCGTACCCGCCGGCCGTCTCGGCGCCGGGCATCTGGGCCTTCCAGAACCGCTGGTCTTGAAGGTCCTTGAAGCGCGGGGAGAAGCGGTAGCCGAGCAGCTTGAAGATGCCAAAGACCATGTCGGAGTAGGAGGCGTTGTCGGTGGCGACCATCTCCGGCTTCACTCCGCCGTCCAGGTTCAACAAGGCGTCCAGGATGAACAGGGAGTCGCGCGGGGTACCGGGCACCACCATCTGTCCGATGCCGATGACCTGGTCGTTGATGGCGTTCAGCCATGTGATGCCGGTCTTCTTCGCGAAGTACTTGGGTGAGGGGGCGGCGTTGATGGTGCGGACGGGGACGACGAACCGCAGGCCGTCGACGGAGGCCAGTAGCCCCTTTCCCCAATGCTCGACGATGGGCACCTGGGCCTGGGCGGCGATCAGGGCCGCGTTCGCCGCGGCGATGGTGTCGGCGCGCAGATAGTACTGGTCGACGTGGACCAGCCGGGAGCGGGTCAGAGCCTCGTGGTTGGGGTTGATGACCGGGGTCATCCCGATGTTGCACGCCTCGCTCACCAGCAGGGCGACGACCGAGGTGGTCAGATCCTTCATCCGGGTTCTGCCGTCGCCCAGATGCACGAAAGCGTCCAGGAACCCGGTCCATGAGTACACCTCGAACAGCAGGTCCGGCAGGTCGATCTTCGGAAGCATCTTCTCGACACGCTCGCGCAGCCACTTCAGTGACTTCGGCTCACCGAGCGCATGGAGCTTCTCCACGTTCAGCTTCGCCCGGCCGTTTGGCTGCACCTCGATACTGATCTTCGCGTCGGAGCCCGCCTCCTGAAGGCGCTCGGCCATCTGCTTCCACGTCGCGTCCAGCACGGCGACCAGTTCCCGAAGGTGCTGTTCGGCGTCCTCGTCCAGGCTCAGGCCCGTCAGGACGTCCTCGCGCACCGCCTCCCACCCCTTGCCCTGAAGCAGCCGGGCTCGCGGGTCGGACCAGCGGTGCGAGGGCGAGGCGAAGATGTCGCGGCGCCTCAGCGCGCCGAACAGCTGCTCCAGCACACACACCACGTACGCATCCCGGTCCACCGCCCCCTGCGGCAGCTCCGCGTTCGCGTACACGGCCTTGCGCCAGTGCGCCGGCACCAGCTTGTCGTCGACCTCGCGCGGCAGCAGCGGCTTCTCGCCCACCTTCCGCCGGGAGAGAGCCGGGAGCCGCTGCACCCAGGTGAGGATCCGTCTGCCGGCGGGCGCCGCGTCCAGCGCCTTCGACTCACCCAGCAGCGACAGGAACGGCCTGACGGTGTTGTAGCGCAGCGCCAGCGCCCCACGCAGCGCGGTCTCCGCCGTGCCGTCGTCCTCCGGCACCAGGCTCACCACCGTGGCCGCCGCGCTGGAGAGCGCGGCCCGAGGCGCGACCTCCTCCAAGGCCCGCCACAGCGCGGCCACGTCGACATCGCAGCCGCTCGCCTCGATGAGCTCCAGCTCCTCGATGATCACCTTCGAGACCCGGGCGGTGATCCGTGCCGCCTTCTCCAACTGCGGCAGCGTGGACAGGCGCTGCTTGTCCGTGGACCGCCTCGCGGAGCTGATCAGCCGGGTGGCCATCAGGATCTCGAAAAGGTCCAGCGCGTCGTCGATCGCCTTCGCCTCCAGGTGGCGCATCACCGCGGTGAGCATCGCCGTGCGCTTGGGCTCCGGGGTCCGCTCCAGCTTCGGCGCCTTGGTGCCCAGCCCGTACCGGGCCAGCGCGGACAGCCGGTTCGGCGGAACCTGCTCCAGCCTGAGACGGCCCAACTGGAAGGCGGCGATGTCCTCGACCCGTTGCAACGCGGCCTTCATTGCGGTGCCGGTGGTCCGCGTCGGCGGCCGGCGCATCCGCTCCAGCTCCGAATGCCGTTTGCCCTCCGGCGTCTTCAGCGTGGCGACCAGGTCGCCGGGCAGAGCCGGGTCCGCCCGCCGGGCCGCCCTGGCGACCGTGGCGTGCAGCCGCTTGTCCGCGACACCACGGACCTCGGCGACCTGCCGGGCCAGCACGCTCACCCCTGGCAGGAGCACCCGGTTACGGCGCAGCCAGCCCACCGCGTGATCGAACAGAGCCTTCGGCCCCTCCGCGTGCGCCGTCCACGCCCGGCCGTGCAGGAAGGCCCGGAGCTTCCGGCCCTGGTCGTGGTCCTCGTACTGGTGATAGCCGTACGCGTCACGTATCTCCCACGCGTGCTCGTACGGCGTCGGCCTGCGCTCGGTATACCGCTTGATCTGGGAGACATCCCCGATCCCCAGCTGCTCGGCCAGATGCTCGACGACAGGCCACGGCACCGCGAGGGGGTCCTCCAGGAACAGCCCGATGTACCGCACCGTGCACATCTGGAGCGCGAAGCCGAGACGGTTGTGGTCCCCGCGCCGCTTCGCGATCAGCTTCAGGTCCTCGTCATCAAGGAAGAAGAACCGCTCCAGCTCGGGCTTCGTCGGCTCCTCGGCGAACTTCCCATACGCCTCAGCCTGCTCATCAGTCAGAAATTCCACCGGCATGCTGCGGACCGTAGCCATCCCCCACCAGTGATCGGGGACCTTCCGCCGAACCCCCGCACGGCACCGATCACCCGTGCTAGAAGCCCGAGATCAAGTGCTTAGCGTGACTGGCTGTTCCGCTGGTCCCCAAGGCCGGTCTCGGCTGCCTTGATCCACAGGCGGAGCGTCTCATGGTTCACGCCAAGGTCCTTGGCCACGGCCGCGACGGGCCGCCCCGGGCTGGAGCGGTACAGCGCAACGGCGTCGTTTCGCCAGAGCCGAATTGCGTGACCGTCGACATCGGGCCGCAGTTTGCGCTGTGCCCGTCGACCACCGACCCAGCGACGGCAGCCGAGTGGCTGTCATGGTCGTCGGCAGGGATGGAGGGCCTGGTCTTCAAACCCCTGGACCAGAGGTACACGGCGAGCCGCGGGTGGAGGAAGTACCGGGCCCGGGCGTCGACGGAGGCTGTGGTCGGCGCGGTCAGCGGCTCGCTCGCGTCGCCGACGACGGTGCTGCTGGGGCGGATGGACGGGGGAGCGGCTTGCGGTACGTCGGCCGATCGAGGCAGGGTTCCGCCCTGTTCGACGTGCAGAAACCGCGAACCCGTTCACTTCTGTGTGGGATGTCCTGTCTCATCCGGAGTTCGGGGACGTCCGGGCGAGGCCGTGGCGGGAGCGGCGTGCGCTCCTGGTGGAGCTGGTGGCGGAGCTGCGCGGGCCACCGATTCAGGTGGTCCCGGTGACCGAGGATCCAGAGACGGCGCGGGAGTGGATCAGGAGACTGGAGCCGAGCGGCGTTGAGGGCGTGGTGTGCAAGCGGGTGGGGTCGCCGTACCGGCCGGGCCGTATCTGGGTGAAGGTGCGGGCATCGACGCCGCAGGACGCTGAGGTGATCGGGTTCGCGGGGCCGTTGGCGCGGCCGCGGACGGTGGTGGTGCGGCTGCCGGACGGGCTGATGCGGTTCTCGCGGCCACTGTCTGCGGTGCTATCGGCGGAGGTGGCGGCGCATGTGCGGCGGACGGGCGCGGGTGGCCGTGAGGTCCTCGGCGGCGCCGTGTACACGGCGTGTGTGCCGCTGGCGGCGGAGGTGGAGGCGGGCACGACCCGGCACGCCACGGTGAGCGTTCGTCGGCTGCTGTCCTGTGACAGTGCACGTTGAGCGCGTGCCAACGAAGTCTGAGCGGCTCTGGTCCAGCGCCTGCGCGCTGCCTCTCTCCAGTTGCCGTTGGGGTGTGCTCAGCGCTTTCTGGAAGAGCGGGTGGAACCGCCCGCTCTTCCAGGAGGAGCACACCATGGCGCAACCGATAGGTCGGCCGACGATCAGCGCTGAACAGTTCAGCCGAGTGTGTGACGAGATTGGGAGCATGGCGGCGCCCGAGAAGGACGCTCAGTCCATTCGGGACTGTGCTCTGCGCATCGCGCAGACCCTGGGCCTGGCGCTCTCCACGGATGACCTGAGCAGGCTCCTCACCGTACTCATGGCCCCTAGAGTGGCCCCACCCCCAGAGAGCCCTCAGTACACCCGAGAGGCCATCCTGGACATGCCTGACGCACAGCCAGGAGAAGATGAAGGCCCGGTCAGGTAGACCCGGCCGCCACGCCTGACTACATCCGCGGCTCGCCGGAGGGTGCCTGGCCCCTACCGCTCAATCTTCGGTGACACGGACTCGCGGCCGTCAAGATTCGATGGCACGCGCTCAAGATCCGATGGCACAGGACAGCTGCGTCCGGATGTCCCTTGTCATCCAATCGAGTCGTTTGACAACGAACCCAGTCGTTGCGGCTTCGTTGGCAGTGAACCTAGTCGTGTGGGGTGAGCGATCCAGTAGCCGTCAATGAGACGGGGGTTGCTGGTGACGGGCCACTTTCCCGTGTCTGGGCTATCGGGGGATGGTGAGCAAGGTGCGGCCGTGGCCACCGCCGGTGTCGACGTGGTCGTGGGCCTTGGCGATGTCGTCCAGTGGGTAGCGGTGGCCGACGGTGACGGTGAGGGCCCCGACGGCTGCGGCGGAGGTGAGGTCGCGGGCGGCCTGGCGTTTGGCTTCGGCGGGGAAGTCGTCGCTGCCGAGCAGCCGCAGGGTGACGTTGTTGAACAGCAGGGGCCAGAAGGGGATTTCGGTGCGGTCTGCGCGGGTGGCGTAGGCGGCGATGACGGCGTTGTTGGCGGCGACGGCGTTGTCGAGGTCGGCGTTGTCGGACAGCGCGACCTCGATGATCCGGTCGATGCCCTGCGGCGCGTACGCGCGCATGGCTGCGGCGGGGTCGTCGGTGTCCAGGGCGACGGCGTGGGAGACGACGGCCGGGTCGACGTGGCGGAGGTCCGGGGTGCGGCGGACGGTGGCGAGCACGGTGGCGCCGGCCCAGTGGGCGAGCTGGGCGGCCAGGGAGCCGACGCCGCCGAGGACGCCGTGGACCAGGACCAGTTGGCCGTCGACCGGGCCGTCGGCGAAGACGGTGCGGTGGGCGGTGATGCCGGGGATGCCGAGGCTCGCGCCCAACTCGTCACTGAGGTGGTCGGGCAGGGGTGCGGCCTGGTGGTCGGGTACGACGGTGTACTGGGCGGCGGTGCCGAAGGGGCGGTAGGACTGGGCGCCGTATACCCAGACCCGTTGTCCGGCGCGGTGGGCGTCGACTCCGGCGCCCACGGCGTCGATGACTCCGGCGGCGTCGCTGTGCGGGATCACCCGTGGGAAGGGCATGGATGAGCCGAGCCAGCCGCGCCGTTTCTTGGTGTCGCCGGGGTTGACGCCCGAGACGGTGACGCGGACGCGGACCTCGCCGGGTCCGGGGGCGGGGTCTGGGAGTTCGCCGATGTGCAGGACGTCGGCGGCGGGGCCCTGTTCGTCGTACCAGGAAGCAAGCATGGGGGTACCTCCGTGGGCGGTCAGCTCGCGGGAGCGGCGGGCGCATGTGGATCGCTGTCGGTGCCCGTGGTGTCGAGTGCGGGCGGCTTCTCTCCGAGGGTCTCGCGCAGCCAGGTCCGTTCGGCGCGGCTGGTGGCGCGGGCGGTGAGCAGCATGCCGCGCCGGTAGGGGTCGGCGATCTCCTCGGCGCGCAGGGGCCGCTCGTTGTCGTAGAAGAAGCTCGCCGGTTCTTCCAGGAACTCCAGCCGTCTGCGCAGCACCGCGTGCTGTTCGGCCACGTCGGGCAGGTGGGAGAGGAAGGCCAGGACGACGTAGAACCGGGTGAAGTCGGTGATCTCGTGGTCGGCAGGCTCGCGCAGGCGCTGCAGCATGTCGGCCCGCCCAGCCGCGGTCAGGCTCACCACGTAGCGGGCCGCCCCGCCGGCCGGGTCGGCGTGCCGCTCGATCAAGCCCGCCCTGGTCAGGCGATTGATCGCCGGATACAAGGTCCCGTCACTGACCGGCCGTGTATAGCCGGTCAGCTGTGAGACGCGGCGGCGCAGCTCGTGTCCGGGCAGAGGGCCCTCGGCGAGGAAGCCGAGTATCGCGAGTTCCAGCATGAGTCCATCTTCACACGCGAACATCGAAACGATGTGAACATCGATTCGATGTTACGGTCGCAGGTACCCGCCAAAACGTCTCTGGAGAGGCACAGCAAGATGCCATCGCAGTCCACCGAGTCCGTGATGAACCGCTTCGTCGAGTTCATCAACACGGGCGACGAGGAGCTCGCCCGCGAGGTCATTTCTCCGGACGCGGTGTTCCACGCGCCAAGCCACCCGCAACCACTGCGGGGTCCCGGTGGGTACATGGAAGTCATCGGGATGATGCGCAGCGCCTTCCCAGACGTCCAGTGGGCGCTGGAGGAGATGGTCGCCGAAGGCGACACGGTCGCCGCGCGGTTCACCATGCGGGGCACCCACGACGGTGAGTTCTTCGGGATCCCGGCGAGCGGCAACAAGATCTCGGTGCAGGCCATGAACTTCTACTACCTGGCCGAGGGCCGGATCGTCGGCGAACGCGGCCAGCCCGACCTCCTCGGGGTGATGCAGCAGATCGGCGCCATCCCGGCGCCTTGAACCTCGTCGTGCGGGTGAGCCTTCTGCCGCACGGAACAACCGCTGCCGGGAGAGGCCCGTACGTCGCTTCGGCAGAAGTCGAAAGCCCACGCCGGGACGCGGGGCGACTGCATTGACAACGAAGTTAGTCCACGCAGGTCAGCGACTTCGGCCGGACTAACTTCGCTGTCAAGGGACACCGGACCTGGGGTGAGGCGACTCGTCGCCTTGCCGAGAAATTCGAACACCTGATCTACTTGGTTCATGGTGCACAGCGGACATTCCCCCGACATCGTGCAGTCTCAGCGCGAATGGGACCGCACCTATAGGGCACTCGCCGGGGCTTCGGCGGGCAGTAATACGCGGCTGCGGCGGCGCTTGATTGATCTGTCCCGACAACTCGTGCGGGACGTTCCGCGGGAGCGGCGGGAGGACCTGCGCCGTACGGCCGGGGAGGAGTCGTGACCCGGGTCCGACGGTCCTGGGAGGTCACCGAGCGGCAGCGGTCGGTGCTCGCGGCGATACGCGCCCACATCGCGGATCATGGTGAGGCGCCTACGGTCCGGGAGATCGCTGCGGCGGTGGGTCTGTCTAGCCCGTCATCGGTCTTGTATCAGCTGCGTCGTCTGGAAGAGGCGGGCGTCCTTCGGCGTGCTCCGGGTGCTGGCTCGCGGGAGTACCGGCTCAGCTGATGTCCGAGGAGATCCAACAGCTTGACGCGCTCAAGTTCCTGGAGCGAGTGCAGGTGCGCGACCTTGCTCGTACGCGCAGGTGGGATCGCGGACGCTGAGCGGAGCGCGGCGGAGCGGTTGCGCTGTGGGCAGACGCGGTCGCCAGCCCCGGACTGGGGTTCGGCGGAACTGACCATCACGGTCGGTCCAGACTGCGCGTCAGGTTGAAGGGCTCCCGCCGTCCATCGCGCTATCCACTCGAAGGGGCGCCGGCGCAAGCTGCGTCAGAGCCGATTGTTGCGGTCGTCGCTGGCGAAGAAGAACCCGAACGCGGCGCTGGTGAGGGCCACTACGGGGGTGAAGACGAGGCTCACTTCGCGGTACGCGTCGGTGGTGAAGTGCGTCCAGCGGGCGGCCAGCAGAGCGATTGTGGGCAGTCCTGCGATGAGCCCGACCATCCAGAGCATGCCGATCGCCAGTTTGTGACGCGTCATGTCGATCGCGTGCGGCGAGCTGAAGGCTGCAGTCTGGCTGTTCTGCGGTGATTCATCCTCGACCAGTGGGCCCAGGTTGCTGTCCGGTCTGGGTGACGGATCGGGGGGGAGGTCTTCGACGAACTCCTGCCGACTGGTACCTGGGGTGTTGGTCGCGGCGGGAGTGATCGGTAGTTGTCGCGGAGGAGAGATCTGGAAGAACGGTTCGTCGGAGGGCATGTCGTCCGACTGGAAGGGCTCCACCGGCTACTCGTCCTCCGTGCGTCTTCTCTGTACGGGAAAGACCGCCGGCTTGGCCGTCGGCTTAAGAGATCATCTCAATTGGTGATGCCGGTAGTCTGGTGCTGTGTTGCTGACTGAGCGTCTGGTCCCAGATGGGCTGTGGGAGTTGTTCCAGCGGGTGGTGCCGGAGGCGCCGACTCGGCCGCAGGGTGGTGGCCGGCGCCGTCATGGGGACCGTGAGGTGTTGGCGGCGATTGTCTTCGTGGCCACGACCGGGTGCACGTGGTCGCAGGTCCCGCCCGTGTTCGGGCCATCGGGGGCCACGGCTCACCGCCGGTTCATGGAGTGGAGCCGACAACGGGTCTGGGCGAAACTGCATCGTCTGGTCCTGGATGAGCTGGGGGCTCGAGGCGAGCTGGACTGGTCACGATGCGCAATCGACTCGGTGAACATGCGGGCCCTGAAAAAGGGGACCTGACGGGTCCGAATCCTGTAGATCGGGGCAAGTACGGCTCGAAGATCCACTTGATCACCGAGCGGACCGGACTGCCGCTTTCCGTCGGCATCTCCGGCGCCAACCTTCATGACAGCCAGGCCCTCGAACCGCTCGTGCGCGGCATCCCACCGATCAGATCCCGGCGCGGTCCACGCCGTCGGCGCCCCGCCAAGCTTCACGCCGACAAAGCCTACGACAACCGTCACCTGCGGCAATGGCTCCGCCTACGCCACATAACACCGCGCATCGCCCGCAAGGGAGTTGAGACGTCACAGAAGCTGGGGCGCCACCGGTGGACCATCGAACGCACCATGGCCTGGCTCGCCGGCTGCCGACGTCTCCACCGTCGCTACGAGCGGCAGGCCATCCACTTCCTGGCCTTCACCAGCATCGCCTGCACCCTCATCTGCTACCGCAGACTCACCAATTGAGATGATCTCTAAGTGCCTGCCTTATGGGGATGGAGGGCCCGAATCCACAGGTCTGCCTGGGCTCCAGCGGAGGTATGTCCTCGTAGAAGTCACCGTCAGACGGCGGCGGGCTGCTCACACATGCTCCCCCGGCTTGCAGATGCAGATGGTGACGCCCCTGGGGGCGCCGATGCGGTAGGTCGCCTCGCGACCGGGGGTCATGTTCTCGCAGAACTCCTGCTGCTGCTGGCGTACGACCTTCGCAGCGCGCTCCCTTCCCTTGAACCGATCAATCTCGGCCAACGAGCCTCGCTGTGAGCCGAGTTGGGGCACTACGTCGAGCTGCCGTTCGTTGTGCCAGTCCTCAAGCGGTGTGAGAAACCCCTGAACATGCAGCACCTCGGGCTTTGGGTTCTCGTGACTCGCCATACGGGGTGTCCCCTCCGGTGATCGTCGCCCTGCGGCTAGACACCCAAGCGGTGCTTGGCGGACACGTTACCACATACAATGTGATCTTTTTCAACATTAGGTGTTGATCCCATACGTACTGGGTACACACTGAGAGTGTATCCGAGCATCACTCGATGGTGATTCGCTTGACATAGAGTGCGTACGAGGGCACCATGTCAATACCGAGCGCCGCCCGGTCTGGTGGAGGAGATGCACAAATGTCCAAGTCTTTACACCCTTCAAGCTCGACTTGAAACGAGCAGGCCGGCCGACGCGGGCGCCTGGCTCCGCATTGCTGTGGGGGGAACCACGCCTGAGCGAGCGCATTAGTTGCCTCGCTCATTAGTGCGGCTCCGGGCGAAGACTCGTCTGCATGAGCCGTTGGGCAAACCTGGTCTTGGGGGGCCAGGGAGGGGGCCTGACGGCGGTTATGCACGGGTCTATTCGTGTGTGACATTCGAACTCAAGGAGCCTTGGCATGCCCGAGCACCCGACCCAAGCCGCTGCATCGACAGGTGCGGCCAGCGACACGACACAAGTGACTCGGCTCAGCGTCAACATCAATCACGACACCGCCGAGCAGCTCCGCTGGTACAAGGAACACAAAAACATCTCGATCACCGAGAGCGTTCGGCGCGCGATCGCACTGTTGGCCCTGGTGGAGAGGGAGACCTCTCAAGGTGGCGAGGTCCTGCTGAAGTCCCCAGACGGTAAGACAATCCGTCAACTGTGGCTGGTCTGATGGCAGAGACGGCCGGCCTGATCCGGCTTCCAGCGCAGCCGAGGGTGCAGGCAGCTCCTGCAGCGCACCTTTGTCCGTCTGCAGGAAGCTGCCGCGTTCTCATCTGATGCTCGTCTGTCGTCTGCCCACATTGGCAGGCAGGCCCGGGCCGGGAAGCGCGATGACACCGAAGTCTTCGTGGCTGACCTGCTCGATGTGCTGGTCGAGTTCGCGGCCCAATCCGATGGCTGTGCCCCAGTAGTGGGGTGGGTCTTCTGAGTGATCGTGGATGAAGTCGGCACCGCCCAGGCTCTCGTAGCAGTGGACTGCTTCTTCGGCTCTGTCGAGCAGTAGTCCGTCCAGAAAGAGGCAGTAGGCAGCGGTATTGCTGCCCGCGCCAGCTGCGAAGGCCCACCAGAAGCGGGCGTTTCTTACGTACCCGCACAGTTGGAGCAAGCAGGCAAAGACCAGGGCGCCCTGGCTTTCACCTGGCGTCTCCACAAGCGTCAGCAGTTTCTCCTCGGCATCACTGCGCCTGACGACGAGTTCGCACAGGGCGGTGAGATCGTCCGCCGCACGCTCATGCACCCGGTCACGGTCGGCCGTGTCGACCGGACTGTCATCGATTAGCAGTGCCGTGCACTCGGGAGAGGCCGGCACCAGCCAACTGCGGACCTGCAGGTTCTCCGCGACCTCGCGCTGCAAGACGGCCGCGCCGATGAGCAGATGCAGTCGCCGGTCGTCCTCTTCTTGCTGCGCCAGGGTGTAGGCGGGGAGGTCGAGTTCCAGCCCTGCCAGAACATCCGCGAATGTCATCAGTCCGCCTTCCTTGGTACCGGCATACCCCAGCCCTCGTCAGGCTGCAGAGCCTGCTTGAGTTCCTGGATGGCATGTTGCAGATGAGTACGGACGGTTGAGGGACTTCTGCCAGTCAAGTCGGCAATCTCCACGGCCGTGTAGCCAAGGACGTGCCGGAGCCAGAAGCACTCCCGCTGTCCCGCGGTCAGCTGCTGCAGGGCCCGGTGGACGTCCAGGCGGGTCAGCAGCGCGTCGATCGGATCGCACTCCACTGCCCAGTACGAGCGCACCGGCAGAAACGCCGTGTCCATCGGCACCGGCCGGCGGTCGCGGCTCCGGAGCACGTCCACGACGTGGTCATGCAGCATCTTCCAAGCGAAGGCAGCGACGTTCTCGCTTCGGAGCACCGTCTGCCATTTCAGGTGCAACTTCACGAAAAAATCGTTCAGTTCGTCCCGCGCCTCCGTAGATGAGGCAAGCTTGCTGCACAGATAGCGGTGGTAAGGCACTCGCATCTGGCGTGTGAAGGCCTCGAAGGGCACTTCCAACTTGAGAGGCAGCTCTGCCCTCAGTCGCTGAGTCGCGATGGCGACGGGCCCGTCCAAGTGCACTCCTCGCCCATGGGCACCGCGTAGATATGCGCTGCGCGGTGGAGGATCGGCGACCCTCACCCCTAACGCCGCACGGGGAGCTTCAAACGTCTACGCGAACACAGGAAAAACTTACTGAAGGCGACTCCTTGATCACTTCCGGTAACTGACGAGTAGCTTGCGTTCGACCACGCTCCCCACGGGCACGTTCGATCACGAGCGATCCTTGGGACGTTGAACCGGAAGGGCCGCGAACTCGACGTCCGTGCTCATTCCCCAGTCAGGCACCGAGGTGTCGGCCGCCGGCCACGCTCGGGCCAAGCGCCGATGTATGTCCATGTCGGGGACTGTCACATGGCGAAGAACCGAACCAAGCCGATCACGGAGGACCAGGCGCGGCGGCGCGCGCTGGCGTCATGCCGTTGGTTCCTGCTGCCAGACGGGCACTCTCCCCCGCCGCAAGGTCGGCGTACCGTGGCTGCGTGGCAAACGACGACCTGGGGCGAACTCTCCGACGCCTGCGGCGCCTGGCCTCCCTGACCCAAGAGGAATTGGCCGAGCGCTCCGACGTGTCCGTAGACGTAATCCGGCAGCTTGAGCAGGGACGGAAACACTCGGCACGCCTGCCCACGCTCCACGCCTTGGCGAACGGCCTCGGCGTGGAGCTGACGACCCTCCTGGGGGACCCTCCTGCCGTCTCGACGGGGGACAACGACGGGCCACGCTTCGTGGCCGTACGGCGCGCCATCATGCCCGCGCTCTGGGCGGCCGAGCCGAAGGCACCCGGGCCCAACTTCTCACTGTCCGACTTGCGCGAGCAGATCGCAGACGGCTGGACCCAGTACCACGCAGCCGAGTTCGACACCGTGATGAAGACACTTCCCGACATCATTTCGGACGCGCGCACCGCCACGGCATCGCCCGACAGCGCGGACCAGGGAGCCGGTTTCGCGGCACTGGGCAAGGCCCTCCAGCTGGCCGGGCACGTCGCCGTACGGATGGGGAAAACGGATCTCGCCCTGATCAGCCTGGAGCGCGCCATAGATGCCGCAGGGCGCTCGTCTGACCCGCTGCTACGCCCTATGATCGTCAACTCCGTTGCGTGGACCTACCAGCGGCAGGGGCGCCTTGGTGACGCCCTGAGCATCGCCCTGCACGCCGCGGACGACACGAAAGACAGTGGACTGACGGGCACCGCTGACGGCCTGAAAGTCTGGGGCGCGCTGACGATGTCGGCCGCCACGTCGGCCGCGCGCAGCAACGACTACGAGCGGGCCGCTGCGTTGATGGAGAACGCAGAGAAGGAAGCCGCTCGTGTAGCCAGGCTGCCGCAGGGCAGCGACAGCCGAATGGTCAGCGTCTTCAGCCCGTCATCGGTGCGCATCGAACGCGTTCGGCTGGCCGTGCAGTACGGGCGCCCCGAGGAGGCCCTGACTCTGGCGAAGGGGATGCGGCTGAGCAAGGACACCCCGCCGTCGTGGCGGACGTGGCTACTGCTGGACGTGGCGCGAGCCCATACGGATCTGGGTGACGCGGAGGGGGCGGTGAAAGCCCTCGAGTCGCTGCGCCGGGTGGCGCCTACGTGGATGCAGCATCACACCTTGGCGGTAGCCATCGTTCGCGATCTGTGGGCGCTCCCCAATCACCCTGCAGGGCTTAGGCCGTTGGCCGAGTTCCTAGGGGTCGGCGAATAGCGTCGCGAAACTAGGACGCCACGTCACTGTCACCCTGAGTAGCGCGCCGATTCCATGAGTCGTACAGCGCCCCGGCAACCGCGTGAACGGTCCCGGGGCTGGCCGACCAACAGGAGTCGACATGGCCGAGATTACGGGTCCGGCGTCCGGCGCGGGAAGCGGATCGAGCAGCACGCTCGAGGCACCGCCTATCCAAGTCCCAGCCCCCTCCAAGCTGTCCGAGCCGCAGGTACGCGGCCGGGCGTGCGTGTGGTGCGCCGTCACCCTGTGCACTACCTCAGCGGTTGATCTCGGTCAGTGGGATGGGATGTTCCACGGCACTGCGGCCCGCTGGTTTCCCCGTGGCTGCTGCCCCTGCGCCATCCGCCACGTCTATCCCGCGCAGCTCGACCACACGCAGACCTGCGAGCAGTGCGCCGACGACCCGGCGGTCTGCGCTCACGGCACGTGGCTGCGACTCGTGATGCGGCAGGCGCGGCGATGAGCACCAGGCGGAAGACGTTGCAGGAGCACGTGGAGATTCCCGGCATCTGCTTCATCCGTCAGCCCGAGAGCGCGCTGCGCTGCACCCTGTCCGCTGGTCACTGCGGGGATCACCAGCACTTCTATAGCGGCGAATTCCGCAACGGCTTCCGCGTCGGCACGGCGTGGCCGCGCAGAGAGGGCGAGACGCAAGCTGACTGAGACCCCCGCCGCCGGGTGCTTGGAGGTGGCCGGCGGCGGGACAGGGCGGGGCTGTCGACGGTACCAGGCGGATCCGTCGCCGGAGGCCGCGACGGTCGAGCAGAAACTGATCGACCAGCTCGTCGAGCAGGCCCGCAGCAAGGGGCTGCAGCTGACCGGCGAGGGCGGGCTGCTGCAGCAGCTGACCAAGGCGGTTCTGGAGTCCGCCCTGGAGGGCGAGATCACCGACCATCTCGGCTATGACAAGCACGACCCGGCGGGCAAGGACGGCGGCAACTCCCGTAACGGCACCCGGTCCAAGACGGTGCTGACGGACATCGGGCCGGTCGAGATCGACGTGCCTCGCGACCGGGAGGGCTCCTTCGAGCCGGCCATCGTCAAGAAGCGGCAGCGCCGGCTGACCGGCGTGGACGAGATGGTGCTCTCGCTGTCCGCGAAGGGTCTTACGCACGGGGAGATCTCCGCGCACCTGGCCGAGGTCTACGGCGCGGACGTCTCCAAGACGACCATCAGCACGATCACCGACAAGGTGATGGATGGCATGGCGGAATGGCAGAACCGGCCGCTCGACCGCGTCTACCCGGTCGTCTTCATTGACGCTATCAACGTCAAGATTCGCGATGGCCAAGTAGCGAACAGGCCGATCTACGTGGCCCTGGCGGTCACCGCCGAGGGACACCGCGACATCCTCGGCCTGTGGGCCGGCGACGGCGGCGAAGGCGCGAAACACTGGCTCCGAGTGCTCTCCGAGCTCAAGAACAGGGGCGTCGAAGACGTCCTCATGCTGGTCTGCGACGGGTTGAAGGGCCTGCCCGACGCAGTTGGCGAGGTCTGGCCGCGAACTGTGGTGCAAACGTGCGTGGTTCACCTGCTGCGGGCGTCATTTCGATACGCGGCCCGACAGGACTGGGACAAGATCGCCAAGGCGCTCAAGCCCGTCTACACCGCGCCGACCGAGGACGCGGCCACGACGCGGTTCCTGGAATTCGCCGAGACCTGGGGCAAGAAGTACCCGGCGATCGTCCGCCTCTGGGAGTCCAGCTGGCCCGAGTTCACGCCTTTCCTTCAGTTTGATGCAGAAATACCCCGCATCGTGTGCACGACCAACAGTATTGAGAGCGTCAACGCCCGCATCCGCAAGGCCGTCCGCGCCCGCGGGCACTTCCCCACGGAGCAGGCCGCCCTCAAATGTGTCTACATGGCCGTCATGAGCCTCGACCCGACCGGCGCCGGCCGTAAACGCTGGACCATGCGCTGGAAGGGCGCTATGAACGCCTTCGACCTGGCCTTCGACGGCCGCCTCAACGCAGGCCAACTCTAGCCACACCAAACCCAGTTACACCGCTCGCTTTACAGACCCGATGAGACTCGTACCCAACTCGCCGTGAAGTTAGCGGTGTTGCTCCCGCATCTGGACGAGCGGCAGCGACGGCTGTCGATGGCTGCGGAGGCCCGGGGGCTGGGACATGGCGGTGTCCGAGCTGTCGCCCAGGCGGCTGCGGTCAGCGAGACGACGGTTCGCAAGGGCGTGTTCGAACTTGAGGCGGGTGAGGAGCCTTTGGGGCGGGTGCGGCGTCCGGGCGGGGGTCGCAAGCGGGTCGCGGATCTGAATCCGGGGCTGCGGTCGGCGCTGTTGGCGTTGGTTGAGCCGGATGTGCGGGGTGACCCGATGTCGCCGCTGCGGTGGACGGTGAAGTCCACCCGCACGCTTGCGCAGGAGCTGACCCAGGCCGGGCACTGCGTCAGTGCCGATACCGTCGCCGGCCTGCTGCGAGAGGAAGGCTTCAGTCTGCAGGCCAACGTGCGAGATGACGCCGAGAGATCCCCGTGAACAGCAGATGCGCCAGCACCGCCCGATTGACCATGATCGCCACAGCGGCCGGATCATGCCCCACCTGCCAGGCACGACGCCGCACCCGCTATCACGCACCAACTCGTTACAGTTCCACGCCGTACGGCGGTTCCGCCCCGGCCCGCGAGCAGGTGACGGCCGCCGCTCGCGCCGCGAACCGCAGGACATCGCTCCAGTCGGCGGGCCCGAGCCCTGCGAGCCCGTCACGGGACAGACGGTCGCGGGAGTCCAGGGCGTGCAGCAGCGCCGCGTTCACTGTGTCGCCGGCCCCGATCGTGTCGACGACCTCGACGTCCACGCCGGGCACCGCGTGCGGGCCGTCGCCCATGGCGGTGAAAGCCGTCAGACCCGCACCACCACGGGTCACGATGACGGCCGACGGCCCGGCTGCGAGCCAGCCCTCGATGCCGCCGCCGAGCCACTCCGCATCCTCCTCACTGAGCTTGAGCAGGGAGACGTACGGCAGCCAGCTCTCGAAGCGTGCCCGGTAGGCGTCCGCGTCCGGGATCAGGCCGGCGCGGATGTTCGGGTCGAGGGCGACGAAGACGCCCCGCGCGGACTCGCGCCGCATCAGGTGCTCATACGCGCTCGCACCCGGTTCGAGGACGAGCGAGCACGTACCGACGGACAACGCCCTTACTCCCGACGGGAATTGAGCAGGGGCCCTGAACAGGCGGTCCGCGCTGCCCTCCGTATAGAAGGTGTACGTCGCCGAGCCGCCTTCGGCGACGGACGCGAGCGCGAGGGTGGTGGGTTCGGCGCCGCGCTGGACGAGGTCGACCGCCACTCCTTCCTTCTCCAGGTGCGAGACGAGTGCCGTACCGAACGCGTCGGTCGAGACGCGGGAGCAGAACGCGACGTCCGCGCCGAGCCGCCCGAGCGCGACGGCCGTGTTGTACGGTCCGCCGCCGCGCGCGGGCAGCAAGGGGGCGAGCGGGTCGCCGGTGCCGCTCTGCGGCACCAGGTCGATCAGGGCTTCACCGGCGACGACGATCACGCCAGGGCTTCCTTTCCGGTCAGGGTGATCCCCTTGGAGTCGGGGCGCAGGGTGAGTACGGAGACGGCGGTGACAGCGGCGACGCAACAGCCCATGACCGCATATGTGCCGCGGTAGCCGATGCTGTCGTAGCCGAGGCCGGCGAGCGGGGAGATGACGGCGGCGCCGAGCTGGGTGGCCAGCTGGAAGCCGACCAGATAGATCGTGGACGACAGCCGGGGCTCGAAGTGGCGGTTGATGTACTTGAAGATCGCGATCAGCATGATCGGCAGCTCGACAGAGTGCAGCAGTTTCACCGCGGAGATCGCGAGGGCGCCGGTGACCAGGCCGGAGAGCAGGATCCGGGCCGCCATGACGCAGCCGGAGATGAGCAGCGACTTCTTCGGCCCGATGCGGTTGACCAGGAACGGCGCGAGCGCCATGCCGCCCGCTTCGAGGAAGACCTGCACGGAGTTCAGGTCGGAGAACATCCGGTTGCCCTCGGCCTCGGTGGAGAAGAGCGAGGTGAAGTAGGAGGGGAACATCGCGTCGTACGTGTTGTACGTAGCTGTCACCGCGACCACGAAGAGCAGCAGGCCCCAGAAGGCGGGGTAGGTGAAGAGGGACTTCACGTCCGAGAGCGAGACCGAGGAGGCCGCTTCGTCGACGGCCTCGGCGCGGCGGCCGTCCGCGACCCGGATCGCGACGATCAGGCCGACGAAAACGGCGGCGGCGACGGACGCGGCCCAGAAGTTCAGATTCGGGTTGATGTTGAACAGGCGGCCCGCGAAGAAGGTGGCGGCGGCCCAGCCGAGCGAGCCGAACATCCGGGCCCGCCCGAACTCGAAGCCGTGGAAGCGGCCGAGGCGCTCGGTGTAGCTCTCCAAGGTCGCGACGGCGACGGCGAAGGCCATGGCCAGGTAGGCAGAGCCGACGACCAGGCCGAGGGCGAAGTGGTGCTTGAGCAGCGGCCCGTACACGTAGATGTACATCGGGCCGACCAGCAGCATCAGGCCGCCGATCCAGTACAGGAGGTTCTTGCGCAGGCCGAGGCGGTCCTGGAGGTAGCCGTAGACCGGCATCGTGATCAGACAGCCGATGGCGTTGGCGCTGATCACGAGCGAGCTGCGGCCGGCGCTCAGACCGATGTCCTGGGTCAGCCAGATCGAGAACAGCGACCAGGACAGCGACCACGTCACGAAGAACATGAAGAGCGCGGCGCTGGCCAGGGTGAAGTTCACCTTGCGCCGGCTGTGCCCGGGAGCAGGCGCGGCCCCGGACGCACCGGTGGGCCGATCGCCGCCGGGGTCCGTGCCCGTCTCCTGCCGGCCGGGACTGCCCGCGGCGGGGGACGTGGCCGTCACCGCTTCCTTCTGCATGGTCATGTGTGCGCTCCCTCGCGCCAGGCACCGCGTCGTACGCGCGGAGCCGCTTCATCATGCCGGAATGATTCATTCCGAATCTAGTCCCTAACACGTGCTAGGGCGGGATCACTATCACGTGTTAGGTTCCGTTTGGCAAGAGGCAGGACACGCACCGGCAACACGTCCGACACAGTGCGCCGGGCAGAACCACACACCGACGGTGGCGCGCACCCGAAACGGCGCGCCCGCGACGGCCCGACCTCCGGGCCCTACGGCAGTACCCGTGGGCCCTACGACAGAAAGTGACGCCGCCATGGCCGACCGGAACACACCCCGCCTCCACGTACGGCCCGCCGCCGGTCAGTGGTGCAACGACCCCAACGGCCCGCTCTTCCACGACGGCCGCTACCACCTCTTCTTCCAGCACAACCCGGGCGCGCCCGTCTGGGGCGACATCCACTGGGGCCACGCCTCCAGCCCCGACCTCGTGACCTGGACCGACCACGGCATCGCGCTCGCCCCGACCCCCGGAACCCGCGACGAGCTGGGCGCCTGGTCCGGCTGCGCGGTCGTCGACGACGGTGTGCCCACCGCCGTCTACACCGGAATGGACCGCACCGACGGCATCGGCTCGGTCATGCTCGCGCGCGCCGCCGACGAGGCGATATCGACGCTGAAGGCCGAGCCGGAAGCCGTCGTCCCCGGCCCGCCGACGGGCCTCGACCTGCTCGCCTTCCGCGACCCGTTCCTCTTCTCGTACGAGGGCCGGCGCTGGGCCGTGATCGGCGCCGGGCACCGTCGCGCGCCGGAGGCGGGCGGCCGCCCCGACGTGCTGCTCTACCGCGTCGACTCGCTCAACGAGTGGACCTACGCCGGCTCGCTCCTGGACGCGGCCCACCCGCTCGCGGCCCGCCACGCCGCTCCCGCCGACGCCTGGGAGTGCCCCGCGCTGCTGCCCACCGGTGACGGCCGCTGGATCCTGCTCCTGTCGCTGTGGGCCGCCGATATCACGTACTCGACCACGTATCTGATCGGTGATCTCGCGCCGTCCGGCACCGGGTTGACCTTCGTGCCGTCCTCGGGCGGCATGCTCGATCACGGCCGCGACTTCTACGCTCCCACCGCCCTCGTCGAGGACGGCCGAACCCTGCTGTGGGGCTGGAGCTGGGAGTCGCGTACCGAGGAGGAGTCCGTGACCGTCGGCTGGGCGGGCTGTCTGACGCACCCGCGCGAGATCGGCGTGCACGAGGACGGCACGTTGCGGCTCGCGCCCGCGCGGGAGTTGACGGGGCTGCGGGGCGCCGAACTGGCCGTGGGAGACGCGCTTCCCGCCGCGTACGAGATCGAGCTGGACGTGGCCGTCGGCCACCCCGACTCCGAGGTCGAACTGCACCTCGGGGACACCATCGCGCTGCGTCTGAACCCGACGCGCGGGCTCGCCACCCTCGACCGGACAGGCGCGCCAGCCACCTCGCACCATCCGCTGCCCAGGACCGCGCAGGTCACCGCCGTCGTGCCGGGCGGGTCCCGGGCGCGGCTGCGGGCTCTGGTCGACGGGCCGCTCGTCGAGGTGTTCGTCGACGAGCGGGCCATGCTGACGGAGAAGGTCTACCCCGCGCCCGAGGGCATGCTCGGCGTCGCGGTCGTGCGCGGTGCGGCCGAGGTCCGGGTGACCGCCTGGGAGCTGACCGGTCGCTGAGCCCGCGGGCGGGCGGCGAGAGCGCTACGGGGCGACGGCCCGGTCGCCCTCCCGACACCTGGGCGAGGCCCTTCCCACCCTCGGGCTCGTCGCCCCACCCCGTCGTGGTCGCCACCGGTCCCGCCATGGCGCTCGGCACGTGCATCGGCGGCCTGCGCATCAGGACGGCGGGTCACGGCATCACGGAGCTGTCCGGCGCCCAAGGCGCTTGCGCCGCCGCCGGTTCGCGGTTCAGCTCGGGCTGCCCACCGACTCCCGTTCCACCACCGGGCAGTCGAGCAGCAGGCCCGCCGACCGGTCGACGTCGTGCCCCGCGTCCGCCGCGTCGAGCAGAGCACGGACCGCCTCCGCGCCCATCTCGTAGTGCGGCAGCGCGACCGTGGTGAGTGCCGGGACCAGATGGGCCGCCATCTGGTCCTGGTCGTCGTAGCCGACGAGGGACAGCTTGCCGGGGACGTCGATCCCGAGCCGGGCCGCCGCCAGCATCGCGCCCGCCGCGACGCGGTCGTTGGCGCAGACGATGCCCGTCGGGCGGTCCTCACCGGGCCGGTCGAGGATCCGCAGGGCCGCCGCGTAGCCCTCGTCGATCTGCCAGCCCGCGCGCACCGTCCATCCCTCGCGCGCCGTGAGTCCGGCGGCGCGCAGGCCGTCGGTGAATCCGCGGGCGCGGTCGGACGCCGCGATGTTGCCGGTCTCGCCCGCGAGCAGCGCGATGTCGCGGTGGCCCGCCGTGATCAGCACGTCCACGGCCGAACGGCCGCCGCCCCGCTCGTCCGCCACCACGTACGCGTATGAATTCGGCTGCTGCGGGAGGCAGTTGGCGAGCACCGTGCGGGCCGGGTCCAGGCTGTCCGGGACCTGGGTACGGCGCATCGACATCGCCGCGTAGACGACGCCGTCGACCCGGCGGGCCCGCAGTTCGGCGATGGCCTCCGTTTCGGCGGCGGGATCGTTGCGTGACTCCAGGAGCAGGACCTGGTGCCCGCGTTCGCGGGCCGCGTCCATCGCGCCGAGCACCATCCGCCCGGCGAACGGGCTCGTCGCGATCTCGTCGCTGAGCAACCCGATGACCGCGCTCCGCTTGCGCCGAAGGGAACGGGCCACCTCGTCGGGCCGGTAGCCGAGTTCGTCGGCCGCCTTCTTGATCCGTTCCTGCGTGCCGGCGGAGAGGTTGCCCGCCGCGCGGCCGCTGAAGACGAAGGAGACGGCGGCCCGTGACACCCCGGCGAGTTCGGCTACGTCGCGGGCGGTGGGGCGGCGGTTCACGGTGTCGTCCTCGATTCATGGGGCCCTGGGTCGCGCCCGTTCGTGTACGCGGCCCGTGCATGCGTCCAGTATCTCCGTACGAGGTCACGAGTGCCGTCGGTAGGGTGCTCTCATGGTGGGCAGAGGCGGTTCGGGCGGCAAAGTGGTCAGTGCGCGGGGGCAGGACGCCGCCGGTGCCGGTGGCACTTCGGGCGCCGGCGCCCGGGGTGATGCGGGGGCAGCCGAGCCGGGTGCCGTCGCGCGGCCCACCTCCCGTGACGTGGCACGGCTCGCGGGCGTCTCGCACACCGCCGTGTCGTTCGTGTTCAACGGCCGCGCCGACGGCAATCTCTCCGCCGAGACCCAGCGCCGGATCCGCGAGGCTGCGACGGAGCTCGACTACCGGCCGAACGCCGTGGCACGCGGTCTGCGCAGTCGGCGTACCGCCGTGATCGGCCTGGTCACCGACCACATCGCGTCGTCGCCGTTCGCGGGCGCGCTGCTGCGCGGCGCGATGGAGACGGCCTGGGAGCATGAGCATCTGCTGTTGACCGTCGACTCCTCGGGCGACGCGGCGAAGGAGGACGCCGCCGTCGCCGAGCTGCTCGACCGGCGGGTCGACGGCATCGTGTACGCGGCGATGTCGCTGCGCCGCGCGGACCGGCTGCCGAAGGGGCTCGACCGCACGCCGTTCGTGCTGGCCAACTGCCTTCCCCCGGAGGGGAGTCCGCACGCCGCCGTGGTGCCCGCCGAGCGGGCCGGCGGGCGGGCCGCGGCACGGCTGCTGCTCGACGCGGGGCACCGGCGGCTCGCTCTCGTCGGCGGGCTCGACGACATCGCGACCGCCGAGCGGCTGCGCGGCTTCCGTGACGCGCTGCGCGGGGCCGGGCTGCGCGCGGCGGCCGAGGACGTGGTGCGCACGGGCGGCGAGATCTCGGCGGGGTACGAGGGGGGCCTGGGCGTCCTCGACCGGCCGCGCCCGGACCGTCCGACGGGCATCGTCTGCTACAACGACCGCGTCGCGGCGGGGGTGCTGCATGCCGCCACCCGGCTCGGGATCGACGTACCGGGCGAGGTGTCGCTGGTGGGGTACGACGACCAGGAGCACATGGCGGCGTTCCTGAATCCGCCGTTGACCAGCGTCGCGCTCCCGCATCGCGCGATGGGCGAGGAGGCGGTGCGACTGCTGCTCGACGCCATCGGCGCGCGGCGCGCGCCCGAGGCGCGGGTGCGGAAGCTGGAGTGCCCGGTGGTCGTGCGGGAGTCGGTGGGAAACGGGCCGGGCGCGCGACGGTAATCGGGCGCCCAGAGAGCCGGTTGCCGGGAACGGTTCGTTTCGGGCAGTGACCTAAATCGTGTCAGGAAAGTGAACCTGGCCCCTTTCCACCTTTAACGAGTTAGGTCTACAGTCCTGGTCGCCCCCCGTCAGTGAAGCTGGGAGAACCGAGGACCGATGATGCCCCCTGAGCCGCGCCTGAACCGCAGGACCCTTTTCCGTACGGCCACCGCCCTCGGCGCCGCCGCGGCGCTGCTGCCCGTCGCCGCGCCCGCGCAGGCCGCCGCCCCAGCGGCGCACAGGGTGAAGGCGAAGTCGAAGGCGAAGTCCACGTCGACGGCCACCGGCTACCGCGACACGTACCACTTCACGGTCCCCGACCAGTGGAAGAACGACCCGCAGCGGCCGATCTGGATCGAGGGCGAGTACCACTACTACTACCTCTACAACCCGGACTACCTCACGGGCGGGACGGAGGCCGGTACCACCTGGCGCCTGGCCACCAGCACCGATCTGGTGTCCTTCCGCGACCGGGGTGTCGCCGTGCCCAAGGACACGACTGCGAACGGGGACGTATGGTCGGGGTGCGCGGTGGTCGACCCCGGCAACACGGCCGGGTTCGGCGCGGGCGCCGTCATCGTCGTCGTCACGATGGCGCCTGACAGCACCGCCAACTCCCAGGCGCAGTACCTGTACTACTCCACAGACGGCGGCCACACCTTCACCAACCACGGCACCGACCCGGTCCTGGCCAACCCGGGTGTCAAGGACTTCCGCGACCCGAAGGTGATCCGCGACGAGGAGCGGGGCCGCTGGGTGATGGCCCTCGCCGAGAAGACCAAGGTCGGCATCTACCACTCCGACGACCTCAAGTCCTGGACATACGCGAGCGGCTTCACCCACGAGGGCCTCGGCACGCTGGAGTGCCCGGACCTGTTCCACATCACCGGCACCGGCGGCACGGCCACCTGGGTGCTCGGTGTGAGCGCCAACGGCAAGGCGTCCGGCCTGCCCAACACATACGCGTACTGGACCGGTTCCTTCGACGGCACCACCTTCACTCCGGACGCCGCCGCCCCCCAGTGGCTCGACCACGGCTTCGACTTCTACGGCGCCGTCACCTTCGACAAGCACCGCGCCGACGGCTCCGTCGACCCGGCCATGCGGTACGCGATCGGCTGGATGAACAACTGGGACTACCCCAACACCACGCCCACCATCGACTCCGACGGCTTCAACGGCACCGACTCGATCGTCCGCGAGGTGACCCTGCGCAAGGACCTCTCCGGCACGCTGTATCTCGCCACCAGCCCGGTCACCGCGCTCGACGACCACGTCTCGAAGACCGTGGACCTCGGCCATCTCACGGTCGACGGGGAGCTCGCGCTGTCGTACACCGGCATCTCGTACGAGCTGACCTGCGAGATCACCTGGGACGGCGCGCTCACCGGAGCGGGCGTCCAGCTGCGCAAGTCGGTCGACGGAGGGCGGCACATCGACGCGGGCGTCTATGACGACTTCGCCTTCGTCAACCGTCGTGGCGTGCCGAATCCGGACTCCTCCGGGAACTACCAGGAGAGCCATACGCCCTTCGACGCGGCCACGCGGTCGGTGCGGCTGCGCGCGCTCGTGGACCGGACGACCGTCGAAGTGTTCTTCGACGACGGGCGGTACGTGCACTCGATGGAGGCGTTCCCCTACCTGGTCGACACCGGGGTCTCGCTGTTCACCACCGGGGGCTCGGCGGTGTTCCGCGACACCATGATCCGGGAGTTCACCGTCTGAGGCACGACACACAGGGGTGAACCACTTTCCGCTGCCCGTCACTCGGACACCGAGTGACGGGCAGCAGGAGAGCCGCGGAACGCGAGCGCCGCGCGAACCGGAGCGCACAGGTCTTCACGGGCGGGGTGCTCCTTGCGCTGGGGCCGTCCCTGCCCGCGTGGAGCGCACTCGGGGGCGTGCTCGGTGTGCTGCATGCACCAGGGCCGTACCTGCGCACACGGAGCGCACCTTGCTGGCCTGGGACCTCTCATAAGCCCACGACGGTTTCCGACTACTTTCACAGGTTCCGGCAAACAGCACTTAATCGCGCATACGCGTTAAGGACGGGTGGCTCGGTCACCCGGCCACGGTGCCTGCCTGCTCGCAGGAGCAGGCAGAGCTGCGCCGCTTCCTTCCGTGCCGTGCACGGGGTTTCCTGCCCTTGCCGTAAGGCTGGTGCAGTCCACGGGCGTTCTACTCCCCCACCCAGGGGACGAGTTCACCCCCGCCAACGGCGAGGCGAACACCAGCACCATAAGACCGCCATCACCGGAAATCGAGAACCGACACATAACAGCAATAACGGTTCATATTGATTGTCAGTGGTGGCTGCAACGCTGGCCGGCATGAGTGAGAACACTGTCACCGTCGTCGTCCGTGAAGCTCTGGACCCGAGCCCCGGGCAGCGCGAGATCCTGCACCGCTATGCAGAGGCTTCCCGCCGCAGTTTCAACTTCGCCTACGGGATCAAACACGCCTGGCAGCAGCAGTGGAGTCACGGGCGTGATCGGCTGATTGCCCAGGGGCAGTCTCTGCAGGAGGCTGCGCGGAACGCGCCGAAGGTGAAGGTCCCGGGCCAGTTCGACATCCAGAAGACTTTCCTTGTCGTGAGGGACCGGCCGTTGCCGGGGCCGGTGTGGCCGGGTGAGGAGCCGCGGTCGTTGTATCCGTGGTGGCGTGGGGTGAACGCGATCGTGTGCCAGCAGGCGTTCCGGGACGCCGACACGGCGTTCTCGAACTGGAAGAGCGCTGCGCGGCGCGGTGTTCAGGTCGGTTATCCGCGGCCGAAGCGGTACGGGCGGTGCCGGGATTCGTTTCGGATGTTCAGCGTGCGGCTCGTGTCCCAGAACCTGCGCCACGTGCGGATCGCCGGGGAGAAGACGCCCGGCGGGCAAAAGGCATTTGTCGTGCGCCTGCGCCGCCCCGCGCGGCGTCTGGCACGGCTGCTTGCGCGGGGCGGGGAGGTCAAGTCGGTGACGATCGCGCGGGAGGGGCGCACCTGGTTCGCGTCCTTCAACGTGCGGATCCCGGCGCCGGAGCCGGTGCGGGCATCGCGCCGGCAGCGCAATGCAGGCGCAGTTGGGGTGGATCTCGGCGTGGCGGTGTTCGCGGCGACGTCCAGCCCGCTGGCTATCGGCGACGACAAGGTGCAGCTGTTCGAGAATCCGCGGCACTTGGACAATGCCCGGCGGCAGCTGCACAAGTGGCAGCGGCGCATGGCCGCCGGTATGTGAAGGGGCTGCCCGTCTGGCGGCAGTCGGCGGGCTGGTGCCAGGCGCGGGACGAGGTGGCGCGGCTGCATGCGCTGGTCGCGGCGCGGCGTGCGTCGACGCAGCATCTGCTGACCAAGCGTCTGGTGACGCAGTTCGCGCACGTCGCCCTGGAGGATCTGCAGGTGAAGAACATGACCCGCAGCGCGCGGGGGACGGTGCAGGAGCCGGGACGGAACGTGAAGGCGAAGGCGGGCTTGAACCGGTCGATGCTGGATGTCGGGTTCGCGGAGATCAGGCGGCAGATCCAGTACAAGGCCCCCTGGTACGGGGCGCGGGTGAGCGCGGTCAACCCCGCCTACACCTCCCAGACCTGCAACCGGTGCGGCCACGTGGACGCCAAGAGCCGCCGCACCCGTGACCTGTTCACCTGCACCCGATGCGGGCACCACACGCACGCCGACATCGGCGCGGCCGTCAACATCAAGCACCGCGCCCTCGCCGCCCAGGAAGAAGCTGCTGGACGGGAGCCGGACGGCGGACAGAGCCCAGGGGCGGACGGGAAGTGAGTCGAAGGATGCGTGACGGTGCTGCCAAAGGCCCTGACCTGCCCGATCCCCGCGAGCCGATGACCGTCGAGGCGGTCCTTTCACGGTGGCCTACCGGCGCATGGAAACGCGAGCTCATCGACGGAGTCATTTACTTCTACGGCGAGTTCGACCAGCGGGATGTCGAGATCGCCGAGCGGACATACCCAAGGCGCCGTGTGCTGGTCAACCGCGCTGGAATCCTTGAAGTTCATCCAGGCGGCGCGGGCCCGGTACGGTCCGTGCTGGACAGCTCGTGAAGCCCGGGGACGCTGCGACGCTGCCCGCTCCTAGAGGGCACGCCGTCTTCAAGACGGCTGCCGACGGCCCGCGCCGCCTCAGCGCAGTCTTGAGCTGGCGTGTCTCCGACGGGCGGCCCCCCTCCTCGCCTGGGCCGAGCCTCATCTACTGGGGCACCTGCTAGTTCTTCAGCTCCCCGACCTGGACCGCGAGCTCCTTGTTGCGCGACGCGCTGGATGAGCATGACGGCGACACTGTCGTTGATGACGTGCGGGCTGAAATGACCCTGCGGCCGCAGGGCGCAGGGGTTCTTGGTGTTCACGGTGTCGGCTTCGTGTTCACGGTGTCGTGGAGAGAGCCGGTGTCTTGGCCGGGAGGGGTTGCTGGGAGACTCGCTGCCTGTGACTCACTCTGATCTTGCTCGCCGTATCCATGCTGCTTCCCATCTGACCGGGCAATTCACGCTTCGGTCCGACCGTACTGCCACGGAGTACTTCGACAAGTACCGGTTCGAGGGCGACCCGGTACTGCTGGACGAGATCGCCCGGGAGATGGCTCCGCTGGTGCCGCCGGGCACCGAGGTCCTGGCCGGCCTGGAGATGGGCGGCATCCCGGTGGTTACCGCACTCGGCCGACACACGGGGCTCCCCTACGCTTTCGTGCGCAAGCAGGCCAAACCGTATGGCACCTGCCGTCTCGCCGAGGGCGCCGACGTCGAAGGCCGTCGGGTGACGGTCGTTGAGGATGTGGTCACCAGTGGTGGACAGATCGTGCTGTCGACCGCGGACCTGCGGGGTCTGGGGGCTCAGGTGCAGGAGGCTCTGTGCGTGATCGACCGTGAGCAAGGCGGTGCCGCTGCCCTCGCGGCCGAGGGCATCGGACTGTTGTCGCTGCTGACGGCCGCAGATCTGCGGGCCGCTGCCGTCTGATCGGCCGGGCTCCCTTCAGTCCGTCGCGTGTGTCTCGGTGATGGCGAGGCGCGTGGAGGACTCGTCCACGATGCTCTTCTCGTCGGCGAACGCGGCGATGAGCGACTGCAGGGCGATGTTGTTGACCGAGCGGGGCAGGCCGCGGCTGGTGAGGTGGATCAGGTCGACGGCGTCGTCGGAGAACAGCGGATCAACGCGTCCAGCCAGCAGGCACAGTGCTTCTGTGAGAAGGGGCTCTGTCGTACCCGCGACGTAGGGTCCGGACACGTGACCGATGAACCCACACGTGAGATGAACCGTCTGATCGATCTGGAGCGAGCAGCCGTCGCCGCCTTCGCAGCCGTACGGGGTGAGCCCTACTCCGCGGAGGCATGGAAGCCCTGGTACGACGCGACATGGGCCTTTCAGAAGGAGGTCACGGCCTATGCGAAGCAGGACGGGGTGGGCATGAGCCGCTACGAGGTTGAGATGGCCGCGAAGGCAGCCGCCAGGCACGAGACGCCCGCTGAGTGATGCGCAAGTGCGGAGCCCCCGTCACCGGCCCAGTGAATCCGGTGGCCGCGGCCGCCCTCGCTGCCCGCGTCGACCAGATCCGCGGCCGTACGGAACTGGCTGGCTCACCGCCCTGCACCACCTCGGCGGCCGTGAGGGCGCGTTCTTCCGGGCGCGCACCTCACGCGGCACCCTGCACGAGCCGGGCCGTCGCGAAGGAACGCTGAAGTCCAGGACGGCGGACGGCGGGTACCGGTGCAATGAGGGCGGTGATCTGGTCATTCAGCCGTACCAGGTCCCGGGCCAGAGCCTGGGCCTTGCTCGGCTTGTCCCCGCCGCGGCCGGTGCGGCCCTCGCGGTCACGGCGGCGCTTGTCGTCCATGGCCCGCTTCACCGCGTCGCGGAAGGCGTCGTCCTCCTCCACCAACTCCCGCAGCACCTTGTCCCGTTCCACGGGAGGCAGGGACCCGAGGTACTGGGCCACGGACATGTCGCCGGCGGGGTCGAGCAGGTCCTGCAGGCCGGGGCCGATGCCCAGGGCACGGAGGTACTGGATGCGGCCGACGCCGGCCCCGCCGCTTCCTGCAGCAGCAAGCGGAGCGTGCTGTAGTCCTCGTCGTACGGCTTGCCGGAGGGAGCCAGGCGGGCCCCTTCGCGAAGCGCGCTGTAGCTGACGTGGACGCCGCTGTCGGCCACGAGCTGCCGCACGGGCGGGGTGCACATGCGGACGGTGTGCCGGTACTGCCGGGCCGCCCTGGGGCTCAGGCTGATCTCGTCGTAGTACTGGTCGAAGGCGCCGTCCGGGCCGCCCGGGGCCGTGACAGTCAGCAGCTTGTCGCCGATGACGAGGCGGTTCTCGCAGCGCTCGTTCATCAGCCGGCGGCCCTCGCGCACGTCATGGTCTGTGTAGCTCATACGGATTCCTCATTGAACCGATGGGATGAGCGCACAGAGTAATCGGGTGAATGCGTACCGTTTGATCTTCCAAGATGCCTTGTGGTGTGCCGTGTTGACGCTCGCCGGCTCCGAACAGCACAGTTTCGGCGTCAAGTCGGGGCAGGGCTGCACCCGCACCGGTGACGGCGAGGGAGGCTGCGGTCCTGCTTCAGCAAACGGGGCGCCCGCAATCGTGCCACGCCCTTGGCGAAGGCGATTGCGTCACCGATCTGCCCGCCCGTCAGCACAAAGGTCAACACCACGCCTGGCCACTTCACGCGAGTGGTTATTCTGTGCGATTGTAGCCGAATGCCTCCTGTTCCCAGTATTGTTATGTGGATCGCCTTTATCGCTGCACTAATCCAGGCGATCACAACAGCCATTCACGTCCGTCACGACCGGACAACGAGCGATTCCATCCCGCACAGGGAAGTGCCGAATAGATTAGCCATACTAGGCCTGATCGTCTCGACATTCACAACACTCTCGATAGCCAGTACAAGCTGGGCGTGGGAGCGCAGGGAACTCGGAACGCTATCCTACTATGTGATCCGAGACGAGTTGCACGCTAAACTCTTTCGCGCTGCGCTCCTTATTATTAACGTGGCGGGCGAGATGATCCTCTACTTCCCGGCGGCGCTATTGCTTGGCGTGATAATCGGCAGTCTAGTTGTTGGACACCTGGACAGGACGCAGATTTATGTACACATCGCAACGCTAGTCACGACCGCGACGGCTAGTGTGCTGGTTGTCGTCGCCGAGACATGCATCGACGAGGTACTGCTTATTGACTGGCCGTTTATCGATTTCCTTGTCCTCTGTGGCTTTGAGGCGGCAACTGAAATTCCAGTCGAGCAATCAAGTGACGACGGCAGTAAACTCAACACCACAGCCAATCCCGACACTGAGGCGTTGTCCGTAGACCCTATTGACAAGCGGGCATATCAAAGCCCTAGCCGAGGACGCGCGTTGACCGTTCTAGGGTGGGCGCTGGGCGCCCTGGGATTGTTGTTAGCCATCATTTGTCAACCGTTATACGATGCCCTTGTGTCGGATTTCCCATTGTGGGTACATCCGCTGCTCGGGTTCGTGGTCCTGGTGCCTTCGTTCCTGCTCTGGAATGTCGGCAATGTTCTGTTGAAACGGGGAAGGCGGCACCGCCACCGGATCATTCCTTCGTTGGAGGAGCTCACCGGGGAGCGATATCTGCTCTACCTGCGGCCCTTCGCCATTGACTCCGCAATGGCCTTACCACCGGACGAGGCCCCCGGCTGGATTGCGCGTTCACCTTTCGAGCTTCCGGGAACGCACGAAGAATTCTTGGTGCGTCAGTTCCGCGGCCTCGGTCGTACCGTCGCGATCGGGCAACCCGGCGAACTCCTGCCGGCCCTCGGGGCGGAGCGCGGTTATCTGCCCGTCGACAACTGGAAGGACACGGTGAGCAAGCTAATCCAGGGCGCCCACGCAGTGATCATGATGGCAGCCCCAGGTCCGGGGACAGCGTGGGAGTTCACTGAAGCGTTACGCACTGCCACACCTACGCGGTTACTATTGCTCGTCTATGGCGAGGAGATATACCACGCTTTCCGGGAAGATGCAGCAGAAGAGTACGCGGCAAGGTCGTCCGCCGAGCCAGACGTTAACTGGCCACCACTACCGCAATTGCCGGACATTCCACCGCCCGCACCGTATGCCAAGGGGATTCGATGGGACTTTCCCTTCGAAGGAATTCTGTCTTTCGATAACCAATGGAGTCCGCAGTTCACGCGATTCCTGCCAACCGTGCCACGAATAAGACATGTTTGGACCATCCGCCGACTGGTACGGCGCGAACTCGATCCAATTCTGGGCCCGTTGTCTCGACTGCCCCCAGCGCCGCCACTCCCGTAACGGCGGCGAGACGACACAATCGACAGAGATGCCTCACCACGCCGCGTCGAGCCGCCTTCGAATCCGGGCCACGCGCTCAGGCATCGGACGCTGACTGAGAGCAATGATGGGACTGGTCAACTCCCGCAGGAATGAGCTGTTCTCAGGACCAACCGACCCGACGTCCTTGGCGCGCACAATCACCGGAAACCCGGTCAGGGCCGAGTCGTCCGAGGGCCTCTCACCCTCGGACTACCGAACCACGATGGCGCAGAATCCCACCAAGTAGGAGAGAGCGAAGATGCCTGGTACCCACTGCTCGACGTAGGTCAGGGGAAGGTACTTGCGCCAGTCGCGGCCCTCGCCGAGCGCCCCCCACTCCGCCCGGGAGTATGCAAACGCCGGCAGTCGTTCCTCCAGGGCTCCGATCACGGCGTACTTGGCGGAGTTGAGCTGCCGGTACGAGCGCACCATGACGAACCATGCGGCGCATTGGGCGAGCAGGATGACCAGCCCGGCCAGAAGCACTAGGACCGACATGTGGGCCAGCCTGCTGGAGGACGTCGCCGCCACGATCGCCACGACCGCGCTATTGAGCGACAGGAAGAACGTGTTGGTCAGGTTGCGTCGGGAACTGACCCGGTCCGCCATCTCCACACAGAGCTTGTACTGGTCAAGCATCGCCTGCAGATACCGGTCGTTGGCCTCCGAATAGTCGGATGGGCCGACCGCCGTGTTCCACAACGCATCCCCGATGTCGCTCATGCCCTCAGCATGGCCAACAGCAGAGACAGATGGGACCGATTCGGCTTGATCGGTAGCCGCGGGCGTCATTCTTGGAGTGGAGACAGAGTGAACCGTTCCGGGTTTGATCGAGACTCTAGGTTGTGACTGTGACCTGGGGTTTCGTGGTTGCTCGGTAGTAGTTGTTCTCGTATTCGACGGGTGGGATGTGCCCGATCTCACCGTGGAGTCGGCGGTGGCAGTACCAGTCGACCCACTCAGCAGTGGCCAACTCGACCTCGGACAGCGTCTTCCAAGGTCGGCGGGGCTTGATCAGCTCGGTCTTGAAGAGTCCGATCGTGGACTCCATCAGGGAGTTGTCGTACGCGTCGCCGACCGATCCGATCGACGCGGCGATGCCGGCCTTCTCGAGGTGCTCGGCAAGTGCGAACGATGTGTACTGCGACCCGGCATCGGAGTGATGTATCAACTCGCCCTTCCGATAGGAGTGTTGGTCGCGATCACGTTGCCACAGGGCCATCTCGAGAGCGTCCAGGACGAGCCGTGTCTCCTTCGAGATGGCCGCTGACCAGCCGACGATACGGCGGGAGAAGGTGTCCACGACGAACGCGACGTAGACGACGCCGGCGAACGTGGCGACGTGGGTGAAGTCGGCGACCCAGCAACGGTTCGGGGCCGGGGCGACGAAGTCACGGTCCACGAGGTCCGGGGCCCGCTCCGCGCTCACGTCGGGAATCGTGGTGATCACCCGCTTGCCGCGGACCGCGCCGGTGATCCCGAGGTCACGCATGAGGCGTTCGACGGTGCAGCGGGCCACCGCGACATCCTGGCGGTTCAGGTGCCGCCAGATCTTCCGGGCACCGTAGACACGGTAGTTGGCCTCGTACGTCTGGGTGATCAGGTCCTTCAGCTCGGCGTCGCGGAGGGTGCGGGCCGCAGGCTTGGCCTGGCGTTTGTGGTGGGCGTAGTAGGTGGACGGGGCGATCTTGCAGTCGTGGTCGGTGAGGACCCGGCAGATCGGCTCGACGCCGCCGAAGCGGCCCTTGTACTCGTCGATGAACGCTACGAGCGTGTGTGTGGCCGGTCGAGCTCGGCCGCGAAGAAAGACGCCGCAGCCTTCAAGATCTCGTTCGCCCGCTTGAGTTCGGCGATCTCCTTCTTCATCGCCTTGACCTGCGCGGACTCCTCCGTCGTAGTGCCCGGACGGGCACCTGCATCGATCTGGTCCTGCCGCACCCACTTGCGCAGCGTCTCGGTCGTGCCGATGCCCAGTTTCTGGGCGACCGCTTTCATCGCGGCCCACTCGGTTTCATACTCGGGCCGCACCTCGGCGACCATCCGCACCGCACGACGGCGCAGCTCAAGCGGGTACTGGGAAGGACGTGCCATGACTCGATCCTCTCAAACGATCGAGTCCCTACCGAACCCGGAACGGTTCAGAGCGCGGGCGGGTGCTCAGCCGTGCGTGCCGCTCGCGCCAGGAACGCGTCCTGGCAGGAGCCTCATGGCAGTAGACACACACCGTCAGCTTTGGCGTGAGGCCCCGTCCGGCCACACCACATCCACGGGAATGCCCATCGCTTGCGCTTCGAGGACGGTGTCGGCCGTGCCGCCCCCCTTGCCACTGGGAGGTTCGCCGTTCCAGACGGCGACGAGGCGGTCGGCGCGTTCTAGCAGTACGGAGTTGGCGGCGTCGTATGCCTGCCGATCGGCGGTCGCGCGGGGCAGGACGACGACTTCATCAGCGGCGTCGACGAGATAGTCAAAGAGGGGGGCATCGTGGGGCTCGACCGTGTTCCGGCGATAGTCCTCGGAGGGGATGACGACGATCAGACGTCCGCCGGCGGCAAAGACGGCTTCGGCGAACAGGGAGTCGGAGCCCTTCGCGATGCAGGAAATTCCGACGAGCGTGCCCTCGTCGGTGTACTGGTCGAGCAGTTCGGCCAGGGCGGTACGGACCAAAGGGATGCTGTCCTCGGTCAGGTCCATGTGCCCGGTCACCGCGATGGTCGTCACAGTTCATCCCCTTCTGTCCCCGGCACCGGTGATCGCGACCCCTACGGTAGCGAGCGTTCGAAGTCGGGGAGTGCCAGGAGAGACCTGAGCTTTCCCATCCAGATCACGGACGATCTCCGCGCACATGCCTAACTTGCCTTGCGGTGCTGTAACACGCTGATCTGCGATGACAGTTGACAGCCCTAGATAATGATTGGTCTCCCCCAACTACGAACCGCTGAGCGCAGTAGATCACCGAGTGAACACGAGTGGCAACGGAGCGGCAAAGGAAAGCTCCACCGCCGGTAGGGCTACCGGGTCGGTCTGGTGGTGCCCTTCGGTGCGAGGTGCCAATAGGCCCCCAGCAGCCCAGGTCAGGGGCCGAGGTGTCGGCGCAGCTTGGTCTCGGTCAGCTCGGCCTGGGCAAGCAGGTCGAGGAGGTCCCGGGTGAGTTCGTCGACGGTGTCGTGCACGGGCTGCGTGTGGCTGCCGGATTCGTCGGCCGCGCTGCCCACGTACCTGCCGCACTCCAGGGCGCGGCGATGTCAGGCGCGGCGTGTAGATCTGGCTTTGACATACCGCTCGACGGTGCGCTGGGAGATCCGCAGCATCTGGGCGACCGCCTTGGTGCTCTTGAGCTGCTTGACCTTCCCCGCGAACGCACCTGGGTGGCGGGGCGGGCCCCAACCTCAGGGTGAGCGGTCACTTCATATCGGGCGGCAGTCAACGCGGCCTGTCGCTTCGGGAGTAGCCCGTCCGGCGTGTGGAGAGGAAACGGGAAACAGTGCCATCTGCCTTGTCCGTCCAGTCAGGGGGCCGCATTCTTTCGTGCAGCAACCTCTTGCACGGGATGGACGGTCCTGGAGGTTTCCGTGCCGCAGCCGTCCAGCGAGTTCGGCGAAGAGCTGAGGGAGCGGCGCTTGGGCGCCGGCTTGAGTCTCACAGCGTTGTCCGCCGTCGTGCACTACAGCAAGGCGCAGTTGAGCAAGGTCGAACGAGGCATCAAGGCGCCCAGCCGTGACCTGGCTCGGTTGTGCGACGCCGCCCTCCACGCCGGCGGTGAGCTGATCGGCTTGGTCGCCACGCCCGCTACTGGTACGTCGAAGGAACCGGCTCGCTACGGAATCGATGAGGAGGAGTGGGTGATGCGGCTGTCGCCGGGTGGTTCGAGCTGGTTTCAGCCCGTGGGTCGGCGGGAGGTCGTGAGCGCCGGGGCGGCCTCGTTGGTGAGCTGGGGTACGGGCAGCCAGGGCCGGGTATCGACGACCGGGGGTGTCGGGATGTTGGACGCATCCCGCTCACTGTTCACGCACTACAGGCGACTCGGCCAGAGCGTTGAGCCCGGATTCCTGCTGCCGGGGCTGATAGCGCAGACCCATACGCTGCGGGAACTGTCCGCGCACGTGGATCCCCGCACTCGCCAGGAGTTACTGGCGCTGGGGTCCCGATATGCCGAATACGTCGGCTGGCTGATACAGGAAACGGGCGACGAACAGGCGGCGCTGTGGTGGACGCAGCATGCAGTGGACCTTGCCGCGGCCGGTGGCGACCGGGCACTGGCCGGGTATGCGCTCGTCCGGCGGGCCCTGGTCACGCTGTACCAGGATGATGCCGAGCAGACCGTTGCTCTGGCACGTCAGGCGCAGAACGGCATGCTCCCGCCGCGGATACGAGGGCTTGCCGCGCAGCGTGAGGCGCAGGGGCACGCTCTCGCCGGCGATTTCGACGCGTGTCTGCGCGCTCTCGACCGGGCCCGGACACTGCTCGCCCGCCAGGAAAGCGAAGGCGACGCTCCGGTGATCGGCAGCATGCATCTGCCTGACTCGGTCGGCATGATCACCGGCTGGTGTCTGTTCGACCTCGGCCAGCCGCAGCAGGCGGCCGAGGAACTGGACCGCCAACTCGCGCTGGTCTCGCCTGATGCGGTGCGCACGCAGGTGCGCTACGGCGTCCGCCGGGCGCTGGCCTATGCGTCGCACGGCGAGATCGATCAGGCCTGCACATTGGCGGCACCGCTGCTCGATGGGGTAGCGGCCGTCCGGTCCGCGACCGTGACGGTCGACCTCCGTCGCCTCGCCCGCGTCCTGGCCCGCTATTCCGGCCACGCCCTGGTACGCCAGCTGGAGCCGCGCCTGGCAGTGCTATCCCGACTCCCTTTCTCCTGAAAGGAACCTGTCATGCCCGACGTGTTCATCAACTACCGCACAGGGGACGGCAATGACATCGCCGCCCTAATCGACAACGAGCTTGCCAACCGTTTCGGCAAGGACCGGGCGTTTCGCGCTTCGAGGTCCATTGCTCCGGGCTCCACCTACCCAGACGCCCTCCTTATGAGCGTGCGCCGCAGCGCACTGGTGCTGGCGGTCATCGGGGCCGACTGGATCAACTTCCAGTCCAGACTGCGCGACCCGGAGGACTGGGTCCGCAAGGAAATTGTGGAGGCGTTCAGCTGCGGAGTGCCGGTGGTGCCCGTCCTGGCAGGCAGGGGGACGGAACGCCTGCGCAAGGCAGGGCTGCCGGACGAGCTGGCGAGGCTGGCCGAACTGCAGTCCGTGCGGCTGGACACGCAGAACGCCGAAGCGGACTTGAAGCGCCTGGGTGACCTGGTGGCCGAGATGGTTCCCGAGCTGTACGACCTCGAACACGGCGAAGCGCCGTCCCCCGGTCCCGGTTCCGTGTCCAACTCGACCGGTGACGTCAGTGGAACGGCGGTGCAGAGCCGGGACTTCACTGGAGATGTCGGCAACACGGTGATTAAAGGGGCGACCGGTCCCGTGCATTCCGGGCAGGGGAACATCTACCAGAACTCGCGCCACCTTTCGGGTGACCGGCACTACTCGGGTAACGGCATGACGAACATCGAGGGGAATCAGCGCGGCGACATCCGCCACCGGTTCGGGGACTCGAGCCGGCCCGAGGACGACGAACGGTGAGCGATGGGTCCACCACGCGCGTCGAGCAGCCTTCCGGACCCGTACACGCCGGCCCCGGCACCCTCAACTACACCGTCAACATAGGCCTTGGCGACCAGGACAAACCCGGCCGAAGTCCGCGCCGCATCGCCGATGACCAGCTCCGCCTCCTAAGACAGCAGTTCGTCGATCCACGCGGAATGGGAGCGGCACGCCGTCTGCGAGACGACAGCAGGACGGTGATCCTGCACGGCGCTCCCGGCAGCGGCAGGACCGCTGCAGCACGCGTCCTCCTGTACGAGTTGCACCAGGACACCGGTATCTTCCGCGAGCTGCTGCCCGGCGAGGAGGAGGGTGCCCTCACCGATCCCGAACTGGTCGGCGTCGGCGACCGGCTGCTGTTGAACCTTGCCGAGGCGGACGTCTCCCAATGGGCTCAGATGCGTAGGGACCTGTCAGCGCTGCGTGCAGCCGTGCAGGAGCAACGAGCACACCTGGTGGTCGTCATGCCGTACGACGGGATGCTGGAGTCCCATCTCCAGCCCTACCGGGCCGATATCGCTCGCCCTCCAGACATCGAGGTCTTCCGACGTCATCTGCGGCTTCACCGGATCCCGTACGAGGAGTACCTGCGCCGCGCCTCAGCGTTGGATGCGTTCCTGGCGGAACAACCGCCGATGGAAGAGGTCGCACTGTTCGCCGACCGTGTGCGCAGAGCCCGTGCTGCGCATCCGGTTCACGACGGGTTCCCCACCTGGTGCGAACGCTCCCGTGACGGACTCAAGCAGTGGCGCAGGGAAGTCGCCGAGCTCGTCGCGAAGCAGAAGGCGGCATCGCAGCGCGCGCTGCTGTTCGCGACCGCCATGCTGCATGGCGCACACGCTGACGTCATCCACCACGGTGCAGCCCTCCTGCTGCGCATCCTCGACACGCCGAAGGACGAGGGGCCCTTACTCGAAGGCAAGGACCTGTCCGAGCGTCTGGCCGAGATCGGTGCGGCAACGGAGCCGGGCGGCCATGTGCGATTCGACAAGCTGGACTACGATGCCGCGGTCCGGGCCCACTTCTGGGACCACATGCCCGACCTTCGGCATCAATTCAGTACCTGGACCGTCCGCAGTACGGAGCTGGACGATCCGCACATCACCTTCGGCCTTCGCGCAAGGCTGGTGAGCCGGCTCGCCGACCAGTATCTGCGCACCGGGCGGGGAATCGACCTGGCCTTCCTTGCAGAGGAGTGGAGCGCTGCACCCGCGACCCGCGCCGGTCGGGAGGCTGCCATAGGCGCGCTGGCCTGCGGTCTCCACGACCTGCGTTACGGCCAGAGTCTGCGCACGCTCGTCTACGACTGGTGTGTCGGCAAGCAGCTGACGGGCAATCTCGCCCATGTTCTTCTGCGCGTGTGCACCGATGTGATCGCCCCCACCCATCCCGATCAGGCCCTGACACGGCTGCATCACCTGGCCCGCCGGGAGCGCGGCGCCACCCCTGCTCTCGATGCCCTGTGCGACCTTGCAGCAACCAGTGCCCGCCTGCGACGGCGCCTGCTGGACCGCCTCACCCGCTATCCGTCCGCACCCAACGCTGACGACGCTCGTCTCTTTCTGCGGATCTGCGACCCAGTGGCGCTGACCGACCCGGGAGGTGCGCCGAGAACGCTCATCGACGAGAAGGCCGTCCGAGCCTCAGTGGTAACGGGCTGGGCAGAGGTATTCACGAAGATGCAGCAGTCGCACTGGCAGCCTTATGCGGAACGATGGCTGCACACGGCCTGTGCGGCCGGCAACCATCGCGACTGCCTGCTCGCTCTGCTGGTCGATGCTGCAGGCCGAGACGGCGGCATTCTTGCTGCGCTGTACTCCACAGCCCGCGCCGCAGAGCCTGTCGCGCCCGGTGGGCGGGCGCGCGGCGCTGCGATCACCGAACGGCTGCTGTTGAAGATCTCCACGGCCCAGGGCCTGTACCCGTCGGCCGCATCAACTCCACCGGCACCGCCCAGGGGGACTACACGATGACCACCGGCCGGAAGACGACGACCATATTTCTCGCCGTCCTGTGTGCCTTGCTGTCGACGATCCTCGGCCTGATGCAGGAGTGGCCTTCATGGGCATGGGCTGCTTTGGCTGTTGTCGTCGTCGGTGTACCAGTGGCTGCCTTCAAGATCGCTGCCATGCGTCGCGGCTCCCTACCCGCCGACTTCACAAACTTCGTGCCCGCCGCTCCGATCGAGCGCAGGGAACACCAAGTCAGCTGCGTCGCACTGCCCAGCCATTGGCCCGACTACGACTTCATCTTCTCCGCGACCGTGCGGTGGCATCCTCTCGAGGCCCGCGGCGACCACTCCGTTCTCAACCCTGCGGGCCTCGCCGTCGAGGCGGTGCTGGAACGTGCCCGCGCCCTCACCGAGCAACGGGACCCCTGCCGGTCCTCACTCGTCCAACACGAACTCAACGGTGTCCTCAGCAGACTTCGCCCCGACCCCACTGGACACCTTCAGGTCATGGCGGAGAACATCACGCTCACCTTGCAGGAATCAGACCAGGAACGCCTGGACAAACTCGCTGAAGTCCGCAAGGACAAGGCGGTGTGGGAACACCAGCGCAAGTACGAACAGAGCAAGCGCGAATACCTGGGCGACGACGTGCTCAAGGACACTGGCAGCGCGGTGGTCTGGTGGCTGGCCAAGAATGACAACCAGATAGAGAAGACCGTGTCAGACCTCGGTCTCCTTGCCCAACTCACGTCGGCCGCCAACGACACCGACATCCCCGAACGGCTTCAGGACCTCATCCCCTCATCCAGTGGGCCCTCGACCCCCGTCATCGAACAGGAGCCGACCACCGCCGACCATTTCGAAGCCTTCCTTTCTGGCATGGGCTTCACCGACGGGGATGCCCGACGGGGGATGCTCACCAAGCAGATCGCCGACATCATCAGGACGCAGGACAAACACGAGACAGCCGATGAACTCCTGCGCCGCTACGACCCTCCAGCAGCCTTCACCTCCCACGCGGACGACCAGCCGGAAGAGCCGGAACACCCCAGATGACGCAGATGCCAGCCGAGCACCTGGAGTCCGAGCTCTACTTGAAGGAGAACCATGGACAGCGAGTTGGCCGCATTGACCGCGTCGGGAGCGACCACCCTGGTCTCGCTCATGGTCACCGATTCCTGGACGCACGCCCGCGAGCTCCTGCGGCGGTTCCTCTCACGCAGCGATCCAGACAACTCCACGATCACCGGCCTGGACGCCGCGCGGGCCCGGCTCCTCACCACCCAGTCCGCAGGTCATCCGCACCTGGCCCGCGACACCGCCGAACAGTGGGACGCCTACCTACGGCATCTACTGGAAGTCCGAGCCGTCTCCGGCGCCGAACTACGCACCCTCATCACAGGGTTGCAGCACCTCCAGAGCGAAGTGGCGCGGCCTGGCACCGTACACAACAACATCAACGGCGGCGTACAGCACGGCCCAGTCATCCAATCAGGCCGGATCACCGGACTGACCATCCACGCCCACCACCCTGACCCGCCACAGGACTGAGACGTCATCCGCTCCCCGAATCAGCGATGTAACGCAGGCGCGCACCCCGGGTAGCCGGATCACGTCCAGGGGCGCGGGCTATTCCAGACATAGCTGCTACAGATCGAACTCGAGGTGCTCGACGTCCGTGAACCGGACCTCTTCCAGGCTGCCGGCGCGGCGGCCGCCGTCCTGAAAGTAGACCTCCTTGAGTGCTTCGGCCGCGATCTCCTGGAGCCGGGCGTCGCCGGCACCGGCCTCCTGGGCCTTGAAGAAGCGGGCGGCGTAGCGAGGTGGCAGGGCGACGGTCAGGTGCCGGATGCGGTCCTGGTCCGTCGACCCGATCGGCGCGCGTAGCCGAGGCAGGCGCGGATGTCGATGACAATGCCCCCCATTAGTTAGAGGTTGCCGATCCCGGTTACCGTCGAGTCATGGAGAACGTACTGCGCCCACTGATCGTCGTCGGTGGCTCGGTCGTGCTTACCCTGCTGGTGGGGTGGGCCGTCGACCGTCTGCTGCAGCGCGCCGACCGCCGGCATCACGAGACCCCGCTGTGGGGCCTGCTGCGCCGCTGCCGACTTCCCCTCCAATTCGTGCTCTGCACGGCCCTGTTGAGAGGGTCGTACGACCAGGCGAAGATCGTCGAGGATCACTCCGCGGGGATCGGACAGACCCTCAGTCTCGGCTTCATCGGTGCGACCGCCTGGCTCGTCGCGCGGATCGCGGCCGCGATCGTCGAGTCGTCCTACGCCCGTTATGCCACCACCCATCGCGATCCGGCCCGGGTCCGCCGGGTGCGCACCCAGGTCACGCTGATCCAGCGGGTCGTGATCGCGATCGTCGGCGTGGTGGCGGTGGCCGCGATGCTCTTGACGTTCCCCGCGTTCCGGACCGCGGGCGCCTCGCTGCTCGCCTCCGCCGGTGTCCTCGGCATCGTCGCTGGTGTCGCCGCCCAGTCCACGCTCGGCAACCTCTTCGCGGGACTGCAGATCGCGTTCGGCGACATGGTGCGGATCGGCGACACGGTCGTCGTGGACGGCGAATGGGGCACCGTCGAGGAGATCACGCTCACCTTCCTTGCTGTACGCACCTGGGACGAGCGCCGGATCACGATGCCGGTGTCGTACTTCACGTCGAAGCCGTTCGAGAATTGGTCGCGCGGCGGCGCCCAGATGACCGGCACTGTCTTCTTCCACCTCGACCACAGCGCGCCGGTCCCGCAGATGCGCGAGCGACTGCACGACATCCTGCGCGAGTGCGCCGCCTGGGACGGCCGCGACTGGGGCATGGCCGTCACCGACACCACCCCCAGCACGATCGAGGTCCGCGCCCTGGTGACGGCCAAGGACGCGGACGACATCTGGACGGTGCGGGTCACGGTCCGTGAACAGCTGGTCCGCTGGCTGGCCGAGCAGCACCCCTACGCGCTGCCCCGCATCAACACGGCGACGGCCCTGATCGCTTCCGACGAGGCGGCGTCCGCCCTCCCGGACCACGTGATCGAACGTAACGGCCGCGCGCCGCGCATCGGCCGGGGCTGACGATCGGCACTGCCGCAGCACCCGGTCGACGACCTCCGTGTCGGCGCCCGGTTCGCTGCGCGCGCCTGGATCCGCCGGCTCCGCTTGATCCGGGCGTACCGCTTCGCCTGCCACCCCCGTCGTTCCTCCACCCCCAGCTCCGAGTTGATGCGAAGGCCGATGTCGCACGCCCGGCGACGTCCTTGGGGATGTCGTCGGTAGCCAGCGCGTCCATGAGGGCAAGGGCCTTGCCGATCTCGTCCTCGGAGCCAATGGCGCCCCCGAACCACTTCCAACCTGTGAGCCCGCAGCCCGACATCTCGAAGCGTGGAGAACGGCCGCCCCGGCTATCTCGGGAAGAACACACAGATCAGCGGGTCGGGTGACGCCCGAGGTTAAAGACCAAGCTCAGACCGGAAGTAGTTACTCAACACCGCGGCAGAGTTCTCGAAAGCCGAGGTAAGGCCGGCCGCGGCGCGTCAGGACAGCGGCGCCCACGACGAGAGGTTCGGCCAGCCTCGGGTAGATGACGGTCAGGCACATGACTGCTCCAGCGCGCACAGTCAGGGAAGAAGCTCAGCCCTGACCGTGGCCCGGTCACTTGAGTCCGCTAGCCGCTCTGAATGCCGCGTTGCGGCGTTTCTGGTGTGGCAGCGCACTGCGCCCCTTCATCGAAGAGTCAACCTTCTTTGCGAGGTGAGGCGCACCGGCGAGGGCATGTCCGATCGCCTTCGCAAGGGGCTCGTCGGCTTCGACCAGCGGTTGCGCCAGGAGCTGCACGACGTCGTCTGGTGCGGCCTGTGGGTGATGCGTCAACAGATGCCCGGCCAACTTCGCCGCGCGCGCAGCAGCGGCCTGGTCTTCGCCAAGGTGCTCATCCACGATCGCCCACAGTCGTTGCGGCGTGCGGGACGCGGCTACCGCTGTGGCGCACAGGTCGTCCTTGAAGGGTTCGATCGTCATACCTGCTTGCAGGTAGTCGGCGATGGCTTCGTCCAGATGCCTGGCGTCGGCGAGCAGCGCGACGGCACTGTCCAGGTGGGCGCCCGATGTCGTAAGGGCGGCGCTCAGCAGATCGGTCTCGGCGTCGGCGGCCAACTCCCCGAGTTCGGGGCAGCGTCCGCGGGCGTGAGCCAGCAGGCCAATGCTCTCCTCTGTTGTGGCGGCGCTCCACAGTGAGTCTGCGTGCTCCCAGGGGGCTGCTGCTTCGGTTTCGACTAGGTGCTGTACCAGCAGGTGAGACCGTGGCCGCCGCCATGATCGACCGCCTCGTCCACCACGCCGAGGTCCACTCCCTCAAAGGCGACTCCTACCGCATGCGCGGACGCCAACTCGGACGCGTCCCCACCGCCACACACGACACCGACTGAACACCGGCAACCAGACCCGGTGGGTCAGAACTCGACCGCCCAAACTGGGTCAGGATTCAGGTTCTGGATCACTTTCAGTGCAAGGGCCACGGAGGGTCACCGAAACCGCGATCATGAACGGCCGTGGCTGATGTCCTCCTCCAGGATCTGTGGTTCCACCAGGTCGAAGGTGTCGTGATCGAAAACGTCGTGTCCGACGGCGAGTTGGTGGCTGTACGGGCCCGGACGACTGTGGAGCGAGCCGCCTGTCCGGCGTGCGGGGCATGGTCGTCTCGGCTGCACAGCCGGTACGTACGCCGGCTCGCCGACAGCGCGGTCGGCGGGCGCCCGGTACTGATCGAGTTACAGGTGCGACGCTTCCGCTGCGGTCAACGTCCCTGCAGACAGGCGACGTTCGCCGAGCAGGTCGACGGGCTGACCGTCCGGCACGGTCGACGCAGCATCGGACTGCAGAAGGTGCTGGAACGCCTGGCGGTGATGCTGGCCGGCCGGGCCGGCGCTCGCCTGTCCCATGCTCTGGCGGCCGGGGTGAGCAGGTCGACGCTGTTGCGGTTGATCCGTCGCCTGGCTGAGCCCGAGACCTCGGTACCGCGGGTGCTCGGAGTGGATGACTTCGCGCTGCGCAAGGGACACAACTACGGCACGATCCTGATCGACATCGAGACCCGCCAGCCCATCGACCTGCTGCCGGACCGGACGACGTCTACGGTGGCCCGATGGCTCGCCGACCATCCCGGCGTCGAGGTGATATGCCGCGACCGCTCCACCGCCTATGCCGAGGCAGGACGCCTCGGCGCCCCGAACGCCATCCACGTCGCGGACCGGTGGCACATCTGGTCCAACCTCGCCGAGGCCGTCGAGAGGACCGTCGTCCAGCACCGCGCTCTGCTGCGTGAACCGCACGGCTCCGCTACGTCCCAGGTCACCGTGGCCATGGAGAGCGCGGCGGACCTCGACCAGTCCTCGCCCACCGGGCCGAGGACAACCGGCCGGCTCTCCGACCGCGTCCGGGAACAGCACACAGCTGTCCACGCTCTATTCGACCAAGGCATCGGCCTGCGCGCGATCGCCCGCCAGCTCGGGCTCGCCCGCAACACCGTGCGCCGATATGCGAATGCGGCGAGCGCGGACGAGCTCCTGGTCGGTCGGTGGACCGGCCGCACCAGCATCCTCGACCCCTACAAGCCCTACCTCCATCAGCGATGGGCCGAGGGCTGCACCGTCGCCCGCCGCATGTTCGAGGAAGTAAGCGAGCGCGGCTACCCCGGCGGCGAGAGCGTCGTGAAGAAGTACGCGGCCAAACTCCGCGAGAACTTCCCGCACGACCCGCCCCGCCAGGTGCCATCCGTGCGGAATGTGACCAGCTGGCTCACCCGCCACCCCGACCGCCTCACCGACGACCAGGCTCAGCAGCTCAAGGCGATCCTGACCCGCTGCCCAGCACTCGACCGCACCGCCCACCACGTCCGCGCGTTCGCCGAGCTCATGAACAACCGCCAGGGCAAACACTTGGACCAGTGGATCGCGAGCGTGACGGCCGACGACCTCCCCGCCCTGCACACCTTCGTCACCGGGCTCGGTCAAGATCTCGACGCCGTCGTCGCCGGCCTCAGCCTCCGCTACAGCTCCGGCGCCGTCGAAGGCCACAACAACAAGATCAAGATGCTCAAGCGGCAGATGTTCGGCCGCGCCAACTTCGACCTGCTCCGCAAGCGAGTCCTTCTCAGCGCGCGAGGCCGTTCATGATCGCGGTTTCGGTGACCCTCCGTGGCCCTTGCACTGAAAGTGATCCAGAACCTGAATCCTGACCCAGTTTGGGCGCTTGGGTTCTAACGCTTGTCGCAACATTCCTTGATCATTAGGGGTGTGTTGATGGCGAGGCGGGGACGGAAGCGCAGGCTGGAACTCGAGGCCGAGTACTGGCGGCTGCTCGCGGCCGGGATGGGCTCGGTCGAGGCATGCAGACAGCTCGGGATCGGACGCAAGACCGGATACCGGTGGCGCTCAGAGAACGGCGGCCTGCCACCGGACTACCTGCCGGAGTCTTCCCGGTCGGGCAGGTACCTGTCCCTGCTCGAGCGGCGGCGTATTGCCTCGTTGCGCGAAGGCGGCCTGACGATACGGGAGATATCTCGCCGCCTCGGTCGCGCCCCGTCGACGGTCAGTCGGGAGCTTCGTCGTAACAGCCGACCGCATGACTATGGCCGGTACGACGCGGACCTGGCGCATCATCGCTGCCGGAGCGGGCTGTGCGTCCACGCCGAGCGAAGCTGGCCACGGACCTTGACCTGCGGGCGGAGGTGCAGGCCAAGCTCGATCTGGAGTGGAGCCCTGAGCAGATCGCTGCCCACCTGCGCAGACGTTGGCCGGATCGGCCCGAGCGACATCTGTGCCACGAGAGCATCTACCGCGCCCTCTATCAGGGCGCCAAGGGCGGTTTGAGTAGGACGCTGACCAGGAAACTCCGCACCGGCCGCCCACTGCGCAGACAACGCCGCCGTCCCAGCCAGCGCATGCCCCGCTTCGTCGCACCCGCCACCTTGATCGACCAGCGGCCGACGGCGGTCGAACTCCGCCAGCGCCTGGGTGACTGGGAAGGAGACCTGGTCGTGGGTGTCCGGAGCCAGTCCGCCGTCGCCACCCTCGTCGACCGCCGCACCCGCTACCTGCGCCTGGTCGCACTTCCCGAAGGACACTCAGCCGGCCACCTACGCGACGCGCTCATCACCGCGCTCACCGAGCTGCCCGAACTTGCTCGCCGGACTCTGACCTGGGACCAAGGTTCGGAGATGGCTCAACACCACGAGATCGCCGCGTACTTCACCGACGGCGTGTTCTTCGCGCACCCCGCCAGCCCCTGGCAGCGCGGCACCAACGAGAACACAAATGGTCTTCTTCGCCAGTACCTGCCCAAGCGCACGAACCTCGCGCTGCACTCCGCCGAGGACCTCCGAGCCATCGAGGAACGACTCAACAACCGACCCCGAAAGACCCTGGGTTGGAAGACCCCCGCCCAAGCATTCGCCGCCGCTCTGGCACCATGAGCCTGCAACGTTGCGACGATGATGCGAATTCACCTTAGAACCCAAGCGCCGTCAGAGGGTCACGATTCACCCGTCGCCGACACTATCGGTTCCGCCCCACGAGACGAGTTCATATCCCGAAGAAACAGAGCGGGAAGACTCGGCCTCTCGGCCTGCCTACCTGGTCGGATAAGTTGGTTGGCGAGGTGGTGCGACTCCTGCTGGAGGCGTATTACGAGCCGGTCTTCTCCGGCAGGTCCCACGGATTCCGTCCCCGGAAAGGTTGCCACACCGCGCTGCGCGAGGTGGTCAATACCTGGACGGGGACGACCTGGTTCATCGAGGGCGACATCGCCGACTGCTTCGGCAGCCTCGACCACGAGGTCATGCTCCGAGCCCTGGGCGAGAACATCCACGACAGCCGGTTCCTGCGGCTGGTGCGGAACATGCTGACAGCCGGATACCTGGAGGACTGGACCTGGCACAAGACGCTGAGCGGAGCTCCGCAAGGCGGCGTGGCCTCACCTGTCCTGTCCAACATCTACCTGCACAAGCTGGACACCTACGTCGAGCAGACACTGATCCCGGAATACACCCGAGGAAGACTCCGTGCACGAAGTACGGAATACCGGCGGGTGGAATCGGCGATTGCACGTGCACGCCGCAGAGGCGACCGCGCCGAAGTGCGGTCTCTCTACAAGCGGTTGCACCGTCTCCCCAGCCAGGACCCCAACGATCCTGACTACCGGAGACTGCGATACGTGCGTTATGCCGACGACACCCTCCTCGGGTTTGTCGGACCGAAGGCCGAAGCCGAAGAATTCAAACGGCGTCTGGCGACGTTCTTGCGTGAAGACCTCAAGCTGGAACTGTCGCAGGAGAAAACGCTGATCACTCATGCCCGGACAGGCAGGGCTCGATTCCTCGGCTATGAGATATCGACGGCGAGTACGGATCGCAGAACGCGGCGACCGTCAGCGACGGATCGACGCAACCGCCGATCCCTCAACGGAACGATCGTCCTGCACGTGCCCACCGCCGTAATCAAGGCCAAATCTGCACCCTTTCTAGCGGGTGGAAAGCCCGCCTGCCAGAACTCGCTCGTGAACGAGTCCGACCATGTCATTGTCGGAAAGTTCGCCATCGAGTACCGGGGTGTCGTCCAGTACTACCTGATGGCCGGTGACGTCTTCCGACTTCACCGGTTGCGCTGGGTCATGGAGACCGCAATGCTCAGGACCTTGGCGCGAAAACACGGCTCGACGGTGTCGAAGATGGCGGCCCGATTCAAGGCCAAGATCCAGACGCCGTATGGGCCGCGCACCTGTTTCGAGGCTCGCATGCCACGGGACAACAGGAAGGAACTGGTAGCACGGTTCGGAGGGATTCCCCTCAAGCGTCAGAAGACGGCGGAGTTGACCGACCGTCTGGCGGGACCCGCCTATCCCCACAAGGAGTTGATCCGTCGACTTCAGGGAAATCGGTGCGAGGTTTGCGATCAAGCTGGTGAGGTGGAGGTTCACCACATCAGGTCACTCAACGACCTCAGCCGACTGGACGGGTCGTCCCCCGAATGGATGAACCTCATGGCCAGGTGCCGACGCAAGGCCCTCGTGGTCTGCGGTGCCTGTCACGAGCGCATCCACACCGGGAAGCCGACCGCGACGCTCACGCAGTAGTCACTGGAGAGCCGGATGCTCGGAAACGGGCCCGTCCGGTTCGGAGGAGGGAGGCCGAGCGGAAAAGGCCCTGCCCAACAGGGACCTCGCCGCTCGGCCGACCCTACCGGGACGGTACAACGCGACCGCGTCCGCCTTGAACTCGGCGGGGTAGTGCTTCATCCCCACGGGGACTCCGTTCTCCTGGACCATCAAGATCCAAGTCTCTCCGGTGTCCAAAATCCGGGGTCAGTGCCCACTCATGGGCTCACCACCGATCAGCACACCGACGGACCCACGGGTTCCCGCTGAACACCCCTCAGTTTCTCTGAACTCACGGCGGAGTGATCGTGGCGTAGCGGTGGCGCCGGCGCAGGGCGAAATCGTCCACGCCGATCACCCGCGGGACCGCCTGCTGCGGCAGCGGCAGGCGCCGCAGATGGCGCAGCGCGGTGCTGCGGGAAACGGGCACGGCCAGCAGACCGGCGAGGCGTGCGGCCGCCCGGCCGCACAACTCCCGCGCCACCTGGGATATCTGCCCGGCAAGCCGCACCGTGCGGCGCTGATGGCGCTCCAGCAGTCCGGGAATCCGCTCGCGGAAGGTCTGCCTCCCGCAGCCCAGGACCGGACAGACCAGCCGTCGTACCCGCAGGTGGACGACGACCGGGCGGCCGTCGACCGGCACGTCCGTCACCGTCCGGAAGTGATACCCGTGCACCTTCACCGTCGGCGTCCGGCACGCCGCACACGGCACCGCCACATCCCGCGTGCGGGCCGTAACCATCACCGCGTCACCACCGTCCACCACGTCCTCGACGACCAGCACCGACAGCCCGGAAAACACCGTCCCGATAAGGGAGTTGACATTCATCACAAGATCATGATCACGGATGGCTACTCGGCGTCACCACCGACTACGGGCCAGACCCGGACGTTTTACAGTCCCGTCAGGCGCGGTCGTGGAGAGTGATCTGGTAGCCGTCGGGGTCGGCGAAGGTGAATGTCCGGCCGAAGGGGCCGTCGATCGGTGCGGAGACGATGGTGTGACCGTCGGCGACGAGAGCATCGTGGATGGCCTGGACGTCGGTGGCGTGGAGCCAGATCGCGGCACCAATGCCGGGCTGAGCAACGGATGCGAGATCGGTGCCGGGAACGACATCGCGGAGTGCGAACGCGATCGGCTTCGTCTCGAAGACGACGGCGTGCGGAGGTCCGGCCTGCGAGCGGACGAGGCCGAGGTACTGCTCGTAGAACGCCTGCGAAGCGTCGAGGTCGCGCGCCTGGAGCGAGATGAAGTCGGGGCCGGTGGCGGGCATGATGATGCTCCTTCTCTTCGTGTCAGATTCCTGACACAGGTCAATGTATGTCAGAATCCTGACATGAGTCAAAACGGTGCCGCGTCGACCTGGACAAATCACTGGGCTACCTGCTGAAAGAGGCTTCGAGCGCCCTGCGCGCAGCCATGGAGGAGGTGCTGCGGCCACTCGGGATGAGCGTGACGCACTACTCCTGCCTCGAGCTGCTGGCGCAACGACCGGGCTTGTCGAACTCCGAGCTCGCGCGGGGCGCGTTCGTGACACGGCAGACGATGAACGCGCTGCTCCAGACCCTGGAACGAGACGGCTACGTGACCAGGCCTGCGAAGGCGCCCGTCGGGAAGGTTCTTCCCGCGCGGCTCACGCCGCGCGGCCGACAGAGCCTGGAGAAGGCGACCGCAGCCGTCCGGTCCGTCGAGGTCAGAACGCTGGCCGGCATGACCGAGACCGAGCAGTCAGGCGCGTTCCGGATCCTGCAGAGCATGATCCATTCCCTGCGCGATGGCAACGAGGGTGCATAGCTCGTTCCGCGGAGCACGTCTCGTCGCGCTCGGACAGGAGTGCAGCCGAGCCTGAAATCCGTGTCGGCGACCTCGAAAACCGACAGACCCCGACTACACCCGGGTGGCGAAGTCCCTGCGACCACGGGCTCGGCGCCGCTCACGCAGTATCCGTAGACCAAGGATGCGATGTCCTCGGTGAGGAGGTGGTCGTAGTGGAACGACCCCTCGAAGCCGGCCCAGGCCACGGCTCGGCCGTCCGCGCACAGGCGGCGCAGGTCTCGCACGTGTAGGTAGACAGGGTGAGAGAGGTGTCGCGGAAGGCGAGGTCGTACGACATGAGGCCGAGCGACGCGATCCCTGCCGACTGCTCCATCAGCATGAAAGGGTGCACTTCGTCGGGCACGAGTCCGGCGAGGTGGAACGCCTCCGGCGGCAGCGGTTCGTTGCCCGCGCCGATGACGAATATGGTCAACGTGGCGGGACCCATGAGGCAGAGCCCCTCCTCTACCTCGTTCACGGGGATCCCTTCCTGCCGTTCGCGGCCTGGCTTCCTCATCCTCGCAGGGAGAACGACACGCGCCCGAACTCGCTCGCCGGAGCCAGAAGATCCTCGCCCGCGGCGGAGCCCATGTCGTCTGGTGCGGGTCAGGTTTCGTCCAGCGCTGCTGCCTGCCTCTGAAGAGCTTGTATCAGCGCCCTGGCCTGGGTGTGCTTGCGGCGCAGGATCGTGGCAACGATGTACTGGACCGGAGTTGGCGGCGCGATCCGGACGGCCCGTAGCCCTGATATCTGCGGGTTCTGTGCGATGGAGGGGATCAGCGAGATTCCCATACCCGCAGCGACGAGGGAGCGGGCGAAGAAGTAGTCGGTTGTCGTGGCCCGCACGTCCGGGTCGAAACCGGCGCGTTCAGCGCACCGGGCGCAGGTACGTCTCGGTCTTGAGGCAGCCAAGTACCCAGGGCTCAGCGGCCAGTTCAGCGATGTCGAGGGTCCCGCGGCCGACCAGAGGATAGACATCGGGCAGGACGACATGCAGAGGGTTGTCGGCGTACGAGGTGAAGTGCAGAATCGCGTACGGATGAACGTGCAGAGCTGTCAGGCGACTTCGTTCTGGCGCTCGATAGCCTGGAGGCGGTTCTTGAGCCGGTAGCTGGGGCCGTTGATGGAGATCACTTCGCAGTGGTGGAGTAGTCGGTCGAGGATCGCGGTGGCGAGGACCTCGTCGCCGAAGACCTGGCCCCACTCGCTGAAGGTCTTGTTCGAGGTCAGAATGATCGAGCCCTTCTCGTAACGCTTGGAGATCACCTGGAAGACCAGGTTCGCCTCGGCTCGTTCGAGGGGCTGGTATCCCACCTCGTCGACCACGAGGACGCTGGGCCGCAGGTAGGTGCCGAGTTTGTTGACGAGCCGTCCGGCGGCTTCGGCGGCTTTGAGGTTGCGGACCATGTCGTCGAGGCTGGTGAAGTAGATCGAGTAACCGGCCCGGCAGGCCGCGACCGCCAACGCGACGGCGATGTGCGTCTTGCCGACCCCAGGCGGTCCGAGCAGGGCAGCGTTGGCCTTCCCGTCGACGAACGAGAGACTGGCGAGGTCTTTGACCTTGCGTGGGTCGAGCTCGGGCTGAAACGAGAAGTCGTACTCATCCAGGGTCTTGTGGTGCGGCAGCTTCGAGAGCCGCAGGCCCTGACGAAAGCGCCGGTCGTCCCGGACAGCCAGTTCCTCGGAGAGGACCAGGTCGAGGAAGTCGAGGTAGCCCATCTTTGCCTCGTCGGCCCGGCGGGTGTACTCGTTGATGGTCTCCGCCAGGTGGGGCAGGCCGAGCTTTCCGGCCGTAGTGCGGATGCGGTTGCCGGTCAGCTCGCTCAAGAGGACTCCTTTGTCGGGGAGTTGGTGGTGAAGGGCCGGGTGCCGGTCAGTTCGTCATAGACCGACAGCGGCCGGCGGCTGACCTCGATGCGGGTGGCTGCGGCCCGGTTCAACAGAGCCTGCAGAGGCCCGACCTGACCATCCGCAGGTCGTTCGCGACGCGGCGCGGTTGTGGTGCGACGCCCCTTGCCGGTGGGCAGGCCGTCCCAGTGGGTCTCCTCGACGACGCGGACGCCGCGGCCGACCGCCCGTGGGTGGGCGGCCAATAGGGTCTCGCCGCTGGCGTCGGGGACGGTCGAGTGCAGCATGACCTGGGACTTCGTGGCCCTCACCTCGACCAGCAGACCGAGGAATGGCAACGACGCTATGCCGTCCGCGCCGGCATTGAGGCGACGCTCTCCCAGACCGTCCGGAGCAACGGCCTACGCCGCACCCGCTACCGAGGGCTCGCCAAGACGCATGTTCAACACGTACTCACCGCTATGACCTGCAACCTCACCCGCACCACCGACTGGATCGCCGAAACACCCCGAGGGCGTACACGATCAAGCCGTTTCCACACTCTGTGCACCGCAGCCACCGGATACCCCTGAAGATCACCAACAGAGTCACGGCATTGGGTCTAAGAGATCATCTCAATTGGTGATGCCGGTAGTCTGGTGCTGTGTTGCTGACTGAGCGTCTGGTCCCAGATGGGCTGTGGGAGTTGTTCCAGCGGGTGGTGCCGGAGGCGCCGACTCGGCCGCAGGGTGGTGGCCGGCGCCGTCATGGGGACCGTGAGGTGTTGGCGGCGATTGTCTTCGTGGCCACGACCGGGTGCACGTGGTCGCAGGTCCCGCCCGTGTTCGGGCCATCGGGGGCCACGGCTCACCGCCGGTTCATGGAGTGGAGCCGACAACGGGTCTGGGCGAAACTGCATCGTCTGGTCCTGGATGAGCTGGGGGCTCGAGGCGAGCTGGACTGGTCACGATGCGCAATCGACTCGGTGAACATGCGGGCCCTGAAAAAGGGGACCTGACGGGTCCGAATCCTGTAGATCGGGGCAAGTACGGCTCGAAGATCCACTTGATCACCGAGCGGACCGGACTGCCGCTTTCCGTCGGCATCTCCGGCGCCAACCTTCATGACAGCCAGGCCCTCGAACCGCTCGTGCGCGGCATCCCACCGATCAGATCCCGGCGCGGTCCACGCCGTCGGCGCCCCGCCAAGCTTCACGCCGACAAAGCCTACGACAACCGTCACCTGCGGCAATGGCTCCGCCTACGCCACATAACACCGCGCATCGCCCGCAAGGGAGTTGAGACGTCACAGAAGCTGGGGCGCCACCGGTGGACCATCGAACGCACCATGGCCTGGCTCGCCGGCTGCCGACGTCTCCACCGTCGCTACGAGCGGCAGGCCATCCACTTCCTGGCCTTCACCAGCATCGCCTGCACCCTCATCTGCTACCGCAGACTCACCAATTGAGATGATCTCTAAAGCGATGGTCCGAGTCAAGGAGGCGCCCGCAGTCTCCGAGGCAATCGCACGCCATGGCGGGCGAGTTGAACGATGCGGAGATCACCCGCCACGCAATCGAGAACTTCGATGTCCTCATCGACGCCCTACCGGACAGGCTGGCGAGCCGACGTCGACCGCGGTCGGCCAACGGATTGTCAGCGGGGGCTGACAGCCCCACTGCGGCGTCGGTGCCAGGGCCGGCCGCGCTGGCACCCAGGACTACCGCGAGATGAAGCCGGGTGTGTCAGTCCTCGTTGTTCGGGATGTAGCGGGTACGCGGCGGGCGGTTTCCGGGCGGCGCGTCCTTACGGCGCTCAGCAAGGGCGGCCTCCGTGAGGTGGCGGGTGGCGATGCGGGCAAATACCTCCAGGGCCGCTTGCGCCTCCAGATGGTCGAGGCTGTCAACGCCCCCGGCTACGAGGGGGCTGTCACTCGTCAGGCTGGTCCAGCCGTTCTCGTCCCGTCCCACCTGAAGGGTGATGGCACCGCCCGTCGGCAGAGTGAGAGTGAGGCTCGCTCCGTCGGCCACCGCGTGGCGGCCGCTGTGGAGGAGGGCTTGTCGGCGGCTGTCGGAGTTCGCTGCGAGTTCGGCTGGTTCGGCGAGGGCGGCCAAGGCCCGGCGGCTGAAGTACGCAATTTCGTCCCCCTCGCCCGCCAGGCTCGGCAGCGTCTCTTGGGGTGTCCAGCCGGGCCCCTGGTCCGTCGGTGGTTCCAGCACGTCGGCCACGGTCCTCAGGGCGTGCGTGGCGGCGAGTGTCACGCGCACCAGTGGGTCCTCGTGGTCATGGACGAAGGCGGGCCGGGCGACAGCGTCGGCGATCCTGGCGACGGTGCGCACCGAGTCGCCTCGGAGGGGCACCCCGCTGAGCTTCTGGGGTCCTCGGATCTCTTGCTCGCGAGAGGCGAGGTCGATGGCTCGGGCGGCCAGATCGGCGTAGATGGTGTCGCGGGAGACACGGGCGAAGCGTGCCAGCTCCGCAACGTTGCGGGTGCCGGTGCGCCACGCGGTGGCCACGGCGTCGGCGCGGTCTTCGCTGAGCCGTTCCCGGCGCTCGGCCCAGGCGATGAGGTCGGACAGCCCAGCGATGCGTGCTGCTTCGTTTGGTTCGGTCACACCGAAGATGCTATGCCGAATGAATCGACATGTCGAATGAGTCGACACCACACTGCTAGTACTCCAGCCGTACTTCTCCATTACTGCTGGTCAACGGCCTGGGTCTGGGGAGCGTAGCGGGGTGGGTTTGGGTGCGGGGCGGTCCTGGCGGACCGTCCCGCGAACGTGTGACCGCGCCGCATGTAGTGACAGTGCCGGGCGCGTGCTTGGTGGCGGCGTCTCCAGTGCGACCAGCTCACTGCGTGCTCGCGCCGTGGAGCGCGGCGGTGGGGTTCAACTGCCAGCAGACGGCGGATTTCTGCCGGGGTGAGATCCACGAGGTCGGGTGTGTCGGCCGCGTCACCCCTTTTTCGCGCTCCTGGACGGCCATCGCGGCGAGGAAAATGTGCGCGAGCATGACGAGTGTGATGTGCCGGTACCAACCGACGTATCGGCGGACCTCGTACTGGTCCAGGCCGCACTCGTTCTTCGCGCTCTGGAAGCACTCCTCGATCTTCCAGCGGCAGCCCGCGATGCGGGCCAGGTCGGCAACGGTGGCATCCAGCGGCGCACTGGCCAGGTAGTAGGCGATCTCGTCGGGCCTGGTGATGCTGCGGCGGGCGAGCATCCAGCGTTGCCGGGTGGGTTCGTCGCCGTCGAACTCCCAGACGGCGGGCAGCCGGGCGGCGGCCCAGTCGTAGAGGCGCGGCCCCTTGGCGCCGTCGCCGCAGGACAGGCGTTGCCATGCCTCGGGTGGCGCCTGGCCGATGAGGTAGTCGATGCGCGGGCCGTGAACCTGCTGTGACTTGGGCACCGCGACGACGTAGGACAGGCCGGCGTCTTCCAGGAAGCGGCGGAAGCGGGAATCCTGCCCGTAGGCGGAATCCGCGGTGACCCAGGAGAAGACGAGCGGAGACTCCAGGGCCCGCCAGACCATGGCCCGGGCGAGATCGTTTTTGGTGGTGAAGTCACGCTCGTCGGGGATCCGGGCCGCTCGGCAGCGATCTGGGTCGTTCGTCCAGGACTTGGGCAGGTAGAGCTCTCGGTCGACCAGGCCGTGGCCGCGTGTGGTGGCATAGGCGGCGAAGACACCGATCTGGCAGTTTTCGGTCCGGCCCGCCGTTCCCGAATATTGTCGTTGCACCCCGGCCGAGGTGGTGCCCTTCTTGACGAAGCCGGTGTCATCGATGATCAATACACCGTCTGATGCTCCGAGTTGCTCTGCTGCATAGGACTGCAGGTCATCGCGGAGATGGTCGGCGTCCCAACGGCTGCGGGCCAGCAAGTGCTGAAGTCCGTCCGGGGTGGCATGGCCGGCGTACTCGGCGAGCTGCCAACCGTTCTTGCGCCCCACCGGGCCCAGCAGCCCACGCACGTAATCCCGCATCCGGCGTCGTGGCTCTACCCGGACGAAACAGGCTCCGACCCGCAGGAACAGATTCTCAAGTTCACGGCCCCAGACACTCGTGGGCACATCATTGATCACGTCTACGGACTGCTCGGTCTGCTGTCACTACATGCGGCGCGGTCACACGTTCGCGGGACGGTCCGCCAGGACCGCCCCGCACCCAAACCCACCCCGCTACACTCCCCAGACCCAGGCCGTTGACCAGCAGTAATGGAGAAGTACGGCTGGAGTACTAGGCGCGCGTTCGAGAGGGCTGCTCGGTCTGCCGCGCGAGGACAATCGTCCGGCCGCGGCGTGTCCTTGCTACCGATCACGTCCGCCCTCGCAAGGCAGATGTCGGCGGTCCGAAACCGTCCGCGCCAACAGGTTCGAGACGCGAGCCGCACCGGCAGTCCTCGATCGACGGCGAGGCCTGCTAGATACCTGACGGCGGTCTGCGAACCGGTGGCGCGGTGGAACTTTCTCTACTTCATCAAGCATCTGACTGCGCTCCGCTCCGCCGGGCGGGCTTTCCGGCTCCGCTGCCCTTCGCGCTCACCCCAGGCCATCGATCCCTGTGAGCAAGACGAGTCGCAACAAATCCCGTTGCGTCAGAGTCGCCGTGACCCGACTGTGTTGCTACGGCTGCAGCCGCAGCCTGCACGGTCGTTGGCCCATCGAAAGGGACCCGATGTCAGCCGTCGTTGTCGTCGGCGCGGGAATCGTCGGCTCGTCAGTGGCCTACCACCTGGCCCGTCGGGGCGTCGGTCACCCTGCTCGAGCAACAACCCGCACCGGCCAACGGGGTCACCGGAGACTCAGTCGCCTGGGTCCGCGGCGCGGGAGGCCACTGGCCCGGCGGAGCACAAGACATCCGAGAACACATCCTGGCGGACTACCGACGCCTGGAGAACGAACTGCCCCATCTGACACTCCGCTGGACCGGCTCGCTGCCCTCGAACTCGCCTCGTGAGCGAATTGGGCAACAGGGTCCCTCGATGAAGCGGAAAACGTCGGCACGGGCCTCGGCCCGGGTCGCCCACGCGCTGGTGCCGATCTCGGATTTCAGGACGGCGAACCAGCTTTCCGCGGCGACATTATCGTAACAAGAGCCGACACGGCCCATGGATTGCCTCATGCCCAACTTCCGTATCTCCTTGCGGAATTCGTCACTCGTGTATTCCGAGCCGCGGTCGATGTGCGTGATGCAGCCCGGTTCCAGGGCGCCCCGGCCCGCGGCCATCCGCAGCGCCGCCACCGGCAGCTCGGCCCGGTGGTGGTCCGCGATGGCCCAGCCGATCACCTCGCGCGTCGCCAGATCGATGCAGGTCGCCAGGTAGACCTTGCCCTCGGCGCTCACCAGCTCGGTCATGTCGCCGACCAGCCGCATGCCCGGCCGCGGCGCGGTGAAGTCCCGCCGGATCAGGTCGGCGGCGAAGACCCCCGCTTCGCCTGCCGGCCCAGCCCGCCCCGCCGGCGCCGGGTGATCCCGACGATGCGATGCTCGCGCATCAGCCTCTCGACCCTCTTCTCGTCGACCACCCGCCCGGCCCGGCGCAGGGCGGCATGGATCCGCGGGGCGCCATAGGCGCCCCGCGACCCGGCGTGCAACACCCTTATCTGGCCGACGAGTTCGTCTTCCGCGCGCTGGCGCACCCGCCGGGCGGGCCTCGCCGCCTGCCAGGCGTAGTACGCCGAGCGGGACACCCGCAGCACCCGGCACAGGAACGCCACCGGACGGCCGCCCGGATTGGTCTCGGACGCCTTCTCCGCGTCGATGAACGCGTAGCGCGCGGCTACTTCGTCTTCTGCTGCGCGAAGAAGGCGGTCGCTTTTCCCAGCACCTCGATCGTCGCCTCCTGCTCGCGGACCTTCCGTCGCAGGCGTGCCAGTTCCTCGCGCTCGGCCGTGGTCAGCGCCCCGGCCGGCCCCTCACCCCGGTCGGTCTTTGCCTGCTTCACCCAGTTCCGCAGGCCCTCCGGGCTCACGCCCAGGTCCCGGGCGACCTCGGCGACGGTCTTGTCCGACGACAGCGCCAGCGCGACCGCGTCCCGCTTGAACTCGGCCGTGTACCGCTTGCTCGTATTGCTCTTCTTGCTCACTACCTGTGACTACTTCCTCCGGGACGTACCGTCCCAGTATCAGACTGTCCAGGTCACAGGGGGAGCCTCACCCGTGACTGCACCTACGGCATCATCAGCCGCCTCTCCAATCGGTCAGTCCACTCAAATTCGTGCAACTTCGTGTCGCACGGTCGCCCTCCCAGTGGCCTGGAACGGCGCGGTCGGTGACCTCGGCGGGGCGCTCGCGGATCGAGACCGCGTCACGGATCTGCCCGCGGGCCTGGCCGGCCGTGGTGGCATTCCGCGACCGGCGCATCGTGCGCCGCCCGCGCAGGTGAGCGATGAGTTCCTTCTTCAGCACTCCGCGGGCCTGGATGAACAGGCTGCGGTAGATGGTCTCATGGGACACGTACATAGCGAGCCGGTTGCCACCGCGCCGGCTCACCCCCCTCCACTTCACTGTGCCCGTCGTGTAGCTCCCGTTGTAGTTGCCGTTCCGGTCGGATGAGTCCCACCGGCTGGCGATGCCGTAGTACGACGCGGACCACCGCACCGCGCCGTCCGTACCCTTGACCTGCACCTTGAAGTACGCGTTGCTGATGTAGCCGCCGAGCTGCGAGTTGGGCCCGTCCCAGGTCACCCGGGCGTAGGCATACACCCAGCCCCGCGATCGCTTTGCGCACAGCGTCGTCTTCGTCTTCCGGTTGTCCGGCCATGGGCCGCTGTATTGCGGGGTGTCCAGCTCATGGCTCGACCTCGTGCACCGATATCCAGCAGCTGCGCGGCCGGAGAGGCCGTCACCACCGCTGAGGCGAGCACGGCCGCCGAGACGGCCATCAACAAGGAACCTCAGTGATCACAGTTCGCATGATCGCCGTAACCCACATGCCGATCATGCGGGGTACGGATCGACCGGCTACCGTTTCACCGTAGATACATGTGGGCAATCGACAGCTGTGGCCAGATACGTCCACTCCTTTCCGGCGAGTAGACTCCGGGCCGACTGGATACACACGTGTGAGTGATACTCTCCGGCGTCATCACATGTGCCCTGATCGTCGGACAGAGAATGTCCCCCGTTCCAGGCCCGCGTCGACCACGGCACTATCGTAGGTGTGTTGTCCATGGGCAGTCTGCGCGCCATCGGGCACACCTGGTCCTCCCGGGCCACCCACATGTTAAGGACACACCATGAGCGAGAACGGCCCCGTCCGCCGAGACAGCCGCATGTCGCTGGAGGTCTCCCACGTCGACGAGCACATCCATCTGGTCCACACGGAAGGCAGGCCGCCGGCGTGGCTCACCGGGCTCGCCGGTCGGCTTTCACCCAGGCGAGGCCGTCGTCCTCGTCGGTCCCCTGCTGCCCGGGGACGGCGCGGAGGGGCTGTGCCAGCTGCTCGCGCCGGCGCTGGAAGCCGCCAGGGACGCCCACATACGCCTGTTGCTGCTGGCCATGACCGGCGGAGCCGACGAGAGCGCGGGCCGCGCCTCGGCGGCACGGCTGATCTGCGAGCGGTGGGGTCTCGACGTCCTGGCCGCGGCCGGGGACGCGCTCGTCACGGCCGACGGCAGCCTCTTCTCCCCGGACCCCACGAGCACGTCCGGCGGCTGGTGGCACTTCTCCTCCGGCGCGGACGCCCGGCGCGTGGGCAGCCACGTGCCGGTTCCCTCCTGGGAGCCCGCGCTGAGGCGTGTGGGCCGGCAGACGGTGGCCGGGCACGTCGTCGAGCCCGTCCCGGCCGGGCTTGTGGTCCGGCCCACGGGCCCGGCGCCCGCCGCCGCCCGGGCCCGGCCGCACGCGGTCCCGCCGGATGCCGACAGGGCGCAGCTGATCATCACGTCGTCGAGCGTGCCCGCCGCCGCGTTGGCGGTGCTGATGGCCGCCCTGCCCGGGAGCGTCCGCGCGTCGGCACGGCTGGTTTCGCTGGCGGGACGGCCCTTGCAGCGGACGGGACAGGCGGTGGCGGATCTGCTGGGGGCCGATGTCCACGTGGCCGTGGGGGCACCCGTGGTGTCCGGGAGCACCGACGACGCCGTTGCGGACCATACCGCGGCCGGTGACGCCGCCGTGGAACTGTGCTGGCTCGACGCCGACGGCCGGCCGGCATGGCGGCCCTTCGCGCAAACCGTTGTCTGTTCACCGGCTGCTGACGAACCGGTCCAGACCGTCATTTGTACACCTGCCGCTGACGAAGCGATGCGGGCCGCGCGCGTGGCGGAGTGGCGAGTTCCCGCTGCCGTGCTGGAGAAGGGCGCCGGGCCCGACGCGCTGTCCCTCGGGCGGCACGGGAGAGCAGTCGTGACCCCGTCGGGCCTGTGGGTCGGGCCGTGCGACAGCAAACCGCCGCTCGTCGCCGCCGCCCGTCCCGCCTCTGCCGAAGCCATCGCTGTCGACCTGGGGACTCCGAACCGGGCGCTCGACGCGTCACTGTGGTCCGGTCTGGACACCCTGTTCGGACAGCTGGAACCCGAGGAGCGCGGACGCGTCGTGATCCACGTGCACAGCAACCTCGACGCGCACGGTCGCGAGCGGCTGTGCGAACTCACCGCGCGGCACGGGCTCGTGACGGCGGCCGTGAGCGACCCGGGAGCCGCCGTTCCGCTGGGGATTTCCTGAGCACCGCACAACTCCGCCCACCGGGGCCGCGGTTCGCGGTCCGGCGGGCGGGCCGGGGCGCCCGATGGGTCAGGCCAAGCGCCACTTCTGGTTGGGAGTACCGGCACAGCTCCACAGCTGTACGAGGGTGCCGGCGGCGGTGCTCTTGTCCTTGGCGTCCAGGCACAGGTCCGGGTCGACGCTGTCGACCAGGTCGTAGGACTTCTTCAGAACGAAGCTCTGGTGATCGGCGCGCGACGAGGAGCAGGCCGCGAGACGCACCGTCGTGCCGTCGGAGTGGCCGGAGACAGCCAGGCACATCGTGCCGCCGAAGGTGCGGGCGGTGCCGTCGGACGGGAATGTCCAGCCCTGCGACGGGTCGCCGCTGTCACAGTCGGCCAGCACCGTCGGGGTGCCCGCCGCCTTCGAACCACCCTGGCTGGCCAGGCAGCGGTTGGCGGCGAAATTGAGGACGAGCCCGCCGGTGAAGGTCACGGACGGGCTGCCCGACTTCGGCTTCTGGGTGGAGCTCTGCCCGCTGTCGCCCTTACCGCTCCCGGTCCCCTGCCCGGTGGACTTGCCGCCACTGCCGCTGCTCCCGCCGCCGGTGTCCGGCGCCGCGGCGGGCTGCTCGGGCAGTCCGGCGACACCGGCTGGCGGGGATCCGCCCTTCTTCTCGCCGGAGTGGGGCTTCGTGGAACCGGAAGGGCGGTGCGAGGCCTTGCCCGGGCTCGCGGACGGGCCGTGCGTGGCAGGGGTGGAGGCCTGGTCGGTGGCTTCGACGGTGGCCGCGGCCTGAGCGGTGTCGCCGCCGCCGAGCCGCGAGACACCCGCGACCACACCGGCACCGACGACGGCGAGGCCGATCACGCTAGCCACCGCGATCGCCACCCGGCGGCCGGGCCGGAGCAGGCGCGCGCCGGAGAAGTAGTGGCGCCGGGCGAAGCCCGCTGAGAACGACCTGCCGTCCGGCGTGGACGGCCCGGCGGCCAGCCTGACGAGCGACGCTTCGCCGACGGTGGGTGACGAAGCTGTCGGCAGCAGTTCCTCGTCGGTCCCGGGCGGGGGCGTTCCCTCGGGCTGGGGCCCGCCGGACGCGGAGGGTGTCGTCATAGGAGTGTCTCCGGGTAGAAGGACTCGAGGGTGGTCAGGGGGCGGGGCCGGCACGTCACGGCCATTCGGGCAGGTCCTGAGGGCGCAGAGTGATCAGGTCGGTCTCGTCGGGAGCCGCCATCTCCGCCACCCGGTACGCCTGGCCTTCGGTCATGGACTGGAAGGTCTGACGGGCGGTACGGCCGTTGCCGAACCGCTCGCCGCGGGGGGTCGCCTCGAAGTACGCGGTGAGCGCCTCGCGGGCGGAGTCCGTCAGCCGGTACTGGTGGTTCTCGGCGTGGTGCTCGACGATGCTCACGAGTTCCGGGGTGTCGTAGTCCTCGAAGAGCAGGGTGCGGCTGAAGCGGGAGGCCAGGCCCGGGTTGGAGTCGATGAAGTGCTCCATCTCGTCGGGATAGCCCGCGACGATGACCACCACCGAGTCCCGGTGGTCCTCCATCAGCTTCACCAGGGTGGCGATCGCCTCGTGGCCGAAGTCGTTGGAACCGGCGGCCGGGGTCAGCGAGTACGCCTCGTCGATGAACAGCACGCCGCCCATCGCCTCCTCGAAGACCCGCTGTGTCTTCGGTCCGGTGTGGCCGACGTACTCGCCGACCAGCGAGGACCGGTCCGCCTCGACGAGGTGTCCTCGGTCGAGCAGGCCGACCGCCGCGAGGATGCGGCCGTAAAGCCGGGCCACCGTCGTCTTGCCGGTGCCGGGGTTGCCTGCGAAGACCAGGTGGCGGCTGAGCGGAGGTGCCGCGAGGCCCGCCTCCTCGCGGCGTCTGACCATCTGCATGAGCTTCACCAGCGACGACACGTCGTGCTTGACCCGCTCCAGGCCAACGAGCAGGCCCAGTTCGGCGAGCAGGTCCTCCAGGCTCTCTTCGGGTATCTCCTCGGCACCGTCGCCGCCGGACCCGGTGGCTGGGGCGGACGTGCCGTCCGCCGCCCCCTGCGGGCCCGCCGTCGAAGTCTGCACGGGTTCGGCGCCGGCGAGAGTCCTGGCGGGTGTGCCGGTGGCGGGCCATACCGCCTTCTCGACACCGCGTGAGACGCAGCCATCGGTCTCGGGCCGGGCGCCCTCGTCCACGCTGAAGTCCTCGCCGGTATCCGTCACCAGCAGGTTGCGCAACACCGGCCGCGCCTCGGCGCCGACGTGGACGGCGGGGTACCCGGTGGCCGACAGGACGCAGTCCTCGTAGCGGCCCTTGCCGCCCTCTCCGACGAACAGGCCGTTCTTCCCGGTCTCCTTCACGGTGGTCCGCAGGACCGTCGGGTCGCCGTCGCGGGCCACGACCAAGCCGGAGCCCGTCGTGCCGGACACCGCGCAGTCACGAAGCGTCGGTGCCGCCTTCTCGGCGACGACGACGCCTGCCGTGCCCGCGCCGCTAACCCGGCAGTCGGTGAACTCCCCGGTGGTGTCGGGCCCGCAGGTGAGCCCGGCGCGCTCGACGTCGACGATCCGGGCGTCCTGGAGCCGCACCTCGCCCTGGGAATGGGCGGTGACGCCGTTGCGGCTGCGCCGTACCGTCATGCCGTCGACCGTGGCCGCCGCGTAGCCGTCCAGATGCAGGCCGGACAGCCCGCAGCGGGTCAACTGGCAGTCCTCCAGCGTCAGTCGGGCTCGCTCGGTGACGCCGATGCCGTGCTCCGGGGTCTCCTCCACCCGCAGGGCGGTGAGTTCAGCCTTCGCCTCCCCCGCGACATGCACGGCGCTGTAGGCCGATTCCCGCACGCTGCCGCCGGTTATCCGCACCTCGGCCCGCTCGCCGACCAGGATGCCGTTGCCCTCCGCGCCCCGCACGGTGGTGTCGGTGACGACGGCCCGCGCGGAGCCACGCACCACCACTCCGGAGGCGCGCGAGTCGCTGATGCGGCAGTCGACGAGTTCCAGCCATGCGCTGCCGTCGGCCGAGACCCCAGCCGCGGCGCTGTCCCGCACGGAGCACGTCGACACCAGGACGTCCCCGGTGCCGGCTGCGAGGATCCCGGTGGCTCCGGCGCCGGTGACCTCGGCACCGGTGATGCGCACACCGCCGGTCCCGTCGTCCTGCGCGCGAGGGGAGGAGCCCAGCACCCGTACGGCCTCGGCGGCCGCGTCCTTGAGCCGGCACTCGTCCAGCAGGACGGCAGCATGCTCCTCAACGAGGAGCGCGTTGCGGCCCGGGCCCTCGACGGCGCAGCGGCGGATCTCCACCGTGGCCTCGCCGCGGACCCGGACGCCGGAGCCGCTGACCTTACGCATGGTCGAGTCCGTGAGGTAGGCCGTCGCGCCGCCGGACACGACGATGCCAGTGCCCTCGATGTTCGTGACGAGCGCGTCGGTCAGCCACACCGTGCCGGTGGTGTCGGCGTGCACCCCGGCCAGGGAGGCGTCCCGGACCACGCTGCGGGTGACGCGCAGCGAGGCCGCTCGAACGGCCTCCACCCGGCCCCCCTCGATGTCGCAGTCCTGGAGCTCCGCGGTGCCCGCCGTGACCAGCACCAGGGGCCGGGACGGGTCCGCGCCCAGCACGGTCATCCCGTTCAATGTCGCGGAGTCGGCCAGCTCCAGCGCCGGGAGTCCCGGGGTGACCGGCACCAGGCGCACCGTGCCGGGGCCGTCCTCGGCGACGAGCGTCACCGCGCGGTCGAGCAGCAGCCGCTCGGGGTAGTCACCGGCCGCGATCCGGATCTCGTCCTCGGCGTCCGCCGCCCGCACCGCGTCGGCGATGGTGCGGAACGCGCCGCGGCGGGCGTTCGGCCGTACGTGATGGATGGCGGGGCTCACCTGTCGGTTCCCTCTGTGAGTGTGCTGCGGGTGTCGGGCTCAGCGAACCCGGGGTTGGTCAGGTAGGGGCCGACCGGACGGCCGCCTTCGAGGCGCTGCGCACCGCGGATGTACCGGCTGTCCACGCCGCCCGGGTAGAGCACCTCCGCGCGCTCGGGGTGCGGGTCGGCGAGGTCGAGTGTCCCGGCGACGTCGACTCCGCCGGGCGCGGCGATGTCGTACCGCCAGCCGTAGTGGCCCAGCAGTCCGGCCGCGTCCCCGGCGGCGGCCTGCTCGCGCAGCCAGCCGATCTTCCGGGTGGCGGTGAGCCAGGCGCTGTCGGAGACGCCCTCGTCGCTCACGTGTGCCGCCACATGGACCAGCGCCTCGCCCGCGGGACGCAGGCCGTCGGCGAAAGCCGCGGCGGTGCGCTCCGGTCCCGCGGGACCGAACACGTACAGCTCCTCGTCGTCGGTGCGCCAGTGCAGACCGGCGCTCCAGGGCGCGGCCTCCACCACCGACGCGAGATGGCCGGCCGCCTCGGCAGGCCGCGGGGACGTCGCGGCCGTGCCGGTCGGCGTCAACGACGTCGGCAAGGTCAGGGGTGTGACAGCCACCGGCCGGGTCTCACCCGGCAGATGCCAGTGCCACGTCCCGAGACTCCCGTCCGCGCCAGGCGGTACGAACAGCCCCCGCAATCCGAGCGCACTGTTCTCGATCGCGTACGCGGAGGTGTGGGGTGTGTCTCCGTCGTTGCCCCACATCATCCAGCGCCCGGTGCGGACGAGGGGGTCCGGGAACTGCTGCCGAACGGCCTCGAACGCCTCGGACGGCGTCATATCCGCGGGTCCGGCCGGCTCGGATGTCCTGACCAGCACGGCCCCCTCCTCCACCATGATACGTATTCCGTTCTCAACCATACCCCGGTTAGGTGTCGACTCCGCAGGCAAGGTGTGCACCGCAAACATATCGACGGTTTCGGTCGCGTCGATGTGCGCTGAAATAAGTGTGACATCCCGGCCAGGAGTCCCCGACGGCAGGGCGGCCGCTCTGACCGCTCCGGGTTCGAGTACCTCGACGAACACGGCCGGGTCCAGCATGTCGTGCGGGCCCGCACCTGCGGCTGCCGACGGTCCTTCGATGTGGACGGCGTCCGGGACGCCGTGGGCGACCGCCGCTCCCTGCGGCGTGCTGGCCGGCTCGGTCTCACGCCCGGGAGTCGCACCGAGAGCGTCCCCGGACTGCCGCTGATGCTGAGGCCGCGTGTGGAGTTCCGGTTCAGTCCCGTACGAGACGTGCTCCTCGCCGGTCCTGGAACCGGAAAGATCCGTCGTGGAGACCTGAGGCTCGGCAGTCTTGGAGGTCTGCGGGTAGGCCGTCTTGGGCTCGGCTCCCTGGCTCTCGGAAGTCTTGAGTGCTGTCGCGTGCACGTCGGGGACGGTGGAGTCGTGAACCTGGTGACCCGCACCGCCGTCCGGGCGCGGCGTGTCCGCGTCCCGGGTCACGGACACGTCGGTATGACTCGGTCTCGACGTGGCCTCGTGGACACTCGCCTGCTGCGCCGGTGAGGGGAGTTCCGGCCGGACCTCCGGCGGCAGGAGGAGTTGACCGCCGTCCTCGGTCAGCAGCAGTCCCCCGTTCACCCTCCGGACGAGGCCTGCCTTCTCCAGGTCCTTGGAAACCTTGTCGTAGGCGCGCTTGCTGAGGCCGAAGGTGTTCCCGGGCCCAGTCGCCGTGGTGAGGTCGCCGTGCTCGGCCAGGCCCCGGGCCACGGACACCAGGTCGTTCGTGGCCTTGTCCCCCAACAGCGGGGAAAGCACGGTCTGCAGACGCCTGCTCTCGGCGTCGGGCAGCACGGCCCCGGAGCTCTGGGCAGCGGGGGCCTTGGATCCGGAAGCCTTGGGACCGGATCCCTTGGGACCGGATCCCTTGGGACCGGCGGCCTTGGGACCGGATCCCTTGGGACCGGCGGCCTTGGGAGCGGCGGCCTTGGGAGCGGCGGCCGGGGCCTGGCTCTGCCAGTCCTTCAGCTTCGTTTCGATCTGCTCCAGGAAGTCCTTCCGCTGCTGGAACAGCTTGACTGCCAGATCATGGCGTTCGCCCGTGGCGTTCTCACGGAACTGCTTCGTCAGGTCGACCGACTGCTGGGCGTGTGCCTTCGCGGCCTTCAGGTGGTCCTTGGCATTGCCATCGTGCCCGGACGTCTTGCTGTTGTCGGCCTGGCGCAACGCGTCCGACGCCAAGTCGTGCTGCTTGCCGGCGGCGCGGGCGACGGGATCGAGGGTGCCGTCGGAGAGGTAGCGCCCGTCACCGTGTTCGTTGACGACGTGCAGAGGCTGCGGCATCCCGGGGTGGACCACCGCTCCCATCGGCGTGATGGGCAGACCGGACCCGAACTTGGCCTCGGGACGGAAGAGTTGGGAGATGACCGAGCGAGGGCCTCCACCACGTGCTTCCCGTGGAAGACCTCCTGCTCGAAGGTGACGGTGCGGGTGACGCCGCTGTTCTCGGGATAGGTCTGGGTCCACTGGGCCCGGTTGCCGATGCCGTTGAAGTCCTCGTCGTACTTCGCGGCACGGAAGACCTTCGTACCGGATCCCAGTTCCTGAATGGTCTTCTCGTCCAGGGACAGTTCCTGCATCGTCTTGCGGTCCAGCGGATGCAGCTGGTCGTGGAGGGACACCCAGCCGCCGTGTTCCTCGAGCACCTTGGCGTCGAAGACGATGGTGGTCGGGCCGTAGCGGCTGTCCATGGCCCCGTCCCCGGCTTCCATGCGGAAGAAGACGAAGTCGTCGTTGCCGAGGTTGGACGTGTTGTTGGCCGAACTCTTGCCGGAGGCCAGGTGTTTCACGTTCCTACGGGCCAGGTCGCCCTGGGACGACATGACGCCGCTGTTGGCGATGGCGTGGTAGGCCGGTGTCGCGTGTTTGATGCGGTAGGGCAGGTCCAGCAGTCGGTCCTTGAGGGCGCGGAAGGCCTCCTGCTGCTCGGGCGGCATCTTCTTGAGAAGGGTGTCGACCTCCTTCCGCAGATTTTCGAGGTTCTTCTCCGAGAGAGTGTGGACGAACGCCTTCTTCTGTTCGGCCTCCTCGCGCAGGTTCTTCAGGTCGGCCTGCGCGAGGTTGTTCGCGGATGCCGTCTGCTGCTTGGACGTCAGCTTGTCGATGTCACCGAAGACCGCATTCCACTGTCCCTCGCTCCCGGGGAGCACCGCCTTCCACTGCTCTCCGGTCGGGATGTCGGCGTACGCCTTGCCGGTGCGGAACTCCCTGAGCCAGCGCGTGGCCCCGCTCTGCAGGCCCTTGGTCGCTCTGTCGGTGTTGAACGGCTTCTCGAGCCGCACCACCGCGTCCGGCCCAGCCTTCTTGATGGCGTCGTCCGCCAGCTTGACGAGGTGGCCGGCCGCGAGGACCAGGGGTCCGTGTGCGTTGCGAAGGGCGTAGACACCGCCCAGCGGCGCCGCGTCCGCGATGAACCCCCCGAGCATCCCGTCCAGCTTGCCTACGGACGAACGCAATTGGTCCGCGTGGCTGTGGACCGCTGTCGGGGTCGCCTTGCTGTTGCCCGCCAGTTCCTCTTCCAGCTTCTCGGCCTGGATACGTATCTGCTGTGCCTGGTCCTCGACATCGTGGCCGGTCCAGATGACCTGATCCGGGCGGGGGTCGGGACCGTGGAGCCCGTCACGTGCCCTGGAACTGAGACTGCGGGCGTGCTCCTGCAGACGAAGGGCGTGCTTGAGGTCACTTGCGCCGGCGAAGGTGTCGATCAGGCGACTCAGCTCCTGTTGGGAGTGGGCGCCGACGGTCACCAGGTCGTCCACGGCGCTGTCCAGCGCACGCCAGGCCTGCGTCACTTTCCCGGTGGCCGCGTCCAGCTCTGCCAGCCTCGCGTCGAGCTTGCCCTGCACGGCCCGCAGGTTCTTCTCCTCCGCGGCGAAGTCTGTCCTGGCCTTCTGGTATCGCCTTATCTCTGCCTTGTCCGGCGCGGAGAGCTGACTGTGCGCGGTCTCGGCGGCGTCGAACTTTCCCTTGGCAGCCTGGAACTTGGTGTTCGCGTTGTCACGCGCGACGGTGGCATCCTCCACGCGCATCTTCGCGGACGGCACCGCGCCCTCCGCCTTGGTGTGCGCGGACAACAGATCGTCCAGTGCCTTCGGCTCGCCCGTGGGGTGCGGGGCCGGCTGGTGCGCGCCGGCGACCGCGCGCGGGCGCTCCTTCAGGCTCTGGCTGTAGAAGGCCGACAGATCCCGGTCCACACGGCCGTGATCAAGGCCGAGCCTCGCCAGGTCCTGCTTCGCCGCGACGAGGTTCGCGTTCGCCGTGGTCAGATCCTGCTGAAGTTTCACCTCGTGCGCGCTCGGCCCGCTCGATCCGCCGACCCGTGTCCGGTTCTTGAGCCGGTCCACGTCATAACGCGCCTGCGTGAGTCTGCCCCACGCCTCCACCCGCATCTCGTACGACGGATGCTGCGGACCACCGAACACGTCGTCGACCCGCTTCGTGTCCTGCGCCCAAAGACGCGCGGTCTCCCCCGGCGTCAGGCGCCCGGCATCCCCTGCGCGACCCGGCCCCGGCACGGCCGTCTCCGCCCTGGACGGCTGCACCCCGCGAACCGCACCCGACAGAGCTTTCAGCTCGAACTCGACCTGGACCGCCAGCAGTTCCACACCGGCGACCCTCTGCGGATCCGGCGCGCTCCTCAGATACTGCTGGGCCTTCACCGTCAGTTCCTGGAGGACATCCACGCGCTGCGCGATGTTCGGCTCCGGAACCGCCTGGTACTCGTGCAGAAGCTGGTCCAGGAAGCGGATGTCCGACCACGACCGGATCCCCGTGGGTGTCGACGTCTGCTGCTTGAAGACGGCGGGGTCCAACATGTCGGGCCGACGCTCGCCCTTGACTCCCATCGGCCGCTCGCCCCGACCGGGACCGCCTTCGGAGGCTGCGGTTTTAGGGCCCGTCTCCCGCACGTCGACGACGTCCGCCGCGGCGCACTCCGGCACCTGCCCACCAGAGACATCGGCCTTCGACACTGCGGGCGCGGTCACCTTGGGTCCGGCAATCTCAGACGACGAACCCGCAGCCTCGGACGTCTTGGACTCGGACGTCTTAGAGATCATCTCAATTGGTGAGTCTGCGGTAGCAGATGAGGGTGCAGGCGATGCTGGTGAAGGCCAGGAAGTGGATGGCCTGCCGCTCGTAGCGACGGTGGAGACGTCGGCAGCCGGCGAGCCAGGCCATGGTGCGTTCGATGGTCCACCGGTGGCGCCCCAGCTTCTGTGACGTCTCAACTCCCTTGCGGGCGATGCGCGGTGTTATGTGGCGTAGGCGGAGCCATTGCCGCAGGTGACGGTTGTCGTAGGCTTTGTCGGCGTGAAGCTTGGCGGGGCGCCGACGGCGTGGACCGCGCCGGGATCTGATCGGTGGGATGCCGCGCACGAGCGGTTCGAGGGCCTGGCTGTCATGAAGGTTGGCGCCGGAGATGCCGACGGAAAGCGGCAGTCCGGTCCGCTCGGTGATCAAGTGGATCTTCGAGCCGTACTTGCCCCGATCTACAGGATTCGGACCCGTCAGGTCCCCTTTTTCAGGGCCCGCATGTTCACCGAGTCGATTGCGCATCGTGACCAGTCCAGCTCGCCTCGAGCCCCCAGCTCATCCAGGACCAGACGATGCAGTTTCGCCCAGACCCGTTGTCGGCTCCACTCCATGAACCGGCGGTGAGCCGTGGCCCCCGATGGCCCGAACACGGGCGGGACCTGCGACCACGTGCACCCGGTCGTGGCCACGAAGACAATCGCCGCCAACACCTCACGGTCCCCATGACGGCGCCGGCCACCACCCTGCGGCCGAGTCGGCGCCTCCGGCACCACCCGCTGGAACAACTCCCACAGCCCATCTGGGACCAGACGCTCAGTCAGCAACACAGCACCAGACTACCGGCATCACCAATTGAGATGATCTCTTAGGCTCGGAGGCCCCGGCCTCGGACACCTTGGACTCGGACACCTTGAGCCCAGAGGCCCCAGCCTCGGACACCTTGGACTGGGAGGCCCCGGGCGTCGAGACCTCGGCCCCGGAACTCTTCGGCTCCGATACCTCAGGATGCGGAGCATCCGCCCCCGAAGGCCTGGGCTCGGGCCGTGGCGCCTGGCCGGCCGGACGGAGCTCACCGGCACCGGGAGGCGCCGTCACCTGTGCGCCGGCCGACACCTTGGGCTTGCCGGAGACCTTCGTACCTGAAGCCTGCGGCGGCTTGGGCGTGTTCGCGCCCTTCGGCTTGCCGCCCTTGGTCTGCTGCCCGCCCTTCTTGGTGGGCTGCCCCTCCTTGGATCCGGCAGCCTCGTCCTTCCCCGGTGTATCACCGTGGAGTTCCCTGACCTTCGACTTCCAGTTCTGCTGCAGGTGCTCGATCTTCGCCAGGAGTCCCTCCCGCTCCTTGAGAAGGCTCTCGACCAGCTCGTGGCGATCCGGAGACTTGAGCTTCCACTCATTCGTCAGGTCGATGGACTTCTGAACAGAGGTCTTCGCATTCTTCAGGTGGTCATCGATTTTCACGGTGTTGTTTTCCTGCACACCGTGCTCGGCCGACCGGAACGCATCGTCCGCCGCCTCGAAATGCTTGCCGGACCACCGGCCGATCGGATCCATCGTGCCGTCACTGAAGTACCGGCCATCACCATGCGGATTATGAACATGCAACGGCTCCGGGCCGACGCCCAGGATGTGTTGCTCGCCCTGTGAAAGCTCCTCCACTGCCTTGGGCGTGATCGGAAGACCCGAACCGAACTTGGCCTCCGGACGGAACAGCTTCGACACCAGGCGGCCAAGGTCGTCGGCCGACATCTTCAGCACGAGATCCGCATACTCGGAACCCATGTGAATCACCTCACGCACCACCGAAAGCGCGAGGGCATCCGTCACATCCTCACCATGGAACACCTCCTTCTCAAAGGTGACCGTCCGCGTGAAATCAGGATTCTGGTTGTGCGGATACTTGTACGTCCACTGCGCGTGCTCGCCGACCTTCTGAAAACCCGCGTCGTACTCCGCGCTGCGGACGACCTTCTTCGTCGGAGCGCCCCCCGGCCCAGCCGCCTCCGCCACTTCGAGCTTCTGCATCGCGGGACGGTCCAGCGGATGCAACTGATCGTGCAGGGAGACCCAGCCCCCGTGCTCCTTCAGGACCTTCGCGTCGAACACCAGCGTTGTCGGACCGTAACGGGTCGCCATCGCCCCGTCGCCGACATCCATCCGGAAGAACACAAAATCGTCGTTCCCGAGGTTCGACGTGTTCTTCGCCGAACTCTTCCCGGACGCCAGGAACTTCACGTCCCGACGCGCCAGGTCGCCCTGCGAGGACATCAGACCACTGTTCGCGATCGCGTGATACGCGGGCGTCGCGTGCTTGATCCGGTACTTCAGCCCCTTCAGGTCCTCCAGCAGTCCACGGAAATCCTGTTCCCGCCCAGGATTCTGCGTCAGCAGGTCCTCGACGTCGGACTCCAGCTTCTCCAGGTTCCTCCGTGAAAGATCGCGCACGAAGTTCGTCTGCTGCTCGGGCGTCAGTTTGTCCAGGCTGCCGAACAGCTTCTGCCAGTCCTCCTCCTTGCCCGGCAGCACAGCTTTCCACTGCGTTCCGTTCGGGACATCCGCGTACGCCTTGTCCGTACGGAACTTCCGTACCACCTGGGCGAGATCATGGAAGTCGGCAACGGCCTTCTCCGTGTTGAAGACATCCTTGACACGCACCACATCGCCCGGCGACACGTCCCTGACTGCGTCATTGACCCGCTGCGCAAGCTTGCCCGCCGTGAACGACAACGCACCGTGCTCCGCACGCAGCCCGTACACGCCACCCACCTTGGCGGCGTCCTTGATGAAGCCCTTCTCCAGCATCGACCCGAGTCGCTCCGCCGACCCTTCCAGAGTCAGCGCGGCGATCTTGAGTTCCTGTGTGACCTTCACCTCGGCGGAGGTCGTGTGACCCGACTTCGTCACGTCGCCGACCAGCAGGCCCTCCAGATGCTTTGCGTCCGACAGGACGTCCATCGCCTGCTGCTTCACCTTTTCGCCGGACAGTGACATCTGATCCCAACGGACCGGGCGCCCCGCATCCAGCTCGGCCCGCATCGCACGGTCCAGATCGCCCGAATGAGCCTTCAGCACGTCCGCGAGGTCCACATGACCTTCCGCCGCGAACTTCTCCATATACCGGTGCAATTCCCGCTGCGCGAAATCACGAGCAGCCACGCGCACACCCACACCGGCCGTCAGATCATGAGTGGCCTTCTGCAGGGTGTCCTCAGCCTTCTTGAGCGCGGCCAGAGCGCCGTCAAGGGTCGACTTGGCCTTGTCCAGGCCGATCTGAGCCTTTTCGGCCTCCTTCTGCGCCTTCATGATGGCGCCGTTGTTGTTGCCCTCCTTCAACTGGGCGAGGTTGTCCCGCAGGGGCCCGATCTTGCTCGCGTTCGCGTCGTACGACTTCTGGGCCTGGTCCACCTTCGACTTGGCACTCGGCATGGCCTTCTCAGCCTTCTGATGAGCCGCCATCAGGTCGTCGAGCTTCGCCGGCTCCTCCGCCCCGTGCGACACCGGTTGCTGCACTCCGGCGCCGTCCAGACGCGGACGCTCCTTCAGGCCCTGGCTGTGCAGACCCCAGAGCTGCCGGTCCATGTCCGTATGGTCGATGCCCACCCCGTCGAGCTGGTGTTGGAGGTCTTCGAGGTTCGCCTTGGCCGCGGACAGGTCCTGCTGAAGCTTCACCTCGTGCGCGCTCGGCCCGCTCGATCCCCCGGCATGCGGCTGATCTCCCCGCAGGTGCCCCTCGAGCCGGCCCACGTCGTAGCGAGCCTTCGTGAACTCGCGCCAAAGCTCCCGGCGGTCACCGCTCAGCGGATCGTGCGGGCCGCCGAACAGCGCGTCGACGCGCTCCCCGTCCAGTCCCCAGAACCGTTCAATCTCACCCGGCGAGAACGGCAGGGACTTCCCCACCGCGGCCGGAGCAGCGGCGCCGTCGGCCTTCGGGCCGAACGCCGCCCCGTCGTCGACGAGTTCGCGTCCCGGCGCTGCATGCTTGCCGGGGGCGTCGGACATCCGGCTCGGTCGCGGTCCGGGGATGCCCAGCGTGTCGAGGTGGCCCTCGATGGTTGCTGCGTCCATTCCGAGCCGGGACATCTTGCCCTTGGCGATGTCCAGGGACATCTCGGCCTGCTGTACGTCGAGCTTCGCGGCGGCTTGGTCGACCGTCTCGGAGGGCCGGCCGAGCATGCCGCCCGCGAGGTCGAGTTCGCGCTCGGCACCGGCGAGTTTGGCGCTCGACAGCTCGTAGTCGCCCCAGGCGGCCAGTCGCTCCTTGCCGGTCTTGCCGGTGACACCGCCGGTGACCGCCTCGAACTTGCTCAGCGGTCCCAGCCCGGCACCTGCGCCCGGGCCCGGTTTCGGGGGTGCGGCCGGGGTGGGGGCCGGCGTCGGGCGCAGGGCGACGTGCTCGCCGACCATGACCGCGCCTGAATCGTCGTCCAGGGTCCGTTCGACACCGGTCAGCTGCGCGTCGGGGGCGGATTTCACGTAGCTGGTGGCGGCCTCTCCGGCGGTGTCACCGGTGCCCTCCCGCTGACCGAGGAGGTCGAGGTCCTCGCGGGCCGACACCCCGAGGTGGTCGCCGTGCGCGGTGACCGAGGAGGTCGAAGGTTCTTCAGCCAGCCGCTCCGGGGAGTTCAGTCCCCTGGTACCGCCGGAAAGATCGTCGAGGTCGTGTGCGGCCTTCTTGATGCCGCCGCCGACGGACTGCCCGGCCGCGCTGCCGGTCTTGACACCACCGGTGGACGCCGCCCCCGCCGAGCCGCCGGTCTTGACGTCGGCGGTAACCGAAGACGTGGCCACGGAACCGGCCTTGACGTCGGCAGTTGCCGAAGATGTGGGGACGGAACCCGGCTTGAACTCGACGTCGGGCGACGAGACCGCCGCATCCGCCTTGACGTGGGCCGCCGCGCCCACCTGCACATCGACCGCCGCCGTCTTGACGTCCGTGGTCACGGGCGTGGAGCCCACGGAGCCCGCTTTGACGTCCGCGGTCGGGGACGCCGCACCCGCCGAACCGACCTTGACGTCCGTCGTCACATGGCCGGCCGCCGCGGGGGGAGGCGTCTGGAGGCCGTGAACGGTTCCGCTCACGGCCGCGATGTCGGACGTGCCGAGCGCCTCGTGCACCTCGGGGGCGACGACGACCTGCTTGCCCTCGCCGGTGGTGAGGCCCGAGCCGCGGTAGTCCATGTGCAGCGTGGTCGGCGTGCCCTCTTGGGCGCCGATCTGCAGGCTGATGCCCTCCTGCGTCATCCGGATGTTGGAAATGTCGCCGTCCACGATGCTGCGCAGCTCGGGGATGCCGAGTGCGTGGAAGTCCTCGACGTGGCCGGTGGCGACACGCACTGAGGACATAGCGTCACTGAGCGACGCGGACAGACCGGAGCCGGACGGCGTGAGGTCGCCCCGCAGGGCGTGCAGGCCGGATCCGAGGTCCGAGAAGCTGTGCGTACCGGCGAGGTTGATGCCGCCCAGGTCGGTGGGGAGCGGCTCCAGCAGTCCCGCGGCGGTGCGCTGGAAGCCGGTGGAGTGGTCGAAGGCGGCCAGGTGATCAACGGCGTCCAGGCCGCCGGCGTTCGCCATCAGGTTGCTGACGGAGCCTGTGTCGGTGCCCCCGTTCAGCGAATGCAGGGACGTGAGGCTGCTGTTCACGCCGCCGATGTCGGTGCCGAGGTTGATGGCGTGCAGGCCTCCCGGCTGGAAATTGGTCCGGGTGTTGAGGCCGTGCAGCCCACCGGCGTCGAAGCCCTGCGGGCCGCCGTGGCCGAGGCCGTCGAAGGAGGCTCCGGTCGGCAGCCCGTTGAGACCACCGTGTCCGGCGCTCAGCGCGCCGACGTGCAGACCTCCGCCGAGGGCCGACTGCGACAGGTGGGCGGTCGGGGTCAACAGGCGGGTGCCCAGGCCCATCTTGAAGGCGCCCGTAAAGCTGACGCCGAGTTCGAAGAAGTCCACCGGCAGCACGGCGCCCAGCAGGAAGCGCCCGCCGAAGCTGACGGGGTAGAGGGCAATCTTGCCGACGGTGGTGCTGATGCCGGCGGTGGCGACCTGGAAGTCGGTACGGAAGGTGTTGGCGAGCAGCTTCAGACCGGCGGCGGTGATCTTGACGCCCTTCATGGCCAGGTTGGCCATCCCGCTCAGTCCGCGCAGGACGAGACCGGGCAGGGCCGTCACCCCGTTGTAGATGCTCTTGATGGTGATGCCGCTGGTGAGGAGGTGACCCAGCGTGCCGCCCAGCTTGCTCACACCTGCGGAGAGCGACTTGGGCAGGTTCTTCAGCGCGTTGAACACGCCCTTGGCCAGCGCGCCGACGTTGAGGCCCTTGGTGGAGGGGAAGAGGATGCCGACGAAGGCAAGCACGATGTCCAGGATGCTCGCCTTGCCCTCGGCGAACTCGACGAGTGTGCCGATGAAGACGACCAGGCCGAGACCGAAGGCGAGCAGGCCGATCCAGCCGCCGAAGATCGCGCCCACGATGGCCAGGATGATCTCCAGGATGCCGATGGCCTGGAGGAACAGCTGCCAGCCGCTGATCGGCTGGCGGATCATGTGCTCGGCTTCGCTGAGCCTGTTCCTGTACGTCCTGACGGCGTCGTTGTAGTCGTCCTGGGCAGCGTGTGCCTGACTCTTGAGGCTGGCCAACTGCAGGTCGTCCTTCGACAGTCCCTGAGCGTCGTGCAGCGCCTTGTCCGCCCTCGCCTGAGCGTCCTGGACCGCGTTGCTGTAGGCAGAGGTAGCGTCCGCCGCGTGACCAAAGGACTGGCCGATGGCGTCGATGAACTGCTTGAGGTGCCCGTCGATCTTCTCGCGCAGCGCCTCCGCGGCCTTGCCGACGAACCCGCTGCCCGAGCCCGACTTGTCGAGAACGCGGTTCAGCCCACTGGTGATCTCGTTGCCCAACTCCTCGGTGTCGTGCAGAGCCGACTGGAAGCTGCTCAGGATGCTCGGATCTCCAGGTGTGGGGTCGCCGTGCATCCCCAGCGCGCTCCAGTCCTCCGGCCGTGACATGCGCACTCTCCGTACAGTCGAACCACCCGTGACGCAAGATGTGCGGGGGTGATTGGTTCACACGTATCGCTCCATCGTAATGTGGGAACAGCCGCCCTTCGCAGGGGGCGGGACACATATGCCGTCAACACATGTTTTAGCTGGCGGCCAGGTGTCGATCAGGCGACCGGAGGGAGAGGGCATGCCGGACTTCGATGTAGCGATCGACTACGAGTTGCTGAGACAGCTGGCCGCTGACACGGAAAGGCTCAAGGACCAACTCGCGGATTCCCGGCTGATGGGCCATGAGTCCTTCTACAACAGGGCCGAACTGGGCGGGGCGTTCGGCCAGGTCAACCACTTTCTCTGGCAGTGGCTGGGTCCCTGGGAGAACGCCAGGAAGCTGCTGGAGAGCCTCAGCGGCACCTACAAGGGCGCGTCCGAGAAGTGGTTCGAGCTGGACGCGAGCTACGCCGCCCAGGCAAGCATCCAGGCCGCGGCTTGGTACCACAGCGCGTGGGACATGAAGAAGAAGGCCTACGACGACTGGAAGAAGCTGACGGGGGAGACCATCCTCGTTCACGCCTGGGACGAGCACGGCAACGAATTCCTGAAGCAGCAGAGGCTGGCCGACCCCAACGACCCGAACGCCCCGAAGCCTCCGGGTTACGAACCCGACGGCTACGAGTACATCCACGACGGCGACGGCACCGACAAGGTCCACAACTCCACGCAGACGACCTACGACTCCGACGGAAAGGTGAAGACCACCGACACCACGATCGACGACTTGAGCGGTGGCCTGTCGTACCACGAGCACACCGACCACTGGGACGAGCACAACTACACGACGACGGTCACCCACAACGACGGGTCGAAGACGGTCATCGAGGTGCACGGCGACAGCAACGGCAACGGCAGCAAGATCGTGACCAACACCGACAAGGACGGAAAGACCGTCGACATGTCGAGCTACACCGGTACCGGCCTCAATGACGACCCGAAGTGGACGAACAACAACCCGGAGGCCACCGATGCCGATGGGGACGGCAAGAACGACAAGAACGACGCCGACGGCACCCAGAACTCGAACACCGGTGTCGGCAGCACCTTTTGACAGGCCCACAGCCGCGCTCGTCGGCGACAAGATTTGAGGAACCCACATGCCCAGCAACAACGTTCAGCTCCAGTACGGCCAGATCGAAGCCGTGGCCTCGCAGCTGCAGAACGCCGTGACGAACATCAACCCGCAGCTGCTCCAGTTGCAGGGGACGGTGCAGAACCTCCTGGAGGACGGTCTGTGGCTCCAACAGACCAGTCCGGCCATGAAGGGCGCCTACGAGCAGTTCACCAGCCAGCTGACGCAGATCGTCACCAAGATCGAGGACTTCGCCAAGCAGTTCACGTCGATCAAGACCCAGATCGACGACATGGACCGGACGATGGCCGCGCAGATCGGGGGTAACAAGTAGCCCCGCCCAGTGGGCAAAAGGAAGGGGCGCCGCGTCGAGCGGCGCCCCTTCCTTTTGCGCGTTCTCGCCGGACCTCAGCGCGCGTCGGCGCCCTCGGTCTCCGGCACCAGAACGGTCATCAGGGCCCCGGCGTCGTCGACGGTGAAAGCCCGCCCCGGAACCCGGTTCACACGTACCACGTTGTGCGGCAGCCGCAGGCCCAGAACGTCCCCCTCGCTGATGGTCTGCGGCGACAGCAGCAGGCCCTTGCGCGAGCGCCGCACCTGGCCGATCCAGGTGCTGAGCGGCGACACCAGCGCCTCGCCCGGGCCTGCGACGGCCAGGCCGACGGACCGGTCGCGGCCGGAGGAGGCGATGTCCCGCAGCACGTTGTCCACCGGTGACATGGACAGCAGGTCGGCGTCGTCCACCATGACGACAGCGACGCCGCCGACCTTCTCCAGTGCCGCCTGCAGGTCCTGCTCGCTCGGGCCGGCCGAGGACAGCACGACCGCCTTGGGGTGGCCCTCCAGTCCGCGCAGGGGCGACTCACGTGGAGTGAGGGCCACGACGCCGGCCCCGGAGCGCAGCAGGGACGCCGCCAGGGCCAGCAGAGCAGTGCTGCGGCCGGATCCGGGCGGGCCCACGATCGTGTAGGTCGAGGCGACACCGGCAAAGTCCACCCACACCGGGGCCACGTCGTCGCCGCCGAGGCCCAGCATTGCGGTCAGCGGGCCACGCGGCGCCGTGCCGACGCGCTCGTACGCCTCCTTGAAGCTGATCGTCATCGGCAGGGTCTCGACGCGGAACGGCCGCGCCGCGGCGGGCACGCCCAGGTCCCGGGCGGCCGCCTCGGTACCGATCGTCCGCAGTGCCTCGGCCTGTTCCGGTCCGCTGAGACCGCCCGGCAGTACGGCGATCTGCAGCTCGCTGCCGGTATCGGTGCGAAATGCGCGGCCGGCCGGGATCACGGAGGGGATCTGTTCGCGCGGGATGCCGTTCATGGTGTAGTCGCTGGTTTCGTTCATGCGCAGCAGCAGCTTGTTGTCGTTCAGCGACGCGATCCGCCCGGCCATCAGGGCGCGCTCGGACGTGGCGACGACGTGGATGCCGACCGCGGCACCCTCCCTCAGCAGCATCCCGACCTGGCTGACCATGCGGCCTTCCTCGATCTCGCCGATCAGCGCGTTCAGCGTGTCCCAGCCGTCGATGAACAGCACGAGGTGCGCCGGGCGCAGGTTCGGGGGCAGCGCCGCTCGCATCTCGGTGACGTTGCCGGCCGAGTGCGCGGTCATCAGCTCCTGGCGGCGCACGAGTTCGGCGGTCAGCCGGTTGAGGAGCCGGCCCATGCGTTCCAGGTCGGACCGCGGCACCACGGCACCGGTGTGCGGCAGCGCGGAGAGCGCCGACAGCGCGCCGCCGCCCGCGTCAATCGCGTAGAACTGGAGATCCGCGCAGGAGTTGGCGCGGGCCAGCGCGCTGGCCATGGTGCGCAGCGCCTGCGACCGGCCCGAGCGCGGCATGCCCAGGACGAACAGGTGCGAGAAGGTGTTCAGGTCGAGGAACACCGGTGGCTGCGCCTGGAGTTGGGGCAGGTCCTCGCGGGCCCAGGCGGCCGGGACGAGCCGTCCGTCACCGGTGGGAGCCGCCGGCTCGGGCAGGTCGGACAGAGTGAGACTGTCGGTCAGCGGCGGCAACCAGGGGCTGGGCTGCGGCTGATGGCCGGATGCCCGCGCCGCCTCCAGGACCGCGTCGACGAGCGCCATCAGATCGGTCGGCCCCTCCTCTTCCTCGAGGAAGGCGAACTCGTCCTCGGCCTCCTCGGGTGCCTGCACATGGCGGCCGAGGCCCTGCCAGGACAGCGGGGACATCCACAGTCCCGTGTCCTCGCCGGAGAATTCGGGCTTCGACTCTCTCGGCTCGTCCTCCCCCCCGTCATCCGGTGTGCTCGCGGCGGGGGTCTCGTTCTGCGGGCGCGGGGCGCCCACGTAGGCGGTCTGGAAGCTCATCGCCGAGCGGTGCCCGAGGCGCACCAGGGCGCGCCCCGGGGTGGCCGCGGAGATGCTCGCCGCGTCCGGTACGTCCAGTACGTCGCTGCTCTCGTTGGCGTCGGTGACGCGCAGCGAGATCCGCAGGTTGGTGTTGGCCCGGATGTCGCTGGTGACCACTCCGGCGGGCCGCTGGGTGGCCAGCACCATGTGCAGGCCGAGGGAGCGGCCGCGCTGGGCGATGCCGACCAGGCCGGGGATGAAGTCGGGGATCTCCCGGGCGAGGGTGGCGAACTCGTCGATGACCAGCAGCAGTCGCGGCATCGGCGGCAGGCCCGGGTCGCGGCGGCGCAGGGCCCGGTACTCGGGGTGGTCCTTGGCTCCCGCCGCGGCCAGCATGTGCTCGCGTCGCATCAGTTCCGCAGTCAGGGAGGTCAGCGCGCGCTGGACGAGGTGGCTGTCGAGGTCGGTGACCATGCCGAGGGTGTGCGGCAGCCGTACGCAGTCCTTGAAGGCGCTTCCACCCTTGTAGTCGACCAGCACGAAGGTCAGCTCGTCGGGGCGGTTGACCGCGGCCAGCGAGGCGACGAAGGTCTGCAGCAGCTCGGACTTGCCGGAGCCGGTGGTGCCGGCGATCAGCGCGTGCGGGCCGTCCTTGACCAGGTCGAAGGCGACCGGACGGTCGAAGCCCTGGCCGACGAGCGCTGAGGTGGAGGCTGGACGGCGGTTCCAGCGCCGGCCCAGCTCATCGGCGGTGGGGGGCTCCAGGTTCAGGAGGTCGAGGAGCGAGACGCTGTCGGGCAGCCCGCCGCCGGCGTCCGGGGTGACGTCCTGCCCCGGGGCGATGCCGCGGGCCAGGCGTTCGGCCCACTCGGAGGTGACGTAGTCCGGGCGGATGCCGGTGACGTCGGGCAGTCCGGTGCGGCGCAGCGTCAGGGTGTCCTTGGCGATGGACACGACCGCGCTGGCCTCCTCGGGGAGCATCCGCTCCTCGCGGTCCAGGCACAGCAGGTGGATGCCGCGCAGCGGGCCCTCCTTGAGGACCTGGACCATGCCGGGGACGTCGCGCAGTTCGCGCGCTCCGTCCAGGACGACCAGGACGGCGGGCTCGCTGAGCAGCGCTCCGCGCAGGGTGGCCTGCTGCGCCTGGTTGCGGGTGCGGATGACGTTGATCAGTTCGGTGACGCGGTTGGCCACGGTCTCGGGGTCGTTGCCGAGCAGGATGACCGGGGCGTTGTCCTGGGAGGCGGAAAGCCCGGACCGGGCGTGCGGCAGCCAGCGGGCCCATTCCCAGGCGTCGGCGGTCAAGCTGTCGGTGAGGACGCAGATCTTCAGGTCGCGGGGGCTGTGCAGCACGGCGGCCTGGGCCACGGCCCAGCGGGCGAGCGCGCGGGCCGGTTCCTCGGGCCCGGCAACGCCCACGACCCGGCTGCCGGCGAGGTCCACGCCGATGGGCATGTCGGGGATCTGCCAGCTGACGTTGCGGTAGTTGTCCTCGCGGGCGCCGTCGTCGATCTGGAGCAGCGACTGCTGCTGGGCGGTGCCGATCCGCAGGACGAGGTTGTCGGGGTCGGACGGGCGGCGTTCCCACAGCCGGGCGCCGGGGCCGACGGCCATCAGTCCGACGACCGCCGGGTCCGGTGCGGAGGCGATGCGCACGCGCCGCTCGTGGTCGACCTTGTCCCGGACGTCGGCCTCGAGGGAGGCGCGGCGCAGCCGGTAGTTGGCAACGCTCTCCAGGTACTCCTTGCGGCCGCCGCGCCGTCCGCTGATCCAGTTGCCGACGCCCATGACCGGGCTGAGCACCATGAACGCCAGGTAGAGGAAGGAGTGGAAGAGCCACACCATGGCCACGCCCATGAACATCGGCGCGATGATCACCAGGAAGGGCAGGGGGCGGCGCTTGGGTGGTCCGGGCGGGCCGGGCAGCCGGAAGGTCTCCGGTTGGAGCGGGGGTAGCAGCCGGGGCGGCCGGTTGAAGTCCAGGCCAGCCTTCGGCGACGCCACGACCGCGGCGTCGGCCGGGGTGGGACGTACGGCACGCAACAGGTGCTCACCGACGACGAGTTCGCCGTCCAGCTCCCACGGCGTCCAGCCACGGGGTGGTTCGTCGGGTTCCTGCTCCTCAGAGCCGGGGTCGGGGTCGGGTTCCGGCGGCAGTGCGGCCACGTCGGCACGCGGCCGGGGCGGCGGCGCCTCGGGGAGGGACAGCCGGACCTGTCCGTCGTCCTCGGGCAGCACCGCGAGGACCGTGCTGTCCGGGCGCACGGTCAGGCGCAGACCGTCCTCCGGAACGCCCTTGCCCACGAGCCGTACGGAGCTGCCCTCCCGGGGCCCGATCAGGTGGGTGCCGATGGGGAGGCGGTGCACCTGGCCGGCCTCGGGGCCGCCGATCACCTGGATCTCGACCACGGGGTCGGAGCCGGGTGACTTCGGTGTGGGCATTTCCTCGCGGGCGAGTCCGTAGACCGACGCGGTGCCGGTGACGGGCCCGCCGAGGCCGAGGGTACTGCCGTCCCGGATGCCGGAGGAGGACAGGACAGTGTCGGGGTCGAGCATCCGGTCGCCGAGGTAGACGGGGATGACCTCGGTCTCGTGGGCCGGGTCCGGCTCCGTGGGGGCGGTGCCCCGGTGGGCGGCCAGCAGTTGCGGGGCCAGCCTGCGCACGGGGGTGGCGGCGGCTGCGTTGACGAGGACGTCGCGCTGCTCCCGCTGCACGTCGACGGTGGTGACGAGGAGCTTCACGGCTCGTTCCGCCTTTCGGCTCGGAGGGTCTCTCGGGGATTCTCGAAGGACTCGGCGTCAGGCGTTCCGGCTGCCGAGACGCCGGTGATCTCCGGTTCGGCGAACAGGTCGAGGACGGCCGGAGCCAGGGGTTCCGGGATCGGTTCGGGTATCGCCACGGCCGCGCCGCGAGCGGGCGCCCCGGTTCCCGGGGCGGGACGGGCGGCGGGTGCAAGGGGCTTGGGGGCAGCGGCCGGTGCGGGACGGGGCCGGGTGTCGGGTGCGGCGAGGACCGGCACGGCGCGGCGCGGGTTCGGGCCGGCGGGCGGTGGCGGTCCGGCCGAGCGCACGGGCTCCGTCCTGTGGCGGTCACGGCGTACACGGCGGCTGCGGGCCGTGCGGGCGGCGGCGGGGCCCAGTGGTGCGGCGTCGGTCTCGATGCCCAGACCGGGAGTCTCGGCCCGGCCGCGCGAGTTGACCCGGATCTCCCAGCGGTGCGCGGACACCGGGCCAGCGACAACGGCACACAGCGCTCCTGCCCGGGCCAGGTCGGACAGCCGTGCCGACTGTCCGTCGTCGGGGTTCGCGCACACCACGACCACCGGCCGGGTGCGCTCCGCAGCCGCGCCCTCCAGGGCGTCCAGCACGGTGTCCAGGTCCGGGCCGTCGAAGCGCGGGTGCACACCATGGGTGACCAGCACCTCGGCGGTCCCCCCCGGCAGGTCGAGATAGGCCGCCACCGCCTGGACGAAGTCGCGCGTGGCCCGGCGTTCGCCGTAGGTGCTCAGGATGCGGGGGCCGCTCAGCAGGTCGAGGAAGGCAACGCCGTCGTTGCTCAGGCCCAGCGGTACCAGCACCCTGGGGGTGAGGGGCGGTTGCTCGGCGCCGTCCTCGTCCGGTGCCGCGACGTGCTCGGCGTCCACAGCGGAGGTATGCCAGACGAGGGGGTCGCCGTCGGTCCCCCACGGCTTACCGGGCCGCGGCACGTCCCGGCCCGCGAGACGGACGGCGACCCGGCCGTCGTCACGCCGGGTGGCGGGTCGGACCGTCACGGCGAAGCCGAAGGCCCGGTCCGCGGCCGGGCGGACGGCACGGTCGGCGCCGTCAAGCGTGCGGTGGGCGAGGGCCGCGACGCCCTCCGAGGCCAGCATGCGGGTCAGTTGGCGGATGGCCGCGCGGAAGCCCAGGAACTCCCGCACCGGCTGGGAGAACGCCTGCCGGGTCAGGCGTACCTGGCGGGCCAGCCCGCGCCAGGCCCGTCGCCTGCCGCCCTGCCTGCGCACCAGCCAGCGGAGCAACAGCCAGACCAGCAGCAGGAGTTCGACCAGCGCCAGGACCAGGGCGCTCACGCCCGAGTTCCAGGAGAGGGCGAGCGTCCTGTCCGCCTGCGCCACCGGTATCCAGCCAGCCACCGGCTCCACCTGATGGATCTGCACGAGTACCCCTCGATACTTCGATAGTAGCCGCTCGTAGAGCGGTCAGGTTTCTCGCCGCTGACTCACATCCGGCAGGTCGACGAGGCTTTGGTGAACACGGTTCGGCACATGTGCGAGATGAGCCTCCACCTCGGTCCTGTGACCGACACGGCCGCTCAGGTGTGACTGCGGACGTCTCTCGCCGCCGTCCCGGTCGATTGTAATCGGAAACATGTCTCGCGCACGCACCGGCCGGGTCGCGGGTCGACGAGACACATATGTTCCTTGTCGACCCGCCGACGGGATCGTCGAGAGTGCCGTCTCGTCAGGGGATGGTGCGAGCAGCGTCGCCCTTCTGGGTGGGTCCTGGGCCTGGCCGACCGCGTCCATGCCCGCCTGGGGGACACCGCCGACGGCCGGGTCGGCGCACCCGCTCAGATGACGATTGTCGCGACGCATCTCCTGACCGCGCTGATCGACCACAAGGACCAGCACGACCAGTGGATCGGCGAGGTCCGCGCCGGCCACCTCGGCCGCGCCGCCCCGTCCGACCCCCAGTCGGACCTGGTGAACCGTATCGACGGCTACCTCGTCGTCGATCCCACCGGCCACGCGTGAGCGTTCTCTTCCCGGTACGCGGACGCGGACCTGCCCCCGTTATCTTCTTCGCGGTCCTGCAAGGGGACCGCTGGCCTCCGGGCCCGGCATGGCTGTTCCCCCCTGTCGAAGGGATGACCTGGGGGGTGGTGCCACCGGGTCCGAGAGGCGCCGTTAGAGACGTTGATGAGTGCCTCTGTGTGTCAAGCGGCCGTAGCGAGAGCCTTGTGGCGATCGCGTTTGAGGGTGCGGTAGACCACGTTCGAGAGGCGCCGTTTGAGGGCCCTCATTGCCTCCGCGACCAGGTGCACGCCTACCTGGGGATGCGGGACGGTGTGCCGGTGACCTGCGCCGGCACGGTCGAGGCCGAGGGGCGCTGTTCGTCGTGCTCGTCGCCACGGACCCGGCTTGGGAACACCGCGGTTACGGCGAGGCGATCACCCGCAAGGCGCTGTATGAGGGGGCGCGTGCCACCGGACTGACCCGGGCGACCCTGCACGCGGCCGCGGCCGGGGCGCCGGTGTACCCGCGGATCGGCTTCGAACCGAATTCTCCGATGCGCTTCTACGCGCTGAAGGACTGACGCCGAAGAACCGAACCGGCCGCTGCCCGTGACGGCACGGCCGAGGGCCGGCGCGGCGACGTACCCCACGACGGCCCGGTGCGGCGCCGGTCCTCGACCGGTCGCGGATCAGCTCATGCCGTGGGCCTCCACGACCGCGGAAATGAACGCCTGCGGGCGCTCTTGGGGAAGGTTGTGGCCCGCGCCGGGGACGACGTGGTGCACCCAGGGCCCGGGGTAGTGCGGCGCGTAGGAGCTGCCGTCGGTCCACGGCGTCACGCCGTCGGCGTCTCCGTCCAGCGTGACGGTGGGCACGATGATCGTCGGCTGGTCGAGGAGCCGCCGCTCCAGCCCCGCGTAGCGGGGCGCGCCGGGGACGGCGCCCATCCGGTGGCGATAGCTGTGCAGCACGACCTGAACGTAGTCGGGGTTGGTCCACAGCTGCGCGGCCTGCGCGAACTCCGCCTCAGTGAATTTCCATTCGGGCGAGTTGCGGTGCCAGACGACGCGGGCCAGGTCGTCCCTGTTGCGGTCCAGGCCCTTCGCCCCGCGCTCGGTGAGGAAGTAGAAGAAGTACCAGAGTCCCGACTCCACGGAGGGGGCCAGCGGCTCGTCGGCGCGCGCGATGTTCTGGATGAGGTAGCCGTTCACCGAGACCAGGCCCGTGCAGCGGTGGGGCCACAGCGCAGCGGCGACGTTGGCGGCGCGCCCGCCCCAGTCGTACCCGGCGTACAGGGCCCGCCTGATGCCGAGCGCGTTCATGAAGTCGATCAAGTCCGCTCCCAGTGCGGCTTGTTGACCGGAGCGGAAGGTGCCGCTGCGGCGGAAGAAGGTCTCGCCGTGGCCGCGCAAGTAGGGGATGTAGCAGCGGAATCCGCGGGCGGCGAGCTCGGGTGCCACCTCGGCGTAGCTGCCGGCCGGGCTGAAGGGCCAGCCGTGCAGCAGGATCACCGGCACGCCCCGGGCCGGCCCGACGGCATGGTAGGCGATGTCCAGGACGTCGGTACGCACATGACGCACCGGCCCGAGCCCTTCGTACGTCCCCTGGGCCTCCCCCTCCGCCGAGGCCCCGGAGGTCGCGCCCCGGGCGAGCGCCGATGCCTGGCCCGCCCCTGCGACACCAGCCGCGCCCGCCGCCATCGCCACCGTCTGTGCCATCCTGCGTCTGCTGATCACGTCGTCCCTCTCGTCCGCTCGGCGGCGAAGGCGTGACGCACACCTCGCCCTCCATCACCGTACTAGCCGGTGATGACACTGCTCTTTTCGCGCACACATGTCAAGAACGAGGTGCGCGATGTGGCGTGCGTTCCGTACTCTTCGACCGGAAAACCCCCACCCGATACACACAAGGCCGACCGGCAGGGAGCCACATATGAACACCGCACGAGACCTCGCGATCATCGCCCTGTCCGCGCCGGACCGCCTGGTCGGACAGGGCGACCTGTCCCTCGCGCTCGCCGGCGCCGAGCTGCTCGACCTCGTCGCGGCACAGGCCCTCACGGTGGACGACGACCGGATCGTGCCGGGTGAGCGGCCCGCGACCGACGACCGCCTGCTGGACGAGGCCGCCGCCCTGCTCCTGCGGCAGGAGCCGTTCGAGCCGGTCGAGGAGTGGTTGTGGCGACGGGGCCTGGGACTCTTCGCGGCCTACGCCGACGACCTGCAGCAGACCGAGCGCGCCGGCCGTGCGCGGGATCGACGGCAGACGTCGGACGCGCACGTGGCGACGGCGCTTGCCGCGGTCGCCGGGATCCGGAGCGGGCCGGACAGCACCATCGAGGACCCCGCCGACGACGTGACCGCAGTGGTCCTGTCCGCTGTCGGGAACGCGGTAACGGAACTGGAGGCCGTACGACAGCAACGGTCGGTCGAAAACGCCGCGTTCGACAACATCTGGCGCGCTCCGTGACACCGGCCGCTCCGCGAGGGGCTACGCGTCACTCCACCGGCTGCAGCAGCTCGTCCCAGTTCACGCCGTCCAACTCCGTCCCCGGCGCAACCAGGGCGTAGGTCTCCTCCAGCCATGCTCCGATCGGCCCGGCCGGGATCTCGAACAACGCGGTGTCGGTGTTCGAGATCCGCAGGCAGACAGAAGCGGGCCCACTGTCCAGGTCGTACAACGGCCAGAGCACCACGTCGCCCTCCCCGGTACGGGTGGCCAGTCCTTCGGCGAGCAGGTCCCGCGCGATGGCCCAGCACACCGACCACGCGTCGTCGACCTTGAACGCCACAGTGACGACGAGCGGGTCGCCCGGGTCGTACGTGAACTCACAGGGCACCATGAGACCGTAGTCCGACCGCACCCAACGCGTGACCGGCAGGGTGAGCTGGCACTTCTTCATGATCGTCTCCTCAGGGATCGGCCGGTTCGGCCTCGACACGGTGGGTTGCTCTGCTCGTGTACTCGCTCTGCGCGCGGTACGGGTCCGTCGGCCGTTTCCAGGGCGGGGAAGGACGCGAGGACGAGAAGGAGAAACCCAGTGTCGAATCCGGCGGCCCCGAGGTCTGTCGTGTCCTCCCTCGCTCTTCGTGGGGTGTCCCTCGTGAACACGTAGGGTCCGCCCTACACCGGGGCGGAGACCGGGAACGGCCGTGCGTGGCTACGGAGTTGTGCCGAGCACCCGGTAGCTGCGGAACCCGGACGGGATCTCGGTGCCGCCCTGGCTCAGGCCGCCAAAGCGCAGGACGGCGTCGGTGTAGGGGGAGTCGGGCACGCCCGCGGTGCAGTCCGCCTTGTAGTAGACGTCTATGTAGTTGGTGAGCGAGAAGTTCTGCACCGAGTACATGGCCTGCGGCAGCGTGTGGCACTCGTGGTCCGCGGAGTCGACACGCACCTCCGTGCCGGTGAAGTCATGGTTCGCGTAGAAGGCGATCTCTCCGATCTCGACGGCCGAAGCAGGCTGGGCCGGACCGACGCCCGCGAACACGGCCGCGCCCGCCGTCACGGCGGCCAGCCCCGCAAGACAGCGCTTCCACGGTCTGCTCATGTCGCACTCCCTGTCCATGTGTCTTGTCGTGTGTGCACCCACACACTTGCGCACAGCCAACGAGGGCGCGGAAGTGACGATCGAGACATTCGCGGGGTGTGTCCATCGCAGAAATGTGCCCGCCCATCAACCTGCCGGAGGGGTAGGCTCGTTGGCACCCGACCACACTTTCTTTCCGGTGCCTCTTCTGCTCGCCGTAAACACATTGCACACTCTTATCTGTCTCATTCCTTTCCATCGGCAGGCGGAGCATGCGGGCACGACAGGAGTACAGAGGTCGGCGGCTGGGGCTGACGAGCCTCACGATCGCGGCGAGCGGCCTGCTCGCCCTGCTCATAGGTGTCGCCTTCGCCGTCCTGCTGTGGGCGATCTCCGACGCGAACAGTTCCATATCGGCCAGGCGGGCATCCCGGACGGCTCTGGTCGAAGCGGGCAGCATGCAGCAGCTGCTCCTCGACCTGGAGACCGGTCAGCGTGGCTACGTCATCACCGAGCGGGAGGAGTTCCTCGAACCGTGGCAGGAGGCGCGGGGGGCTCTCGCCGCGGAGTCGCGGCGGTTCACCGACAGCGCCACCTCCGTGGAACAGCGACGTGCCGCCGAAACGATCGCACGGGGCGTCGAGTCGTTCCTCACCGACTACTCGGTCCCTCTGGTCGCGATGGTCCGGCGCGGCGATCCCGCCGCGTCCGGCCTGGCGGCGGCCACCGAGGGCAAGGATCGTGTCGACGCCCTGCGGGCCGAGTTCCACGCGTACATGGTGGATGAGCGCGCACAGCTCGCGGAGCGTACGGACGCCGCCGGGACCAACAGCCATCAGGCGGTGCTCGCAGCGGCGTTGGGGCTCGCGGCGTCGACCGCGCTCGTGGCCGTCTTCACGGTGCTCCAGCACCGCGCGGTGGTACGGCCGGTGCGCGGTGCGGCGGCCGCGGCGCAGGAACTCGCGGGCGGTGACCTGAGTGTGCGGGTCGCACCGAGCAGGGTCGCGGAGATCGGGGCGCTCGGCACCTCCTTCAACACCATGGCCGCGTCACTGCAGGACACGCGTCGGCGCATCATGGAGAGCACCGAGGCGGTGCACCGGCGTACGGCGCGGGACCTGCACGACGGGGCGCAGCAGCGGCTGGTGAGCCTGATGATCGGGCTCCGTCTCGCGCGGGAGCTGATACCCGACACCGAGACCGCCGCGATCGATCTGCTGGACCAGTCCGCGGACAACGCGCAGACGGCGATCAACGAGCTGCGGGAGCTGGCATCGGGGATCTATCCGCTCGTGCTGACAGTGAAGGGCCTGGTGGCGGCGGTGAAGGACCTTGCGGCCCGCTGTCCCGTGCCCGTGGTCGTCGAGAGCAGGGACGAGCGGCGGATCTCCTCCACTGTCGAGTCGAACGCGTACTTCGTCGTGGCCGAGGCCGTGACGAACGCGGTCAAGCACGCCCGGGCGTCCCGCATCGACGTCTCCCTCGAATTCGGGGACATGCTGCGGATCAAGGTCGCCGACGACGGTGTCGGGGGCGTGGGCAACGCCACGGCGGGCAGCGGGATAACCGGACTCGCGGACCGGGTGGCGGCCTTCGACGGCAAATTGGCCATCGACTCACCGCCCGGCGACGGCACCGCCATCCTGATCGAGATCCCGGCCGAACCGGCGGAGTTGGCCGGTGACGGCCAGGTCAGAGCGGTACGGCGAGCCTGACCGTGGTGCCGGCGCCGGGCGTGTGTCGCACGTGGAGCATGCCGTCGACGGCGGTGGCACGCTCGGTGAGGGCGGCGAGCGCGGCCAGGTCCCGCGGCCCGGCAGGCGGCGCTCCGTCGTCCTCGACCGTGACCACGAGGTGCGTACCGAGGTCCGCGGTCACCTGGACGCGGCCGGCGCGGCCGGCGCGGCCGTGTTCCACGGCTCGCTCGACGGCCTCGGCGACCAGAAGATACGTATGTGTCTCGGTCAGTTCGGGCAGCCGCTCGGCCGGCGTTCTCGAGACGGTCATCGGCACCGGGCAGCGCCGGGCGAGGACGGTGAAGGCAGCGGACAGCCGACCGGCGCGCAGGGCACCGGGGTTCAGGGCGTCGGTCACCTCCAGGACTCCGGCCAGAGCCTCCTCTGTGTCGCGGGCCGCTTCGTGGAGCAGGTCGACCGCCTGCGAGGGGATGGTGCTCAGCTCCTGGCGCGCCATGCTCAGCCCGAGCAGGGCGCGCACCATGCGTTCCTGGACGTTGTGCTGGAGGGGCCTGGCGTATTGGCGCTGTCGTTCCGCCTGGCGATCGGCGAGGAGACGGAACGGCGGTCCGCCGTTCCCGCTCCGCCGGTTCGCGGGGGCCCGTGCGGTGAGGGGCCGGAAGACATACAGGGCCGTGTCGTCGCCCGGGCGGGGCAGCGGCACCACGGTCCACTCGACGGGCACGAGTGTGCCGTCGACACGTGTGAGCGTTCCCTCGCCCCGCGTTGAGGCGGACGGCCCGGCCGGTTCTGTCTTTCCTGACGTGGAGCCCGGACGGCCGTCGCGGCCCAGCAGGTCGCAGACGCGGCCACATCGCACCGTCTCGGCCGCCGCCGGGTTCGCGTAGCGCACCGTGTACTCGGCGCCCACGCTCCAGACGGGCTGTCGTACGACGTCAAAGACGCTTCTCCACTCATCGGCCATCGACGTCATCGTGCCCTTTTCCTTCCCCCCAGGCTTGGCAGCCTGCCCGGTGCGGCGTCGGAGACCCGGCGCCGACCCCACTGACACGACTCTCACAGCCGGTCTGTGGCGCGCATCCGTCATTTGACTTGAAACGGCCCTTCGCGCGGGGAACGGCGGGCGGGGCGATGACGTCTGCCTCCCAGAGAGCGTCGCGCGGCGGACGTTCGCCGTCACGCCCTGCTCTCCGTCGACCCGGGCCGTGGCCGTGCCCCGGTGCGGCGTTCGTCGGTCGACAGCCCGCCCCACACACCGTGAGTCTCCCCGTGGGCCAGGGCCATGTCCGCGCAGACATCGGCGACTTGGCAGCTTCCGCAGATGCGCCGGGCGCCCTCCTCCCGCTCGCGGCGAGCCCGGCCGCGCTCCCCGGGCGGGGAAAAGAAGGTGGCGCTGTTCATTCCGCGGCAGGCGGCGCGCTGCTGCCATTGCCAGTCGCTCAGCAGGGGGCGCAGGTCTTTTCGCATGGTGTTCCTTCCTCTTACGGTCTTCGGTCTTCGGTCTTCACTCGACCGGCTGGACCAGTGCGTCCCAGTCCACGCCGTTCAGTTCGGTCCCGCGCGGAACCGTCTCGTAGGTTCTGGCCAGCCAGTTCGCGACCGGCTCAGCGTCGAACTCGATCAGCGCGGTGTGGACGCTCCCCAGCTGGACGCAGAACGAGGTGAGGCCGCCCTCGCGGTCGTGGACCGGCCAGAGCCGCACGTCGCCCTCGCCCACGCTGTCAGTCAGTCCCTCGGCCAGCAGGTCGCGGGAGAGGACCCAGCGCACCGGCCGCTCACCACCGGTGTCGAAGACCATCGTGACGGCGAGCGGATCGGAGCTGTCGTACGACACCTCGCAGGTCCGCGTCAGAGCGAGGTCCGCGAACACCCAGTGCGTTATCTGCAGGGAGAGTTGGCACTTCTTCATGATGGCCTCCTAGGGGGTCCGGCCGGCCGGCCGGTCTCGGAACGGGGTCGGTCCGGGTCAGTCGATGGCCCGGAGCGTGCCGGGGTGGCGGCGTGCGGCGGCGAACGCCTCCACCACCGCGGTGGCCGCGAGTACGGAGCCGCCGACATCGGCCAGCTGCTCCAGGGACGTGAACGGAAAGGCCGTCATGAACAGACCGGCCGAGACGATCACCGCGTTCAACAGGTCGTCGTAGACGAAGACATGACTCACCGAGGACGACGTGACGGAGACGGCCATGGTGAGGCCCCGCAGCAGCCAGCCGCAGCCGGTCCACACGCCGAGCATGAACATCGAGTCCGTCCAGCCGTGGAACAGGGCAACGCCCAGCAGCAGCGCTGCAAGGCCTCCGGCGGACAGCAGGCGGCGGACCGTCGCCGACGCCCTCGAGTCCTGCACCGCCAGCAGCTGGAGCACCCCCTGCACGGCCATGTGCACCCCGAAGAGCATTCCGGCCACGGCCACCGTCTGCACGGGCATGACGATCAGCACGCATCCGACAAAGGCCGACACCAGTGAGCCGGCCAGCATCGTCATGCGGGTGAAGGCACCGCCCGGGCCGGCGACACTGCGGACGCCGGAGTGGCGCGCGGGGTAGAAGATCTCGTCCTGCGGGATGTCCAGCTGAGCCATGCTCTGTTCCCGTTCGTCAGCACATGTGTGAGGTCGCGGTGGGCGGGGAGGAATTCCCCGGATCCAGGCGCCCAGTCTGTGAGCCGAGCGCATCCAGGTCTGTCGTGTGCTCCCTCGCCCTTCCTGGGGACTCCCCCGGGCGGCTGTAGGGTCCACCCCACTCCGTGGTTGGCAAGAGCCGTGCGACGTGCGACGATCGCCCCGCCGGACGCCGGCGCCGGGCACATGCCGGGATCGCGCCGGATCACACGTCCTGTCATATGTATGTAAGGCGCCCTCACGTTAGGATGCCGCCATGAGCCAACCACTGCGGGCGGTGCTCGGCGAGGACCAGCCGATCGTGCGCGAAGGAATCGCGACCATCCTGCGCAAGGCCGGCATCGACGTGGTCGCGGCGGTCGCCGACGCGGTGGACCTGGTCCACGCCGCCGAGGAACACCGGCCCGACGTGGTGATCACCGATATCCGGATGCCCCCCGACCTGGCGGACGACGGGCTGCGCGCCGGGCAGAAGATCCGTGCGGCGCGACCGGAGACGGCCGTCATCGTCCTCTCCCAGTACCTCGACGCGTCCTACGCGCTCGACCTGGTCGGGGACGATCCGAGCGGTGTCGGCTATCTCCTGAAGGAAAAGGTGGCCAGCCCGCAGGTCCTCATCGACGCCGTCGAGCGGGTCGTGGCCCGTGACTCGGCTCTCGACCCGGACGTGATAGCGGCCCTGCTGGGCCGCAAGCGTCCGGAGGACCCGCTGGCGGCGCTGACGCCCAAGGAGCGGGAGGTCCTGGCGCTGATGGCCGAGGGCCACTCCAACAAGGGCATCTCCGAGAAGCTGTTCGTGAGCGTCGCCGCCGTGGAGCGGCATGTGACCGGCATCTTCCTGAAGTTGGGGCTCAGCCAGACGACCACGGGACAGCACCGGCGGGTGCTGGCTGTGCTGCGCTACCTCGGGCAGTAGCCCGCCGCCGCGTGCGGACGGGGACGGCCCGCAGCCGGCGGGCCGTCGTCAGGACGTGGCGGGACTGAACAGACCCCGCAGGTCCGCGTCGAACAGTTTGTCCTTGGCGACGAAGGACTCGATCCCCGCTCTCGCCAGTTCCTCGTGCGACCAGAACGACTTGTCGGTGGAAGTCAGCACGATCCGCGGCGGGTTGTCCTCCTCGGTGACCTGACGGGCCACGGCCAGTCCGTCCGTGTCCGGCAGGTGGAGATCGAGCAACAGCCCGTCGGGGCGGTGTGCCCGCACCGCGGCCAGGGCCGAGGCGCCGTCCCGGGATTCCGCCACGACGCACAGGCCCCGTGCCGTCAACAGCATCGTGGCGATGCGGCGGAACCCGGGGTCGTCGTCGACGACGACGATGTTGATGCACATGCTCTCAGCATGCCCAACGGCCCGGCGGGTGGACCATAGGGGGAGCCCTACGGTTTGTGTATCACTCACGCAGAGGCAGCTCCACACGCGCCCACGGACCCGGACGTGGCGGGCACCCCTGTGGGAGGGGTGCCCGGTGACGCCTTTCCGGACGTCGTTTTCCCGCGCCCGGAGGGGCGGTCAGCCCGTCGGCGCGGTCAGCAGTATGTCGTGCACGACCGGCTCCTCGGCCACCAAGATCGTGGACGTCTGCGGCTGGTAGCCGTCGGCGGAGGCGACCAGGACGTACTGTCCGATGCCGGGGACGTCCAGCGTGTACGCGCCCTCGGACCGGGTGGCCGACCGGCCCAGCTCGCGGCCGTCCACGGTGCTCAGCGTGACCGCGGCCTGCGGAACCGTATCGCTCGCGGCGACCCGGATGCGGCCGTGGATCACGATGCCGACGGGGGCATCGGCGCCCTGTACTTCCTCCGCGGCCTGGGCCAGACCGCTGGACGCGCGCAGCGGGACTTCCTTGATGAACAGGGTGACGAGGAGGGCAAGCAGGGCGATCGGGGCGACGAACATGAAGATGTCGCCGATGCCGTGGCCGTAGGCGCTCTCCAGCCAGGTGCGGACGGGGGCCGGCAGCACGGCCAGGTCCGGCAGTTGGCCGCCGCCCGAGGCCTGCGCGGCCGTCGCCCGGTCCTGCGGGGTGAGTTGGGTGATGGTCTCGCGGGCGTAGTGGCCGATCCGGGTGGTGAGGAGCGAACCGAGCACCGAGACGCCCACCGCGCCGCCGAGGGAGCGGAAGAAGGTGACCGTGGAGGACGCGGCACCGAGGTCGCTCGGGGGTACCTGGTTCTGCGTGCACAGCACGAGGTTCTGCAGCGTCATGCCGACGCCGAGGCCCATCAGCGCCATGCAGAAGGCGATGTACAGGTACGAGGTGTCGTAGCGGAGCATGCCGAGCAGGGCCAGGCCCGCCGTCAGCAGGACGCCGCCCACGAGCAGCCAGCCCTTCCATTTTCCGGTACGGGTGATGATCCGTCCGGAGACGGTCGAGGAGATGAACAGGCCCGCGATGAACGGGATCGTCATGACGCCCGACATGGTCGGCGACTCACCGCGCGCCAACTGGAAGTACTGACTGAAGAAGACCGTGCCCGCGAAGAGCGCGATGCCGACGAACAGGGAGGCGACGGAGGCGAGGGCGATGGTGGGGTTGCGGAACAGCCGCAGCGGGATGATCGGCTCGCTGGCCTTCGTCTCGACGAACAGGAAGATCAGCGTCAGCAGAATCGAGGCGCCGACCAGCACGTACGTCTGCCAGGACAGCCATGCGTACTTGTCATCGGCGAAGGTGACCCAGACCAGCAGGACGGAGACCGCCGCGCTGACGAAGAATGCACCGGTCCAGTCGACCTTGACCTGGCGCTTGAGCACCGGCAGGTTCAGCGTCCGCTGCAGCACGACCAGGGCGACGATCGCGAAGGGGATGCCGACGAACAGGCACCAGCGCCAGCCAAGCCAGGAGGTGTCGGTGATCACGCCGCCGAGCAGCGGGCCGCCGACGGTGGCGACGGCGAAGGTGGCGCCCAGGTATCCGGAGTAACGGCCGCGCTCGCGCGGGGAGATCATCGCGGCCAGCACGACCTGTGCGAGGGCGGACAGACCGCCGCCGCCCAGGCCCTGGATGACGCGGGCGCCGATCAGCGTGGCGGGGTTCTGCGCGAGGCCGGCCACCAGGGATCCGACGACGTAGATGACCAGGGACGACTGGACCAGGATCTTCTTGCTGAACTGGTCGGCGAGTTTGCCCCACAACGGGGTCGAGGCGGTCACCGCCAGCAAGGAGGCGGTGACGACCCAGGTGTAGGCGCTCTGTCCGCCGCCGAGGTCGCTGATGATCCGGGGCAGCGCGTTGGTGACGACGGTCGAGGAGAGGATCGCGCAGAACAGGCCGAGCAGCAGTCCCGACAGGGCGCGCATGATCTGCGCGTGTGTCATCGGCGCATTGTCGGCACCTCCTCCGTCGGGGGCGTGCGCGGGCACACCTGCTCTTGGGGTGGTTGTCATGGGTGTTGGTTCCTTACGTGGTAACAGGGGTGAACGGGGGGAAGGGGAGCTCTCGGACGGCTCCGCGTTGGCATGCTGTGCGGTCCGCGGACCCGGGCCGCGGGGCCCCCTTGGCGTTGTCATTGCCTGAGGCAACTACGCCGTCGCTCGGTCGCTCGGCAAGTGTTCGAGATGCGGCCCGGCGTGCATACGTCGCAGGACAAACGTATGTCACGGCTGCCCGTGTGTGACGGTCAGTGCAGGATGCGGCGGGAGACGTTGGTGGAAACCAGGTCCAGCAGTTCCTCGCCCCGGCCGGACAGGATGGTGCGGATCGCGTAGAGGGTGAAGCCCTTGGCCTGCTCCACGGTGACCGCGGGCGGCACGGACAGTTCCTGGCGTGCCGTCATGACCTCTACGAGGGCGGGCCCGTCATGGGCGAAGGCGCCCTTCAGTGCATCTTCCAGGTCGCCGGGCCGCTCGACCCGGCGCGACCACAGGCCGATCGCGGCGGCGACCTCGGCGAGTTGCGGATTGTCCAGCTCGGTCGCGTAGTTGACGATGCCGGCCGCCTTCATCTCCAGCTCCACGAAGTTCAGGGAGCCGTTGTTGAAGACCACGATCTTGGCGGGCAGGCGGTTCTGCCGCAGCGTGAACAGTTCGCCGAGCAGCATGGTGAGACCGCCGTCGCCGGACAGCGACACCACCTGACGTCCCGGGTACGCCGCCTGCGCGCCAACGGCGTGCGGCAGGGCATTGGCCATCGTGCCGTGGTTGAACGAACCGATCAGCCGCCGCTGCCCGTTGAACGTCAGATAGCGGGCCGCCCACACGGCCGGGGAACCGACGTCGACGGTGAAGACGGCGTCCTCGTCGGCGAGGCGGTCGATGGTGCTCGCCACGAACTGCGGGTGGATCGGGGTGCGTTCGCGATCGTTCACCGCGAGCGAGTCCAGCGACCTGCGGGTACGGGTGTAGTGGGCGAGGGCGTGGTCGAGGTGCCCCCGTTCGCTCTTGACGGTCAGCAGGGGCAGCAAGGCGGGCAAGGTGTCGCGGACGCTGCCGACCAGGGGCAGGTCGACGTGGGTACGGCGGCCGATCTGCTCGCCGCGCAGATCGAGCTGGACGACCTTCGCGCCCTGCGGATAGAACTGCCGGTAGGGGAAGTCGGTGCCCAGCATCAGCAGGGTGTCGGCCTCCTCGATCGCCTTGTATCCGGAGGCGAAGCCGAGCAGGCCGGTCATGCCGACGTCGTAGGGGTTGTCGTACTCGACGTACTCCTTGCCGCGCAGGGCGTGCACGACGGGCGCCTTGAGGGTCTCGGCGAGCCGGACCAGGTCGTCGTGGGCCCCGGCCGCACCGGCGCCCGCCAGGATCGTCACCCGCCGCGCGTCGTTCAGCAGTGCGGCGGCCTCGCCCAGGGCGTCGTCGTCGGGGCGGATGACCGTGCGGGCCGGGCGCACCACTGCGGGGGCCAGGTCGCGGGTGATCTTGCCGAGGAATATCTCGCCGGGTACGACGACGACGGCCACTCCCCTGCGCTCGACGGCCGCGCGCATCGCCGTCTGGAGGATGCGCGGCCCGTGCTCGGGGCTGGTGATGACCTCGGCGTAGACGCTGCAGTCGGCGAACAGCTCCTGCGGGCGGGTCTCCTGGAAGTAGCCGCTGCCGATCTCGCTGCCCGGGATCTGGGCGGCGATGGCGAGGACCGGCACGCGGCTGCGCTGGGCGTCGAAGAGCCCGTTGATGAGGTGCAGATTGCCCGGGCCGCAGCTGCCGACGCAGACGTTGAGCTCTCCGGTCAGCCCCGCCTCGGCCGCCGCCGCGAGGGCGGCGCTCTCCTCATGCCGTACGTGGACCCAGTCGACACCGTCGTCCCGGCGTATGGCGTCCGTCAGGCCGTTGAGCGAATCACCGGGCAGGCCGTACAGACGACGCACGCCTGAGGCCTTGAGCGAGGCGATGACGTGTTCGGCAAAGGTGGGCATACGGATGGCCCTTCGTCGGTCGTGAGCGCGGCTGGTGCGGAGGAGGAACCGCACGGACGGAGGCCGCCGGCACCAGGGCTCGCCTCGATCGACGAGCGCCTGACCAGTCTTGTCGCGCCGACATCGCGCACACATCCGTCGAATGACTGCGTGCCTGGCACCGGAGCTCCTTCGGCGTCTCGGTCGGACGACTGTCCGTGTCCGGCACCTCCTTCGAGCCGCCGGACGCGGAGGTCAGAGCACGGCGCTGAGGAACGTGACAGCCGCCAACTGACGGATCCTGCGGGCGTACTCCCCCGCCTCCCGGTCCGGCTCCCGCCGGTCGTTGCAATTCACCCGGCTGAGCAGTTCCTCCATGGCTTTCTGCTCCTTGCTCGGACAGCCGGGGTGGAAGGGGTGCTGGTCCATGTACATGGTCTGCTCCTGTCGACGGTGCCGCGCTCGTACGTCGCGGTCCCGAGTTCAGCCTGCACTTCACCGGAGTAACCCGTCAAGACGGTGACGCATGAATACGTGCCAAGCCCGGGCGGTACCGCACCGGCAGCGACAGCACCCTCGCACCATCCCGGACGGGAACCAGTTCAGGGAATCGACGGGCACCGCCGAACAACGGCGCTTGCGGCGAGGAGGCGACCAAGCCGGATCACGGCACCTCAGGCCCGCCGAGGTGCGTTCCGTTCCACGGTCGCAGGGAAGGCGATGACGACCACGAATCCCCGGTCGCTCGCGGACACGAGCCGAAAGCCGTCGTGACCGCCCGCCGTCCACGATCTGCGGTCCGCCAGCACCTTGTACACCTCGCGCGCGGCCGTGTCGGCCGACAGCCCGATCCCATCCTCCACCCGGACCTTGAAGCGCCGGATCGTGCCCGCGCCGGCCGGCCCTGCGGATGTCTTTGCCGTGATAAACCCGTCCGTGTCCTGTGCCGGGGGCGGCGCCTGGGGCGCCGATGTGGCACGGGCGGCGGCATCAGCACCACGGATCTCGCACGAAACGGGTGGACGGCTTTGTTCACTTGGCCTGCAAGGGCCCCGCGAACGACTTGCGCAGGGACTTGGGGGCGACCAGCGGCAGCAGCGAGGCGAGCACCTTGCCCTTGACCGTGCCCGGCTGACGCGTCAACTCGACATCGACGCGGGTGCCCTCGCCCTCCGGGGTCATCTTGAACACCCAGCCGCCGCCCGCGCCGAAGAGCTTGGAGTCCAGCGTGGTGATGGTGACGGTGTCACCGGCCGGCGCCCACTCGTAGCGCGCCCGTTCCCAGGCGGCGGCGGTGCCCTCGGTGACCTCGGCCCAGGTGTCGCCGAGGTCGTGGACTTCGAAGTGGTCGGTGTCGATGGTGGGCCAGGACGCCGCACGGGAGGGACCGAAATCGGTCAGCACCTCCAGTACACCCTTGGGGTCGAGCTGGGAAAGGAGCTGGAAGCGAACAACTGCCATGACGTTCCCTCACTTTGGAAAGCAACCGTTCTGGACGGTGACGAAAGATTCTCATGTGGTCAAGTCACCCGTCAAGACGGTTGCTGCATGCGATACAGACCCGCGACAGCTGGGCAAGGCGGCCGTGCTCACCTGCCTCAGCCCCTGTGTACGGCATTCTCGGCCTGGAACATCCAGCTGTGCCTCTCCAGATCGGCGGTCAGGCCGATCAGGAGATCCTGCGTCACGGCGTCCGCCGCACCGGTCTTCTCGATGTGCCCCCGCACCCGTTCGATGACGGCGGAGAACGTCCCCACCAGCGCCTCGACCACATCGACATCCTTCGTCCAGCCCGCGGGGAAGTGAGGAACACCGCTGGTGGCGGCGATGGTGCCGGCCCGCCCGTCCGGGCTGACGCCAAGCGCCGCGGCGCGCTCGGCCACGGTGTCGGCGTAGTCGCGCGCGGCGATCACCACCTCGTCGAGCTGAAGGTGGATGGAACGGAAACCCGGACCGTAGAGGTTCCAGTGCGCCTGCTTGGCCACCAGGGACAGATCGAGCAGGTCGACGAGAGTCGCCTGCAGGGCGCTTCCCACAATCGTGCGTTCTCTGTCCGGCAGGGGCCCGTAGATGACTGTCATGTGTGTGCGATTCCTTTCCGGATGGTCGCTGGCGTAGCCATTCTCGAATCCTCCGGCCCTCCGCGGATCAGTCGTTTGACTGCCGGGTCGACGGCGACCGCATACCTTCACACATGTACTCCCTATTGATACGAAGATAGGTGTGCTCGGCAGGGTGTTGTGCGGTTAGCCTCGACAACATTGACGGCAACAGCCCGAGGACCAACATGCAGGTGCACCGGAATCCCCCACTGGAGCCCGATGACGCTCCCCGGCACGCTGCTGCCATCGTCGTGGCCGCGGCCGACATCAGCGGTGCGGAACTGGACTACAGCCAGCCCGCAGAGCCTCGCTCTGGTGGAGGAGATCGTCGACGGCTTCCGGGCCGAAGGTGTCACCGGCGAGGACATGACCGAGTCCCTCGTCGCCTTCGGCTGCTATGTGGGCGAGGTCCTCACCCGGCACGCCGGCGGAGCGTGGCGGCGTGACCCGTCCGCCCGGCACACGCCCGCCCCAATCGTCGTGGAACTGCCCGATGCCCGGGAGTGCCACCCCATCGACTGGGTCTTCCGCCGTCTCAGGTCCGGCCCCGGCATCGGCATCCGCGAGCTGTACGACGCCGCAGGCGCGGCGCCCGGCCCCTCGGACGGACACACATGCGGATGAGCATGGTGCCCACGAAGGCCTGCGCGCTCGAGGGCCTGAGCTGGGGTCAGGCGCCGGCTCAGGGGATTTCCCCGGGAGCGTCCAGAGCCTGCGCGCTGGCCCGCATCCGGGCCGCGTGCGGACTGTGGATCGCGCTCAGCAGGTCGGCCGCCCGTAGCCAGCTGGCCCGCGCCGCCGCATGATCGCCCCGGTCCCGCTGCGCCGTCGCGAGGTGGTCGAGCACCTCGGCCTGGTTGTAGCCGTCGAAGGCCTCTCCGTAGATCTCCAGAGATTCCTGGTAGTCCGCGATAGCGCCGTCGAGGTCGCCGAGGCGCTGGCGGGCGTAGCCCATGGTGTCCCGGGCGGCCGCCTCGATGCGGAGGTTGCCGTCCCGCCGCAGCAGGGGGACCGCCTCCTGGCACAGGGCGATCGTCTCCTCGTACCGGCCGAGGAGTGCCAGATACCAGCCCACCGCGTTCATCTCGCGGGCCATGGAGCGGTCGTCGCCCAGCCTGCGGAAGATCTCCAGCGCCCTGCGAGCATGGTGCAGGGCCTCTTCGTGGCGCTTCTGGCGGCCGCGTACCCAGCCGACGGACCGCTCGGTGAACGCCCGCTCGACCGGGCCGAGCCTGTGCAGTTGTCCAAGCATCAGCTCGACGTACCGGTCGGCGTCGTCGCTCTGCCCCGTCTCCGCCAGCGCGCGGGCGAGCGCCGCGGCGTTCCGCATGACGGCGGCCGGCTCGTCCAGCCGCAGAGCGGCGTCCAGGCCGATGCGCTTGGTCTCGATCTCCTCGCTCCAGCGGCCCATGACCGAGTAGTAACTCACCCAGTCCAGCGTGAGAGTCATACCGATACGCAACAGGCGCGGATCATCCATGGACCGCAGGGCCGACGAGACGGTCGTCTCCTCTTGGCGGAACCAGTCCAGCGCCTCCTCCCGGGTGCCGAGCGCGACACTCACCACTCCCTCGGCCGGAGGAACAGCAGCCTCCATCGAGGTGTGTCCCAGGAAGCGGTTGGCCACGTCGGCGTTGTGGCGCAGATAGTCCAGCAGTCGTGCCCGGGCGCCGAGGCTGTCGTCCTCCTCCTGCTCGACGAGCTCGACTCCGTAGGCCCGCACGAGGTCGTGCAGCACGTGCCGGCCCTCCGCGTCCCGTGACAGCAGGTTCGCCGCGGTCAGCTGCCGCAGCATCCGCCGGGCCTCCCGCATGCCGATGCCCGCCAGTGCGGCGGCCGCCTCCGCCGACACCGACGGCCCCGGACAGAGGGACAGGTGCCGGAAGAAGGCGGCTGTGTCCGGTTGCAGAGCTCGGTACGACCACGAGAACACGGCCCGGACATCGCTCCGCCGGGCACCGGCCGACAGAGCGTCCAGCAACGGCCCACTTCCGCGCAGCTCCCGCACGACCATCCGCAGCGGGAGCTTCGGCGTCGCACTCACCTGTGCCGCGACGATCGCGACCGCCAGCGCCAGGTGTCCGCACAGTTCCACCAGTTCGCCGACCGCCACCGGTTCCGCGCGACAGCGCTCTTCGCCGATCCTCGCGGCGAGCGCGGACAGCGCCTCTTCGCGCGTCCACACGTCGAGACCCAGCGGCGTCGCTCCCTCCACGGCGATCAGGCCAGAGAGCTGACTGCGCGACGTGATGACGGTCAGACATCCCGTCGAGGCCGGGAGCAGCGGCCTGACCTGCTCTTCGTCGCGCGCGTTGTCGAGCACGACGATCAGCCGCCGGGACGCCGTCCGCTCCCGGAAGAGCGCACTACGTTCCTCGGAGCCGCGCGGTATGTCGAGGTCGGACACCCCGAGCGCGGCGAGGAACCCGCCCAGGGCCTCGGCCGGGTCCAAGGGGTGTCCCGAGTCTTCGAAGCCACGCAGATTCACATACAGTTGCCCGTCCGGGAACCGGTCCGCGACCTGCTGCGCCCAGTGCACGGCCAGGGTCGTCTTGCCCACCCCCGCCATCCCGCCGATCACGCAGACGACGGCATGTCCGCCTGGTTCGAAGACCTGCGCGGTGAGCCCGTACGCCGTCGCCAGCGCTTCCGCACGGCCGCGGAACATCGCCGAGCCGGGAGGCAGTTGCCGCGGAATGTGCTCGCCGGCCCGTGCCGCACGGCGGGTGGACGCCTCAACGAACCGGCGCCGCTCGTCCTCGTCCAGTTCCAGGGCGTCCATCAGCTCGCTCAGTGTCGCCCGACGGGGCAGGCTCTGCCCCCGCTCCATGTCGCTGATCGCCCGGACGCTCACCCCCGACGCCTCCGCGAGACTCTCCAGGGTCAGCAGGGAGCGCCGCCGCGCCTCCCGCAGCAGTCGACCGAACTCTGCCCTGCTCACACCCGCCCCCGGCGCATCCGTTCTGGAACGGCCATTAAAGCAAGGTGTGATCACAGGGTGGCGCCGCACCCTCTCCCGGTGGCGGACAGGCGGTGAGTACTCAGAGGGCGCGGTCGAAGAAGGCCAGCAGCTCCGTCCAGTGCCGCTCGGCCGCCGCGGGGTCGTAGGCCGCGGTGTCGGACTGGGTGTAGCCGTGGTGGGCGCCCTCGTAGACCTCGCAGCGGTGCTTGACGCCCGCGTCGGTCAGCGCCTGCTCCAGGCGGCGGATCTGCTCCTCGGGCATCGAGTCGTCCTCGTCTGCGTGCGCGAAGTAGAGCTCGGCGGTGATCCGTCCGGCGAGCAGGTGCGGGCTGTCGGGCGCCTCGCTCGCCAGCCCGCCGCCGTGGAAGCCGGCCGCTGCGGCGACCCGCTCCGGGTGGGTGCCTGCCGTGTACAGAGCGAGTCTGGCCCCCATGCAATAGCCCGTGATGCCCACCGGCTCGTCCGTGGCCAGCGGCGATCGGGCGAACCACCCGAGGTAGGCATCGGCGTCACGCGCCGTCAGCTCGGGAGTGAGCGCCTCCATCAGCGGAACGACCTTCTCCACGATGTCCGGGCGGGTCTCCATGTCGATGAACTCGGGCAGTTCCACGACCGGGGTGCGCCCATGCCGGTAGAAGACGTTGGGCACAAGCACCGTGTACCCGGCCGCCGCCAGCCGGTCGGCCATCACCTTCAGATGCGGGCGCACCCCGAAGGCGTCCTGGTACAGGAGCACACCCGGATGCGCCTGTCCGTCGTCCGGGTGGACGAGATAAGCGTCAGCGGTGCCGTCCCTGGTGGGGATGTCGACGAGGTTCGCGGTCACGGCGTTCATGGCGTGGGTGTGCCTCTCTGCAGGAAGACGGGGACACGGGGGCAGGTCGGACGAGCCCACCGCTCACATGTGGGAACGTATCGGTCTGCCCCGTGATTCCCCACACCGGCGCCTTCGTCCGTCGGCGATCTGACGGGCCCCTGCGGTGAACAGGGGACACCTGCTCCAGACACATATCTTACTTGACCGGCTGACGGAAATACACGACCCGGAGCCGGTTGACCCGCTCTCACCTCACACTCCGAGGACGAGACTGACGTGAGCGACTTCCACCCCGGCCGCAGACGCCTGCCGAAGATGTTCGGACGGGGCGCGACCGCGAGGACGGCGGCCATCCTCCAGGCCGATCCGGCGCTCGCGGCGCCCCTCGGGTACGACGCGGCGGCAACCAGCAGCCGCTGTACGAGCCGCCGGCCGACTTCCTGGAGGCGGCCGGGCAGAGCCGGCCGCCGAAGGGTGCGACCTGGCCGGTGCCTCAGTCGGTGGCGACGGAGCAACTGGGACTAGGGCACCCAACTTGGCGCCCGTGGCCTGAACCGCTGCCATCTGCGGAGAACTGACTTACGGCGCCTACCTACGACCTGCGGATGACGCCCCGTCATCCTCCCCTCCCTGGACGTTCCTTCGACCGTCAACTGACCGATGTGCGGCTCTCGCCCCCGGCGAAGAGTGGTGGGAGCAAACTTCGTCCGACGGAGGGGAACTCCTGTCATGCACCGTGATCAGTCACCCCTGTGGGCGCGCCCGGCACCCGAACCCGTGCCTCCACTGTTTCTGGAACTCGACCAGATGCTGGACGAGTTCACCCGGGCGCCGGTCCGGGCGAAGTTCCGTTTCGACCCGGACATGCCCGCCGTGATCACGTTCGAGCTCCTGGCGGAGCGCGGGCCGAGCCTGATCTGGCATCTCGGCCGCGGGCTTCTCCATGTGGGCCTGTCGGCGATGAGCGGTTCCGGCGACGTACGGATGTGGCCGACGCTGCCCGGGCAGCGGCCCTCGTCGTGGCTCATGCTCGAATCGCAGGAGGTGGAGGCCCTGTTCGAGGTACCCACGGCGTCGCTGGCGGAGTGGCTCGACGCGACTTACCGGGTCACTCCGCCGGAGGGGGAGATGGCTGTCCTCAACTGGGACGGCTTCCTGATGGAACTGCTCGACGGCCCGGGCGCGCCCTCCGCGTGACGGTCCCCCAGTACACCGGTTCATCCACAGACGGCTTACCCGTTCGCACGTCACCTGTTAAAGTAGTGACGCACGCACGGGATTGCTGCCGTCGGTCCGGCGCGTGGCCACTGCCACACGTATGCCGCTCCGGGCACCCGATGTCAACGCTTTGCCGCAGGCCGCGAGTCAGCGGCGGACGAGGAGAATGACGTGAAGTCCAGCAACCCGATCTTTTCCCGCTGGGGCGCCGCCGGTGACACGGGCGGGGCCGGCAACTACCCGAAGCAGCCGGTGCGCGCCTCGGTCGGCGGCGCGCCGGCGGACGACTACCTGGGCAACCCCTACGCGCCGGGCTCCGCCCCCTCCGCCGGGACCACCACTGCCACGAGCGCTGTCACCATGGACGACGTCATCGTGCGCACCGGCACGACGCTCGGCACCGTGACCTTGGCGGCCGTGCTGTCCTGGCTGCTGCTCCCGGTCGACGAGGCGAACCTCGGTATGTCCTACGGCCTCGCCGTGGGCGCGGCCTTCGTCGCCTTCGGCCTGTCGATGGCCCAGGCGTTCAAGCGGACGCCGTCCCCGGCTCTGATCCTCGGCTACGCGGCGTTCGAGGGCGTGTTCCTCGGCGTCCTGTCCAGCACGGTCTCGACGTATCTCTCCCCGGGTGTGGTCGTACAGGCGGTGCTCGGCACCTTCGCCGTCTCCGCAGGTGTGCTCATCGCGTACCGGAGGCGCTGGATCCGGGTCGACCGCCGTTTCGCCGGGTTCGTCACGGCCGCCGCGGCCGGATTCCTGATCCTGCTGGTCGCCGACTCTCTCTTCGCCCTCTTCGGCGCGGGTGACGGCCTCGGCTTCCAGAGCGGTGGCCTCGGTATCGCCTTCGGCGTGGTCGGCATCCTGCTCGGCGCGGCCTTCCTGGCCATGGACTTCCGGCAGGTCGAGGACGCCGTCGCCTACGGCGCCCCGCGCGAGGAGGCATGGCTCGCCGCCTTCGGTATCACCATGACGCTGGTGTGGATCTACCTGGAGGTGCTGCGCGTGCTGACCATCTTCAACAGCGACAACTGACGACAACCGAGTTCCCCGGAATCTCCGGCACCGCAGGGGGCACGCGCATTGCGCGTGCCCCCTGCGGCATGCCCGCACGCGGATCCGTCCTCTGAAACCGCGGCGGACCCGGTGCGTTACGGCCTGGCCCGGGAGGCGCTGGCCCGTCCCGCCCCGCTCAAGGAGGCCACGTCCGCCGCCGAGGCCCTGTCCCCCTCGGTCGGGCTCGGCGCGCAGATGATGGAGGCCGACCCGCCCGAGCACGCCCGGCTGCGCCGCCTGGCCGCCGCCTTCACCCCCGCCGCACGGCCGAACAGGCCGCGCTCATCGAGCAGATCGCCCACGGCCTGATCGACGCGCTGCCGTCCGCGGGCTGCACGGCCTGCTGACCTCCCTGGTCGCGGAGAAGCGGCGTACCCCGCAGGACGACGTGCTGTCGGCGCTGGTCGCCGTACGCGACGAGGAGGACGGCCGGCTCTCCGAGGAGGAACTGGTGGGCACGTCCATGGCGCTGGTCGTCGTCGGCCACGAGAGTCATAGTCTTCGTCGCGCTCGGTGGGGCGGCCGCGACGCCCCGCAGACCGTCGGCGACGACCCGATCGTGCTCGAGGTGGCCCGGCGGGGCGCCCGTCATCTGGTCTTCGGGCAGGGGGCGGGCGCTGGCATCATCCGCGGGTGAGCCCCTGCCCGTGCGCCACCAGGTCGGCTGACGCCTCCGCGACCAACGCGAACGCCCCGGCCCGCGCCTCAAAAGGGCGCGGGCCGGGGCGTTCCCGAGGGGGGTGCGGCCGTCAGGCGGTGCGGGTGCTCAGCTGGCGGGACTTCCAGCCCAGCAGCAGCGCCTGGAGGATGAACCACACCCCTCCGCCGGTGGCGTACACCGACAGCACGTCGAGCGAGGGGTGGTCGCCCGCGGCCTGGATGTTGTAGGTGATGCCGACGAGGAAGGACAGTCCGCCCGAGATCAGGGTCGGCCACTGCTTGCCGAACTCGGGTCCGCGGCGCCGCAGTCCGACGATCACCTGGGCGGCGCCGGAGATGACGGCCCAGGCGCCGAACGCATGGAGCACCGGTGCCTCACCGCCGGCGCCGGCGACGCCGATCGCGATGGCGGCCAGCGCGCTGAGCACCCCGTTGAACGCGATGACCCGGCGCTCGGCACCGTCGGGGGTGGCGCGGTGGTCGAGCAGCGAGGACACCGCGTCGATCAGCGGGTAGACGACCAGCAGCGTGATCGTCACCGCGTCGACGTCCTCGTGGGCTCCGGCGAACGCCAGGGCCCACGCCACGGCGAGGATGCCGCGGCTCAGGTACAGCTTCAGCAGGGAGGCGCGCTCGCCCGTGGCCGCCTGGCCGGTCGGGGAGGCTGTCTGGGTGCTCATGTCGGTTCGGCCCTTCTCAGGTCAGGGGTTGTCGCGGGTCCGGTCAGTGCCGGGAGGGGGCGACGCAGCGGAAGCTGGAGGCGAGGGACAGGTCGCCGAGGCCCTTGTAGCGGGACACCTCGGGGTAGGCGCACAGGTCACGGTTGACCGTCTCGCCGTTGGTGTTGACCAGCGTGGCGGGCAGGGTCTCGGGCGCCTTGCCGTGCTCGACCCAGGCGGTCAGCGCGGCGAGGCCGTCGGCCGAGCCGTCCGTGCCGTTGAGGCCGCAGTGTCGGGTGTTCGGGGCGAGGAAGACACGGTAGAAGTCGTCGACCTGCTTGGCGCCGCCCAGCTCACGCTCGACCTGCTGGTGGTACCGCACGGTGCCCTGAGCGGGGATGTACTCGTCGGTGTCGCCCTGCCAGGTGATCAGCTTGCCGCCGGACTTGCGGAAGTCCGACAGGTCCGGGTCGTCGGTGCCGATGACCTTGTCGTACTCGGCCTGGGACTGCTGGAACAGTTTGGTGAACTCGCTGTAGGTGATCTTCGTGAGGTCGAAGGACGGGTCCTTCTTCAGGAAGAGCTGGACCCAGGCGGCGGGGACCGGGAAGGGCTTGCCCGTGACGGTTCCGTCGGTGTCCTCGGAGTGCGCCAGGCCCTTCAGGTCGGCGCCGACCGGGACGCCGGACCACAGCTTCTGGCCCGAGGTGGTGCGGGGGCCGTCCCAGATCTTGCGGACCACGGCCGCGTCGGCCGCCGTGATGGTCAGCTCCTTGCCCTGGCAGTCGACCTTGGTGCCGATCAGGCGACGCGGGTCGTAGTCACAGCGGGAGGAGTCGTTGACCAGGCCGTCCGTGACCCCGTCGAGCTTGTCGCAGGCCTTGACGGCGGCATTGGTGAACGCGTCCAGCTCACAGTCGGTCGGGTAGGTCTTCTCGTTGTTGAGGACCACCTGCGGCCACAGGGTGGCGACCTCGAACTCGTCCCAGTTGATCGCGGGCGCGTCCGCGAGGATGCCGTCGTAGTCGTCGGGGTAGGCCTGGGCCTCCATGTAGCCCTGGCGTCCGCCGGTGGAGCAGCCGGTGAAGTAGGAGTAGGCGGCACGCTTGCCGTAGACGCCGTCCACGACCGTCTTGCCGACGGCCGCGGCCTCGTGCTGGGAGCGGGAGGAGAAGTTCTTCAGGGGTGTGCTGTTGACCTGGCCCTTGCTGTCGAGGACCCAGCTGGTGTCCAGGACGTCACCGACGCCGGCGTCCGTGGTGGTCACCGCGTAGCCGTTCTTGACCGCGGCGCCCAGGCCGACACCGTTGTCCCCGGCGCTGTAGGCGCTGCCGCCGATCGCCTGGAAACGGCCGTTCCACCCCTCCAGGGGCAGCCAGGTCTGCACCTTGGCGTGGTCGCCCTCTCCCGGGTGGGTGAGCGTGACCGTCACCTGGCAGAACGCCGGGACGCCCGAGACGTCGCCGCCGAGGAGTCCGGTGCCGTGGATGGTGCCGCCGGCCTGGCGGACAGCGGTCACGGACTCGACCTCGGTGCCGGCCGGGGCCTTCACGGACGGCGCCGCGCAGGCGGCGGTGGTGGCGGTGTTCCCGGCCTCATCCGCCGAGGCGGTCGGCAGATACACCGCGGCCGCGACCAGCGGCACACCTACCGCGAGTACCGTCAGAGCCTTCTTCATTGATTTCCCATCCAAGAGGTAGGTGTGCGCTGCCTATGGCAGCACATGTGCGCGTCACATGGCGCGCCGAATCGATCCAGGCAATATCACCGGTTAAAGCGGTGACAATAGAGCTTGGGGCAGAAGATCAGACGTTCGGGGGCCTGATCCCCGTCGCCGGTATCACTCTGCCCCGGGAGTCCACAGCAGAGCTACAGTCAATTGACGGCCCACGCACGGGGCTTGACGTCTAGGTCATTCGACGGTCGTCAGTGCTCGCCGACGACGCCGTGCGCTCCTCGCGCAGCCACCTCGCGTGGTACCGCTGCGCCCAGGTCCTGCTGACATACCCGGTACGCATCCCGAGCAGGGCCTCCGGATCCTGGCGGGCCTTGCGCATGTGCCCGAGGACGACGAGGGTGATCGCCCAGGCCAGGAGGTCGTGGACGAAGATCGCGCTGGTGCGGGAGATGAAGGGCAGCAGTCCCATGAACCACATCAGCAGGCCCGTGAACATCATGACCAGTACAGCGCCGGCGATCCAGCCCGCGTAGAGCTTCTGTCCCGCGTTGAACTTGCCGGCCGGGCGCGCCTCGGGCGCGGTGCGGCGCCTGCGGACGGCGCGCAGCCACTGCCGGTCGTACACCGCGAAGCGGTTGATCCTGCGCAGGTCCGCGCGGAAGGCGTGGGAGAAGAGCCCGAGCAGGAAGGGCAGGGGCAGACAGATGCCGGACCACTCGTGCAGGGTGACCATCAGGTGCCGCCGTCCGACGAGTTGGGCCAGCGGCCCGAGGTACAGACAGGCGGCCGTGACCAGGCACACCAGCATCAGATAGCCGGTGCTCCGATGGATCCAGCGCTCGGCGGTGCTGAACCGGCGGACCCTGCCGGACGGTTCAGGCGGCATCGCTGTGCCGGTCGGCGCCGTCGAGCCAGCCGTCGACCGCATAGCCACGCTCCTCCCAGTAGCCGGGAACGACCTTGTCGGTGACCGAGATGCCGGACAGCCACTTGGCCGACTTGTAGAAGTACATGGGGGCCACGTAGAGGCGGACGGGGCCGCCGTGCTCGTGGCTGATGGGCTTGTCCTGCATGTTCAGCGCGACCAGGACGTCGGAGCGGCGGGCCTGCTCCAGGGTGAGGCTCTCGCTGTAGGCGCCGTCGAAGCAGGTGAACCGGATCGCCGCGCCCGTTGAGCGCACCCCGGCGTCGTCGAGGATGTCCGCCAGTCTCACCCCGTCGAAAGGTGTCTTCTCCACACGCCATCCGTCGGTGCACACGACGTCGTGCACGACCCGGGTCTGCGGCAGCGCTCGCAACTGGTCGAGGGTGTAGCTCTTGGGCCGGTCCACAAGCCCGGCGACCCGCAGCTGGTAGTTCGTCTCGTCCTTGTGCGGTACTGAGCCGACGATGCTGTAGTACCGGAAGCCGCCGGGATTGGGCAGCAGTCCGGTCGCACCGGTGGGATCGAGCTGGGATGCCGCGCCGAGGAAGCCCTCCCAGCCGCGCTGGAGATAGGGCGCGGCGGCGAGCCCCGCGGCCCCGGCGGCGAACACGCCCAGCATCGCGCGCCGCCCCACCGGCGCGCCCTCGGCGGCCTCCCGTTTCGGCCTTTCTGCCATGGTCAGTACTCCTTCGAGGGGGCGACGGTCCTGTGTGTACGATCAACCGCACATCGACGCATCACCGGTTAAAGGGGTGATGATGATGACACGGTCTTCCGGCGACTGTCAACGACATGCTCGCGGGAGCCGCGCGGCGTACATATGTTCAACATAGGCCGGACGGCGCACATGTGTGAGGTTGGAACGACTCTGGTCCCGAGAAACAGATCCGGCCGGGTCTCCTGCAGCTGTTAGGCTGGCGGAATACATCGACCGGCTATCGAGGAGTCGCAGACGTGGCGGGTGAAGACGACATCTCCGGGTGAGATCCGGTTCCGACGGCCATCGGCCGGCGCTCAGCAGCGCCGCTGACGTGGCCCGTCCCGTCGTACCCGTTTTTTCACGTCTTCCCAGGGCAGAGCTCTGCTCCCTGCCCGCGCACCGCTCGAGGTCATCTCCATGTCCAACGCCTCCGTCGTCTGCTCGAACGTCTCCTTCGCCTGGCCCGACGACACCCCCGTCTTCCACGATCTGTCATTCAACGTGGCCCCCGGCCGCACCGGTCTCGTCGCGCCCAACGGCTCCGGTAAGAGCACCCTGCTCAAGCTGATCGCCGGCGAACTCAAGCCCGCCACAGGGTCGGTGTCCGTCAGCGGCACCCTCGGCTGCCTCCCGCAGAGCCTTCCCCTGACCGGAAACCTCACGGTCGCCGAGGTGCTCGGCGTCGACGCGGTGATCCGCGCCATCGACGCCGTGGAGTCCGGCGACGTCGCCGAGGAACACTTCACCACCATCGGCGACGACTGGGACATCGAGGAGCGCACCCGCGCCCAGCTCGACCGCCTGGGCCTGGCCGACCTCACCCTGGACCGCAGCCTCGGCACGCTCAGCGGAGGCCAGGTCGTCTCCCTCGGCCTCGCCGCTCAGCTGCTCAGGCGCCCCGATGTCCTGCTGCTCGACGAGCCCACGAACAACCTCGACCTCGAAGCCCGCCGCCGGCTCCACGACGTGCTCTCCGACTACTCCGGCTGTCTGCTGCTGGTCAGCCACGACCGCGCACTGCTCGACCGGATGGAGCGCATCGCCGAGCTCGGCAATGACGAACTGCGCCTGTACGGCGGCAACTTCACCGAGTACGAGGAGGCCGTGCGCGCCGAGCAGGAGGTCGCCGAGAAGAACGTCCGTAACGCCGAGCAGGAACTCAAGCGCGAGAAGCGGGAGTTGCAACAGGCCCGCGAGCGCGCCGAGCGCCGCGCGAGCAACGCCGCCAAGAACCTCAAGAACGCCGGTCTGCCCAAGATCTTCGCCGGCAACATGAAGCGCGGCGCTCAGGAGGCCGCCGGCAAGTCCGGCACGATGCACGCCTCCCGGGTCAGCGAGCCCAAGGCCCGCCTCGACGAGGCCGGATGCGCCCTGCGCGACGAGCTGCGGCTCACCCTGGAGCTGCCCGACACCAAGGTGCCCGCCGGGCGCAACCTCTTCCTCGGCGAGGGCATGCAGATCCGCCTCGGGGACAAGGACGTGTTCGCCGCGGGCGGCGTCGACCTGTCCGTCCGCGGCCCCGAACGTATCGCGCTGGTCGGGCCGAACGGCGCCGGGAAGACCACCCTCATGCGCCTGATCACCGGTGAACTCGAGCCAGGCAGAGGGGAGATCAAGCGGGGCGACGGCCGGATCGCCTATCTCTCCCAGCGCCTGGATCTCCTGGACCTGAACCGCACCGTCGCGGAGAACTTCGCCGCGTTCGCCCCCGAACGGCCCGAGTCCGAGCGGATGAACCTACTCGCCCGCTTCCTCTTCCGGGGCGCACGGGCGCATCTGCCGGTCGGAGTGCTCTCCGGCGGCGAGCGGCTGCGCGCCACCCTGGCTTGCGTACTGTGCGCCGAACCAGCCCCGCACCTGCTGCTGCTCGACGAGCCCACCAACAACCTCGACCTGGTCAGCGCGGCCCAGCTGGAGAGCGCGCTCAACTCCTACCAGGGCGCCTTCATGGTGATCAGCCACGACGAGCGGTTCCTCGCCGAGATCGGAGTGAACCGCTGGCTGCGGCTGGCCGACGGGAAGCTCAAGGAGACGGGAGCCCCGGCCGTGTGAGCGGACGCCGTGTGACACAGCACATCGCGCGAGCCTTGTACCACATCGTCATCACCTGCCAAAATGGTGACGTGAAACTTGACCATGCGTTCGTGTGTGGGCATCCGGCCCTCGACTTCGCGGCCACGCTCCGGACCCGGCGCGCGGAGCGGTTCGAGATGTTCGTGACGCCGGAGCGGCTCCATGCCTGGTACCTGGAATCCGGTCCGGTGGACACGATCATGCCCTGCGACGAGGACGACATCGGGCGAGCCGTCGCCGTGCGCGAGGCCCTCTACCGGCTCCTCACCGACCATCGTCTCGGTGAGGAGTTCGAACCGGGGTCCCTCGCCACCCTCAACGCCGCGGCCCTCGGGCCGTCCGCCACGCCGCAGCTCACCAGGACCGGTCGGTTCGCCGAGGCGACCCCCGAGCAGGGGCTCGCGACCGTCGCCCGGCAGGCCGTCGAGCTGCTCGGCGGCCCGGACGTCCGTCTGCTGAAGGAGTGCGGCAACCCCGCGTGTACGCGCGTCTACATCGACCGCTCCCGGGGCATGCGGCGCCAGTGGTGCGGCATGGAGTCCTGCGGCAACAAGATCAAGGCAGCCGCCTACCGCGCCCGCAGGAAGGCCGTACCCACGACGGCCCGGCCGACGGCGAGGCGCCCGGCTGCGGGCGCCCGGCGCTCACGGACCGGTCAGCGGCCCGCGACCGGGAGCGCGTAGTCCCACAGACGGCCACCGGCGGCGACGCCCGCCGCCACGTCCGGTCCGCCGTCGACGACGGCGGACTCCTGTTGCCCTCGAAGTAGCGTCCCGTCACGCCGTCGAGGTGCGGTGAGGCGGCGAGCAGAACCGTGGCGGCGGCGCCTGCTGGGGTTCTTGCAGTGGTCGGGGGTGACGAGCTCTCCGTCTTCGTCCATGGCACCGAGCGCCCGCATGGTGGCGTCGTCCGAGTGACGGGTCAGGCGCAGGCGACGAACGGGTCGTAGGGCTGCCGTTCGAACTGCGGATCATCGAAGTCGAAGCCTGCCCGCAACTGTGCGCCGGAGGCAAGCCGTCTGGAGCGGGTCCTTGCCGACTTCGCCGAGCAGTACGGAGCTCTCGCCAGGGCACGGGGACAGCCGAGGCCGAGGCGCGGGCGACAGCCGTGCGTTGGCCGCCGACCTCCGGCCGCCGCTCCTGCCGGCGGAGCTGTGCGAGGCAGACATGATGCTCAGGGCCTCCGTATGTGACGCCGTGAGCAACTTCTGTGTCCCCTGACGACTCGCCGCTCCCACATGTGTATCTGCCCCACACCATTCTGTCGATCAGCCGTCCCGTGGCGTACTGGAGAGCCGGAGCGCGGACGGTTCGAAGACACACTTACCGGACAGTATGTGCGGAAGGCACCTCGTGCGGGTGATGTCAGATGTCGCCGGACGCCGAGAGGTTGAAGAAGAGCCGTCAACTTTCTACGTGTACAGGCACATCAGCGCTTATCGTGAAGAACGAACATGCCGGACGAGGCGTCCGGCGTCGACACTTATCTGCGCGGGGCCCTTGACCTGGGTACCATGCGCAACGTCATCCATATCGAGGGAGTGAACGGTTGTGACCAGCCAGTCAGCCGCCGCGCTCCGATCGCGGTACGTGGAACAAGCCGCATCGGACCTGGAGGAGAACCGCCGCCTGCAGCAGGAGCTGAAGGAGAGGATGTCGGTGTTGAAACAGGAGGAAGCCCTCCTGGGAGACATCATCAGCCTCGCCGAGCGGTACGAGGGCTTCTCCGACGCGTCCCGCCTGCCCGAGCAGTTGCAGGACGAGAACGTCGGCACAAAGTCGAAGCAGGCTGCGGCCGGGGCTACTTCACGGCGTACGGCGCCGGCGAAGCCCTCGTCGGCGGGCACCCCGGCGAAGGCCGGCGCGGAGGGGAAGCCGCGTCAGCCCCTGCTCGGTGACCTGCTCATGAAGCTGCTCGGCAAGTACGACGAGCCGCGCCTGGCGAAGGAGCTGCGGGACGAGCTCCTGAAGAAGCACCCTGACCGCAATCCCACACCGCAGGTGGTGCGGAACACCCTTGAGTCGCTCGTCGCCAAGGGGCGTATCCAGCGGCACAAGCAGCAGCGCTCGGTCATGTACACCTTGGTGAAGCAGGGCTGATCAGCCGGCTCCGCCTCCGCCGGGACGGTGTCGAGCGGGCCCGACATATTCGCATCGGCCACACGTGCGCCATGGTCACCCGTCCCGCCTCGCCTCCAGCAGGCGCAGCCACACCTCGCTGATGGTAGGGAAGGCGGGGACCGCGTGCCACAGGCGATCGACGGGCACCTCGCCTGCGATCGCGACGGTGGCAGAGTACAGCAGCTCGGCGACGCCCGGCCCGACAAAGGTGGCGCCGACGACGACCTGGCGGTCCCGGTCGATGAGGATCCGGGCCCTGCCCTCGTAGTCGGGGCGGTACTGAAGTGCGCCCGCCAGGTGGCCGATCTCGTGGTCGATCACCTCGACGGCGCGGCCGGTGCGCTCGGCGTCCTCGACGGTCAGCCCCACGGTGGCGACCTCGGGGTCGGTGAACACGACGCCCGGGACGGCCTCGATGTCGGCCGTGCCACTGTGCGGGGCCCAGCGACCGGTGTCCAGGGACTGTCCCTCGGCGCGGGCCGCGATCACGGCACCGGCGATGCGGGCCTGGTACTTGCCCTGGTGCGTGAAGAGGGCCCGACGGTTGACGTCGCCGACGGCGTACAGCCAGTCCCCCGGTACCGCGGTGACAGTGAGGCTGTCGTCGGTGGTGATCCAGTCCCCCGGCTCCAGTCCGACCGTGCCGAGCCCGATGTCCTGGGAACGCGGGGCGCGACCGGTGGCGAAGAGGATCTCGTCGGCCGCGATCCGCCCGCCGTCCGTCAGCGTGACCCGGACCTCGTCGCCCACGCGCGGGGCGACTCGTACGCGTCGGCGCCGCTCGTGCCCAGCCAGGTCGACGCGACCTGCGCGCGCTCGAACCAGAACTACCCCTCGCTGTTGGCGCGGTCGCGGTCCGCTTCGCTGACGGACGTAACCTGCTCGGGTGCTACCACCGAGGACGTCGGCACCTCAGACCGAGGGCCGCGTCGCGCCGCAGCTCGACGCCCTCGGCCGCGGCACCGATCTGGTCACTCTCACCATCGGTGGCAATGACATCGGTTTCTCGACGGTGCTGGGCACCTGTGCCCAGCTCACCTCCGGCGACCCTGCGGGCGCCCGTGCCGGGCGCACTTCTTCCAGCTTTGCGCGATGCCTTAGCCAAGTGCGGCGCGGGAGGTGGTGCCGAGTTTAGGGAAGACGCGGTACAGGTGTGCTGACGGTGCGGGGCGAGAGGGTGCATCCGCTGGCCGATGCGGGGTCGGGCCCAGGTGTGCCTGTCGAGCTTGGGAGACGCCGACAACAAGGCGAAGGTCATAGGCATCCTGGAGCAGTGGCCTGTGACGGCATCCCGAGGTGGCCTTCCGGAACATCCGGGGGGCCGCCTCCCACGTCCGAAGGGGCGCCAATGCCGTGCAGAAACGTGTCCACCGCCAGGTCGGCCACTTTCCCCGAGCTCAGGTGTGCCTGCCGGTTGGAAGCGAGGGCCAATAGCTCGGGCAGCAGCGCTCCCGCCCAGCCCTCCGGCTGGTCCCGGCGCAGCAGCCCCTCCGTGGCGGCCCGGCGCAGAAAGGTGTCGACCTCGGCGATACAGGCATCGCGGCGTGCCCGGACGTTGTCGTCGGTGAGCATGTGGGTGAGGTCGACGGGCCAGGTGCGGTTGACCGTGATGATGTTCTCGACGTAGCGGTGCAGGGCGACGGCGACGGGTGCTTCGCGTAGTCGTGCGTCTTCGATGGCGTGCTCGATGGCGTCCAGGCGTGATGCGTAGATGGCGGCGAGGAGTTCTTCGCGGGAGGCGAAGCGCCGGTAGACGGTGCGCCGGTCCACGCCCGCTTCGGCGGCGATGGCGGCGATGCTCGCGCCGGGATCGGCGGCGAGCATGCGGGCCCCGGTGGTCAGGACGGTTTCCAGATTGCGTGCTGCGTCGGCTCTCATCCCTCAAGTGTAACTTCCATGGTGCGGATCAATAATCTATAGCCACCTCTGTGCGCAGATTAAGAAAAGAAATGCTACATTGAAGTGACAGTTAGAGATGGTGCCCCAACGGACCGACCAGCACTGGAAGAGAGAAAGCGCATGATCACCTACGACCGGCTTTTCATCGGTGGTTCCTGGGTCGAGCCGAGCAACCCGGAGCTCCTCGACATTGCCTCGCCGCACGACCAGTCGCTGATCGGCCGGGTGGCCCAGGCGCAGTCGGCGGACGTCGACCGGGCGGTGTCCGCGGCCCGCGCGTCGTTCGACAAGGGAGAGTGGCGGCTGACCCCGCCGGCGGAACGGATCGCGCTGCTGCGCCGGTTCAACGCGCTGCGAGAGGAGAACGCGGAGAAGGTCGCCCACCTGATCTCGGTGGAGAACGGCTCGGCCGGCTGGTTCACCCGGGCCGGGCAGCCCGGCCTGACCCGGCAGGCGAACGCCTACCTGAAGGCGGCGGAGGAGTTCGGCTGGGAGGAGACCCTCGTCCCCTCGGACCCGTCCTCCCCGGTGCGCAGCGTGGTGCGCCGTGAAGCGGTGGGCGTCGTGGCCGCGGTGATCCCGTGGAACTCGCCGTTCTCCTCGGCCACTTCGAAGATCATCCCAGCTCTGCTCGCGGGCAACTCCGTAGTCCTCAAGGTGTCTCCGGAGAACTCGCTGAGCATGGGATTTCTGGCGGAACTGGTGGAGCGGGCCGGCCTGCCCGAGGGCGTGCTCAGCATCCTGCCCGCGGACCGGAAGACCAGCGAGTACCTGGTGTCGCACCCGGACGTCGACAAGATCGCCTTTACCGGCTCGACGCGCGCCGGGCGCCGGATCGCCTCCATCGCCGGCGAGCAGCTCAAGCGGGTCAGTCTGGAGTTGGGTGGCAAGTCCGCGGCTGTCATCCTTCCCGACGCCGACATCGACAAGGCCGTCGCGGGCCTGAAGTTCGCCTCCCTGCTCAACAACGGCGAGTCGTGCATCGCGCAGACCCGCATCCTGGCCCCGCGCGAGAAGTACGAGGAGGTCGTGGCCGCGCTGAAGGAGCTGGTCGGCTCGCTGAAGGTGGGCGATCCCAGCGACCCTGACACGTTCATCGGCCCGATGATCCGCCCCGACCAGCAGCAGCGGGTGCGTGACTACATCCAGCTCGGCATCGAGGAGGGCGCCCGCCTGGTCACCGGCGGCCCGCAGATCCCCGAAGGCCTGGAGAAGGGCAACTACGTGACGCCCACCGTGTTCGCCGACGTCGACAACTCCATGCGGATCGCGCAGGAGGAGATCTTCGGCCCGGTCCTGGTCGTCATCGCATACGAGGACGAGGACGACGCCGTCCGGATCGCCAACGACTCCGAGTACGGCCTGTCCGGCGGTGTCTGGTCCGGCGACGAGGCCCACGCCCTCGCGGTCGCCCGCCGCATCCGCACCGGCACCGTCACGGTCAACGGCGCCTCGGTCGCCTTCGACGGCCCGTTCGGCGGCTTCAAGGCCAGTGGCATCGGCCGCGAGTACGGCGCGGTCGGCCTCGGCACGTACACCGAGTACAAGACCATCACCATCTGACCCGGGGTGCGTGGCGGAACCGGTGTGACAGACAGGCGGCCTCCGGGGACCGGGACCGGTGGGAAGGAGCCCCGTCGGCCGCCGGCCCGGAGGCCGCCTGTCTGTCGTACGGCTCAGAGCACCGCGTTCTCGGCGGCCCCGGGGAAGTCGGTGCTGAACGCCAGTTCCCGGCCGGCTTCGAACTCGGCCCGCAGCTGGTCGAGCTTGACGCCGATACGCCGCTGGGCGTCGCTGCCCAAAACGACCCAGTGGGCGGGCTCCGGCGCGGTCACGGCCTGCAGGATCGCCTCGGCGGCCCGCTCCGGGTCGCCTGGGAACATCTGCGGCGTGAGGCTGCCCATCATCGTGCGGAACGTGCCGGCCGTGGCGCTGTAGTCCTCGATGGCCTCGCCGGAAACCTTCGTCCGGTTCTCGATACCGGTGCGGAAGGAACCCGGCTGGATGATCATCGCGTGCAGGCCGACCGGCTCGATCTCCTGCCACAGGGCCTCGGTGAAGCCCTCCAGCGCGAACTTGCTGGCGGAGTAGTAGCCGTTCGCGGGCAGACTCGCCAGTCCGTCCATGGAGGAGACATTGACGACGGTGCCGCTGCGCCGCTTGCGCATACCGGGCAGCACCGCGCGGGTGAGGGCGACCGCGCCGAAGAAGTTGACCTCGAACAGCCTGCGGTAGTCGCTCTCCTCCTGCTCCTCAAGGGCGCCGACGAAGTCGATGGCCGCGTTGTTGACGAGGATGTCGATGCCGCCGAAACGCTCTTCGGCGGCGCGCACACCCGCCGCCCGGTCCCCGGCGTCGGTGACGTCGAGCTTCACCGCGAGCGCGGTCTGCGGGTAGCGGGCGGCCAGTTCGGTGGTGGCCTGCGTCGAGCTGGCCGTTGCCACCACCTGGTCGCCCTGGGCCAGGACGTGTTCGGCCAGGGCCTTGCCCAGTCCGCTGGAAGCGCCGGTGATGAGCCAGGTCTTACGAGACATGGAGTGATCCCCTTCGGAAGAGTGAGAGGTGTGACGGTGAGAGGTGTGTCGTAGGGGAAGTCGGGGCCGTGGCCGGTGCGGCGGCTACTCGCCGGCCGGGAAGTCCGCGGCGCCGCTGGCCGCGGCCCACTTCCGCGTCTCCAGGGCCCGCGCCTCGCCGGCCTCCAGCGCCATGGCCACGGCCTGGGCGCCGAGCAGCAGACGGCGCGGCGGGTCGTCGTCGCGCACGACGTCGACGAGGACCCCGGCCGCGCGGACCGGGTCGCCGGGCTGCGTGCCGTTGTTCTCCGCCCGGTACTTGTTCATGGCGCCGACGGTCTCCTCGTAGTCGGCACCCACGGTGTGCAGCTCCATCGACGAGCCCTGCCAGTCGGTCCGGAAGGCACCGGGCTCCACGATGACGACCTTCAGCCCGAATGGGGCGACCTCATTGGCCAGCACCTCGGAGAAGCCCTCGACCGCGAACTTGGCGCTCTGGTAGGCGCCCATGCCCGGTGTGCCGCCGACCCGTCCGCCGAGCGAGGAGAACTGCACGAACGTCCCCGAGCGCTGCGTGCGCAGCACGGGAAGGGCGGCCCGGGTGACGTTGACGACCCCGAAGAAGTTCGCCTCGAACTGGGCGCGGAAGTCGGCCTCCGCCATTTCTTCGATGGGGCCGCTGTTGGCGTAACCGGCGTTGTTCACCACCACGTCCAGGCTGCCGAAGGCGTCGACGCCCGCCCGCACCGCGTCGTGTGCGGCGGCCGGGTCGGTGACGTCGAGAGCGACCGCCCGTACCCGGTCGCCGTGGCGGTCGACCAGATCCGCCAGCTGCTCCGGTCGCCGGGCCGTCGCCACGAGCTGGTCGCCGGCCGCCAGAACCGCCTCCGCCAAGGCGCGCCCGAAACCCCGGGAGGCGCCGGTGATCAACCATGTCGTAGCCATGAGAATGCCCTTCTTGTTCTCTTGCCGTACTGGAGGGAAGCCGATGAGGCCTCTCCCACTCTGGCCGCCGGACCGGCATCGGTCCTGCGTCGATTGGCTGCCGGTCGCCATGCGCCGGCCAGGTGCGAGGCGGCGACATGTAAGTCATTGGACTGTTCTGGGGCGCCGCCCGACTGCATACGTGTGAAAGGGCTCGCCCTTGGGTCACACCTTGGCGTAGATATGTTCCGCCATGAGATGCGTGCCGGCACGAGGCGCAGGGCTGCTGCACGGACACTCAGCCGGCCAGTAACGCGATGCCTTGAACCGAGGCGAGGAACACTCCCCGAGGAGCCAGTCATGCCCGAGGACCACCAGAAACCGTTGACGACGGCGGCCGGCGCACCGGTTTCCGACAACCAGAACTCCCTCACGGCCGGCTCGCGCGGTCCGATGCTGCTGCAGGACGTGTGGTTCCTGGAGAAGCTCGCGCACTTCGACCGTGAGGTGATCCCGGAACGCCGGATGCACGCCAAGGGCTCGGGCGCCTTCGGCACGCTCACGGTGACGCACGACATCACGCGGTACACCGGCGCGAAGATCTTCTCCGAGGTCGGCAAACAGACCGCGATGTTCGCCCGGTTCTGCACCGTCGCGGGTGAACGGGGAGCGGCCGACGCCGAGCGCGACATCCGCGGCTTCGCTCTCAAGTTCTATACGGACGAGGGCAATTGGGATCTGGTGGGGAACAACACCCCGGTGTTCTTCTTCCGCGACCCGCTGAAGTTCCCCGACCTGAACCACGCGGTGAAGCGCGACCCGCGCACCAACCTCCGCGACGCGGAGAACAACTGGGACTTCTGGACCAACCTGCCCGAGGCCCTGCACCAGGTCACCATCGTGATGTCCGAGCGCGGCATCCCGGCCTCGTACCGGCACATGCACGGCTTCGGTTCGCACACCTACAGCCTGGTCAACGACGCGGGCGAGCGGTTCTGGGTCAAGTTCCACCACCGCACCCAGCAAGGCATCAAGAACCTCACCGACGCCGAGGCCGCAGCTCTGATCGGCACAGACCGCGAGTCGCACCAGCGGGACCTCTTCGACGCGATCGAGAACGGCGACTTCCCGAAGTGGAAGCTGTACGTCCAGGTCATGCCGGAGGCCGACGCAGCGTCCTACCGCTTCCACCCCTTCGACCTCACCAAAGTCTGGTCCAAGAAGGACTACCCGCTGATCGAGGTCGGCGAGTGGCAGCTCGACCGCAACCCCGACAACTACTTCGCCGACGTCGAGCAGGCCGCCTTCACCCCGGCGAACGTGGTGCCGGGCATCGGCTTCTCTCCCGACAGGATGCTGCAGGGCCGCCTCTTCTCCTACGGCGACGCCCAGCGCTACCGCCTCGGCGTGAACCACCACCAGATTCCCGTCAACGCCCCCAAGAGCCCGGTGAACTCCTACCACCGCGACGGCGCCCTGCGCGTCGACGGCAACCAGGGCGCCACCCCGGGCATCGAGCCCAACTCCTACGGCCGCTGGCAGGAACAGCCCGCCTACCGCGAGCCGGGCCAGGCCGTCGGTGCCGTCGCCGACCGCTTCGACTTCCGCGCGGACGACGACAACTACTTCGAGCAGCCCGGCGACCTCTTCCGGCTGATGAGTCCCGAACAGCGGCAGGTCCTCTTCGAGAACACGGCGCGTGCCATCGACGGCGCGTCCCGGCGGACCGTCGAACGGCACATCGCCAACTGCACCCAGGCCGACCCGGCCTACGGCGAAGGCGTCCGCAAGTCCCTCGAGGCCCTGGCCGCCGGCAACCTCTGACCCCGGACGCCGACCTGGTGCGGGCACCGCCCGCGCCCGCGCCGAGCAGGCACCTACCCGATCAGGAGAAGGCACGTATGACCAGCGGCGGCGGACTGACCTCCGAGCAGACTGAGTGCGTCCGGGCCATCGCCATGGACCTGGCCCGGGCGGGCAGCACGGGCGAACTGGTGGAGTTCGTGGCACACGGCCTGCCGGTGGACGCCGCCGATCCGGCCGGCAACACCCCCTTGATGCTTGCCGCCTACCACGGTCACGCCGACACCGTACGAGCCCTGATCCGGCTCGGTGCCGACCCGGACCTGCGCAATTCCCGGGACCAGACTCCCATGGCTGGTGCCCTGTTCAAGGGCGCCGACGACGTGGTGGCGGTGCTGCGGCAGGCCGGCGCGGACCTGGACTGCGGCACTCCGACCGCGCGGGCGGCCGCGGCCGTGTTCGGCCGCACTCACCTGCTCACCGAAACTGATTCGTCGGCACAGCGGCCACCTCCTCCCACTCATCACACGTAACCGTCTTGACAGGTGACGAGAGGCGTGGTCATGATTACATCACCACCTCAACCAGTGACACGAAAGTGTCCGGCGAGGTGAAAAATGACATTTCTACCCAGATGTGGAGCACCAGCCATGGCAGTCAGCTACACCGCCGTTGTCGACGTCGACGGAGAAGGCCGGAACGGCGGTCACGCCCACTCCTCCGACGGCCTGCTGGAGACCAGCCTCGCCCTCCCCAAGGAGCTCGGCGGCGCGGGCACCGCGACCAACCCCGAGCAGCTTCTGGCCGCCGGCTGGGCCGCCTGCTTCCTCGGCGCCCTCCGCCGCGCCGCCGGCTCCCGCAAGATCCGGCTGACCAGCACGACCATCACCGCCGAGGTCACGCTCACCCACGGCGACGACGGCGAGTTCTCCCTCTCCGCGGTCCTCAACCCCGTCCTCGGCGGTGTCGACCGGGCCACGGCCGAGGAGCTGGCCCAGGCCGCCCACCAGATCTGCCCGTACTCCAAGGCCCTGCGCGGCAACATCCCCGTCACCATCAACGCCGACGCCGTCTGACCCGCCCCCTTTTTCCAGCACCACCCACTCCGCAGACCGAAGAGCGAGGGCAGGACATGGCCTCTCAGACGCACTCACCTGCATGGACCGCCATGCGCCGGCACCCTGCTCCGGAAGGTGCCTCCGCCGAGTCGCTGCCCCTGGACGAGACGAGGCCGGACGAACGGGCCTGGCCGACGGACGTACAGGTATGGAACTGGGCGGAGAGCGCGGTGCTGTTCGGGTACGGCCCGACGGCCTCGAACTTCGTCTGAGTCTCCTCGAAGACCGGTCCGCCACAGGATCGTGCCGGACCCGTCGATCAGCCGGAGACGTAGGGTCAGCGGTGCGGGCCGCGACGCGGGAGAACACCCTCACGGCGGTGGCCATCGCGGCGAACGTCTCGATCCACCGTAGGTCACACGGGCACGGCGGGCCTCACAGGCCAGCATCGCCTGGAGCCCCCTCTCCTTGTCGCGGAGCCAGGCGAAGTCACCCGCGGCCAGCGGCACGCTCCTGCTGGTGCAACCGACGACTACGACCCGGGCGTGCGGGGCCCGCCGGTGAACACCGCGCAACACATGTGCGACCTTCGGCCCAGTCAGGACGATCGCGTCCGTGATCCGGTCCGTTCCGGTGCCGGTTACGAGCGGGCGCCTGACTCCGGGCCGCCGAGGGACATGTTGTTCGCTCAGTCGAATGACTGCTCGGTGTCGCTGTCCGTGTCCCACCGTCATCTGACTGATGTATCCGGTTTCGTTACGGGCCAGAGTGTGTGCCGTCGGCCCGTTTCGGCGGCCCCGCACCTGCCGCCCGCCTCACGGAGGCGGCGTAACACTCACCGCAAACACTCGAGAGGGTTTGACATGATCAACAGGCGTACCTTCGGCAAGGCCGTCGGCCTGGGCACCGGCGCGGCCGCGGTCACACTGGCCGGACTGCAGGGCAACGCGTCCGCCGCGACCGCCTCGCGCGGGCCGGGCGCCTCCCCCGCTCCCGCCGCCCCCGTCGTCCCCACCATCACCCCCGGCACCCACACCGAGTTCGAGACGCTCAAGCACGTCAAGGCAGGCGTCCTGGACGTCAGTTACGCGGAACTCGGACCGGCCCACGGCCCGGTCGTCCTGCTGCTGCACGGCTGGCCCTACGACATCCACAGCTTCGTCGATGTCGCCCCGCTCCTCGCCGACCAGGGCTACCGGGTCCTCGTCCCCTACCTGCGCGGTCACGGCAGCACCCGCTTCCTGTCCCGCCGCACCCCCCGCACCGCGGAACAGTCCGCCATCGCGCTCGACATCATCGCGTTCATGGACGCCTTGAAGATCCCGAGGGCGACGCTCGCCGGCTTCGACTGGGGCTCGCGCACCGCGGACATCATCGCCGCGCTGTGGCCCGAGCGGGTCAAGTCCATGGTCTCCACCAGCGGTTACCTGATCACCAACGTCAAGGCGCAGCTGGAGCCCGCCCTTCCGGCCGTCGAACACAACTGGTGGTACCAGTGGTACTTCGCCAGCGAGCGCGGCAAGAAGGCCATGGAGAACGAGGACGAGCGCATCGCGCTGTGCCGTTACGTGTGGACGCTGGTCTCCCCGAACTGGAACTTCTCGGACGCCGTCTTCAACCGCACGGCCGAGGCGTTCAAGAACCCCGACTACGCCGCCATCGTCCTCTTCAACTACCGCTGGCGCATCGGCCTCATCGAGGGTGAACCCCGCTACGACCGCTACGAGAAGCAGCTCGCGGCCCAGCCCTCCATCCACGTGCCGACGGTCACCCTCGACGCGGCTCTCGACCCCTTCACCGCGCCCGGCGACGGCTCCGCCTACCGCACCCACTTCACCGGCCCGTACCTGCACCGCACGATCGCGAACATCGGGCACAACCTGCCGCAGGAAGCGCCCACCGTCTTCGCCCAGGCCGTCGTCGACGCCGACCACCTCTGACATCCCGCACCCGCCACCGGCCCGGTGCCCCGCACCGCGTCGGTCCCGTCCAGGAGGAGCCCTAGATGAGCGAAGTCCAGTGGAACCGTCTGACCGCCGCCGAACTGTGCGCCCTCGCGGCGCGGGACGCGGTGGTGGTGATACCCATCGGGGCCACCGAGCAGCACGGGCCTCATCTGCCCACCGGCGTCGACGACTTCCTCGCCACGGAAGTGTGCCATCGGGCGGCGGCGCTGGCCGTCGAGCACACCGGTGTGGTGGTCACACCCTCGATTCCCACGGGTCTGTCGGAGCACCACATGGCCTTCGGCGGCACCCTCACGCTCAGCCTGCCGACGCTGCACGCGCTGCTGCGCGACATTTGCCGGTCCGTGACCCGGGTGGGCTTCTCCCGCATCCTGATCGTCAACGGGCATGGCGGGAACATGACCGCCCTCAACGCTCTCACGACCGAGCTGACCGCGGAGCTGTCGACGCCGATCGCGTTCGCCAGCTACTTCGGCGCCGGACGGGAGATAGTGCGGGACACCCTGGAGACCCAGGACGGCCTCATGCACGCGTGCGAGGGCGAGACGTCCATGATGATGGCGGCCCGCCCCGACCTGATCCGCGGCGAGCACCTGGCGCAGGCGCACGGACCGCGGATCACGCTGCCCGCGGAGTCCACCGACCCGCTGTACATGGCCGTGTCCTTCGACCGGATCACGGAGTCCGGGGTCGCGGGCGACGCGCGAGTGGCGAACGCGGAGAAGGGCGAGCGGATGCTCGCCGGCTGCGCGGCGGCGCTGGCGGACATCATCGTGCGGGACCCCTGGGCGAAGTAGGGCTAGGCAGCACCCCATTAGAGTCACCGTCTTGACGGGTGACGAGTTGCGTGACAGTTTAAATAACCAGTTGGAGCAGTGACGGATCACGAGACCGGCACACCTCCATGTACCGAAATGTCTGAGAGGGATTTGTCATGGTGAGCATCAAGGGTGGTCGCAAGCGGCTGGCCACGGGCGCGATCGCGGCGGCCACGGCGGGGCTCGCGCTCGGCGCGCTCGCCCTCAGCGGCACCGCCAACGGCGCGACCGGGAACGACGGGGCCACCGACGCCAGCCGGCGCGCCAAGCCGACCGTCGTCCTGGAACACGGCGCCTTCGCCGACGGCTCCAGCTGGAACGGTGTCATCGCCGACCTGCGCGCCGACGGCTACCCGGTCGTCGCCGCCGCGAACCCGCTGCGCGGCCCGGCCTCCGACGCGGCCGCCCTGCGCACGGTCCTCGACCACGTAAAGGGCCCGAAGATTCTCGTCGGCCACTCCTACGGCGGCAACGTCATCAGCCAGGCCGCCACCAACGACCCCGACGTCAAGGCCCTGGTCTACGTCGCGGCCTTCCTGCCCGCCCCCGGCGAGAGCGCCCTGGAGCTCACCAACAAGTACCCGGGCTCCACGCTCCCCGACGCCCTCGACCCGGTCACCTACCAGCAGGCCGACGGCTCCACCGCCACCGACCTCTACATCCAGCAGGACAAGTTCCGCCACCAGTTCGCGGCCGACGTGCCCGCGCGACAGGCCGCCCTGATGGCCGCCGAGCAGCGGCCCGTCGCCCAGTCCGCCCTGGAGGAGAAGGCCACCACGGCGGCCTGGAAGACCAAGCCCAGCTGGGACATCATCACCACCAAGGACCTGAACATCCCGCCCGCCGTGCAGCGCTTCATGGCCGAGCGCGCCCGCGCCCACACCACCGAGGTCGCCGCCTCGCACTCGGTCGCCGTCTCCCACCCCCGCCTGGTGGCCGACGTGATCGAGCGGGCCGCCCACGCCACCGTCCGCTGACGCCCGCGAAGGGCGGCGGGGCATACGGTCCCGCCGCCCTCGGGCGCCGCCGAGGACATCGCCCCGCACACCTCACGGGTGGGCGGATCACGGGAGAACGAACGCCATGAACGCACACTCCGACGCCCGGACGCTCGGCGAGTTCCTCAAGGCCCGCCGGGCCGAGCTGGACCCGCGCGAGTGCGGCCTGCCGGAGACGGACTCCGCCCGCCGGGTCACCGGGCTGCGCCGCGAGGAGGTCGCCCTGCTCGCGGCGATCAGCGTGGACTACTACACCCGGCTCGAACAGGGCCGCGTCCGCGCCTCCGCGGCCGTCCTCGACACCCTTTCCCGCGCTCTGCGCCTCGACGAGGACCAGCAGAGCTACCTCTACGAGGTGGCCGGGCGGGCCAACGACCGGCCGCGCCGTACACGCCGCCCCGTCCAGCAGGTGCGGCCCGCCATGCGCCGACTGCTGGCCCAGCTCACCGAGTCGCCCGCGCTCGTCCTCGGCAGGCACCTGGACGTCCTGGCATGGAACCGCTCCGCGGTCGCGCTGTACACCGACTTCGCCGCGATCCCTGCTGCTGGCCGCAACTACCTGCGCCTGATGTTCACCGACCCCGCTATCCGGGACCTGCACCGGGAGTGGGAACACGACGCGCGCGACGCGGTCGCCGCACTGCGCATGGAGGCCGGGGCCGACCCCGACGACCCCGATCTCGCACGCCTTGTCGGCGATCTGACCCTGCGGGACGCCGACTTCAGCACCTGGTGGGCCGAACACCGCGTCAACAGCGCTACGTACGGCACCAAGCACTACCGCCACCACCTGGTCGGCGACCTCACCCTGGACTGCGACACCTGGTCCGGCTCCGACGACTCCGGCCAGCGCCTGATGGTGCTGACGGCCGAGGCCGGCAGCCCTTCCCACGACGCCCTGCGCATCCTCACCGCCTGGACCGCGGACCAGGAGGGCGCGGCACCGGCGGAGGCCCGAACCTCATAACGTCCTGGCGGATGAACCTGGACGCCCACCGGACATGGGTACGGCGGCCGCCCACGTGTTGGCCACGGCGCAGCAGGCCGGCTGCGGGACTTCGCTCGGCGCGGCCATCGCCGTCAAGGCCGGCGCCCGCCGTCCGGTCCGGTCCGCGGTCTGTGCGCCCTCTCCGGCTTCGCCCGGCCGCACGTCCGGCGTCTCCCCGTCCACGGCTCCTGCCGACCATCGCGGCTCCCCGCAACCCCCACGAACGTTAAGCGTGCGCGGGAAGCGCTCCCGCGCACGCGAACGGACCGGCCCCTTCCGCAGGGGCCGGTCCGTTCGCGTGCCGGTGGGCCGTCCGCTCAGTCGGCCAGCCGGTCCAGGACCGCGGTGGCCAGGCGGAGCGCGGCGTGCAGCTCCGTCACCTCCGCGACGGTGGGTCGCACGACGCCGGACCACTCGCCGTGCAGGCCGGGCCAGACCGCAAGCAGCGTCTGGGTGCCCGCGAGGCCCAGCCGGGCCGTGACGTCCGTGCGGCCCCCGCCCGCGGGCGTCCAGGACAGCAGGACGCGGCCCTGCGGTATGCGGGACGGGCCGCTCAGCGGCATCCAGGCCGCCATGAGCCTGCCGTGCACGGGCGTCACGATCGCACCGCGGACGTCGGCCGGCATCGGATCCCGCGTCAGGGCGGACAGCGCGACGGGCGCCCGGTCGGCCGCCGAGCCCGGTACCAGGGTGAGAACGGGGCGGTCCGTGTCGCCGCCCCGCAACCGCCTCCCGGATGATGCCGGGACGGCCGGCAAGCGGTCACGGCACGGTCGGTGGGGCGTGTCGTACCTCGTCATGTGATCTCCCCTCCGTGCCGGTGTCCGCGCTGCGTAACGTCGAGTCTTCCGGAGGCGGATGCCCGGCACATCCGTCATCTGACTGCCGGGCGGCATGACATGTTCACCGACCGCGGCGGTAGCCGAGGGCGCCGAAGCCGCCGCGGTCGGTCAACAGAGATATGCGTGTGACACCCGAGCTCCCTGGTGTCGCCACCGCAGAAACCGGAGCACCGATGAGAGCGGACGCACGATCCGACCGGTTACGCATCCTTGAGGCGGCTGCAGAAGCGCTCGCGGCCCCGGCAACACCTCCTTGAAGTCCATAGCGCGCAAGGCCCGTGTGCGTACGCATGCGGGGGCTGCGCCCGTCGGACGGCACTCGGGGGCTTTCGCCGGCCCGGACGCCGGGGGCTATCAGCAGAGTTCGTCTCCCGGGTAGAGGGTGAACAGCCGAATGGTCTCCACGTAGAGCCAGGACAGGGTCAGGGTGAGCCCGAACACGGCCGTCCAGGTCAGATCGCGGGACGCGCCGCACGTGATGCCGTCCTCCACCTTCCTGAAATGCAGGGACAGGAAGGGCACCGCGAGGACGACGCCCACGATGCCCATGAAGACTCCGAGGCCCGCAGGGCGCAAGCCCAGGCCGTCGGCGCCCAGGAGGGGAAACAGGACCAGGTCGGCGAGGGCGAGGAATCCGAGGCCGAGCAGTCCGGCGCCGGCGAGCGGGGCGAAGCCTCGGCCGGCCCGCATCCAGTGCAGTGCGCGGGCGAAGAGGACTCCGCCGCAGGCGGTCATCGTCCCCATCACCATCTGTACGAAGACACCTGGTGAGAGGTGGCTGGAGACGGTGGCCGAGAGCACCGCAAGGAACACACCCTGGAGCGCGGCGAACGTCAGGGCCAGGGCCGGCGACGGCAGGTCCCTGCGGCGCTGGATCAACACCAGCGCCGTGGCGGCCAGTCCGGCGCCGGCGGCGATGCCATAGCCGGCGACCGTGCCGGTGGGCGCGTACACCAGCAACGTCCAGGAGAGCACGGCCGCGAGGGTGCTCACCGTGAGCCCCGCCGCGGCACGGGAGACGACGCCGTCCATCGTCATCAGGTCGGCGACGGAAAAGGGCAGCGGCACGGGATCGTCCTCGCGGAACGGGTCCTGGCCGGCCGTGGCCCGGCCTTGTGCGACGGCGATCCCCGTCCGTGGGTCCCTGGCCGCCGTCTTCGGTCCGCCGTGCCGCCTGAACTGCGGCCGGGAGAGTACGGGGTTGCTGCTGGTCAGCGAACGCTGCTGTTCGACCGGTGTCACGCGAGATCCTCTTCTCCGTGTCGAAGGTGTCGGCGGCCTTCAGCCTGACCGGCCGGACAAACCGCGCGCATCAGTCACTTGACGGTCGGAGCCGGGCTTGCGTCCGGCCGGGGATCGGCGGCCCGGCAGCGTAGAGCGTGCCGTCGAGGTGGTCGGTCTCGTGCTGCACGATGCGCGCCGGCCAGTCGCTGAACACCTCGTCGATCGCCCGGCCGCGCTCGTCCTGTGCCCGCAGCCGGTCCTGGGCGTATCGGTCCACGACCAGTTGGAGTTGACGAGCATTCGGAAGGGCAGCGGGACGCGGCCCCGCGGGCCTTGTCCTCCACCACGGCGATCCGCAGGGGTACGCCGGCCTGCGGCGCGGCCGGCTCCACGCCCGGGGCGGCAAGCATCGTCTCGCGCGGCGCGGTGACGAACCGGCCGAGCAGCATGTCGTCGAGTTGTCCTTCGTACGGCTCGGTGACGACACCGCAGGACGAGGTCGCCGACGGCGACGACGGGCAGCGGGCCCTCGGTCTCCAGCGCCGGTTCGAGCTCCACCTGGGGGAGCACGTACCGCACGGCCGGCTCGGCTGGTCGGCCATCGGCGCCGGTGTGCGGCTGCACCAGTCCTGGCGGCTCACCCCGGTCGAGGACGGCACACATGTGGTCGTCGGGAACGTGGTCCGCTGTCCCGCGGCGCACTCCCTCGACGCGTTGTCCCCGGTGTGGGCGCAGCGCCTGAACTTCCTTTGGCTCGCGCAGTTCGAGCGGGTCGGGCGGCTCGGGCGGCTCGGGCGGCTCTCCGGGAACGTCCCGGCGATCGGCGCAGCGTAGGCGGTCGCCGTATCCGCCGGGAGACACGCCGCCGGCCGGCGCCCGGTGCGGGCGTCGGCCGGTCGAGGTCGCGTGGTCCGGCGCGTCAGGCGGCCGGGACCGCTTCCTTGGCGTCGGCCGAGGTGGCCTCGGACGTGCCCGTCCTGTCGTTGGTCTTCCGGGCCGGCTTGAGGAAGAGGGCGAGGACAATTCCGACGGCGAGGGTCGGGGCGATCCAGAGGTAGCCCGTGGCCGTGGCGTGGGCGAAGGCGTCCAGGGCGGTGTCGACCAGGGCTGCGGGCAGCTGGCCGATAGTGTCGGGGCGGGCGGCGTCGAAGCCTCCGGCGGTCGGCAGGTCTTGGGAGCGGTCGACAAAGCCGGTGTTGAGCAGGGTGCCGAAGACGGCGACCCCGAAGGCCGCGCCGATGGAGCGGGCGAAGGTGACCACGGCGCTCGCGGCGCCCAGATCGCTGGCGGGCACGCTGTTCTGGACGGTGGTCAGGACGACCATGGGGACCATGCCGATGCCGACACCGGTGATCAGGAAGTAGACGCTCAGCACCAGGGTGTTGGTGGCGGCGCCGATGGTGCCCAGCAGGAGCAGCCCTGCGAGGTTGGCGGCAAGGCCGCCGAGCAGGATCGTCCGCAGCCGCTCAATATGTGCGGCCCAGCGTCCGGCCAGGGACTGGCTGATGACCAGACCGGCGACGAGCGGCAACATGTAGATGCCGGACAGCGTGGCCGAGACTCCGTGGACGAGCTGGAGGTAGGTCGGCAGGTAGACCAGGACGGCGAACATCGCGGCGTTGGCGAAGAAGCCGATCAGCGAGGAGAAGACCACGGTACGGGAGGCGAGCATGGCCGGCGGCAGGACGGGGGCGGTGGCGCGGCGCTCGACCGGGACCAGCAGTGCGCCGAGGGCGACGGTGGCGACGATCAGGGCGACGATGGCCGGCGAACCCCAACCCCACCGCTCGCCGAAGGACGTGATCAGGACCAGTCCGGTGGCGATGGCGGCCAGCACGGTGGCGCCGAGGTAGTCGATGCGGGCCTTGGCGCCCCGGGTGGCGGCGGGCAGCGCACGGACGGCGATGGCCAGGGCGACGATGCCGACGGGCAGGTTGATCAGGAAGGCCCACCGCCAGGACAGCTGGTCGGTGAAGACGCCCCCCAACAGGGGGCCGACGATGCTGGCGACACCGTAGACCGATCCGAACATGCCTTGGTAGCGGCCGCGTTCGCTCGGAGCGACGATGTCGCCGACGAGGGCGAAGGTCAGCACGATCATGCCGCCGCCACCCATGCCCTGGAGCACGCGGGCGCCGATCAGCTCGGGCAGGTTCTGTGCCAGGCCACAGGCCACCGAGGCAATCAGGAAGATCGAGGTCGACGCGAGGTAGAGCCGCTTGCGGCCGAACATGTCGCCGAGCTTGCCCCACAGCGGCGTCACCGCCGTGGAGGCGAGCAGGTATGCAGCGCTGACCCACGCGATGTCGTCGAACCCGTTGAGGTCCTCCGCTATCCGGGGCAGCGCGGTGGAGACGATCGTCTGGTCCAGGGCGGCCAGGAGCACTGCGAGGATCAGCGCGCTCATGGCCGCGGCCACACCACCTGTCGCGGGTGCTGCGGACTGCTGTGCCTTCGACATCAGGACATGCCTTTCAGGAAGTGACGCACATGGGCGGCGTGCCGACCGCACCCCCACGATGAGACCCATCGGGCTGGCACTAACTTGCTCATCTGTCACGCTAATGTAGCACTTAATTCAGCTGGGTCCACTTACGAGAGGCGCTAGAGACCATAGGCTTCACATTCGGCCACTAAACTCGATGCGGTGAGAGCCGACGCAGCACGCAATCTGGAAACCGTCCTGACCACCGGGGCCCGCATGCTCGCCGCCGATCCCGGCGCGAGCATCGCCGCCATCGCCGCCGAAGCGGGCGTGGACCGGCGCACCGTCTACCGGCGCTTCGCCTCCCGCGAAGAACTCCTCGCCGCCATCTATGCATCACGCCTGGACGCCATCGAGCACGCCATCGAAGACGCACGACTACGCGAAGCACCCGTCGCCGTCGCCCTGCACCGCTACGTCGAGAACATCATCACGGTCAACCGCACCTGGCCCGTCGACCTCACCCACATGCTCACCGACGACAACGTCCGGGCACGCCGCGATGCGTCCGTGCACGAGACGGACGCCTTTCTGCAGCGCGCCACCGACGAGGGCCTACTGCGGACCGCCCTGCCAGAGGGCTGGGCGAGCGCGCTGCTGCCCCAGCTGATGCACCTCGTGTCCCGGGAACGGCCCGAGCTCAGCCCCGCGCAGGCTGCGGACGTCGTTGTCGACACCCTGCTGCGCGGTCTCGGAGCGCCCTGACATACCGAAGCCCTCGGAACACCTGTGTCCAGGTGTTCCGAGGGCTTCGGTGCGTACGGCTGCGGGCGACCGCCCCGTCAGCCGTGCCGGACCCCCTCGATGAAGCGGCCGGCCAGGTCTATCCGTTCGGCGAGGGTGGCGGGGGTCTGGCCGAAGTCCACGAACAGCTCGTGCACCCCCGCCTCTGCGGCGGCCCGGGCGTAGTCGATGTACTGGCCGATGGTGCCCGCCCGCGGCATCCGGTCGGCGTCGGTCTTCGCTTCGGTCAGCTCGGGGTTGACGCGCAACGCCATCCGCAGGGCGGCGGGATCGCGCTCCGCCTCCACCGCCGCCCTGCGGATGGTGTCCCACATTCCCATCAGATGGAGCAGCGGCATCGCCACGGGCAGCCAGCCGTCCAGCCTGCGGCCGATTCGGCGCAGGCCGCCAGGGGTGAACGCGGCGAGCAGCACGGGCGGCCCGGGCCGCTGGCTCGGCTGGAGTCCCACCACGGTCTCCGGGACGGTGAACAGCGGTCCCTCGTGCGAGAAGAGGTCGCTGCTCCAATACCCCTCCAGCACGTCCAGCGTCTCGTCGAGACGTGCGCCGCGGCCCTTCCAGGGCACGGAGACCGCGGTGTACTCCTCGGGCATCCAGCCCAGGCCGAGGCCCACGGTCAGACGCCCCCGGCTGAGCATGTCGAGGGTGGTCAGCGACCGGGCCAGCATGAGCGGCGGCAGCCACAGGCCGTTCAGGGTGCTTGTGCCCAGCCGGACCTGTGCCGTGTGGGACGCGGCGAAGGTCAGGGCGACCAGCGGGTCCATGTGGTTCTCGTAGGCTCGCGGCATCTCGCCGTCAGCACTTGGGTACGGCGCGGTCGGGGCGCGCGGGGCCAGGACGCGGTCCCCCGTCCACAGCGAGTCGTATCCCATGTCCTCGGCGCTACGGGAGACGCGAAGGATGCCTTCCGGGTGGGCGTCGGGGCCGAAGGTCGGCAGGGCCAGGCCAAGTTGCACAGGTGTCTCCTCAGAGGGTGACCCGGTATGGGTCCTCGTGTGTCAGCGGTATGCCCGGCAGGGCTTCGAGCGCGGCGACCGTCCTGGCGGGTTCCACCGCGTGAACGGTGGCGAATCCCAGGCCCGCGGCAGGCGGCAGATGCTGCTCGGTGTCATCCACGAACACGCATGCGTCGGCGCTCAGACCGCCCAGGACGAACCGGAAGATCTCCGGCTCGGGATCGCGCGTGCGGTGGTGTTCCGACAGCACCAGGACGTCGTAGCGTTCCGCCACCCCGTAGCATGCGGTCGTAGCCGGAGCTGAGTACCTGGAGCACCTCCAGGTTGGTTATCCCGTCCCTCATCGTGCATCCGCTTCTTCCCGCTCTTGTCCCGCGGGCCCCGGCGCTGACACACCGGGGCCGGCTGGAAACATGTGGCCAAACGTTGTCTCACATACTGCAACGTGTGACTCTAACCACACGTGTTGGTCAGCTGTTCCGGTCCGCTCACCCGACGGACTATCCACCCGACAAGAACCTTTTCGGCCATACGAGGTGACGAAATTTCTGGAGGCATCTAGTCTGCTGCATGCGGCGGGGTGTGCGTACGGACGCGAGAACGGCCGGGTCAGTGGTTCAGCGGTGAAGGGAGTGGGGGACCGTGGAGTCGATCGTGGGGGCAATGGTCGGCCGCGAGAGAGAGCAGGAGGTGCTGTCGGCCTTCCTGGCCGACACCGGGGGCCGGTCCCTCGTGCTGCGCGGCGACACAGGTGTGGGCAAGAGCGCGCTCCTTGAACATGTGGCCGAGCTCGCTGCGACACACAAGTACCGGGTCATCCGGGCCGCCGGGGTCGAGGCGGAGTCGGAGCTGCCGTTCGCCGGCCTGCACCAGTTCCTGTATCCCCTGCTGTCCTACATCGACCGGCTGGACGACGTGCACCGCAGGGTCTTCGACGTCGTCTTCGGCCGGAGCGAGGGAACCCCTCCCTCGGTCATGACCCTCGGCATCGCCGTGCTCGACCTGCTCTCCCTCGCGGCGTCACAGACCCCCCTGTTGCTCGTGCTCGACGACGGCCAGTGGATGGACGTCTCCAGTACCGAGGTGTGCGGTTTCGTGGGGCGCCGGCTGACCGGCAGCTCGCTGAAGCTCGTCGTCGTGCTCCGTGCCGACCTGCCCTCCGGCTTCGACACTGCCGCACTGCCGGAACTGCCGGTGACCACGCTGTCGGAGAAGGCCTCTGAGCAACTCCTCGACCTACGTCACCCGGGGCTGGCCCCCCGGATCCGCCGTCTGGTTCTGGACGAGGCCCAGGGCAACCCGCTGGCTCTTCTCGAACTGCCACCCTACGTCCGGCGAGCGGGACGCACCTCGGGAGAACTGCTCGGGTACACCGGCATCCCACTCCCCGTACGCCTGCAGCAGGTGTACGGCGCCCGGATCGAGGCCCTCGGCGACGGCGTGCGCGCGGAACTGCTGCGCGGCGCGCTGGACGGTGCCGGTGCGACGGCCGGCAGCCCGCGAGGCACGCGTTACCGCATCACCGATGCCGACGAGGCCGCGGCCTGCGGCCTGCTGGACGTCGACCCGCTGACCGGCGACTTCGTCTTCCGGCATCCCCTGGTGCGTTCGACCGTCGTCCAGACGGCGACACCCAACGAGCGCCGCGCGGCACACGCCACGCTCGCGCAGGTGCACCGTGACGACCTGGAGCGGCGGGCCACACACCTGGCGGCCTCAACAGTCGACCCCGACGAGGAGGTGGCGGCCGTGCTGGAGGCGGCCGCGGACTCCGCGACCGTGCAGGGCGGCGCGCTGGCGGCCGTGGCCTGGCTGACCCGGGCCGCGGAACTGAGCGAGAGCCACGAGGAGCGGTCCCGGCGGCTGGGCAGTGCGGCGTACATCGCCGGACACTCCGGCCAGTTGGACCAGGCCCGGCAGCTGATCCGCTCGGGCACCGGGTCCGGCACCGGCGATTCGCCGAGCTCGGTGGTCACTTCGGGCTATGTCGCTCTCTTCGAGGACGGGGACGTACGGTCCTCGCAGCGCCAGGTCTTCGCGGCGATCGAGAGCATGCGCGACGCGGGGATCCGGGAGCCGGACGAGATTCTCACGCGCCTCGTCGACCTGCTGCTGGCAATCAGTCAGTATGCGAGCGAAGAGGCCACGTGGGAGTGCACCCACGAACTGCTGGACGGACTGGGCGACTTGGTGTCCTCGCATTCGCGGGTCTACCAGGACGCCTGGGGCGACGTGGTACGCCGCGGAGCGGGCGTGCACAAACGGGTGGAGCGCGCTTTCGTCGGTCTCTCCGACCTGGAACCGTGGGATGTCACCCGGCTGGGAGTTGCCGCCTACCACGTGGACAGCCTCAGCCAGTACCGGCCGCATCTGCAGCGCACCGTGGACCGCGAGGTCGAGACGGGGGCCCTGGCCACCGCGATGACCATGCTGCACCTGATCATGCTCGACCAGATCGCGGTCGGTGAGTGGGCCGAGGCCGAGCGCACCGGACGGCAGTGTCTGGAACTGACGACAGCCCACCGGCACGATCTGTTCACCTATCACACGCGCGCCTACCTGGGGCTGCTGGCCGCGCTGCGTGGTGAAGCGGAGCAGGCCCGTGAACTACAGGCCATGGTCGACACCTGGGCCCGGCCCCGCGGCATCGGTTTCCTCACGCAGATCACCGACACCATCGGCACCACCGCCGCCCTCACCGAAGGCGACTACGAAGCCGCCTACCTCCACGCCATCGGCATCACACCCCCCGGCACCTTCCAACCCTACGCACACCAAGCCCCACGCACCCTCCTCGACCTCGTCGAAGCAGCCCTCCACACCGGCCGCACCCAACAAGCCCGCACCCACGCCCTCGCCGCCCAACAAGCCAACCTCCCCAGCATCTCCCCCCGCCTCGCCCTCATCACCTACGGCGCCCTCGCCATGACCGCCACCGACCCCGCCGAAGCCGAACACCTCTACCACCAAGCCGAAACCCACCCCCACAGCGCCAACCACCCCTACGAACTCGCCCGCATCCACCTCGCCCACGGCACCCACCTCCGCCACACCCAAGGACGCAAAGCCGCCCGGCTCCCCCTCACCCTCGCCGCAGAAACCTTCGAACGACTCGGCACCCCCACCTGGACCGAACGAGCCCGCGCCGAACTACGGGCCACCGGTGCGTCCGCCCTTGCCCCCTCCGCTCATCTCGCGGCCCTGACCTGGCAGGAGCGCCGGATCGCCGATCTCGCGGCGAGCGGCCTGACCAACAAGGAGATCGGCCAGCGGATGCACCTCTCGCCCCGCACCGTCAGCTCACACCTGTACCGCGTCTTCCCCAAACTCGGCATCACCTCCCGCGCCGCACTGCGCGACGCTCTGGTCAAGGTCCCCGGTGACCAGAACGTGTGACCGCGCCTCGTTCAGCGCTCTCCCGGATGTGCGCGGATGCCCTGGTCGTCGAGCCAGCCGAGCACGTAGTCGGCGACGTAGCGCCATCCGTTGTCGACGACGAGGGAGTGGGCACGGTCCGCGAACTGCTTGAGGTCCGTCGCGGCCGTGGAGTCGCCGTAGGCCTTGTACGCGGCCCGGGTGACGAAGTCCGGAACGAGCAGGTCCTCCTGCCCGGAGATCAGCAGCAGCGGCCCCCTGCCGGTGTTGCCGGTGTCCGCCACGGCATACGGGCTGCGTGCCGCGCCCGCGCAGCCCAGGTCGGCGAGGAGCCGGCGGGGGGCGGGCACCGCGTACCGCTCGAAGAGCCACTCACCCTCGTCCGCGTCGAGGGTGTTCGCGAAGACCTTCCGGAACTGCTCCAGGGACAGCGACACCAGTGGTTCGATGCCGTCCTGCTCCGGGGTCCACAGTGCGGGCCGGGCACCGGGCATGGGGATGTCGTTGATGGGGGCCGGCGCGATGGCCACCGCGGCCCGACCGATGTTGACGCCGATGAGGTGCTGGGCGATGAGCCCGCCGACCGAGTGCCCGACGATGACCGGCGCCTTGTCGAAGGAGCGCACGATGGCCGCGTAGTGATCCGTCAGCGCGTCCAGGCCGATGTCACCGAACGCCTCGGGCGACCGGCGCATCTCCTGGGCGACGGCCGCCTCGCCCGGCCACCCGGGCGTCAGGGCGAGGAAGCCCCGGCTGGCAAAGCGCTCGGCCCATGACTCCCAGGAGAGCGCGTGCAGCCACTCACCATGGATGAAGACGACGGGCGTACGGTTCACAGTTGGCTCCTCCGGGCATGACGACCTTCATTCGGCACCGGCGCGCGGGCGACCGTTTCAGGATCGTTCAGGCACAGGTCAGGGGCGACAGTCGAATGACTTAATGTCGGCAGCCCACAGACGAGGACGAGGCGTTGCGTCTCGGTGAGCTCGGCAGCGCCCGGGATGCATAAAGACGGACAGGGGTCCGTTTATCGGTCATCGGGCACCGCGCTCACCGTCGAAGTCGGTGAAGCCCGACGGTCAACTTACTTATGTACGACGATCCCACGGGGACAAGAGTGGGTGAGGTCAGCTTCCGCCCCAGAGAAGGGTCCTCTCGTCATGAGCGGCAACCATCCCGGTGTACAGGCTCCCAGGACGGCGCCCTACGACAGCCCCGATCTGGTCCTGGACATCGAGCGCCTCCTGGACGTCTCCGCCCGGCAGGCCGTCAGGGCGGAGTTCCGGTTCGATCCCGGGTCGCCTCTGATCGTCTGTGTGGAGTTCCTCATCGAGGGCGGTCCCCGCGCCCTGTGGCGAATCGGCCGCGATCTGCTGCAACAGGGGCTGTACTCGGTGAGCGGTCTCGGTGACGTCCGGATCTGGCCGACGTACCCGGAGGGGGACCGGGCCACCGCCCGGCTGCAGTTGGCCTCCGGGGACATGGCGGCCCTGTTCGATCTGCCCGTGGCGCCCCTTGCGGAGTGGCTGGAGTACACCTATGACCTCGTCCCCGCCGGTCAGGAACTCGCCGAGATCGACTGGGACTTCGCGAAGGGGGAGCTGCTCCAGGACCCCACGGCGCAGTCGGACTGATCACCCGGTGCCCGCCACCGGAAGCGCGAACCTGCCACGGTTCCTGTCCCGTTGCCCCAGAGAAGACTCCTGCGGCGGGAGTGTCAACTGGCTGGTCCCGCCGCAGGACGGGGCGGTGGTCCTCATGCTCTCCCCCGGCATGAGGGCAACCGCTCCACCCAGCGGATGACGGGATGCGGTCAGGCGGCACGGTGGCGGCCGCTGCCCGCCTCAGTTGTCCGCGGCCCTTCCAGGGGTTGTCCGTGATCGGTAACAGACGCTTCCCTCAGCCCATGTGTCTCGTCATGCCTGGCGATCGCAGGGGGCCAGGGGCCGGCGAGGACAGCACGGAAAAGGGGCGGACAAGGCACGGCACAGCGGTGGGCAGGGCTGGGAGGGCAAGGCCGTCGGAGCCGCGCTCGGGGTGACGTTGCTGGCCACTGGGGCCTCACGGCGCACCACAAAACCGCCACCTCGCCAAGATCGAGAGCGACCAGAAGGCGCGGGCCTCAACCCCAGCCGCCTCTACGTCGCACGGCCCCGGGACGTCCGGCCGGGTGGCGGTTCGGCGTTCGCCTGTCCGTCAGACCCCGGCAGTGCTCTTGCGGGCCCGGTAGGCCGCGGCCTTGACCCGGTTTCCGCAGGTTCGCATGGCGCACCACTCCCGCCGGTGGCCACGCGAGCGGTCGAGGTAGACCTGGGTGCACTCGGGGCGGGCGCACTCGCGCAGCAGGGCGCCCTCGTCACCGCCGAGGATCTCGACCGTCGCGCGGGCGAGGGTCGCGAGCCCCTGGGAGACGGACGCCGTGTGGCGCACTCCCTCGGGACCGAGCTGCACCTTCACGGGCAAGCCCGCTGCGTGCCGGTTCACCTCGGCGACATCGGCGGGCGACAGGGTCTCGCCCGCGAGCCGTGCCGCCACCAGTGAGTAGATCGATTCACGCAGGTCGATCGCGGTCTCCAGATCGATCTCGTCCGCGTCGGTCGGCGTGTCGCACATCCCGGACTCGACGAACCAGTCGTCGAGCAGCCCGGGCGTGGCGAGCTTCTCGGTCGGCGACTCATTGCGCCGCGCGCGCAGCGTTCCGACGAAGTCGAGTGGGAGTGTCCCACAGGGAAAGGCATGATTCACGTAACCATATTGACTGGTGACTGCCGAATAAGCAATGTCCCGGCCGCCCCCGTCGCCCCAGTAGGAACAAAAAGGTCTCATAGTCACAAGTAGTGACAATGGGGCGCGTGGACGAAGGAAGCCGCGGGCCAAGACGGAACGGCACTCTTGCGCACACCGGCGCCGCGAACCGGGCGGAGCGCCGTGCAGAGGTTCCTGCATGACGACCCCGTGATCCGCCGCAAACGGGGTCACGACCATGCCTGGGGTGCCGCGTGGCTGGGGCACAGCGGGCACGTGTGGCTGGAACGGCGCACGGCGGGGCGACCGATGACGACTGGGCGTGACCGTGGGGGCCGGTTGTCGATGGGCAGCGGTCGGGCGGTGCACGACGGTCCGGGCTACTCGGCGCGTGCTTGACGTAGGCCCGGCTGGATCGAGCCCGGGTGTCCGGCTGCGCGCACGGCGCCGTGCCGAGACGAGACCGGCCGAGCTGCCGGATTCCCTGGTCTTGGGCCTGGCCATTGGCATCTATGCCGCCAATGGGTTCTTGATCGGCTGGGCCGCGGCGTACGACGTACTGACGGGTGTTGCGTCGCCCGCCGCGGTACGACCTCAGTGGGGCGCCTGGTCCCTGTCCGTGATCGACTGGGCCTGCTCCCCCTCGGCCACGGCCGGGCGGGTGGTCGCCTCGCGCTGGTGAATGCGGGACGGCGGGGGTACGGCGCCCGGCCCAGTGGGCGTGGTGTCGTCGGCGACGGCTGCCCGGCCCGGCTCCCCTCCCCTTCCCGCAGCCTGGATCTACGAGCACAAGGACGATGCCGGCGACCCAGTGCGCGGCTGGCCATGTAATCCCTGGCGAGCAGCCACCCGTCGCCGAGCGACGAAATCGCGGTGGCGGCTGGGCGGCTTAGTCGCTTGAGTCGCTGTTGCGGCCGTCGGGCTTCCTGCCGGTGAGTGACCTTGGCGCGGCGGTGGTGACAGCGTGAGCCGGTGCGGGGCACCGCTGGCCTGATGGAAGGTGCCCTCACCACCGGGCTCACGGCTCGCTCGGAGGTACAGGGCTCACAGTTTCCCCGCACTGTCCGCGTCCGCCTGCGGTCGGTTGAAAAAGGCTACAACTCAACAATAGTTAACTGGACTTGTGAACCAAACGGGACACAGCAGCCGGAGTTGGCGACCAACTTGGCGACCAGCTTGGGGAACATGACCCCGGGAGTGGCTCCTGTGGAGAAGTTCGCCGCCGCCCATGCCGGTCACCCCGGCCTCCCGGACGTGCTCGCCGCCTTCGGCGCCATGTCCCGCATCTCCGATGACGAGGAGACCGTGGCGGTGGCGCGCGGGGTCCTGCCCTCGTACTTCGCCGACTACTGGGGCGACGAGGAGCGCTGGGCACCCTTCCGCGAGGCGGTGCGGGCAGTCTTCATCTCCGGTCTGGACGAGGACCTCCGGCCCGACGTCATCGACGACCGCGTGGCGCTCAAGGAACTGGACGTACCCGCGCTGATCGTCGTGGGCCGGCACGACGTGATCTGCAGTGTGCGCTGGAGCGAAGAGCTGCACGACCTGATCCCGGACTCCCAGCTCGTGATCCTGGAGCATAGTGGTCACTTCGGGCACATTGAGGAACCCGAGCTGTTCGACCGGGCCGTCTTCCGCTTCGTCTCCGGAACGGAGAACGCGGCGTGGGACCGCGTGAGACCGGTGCGCGCCAGAAACCGGTGCGGAGACCATCGTGGTCGTCGACAGCAGTCACTCCGGGCCGGGGCGCCTGTTGTGCGCCCCGGCCCGTCGGATTGACCTGTCCCCTGCCGCCTGTCGTTACAGGCCCAGATCGAGGGCCAGGCAGGAGAAGTACTGCCACTGCCCCTCGGGGTTGTACGCGCCGTTGACCTTGGCGTCCAGGCCGGTGTCCACGCCCTGGGTCGTGTCCTCGACGCGGATACGCTCGGGGAGCTTTCCGAAGCGCGCGTGCCGCGCCGCCGCGGCGGTGTCGAAGGTGGCTTCCTTGTTCATGTCCGTCCTCCACTCGTGGACCGCGTCCGCTTGTCGCTCGGACTGTCATCAGTCTCTCCCCTGATTCGTAACCAGTCAAGGGGGTGATGCGCGAGAGCTACCTATCTCTCAGAAAGATTCGCGGATTCCATACGTGTGATATATCGGAGATGCCGGTTCCGCGGCCCAGGGGGCGGAGAGGCGCAGGGCGTCGCGCAACGAGCCGCACGGTTCGGCGGCGAGGACCATCAGCTGTTGCCCCGGTCCGTGGGGGCAAACCCGGGCACCCGCGACGCTTGGCCCCCTTAGGCCAAGACGGCGGCCTCCAGCTCCCCGGTGCAGAGCTCCTACACCGTCGCCCAGATTCAGGCGATGGCGGCCCAGATGGTGCCGAGCGGTCAATGGACTTGCTTCAGCAACATAGTGGACCACGAGTCCAGCTGGAACTACCAGGCGGTCAACGCCTCCTCCGGCGCTTACGGCCTCTTCCAGGTACTGCCCGGCTCCAAGATGTCCTCGGTCGGTTCCGCCTGGCAGACGTACCCGGCCACCCAGATCAAATGGGGGCTAAACTACATGACCGGCGTGTACGGCAGCCTGTGCCAGGCGTAGACGTTCTGGCAGGCCAACCACCGGTACTGAGCTCCGCCGCCCCGCGCAGCGGTTAAGGTCGAAGACATGTGTCGTGGCCGGGAGGACAACGTATGAACGGGAAACCCGGAAACGTCGGCCCGGTGGAGGACGCAGCGCTGACCCGGGCGGCGCAGTCGGGCGACGTGTCGGCGCTGGCCCTGCTGCTGGAGCGGCACCGGCCCGGCATGCGGGCGGTGGCGCTCAGTCTGGTGGGGCCGGGTCCGGACGTGGACGACGTCATGCAGGAAGCAGCGCTGGTGGCACTGCGCCGGATCGTGGACATCCGCGACCCGCAAGCCGTTGGGCCATGGCTGCGCATGGTCGTACGCAACGGCTGCCGCACGCTGCTGCGGACCGCCCAGCGAGTCGAACCCATGGAAGCGGTCCCCCTAGCTGCCTCCGGCGCCACACCCGAACAGATCCTGCAGACCCATGCGCTTCGGGACTGGGTCTGGGAGGCCGTCGAGGCACTAACGCCGACGCTGCGGCTTCCCCTCATCCTTCGGTACTTCTCCACCGGAATCACCTCCTACCAGCAGATCGCCGAGGCCTGCGCGGTACCGGTGAGCACGGTGCGCAGCCGGCTGAATCAGGCACGTGGCGCCCTCGCCCAGGCCCTCACCGCCACCGCAGCCTCGGCACACGACGACATGTCCCGTCGTACCGAAGCCAGTTGGCAGGAGGCGCGCGAGACGCTCGCGGCCGCCGAACGCGGCGAGTTCGGCAAGGTGGTCAAAGACCGCTACTCCCCCGAGGTCTCGCTGCTGACCGGAGGCCAACGACTCGGCGGCTCCGACCTCTTGCTGGCGGGGATGGACGGAGACCTCTCGGCGGGGGTACGTCAGCGCCCCCTGCACGTCGTGGCCGGACGGTCGCTGGTCGTCTGGGAGATGGAGCTGGTCAGCCCACCCGACGACCCGGACCACTGTCCGCCCGGTGTCGCCTGGATCATGTCGCTCGACGGCGGCCGCTTCGACCGGGTCTCGCTCTACCACGCTGCCCGCCCGGAGCCGGCGGCCGCGCCTGCCGCGGCCTGAGCCAGAAAGTCCCGTGACCCACATCACAACACGGCGATAGAACTGTTCGGGTTCCGGAGCGTCTTGTCGGTGTCATTGCCCCCTGCGGAGCTACGGAGACCCCGATGAGTACATCCACCGCACACACCCACCCGCTCTCCCCCGGCACGCACTCCTACCAGACGGGCGGAATCGTCCAGCGCTATCACGTCCACGGCCGCGGCCCGGTGTGTGTGGCGCACTCTGGCGGGCCCGGCATCTTCTACGAGTACCTGCGCATGCCCGCCCTCGAAGAGCACCTGACGATGGTCTACGTCGAACCTGTGGGCACTGCCCACGACAGCCAACTGCCCTCGCACCCTCACGGCTACACCCGCGAGTGCTACAGCCGCTTCCTCCAGGTGCTGATCAACCGCCTCGGCGTGTCCAAGGTGCACCTGCTGGGGCATTCCCACGGCGCCTTCGTTGCCGCCTATCACGCCCTGCACCGCCCCGAGCAGGTATCGGGCGTCGTGCTGTACGAAGGCGCCCCCATCACCGGTCCCGAGCACGGCGCGGAGGCGGGCCGCATGGTGGAAGCGTTCGTCGCCAAGCACGCGGGCCACCCCGGCCTGCCCGAGGTGCTGGCCGCGTTTGGTGCCATGGCCAACATCTCCAGCGACGAGCAGACCCTGGCGGTCGCGAGGGGCGTGCTGCCCTCCTACTTCGCCGACTATTGGGGCAACGAGGAGCGGCTGGCGCCCTTCCGTGACGCGATCCGGGCCAGCTACATCTCCGGCCTGGACGAGGACCTCGTCCCCGAGGCCATCGACGACCGCGCCGCCCTCAAGGGGCTGGAGCCGCCGGCGTTGGTGGTCGTGGGCCGTCACGACGTGATCTGCGGGCCGCGCTGGGGGTTCGAACTGGACGAGCTGATCCCCGACTCGCAGCTGCTGGTGCTGGAGAACAGCGGGCACATGGGGCACGTTGAGGAGCCCGAAGTGTTCGCGGAAGCGGTCCGTGCCTTCGTCCTGCGGACCAGGGCGTAAGCGGAAAGCAGGTCACGTGCGTCGGCCTGTGTCGGGGCGGCGCACGTGAACCCACGCTGAGCGAGAGCTGATCCGCAGGCCGAATCCCTTGGCGGCCTGGTCCCGTCGAGGGTTCTTGACCGTGGTGGTGAAGGTGTTCTTCCCCCTTGCCTTCGTAGCCACGGGGTGCCAGCCCGTCGAAGGTGGTTTCCGCCTTCAGGGAGGTCACCTTGGGAGCAGCGGAGAGGCGTTCCTGGTAGTAACCGACGACGGTGACCTCGTGGTTCTGTCCGGCCTCGGCGGTGTTGTCCAGGGCCAGGTCAAAGGCGTAGCGCAGGAAGATCAGGGGCACGGAGCGGCAGGCCGCCTCGTTGCTGCCGACCAGCTCGCCGATGCATAGGCTCAGCGTCGAGGTGTCGTCCTTGGTCGCCGTGGCGGAGCTGTACTGCCACACCGTCTTGACGCCGTTGGTCTCTGTCTCGAACGTGTACCGGGAGGACTTCGCCGGAAGGCCGTACGAGACGAGGTCACCGCCCTTGCATCCGGTGAGCTTGAGCAGGGCCGCGGCCGCGGCCGCGAGCATCGTGAGCGCCCTTCTGCGGCGTCGCGTTGGTGGCCCTGAAACGTTGTTCATCGTGTCGGTCTCCTTGTCGGTGTCGAGTGCCATCACAGGCCGAGATCCTGGTCGGGCAGGTGCACCGTTTGCCGCTTGAGCTCGGTGCCGGACGCGTCCAGCAGCTTGAAATCGCAGAAGGAGTCGAGACTCGGGACGGTGGGGGAAGGAGTCGTGCCGCAGGAGGGGAGGGCGGTGAACTCGTGCGAAAGCGTCTCGACCTGCAGGTGAGGCCTCCATGCCCGACGCTGATATGCCCATGCACGACTACGGCGCCTGAGCCCGCGACCGCGACCGCGAAGGCCGAGCCAGACCTCAACAGGTCGGCTCGCCATGAAAGTCATGAGCAGACACCTGCCACGCCCAGGCCACACCTTGATGGGATTGACGAACGAGATATCGACTCGACTCACAGCATCTTGAGGCCCCACGGGCACGGACACATGTGGCCGTGATACGCAAGACACCTGTACGCCCCCCACACCTATCACCTGTGTGATACACATCACGGGAACCCCTCCCGCCGCTCGGACAAGGCTTGACGTGGACTACTCATTGCACACCCGGATACGGGCAGGCGACCCCGAGGCGTTCCGCGAGATCTTCCGTGACCACGCCCGACTGGTCCACTGGCACGCGGTGCGTGCGACCGGGGACTGGACCGTCGCCGAGGACATCGTCTCGCTGACCTTCTTGGAGGCGTGGCGGCTGCGCGCCAAGCTGCGGGACGAGGGCGACAGCCCGCGCCCCTGGCTGATGGGCATCGCCGTGAACGTGCTGCGCAACACCACCCGCGCCGCGCGCCGCCATCGGCAGGCCCTGGAACGCATACTCGTCAAGGAAACGGTCCCGGACTTCGCCGAGGAACTCGTCGGCCGGCTGGCCGACGCCGACCAACTGGCTGCCGCCCAGCGAGGGCTGAAGAGGCTGAACCGGAACGAGCGCGAAGTCTTCATGCTCTGCGTGTGGTCCGGGCTCGGCTACGCGGAGGCGGCGGCCGCGCTCGACATCCCGGTCGGCACGGTGCGTTCCCGCCTGTCCCGCGCCCGCAAACGGCTGACAAAGCTGGCCGAGGAAGAACTGAGAAGAGGCAGGGAACCGCTGCCGGGCAACGGACAAGTACAGGGCGGCCGCACTTCTGCGGTCCGGTCACACGAGTTGGACGAGGAGAGGTCCGAATGATCCGCAAGAACTCGCGGCGCGAGGAGTCGCTGGACCTCGCGGAGCTGGCCCGTTTGCTGCCGGCGCCCGGAGACCCGCACCTGTCACTCGACCGTCACCTGCTTCTCGAGGAGCACCTGATGAACGAGATCTACTCCACCGCATCAGCAGCCCCCGCGCCGTCCCGCCGCCCGGCACGCCGCGTCCTGATGATCGGTATTCCGGTCACCGCTGCCCTTGCCAGCGCATTTGCCTTCGCCGCGCTGCCCAATTCCGAGTCCAGCGGCACAACCGCAGCCACCCCGGCACCGGTCGAGGCGTCGGTCGTCCGCATCGAGCCCGGCAGCACCGTCCAACTCGCCTCCACTGTCGAGCACATCGCCGCCGCCGCCTCAGCCAGCGAGGCTCCCGAACCCGCCGCAGGCCAGTACATCTACATCAAAAGCAAGGTCTCCTACCTCAGCGTCTCGCACACCGACGCAGCGGAGTCGAAGGCCTTGGTCCAGCCCCTGCATGTCCGTGAGGTCTGGACTTCGCCCGACGGCAAGCAGGGCTGGCTGGACGAGCCCGGTTACCAGCCCAAGGGCGGCACCACCGTGAACACCGAAGTCAAGAACAGCCTGAACAAGCCCTCCTACGACTACCTCAAGACGCTGCCCACCGATCCGGACGCCCTGCTTAAGAAGATTTACAAGGAGACCAAAGGCCAGGGCAATTCTGCGGACCAGGAGGCATTCACCACGGTCGGCGACCTGCTCGGCGAGCAACTTGCACCAGCGAAGCTGAACGCGGCGCTTTACCGGGCTGCCGCCAAGATCCCCGGGGTGGTCGTACTGGACCAAGCCACGGACGCCGCAGGACGCGAGGGCATCGCCTTGGCCCATGTCGACCAGAAGAGCGGCGACCGCACCGAGTGGATCTTCGACCGTAAGACGTTCGCCTATCTCGGCAGTCGGGGTGTCCAGGTCAAGCAGGCCAACGGCATAAAGCCCGGCACCGTCCTCGAGAGCACCGCCGTGCTCGAGCGGACCGTCGTCGACGCCCAGAAGCACCGTCCTGGCGCCGCAGGTACCGATGCGTGAAAGCACGGCTCCGCTGGGATCTCGTTGAGACCTGGCTGGCCAGTTCCTAAGGTGCCACCTCCTCAGGAGCAGCACGTCGAACAGCACTCCCATCGTCGCTGGTGTCCGGCTCGCGACCACAGTGCATCGGCACCGGCGCAGTGTTCACGGCGCACACAGAGCTAACAACGTGCAGTACAGCGCTACAAAGGGAGCAGGCCTCTCGCGGTGGAGCGAGCGGCCTGCTCCTGCTCCGAACCTCTCAGCGAGAGTTCCAGCCTCGTTACTTCTGTGACTCCGAAGAACGGCCCTATGTGTACGGCAAGGTCGGCACGTCTAGGGTCTCGGTAGCCACGCTGGACGACATGAAAGCACTGTACGAGGGCTTTGACCTGGTCGCCCCGAGCACCTCGGTCTACATGACCGTTAACGGTCCCGCGCCGACGATCCTCGCCTTCTTTCTCAACACTGAGATCGAGCAGCAACTCGACCGGCTCCGAGCTGAGAAGAGCCGCGATCCCTCATCTCAGGAGACGGCAGAACTGCGCGCGCACGGTCTGTCAAATGTGCGCGGCACAGTCCAGACGGACATTCTCAAAGAAGACCAGGGGCAGAACACCTGTCGGCGGCGCTGGGCCTGTACGGCTCCTCGACCGATACCGCACCCAACAGCACGTCGCGGCGCTGCAGACCCAACGCCTGGACTGCGCACGGGAGTTGCACGACTTCGTCGGCCACCACGTGACCGCGATCATCGCCCAGACCAAGGCCGTGCGCTACGCGACCGTGGCCGGCATGCCGCCGTCGGCCGAGGAACTCGACGGCATGCTGGCGGCTGTCGAAGAGGCTGGCGCGCAGGCCATGCAGTCGATGCGGGCATGGTCACGGTGCTGCGCACTCCCCTGATCGGTCCGGATGCCGCAGTCGGCGCGCCGGGTGAAGGTATCGCCGAACTGCGCGCCCTCACCGACCAGTTCGCGGCCACCGGCCCGGCGACCACTCTCACGATGACCCCCGCCTGGCCACCGGCACGCTGCCACCCGGCGTCGCCACGACCGTGCATCACGTCGTCCGCGAGTCGCTGACGAACATCCGCAAACACGCCCGCCGCGCGAAGACGGTCACCGTCGACGCCCGCCCTGGACGGCGAGACCGTCCACCCGGCCGTCCTGGTATCGGTGACGGACGACAGTCCGGACACCTGCCCGGTGGACGCCGCGGCGCCACCGCCGCGCACCGGCTACGGCCTGGTCGGACTGGCGGAACGCGCCGCGCTGGTCGGCGGGACCTTCCACGCGGGAGCCGTGGAGGGCGTCGGCTGGATGGTCGAGGCACGCATCCCGCTGCCCGGCCCGCTCTCCCCGCTCGGGGACCCTACGGAAACTGCCACCCTGGACGCATGACGATCGGCATCCTCATCGCCGACGATCAGCAGATGAGCCGATCGACCTACGGCATGATCCTCGGCGCGCAGCCCGACATGTAGATCGTCGCCTCGGTGGCCGACGGCGCCACGGCCGTGAGGGAAGCCCGGCGGCTGCGCCCCGATGTGTGCCTGCTCGACATCCGGATGCGGGTCTCGACGGCCTGGATGCGACGCGCGTGCGGGCGGGGCCCCGAGGCCCGCACCCCCTGAAGGTGATCATCGCCACCACCTTCGACCTGGACGAATACGTGTACCGGGCAGTGCGCAACGGTACCTGCGGTTTCCTCCTCAAAGACGGTTCCCCCGCCCTGCTCGTCGAGGCCGTGCGTGCCGTGGCCGCAGACAACGCCATGATCTCCCCGGCGCTCACAGTCCGCCTGCTGCAGCACATGACGACCGCCGCCACGAAGCTCACCGACGGACAGGAGCCCCCGGCCGGACCGCGCACGACGACAGCAGCGCCCGAACTTCCTATTACGCCACGCGAGCTGGATGTCGTGCGGCTCCTCGCACGGGGCCGGACCAACGAGGAACTGGCCGCCGAACTCCACGTCCCCCTCTCCACCGTCAAGACCCACCTCGGCAACGTCCAGCGCAAACTCGCCGCCCGCAACCGGGTTGAGATCGCCGCCTGGGCCTGGGAGAACGGCATCTGTAGCACCCGGGACACAGCGTGCTTTCCGGGGTCGGCGCCGACATTCTCGCCCGCTTCCCCACCGCCGTGCTCGGTGCCCGGGACGCTTCCGGTGCTCCCTTGCTCTCCGTGCGGCTCGCCGCCCTGCCCAGCGCCGCAGACGCCGGCTGGGTGATGGCCGGTCTGCCCGGTGTCCGACCGGTCGGCCATGTCACCGATCCGCTCGCTCGTGATCAGGAGGCGTCGGTTATCACACACTTCAAGATCTTGCGCGAAGCCGGGTAGGTCGGGAGTCACACATACACGTGAAGGCAAACTGTTCAGGTTACCTGTAGTATTGGGGACATGAACATACACAAGGCAACAGCGGGCCGCCACGCGGCCGGAAAGACGGGAGGTCGGCCGCAGGAAGGCGGTGAGGCCGCAACCCCGGGCTGGCGCTTCACTCTTCCCCTCATGCTCGGGTCGTCCCTCAACCCGATCAACAGCTCGATCATCGCCACAACCCTGATCGCCATCGGCCATACCTTCCACGTCGGAGCGGCCTCCACCATCTGGCTCGTCTCTGCCCTCTACCTGGCCAGCGCGATCGGCCAGCCCACCATGGGGCGACTCGCCGAGCGCCTCGGCCCGCGCCGCGTTTTCATCACCGGCCTGACCCTGGTCGGCATCGGCGGCGTGTTGGGCACCGTCGCGACCAATCTGCCCACCCTGGTGGCAGCGCGCGTCATCCTCGGTGTGGGCACCTCGGCCGGCTACCCGACGGCGATGGTCATCGTGCGTCGCTGGGCCACCACCCACGCGCCGGCCCGGACGGGCGGCACACTCGGCGCCCTCGCCATCGCGGCACAGGTCACCTCGGCGTTCGGCCTGCCCCTGGGCGGCTTGCTGGCAGCAGCCGCCGGATGGCGCATCACCTTCTTCATCAACGTGCCGCTGGTCCTGATCGGCGTGGTGATGACGCTGACCTGGGTGCCGCGCGACCTCCCCCGAGCCGAGCGAACCGGCGAGAACGCGCCCACATCGGGTCTGGACATCCCCGGCATGGTCCTCTTCTCCGGCACCATCGCCTCCCTGCTGTTCTTCCTCAACGACCTGCACCACCCACGGTGGTCACTCGGCGTACTCACGGTGATCCTGCTCGTCGCCCTCGTGCTGTGGGAGCGCCGAACAGACGATCCGTTCGTGGACGTGCGGATGCTGGCCAGGAACAAGCCGCTGAGCGCCACCTATCTGCGGGTGTGCCTCACCTTCCTGCTCAACTACTGCATCCTCTACGGCCTCACGCAGTGGCTGCAGGAGACCCGCGGTCTGTCCGCGATCGGCGTGGGCCTGCTGATCCTGCCAATGTCTGTATTCGCGGCCCTCATCTCCATTCCCTTCGCGCGGCGCAACCTGGTGCGCTCCGCGCTGTACTGCACAGCCGCCGCATCGGTGGTCGGACCGGCCGGTCTCCTGCTGTTCACCTCGACCACCCCGATCTGGGTCCTCGTGCTGATCACCATGGTCTTCGGCGTCGTCTCGGGCCTGGGCGTGATCGGAAACCAGGCCGCCCTGTACCAGCAGGCACCTGCCGAAGCCGTGGGCGTCGCCGCCGGCCTCATGCGCACCTTCACCTACCTCGGCGCTGTGCTGTCGTCCAGCCTGATCAGCCTCTCGTTCGGCGACCGGGCCACCGACAGCGGCCTGCACACGATCATCTTCGCGCTGCTCGGCCTGGGTGCCGTCCTTCTCGCCATCACCCCGTCGGGGGCCCGCAAGCTGACGGCCTCCTGAGAGCGTTCGCAGCGGCGTCCAGTGCCCTGAACTACACTGCCGACGCGCATGCACTGCGCGGACGTCCTGGTGCCGCGCAGAACGCCGGATGCCACGCAGATCCCCACTCCTCGCCTCATCCCGGCTTGCATCGCCCCACCTAGCATGCCGGGCCTTGTAGTCCTCACGGTCGAAGAGCGAGGACGCCCTCGCTGCTTCCGCGGCGCTTGCGATAGGCAGCCTGGTCAGCCGATTCCGGGATGGTGCACCGGATGCCGCGCCTGCGGAAGTAGGCGCGGTTGGCGCGCGAGGAGTAGGCCTTGTCTGCTCGCACTCGCAGTGGCCGTCTGCGCGGACGGCCCCGCCCCGCCCGAGGCACGCGGATGCCCTCCAGCAGGTCACGAACTGCGGGCTGTCTCCTTGCTGGCCCGCTGTGACCAGCAGCCACAAAGGCCGCTGATCCTGGTCGCAGGCCAGTCGGCCGGCCCTACGGCTCGCCCCTCACTCCGGGTCGCGATCACCGAAAGAAGCGCCTGCACTGGACGGCCCCCTCAGCCGGCGAGCGCACCTTCGCTGCCATGACCTGGCGGGAGCGCGCCTTCCCCTTGCGGGCGCCGAGGCACTTGGCCACACATGTGCATAATGGCTGACACACGCCAGAAATGGTCTAACCGCCTCGCCCGGCACACATCTTCAAGCACATGTCTGAATGAAGAAGGAAATACCTATGGATATGCAACTGGCCGGGAAACGAGCCGTGGTGACGGGATCGAGCGCCGGACTCGGACTAGCGATCGCCGAAGCTCTTGCGCGCGAGGGGGTCACCGTCGTCGTGCACGGCCGCGACGAGGCACGCGCCAACAGCACCGCGGCCCGCATCCGGCCCGAGGGCGGCCAGGCCGAGGTGGCGGTCGGAGACCTGAGCACACCCGAGGGCGCCGCGGCCGTCGCCGCGAAAGCGCTGAGCGGGGGCACGATCGACATCCTGGTGAACAACGCCGGCGCATACGACCAGGTCGGTTGGATGGACCCCACCCCTGAGATCTGGGCGGAGACGTATCAGACCAACGTGCTGTCCGGCGTGCGGATGATCCAGAGCTTCGTTCCGGACATGCGGGAGAGCGGCTGGGGCCGGGTCATCCAGATCGGTGGCGGCCTGGCAGCCCAGCCCATGGCGGCGCAACCCCACTACAACGCCTCGCTCGCCGCCCGCCACAACCTCACCGTGTCCCTGGCGCGCGAGCTGAAGGGCACTGGTGTCACCTCCAACACGGTGGCGCCCGGTGCGATCCTCACGGAGACAGTGCGCACCCTGCTGTGGCAGATCGCCCCCGCCCATGGCTGGGGCGACACGTGGGAGGAGATCGAGCGCGCGGCCGCGGACAGCTGGGTACCCAACGACACCAACCGGTTCGGGCGGCCCGAGGAGATCGCCGCCGCGGTGGTCTTCCTGGCGAGCCCCCTCGCCGGATACATCAGCGGCGCCACGCTACGCGTGGACGGCGGAACCATCCGGTACGTGAACTGACACGGCGAAACGCACCCTGCCACTCGACGCCCCCGGCACCCCTTCATCGGCGCCTCGCCGGGTTCGGAGGCCGGTGAAAATCGCGGAGCGCCGCTAAAGTCTTCCACTGTAGACTTTACAAGTCTACCGATGTATACTTGAAAACAGAGACCCGGTCGTACCGACACGGGAAGTTCCAGAGAGAGACAGAACATGGACCTGAATCTGAACGGACGGCGTGCGCTCGTCACCGGTTCGAGTGCCGGGCTCGGTGAGGCCACCGCGAAGCTGCTGGCGGCCGAGGGCGCGGCGGTCGTGATCCACGGCCGCGACAAGGACCGCACCGAGAAGGTCGCGCAGGACATCCGCGCGGCCGGCGGAACCGCCACCACGGTCCTCGGCGACCTCGCCGACGACGCAACCGCCGCGAAGGTCGCCCGCATGGCCACCGCCGACGGCCCGATCGACATCCTCGTCAACAACGCCGGCTTCTACCGGCACCTGTCCTGGGCCGAGGCCGCGCCCGACGAGTGGCGCGACACCTACAACGTCAACGTCGTCTCCGGCGTCCGCATGATCCAGCACCTCGTGCCCGCCATGCGCGAGCGCGGCTGGGGCCGCGTGGTCACGATCGGCGGCGGTCTGGCCTCCCAGCCGATGAACACCCACCCGCAGTACAACGCCACCCTGGCGGCCCGGCACAACCTCGCCGTCTCCCTCGCCCGCGACCTCAAGGGCACCGGCGTCACCTCCAACGTCGTCTCCCCCGGAGCCATCCTGGTCGAGGCCACCAAGGACCTCGTCACCGAAATCGGCCCGGCCCGCGGCTGGGGCCAGACCTGGGAAGAGATCCAGCCCAACGCCGTCAACGCCCTGATCCCCAACGACCAGGAACGCTTCGGCGAGCCCGACGAGATCGCCGGCGCCGTCGCCTACCTCTGCAGCGAATACGCCCAGTACATCAGCGGAGCCACCATCCGCGTCGACGGCGGCCTCATCCGCACCGCCTTCTGAAACCCCACAGCCGCCCTCCCCACACGGCACACACCGGTGCGAACGCCCACGCGACAACGCGACGGCACCCGCACCGGTGCTCTGTGCTGTCCGGCCCGTGCAGCACGCGAACATCCGCATCGTCCACAGCGCGTTCCGCGGCGGAACCGCAGGACGAGACATGGTCGAGCGGAACGGATCGCGGCTCACACCGGGCATTTGATGCTGTCGCTGAGACGCACGGGCCATCGCCGCATCCATGTGACGTGTGACGCGCGGCCTCCGAGGGAGCGCTGACGAGACGTCATCCGTGCGTGAGGGCGAAGCCGTGTTCCCGCAGTGACGGCTGCCGCACGCCACGCCGGAATCGTCGGGCCATCTCCGGCCACGTGATCACCGACTTGCCGACGTCAGCTGTGGCTCGAACCCAACCGCTCACCACCGCGGGTCATTTGGGGCCACTCGATAAGGCGGAGAAGAAACACTCCGCCCAACGACCCGTCCGCTGGACGCCGTCCAGGCTTGGTGCGCCCACCCCCGACCGAGGAGCCACGGGCCAGGTCGGACGCATGAAGGTGGTGGAGCAATCGGCCTCTTGCATCGTTCAAGTCCGCACCCCGCGCCGCCCTGGCCGTCATCCGGATACAGGCCCCCGCCCTCGCCTCCAGACAGCCGCCGGGACCCCGGCGGCCATGCCGCTGGGGTCCCGCAGTCGTCGCACCGTGCTAGGCACACACCCCGGACCGGTCACCCGGCGGGAACCTCAGGTGCCAGGCTCGGTGGTGGCCCGCTCGATGTCGTACAAGTCCTCGAATCCGGCGAGATCCTGCATCTGCTCGAAGACGGCGAAGGACTCGGCCGCGGGACGTGCGCTCGGGCGCCCTGACCGCTGCTCGCGATAGGCGTCGCGCAGCGCGCCAAAGGCGGCCGTCTGTCCTGTGACGGGGTCGATGACCAGTGAGTACCCGAACTCTTTCCACTGCTGCGGCGTGTGCAGGTCGAACGACGTCAGCAGGGCCACGGGACCGGACAGGCGCCGCGGTGCGGCGGCTCGCTGCTCGCTGTTCTCCGGCAGGAGCATGACGGCGTCGGCTCCGGCGGCGAAGTACGCCTCGCAGCGCTCGATGGCCGCGTCGAAGTCCTCGTTCTGGACCGCGCCGGTGCGGGCGATGAGCAGCAGATCGGGATCACGTCGGGCGGCCACCGCGGCCCGGATCTTCCCCAACATCACCTCGACCGGCACCAGGTGCTCCACATGGCGGTGATGACTGGCCCGCTTGGGCGCCACCTGGTCCTCCAGCTCGATGGCGTGAACGCCGGCGGACTCCAGGTCCCACACCATGCGGGTCACGTGGACGGCGTCGCCGAAGCCGACGCCGCCGTCCACCACGAGCGGCAGCGTCGAACGCCGGCGGATGGCAGCCGCCGACTGGGCGAGTTCCGTCGTCGTCAGCAGCGCCTCGGAGACGGCGAGCGACAAACCCAGGCCGCCGCCTCCGAGGTATCCACCGTCGAAGCCCAGTTCCTCACACAGACGGGCTGTCAGCGCGTCCGCGCAGTGCGGGATCATCAGGGGGCCTTCGTTCTCCACGCGCCGCCGGAACGCCGCGCGTGCCAGGCTGTCCATTTCCACTCACATCCTTCTCGTACGAGCATCCGATGCATCCGGTATATCCAGCGCATCCGCTGCATTCAGTGCATCCGGCACGCCGATGGCCACGCGCCCAGACCGCAGCGACCTGATGGGTTGCGTTGGCAGGAGTCGGCGGGCCGGAGGAGCCGGAGGACCGGCCGAATGCGTGCACGCGGCACATCGCGGCGCTCACCGGCTCCAGGTTTCGCTTATGACACACCCAAGTCCCCCGACAACGCGACACATGTGTCCGCACCGGCCGCCTGCCAGGGCTCCGGATCCGCCATGTCTTCAACTGTAGACTTATTGCGTCGGCTTGACTACGCTGACGGTGTGAAAAGTGACCTGACTCATCGAGGTCCCCCTTCCGCGCAAGTCGGCCGGTCGCGCAACGCGGCTGCGACCCGCAAGGCGATCCTCCGCTCCGCGGTCGAGGCCTTCACCCGCTCCGGCTACGACGGCGCCGGCGTGCGCGAGATCGCCGAAGGAGCCGGCGTCAGCGCGATGATGGTCCAGCGCTACTTCGGCTCCAAGGAGAACCTGTTCGCCGAAGCGGTGGACACCTCCTTCAGCCCGCGGACCGTCGTACCGACCGACTTGACAAGCCTGAGCCGCAACCTGGCCAGAGCACTGGTGGACCGCACCAGACCAGGGGCGGACGAGCTGAGCCCCTTCCTGCTGACCCTGCGGTCCGTGTCCAATTCACGCTCGGCCGAACTGGCCCGCCAGGGCATCGAGCGCCATGTGGAACGACACCTGGCCGAGTTACTCGGCGGTGAGCAGGCGCCGGAACGCTCCGCACTCGCCCTCTCACTGGTCTTCGGTGTCTGGCTGATGCGGAGCATCATCGGCAACACCGCTCTGGTGGAGGCTGACTCCGACGGACTCGTGTCTCACCTGGAGTGCCTGCTGGCCGACCTGCTGGAGGACACCCGGCCGAGCACCGGGCCCGCGCCCGGCACGACCCCGTCGCGAGCAGACTCGAATAAATAAGTACGTGGGAGTGTGTGCCCATGGTTTCCGTCGCTGAGCCCACGACAGCGGTCGGTGCCCACGGCACGCTTCTGTGCCGCATCGGTCGCTGACGCCACAGCCCGGTGAGGTCGGCGGCCGGCAGGCTGCTCCCGCTCACGACCGGCGTATCGCGTTCGACCATATCGGCCGGCAGGACCGACTGGCACTGCTCAGCAGCGCGTTCAGCGACGTGCTGAGCCCAGGCGCTGCGCGCTGAAGCCTTCGAAGAGCGCGCGAACCATCATTTCGTGCAAGGAGGAAGTCATGGCAGAACGAGGACCGTTGGACGGCCGTGTGGCCATCGTGACCGGTGCCGGACGTGGCATCGGCCGGGGTGAGGCGGTCGCGCTGGCGGCTGCCGGAGCGAAGGTCGTCGTCAACGACGTCGGTGTGCGGGCTGACGGCCACGGCGCCGCCCAGGGCCCGGCCGACGAGGTGGTCGAGTTCATCCGCGCCCAGGGTGGCGAAGCAGTGGCCAGTTACGAGTCCGTGGCGGACTGGGAAGGCGCTGGCCGCGTCGTCGCCACCGCGGTCGAGCAGTTCGGCCGGCTCGACATCCTGGTCAACAACGCGGGAATCGTGCGGCAGCACAAGATCGAAGAGGTGACGGAGGAGGACTACGACCTGACCGTCGACGTCAACCTCAAGGGCACTTTCGCCATGTGCCGCAGCGCGATCCCGGCGCTCCGCCAGTTCGGGGGCGGACGCATCGTCAACACCTGCTCGAACCAGTGGGCGGCGCCGATCGGTAACCCCGAGTATGCCGCGTCCAAGGGGGGCGTCGTAAGCCTCACCTACGAACTGGCGTGGGAACTCAATAACGACGGCATCACGGTCAACGCCGTCGCGCCGTTCGCCCTGACCAGGATGACTGAGGACGCCAAGCAGCGGGACGCAGCCCTGGTGACCTCCGGTGCCATGAGTGCGCGCCGGGCGAAGGCCAAGGAGGCGCGGGCCGACGCCGGTCTGGTAGCGCCGATCATCGTCTACCTGGCGTCGGACGCGGCGGCCGACGTGACGGGCTGTGTCTTCCGGGCTGGCGGTGGCAAGATCGGCATCTACAGTCACCCCGTCGAGACGCGCACGATCTTCCGGGACGAGCAGGACGGCCCGTGGTCGTACGACGAACTCGCCGACCTGCTGCCGCGCACCGTGCTCGCCAGCGGCAGCAAGGCCCCGCACATCCTGTGAGGTGAACGCTCGCCACGGCCGGCCATGCGCGGGCCCTGTCCCTGCGGTCCGGCCGGCCAGCTCTGTGTGGGGCCCCGGGCTCTGGAACCGCCTCGGTCGGTCAGCTGCCCCACACCGCAGTCGGCCCGGCTCAAGAGCATCAACAGGGCCTCGACAGGACCCTGGACAAGGTGAGGCGCTACCGACCCTGGACAGCCATTCCCATTCAGGGTAATCATAGGAGCGAAGGGCGGGCTGGTCGGTCGAGCGGCCGACACAGCAGCCCCCGGGAATAGGTCGAGCCCCGGCCAACAGGCCGGACGCCGAGCCGGCCTGCACGACCCCCAGTCTGTCGTCACCCCGTAGCAGCCGCCGTGTGCTCCGCTGGAATGCGCGGCCGCGTTCCAGGAGGTCTTGAACGTGACTGTCGAACCGATCGTCGTCCTCGACGGTGCGCGGACGCCGGTGGGCAGTTTCGGTGGCTCGCTAAAGGAGGTCCCGGCGCATCAGCTCGGTGCACTGGCGGTGAGCGAGGCGCTGCGCCGAGCCGGCGTAGAAGGGCCGGATGTCGACGAGGTCGTCATGGGCTGCATCGGCCAGGTGGGGCCGGACGCCTACAACGCTCGCCGGGTGGCGCTCGCGGCCGGACTCCCCGTCAGCACGCCCGCCTTCACGGTCAACCGGCTGTGCGGCAGCGGGCTTCAGGCCGTCTGGTCGGCGGCCCTTCAGATACGCGGGGGAAGCGCGGACGTCGCCGTGGCCGGTGGCGACGAGAGCATGTCCCGGATGCCCTTTCTCGACTTCGGCGCGCGCGCCGGCTACCGGTTGGGTGATCGCACCCTGGTCGACGGGACGGTGGGCATCCTCACCGATCCGTTCCACGGGGTGCACATGGGCCGCACCGCCGAGACGGTGGCCCGCAAGTACGGCGTGAGCCGCGCGGAGCAGGACGCGTTCGCACTGGAGAGCCAGCGGCGGGCCGCGGCCGAGGCTTCCCTGGCCGTGTTCCGGGAAGAGCTCGTGCCGGTGGAGGTGCCCGGCCGCCGTGGCCCCGACGCGGTAGACACCGATGAGCACCCGCGGCCCCAGACCACACTGGAGGCCCTCGCTCGACTGCGTCCGGCCTTCGAGGCCGAGGGAACGGTGACGGCCGGGAACTCCTCGGGGATCAACGACGGCGCGGCCGCCGTCGTGCTGGCCCCCGCGTCGGTGGTATGGGACAAGGGCCTGTCGGGTCTGGCCACCCTGGAAGCGGTGGCGACCGCCGCGATGGAGCCGGAGTTGATGGGATACGCCCCGGTTCTGGCGCTGAGCAAGCTGTTCCGGCAGACCGGACTCACCGCGCGTGACGTCGGGATCGTCGAGCTCAACGAGGCGTTCGCGGCGCAGGCGGTCGCCGTGATCCGCGACGCGGCCCTTGATCCGGAGCGCACCAACCCGTACGGCGGGGCCATCGCCCTGGGACATCCAGTGGGCGCCACGGGCGCCATCCTGACGCTGCGGGTCGTGAAGGACCTCGTGCGCCGTGACCTCGAATTCGGTGTCGTCACCATGTGCATCGGCGGCGGGCAGGCGCTGGCGGCCCTCTTCCGCCGGTGGGAGGGCTGAGCCAAAAGCAGTTGCCGGCACACGACCCGGTCTCTGTCACCGGGACCGGCCGGTTCTTGAGTGCTGATCAAGGTCGAGACCCGTGCCACCTGGTGCGGGACGTACGACCGCGTCGTCGTGAATCCCCGCCCCGGGCGCCTGAAGCCGCCCGGCCCGGCGGCGGATCCGAGATCCACCGCCCGCTCCTTCAGTGGGCGACGCCTGGGAGGCCACCGTGTCCACGGACACTTCGACCGCACCGCTGTACCGCGCCCACCACCCGGTCCGCTTCGTCACCGCGTCCAGCCTCTTCGACGGCCACGACGCGTCGATCAACATCATGCGGCGCCTCCTGCAGGCCCAGGGGGCGGAGGTCATCCACCTCGGGCACAACCGCTCGGTGCGGGAGGTCGTCGACGCGGCTGTCGAGGAGGACGTCCAGGGCATCGCGGTCAGCTCCTACCAGGGCGGACACGTCGAATACTTCGAGTACCTGGTGACGCTGCTGCGCGAGCGGGGCGCCGGACACGTGAAGGTGTACGGCGGGGGCGGCGGCGTCATTGTGCCGGCCGAGGCCGAGCGCCTGGCGGCGTCCGGGGTGCGCATCTTCACACCCGAGGACGGCCAGCGCCTCGGGCTGGCCGGGATGGTCAACACGCTGATCGCCGAGTGCGACACCGACCTGTGGCGCTCCTCCCCCGCGGCGGTGGCCGACGTCCTGGCCAACAGCCGTACCACGTTGGCCCGTGTGATCAGCGGTCTGGAGAGCGGCTCGGTCCCGACGGAGACCGTGCGCGCCCTGGAGGCGGCCGACCCCGGAGATGTCCCGGTACTGGGCATCACCGGGACTGGCGGCTCGGGCAAATCCTCGCTCACCGACGAGCTGTTGCGCAGGCTGCGGACCGATCAGCGTGACGCGCTGCGGGTGGCGGTGCTGGCCGTCGACCCGACCCGCCGACGCGGTGGTGGAGCTCTGCTCGGTGACCGGATCCGGATGAATTCCCTGGACGGCGACCGGATCTTCTTCCGTTCCCTGGCCACCCGCGGCAGCGGTGAACTGCCTGACGGCCTGAGCGCGGCGATCGGCGCCTGCAAGGCCGCCGGCTACGACCTGGTGATCGTGGAGACCCCCGGCATCGGACAGGGCGACGCCGCGATCGTGCCGTACGCGGATGTTTCGCTGTACGTGATGACCCCGGAATTCGGGGCGGCCTCCCAGCTGGAGAAGATCGACATGCTCGACTTCGCCGACGTGGTGGAAGTCAACAAGTTCGAACGGCGCGGTGCCCAGGACGCGTTGCGAGACGTGGCGCGGCAACTGGTGCGCAACCGTGAGGCCTTCGCCTCCGCTCCCGAGGACATGCCCGTCTTCGGCACTAGCGCGGCGACCTTCAACGACGACGGGGTCACGGCCCTCTACCAGCATCTGCGGGATGCGCTGGCCGAGCGGGGACTTCCGGTGAAGCCCGGCGCGCTGGCCGAGGTCGCGGTGCGCCACTCCAGCGGCGCGGCGCAGATCGTGCCGTCCTCACGGGTGCGCTATCTCGCCGAGATCGCCGAGACCGTACGCGACTACCACGCCCGCACCCAGACGCAGGCTGCAGCCGTCGCGGCGGTGCAGCGTGCGGCCGCCGTACGTGAGGACCTGGTCGCGGCGGGAGCGCGGACCGCGGAGGTCGACGCGCTGCTGGCGGCGGCCCGGCAGGCGGCCGAACCGGAGGCACTGCGTCTGCTGGAGGAGTGGCCCGCGACGGTGGCGGCGTACAACGCCGACGAGCTCGTAGTCCCCGTGCGTGGCGGACAACTGCGCACCGCGCTCACCCGCGTCTCCCTCGCCGGCAGCCGGGTCCCCAAGGTCGCACTGCCCCGCTACCGCGACCACGCAGACCTGCTGCGCTTCCTGCGCTCGGAGAACCTGCCCGGCCGTTTCCCCTTCACCGCCGGAGTGTTCCCCTTCAAGCGCGAAGGGGAGGACCCGGCCCGGATGTTCGCCGGCGAGGGCGACCCGCAGCGCACCAACCGCAGGTTCCACTACCTGGCGCAGGACACCGAGGCGACGCGGCTGTCGACCGCGTTCGACTCGGTCACCCTGTACGGCCGCGACCCCGATGTCCGGCCCGACATCTACGGCAAGATCGGCACCTCCGGGGTGTCGGTCGCCACGCTGGAGGATCTGAAGGCGCTGTATGACGGTTTCGACCTGGTCGCGCCGACGACGTCGGTGTCGATGACGATCAACGGTCCGGCGCCGACGATCCTGGCGTTCTACCTCAACACGGCGTTGGACCAGCAGTGGGACGCGTTCCGGGCCGAGCACGGCCGGGAGCCGGACGCCGAGGAGGCCGCAGCGGTCCGGGCCCGCGCCCTCGCCTCGGTCCGCGGAACCGTGCAGGCCGACATCCTCAAAGAGGACCAGGGGCAGAACACCTGCCTGTTCTCCACGGAGTTCTCGCTGCGGATGATGGCGGATATCCAGGAGTGGTTCATCGAGCACGGGGTGCGCAACTTCTACTCGGTGTCGATCTCCGGCTATCACATCGCCGAGGCGGGCGCGAACCCCATCACCCAGCTCGCCTTCACCCTCGCCAACGGCTTCACCTACGTCGAGGCGTATCTGGCGCGCGGGATGGCCATCGACGACTTCGCCCCCAACCTGTCGTTCTTCTTCTCCAACGGTATGGACCCCGAGTACGCGGTGCTGGGCCGGGTGGCCCGCCGCATCTGGGCGGTAGCGATGCGCGACCGCTACGGGGCGGACGAGCGCAGCCAGAAGCTGAAGTACCACGTGCAGACGTCGGGGCGGTCACTGCACGCGCAGGAGATGGACTTCAACGACATCCGCACCACGCTCCAGGCACTGATCGCCCTCTACGACAACTGCAACAGCCTGCACACCAACGCCTACGACGAGGCGGTCACCACGCCGAGCGAGGACTCCGTCCGCCGTGCGCTGGCGATCCAGCTGATCATCAACCGCGAGTGGGGCCTGACCATGAACGAGAACCCCCTCCAGGGGGCGTTCGTGATCGACCACCTCACGGACCTGGTGGAGGAGGCGGTTCTCGCCGAGTTCGACCGGATCAGCGAACGCGGGGGCGTGCTGGGAGCTATGGAGACCGGCTACCAGCGCGGGCGTATCCAGGACGAGTCGATGCTGTACGAGCAGCGCAAGCACGACGGCACCCTGCCGGTCATCGGGGTCAATACCTTCCGCAAGCCGCAGGAGGACGCCGTACCCGCCGTGGTGGAACTCGCCCGGGCCACCGAGGCGGAGAAACAGGCGCAGCTGAGCCGGGTCCGTGACTTCCACCAGCGCAACCGGGAGGCCGCGGACGCCGCTCTGACCCGGCTCCGGGCCGCGGCCACCGGCGGCGGCAACGTCTTCGCCGCGCTGATGGACGCCGCCCGGGTGTGCTCGCTGCAGCAGGTCACCGAAGCCTTCTTCGAAGTCGGCGGTGAATACCGCCGCAATGTCTGAACATCCCCACGACACAAGGATTGCCATGGAAAGCGTGTTCCGCCTCGGCGTCGTCGGCTGCGGCCTGATGGGCTCCGGCATCGCGGAAGTGGCCGCACTGCGCGGACTCGACGTCCTCGTCGCCGAGGCGACGCCCCAGGGCGTGGCAGAAGGCCGCCGACGCGTCACCGGTTCGCTCCGGCGCGGCGCGGACAGCGGCAAGCTCACCGAGGAGCAGCTGACGGCGGCGCTCGGCCGTATCTCGTTCACCCATGATCTCGAGGGCCTGCACGACCACCAGTTCGTCATCGAGGCCGTGGCCGAGAAGCGCAAGACCAAAGCCGAGGTGCTGGCCGTGCTCGACAAGGTCGTGGCGGCCGAGGACGCGGTCATCGCCACCAATACCTCCTCCCTGCCCATCATCGACCTGGCCATGGCCACGCAGCGCCCCGAGCGGGTCGTCGGCCTGCACTTCTTCAATCCAGTGCCGGTCCAACGTCTGGTGGAGGTCATCCCGTCCCTCGTCACCGCCGAGAAGACCTTCGCGCGTGCCGTGGACTTCGCCACGGGCCAGCTGGGCAAGGAGACGGTGGCCGCGACGGACCGGTCCGGGTTCGTGGTCAACGCGCTCCTGGTGCCCTACCTGCTGTCGGCGGTGCGCATGCTGGAGACGGGCCAGGCGACCGTCGACGACATCGACCGCGGTATGGAGCTGGGCTGCGCCCATCCGATGGGCCCGCTGCGGCTGCTCGATCTCATCGGCCTCGACACCGCGCAATCGGTGGCGGAGTCGATGTACGACGAGCTCAAGGAACCTCTGCACGCGCCGCCCGCCCTGCTGCGGCGCATGGTCGCGGCCGGGCAGCTGGGCCGCAAGAGCGGGCGGGGCTTCTACGTGTACGACGTCTGACCCGCGCGACGCCGGTGAGCTGGGGCGAAGCGCTTGAAACCGTCAGCTCGGCTCAGGGTCTTCAAGCAGCACCCGCAGCACCTCTTCAAGGCGGTGGCGGAGGTCGTCGGCGTCTGCCTCGACCAGGGCGTTGTTGCCGAGGACCTTCCGCATCAGCCACACTCCGGCGATCACCGAGAGGGCCAGTGCGGTGCGTTCCTGCGTGAACCGGCCGCTGAGCATGCCGGCCAGTTCTCGTTCCACGTGACGCTCAATGCCGGCGCGGACGATCTCGGCAGTGCGCGGATTGGGAGCCGAGCGCAGCATCAGCAGGAACGGGCTCAGGTGGTCGGCCTCCGGAGCAGTGCGGTCCACGAGTGAGGTGGCGATGTCACGGCTCAGCGTCGCGGGATCGCCGGTGATGACGGTGCGTGGGGTGAAAGCGGCGTCCACCGCCTCGGCGAAGAGCTGTTCCTTTGATCCGAAGTAGCGGTTGACCAGCATCGCGGTCACGCCCGCGTCCTTGGCTATCTCGCGCACGCCCGCCCCGTCGAAGCCAGCCCGGGTGAAGGCTTCCACGGCGGATCTGAGGATCGCCTCGCGGGTCGCCGCCGCGTTGCGCGGCCGTCTGGCCGCGGGCGGAGCGGCGGGCAGCTGAGGCGATTCAGTTTCCATGGCTTTGCAGTGTAGCCAAACCCAAAAATGGAGTCTACGGTCGTAGACGTGCCGGATTCGGTTACCTGTCCGTTTCTCGAAGCGCGGGAGGAGGAGCCCCGGGCCATCCTGTGACGCCTCGCGGCGTGGCTGACGACCTCACGCCCCGCGCCGGCGCCGCAGAGCAGCCGTACCCCCAGGCACTGCCGGCGGCCCTGACCCATCCGGTGCCACGCGGCGGACCCTGCCCCCGGCACCGGGCACCCGACACCACCCCTAGGCCCGCGCCCCGTGGACGTGCGGCGCAGGGCCACCTTGCGGGCGGGCGACGGGGCTCGCGGGATCGCGGGCCGGGCGCTCGTCGGGGACGGCGGCACGCTCTTCATATGAGACCAGGGCACACGTATGCCGCTACGCCGCACCTCTGGAAGGCTGCGGCACCGGCTGCGCGGACCCCTCACTAAGGCTGGACGACCATGGACGAACTGAGACGCGCCGTCTTCCGGCGCCGCGTGGAGAACGAGGGACCCCTGATGGTCCCCTACTGTCCCGACGCTCTGACGGCACGCCTGTGCGAACAACTCGGCTTCGACGGCGGCTACCTGGGCGGAGGCGGCCTCGGCTACACGCTCGCCGTCTCGGAAGCCCTGCTGACGACCACCGAACTCGCACAGGCCGCCGCCGCGGTACGCCGGCGTTCCGCGCTGCCCCTGGTGGTGGACGGCGGAGTCGGCTTCGGCGACGCGGTCCTTGTGGCGCGCACGGTATGGGAGCTGGAGAACGCCGGAGCTCACGCCATCGAGCTCGAGGACCAGGTGGCTCCCAAGCGGGTCAGTCATCACCGGCACGTCGAGCACCTCGTACCGACCAGGGTGATGACGGGCAAGATCGAGGCAGCGGTGGGAGCGCGGCGCGATCCGGACCTGCTCCTGATCGCGCGCACCGGCGCGGTGCAGAACGAGAGCTTCGACGCCGCAATCGAGCGCTGCGAGACCTATTTCGCCGCGGGCGCGGACGCGGTGATGTTGCTGCCGGGCACCCCCGAGCAGCTCGCCGAGGCACCGCGCCGACTGTCGGGCCCGGTGGCCACCCTGACCTCGTTCGACCTACACAGTCCCGAGGAATGGGGCCGGCTGGGCTACGCGCTGGTCATCGACCCGGTGACCGGCCACACCGCGGCCTTTTAGCGCCCTACGCGAGGCCTACGAGCGCCAGCGCGCCGGACAGACCAGCGGTCGCCCGGCGGCCGAGGCGTTCGCAATCTACGAGTCGTTCCAGCACCTCGCCGGGTTCGAGGAGCTCTACAACATCGAACGCGCCACCACCGAACCCGGCATCTGAGCCACACGGCACAGCCCTTCCTAGCATGAGGGTTGACACTTTTTTCTTTGCTCCTATGATTAACCTAATAGCGATCCGCGTAGTGAGTGAGCCGCTGCCCCGGGCGATGAAGCCGCAGGGGCGTCAAGAGATACGAGGACGCAATGTTGCGCTCTGACGTAAACGAACGTTTCAGCCGCGTCGGCGCCGGAACCCCCGCGGGCGAGCTCTATCGCCGCCACTGGCTTCCCGTCGCGACCGAATCAGAACTGTCCGACAACCCCGTCAAGCGGGTGCGGATTCTCGGCTTGGACCTCGTGCTGTACCGCTCGGACGCCGGGGAGTTCGGTCTGGTGAGCGAGAGGTGCCCGCACCGCGGCGCCTCCCTCGGCTACGGCTTCCCCGACGGCGGCGGACTGCGCTGCCCCTACCACGGCTGGCTGTTCTCCACCCAGGGAGAGTGCCTGGAACAGCCCAACCAGACCCCCGACTCCCCTCAGCTCAAGTCCCGGGCGAAAATCACCAGTTACCCCGTCCAGCCCCTGGGCGGCCTGATCTTCGCCTACCTCGGCCAGGGCCCGGCACCGGCCCTCCCCCGCCTGGACCTGTTCACCAAGGAGGAAGGCCCGACCCGCTTCCGGGACATCGGTTACGCGGTCATCCCGTGCAACTGGCTCCAGATCATGGAGAACTCCTTCGACCCGACCCACGTCGAGTGGCTGCACGGCCGCCTGTTCAACTACCACCTGGAACGCGAGGGCAAGGAACCCACCGTCCTGGCCGGCCACCACATCAAGATCGGTTTCGATCTCGTCGACTACGGCATCATCAAGCGGCGCCTGCGCGAGGGACAGACCGAGGACGACGAGGACTGGAAGATCGGCCACCCCGTGGTCTTCCCCAATGTCCTCAAGGTCGGCGGCTACGGCCTGAGTTCCTTCCAGATCCGGGTGCCCATGGACGACACCCACACGCTGCACTTCTGGTACTGCTGGTACGACGTGCCCGATCAGTACGCCGACCTCGTCCAGGACATCCAGCAACTGCCGGACACCTACGAAGTAGCCCTGCAGGCATCCGACGGCTCCTTCCTGATGGACACCATCGACTCGCAGGACGCCATGGTGTGGGTGACACAGGGCCCCCTGACCACACGGGACGACGAACACCTCAGCTCCTCCGACCAGGGCATCGCGCTCTACCGCAACCTGCTGCGCAGCCAGCTGGAGGCAGTGGAGTCCGGCGGACCGCTGATGAACGTGTTCCCCGCCGAGGAGGCCAAGGACGTCATCGAGCTTCCCCAGGAGCAGAAGGAACTCGGCATCGGCGGCGGAGGAGGCAACCCAATGGCCTCCTTCCTCAGGACCCAGGCGCTCTACAGCCAGCGTCTGACCACCCTGTCCGATCGCATCGAGTCCACGCTGCACAAGGCCGGTTGAGCCGATCACGGAACGGCACATCGACCTGAGCTCGCTCCCGGAGGAAGCCCTCTCCTGCGGCAGCGGCCGACACCTGGACGTCGGCGGCATCTGCCGGGTCTGCGGGGAGTGGCTGCCCGACGCCACCTGCCGGGCGCCGGGCTGCGGCTGGACCGCCGCGCTCGGCGAACGGACCCACCAAGAAGCCGTCCGGCACCTGTGCGCCACCGGCCACACCATCAGGGTCCTCGTCAACTGAAGCAGCGGTGACCGCGCCCCACACAGCGCGGTCCACCGACGCCTTTCGTTCCTGGAATGAGAACCGCAGCATGCCGCAGCCAGACACACCCACCCCGGCCGCCGGTGTCTCCTTCGGCCTGTTCACCCCCATTGTCCAGCCCATCAACATCCAGGCCTGGGAAGACACCGCGGGACCCGACGAACTGACCGGCGTGGTCCTGTCCGCCGAAGAACTCGGCTTCGACTTCGTCACCGTCGGCGACCACGCGGCCCTGTCCGAGGAGGAGAGCGCCTACTACGGCAGCGCCCGCTTCTTCGACCCGGTCGCCACCATCGGCTTCCTGGCCGCCCGCACCCGGCGGATCAGGTTCGCCACCCACGTCTACCAACTCCCCCTGCGCAGTCCGCTGATCACCGCGAAGGCCTTTGCCACCCTCGATGTGCTCTCCGGCGGGCGGATCATCGTCGGCCTCGGCGTTGGCCGGCGCCCCTACGAGGCCCACGCCGCCCGTGTCCCGTTCGCCGAGCGGGGAGCGGTCGCCGACGAATACCTCCAGGCGGTGCTCAAGCTGTGGAGCGGACAACCCGCAAGCCAGCAGAGCCGCTTCGTCGAGATGGACGGGCTCGTCTGCCGGCCCCGGCCGGTCCAGCAGCCCCGCCCGCCCGTATGGGTCGGCGGTGACCGCTTCGTCGGCCTACGGCGGGCCCTGGACCTGGGCGACGCCTGGACACCCTGGGCGCTCACCCCGGACCAGGTCACCGAACTCCTGCAGCGGGCGGCCGACGAGCGCGACGGCCTGCCGCCCGCCTTCCGGGTCGTCGTACCCATCGCCCCACTGGGCGGCCGGGCCCCGCGCGGCGAACCCGTTCCGCCGCGCGACACCCCCGGAGCGCGCGCCGCACAGGCCTGCCTCGACCTGACGGAACGCTGGCACCGCGCCGGTGCCACCGACTTCATCGTGGACCTCCCCAGCCCGAGCCAGGCCGCCCTGACCGAGGCGATGGCGTGGTTCAGCTCCGACGTCCTGCCGCACGCGGGACACGCCGTGCCGCCGGACCTCGCCGGCACACCTCACACCTGACCGACCCCCTACACCGCCCGCAAGGAGCGCTTGCCATGCCGAGCAAGATCGTCGACGTACACGGCCACATCGTGGCCCCATCCGAGCTCTACAGCTACCGGGAGTTCCTCATCGGCACCCGCGGCCACTACGGCCGCCGGCTGAAGGGCTTCTCTGAGGAACGCGAGGGCATGAGCCACGGCCGCACCGGCGTCATCCCGCCCGAGGAGCTCAAGCACTTCGCCGAGGAGCACATCGCCTGGCTCGACCGGGTCGGCACCGACGTCCAGCTCGTCTCGGCCAGGCCCTACAGCCTGATGCACTCAGAGAAGCCGGCCCGCATCGTCCACTGGTGGGCCGAGACCGTCAACGACGCCATCGCCACCCAGGTGCAGTTCCACCCGAACCGCCTGCAGGGCATGGCCAACCTGCCGGTGGTGTGGAACGAGCCCATCGACGTCGTCTTCGACGAACTGGACCGCTGCGTCAACGAACTCGGCTTCGTCGGCGTCCTGCTCAACCCCGACCCCAGCGAGGGCCGGGCCCCCATGGACGTGCCCGGCCTGGGCGACGAGTACTGGTACCCGCTCTACGAGAAGCTCGTGGCCTACGAGCTGCCGCTGCTGGTGCACTCCGCCGGCTGCGTTTCGATTCGCGAGAACCAGAGCCTGCACTTCATCAACGAGGAATCCATCGCGGTGATGTCGCTGGTGCAGTCGGACGTCTTCGAGACCTTCCCCGACCTCAAGGTCATCGTCCCGCACGGCGGCGGCTCCATCCCCTACCAGGTCGGGCGCTTCCGCGGCACCTACTGGGAAGGTACCGGCCGCGGCGGCACCTTCGACGAGGCCATTCGCAAGCTGTACTACGACACCTGCCTGTACACCGAGGAAGCCCTGGACTTGCTGGTCAAGGCCGTGGGCAGCGACCGCGTGGTACTGGGCACCGAACGCCCCGGCGACGGCTCCCACAAGAAGACGCCCGCCGAGGGCTGGGCCGACGACATCGCGGCCGTCCTGCGCGCCAACACCGCCAACAAGCCCGCGGACCTCGACCTGATGCTGGGCGACACCGCGCTTGACCTCTTCCCCCGTCTGCGCAAGAACCTCGAGGTCGCGGAGACCGCGCGATGACCGACGACCTGCTCGACACGGCTCCCGCCCCGGCGGAACGGGAGGAATTCCTCCGCCTGGTCCGCACCTTCGCCCAGGAACGCGTCGCCCCGCGCGTGCAGGAGTACGACGCCGCGGAGAGGATCCCGGACGACCTGCTGGCGGAGATGGGTCAACTGGGCTTCTTCGGCGGGGTGGTGCCGCTGGAGTGGGGCGGACTGGGCCTGGACCACCTCACCTTCGCGCGGATGATCGAGGAGATATCCCGGGTCGACCACTGCCTGGGCGTGCTGATGAGCATGCCCTCGGCCCTGGTAGGCAGCGGCCTGCTGACCTTCGGCACCGACGAGCAGAAGAAGCGCTGGCTGATCCCGCTCGCCGAAGGGCGGATCTTCGGCGGCGCGGGTGTCACCGAGCCCCGCTCCGGCAGCGATGTCGCCGGCACCCAGACCCGCTACGAACGCACCGACACCGGGTTCGTGCTGCGCGGCGCGAAGGCCTGGATCACCAACCTCGACCGGGCCTCCTTCTTCGTCACCTTCGCGACGAAGGACCCCACACTGGGCCGGGCCGGCCTGTCGGCGTTCATCGTCCCGGCCGACACCCCGGGCGTGTTGAAGAACCCGGTCCACAACAAGCTGGGTTTCCGCCCCCTGTGTTCGGGCGACCTCACCTTCGACGACGTCGAACTGGAGGCGGACGCCCTGCTCGGCGAGGAGGGCCAGGGCTACTCCGTCGCCATGAACGCCGTGGAGCGCGGCCGGCTGTCGGTCGCCGCACGCGCGGTGGGGCTGGCCCAGTCCTGCCTGGAGGCCTCCGTGCGCTACGCCGAGGAACGCGTCGTCTTCGGCCAGCCCATCAGCGACTTCCAGATGGTCCGGCAGAAGATCGCCGACATGGCGGTGTCCGTCCAGGCGGCACGGCTGCTGACCGAGCAGTGCGCGGTGGCCATGCAGCGCGGCGGACGCGCCCGCATCGAGGCGAGCATGGCCAAGCTGTACGCCAGCGACACAGCGCAGAATGCCGCCACCGAGGCCGTGCAGATCCACGGCGCGTACGGCGTCTCGGAGGAGTACGGCGTGGCCCGTGCCTACCGCGACGCGAAGGTGTTCCAGATCGTCGAGGGTGTCAACGACATCCACCGGCTGCTGATCGCCCGCAACGCCTTCGCCACCGGAGGGCGGGAGAGCCGGCCATGACCGACACCTCCACGACCGGACCGGGCACCGCGGTGGTCGACGCCGCGGGCGCCGTCCCGGCCACCGGCGCCGAGGCGATCGCCGAGGTACGGCGTGCGCTCACGGCGTACCAGCCGGGCACGGCGCTGGGCGAGGCGACAAGCCGGGCGCTGCTCGCGCCACTCGGTCTGCCCTTCGTGCCCTCGCACGTCGTCGGATCGGCCGACCAGGCCTCGGCCGTCGCCGCTGCCCTCGGCGGCCTGGTCGTGCTCAAGGCGCTGTCGGACGAGGTCATCCACAAGAGCGACGCCGGGCTGGTGGAGCTGTCACTCGGCACCCCCGAACAGGTGCGGGACGCCTACGGGCGTCTCACGGAGCAGACCAGGGCGCTGGGGCTGACCCGGCCCGACATCGTCGTGCAGCCCATGGCGAGCGAGGGCACCGACATGTTCCTGGGCTGGGTCCACGACGAGACGTTCGGCCCGGTCGTCCTGCTCGGCATGGGCGGCGTGACCGTCGAGCTGTTCCGCGACGTGGCCCACGCCGTGCCGCCGCTCACGGCCAACGACGCCGCCCGTCTGCTGGGGACGCTGGACAGCGCCCCCCTGCTCGCGGGCTACCGGGGTCGGCAGGCCGTGGACACCACCCAGTTCTGCCGGCTCGTGGCAGCCGTCGGCGACCTGGCGCTGTCCCTGCCCGAGATCGCCGACCTCGACCTCAACCCGGTGCGGATCCTGCCGGACGGCACGTGCCTCGCCCTCGACGCCGCCGCCGTCCTGGCCCCCGGTGCGCCCGCCGGAGCCGCCCGGCACCCCCGGCCCCCGCTCGACCTGCGGCCGCTGGCCCGACCGCGCAGTGTGGCCGTCGTCGGCGCCTCACGGGACACGAGCAAACCCGGCGGGCGCGTGCTGCGTTCCCTGCGGCAGCACGGATTCACCGGCGACATCCACCCGGTCAATCCGGCCGGAGGCGAGGTGGGCGGGCTGCCCGCCGTCACCTCGCTGAGCGAGCTGCCCGCCGTACCCGACCTCGCCTGCGTCGCACTCCCCGCCGTCGCCAGTGTCGAGGCGGTGCGCGAGTGCGCACGGCTGGGGGTACCCGCCGTCATCGTCTACGCCTCCGGCTTCGGCGAGAGCGGCCCCGAGGGCAAGGTGCTGGACCGCGCGCTGCGTGACGCCGTAGCCGATTCCGGCACGCTGCTGTGCGGGCCCAACACGATCGGGGTAGTCAGCGCCCATCACCGCATGGCCGCCACGTTCAGCCAGGCCGTCGACTCCTTCGGGCTCCACCCCTCGGGCACATGTGTCATCGCCCAGAGCGGCGCCGTTGCCGGCAGCCTGGTCTCGCACGAACTGGCCGACGGCTACGGCATCGGCGACTGGGTGACCGTCGGCAACCAGTCACTGCTCGACGTCGCCGACTACGTGTCGTACTACGCCGGTCTGCCCACCACCACCTGCATCGCGCTGTTCCTGGAAGGGGTGGCCGACGGTCCCCGCTTCCAGCGCGCCCTGGAGACGGCCCAGGCCGCGCAGGTGCCGGTGGTCGTGTACAAGACCGGCGTGACCGCCGCAGGGCGGCGCGCGGTCGCGTCCCACTCCGGGGCGCTGGCCGGCAGCGAATCCGCTTACCGCGCCGTGCTGAAGCGGGCGGGCGCCGTCCAGGTGTCCGAGATGACAGCGCTGCTGGAAATCGCCTGGATCCTCGGCCACATGCCGCGCCCCGCGGGCCGGCGGGTCGCCGTGGTGACCACGTCCGGCGGCGCGGGCAGCGCTACCGCCGACGAGATCAGCGCGCGGGACCTGGCGATCGCGGAGTTCGGTGAGGCAACGCGGACCGCTCTGCAGGCCGTACTCCCCTCGTTCGCGAACGTGGACAACCCGCTCGACGTGACGGCCGAAGGCGCCTTCACCCCGGGCACGCTGCGCAAGGTGCTCGACGCGGTCGCCGACGACCCGACTGTGGACATCGTCTGCGTGGTCCTCACCAGCATCGTCGGCGACGACGCGGTCCGCGTGGCCCAGGAGATCGCCGACGCGGGCGGCCCCGGCCGACCGCCGCTGCTCGTCTCCTGGCTGGTCTCCCGGCCCCTCGCGGAGGACGGCATGCAGCTGCTCGCCCGCCACGGCATCCGGGTCTTCACCGAGCCGGCCCGCATGGCCGCCGCGGCGGCCCACCTCGCGAAGGAGGCCTCCGCATGACCGAGCGAAACGCCTCCCCCGCCCCACCCCGTTGGAAGGAACCACCCCTTGAGCACCACCACAGACGTGGACGAGCTGCGCACCCTCGTCGCACTGTCCTGCCGGATCCTGGCGTCGACGGGCTGCGTCCGTGAGATCACCGGCCACGTCAGTGTCCGGGTCCCGGGCACCGAGCAGTTCCTCGTCCGCTGCCGCCCACCGCAGGACCCCGGGGTCGAGTTCACTGTTGTCGACGACATCAAGCTCGTCGACCTCGAGACGACCAACGCCGACCTGGACGGCGGCTACGCCTTGCCCGGCGAGTGGGCCATCCACACCGAGCTGTACCGAGCCCGCCCGGACATCGGCGCCGTGGTGCACGGCCACCCGCGCGCCTCACTGCTGTGCGGCGTCCTGGACCTACCGCTGCAACCGGTGATCGGCGCCTACGACCCGGGGGCGATGGAACTCGCCGTGCGCGGCGTGCCGGTGTATCCGCGGGCCGTGCTGATCAGTGACTGCGAACTGGGCGGCGCCTTGGCCGCCGCGATGGGCGAGGCGGACGCCTGCCTGCTGCGCGGGCACGGTGTCGTCGCCGTGGGCGAGGACGTCCAGCAGGCCACCGTCCGGGCGATCAAGCTGGAGACCCTGGCCGATCTCACCCTCGGTCTGCACAGCGTCGCGGGCGCCAAGCCGATCCTGCTGAGCCCCGAGGACAGCGCCGAGGTGGGCGAATTCGTCAGCAGCCGCAACGCGGCACGCACCTACGCGCAGTGGACCTGGGACTTCTACCTGCGCTCACTCGGCGCGGCCGACGTCACGAGGAGGGACTGACATGGCAGTTCTGGTAGGCGGTGCGGGCGTCTCCCACAGCCCGCAGCTGTCGATCGAGCCGGGCGGCTGGCGCGCCCACGGTGACCTGGAGCAGGGCCGGCTCGCGGAGTTGGGCCTGCCGCCCACCAACCGGACGTCCGGGGAGCTCGCGGGCGAACTGGACGAGCGGGTGATCCAGGCTCGCCACGAGGCCTGTCAGCAGGCCCTGGAGAAGACACGGAAGGAACTGCTGGCGATGCGGCCGGACATCCTCGTGGTGATCGGCGACGACCAGCGCGAGCTGTTCCTCGACGACATCATGCCCGCGCTGTCGGTCTTCTGGGGCACCTCGCTCGAAGACCTGCCGCCGGGCATGGCGGCCTATCCGGCCACGATGGAGTCGGCCTACCGCTACTACCACGCGGACGAGGTGGACACCTATCAGACCGAGCCCGGCCTCGGACTCCACCTGGTTGAGCAGCTCGTGCAAGCGGGCATCGACGCCGCGCAGTTCACCGAGCAGCCGGCCGGCCGCACGCTGGGCCACGCCTTCACCTTCATCTACCGGCGGTTGTTCGAGGGCCTGCCCCGGCTGCCCCTCGTACCGATCATGCTCAACACCTACTACCCGCCCAACCAGCCCACTCCGCGGCGCTGTGTGGAAATCGGCCGGGCGCTGCGGGCGGCGATCGACAGCTGGCCGTCCGACCAGCGGGTCGCCCTGATCGCCTCCGGTGGACTGACCCATCCCATCATCGACGAGAAGCTCGACCGCGGGCTGCTGGAAGCGCTCGAACAGCACGACGACGAGGCGCTGGCTCAGCTTCCAGTGGAAGGGCTGACGGAGGGCAGCTCGGAGATCCGCAACTGGATCGCCGTCGGCGCCGCCCTGCACGACGTGCCGGGCAGGACCGTCGACTACATCCCCGCCTACCGCTCCACCGCCGGTTCGGGCTGCGGCATGGGGTTCTTCACCTGGAACGGGGAGACCTCATGAGCGACCACGCAAAGCGGCTGGCCGCGCTCGACGTGTGCGTGGTCTCCGACGCGCTGGACGCACTGGGTCTGCCGGGCGCGGTCGCCGGCGTCCTGCCGGTGTGGGAGGGCAGCCGCATGGTTGGCCGGGTCGTCACGATGCGGACGGTGCCGGCGCGAGGCCGCACCAGTGCGCGGCACCTGGGCACCGCGGCCATCGAACGGGCCCGTCCCGGCGCCGTCATCGTGGTGGAACAGGCCGAGGCCGGGATCGTTCCGGTCTCTGCCACCTGGGGCGGCCTGCTCGCCCAGGCGGCCCGGCTGCGCGACATCGGCGGCATCGTCATCGATGGCGCGTGCCGTGACGTCGACGAGATCCGCGAGTTGGGACTGCCGGTGTCGGCCCGCGCGGCCGTCCCCTTCACTGCGCGCGGCCGTTACGTCGAGGACAGCGTCGGGGAGCCGGTCCGGATCGGCGGTGTGACGGTGGTGGACGGCGACTGGGTCATCGCGGACGCCAGCGGGGCGGCCTTCGTCTCCGCCGGGCGGATCGACGACGTCCTGCGCCATGCGGAGCTGCTGGTGGCCAAGGAACAACTGATGGCCGAGGGCCTGCGGCGCGGTGATACGCCGTCGACGGTGCTGGGCCGTGACTACGAGGAGATGCTCCATGGGGACTGACGACATCGTCGAGCGGCTGCGGGAGATCGGCACGTCCACGCTGTCCGACGCCCTGGACCGGATCGGTCTGCCAGGTGCGGTGCCGGGCATCGTGCCCTTCGACGCCCGACTGCAGTTGTGCGGGCGGGCGTTTACCGGGCAGTACGAGCCCGTCGACGACAGCGGGGGGACGGTCGGCGACTACATCGACGACGTCGCCCCGGGCGAGATCGTCGTACTGAACAACGAGGGCCGCCTGGACTGCACGGTGTGGGGCGACATCCTCACCTACGTCTCCACCTCCCGCGGCATCGGCGGCACTGTCATCGACGGTGTATGCCGTGACGTGCGGCCCAGTCTGCAGCTGGACTATCCGGTCTTCGCTCGCGGCCGGTCCATGCAGACCGGCAAGGACCGGGTCCGCCTCGCCCACACCGGCCGTCCGGTGCTGCTGGGCGGGGTGACGGTCGCGCCGGGCGACATCGTCGTGGGCGACGCGGACGGTGTCGTCGGCCTCGCCGCCGACGAGGCCGAGCGGGTGTACGGCGTGGCCGCCGAGATCGACGAGGCCGAGGCCCGCATCCGGCAGTCCGTCGCCTCCGGTTCCCGCCTGGACGCGGCCCGCGCCGCCATGGGCTACCACCGGCTCCAGACCCCCGGCGGCCGGCCATGACCAGGGCGGCGGTCGATCTGCACGCCTTTGGTACGGCCACCCTGCACGAGGCGGGGGCGGCACCGCTGCCCCCGCAAATCCGCCCGCTCGACCGTAGTTGGTGGGTGTGCGGCCGGGTCTTCACCGTGGACCTGGCGCCCGGCCACAACATATGGCTGCACCGCGCCATCTACGCGGCACAACCAGGCGACATCCTCGTGGCCCGCACCAACGGCGGCTTCGAGTACGGCTACTGGGGCGACATCATGACCCACGCGGCACTCGAGCGCAGACTGGGCGGCCTCGTCATCGACGGGTGCGTCAGGGACTCGGCCGATCTGCTGCGGCTGCGCCTGCCGGTCTTCACCCGCGGCCTGTGTGTGCGCGGGACCGGCAAGGACGCCTCGCGGGGCGGTCTGCAGGACATGCTGACCATCGGCACCGCGACGGTGCGGCCCGGGGACACCGTCGTCGGGGACGCCGACGGAGTCGTGGTCGTCTCCCCCGCTGACCTGGGCGAGGTCGCCGCGCGCGCCGTGCAGCGGGAGCAGAAGGAGGAGTCCGTCAGGGCCCGCCTCCTGGCCGGGGAATCGACGCTCGACATCTACGGACTGGCATGAGTACCGCGCTGGGTCTGGGCATCGTGGGCTGGGGCGCGGCCGGCCGGCTGATGGCCGCCGCGGTCGAGCGCACCAACCGCTTCCGGCTGGCGGGCATCGCCGACATCAGCGAGGACGCGAGGGACGCCGCGGCCCGGGAGACGGGCCGCCCGGTCCGGGCGAGCGTCGAGGAACTGGCCGCGGCACGCGACGTCGACGTCATCTACGTCGCCTCCCCCACGGCCCATCACCGTGCCGCCGTCGAGGCCGCCGCGGTGCACGGCAAGCACATCATCAGCGAAAAGCCCCTGGCGGTGACGCTGGAGGAGGCGCAGCAGGTGGTCGAGGCCGCGCGGCGGGCCGGTGTCGTGCTACTGGTCGGGGCCACCCACAGCAGCGACGCGCCGGTGCGGGCCCTGCGCCGCCTGGTGGTGGAGGGCCGGCTCGGCACGTTGCTGTCCGTGGCGTCCGCATGCCACACCGACTGGCACCGCAGACCGCGCTCGGCCAGCGACCTGGACGCGGCGCAGGGCAATGGGGTGGTGCTGCGGCAAGGGGCCCACCAGTTCGACATCCTGCGCTATGTGTGCGGCGGCCTCGCGGACCGGGTCTTCGCCGCGACCTTCGGCGGCTCGGCGGGACGGGAGCGGGGCTTCTCCGCCTGGGTCGGTTTCGCCGAGGGTGTGCAGGCGAGCGCTTATTACAGCGGTACGGGCGGCTTCGACAGCCGGCTGCTGACCTGGGGTGTGGGAGAACTCGCCAGCGTCGACATCGATCCCGCCCCGCCGCTGGACCGCTACTTCGCGCTGCCGGGACGGGACGGCCTCCCTGATTTGTCCCCCGTGTTCGGCACGCTGGTCGCCACCTTCAGCGACGGCACGGCCTGGCAGACACCGGCGGGTCTGGTGATCCATGAGGCGACCGGTGTGCGGGAGCAGTCCGTTGCCGGGCAGCTCTCGGGCTGGGACGCGGTGCTCGACGAGATGGACTCGGCGCTCGAAGGGCGTCAGCCGGTCCATGACGGAGCGTGGGCTGTGGCCACGTTGGAGACGTGTCTCGCGGTGCACGCGTCAGCGCGTTCCGGCGCACCGGTCCCTCTGAAGCACCAGGTGTCCCTGCCTACTGCCTCGTATTGCACTGCATCGAAGGAGAAATGATGATCATCGACGCCCATGCCCATCTGAACGCCCCGGCCGAGCTGTACGCCTACCAAGCCTCCTTGCTGTCCTCGCGAGGGGCCCACGGCAAGTTCGGCGCCGGGGTCAGTGATGAGCAGCTCAGGGAGTACGGGGAGCACACGCTGTCGGTGATGGACAGTGTCGGCACCGACCTTCAGCTGATTTCTCCGCGTCCCTTCTCCTGCGCGCACTCCGCGCAGCCGGCCCGCATCGTGCACTGGTGGACGGATGCGGTCAACTACGCGATCGCTCGGCAGGTCTCCCAGTTCCCCGGTCGGCTGGCGGGGGTGGCGGGTCTGCCGCAGGCGTACGGCGAGTCGCCCGAGCAGTGGGCGTCGGCGCTGGAGCGGGCCGTCACCCAGTTCGGCATGGTGGGGTGCGTCCTCAACCCCGACCCGTCCGAGGGCACCGGGTACGTCGCGCCGCTGGGCGACGAGTGGTGGTACCCGCTCTACGACAAACTGGTCGAACTGGACGTGCCCGCGCTCATCCACTCCGGTGGCTGCCAGAGTGGCAGGGAGACCTACAGCGAGCACTTCATCACCGAGGAGAGCATCGCGATCCTGTCGCTGCTGAACTCGGAGGTCTTCCTGCGCTACCCCACGCTGAAGATCATCGTCGCCCATGGCGGCGGGTCCGTCCCCTACCAGATCGGCAGGTGGCGGGCAGCGCGGGCACACAAGCGGCTGCGGCAGGGGCAGGTGCTGCAGGAGTCCTTCGACGACAGCCTGCGCCGTCTGTGGTTCGACACCGTCCTGCACCACCCGTTGGCCCTGGAACTGCTGCTGCGGACGGTGGGACACGACCGTGTGCTGTTCGGGACGGAGAAGCCGGGCAGCGGCAGCGCTCCCGATCCGCAGACCGGCCGGGACTTCGACGACATCCGTCCGGTGATCGAGGGCTTCGACTTCCTGGACGATAAGCAGAAGCAGGCCGTTCTGTCGGAGAACGCCCTCTCTGTCTTCCGGCTGCTCGGCGTGGGCCAGGACAGCTGACCCACAACGACGAGGTGCCGGCCCCGGAGCGTGTTCCGGGGCCGGCACCTCGTCGTTGTTCATGGGCTCTGGCTCACCAGACGGAACCCCGTGCGCGGTGCGCCACCGAGGGGGCGTCCGAGTCGGCCAGGCGCTCCAGGATCGTCACCAACTCGGTCAGGCCCTCGCGCTCCTCAGCGGTCAGCGTCTGGTCGATCGCCGCGGTGAGCCAGGCCTCCCGCGCCTCGAGCCAGCGCTCGGACTCCTCCCGACCGCGTGGGGTCGCCGTGATCAGCACGCGACGGCCGTCGTCGGGGTCGGGACTGCGCGCGACCAAGCCGTGCTTCTCCAGCACGGCGAGGGTCTGGGACATGGACTGCGGGCGCATGTACTCGGCAGCGGCGAGGTCGCTCGTCGTAGCGGGCGGTCCGTAGACCACACGCTGCAAAGCGGCCAATTGGCTACGGCTCCAGGGGCCGGCGCCCATGCCAGTCTCCGAGCGGATGCGCCCGCGCAGATGGTCCATGGAGCGGACGAGCTCCAGGGCCAGGTTTGCCGACGGGTTGTCATTAAGCGCCACCCATAAATCATACAGGTTACCTGCACATTACCGAAGGGGTGACTTGCGGACCCTGAGGGCGGGTGGCGGGGTGCTCAGCGCCGCAGAAAGCCTTTGATGGCGTTCTGGGCGTGGCCTGAGGATGCCAGGGAGGATATGAGGTCGCTCTCGCGGACGAGCTGCTCGTGCAGACTCGCTCCCGCGCCCTCGGGCTGCTGGAAGAGGCGCTTGGTGGCCGCGAGGGCCTCCGCCGGCGCCTCGGCCAGTACGTGGGCGATGTCGCGGGCGCGGGCGATCAGATCGACATCCTCGACGACCTCGCCGGCCAGCCCCCAGGCGACGGCTTCCTCAGCGTCCAGAACCCTGTTGGTCAGGGCCAGTTCCACGGCGCGGCGGGGGCCCAGCAGCCGTGGCAGGATCCAGCTGCTTCCCATGTCCGGACTGAGCCCCACCGCGGTGTACGCGAGCCGGACCCTGGTGGAGCGCGCCACCACGACGATGTCGGCGCAGAAGGCCAGTCCGACGCCAGCGCCGGCCACGGCGCCCTGGACGGCGCTGACCACGGGGACGGTCAGCGCGCTGAGATGCTCCAGTGCCTCGTGAGCGGTGTCCGCCACGGACTCAACGTAGTCGCCAAGCTGCTCCTCATGGGCGGCGAACGAGCGCAGGTCGCCGCCGACGCAGAAGTTCTTGCCCTCGGCGCGCAGCAGGACCGTGCGCAGTCCCTGTAGACGGCCGATCTCGGCGGTCGCGTCCCGGAGCTGCCGTGCCGTGTCGAGATCCAGGGCATTGGAACGTTCCGGCGCGCTGAGCACCAGCTCCGCCACACCGGCGTCGTGATGGAGCCGCACCAGGGGGCTGGTCACAGGTTCGCCTTCCTCCGCGATGGTCGCTGTCCGGGGGTGCCTGGGCGACGCCGCGCCGCCCAGGGGCCCGGGCAGCGGGCGCGCCGGGCCGCGGCGGCTCACAGGTCGAGGACCAGTTCGCGGGAGGCGCAGCTTCCGACACAGATCATCATGGAGCCGCCGGAGGCACGGTCGGCCTCGGTGAGCACGGTGTCCCGGTGGACGGGGCTGCCGTCGAGGACCTTGGTGTCACAGGTGCCGCAGAAGCCCTCCTCGCACGAGAAGGGGACTTCCGGGCGCAGCGGACGCACCGCCTCCAGGATGGTGGTGCCGTCGCTGACGCTGACCTTCTCGCCGGTCCGTGCCAGGACCACGGTGAACTCCCGCTCGTGCCGGTCGGGCGCGTCCTCCGGGGCGTCGCCGGTGGCGGGGGCGGGTGCAGTGAACAGCTCGGTGTGCAACGCAAGGTCAGGCCGGTGGTGCGCGACCGCGTCCCCCAGTGCCGCCAGCATCGGGGAGGGGCCGCAGGCGTAGACCGCCGCGCCGTCGCCGACTGCCGTGACGATGTCGTTCAGGGGCAGCAGTCCGTGGTGCTCCTCGGGCAGAACGGCCACCGAGGCGCCGGCTTCACGGGCAAGAGCGCTGATCTGGTCGGTGAAGGCCATGGAGCGGGCGGTGCGGCCGCCGTAGTGCAGCGTCCAGGGCACTCGGCGCACGGACGCCTCGCGCGCCATGGCGAGGATCGGGGTGATGCCGATGCCGCCAGCGATGAAGAGGTAGGACGGGGCGGGCTGGAGGGGGAAGTGGTTGCGCGGGCCGCGGACGCACAGTTCCCGCCCGACGAGGGCGGTGTCATGGATCTCCGCCGAACCGCCCCGGCCGGGCCGTGCCCGCAGGACGGCGATGGTGTAACTGCGCCGGTCGCGCGGGTCGCCGCACAGGGAGTACTGCCGCAGCAGCCCGGAAGGCAGCCGCACCTCCAGATGGGCGCCGGGCTGCCAGAGGGGCAGTTCCGCATCGTCCTCGCGGCTGAGCCGGAGCGAGACGACGTCGTCGGCTTCCCAGCGGATCTGCCGGACGTGGAGGCGCAGTTCCTGGTGGTCCGGAGAGGTGGTCATGACGCCCCCTGGTGTGCGGTGCTGTGCATGGGTCGCTGCCTTCCTGCATGCAGTCCGTGGTGATGAGGCACGGCGTCCCAAGGAGGCCGGCCCCGCTCTGGCTGGTGCCCGCCGGCCTCGGGGGTGCGGTGTACCTGAGGCCGGCGGGCGTGTTCGGCCGAGTGCCCGAGCCCGCATCGCGAGCGCCCTACTGACGGGCCTGTCTCGCGGTATCAGTGAGTCGGTGCACCACCCTCAGCGGCCTACGTAACTAGGATAATCAATCGCCTAATCCCTGGCTACACTTGAAGGTGAACCGCTGCCCCGAACAAACAGCCCGTCCGCGCGGCCCGTTCGCGATGCCTTGCGGGCCCGAGCGGACGCCAAGGGGCATCGCCCCTGACGTACGATGAATCGCATTTTTGGAGCAGCAGCACGGGAGGCGAAAGGGTGGGCATCATGGCCGAGGATGTGTCCGGCACCAACGGAGCCGCGGAAGGGGCACGCACCCCTCGCCGCCGGCCCCAGAGCCGCAAGGCACAGAAGGCGGCCCTGCTGATCGCCCAGCAGATCGTCGACGACATCACCGAGGACGGGCTCGCCCCGGGGACGAAGATGGCCAGCGAACGCGACATGCTCGCGCGCTTCGAGGCAGGACGCGGCACCCTGCGCGAGTCACTGCGTTTTCTGGAGATGAACGGCGTGATCACGGTGAAAGCCGGCCCCCAGGGCGGCCCCATCGTCTCCGAGCCCGACGCCCAGGACCTCGCCGGCGTACTGGGCCTCTTCCTCCAGCTGCGCGGCCTGCCGTTCCGGGAACTGGTGGCGGCGCGCGAGATTCTCGAGCCGGAGCTGGCCGCCCTGGCCGCCGGCGCCTCCGGGGGTGACGTCGCCGACGAGATCACGGACTCGATCGAGGGAATGCGGGCATTCCTCGACGACGAGCAGAACTTCCTGGCGGAGAACGACCGGTTCCACGCGGCCGTGGCGACCGCCGCCGGAAACGGCCTCTTCGCCCTGCTCATCTCCTCGCTGCATTCCATCACCGACGGCATGCCGCTCGGCGTGAGCTACCCGCGGCAGCGGCGCGAGGCCGTACTGCGAGCCCACGAAGCCGTCGGCGAGGCCATCGTGGCGGGCGATCCGGAAGGAGCCCGCTGGGCGATGCGCCGCCACATGCGTGAGTTCCGCCGCTACGTGGAAGAGAAGTTCCCCACGGTCTACGAGCGGACGGTGCGCTGGCGCGACATCGCTCCCTGACCGCCCCTGACAACGCCTGTGCCCGCCGCGGTCGTTCGCGGCGGGCACCAGGGCGGCACGGCAGGCGCTACGTCGAATGGACCAGCTCCCAGGCCTTGTTGCGCAGGGCCACGAACTCGTCCGACACCTGGTAGGCCAGCGGACGCGGGCGCGGTGTGGGGCAGGAGAGCACCTCACGGACCCGGCCCGGCCGCCCGGTGAGGATCACCACCCGGTCCGCGAGGTAGATGGCCTCACCGATGTCGTGGGTGACGAAGACCGTGGTGGTGTTCGTTTGCACCGCGATGCGCTGCAGCTCGATCTGCAGCTCTTCCCTGGTCTGCGCGTCCAGGGCGCTGAACGGCTCGTCCATGAGGAGGAGTTCGGGGGCGATGGCCAGGGCGCGGGCGAGGTTGGCGCGCTGCTGCATGCCTCCGGAGATCTGGTGCGGGTAGTAATCCTCGAACCCCTCCAGGCCGACGAGCCGGATCAGGTCCTGCGCGTGGCTCCGCACCGCGCGCCGGGAACGTTGGCGACGCACCGGTGTACGGGCGCGCAGTTCCATCCCGAAGGCCACGTTGCGCAGCACGGTCCGCCAGGGGTACAGGCTGGCCTGCTGGAATACGAAACCGGTACGGGCGCTGGCCGCCGCGCTGTCGCCGACCGAGATGGAGCCGGCGGTGGGCGCCATCATCCCGGCGATCAGCCGGAGCAGCGTGGTCTTCCCGCACCCCGACGGGCCGACGATCGCGATGAACTCGCCGGGCTGCACCTCCAGGTCGATGCCTTCGAGCGCGGTCAGCCTCTGCCCCGAGGTGGGCTGGGAGAATTCCATGCCGACGTCGGACAAGAGCAGGCGCGCTCCGCCCTGACCGGCGGCGGGGGTCTCGGTGAGCGCGGCCTCAGCGGTCATGTCAGCTCGCATCTGTCCTCCAGGGGCAGGCCTTGCGTTCCACGGTGCGCAGGAAGGTGGTCAGGATGACGCCGAGAGCCGCGAGCAAGATGGTGCCGACGAAGACGTCGGCGGTACGGAACTGCTGCGCACCCTGCAGGATCAGAAAGCCCAGGCCCTTCTGCGCGCCGAAGAAGTCCGCGACCACGATGCCGACCAGTCCGCGGCCGACGGCCAGTCGGAGACCGGTGAAGATGTAAGGCAGGGCGCCGGGCAGGGCAACCTTGACGAAGCGTTCGAAGGCATTGGCCTTGTACGACGCGGCAACGTCCTTCCACTCGCGGGCCAGACTCTCCACCCCGGAAAGGGTGTTGATGGCGACCGGGAAGAAGGCCATTAGAACGACGATGAAGGCCTTGGCCGCGAAGCCGAATCCGAGCCAGATGATGAACAGCGGTGCCAGGCCGATGCTCGGCGTGGCGTACAGCGCCAGCACCCAGGGTTCGGTGGCGTAGCGGACATAGCGGAACTGTCCCATCAGCAGGCCGGCCAGGACGCCGAGGGCGCCGGCGATGACGAAGCCGGCCGCGAACTGGCGCAGACTGGTGGTCACATGCCCGGTCAGTTCGCCTGCGGAGCTCATCTCGGCGAAAGCGTGGGCGATCTGGGTGGGCGAGGCGAGCACCAGCGGGTTCACCTCGAACACCCGCGTGGCGGCTTCCCACAGCAGAAGTCCGCCGAGGATGGAGGCGCAGCCGACCCAGAAGCTGGCACGGCGGCCGGACAGGCGCAACGGGCGGAACCTGCGGGCGACCGCGCGGACCGGTGCGGGGGTGGCGGGGCGGCTGATGGTCATAGCGACTCCGTGGCTCGGTCCAGGTAGGTGTCGACGACGAACCCGTCGACGCTGGTGGCCTTCTCCATCGCCCCTTGGTCGACGAAGGCCTTGATCGCGCCGCGCAGGGCGGGAAGATCGATCCTGCCGTCCGCCGGGAAGAGCCCGTCGGCGCGCTTTCCGGTGAGCCAGTAGCCGTAGGCCTGCTGGATCACGGGCTGCGGCGTTTTGAGGATCTTGGAAACGCGCCGCACGAGTTCCTGCTTGTTGGCTGGATCGTGCATCCAGCGCAGCGTGCGCAGCCACCCCCGGGAAAAGGCGACCAGTCCCGCGTCATGCTGGGCGGCGAACGGTTTCGTGGTGACGACGAAGCCGGAGACGAAGTTGGGCATGGCGTCGTAGAGGGAGCCGAGGTTGCGCAGGCCCTGTTCGGTGGCCTGGAACTCCAGCGGCGAGGTGACCACGGTGGCGTCGGCATGGCCGTTGCGCACCGCGGTGAAACGTTCTGCCGTACCCCCCGCCGTTATCTGCTTATAGGAATCCGGGGACAGGCCCTGCTGCTTCAACGTCGCGACCAGGGCGACGGTCGAGACCGTGCTCGGCCCGGACGTGGCGATGGTCCGGCCGCGCAACTGGCCCAGATCGGTGATCCCGTGCTTGGCCACCACACTCCAGATCGGGCTGTTGCACATCCCGTCGATCGCGATGAGGGGCGCGCCCTGCTGACGCGCCACCACGAGTTCCGAACCGCCGATCTGCAGGTCGAAGGACCCACCCATCAGGCCTGCCGTCATGGCGCTGGTACTGCGCCCGATGGTGACCGCGACCTCGATCCCCTCTTGCCGCATGAAGCCGAGATCCTGGCTCAGCGTGAGGGGGATGGTCGCAAAGTTCTGTTCTTGTACGGCGAGGCGGATCGTCTTCCTGCCAGAGCCTCCGCCGACCGATCCGCTTTCGCCGGCCGCGGAACCGCAGCCTGTCGCGATCGCCGAGGCGAGGAGGAATTGCAGGGTCTGCCTTCTCGAACACGCGCCGAGCATCGTTGCTCCTGTCTGTGCCAGAACGCTCATCACCCGGGGGACGCGCGCGGCGGCCCTCACAGATTGCTCCTATGATTAACCTGTAATTGAGATCAGGTCTAGCCGCGTGCACGAAGTCGTCCACCGGCGGGCAGGGACGCACGACCCGCGCATGACGCGGCCCCAGCCGTCCGTCGCCGACCCAGCAGCCCGCACCGCCTATCCGGCGTCGAACTCGCTCTGTTCGGCCCAGATGGTCTTTCCCCTGGTGCTCTGCCGCGTGCCCCAACGCTGTGTGAGCTGGGCGATCAGCAGCAGCCCCCGGCCGCCCTCGTCGAACGTGCGGGCCCGGCGCAGATGGGGAGCAGTGTTGCTGGCGTCCGAGACCTCGCAGGTCAGCGAGTCGGAGTTGATGATGCGCAACTGAATGGGGCCATGGGCATGGCGGATCGCGTTGGTGACCAGCTCACTGATCACGAGTTCGGTGACGAACAGGGCGTCCTCCCGCCCCCAGGCGGTGAGCTGTTCGACCGCCTTCTGCCGCGCCACCGCCACCGCCGACGGATCCACCGGCACATCCCAGGTGAAGACCTGCGAGTCGTCGAAGGCACGGGTGCGGGCCACCAAAAGGGCGACGTCGTCGTCGGGACGGTCGGGGAGCACCGCGCCGAGGATGGCATCACACATGTGCTCCAGCGACGGTCCCGGCCGCGCCAGTACCTCCCGAAGGCGCCGGGTGCCGACCTCGACATCCTGGGAGCGGGAACCGATCAATCCGTCGGTGTAGAGGACGAGAAGTGATCCTTCGTCGACATCGGTCTCCACGGACTCGAACGGCAGGCCGCCCACCCCCAGCGGGGGGCCCGCCGGAAGGTCGAGGAACTCCACCCCACCGTCCGGGCGCACCAGTGCGGGCTCGGGATGTCCGGCCCGGGCCAGGGTGCAGCGGCGAGTGGTGGGATCGTAAACCGCGTACAGGCAGGTGGCCCAGATGCCCGTGTCCGCTTCCGCCCCCTCGGGGGGCTCCTCCTGGTCCTGCTGCAACCTCAACACCACGTCGTCCAGACGGGTGAGCAACTCGTCCGGGGCCAGGTCGAGGTCCGCGAGGGTACGGACGGCGGTGCGCAGGCGGCCCATGGTGGCCGACGCGTACAGACCGTGGCCGACCACGTCACCCACGACCAGCGCCACCCGTCCCCCGGACAGCGGGATGACATCGAACCAGTCACCGCCGACGCCCACGGTCGCGCCGGCAGGCAGATAGCGGGTGGCGACATCCACCGCGGCTTCCTGGGGGCGGTGCGCGGGCAGGAGGCTGCGCTGGAGGACGAGCGCGGTTTTGTGCTCGCGAGTGTAGCGGTGCGCGTTGTCGAGACAGACTGCGGCCCTGTTGGTGATCTCCTGAGCGAGCCGTACATCGTCCTCGTCGTACGCGTCCGGGTTCCGATGCCGATGGAAGCAGGCGACACCGAGGGTGGTGCCGCGAGCACGCAACGGGACCGCCAGGACGGAGTGCACCTGGCCCGCGCCGACCCGCTCGGCGCGCGCGGACTCGTCCGCCGCGCCGGGAACCTGGCCCATGAGGCCGGTCGGCTCACCCGTCGCCAGAGCGCGGGCCAGCGGCGAGTCGCTGGGGACCTTGCTCGTTTCCCCGGGTTCGCCCGGCCCGGGCGCCTCTCCGGGGGCCAGAACAGATGCCCGGCCGGCGCGGCGCAGCACCACGAGGCCGTCCTCGCGAGGCGAGGGTGACGCACCCGCCTCGAAGACCGAGTCCAACAGGTCGACGGTGACGAAGTCCGCGAAACCGTCCGCCGCCACGTCCGCCAGTTCCTGTGAGGTGCGGACGATGTCGAGGCTGGTCCCGATGCGCCGGCCTGCCTCATCGAGAAAGACAAGCCGCTGCCGAGCCCGGTACTGCGCGGTGACGTCAAGGCCGATCGAGGACACACCGCGCACCGTGCCGACGGCGTCCCGCAGAGGTGTCACATGGACGGACCATGCGCGAGCGCGGGTCTCGCCCGGCGCTCGGACGAAGATGTCCCGATGCACCGGAGCGCCGCTGCGCAACGCCTCCAGGTATGACCGAGCCAGGTCCTGGTAGGGCTCGGCGGGCAGGATGTCGGCCAGGCGACTGCCCCGGGCCTGCTCCTCGGTGACTCCCAGCAGGCGCAGCCACTCTCGGTTGGCGCCGACGAGACGGGCCTCGTGGTCGTAATAGGCCGCCGGGAAGGGAAGTTGGGAAAGCGCCCACTGCCGGTACTGCGCGGACTCCACAGTTGCGTCGTGCGGGTCGGCCTCGCTGGCCACGATCCATTCGTGCTCTCCCCCGGCCCTCCGCAGACAGTGAGCCCACAGCCGGGCCACGACGGCGCGCCCGTCCTGGTGGCGCATGACCACCTCTGCAGGCCTGCAGGAGGGACCGTCGGGAAGCGTCGCCGTCAGGTCGGACAGGGAGCAGCCCAAGAGCTCCTGGACAGAACGGCCCACGGCTTCGGTGTCGGTGTAGCCCAGCAGTTCCCGCGCACGCCGGCTCCAAGCGGTGATGGTGCCCACGCTGTCCACCGCCACGAAGGCGGTGGCGGCCAGGGGTCTGACCGGCTCGCTCTCCCAGGCATCCAATCCGAGCATGAAGCAACCATCGGAGGTGAGAAACGGTAAAATCACGCCAAGCCTATACCAGACCACGCAAACATGACCGTCCCGTGCGGCAAGCACGGCGGGGCACGCCCGTACGCTGCCCGACTCGGTGGCAGGGAAACGGCTCAGGCGGCAGCTTCCCGCATTACGACCTCAGCTCGACGTGTTGCTGCCCGGTCATCACACGTGTGAAACGTCGCACACCCTCTCCGATGAGGGAAGAACCGGAAACCGTACAGTGAGCACATCACGCTTTCCATGTGCCTCGGCGCGAGCCGCCGAACCCTACGCCGGAGGCCCCGTGAGCACACATCAGCGCGGACGCCACGCCGCCGCAGGAGCCGCCCCGGTACCCGGGGTCCCCGAGGAGGCCCCGGCGGACCCTTCCTGCACCCGATGGTTCAGCACCGTCCTCAGTGCGTCCGAGCGGGTCGCGCGGCATAGGCCGTGCGGTGGTCGAACGCCTCGTCGCCGACGGGGCGCGCGTCGCCTTCTCCTTCCTCTCCAGCAGCGAGCCTGCCGCTGAGCTGGAGCGCACGGTGGCCGCGAACGGCAGCGCGGCGAAGGGGTTCAGGGCCGATCCGGCGGAGCCCTGCTCGGTACAGCAGTTCCTGGCGGTGGCCCGCAAGTGGCTGGGCGGGTTCGACATCCTGGTAAACAACGCCGGTTGTGCGGTTCCCGCCTCGCTCGCGGAGACCACCGATGAGGACTTCGACCGGGTCATGGCCGTCAACGCCAAAGCGGTCTTCGTCGCTCTCCGGGAGGCGGCCCGGTTCATGCGCGACGGCGGCCGGATCATCACCGTGTCCACGATCAACACCCGGCTGGCGGTTCCCGGGGCTGCCGTTTATACGGGCAGTAAGGGCGCCATCGAGCAGTTCACGACCGTGGCGGCGCTGGAGCTGGGGTCACGCGGCATCACCTCCAACACCATCTCGCCCGGCTTCACCGACACCGACCTTCTGCGTTCCGTGAACTCCGAGGAGGCGCTGCGGCAGGCCGCCTGTTTGTCGCCCTTCGGCAGACTGGGCGAGCCGGCCGACATCGCCGACGTCATCGCTTTCCTGGCCGGACGCTGGGTCAGCGGGCAGAACCTTCACGTCTACGGCGGAGTGAGTGGGTTCTTCCGCTGAGCGGCCGCCTGGCTCGGCCGCCCGCGGCCGGTCCGGAAGCGGGTGGGGCAGGTCCGACGGCAGGGTCACCGGGAATGGAGCAGTCCGGTGACGACGAGATGCAGCGTATGGGCGAGCATGGCGGCGAAGTCGACCTTCGTGGAGATGAGTTCGGGGTGCTGCTGAGCTTCGGCGACGGCGTCCGAGGGGTGGGCGAACGGCCAGAGCCCGGCCGTGCAGACGACGGTCAGGGAGACCAGTTCACGGGCCTCGTCGGGGGACAGCCCGGTGATGTGCTCTCTCAGCAGGTCGGCCAGCGTACGCAGGAGCTGGACGTGGGCGAGCTTGAACTCGCGTGCCGACTCTGCCGAGATGTTGCGTTCGAGCTCTGATCCCAGGGCGCTGAACAGGTCGCACAGCAGGGGGCGGCGGGCCAGCGAGCGGGCCAGGGTGTCGGTGACGACTGTAGAGGGCCCTTCGGCCATGGCCAGTTCGGCGGTCAGCTCCTCGATCCACTCGGCCAGGGACCGGTTGAGGAGTTCGAAGAAGACCGCTTCCCTGGTCTCGAAGTAGCGCACGACGTTGGTTTTCGACAGCCCGACCCGGCGGCTCAGCTCGCGCAGGCTAATCGCGCTGACCGGCATCTCGCTCAGCAGCTGTGTCGCGGCATCGAGGATGGCCTGTTTGCGGATCTCGCGCTGCTCGGCGCTGCGCGCGCGCTGGAATCCGGCCGTGCGGTCGTCTGTCATCGTCGCTTCCCCATGGAACTTGCTCGCGGCCCGTCGAACCTGGCGCCGCCTGCGGTAACCCTAATCCCCGCCGGCGCCGTCCCGGGGGACGGCGCCGGCGGGGTGCGGACCTGGGTGCCGGGTCACACGGACTCGCTCACGTGTCGCCACTTGGCGTCCCCGGCGGCGAGGGCCTCGGCCACGGCCTGACCGACCTGGACGGCGTCCTTGCCGACCAGCAGGTGCAGCGGCGGCTCCTCGGCCTCCACGATGTCCAGGAGCAGCTGCGCGATACGGGCCGGGTCGCCGGGCTGCTTGCCGTCCTGGCCGCGGATGGCGGCGACGGCGGCGCCGACCACCTTCTCGTACGGCGCGCTGACCGGCGGGGTGGACATGGAGGAGCCGGCCCAGTCGGTGCGCATGCCGCCCGGCTGGGCGACGGTGACCTTGATGCCGAGGGGGGCCACTTCCTGGGCGAGGACGTCGGAGAAGCCGCCGACCGCCCACTTGGCCGCCTGGTAGGCACCCAGGCCCGGAACGCCGACGCGGCCGCCCACGGAGGAGATCTGGATGATGTGCCCCGAGCCCTGCTCCCGCATGACGGGAAGGGCGGCCTTGGAGACGTTGACGACGCCGAAGAGGTTGGCCTCGATCTGGTCCCGGAAGGCCTTCGCCGACATGTCCTCGATGGCGGCCATGTCGGCGTAACCGGCGTTGTTGACAAGCACGTCCAGACGGCCGAAGGCGTCCACGGCGACCTGCATGGCCCGCCGCGCCGCCTCGGCGTCGGTCACATCGAGGGTGACCAGCCGAACCCGGTCGCCGTACTTCTCGGCGAGGTCGTTGAGGGGCTCGGTGCGCCGGGCGGTGGCGACCAGGTTGTTGCCCGCCGCCAGGACGGCCTCGGCAATGGCGCGGCCCAGACCGCGGGAGCTTCCGGTGATCAGCCAGGTCCTGCTCATGATGACGCCTCTGATTCTGTGAAGGGTGGTGCGGAAAAGGGAAGGTCAGGGGGACAGATGTCGGGAGTCAGCTGTCCGGGGTCGGATTCCGGGGCACGACATGGAGCTCTCCGTACCGGCCGCCCCTGACCCGCGTGGGGTCGAACAGGGCGCCGAGGTGGGCGACGTCGTCGGCGCTGAGCCGGACCGAGGTGGCCGCAAGGTTCGCGCGGACGTTCGCCGGGCGCTTGGAGCCTGGGATCGGGACGATGTCGTGGTGCTGGGCCAGCAGCCAGGCCAGGGCGATCTGACCGGCGGTGGCGCCGGTGCCCGCGGCGAACTCCTCCAACTCGTCGACCAGTTGGCGGTTGTGTGCGAAGTTCTCGCCCTGGAACTTGGGCAGCGTGGACCGGAAGTCGTCGCGGCCGAACGCGGCGCCCCGGTCGAAGGCCCCGGTGAGCATGCCGCGGCCGAGCGGGCTGTAGGGGACGAGCGTGATGCCCAGGCGGCGGCACTCCGGCAGCACCTCGGCCTCGACGCCGCGCTCCCACAGCGAGTACTCGCTCTGCAGGGCAGCGACCGGGTGGACCGTGTGGGCCCGCCGCAAAACCTCCGCGCTGACCTCGCTCAGGCCGATGGCCCGGACCTTGCCCTCGGCGACCAGTTCGGCCATGGCGCCCACGGTGTCCTCGACGGGGACGGCCGGGTCGAGCCGGTGGTAGTAGTACAGGTCGATCCGGTCCGTGCCGAGCCGCTTGAGGCTGGCCTCGCAGGCGGCCTTCACGTATGCGGGGCGGCCGTCGAAGAGGCTGCGGCCCTCGGGAGTGGGGCGGGCGGAGAACTTGGTCGCCACCACCGCCCGGTCCCGGCGGCCCCGGAGGGCGCGCCCCAGCAGTTCCTCGTTGTGCCCGAAGCCGGCCACCGGCTGTCCCGGAGTCGCGCTGCTCGCTCCGTAGTAGTCGGAGGTGTCGAACAGCTGCACGCCCGCCTCGATCGCGTCCCGGACCGTGGCGACGGAGGCGTCCGCGTCCACCGCTCCGTAGAACTGCGACATCCCCATGAGGCCCAGGCCGACGGGCCGCACCGAGAGGCCGGAGGCGCCCAGCGGTGTTCGGGCGGCTCGCGCGCTGTCTTCGTTCATGGTCGGGGCCACCTTCTCTCGAGGAGTACGGCCAGCATCCCCTTAAGAGGCCACTGGAACCTTACGGGTTCCACCATAAAGGACCACTGGCCTCTTGCACACTCCGGGAGCGCCGAATGGGGAGTGTCACATCGCTGTGGCAGTTCGTCGCCTTCGCTTCAATCTGCCGTGGCGCGGGGTTCTTCGTGACGTGTGTGTCCTTTCACCAGGGGCGACAACACAGTTCCAACCCGGCCAGAGAGGGCACCGCGGACATGGGCCGCCGGTCCCTGCTGATGGCCGCCCGGGTGATCGGCGCCGCCAGCGCGCTGACCCTCGCACCCGTCGGCTTCGCCGAGACCGACGAGGACACCTCGGCGGGCGCGCCCGCCGAGGGCAGCGAGGTGACGCGCACCGTCACCGGCCACCTGGAGACCGGCGCAGCCCATTTCGTCTACCTGCCCGTCGAAGTCCCGCGCGGCGTCAACCAGATCGCTTTCTCCTACACCTACGACAAGCCGTCCGTGCCCAGCGGCACGCCCGGCAACTCGTGCGACATCTGCATCTTCGACGAGCGCAGCCTCAACGCGGTGACCCAGACGGTGATGCGGGCGTTCGGGCTCAAGTAACTGAAGCGGCCCTGGCAGGTCAGAAGGTCAGGCTCCAGCGGTCGAGGTAGCCGCCCTCGCTCGGGGCGATGCCGGGCGCGGCCGGGGTGTAGTCGGTGATGCGCAGCTTCCAGATGCCGTTGGCGGGCAGGGCGGAGGCGTCGACGGTGAAGGTGTCGTGCAGTTCGGCTCCGGTGTCCCACTCGAAGTCCTTGACCAGCAGCACCGTGCCGTCCGGGCCGACCAGTTGGACGACCTGGGCGCCGATGAAGGTGTGGACGATGTCCACGGACACCTTGAGGTCGGCGGGCGCGTTGCCGGTGCGGCCGGTGACCGTCAGGGGGGTCTCCACGCTCTTCCAGGCGGCGTAGTCGTGGCGGTCGGGGTCGACGAAGAAGTCGCCGCCGGAAGCGATCACCGTCCAGTCGAAGGTGTACCGGCGTTTCTCGGCGGCCGAGTTGGTGAACGTGAGCGTGGTCCGGAAGGTATCCGCCGTGGTGGGGGTGCCGGAGATCAGGCCGGAGACGGCGTCGAGGGACAGCCCCGTGGGCAGGTCGGTGGCCGCGTAGGTGACGGCGCCGGGCCGGGTGGAGACGGCGGAGACGGTGCGGGCGACCGGCTGACTGACGGCCGCGTCACGGGTGTTCAGGGACGTGATGGCGATGTGCTTGACGTAGCGGGGGCCGACGTTGACCGCGGCCCAGGCGTTCGCGACGGACTCGTAGGCGTCGCTGGTGGTGCCGAACAGGTCGGTGGCGGCCTGGAGGGTGGCGGTGCGGGCGCCGGCGTAGTCGGTGGAGCTGGTCATGTAGTGGGTCAGGGCGCGGTACCAGACGTTGGTGGCGTTCCGCAGGCCGATGCCGGAGACCGGAAGACCGTCGTAGGTGGGGCTGTCGTAGTGGACGCCGTTGATGGTCTTGTGGCCGCTGCCCTGGGAGATCAGGTAGAAGAAGTGGTTGGCGACTCCGGCGCCGAAGTGCGGGTCGAGCAGGTGGGTGCCGGGGGTCCAGTAGTCCTGTGAAGTGCCCTTCTCCGAGGCGTCCTTGGAGGGCTGGTCCATGTAGCGTAGGGGCTTGCCGGTGCCGCGGACGTCGGCGAGCTCGCCGATGGTGTAGTCGGGAACGTCCTTGGGGTTGTTCGCGAAGAACTCGACGGCGGTGCCCAGGATGTCGCTGGTGGCCTCGTTGAGGGCGCCGGACTCACCGGTCTCCAGCAGGCCCGCGGTGGCGGCGGTGACCCCGTGGGTCATCTCGTGGGCGGCGATGTCGAGTTCGGTGAGCGGGTGCCGGTTGTCCAGGCCGTCGCCGTAGGTCATGCAGAAGCAACTGTCCAGCCAGTAGGCGTTGGCCAGGCCCGCGACGTGCACGTTGGAGACGGCTCCCACGCCGTCGTCGGCTATGCCGTTGCGGCCGAACACATCGTGGTAGAAGTTCCAGGTCGTACGGGACCCGTAGGCGGCGTCGACGGCGGCGGTCGCCCGGTCGTCGGGGGTGCCGTCGCCCCAGACGTCGTCGGCGTCGGTGTACAGGACGCCGAGGCCGCCGTTGGTGATGTCGCGGACGCTGTTGCCGCCGCGCTGGGTGTCCACCAACTGGTAGGTGTCCCCCACCCGTTGGGTGTCGAGCTGGACGGTGCCGCTGTACTGGCTGTTGCCGACGCCCGCGGTCACCTCGTCGTAGGCGGCGAGCCGACTGCCGGTGGCGGCGTCGAGGACGACGTGCAGACGGCTAGGCGTGCCGTCCGCCCGCTCCCCGCCGATAACGTTGTCGAGGGCTAGTCGCGGGGTGCCGGAACCGGCCCAGACGACGCGGCGCGCCGGTCCATCGACGGCGGCGTGCGCGATGTGCTGCTTCCTGGCCTCGGCCAACGCCCCGCTCCTTGCCTGTTCCGCCGTCACACCGTCCTTGACGGCGGGCACGGACAGCGGGGTGCGCAGGGAGTCGTCGATACGGCGGCCGTGCGGGCCCTCGTGCACGATCAGGTCGCCGCCGCCCTCGACGGGCAACCCCTGGTAGTTCCGCGCGTAGCGGGTGTGGAACGTGCCGTCGGCGTCCTTCAGCACGTCCTTGGCCACCAGGTTCTCGCGGCTGCCGGCGTGCAGGGCCTTGCTGACGTCGGCGCGGTCGCCGTCGGCCCGGTCGAGCAGCGACTTGCGCTCGGCTGAGCCGAGGGGCACGGCCGTGGCGCCCGCCCTGGCGTGTGCGGCGACGAGCGGGGGCGCCGGGGTGTGCGCGGCATCGCGGGCGGTGCCTGTGGGGGCCGGGGCGGCGGTGGCGGGCGGGATGGCCAGGGCGAGGGCGCCCAGGGTCACGGCGAGGGAGGCCGCGAGGGGGCCCACGGGTCTGAGGCGTGACGTCTGCCGGTCCGCGCGCGGCACACGTGCGTCAAGCTTGAAGCGGGGCATGGCTCTCCTGGCTCGGAGGGAGGTGACGCAGGCGCCGCGACGATGGGACGCCTGTGGAGCTGAGGCGGCTGCGACACCTGTGCGCAGCAGCGGAAGCGACGGGATCGTTGCAGGTACGGAGCCTGCTGTCAGCATTCCGGTGATCACTGTTCGAAATTCGGCCACTCGCCTGCCCTGACACGCCGGGGTCGATCGGGCCTCCGACGGGCGCCTTTACGCTGCGGCAACATTCGGCCACTTCTGAACTTTGGCTGTTTCCCGATGGTGCGTGTGTGCGTGCACGCGGCGGCGCCTGTGTGCCGCACGGTCGGCCGCGACACACACCCAGAGCCCGACGGGTTTCTCCGTGGGATCGACGCTTCCGCCGATGCGCCTGCAATAAGTCTCGCGATATACGGCAGGCGCCTTCCTGCTCACCAGTGCAGGAAGGCGCCTTTTGATATGACCTGAATCAGTTCCTGTGCCACAGATTGGCCGTGCCGTCGCTGGCAGAGGCCCAGTAGTAGTACGGGCCCGTAACTCCCTGCTGCTCCCCGGCCCAGGAGTTCTCGACGCTGACTCAGAACTGGCAGTCGGACCAGGAAATGTGCGTGCCGTGGTCCGTAATCAGGGTGTTGCCCTGGGTGGCGGCCTGCGCGCCTGTCGTGAGCGCGGCGACTGCGGCTCCGGCGACAAGGACCACCGTGGCGATCCGCTTCTTGAGCATGCATACTCCCGTGAGTTTTTGTGGGCAGAATTGCCGAATTCAATTTCCGCACCTTTTCCCTGCACAGTCAATGATGGAGGTGAACGTGCGCCCCGATGAAGCGCACATGGATATCTGCGACAGGGTGCCGGAAATTAAATTGGCGTTAACCTGGAAAAAGGGAAAGGCTAACCGTTCATAAACGTGCGGCACCGGGTCGCAGGTTCACTTGAATTCCAAGCGGCGCCGACCGCGTCGGCTGCGGGGACATGTCCGCTCCGCCCCCCGGAGGGGCGAGGTTCGATGCACACGTGCCGTCTGGAGGTGTCTCGTTGACACCTCCGGACGGTCGCATTCCGCCCTGAACCAGGCAGGGACATGTCTAGACGGGTGTTCTGCGGCTAGTTTGACCTCATTGACGGCAACAGCCCGAGGACCAACATGCAGGTGCACCTGAACCCCCCGCTCGAACCCGGTAGTGCGCCCCAGCTCGCCGCCGCCATCGTTGCGGCGGCAGCAGACATCAGTGATGCGGAGCTGGACTACAGTCCGGAGAGCATCGATGTCGTGGAGGACATTGTCGACGGCTTCCGGGCGGAGGGTGTGAGCCGTGAGGAGATGGCCGAGTCCCTCGTCGGCTTCGGCTGCTACCTCGGCGAGATCGTGACGCGCCACATCGGCGGTGCCTGGCGGCACACCCCGGCCGCCCCCTTCCCTGCCGCCGCGTACGTCGTGGTGCTGCCGGACGCGCGGGAGTGCCGTCCCATCGACTGGGTCTTCAGCCGTCTGGAGTCCGGGGCCGCTGTCAGCATCCGTGACCTGTACGCGGCGGCAGCGGTCGGCGGCGCGGACAGCGGGATCGCGGAAGAGGGGGCACTCGGGTGAGCGCGTGCCGCAGACTTACGGGCCTGGAACGATAGAGGTGACCGGGTACGGGGGGCAGGCCTGCGAAGGGGCGGGGAGAGCGGGAGGGCACGTGATCAGCGCGCACGTCGGCGCAGAGGCAGCCGACCTGACGGCAGAAGCCGGCTTGACCGACACCGGCCCGGACGACCCCCGCCCCGACGACACCGACCCTGACGGCAGGGGCCTGGTCGGTCGGGCGCGGGAGCGGGAGCTGGTGAGCGCGCTGCTGACGGACCTGCTCCGGGGCGGCGCCCGGGTGCTCCACCTGAGCGGCGCGCCCGGTACGGGAAAGTCCGCCCTGTTGCGCTTCGCCGCGGCGGAGGCCGGGCGACAGGGCGTACGCGTGCTGTCGACAGCCTGGGCGCCCGGCGAAGAAGCGCTGACCCATGCCACGCTGCATGGCCTGCTGCGTCCCGCCCTGGCATGGGTCGGCGACCTGCCGGACCGGGACCGTGCCGTGCTGCGCGCCGCGTTCACCGGCGGCGACGCCGTGCCAACGCCGACCGAGGTGGCCGCAGCGGCGCTTCGGCTGCTGGCCGCACTATCGGAGCCGGTGCTGCTGTGCGTGGACGACCTCGACCGCCTCGACTCCGCCAGCCGCGCCACCTTGCGTGCCTTGGCCGCGATCATGCCCACCGGTTCCACGCCGAAGGGACCGATGGAACCGGTGGGCATGATCATGGCCGAGCGCGCCGTCGGCGCCAGCGCCTGGTCGCCTCCGCACGGGGCCACGGTGGCGCTCGGCCCGCTGCACGACACGCACGCCCGCGCACTCGTCGCCCGCGCCGGACGGGTCACCGGGTACGGCGAGGAGCAGCTCGTCCTCGCCGTGGCGCGAGGCAATCCGCTCGCCCTCACCGAGCTCGCCCTGGGCGGTGACCGGCTCGGGGACGCGGCCGGCTTCGGCATGCTGCCCGCGACACAGCGCCTGGCCGAGGCGTACGCGTACGACTGGGTGACGCTGTCCACGTCGGCCCGCGACGTGCTCCTCACCGCGGCGCTGAGCACCTCACCGTGCGCGCGGGACATCCTGCGCGCGAGCACCTCCCTGCTCGGCGACGCCGACGCGGCGCGGGCGGGCCTCGCGGAACTCGTCGCTCTCGGACTGGTCGTGGAGTCGGTCGACGTGGTCGAGGCGCTGGAGGCCGGCGAAGGCGTCGAGGAAGGTGTCGAGGGCGGCGATTCTCGGGTGCGCTTCTGTGCGCCGCTGATGCGTCCGGCCGTGGTGCGGCTGGCGTCGGCGGCGCGGCGTGTGGCCGCGCACGCCGCGCTCGGGCGGAGCCTGACCAGCCCCGCCCAGGCCGCCTGGCACGCGGCCCAGTGCGTGGCGGGTCCCGACGAGGAACTTGCGCGGCGGCTGGAGTCACGGGCAACCGGTTCGGGTTCGGTCACCGGGGTGCTGGTGGCGCTCGCCGCGCTGGAGGCCGCCGCGCGGCTGTCCGCGGACCCCGAACGCCGGGCGGTACGGCTGCTACGGGCCGCCGAACTGGCCTGCGACCACGGTCTGGTGGACCAGGCCCTCCGGCATGTGAGCCAGATCGACCCGACCGAGTTGGGGACGTTCGGGCACGCCCTGCTGCTGCGGGTGCACGATCTGCTGCCGGGCAGCAGCGCGGCCGGGCGGGAGCGGATCGTCGAACTGTGCGAGGCGGCGCACGCGGTCGCCGCGCAGGATCCCGTGCTCACCCAGAAGCTGCTGCTCGGCGCGGCTCGCAGATGCCGGTGGCAGCAGGTCGGCCCGGAGCGTGACCTGGTCCTGCGAACGGCGAAGGAGCTGCGGGCCGGGCCCCGGGACGGGTGGTATCTCGTCGTGCTGTCGCTGACCGAACCCCTGAGCGTGCCACGGCCCCCGGTCCCGCAGCCCGTGCCCCGACCCTCCCAGGTCGAAGGCCGGAGCCTGTTCAGCCAGGTAACCACTCTCACCATCGACTTCGAACAGGCCGAGCCGCTCCTGGAAGAGGTGGAGGCTGCCTTCCGCGCCGGCGGCCGGTACGGGCAACTGCCGCTGATGCTCGTACCGAGGACGATGTGCCAGATCTGGCTCGGCGCCGAATGGCACACCGCCCTGGCGCTGGCCGAGGAGAGCCGGATGATCGCCGAACGGACGGCGCAGCCCGACTGGGGCGCGCGGGCCACGGGGATGCTGGCCGTCGTCGCGGCGCTGCGCGGGGATTACGACCGGGCGCTGGAGTGTGCCGCGGAGGTTGAGGAGTCCTCCCTGCGCCTCGGCCAGGACAGGCAGTTGAGCCTGGCCGTGCTGGCCCGCGCGCTCACCGCGTCCGGCACGGGCCGTTACGCCGAGGCCTACGTCCGGCTGCGTTCCCTGTTCGCCGACCCGACGACGCCGTACGCCTTCGAGCAGTTCTGGGGGCTCGCCTTCCTGGCGGAGGCGGCGCTGCCCGCCGGGGAGCAGGCCGATGCCAGGACCGTTCTCGACCACGTCACGGCCCTGACGCAGGCGGGGTGTTCCCCCTTGCTGGAACGGATCGTGGCCTACGCCGACGCGGTGCTCGCCCCGGACGACGAGGCGGAGGCGGAGGAGCGCTACCGGCGCGTGCTGCGACCCGGCATCGAGGTGTGGCCGCTGCTGCAAGGCATGACCCAGTTCGGGTACGGAGCCTGGCTCAGACGTCGGCGCCGCGTCACCAAGTCCCGCACGCCCTTGTCCACGGCCGAGTCGGTCTTCCGGGCGCTGGGGGCCGCGTCACGTGCCGAGCAGGCCGCCTCGGAGCTGCGGGCGACGGGCTGGGTGGCAGACGAGCGGCCCGCCGAGGACGACCTGGCCGACATCGCCCGCGTGCTGTCACCGCAGCAGCTCACCATCGCCCGGCTGGCCGCCCGCGGCCTGTCCAACCGGGCCATCGGGGAACAGCTGCGGCTGTCACCTCGTACGGTCGCCTCGCACCTGTATCAGATCTTCCCGAAGCTGGGCGTTTCCTCGCGCGCGCAGCTCGCTGCGAGGTTCGGGGCCGAGTGACACGCCGCCGTGTGACGCGGGGCGGCGTTCAGGGGGTGTGCGGGTCCCTCAGGACCTCGGCGAGCTGCGCGCGGGAGGTCACTCCCAGCTGGGGGAAGATGCGGTAGAGGTACGCGCCGATGGTCCGGGGCGCGAGACCGAGCTGTTCGCCTATCTCCCGGTTGGACAGTCCGCGAGCGGCCAGCTCGGCGATCCGCAGTTCCCGGGCGGTGAGCAGCTCGCGCGCCGCGGTGGGCCGGGGTGAGCCCGGCGCGGCGCCGTCCGCCCGGTCTCCGGAGGCCCGCAGTTCCGCGGCGATCCTCGGGGCGCGTGCCTCGGCGCCCAGCATGGTAAAACCGGCCGCCGCCTGACGCAGGGTGGCCTGGGCGTCGGCGAACTGCCGCCGCAGTCGCAGCCACCTGCCCTCCGCCAGCCGCAGCGGCGCCTCCAGGTGGGGCCAGCGGGACAGGTCCTCTCCCAAAGCCCGTTCATACATCGTCTGCGCGTCCTGGTCGTCCGCGAGGACGGCCCGCGCCACCGTGAAGCGGAGGGCGACCACGCGGGGGCGCCGCGGACCCAGTTCCGTCTCGAGCCGGTCGAGCGTGGCGAGCGCCTCCTGGGAGGCGTGCTCGGCCTTGGCGGCCTCGGCGAAGGTCACCACGGCGAACAGGGCGGCCGCGCGCGTGCGCGGATCTGTCAGGAGTGACGACAACGCGGGCAGGGCCGACGCGGTCTGACCGGACTCCACCAGGGCACAGGCCGTGCCGACCGCGAGCACCGCGTCGATCGAACGCACCGAGCGTCGGGCCGCCGCCAGGTCATGGGCGTCGGCCGGGTCCACCGGGGCGCCGGTGCGCAGGGCCCGTACGACATGTTCCAGAAGGCGGGTGGCCGCCGTGTGGTGCTCCTGGCCGTACGCTCCGTCGGCCAGCTCCGCGCACCGCCGGAACGCGTGCTCGCCCTGGACCCAGTTACCCATGGCCAGGTGCGCCAGTCCCTGCCGCAGCAGCACCCAGGGCAACTGGTCGGGCAGAGCGTGAAAGCGGCGGCGGCGCTCCGCGTGCCGGAACAGGTCCAGGGCCTGCAGCGGGTCACCGGCCAGCAGCGCGGCTTCTCCGAGGCGTTCGATGTCGCGTACCGACAGGTCGCTCAGGTGCCGGTCGGCGGAGGCGCCGGCGAGAACGGTGGCGGCCCGGTCCAGGGGGCGGACCGTGGCCATCGCGTGCAGGAGCCGCGGGTCGTGCGCACGGTTCGGGATCGCGTCGAGGAAGGCCAGCAGCGCCTCGGACCTCTTGTCGTCGCCCACGACCGCGGGTGCCGTGATCCGGACCAGTTCCAGGGCGTTCTCCTGCTCGGCGGGACCGATGGGGGTGGGCCAGGAGGACGGGTCGGTGGGGTCGGGGTCGGGGGCGGGGTTGGGGTTGGGATCGGCGGTGGGGCCGGGATCAAGATTCGGGCTGGGCCCGGACCCAGGGTCGGCTGGGATGGTTCGGTCCGTTCGGGCCAGGGCCTTGGCGCACAGGGTGCCCAGGGGGCCCAGCGGGTGGCGCAGCGCGCGGTGGGCCATCGCGCGGGTCATCCGTTCCAGGCCGAAGAGCTGGGCGAGCTGGGCGGCCCGTAGGGCGCAGCGGCCCTGGTCGGCGGCGCTCGGGTGGAGGTCAGCGGCGCGTCGCAGCAGGCGTACGGCCGTCGTCGGGTCGCACTGCTCCAGCGCGTCGCCGTGCAGCGCCTCCAGGCGGGTGGCCAGTTCCGGGTCGTGGCTCTCCACCGCCTGGGACCGGTGCCACAGCATCCGGACCGAGCCGGGGGCCAGGACGGCCGCCAGGGCGGCGTGCGCGGCCCGGCACCGGCGCGGGTCGGTGCCGTGGACGATCGCTCCCGCCATCGCGGGGTGGCTGAAGTACGGGCGCATGCCGTCGAACGTCACGAGGCCCGCGCCTTCCGCGGGGTCCAGAGCCGCGAAGTCCACCGCGGTCCCGCCGATCCTGGAGGCGGCCGACAGCAGCAGCGGCAGATCTCCCTCCGGGTGCAGCGCCGCGACCAGCAGCAGGTCGCGGGTCGCGGCGGGCAGGCGTGCGGCACCCGGCGCCATGGCGGAAGCGAGCCGGTCGGAGGAGGCGGGCATGCTGGGCAGCGATTCCTCGGACGGGACGGGCAGTTCCAGCAGGGCCAGGGGGTTGCCGGCCGCGGTCGCCAGGAGTTCGCGGACGGTCTGCGCGTCCAGGCCAGGGCGTCGCGAGGCCAGGAGCAGGGTGGATTCGACCGGGGGCAGCGGGCCGAGCGACAGCGTGGGCAGACCGGTCAGGGGGTTCGGCGGGGTGCGGTGCGGTCGGGAGGTCATCAGCAGGGCCAGCGGGTGGCCCCAGGTCCGGCGGGCGACGAAGGCCAGCACGTGCCTGCTGGGCTCGTCCAGCGCGTCCCAGTCGTCGACGGCGACCAGGAGGGACTGTCCGGCGTGGCTGACGGCCGTCAGCACCTCCAGGGCGGCGAAGGACAGCCAGGACTGCCCGCCGCCCGGTGCGGGGGCGCCCTCGACCAGCACCCTGGTCAGCGCGTCGAGGTCCACCGCGGCGAGGGAGTCAGCGGTGGTCGGTGGCCGCTGTGGGTCTGCCAGCACCGGCCAGAGGATCTGGAGCAGGCCGGACAGGTCGGGCGGGTTGCTGCCGCGGATGCCAGCACAGCGTAGGACGCGCATGCCGGTGGCCGTCGCGGCCTGGACGGTGGCTTCCAGTAGCACCGACTTGCCCGCGCCGGCCTGCCCGTACATCACCCGGACCGCGCCCTGGGCGGTCACGCCCTGAGCCGCCGTGTCCTGGGCCGCTGTGTCCTGAGCCGTCGTGCGCTGAGCCAGCGCGCTCTGGGCCGGCGCCTCGAGCAGGAAGTCCCGTAGCGCCCGTAGCTCGGCGACGCGGCCGACGAAGCCCGGATCGACAGGCCGTGCCTGGTGCAGGAAGGAAGAGGGCGACGGAGTGGGTTCCCCGCCCTCGGCCGCGGGGTTGGGGGGGAACCTGCCTTGCGCGTTCATCGGTTCCCCCTGCTTTGGTGCGCACGGTCCCATCCGTCGCCAGGAGCGCTCTCGTGCATGCTGCCATTCCACTGGAGAGGAAGGCGAATGACCAGGGCCGTCCGTTTCCGGCGGTCCCGCCAGGCTAGGGTCGCGGGCTTGCGTCTTGCCCTGTTCGACCTGGACGGCACCTTGGTCGACCGTCGTGCCGCGTTCGCGGATGCCATAGCAGAGCTGGCCCACGACCATGCCTACGGGCTGGAGATCGAGGGCTGGTTGCGCACCGAGCTGGCCGAGAGCGCGGACCGCGGCGACTTCGAGCGGCTGCGGGCCACGTTCCAGGTCAAGGAGTCGGCCGAGCATCTGTGGACGGTGTACGTCGATCGCATGGCGGCCGCCGTGCACTGCCGGCCCGCCGTACTCGACAGCCTGACGGGGCTGAAGGACGCCGGCTGGAGCATCGGGGTCGCGACCAACGGTGCCAGTGACATCCAGCGCGCCAAATTCCGGGCCACCTCTCGCCGATCTGATCGACGGGATCGCCACGTCCGGTGACATCGATGTGCACAAGCCCGACGCCCGGCTCTTCGAGCTCGCCGCCGCCCGGTGCGGCACCCAGTTGACCCCAGGCGACTGGATGACCGGGGACTACCCCGAGTCCGACATCGCCGGCGGCGCGGCGCCGGGTCTGCGCACAATCTGGGTGCGCTGGCGTGCCTGGCCCGAGGGTCTCGGGGTTCCGCACCACACGGCTGACGACGCCGTCGAAGCCATCGACTACCTCCTGGAGCACTCCACGCTGTAGTGCGCCCGGCGCGCTGAGACATGTGTGCAAGCGACCCGTGGGCGGCGGAATGTCAGGAACCTGTTGGGTTCCTGTCGCCGTCCGATGCCCTCCGGCCGGGTTCCACGACGGAAGTGAAGTAGGATCCGTCGCCGTTCCTACGATGACCACATGTGTGCGTACGTGGTGCTCGCCGACGACGATCCCAAGCAGGCCGATCTCATCGCCGCGCGGCCGTCGAAAGGAAGAAACATGTGACTGGGTGTCTCCATGTCGGCCGTTACGTGTGGCGATCAGCAGTGCAATGACTTACATGTCACGTCTCGTCGCCCGTCAGAGCCGGGAAGACTGTCAGCCAATCGACTCAAGCCCCGTGTCGACCCAGACGAGAGAGTGGGTGGAAAGCGAAAAGAAGGGCAATCCCATGGCTTCTACGTGGTTGATCACCGGTGCGTCCCGAGGGTTCGGGCGTGCCTTGGCGGAAGCGGTGTTGGAGAGCGGCGACCAGCTCGTGGCGACCGCGCGTCGGCCGGAGCAGCTGGCCGACCTCGTCGACCGGTACGGCGACCGGGTGCGGACCGTGGCGCTGGACGTCACCGACACCGTCGCCGCCCGGCACGCCGTCCAAGTCGCCGTCGATGCCTTCGGGCGGCTGGACGTGGTCGTAAACAACGCCGGGTACGCCAACAGCGCTCCGATCGAGGAGATGGCGGAGGACGACTTCCGGGGCCAGTTCGAGGCGAACTTCTTCGGGGTCGTTAATGTCACCCGGGCCGCCCTGCCGGTGCTGCGCGCGCAGCGCTCGGGGACGTTCGTGCAGTTCTCCTCGTTGGGCGGCCGGGTGGGCGGCACGCCCGGGATGGGTGCCTATCAGAGCGCGAAGTTCGCGGTGGAGGGTTTCTCCGAGGTGCTGGCCAACGAGGTGGCACCCTTCGGTCTGACCGTCGTCATCGTCGAGCCGGGTGCCTTCCGGACCGACTGGCAGGGCTCCTCGATGGAGCTCCATGCCGTGGGTGCCGACTACGAGGAGACCGTCGGCGCCATGAACACGTATCGGGCGGAGAACAACGGCACCCAGCCCGGTGACCCGGTCCGCGCGGCCAGGGTCCTCATCGACGTCGTACGGCATGACGACCCGCCGCGCCGGCTGCTGCTCGGTGCCCAGGCCGTGACGATGGCCCTGGAGGCGGGCGAGGCGCGCGCCGCGGAGACCCGGAAGTGGGCCGAGGCGAGCGGCGCGGCGGACTTCCCTGCCGGGGAGTAGGCACCCCGCCGCCCTTCCGTCCCTTCCCCCGTTCACCCCCCTGACGACACACCTGTACCTGTCATCCCTTCGAAGGAGATACCTCATGTCTCGTAAGACCTGGCTCATCACCGGCGCTTCCAGCGGACTGGGCAAGGCCCTGGCCGAACACGTCCTGGCCCGTGGGGAGCAGGTGGTGGCGACGGCGAGTTCGACGCGCGCCACCACCGAACTGGCCGCGCGCTATCCGGAGACCGCGCTGGCGTTCAAGCTCGACGTCACCGACGCCGGCGACCGGGTCGCGGCGGTACGTGCCGCGGAGGAGCACTTCGGTGGCATCGACATCCTCGTCAACAACGCGGCCATCGATTTCGTCGGCGCCCTTGAGGAGCAGCAGGAGAGCGACTACCGCAGGCTGTTCGAGGTCAACTTCTTCGGCGCGGTGGAGCTCACGCGCACGGTGCTGCCCGGCATGCGGGCGCGGCGCAGCGGCACCGTCGTCAACGTCTCCTCGATGGACGGACTGGCGAGTCTGCCGGCCAACGGCTACTACTCCGCCAGCAAGTTCGCGCTGGAGGGCTTCACCGAGGCCCTGTGGCAGGAGATCGAGCCGATCGGCCTGCACGCGATGATCATCCAGCCGGGTTCCTTCCGTACGGGCATCGAGAACCGCACGAAGGTGTCCGGTGAGGGCATCGAGGACTACGCCGCCACGGCCGGGGCGTTCCGGGCCATGATGAGCAGCCTGTCGCCGGAGATGTTCCCCGGTGACCCGGAGCGGGCGGCCGAGGCGATCTACCAGGCCGTCGGCGCACCGGAGTTGGCGCACTGGGTGGTGCTGGGCAGCGACGCCCAGCGGCGCATCGGCGTCAAGCTCGAGCAGTTGCGGGCCGAGTTCGAGGCGGGCAGGGAGCTTGCGCTCAGCACGGACTTCCCGGGGGCCGCCGACAACGCAGTGCTCTGACGGGTAGCACTCCTCTGCCGCCCCCGCCTCACGGCGTGGGACTGCACGGCGCACGGGGGGCGCCGGTTCGGCCGGACGCCCCCCGTATGCTCGTCCCCATGAATACCGCACATCCCGTTCGCCGACGCGACGGCGCCGCGACCCGCGAGGCGATCCTCGCCGCCGCGGTCGTCGAGTTCACCGAGCACGGGTACGCCCGGGCCGGGGTGCGGCAGATCGCCGAGCGGGCGGGTGTCACGGCGATGATGATCAACCGTTATTTCGGTTCGAAAGAGCTTCTGTTCGCCCAGGCCGTCGACCGTGCCTTCGGCCCGCCGACCATCGTCGGCGAGGCACCCGCCGGGCTCGCGCACTCCATCGCCCAGATGCTCGCCGAGCGCACGGCGCCGGACGCCGAAGGGCTCGACCCGTTCCTGCTGATGCTGCGCTCGGCATCGGATCCGGAGGCGACGGACGCCGTCCGGCGGGGTGTCGAAGCCCATGTGGGGGCACGGCTCGCCGGGCTGCTCGACGGTCCCGACGCGGACGTACGTGCACAGCTCGGACTCGCGCTGATCGCTGGTACGTGGCTGCTGCGCAGCGTCCTCGGCACCACCGCTCTCGCCGCGGCCGACAACGACCTTTTGACGGGCCTGCTCGCCGACATGCTCCGCCCCGTCACCCGCGAGGACGGGGACAGCGCCACCGAGTAGCCCGCCCCGCCGAATCCGGGACCGGTGAAGCCGGTACGTGCCGCCCCGCGCCCGGCCGGGCCGCCTACCGTCCGCGTCTCGCTCAGAAGGCGGTGCGGATGAGGCCGCCGTCGACGCGGATGGTGGCTCCGCTGATGTACTGGGCGTATTCGCTGCAGAGGTAGGCGACGGCGCCGGCGATCTCGTCGGGCTCGCCGAAGCGTTCCTGGTCGTTGGGGATCAGGGCGTTGACGGCGTTGGGCTGGATCTCTTCCCAGGTCTGGCCCCAGCCGCGGGCCGGGCCGATTTCGGTGACGAGGTCCTTGGTGGCCTCGACCAGGATGGCTCCGGGGGAGACGACGTTCGAGGTGACGCCGGTGCCCTTGAGGTCGCGGGCGAGGGAGACGGCGAGGTTGTGCCGGGCCGCCAGGGTGGCGTTGTACTGCGGGTGGGTGTTCATCGGCTGGGAGGCCAGACCGCCGCCGATGGTGATGACACGGCCCCAGCCGCGCTCGCGCATGGCGGGCACCAGGTGCTGGATCATGCGGACGCCGGAGACGACGTTGACGTTGTAGGTGTCGCGCCACTCGTCGGGGCTCGCCTCGGCCCAGGACAGGTGCCGGTAGAAGCCGGCGTTGTTGACGAGGATGTCGATCGGGCCGTCGGCGGTGGCCGCTCGGGCGACCTCGGCGGCGGTTGCGTCGTCGGCGAGGTCGCCGAGGACCGTGGTGGCGGTTCCGCCGGCCGCGCGGATGTCCTGCGCAACCTTCTCGGTACGGTCCTTGTCGCGGCCGTGGATCACGACCGCCGCACCCTCGGCCGCCAGCAGCTTCGCGGTGGCCTCACCGAGCCCGGCACTCGAACCGGTGACGAGCGCACGCTTTCCAGTGAGATTGAGGTTCATGTCTGGTTCCTTCTGCGTGGTCCCGGGCCCTTTCTGACGGCCGGGAGGGTGTGTCCTCTTAAGTATACAGCTGTAGACGTTTTCTGTCAGGGGATAGGAGAGGCGATCAGGACGGGCCATCCGCCGGGGCACCCGGCCCGGGAGTCCCGGGTGGAGGTCAGACGGTGATGGTCTTGTACTCGGTGTACGTGCCGAGGCCGACCGCCCCGTACTCCCGACCGACGCCGCTCGCCTTGAAGCCGCCGAACGGGCCGTCAAAGGCAACGGAGGCACCGTTGACGGTGATGGTGCCGGTGCGGACCCGGCGGGCGACCGCCAGCGCGTGCTCTTCGTCGGCGGACCAGACGCCGCCGGACAGGCCGTACTCGGAGTCGTTGGCGATACGAACGGCGTCGTCCTCGTCGTCGTAGGCGATGACCACCAGGACCGGGCCGAAGATCTCCTCCTGGGCGATGCGCATGGAGTTGTCGACGTCGGCGAAGAGGGTGGGCTTGACGTAGTTGCCCTTCTCCAGGCCCTCGGGGATCTGCGGGCCGCCGGTGACCAGGCGGGCGCCCTCCTCGATGCCGAGCTGGATGTAGTTGCGCACCCGCTCCTGCTGGTCGGGGCGGATCATCGGGCCGATGAAGGTGTCGGGGTCGTCGGGGTCGCCGACCTTCAGCGACTCCACCAGCGTCTTGAGCCCGCTCACGACCTCCTCGTAGCGGCTGCGCGGGGCGAGGATGCAGGTCTGGGCGATGCAGGACTCGCCGTTGTTGAGCAGGGAGCCGAACTTCAGGCCCGCGACAGCCTTCTCGATGTCGGCGTCGGGGAGGATGATCGCGGCGTACTTGCCGCCGAGCTCCAGGCTGACCCGCTTGAGTTGCTCGCCGGCGATCGCGGCGATACGGCGGCCGGCCCGCGTCGAGCCGGTGAAGGCGATCTTGTCGACGTCCCGGTGCGACACCAGGTACTCGCTGGTCTCCCGGTCCGCGGGTAGGACGCTGATCACACCCTCGGGCAGGCCCACCTGCTCCAGCAGCTCGGCCAGGAAGCCCATGCTCAGCGAGTTCTCCGGGGAGACCTTCAGGACCACCGAGTTGCCCGCGAGCAGGGAGGGGATGATCTTCGAAGTGGCGGAGGAGAAGGGCGAGTTCCACGGGATGACGGCGGCGACGACGCCGATCGCCTCACGGCGCACCACGCTGCGCACCGGGGCCGCCGGGTCGGAGGGGACGAGCGTCTCCTCCCAGGCGAACTCCTCGGCCGCCTTCAGGTAGGCGTTGGCCTGACGGGTCAGACCGGGCTGTCCGGCGCGAGTGAACCAGATGATGTCGATTGGTACAACCACGCCTGGCTCCACGGTGAGATAGGGCACATCCCGCCCGTCGAATACGAAGCCAACCACTACACGGAATCCACGAAACCCCAGGTCACAACCACAATCTGAGATCTCTGCCGAACCCGGGGCGGTTCACATCCTGAGTCGCGCTGCTGGACGCCGTGCGCCTGGGGCCCGCCGACGACGCGACGCTCGTGACCGCCGCCCAACTGCGCGACGTTGTCGAGCGGTTGACGCAAGCCGGGCACTGGCAGCCGGGCGACCCCGAGATCCTGATTGTGATGGATGCCGGCTACGACGTCGCCTGCCTCACGTATGCCCTGGACGATCTGCCGGTCGTCCTGGTCGGGCGCCTGCGCTCGGACCGGGTCATGCTCCGCGACCCGGGCCCGGCCCGCTGCGGCCCCAAGGGCGGGCGGCCCCGCCGGCACGGTGGCGTCCTCACCTTCGCCAAGCGATCCACGAACTGCGGCACCGGGTCTATGCGCAGGAGTTGGGCCAGCATGCGCCCAATGCCGAGGGGCGGTTGGTCGACGGGCTCGACGGCGACAATGTCTACCTGGTCGCGGCTCGCGGCCCGGACCGTGTCGGTCAGCGTGACGCGGCCGTGGGTGGCCCGGTACGGGCTCGACAAGCGAAAGTCGACTTTCCGGACCCGGCGGGGCCGACGGCCGCCAGCAGCGTGCCTGGCTCCAGGGCGCGCAGCACGTCCGTGTCCGCCGCCGTGCCGGCGTTGCCGTCGTCTTGTGGGCCGTGCGCTGCGGTCCACCGGTCGGGGCCGTCGGCGCGGGTGTGCCGCCAGTCTTGCCGGGATCCGACCGCACGCATGGCTTCGGCAAGGCCCTCGGGGAACCTCAGACCGCTATGGTCGGCGTCGTCTTCTGGTGCCGGCGCAGTTCCACGGCATCGTGCGCGGAGAAGATCGTGATCTCGTCGCCTGCGGTACGCGCCAGCTCCAGCAGCCGGTGCTGGTTGTGCAGACGGAGGGAGCGCTCGGTGTCCATGAGGGACTGGAACACGCGCAGACCGGCGGGTGCCGAGCGGGGGTTGACCGGATCGACCTGGCCGTGGAAGAAGTAGGCGTCGCCCGCGTGCAGCAGCCAGCCGTCGCCGCTGTCCACGGCCACGCCGGTGTGGCCCCTGGTGTGGCCGGCGAGCGGCACCAGCAGGATCTCCGGCGGCAGGCCGGTGAGTTCACGGACGGCGTCGAACCCGAACCAGGGCTCGCCGGCGGCCTCGTACGTCTGCCAGTTGGGCCCGTGTGCCCGTTGCGCCACGGGGTACCGGCTCCGTTCCGCACTCGTCCCTGCCGACAGTGCGGCATCGAGCTCGCTCTCGAGTACGTGCACGGTGGCGCGGGGGAAATCGCGCAACCCGCCGGCGTGGTCGAGATCGAGGTGGGTGAGCACGATGTGCCGGACATCCTCAATGTCGTAGCCGAGCGCGGCCACTTGGCGGACCGCGGTTTCGTTCGGGTCGAGCACTGGCCTGGCCACGGTCCGGAACTGGCGGCCGAGAGATTGCTCCGGCCGCTCGACGTCGTCGAGCCCGATGCCCGAGTCGACGAGCACCAGGCCCTGCTCGGTCTCGATCAGGAGGCAGTGGCAGACCATCTCGCCGCAACTGAACGGACTGCCCGTCCCGTTGACCAGCCGACGGCCGAACGGCCGCAGGGTGCCGCAGTTCAGGTGGTGGATCTTCATCGCATGGCCTCCGCAAGGGTCAGTCGTAGATGGGCGCCGACCACACGCAGCGGCGCGACGTCCCGTTGAGTCCTGGCCAGCAGGAGCGCGCCCTCGATCGACGCGACCAGGACGACGGCCAGTGCCGGCGCCCGGTCGGCGTCGACCCCGTGCCCGGTGAGGAAGTCGGCGATCGTGCCGGTCCACGACTGGTAGACGTGGTCGCACGCGGACCTGATCATGTCGCTCGCGCCTGCGGAGTCGAGCGCGACCGTCGCGACCGGGCATCCGGCGGTGAAGTCCGACGACACCAGGGTGTCGGCCAGGTAGTCCAGTACGGTCTCGACGGCGGCCTCGGGTTCCTCGGCCGCATCGAGGGCTGCCTTGATCAGCAGGCACATCTCGCCGCCTGCCTGTGTGAGCGCTTCGGACGCGAGCTGTTCCTTCCCGCCGGGGAAATGGAAGTAGAGCGACCCCTTCGGCGCCCCACCCTCGGCGAGCACTTGGTTGAGGCCGGTGGCGTGGTAACCCTGCGTCTGGAACAGCGTGGCTGCGGTCCGCAGCATCCGTTCTCTGGTGTCTGTTCGGCGTGCCATGCAGTTAATATATAGACTGGTCTAGTAAGCGCAAGAGGCCGGATCGAGCCGGATCGGGTTCAGCGCCGTGGGCTGAGTTTTTTAGGGGACAACCCTCACTCGATTTCGGGCTTTCCCGGGGGCGTTCGGACGCCCCTCCCTCGGCAGTCCGACGCGACTTCTTCGCCGAGCAGTCCTGATCAGGCTGCTTGCGGCATCACGTAGCCGTCAATGGTGTCGCGGCGTTCAGCCGGGCGGGCCTTGCGGCGGGTGAGCCGCCGGGTCATGAGAGCTCGCCGCCCAGGTGATGAGGAATTCGCTCACTTCGGGGGAGCCGTTCGTGGTCGCGGCAGTGCCGGCGGGCCCTCAAAGTCCACGACCAGGCTCGCTCAACCGCCCCAGCGGCGTGATAGCACGATGACGCCCTTGGTCTGGGGTGGCCTGCGCACCGTCTTGATGGTGATGTCGAGGTACTTCTTCGCCCAGGGCACCAGGCCGTTCTTGGCATAGGCGGAGTCGGCCCAGAGATGGCGATCTCCGGGTGCATCAGGACGAGGCGGACTCCCGGGCCACGAGCGAGTCCTGGGCGTCGGCGGGGGTGACCATGACCAGCAGGACGAGACTGCGGTGGTCGCAGATGAGGTGCCGCTTCCTGCCATTGATCATCTTCCCGCCGTCCCATCCTCGCGTTGCTTTGCTGACGGTCTCGGAGGCCTTGATGGGCTGGCCGTCGGCTGGGCCGGCTCAGTGAGCCGGTCCCACGTGGCCGAGGTGCACCCTGAGCGGTGGCGATGGACGCTTAAGGCATGAGGGCCCTGTGGTCCGGCGTGATCCAGTTCGGGCTGGTCGTGCTGCCCGTGAAGGCGACCGAGGAGCACCACGTCCGGCTTCGGGAGACCCATGCCGCGGACAGCGGCAGGGTGCAGCACCGGCGGTTCTGTGAGGCCGAGGACCGTGAGATCCCGTACGAGGAGGTCGGGCGCGGCTGGGAGCTGCCGGACGGGCAGCTGGTGCCGCTGAGCGATGAGGACCTGGAGCGTCTGCCGCTGGCGACCAGGCACGTCGTGGAGGTACTCGGCTTCGTGCCCGGGCAGGACATCGACCCGATCTCGTACAGCAGGCCGTACTACGTCGGCCCCGGCGGCCCGCCGGCCGACCGGCCGTACGCGCTGCTCGTCGAATCGCTCGCCCGCACGGGACAGGTCGGCGTGTGCAAGGTCGCCGTCCGCTCCCGGGAACGGATCGCACTGCTGCGGCCACGCCACGCCATGCTCATCCTCCATACGCTGCTCTGGCAGGACGAACTGCGCGACCCAGGGGACCTCGCCCCGTCCGCACCGGTCACCGACCGGGAGCTGGAGCTCGCCGAGATACTCATGCGCGAATTCACGGGTGTCGAGGTCGACCAGCTCCAAGACGAATACCAGCACGCACTTGAGCAGTTGGTCGAGGCGAAGGTGTCCGGCGGCAAGCTGGCCGCGCCGCCCGAGCCCGGGCCGGCGGTGGACTTGACGGCCGCGCTGGAGGAGTCGGTGCGAGCCGCACGCGCCCACCAGGACGGCTGAATGGCTGGTGATCTGTTGCCGGTGGCGGTGGCGCGAAGCGCGAGCGAGCCGTCGCGGCGCCTTCGCACGACACAGACGAACACGGCGAGCGTGGCCGAAGGGCAGCTCCTAGATTGAGGAGGAGGCCATGGGGGCGGGAAGGGAGGTTCACCGGTGGCATCGCGGGTTGATCACGCGGCGTTGTTCGCCGCCACGCCGAGCCCTTACCTGGTGCTCGGGCCGGACCTGGTGATCGTCGATGTGAACCGGGCCTACCTGGAAGCCACCCAACGCACCCGGGAGGACCTGCTCGGTAAGCACATCTTCACCGCCTTCCCGGACAACCCCGCCGACCCTGAAGCCGAAGGGGTCCGCAACCTCGGTGCTTCCCTGCACCGGGCCCTGGCCACCCGCAAGCCGGACACGATGGCCCTGCAGAAGTACGACATCCCCGTCGTGGACCGTCCAGGCGCCTTCGAAGAACGCTGGTGGTCCCCGGTGAACACCCCCGTTTTGGGCGAAGACGGGCAGGTGGCCTACATCATCCACCGGGTCGAGGACGTCACCGCGTTCGTCAAAGCCCACCCGGCCGCCCGCCCCACCGGCGTCCCGGTGGGCGAGCGCCTGGAGGAGACTCAGGCTTTGGAGGCCGAACTGTACGCGCGGGCGCGGGAGCTGCAGCGGCTGAACGAGGAACTGCGCCAGGCCCACGCCCGCGAACGCGAGGTCGCCGTCACCCTGCAAGAAGCCATGCTCGACGTCCCCGACTTGGCCCACCACCGCGATATCGCGGTGCGCTACCTGCCCGCCACCGGCTCCCTCAACGTCTGCGGCGACTGGTACGACGTCGTCGACATCCCGCCCGACCGGCTCGCCGTCGCGGTCGGCGACGTCATCGGCCACGGCCTTAAAGCCGCGGCCGTCATGGGCATGCTCCGCAGCGCCCTGTCCGCCGCCATCCGTGCCCTGGAACGCCCCGCCCAGGCCCTGGAGGTCCTTGGCCTGTACGCCCGCTCCGTCGACGGCGCTCTCGGCACCACCGCCTTCAAAGCGGTCGCCGACAGCCGCAGTCGACTGATCACCTACAGCAACGCCGGCCACCCACCCCCGGTCCTCGTTCACCCCGACGGCCGCTATGAACTGCTCGACCAAGCCACCGACCCGCCGCTCGGCGCCCGCCCCCAGCACGTCCTCCGCCCACAGGCCAGCCTGCCCTACAAGCCCGGGGACACCCTCGTGCTCTACACCGACGGACTCATCGAACGCCGCGGCGAGGACATCGACGCCGGACTGGGCCGACTGACCGATGTACTCAGCGAGTGCAGCCGCCTCGGCACCGAACAACTCGCCGACACCGTCCTGGCACGCCTCGGCGTCCCCAGCGGCGGCCGAGACGACATCGCCCTGATCATCGTCCGTCTCTGAGAAGGCGTTTGATCTAGGCGGAGTGCGGCTTATGCCCTAGTAAGTTCCTCGCCAGGTTGGTGTGGACTCGTCGGTTATGCGCTTGGCGGTGTTGTCGATCGAGGTGATCTGGATCATGGCCTCGGAGCTGGCGTCCAGGCTCTCGTAGTCGCGGGCGAGCCGCCGGTGGAGCATGATCCAACCGATACTCCGCTCAACCACCCAACGTCTTTTTACGACGTGAAATCCGCGGACGTCGGATTTCCTGTTGACGACTTCGACGACGATACCGAGCGTGGCTCCGTGCTCGATGACGGTCTTCTTGAAGCCGGTGTCGACCCAACTCTTTGTAATAGTCGGGTAGGTGGCCCTCGCCTGGTCGAGGAGGCGGACGCCGAAGGTGTTGTCGGAAAGGCCGGCGGAGGCGACGGTGACGGCGAGGAGGAGGCCGATAGTGTCGGTCAGGATGCCTCGCTTCCGCCCGACGATCTTCTTGCCGGCATCGGTTCCCTGGCTGGCCACGGGCACGTTGGTGGAAGTCTTGACGCTCTGGGTGTCGATGACGGAAGCGGTCGGCTCGGCCTTCTTGCCCTCCTTTACCCGGGCCAGTCCAACGAGGTCGTAGTTGAGCTGCGCGAATATTCCTTCGTCGCGCCAGGCTGCGTAGTAGAAGTAGACCGTGCCGTGGCTGGGGAAGTCGTGCGGGAGGTACTTCCACGGGATTCCGGTCCGGTTCAGATAGAGGATCGCGTTGAACGCGTCCCGCAAGTCGACTTGAGCCGGTTTTCCCGTGGGGCGTCGGTCGAGCCGGGCTTGTCGCCAGGCCGTGAGGGTCGGCTCGATCAGGGCCCAGCGGGCGTCGGACAGGTCGCTGGGGTACGGCTTGCGCGCGGTCACCGGGCAACGCGATCAAGGTCGGGCCGGAAGATCTGATTCCGCCAGAGCTTGGCGTTTCTGTCATATCTCTACGTCAGACGGTCTGCGAGGATGAAGTACGCGTGAAGCGGACTGGCGCGGGTTGCAGCGCGCGAGGGGCAACAAGACAACTAAGCAGAATCAGCGCAAAGTTACCCAGCGGCAGAAGTCGCAAAATAGACCATACCTAGGTAAACACCCTCTCAGAGGGCGTTCACATAGGGTTCTTCCGGTATGCGGGTTTTGACTGTGCCCCGCTTTGAGCGCCTTCGCCCGGGTGGCAGTCTTATGTTCCCCTGCGGTCCGCGCACTCGACTGTCCGCCTCATGCACTTCTGTAACCAGAAACCCGTCTGATTTGAAAATGCCCCGGAACCGCCCGATCTCCGGCGGAACCGATCCCTCCAGCATGCCCATGATCACGCTGTGCCGTGAGCGAGCGCAAGCCGTACCCCAGCGACCTGTCCGACGCCCGATGGGCCCTGATCGAGCCGACGCTGACGACCTGGCGGAATGCCCGACTCGCACGCCGTCCCACCGGAAAGCCGGCCCAAGTCGATTTGCGTGACGTGTTCAACGCACTCCTCTACATCAACCGCACCGGAATCCCTTGGAAATACCTCCCGCACGACTTCCCGGGCCACGGCACCGTCTACTTCTACTACGCCGCCTGGCGCGACGAAGGAATCTTCGCCCAGGTCAACTACGACCTCACCGCCCTCGCCCGCGTGAAAGACGGCCGCAAACCCGAGCCAACCGCCTCGGTCATCGACACCCAGAGCGTCAAGACCTCCAATAACGTGCCCCTGACCAGCCAAGGAACCGATGCCGCGAAGAAGATCGTCGGCAGGAAGCGAGGCATCCTCACCGACACGATCGGCCTCATCCTCGCTGTCACCGTCACTGCTGCCAGCCTCTCGGAAAACGCCCTGGGAATACGCCTCCTGGACCAGGCGAAGGCGAAGTACCCGACCATCTCCAAGAGTTGGGTCGACACAGGCTTCAAGAACGCCGTCATCGAACACGGCGCCCGCCTTGGAATCGACGTCGAAGTCGTCAACCGAAACCCGGAGAAACGCGGATTTCACGTTGTGAAAAGGCGCTGAGTGGTAGAGCGAAGCATTGGTTGGATCATGATGCACCGCCGCCTCGCCCGCGACTACGAGACCCTCACCGCCAGCTCCGAAGCCATGGTCCACATTGCCTCGATCGACAACCTCAGCAGGCGCATAACGGACGAGAGCACGCCAACCTGGCGAGGTACCTACTAGGGCATACACGGCAATACGCCTAGATCAAATGCCCTCTCACAGGGCGGGACAGCCCAGCAGCACTCCGTCGGTGCCCACGCCAGAGCTTCCCTCCGTCGGGGAACACCTCGAGCCCCGTCGCCGGCCACCGCAGCGGCCGGGGGCGAACTCCCACCGCACGAGCGTGCCCGCACCTGCCTGATGTCCGGCGTCGCCGGGACACCGGGCACAGGACTCTTCCAGCGTGGTGCTGCCTCAGGCGCGTCAGCCTACGGTCACGACAAGTTTTCCCTGGGCATGCCCGCTGTCGCTGTCACGCTGTGCCTGCGCTGCAGAAGCCAGTGCGTAGGTGCGGCCGACGGTGGTTTTGAGAGTCCCGTCGGCCGCTTGCCGGGCCGCTTCGGCCAGACGCTCAACGGAACGCTCCTCGGGAGGGGCGGCGAAGATGACGCCGAACTGTTGTGCGCGGAAGTCGGCGGTGGTGACGATGCGTTCGGTACCACCGCGCAGTTCGATGGAGTCGGGCAGAGCGTCTCGGCCTGCGAGGTCAAGGACTGCGTCGACGCCGTCCGGGGCCAGAGCACTCACCCGCTTGACGAGGCTGTCCCCGTAGGCCGTCGGGGTCGCCCCGAGGGACGTCAGGTAGGCATGGTTGCCCGCACTGGCCGTACCGATGACGCGGGCGCCGCGGCTGACGGCGAACTGAACGGCGATCGTGCCCACCGCACCGGCCGCGCCGTGGATCAGAAGGGTCTCATTCTTCTTCAGGTCGAGCAGCCGCAGCACACGGTCCGCGGCCTCGACAGCGACAGGGAGTGTGGCGGCCTCTTTGAAGGAGAGGCCGACCGGCTTGATCGCGAACTGACTGGCGAGGGCGAACTCGGCGTAGGAACCGGTGTCGGACCATCCGAGTACCTCGTCCCCTGCAGCGATGGACGTGACCCCCTCACCCACCGCGTCAACGACTCCGGCCAGTTCCCGGCCGGGAATCGCCGGAAGCGGGGTGGGGAAGACCTGCTCAAGCGCGCCGGAGCGAATCTTGCCGTCCAGGCCGTTGACGCCTGCCGCCGCGATGCGCACGCGTATCTGGCCCGGCCCCGGAAGGGGAAGGTCGATTGAAGTCTCATGCAAGACTTCCGGGCCGCCGAACTGATCGAAGACGATGGCTCTCATGGTGAGATTTCCTCTCGGATGGAGATGTGGAACAGGCCGTCCGAGTCCGCTAACGGTTCACGGGTCTTCGTCGAGCAGGCAAGGACGGTTGCTGTCTGCGGCCCGTGTTTCGTGCGGCTGCAGCGCCTGGTTGATGCGGTGCCGACGCCCCCAAGGCGCCTCGGGGATCAGGTTGATCCGGGCGGCTGGCACTCTCATGCTGCCGTGCGAGGCACTATACGTCCCGGTATACCGCGTTTTTCCAATTATCGGTGCAAGCTGTCACGCTGGGTGATGGCCACTTCGATGGCCAGGGCGCTGGAGATGAAGGATGTGACCGCGTCGTCGTCCAGTGCACGAACGGACAGGCGTTCCAGGTGGGACCACATTGCCTGTAAGGGCTGCCTCAGGGCACGCCCCCGAGCGGTGAGATGGACAAGCTGCACCCGCCTGTCATTGGCGGCGGGTTCGCGGACGAGTAGCCCCGCCGTCTGCATCCGGCGCAGGGACCGGGAGACGGTGGAGTGGTCCAGGCCGACGGCTTCCTGCAAATCTGACTGGCTCTGGCCGTCCTCATCCAGAAGCCGCATGATCAGCAGCTCCTGCCCCGGATGCAGACCGAGGTCGCGCAGCATGCCTGACGCGACGGTCCGATGCGCCCGGGCCAGGAGGAAGACTGTGCGGCTCAGCCGGCCCGCAGACGCGGAGGGCCCGGCGGTGTCAGAGGAGGCGTCGTTCCTCTCAGGAGCTGGCGAGCGTCGGATAGTCGGTGTATCCACGCTCGTCTCCTCCATAGAACGAGGCGGGGTCCGGCTCGTTGAGGGCCGCGCCGATGCGCAGGCGCTGGACCAGGTCGGGGTTGGCCAGTGCCATCGATCCGACCGTGATGAGGTCGGCGACGCCGTCCTCGATGTCCTTGGCACGTGCTTCGATGTCGGCGCCCGCGCGGTTGACGATCAGGCTGGTGGGCCACTGGCTGCGGATGGTGCGCAGCAGGGCTTCATCGCCGATGTGCGTGACGTGCAGATACGCCAGGTTCAACGGGGCCAGCGCTGCGACGAGCGCTCCGTACAGTTCGGCGGTGTTCTCTTCCTCGATGTCGTTGAAGGGGTTCGCGGGAGAAATGCGGAAGCCGGTGCGGTCGGCGCCGATCTCGTCAGCGACTGCCGTGGCCACCTCGACCGCGAAGCGGATGTGGTTGTCGACCGTCCCACCGTAGGAATCGGTGCGCTGGTTCGCGTTGCTCGACAGGAACTGGTGAACCAGGTAGCCGTTGGCACCGTGGATCTCGACACCGTCGGCCCCGGCGGCGATGGCCGCGGCGGCCGCCTGCCGGTACTCCTGCACCACGTCGGCGACCTCTGCGGTCGACAGGGCCCGAGGTACGGGCATCTCCTGAGGGCCGGTCATGGTGAACATGATCCCTGCCGGCTGGACTGCGGAAGGCGCCACGGGCTGGCGGCCGTGCGGGGTGTTGGAGGGGTGCGAAATGCGCCCGACGTGCATGAGCTGGATGACGACGCGTCCGCCTGCGTTGTGCACGGCGTCGGTCACCTTGCGCCAGCCGGCAACGTGCTCGTCGCTGTAGATGCCGGGGGTGAGGAGGTAGCCCTGTCCGTCGGCGGAGGGCTGGGTGCCCTCGGTGACGATGAGGGCCATGGAGGCGCGCTGGGCGTAGTACTCGGCGTTGAGCTCGGTCGGAACGCCTTCGGGGGTGGAGCGGTCCCGGGTCATCGGGGCCATGGCAAGGCGGTGCGGAAGGTTGAGCGTGCCGACGGTCGTCGGAGTCCATAGCGAGATGGTCATGGCAGGTCTCCCAGAGTTATGTGGCTGGCCACGTTTGCGCTTGGTCCGATTATGTGGTCGGCCACCTATGTTGTCAAGCGGCCTCCAGTCCGAGCGCGACACCGGCAAGGGCGGCCACCCGGGAGCCGCCCGATCGGAGCCTCCCTGCGGCAAGGGTTCGGGCGCCGCCTGATGACACCCGGACCGACAAGCGGCTTGCGCGACCCCCGGAGGAGACAGGCCGACCCTTCCTTGCGTCACGCGATCTAGGGCCGCATCGAATTTATGTTGCCGACCACACTTTTCCGAGTTACAGTTACGTGGTCGGCCACATAAGTGGTCGGCGTGGCCCCACCGCGGAGACTGACATGACTGCTTCGACCGACACCCGGACCCAGGCCCGTCCGCCGTACGACCCCGAACTGGGGGCCCTACTGGACGCGAGCCCGCTGCCGACGACAATCACTGCCGACATGATCGATGCCCTGCGGGCCGTGCCGTTCACCGCGCCGATCGAGGAGATCCTGGCCACCCGCGCCCTGGATCACGAAGTCCACATGGTCCCGGTGAACGACGGAGAAGCGGCTGCGTCGGTGTTCACCCCGCGCGGCGGCACCGCCGCCAAGGCCGGGATCTACTTCCTGCACGGCGGCGGGATGATCATCGGTGACCGGTTCACCGGCATCGTGAACATACTGGACTGGGCCCTGGAGCACGACGCCGTCGTGGTGTCCCTGGACTACCGCCTGGCTCCTGAGCACCCCGACCCGACCCCGGTGGAGGACGCGTACGCCGGCTTCGTGTGGACCACCGACCGCGCTGCCGAACTCGGTATCGACCCCCAGCGGATCCTCCTGGCCGGAACCTCCGCCGGAGGCGGGCTCGCGGCCGGCGTTTCCCTGCTTGCCCGCGACCGCCAAGGCCCCAAGGCCATGGCACAGCTGCTGATGAGCCCGATGCTCGACGACCGCAACCAGAGCGTGTCCACCAACCAGTACTCCGGTACCGGTTCCTGGAGCCGCGAAAGCAACATCACCGGCTGGACCGCCCTACTGGGCGAGCGCCGCACCACCGATGCAGTCAGCGCCTACGCGGCCCCTGCTCGCGCCACAGATCTGTCGGGCCTCCCGCCGGCCTTCATCGACGTCGGCTCCGCCGAGGTCTTCCGCGACGAGGACGTCGCCTACGCCTCCCGCCTGTGGGCCGCAGGCGTCCAGGCCGAACTCCACGTGTGGGCCGGCGGCTTCCACATCTTCGACGGCGCCGCCCCCACGGCCGCCCTGTCCACCGCCGCCCTCACCGCACGCGCCGCCTGGGTCCGCCGCACCCTCGGCGCCTGACCGCCTTCCGAGGCCCCTCACACGTACGGAAACCGCCGGTCTGAAGGCAGCACTCGGCAGGAAGGAAGAGGCCAAATGTCCATGGCGTATCTCGCTCAGCCCGAACAGCAACAGAAACTCGAGTGGATCGACGGGGGCACCTTCTCCGTCCTCCTCGACCAGGAAGCCACCGAGGGACAACTGACCGTAGGCCGGTTCACCGTAGCCAAAGGGGAAGCGCCTCCCTTCCACCTCCACACCCGCGAGGACGAAGTCTTCATGCTCATCAAAGGCACTGCCCTCGTATGGGCGGGAGAGGAAGAGCATGAGCTGCGCGAAGGTGGAATCGTCTACCTGCCACGCAACATCCCTCACTCCTACCGCATCACGTCCGACCACGCAGACCTGCTGATGATCACCACCCCCGGCGGTATCGAGGGCATGTTCCGCCACGCCGGACGCGACCTCTCCGCACCGCGGCCCGAAGGATTCGAAATCTCCAAGTCCAAGCTCGCAGAAGCCTCGGAACTCTACGGCGGAGTCATCCTCGGCCCGCCTCGCTGACCTCTCCTCCTCCCGGGCCGCACCGGCCACGCGACCCGGCCGTGCGCAGCCCCCGAAGAGGCTTCGCTCTCTGTCCTGGATCCACCCTCTGACCGCACCCGACCCACTCAGGCTCCTGACCATCGAGAGGCTGTCATGACCGTTCCAGTCCTGTTCGGCGCAAACGTCGATCCGCTCGCATCCCCCCCTGGGGCGATCGAGTGAGCACGCACTGCTCATCGACAGTCTCGGCCTCGACCTGCTGACCATCCAGGACCACCCCTACCAAGAATCGTTCGACGACACCTGGACACTGCTCAGCTTCCTGGCAGCCCGGACCGAGAACGTCACGCTGGTTCCGACGGTCGCCTCCCTCCCCCTACGTCCGCCAGCCGTACTGGCCAAAGCCGCCGCAACGCTGGACAGGCTGTCAGGGGCCCGGGTACAGCTCGGCCTCGGTGCCGGAGCCTTCTGGGAAGCCATCGAAGCCATGGGCGGGACGCACAGGGAACCAAAGACCGCGGTCGATGCCCTCGACGAAGCAATCACCGTCGTCCGCGCGATGTGGAGCGGACAACGCAGCGTCCGGGTCCGCGGCGAGCACTACTCTCTGTCCGGCGTGCGTCCGGGCCCAGCCCCCAGTCCCGAACTGGGGCTCTGGTTGGGTTCTTACGGCCCGCGCATGCTCGCGCTCACCGGAGCCCGCGCCGATGGCTGGCTGCCGTCCCACGCCTACCTCGGCCTCGACGCCCTGCCCGCAGCCGTCGGACGCATCAACAAGGCCGCGGCAGCCGCAGGCCGTGACCCCTCGACGCTCCGCAAGGTCTACAACATCGCCGGAACCATCCAATCTGCAACGGACAGCCCCTTCCGTGGACCAGCCGCCCAGTGGGCCGAAACCATTACCGAACTCGCAACGACCGTCGGAATGAACGGGTTCGTGATCTGGCCCGAGCGTGATCATGCGGAACAGATCCGCGCCTTCGCCACCGAAGTCGTTCCCATGGTGCGCGAAGCCCTGAGACGGCGCGTCTGAGAATGGGCGTCCGAGCACGGTCGTATCGAAAGCTCCTACGCCAACTGCCAGGTCGGCCGCTCCTCGCCTAGCCCGCACAGAGCGGGCGGATGTGGCTCGACCGCCGCCTGCCTTGTGCCCACGTCCTGGACGGACGACCGCGACCGGCGGGCAAACAGCACCGATGAGACCGCCTTCGAAACCAAGGTAACCATGGCCATCGAGACAGCCCGGAAGGCGACCGTCGATACGTTCCCCTTCGGAAGGGTGATCGCGGATGCGCCTACGCCTGCAGCAGGGGCTGGCCTTCGAGCAGGTACAACCCGATGTCTTCCACGTCATGGCCAGCACCGGCACGACACCGTCGTCACCCGCCGGTGTCCATCGCCCCCGTCCCGACCCGTTCCCGGCGCCTCTCACTGCAGATGGAAACCGCGAGGACCGCTGGCACTGGGTTCCCGGTGCCGCGGTGTGAGCAGGCCCGGGGAGATCTCCTCATACATCGCCCACTGCCCCTCCGAGACCACTCTGGACGAGCTGATCCGCATCGCAGGCAGCCCGCTGGGCTGTAGAGGAATGCTTCCAGAGCGAAGCAGGAACGCCGCCTGGCCTACTACCAGCTGCGCCGCTCCCCCGCCCGGCACCGCATCACCCTGGCCACGGCCGCCCCCGTTAGCCGCACCATCCGGCTCGCCCGCACAGGATCCATGGGGAGGACCAACCGGCAACTTCACAATCGGCGGCGCGGCGCCTCGCGCTAGGACCGACCCCTGGAGGATGTACACGCTGACCCGCCCGTGAAGCTCCGGCTCGGCGGCCTCTTACGGTGGCGACGAGACGGGCTGCAATGATCACCCCAGGCTTCCCCAACCGTCACGTCACCCGAGGAGAACAAGGATGGCCGAGTCCGCCAGCCGCTATCCCACGACGGTCCAAAAGGGCCGCTTGAGCTACGCCGTCTTCCAGCTGGCCCGTGCCCATCGCGGCTACGCGGCCGCGATGTTGCGCGACATGAATCTGCATCCAGGGCAGGAACTGCTGCTGATGCAGCTGTACGAACGGGATGGGCAAACCCAGTCCGAGCTCCTCGCAAGCGTCGGTCTCGACCACTCGACCGTCTCCAAGTCACTGCGCCGCATGCAGGATGCCGGGCTGCTGACGCGTGAGCCGGCCGAACACGACCGGCGAGCGATGATCGTCAAGCTCACGGACAAGGGCCGCGACATGAAGAGACCCATCGCAGCTATGTGGACAGCATTGGAGGAAACTTCCGTACGAGACCTCGATACAGAGGAAATCGAGTCCTTCATCGCCATTGCCGAAACCATCGCAAGGACGATCACCGACCGTGGCCCCACGGCTCGCACCGGCGACTAGACATCGCCTACAGCGTTCACCTCAAGAGAATCTGGTCTAGGTCGTTGGCGTTCTGGGAGGCTGAGAGCGGGCCTGAGTAGGGTCGGGGACTGGCGCGGTGGCTGATGCTCCGTTTCCAGTCCCCGCCGCTTCAAACCGTGCATGCAGTTCTCCCGCACACGGCTTTCCGACATCGTTCACCGGCTGGCATGCACCGTTGCCCTGTGCACGTTTCCGGTAAGGCGGTAGACACCGAGCCGGGTGATCCACCCATAAGTAAATCGGGTGGTCCAGTTCCTGCCCGCAAGTCTGTGTTTCGCGCTGGCGAAGATCGCCAGACGTTCGTGGACATAGCCGTCGACCACGTTGAACTTCCGTCCGGAGTTCCCGTTACGGAAGTACGCCGCCCAGCCCCGCAGGACCGGGTTGAGATCGGCGACCACGGCGGATACCGGCCGCTCAGTCTTCGAACGAGCGGTCGCCGCACGGACTTTGTCCCGCAGTACCCGCATCGCCCTGGCCGAGGGCCAGCGTTGCAAGTAGTACCTGCCCCGCCATTTCCACGATTCCATCTTCCGGTGGTGGAAGCCGAGAAAGTCGAAGCCCTGCCCACCTCGGGTGAGGCGGACGATGCCGGTCTTCTCGGGATGCAATCGCATCCCGAGCTGCTCCAGCACTCGTGCCGCCAATTCACGGGCCTGTTCGGCCCGTTGCTCCGTCGGCGACAGGACTACGAAATCATCGCAGTATCTCACCAGCACCCCCAGTCGGCATCCTTCGTTCTGCCACGCCTCGTCGAGAACGTGCAGCGCGATATTTGCCAGCAATGGGGAAATCGGTGAGCCCTGAGGGGTTCCTGCCCCGGTAGGCGAGGTCACCCCGCCCTCCAGGACTCCCATCCGCAGCCAGGCCCGGATCAGCTTCAGCATCGGCCGGTCCACCACACGCCGTGCCACTTGGGCCATCAGCGCCTCATGGTCGATCGTGCCGAAGCAGTCGCGGATATCGGCCTCGAGCACCCACTCCCGCCGCTGGTTCGCGGCGACGCGCACGGCTTCGCATGCGTCGATCGCGGACCGCTTCGGCCGGAATCCGTAGCTCGCCTCGGTGAACTGGGCCTCGAATACTGGTTCAAGGACCAATTTCGCAGCCGCCATCACCACACGGTCCGCCACGGTGGGGATCGATAGCGGCCGGAACTCCCCCGGCCGCCCGGGTTTGGGAATCTGGACTCGTCGCAGTACTGCCGGACGATACGTATGCGCCCGCAGTCTCTGCGAAAGGTCCTGGAGGAATGCATCCACTCCCGAGGTCTCCACCGCGTCGACGGTCATGCCGTCCACGCCGGGGGCACCCCGGTTTGCGCACACACCGACCCACGCCCGCCGAAGGACGTCCATGCGGTGGACATGGCCATACAGGGCGTGAAACCGGCGTTCGGGTTCTAGCTTGGCACAGCGGTAAAGCGTCCGTTGCAGAGCTCGGACCTTGTCCAGAGGACGGCGGCCCGGTCCTGCGACGCTTTCCTCCCGGCGGATGGAACTAGCCGAAACGGCACTCATCCGGGTCCCTCCCTGTTTTCGAATCGCATCGATGAAGCAGGGGCCCTTCGCTCCCAGCGGGTTGTGTTGTCCCGCCGATCGTCACTACTACGACCCCCTCCGACTGCCTCTCGGCAACCCGCCATTTCCCGGTTCTTCCGGTTATAGGAAGGCCACGCTTCCCGGGCCGCAATACCCGGGGCCGAGGAGGCTCTCTCCAGTTCCCAGGGCAACCTTCCGACCATTCCACGCCCCTTACGCCGGGAGGTTCTTCGACGACCGCTCCAGGTCCGAGATCGTCTTCCGTGGCCTTCGCCAATCAAGCACAGGCTCGGCTCCTCCTTGGCCCGCCCGCGGGCGGGGGTTAAATGACGACGCTGCAGGCTTCACTTCATGTTGCGGACTGGTCGGTTGCACGCCCCCGAGGGGCGCTTGTCACTCCACTTCGACGCCACCATTTCGAGCGACGCCGGGAGTCAGCTACCGGGGACCCTGGCGTTTCCCCAGACCGGACTTGCACCGGCTGGCTACCCTGAACTTGACGTCCGGTTACATCGTTCACACCCCTTCTGAACTGGGAAGACGCCCGGACTGCTGGACGTACGCTTGATCTTTAACCTGTGCGGCCGTAGTGCTCGTCGAGTGTCTCGGCGCGCTTGACAGTCTTTCCCGGTGTGTGACGGGGTGCTCTCGCGCGGTTGCTCGATCCGCAGGGGCGCCCCGGGCCGGGGCGAGAGGGTTTTGGTGCGGCCGCGGGACGAGCGGTCTTCGCGCGGATGTTGCGGAATCCTCGCCGCACCCGGGCAGGCGTCAACTTGTTTGCCGCAAGCGGCCGTTCCCAGGGACGGCGCAGATCTCGCGCGGCGGGTCGGGCGAGCCACAACTGGGTGTGTGCGGCGATGATCAGCGTCGTCCACAGGTCGGCACTGGCAGGGTCTCGGAGCTTGGGCACGGTCCAGCCAAGTGTCTGCTTCAACAGGCGGAAGGTGTGTTCCAGGTCGAATCTGCGCAGGTAGGCCCGCCACAGCTGGTCGACATGGGCGGGGTCGGCCCCGGGGTTTGAGGACCACAGCCACACCGGGTCGGGATCCCGGCCGCCGGGCAGGCGCTCGACACTCAGGCGGATCACCAGGCCGTGCAGGATGGGAAGTTCGGCGTTCTGGTCGGTGATCCAGGCCGAGCGGCGGGTGAGCCGAGGGTGGAGCCGGTCCCATGCCCGGGCGGTCGCGGTGCCGTAACGCGTGGTGTTGGTCCGGGTCTCGGTCTGCGGGTCGCCCCAGGTGGTGGGCCTGGCCAGGGCGAACGGGGCACCGTGCATGCGCGGGCGACCCGGCCGTGGCCGAGCATTGTGCGGTGCCGGATCGCGGGCCATCACACGGTCCGAGCGCAGTCTGCCGCATACCTCCACGGGCAGGTCGGCGAGGAGATGGGCCAGGCGGGCAAGGTCGTAGCCGGCGTCGGCGACGATCAGCAGATCAGGGGCGCCGTCACTCCAGTGGCCTGCGGCGATCAACTGCGCCACGATGTCGCGGAGTTGCGCGGCGGTAACGGCTGCGGCGTCGTCGGCAGGGCCGAGCCGCATGGCGTCCAGCAGGCGGCACCAGGAAGTGCGGCCGGACTCCAGCACGGCGACGAAGGAGTAGGGCCAGCCGGGGATGAACTGGTCCTTGTTGCGGCCGCGCCCGTAGACGTGGCAGAAGAGCCGGTCAGAACTGGTCTCGGCGTCCGGCCGCAACCAAGTCGAGACGTCCACGGCCAGCACGATCCGCCCATCGACCGCACGCGGAACGGGTAGCGAGGCCAACAGGCCCCGCATCCGGGCCGGCTCGGCCCAACCGGCGTTCAACGCCTGGTAGAGGGCACCGTGCCCACGCCGGTGCTCGGCCTCCAGACTGAGGTCGACCAAGGTCTGCACAGGTCCGTCCTTGCACAGGATCGCGTCGGTGAGCTCGAAGAGGGCATCGGCGCGGGCGTACAGACAGTCGTAAAACTCGACCCGAAAGCGGGACAAGACTTCCAACCCATCACCAGCAGGACCAGAGACAGAGACACTCATACACAGCGGCCGTTCTCTCGCACTTCGTTACTCAACATCTCGAAGCCTGGAGAACGGCCGCCTCGGCTGTCCCGGGAAGAGCCGCAGATCAGCAGGTCGGGTGACACTCGAGGTTAAAGATCAAGCTAATCCGGGGAGTAGAGGTCAAGCGGGTGGCCTGCGCCGACGGCGTTGATCAGGGCTTGGAGTTCGGGTGGTGGAGGTGCGTTGGTCCAGGCTCGCCAGCAGCGTTGAAGAGTGGTCCAGGGGTCGAGCCAGGCCCGGACGGCGCGGATCGCCTTGGGCCAGGTGGCCGGGTGGTGCTGGTGAGGTCTGCTTGGTCCCCCTCTCAGCCGGTTCCGTAGGCGGGGCCGCGGGAGCGCGGGTGGACTCTCGGTCCGAGGGTGGGGCGAACCAGGTGTCCCAGCAGAACGAGAACGCGCAGGTGACCAGGGTCTGGTGGCGGCGGATGGCGGTGTCGGAGCGGACCTGGAAGTCGGCCCACCCCAGTTCGTCCTTGACCTGCTTGTAGCTCTGCTCGATCCAGTGTCGGATGCCGTCGATCCGCACGACTTCCTGCAGGTCGGCGGCCGGTTCGGGGCTGTCGGCCGCGCGGGGGCCGCCGGGGCGGGGCGGGTCGGTGGCCAGATACCAGGTGGCCTGCGCGGGCAGCGTGGCTGGGTCTGTGGTCGCCACGACCAGGCGAACGTTTCCGTCGGGGCCCCACCAGCCCAGGGTCGCGTCGGCAGCCCACCACGTCTGGGTGTGCCCGTCGCGGAAAGTTCGCTCGACGGCCGTCCAGTCACCGGGGTGTTCGGGATCTGTCCAGCTCAGGGCCCGAGCAGCGTCGACCGGTGTGTACGCGTCCTTGCCGTAAGTCCACGTGCCATGACTCGGCTTGAGAGCCATGACGAACGGCAGTCCTGCCGTATGGAGCTGTCTGCGGAAGCTGTCCTGGTCGCCGTAGGCGCAGTCCGCGGCCACCGCCCGGAAGGTGATCCCGGTGGTCTTCGCGAGGCGGGCGAGTTCGGCGACGATCTGCAGTTTCGTGCGGAAGTCGGGGTCGCTCCTGCCCTTGGGAAAGTGGTGGGCTGGAGTGTAGGGCACGGCATGCAGCGGGTAGTAGAGGTTCTCGTCGGCCCAGCAGGTGGTCACGGTGACGATGCCGTTGTCGGCCTTGCCCAGCCTGCCCAGCCGCTGCCGACCGATGTGCGCGGTCGCTTTGCCGTCCTTGCGGTCTCCGGAGTCGTCGATCGCCAGCACGCCGCCCGGGTGCGGGGCTGTCGCGGGATCGGCCAACAGCAGTTCCACTCGCCGGGCGTGACCTGATCGTGGTCCCACGTCGATTCGGACAGGAAGAACCGCAGCCGCTGCACCGCCGCATGCTGGGCCCCGACCACCGGCTCGCTGCCGGCCAGGGCGGTCAGGGTCTTGTTGCGGTCCCGCGGCAGCAGCAGGCCCGCGAGGTACTCGCGGAACCCGCGGCGCTGTGCCAGGGCGGAGAAGAGGTCATCGAAGCGTGCGGTGCGTAGGCTTCCAGCGGGCCCGGAGCGGGCGGACACGGCAAACGACGGGTCATCACACACTCCTGGGCGGCGAGGCGACGTTCCTCAGCCACCGGCCTACTACGACCCTGACCCGCCGTCAACAAACCACCGCTAGGAGGACTCTCGCACCACCAGTTCCGTCGGCAGCGTCATTTGTTGCCGGGGCGCGCCGTGTTGCGTGATGTCGGTGAGTATGCGGGCCATGGTGCGGCCGAGCTCCTCCACCGGTTGTCGCACCGTCGTTAGAGGCGGGTTGGTGTGGCGGGCGAGGATGGAATCCTCGAATCCGACCACGGCGACGTCACCGGGCACTTGTCGCTTCTGCCTGCGCAATTCGGCCAGGGCGCCGAGCGCCATGAGGTCGGAGGCGGCAAAGACGGCATCCAGATCCGGGGCGCGTTCAAGGAGTGAACACATCGCATGGCTGCCGCCTTTCTCGGTGAAGTCGCCTGCCTCGACCAGGAGTTCCCGTGCGGGCACCCCTGCCTCCTGGTGGGCAGTACGCCAGCCGGCGAGCCGGTTGCGGCCGACGTCCATGTCCAGTGGACCGGTGATCGTTGCGATCCGGGTGCGCCCCTTGCTCAGCAGATGACGGACCGCCGCGGCCGCCCCTCCGGCGTTGTCGGAGTTCACGTAGCTCAGTCGCTCGCCCGCGTCGCGGCGGCCGGCCAGCACGATGGGCAAACCCATCTCCTCCAGCATGCTCGGCAGTCGGTCCTCGGAGTGCACGGAGACCAGCAGGACGCCGTCCACGCGGCGGGTGGCCACCGACTCGGTCAGTTGATCCCGCTCGGCCTGGTCGCGGACGAGCATCAGCTGCAGCTGGGTCCCGCTCTCGGCGAGGGCGCCGCTGACGCCGCGGATCAGCGCGGCGAAGAACGGTTCCGAGCCAAGCCGGCTCTCCGATTCCGGGATCACCAGGGCTACGGCGTTGGTCCGGTTGGTCACCAGGCCCCGGGCCACTGAGTTGGGAACGTAGTTGAGTTCCTTGATCGCTGCGAGAACCCTGGCGCGTGCGTCGGCACTGACCAGATCCGAGCCGTTGACGACACGGGAGACCGTGGTGCGGCCCACGCCGGCGCGGGCAGCGACCGTTTTGATCGTGGGACGGCGGTTTCCAGCCATGCACTCTCCCCTCCTCGGCGGCCGTGGCGATATCAGCCGCAGCGGCGACCAGCGACAACTCTTGCAGACACTACTGCGGGTAGATCATCCCAAGATTTCTGGAAACCGAACCTCGCATACCCGAACCACCAAGAGCTGCGTTCAAGTTATTGACAGATCAGTCCTCTGCCGCGAGTCTTCCATCACCAGTGGGCACGTACCCACCCTACATTGGGCACGTACCCACCCCACATCAGAGCCGCTGTAGTCATCGCAGAACTCGTCACTCCGATGTGTCAGCGTCGCCGCTAGGAGGAGATCCATGGGCAGTCTCGGTTCGTTGCGCACGAGAACGATGGCGGTGGTCGCGGCCGTCGGCGCGCTGACGCTCGTCGTCGGCTGCAGCGGCAGCGGCGACTCGGCCACAGGCGGTGGCAAGAAGGACGGCAAGGTCACCATCACCATGGGCATGTACGGGGTGATGGGCATCAAGGAGACGGGCCTTCTCGAGCAGTACGAGAAAGAGAACCCCAATGTCGACATCAAGGCCGAGATCGCCGGTGACGAGCAGACTTACTACACCGCGTTGCAGACCAGGCTCGCCGCTGGCAAGGGCCTGAAGGACATCCAGGGCATCGAGATCGGGCGCGCCAAGGAGATAACCGAGACCCAGTCGGACAAGTTCGCAGACTTCTCCGACGTTTCGGGCACCGACCACTTCCTGCCGTGGAAGGAGTCCCAGATCAGCACCAAGGACGGCAAGGTGCTGGGCCTGGGCACCGACATCGGCCCGATGGCCGTCTGTTATCGCAAGGACTACTTCGAGAAGGCGGGCCTGCCGACCGACCGCGAGGAGGTCTCCAAGTTGTGGGAGGGCGACTGGAACAAATACGTCGAGGTCGGCCGCACCTTCAAAAGGGACTTCAAGGGCGGCAAGGTGGCCTACATGGACGCGGCCAGCGGCCTGTTCAATGCCATGGTCTACGGCTACCCCGAGCAGTACTACAGCGACAAGGGCGAGCTGATCTACGACAAGAACCCGGCCGTGAAGGCGGCCTGGGGCCTTGCCGCCGACGCGGCGGAAGACGGCCTGACCGCCAAGCTCCGCCAGTTCCAGCCGGGTTGGGACCCGGGTCTGGCCAACGGCACGTTCGCCACGGCCGTGTGCCCGGCATGGATGCTCAGCCACATCAGTGAGAAGGCCGGTGAGGCGAACAAGGGCAAGTGGGACGTCGCCAGGGCTCCCAAGGGTGCCAACTGGGGTGGTTCCTTCCTCGGCGTGGTCGAACAGAGCCCGGTGAAGGAGGAGGCCAAGAAGCTCGTCGCCTGGCTGACCGCGCCGGAACAGCAGGCCCATATCTTCAAGAAGATCGGCAACATCCCCTCTTCGCGCAAGGCGCTGGAGAACGACGATGTGAAGAACGCCAAGTCGGAGTACTTCAGCGACGCGCCGATCGGCCAGATCTTCGGTGCTGCCGCGCAGGAGATCCCGGACAAGCAGGTCCTCGGCCGCAAGGACGGCACGATCAAGGACACCTTCTCCCAGGGGCTGGCCCTGATCGAGGAGGGCACGCCGCGTGACAAGGCGTGGGAGACAACCACGGGACGCATCGAGAAGGCGGTCGGCTGACCCGTCGAGTCTCCGGTCGCCCGGGCAGACCGCACCCTGTCGGCGGACCCGGGCGGCCGCACCCCATCTGCGCTCAGGAAGGAAGTCCGGTGGCCACCTCCACCACCAAGGCACTGGCCGGCGAGGAGCCGCCAAGCCCGCCGCGGAAGACGGGCAGCGAGGGCGCCGCCCGGCGGCGCGGCGCGCTGCTGCACCGGCTCGACATCAAGGGCGCCCCCTACACCTTCGTCGCGCCGTTCTTCATAGTCTTCGCCGCGTTCAGTTTCTACCCCCTTATCTACACTTCGTGGATCTCCCTGCACCACGTGGAACTGGCCACCCTCGACGACATGGAGTGGGTGGGGTTCGACAACTACGTTGACCTCTGGGGCGATTCACGGTTCTGGAACGCGCTGCGCAACACCATCACCATCGGTGTCATCTCCACGGTGCCGCAGCTGCTGATGGCGCTGGGCATGGCACACCTGCTCAACTACCGGATGCGGGCCTCGCTGTTCTTCCGTGTCGCGTCGCTGGTGCCCTACGCCACCTCGGTCGCCGCCGCCGCGCTCGTGTTCACCATGATCTTCGAACGCGACTTCGGCATGATCAACTGGGCGCTCGGAGCGGTGGGGATCGACCCGGTGAACTGGGAGGCCGACAAGTGGCCCGCCCAGGTCGCGATCTCCACCATGGTCATCTGGCGCTGGACCGGCTACAACGCGCTGCTCTACCTGGCCGCCATGCAGGCCATCCCCGCCGACCGGTACGAAGCAGCCTCCCTCGACGGCGCCTCCCGGTGGCAGCAGTTCACCCATGTCACCATCCCCGGGATCCGCTCCACCATCGTCTTCACCATCGTGCTCTCCACGATCGGCGCCACCCAGCTGTTCGGTGAGCCGCTGATCTTCGGCCAGGGCCCCAACGGCGTCACCGGCGGCGCGGACAACCAGTACCAGACGCTGGGTCTGCTGCTCTATGAGGAGGGCTGGAAGAACTACCAGATGGGCCGCTCGGCGACCGTCGCCTGGGCGATGTTCCTGCTGCTCGTTCTCGTCTTCGTCGTGCAGCGCGTCATCAAGCGCCTGCGCTCCCGTACGTCCTGACCTGGAGTCGTCATGACCACTCACAGCCTCCCGGCCCGGACGGACACCCCGGCCCGGACCCCCGCCGAGAAACAGGCCGGCCGCGGCGGCCGCCGGCTCCTGCACCAGCGCGCCGGCCGTCAGCACCACGCGGGCCCCCTCTCCTACGTGCTGCTCGTCATCATGGCGATCCTTTCGATCTTTCCGCTCTACTGGACGATGGTGGCCGCGTCCACCGACAACACCAGGGTCAGCCAGACACCGCCGCCGTTCCTGCCCGGGCCGAACCTGTTCAGCAACCTCGCCCGGGCCTGGAATGAGGCGGCGATGGGCAAGGCCATGATCAACAGTTTGATCGTGGCCGGGGTGATCGCTCTGTCCACAGTGCTGTTCGCGACGCTGGCGGGGTTCGCCTTCGCCAAGCTGCGGTTCAAGGGGCGCAACGCCCTGCTGATGCTGGTGATCGGCACCATGATGGTGCCACCGCAGCTCGGTGTAGTACCGCTGTTCATGATGATGTCCAAGCTGGGCTGGTCGCAGCAACTGCCCGCCGTCATCTTCCCCACGCTGGTCAGCGCGGTCGGCGTGTTCTTCATGCGGCAGTACCTAACGGAGGCGCTGCCGGAGGAACTCGTCGAGGCCGGACGCGTGGACGGGGCGCACTCGCTGCGCATTTTCTGGAGCATCGTGCTGCCCATCGCCCGCCCCGCGATGGCGGTCCTGTTCATGATCACTTTCGTGCACGCGTGGAACGACTTCTTCTGGCCGTTCGTGGTGCTCGACATGACCAACCCGACGGTCCCTGTCGCACTCACCCAACTCAGCGCCGGCTATGTCCGCGACCAGTCGCTGATCATGGCGGGCGCGCTGCTCGGCACGCTGCCGCTGCTGGCTATGTTCATCGTCTTCGGCCGCCAGATCGTCAGCGGCATCATGGCAGGCGCCGTCAAGGGCTGACCCGCCACCCAGCCTACCCGGCCCCGCTCCTCCGGGCCCGCACAACCTACCTCTCCGGCATTCACGCGCCTCCGAATCACCCCGCCGGCCTTCGCACGCCCGCTACCCCCACCTCGAAAGGACATACGTGGTCCACGCAGCACATCAGACCGCGTCCGCCCCGGACGCCGCCTGTAGCTTTCCCAAGGGCTTCCTCTGGGGCTCCGCGACCGCCTCATACCAGATCGAGGGGGCCGCCACCGAGGACGGACGCACGCCGTCCATCTGGGACACCTACGCCCGCACCCCGGGCAGGGTCCGCAACGGCGACACCGGTGACATTGCCACCGACCACTACCACCGCTGGCGCGAGGACGTCGCCCTCATGGCCGAACTCCGCCTGGGCGCCTACCGGTTCTCCCTCGCCTGGCCCCGCATCCAGCCCACCGGCCGCGGCCCCGTCGTGCAGAAGGGCCTGGACTTCTACCGGCGCCTCGTCGACGACCTGCTCGACAAGGGCATCCAGCCCGTCGCCACCCTCTACCACTGGGACCTGCCGCAGGAGCTGGAGGACGCCGGCGGCTGGCCCGAGCGTGCGACGGCCGAGCGGTTCGCCGAGTATGCGGCCCTCGCCGCGGACGCCCTCGGTGACCGGGTGAAGACCTGGACCACTCTCAACGAGCCCTGGTGCAGCGCCTTCCTCGGCTACGGCTCCGGTGTACACGCACCTGGCCGCACCGACCCGGTCGCCGCCCTGCGCGCCGCCCACCACCTCAACCTGGGCCACGGCCTTGCCGTGCAAGCTCTGCGCGACCGCGTCCGAGCCGACGCCCAGTGCTCGGTCACGCTGAACATCCACCACGTGCGCCCACTCACCGACACCGACGCCGACATCGACGCGGCCCGCCGCATCGATGCGCTCGCCAACCGGACCTTCACCGGCCCGATGCTGAACGGCGCCTACCCCGAAGACCTCCTCAAAGACACCGCCGGGCTGACCGACTGGTCCTTCGTCCAGGACGGCGACCTGGAGCAGATCCACCAGCCACTGGACTTCCTCGGCGTCAACTACTACACGCCCACCCTCGTCTCCGAGACCGACGGCAGTGCCATCCACACCTCCGACGGACATGGCAATAGCTCACACAGCCCATGGCCGGGAGCCGACAAGGTCGCCTTCCACCAGCCGCCCGGTGACACCACCGCCATGGGCTGGGCCGTCGACCCGACCGGCCTGTACGACCTGCTGCACCGACTGTCCTCCGACTTCCCCAGTCTGCCGCTGGTCATCACCGAGAACGGCGCGGCGTTCGACGACTACGCTGACCCCACCGGGAATGTCAACGACCCCGCTCGGATCAGCTACGTGCGGGGCCACCTGGCCGCCGTCCACCGGGCGATCGTGGACGGCGCGGACGTACGCGGCTACTTCCTGTGGTCCTTGCTGGACAACTTCGAGTGGGCCCACGGCTACAGCAAGCGCTTCGGCGCCGTATACGTCGACTACCCGACCGGCAGCCGCACCCCCAAGGCCAGCGCCCGCTGGTACTCCGAGATAGTCCGCACCAACATTCTGCCCGGCGCCTGACGAGACCGGTGCGGCACTCCACCGCCACCCCGCTTGGTGCCGCACCATAACCCGCCCCCCGTCCTCTGTAACAGCGGAGGCCGGGGGGCGGACTCGTACCAAATGCCGTGCCACGTCCTGCCAGTCAAGGGCCCGGGACTCAAAGTCCCGGGTCGTTGACAAGCTGGCTGTGAATCGCCATCGAACCCTTTTCACGCCCGAGGGTAAGGGTGCGGTTCGCGGCGTGCAGCCGGATCGCAGTCTGGGTGTCGGCGTTCACGGGGTCCTTCCCGATTCGGTGAGGCTCGGCACAGTGGTGCCGAGTTGAGTGGCGAGGTCCTGGTAGGCGGTGTGGAGTTTGTGATGGGCGGCGGTGAACTGTTGTTGCTCGGCGTTGCTGAGGGCGGGGAGGCAGGCGGTCGGCTGCCCATGGGTGAAGCGCAGTGGGAGTCCGAGGTAGCCGCCGTCGTAGGGGGCGGAGAGTTCTTCCAGGCCGTCGTCGAGCGCGAGGGCTTTACGCAGGGCGGAGAGCACGGCGCCCGCCGGGCCGCAGCGGGTACGGCCAATGCCGGCGCTGATGCGGGAGGCTCGGGCCCGGAGCTCGTCGCGGGCCTGCTGCACGGGCAGCGGCTCACGCTGACCGTTCACAGTGGTGGTGGAGGCGCAAATGACGGCGCCATCGCCATGTTCGCCGATCACGTGGCCGCGAATCGCAGCGGGCGGGACGTTGAGATGGCGGGCGAGGGTGCGGCGGTAGCGGGCGCTGTCGAGGTTGGAGCCGATGCCGTACACCCGCGGGCAGCCAGAGGTCTCGGCGAACAGGCGGGTCATGAGGTCGACCGGATTGGTGACCACGAGGACGGTGCCGGTGTAGCCACGCAGCTGGTGGGCGAGACGGATGATGACGGGGGCGTTCGCACCGGCTCCGGCCATGCGGATGTCAGCGCGGGCCGGATTCGTGAACGAGGCCCGGGCCGCGATGACGACGGCCCGGCAGGCGTGCATACCGATGATCGTGCTGACCTGCGGCCGCGTCGGCGCACTGGTGGCTTCGCTCAGGTCGTCAATGTCGGCGACGAGGGCGAGGGCCTGGTCGTCGGTGCGCGAGGTAATCAGGAGCCGCTCGCTCAGGCCCGATGTGCACAGTGCAGTGGCGACGGTCTGTCCGACTGCTCCAGCACCGACCAGTCCGATCGCGTCGAGGGGTGCGCTCGTCATGCGACCGCCTCGCGAGCCGTGTCTAGCGCCGTGTGCCACGCGGTTGTGAGGTCGCGCTGCTTCAGGAAGGCTGCGCTGGCGCAGTCGAGGAGTCGGCAGGCGGCGAGCGGCCGGTCGGCCAGGGCCGGGTGCGCTCGTTCAGGGGCAGACCGGGTGGCGCGGACAGGACGGTGGAGAGCAAGTTGGTCGTGTCCATCATCCAGAAGATCAGGACGTCGCGTTGCCAGGAGCGTGCAGCCTTCGCCGAGCGCTGGGCGACACGGTGCTGCGCGAACGCGTCGATCCCGTCGAGGACTTGGGCGGCTGCGTGGGGCGTCGGGCTGGCGATGAGCAGGCGCAGCACGATACGGCTGATCAGTTTGGCGGCGTCGCTGGTGGCGCGGCCGCGGCCCAGGCCCGGGTCGATGAACAGCGGCCGCTCGCCGCTGCCGTCCGGGAAGACGACGTGCTCGGGTTTGAGCTCGCCGTAGGTGAGGACTTCGTGGGCTGGCTGCAGCGCGGCAAGGCGGGCGTGCCGCAGCCGGGCCACCACGGCCCGCAGCCGACTGGCCGCCTCGCCGCGGACATCGGGTCGGCAGCGGTCGGCGCCGATCCGCTCCAGGTAGGTCCGGCCGCTGATGCCGTTGAACTTGCGGGCGAAGGTGGCGGCAATGCTGCGCTCGCCGATCGCCCCACTGGGACCAAGCCATCCGGCGATGCTCAAGACCCTGGCAGGAAAGCACCGTTCAACGGTTTCGAAGATGGCAGCGAAGTACAAAACCACCTTCGAAACACCAAACGGGCCTCGCACTGCTTTCGAAGCCCGCATTGAACGGAAGGACAGGAAACCACTGGTTGCACGGTTCGGCGGTATTCCACTCCAACGGCAACGGACGACAGAAGTCGTCGACCGCGAGCCAGTCCGGGTGGACTATCCGCAGAAGGAACTCGTCGCGAGGCTCCTTGCGGATACCTGCGAGATCTGCGGGAGTAGGGGCAACGTTCAGATTCACCATGTCCGTGCACTCGCCGACCTCGCACATGCCGGATGGCAGCCTTCTGACTGGGCGCGCGTCATGCTTCACCGGCGCCGCAAAACGGTTGTGGCTTGCGACACTTGCCACAACCGAATCCATTCAGAACGGCCTGCTAAACCACTCACGCAGTAGCCACTGGAGAGCCGGATGACAGGAAACCGTCACGTCCGGTTCGGCGGGAGGCCGTGCGGAAAAGGACTCGCCTCCGGCGGGCACCTCGCCGCGCGGCCCACCCATCCTCCTGGCTACACGGCTTCCGCCGCCTGCGCATCCGCTGGGAGAGACGCGACGACATCCACGAAGCCTTCCTCGGCATCGCCACCTGCCTCATCACCCACCGCCACGTTCAACGTCTTTGTTAGGACCTCTCAGCCACCGAGCGGTGTCAGTTCCGCGCTTCAGTTCTCCGAGGGGATGCGCGCGGCGATCTCCCGGGCGAACCACTCCGCTTCCTCACTCAGCTCGTCCAGGCCCTCCGCAGCGACCAGCTGAAGAAGACGTAGCAGGTCGTGGGCTTCGTCGAGGGTGAGCATTTCCAGACGACGCGCTGTGGTGTCCTGCGCCGGGATCAGGCTGATGGCATCCGAGTTCATGCCCTGGAGAACGACCACCACAACCAAGAGGATCTGGAAGAGCTGCCCGAGCACCCGCACGGCCCTACCCATATCCGTGCACCTGCCGGGCTGGGCCCTGCCGGCGAGGGTCAGCGGTCGATCGGCTGAACCCGGTCCAACCCGGTCTCGCGCACGATGCGCGCCACGGTCCCCTCCAGCGTGCTGCTCGCGTCAATCACCGTCTCGATTCCGCTGGGCAGCAGATCTCGCTCCCGGTACCAGCCCTGAAGGTGTTGCTCGGTGACCTGGGTCAGATAGTCGAGGTCGGGCTTGGTCGCATGCCGCGCGAACGTCTCCGCCAAGGGCACGTCCAGGTAGTAGCAGCGGGAGACACCCAGATGCTCGCCGACCAGATCCTCGAGCATCGGCCCGTACCGGTCCGCATACATGATGCCCTCGACCACGACGTGGTAGCCGGCGTCGAGCGAATAGCGGGCCACCGTATCGATCAGCCCGATGTTCTTGCCGCCGGGCACATCCCGCTCACGCAGCACAATCCTGCGCAGGTTGTCCTGACCGACCAGGGCCAGGCCCCGACCAAAGCGGTCCCGGATCCCGGCCGCCACCGACGACTTGCCCGACGCCGAGTTCCCGCGCACGACCACAAGCCGGGTCTCCTCACTTCCCACAAACACCCGAGAACCCTAGCCACCACCACCGACAACAGCCCACCTGCCGGTCAACACGGCCACGGGTCCGAAAAGGACCCCGCAAGGAAGGCCACCCCTCTTACAGTGCCGACCAGCCGGAGCAGAACCAGCGACCTCGGCCGCTGGATCGGCGGGCAGCACCTGCGCGACTTCCTCATGGAGACAGACCTCGCCCCCGATCTACAACGGCGCAGGGAAGGGCAACTCAAATCGGACTACCGCGACTGGGCTGCCCACAAGAGCTTCGTCGACCACCTCCCCGAACTCCCGGGCAGCGAGCAGCAGTTGTTCCCCGCGGTGGGGCGGCACCCATCGGGCGCCGCCACACCGTGCGGCGCCTGTGGCGTGACGGGTGCGCATGGGCAGCGGAGGCGGTGCGCGCCGGGGCATGACCGCTGCGCAGCGCCGCCACCTCGGCGCGGCGCTGTCCAGCGTGGCCGAGACCGTGCGGCGGGAGGCTGCCGGCGGTCCCACCGGGTGAGTCCGCAGCCGTCAGGCGGCGAAGCCGATGTTCATGACGTACTCCGTAGGCGCCGTAGTCGGAGCCGAGGTCGACGGTGATGCCGTCGAACCATGCCTCGTCCATGGCCTCGTCGTCATCGGCTGCCCACGCCTGCACCATCCGGTCCCAGTGCCGCACATTGAGGGTGCGGAAGGAAACGTCACGCTGGAGCGGTCGGGGGACCTGGGACTGGTTGAGGGGATGGAACTCGACGCGGGTGCCCCGGCCCTGCCGGAGTGGGGCGGCTCGGGCCGCGTCAGCTGTGGTTCAGGGACCACACGACCTGGTCCTCGTACCAGCGGGCAGCGCTGACACCGTGCCACGAGGCCGCTTCGTCGACCTGGTCCTCGTACCAGCGGGCAGCACTGACACCGCGCCACGAGGCCGCTTCGCCCTCGTGGTCCGCAGCCCGTACGTAGCGCACAGTGTCCTGCCCACGGTGGTCGTCGCGGCGGTCGTCGTCCGTGTGGCGGCCGACTTGCTCGCTGCTGGTCGCGGAGGTGGCGGACACGTACGGCGTGTGCTGCACGGGCACCGAAGTCGTGGCTGCCGACGCCGAGCCGCCGGCTCCGAGAAGGACTCCGCCGGCCAGTGCCGTGGAGGCGAGTGCGATCGAGACGCGCTTGGTCATGCTGTTCATGGTCATTTCCCTTGCGAGACTGCCGCGGTTTCGCCGAACTGGCGGCCGCCGCTCTATGTGAACCGAGATCCGGAAATCCCGGGTCAGTCGGCTTGCCGCAAGGTCATCCGGAGGGGTGCCTCACATTCGGCTCTGCCACCGTACCCGAGGGGTACCTCATGTTTGCGGTGAGGCTCATCACAGCACGTCAGAGAGGCGAGATTGCGATCGGAAACATGACAACAACCGAATTCGAGGGGGGCCTCATGTTAGGCTCGAGCCATGAGCCACCACCACGCCCCGTCCGCGAGGGAGACACCGACGAAACCCCTGCGCCGTGACGCACAGCGCAACAGGGACGCGATCGTGGCCGCCGCCCGCACGGCCTTCTCCGAGCAGGGCCTCGGGGCGTCCCTGGAGGGCGTCGCCCGCGAGGCCGGCATCGCGATCGGCACGCTCTACCGCCACTTCCCCACCCGGCTCGACCTGGTCGAAACACTCTTCAACGCGAAGTACACGGAACTGCTCACCGCCGCGGAAGAAGCCGCGGCCATGGACGATGCCTGGGAGGGGTTCTGCCGCTACGTGGAGAAGCTCTGCAAGCTGCAGGCCTGCGACCGCGCCTTCAACGACCTGGTCTCGGCACGGCTGCCCCTTCACGTGGCCGGCCGCGAGATGTACGAACGCACCAAGGAACTCTGCGTCCAGATCATGCGCAACGCCCAGGAACAGGGCGTCCTGCGCGGCGACGTCACCGCGCAGGACATCGCCTTCGTGATCTGGTCCCAGGCCGGGATCATCCAGGCCACACGCACCATCGCCCCTCAAGCCTGGCGCCGCCACCTCCACCTGATGCTCGACGCCTTCCGCACCGAGGGCTCCCACGAACTGCCCGAACCTCCTCTGACCAGCCAGCAGGTCGACCAGACCCTCGTCACTCTCGAGTGCACCGAAGAGGGCTGCCGCGAGCAGTCCTGACCACACGAGAGACGAGGCCGCGGACAACAGCTGCGCATCACACCGGACCGGCGCCACACCGGACCGGCACCTCGGCCGACCGGCCGGGAAGACCGAGGACAACACTCCGGGCAGCAGGACTACGGGCCGTCCGACCGCCGTCTTCGGGACTGTAAGAAGAACGGCCCTGTTTCACTTTCGGTGGTGACGGAGGGTTGGCAGGGTCGTTGACAATCACGTGCGAGAAAGCAGGCGTCCCTTGAGGATGTCCACCAGGACGGTGCCGTCGCCCGTCCAGCGGATGCCCTCACCGAGTTCGAGGCGGTCGGGGCGGGTTGGCAGGGGTTGCTGCTCGGTCATGCGGGGGACTCCTCGGCAGCGGCGCGGAAGGCGCGGGCGCGCTCGCGCAGGGCGGTGAGGCTGCCGCCGTCAGCTGCATCGGCGACGAGCGGGGAGCCGACGCCGACGGCAGTGGCGCCGGCGGCGAGGTAGGCGCGGGCGGCTTCGAGGTCCACCCCGCCGACTGGCACGAACGCAGCGTCGGGAAAGCGGGCGCGCAGGGCCTTCAGGTAGGACGGTCCCCCGGCGTCGACTGCCGGGAACAGCTTAAGTGCGTCGGCGCGCTGGGCGCGGGCGGCGATGATCTCGGTTGGGGTCATAACGCCTGCGAGGACCGGTAGGCCGAGGTCGCGTGCAGCATCGGCGCCCGCGCTGAGACCGGGGGTGACGGCGAAGGCGGCGTCGGCATCCCGCGCGGCGCGCGCGTCGTCGGCTGTCAGAACGGTACCCGCGCCGATCGGCCGGTCCGGCCCGAGTTCCGCGACGGTCCGTGCGATGACGCCGAGCGCGTCGGCACCGCTGAGGGACACCTCGATCAGATCGATGCCCTCCTCGACCAGCGCCAGTACGGTGCGCAGCGCGGCGTCCGAGTCGCCTCCGCGCACGATGGCGAGGAGACGGCGGTCGGCCAGGGCGGCTCGTAGGTCCACGGACAGGGGCTCCTTTGTGTCGGTTCACTACTTGTGGCGTGCTACCGAGCGAGCACGCCCAGTGCTGCTCAGCAGAGAAGTAGTCCGAGGGTCAGGGGCAGCGGCAGCCAGCGGTCATGGTGAGCCGCCAGTGGACCTCGCCCGAGGCGGGCACCTGGGCGGCGTCGCCCGGGCCCGCCTCGGCGAGGTCGAAGACGCGGCCGAGCATGGGCTCGACCCCGGTGCTGCGGTAAGGGTCCGTCTTCGGGAAGCCGCCAAGGTTGCGCCACAGGGCGACTGACACCGGCTGCCCCTCGGCTTCGACGGCGAGGGCGAGCCGGTCGACTCCGTCGTGGACGCAGGTCTGGCTGTCCGCCAGGACGGCGCCGACGGCCGTGCCGTCTTCGGGGCCGAACCGGTCCAGGCGCAGTCCGCGCGGTGCGGGCCAGTCGCCCTCCACCCAGGCATCACCGTCCGGCCAGGGATCGTCGAGCAGGGGTGAAGCCTCCCGGAAGACGCGGGTGGGTGTGCCAGCGCGGGCCCGGAGTTCGGCCTCGGCGGAGAGGTCGAGCAGGGCATGAGCGGCCCACACGAAGCGGTAGCCGGGGTCGGCCGCGAGCGTGTAGTCCGCCTGGACACCGTCGGTGGTGGTCCCGACGGTGCGAGCGAGGGTGAATGCGTTGCACTCGACTCGCTCGGTTTCGCCGTCGCGGGTCCACGGCCGTGCCCAGGCGTCACCGTGGTCGGGCGTGCCCCGTACGGTCGGCACGCACTCCTCCAGGCCGCCCGCGTCCACGAACGCGTCACCCGGCACGACGTCCTCGCGGCCGATCCCCTCCCGCCGCCACAGCCACTCGCGCCCGCCGGCGTTCAGCGAGGTCCAACGCCCGCCGTGCACCGCGTCGGTGACGATCTCAACCGACCCCACCGTCACCACTCCGCGAACGAGCCGTCCGCGTGCCGCCACACCGGGTTGCGCCAGGTGTGTCCGGTGCGGTCGGCGGCGCGTACGGCGGACTCGTCGACGGTGATGCCGAGGCCGGGGGCGTCGCCGCGCGGCGCGTATCCGTCCACGAACCGGAACGGCTCGGTGTCGACGACGTAGGAGAGCAGATCCGCGCCCTTGTTGTAGTGGATGCCGCGGCTCTGCTCCTGGATGAGGAAGTTCGGTGTGGCGAAGGCGACTTGGAGGCTGGCCGCCAGTGCGATCGGGCCGAGCGGGCAGTGCGGGGCGAGCTGGGCGCCGTAGGTCTCGGCGAGTGAGGCGATGCGGTGCACCTCGGAGATGCCGCCCGCGTGCGAGAGGTCGGGCTGGGCCACGGCGACTCCCGCGGCCAGCACGGGCAGGAACTCCGAGCGGGAGTAGAGGCGTTCGCCGGTGGCGAGCGGCACGGAGGTGGAGGTGACCAGGCCCGGCAGCAGATGGCTCTGCTCGGGCAGGACGGGCTCCTCCACGAACAGCGGGTGCAGCGGGGCGAGTTCGGCGAGGACTCGGCGGGAGGCCGCAGCGCTGAAACGGCCGTGGAAGTCGACGGCGACGTCACGGTCCGGGCCGAGGGCCTCACGGGCGGCGGCCACGCGGGCGACGACGGCCGCGGTCTCGGCGACGGTGGAGACCGGCGAGGTGGCTCCGGCGCCGTTCATCTTCACCGCGGTGAAGCCGGCCTCCACCTGTTCGGCGATCTGCTCACCGAGCTCGGCAGGTTCGTCGCCGCCGACCCAGGCGTAGACCCGGACGCGGTCGCGCACGGGGCCGCCCAGCAGGGCGTGCACCGGGGCGCCGTAGGTCTTGCCGGCGATGTCCCACAGGGCCTGGTCGAGCCCGGCGACGGCGCTGGAGAGGATCGGGCCGCCCCGGTAGAAGCCGCCCTTGGTGAGGACCTGCCAGTGGTCCTGGATGCGCAGCGGGTCCTGGCCGACGAGGTACTCGGCGAGCACGTCCACGGCGGCCCGGACCACCTCGGCACGGCCCTCGACGACGGGCTCGCCCCAGCCGACCACGCCGTCATCGGTCTCGACTCGGCAGAACAGCCAGCGCGGCGGGACCAGGAACGTTTCAATGCGAGCAATCTTCACTTGCCGCCGCTGCCTTTCCTATCGTCAGGGGTGTCAACCCGGTCCAGGTCGCGGCCGGCCTGGTCGAGCAGGGCCCGCATGGCGGCCTCGGCGGCCGCCGGATCCTGATCGCGTACGGCGTCCAGGACGGCGCGGTGGGCCGGTATGGGGTCCTCGCTGTGCGGGGAGCTGTGCACGATGCGGTCGCGGTGGGCGAGACCGGACTCGATCACGATCTCCATGCGTTCGAGGAGTTCGTTGTGGGTGGCGGTGAGCAGGGCGCGGTGGAAGGCGAGGTCGGCCTCGACGGCTTGCGCGGGGTCGGATTCGGTGCGATCCATCGCCGCAATGGCGTCGTCGAGGGCGGCCAGGTCGGCGTCGGTGCGGCGCTCGGCGGCGAGGCGGACGGCTGCGGGCTCGATGATGGCGCGGACCTCGGCCAGGTTGCGCAGCAGCGCCCTGTCGGCCTCGCCCGCCCGGCCGCCCTCGAACTGCCAGCGCAGCACGTCGGCGTCGAGCAGGTTCCAGTCGGTCCGGGAGCGGACGAAGGTGCCGCGCTTCTGGCGGGCGTCGACCATCCCCTTGGCCGCGAGCACCTTCAAGGACTCGCGCAGGGCGGTCAGGCTCACGTCCAGCTCGCTCTGCAGCGCCACCAGGTCGAGCGTGGCCCCCTCGGGGATCTCGCCGCCCAGGATGCGGCGGGCGAGGGCTTCCACGGTCTGGCCGTGCACGCCGCGGCGGGCATAGGGCGTCATGTCGTACAGCCTTTCTGCTGCGTCCTGTACTTCGGGGTTCCCATGCTGGTCATGCGGACGCCTTCACGACGCTCCAGCCGCCGTCCACGACCAGACTCGTGCCGGTGATGTAGGACGCCTCGTCGGCGGCGAGGAAGGCGATGGCCGCGGCCACCTCCTCGGGCGTGCCGAACCGCCGGGCGGCGGTCTCGGCGACGCTGCGCTCACGCTCGTCCTCGGGCACCCTGTCCCAGGCCCCGGTCAGGATCGGGCCCGGTACGACGGCGTTGACGCGCACCTCGGGCCCGTACTCGACGGCGAGCTGGCCGCACAGGGAGAGCAGGGCGCCCTTGGAGGCGGCGTAGGCGGGGTGGCCGGGGATGCCGCGGTGCGCGTGGACGGACGAGGTCAGCACCACCGCGCCGCGCCGGGTCCGCAGATCGGGCAGCACGGCGCGCAGACCGAGGAAGCTGCCGGTCAGGTTCACGTCGAGCTGCCGCTGCCAGGACGGCAGGGTCATCTCGTGGGCGGGTGTGACGTCGACCGTGAAAGCGTTGCTGACCAGGACGTCCACCGGCCCGAAGGCGCGCGCGGCGGCGGCGACCCGCGCCCAGTCCTCCTCGGCGGCGACGTCCGCGGTCACGAACCGGGCCCGCCCGCCGTCCTTGCCGATCCGCTCCGCCACCGCCTCGCCCCGCTCCTCGGCGACGTCGGCGAGCACGACGGCGGCTCCCTCCTCGGCGAGGCGTACGGCGGTCGCGGCTCCGATGCCGGAGGCCGCTCCGGTGACCACGGCCGTGCGGCCGGTGAAACGGGCGCCGTGCCGTCGTGCGGGCTGGTCCATCGTGGAATCCGACTCCTTCGCGGGTGGTGGGGGTGTGCCGGGTCGACGTGGGAAGCCGCACCGCTACGGGCGGGCCAGTACAACGAGCTGGGCGTCATGGTCGGTGCTCCAGGCGAACGGCAGGCCGTAGTGCAGTAGGTGGGCGCCGCTGTAGTACGTACCGGTCTCTTCGTCCTGGTAGCGCGCCGCCGGGTCCAGTCCACGTAGCCGGAGCCGAGCTGGGCGGCCGGGCACCAGCGGCGCGCCGTCGAGGCGGCCGGTGCTGAAGGCGGCGACGACGGTGCGTGGACCGCCGGTGTCGATGTACTGGACGCCACAGGTCGGGTCTTCGGGGGTGCCGAGCAGATGGGCCTCGCCGTGATGGACGACATCCCGGATCTCCTTGTAGCGGGCGATCCAGCGGGCGGCCTCGGCGCGCTGCTTTGAGTTCCAAGAGCGCAGGTCGGCTCCGACGCCGAGGGCGCCGCACATCGCCAGCACGAAACGGAAGGCGAGCGAACGGGGGCGCGGGTCGAAGACGCCGGGGGCGTCGGTGACCCAGGAGCTCATGACGTGCGGGGCGTGCGCGTGCAGGAAGCCGTACTGGATGGAGAGCCGGTCCAGCGGGGCGGTGTTGTCGCTGGGCCACACGACGTCGGTACGGGCAATCGTCGCGTGCTCGATGCGTCCTCCGCCGCCCGCGCAGCCCTCGACGGTGACGCCGGGATGGGCGGTGCGCAGGTGATCCAGGACACGGAGGTATCCGGCGACGTGCTCGGCGTCGAGGTCGAGGCGGTCGGCGGGCCCTGCGCCGGGGCGGCCGCGCTCGGTCGGCGGCCGGTTCATGTCCCACTTGAGGTACTCGATGGGGTATTCGCCGAGCAGCCGATCGAGCGTGCCGACGACGAAGTCCTGGACGTCGCCGCGGCCGAGGTCGAGCAGGAGCTGGTTGCGGACCAGACGGGCGGGGCGGCCCTCGATCCGGTAGACCCACTCGGGGTGCTCGGCGTACAGGCGGCTGTCCGGGCTGACCGCCTCGGGCTCGACCCACAGGCCGAAGTCCAGGCCCAGCGCGCGTACGTCCGCCACGAACCGGTCGAAGCCGTCCGGGAACGCCGCCGGGTCGGGGTACCAGTCGCCCAGTCCCCCGGTGTCGTCGCCGCGTCCGGTGAACCAGCCGTCGTCCACGACGAACAACTCGGCGCCGATGTCGGCGGCCACCTTGGCCAGCTCCAGCTGCCCGGCCCCTTCGACGTCGAAGCCGGTCGCCTCCCAGGAGTTGTAGAGCACCTTGCGCGGGCGGTGCAGCCGCTCGCCGGCGAGATGACGCTCGTAGCGGTGCCAGACGCGGGAGAGCCCGTCAAGTCCTTCCGGGCTGAACGCACAGGCGAGGCGGGGCGTCACCAGCGTCTCGCCGGCCGGCAGCACGACCGCGCCCTCGTGCGGGACCCGCCCGGCGCGCACCCGGACCGCGCCGCCGGGCTCAGCCTCGGCGGTGATGTGCCAGTTGCCCGGCCACTCGAGGGCGATGCCGTACGTGGGTGCGGTGCCGTCGTCGGGCAGGGCCGCGTCCTGGACGGCGATCCAGGGTGTGTAGGCGTGTCCGGGCACGCCCTGGACGCTGCCCATGGTGAACGTGCCGCGCTTCAGGTCGAGTTGGGTGTGCGTGAACTCCTGCGACCACTGTCCGGTGAGGTAGGTGAGCCGGGCTCCGGAAGCGACGGGTACGTTGACGGCGCCGGAGTCGAACCGTTCCAGGCGCAGTTCGCCGTCGCCGCTGCAGGTCAGCTCGGTCCAACGCAGGATGACGTCGGTGCCGGGCACGGTGGCGTAGCACAGAGTGGTACGCAGTCCGGCGACGTGGTCGGTGAACGTCAGTCGCAGCCCGTCCTCGTCCTGTTCGGCACCGGCGAATTCCCACCACACGCCGCGCTCGTGCCCTGAGTGCCCGACGATGAGGTCGGCACCGGTGAACGCGCGCTGGCCTTGCGGCAGATACTCGGCGGGGGCCGCGTCGGCGGGCGTGATGAAGTGTGTGCGGTGCGACCAGTCCAGGGCGGAGGGGCCGTCCTCGACGCCGAGCGGGCCCCAGGCGTCGAGCTCGGCCCACGGGCCGTCCGGGGACAGGCGCACGGTGTAGCTGGTGTGCTCCGTGCGGAGGGTCCAGCGTTCGTAGGACGTCATTTCACCGCTCCGAGGTTGAGGCCGGCGACGAAGTGCCGCTGGAAGCGCAGGAAGACGGCGACCGTGGGTGCGGCGGCGATGACCGAGCCGGCGGCGATCACGTTCCACATCGACACGTACTGCCCCTGAAGTCCGATGAGGGCGGCGGTGATCGGCATCTTGGTGTCGCTGCGCAGGACGGTGATCGCCCAGAGCAGGTCGTTGAAGATCCAGGTGAAGGACAGGGCGCTCAGCGCGGCCAGGGCCGGGCGGGTCAGCGGGAGGATGATCCGCCAGAAGATCTGCCAGGGCCCTGCCCCGTCGACGACCGCGGCCTGCTGGATCTCCGGCGGGATCGACCGCATGAAGCCGTGCAGGACGAAGACGTAGAAGCCGACGCCGAAACCGATCTGCACGCCGATCAGCGCGGGCAGGGTGTCGTACACGCCCATCATCTCGCTGAGCTTGGACACCGGGATGAGCAGGATCTGCGGGGGGAGCAGGTTGCCGCCGAGCATGAGCAGCAACAGGGTACGGCGCAGTGGCATCTCGTAGCGGCTGAGTGCGAACGCGGCCATAGCAGCGAGCGCCAGGGTGATGAGCACGCACGGAATGGTGACGAGCAGGCTGTTGATGAGGGCTCGTTGTTGACCGCCGTCGACCCAGGCCTGGCGGAAGTTGACGAGGGTGAAGGAGTGGGGGATGCTGCCGAGCCCGTTGCCGGCGATGTCCTCGAAGGAGCGCAGGCTGGTCACCAGGACCAGGAGGATAGGCAGCAGCCAGATCACGGACAACAGTCCGGCGCTGAGGTGGAATCCGGCGGTGACGGCTCGCCTACGCTTCAGCGCGGTCGAATTGGCGGACATCAGTCGGCCTCCCGGAACGCGCGGACGAGGTAGGAGGCGATGACGCCGAAGGCCAGCACGAAGATGACCACGGCGAGGGCGGAGCCGTAGCCAAGGCGCAGGGACTGGAAGGCCGTCGAGTACATGTAGGTGCTCAGCAGCTCGGACGAGTGGTAGGGGCCGCCGCGGGTCAGGGACCACACGACGTCGAAGGAGCGCAGCGAATCGATGATGATGACGGACACAACGACCGCGTTGACGCTGCGCAGTTGGGGCAGCGTGACGTGGCGGAAGCGCTGCCAGGCGCTCGCGCCGTCGACCTTGGCGGCCTCGTAGAGCGCCGGGTCGATGCCCTTGAGGCCGGCCAGATACAGGACCATGACGTAGCCGATCTGCCGCCACAGGGCAGGCACGATCACCGCGTACAGGGCGGTGTCCTGGTCGGCGAGCCAGGCGTGCCGGAGGCTGCCGAGACCGAGTCCCTGAAGGACCTGATTGAGCACTCCGTCGGGCTGGTAGATCGCCTGCCAGACCAGGGCGGTGGCGACCAGCGAGAAGACGACGGGCAGGAACAGCGCGGCCCGGTAGAAGCCGACGCCGCGGCGCTCCTGCTGGAGCAGCAGGGCGGCGGCAAGGCCGAGGATCGCCGAGAGTCCGCCGAAGAGCACCAGCCACAGGACGGTGTCGATGGCGGCGGTCCGGAAGACCTCGTCGTGCACCATCTCCCGGAAGTTGCCGAGGCCGATGAACTGGGGCGCCGAGACACCGTCCCACTTGGTGAGGGCCAGGTAGAACCCCTGCAGGGCGGGCCAGAAGACCCACACGCACTCGGCGAGCAGCGGTATGAGGACGAACGCGAGGACGAGCGGCGGGGTGCGGCGGGCAGGCCCCCGGCCGCGCCCGCCGCTGGGCGTGACGACCGGGGTCTTGCGCGTGGTGGTGAGCACTGCCACCTCAGGCACTCCAGATCTTCTGGGCGTCGCGCTGCCAGTCGGTGAGAATGGAACCGATCGACTTGGGCTTGGCTATGAACTTGGTGAGCGCTGTGTCGGCGGTGGGCTGGAGGGCGTCGCTGGAGTCGCGGTTGAAGAACTGAGTGATCTCCGCGGCCGAGTCGACGTGCTCGCGGCCCTTCTTCACCAGCGCGGTGCCAGCGTCCTTGGCGTCGGGGTTGCAGGGCAGGACGGTTCCGGAGGAGCCCTTGATGTAGATCTCCTGGGCCTCCGCGGTGGCCAGGTAGGCCATCAGGTCGCCGACCGGCTTGGTGCGGCCGGTGCGGGCGCTGGCGAAGTAGCCGTCGACGGGGGCCTCTTCGGCGAGCGGGACCTTCGCGTCGATGATCGGGAAGCGGAAGAAGTCGATGTCGTCCAGGGCGCTCTTGGGTGCCGCGTCGGCGAAGAAGGTGCCGATGAGCATCATGCCGGTGTGGCCGTTGAGCAGGGCCGTCGTGGCGTCCTGGAAGGCGATAGCGGTGCCGTTGGGGTCGAAGTAGGGCAGCACCTCCTGCCAGCGGTCAAAGACCTTGCGCACCTCGGGGTCGTCGAACCGGTGCTTCCCGGCGAGGAGTTCACGGTGGTACTGCGCGCCGTTGATCCGGATGTCGAGGTAGTCGAACCAGGCCGACGCCACCCAGGGGGTGTTGCCGCCTGCACCGAGCCCGATCGGCGCGATGCCCTTGCTCTTAAGCTTGTCGCACAGGCCGAGGAAGTCGTCCCAGCTCTTGGGCTCGCTCACGCCCCACTTGGCGAAGTGGGACTTCCGGTAGAACATGCCCCACCAGTAGTAAGTGGAGGGCACGAACACCTTCTTGCCGGAGCTGGCGGTACACAGCGAGTTGAGCGCCTTGGAGTAGCGCTTGAGGTCGGGCGAGGAGGCCCAGACGTCGTCGAGGTCGAGCAACAGGTTCTTCTTGGCATACGCGTCAGCGACCGAGCCGGGGTACCAGGTGTACACGTCCGGCGGGTTGGCCGAAGTGAGGTACATCGGCAGCTGGGTGCGGAAGGTCTCGGCCGCAACCGTGTTGAGGCTGACGTGCTCGGACCCCTTCTTGGCGTAGGCGGCGGCCAGATCCTCCATGGCGGCCTTGGCCTGCGGCGCCGAGAGGTTCGACTGGAGCGTCACCGCGCCCTTCGAGGAAGACTTGGTGTTGGAGGTGGAGGTGACACAGCCGCTGAGCAGAGCCGCCGTACCGGTGGCACCGAGTCCGGCGAGGAAACGCCGGCGGCTCGTCTGAAGGTTCGTCATGAAGGGCTCCCTGTGGATTCACGCAACGGGGCGGTACGGCCGGGGGCCTTGGTGCCCCCGTCGCGGCGAATCAAGATTCGCGTGGTGCTCGCACCACGTCAAGATTAATTCATAATTTATTTGAACTGGATGCGATGGACGATGCCGTCGAGGCCGCGGTAGACCGCGTCCACCGTTCCATCCGGGCCCGCGGCGACACCGAGCGCGCCGTCGAAGGCAGCGCTCGGGAACTCCTCGTGCTTGCCCCAGCCCTGCCAGGAACCGGAGCTGTACCGCTGCTGCCAGAGCGTGTAGTCGCCGGCGCGGACGTAGAGCAGCACGCTGTCGCCGGAGGTGACGAGGGTCGGGCTGCCACTGACCGTGCCGCCGACGGAGGCCCAGTCGGACCACTCGCCGTTCGCGGCGCGGCTGCGGGTCCAGATGTCGTCGGCGGCGGAGCGCACGGCGACGTGGACGCGACCCTCTGAATCGACGGCCGCGGAGGGCCTGCCGTACGCCGGGTGGCTGCCAGGCGCACCAAGCGAGGTCCAGCCGGTGGTGGCGCCGCGCTGAACGATCCGGCCGTCCGCGTCCGTGGCGAACAGCGTCCAGTGCGCGGGGTCGTTGAAGGCGACGCTCGGGGCGTCGGCCACCTTGCCGCCCAGGCTCTGCCAGCCGCCCCAGCGACCGCCGGTGAAGGCGCGCCGGTAGACGCGGGAGTCGGCACCGCGGACGAAGACGTCGATCCGGCCACCGGCCGAGGCGTAGGCAGCGGGCTGGCCGAGGATACCGCCGCTGACCGGGCCGCCCAGATTGCGGCCGCGGCTCCCCGTACCGTCGGAGATCTGCTGGAACAGGGTGCCACCCGGGCCACGCACGAAGGCGCTCAGGGCCGAGCCGGTGCGGACGGCCGCCGGGCTTGCGGTGGCGGGCAGGCCGAGCTTCGTACCGGGCAGCGCGTCTTCGCCGGTGAGCTGAAGGAAGGCCGTGCCGTGCGCGGGGACTGTGACGGTGTACGACCCCGTGTGCGTGCCCTGGTCGGCGCGGGCGCGCAGATCGCGGACCTTGACCCGGCCGCCGAGGGCGGCGTCGGAGAATTTGACGGTGCGCTCGGCGGCCTGGTCGGAGCGGTTCAGCAGGACGACCGCGCGACGGCCGTGCCCGGAAAGAACCTTGCTGTAGACGTCGCCGGTCGAGTCCGTTGCCACGCGAACGCCCTGGACGCCGAGGCGGTCCTGGTCCACACCGATGATCTCCGGGTTGCGCAGGGTGGCCAGCATCGACGGCGACAGCGTGCGCGGGTCGGAGCCGAGGATCAGCGGGGAGCCCATCTCCGCCCACATGACAAGCTGGCTGGTCGACTCCTCCTCGGTCAGCTCCAGGTTCCCGTCCGACATGCGACGGGTCGGAATCAGGTAGTCGGGGTCGTTGTAGTGGCCGGGGCCCTGCGCCTCGGGGTGCCAGGCGTTGGCGTCCATGTTGCGCAGGATGTTGGGCCACTGGCCGGGGCTCGGGGTGCCCCAGGCGATGTCGGTGCCGGTGCGCCAGGAGTCGACGATCGTCGGGCCGTAGACATAGGTGTTGTGCGCGTCCTGCTCGGGGGTGTGCGGCAGGCCCCAGTCGTCGGTCAGCGGGTTGCACAGGTTCAGCAGCATCCTGCGCCCGGACTTGGTGACCGCGTCACTGAACTCCTTGAACGCGGGCCCCGGATCGAGCTTTGCGCCGATCCCGCACAGGAAGTCGACCTTGATCGCGTCGACCTTCCACCCGGCGAACTGCTTGGCGTCCTGCTCGTAGTAGCCCCGGCTGCCGAGTCCGCAGCTCTTGCCGCCGTCGTAGGTGCCGGCGTCGGTGTAGATACCGGCCCGTAGGCCCCGCTTGTGCAGGTAATTCACCAAGGACGGGATGCCGGAAGGGAACCGCTCAGGGTTCGCCACCAGACGGCCTTGGTCGTCGCGCGGATTGTCGGCCTGCCAGCCGCCGTCCAGCCAGACGATGTCGTAGCCGGCATCGCGCAGACCGCTGCCGACCAGCTTGTCGGCGACGGCGCGCACCTCCTTCTCGGTGGGCGCACCGAGCCCGTAATAGGTGTTCCAGCCCATGTAGGGCCTGGGTGCGAGACCGCTGTCGTAGTAGTCGGGCGCACCCTGGTCTACCGCCGCGGCGGCATGTGCGGACGGGGTCACAGTGGCGGCCAAAGCCACCGCGATCGCCGCGGCGAGCGTAGCCCGGGCGAACCGGACGTGTCGGTAATCGTGTACGGGCGGGCGTGAAGTCACGTGCCTCTCCCAGAGGGTGGGAAGCGGGATGCGTGACGCGGGCCGCGCTTGAAGCAGGGGGCTGCGGCGTCACGGCGACGACTGTGACGCCCGGCCGAAACCCTGTCAATATTTATTCCTAATTTAAGAGAAACACTGCCGAAGCACGCCCGACATCTTGACAGTCCGGTCGGGCGGCGGCAGTGTTCCGCAACGTTGCCAGCGCAGTGGCAACGTTGTCATCCATCCCGGTCGACCGGCCTCGCCGTTCCATGGTCTTCCCTGATCGGAGCCTTGCCCATGTCGGATCAGTCCTCCGCACCCTCCCGGCGTACCGTGCTGTCGGCGGGGTCCACCCTGCTGGCCGGGTTCGGTCTCGGCACGGGCCCCTTCGCCTCCGCAGCCACGGCCGGAACCGGACACCCCGACCGGAGCACTTCTCCGGCCGAACTCGCCGCGTACCGACCGATTTCGGTCTCCTCAACCGACTACGCCCCGACACCCGCCGAGTTCGCCGTGGACGACCTCGCGGTGCGCGGGGTCCGAGGCAGCGGCTGGCGAGCTGCGGACGGCGACCCCCAGTGGATCAAGGTGGACCTCCAGGCACTGTGCGAAGTCTCCACCGTGCGGCTGGTGTTCGAGGCCACCGCGGACGATCCGCCGTTCAAGGAATCCCCCACCGGCAGTCCTCGCGACAACACCACCGGGCAGGAGATCCTGTCCAGTTGCGCCGTGGACTTCGTCATCGAGACCTCCCGTGACAACAAGTCCTGGACGGCGGTGTACCGCACCGATTCCGGCACGGGCGGCGAGATGGAAATCCCGCTGCCCAAGCCGGTCACCGTGCGCTGGGTGCGCATGACGGTCACCAAGCGCTCCAACACCAACCCGCTCGGCCTCAACGGCCTCCAGGTCTACGGCACCTGCCGCACCCGCCGCCCGGAGGTCACCGGCTGGACCGACTGGGGCGTAGGCGAGCGACACTCCGAGCCACTGACTACGGCTGCCGACGGCACCGTCCCGCTGGAGTCCGGCTGGGACCTGACCATGGACGACTGGGCCGGCGCCGACGGTGCCGACCTGTCCCGCACTAACCACGACACGAGCCGCTGGCTTCCGGCCACCGTCCCCGGCACCGTGCTGACCTCACTGGTGGACCAGGGCCATCTGCCCGACCCGGTGGCCGGGTTCAACAACCTGCATGCGCCCGAAGCCCTGTCCCGGCACTCCTGGTGGTACCGGCGCGAGTTCGCCCTGCCCAAGGGCCTGCAGACCGGCTCGGGACGGCACATCTGGTTGGAGTTCGACGGCGTCAACCACACGGCCGAGGTCTGGTTCAACAGCACCAAGATCGGCGCCTTCACCAACCCGTTCTCCCGCGCCTCCTACGACGTCACGAAACTGCTGTCCTCCGACGGCCAGGCGCTTGCGGTAAAGATCACCCCGATTCCGTTCCCCGGCAGCCCCACCGACAAGGGTCCAGCCGGCCTCGCGTTCGTAGACGCGGGCGCCAACATGATGAACCGCAACTCCCCCACCTACCTTGCCTCCTCGGGCTGGGACTGGATGCCAGCGGTGCGCGACCGCGCGGCCGGCATCTGGAACCATGTCCGGCTGCGCTCCACCGGCGCCGCCGTCATCGGCGACCCGCGCGTCGACACGCTGCTGCCCAACCTGCCCGACACCGGTACGGCGGAGCTGACCGTCGTGGTGCCGGTCCGCAACGCCGGCAGTGCCGACAAGCGCGTCACCGTCACCGCCGCGTTCGACCGCGTCAATGTCACCCAGGCCGTGACGGTGCCCGGCGGCAAGAGCATGGACGTCACCTTCGCCCCCACTGACTTCCCGCAACTGCACCTGCGCGACCCCGAGCTGTGGTGGCCCAACGGCTACGGCGAGCCGAACCTGCACAACCTCACGCTGACCGCTTCCGTGGACGGCCGGGAGAGCGACCGCCGCACCACCCGCTTCGGCATACGCCAGTTCGGCTACGAGTACGGCGCGGTACCGATGACGTTCCGGTGGAGCAGCGACATCTTCACCCAGACCGTGGACTTCGCCCGCCAGAAGGCACGGTACGTCCGCATCCTGTGCCACACCCGCGCCACCCAGTGGGGCTCATCGATGTGGAGTTTGGCGGTCCTCAACAGCTCAACTCCGGCCGACGACCTGGCCCTCGGCAAGAGGGCGACAGCGTCATCCTCCGACGGTCCCTCGCACCCGGCAAGCAACGTCACCGACGGCAACGGCGACACCCGCTGGTCGTCATCCTTCGACGATGAGCAGTGGGTCCAGGTCGACCTCGGCTCCCCCGTCTCCTTCGACCGGATCGCCATCAACTGGGAGCAGGCGTACGCCAAGACGTACACCATTCAGGTCTCCAACGACGGCTCCGCCTGGACCGACGTGCTTGACATGGACAACGCCGCCGCGCCGCTGCCGTTCAACACCTCAGGCTCGGCGAGTATGCAGAACGTCGAGTTCGACGCGGTCACCGCGCGCTACATGCGCGTGTTCTGCCGGACCCGCGCCACCGGCTGGGGCTTTTCGATGTGGGACCTGGCCGTCGTGGACAGCACGAGGCCGGGCACCAACCTGGCCCTTCGTAAGCCCGCCGCCGCCTCCACCGAGGGCGAGGGGACGGTTGCCGGTAACGCGGTGGACGGAAACGTCAACACACGTTGGACCTCGGTCTACGAGGACGACAGCTGGATCCAGTTCGACCTCGGCGCACCCGAGCGGTTCGACCGCGTGGCGATCACCTGGGAGCAGGCCTACGCCCGGACATACACCATCCAGGTCTCTGACAACGGCACCGAATGGAAGGACGTCAAATCGGTCGACAACTCCATCGCACCGCTGAAGATCAGCGTCAATGGTGTGCGGGTCTTCTGCCGCGGCGGCAACTGGGGCTGGGACGAGTTGCTGCGCCGCATGCCTGCCCCGCGCATGGACACCGCGGTGCGGATGCACCGGGACATGAACTTCACCATGATCCGCAACTGGGTGGGCAGCTCCAACCGCGAGGAGTTCTACGCCAGTTGCGACGAGCACGGGCTGCTGGTGTGGAACGACTTCCCCAACGCCTGGGCGATGGACCCGCCGGACCACGACGCCTTCAACAGCACCGCACGGGACGTCGTGCTCCGCTACCGCATCCACCCGAGCGTCGTCGTCTGGTGCGGCGCCAACGAGGGCAACCCGCCCGCCGCGATCGACGACGGCATGCGCGATGCGGTCCATTCCGCGGCGCCCGGCGTGCTGTACCAGAACAACTCGGCGGACGGCATCGTCACCGGTGGCGGCCCTTACGGCTGGGTGGAGTCGGAGAAGTACTTCTCCGCCACGACGTATGGCAGCAAGAACTACGGCTTCCACACCGAGATCGGCATGCCGGTGGTCTCCACAGCCGAGACCATGCGGCGCCTGGTCGGCGGCGAGCCCGAGTGGCCGGTCGGCGGCGTCTGGTACTACCACGACTGGAGCACCAAGGGGAACCAGGCCCCGCAGAACTACCGCGCGGCCATCGAGAGCCGGCTCGGCACGGCCAAGGACCTCGACGACTTCTGCCGCAAGGCCCAGTTCCTCAACTACGAGAACCACCGCGCCATGTTCGAGGCCTGGAACGCCCACCTGTGGGACGACGCGAGCGGCCTGCTGCTGTGGATGTCCCACCCGGCCTGGTACAGCACAGTGTGGCAAACGTACGACTACGACTTCGATGTCAACGGCGCCTACTACGGCGCCCGCAAGGCCGGTGAGCCTGTGCATGTGCAGGCGAGCCCGGTCGACGGGCAGGTCATCGCCGTCAACCACACCCGGCACGCGATCCACGGGGCTACCGTGACGGCCCGCTGGTACGACCTTGACGGCCGCCAGGTTGCAGGCGAGCAGAAGGCGACCGTGGACCTCGCGGCCTCCGCGACGGCGAAGGCGTTCACCGCCGACCCTGATGCCACCCTGCCCGGCCTGTATCTGCTGCGGCTGCGGCTCACGGACTATCACGGCAAGACTCTGGCGGAGAATACGTACTGGCGGTACAAGACTCCGGAGGCAATGCAGGCGCTGAATAGGGCGCGGCAGAGCAGAGTCTCGGTGGACGTGACTGGCTCGCAGGGCGGGTCAGCTGGGCGGCACGAACTGACGGCCAAGGTGACCAACCGAGGTTCGTCGGTGGCGGCCATGGTACGTCTGTCCCTGGTAGACACGAGTTCCGGGCACCGGGTCCTGCCCGCCGAGTACGGCGACAACTACCTGTGGCTGCTGCCCGGCGAGTCCCGCACGGTCACCGTGACCTGGCCTGACCACGCTCACGCGGCGCGACCCGGGCTGAAGGTCGGGGGCTATAACGTGCCCGAGGTGACAGGCTTGCCATAGCCGGACCCTCCTTCAGCACACGTCCTCGGCGGCCACGTCCGCGACGGTTGCCGTGCGCGCTTACCGAAGACTTCGACCGCAGGTGAAGGCCAACACCGTCGCCCCGTGGAACCGTCCCCAGAAAGATCTCCAAGATCACCGTCGCCGACCGCGCCCCAGATGTCATGTCCGTTCATCTGGGCCACCTCCCACTGCTGCACTGGTAACGCAGGGTCGGTCCCCCGCAGCGCCCCGATGACCGTGATCTGCACCATGCCGGATGCGGCGTGCTTCAGCACCAGTTCATCGACGGATGAACCATCAGCTCGAGGAAGGACTGAGGCGCCACATCGACCGGAAAACCAGGAGGTCTAGGCCCAATGCCGTTGCCTTTGCTGTAGGCGTACTGTGCTTGGCAGTTCGTCCTGGGGGCTCGAAGGCCGGACCGCTGAGGGTGAGACCGGCGGCTATCGCCTGGTCACGACCCTGCTGGATGCCCGACGGTATCCGGCGCGGCAACTGGCCGCGCTCTACCGTGAGCGTTGGGAGATCGAGTCCGTCTTCGCCGAGATCAAGACCCACCAGCGCGGCGCACGCGTCGTGCTCAGCAGTAAAACACCCGACGGTGTTCACCAGCAGATCTGGGCACATCTTCTGGTCCACCACGCTCTGCGTGAACTCATGCTGAGAACGGCAGCCACTCGCGGTCTGGACCCTGACCGGATTTCCTTCACCGAGACTCTGCGCTCTGCCCGGCGCAGCGTGACCGTCACACCGGGCAGCTTTTCCCCCTGACCTCCTGGTCAGAGCGCTGGTGATGCTCGAACAGGACCTCATGGAACGGCTCCTGCCCATCAGACGCCTCCGCAGCCAGCCCCGCGTGGTGAAACGCAAGATGTCCAACTACCACCTCAAACGACCTGAACACCGTTCCTGGCCGCAGCCAACCCGCACCGGACCTCAAGCCGTCCTCATCACAAGACCCCAACCCGCAAGCCCGTAACGCAACGGCATTGGGTCTAGGCCGTGTCCGGCGGATCTTGTGACTGCCGCAGCCTTCGTTCGTTGGCATGCTCATGGGGCGCGGAGATCTCACAAATGAAGAATGGGCCAGGCTGAACCCGCACCTACCGAAGTCCGGTCAGCGCGGGGGCCGTTGGGAGAGCCATCGCAGGGTGATCAACGGGATTCTGTTCCGGCAGCGCACCGGGGTACCGTGGCGGGATCTGCCTGCGCGTTTCGGTCGGTGGAAGACCGTGTACGAGCGGCATAGGCGCTGGTCAGCAGATGGCACATGGGACAAGCTCTTCGCGGCTGTCCTCGCCGATGCTGACGCGGAAGGCGACTTCCGGGAAAAGACACACGCCCCTGCAGCACCGCCCCGATGAGGGCCTGGGACGCTCACGGGGCGGCCTGACCTGCAAGATCCACCTTGCCGGTGAGGGCGGACGCCGCCCACTCGCCTTGCTGATCACCCCGGGGCAGTGGGGCGACGCTCCGCAGCTCATCCCGGTCATGGAGCGTGTCCGTGTCGCCCGCCGGGATGGCGGGCGACCGCGGACTCGGCCTGGCCACCTCGGCGGAGACAAGGCTTACTCATCCCGCCGCAACCGCCGCTACCTGCGGCGACGCCAGATCAAGCACACAATCCCCGAACCGAAGAACCAGCGGGCCAACCGACAGCACAAAGGCAGCAAGGGCGGTCGGCCCGCTGGCTTCGACAGGGCGATCTACAAACGTAGGAACGAGGTGGAGCGGACGATCAATGCCCTCAAGAGCTTCCTGGCTGTGGCGACGAGGTTCGACAAACGCGCCTACGTCTTCTACGGCACCGTCACCGTTGCCTCGATCCGACTTTGGCTCCGGTCGTGACCCACCGGAGAGACCTAGTAGTACCCCTTCGCCCCGTCAAGCAGCTCCCTCACGATGTCCGCGTGCCCCGCGTGCCGTCCGGTCTCCTCGACGAGGTGGATGAGCACCCAGCGGAGGCCGGCGTTGCCGGACCGGCAGTCGGGGTGGCGGCCGACGTCATCCAAAGAGGCCGCGGCCACGATCTCGTTGCTTCGCGCGCACTGGGCCTCGTACGACGCACACGCGCGGCCGGGAGTGCGCCCCATCGCTTCGAGGGAACCGGATGCGCACCACCGGCCGTCGTTCAGGCCCGGGTGTAGCCGCCGTCGGCGAAGAGTTCGGCGCCGGTGACGAACGACGAGGCGTCCGAAGCCAGGAAGAGGGCGGCCTCGGCGATTTCCTCGGCGTCAGCCAGCCGCCCCAGTGGCACGACGGCCTCGGCGAACCGGTTGACGTCCGGCCCCGCGGCGCGCAGCAGGGCAGGGGTCCGCGTGGGTCCCGGGCTGAGCACGTTGACCCGGAATCGACGCTCTCGCGATTGCCGGGCCCAGTTGTGCACGAGGTTGCTCAACGCTGCCTTCGAGGCGCTGTAGACCTCGAGGTGCTCATTGGGGCGCACGCTGTTGCTTGAGCCGATGACCAGGATGGAGGCGTTCTCCGCCAGCAGCGGAAGCGCCTTCTGGACGGTGAATAGTGGGCCCTTGACGTTGACGGCGAGTGTCAGGTCGACGTTCGCCTCGGTGTGGGCGCCGAGCGCGGCGTCCGCGACGATTCCCGCGTTGGCCACCAGCACGTCGATGCGTCCGGCCTCCTCGCGGACTCGCGCGTAGAGCGCGTCCAGGTCGGCCAGGACCGAGACGTCGGATCGTACGCCGGTGGCCGCAGGGCCAATCTCCTTGACTGCCGCTTCGAGGCGGTCGATGTCCCGGCCGGTCACGAAGACCCGTGCGCCCTCCCGGACGAAGCGGTGGGCGATGGCCAGCCCGATCCCGCTGGTGCCTCCGGTGATCACGGCCACCTTCTCCTGCAGCACGCCTGGCATGTCGAACCCCTTCAGTTGTGGAATGGATCGTCCACAACGTAGACAGTAATGGACGGTCGAGTCAAGAATGGATAGGCTGAGACCATGCCGAGACCACGCGCATTCGACGAACGCCAAGTCCTGGAGCGGGCCCGGGAACAGTTCTGGGCGACCGGCTATGCAGGAACCCGGATGGACGACATCGCCCAGGCGACCGGCCTGGGCAAGGGCAGCCTGTACGGCGCATTCGGCGACAAGGGCAAGCTGTTCCACCGCGTGTTTGGCGACTGGTGCACCGCAGTCGTTGAGGTGGCCGAAGGGCGGCTGGCAGGTGGCCCGGACGCAGAGGCCTTGGCCCGGCTGTCGGGATACGTGCGCCTAATGGCGGAGAACACCGCCTCCGACACCGAGCGCCGCGGGTGCCTGTTGGCCAAGGGCGCGGCGGAACTGGCCCAGCACGATCCGACGGTCGCCGGACGGTCGGCCGAGACCATGACGGCGCTGCTGACCCTGCTGCGGACGGAGATCAGCGCCGCTCAGCGCCACGGCGACATCGATAGCGCTGCGGATCCGGAGCGGTTGGCGGCACTTCTGTTGACGGTGGTCCGCGGTATCGAGGCGGTAGGCAAGGCCGGCCTGGACCCGGAGACGCTACGGAACATTGCAGACACCGCACTGGCAGTCCTCCCCATGCCCGAGGGGCAGAAACGCCTCGCAACCGGGCGCAGTCCGGCCCGCAACAACTAACTTGGTGCCATCACGGCCACATGATCCGCCGGACAGTGCCTAGCACCAGGGCCAGGCTCGCCCAGATCTCCGAGGGCCACGCCGACGCCCTCCCGCAGATCCGCGATCCTGAGCCGCAGGCGTCGGTCTGGCCGCCCCCACGGCCGGCACCCGCACGGCAAGCCGCTGCTGACGTTCAAGCAGGTCGCCGTGGTGGTCACGTGGACGTATGGGTGAAGCGGCCGGACGGCGCCGACTACGACGCTCCGCACATGTCCAGCACGGTTCGCGCCAGCCCGCGCAGCCAGGCGTGGGCGTGGTCGGTGTCGTAGCGCTGATGCCACGACAGGTATATCGGTGCCGACGGCAGTTCGAGCGGGAGGGGGAGCGCGACCAGGCCGAGGTCGGCGACCGCGGACCGCGTGGTGGCTTCGGGGACGCTGATCAGGAGATCGGAGCCGCGCGCGAACTCCAACGCGGCCGCTTCCGTGGGCGCGGTCGCCACCACGCGGCGGGTGAGGCCGAGCCGCGCGAGGGCGTCGTCGAGGGCATTGCTGAGGTTTCCACGTCGCGAGACGGTCACGTGCTCAGCGGCGGCGTACCGCTTTGCGGTGACGGTCCTGACGCGGGTGAGGGGGTGCCCCTGCCTCACGACGATGACGAGGCGAGTCTCGCCCACGTTCTCGGCACGGATGTCCGGTGCGCTCGGGCGGTTGGCGTTCGCCTCCAGGTCGACCTCGCCGCGCCGCAACTCGGGGGTGTCGATGCTCGATTCCGCGACGAAGCGCAAGCGCACGCCCGGGGCCTGTTCGCGGACAGCCGCGAGCAGTGCGGGGCCGCTCAAGGCGACCAGGGAATCGTGCCAGCGGAGTGTGAACGTGCGCTCCAGCGTTGCCAGATCGAGTTCACGGCTCGGTGCCAGCACCCCGTGGACCTGGTGCAGCAGCTCGTGCACCTGTTCCCGGACGGCGATCGCATACGGCGTCGGGGTCATCGTGCGGCCGGTGCGCACCAGGATCTGATCTCCGGTGGTGCGCCGGATTCGGCCCAGACTCCGGCTCATCGCGGGGGCGGTGACGTGCAGGCGCGCGGCGGCCCCGGCCACACTCCCCTCCTCAAGGAGCGCGTCGAGCGCGGTGAGCAGGTTCAAATCCAATTGCATGTGAGTAATCCTAGCCGTGCTTAACATGCATTTGAAGTTAATGACGGGGCTCTATACCTTCGAGAGCAGAGCGCAAGACGGAACGCACAGCTCGATCCGACCGGCCTCAACACCCCTTCCTCACACGGGAGTACCGACATGTCCGAAACGCTTCAGACCACTGACGTCGCCGCCTCCGACGCCGACCTGCTCGGCCAGACCGCGATCGCCGTACGAGCGGCTGGTTCGGCGCTGCGCGAGCGCTTCGGCGAGGTGGTCCGCTACCAGACCCGCGAGGAGCTGATGCGCGCGCTCGCCGCCAACGACGACACGGCCCTCGACATCCTGCGCCCCCGCCTCACGCGTCTGCGCCCGGACGCGGGCTGGGTGGAGGACGAGCTGGACGGCGGGGCGCTGCCGTCCGGCGAGTGGTGGGTCGTGGATCCGGCCGAAGGCAACGTCAACCACCTGCACGCCCTGCCGGATTGGGCGGTGACCGCCACTCTCGTGCGGGACAACCAGCCGGTGCTCACCGTGGTCCACCTGCCGTTGACCGGCGAGACCTACACCGCGCTCACCGGCGCGGGCGCCCACCACGACGGCCGGCCGCTGCACGTCTCCCAGACCGCGGACCTCGGCCTGGGCATCGTGGCCACCAGCCAGGCCCGGCCGGACGAGGACGAGAAGGTCGTGCGGCGCGTCGGCTCCTCGATCAGCGCGATGCTCTTCGACGCGCTCGTCGTCCGCACCTCCGTGCCCGCGACCCTGCACCTGACGAACGTGGCCGCCGGCCGGATCGACGCCTTCTGGCAGTTCGCCGGCGCCCGCGCGGACCTGCTGCCCGGGGCGCTGCTCGTCACCGAGGCCGGCGGACAGATCTCCGACGCCGAGGGCCGCCCCTGGACCCCGCAGAGCGAGAGCTTCCTGGCCGCCGCGCCCGGCGTCCACGCCGAGGCCGTCGCCACGCTCTCACGCTGACCGCGCACCACAACCTGCACGCACGGAAGGACCAGATCATCATGACCACGATCGCAGTACTCGGAAACGGCCGCGTCGGCGGCAACCTGGCCACAGCCCTCATCCGGGCGGGGCATGAGGTGACCGTGGCGGACCGCGCGCCGGGCGCCGCCGCCGGCGCTGCCCGGACGGCCCGGATCGTCATCAACGCCACCCCGGGCGCCGGCTCGCTGGAGCGGCTCGTTGCCCTGCGCGAGGAACTGCGCGACAAGATTCTCGTCGACGTCTCCAACGCCACCGTCGACGGACCGGACGGACTGCCCGCCGACCTGATCTACCCCGGCTCGAGCCTCGCCGAGCAACTCCAGGAAGCGCTCCCCGAAACGCGCGTCGTCAAGACACTCAACACCATGCTCTTCCCGGTGATGACCGCGCCGGCCACGCTCGCCGAGGCGCCCGATGTCTTCCTCTCCGGCGAGGATCCGCAGGCCAAGCAGACCGTCCGTGAACTGCTCATCGACCTCGGCTGGCGCAAGGAGTGGATCACTGATCTCGGCGGGATCCAGACCGCCCGCGCCACGGAGGCCGCGATCCTGTTCGTACCGCACGTGATTCGGTCCAGCGGATTCGCACCCTTCGCGATCTCGATCGCCCGCTGATCCGCACACAGTGCACCGCCCCCGGCAGGCCCACATCCAGAACGGATACGACAGCGCAGCCAGGGCCGGCGATTCAGCGCCGGACGGCGACCCGTGGCCACCCTTCCCGGGGCCGTCGGCCTCGCACCGAGGAATCAGCCCATCTCACGGCGGACGCGCTTGCGGAGCTGGTCGCGAATCTGCCCGCCGATACCCGCGACGGCCGCCGGCACCGGCCTCACACTCGCCGATCCAAGTGCGTGTGCATGGTGCCGGCGCCGGACGGCATCACGCTGCCGCTGAAGTAGTGACCTGGCATCGATGGTGGGTCTGTAAAGCGAGCGGTAGGTCGGACCGTCGCAAGACTGCTCAAGATCCTCGGCGTGGCAGACATCTCCGACGATTTGATGAAGAAGTGGAGGGCGGCTGGAGCGAGGAACAGCACGCCGAGTACGACGCGGCGTGGAAGGCGTGGCGGCACTCCGCCGGCGAGGTCCACACCGCGATCGGCCGGGACGAGAGCGGAGAACGGAAGGGATCCCCTCCCACGCCGTCAGTGCACGTGGCGGCACACGTTCACCGGTGATGATGCGCGCCCGGCGGGGGCGTCACCACAGGGGCGTGCGACCACACATGCGAAAGGCCGCCACCACGCCACCTAGCTGTTGCGGGCCATGACGTTGTTTACAGGCGTCGCTGGCAACGCCCTCGGTGTGAGGCAACGGCCGTCGCCGTTACCGGATGTCGTGGTCGGGGTGGGTCTGGTCGTACTGGTGCCGTGCCTCAGCAATGACGGCCCGATGGGTGAGAGACCAGTCGGCGAGTGCTTTGACCAGGTGAGTCAGGCCGGCCCCGGTCTCAGTCAGGCGGTAGTCGACCTGGGCCGGGACGGTCGGGTACACGGTGCGGAGGACGAGTCCGTCGCGTTCCAGCCTGCGCACGGTGAGGGTGAGCATGCGCTGGGAGATGCCGTCGATTGCGCGTTGCAGTTCCCGGAAGCGGCGCGGTCCGCTGGCGAGTTCGACGATCACGAGTACCGACCACTTGTCGCCGATGCGGTCCAGGACATCGCGGATCCCGCAGTCCGGGTGATCTTCGTGTCCGCAGGGATCGAGGTCGGCGGGCTCGGCGGTTACCTCTGTGTGCGCGGGTGACATAGAACTGCCTCCTTGTGGCCGGTACGTGGGCGGATCAGGATCAAGCCTAGTTACCGAAGAGAACCACAACGGAAGACTGTGACTGACATGATCTTGGTGACCGGAGCGAACGGGAACCTCGGCTCGGCCACTCTGGCGGCGCTGCATGCCCGCGGTGCGATCGCGACAGGAGGCAGCCGCACCCCGAGTGACGGGATGCGACGGCTCGATTTCGACGACCACTCCGGCATTGACCTCGCCCGTGTATCGACCCTGGTGCTGATCTCCGCCGGCTATGCCGAGGACGACCAGGTCATCAGGCGGCATGCGGCCGTCTTGGACGCTGCCTCCCGAGACGGCGTCCGGCATGTCATCTACACGAGCCTGACCGGTGCCGGCGACCACCTCGGCTTCGCACTGGCGCACCGTGCGACCGAACGGCTCGTGCGCGCTTGCGGCCTGCCGTGGACGATCCTCCGCAACGGTCTGTATGCCGAACTCTTCGGCGGTCTGCTGATGTGGGCCGACGACGGGGTGGAGTCCGCATTCGGCGACGGCGCCCTGGCCGCGGTCGCCCGTGCGGACCTCGCCGAAGCCGCGGCAGTCATCGCAGCGGATCCGGCCCAACACAGCGGGCACACCTACGATCTGACCGGCGCGCCGCTCAGGGCAGCGGACGTAGCCGACCGGCTCGGAGTCCCGCACCTGGCCATCGGCCTGGGCGAGTACCGGCGCAGGCTCCTCAACGACATGCCGGATTTGCTGCCGTTCCAGCCGCCTATGCTCTCCTCGATTGCGACCGGCATCCGGCACGGCTTCCTGGACGGCACCAGCCCCGATCTCACTGACATCCTCGGCCGCCCAGTTTGCGACCCACTGGCTACGGCTGTCGCAGCCGCCTCTGCCACGAGACCGGGGCGCAGCCAGGTAACGGCGGCCAGCACGCGGCCTGCAACGGCATGAGTGCTTCCATGACTATCGAACACCGTCCGGGTGTCGTGGTGCTCGCGCTGATCGCGGCCTTCATGGTCTTCGTCGACGGCACGATCGTGAACCTCACCCTCGCCCAACTCGCCTCGCACCTGCACGCCTCCCGCTCCGAGCTCGAATGGGCGGTCAATGCCTACACCCTCTCCTTCGCTGCGGTGATGCTCGGTGCCGGCGCGATCACGGACACCCTCGGCGCCAAGCGGGCTCTCGTGGCAGGCCTGCTGGTCTTTACCGCGTCCTCTGCTGTCTGCGCGGCCGCCACCTCGATGCTGGTGCTCAACTTCGCCCGGTTGGTCCAGGGCACGGGCTCCGTTCTGTTGCTGCCGAGTGCGCTCGTCCTTGCCACCGCATCCGCGACCGATGAGCAGGCGCGGCACCGACTCGTCGGCTGGTGGGCCGCCGCCGGGGGCGTCGGAATGGCCGCCGGACCGCTGCTGGGCGGGGCGCTCGTGGCGCTCGCGAACTGGCGTGCCGTATTCGCCGTCAACGTGGTCATCGGGATCCCCGCCACCCTCTGGAGCATCCGCTCGATGCCCACCACCGCGCGCGGCGGTCGGCGCCTCGACATCGCCGGCATGGGCTGTGCAACCGCACTGATCGGCGGGCTGGTCTTCACGCTCATCCAAGCCCCCGCCCAGGGCTGGCTGAGCCCCGCAGTTATCACCGCCGCCGCGCTGGCTGTCACCGGGCTCGTCGGCTTCGTCTGGGCCGAACGGTCCACCCGGGCACCTCTGCTGCCGCCAGGCGTCTACTCTGACCGCAGGTTCGTCGCCGCAGCCGCACAAGGCGCATTGTTCAACTTCGCCTTCTACGGGCTGCTGTTCGCGATGAGCCTGATGCTCCAGCAAGGCCGCGAGCTCAGCGCGCTCGTCAGCGGTTTGTTGTTCCTGCCTCTGACCGGTCTCATCTCGATCGGCAGCATCTGCGCCGCCCCACTCGCGCGACGGATCGGACGTCCCGCTGTCCTGGGCATCGGCCAGGCCGTCCTGGCCACCACGTTCCTCGCGGTGGCGTGGGCCAGCACGTCATCCGCGCTCTGGCTGCTGGCGCTTGCCCTTGTTCCCGCCGGGTTCAGCTCCGGACTGCTCGTGCCCACGATGACCTCGCAGTCCATCGCCGCCGTCGAACCCGCCCTGCACGGGGCCGCGTCCGCAGTCTTCAATACCTCCCGCCAGATCGGTGCAGCCATCGGCGTCGCCGCCTTCGGCCCACTCCTCGGGGCCACGCACAACCTCAGGGAGGGGTTCATCGTCTGCGTGGTCGTCGGCGCCGCCGCCACCGCAGTCGCCCTGCTACTGACCGCGCTTACACGGCGGGCCACCGTCGCCGCCGCGCCCAGAGGCAGCCTGAATGCCCAAGCGCCATGTGCAACCTCGGCCCATGACACTCCCGACAACCTGCCCGAACGCGCTTGACCACCGTCCAAGGGGAACCATGCTGCACAAGAACGCGCCGCTGTCGCCGGAGGGAAGAAGGCGCCTCGTGGAACGCTGCCGTACTCGTCCGATCGCGCATGTCGCATCCGAGATGGGCATCTCCCGCGCATGCGCATCGAAGTGGGTCAACCGATACCGCCGACACGGCGAGCTCGGGCTCGTCGACCGATCCTCGGTACCCTGGCGCCAGCCCACCGCCACCAAAGCCGAGGTGGTGACACGAATCGAGGAGCTACGCCGAACTTACAAGTGGTCGGCCGCCAGGATCACATTCGAACTCCAGGCGGAGGGCATAGCCATCAGCCGCCGCACGGTCTCGCGGCACCTCGTCGTGCTTGGACTGAACCGGCGCCGGTTCATCGACCCTAACGGTGAATCCAACCGTAAGCCGCAAACAATCACCGCCCGACGGCCCGGCCACATGGTCCACATCGACGTGAAGAAGGTAGGCCGGATCCCAGACGGCGGTGGCTGGCGAGTCCACGGAAAGAACAGCGATCACGCCCGTGAAGTCGCGCGACGCAAGAAGAAGAGCGAACGCGGCGGCTATGTTCACCTCCACTCCGCTGTCGATGGCTATTCGCGCCTCGCTTACACCGAGGCACTGCCCGACGAGAAGGCCACCACTGCGGTCGCGTTCCTGCACAGGGCTCGCGCGTGGTTCGCTGCCCATGGCATCACTCACATCGAACGCGTCGTCACCGACAACGGAGCGTGCTACAGGGCCGAAGCGTTCGCAAGGGCGCTACACCTCGCTCGCCACCAGCGGATCACGCCCTACACACCCCGCCATAACGGCAAGGTGGAGAGATACAAGTGCGCCACGAGGCGCTCTGTCGTATCCCCGGCATAGCCGGGAGGAAATCGAGGGGAGGTTCCTGGGCCTAATGGCTTACCTGGAGCCGAAAGGTGATGGGGACAAGAGCATGCCAGGAAACCAGCAGCCGGGTTCAGGTGTCAGGGACGGTGTTCTGGGAAGGCCCGCGTGATATGGCGAAGGCTTGACTGCCTGAATCCCAATCTCCAGGAGATGGAAGTTCACATCCGCCGGAAAGACATCTGAAACCGGCGCCAGCCCTGCGGAGGCCGCGTTGAACGGACTCCGCAACTCTCGGGGCCAGGAGCGATGCCCAATGAGGGCATTCAAGGACTTCACCGTCGGCGTCCGGCACGCCGCACACGGCACCGCCACATCCCGCGTGCGGGCCGTAACCATCACCGCGTCACCACCGTCCACCACGTCCTCGACGACCAGCACCGACAGCCCCGAAAACACCGTCCCGATAAGGGAGTTGACATTCATCACAAGATCATGATCACGGATGGCTACTCGGCGTCACCACCGACTACGGGCCAGACCCGGACGTTTTACAGTCCCGTCAGGCGCGGTCGTGGAGAGTGATCTGGTAGCCGTCGGGGTCGGCGAAGGTGAATGTCCGGCCGAAGGGGCCGTCGATCGGTGCGGAGACGATGGTGTGACCGTCGGCGACGAGAGCATCGTGGATGGCCTGGACGTCGGTGGCGTGGAGCCAGATCGCGGCACCAATGCCGGGCTGAGCAACGGATGCGAGATCGGTGCCGGGAACGACATCGCGGAGTGCGAACGCGATCGGCTTCGTCTCGAAGACGACGGCGTGCGGAGGTCCGGCCTGCGAGCGGACGAGGCCGAGGTACTGCTCGTAGAACGCCTGCGAAGCGTCGAGGTCGCGCGCCTGGAGCGAGATGAAGTCGGGGCCGGTGGCGGGCATGATGATACTCCTTCCCTTCGTGTCAGATTCCTGACACAGGCCAATGTATGTCAGAATCCTGACATGAGTCAAAACGGTGCCGGCGTCGACCTGGACAAATCACTGGGCTACCTGCTGAAAGAGGCTTCGAGCGCCCTGCGCGCAGCCATGGAGGAGGTGCTGCGGCCACTCGGGATGAGCGTGACGCACTACTCCTGCCTCGAGCTGCTGGCGCAACGACCGGGCTTGTCGAACTCCGAGCTCGCGCGGGGCGCGTTCGTGACACGGCAGACGATGAACGCGCTGCTCCAGACCCTGGAACGAGACGGCTACGTGACCAGGCCTGCGAAGGCGCCCGTCGGGAAGGTTCTTCCCGCGCGGCTCACGCCGCGCGGCCGACAGAGCCTGGAGAAGGCGACCGTAGCGGTCCGGTCCGTCGAGGTCAGAATGCTGGCCGGCATGACCGAGACCGAGCAGTCAGGCGCGTTCCGGATCCTGCAGAGCATGATCCATTCCCTGCGCGATGGCAACGACGGTTCATAGCCCGTTCCCCGGCACACGTCTCGCCGCGCCCGGACAGGAGTGCAGCCGAGCGTGAAAATCCGTGCAGGCGACCTCGAAAACCGATAGCCCCCGACTACACCCTCTGGACCTTCCCCTTGATCGTGGACACCTGGAGACTGGGACGTGAGTTCCAGAGGAAGTAGTGCCAGGTGAGAAGCAAGAGCAACCGCAGCAGGAGGTATACGGAGGAGTTCAAACGGGACCCGAAAGTCCCCCTCATCCATCATTTGGCCAGGGTAAACGGGCCCTCTTGGCGACGTGCGCAGGCCTACCTGCCGGGATATCGCACGGATCTGTGGGTCGCCTAAAGCGCTCGGCTGGGACCAACTAAGAGATCATCTCAATTGGTGATGCCGGTAGTCTGGTGCTGTGTTGCTGACTGAGCGTCTGGTCCCAGATGGGCTGTGGGAGTTGTTCCAGCGGGTGGTGCCGGAGGCGCCGACTCGGGCCGCAGGGTGGTGGCCGGCGCCGTCATGGGGACCGTGAGGTGTTGGCGGCGATTGTCTTCGTGGCCACGACCGGGTGCACGTGGTCGCAGGTCCCGCCCGTGTTCGGGCCATCGGGGGCCACGGCTCACCGCCGGTTCATGGAGTGGAGCCGACAACGGGTCTGGGCGAAACTGCATCGTCTGGTCCTGGATGAGCTGGGGGCTCGAGGCGAGCTGGACTGGTCACGATGCGCAATCGACTCGGTGAACATGCGGGCCCTGAAAAAGGGGACCTGACGGGTCCGAATCCTGTAGATCGGGGCAAGTACGGCTCGAAGATCCACTTGATCACCGAGCGGACCGGACTGCCGCTTTCCGTCGGCATCTCCGGCGCCAACCTTCATGACAGCCAGGCCCTCGAACCGCTCGTGCGCGGCATCCCACCGATCAGATCCCGGCGCGGTCCACGCCGTCGGCGCCCCGCCAAGCTTCACGCCGACAAAGCCTACGACAACCGTCACCTGCGGCAATGGCTCCGCCTACGCCACATAACACCGCGCATCGCCCGCAAGGGAGTTGAGACGTCACAGAAGCTGGGGCGCCACCGGTGGACCATCGAACGCACCATGGCCTGGCTCGCCGGCTGCCGACGTCTCCACCGTCGCTACGAGCGGCAGGCCATCCACTTCCTGGCCTTCACCAGCATCGCCTGCACCCTCATCTGCTACCGCAGACTCACCAATTGAGATGATCTCTAAAAGAGGCTGTTGTCTTTCCGAGCCTGAGGAGTGGCCTTCGAACATGAGTTTGAGTCATGCGATCACGACGGGACCTGCTACGACCCCAGCCCGCCGCTCGGAGATGTCGAGCCGGCTACCGCTCGCCGCGATCGGCTGGGGGGGATCCGCATGCGGTAGGTCGAAGCGGCTGGGCGGCGTGCCTGCCCGTGGGAGGTGTCGGAGGTCCGGTCTGCGGGGGCGCCGTACCGAGCAGGCCATTGGAGGAAGCTCCAGATTCCTACCTGGTGGTGCGTTCATCGAGTGGGAGGCATTGACGAACAGGGTGGCGCTTTCTACATTCCGTTGAACACGGAATTGATATTCCGCATCGCGGATCTCCTTATGGGCCGGATCTGTTCTCCCAGCGCCGGTGGGTGGGCGACGACACAGTCGTCCGCCAGGGTCGTCCCAGCGTCGCCGCGCTCGTCCTGCAGCTCGGTCGTCGTTCCCGGACCCGAAGCCACCGCCAAATGTGGAGGGACAGCAGGTGGAAGTTCAGACAGTGCATGGAGTTGGGGAGTCACGGCATCCTGTCGACGAGGTGCTGCCAGCCGGCCGGATGGCGGCCGTCGCGCTTCAGCACGTCGCCAGCATGTACGCCGGGGTGGCCGCCCCGCCGCTGATCATCGGCGCCGCGGTCGGCCTGACCGCGGCGCAGCTCACCACTCTGCTCGCCGCCAGCCTGGTCATCGCCGGCGTCGCCACTGTGCTGCAGACCCTGGGGGTCTGGCGAATCGGCTCGCGGCTGCCCTTCGTCAATGGGGTCTCCTTCGCCGTCGTCTCACCGATCCTCGCGGTGGTCGGGGCGCAGAAGGGTGCCGCGCTGCCGCTGATCTTCGGCTCCACCCTGGTCGCCGGCCTCTTCTGCTTCCTGCTGGCCCCGGTCTTCTGCCGGCTCGTCAGGTTCTTTCCGCCGGTGGTCAGCGGCACGGTGATCACGCTGATCGGGATCTCACTGCTCCCGGTGGCCGGAAACTGGGCGCAGGGCGGCAACTCCGGTGCGGCGGACTACGGTTCGCTGGCCAACCTGGGCCTCGCGGGGCTCACGCTGGTCGCCGTGCTGCTCTTCAACCGCTTCCTGCACGGCTTCCTGCAACGGATCTCGATCCTGCTCGGCCTGCTCGTCGGCACCCTCGCCGCGATCCCGCTCGGCAAGGTCGACATGCATGCGCTCAGCAGCCTGCCGGTCTTCGAGATGCCGCACCCCTTCGCCTTCGGCACGCCGCGCTTCGAGGCAGCCTCGATCATCTCCATGCTGGTGGTGATGGTGGTCTCGATGACCGAGTCCACCGCCGACATGATCGCGCTCGGTGAGGTCGTAGAGCGGCCTGCGGACGACCGCACCATCGCGGGCGGCCTGCGTGCGGACGGTCTGGCGACTGCGTTCGGTGGGGTGTTCAACGGCTTTATCTGTTCAGCCTTCGCACAGAACATCGGGCTGGTGGCGCTGACCAAGATCCGCAGCAGATTCGTGGTCGCGCTGGCCGGGGTCTTTCTGATTGTGATGGGCCTGCTGCCACCGGTCGGCGCGCTGGTCTCGCTGGTGCCGCAGCCGGTGCTCGGTGGGGCGGGCGTGGTGCTCTTCGGCTCTGTGGCGGTGGCGGGCATCCGCACGCTCGGCAAGGCGGATCTGAGTGCCGGATCGAACGCGATCATCGTGGCGGTCAGCCTGGCCTTCGGGATCTTCCCCATCGCCTTCCCGGGCTTCTACCACGCCTTCCCCGAGCAGGTCGCGACCGTGCTGAGCTCGGGCATCTCGGCTGGCTGCCTGCTGGCGATCACGCTGAACCTGTTCTTCAATCACCTGGGCAAAGGTCGTGAGGTCCCACTCGCATACGTACCGGAGGAGTAGATCGCGGCCCTGGCGCAGGTGAGGGAAGTGAGCTGACCCCAGTCAGCCGCAGCCCCCTACAGGCTTATCTCGACACCCAGGGCGCGGGCCTGGGCGAGCATCCGCATCAGCTCGCCCAGGCTGGCCTTCGCCCGCGCCAGTCGCCACCGACCAGGTTCTCAAGGGCCGAGGCCAATCGCGCCCACGCGGCCACCGCCGAGTTCCCCCGGCGGCTGGGCCCGCTACTTGCCGGCCGTCGCCTGACCGGGATGCGGCGAGACGTGCCACCGACGAAATCCCTCGGCGGCGTGGCCGCGGCGATGTTCGACATCCAGATCCTGCGTGGGGTCGATCTGCGCAAAGAGCCCAATGCGCTGATCCTGACGGTCAGTCTCGGCGCCGCGATGCTGCCGACCGCGGGCACCCTAGTGTTCGACCACACGTCCATGGAGGCCCGAGCCGCGCTGGGCGGCGGCATCACTCTCGGCGGCACGACCACGATCCTGCTGAACCCTTTCTTCCAGACGCTCACGATCGCAAGGCGCTGGAAGACATCGATGGGACCGCCTCGCGGCCGAGGATGACCGCGGAGAGCCCCGACGTGCGCCAACCGGAGTTGACCAGACCGAAGCTCCGCGGAGTCCCCATGGCTCTGCGGGCCCCACCGAGGTGACCTGCACGTGTCGACACCCCCTTTCTCTCCCCTCGAGGCCCGCGCGGCGCGCCTGCGGACGGGGATGACCCCCGAACAAGTTGCGACCGAAATGGCCAAGTTGGGCGTGCACCTTGGCCCCGAGCTGGTGGAGGCATGGGAGCTGGGCACGAAAGTGCCGTCGGAGATCCAGCTTTTCGTGCTCGCGGATGTGCTGTGGTGTCCGACCCCTGTGCTGATGGCCATACGCCCCAGGACACTGCGCGACCACCGTATGGCCAGGCAGCTGACCTGTGAACGGCTGGCCCACCGCATCGGGATGGAGCTGCACACGTACGCCAAGGCGGAGGCCGAACGCCGCTGGAACGGCGATGAGCACCAGACCCGAGCCCTGGCAGAGGCACTGGGGATGCCTCCCGAAAGCCTGCGGGTGATCATCAGCCAGATCGCGGAACTGACCCAACTGTTGGCGCAGGCCGTCGAGGGCCACTGGAAGAGCCACATCGTGCCACTCGCCGACCTCGCCGACGTCGACGAACAGCAGGTGAAGTACGCGCTACAAGTGCTGCGCCAGGAGTACACACACATCACCCAGCGCTACATGGGCCATTCGGTAGCAGGCAGCGCAGAGGCCGTGCTGCGCAAGATCGCCAGCGAACGCACCCAGTGGCTGCGCCGCCTGCCAGAGCACTTCTGGGAGCTGGTAGACCACACCGACAGACGCCAAACTCCCCGTTCCGCTTCGCCTACCTGAGCTGGGCTGAGCGGCGAAGCCCTGGTCACGCACCCGAGGGGCGCGGCCAGGGCTGTTTCTCACGCGGCCCGGGAAGGGGAAACCGGGGCCGTCTGTCGCGCACCATCGCAACGCCGCCTGGCCTGTCTACGGGGACACGCGCCGCGTCACCGCGCAGCGTGTTTGTCTGTCTCCTGGGAGGATGCTTCGCATGGAGCCGCTGCCGACGCCCTGTCCCGCCAACCGGATCCCGGACGCGACCGGTCTGGACGCGTTCGAGGCCGCGTGCAAGGAGGCCAAGGAGCAGCGCGTCGTGTTCATCGCGGTGGAGCGCCAGGGCCCGTTGTGGGCGGTCAAGGCCGACGCGCTCACCGCGCCCGAGCACACCATCAACAGCGCCGTCCATGACGCTGTGCGCGAGGCCGTCGCCTTCCTCATCCGCTCCCGGGAGATCCGCCCCGACTCCTCGGCCGGCCCCGTCGACTTCGTCCTGCACGATGTGGACTGCGAAGGACGGGCCCGCGAACTGGCCGCGGCCCTGCACGCTGCCCTCTACGGCGACCTCGATCCCCTGGAACGCATCAAGGCGGAGACCGTGGCGTATTTCCGAGCGCTTGATGAGAGGGCCACCCTGCGATACCGCTTTCGCGGCGCTGACGAGGAGAGCGGCTTGTGGTACTTCGAGGCCGTACCTGACCGCGGCGAGTTGGTCGCCATCAAGCAAGCCGAGCTGACTTCGGCCGGCCAACTCCACCGATACAGCTGGGAGCACCTGGAGGACGAGCACGGCTTCCTGACAGACCAAGCGATGGACCCTGAAGAGGATCCGCTGGAGGCCATCGGGCCGAAGACTTCCAGCGGGTGTGGAGCCGGTGACGGCGCTGGACAACCTCTTTAGGAGCGAGGTTGGGCGATCACGTGCGTGACCAGTGGATTCGCTACCGTGGGGAGTGCGGGTCGAACTCACCGCTGCGGACCCCGGGCCCCCGTGAGTCCCCGTCCGTTCTGGCACAAGAGCGGCACGGTCCGAAGACCGCGCCTTGAGCCGCTCGATACGAACTACGGGCGGTCCCTGATGTCTGTCCTACTGGTCAGTCGGTCGACGGGGACTGCTGCCGGTCAGCTGGGGTCTCCATGGTTGCTGCGTTTCGCTGATTTACCGCAGCGGCAACGCAGTTACTGAGGACGCGGCGGCACTCTGGAACGAGTGACGGGTCCGACAGCCCACGCTTGGGTAGAGCGACAGAGGGTTTGCCTGAGGCCGCCCGCTCGTGGCCGCAGTGCCGACAACTTCCCTTGCCTTTCCGAACATCGGCCAAGCGCGGCGCACTCTCGCGGCAGCAGCGCAAGCAACGGCATCGCCACGCTCTGCCAGCCCCCGGGTACGGCTCCAAAGGCTCGGCTCCAGCAGCCCGCATCACTTCTGCGGCGGTCTCATGCGTCCAGCGGATCCGCCGCTTGTCCAAGTCCGCATTGAGAGCGTCACGTCCCCAGCTCCGCATCACAGGCGACCAGCCAAGCCAGAAATTCTTGCCGGGTATACGCCCTGGTCCCACCAGCGATATCCCACTCCGGCGAGCCCGCGCCGATCGGCCCCTCGGTGTACACGGAGCCGTGGTCCAGGTCGAACTTCAGGAACTCGAACGCGGCCCTGACGGCCTTGGTGCTCGCCTCGTTGACGTCGTCGTCCCTGTATCGGCCCAGGTACCAGCCGACCTCCCGCTCGCGCGCCGCACGGTCCAGCCACGCTGCCTTCCGCAGGAGCACCAGCCGGTGCTCGCTGCTCTCGACTGCGGGCCCGCGACCGCTGATTGCCTGCAGAGCGCGGAACTTGACGCGTTCGGTGAGCAGCACCAGGGCGAGTTCCTCGTCCGCCGGGTCGGGCGCGCCATTGTAGGCCGTGGCGTAGTTGGGCGCGTCGAATGCCGGGGTCTCCCATACCTCCCAGTCGAAGGAGCATCGGCTGCAGGTGAATCCGGTGGCTTCCTTCACTTCACATGGCAGCGTTTGGTCGTCCGTTCGGGCAGCAGTTCGTGATCTTGAGGTTCATGGTTGTTCACGAGAAATAGCAGCAGCAGTATGGAGGCTGCGCTCGTGAGGCGGTGGGCCGTGGCGCTGACATGTGGAGATCAGTCGGTCTTGTCAGCGAGCCGGTGGGGTGAGGGCGGTGCGGTCGAACGGGCCACCATGTGAGGCGGCGTACGTGACGGCGTCGTTGACGGCATTGAGGCCGAACGACAGGACCCGTTCGGGGGCGAGGTCCAGGGTGCCCGAGGCGAGGAGCCGGATGATGCCGACGTTCGCTGTACGCGGGTACATCCACTGGCCGCGCACGGTGATCGAGTTGCGCATGATCCATGGGTACGGGAGTGCGAGGTCGTCGCCACCGAGCATGCCGACGCCACCCATGAGAACGACGCGGCCGAACTCGCGCACGGTCATGGCTGCCGTGCGCGCCGCCGAGCTGGGTGCGCTCGGCGGTAGCAGGTCGATCACCATGTCGATCGGGCCATCGCCCGCCGCGGACATCGCCGCGCGGTCGCCAGCCTCGTCCCCGGTGAGCGGGACCGGGCGCACACGCGGACCGAACCGGTCGGCGAGGAGGTCGAGTGCGGCCCTGTTGCGGCCCGGGGCGACCACGCGGCCCGCCCCCATTGCGAGCGCGAGCGCGACCGCACTGCTGCCGAGGTTGCCGGTGGCCCCGCTGACGAGCAGCGTCTCACCGGCTGCAAGTCCGCCAGCGAGCAGCCCGCCGTAGGGGATGACGTGCACGCCGAGCGCGGCCCAGCGGGCCGGGTCGTCCCCCGCCGCTGCGGGCAGCGGGAAGACGTTCTCCGTCGGGACCCGCATGAGCTCGGCGAACGAACCGTCGTGCAGGTACCGGGCGAGCCGCGCGCCGCCCTCGCCGCGCGAGCTCCAGCCCTGGAGCGTGATGTCGGGCGTCAGGGCGTCGTCCCGCGAGCGCACCGTCGAGTCGCACCACACCATGTCGCCGACGCGCAGCCGGGTGGCGTCCGGGCCCATGTGGACGACCCGTCCCACGCCACCGATCCCGGGCACGACGGGAGGGACCAGGGGGTAGTTCCGCTCGCCGCTGAAGACCTCGGCCGCGTACGGGGCCACGCAGGTGGCGAGCACCTCGACCACCACCTCGCCGCCGCCGGCCTCGGGGTCGGGCACCTCCCGCACCATGAGCGGGGCACCGAACTGCGTCAGAACTGCTGCTCGCACGTGATGACCTCCATGCTCGTCCGTGTTCGCCGCGATCGACACTAGGAGCCCGACAGGCATGCGGGAAGCGACGATCACGCATCTCTGGTATGCGTATGCCGCATGGACATCTCCAGCACAGGCCTGCGGATCCTGCGGCAGATCGCCGAGTCCGGCAGCTTCACCGCAGCAGCCACCCGGCTCGGCTACACCCAGTCGGCGGTCTCACGCCAGGCCGCCTCCCTCGAACGAAGCGCGGGCACCGCCCTGTTCGAACGCCGCCCCGACGGAGTGCGGCTCACCCCCGCGGGTCTGACCCTGCTGCGCCACGCTCGCACGATCCTGGACTGCCTGACGGCGGCCGAGCGCGACCTCACCGGCACTGTCCCGCGGACCGAACGGGTGCGGCTCGGAATGTTCCTGAGCGCGGGCGCGGCCATCCTGCCTCCCTCACTCGCCCGCCTCGCGGCAACCGACCCGCAGATCACGGTCACGACTACCGAGGGCACCACACCCACCCTGATCCGGGCACTGCGCGCAGGCTCGATCGACCTCGCCGTACTGACGTCCCGCCCGCCCCACCGGCCCTTGGACGGCGAGTCGCCGCGCCTGCACGTCGAGACCGTTGCGGACACCGAACTGGTCGTGGCGGTGCCTTCGACCGGAGAGTTCGCCGGCCGCACCGCGGCGCACGTCGACGAACTGGTCGACGCCCCGTGGATCGCCACCCTGTCATCGAACTCCGAGCCACTGCTCGGCGTCTGGCCCGGCCTGCCCGGACGGCCGCACATCGTTCACTGCGCGCGCGACTGGCTGACGAAGCTTCAGCTGGTCGCCGGCGGCCTCGGGGTGACAACGGTGCCCTCCCGGCTCTCGCCGGTGCTGCCGCCCGGGGTGAGCCTGCTGCACGTCGAAGGCGCACCTCCCGAGATCCGCCGGGTTCTCGTGGCGCGCCACCCCGGCCGCCCAACCCCGGCGATCACGGCCGTCACCCGAGCAATTACCTCGACCGCCTGATACGTGCCGCCGGGGCCGTCGGATTCGGTGCCGTAGCCCGCCGAGGGCGCACACCATCACTTGTACCTCAGCATTCGCCAGGGCCCTTTCAGCAGGAGCACACCGCTGCTGCCCGAGCAAGCACCCCCGTGACGTCGAAACTCGTGAACATCACCAATCCGTGGATCTGGACGCCTCCCAAACCCGTGAACAACTGACTTCAATACTCGGATCAGGCACAAATTCCGTGAGGGCGATCAAAGGGGTTCAGCCTCGATGACGCAACGTCACCTGGGACCGTGGTGCGGTGTGACGACCTAGTAGGACTCCGTTACGTCTTCCTCTCGGTCGTGTTCGGGAGCATGTTGGAGGGGTGGACGCACATGAAGTGAACCGTGCTCGGGCCAAGTTGGCGTTATTCGTGGCTGACGTGTTCGCGTCGGTGCCGCGCAAGGATCAGCGGGCGAAGGGTGACTGCTATCTGCGGGGACTGATGCTGGACGGGCGCCGCAAGTCCGTTCAGGCCATGGCGGAGCGGCTGCCGGACGGCAATGAGCAGAACCTGCAGCAGTTCGTGAACCAGTCGACCTGGGATCCGGGGCTGGTGCGGCGGCGGATTGCGGAGCGGATGGTGCCGCAGATCGGCCCGGACGCGTGGGCGGTCGATGACGTGTCGTTTCCCAAGGACGGGAAGATGTCGGTCGCCGTCGCGCCTCAGTACTGCGGAGCTTTGGGCAAGCAGGCCAACTGCCAGGTCGCGGTGAGTGTGCATGCTGTCTCCGACACCGCGTCCTGTCCGTTGCAGTGGCGGTTGTTCGTGCCCCAGGAGTGGGCGGACGATGCCGTCCGTCGGCGCAAGACGGGGGTCCCTGAGGAGATCGGGCACCGGGAGAAGTGGCGCCTGGCGTTGGACACCCTTGATGAGCTGGCCGGATGGGGCCTCGTTCCGCCGGTGCTGGTGGCCGACGCCGGGTACGGGCAGAACGCCGACTTCCGCGACGGGCTGGAGCGTCGGAGCATCGGCTACGTGGTGGCGGTCCGCTCGGATGTGACCGTCCACCCGCATGATGCGGTGCCCACTGCCCCGCCCTGGTCGGGCAACGGCCGCAAGCCCCAACCCCGCTACCGCGACACCCCGTCCTCGGTGGCCGCGCTCGCGGCCGGCCACGGTCGGCAGGCCTTCACCGAGGTGACCTGGCGGGCAGGCTCCCGCGGACCGATGCACTCGCACTTCCTGACACTGCGAGTGCGGCCAGCCGGGACCAAATCTCGCCGCCTCGCCCAGGCCGCCGCCCCAGACCCAGACAGCTGGGACGGTGTCCTGCCCGACGTCATGCTGCTGGTCGAATGGCCCGCCGGCGCCGAAGCACCCACCGACTACTGGCTGTCCAACCTGCCCGCCGATACCCCGCTGGCCGAACTGGTCCGCCTCGCCAAGATCCGCTGGCGCATCGAGCACGACTACCGGGAACTCAAACACGGCCTCGGCCTGGACCACTTCGAGGGACGCTCCTGGATGGGCTGGCACCACCACGTCACCCTGGTCACCGCCGCCCACGCGTTCCTCACCGAACAGCGCCTTGCCCCAAAAGCCGGTACAGCGGACTCACCCTCTACCAGATCCTCGACACCATCCAAGACCTGCTGAACTGCTGGACCGGGACCTGCACCACCTGCCACCGCCCCCTGCCCAGAACATCCCCCATCAGCCAGAACCCAAGAACCAGAGCGACCTAACGGAGTCCTACTAGTAGACCGTCGTAGCTAATTTTTGGGATAAAGGTGACGTAGTTTGGTGCGTGCGTCGTGGGTGGTGAACTGCCAGTTCACCTGGCGTTGGTCGGTGTTGGTGGCGTTCTGCCAGGCTGTGAGTTCGGTGTTGAGGATGTCGAGGTCGTTGATGCGGCGGTCGAGGCATTGGCGGGTCAGCGCGGAGAGTTCGATTTCGGCGATGTTGAGCCATGACCCGTGCTTGGGCGTGTGGTGGATCTCGAGGCGCTGGGCCAGGGCGAAGGCTTTGTCGGGGGTGAATGCCTCGTAGAGCGAGGCGATGGTGTGGGTGTTGAGGTTGTCCATCACCAGTACCACCGTGTCGGCGTCGGGGTAGTTGACGGTCAGGAGCTGCTCGACCTGGCCGGCCCAGTCGGTCCGGGTGCGCCGGGGCAGGGCCTGGACGCGGCGCCACCCGGCCAGGGGCTCGACCCAGCAGAAGATCGAGCAGGTGCCGCAGCGGATGTACTCGCTGTCCTGGCGGGCGTCGTGGCCAGGGAGGGCCGGGAGCGGGGCGCGGGCATGACCCAGGAGCTGGTAGGGCTTCTCGTCCATGCACACGACCGGACGTGCCGGGTCATGGGGGCGGGCATAGACGGCCAGTACGTCTTCCATCCGGGCCGCGAACTGCGCGTTCGCCTTCGGCGGGATGGTCCAGCACTTCTTCAGATGAGGACGCAGTTCCGTTTTTTTAAGACCCGCCCGATGGTGGAGTGATCCAGGTTCGGGATGTCCTCGACCAGCGCGACATGCTTCTCCAGCAAGCGCAGCGACCACCGGGTATAGCCCTGGGGTGGCTGTGAGCACGCCATCGCGATCAGCCGGGCTTCGACCTCACCGGTCACCGGCGAGGGCACCGGCGGCAGCTCGCGCTTCTTCCGCGTGACCGTGGCGTGAACATCGCCACCGGTCTCGGCGAACCGCTTGGCCACCAGCCGCAGTGTCTCGCCCGAGACTCCGGCCCGGGCCGCGACCGCGTCCTGCGAGCCGATCGCGCCTGCAGAGGTGTCGAGCGCGAGCAGCACCCGCGCCCTCCTGATCACCGAGGCTGGATGGATACCCGTCGTGGTTACCCGAACCAGCTCTTCACGATCAGCCGCGGTCAGCACCACCGGCCTCTTCTTCTGCGAACCCATCACCCCAACTCCCGTCCGGCAGAAGGGAAGCAACATCTGCCGGACCCCACCATCCCAACCAAACAACCCAGAACTAAGCAACGACACGCTACTAGTTGGTGACCTGTTTCCACACCTCAGCGAGTTGCTGGTGGAGCGAGTGTTCTCCGAGTGCGGTGTGATGCGGCTGGTGGCGAGAACTCGGGAGACCGAGGTGGCCTGTCCTGGTTGTGCGGCGCTCTCCAGCCGGGTGCACAGCACATACGGGAGATGCCTTGCCGACACGCCGGTCGGAGATCGGCCGGTAATGATCAAGCTGACAGTGCGGCGGCTCTACTGCGAGAACACTCGTTGCTCGCGGCGGACATTCGCCGAGCAGGTCGAGGGCCTGACCGTTCGCTACGGCCGCCGCACGCCTGCCGCCCGGCGGGTTCTGGAGGCTGTCGCCGTCGCGCTCGCAGGCCGGGCCGGAAGCCGTCTTGCCGCCGCTCTACGCATGCGGGTCAGCCGAACGACAATGCTGCGGGCAGTCATGGCTTTGCCCGATCCCTCCTGGACCGTTCCGAAGGTGTTGGGCGTCGATGACTTCGCCACCCGCCGCGGACAGCATTACGGCACCGTCCTCGTCGACTGCGAAAGTGGCCAGCCTCTCGACCTGCTACCCGGCCGCAACGCAGCGACCCTGGCCGGCTGGCTCCGGGAGCATCCTGGTTCCGAGATCATCTGCCGTGACCGCGCTGGTTCCTATGCCGACGGGGCCCGTACTGGCGCCCCGCACGCGGTCCAGGTCGCCGACCGCTTCCACCTCTGGCAGAACCTGGGAACCGCCGTCGAGCGGAATGTGAGCCGCCACAACAACTACCTGAAAACAGTGGTCGTCAGGACTGATGGCCTACCGAGCGATGCCGTTGCCAACCGCGCTGTCCGCGTACAAGCTCATGCACGCGCGGACGCCAAGAGGGTGATGCCTCCGATCTAGGCCCGAATACGCGAACGTCATGCCACCGTCCATGCGTTGCTCGCCCAGGGACACGGCATCCGTGAGATCGCCCGGGAACTGCACATGGGCGGCGACACCGTCCGCCGCACCGCCCGCGCAGCGAGCCCCGAAGAATTACTGAGCGGACGACATCAACCCCGGCCCAGTCAGCTCGACCCCTACAAGCCCCACCTGGACAAACGTTGGGCCGAGGGATTAACCAACGCGATTGAGCTGCAGGCCGAGCTCCAAGTCCTCGGCTACCGCGGCAGCTACCAGACGATCAGCGACTACCTGCGACCGAGGCGTCGCCGACGCATCCGCATCGTCGCCCCCGCGCCTCCGGGCGTCCGACAGGTCACCGGCTGGATGATGCGCCACCCCGACCGCCTGGGCGACGAAGAACGCCGCCAGTTCGCCGCCGTCCTCGCCCAGTGCCGGAACTGACCGCCCTCCATGGTCACGTCCGCGCCTTCGCCGAAATCCTCACCACCCGCTCCGGCCAGCACCTCAAGGACTGGGTCACTGCCACCCGCGCCGACGATCTGCCCGGACTCCACACGTTCGCCACCGGCCTGGAAAAGGACTGGGACGCGGTCGTTCAGGGCCTGACCACCTGCTAGAACTCCGGTCCGGTGGAAGGCCGGGTCAACCACATCAAGATGATCAAGCGTCAGATGTTCGGCCGGGCCAAACTCCCACTCCTCCGCAAGCGCGTCCTCCTCACCGCCGGCCGCCCGGCGGCACAGCCAGTAACCACAACCGGACAGGCCCGGTGATTGTTGAGCGAGACATAGAGTGAGTCTCTCGACGACCCGGCGGGAGTACGCCATGGAGATCACCGTCCAGTGGATACGGACATCCTGGACGAAGGAGTCCCGGGGAGGAGATGCGGCCTCGCGCAGGAACGCAACCCCGATCGGCTTCGCCCTCCCGCCTGCCGAGACCACCACCTCCGCACACGTGATTCGCATGCAAGAGCGTGACGGCTTCACGCCCTATGCCACCCAAGAAGACCCCGGCAAAGTCGATGTCCAGCTCCGGGAAGCCGACGGACGGCTGCGAGTCTTCCCGCGAGTCCAGCCCTTGTTTGCCCTGCCGCCCCGGCCGCGACGGCCCCCGGCAGTGCGACTCGCCCCCGGCCAGTGGGTGCGCTGGCAGCTCAACTATCGCTTCAGCAGTGCACTGGGGATCCGGGGTTGGTCGTACTGGCTAGACACGTTCAACATCGCCTACGGCCCGGTCAGCACCGATGTGTTCCTCTCCACGCCCACCGTGTCCATCGACGAACAAGGACCACTCCGATAACCCTGTCCTGAACGTCGGCGACGGTCCCAGGTGACGTTGCGTCATCGAGGCTGAACCCCTTTGATCGCCCTCACGGAATTTGTGCCTGATCCGACGTGCGACACCGTTTATCACCGAGTCCGGACAGCACTTGATGATCACAGGGCCGGAAAATGTCGATGAGAACTGACACCGGTCAGCTGCTTACGTCCTCGGTGGGGAACCGGGAGGAGGCGCTCTACCGGCGGACCGCCGAGATCAGGCCGCCGGGCCGCTCCTCGCCCTGCGGCGGGGTGCTCATCCGGCGGCCGTAGGCGGCAGCGCGCTCACGCAGGGTGTGGCTGTCGGCCTCCCAGCCGTGCCCGGCCAGCCAGCCCACCGGGTCGTCGGGCATCTCCGAGACCCACATGGACGCCGCCGATCCCGTCACGGCGCCCGCGCCGAAGCGCTCGATCACGCCGCGCGAGCCCAACGTCAGCCCCATCCAACTGCCTGCCGCCGACTGCGCGCTGATCCGGGCCAGCAGCAGCTCCACCGCGTCCTCGGGCAGATAGATCAGCAGTCCTTCGGCGATCCACACGGTCGGCACCGCCGGGTCGTGCCCTGCGACGGCCAGCGCGCCTGGCCAGTCCTCACGCAGATCCACCGCGACGGTGATCCGCTCGCAGCGCGCGACGGCCCGCTGCTGGCGCAGCACCGAAGCCTTGAAGTCCAGTGGGGCGGCGGTGTCGACCTCGAACAGCCGGGTGCCCTCGGGCCAGTCCATCCGGAAGGCCCGACTGTCCATGCCGGCGCCAAGCAGCACGACCTGCCGGACCCCGGACGCGGAGGCCTGCTGCAACAAGTCGTCGAGGAACTTCGTCCTGATGACGATGGAGAACGACACGGCCAGCCGGCGGCGTCGCGCGGCCTCATCACCGGGCAGCGGCGGCGAGGAGGGCCACAGGCCGCCGGCGGCGGCGAAGGCCTGTGCCAGCGGGTCGCGGAACAGCGCGTTCTCCCGCTCGCTCTCCAGCGCCCGCACCCTGGCCACCCCCACCGCCGTGGCCCACACTCCCGACGGCTGCACCCGCTCCTGCTCATCAGTCACCGCGCCAGCCTAGAAGATCGATTCCAAGGGGCCTGATGAGGGGGCCAGCTTCATGCGCGGCCAGCCGGTCACGCGCACACACTCGCCGCACTGGTCATGACGGGCAAGAACAGGCGCCTTCCCCTTGACGGCCTCCTGAGCCGACAAATGCGGCTCCCGCCAACAACGGGCGGTGTCGCCGCCGATCGACAACCGGTGTCAGGACTCAGGACTCACCGATAAAGCCAGGCCTGTCCCAATCCGGGAACTTCACCGGATCACGGCCGTCGACCGAGGCCGGGGCGTCTCTGATCGGCCCACGGCTGTCGGTCAGAGGTCCAGGACGGCGCGTAGGGCCTGGTCGACACGGGCCATGGTGGCGGCATCGACGGTGCCGCGGCGGGCCGCCTCGGCGAAGCGGACAGCGCGCAGTTGCTGGAGGTTCACGGCGACCGCGGTGCAGGGGATCGGGGTGTCGATGACGACGGACATCGCGGTGTCGGGGTAGCGGCCGGCGGGGTGCAGCACGAGTCCGAGGACGGCACCGTACGCCTCATCGAGGCCGGACAGGGAGACCACAAGGACGTCGCGCCCGTCGGGCAGAGACCAGACGTCCCCGCGCTTGATCTCTGACGTCACAGAGTGTCGCCCTCGCCCGCCAGGTCCTGGCCGAGGCCGAGGGCTGCGAGCTGCTGACCCGCGTCAAGGGTCGCGGCGCGGCGGGCGGCACGGACGATGTAGGCGTTGGTGGACAGCCCGGCCGCCTTCGCCGCCTGCCTGATCGCAGGGGCCAGTTCGTCAGGGACGCGCAGCGTCATCGGGGTAATCGACATGACACCAGACTAGCCACCACAAAGTGGTGTCGCCAGGTAGTGGCAGCGATTGCCCGGCCCGGGTACCTTCGCCCATGGCAGCCGGGCGGCCTGCGCTGTTTCGTCCCACAGAAGGGGCCAACTGCGGCGCTCAGTCACAGCCACTATCGTGCTCGGGCCGGTGGCACGCCCAGGCCCGACACTCCGCCACGGGTGAACTCTGCTTCCCCCTCGGACGGGGGTTGAGGCTCCCAGTGCACCGGACGCTGGGGAGGTCACAAGTCGCGGAAGTCCTTGGCGGCGGGGTAGGTGACGTGGGTGCAGCCGCGTCGGGTCGTGATGTCGTCGACGTAGGCGCGGAACAGGGAGCTGAGCGTCTTGTGGCCGAGGATGTCGTCGTAGATGTGGTCGGTGCTGATGGTGTGCAGGGCGGGCTTGCCGTCGCAGATCGAGGACGCCCACCAGGTGCCGTCCTTGCCTCCCGCCGTTCCCGGCTTGAGCATCACGGTGTCGCCGATGTCGTCGTAGCCCACGGACTCTGCCTCGGCACCGAAGTAGGACACCGTGCGCAGCCACCAGGGCGAGTGCGTGAGCGCGCCGTCGGCGTAGTCGCGCTGATCGTCGTCCAGGCCGTCGGCGATGGCTCGGACCCGGCCAGGGCTGACCGCCAGCAGGCAACCTTCGGCGGGGTTCGCCTCACGGGCGGGGATCGTCAGAGCGCGGTCGGGCAGCCGGCCCTGCCTCTGTTCTTTGACCAGCTGGTCGGCCCAGCGGCAGGAGCCGGTGGCCGAGGCGGCCGGGCGCAGCTTCGAGGGGACCGCGGTCATCCGCTCGGGCAGGGCCGGTAGTTGGGTCCGGCAGCCGATCCGTCGGGTGAGCTGCTGCGTGGCCGAGCGAGCTATGTGGGCCAGGCGCCGGAGGTCCTCGGCGGGGACCTCCGGGTACCGGGCCACGGCCGTGACGTTCAGCAGCCTCGGCGCCGCTTTGCCGCTGCCGGGGCCGCACTCGGCACGGATGGTGGTGCGGAAGTTCATGTATGAGCCCAGCGTGCCGTCGCCCAGCGGCCACGCCTCAGGCTCGCGGTCGGCGACCGCGGTGACATCGTCCTTCGGCTGGTGGCCGTCCGTCGTGGTGAGGAACGGGGAGCCCCTGTCGCCGATCACGTTCACCGGCTCGGAGTCGTCGCTGCTCGCGACGATGAGCCGGAACAGGTCGGTGGTCCTGTGCGAGCCGCTCACCTTGTAGATGGTGCAGGCGCTCCGATGCCGTGCATCGAGCCGGTACTCGTCGTAGTCGCTGGACTTCGCTCGAACCATGCCGCCCTGCAGGTCCATCACCTGCGCCCCCGACACCAGGTGGTCGCAGGCCGCGGCGATGTCACGCTCGCTGGAAGCCCGGTCACGGATGTCGTCGACGGTCAGCATGCCCGCGTACAGGCTCAGTCCGATCCCGCCCACGGCCAACGTCTGCCACAGCCTGCGCCGGCCCGCACCCATCACGTTCTCCCCCGTTGCTCCCGTTCACGGCGGCCGCCGCGTCGAACACCGAGCGTAGAAGGCGCACGCCCGAGGACCACAGCCGGCCCGACCGGGCGCCAACCACGTCTTCAACAGAGCGCGCGACTTGCAGGCTTCTGACAGCACTTATCGATCTATAGCGTGTGGGATGTCGATGAGTTTCGGCAGCACCCCGGTGCCGTGCTCGACGGGCAGCAATCTTGTTCGCGACTCTCCTCATCGTTGCGTCGTTGTCATGACCAACCCGAGGACATACGTTGCCCAAAGACTGGCCATGGAGGGGGCTGGACTGTGCGCAGCGAACCGACGAGGACGACATCCGCCGGGCTTTGGAGCGCGCGGAAAGAACCCCGCGTCCGGAGCCGGCGTACTCGGACGACCTCATCGAGGCCGACGTCAGGCCGTTGAAGGACTTCCTGCGGGCCCGGCTCGGCGAGCTTAAGGCGCGACTGCCCGAGGACAAACCCCAGCCAGCCGCGTCACCAACGTGCCCGAACGACACAACTAGTAGCGTGTCGTTGCTTAGTTCTGGGTTGTTTGGTTGGGATGGTGGGGTCCGGCAGATGTTGCTTCCCTTCTGCCGGACGGGAGTTGGGGTGATGGGTTCGCAGAAGAAGAGGCCGGTGGTGCTGACCGCGGCTGATCGTGAAGAGCTGGTTCGGGTAACCACGACGGGTATCCATCCAGCCTCGGTGATCAGGAGGGCGCGGGTGCTGCTCGCGCTCGACACCTCTGCAGGCGCGATCGGCTCGCAGGACGCGGTCGCGGCCCGGGCCGGAGTCTCGGGCGAGACACTGCGGCTGGTGGCCAAGCGGTTCGCCGAGACCGGTGGCGATGTTCACGCCACGGTCACGCGGAAGAAGCGCGAGCTGCCGCCGGTGCCCTCGCCGGTGACCGGTGAGGTCGAAGCCCGGCTGATCGCGATGGCGTGCTCACAGCCACCCCAGGGCTATACCCGGTGGTCGCTGCGCTTGCTGGAGAAGCATGTCGCGCTGGTCGAGGACATCCCGAACCTGGATCACTCCACCATCGGGCGGGTCTTAAAAAAACGGAACTGCGTCCTCATCTGAAGAAGTGCTGGACCATCCCGCCGAAGGCGAACGCGCAGTTCGCGGCCCGGATGGAAGACGTACTGGCCGTCTATGCCCGCCCCCATGACCCGGCACGTCCGGTCGTGTGCATGGACGAGAAGCCCTACCAGCTCCTGGGTCATGCCCGCGCCCCGCTCCCGGCCCTCCCTGGCCACGACGCCCGCCAGGACAGCGAGTACATCCGCTGCGGCACCTGCTCGATCTTCTGCTGGGTCGAGCCCCTGGCCGGGTGGCGCCGCGTCCAGGCCCTGCCCCGGCGCACCCGGACCGACTGGGCCGGCCAGGTCGAGCAGCTCCTGACCGTCAACTACCCCGACGCCGACACGGTGGTACTGGTGATGGACAACCTCAACACCCACACCATCGCCTCGCTCTACGAGGCATTCACCCCCGACAAAGCCTTCGCCCTGGCCCAGCGCCTCGAGATCCACCACACGCCCAAGCACGGGTCATGGCTCAACATCGCCGAAATCGAACTCTCCGCGCTGACCCGCCAATGCCTCGACCGCCGCATCAACGACCTCGACATCCTCAACACCGAACTCACAGCCTGGCAGAACGCCACCAACACCGACCAACGCCAGGTGAACTGGCAGTTCACCACCCACGACGCACGCACCAAACTACGTCACCTTTATCCCAAAAATTAGCTACGACGGTCTACTAGTAGCGTGTCGTTGCTTAGTTCTGGGTTGTTTGGTTGGGATGGTGGGGTCCGGCAGATGTTGCTTCCCTTCTGCCGGACGGGAGTTGGGGTGATGGGTTCGCAGAAGAAGAGGCCGGTGGTGCTGACCGCGGCTGATCGTGAAGAGCTGGTTCGGGTAACCACGACGGGTATCCATCCAGCCTCGGTGATCAGGAGGGCGCGGGTGCTGCTCGCGCTCGACACCTCTGCAGGCGCGATCGGCTCGCAGGACGCGGTCGCGGCCCGGGCCGGAGTCTCGGGCGAGACACTGCGGCTGGTGGCCAAGCGGTTCGCCGAGACCGGTGGCGATGTTCACGCCACGGTCACGCGGAAGAAGCGCGAGCTGCCGCCGGTGCCCTCGCCGGTGACCGGTGAGGTCGAAGCCCGGCTGATCGCGATGGCGTGCTCACAGCCACCCCAGGGCTATACCCGGTGGTCGCTGCGCTTGCTGGAGAAGCATGTCGCGCTGGTCGAGGACATCCCGAACCTGGATCACTCCACCATCGGGCGGGTCTTAAAAAAACGGAACTGCGTCCTCATCTGAAGAAGTGCTGGACCATCCCGCCGAAGGCGAACGCGCAGTTCGCGGCCCGGATGGAAGACGTACTGGCCGTCTATGCCCGCCCCCATGACCCGGCACGTCCGGTCGTGTGCATGGACGAGAAGCCCTACCAGCTCCTGGGTCATGCCCGCGCCCCGCTCCCGGCCCTCCCTGGCCACGACGCCCGCCAGGACAGCGAGTACATCCGCTGCGGCACCTGCTCGATCTTCTGCTGGGTCGAGCCCCTGGCCGGGTGGCGCCGCGTCCAGGCCCTGCCCCGGCGCACCCGGACCGACTGGGCCGGCCAGGTCGAGCAGCTCCTGACCGTCAACTACCCCGACGCCGACACGGTGGTACTGGTGATGGACAACCTCAACACCCACACCATCGCCTCGCTCTACGAGGCATTCACCCCCGACAAAGCCTTCGCCCTGGCCCAGCGCCTCGAGATCCACCACACGCCCAAGCACGGGTCATGGCTCAACATCGCCGAAATCGAACTCTCCGCGCTGACCCGCCAATGCCTCGACCGCCGCATCAACGACCTCGACATCCTCAACACCGAACTCACAGCCTGGCAGAACGCCACCAACACCGACCAACGCCAGGTGAACTGGCAGTTCACCACCCACGACGCACGCACCAAACTACGTCACCTTTATCCCAAAAATTAGCTACGACGGTCTACTAGTAGCGTGTCGTTGCTTAGTTCTGGGTTGTTTGGTTGGGATGGTGGGGTCCGGCAGATGTTGCTTCCCTTCTGCCGGACGGGAGTTGGGGTGATGGGTTCGCAGAAGAAGAGGCCGGTGGTGCTGACCGCGGCTGATCGTGAAGAGCTGGTTCGGGTAACCACGACGGGTATCCATCCAGCCTCGGTGATCAGGAGGGCGCGGGTGCTGCTCGCGCTCGACACCTCTGCAGGCGCGATCGGCTCGCAGGACGCGGTCGCGGCCCGGGCCGGAGTCTCGGGCGAGACACTGCGGCTGGTGGCCAAGCGGTTCGCCGAGACCGGTGGCGATGTTCACGCCACGGTCACGCGGAAGAAGCGCGAGCTGCCGCCGGTGCCCTCGCCGGTGACCGGTGAGGTCGAAGCCCGGCTGATCGCGATGGCGTGCTCACAGCCACCCCAGGGCTATACCCGGTGGTCGCTGCGCTTGCTGGAGAAGCATGTCGCGCTGGTCGAGGACATCCCGAACCTGGATCACTCCACCATCGGGCGGGTCTTAAAAAAACGGAACTGCGTCCTCATCTGAAGAAGTGCTGGACCATCCCGCCGAAGGCGAACGCGCAGTTCGCGGCCCGGATGGAAGACGTACTGGCCGTCTATGCCCGCCCCCATGACCCGGCACGTCCGGTCGTGTGCATGGACGAGAAGCCCTACCAGCTCCTGGGTCATGCCCGCGCCCCGCTCCCGGCCCTCCCTGGCCACGACGCCCGCCAGGACAGCGAGTACATCCGCTGCGGCACCTGCTCGATCTTCTGCTGGGTCGAGCCCCTGGCCGGGTGGCGCCGCGTCCAGGCCCTGCCCCGGCGCACCCGGACCGACTGGGCCGGCCAGGTCGAGCAGCTCCTGACCGTCAACTACCCCGACGCCGACACGGTGGTACTGGTGATGGACAACCTCAACACCCACACCATCGCCTCGCTCTACGAGGCATTCACCCCCGACAAAGCCTTCGCCCTGGCCCAGCGCCTCGAGATCCACCACACGCCCAAGCACGGGTCATGGCTCAACATCGCCGAAATCGAACTCTCCGCGCTGACCCGCCAATGCCTCGACCGCCGCATCAACGACCTCGACATCCTCAACACCGAACTCACAGCCTGGCAGAACGCCACCAACACCGACCAACGCCAGGTGAACTGGCAGTTCACCACCCACGACGCACGCACCAAACTACGTCACCTTTATCCCAAAAATTAGCTACGACGGTCTACTAGTGCCAGGGATCCGGTGTGCAGGCAGGCCGCGCCGTCCGGCCCCGTGGCGGCGAGTTCCTCGTCGGTCCACTGCCAGTCGGCCGCGCTGTCGGCGTAGAAGGTGTAGGTGGCCTGGCCGGTCTCGTCGAGGTCGGCGAGGGTGCTCGGCTGGGAGGCGGCGGTCACGCTGCCGGTCAGGTCGACGCCGGAGTCGCTGAGGCGGGCGCGGAAGAGGGTGCCGAAGACGTCGTGGGAGAAGCGTCCGAAGAAGCGGGTGGGGTGCCGAGCAGGGCGAGCGCGACGGCGGTGTTGGCGGAGCCGCCGCCGGGCAGGGCGCGCAGCGTGAGTCCGCTGGGGCCGGACTGGCCGGGGGCGGTAACACTACTGGAGAACTCGGGTCGGGCCATGGTCGCTGTCTGCCTCTCTCAAGAAGGGTGTGGGCTGCCGCCTTCACGTGGCTCCGGCCGGGGCGGGTCGTCCCGCGTCCGTACCGGGGAACGGCACCGGGCTGGTGGCCTGATGCAGCCCTTGCACAGGTATTGACATGCCGCTCTAGGCGGACGTAACTTCCCTGCCACAAGGAAGTAACGCGCGTTATTAAAGCGCGAAACCGTAGGCGTTGTCTCGCCTCCGGCTGGCCGAAAGGGACTGGAAGTGGCCACGAACAGGACGCATCGCGTGACCATGAGTGATGTGGCCCGCCACGCGGGTGTCTCGCGGACCACGGTCTCCTTCGTCCTCAACGACAAGCCCGGTGCCGCCATCCCCGAGGAAACCCGTCGGCGGATCCTGGAGGCGATCGACGAGCTCGGCTACCGGCCGAACGCCGGGGCGCGGGCGCTGGCCGCGAACCGCAGCGGGTGGTTCGGGCTGATCACCGAGATCGTGACCGGCCCGTTCGCGGGCGAGGTGATCACGGGCGCACAGAGCCGCGCCTGGGGTGACCGGAGGTTCCTGCTGATCGCCGCGAGCGAGGGCGACCCCGCCCAGGAGGCTGCCGCGCTCGACCAGATGCTGGAGCACCGGGTGGAAGGGCTGCTGTACGCCACGACCTGGCACCGGGCCGTCACGCTCCCCAAAGCCGCCCGGGAGGTCCCGACGGTGCTCGTCAACTGCTACGACGCGGAAGGGGAGCTGCCATGCATCCTGCCCGACGAGGTGTCGGGCGGATACAAGGCGACCCGCCGGCTCCTGGACGCCGGTCACACCCGCATCGGGTTCATCAACCTCGACCCGGCGATCCCGGCCGCCATCGGCAGGCGCGAAGGATACGAACGTGCCCTGCGCGAGGCCGGGATCACCCCCGACCTCTCCCTCGTCGTCCCCGGCTGGGCGACCGCCGACAGCGCCTATACCGCCGCCTGCGAACTGCTTGACCGCCCGGCCGGCGACCGGCCGACCGCGCTGTTCTGCGGAAACGACCGGATGGCGATGGGCGCGTACGACGCGATCAAGGAACGTGGGCTGCGCATCCCGCACGACGTGGCCGTGGTGGGGTTCGACAATCAGGAACTCATCGCCGCCTATCTGCGGCCGAAACTGACGACGCTCGCCCTGCCCTTCGAGGCCATGGGCACCAAGGGCATCGACATGCTCGCCGCTCTCGCAGCGGGGCAGCCGCTCGACACCCATCAGGTGACGATCGACTGCCCGCTGCTCGAACGCTCGTCGGTCTGACCGCTAATCAGTCCGCCGAGGAATCCCATCCCGTCTTCGCCCTGTGTGTTGAAGAGAGGAAAAGAGTCTCCATTATGGCACCCTCCCGCATACCTTCACGGCGGCCCCGAGCCGTCCTGAGAGCGGTCACCGCGACCGCCGCCGCGGCCCTGGTCCTGTCCGCCTGTACGGGTGGCTCGGGCGCCGCCGGCGCCGGTGACACCTCCGGCAACCAGCTGCTCACCATCCCGCGCGAGGACTTCGCGACGTTCACGAACAACTTCAACCCGTTCCTGAACGAGCAGGCCACGCCCATGACCATTCAGGCGATCTACGAGCCGCTGGTCGTGCACAGCATGTCGGACACCAAGGACACGCCGTGGCTCGCCACCAAGTGGGAGCGGGCCAAGGACGCGAAGTCCTTCACCTTCACGCTGCGCGAAGGCGTCAAGTGGTCGGATGGCAAGCCGTTCACCGCCGACGACGTCGTCTACACCTTCCAGCTGCAGAAGAAGGTGCTGGGCGGCTTCGACTACCTGGACAAGGTCACCGCGGTCGACGCCCACACGGTGAAGTTCTCCTTCAACAAGCCCTTCTCGCCCGCCTTCTTCGAGATCAGCAACCACTGGATCCTGCCGAAGCACATCTGGTCCAAGGTGAAGGACCCGGCGAAGTTCACCAACGCGAACCCGGTCGGCACCGGCCCCTACACCAAGGTCGAGAAGTTCCAGAGCCAGTCGTTCGAGCTGCATAAGAACCCCGACTACTGGCAGCCCGCCAAGCAGCAGATCGCCGGCATCCGGATGCTCGCCTTCTCCGGCAACGACAGCGCCAACCTTGCCTTCACCAACGGCGAGGTGGACTGGACGCAGTCGTTCATCCCGGACATCGAAAAGTCCTTCGTCGCCAAGGACAAGAAGCACAACCACTACTGGTTCCCGGCCACCGGCGCCGTGATCAACTGGCAGCTGAACACCACCAAGGCCCCCTTCAACGACCCGGCGGTGCGCAAGGCGCTCAGCATGGCCGTCGACCGCGACCAGGTCACCAAGGTCGCGATGAACGGCTACGCCGAACCCGCCGACTGCACGGGCCTGGCCCGCACGTACGACAAGTGGCGCGACACGTCGCTGGCCGCCGCCTGCACCTGGACGAAGAACGACACCGACGCGGCCGCGAAGGCCCTCGACGCGGCCGGTTACAAGGAGAGCGGCGGCAAGCGGCTGCTGAAGAACGGCAAGCGGTTCACACTCGACATCTCCGTCGGCTCCGCCTCCTCCGACTGGATCTCGGTCGCCAACATCATCAAGCAGAACCTGGCGAAGGTCGGCATCACCGCCACCGTGAAGACGCCCGACTGGTCGGCCGTCCAGTCGGGCTACAACGACGGCACGTTCGACACCGGCATCGTGTGGTCCAACAACGGCGCCACCCCGTACGAGTACTACCGGGGCGTGATGTCGACCAAGATGCTCGAGCCGGTCGGCAAGGAGGCCGTCGAGAATTACCACCGCTTCGGCGACAAGAAGGCCGACAAGCTCATCAACGCCTTCGCCGCCGCCACGGACGAGAAGACGCAGCGTGAGCCGATGGACGGTCTGCAGAAGCTGTACAACGAGGACGCGCCTGTCGTCCCGCTGTTCACCGGCCCCGAGTGGGGCGCGTACACGGACGCTCGCTTCACCGGCTGGCCCTCCGAGAAGAATCCGTACGCCACCCTGGGCAACCGCAACAACAGCACGATCCTCGTGCTCACCTCGCTGAAGCCCGTCAAGGGCTGACGCCCGCGCGGACCGGCGGCCGTCCTCCTCCCGGACGGCCGCCCCGCTCACCGCATCACCGTTCATCCCCCCACTGACAGGGAGCACGACCCGTGCGTCTGATCCTGCGCAACCTGGGGTTCTATCTGCTCGCCTTCTGGGCCTCCATCACCCTGAACTTCGTTCTCCCGCGCTTCATGCCGGGCGACCCGGTTTCCCGGATGTTCGCGCAGGCCCAGGGCACGATGCACCCCGAACAGATAGCCCAGCTGCGGAAACTCTTCGGCCTCGACCACCACCCCCTCTGGGAGCAGTACCTCGACTACATCAAGAACGTCTTCACCGGCAACCTCGGCATCTCCATCACCCGCTTCCCGACGCCGGTCTCCGACCTGATCGGCTCGCAGATCGGCTGGACCCTGCTGCTCGGAGGCGTCGCGCTCGTCATCGCGGCCGTGGTCGGCAACCTGCTCGGCATCGTCGCCGCCTGGCGGCGCGGCGGCGTCCTCGACTCCGCCTTCCCACCCCTGCTGATCTTCGTCGGCTCCTTCCCGTACTTCTGGCTGGCAATGGGTGCCCTGTACCTGTTCGGGGTGAGCCTCGGTTGGTTCCCCCTGCGGCACGCCTACGACGTCGGCCTGACCCCCGGTTTCAACGGCGAGTTCGTCTCGAACGTCGCCACTCACCTGGTGCTGCCGGCGCTGACCATCGTGGCCGTCACCATCGGCAGCTGGATGCTCGGCATGCGCAACACCATGATCGCTACGACGGCCGAGGACTACATCACCATGGCCGAGGCGAAGGGGCTGAGCCCTGCGCGGATCATGTTCCGCTACGCCGCCCGCAATGCGATGCTCCCCTCCGTCACCAACTTCGGCATGGGCCTCGGCTTCGTCGTCGGTGGCGCCCTGCTCACCGAAGTCGTCTTCGCCTACCCGGGCATCGGCTACCAGCTGCTGATGGCCGTCCAGGGCCTGGACTACCCGCTGATGCAGGGCATCTTCCTGACGATCACGGCGGCGGTGCTGCTCGCGAACTTCCTCGTCGACCTCGTCTACGTCCGCCTCGACCCGCGCGTCCGCGTCCGCTGAGGGGGTTGCCGACATGACCACCATCGAGATCGCCACGGCCACCACGCCGAAAGCCCCGGAGCGCACAGCTCGCCGACGCGGACTGCTGCGCCAACTCCTCGGCAGCAAGAAGGCGTCGACCGGGCTGATCCTGCTCGCCCTCTTCGCTCTGCTCGCCCTCCTCGCGCCCGTACTCGCCCCGGGTGACCCGTCCCTCATCAACTCCACGGGCAGCCAGGCTCCTTCGGCCGCGCACTGGCTCGGCACGACCGCCAAGGGACAGGACGTGCTCGCCCTCACCCTCTGGGGCGGGCGCAGCTCCCTCCTGGTCGGCTTCACCGTGGGACTTGTGGCGACCGGGGTAGCCATCGTCGTCGGGCTCGCGTCCGCGTACTTCGGCCGCGTCGTGGACGACGCGCTGACGCTGTTCACCAACCTCTTCCTGCTGCTGCCCGGGCTGCCGCTGCTCATCATCCTGGCCGCGTTCCTGCCGCCCGGGACCTCCACCGTGATCCTGGTGCTCGTCGTCACCGGCTGGGCGGGCTCCGCCCGGGTACTGCGGGCGCAGGCCAAGTCGATCCGGGGCAAGGACTTCGTGGCCGCCGCTGTCGTCACCGGCGAGCGGCCGCTGCGAATCATGTTCCGCGAGATCCTGCCCAACATGGCGTCCGTGGTGATGACCACCCTGCTGGGCTGTGTGGTCTTCGGCATCACGTCCCAGGCGGCGCTGGAGTTCCTCGGCCTCGGCGACAGCAGTGTCGTCAGCTGGGGCACCAACCTGTACTGGGCCAGCAACGACGGCGCCTTGATGACCGGCGCATGGTGGGCCTTCGTCCCCTCCGGACTGTGCATCGCGCTCGTCGCCTTCGCGCTCGCGCTGGTCAACTACGCGGTCGACGAGATCACCAACCCCAGGCTGCGCAGCCGCCGTGCCCGGCGTGAAAGGAGGGGCTGAGCCATGGAACCCGTACTTGAGGTGAACGGCCTGCGCGTCGAATACCGCGGCGACGGACGCACCGTCGTGGGCGCCGACGACGTCTCCTTCTCCATCGGCGCCGGAGAGATCTTCGGCCTCGCCGGAGAATCCGGCTGCGGCAAGTCGACCATCGCCAACGCGGTGATGCGACTGCTGAAGCCCCCTGCGGAAATCACCGCGGGCAGCATCCGCTTCCAGGGCCGCAACGTCCTCGCCCTGGACGCACGCGAGCTGCGCGCCTTCCGATGGCGGCAGATCGCCATGGTCTTCCAGTCGGCGATGAACTCGCTCAACCCCGTCCTGACCATCGGCGAGCAGATCGTCGACATCTTCACCACCCACGAGAAGCTGAAGAAGCGGGCCGCGCGGGAGCGGGCCGGCGAGCTGCTTCAGATGGTGGGCATCGACCCGGGGCGGCTGAAGGCGTACCCGCACCAGCTCTCCGGCGGCATGCGCCAGCGCGTCGTCATCGCCATGGCAGTCGCACTGCGCCCCCGGCTGCTGATCATGGACGAGCCGACCACCGCGCTCGACGTGGTCGTGCAGCAGGAGATCATGGCGCAGATCCGCGACCTCCAGCGGGAGCTGGGCTTCTCCATCCTCTTCATCACCCACGACATGTCCCTGATGGTCGAGCTGTCGGACCGCATGGGCGTGATGTACGGCGGACGGATCGTCGAACTCGCCGGCGCCAAGGACCTGTTCGCCCATCCGCTCCACCCCTACACCGAGGCGCTGATGAACGCCTTCCCACCCCTGACCGGCCCGCGCCAAGAGCTCACCGGCCTCTTCGACGCCCCGCGCACCGCCGACAGCTGCGGCTTCCACGTCCGCTGTCCCGAGGACCGCTCGGACTGCTCCACGAACATCCCCGACCTGCGTGAGGTCGCGCCCGGCCGCTGGGTGGCCCGCAGCCCGGAAGGAGCCCCCCGATGACCGAACCCCTGCTGTCCGTACGCGGTCTGGCCAAGGAATTCCAGGTCGGTACCGTCTTCTCCCGGCGCAGTGTCCGTGCCGTCAACGACGTGTCCTTCGACCTGCCGGCTGGTCGGATCACCGCCCTGGTCGGCGAGTCCGGCAGCGGCAAGTCCACCATCGCCCGCTGTCTCGCCCGCCTCGAACAGCCCTCCGCCGGACAGGTGCTGCTCGACGGCGAGGACATCCTGCGCACCGAGCGGCGCCGGGCGTCACGGGCGTACCGCCGCAAGGTCCAGATGGTGTTCCAGGACCCCTTCGGCTCACTCAACCCTGTCCACCGCATCGAGCACTTCCTCACCCGGGCCCTCGTCCTGCACGGCCATCAGGCCACCCCCGAGGCGCTGCGCGAGCTGATGACGACGGTCGGCCTGACCGAGGACATGCTCCAGTCCTACCCGCACGAACTCTCCGGCGGCCAGCGTCAGCGCGTGTCCATCGCCCGCGCGCTGGCAGTGGAGCCGCGCCTCATCCTGGCCGACGAACCGACATCGATGCTGGACGTCTCCGTACGCGTCGGCGTGCTCAACCTGATGCGGCGCCTGCGTGACGAGCGGAACATCGCCATGCTCTACATCACCCACGACCTGGGCTCCGCCCGCTACCTCGCGGACACCACGATGGTCATGTTCGCCGGCGAACTCGTCGAGGGCGGCGACGCACTGGCCGTCATGGACGCCCCCGCCCACCCCTACACCCGCCTACTGCTGTCCGCCGTACCCGACCCCGAACGGGCCGGCGGCTACGACCCCGTCGAGCGCGCCAGGCTCCGCGAGGCGATCCTCAACCCCACGTCCTGCCCCTACGGCGACGACGGCACGTGCAGCCGCACCGAACCCGTCCGCCACATCGTCGGCGAGAACGACGGACAACCCCACTGGGTGCGCTGCCACCTGCGCGCACCCGCCTCCGACATCGCCCGCCGCGTCCTCAAGGCCACCGACCGGCCGGACCGCGAGGCCACCGACGACACCGAGAAAGCGGAGACCACCGCCGCATGACCCACGACCTCACCCTCCCCTCCGGCGGCCACACCGCCGAGGGGCTGGCCCAACGCGCCTTGCGCGACCCCCACCGGCCCCGCTTCCACTTCACCTCGCCCGGCGGCTGGCTCAACGACCCCAACGGGCTGAGTCACTGGAACGGCGTCTACCACCTCTTCTACCAGTACAACCCGCTCGCCGCCGCCCACCACCGCATCCACTGGGGCCACGCCACCAGTATCGACCTCGTGCACTGGGCCGATGAGCCAGTCGCCCTGGTGCCAGGCTCGGACGGCCCGGACCGCGACGGCTGTTGGTCCGGTGTCCTGGTGGACGACGGGGGAGTGCCCACGCTCGTCTACTCGGGCAGGCACGGCGAGCATGAACTCCCGTGCGTGGCTAAGGGATCGGCGGATCTGAGGTACTGGACCAAGGACCCGGCCAACCCGGTCATCGCCGCCCCGCCGGAGGGCATCGACATCACGGCCTTCCGCGACCACTGCGTCTGGCGGGAGGGCCAGGTGTGGCGCCAGCTGGTGGGCTCGGGCATCCGGGGCACCGGCGGAACGGCCTTCCTGTACGAATCCGACGACCTGCGCAGCTGGCGGTACCTCGGCCAGCTGCTGACGGGTGACGCCTCGCAGAACCGGGGCGAGCTCGACTGGACCGGCACGATGTGGGAGTGCGTCGACCTCTTCCGGCTCGGCGAGGACCAGGAGGCCGGCAGCACCGACGTTCTGGTCTTCTCCGCCTGGGACGAGGGCACCACCCACCACCCCCTGTACTGGACCGGCCGCTACCAGGGCGACACCTTCACCCCGACCGCCCTCCAGCGCCTCGACTACGGCGGCCGCTACTTCTACGCCCCCCAGTCCACCCGCGACGAGCACGGCCGCCGCATCATGTTCGGCTGGCTCCAGGAAGGCCGGACGGACGAGGCGAACGCGCAGGCCGGCTGGTGCGGTGTGATGTCCCTGCCGAGGGTCGTCACGCTCGCCACGGACGGCGGCCTGCACCAGACCCCGGTACCGGAGCTGACCGAGCTGCGGCGGGAGCGCGTAGAGGTGGCTCCGGGCCGGCTGGCCGACCCGTACACCCCGCTGCCCGCCGTGCGCGGGGACCAGCTGGACATCGAGACGACCCTGCGTCTCGCCCCCGGAGCGACCGCCCGGCTCGTGCTCCGCGAGACACCGGACGGCGCGGAACGCACGGTCGTGGAGGTGAGCCGGTCGCACGACGGAGCGAGCGGCACCCTCCGCCTGCACCGCGAGACCAGCAGCCTCGACCCGACGGTCGACACCGAACCCCGGTACGGCAACCTGCCGTTGGACCCCGAGGGCCGGGTCGACCTGCGCGTCCTCGTCGACCACTCCGCACTGGAGATCTTCGCCAACGGTCGGCCCCTCACCGCCCGCACCTACCCCACCCGCCCGGACGAGGCCGTCGGCGTCGGTATCGGTGCCGACGGCGATGTGGCCCTGGAGCGGTTCGACGCCTGGCAGATGGCGTCGGCCTTGACCGACGGACCCCGGCCGCTGTGGCCGTGACCGTCTTAGTACTCCAGCCGGACTTCTCCATTAGTGCTGGTCAACGGCTTGGGTGTGGGGAGTGTAGCGGGATGGGGGCGGGTGCGGGACGGTCTTTCCGGACCGTCCCGCGAACGTGTGCCCACGCCGCATGTAGTGACAGCGGGCCGAGCAGTGGCACGTCGGCGTTTCGGAGGTCTGGACGAATCCTTGGTGGGCGCCCACTGCCTTGTCCCGAAGGTGGGGGTACGCCGTAGCAGCAGGAGGGGACCACCGGGCAGGATGCCGGTCATGACCACGGACCAGTCCCTTGAGCCCTTTCGGCCGACGCACTCGGCGCCTGCGGTGTTCGGCGCTGGGTCGGCCATCGGTGTGCTGGGCGGGATGATCGGGCTGGGTGGCGCGGAGTTCCGCCTGCCTTTGTTGATCGGTCTGTTTGGGTTTGCCGCGCTCTCGGCGGTCATCCTGAACAAGGCGATGAGCCTGGTCGTGGTCCTGGTCGCGCTGCCCGCCCGGCTGGCCGCCGTCCCCGCCGCTGAGGTCGCCACTCGCTGGCCCGCCGCGGTCAACCTGCTGGCCGGCAGCCTCCTCGGTGCCTGGGTCGGCGCGTCCTGGGCGGTCCGGATGCGCTCCGCCACCCTCTACAAGGTGCTGGCCGCCCTGATGGTTCTCATGGCCGTCGCGCTCCTGGTAACTCACACCGCCACCTTGAACACGCTCGCGCTGCCGCTGTGGGCTCAGATCCCCGCCGGAGTCGCGGCCGGGTTCGGCATCGGCGTCGTCGCCGCGATTATGGGAGTGGCCGGCGGGGAGCTGCTGATCCCGACGATCGTGTTGCTCTTCGGCGAGGACATCAAGACCGCCGGAAGTCTCTCCCTGCTGGTCTCCTTGCCGACCATGCTGGTCGCGTTCGCCCGCTACAGCCGGGACGGCAGTTTCGCCGTCCTCGGCGCCAACCTCCGCTTCACGGCGGTCATGGCGGCCGGCTCGGTCGCCGGGGCCGCACTTGGCGGACTGCTCCTCGGTGCGTTCCCGGACCTGGTGCTCATCCCTGCGCTGGCCGTGATCCTGCTCGTCTCAGCGGTCAAGCTCGCCCGTCACGACTGAGCGGCCGGGTGCCTCCCGATCTCATGAACACCGGCTCCGGCCCGAGTCAGGTGCCTTCCGAAGCCGTGTGCAACTGACTTCATGACCCGTGAACAAAGCCAGCGGCGCGTTCAGCGGCCCCTATACGGTCAACTTCGGCGGGTCGACGTTCAGCGGCGCCGAGGTCAACTTCCACAGCGCGACGTTCAGCGGTGGCATGGTCAGCTTCGACCGCGCATTGTTCCGTGGCGGAGGGGTCTACTTCAGCGAAGCAACGTTCGACAGCGGCATGGTCGTCTTCGACGACACGACGTTCAGCGGCGCCGAGGTCCTCTTCAACGGCGCACTGTTCCGTGGCGGAGAGGTCACCTTCGAGGACGCGACGTTGAGCGGCAGCACGGTCATCTTCGGCAGCGCATCGTTCCGTGGCACCACGTTTGACGCGGCCTGGCCGTTGACGTGTTGGGGCTGGTGATCGCGGTGGTCGTGGCGGCCGCGTCGGCGCACGACAACGCCGTCGGGATCGCGCTGCTGGACAAGGTCGCCGCCGACACCGACGCCGTGGAGAAGGCCCTGGTCGACCAGGGCTTCAAGAACACGGTCGTCGCGCACGGGCAGAAGGTGGACATCGCGGTGGAGGTCGTGGAGCGCAACCTCGCGCAGACCGGGTTCGTTCCCCAGGCCAAGCGGTGGGTCGTGGAGCGCGCCTACGGGATCTTGATGCTGCACCGTCGGCTGGTTCGCGACTACGAACACCGGCCCCGCAGTTCGGAGTCGCGGGTGTACTGGGCGATGACCGCGGTGATACTGCGCCGGCTGACCGGGGCGACCGCGCCGGCCTGGCGCACCGCATGACCGGCGGGGAGCTGACGCTCGGCGCGGTGCTGGCGCGGCTGGAGGAGCGGGAAGGAGAGATCACCGCGCAGGCCGAGACGACGCGGGAACAGATCACGCAGCTCACCGCACAGCTCGACGAACTCGACCGGGCCGCCGAGGAAGTCCGGATCACCCGCAAGACCCTGCTGGAGCTGCCCGACCCGCAACCGCCCGCACCCCCGGCACCGAAACTGCCGGACCATCCGGCCTACCAGCAGATCATGGCCGTGTTCACCGCGGCCGACCACCCGCTGCGGGCCCGGCAGGTCTGCGAGGCGATGGACCTGACGGTCGCACCCAACAACATCAACAACATCCGCCTCAAGCTCAAGCGGCTGACCGACCGCGGAATCCTGGCCGAGACCGAGCAGGGCCTGTTCACCCAGCCCCGGCCATAGCCCACCGACGTCGCCGCGACCTGCCCACTCGCCCCGCACGAGACCAAGAATCGGGCATCAAGTCTCATACCGCCCGCTCACAGGAGGAGCCCTTCGTGTAGGAGCATACCCCCGAGCCCTACGGCCGCCCACATTAGAGGATGGGTGCAGATCTTGTGAGGGTGCCTCGTTGGGGTGATTCACCGGGGTTCTGGATGTTCCGGTTTGGGGCGATCTCTACCGTCGGCGGAGTCTGTCAAACGAACGTGTTTTACAGTCCCGCACCTATTGCCAATCGTGTAGGCGAGTTCGGGCGGGTCCCAGTAAACGGAGTGTGTCCAAAGCCCTGCGGTGGCGGTGTGGTGCAGGGCGATGGCGGCGGGGGTGTAGGTCGCAGTTCAGCAAACCATCTGGTGTGGAGTGCCTTTTTTTGCGGGCCGTCGGCTCAGACCACGGTGCCTGTTAGGTCCTCCTCGGCCTTGCGCATGGCGGCGCGCAGCAGGGACGCGCCTGTGGGCGTGAGGGTGTGCAGCACGGTCGGGCCGTTCCGGATGGTGGTGATGAGTCCCGCGTCGCGTAACGCGGTGGCGTGTCTGCTGGCGGAGGATGCCGAGACTCCGGCAGCACGGGCGATCTCGCTCGTCGTGGCGCCGCCGGACGCGGAGTGCAGGGCGACTGCACGGGCGCGACCGAGCAGGTTGGTCAGGGACCGCTCAGGGGCGCCCTCGCTCACGGAGCGGGTCTCGGGCTCGTGGAGCAGCGAGTACCAGAGCACGGGCGACAGTCCCGGGTCGGCGAAGGCAACCGGCTCGCCCCAGTTGAAGTACGAAGGGACGAGCGTGAGCCCGCGGCCGTTCAGATGCAGGTCCCGGTCATGCACCTGCCTGGGGTAGGCGACCTCCAAGACGGGAGGACGCCAGCGCAGCATGGGCCCGAGTCCCGCGAGCATGCCCTCAACCCCGCCGTCGAGCAGCCCGCGACAGCGTGCCGTCCTCTCAGCCTCGATGCGCGCCTGCCCCTGCTCCTTGTGGGGAACTACGACGGCCTCGTAGTACGCGCGCAGCATCCCCACGAACTCCTTGCAGGCTTCCGGCCCGGCCAACTGCCCGGCCCATGAGGGTGCTCCGACGGTCCGGTCGAGGGTGGCCATCTCCTTCATGACCCGTTGCGGAGGTGTGGCCAGAATCGACTCGAGTCCCGCGTCCAGGCCATCTACTGCCGCAACCGGAGTGAGGAAGTCCGGGTAGTAGGCGGCCCTTGGATATAGGGGCAGTAAGACAGTCCGCAGAGCGCGCTCCAGCCCCTTTTCGCGCAGCTGTTGCTGTGTAGTGCGGTACCACCCGGCGAAGGCCCACCTTCCCCTCCGGGACTGGAGCCGGTGCAGGCTCGCGGCGATCTCGGCAAGCGGATCAGGAGCGGAGGCGAGCCGGGTCCTCGCCAGATCCACATCGGTGAAGTGAATGCGGAGCATGTCGTTCCCCCAGTTGAGTTCGGTCTTGGCGGCGCTCCGCCCCCGTGTGCCGGTCAGCGAGCGTCTTGCGCCACAGCGCAAATACCCAGGTCGGGCCTGATTGCCCGATGCTCCGCTTGACCGGCAGATCTCATCGCTTCAGACCTAGCACACCGCCGACCGAGGGCTGACACTCCGAGATCGCTGAAGCCGGAGGGGTATGCGCATTCCAACGCCACATGCCTTTGGCAGAGGATCCTCTGGGCAGAAGGCGTCTCCTACACCACCCCCCATGGGGGGAGTACGCCAAATTGAGCGACATCGATGGCAACTTCGGGCCCCATACCAACAGCCTCACTGTGGCTCTCCAATACCGGTGGGACCTGGGCCGGGACGGGAAGGTCGGCAACGGCACCTTCGGCCGGGCGGACAACAACCTGACCAAGACCGGAGGCAGCACAGCCCGTGGCGAAACGCTATACCTCCGATACAACGGCAGTCGGAACACCTTCGACCTGCGCCGGAACACCGAAGGCAAGTATCTCTTCAAGGACAAGGCGGGCGACTGGCGGCAGGCGGGCTACGACTACCGCAGCTGCGCGCAGTGAGTGCCTGTTCCTGAGCGTCCGGGGCGCGCGGGCTCGGTAGCCTGATATTCGGCAGGCCGAAGGCGAAGTTGGTGACCGCCACCTTCAGATCGATCAAGCTGCCCGGCTCCACGGGGACTCTGGGTGGCACGGCTGGTGAGCAGGGCCACGGCGTACGCCACGTCTCCCACTCATGTCCTGTGCCCCCCACCGGTCTCCGTTCGCGGGACGGTCACCGCGACCGTCCCGCGAACACTTCCACAAAGTTCCCATCTCGGTGTGATGGCCCTTGACCTGCGGGTGCAGGGTTCAGAAACAGGCACTGACGCCTTCGCAGGCAGCGGCATGATCTGCCGATAGGCCCTAGGCGCCCGCCGGCACGGGAACCGGGCCCCAGTCGAACGAGGTCCCGCTGAACGTCGTGTTGTCAAAGGTGACTGTGCCGTCGCCGAACGTCGCGCTGTTGAAGTCGACTGTGCCGCCGCTGAACGTCGCGCGGGCGAAGGTGACAGTGCCGCCGCTGAACGTCGCGTGGGCGAGGGTGACTGCGCTGCCACTGAACACCGCATCGAGGAAGGAAACCAGGCTGCCGCTGAACGTCGCGCGGGCGAAGGTGACAGTGCCGCCGCTGAACGTCGCGTGGGCGAGGGTGACTGCGCCGCCACTGAACACCGCATCGAGGAAGGAAACCAGGCTGCCGCTGAACGTCGCGCCAGCGAAGGTGACCCAACCGTCGCTGAACGTCGCACCGATGAAGTCGACTGTGCCGCCGCTAAACGTCGCCTCGGTGAAGTCGACCGTGCCTCGAAAGTGGCTGGTTGAGAAGTTGCCGCCGTCGAAGACGGCGCCAGTCAGATCGAAATTGTACTCGCACCAGGCGGTGGGTACGTCCGGTTCCTGTAGGTGGTCACGGATGACGCGGATGATGGTCTGCCGGACTTCCTGCTCACCGGCCTTGTGTTCGGGGGCTGTCGGGTCGGGTTTGTAGGGCATGCGGAGGTAGGCGCACAGGACGTCGATGCAGACCTGGCGTTGTTCTGCCCAGTCGTCGGCGAGGCGGGCGAGGGCGTAGACGCCGGCGAGGCGTACGGCGGCTTGGTCGTGGCCGAGTTGTTCGGCGGCGGTGGTGTAGCGGTCGGCGAGCTGGCTTGCGTCCGCGCGGTGTGCGTCGCCTTCGGCGAGGAGCTGTTTGCGGTAGGCGTAGAGACCGGCGAGGACGGCACCGGTGAGGGTCAGGGCGGTGACGGTGGCTTTGAGGACGTCGTTGATGTTGACCGTCTTGGGCGGCTTCTGGTCGGCGGCCGCCTGAGCGAAGTGGTCGTAGGCGTAGTGGTAGATGACCCAGCCGAGGGCGCCGGCGGCTATCAGGGCCACGGGTGCCACGATCCAGACGGGCCAGAGGTTTGGTGTGTACCGGCCCTGGGGGGCCGCGCGCTTGCGCCGGAGTGAGAGTGCCACGTCAGGAGCATGGAGCCCGCCCGCTGTCCGGGACAGCGACTTGACGAAAGACGCCGCGAGCCTCGGCCGAGCCGGAGCCCGGCCGAGGCTCGCAGATATCCGGGTTACAGCCGCAGGAAGAGGTACACCGCAGCCCAGACGGCGAGGCCGACGCCGAGCGCGGGCCACACGAAAGGCACTGAATACCCGTAATTATCCTGTCGTTCCCTGGTGCGCCGGGAAGGGTGACATCCGGTTCAGCGTCAGGGTGTCCCGTCTCAGGCCACATGCTCCAATCTCACCGAAGCTGATCCGATCCGGGTTCTCGTCTCACTGAACCTGCTCTACTTCGATCTGGACTGGGCTGGAGTACGCGGAGCACCGACGAAAGTGCTGCTGACGCACCGCCGGAACGGGCGGCATCGTGATCACGATGCCGCCCGTTCCGTGTCGCCAATCGTCACGGCGGCCGGGCAGCCCCGGGCGGTGGTCCCCAGGCGCAAGCGGCCCGCGCCTCTACACCTGCTTCGACCCCGAACCCTGCGGCAGCGAGCCCTCCGCCCGGTCGTGGGGAGAACCGGTACCGTCCATCCTTCTCCAGGCCGGGAAGATCACCGGGCACAGCGTGGCGAGCAGATACACACCGCCGACCGCCAGCAGCGCAAGGGGCAGGCCGACCGAATCCACGAGGAGGCCCGCGGCCAGTCCGCCCAGCGGAGTGACCAGCTGGACCGCGGCTGTCGTCGCACTCAGCACGCGGCTACGCAGTTCCTCCGGCACCGCCTCATACGTCACTGTGGTCATGATGGGGTTGAGTACACCGAAGGCGACACCCTCAACCGCCATGGTCAGAGCCAGCGGCGCGAAGGTGTCGGTGAAGGCGGCCGCCACGAAGCGCGGCAGGCCCCCGATGAGAAAGGCGATCGTGAACACGGGCCACCGCCGAAAGCGGCTGCCCACCGCCCCATAGACCAGTGCCCCCGTGAGTGCGCAGATGCCGAACGCCGCGTTCAGCAGACCGAGATCGACGGCACCATCAAGCTCCTCACGGGCATGCACGGGCAGGAGCACGGCGCTCCATCCCTGGTCGAGGCCCCTGGTGACCAGCGTCATCAGGCACAGGCCCAGCAGCAGCGGCGTGGCCGCCACGAAGCGATACCCCTCCGCGAGTTCACGACGGTAGGCACGCAGCGACGCCGGCTCGGCCCGTCGATGGGGCTGCGCCTCGGGCAGGCCGCGCACCCCGAACGCGAACAGTGGCGCGGCCACGGCGAAGGTCGCGGCATCCACCAACAGGACGTTCTCGGCTCCGAGGACGGCGATCAGCACCCCTCCGAGAGCGGATGCCGCCAGCGCCGCACAGCGTGCCGCACCGTCGTACAGCCCCGCAGCCCGGGTCAGCGGCACTTCGGCGCGTTCGGCGAGCGTGGGCAACAGCACGCCGCGAGCGGTTTCACCCGGCGCACGGAACAGCCCTGTCATCGCCATCAGCACGCACAGCATCCAGAACTGCAGGATGCCGGCGAACTCCAGGAGCGGGATCGCCGCAACGGCGACCCCGCAGGAGAGATCCGAGGCGACACTCACCCGCCGTCGCCCCATCCGGTCGATGACCGGACCGGTGACGAGCGCAGCGAGCACGGCGGGCAGCAGTGTGCAGAACGCGACGATCCCGGCCTTGGCGGCGCTGCCCGTGCTCTGCAGCACGAACCACGGCACGCCCACGTACGTGAGGCAATTCCCTGCGATCGTAACGAGGTTGGCAGCAAGAACCATTGCCAGAGGACGGCGATCAACCGTCCCGAAGTCTTCGGACACTACGGTGGTCTCCCATAAGGGGAAGCGCCCACCGTGAACGAAGTATGTCAGCCGGTGGGCGAAGCGAAGTGGTCAGCGTCTGGCGCGCACAGCGAGGCGCACCGCGATGCGGTGTTCACAATCAGCGCCTCCAACACTTCGCCGGGATGACCCACCCGGCACCTCCACGCATTGTCCCCTCGGGCACCGGCCCTCCGCAACGGCGATCTGTTCATTCGGGAGTGCCACTGCCAACGTCCGACCCTGGTCGTCATCTGTTCGGGGAAGGGACGGTTGGGATGCCGAGGGTGACGGGGGTTCCAGTTCGGCGAGCACCGCCAGGCGGCCGTCGGGCGCGGGATGGGCCGCCTGGTTGAGCAGGGCGTGGAGCAGGTCGAGGAGCACGGGGCCTCCGGAAATCGGCAGGGAGCTTTCGTCCCTTGCCGAGTCCGGGAGGCCGCGCAGACAGCAGCGGCGCCCGATGTATTCCGAGTGAATGCGGGGGCTTCTTGTCTTCCAGGGTGCGCCGGGCCCCCTCCCAAGTGTTAATCGCGCCGCTGCCCGGCCCGCGCCGTCCGTCCCGGATAACCGGCCCGTCCCGGGCAAGGGTGAACCGTCGGCAGCGCGGCGAGCTGGTCTTCCTGCCCCTCCCGGTACGCCTGGCGGATCTGGCCCCGGCCGCCGTGGCAGATCGCGCGGGCCAGACGGTGGCGGGACTCCTGGACGGTCAGCTGCCGGTTCATCAGACGGCGGTAGGTGTCGTCGACCGGGTCGACCAGGGCGAGCAGGTGCACGGTCTTGTCGATGCGTCCGTATTCGGCGAACGCGGCCCCCAGCGGGGTGGGGTGGCCCTCGCGGCCGAACATCCGCAGCAGGTCGTAGGCGCGGATCTGGTTAGTGATGAGAGATCCGGCGACGCGGAGCATGTCCGGCCAGTGCGCCCGCCGTGACCCCTCCGGGTGGCGCCCGATTACCTCTCCACCATGGGCCCGAAAATCTACGTTGGCCGGAGTAGACATTGGTGGGTGGTGTGGTTATGGTTTCTCTCGTAGCCCAGAGAGACCGCAGGGCCTGGCAGAGACGAACTGCCGGGCAAGCAATACCGCAGTACCCGCAGTTGCAGGACGGTGCGGTGGCGGAGTGTCGAAGCCAGAGCAGGTGCAGGACGGCGACGGGACTGGCGACCGGACCGGGTGGCCCGCAGTCATCAGGGGCCGCCGAGCAGTACCGCAGTTAGCGCGGTGGCAGTACCCGCAGTGAATGCAGTTCGCGGTATCCAGCAGTGAAGTGAAGTGGGCAGTACCTCGGTGAAGGCGTCGACTGCGGGCGCGCGCACCGGGAGGTTCGGCAGTGGGGTTCTAAGCCAGAGCAGACGCAGGATGGGCGACGGGGCTGGCTGCCGGAAGTGGCGCTGGGTGAGGCCACCAGCAGTACAAGCAGTACGCGGTATCAGCAGTACGCAGTCCCCGTTTGGTAAGCAGTTGATCACCGAGGGAAGGAACGGAGGAACCAGGCGCCATCAGGATCGCCCGGGCGGAAGTCTGAGCCCGGGTACCGCAGGACATCGAAAGTGAGGTGGTCTCCGGTCAAGCAACCGCGATCCCCGTACCCCCGATGCCGTTCAGGTCGGGTGGGCGGAAACAGAAGGCCGGCGCAGTACCAGGGCCGGCAGATGGTGTAGCAGTTCCTTCGGGGCCCGGGTGCGAGAGTGCGCCCGGGCCCCTCCACGTGTTCCAGAAAGAGGTGCGATGACAGCAGACGACTCATTCGGCCGTCTCGACGACGACGACTACCCCGCCTACACGATGGGCCGGGCCGCCGAACTCCTCGGCACCACCCAGAACTTCCTCCGCGCCCTCGGCGAGCACCGCCTCATCACCCCGCTGCGCTCCGCCGGCGGCCACCGCCGCTACTCCCGCTACCAGCTGCGCATCGCCGCACGCGCCCGCGAGCTCGTCGACCAGGGCACCCCCATCGAGGCGGCCTGCCGCATCGTCATCCTCGAAGACCAGCTCGAAGAAGCCCAGCGCATCAACGCCGAATACCGTGACGCTGTCGGCTCCTCCAGCCCGGACGGGCACCGCTGAAGCGGACTGAGACCCTCAAACGAACGCGCTACAGCGTTGATTCCCGGACCAGCCCCTCCCTCGGGTCCCCGGACAGCGATCCGACTCACGGTGGGATACGCCAAGAGACCTCTACTCGGGGTGCCGGTAAGAATGGTGTCACCAGCCGCAAACGAGCGGTCAGGGCTTCGTAACCGGGGTCTTCTTGGGCTGACGGGGGGACGGTCTTGGTCTTGTTGAGGTGCCCGTACACCGTCGACCGCGGCACGCCGAGCATGTCGGCGATCTGTCTGGACGGTCTTCTCCCGCTCGTCGTAGAGCCGTTGGGCGAGCGCGGCCTGGTCCTTGGTGAGCTTCGGCCGCCGCCCGCCGACCCGGCCGCGAGCTCGCGCGGCCTTCGTGCGCGTCTGGGTCCCGGATAAGCTCCCCCCGTCGGCGGGCCACCCGTACCGCCCGTACGTCAGATGCCGGGCGAGGGCGGCGACGAGGTCTTCGCGTACGCGCGGATCCGACCGCCCCCACTCCATCGCGTCAGCCAGAAGGTCCACCGGCGGGTACGCGAGCAGGTACCGGAGCGGCCGATCGCCCCACTCGTGGTCGCTGTAATGGGCGAGCGCGGCACGCATCGCGGTCACGGTCACCGGACGCTCGGGACGGTCCTCCTCCCAGTCCCGCTGTGGTCGGTCCGTGGCGTCCAGGCCGTCAGTGACCGCGCGTACCCCGCGCGGGCCAGTGACGATGCCGTCGCTGCCTTCGCGACCGCGGGCGTACCACTCGTCCAACCTGGCCGCGTTCCGCAACGCGTCCACGGGTTCACCCCGGCTGTGCCCCCGGCGCCCGCTTGCCGCCCATGCCGCCTCGTCCGGCGCCCACGTCTCGTGGGCCGACTGGCGCATCATCCCGGCGGCCCCGCCGATCTGTTCCCAGGTCGCGCCGCACTCGCGGCTGGCGATCACCGCGCGCACGAGCAGGGGGCGAGCCGCATCCACACGGACGCGCAGGGGCGGACGGAGGCCGACCAGGAACTTCGCGGCGTCAGCCTCCGGTCCGCGACCAGGGCCCCGTACTCTGCTGGCGACCGCACCGTCCCCAGCCGAACCCCAAAATCAGCCCGGCACCTCAGAGGCTGGTGGCCGCGTGGACCTGGTTGAGGTGGATCAGGATGTCGTATGCCTGGGTGATGGCGAGAGTGGGCAGTGGGTCCTTCTTGAAGGACGAGCCGGCATCGTAGGTGGGGCGGGGGGTGTTCAGCCAGGTGCGGCCCGCAGCGGGCAGGGTGCGCAGGTCGAGGTAGTAGTCGCGGTAGCGCACCCGGTCCAGGGTGTACTCCTGCATGTCGGGGGTGGCGGCGGGGACCGTGACCTTGTCCCAGGGGCTGCCGAGAGTGGTCGCGGTGAGGAAGGAGCCGCGGCCGAAGGTGAAGCCGATGGCGGCGTAGTCCCGGCCGAGGGCCTTGCGCAGGAAGACGCCCTGGGTCGTCGGGTACATCACCGGGTCGCTGGACAGGTAGCCCACGTGGCCGTTGTGCGCCGAGAGCAGCATCTTGCCGCCGGTGCGACGGTGCCACCAGGCGGTGTTGTCGGCCATGACCCGGTCACGGAATTCCTCCGCTTCGGAGACCGACGCCGGGTCGGAGAGGTCGAGCGCGGCGAACGCGAAGGTCTGGGCGATGCTCCGGGCGTGCTGCTCGGCCCATTCGTAGGCGTCGCCGCCGGCCCCCTTGTTCGCGGTGACCAGGTCGAACGCCTGCTGGGCGGTGGTGGCGTTCAGGCGGCGTTCGGCAACGGGCTTGCGCAGGTACGCGAAGACGTCGTCCAGGGGCCGCAGGCCCGCGTACAACTCTTCGAGGCGCGCGACGTCCTGGGGGCGGTTCGCGCGGACGTACGAGAGCACCCGGTCGAAGACGGCGTCGCCGAGCTTGGGCGCCGCGATGTCGTTTCCCATGAAGTGGACCTTGCGATGGGGGTGGCGGTCGTTGTACTGCCGCATCCAGCTGATGAGGCTGACGAACTCCTCGCGCTCCCAGGGCGATCCGGTCAGAGTCTCCTTGGCCACCCGCCGAGCGTCGCCCGAACCGCCCTGGATGTACTCGTCGATCCGCAGACCGGCCGTCCAACTCATTTCCAGGGCGAAGGTGGTGAAGCCCTTCTCCTCGACGAGGTGGCTGAAGACGCGCTGCTTCATGGCGAAGAACTCGTGCGAGCCGTGGGTCGCCTCGCCCAGCCCGACCACCTTGGTGTCGCCGATCATGGCGTCCAGCGCCCGCAGGTCGGAGGTGCTGCCGCCCGGTTCCGTCGAGCGCAGGTGGTGGGCGGCGCGCTCCAGCGCGCGGAGCGCGGCGGCCTGCTGGTCCTTCGCCCCCGTGAGGGCGGGTGCGGCAGGTGCGCTGGTCACGGCGGAGGCGGTCGGCGCCAGCAGGGCCACGGCTGCGAGGCCGGCCGTTGCTGCGAGCAGCAGCCTCCGTCGCCCGATCGCCTGGTGGTGCACGGTCATGATGAACTCCTCAGCTCGGTCTCGTTTTCCGGACGGTGAAACGATCATGGCCTGGGCGAGGGTGGTCCACACTGGTGGCTTCCTCCGGGCTTGGCCGGGGGATATCCCCCTATGCCACGTCCTTGGGGCTCTCGCAGCCGGAGCGGCTCAAGGGCTGCGGGCGCTCGGGCAGGCAGGCCCGACGTTTCGGCGCACGTGCCCCGTGATCTGCACGCCCTGAGGGAGGATGGGCTTGGTGTCGCATTGTGTTGAGTGCCGCTCAAGATGAGCATGGGCTTGCCATTCACGATGAGCACGGCGGGTGATGAAGAAGCCCCGCCGGTGGGGCTTGGGCGGGGCATTTGATCTTCATGGTGTCACTGGGATGGTCATAGTGCCGATGACATGGACAGGTTCCGGATGCACCGCCACGTCGGTCCCCCGGGTTTTACGTTGGAGCGGGGAGCCCTGCTCCCGGTTTCCGGCGTTCGAGACCGCGAGCGATTCGCTGGTCGAGCCTCACCCGGCAGTCCGGCCACTCCGCTGCGGTGATCGAGAAGATCGCAGAGTCCCGGAGCTGGCCGTCCTCGCCCGGCGCCCACGACCGGGACCAATTCCGTAGCACGCCCTCGAAGCGTGCGCCCACCCCTTCGATCGCGGCCCGCGAACGGCTGTTGCGCGCGTCCGTCTTCAGGTCGAGGCGTGCTGCGTCCCAGTTCTCGAACGCGTGCCGGAACAGCAGGTACTTCGCTTCGGTATTCACCCCCGTGCCTTGGGCCGACGCCGCGAGCCAGGTGAAACCCACCTCGATCGCGCACAGGCTGTCTCCCGTCGGCCACAGTCGCGGATCCCAGTAGGCCGTGACTCCGACCGCGCGCCCCGACGCCCGCTCCACCTGCGCGTACGGAGCCAGCTTCCCAGAAGCGGCACGGGCGAGCTGGGCACCGATGTATCCCTCGACCTCCGCCGCCGTCGGCACCCACGTGAACCGGTAAGAGCTCCGGTTCTCTTCCGCCGCCACGGCCAAGTCCGGCCCATGCCGGTGATCCAACGGCTCCAGGCGCACGAGTGAGCCTTCCAGAACCGGTCCCTCAAGCGTGAAACTCATCGATCACCAATCCAGTGCCGGCACACGTTGTTCATATCCAGGCCGAGGGCCACGGTCCCGTAGCGTTCCAGAGCCAACGCGTCATGTCGCGCGAATTCGCTCTGGGGCAAGGCCTGTCGGCCCGCCGAACAGGGCCTGCCAGCCAAGGAGGTTCCTGCACGCGTGGACAGGGAGGGTCATTCGGCAGTGACTTCGGCGACGGCGGCTCTGGCGCTGGTCTGGCGGACCGTCCAGCCCCTGCCCGAGGACCTCCTGGGATCCGCGTGCACCTACGACGAGCAGAGCATGCTGATCCGCTACTCGCGAGGTCATCCAGCCAGCCCGGCAAGGGTGTGGCGTCACGCTCTTCGAGCATGGTGGCAAACCGACGGACCAGGTCGTGGGTGTGCCTGAGTTCTGGACAGTGCTGGAGGAGCCGGGGCAGGCGGTCGTTGATCTGTGGGTTGCGGCGGCCCGGGTGGGTGGTGATCCAGCGGGCGGCTTCGCGTGGTGAGGGCGGTCGCTCACGTGGCTCGTCCAGGGGTAGGCCCCGTCGCAGGGGTGCGACGGCCATTTTCACGCGCTGGTAGTGGCCGAGGTAGCCCTTGGTCTGGAGTTCCTCATGCAGGATCTTCGCGCTGTGTTGTCCCTCGTCCCAGCGTTGTTGCAGGTAGTCCAGGTAGGGGTCCAGGGTGGAGGGCTTACGGGGCGGGCAGCGCATCACTTCCTGCCACGTACGAGCCCGGGCGTACTTGCGTACGGTCCGGCGGTCCAGGCCGAGTTCCCGGGCGACGGAGCTGTGGCTCCGGCCGGTGTGGGTCAGGTCATGCACGGCCTCGAACAACCGTCGGGCATGCCGCCCGGCCCGGGTCTCCGCCACGGCGTTCTCCACGTTCTCCTCGACCGGTGCTGGATCGGACTCATTGACCCGGGGCACTGCTGCGGGCAGGCATCCTCGGTGGGCGGCGGCGACGTCCTGGACACGACGGGAGAGGCCCTGCCAGAGGTGGAAGCGGTCGCTGACCTGCACGGAGTCGGGGGCACCAGCGGTAATGCCCTGCCGGTAGGTGAGGGAGCCGTCGCGGCAGGCGACCTCGACACCGAGATGCGCACGGAGCCAGCGGCTGAGCTGTTCGGCGTCCCGTCCCTCCCAGAGCGTCAGCGGTAGACGGGTCGTGGCATCGACCAGGAGAGTCCCGTACGCGCCGCCGTAGAGCGCGAAGTCGTCCACCCCCAGCACCCGGGGTGCGCCCAGCGGCGGAAGCTGCACCCGCATCAACTGCGACAGGACTGTGCACCGCGAAAGCGTGACGTTCAGGATCCGCAGCATCCGGGCCCCGCCCCGGCCGGCCAGCACCACACCGACGGACTCCACCAGGCGCTGCAACAGCGGGGTCCGCCGCTGGTAGCGCACGGTCAGCCCCGGCACTTGCTCAGCGAAGGTCACCTTCGGGCAGGTCGGGTTTTCGCAGTACAGCCGGCGTACGGACAAATCGATGCGCAGAGGCCGGCCACCGAGCGTGACAACGGCGAGGCGCCGTACATAGCGGCTGTGGCACCACGCGCTGAGCTCGCCGCATCCCGTACATCTCGCTGGAACACCGGCCTTCGTGCGGGCGCGGACCGCCACGACAGCATCGGAAACATCGGCCGAAAGCACCAGCACATTTGACAACTGCGGTAACAGGCTTGCCAGTTCAACAGAGCACAGCTACAGGCTGCCCGCTATGCGGACCAGCCGACCGTCCGCCCGAGATGACCTCCGGCTACGAAAATCTTGCCAGAGCCAGAAAGCCCCGTACTCGCAACTCCCCACACGCGGACCGGCTCGCCTCGCACAAGCCGCAACAGCTGCTCGCCGCGAGCCGCTGCGGCCTGAGGGTGCCGCGCAGCCTCATCACCAATGACCCCGTTGCCGCGGCCGCATTCGCCAAGACGGTTGGCGGCCCGCTGATCTGCAAGCCGATCCTCGGCGGCCGTCTGGACGTGGGCGAGGAACGACAGCTGATGGTCGCCACGCATCCGGTCAACCCCACCGAATTCGACGACACGATCCGCACGACCGCGCACTACTTCCAGGAGCGCATCACCAAGGCCTTCGAAGTGCGCCTGGTCGCCGTCGACGACCACGTTTTCGGTGGCACGCTGCACGCATCGTCCGAGCAGGCAGCCATCGACTGGCGCACCGACTACGAGCACCTCGACTACGAGCACCTCGACTACGACACGATCGATGTTCCCGACGACATCGCCACGGCGGTGCGCCGCTTTCTGGCCTACTACGGCATCAGCTTCGGATCCTTCGACTTCGCGGTCACTCCGGAGGGACAGTGGGTGTTCTTCGAGAACAACCCCGCCGGTACCTGGGCCTGGGTCGAGAACCGCACCGGCTTGCCGATCGCCGCCGCGCACGCCGACTATCTCGAAGGAGCGATCTCATGAACTGGCCCGACACCGACACCGCGATGGCGCTGCGCCAGAAGTACGCCGCCGACCTGGTCGCCGACCCGGACGATCCCTGGCACCGGGTGTTCGCGCGAGTGCCCCGGCACGTCTTCACGCCCTGCTTCTTCACTCAGCCCTCCGGCAGCTGGCGGCCGGTCAACTGGGGCGAGCCCGGCTATCTCGAAACCGTGTACTCGGATGCGGCGCTGACCACGCAACTGGACGAGCACGGCATCCCGACGAGTTCGTCGAGCCAGCCGTCGCTGATGCTCGACGCGCTCGACGTCCGCCAGGGACAGCGCGTCCTCGAACTCGGCACTGGCACCCGCTACAACCTGGCACTGCTCTCGGCCCGACTGGGCGACAAAAACCTCGTGAGCGTGGAGCCGGACCGTCAGCTCGTCGAGCTCGCGATCCGCCGCCTCGAACAGGCCGGGCACCGCCCCGTGGTCATCGCCGGGGACGGCACCTTGGGCCATGCACGTCGCGCCCCTTACGACCGGATCATCGCAACCGTCGGGCTCACCCACATCCCGGCCGCCCTGCTCGACCAGGCAGCCCCCGGCGCGGTGATCGTCGCTCCGCTCGGCTACGGCCTCGTCCGCCTGGTCCTGACCGGAACCGGTCACGCCGCCGGCCGCTTCCTGCCTCCCCCCGCCCGCTTCATGGCCGTGCGCGGCCCAGCCACGGCGCCCGACCTGGACGCCGTGCGCGGCGAGACGCCGACCGCCACGAAGGTCACCTTGGAGGACGTCCTCGACCGGCTGACGTTCGCGATGTCGATCGCCCTGCCCGGCTACACCTCCAGCTCATGGAAGGACGACAAGGGGCAGCTGGAAGCCGTCGGCTTGTGGATGCCGGACGGCTCCACCGCCGTCGCCGACGCCTCAGGTCACGTCCGCCAAAGCGGCCCCCACCGCGTGTGGGACAGCGTCGAGGACCTCGCGAAATCCCTCCCCGGGCACATCGACCGGGCGGACTTCCGGCTAACCGTCACTCCGACCCGGCAGACCGTCACCTACGGCGAGCCCGGCGGGCCGAGCTGGCATCTGCCTTTCCCCGGCCGCTGAAGACCCCCGCCAGATGCCGCCTCCTGGACCCGAGGCTCCCCCGAGGCGTACGGCGGGACGGCATGGTGGAGGGGTGGCGTCGGTATCTGAGGGGGCGACATGGACCTGGACCGTCATCCACTGGCGCACCTGCGCCGCACTCACCACTGGTCCGGAGACGACCTCGCCCGCCTGCTCCGTGACCAGGCCCGCAGACGCGGCCTGCGCAGCGGCATCGACCGCAACCGGATCTGGCTCTGGGAAAGCGGCCACTCCACACCGCCACCCCTTCCGCCACCCCTGAGGAGCCGCGCAGCGAACGGCCTCAGGCCGGTCGGCGCTGATGTCGCCCCCGGAATCGCCGTACCCGACGCCGTACGGCAACACTTGGGGCGGTGAGTCAGCGGAGTCGACGGGCTCTGACCGCACCCCGATCGTGTGAAGCGCTTCCCCGGAACGAACCCGTACGGACAGACGCCGTCATGCCCACCATGACCACCTTGCACCACCACGTTCCCGGGCACGTCAGCGTCACCATCTCGGGCGCAGACGAGACGACAGTCCGCGCCTTCGCCCAAGCCCTGAGCGGCTGCCACAACGTGACCGGACCCGGAGACCCGTTCCGGTTGCCAGGAGAACCGGGCGTCCGCATCCACGTCTATGGCCACACCGACCCCGTCGACTACGCCGGCTGAGACTCGGCCCGCAGGCGCCCCACACAGGTGACCGTGGCCACCGCGTGGTGCCCGCCGCGACCTCCACGCTCAGGACCCCGCGCGCTGATCAATCGCACCGGCGCACTCGAAATCCGCCCTGCCGGACGGGCGAACCGCGATCCGCGTGGTCGCTGACGTGATCGCTCCCCTCAGTTCCAGTGGCCGGTCAGGCGGAGCATGAGCGAGCTGGCCCCGGTCCTCGGTCAGGCCCAGCGCAGCCGCGACCGTCGCCTCGTCCGCGTCGGTGCCGTCGGCGGCTGCCCTGCCGACGTCGCGGGCCAGGCGCGCTCGAGGAGCATCGTCGCGCGCAGCGCGGCGAGCGGCGCATCAGCGGCCAGGACGTTCAAGCTGGCGGCCAGTTGCTCGACGAGATCGTCGACGTCGGCGGGCAGCGGGACCGCCTTCGGCCATAATGATCAACTTCCTCCTACGCTCCGACTGGTACGCCGAGCCGAAGCCGTCACCCACCCCCGCCCCGCTGGCGGCAAGCCTGGTGTAGGTTCGCGTTTCGAGTGTCACTTTCTCGTTGGCGGTGGCCCCTGTCTGACCCAAGGCCAGCGCGGCGAGACGAACTGAGCTGCCTGAACTGAGCCGCTCGATGGCCTGCCGGCCAGAGCGGCGCCGAGGAAGGCGTCAGCGGCAGGCCGGGACCAAGCTCACCGCGCATGGTCACGATTCGTGCGAGCGGAAGCCCCTGTCGTACGACCCGCCGTTCGGTGCGGATGCTCCAGCGGCACCACGCCGTTTCGGTTGAAGGGCCGCAGCCGCTCGGGGCAGCAGCTCTTCCGGCGCCATTCGGTGCCGGGTGCTACCCCAGGTCGAAGGTGTTGGGCAGCCCCAGCCGATAGCGCGCCTCGTCGACCCGCTTCAGGGGCTCCATCTCCGGCGGCCGGAACAACTCCCAGATGTGACACCGCTCGGCGCCCGAATTGTCCGCGTCCAGGAGTGCGTTGACGGCGCGTCGCGCGGACTCGTTGGCGCCCTCCATGGTCGCCAGGTCCACATCCGTACGGACGTAGTCGCCCGCGAGGAAGAAGTTCGGCACCGCTGTCCTCGCCGACGGGCGGTGGTAGAGGGTGCCGGTGGGGTGAATGAGGAGCTGTTCGCGGTTGTGTGGGTCGGGGCCGCCGAGGCCTGTCACCGCCGGGTCCATGAACCAGCCGAGCCGGTCCTCGTCCCTGAGCGTCGTCTTGCCTGAGTCGTTCAGCCCGTCCTTCAGCTGGGCCCACAGTTCGGCGACGATCTCGTCCTTGGTGCACTCACGGGCCGTCTTGCCGTACAGGATTCCGGGCTTGTCCCACTCGGAGATGATCGCGGACAGGCACTCGTGGGCCTGCCCGTCTCCGTAGTCGCGCGAGAAGTCCCGTCCGTCCCAGAACTGCGTCTGACCGATTCCGGTGACCGCCCACGGTGAGTCGAGGCAGTTGATGTGGCCGTGCACGACGGGGGTGGGCGTGCGAAGGTAGAACATCACGCCGGTCATCCAGTCCGTCTTCAGCGCGTCGCACCGCCCGAGCTGCGGGTCGGCGGCGCGCAGGGCCGGGCCCCAGGTCACGCGCGCATGCTCGACCGGGAGGGCTGAGACGTAGTGGTCGGCGGTGATGGTGCGCTGCTGGCTGCCGTCGCGCGCCGCCACCCGTACGCCAGTCACCCGGCCGCCGCCGTACACCACCTCCCGGACCTCGGTGTCGAGCACGAACTCGACGCCCAGGGAGCGCAGACGCGTCTCCCAGGGGTCGATCCACGCCTCGCTGGTCGGGGCGTTCAGCACTCGGTCGATGTCTGCGTCGCCGTCCATGCCGCGGCCGAGCAGGCCCCACAGGATGAGCGCCTCGATGATGACGCGGCCCACGGTGCGGGTGGAGGCGACCTCGGCGCGGGTGGCGACGAGGTTACGGGTTTGGCCGATGCCGAGGAGCACCTGGTACTCGCGGCTCATCTCGCCGGCCCGGATGAAGTCCCACCATGCGACCTTCTCCCACTGGCCCTCGCGGCGGGCGTCGCAACTGGTGAGGTGGACCAGGAGGCGGTCGGCGAAGTAGACGGCCTCGTTGGCGGGCAGTTGAGTGGCGAGGTCCAGCACCGAAAGGATCTGGTCGCGGATCCAGGACACGGTGAGGTCCCCGGGGGCGGGCGGGGTGGTGACCCGGCGGAGTGGGAAATGCAGGTCCGGGCGGCCCGAGCCGCGCGCGAACAACTCCTCCGTACCGACGCGGAGGTTGCCGTGGACGCCGCTGGCGTTGCCAGGGAAGGGGATGCGACGCATGGTGTCCGGCAGATTCCGGTAAAAGCCGGGGAAGAAGCGGAAGCCGTGCTCGCCGGGAAGCGGCTTGCGGCCGCCCGTTCCGGTCCCGGGGACGTCCATGGAGCGAGCCTTGCCACCGAGAACGTCGTAGTACTCGTAGACCGTGACCTCGTAGCCGCGTTCGGCGAGTTCGTGGGCGGCGCTGAGGCCGGAGACTCCGCCGCCGAGGACCGCGACGCGCTTGCCGGAGGAGGCCGCGGCCGCGCTGCCGGCAGCCCCCAAGACGCCGACCGCTCCCCCGCCGACGGCTCCGGCGACCGCTCCCCCGGTCGCCGTCAGGAAGCCTCTGCGGCTGTGTCCGTTGTGCCCCTGGGACTGCTGCGCGTGTTCTGTTGTCATGAGCACCGGAGGGTAGGCAGAGGCTCCGGAAGCCGGAAGCCCTATTTCCTGTCACCCACAGCACCCTCACAAACACACGGAGACAGCGATGCCGAGCATGTTCGTGCACCGGCCCGTCGACTCGTATCCGCGGCTCGCACCCGAGGCGCGGCGCGGGTCGGCCCTGTACCTGTTCAAGTTCCGATCCGAATCCGACGTGCGATGCACGCCTGACGCTGCCCGACCGACCTCGCGACATCGTGGCCCAATTAGTCTCAACCCGTCTATCAGTCCCATTCATCACAACTGCCGCTGAATAGCATGAGTAGGGACACGTAGATGAGACGAATTCACCAGGGCACTGCGTTGAGACGTCCAGCATCGAAGCTGGTCACTGCTGCTCCAGGGGACATCGGAAACGGGAACCTACAGACGTGCGGGCGATGGGCGTCCGGGTCGCCGCGCGCGGCTCCGGTGCCGGCTCCATGGTCAACCACTCTCTGTTCGTGGCGACGGCGAACCCGCTCACTCACCGCCTGCTGTTCGAACGGTTCCTCTCCGAGCGGCGCACCTCGCTGCCGGACATCGACCTCGACGTGGAATCCGCCCGTCGCCTGGAGGTCTACGACAAGATCATCGAACGGTTCGGGCTCGAACGGGTCGCGGTCACCGGCATGCCCGAGACCTACCGTGCCCGGCATGCCCTGCGCGACACCGGGCTCGCCCTGGGGATCGCCCCGCAGACCGTCGACATGATCGCCAAAAGCTTTCCGCACATCCGGGCCTGTGACATCCGCTCCGCGCTCGCCGAGCTGCCCGAACTAGGCCAACTCGCCGCCCGCGCAGATGAGTTCGGGCCGTTGTGGGAACTGGCCGAGGGGCTGGACGCCCTCGTGCGCGGCTACGCCATGCACCCGTGCGGAGTGATCATCTCTAATGCGTCGCTGCTGGACCGGCTGCCGGTGCAGCCCACGCCGGGCGGCGACTATCCGATGCTGCAGGCCGACAAGGAGGACGTTGATTCTCTGGGGTCGAGGCTGTTGCCGTGGAACCAGTCTCACGTTGATGCAGCCCAGCGACTTGGTAGATGATTCTATTCATCGCGACACCTGTGGTGCTAGCGCTCGATCCGGTGATCCGCTGTGTGGCGTCGTCAATGTCGCCGAGAAAGACGGCCGCTGCCTTGCGCGCGTCGGAGATTAGCTGTGATGAGACGAAGGGGCATCGTCAGGCTGCAATTCACCCGGCACCTGTCTCGCCGGGTGCTGCCCATCCGCAGCAGGCCGCCGCGGTTCTCCCCCCTTCGCACTGAAGCAGCTCGACGAGGCGACCGGTGAGCCGGCGGAGCTGATGCTCTTCGCGTACGGGCGGCAGGCTGCGGCTGACGTCGAGGCGAGGGCGACAAGGACGCGGTGGCGAAGGTCTACGAGGCTTCGCTGGGGATCTGAGCGGGGACTGCTACCGGCTGCCCGGTGTCCTTCCCGCCCGGCAGCCGCGGCAGTTCCGCACGGCGTACGGCAGCTGAGGACAGCCCGGCGACGGCACCCAGCGCACTGAACGCCGCGCCCATGACGAACACCGGCTGCGCGCCCCAGGCGCTGATCGCGGCGCCGAACAACGGAAAGCTGAGCGGGGTGAGCCCAACGCCGGTGAGGCTCATCGCCGACGTGACGCGCCCCAGGTAGCCGGGCGCCGCCGAGGTCTGGATCAGCGCAATGGCCAGTCCCCCGCACATGCCGCAGAGCAGCCCGGACAGCAGCGACAGACCGACGGCCGCGGAAAGCGTGGGCATGAACGCGACCGCCCCCGCCGCGGCCGAGCCCACGACGAGCATCACGTTCTGCACGAGCCCGGCCCTCGGCACCCGCCTCTTGACGGCCAGCAAGGCGGCGCACACGGCCTGTCCGAGGCCGAACGCCCCGGCGATCCAGCCGTAGCCTGAGGGACCCCAGCCCTGCCCCTGCTGAGCACAATCAGCCCTACGGTGAACAGTCCGTTGGTTCCGAGTTCGCTCATCGCCCCGGAGACCATGAGCGGCCCGATCACCCGGTGTCGCCGTATGTACCGCAGCCCGTCGACGAGTTCACCCCATGCACTCTGCGGGACGGTGCTTCCGGGCTGGTCATCGGTCGGCAGCGGCCGCAGCCGCAGCCGCAGAGCCATCAGGAGCGGTACGGACAGGGCGAAGAGCAGCCCCGCGGCCCCGAGCGCCGTGGCAGCCCCGCCGTACGCCATGGCCAGCCCGCCGAGCGGCGGCCCGACGATCCAACTGATCCGGATGACCAGCATGCGCAGCCCCTGGATCCGGCCGATCTGGTCCAGCGCGGCGAGCCGCGGGGGCAGCGCGCCCACGGCGGGCATGAACAGCGCGTCCACGACGCCGAAGAGGACCGCGCCGACGAGCCAGCGTGAGGTCCTCCTCTTCGTCATGAGCGTCTTGGGTGCGGTCGCCGGGGTGATCGGAACGATCGTTGGAATCGTCACCTATCTCTTCCCGCGCGGCTGAGGACGCTGGTCACCGTGCCCTGCCGGGCCAGCTCGGCCCGTAACCGCTCGTTGTCGAGGGTGAGGGCTTGGACGTGCTGAGCGAGTGTGTCGACGGACCGGCGAAGGTCAGTGATCTCTTCGTGGCGGGCGCGACGTGCTTCGCGGAGTTCGCCCCGGAATCCGTCAGGCCCTGGCACGCGTGGTGCGTGCCAGGGAGCCCACCACGGCGGCCCAACACCTGTTCGCCACGAACACCGCCTAGACACCTCCCCCGGCCAGCACATCCGGTGACCCGTTGACCCGGATGTGCCGCCGCCGTGACGGCCCGCGAGACCCCGCACCTCGAACGCCACGCCCGGCCGCCACCAGGCACCCTCCCGCACTCGTCAAGAAGGGTGGGCTGCCGGACCGGAGGGGCCCAACTCTCACCGGCCGGTCTGGCAGCCTCGTGACCGGGCGGGCGTCGAGGCTGCCGGACGGTGCAGCGCGGGTGCGGGGATGGTGGGAGAGCACCGCACACCACGCTGGCCTATCGGGTGGGCCACGGGCAGCTGCCTGCCAGCCTGACCCACTCCCGGTCCACCTGCCCGGGCACGACACGCCCCTGCTCACTCCGGCAGGCAGCCAACGCCGCAAAGGCCGACTCACCAGACGATGCGGCGGAAAGGTGACATATAGGTGTGCCGGGAAGTCTGGTCGGCGGACACATCTGCCTGCCACCGGCGTTGACCGGCCCGGGCAGGGTGAGGTCCACTTCTCGGCCAGGCTGATAGAACGCGTACCGCTCGAAACGCCCGCGCGGCCCTCTCCAGATACGCGGACACCCCCGCTTGCCGACGCGCTCGCGGATCGCCTGCAGGGTGCCGGCGGTGAGAGAGACGGCGACGCCGCTGCTGGGGCCGTCGCCGGGGGAAGTCGGTGTCGTCGTCAGCCAGGGCATGAGTGTGGAATTTGGAATGCCATACGGCGACATCCTTCTGAGTCACCATCCACGCTCCCCCGGTGGCGAACCTGAGAGGACTGCCCATATTGGGCCGGGGGCGTGCGTCAAGAGGTCGCGCGTAGCGCCCACGGCGCACGCAATGCACGTCAACTCCGTGTCCGATTTACTCCTGAAGCGACGCTGACCTGCAGGTTCGTTGAGAAACCTCCGTTATGCGCGTCGACCGGAAGCCGCAAGGGTACCTATCTCTGCGCATCTGGGACGAAGTGGGCGGCTTGGTGCCGTGGGCACGGCAGGACGGGAGCGGCCCCGGGATGCGGAGAGCACGAAGGGGACAGGAATGGCTCGTTGGCGACCGCTGCCCGCGGAACTGAACGATGACACGCGCCTGTTGGTGGAACGCCTGCGCGGGCTCAAGGACCGGACCGGCCTGACCTTGGTCGAGTTGGCCGAGCGCACCGCTTACAGCAAGTCCGCCTGGCACAGATATCTCAACGGGGACAAGTTCCCGCCGCGACAGGCGGTGGAGGCGCTGGGGCGGGAGGCGGGAGCGGATGCCGCGCGGCTGCTTGTCCTGTGGGGCGCGGCACACGCTCGTCATGACCGGTCCGTGCGGGAGGCGGCGTCGCCAGCCGCGGTTCCGCCGGCCGTGACCGTGATCCCGCCCGTGGCGCCCCGCCGCCGCCGGCGGCGCGCGACCGTGACGCTACTTGCCGCCGCGTGCGTGCTGCTCGGGGGCGCCGCCTTCGCCGCCTGTTCCCTCGTCTCCCTCCGGCTCGCCGTCCGCGGGGCTTCGAACTCGGGGGCCGGCCGGGGCGATCTCTGTCGGGGCGAGTCCTGCCAGGGCCGCCTCCCGCATCCCTCGCGATGTGCTCAGGACGCCCGGACCGAGAGCAGTGTGGCGAGTGGCGGGTATGTGGTGCGGTTGCGATACAGCCCGGCGTGCTCGACGGTCTGGGCCGAGGTGCAGGCTCCCCGGGGCCACCCGGCCCGCGAGGTGTCCATCGAGGCCGGGCCCGACGAGCGCCTCACGTCGCATCCGGACCCGGAAGCGGATTCTGCCCCGGCAGCGGACCGAGAGTTCAGTCCGATGCTGGCCGCGTTGACCCGCTCGCCCGAAGAGGCGTGCGCGGTGGCCGAGGCGAAGCTGGTGTGCACCAGCGAGGACGGATCCGAGGTGACGTCCGCATCGGCCCCGTGAGGGTGCGCGTCCCCGGCCGTTCCCCGTATCCGGGGCTGGGCCGCGTCAGCCCCCGCGTTGTGCGGGGAAATTCCCCGTGCGTCCCGGGCCCCTGGGAACGGGAGTCACGGCGGGAGACGCCGGACATCACTGAAGATGCCGACACCGATCCACGGGGCCGGCAGCCGGGCACAGTGCCGCATTCAGGAACTGCGGACCGTGTGTGGCGCACCGCTCAACACCCGTCCTCAAGGAGAACCCATGAACCTGCGCCCGGTGCGGTACGGCATCGTCGCCGCGCTCACCTCCCTCGCCCTCACACCGACCCTCGCGCTGGCCGGCGCCGCCCCGGCTCCGCCGTCACAGCAGGCGCCCGCGTGGATCACCAGCTGCGCCCGGCACGCGGCGCCGCCGAGTACGAGGCACAACGTTCACAAGGCACACAAGACTCACAAGCCGAACAAGTTCCGTCACAGCAGCCTGGGTCGTGTCACGACGCGCACCGGGCACCTCAACGTCCGCTCCGGCGCCGGCACCGGCTACCGCGTGATCGGTTCGCTGCACCGCGGCGCCTCGGTGTGGCTTGTCTACAAGACGCACGGCACCCAGGTCCACGGCAACCGACTCTGGTACAAGCTCGCCGACCACAAGGGCTACGTCTCAGCCCGTTACGTCCGCAACCTCGGCTTCGTTCCGGCGAAGTAGGGCAGAGGGCGCGGACCCGCGCCAACTTCCGTGGCAGTGGTGCGGCCTGGCCTCGCCCTGCTCCCTGCGCGCTCCGTCACCGGCGGAGCGCGCTCCCCCGTCGTACGCGAACATACCGAGAGGTGGCCGCCATGGCCAGGTTCACCCCCCAACCGCCCACCCGCAGGGACGCGCTCGGGCTCGCAGCCCTCGCGGCCCTGGGCGGCAAGCTCCCGGCCGCGGTGGCGCAGGCCGGGACGACGGGAACCCGGCAGGGCACACCCGATCTCGCCACACCGGGAACCTCATGGCTCACCGGTCTCCGGCTTCGCCACTGCACCGTGCTGCAGTCCTTCGCCTTCGACGAGGCGCACGGTTGCCTGTACGCGTTGCAGGTCATGCAGGGCGGCATCAGGCTGCCGGGCGAGAGCCGCCCGCATACCCATGCCGAACGGGCACGCCGCGGAGACCTCTGCCTCAACCGGCTCAGCCTGCGCGGTGCCCTGACCGGCTACATGCTCCTCAAGGGCTTCGGCCATGGTGGGGCGATGGGCGTCGAGGAGCACCCGCGGGGCAGCAGGCTGTGGGCGGAGTGGGACGCCCATCCGGCTTCCGGTTACGGCCGCGGCATCTGCCGGTTCCGGTTCGCCGACGGACACATCCTCACCCGCGCCGGCGCCGGCCTCGCCGCCTACCGCCCCGTGCCGGGCTCCACCAGCAACTGCGTCGCCCTCGATCAGGGCAGCCGCAGACTCCTGCTGCGCTACAAGGTCGAAGGTGCCCCGCGCTTCGCGGTGTACGACCTCGCCCGCTTCGCTGCCTGGGACTTCCGCCCGCTCGCCGACCTCGCCCAGCCCGACGCCCACCTCGGCCTGCCGTTCCAGGGCATGGCGCTGGACGGCGATACTGTCTACCAACTCATGGGCAGCGGCTACGGTCCCGGCAATCCCGTGACGTCCGACGGCAACACCCGCCTCGCCAGGGTCAACTGGCGCACCGGGACGCCGTACCAGGACTTCCCGGACCGTACAGCGCCGCACCTCGCCCCGCGTGAGCCGGAAGGACTTGCCGTACGCCGCAGCGACCGGCGGCTCTACCTCGGATTCGCCGAGGGGGCACCGGGCGTCAGGCGATTCTCCCTCTATTCAAAGAGGTTGGACTGAGACGTCATCCGCTTTCCGAACGTGATCGTTTGGTTCGGCACACGTAGCCGGAGACGACGAGCACGCATACCCCGGCCCCGGCCAGCAGCGCCTCGTTTCTCCCGGGGGCGCGTGCGCTCAGGGGGCCGCGTGCGAGCAGGCCCAGGACGATGCCGACGGCGAGGGCCCCACGTACTGCCACGTCGTGACGCACGTGACGACGATATGAGCGAAGACGTGCAGGGATCCCATGAGCGAGTCCGGCGTGAGCATCGAGGAGGCGTGCTTCACCTCACGCCGGTGTGCTGCGCCCCGTGAGGTGTAGAGAACCAGAGTCGGGACTGTCAAACGTTCGGTGTAACTCCCGATCATGGAAGATGCATCGATGACCAGCGACAACATGACCGAGGCCGAACCCTCCAAGCCGTCTGAGGCAGCGCTGGCGAAGTCTGTGGACGACCGGCTGATTGACGAACTGGTGGGCCGGGCTCAGGCCGAGGGCCTTCAGCTGACCGGCTCGGGCGGGCTGCTACAGCAGCTGACCAAGCGGCTCCTGGAGTCCGCTCTCGAGGGTGAGATCACCGACCACCTCGGCTATGACAAGCACGATCCCGCCGGGAAGAACGGCGGCAACTCACGCAACGGCACCCGCGCCAAGACCGTGCTCACCGACGTCGGTCCGGTCGAGATAGCCGTGCCCCGCGACCGGGAAGGAAGCTTCGAGCCGAGGATCGTCAAGAAGCGGCAGAAGCGTCTGTCCGGCGCAGACGAGATGGTCATCTCGCTCGCGGCGAAGGGCCTGACGACCGGTGAGGTCCAGGCGCACCTTGGCGAGGTCTATGGAGCCGATGTGGCCCGGCAGACCATCGCCGCCGAGCTGGGCCGAAGCCCGTCCACCATCAGCCGGGAAATACGCCGCAACGGCGCTCTGTGGCGGGGCACCCAGTGGACCTACCGCCCCCACGCGGCCCATCGACGTGCTGAACAACGGCGCCCTCGGCCCAACCGTGCGCATCCCGCAATCCGGGCTGAGGCCACCGTTACAGGCAGACCGTGACCGTTGTGTCCCCGCGACGATCGACCTCGACCTGGTAGCGCACCGAGCCGTCCGCCCAGACCTACCGCGCCAGGACCAGCGCGTACCGCTACTGCCCGGCCGACCACACCCGCAGAGCCGGACAGTCGCCCTTCGGCCACGTCCACACCTCGGGCTCCGGCCCCTCCCCCGCAGACCAGAGTGTCGCTTGCTCCGGCTCTGGAACCTCGTTCGTCACGCCCTTGATTCTAAGAACGCGAGGTCAGGGCACCTGCCCTCCCTCCGCCGAGAGGTGGAGTCACCTACTCACCGGCGCGGGCCATGAGCAGCGGCTGGAAAAAGCCCGTCTCCTGCGGCATCCGCCACTCGGGGTCGACAAACCCGGCCTCGGCTGCGAGGCCGGCCAGCCGGTTCCGGCCGAGTGCCCAGTAAGTAGTACGGCGGACCTGGACGCGCCATTCTCCGCCTGCCGGAAGGAGTTGGAAGTGCTCCAGGTCGTAGTGCTCGCCGTCGTCGTGCCAGTGCCAGAGCTGGAAGGTGACGGTTCGTTCTTCGCCGTCGGCGCAGTCGACGTTCCCGTGGACTTGTGGAGGCGTCGAAGCCGGGCGGTCGCGCAGCAGGTCGTCGTAGTGGCGTGTGCTGAGCAGCAGTAGGCCGTCGGGACGCAGCACGCGGCGCATCTCGGCCAGGGCAGCGTGCACATCCTGCTCAGTCAGCAGGTGAGGCAGCGAGTTGTCGGCGCAGACGACCGTGTCGAACCGGCCATCAGGAAACGGGAGGCGTCGCATGTCGGCGGCGGCCGTGGGCAGGCTCAGGTTCCGGCGGGCGGCCTCACGGGCAGCGCGGGCGGCGGCGCGGGGGCTGAGGTCGGTCCCGGTGACCCGGTGCCCGCGCAGCGCCAGGCCGATGGCCTGCGTGCCGATGCCGCAGGAACAGTCGAGGACCGTCGCGCGATCTTGGCTGATCAGGGCGTCCAGGGCGCCCCCCTGGTGACGGATGCTCGCGTCCCAGTCTGAATAGATCAGGTGGTAGTCGTCAGCCAGTTCGTCGTAGAAGTGCGCCACCGATGCCTCGAGCATGGCCCGAGATTACCGTGCCTGCTTCCCCGGAGGTGCCGGTCATCCCTGTGATCGGCGCGAACGCCCTCACTGACGGCAGCACCGTCATTTCCCGTGAACAACTGCGAGCGCGTTGATCGCCAACTGCTGTTGAAACTCATCGACAAACGCTGCTGCTGAACGTGAACGAAGCCGCCCCATGCCCCGACATCACAAAGGTGGCCAACGACCTCATCGACAAGGGCTGGGAGGTGGGCCCGGTGGACCTGGACACCGTCATCCCGTACATCACCAGCAAGACCCGCCGCTTCGGGACCTGGCACCTGGACATGGAGCCGGCCGAGAACGAGGCGGTAGGGCGGCTGCGGATGGTCGCGTGATGGTGCGGTCTATGGGATGAACTGTGCCGGTACAGCCGAAAGAGGCGTCGAATCCGCTTGCTATGGCTTCGACGCCTCTCGTGTTGACCGGATGGCCGCCAGTCATCAGAGTAGGTCGAGAAACCGAATCGTGGTGTCCGCGGCCGCTGACATTGCGGTTTCCGTGACGTAGGCGGAATCGACGACACCTGTGGCCATATCTGTATATCGGCGCGCAACGAGGTCGAAGCACTGACCCGCGCGGGCTTGGCTCTCCAGCTCATCCAGCGTCGGCGTCCGCCCTGAGTTCTCGCACAACTGCCGTGCCGGGTCCGCCAAAGATGCGAGAAGAATTCGCCACCCAGGCGAGTCCAGTTCTCCGTGGTTCAAAGAAGACTCCGCCATCGAACTCAGTTGCAGCATGCCAGCGCCTCCGCCGGGCAGGAGACCTCGTTTGACAGCGGCGCGGGAAACCGCCAGCCCCTTCCCTGCCAGGCCGATACGGTGCTCCGTCTCGCGCTTAGTGAAGCCACCGATCTTCAGCACCGCGGCTCCGCCTTCAAGCCGGGACAGCCGCTCCCGAAGCCTCGCTCGGCCGTCGTCTGAGGACAGCCGATCCATCGCAGACCTGATCTCCTCGGCCCTGCATGTGACCTGCTGGCCTTCGCCGCCGGTACCGATCAGCACCGTTGAAGTGGCTGTCACGACAGCCCGCCGAGCACGGCCGAAGAAGCGGTCTAGGTCCTCCCCGTATACGCCCGAGTCTGAACCAGCCGTTACGATCCGCCCTCCGGTCGCAAGCGCGATGTCCTGTAGGCACGCCCTGCGTTCCTGTTCAGGCCCGAGAGCCTTGACAGCTGCGGATGGGAAGTTGCCGCGCTCTGCATTAAGAGGTTGTCTCACGTGGCGTAGCGCCCGTGCGGCATGATGCTGGGCGTGGGTGCCGATCTGTCGAAGCGTCTGGTTCCTGATGAACTCTGGGAACTGGTCGCCCCGTTGCTGCCGTCGTTCACCGCTCGCCCGCAGGGCGGAGGGACCGCACCGTGTGATGAGCGGGCCGTGTTCACGGCCGTGGTGTACGTGCTGACCAGCGGATGTGCTTGGCGGCACCTGCCGGAGACGTTCGGTACGTCACCGGCGACGGCGCATCGCCGGTTCACGGTCTGGACCGAGGCCGGCTTGTGGCGTCGGTTGCACCAGGTGGTGCTGGACGAACTCGGTGCCCGGGGCGAGGTGGACTGGTCCTCGGCGATCATCGATGCGGCCTCCGTCCGCGCGAAAAGGGGGGATCGCTGACCGGGCCGAACCCGGTCGATCGCGGCAAGAAGGGCAGCAAGCTGCATGTCCTGTCCGATGCCCAGGGCGTCCCGCTCACGGTCGCCGTCTCCGGCGCGAACCTCCACGACAGCCAGGCATTCAAGCCGCTGATCCTGGCGATACCCGCCATCCGTTCGCGGCGCGGCCCGCGTCGACGGCGACCGGTCAAGATCCGCGCGGACAAGGCGTATTACTCCGCCGAACATCTCCGCTGGCTCCGCGGTCGGAACTTCGTCCCACGGATCGCACGGCCCGGCATCGAGTCCGGCGAACGGCTTGGCCGACATCGCTGGAAGATCGAGCGGTCGATCTCCTGGCTCTTCGGCTACCGACGCCTCACCGTCCGATACGAACGAAAGGGCAGCCACTTCCTCGCCTTCCTCGGCCTCGCGGCAGCCCTCACCTGCTACAAGAAGCTGACGAGAATCACCACGTGAGACATCCTCTAAAGATGAGCATGGACAGGGCATCATCAGGGAGATGATCGGCGATCAGAAGCAGTGGTCTTTTTGTTGGGAAGAGGCGTTCAATGTAAGGAAGTAGCTCGAATTGACTCGGAGTCCAATCGCCAATGATCAGGATGGCCGCGTCGTTCAAAATCGCTTGACCGCGCTCCTCGTTTGTCATGAAGCGACCGGATGACAAACCCCATGGAAAGCTCATCCCGTCCGACAGTTCCAGGGAACACTCGGTACCGCTGTTCTCCTCAAGGAGGACGGCGTCCAAAGCGCCAGCACGTTTCCACACATGTGCAAGCATGTCGCTGATTTGAGCGTCCTTGGTAGCCGTGAAAGCTACGGCACGGAGCTGCTCCTCAGACTGAGCGGGCACCGCGATCTGACCCAGAAGCTCACGCGCTCTGACTACCGCAGATTGAAGACTACTGGCGACTTGCGCAGAAGACGTACCAGACGAGAGTTCCCTGATCGACGCAAGGATCATCGCGTGGGCAAGGACCACGGCGGTCGCGCTGCCGTCTGAGGCTTCCGCACCGACCTCTTGGACCAGGTCCCGGATCATCCCAGCACCAAGCTGCTCCCTTACATCCTCCGGGTGGAAGACAGTCGCAACGCCACGTGCATCGAAGACCTCCTGGTCTCCACCGTGGGCCCCGCGTACCCGCGCTGCCCGAGCAGCCGGGCCGAGTGTCCTGCGCACGTGTTTGGCCGCCGCAACGACTCCCGAGGCGACGACCAACGGATGGACTTCCACGGAGTCGATGCCGCTCGCAGCGAGTTGCCCCGCAACAGCAGACGTATGCCCCAGAGCCACGTTGTAGACGATCTGCTCAACGCTGATCTTCGGCTGGTTGATCTGCGTGCCCTGGCCGAGCGCATTCGTTGAGGCGAAGTCGCTCGTGTCCATCTTCAGATTAATCCGTGCCGCTTCAGCGGCCGCTGTGTCCTCCGCCGCCATGCCAGCCCCCCGTCAGTTGTTGATCTGGGTGCCCTTGCCGAGCACATTCGCCTTGCCGTGGTCGTGGACGTTCGTGCTGATGGTGATGCTGTCAGCTGCGGCACGGTCTTCAGGGGAGAGTGCGGGCTTGATCTCCTCGTTGAGCACCCGCTCCACCTCTGGAAGCAGCTCTGGATGGGCATCGAGGAACCTGCGGAACTGCCGGCGCCAGAGTGCCATCAGCTCGGCGCGGGTCTCCTCTTCGCCGTCCTCGCTCGCCGCAAGTGCATCCTCTCGGGTCTGCACTAGTTCAGCTGCAACGGTCTCCGCCCCGGACTCCTGGTGCCGTTGCCAGAGCCCCACTACGGCCGAGCGCACGCTCTGCCAAGCATCCGTCGCCATAGCAGACACGACTGCCGAACTTGCCGCTGCCGCCAACGTGATCGGATCCACAACTCCCCCTGCTCTTCTCGGTCTGTCTTCGTACAGCTCACCGTATTGACCTTGGGGGCCGTCTGCTGGTGAGACTCGAAGACTGGCCAGGACGAGTGCAGTGCGTGAGAGCGCGGAGCGCTCGGTCCGGGCGGGCGCGGAGCGGCCGCCCGGACACGCGGCCAGGCCAGTGCAGCGCGGAGCGCTGCGCCTGCCGTCCGGCACGCGCCGGGCTGCGCCCCCCACCGGACCGTGAAGAGGGGCGTGGTGTGCCCGGTACGGCGTGCGGGGGGGGCGACGGCGGTGCGCCCGGTGCTGCTCCTCGGCCTGCCGCCGGATACCTGTTCTTGCCACGCATAACACCTGCGAACAAATCATTCGGCGTTAATCGATGACTCGCGTAGGGTGCCCCAGTCATCGAGGCGGAAGGCGGGTTGCGGGCGTGGCACCCAAGAAGGTGACGCGGAATCAGTTGGGGGTTGCGGCGCGGGCGGCGCTGGGTGGAGGGCGACGGCTGGAGGCGGTCGAGCGACTCTCGGGCGGCACCACGAAGGGCGTCTACCGGTTGACGATGGACGACGCCATGACGGTGATCGCCTATCCGTGGGAGGACTCCGAGAACTACTGGCCGGCTACCGAGCACGATGGCGACCTCGCCGATCCGTTCTCGCCCGGCATCGGGCTCGACCTGTTCGAGGCCGCGCATGCGCGGCTGGAGGCGCTGGGCCTTCGGGTCCTCAAGATCCACCTGGTCGACCGTGACCGCACCCACTACCCGGCCGATCTCGCGATCGTCGAGGACGTGCCTGGCGAGGACCTGATGGACCTGCGCAACCGCGACCCGCGCGCCGCGGAGCCGACGATGATGCGCCTCGCTGAGAGCCTTGCGGTGATGCGCGGCCACCGGGCGCCATCCTTCGGCAAGGTGGCCCTGATCGACGGGGGCGGCACGTCACTTTCGGCCTCGTGCGAGCAGGCAGCGCTCGCCTTCGCGCTGCGCTGCCTCGCCGAGGCGACCACGCGCGACCACAGGATCGCCGACGCCCGCGATCAGTTGGAGGAGCGGCTGCGTCAGCTGACCGCTTCGGTGCGTCCGCGCGCCGAGTACTCCGTCGTCCACGGCGAGTTGGGCCTGGACCACGTCATGGTCGACCGAGACGGCCATCCCGTCGTGATCGACATCGAGAACCTGCTGTACTTCGACGTCGAGTGGGAGCACGTGTTCCTCCGCCTCCGCCATACCAGCAGCCAGTATCAGCAGCTGGCGGTGGACGGACTCGACGAGGACCGCCTCGCGCTCTACAAACTCACCCAACACCTGTCGCTGACAGCCGGCCCGCTGCGCCTCCTTGACGGGGACTTCCCCAACCGCGAGTTCATGCGAGGGATCGCCGAGCATCATCTGAACGAGTCGCTGGCGATGGTCCCGGCGATTTGAAGACGCGACCTGCGTGTTTGTGCCAGGGCTGTGTGACCTACGAGATCGTTGGCCAAGAATAAGCCAGACGAAACCCTCCGAAATGACGTCAGCACATGGGACGGCCCGCCGCCCGTGAGGGCGGCGGGCCGTCGTCCGATTGCCCGGCCCGCCGCGCGGCGGGCATGCTGCGCGTTCCGGAGATGAAGGGGTGAGCGTGTCCGAAGACGACGGCACACGGGCGGCGGAAGCGTCGCTCAGGAAGGCCGTGGAGCAACTGAGCGGTGACAGGGCGGGAGATGACGCCCAGGCCGCCCAGGAGGCCGTACAGGCGCTCCACGACGGCTCTGTACAGGAGTGGACGCCCGAGCAGGAGAGGCAGATCCGGGCCACGGTGGAGCAGATCCGCAAAGTGCGGGATCTGAACCGGCCGGGCGGGGGCGGCTGGCGTCGTCGCCGGGCGTGGCGGGCGCAAGGACGCCTGGCCGACCTGGTGGAGGCCGGCGGCCCGGAGCTCGTGAACGAGGCGGAACTGCGGCACTGGAAGAGCCACGTCATGGTGGAGCTGCTGCTGGAGTTCGCTGGCGGCGCGATGAAGCCGGACGACACCACGAAGGCGCTCAGTCGGATGGAGACGCTGCACGCCACGATGTACGAGGACTTGCAACAGGCGAAGAAGATGCTGGCCGAACGGAAAGCCGCTTCCGGTTGATCTGTCGGCATGTCACGAGAGACCCCGAACCGGCGCGCGGTTCGGGGCCCGCCTGTGTACGAGCAAGCTACGGGGTCACCAGCCAGTGCTGCCCGGGGGTGCCGCGGTGACCACGCCAGAGTGGCAGGCTGTACCGGGTGACCAGGGTCCACGCGGTCCTAGTGGCGTCCTCCACCCATGCGTGTCCCGCGGCGGGGAGGCCATTCACCCCGCGCAGCCACTTGGTGATCTGCTCTTCTGGGATATGCGTGTTGTCCTTTCCGAGGTACTTGAGGACGTACACCGCGAGGTAGTCCACGTCCTGCGCGCGGCCCTGACCGTTGAGGATGGGCCTGAGCCGGGAGGCGAACTTCTTTCCGATGCTGTGGTCGCCCTCACCCCAGAGGGAGGTCACCTCTGGCCCCCTCAGCATGTCGAGCAGGTCGATCAGGTGGGCGGGGTCGGGGTCGTCGGCGAGAGTGATTGGTTCGGTCACAGGCGGCTGCCTCCGAGAAGTTGTGGTTGAACCCGGCGCCGCCGATCATCACGGTGCTGGTTCAGGAACACGCCAGTGATGGGCAGAACTGCCCGATTCGCAGCTTGTGATGGCCGAGATCATCCTGCGTCCCTCAGCCGGATGTTTACGCGGCAACAGGAGCGTCCGCGTTGTGCGTCAGTTACGCAACGAGCGGGCGCCGGGGCCGGGGGCACGGCCAGCCTGCAGGGATGGACAAGTTGATCGAGCTGGCCGGCGCGCTCGTCTCTGGGGCGGTCATTGCCGGCAGCAACTCGGCCGCACGTCCGAAGCCCACCTCAACGCTCTGCGCGTCCGTTCCGCCGGCGATCCGGGCCCGGACGGCGCCACCGGCACAAGCCATCATGGCCAGCAGAAACGTCCTCGCGCGCTCGGCTGGCCCTTCCCACAGCAGCCGGTTGGCGGCGGCCCCAGCCTGCAGTTCCGCCACTGCCACCGTCATCGCATCCGCCTGCACCCGCAGCGCCCCGACCTCGGCCTGCTGCTCCTCGCGGTTGCGGGCACGGTTGGTCAGCCACGACGCCAGGAGCTCAGTCACAGTTCCCGGCATTCCAGCTCACGGCGGCCGCGCCCTGCTTGCTGGCCACCCGCTCCCGGCTCGCGACGGTGGCGCGCCCCAAGCCCCTGGCAGCCGGCCGCATGCCGTGAGATCGTCCGCAGGTGAGCGACACTGCTGGTGGGGATACCACCTCGGGACGACCGGACGACCGCACCGCGTCCGCACTGCGCTTCGCGACGGAACTCGTCGCCTGGGTGACCACCCCATGGGCCCTGGCCGGCCACTCATGGCTGCTCGCCGCCCTGTCCGTGGTGGCCCTGATCGGCCTTCCGACGCTCTTCTCCACCCCGGGGGACAAGGCCAACGTGATCATCGCGGTGCCGGGCTGGGTCACGATCCTGCTGGTGCTGCTCCAGCTCGCCGCGGCCGTGGTCTCCTCCTGGCTGGCCTGGCCCGCCTGGGCGGCGGTCCCCGTGACCCTGCTCGCCGCCGCCACCCTCGTCACGGAGCGTCCACGTTGGTGGTGGCTGATTTCCGCGAACCGACTGAAGCGCTCACCCGCCAATTGAAGTCCGACCACAACAGGGACGCGGCGCTCGTGCAGGCGCCTGACCTACAGTTCGATGTCGAGCCGCTCCACGTCGGTGAACTCCACGCCTAGACCGCCACCATCTACCTGGCCGGACTCCACATCGCAGGCATCTTCCTCTGGTCCGCCCGGTGATCCAGTGGGGACTACGATCTGGCGATCTCTTGCCGGAGCTGGTGGGTGAAGCGACGCAGGAGGTTCAACGTCTCTCGGAACTCGGCCCGGCGGTCGTCCCTGCCGTCGGTGGGCCGGGTGCTCCAGACCCGACGCGCGAGGGCATCGGCGAGATCGACGGTGTCGTTGGAGCAGAGCAGGTAGAGGGCTGAGCGTGCTTCCTGCAGCCTGTTCGCCAACTCGTTGGCTCCCGGACCGTCGTCACTCAGCTGTGTTTCCTTCAGGTAGTCCAGTAGCTGAACTACGGCTGTGTTGAAGCCGATCCCGGCTTTGAGCGTCTGTTCGCGGAGCCACATGCGGTCCTGTCGGCGCGCGGTGAACCACGACCCGAACACCACCCCTATGAGGCCGATAGCGGCCCCGATCGCCACGGACAGTATGTTCTCCACGGTCAGCTCCCCCCGACGTACAGCGACGCCAGGCTACAGAGGCCGTCGGAGGCGCCGCACTCGATGAGCGCGCTCACATGCCAAGGGTTCGGTGATCCGAACGAAACGGCCTAGTAGCGTGTCGTTGCTTAGTTCTGGGTTGTTTGGTTGGGATGGTGGGGTCCGGCAGATGTTGCTTCCCTTCTGCCGGACGGGAGTTGGGGTGATGGGTTCGCAGAAGAAGAGGCCGGTGGTGCTGACCGCGGCTGATCGTGAAGAGCTGGTTCGGGTAACCACGACGGGTATCCATCCAGCCTCGGTGATCAGGAGGGCGCGGGTGCTGCTCGCGCTCGACACCTCTGCAGGCGCGATCGGCTCGCAGGACGCGGTCGCGGCCCGGGCCGGAGTCTCGGGCGAGACACTGCGGCTGGTGGCCAAGCGGTTCGCCGAGACCGGTGGCGATGTTCACGCCACGGTCACGCGGAAGAAGCGCGAGCTGCCGCCGGTGCCCTCGCCGGTGACCGGTGAGGTCGAAGCCCGGCTGATCGCGATGGCGTGCTCACAGCCACCCCAGGGCTATACCCGGTGGTCGCTGCGCTTGCTGGAGAAGCATGTCGCGCTGGTCGAGGACATCCCGAACCTGGATCACTCCACCATCGGGCGGGTCTTAAAAAAACGGAACTGCGTCCTCATCTGAAGAAGTGCTGGACCATCCCGCCGAAGGCGAACGCGCAGTTCGCGGCCCGGATGGAAGACGTACTGGCCGTCTATGCCCGCCCCCATGACCCGGCACGTCCGGTCGTGTGCATGGACGAGAAGCCCTACCAGCTCCTGGGTCATGCCCGCGCCCCGCTCCCGGCCCTCCCTGGCCACGACGCCCGCCAGGACAGCGAGTACATCCGCTGCGGCACCTGCTCGATCTTCTGCTGGGTCGAGCCCCTGGCCGGGTGGCGCCGCGTCCAGGCCCTGCCCCGGCGCACCCGGACCGACTGGGCCGGCCAGGTCGAGCAGCTCCTGACCGTCAACTACCCCGACGCCGACACGGTGGTACTGGTGATGGACAACCTCAACACCCACACCATCGCCTCGCTCTACGAGGCATTCACCCCCGACAAAGCCTTCGCCCTGGCCCAGCGCCTCGAGATCCACCACACGCCCAAGCACGGGTCATGGCTCAACATCGCCGAAATCGAACTCTCCGCGCTGACCCGCCAATGCCTCGACCGCCGCATCAACGACCTCGACATCCTCAACACCGAACTCACAGCCTGGCAGAACGCCACCAACACCGACCAACGCCAGGTGAACTGGCAGTTCACCACCCACGACGCACGCACCAAACTACGTCACCTTTATCCCAAAAATTAGCTACGACGGTCTACTAGGCCGTGGGCGCGGGAGTTGTTCGCGCGGAAGTACATCTGCGCGAGGCCGTCGGCCGCGATCTGTTGGAGTTGCTGCTCGTTGGCGCCCTACTCGTGGGCGGTGAACAGGCGGTCGGCCCACTGGGGCGGCAGGGCCTGGGTGATGTCGCGGATCCGGGCGTCGTCAGGGAAGTGCCCGCGGCGGCGGGCCTGCGCGAGCTGTGCGGACAGGCGGCGGTACTTCGGAGCGGTGTGCGGGATCTGGCCCTCCACGACGAGCCGGTAGTACACCTGTTCTCCACCGTTTCGATGTCCCATGAGACAACGGGCTGGGCCGTTGAGCTGTGCTGTTCCGGTGGCCGTGGGGTCTGGAGCGAGGCCTTGGGATCGGGGCTGGTTGAGACAGTCAGCTTGATGGGCAGCTTCGCCAAGGTCCCACGACTTGCGCCATCCGTCCTCAGCTTCGGTGGCGGACGGTGGGGACATCATGCATATCAGGAAAGCCTGCTCTCGAAGCTGCGAGGATGGAACAGGCTCTGGAGCCAAGGACGTCGGCTGGATTCGAGGGGGGCGTACGGGTGAGTGCCGAGATCGCGCAGTGGGTTGAGCAAGCGTGGCCCTACGTGGCGAGTGCCGTGGGAGCGTACGGGGTGGCGGTGTTCCAGCGGGCCGAGGACGCTGCAGTGGACGCGACGGCGAATACCGGTCGACGCATGTTGCAGGCGGTCTGGGGCAGGCGGGACGAGCGGGGGCAGGCCGAGTTGGAGGCCGCCGTTCAAGACGTGGCAGAAGCGCCGGATGACGCCGATGCGGTCGGTGCGGTGCGGCAGCAGATCAAGCGGGCGCTGCGGGATGACGCCAGCCTGCGGACTGAGCTGGCTGGGATATTGTCGACTGGAGAGTCGGTGCAGGTGACGGCCTCTGGTACGGGGGCTGTCGCAGCGAATACGGTCGGTGTGGCAATCACCGGAGACAACAACACGGTTCAGCGTTAACAGGAGCGCCCGTGCCTGAGTCGAAGGGCCCGCAAGCGTCGGGTGACCGGTCCGTCGCCGCGGGGACGGTCGGTGTGGCGATCACCGGAGACAACAATCGGATCGTGCATCTGCCACCAGAGGCTGTGCGCTGGGTCCAGGAGATCGAGGTGCCGCCGGGCACCGGGAATCTTCCGCGGTCTGCCGCAGGTGTGTTCGTCGGGCGGGAAGTTGAACTCGCTGAACTGCGGCGACGTCTGACCGATGGAGGTGAGGCGGCGGTCACGCAGGAGTCCGGGACCCGGGCGATCCACGGGCTGGGCGGTATCGGTAAGTCCACGCTCGCGGCCCGGTACGCGCACCGCTATCGCAGCGAGTACACGTTGGTGTGGTGGATCGACGCAGCTTCGACCGGAGACGGTACCGACAACATCCTCTCCGGCCTGGCCACCCTGGCCATGCGGCTGTGCCCGCAGTGGGCCGGGACTGCAGACACCGACGAGCGGGCTGCATGGGCCATCTCGTGGCTCCAGATCCATCCCGGGTGGCTGCTGATCTTTGACAACGTCGAGGATCCCCGCAAGCTGAACCACTACCTGGGCACGCTTCAAGGCGGTCATTACCTGGCAACCAGCCGTATCTCTACCGGCTGGCACAGCATCGCTCCCACTATGCCCCTCGGCCTCCTCGCCCCTGATGCGGCCGTCACGCTGTTGTGCATCCTCGCTTTCGGAGACGAGCACGCGCTCCCGCCAGGGAAGCGAGAGGATGCGGAAGCGTTGGCAGCCGAGTTGGGCTGCCTGCCCCTGGCGCTGGAGCAGGCGGGTGCCTATCTTCACGAGACCGGGATGGCACTGGCCGACTACCGCACTCTGCTCGGCCAGGTCATCGATTCGGACGCGGGCGGGATCGACTCCGAACGCACCATCGCCCGAATCTGGGACCACACTCTCGTCGCTGTCGAAGCCCGCAATCCGCAGTCGGTCACCGTGCTGAGCGCGATTGCTTGGTTTGCCCCCGCCGACATCCCACGGGCCTTGCTCGCTCCCCTGTGCCCGGAACCAGCCGCCCTCGACGAGGCTCTAGGCGTACTGCGCGCCTACAGCATGATCGCCTACGACGCCGAGCAGAGCCTTCATGTCCACCGCCTCGTGCAGACGGTTCTCCGCCACAGGGGCACCAGCGCCCCTGGCGCGTATCGACAGGGCAGAGAAGAGGCAGAGCGCCTCATCCAGCAGGCCACTCCTGCCGCAGGGGCTGCCGCCACGGAATGGCATCGACTCCTGCCCCACTTCATGGCGGTTGCGGACTCGACCCCTGCGCACAATCCACCGTCCACCGACACCGTCGATGCTTACGAAGCGGCAGCGCAGCACCTATATCGGCAGGGGCGCGATGGTCATGCGATACCCCTGCGGACAGCTGTGCTCGCACAGCGTGTGGAAACCCTGGGTTCCGAGCACCCTGACACCCTCACTGCCCGCCACAACCTCGCCGTCTCTTACGGGCAGGCGGGGCGGATGCGGGAAGCCATCGTTCTGCTGGAGCAGGTACTGGCCGATCGTGAACGGCTGCTCAGTTCCGAACACCCCGACACTCTCACCGCCCGCCACAACCTCGCCGTCTCTTACGGGCAGGCGGGGCGGATGCGGGAAGCCATCGTTCTGCTGGAGCAGGTACTGGCCGATCGTGAACGGCTGCTCAGTTCCGAACACCCCGACACTCTCACCGCCCGCCACAACCTCGCCGTCTCTTACGGGCAGGCGGGGCGGATGCGGGAAGCCATCGTTCTGCTGGAGCAGGTACTGGCCGATCGTGAACGGCTGCTCAGTTCCGAACACCCTGACACCCTCACTGCCCGCCACAACCTCGCCCACTCTTACGGGCAGGCGGGGCAGATGTACAAGGCCGTCACACTGCAAGAGCAGGTGCTGGCCGATCGTGAACGGCTGCTCAGTTCCGAACACCCCGGCACTCTCATCAGAGACGGCACCCTGGTGTCTGCGTTGGACGACATGGTCGGCCTTGGCACGGTGCGCGATGCCCACACAGAGCTCAAGAACCGCATTCGGCTCCACCATGTCCGCGGGAAGAGCCTGCCCGGACTGGTGTTCGTGGGGCCGCCCGGGACCGGCAAGACCATGGTGGCACGGCATGTCGGCGAATGGCTCCAGTCCTCGGGGCTGCTACGCAAGGGCCACGTGCGCGAGGTCACGTGCGCTGAATTGGTTGCCGAGTACGTCGGCCAGAGCGCGTCCAAGGTCCGCGCAGTTGTGCATCAGGCCCTCGACGGGGTGCTCTTCATCGACGAGGCATACGCCCTGGCGGGCAATGAGGCTGTCGACACCTTGGTCAGGGAGATGGAGTACTGGAACGACCGACTCGTGGTGATTGCCGCTGGCTACCCGCATGAGATGGACGCGTTTTTGCGCAGCAACAGCAGCATGGCCTCCCGCTTCACGGAGCGTGTGGAGTTTCCCTCGTACAGCACCGAGGAACTCGTCGAGGTGCTGCGCCGCAGAAGTGCCTCCGAGGGCTACATCCTCACGCCGGACGCCGCGGAGCGTGTCGAGCAATGGTTCGACCGACGCCGCGCTGCCCGCACCGACGCGTTCAGCAACGTCCGCGAGGCACGGCAGGTGTTCGATGCTATGGAGGGCCGCCTCGCCCGCCGCTACCAGGCCGACCGGACCATCAACTTCACGTTCATCGCCGAGGACGTCCCAACCCCTGAAGAATGAGCTCAGCAGGGGCCGATGACGTCAGGGCGGGCGGTTCGGCTTTGGTCGAGGTCGACGATCGTGCTGCGGCCGGCGAGTTCTTCGCGGAGGGCTGTGTTGTCGTGGTGGAGTGCGGCGATGACAGTGGCTGCGGCGTCGAGCCGGAGTTGGAGATTGGTCCGCTCGCGCTTGATCTGCGTCAACTCGCGCTTCAGTTGAATCTGGCAGGTAAAGCACTGCGCCCAGGAAGTGCGAGCGCATCGGTCCGCGGGAGCCTTCGTGCCAGGTCACCTCGTTGAAGGCCTGCCGGCCATGGCCGGCAGCCATTGCGGCCACCTAGAACGGGGTGTCTCGGTAGCGGGACTGCGGCTTGCGGCCGTTGCCGGACCACGGCGGCGCGACCGGTTCCACGTCGTCCGGGTGGACGCTCACATCTGAGCGGACGGCGACGACATAGCCGATGCCCCTGCGCTCCAGGCCGTCGCGGAAGTCGGCGTTCTGGCCGTATCCGGCGTCAGCCACCACAGCAGGCGGGACCAGGCCCCATCCGGCCAGCTCATCAAGGGTGTCCAAGGCCAGGCGCCACTTCTCCCGGTGCTCGATCTCCTGCGGAATCCCGGTCTTGTGCCGACGTATCACGTCGTCCGCCCACTCCCGGGGCACGAACAGGCGCCACTGCAGCGGAACCGACGCGGTGTCGGAGACCGCGTGCACGCTCACCGCGACCTGGCAGTTGGCCTGCTTGCCCAACGCCCCGCAGTACTGGTGGGCGACCGCCACCGACATCCGGCCGTCCTTGGGGAACGACACATCATCGACCGCCCAGGCGTCCGGGCCGACCTGGGGCACCATCCGCTGCGCGATCCGCCGCCGCACCGGCACCGGATCCCAGGTCGACTGGTTCACAAACTGCTGCAGGTTCTGCTCGTTGCCGTCCGGCAGCCGCTCCGCCATCGACTGGATCGACTTGCGCCGCCCGTCCAGCATCAGCCCCCGCAGATAAAGTCGCCCTTAGCCCGCTGATCCTTGCGCGGCACCGAGGCGAACACATCAGCCACGAATAACGCCAACTTCGCCCGAGCACGCTTCACTTCGTGTGTGTCCACACACTCAACATGCTCCCGAAAAGGACCGAGAGGAAGACCTAACGGAGTCCGACTAGTAGACCGTCGTAGCTAATTTTTGGGATAAAGGTGACGTAGTTTGGTGCGTGCGTCGTGGGTGGTGAACTGCCAGTTCACCTGGCGTTGGTCGGTGTTGGTGGCGTTCTGCCAGGCTGTGAGTTCGGTGTTGAGGATGTCGAGGTCGTTGATGCGGCGGTCGAGGCATTGGCGGGTCAGCGCGGAGAGTTCGATTTCGGCGATGTTGAGCCATGACCCGTGCTTGGGCGTGTGGTGGATCTCGAGGCGCTGGGCCAGGGCGAAGGCTTTGTCGGGGGTGAATGCCTCGTAGAGCGAGGCGATGGTGTGGGTGTTGAGGTTGTCCATCACCAGTACCACCGTGTCGGCGTCGGGGTAGTTGACGGTCAGGAGCTGCTCGACCTGGCCGGCCCAGTCGGTCCGGGTGCGCCGGGGCAGGGCCTGGACGCGGCGCCACCCGGCCAGGGGCTCGACCCAGCAGAAGATCGAGCAGGTGCCGCAGCGGATGTACTCGCTGTCCTGGCGGGCGTCGTGGCCAGGGAGGGCCGGGAGCGGGGCGCGGGCATGACCCAGGAGCTGGTAGGGCTTCTCGTCCATGCACACGACCGGACGTGCCGGGTCATGGGGGCGGGCATAGACGGCCAGTACGTCTTCCATCCGGGCCGCGAACTGCGCGTTCGCCTTCGGCGGGATGGTCCAGCACTTCTTCAGATGAGGACGCAGTTCCGTTTTTTTAAGACCCGCCCGATGGTGGAGTGATCCAGGTTCGGGATGTCCTCGACCAGCGCGACATGCTTCTCCAGCAAGCGCAGCGACCACCGGGTATAGCCCTGGGGTGGCTGTGAGCACGCCATCGCGATCAGCCGGGCTTCGACCTCACCGGTCACCGGCGAGGGCACCGGCGGCAGCTCGCGCTTCTTCCGCGTGACCGTGGCGTGAACATCGCCACCGGTCTCGGCGAACCGCTTGGCCACCAGCCGCAGTGTCTCGCCCGAGACTCCGGCCCGGGCCGCGACCGCGTCCTGCGAGCCGATCGCGCCTGCAGAGGTGTCGAGCGCGAGCAGCACCCGCGCCCTCCTGATCACCGAGGCTGGATGGATACCCGTCGTGGTTACCCGAACCAGCTCTTCACGATCAGCCGCGGTCAGCACCACCGGCCTCTTCTTCTGCGAACCCATCACCCCAACTCCCGTCCGGCAGAAGGGAAGCAACATCTGCCGGACCCCACCATCCCAACCAAACAACCCAGAACTAAGCAACGACACGCTACTAGTCCAGTATCAGGCAACGTTTGCCCTGTTGTGATGTGACGCACCGCTCGGGAACTGGCGCAGGCGGTGCGTCACCATGAGTCTGCTCGGGTGGCAGAACATGTGCGGTTCGCGAGGTCGATGACGATGAAGGCCCGGAGGTTGCTGCAATGCCCGGCACCCGGATCGGTGTTCCGGACTCCGCACCCTTGTCGATCTCACGGGTCAGTCTTCGGAGGGACGCGGGGCGCGCAGGTGCGCCCGTTCCTTCAGTTCCTCCTCGTCGACCAACGTGAGCATCGGCTGACCCGGCGCGCACAGCATGGTCACCAGGAACTTGGTCGGTGCGTCCGACAGGGCGTTGCCGTCCTGGTAGTGGATCACATCACCGCCTGGCTCCCAGAACGTCCCACCGGCCTTGACCACACGCTCCGGCTCACCCTCGAGCTCGAACCGGAGCGCGCCCTCCATCACGTAGCCGAACGATGGGCCCGAGTGGCGATGCGGGGGGAGCCCGGGGTGACCGGGAGGCCAATCGACGAGGATGGTCATTCCCGAACCACCTTCAGGAAAGAAGGGCGGAGTGACTTCCTGCAGCAACTTGACTTCGGGCGGCAAGGAGACCTCGTGGGCGGTCCCGTGCTCTGAGTTCTTCTCTGACATGTACCCCACCTCCGTAGGCCTGCCCGGAATGGACGATCTTGCGTCGGCCACCGCATTTCGGACTGGTGTACCGACCCACTCGTTCGGCGGTGACCAAGTTCGCCGGTTTCCGGCTCACACAACTCGCTTCGCGATGAGAACCAGCCACAGCCCGCATCCGCGACAGGCCGTGCGCCTCCCGCCTCGCCCAAACGGTCTCGAGACCACCCTGCCTCCTGTCGGCGGCTGCCACAATCCGGGAGCCAGCGGCATCAAGACCGCCTCGCGCCATGTCACCGGCGGGCATCTAGTGCCGGATCAGGCAACGTTTGCCCTGTCCACGACGGCGCGTAGGCGCCGGTCGTCGGCATGGCGGTTTCGCCAGATGATGTAGCGGCGGATCATGCTGCCCTGTTCCTTGTGGTCGGCATGGTCGGTGCCGTCGAGGGTGAAGTAGCGCAGGGCCGTGAACTGGGCCTCGATGCGGTTGAGCCAGGAGGAGTTCGTCGGGGTGTAGGCGATCTCGACGTTGTTCGCCGCCGCCCAGGTGCCGACCCGTTGGCACCTCTTCGTGGTCAGATGCGGGGAAAAGTTGTCGCAGACGATCGCGATGCGGACGTTGTCCGGGTGGAGGCTGCGCAGGTAGCGGCAGAACTCCAGGAACTGCGTCCGCTTCTTGACCGGTTTGATGTGGCCGTAGAGCTTGTCCTTGGCTAGGTCCAGGGCGGCGAACAGGTGCCGCACTCCGCCGTAGCGGTTGTAGGTCGCCCGCCGTCGTCGGCGTGGTTCACGGTCGGGGACTTTGTGCTTGCCGCCGCGCTCGGCCCATTGCCGGCCCGGGTGGGGCATCAGGTTGAGCGGCCCGAACTCGTCCATGCAGAAGATGACTTCAGGCTCGCCGTCCTCGGGTATGACCTCGCCGTCGGCGATAGCGTAGAGGTGTTCGACGCGGGCCTTCTTGGCCGCGTAGTCCGGATCGCGGGAGGTCTTCCAGGTCTTCAGGCGTTGAAACGAGACGCCTTCCTCGCGGAGCAGGATGCGCAGGCCCTCGTGGCTGATGTCGTCGACCACCCCCTCGGCAACCAGGAAGTCCGCCAGCTTGGTCAGGCTCCAGGTAGAGAACGGCAGGTCGTGCTCGGTCGGATTCGACTTGGCGATCTTCTTGATCTCGCGCCGCTCGGGCAGCGTGAACGTCTTGGGGCGGCCGCCCTTGTACTTCGGATACAGCGACTCGAAGCCGTCGGCGTTGAAGTTGTGGATCACGTCCCGGACCCGGTCGTCGCTGGTGAACGACACCTCGGCGATCTTCGCAACCGGCATGCCCTGCGCGGACAGCAGCACCATCTGGGCCCGCCGCCAGGTCACCACCGACCCGGTGCCCCTGCGGATGATCCGTAGTAGCCGTCTGCCCTCGTCATCGTCGATCTCGCGTACATGTACTCGTTCCGCCACCCAGCCAGGGTGACGGCTACGCGCCGCCCGGCACAGCACCCGGACGGCGCGTCACATCACAACAGGGCAAACGTTGTCTGCTACGGCACTAGAGATCTTTAAGGGTGTGGGTCACGTGACGGCTGGCGCGGGCTGCGCTATGCCGGAGGGATGAGGTATCGCGATGGCGGAGGGTTGAGCGCTGAGGAGCGGGTTCGGCGTGAGCGGGTCCGGTTGGCGGCCGCTGATCTGATCGAGGCGGGGGCCAGTGACCGGGAGGTTGCCCGGCAGTTCCGGGTGACGCGGATGTCGGCGAACCGCTGGCGGCGGGCGTTGGCTTCGGGCTGTCGGCAGGCCCTGGTCTCCAAGGGGCCCGGCGGCGCCCGGTGCAAGCTCGCAGGTAGCCGGCCTGGGCGACGACCAAGACCTCACCAACAGCGAGATGGCCGCGTCAGCGATGGCGTCGCGCGTCCGTGCCTCTTGCGGCCCGCAGTCCCGTCGGCTCATACATCTGACCTCGGTAGCATTTGCGATCAAGTTGCTTTTTTAACTGAGTAACGTTTCCATGAACTGCATGAATCAGACAGACATTCCTCCCGTGCTCGTAGCCGGGGCGACGGGCCGGGTTGGCCGCGTCGTCATCGACCAACTCCTCAACGCGGGCGCGCCAGTCCGCGCCCTCATCCATCGCTCCGAGGCGGCGACGCTGCCGGCGAAGATCGAGGTCTTCACCGGCGACCTCACCGTGCCCGAGTCGCTCGACCCGGCATTGAATGGCGCCGGTGCAGTCTTCCTCGTCTGGACCGCCCCGCCTCAGACCGCCGCGGCGGTCGTCGAGCGGCTGGCATCCCATGTGCGGCGGGTCGTCTTCCTCTCCTCCCCGCACCAGACGCCGCACCCCTTCTTCCAGCAGCCCAATCCCATGGCGGTTCTGCACGCCGACATCGAGCGGCTCATCGCGGCCACCGGACTCAAGTCGACGATCATCCGGCCGGGGATGCTCGCGTCGAACTCGCTGGCCTGGTGGGCGCCCGCGATCCGGGCCGGCGAGGTCGTCCGGTGGCCTTACGGCACTGCCGAGACGGCACCGGTCGACGACCGCGACGTCGCAGCTGTCGCGGCGCGGACGCTTTATCAGGACGGATATGTCGGAGGCGACTACGTCCTTACGGGCCCCGAGTCGCTGACCCAGGCCGCTCAGGTGGGCGTCATCGGTGACGCCCTGGGGCTCCGGATCGCATTCGAGGAGATGACACCAGACGAGTTCCGGAGCCTGTCGGAGGGTACGGCACCCAGCTCGGTCGTCGACATGCTGCTCGCCGCGTGGAGCGCGGCGGTCGGACAGCCCGCGTACGTCACCACTGCGGTGGCCGACATCCTTGGGACGGCGCCGCGAACGTTTCGCCAGTGGACCACCGACCACGCCACCTCGTTCACGGAGGGTTCGTAACCTCGTTGACCGCGACCTGCGCCCCCGGCCGCAACCCTCACTGCCCGCGTGCGAGGCGACTGGGATACAGCCGAGAGGTGAACGGGGGTGGTGAAGGGCGCGGCAACCGGCCTGCAATGGATCCGTACCACCGACGACAACGGCGTCACCCTGTTGCTGGCACCAGTCGTACCGCTGGTGGGAGTGGTGAGTGCTCGGGGCAAGCCTCGAGCGCCTGGATCGCCAACGCTGCAAAGCGTCGGGAAGCCATGACCTGCGTGGCGGTCGATGCGGCATGGATCCCTTTGTTGGCCATGAGTACGAGGATCAGGTCGTCCATGACGAAGTCAGGCCGCAGACGGCCCGCCTCCTTGGCTCGCTGAGCCAACGCTGCGACTGCGCTCACCGTGTACTCGCGGCCTGCGGCGACATCCAAAGTTTCCGGGAAACTCGACAGGAACGCTTCCGTGAAGCCACGGTCGCGTGCGTGCAGTTCGCAGATTCTCTCGATCACCTGACACAGACCACGCCACGGATCCGGCTCTGCGCACCCTTCGTCGACAATGGCGCGGCATGCGTTGAGCTGGTCGGCAAAAGCCTCGGAGACCAGCAGCTGCTTGGTCGGGAAGCGGCGGTACAAGGTGGCGGGTCCCACCCCGGCGCGCCGCGCGATCTCTCGCATTGGCACGTCCAGCCCATCGGCGGAGAACAGCGCTCGGGCCGCTTCGAGGATGCGCGCGCGGTTGTCCAGAGCGTCGGAACGCAGCGAATGAGGCAAATGATCGGTCACCGCTCTCACTTTACCTAAGCGGACGGGGGCGTCCGTTACGGTCCGAAACGTAAGTGGGACCCCGCTCGTGCAGCTCGGATGCCGCGATGCTGCGGCGTACAGCTTCTCCCGTTCGCTGCAAGGGCGGCGACCGCTGGCGGGTGCTAGGGCAGGACCGCGCTTGGGCGGTTTGAGGAACATGGAGTTGACCTTGAAGGCAATCGCGATCCAGACGTTCGGAGGCCCTGAGGGGCTGGCTGTTGTCGACCTGCCGGTGCCCGCACCCGCTGCCGGGGAGGTGCTGATCGCCACCGAGGCGGTGGGCGTAGGCGGTGTCGACACCTTGATCCGGAGCGGGGCGCTGGCCTCTTACGGCTTCAAGGAGGGCCACATCCCCGGCGGCGAGGTGGCAGGCATCGTCACCGCCGTCGGTGATGGCGTCGACGCGTCATGGATCGGCCAGCGTGTGTGGGGCTTCACCGGCACCGGCGGAGGCTACGTCGAACAGGCCCTCGCACCGGCCGAGCAGATTCTTCCTCTGCCCGCCGGCCTGTCCGTCGCCGCGGCAGTGACCCTGGGCAGTGCCGGAGCGGTGGCCCACTTCGGGCTACGCCATGCTCACTTCGCACCCGGCGAGGCGGTCCTGGTGCGTGGCGCGGCCGGCAGCATCGGGATCATGGCGGTGCAGCTCGCGGCCCGCGGTGGCGCCGCCGCGGTGGCGGTCACGACATCGTCGACCGAGCGCGGCGAGCGCCTGCGGAGTCTCGGCGCGACGCTCGTGCTTGACCGCTCCGGCGAAGGGGGAGCAGACGCTCCTGAGGGTTACGACGTCATCATCGATGTGGTGGCCGGCAAGGACATGCCGTCGTTCTTCGACAGGGTCAACCCGAACGGCCGCATGGTGGCCGTGGGCGCAGTCGCAGGCCCACCGCTGTTCGCGCCGGGCGCTCAACAGGCGCGCGGCGCCGACCAGTCCGGCCGTGTGCAGATCGTGCCCGCAGGCGTGCATCCGGCCTGGCACCTCGGAGGCGTAGACCACCCCGGACGCCTCCTGCACCGGCAGGGCGTCCATGTCACCGCGCAGCAGCACGGCTCCTCCGGGACGCGACCCGCGCAGCACCGCCGTCACCGACGTCAGGCCCTTGCCGTGGTGATCTCCAACGGCAACCCGTCCAGCGCCGCGAGCACCTTCTCCTGCGTGCGCGGCAGGTCAAGCCCCAGCTCGGGCTCCCGGTGCAGGGCGCGCCGCAGGGCCACCAGCTCGTCCCGCAGTTCCTCGGCTTCCGCCAGTACCGACATGTTCTTTACACCTTCCCGACACGGTCAAGCCGCCCGCTGTTCGCGTGCAGTGGCCCGAGCGTGAAGGCCCCACGCCATGGCTGGCCAGAAAGCGCCGGAAAATCGCGATAGCCTCGATCAGATGAAGGATTCCGGCCAGCTGGACGAGGCGGACTCGGTGCTCGTCCACGCTCTGCAGATCAGCCCCCGCGCGACGTGGTCCCGCCTGGCGAGCGTGCTCGACCACGATGCGGTCACCCTCGCCCGCCGCTGGAAGCGGCTCACCGACCGCGGCGCCACGTGGATCAGCTGCTACCCGGGTCCCGCCCTGGCCGAGTCCGGGCAGGGCTGTCTCGCCTTCGTCGAAGTCGACTGCGCGGGCGGCCGAGTCCTCGAGGTCGCCGACCGGCTCAGCCGGCAGCCGATGGTCACCACCGTCGAGCACGTCACCGGGGACCGGGACCTGCTGCTCACTGTTATGCGCCCGGACCTCGCCTCGCTGTCCCGCTGGGTGACCCGCTCCTTGAGCTCGCTGCCCGGCGTCACCGCGAGCCGGACCCATGTGGCCGGGGCGATCTACACCGAGGGCAGCCGGTGGCGGCTGCGCGCGCTCAGCGCCGACCAGGTAGCACGGCTGACGGAACGTCGGCCGCCGGTCGGCCGCACCGGAGGCCCACTGACCGACCTGGATCGCCGCATCATGGTGGCACTGTCCGAGGACGGGCGCGCCCCCTACACAGCACTCGCCGAGACCTGCGGCACCGGAGTCGACACGATCCGCCGACGCACCAGGCACCTGCTCGATGCGGGCGCCGTGCACCTCCGCTGCGAGACCGCGCGTCCCCTGTCCCAGCGGCCGGTCGCAGCCGTTTTGTGGGCGCAGGTCCCCTCCGACAGCGTCGACGACGCGGCCCGCCGCATCGCCGGCATGTTGGACGTACGCCTGTGCGCCGCCATCACCGGGCGCCACAACCTGCTCGTCGTCGCATGGGTCCGCTCGGTCAACGAGATCCAGCGACTCGAAACCCGCGTCACCACACAGGCACCCGGCAGCACCATCGGCGACCGGGCGGTGGCCTTGTGGCCAATCAAACTCAGCGGCCATCTGCTCGACGAGGCAGGCTACCGGCGTGGAACCATCCCCATCGACGGCTGGAGCACCCTGGCCGCCACAGCGGACACCGACGCCCACGCCGGGCATGGACCCTGACCTTCAGGGTCGACGGGACCAAGCGGCTCTCGGCTCTACCGGCGCCGGCCCGCTCGCAAGGCGGCAGACACCGCACGGCGAGGGGTCCGTCAATCGCTGACCGGGATGAGAATCGAGCTGGTCTTCGATCCGTTCGACCTGACCGACATCGAGGTGAGGGCCTCCGGCAAGGCCCTGGGCAAGGCGGTCCCGCACCACGTCGGCCGTCATGCCCACCCCAGAGCGAGCCCGAAGACGCCGGCCGAGTCGGCGCCGCCGACCGGGGATCGACTACCTCAACATCCTCGACGAGGCGCACACCGCGAACACCGCTAAGGGCCTCAACTTCCCGTCCCTGATGGACGATTCACGGGGCCGGCAGTGAAGCCGACCCGAGCCGAAGAACTGTACTTCGACCCCGAGCCCGACTAGTAGGACTCCGTTAGGTCGCTCTGGTTCTTGGGTTCTGGCTGATGGGGGATGTTCTGGGCAGGGGGCGGTGGCAGGTGGTGCAGGTCCCGGTCCAGCAGTTCAGCAGGTCTTGGATGGTGTCGAGGATCTGGTAGAGGGTGAGTCCGCTGTACCGGCTTTTGGGGCAAGGCGCTGTTCGGTGAGGAACGCGTGGGCGGCGGTGACCAGGGTGACGTGGTGGTGCCAGCCCATCCAGGAGCGTCCCTCGAAGTGGTCCAGGCCGAGGCCGTGTTTGAGTTCCCGGTAGTCGTGCTCGATGCGCCAGCGGATCTTGGCGAGGCGGACCAGTTCGGCCAGCGGGGTATCGGCGGGCAGGTTGGACAGCCAGTAGTCGGTGGGTGCTTCGGCGCCGGCGGGCCATTCGACCAGCAGCATGACGTCGGGCAGGACACCGTCCCAGCTGTCTGGGTCTGGGGCGGCGGCCTGGGCGAGGCGGCGAGATTTGGTCCCGGCTGGCCGCACTCGCAGTGTCAGGAAGTGCGAGTGCATCGGTCCGCGGGAGCCTGCCCGCCAGGTCACCTCGGTGAAGGCCTGCCGACCGTGGCCGGCCGCGAGCGCGGCCACCGAGGACGGGGTGTCGCGGTAGCGGGGTTGGGGCTTGCGGCCGTTGCCCGACCAGGGCGGGGCAGTGGGCACCGCATCATGCGGGTGGACGGTCACATCCGAGCGGACCGCCACCACGTAGCCGATGCTCCGACGCTCCAGCCCGTCGCGGAAGTCGGCGTTCTGCCCGTACCCGGCGTCGGCCACCAGCACCGGCGGAACGAGGCCCCATCCGGCCAGCTCATCAAGGGTGTCCAACGCCAGGCGCCACTTCTCCCGGTGCCCGATCTCCTCAGGGACCCCCGTCTTGCGCCGACGGACGGCATCGTCCGCCCACTCCTGGGGCACGAACAACCGCCACTGCAACGGACAGGACGCGGTGTCGGAGACAGCATGCACACTCACCGCGACCTGGCAGTTGGCCTGCTTGCCCAAAGCTCCGCAGTACTGAGGCGCGACGGCGACCGACATCTTCCCGTCCTTGGGAAACGACACGTCATCGACCGCCCACGCGTCCGGGCCGATCTGCGGCACCATCCGCTCCGCAATCCGCCGCCGCACCAGCCCCGGATCCCAGGTCGACTGGTTCACGAACTGCTGCAGGTTCTGCTCATTGCCGTCCGGCAGCCGCTCCGCCATGGCCTGAACGGACTTGCGGCGCCCGTCCAGCATCAGTCCCCGCAGATAGCAGTCACCCTTCGCCCGCTGATCCTTGCGCGGCACCGACGCGAACACGTCAGCCACGAATAACGCCAACTTGGCCCGAGCACGGTTCACTTCATGTGCGTCCACCCCTCCAACATGCTCCCGAACACGACCGAGAGGAAGACGTAACGGAGTCCTACTAGTACATGCTCACGCCCCGCGAGCTGGCCGACCGGACTCTTGGGCCGGCCCGCGTCGGTCAGGGCGGTGAGGATCTGCCGGTAGGCGGGGTGGTCCGGGATGTCGGGGCGCTCGGGCTCGGCGGCGGGTGAAGGCAGCGGGAGCGTGAGGAGGGTCTTGCGGGTGATGCGCAGGTTCTCGCTCTCCGCGTCGGTCTCGCCGAGCTGCTGGGTGAGTTCTTCGATGCGGACCCTCAACTGCTCGGCGTGGGCGGCGAGTTCGCGTTCGCGGGTCTCAATGTGTTCCAGGATGGCTTTGACCTGTGGATTCTCGCTCATGCGGTCCTCCAGGAAGCGATGGTGTGTCCGGTGAGGCGGCGGCTCATGACGGAGGTCATCGCCCACAGGACGCGGGAGCGGGAGGAGGCGGGCCGATGTTCGTAATCGCGCACGAGGCGGCGGTAGAACATCAAGATCCCGTTCGTCTGCTCCACGATCCACCGCTTGACCTGCGGGACGAAGCCCTTGTCGTCCGGGTTGCGCTCGACGATCTCCACGTCGATGCCGTAGTTCTTGCCGTGCTCGACGACCTTCTTCTTGAAGCCCTGGTCGACCAGGGCCTTCTTCACCGTGTCGCACTGCCCGGCGACACCGTCCAGCAGGGCGATGCCGGCAGCGTTGTCGTGGGCAGAGGCGGGCAGGACGACGCATGCTGCTGGGCATCCAGTCGATGGACGAGGCAGGCGATGTCCTGTCCGAGGCCGTCGCGCACGTCCTGGCGAGCACCAAGCCGAGCATGCGCGCCCTGATGGCGCACCTGACCGAGCGCGGGGTGCGCGACGACGACCCGACCTGCCGCTCGTTGGCCCGCAAGCTGAACATGCACGCCCGCCGCGACATCGCGCGTGCCGTCTTCGACGAGAGCCTGCCGGTCATCGACACCGACGCCGACTCCGTCGTTTTCTCCGTCGCGCAGCTGGCGCTGCCCAAGAAGTGGGAGCTGGAGCCGGGCCATTTCGAGCGGCTCAGCCCGGAGAAGGTGTTCGGGCGCGCCGCCCTGTATCTGATCGCGGCGATCTGCCGGCACATCGCCTTCGACCCCCGCCACGAAGCGGAGTTCTGCCAGGTCGTGTGGGACGAGTGCTGGTGGCTCACCTCCGCGCCCGAGGGCCTGGACCTGCTCCTGGAGCTCGTACGAGATGGCCGCAAGCACAACGCCGGCGTACTGGTGGGCAGCCACGACCCCGACGACATCGGCCCTGACACGGAGGTCGGCCCGCACCCGCCTGGCGGGCAGCCCGCTCGGGGGCAGCGCCCCCGCGGTGATGAACCAGGACGCAGGCCGCAAGCGGTCGCTGGCCGCGACCCTGGCCACCACCGCGCTGATGGTCGGCGCGATCGCCGCGACCGGCGGAGCAGCCGCCGGCGGCGTGGGCGCTCGCTCTCTGATGTCGCTGGGCGGGCGCGGGTCCACGTCACTGGCCGGACGGCTCGGCGCCCGCATGGCCGTGCGCGGCACCACCGCCATGGCCAAGGGCGCCACGAAGGCCGTCACGGGGAGTGCGAAAGCCGCTTACGGGGCGGGCAAGTTCGGCCTCAAGTACACCCTCGGCGCTCCCGTCTACCTCCCGCAGGCCGCCCGCGCCGCGAGTACGGCGGTCAAGGCCGCCCCGGGCAACCTGGCGCGCTCTGCCGCCCAGTTGCGCTCCCGGCTCACCCAGCCCGTGACCCGTCAACTGCCCGCCGTCCGCGACTTCTCCCAGACGTACTGGAACAACGTCGGCGGCCGCTGGGCCAGCAACAAGATCCGCATGCACCGCGGGCTGCCGCCCCGCCCGCACCCGCGCACCCCGCCGCGCGTCATCAACCGGCCGCTCGTCCCAGCCCCCGCCGCGCACAGGCCAGCAGCCGCTCCGGCATCGGCGCCGGAGCGGACCCGGCCGCCGCGCCGCGCTGCCCGGCCGATGGCGCAGCCGGCCGTGTCCTCCCAGCAGCAAGCCCTGCGCCAGCGGCTGTACCGGATGAGTACGGACACGACGCGTGCGCACGGGCCCGCGCCCAGTGCGCAGGCTCCGTCCTCCACGGCCACCGCCCGGCCCCGGCCGCATACAGCACGGCCCGCGCCGGCACTCCGGAGAACGCCGTGCCAAAGAAGGGATGGCTCGCGCTCGGCGCGGGCGCCGTCGTCATGCCGCTGCTGATCTGTGTCGGTGCTTTCGTAGCCCTCACCGGGGCGGTGGCCGCCGACCAGGACGAACAGAGGCGCCAGGCCGCCTACCTGGCCGAAGGCGCGCAAAATGCGCCGGCCTCGGTGAAGGGGATCGGGCCGGTGATGCTGTCCGCGTACGCGAACGCGGCCTCCCGCACCCTCACGCTGCGCCCGAAGTGCAAAGGCATGCGCTGGTCGGTGCTGTCCGGGTTCGGGCGGGTGGAGTCCCATCACGCCGCAGGCCGCCGCATCGCAGACGACGGGACGATCACCCCGCGCATCATCGGCGCCCGCCTCGACGGCTCCGGCGCCGGCGGCAACAGGAGCAGGGTGGCCGACACCGACGGTGGCAAGTGGGACAACGACACCTCTTACGACCGCGCCGTGGGCCCGATGCAGTTCCTGCCCTCCACCTGGAACGGGCCCACCGGCCAGGACGGCAACGGCGATGGCATCAAGAACCCGCACAACGCGTTCGACGCGGCGCTCGGCGCCGCCGTCTACCTGTGCGGCACCGGGCACAGCGACCTGAGCGACGACGCCCAGCTGCGCAAGGCCGCCCTGCGCTACAACCATGCCGGCTGGTACGCGGACGAAGTCCTGCAGTACGTGCACCAGTACGACCAGGCCGGCGACGTTCTCGGCAATACCGGCAGCAACGGCCCCGTGCCCGTATCGGTGTCCCTGCCCGGTCCCCCGACTCCGTATCAGGGCGGGGCGACGGCCTGCTCGTACGCCGACCCGACCGGCGGGCGCTGCCTGACCGGCGCGACGGCCCACGGATACCAGGAGATTCTGACGAAGTGGCCGCGCTGGCACGGCGGGATCGACTGCCAGACCCCGCGTGCGGAAGGCGGCGAGCACCCGCTCGGCCGGGCCTGCGACTACACCCCCGGCACACTCGGCACCCGCGCCTCCGGGACGGCTCTCGCCCAGGGCTGGGCCCTGGCCGCATGGCTGCGCAAGAACGCCGGCGCCCTGCACGTGCAGTACGTGATCTGGCAGGGCCGCATCTGGAGCGTCAACCACTCACGAGACGAAGGTGGTTGGGGACCACCGTACGACCACGGGCTGAACAATCCGCACACGGTCACCGGCGGACACTACGACCACGTCCACGTCACCTACAAAGACTGAGTGCCTGGTTTTGTCGACGGGATCCGACACCACTTGTCGCTCAGGGCCGAGAACGCCTCGTTTGCCCGTAGGGCGATGTCTGTGAGTTTTAGCAACGTCTGAGGGCTTGTGGTCGGAGCATCGAGGTGCTCCGCGGGATGCGTGAGGCCGATACACGGTGCCCGCGGAGCTGTCAGCCTGCCAGCCGAGCTTTCCAGATCTCATCGCTGGGCCATTGCTGGGCCCAGGCGGCGGAAACCTCTGAGTAGTCCCGCGCAGACTGGGGTGCCTGAATCTCAATCAGATCTTCAACGACGAAGCCGCACGCCCGCAGCAGACGGAGCATCTCACCGTGCGGCAGGACGAACTCCACGCGATTCCCCCAGTCCAACCGCGTCAAACCGAATTGGCCGCGGGACAGAGTGGTGGATGCCGGTCCCTCGGGCGGTACACAGAGAGCGAACAGCGGTGAGTAGCGCGAGAACACCAGCCGGCCTCCTGGAACGAGAAGCCGGGCTGCCTCTGGGATCCATTGGTAGGGGTCGCACCACAGCGAGGCGCCGTACTCGCTGATCGCCAGGCCGAACGTGTTGTCCTCGTAGGGCACCTTCTCGGCATTGCCCAGGACAAGGGGGAAGTCGATGCCGAACTCCGCCTGCATCGCGCGAGCAGTGGCGAGCTGCTTCTCCGAGAGATCGATCCCAACTGGGTGGGCTCCTGCTCTGGCCAGCCAAGCGGAAACGTAGGCAGTACCGCAGCCCAACTCAATGGCGCGCATCCCGTCGATGCCGTCGGGAAGCAAGGAAACCTGCGACTCAGGGGTGGACCACAATCCCCAGGACGGTTCCACCTGCGCCCAGTGATCACGGGCGAGCGGCCCGTGCCACGCAGCCGCCTCGTCATCCCAAAAGCGTCGGTTCTGCTCCACATGGTCCGCCGGGACGTCATGAATCATGGAGGCATTCGATCGAAGATGCTGCTGTTCCGGCAACGGGATTTCCACGGCGCCAGACTCCCTCGAGACGCGCGGCTGGCACGACGGCCAGGTAGGCACCACCACCTGCGGCGCGCATCGCGCACAGGCCAGCGAGCAGCTCCACCACCGGACCCTCGTTAGCATGATCCACCTTGCAACAGGCGGTGCTACTTCTCATCGACATTCTCGGGCTCGTTGATCGCGAAACGCTGCCAAAACCCATCGAAAAACGTTGCCCACTCTCACCTACGAAACCAGAGTGCCTATTTCTAAGCCCGAACACGGTGCAGAGCGACAAGCCGGGCGCGTGGTCCATCGCGGAGCCAGCCGTTGAGCTGTGCTTTTCGTGCGTGGGTTCCCGGTTTGTGCCGGCGGTCTCTCGTGTTCAGTTGGACGTGGGAGGGACGGCGTGGTGCAGAGGTTCCAGGTCTTCGTGCAGGGCGGCATGGAGTGCGGCCGCGATCTCGCGGGCCCGCTCTTCGCTCGACACGCTGTGCATCATGAAATAGATCGGTCCTGTGTATGCATCCGCGCCGACCTCGCGGGCGTGGACCATGCGGGTGATCGCGGCCCGAATGGCGTCGTTCACGGTGTCGTCGACGGAGTGTCCGGGGCCGGCGGTGAGCGTGTCCGCCTTCACGGTCCATCGTGGACCGTCGGATTCGATGGCGACGAACACGGCGTGGTCAGCCATGGCCTGCCGGTATGCCTTGTGGAAGGCATCGGTGCCGCTGGCGTCTGGGATGAGGTGGGCGGGGCAAGGAACCGGCAGCGGCTGCATGAGGAGATTGTGCAATAAGTCAGAACATCCACCTGTGTTCATGCGCCTGTGTCCTGGTGGTGGGCCGCCGTTCGTGGTCCCGGAGAGTGACGGCCGCTGACTGGCGTCGCGGTGAGTGGGACGGTGTGCTCAGGGCCGCCCTTTCGGGCCGGCGCAGGCCAAGGTGATCTTGTTCCCCCGCGTCATGCGGCCTCGCTCCATCGGCATGTGCTGGCACTGCGCAGTGGTGTCGGGCGGGCATGGCCTGCGCTCAAGTTTTCTGCAGAAAATCGACGGCGGCCCGTCACGTTCTTCGGGCTGGTGCTCCTTGGGGGTTCAGGTGGGCGGCGCAAGGCCGCCCCTCCTGACGGGAGTGTCCGGTGAAGATCACACTGACGGAGTCGCCGCGAGATGCAGCAGTCATCTTGCTCGTGGAGTTGTGCGGCTGGCTGATCGCGATCGTCTTCGCCGTGGGCTGCGTGCACGGCTGGTGGTGGGGTGGCGATCTGAAGAATCTGCCGCTCATAGGGGGTTCCGCGGCACGCGCGGCGGCGGAGCATCGCGGCTGGCCGTGGGTCCCGCTCCTGATGATGGGGCTCGGCGGCCTGACCGTGCGGCGCCTGTGGCGTGCGGTGGCACACCGGGTGTTCGTCGGCGGCGCGGGGTGGGAGGGGCGCCGTGCGCCTCAGTTTCGCCTGTCGCAGGGCAGCTGCTGATGGGCGACATCGTCTCTTCCGTGTTCTCGTTCGTCGTTCCCGCTGACGTGCCCTGGGGTTGGCTGTTGCGTGAAGTGGCCTGGGTTGGCGGTGTCGGCGCGATGGTGGCGGGTGCGGGCTCCGGCTGGTGGCGGGCACGGGCGCGCCGGCTGCTCAAGGAGCGGGCGATCGTCGACCTCGTGCCGTCTCAGGGATTTGATCCGTCCGCGCCGGACATGGCCCCGCACGCGGCGCGGCTGGCCCGCGCCTCGCAGACCGCCCAGTGGACGCCGCGACGCGCGCAGGGGATGCGTCTGCGGCATGGCAGCAACGGGCAGGTCAGCTGTCGCTGCAGGTGGAGGGTCCGGCGACGTCGGCCGCGCTGATGCGGCTGCCGTCTCTGCCGAACGTCCAGGTCCGCAGCCATCAAGGCCGTCGCGGGCGCGACCCCGTAGAGCGCATCACGTTCGAGGGAGCTCCTCCCCTGCCCCGGCCTGCAGCAGCTCCCCAGCGCGTATCCCTGGCCAAGGCCGGCGGACAGGCGGCGCCCCACGAGTCCGACGCCTTGTATGTGGCGCGCGCCGAGTTGGTCCTGGCGCGCCCCGACCACAAGCGTCTCACCCCGGCCGCGCTGGACCCGGACCCGCTGCAGGTGCTCGCGGACGCCTGTGCGCAGGTCGATGCCGAGCGCGGTGAACAGGCCGAGCTGGTCGTCGACGTGGTGCCGGTGGCGAGCTGGCGGGTGGCCGCGTGGCGGCGTCGCCTGGTTCGTCGCGCCGAGCAGCGTGGCCCGTCGGCATACGGCGAGATGCTCGGCTCGGGCCGGCGCAGCGGATCGTCGTTGGTGTTGACGCTGGTCGAGGGACTCAACGCCGGCAAACCGCTCTCCTCGACCCGTGCCTCCAAGTCGTTGCCGCGGCAGAAGGACCTGGCCGACGGGGTGGGCAAGTTCCTGCCGGCCACGGATGCGCAGGTCTTCGCGGTGCAGGTGCTGGTGCGGGTGACCGGCACGCATCCGGCTCGGGCGCAGGCCCGCCTGCACCAGGTGATGGCGGTCATGGATGCCTGGTCCGGGGAGAACTGGTGGCGGCCCGTCGGGCCGCGACGTATGGGGTGGCGTCCGTACGGCAGCGTGTGGTGGCGGCGCCGATCCTTCGATCGCCGCTACGCCACCGGCGAGTTCGCCCCGGCGCGCCGGCAGTGGGTCACTTCTGAGGAGTTGGCGGCGCTGCTACGGCCGGCGACCGTGAACTGCACAGCGCAGAACGTGGTGCGCACCGGCGGCACGCTCGCGCCGGCGCCGCGCGCGCTGCCGACCTGGAGCGGTCAGCCCGGGGTGGTGCCTTTGGGCCGGGTCACCGAGGCTGACGGCCGCACCAGGCTCGCGTGCCTGCCTCAGGCCGCGGTGCTGTTCGGTGCGTCGTTCGGCAAGTCCGGTTCGGTAAAAGCGAGTTGGCGCTGCTGCAGGCCATCACGCTCGCCTACGGCGGGTTCGGGGCCTGGTTCCTCGACCCATACGGCGCGGCGATCAAGCGAGCGTTGCCGTATCTGACGCATCCGGAGGTCATCGACCGTGTGCAGCTGATCGACCTGAGCGTGAAGAAGCCGGGCGCGATGGTCGCCGCGTGGAATCCGCTGTCGATGGAGGGCCGCGTCGAGGAGGAGATCCAGGAAGTCATCGGCTCCGTGGTCGCCGGCCTTGCGGCCGCGCAAGGCTGGGGAGACGGGGCGCCACGAGCGCGCGCGATCCTCTCGCCGCCCGAGGTCGCGCACCGCATCCGGGACGGCGAAACCCGGGGCGTTGACGACGCAGGTCTTCGCCAACTACCACCATCCCGAACGCCTCCCCGATCTGGAGAAGGCCATGGAATCGCCAGACCGACCTCCAAGCTCCCCGTTGTCGACCTGATAAGGATGAGGCCACGGGTTCAAATCCTGTTTGGCCCCGCCAGCCGGGCGTACGTAAGCCGGACCATGGACTTCTTCCGGAGATGCAGCCACCAGGGATAGCCTTCCAGTCCGTTCGAAGGCTACTGGAGGCTCTCTGTGCACACCGCCGTCTTCCTGTTGCGGGATGCGCTGGGCCTAGGTGGCGGTCTGGTAGGCATCTGGGAGCTGACCCGCCAGGCTTCGGGACCGGGCTGGAGGAGGCTGCGGGTCTTCTCTGCGGTGGCGGCTCTGCTGGTCGCCGGGCTGCTCGCCGTCTAGAGACGGCCAGTCGGCGTGCCCCTCCCGTGCCCGGTCGGTCGGGAAGCGGCGGGGAACAGCGGTCGCTGGCGGACAACGCTCACGTGAACGGCCCTGATCGAGTTACCTGGTCAGGGGCCGTTCATCTGCGGTGGGTGTGGGATTTGAACCCACGGTGACTCGCGCCACGACGGTTTCAAGATCGTGAACTAGGGCTGCGGCGGCGCCGCACGGTCGTACCCAGTCTGTACGGACTTCACCAGCATCTGACGATCAACCCGATCACTACGGCCCATGCTGTCCAGTACCCCCCAATGACGAATCTCCTGCCTCGTGCCTCTTTTCCAAAGTCCTCCAACCAGCGGGCAATGAACGCGCCCAACGGAACGAGGATGACGACCAGCACGACGCCGATCAAGAAGCCCATCTGTACCCCCTCGGTGCTACTGGCGGTCCGGCTGCGGCAGGTCCTGCTCGGTCCAGATGGTCTTGCCGGTGGACGTGTAGCGCGTGCCCCAGTGGTGGGTCATCTGGGCGATGATGAACAGGCCCCGGCCTCCCTCGTCGTCGCTCGCGGCGTGCCGCAGATTGGGCGCGGTGTGGCCGGTGTCGGACACCTCGCAGGTGAGGGTCCGGTCGCGGATCAGGCGCACCTGGATCGGGCCGCCACCTGCGTAGCGGATGGCGTTGGTGACCAGTTCGCTGACGATGAGCTCCGTGGTGAACGCCACGTCGTCCAGCCCCCAGTCGCCGAGCTGCTTCCCGACGGCGGAGCGGATGGTGGCCACGGCCGCCGGGTCCGGGGCCAGTGCCCATTGGGCGAACCGATTCCGGGCGAGCAGGCGCGTGCGGACCAGGAGCATCGTCGCGTCCACGTCCACCGCCCCGGGCAGCATGGTGGCCACCGCCCGGTCGCACAGCTCTTCCAGGGATCTTCGGTCGTCGGAGAGGACCTGTGAGAGCTGCGTGAGCCCGGCTTCGCGGTCGTCGGCCGCCTGGAGGAGGCCGTCCGTGAAGAGGGCGACGAGAGTGCCCGGCGCGAGCTCCAGTTCCGTGCTCTGGTAGGGCGGGCCGCCGATTCCCAGCGGCGGTCCTGGCGGCAGCTGGGGATAGTCGACGACGCCCGTGTGCGGTTCGACGAGCGCCAGCACCGGCTCTCCGGCTCGCGCCATGCTGCACTCCCCCGAGACGGGGTCGTACACCGCGTACAGGCAGCTCACGCCCAGAGCCGCGTCGGCGTGCGCTTTCAGGTGGCCCGGGCCGCGGCCGGTTTCGCCCTCGTGCGTGGTCTGCTCGACCAGGTCGTCCAGGCGGGACAGCAGCTCGTCCGGGCTCAGGTCCAGCCGGGCCAGGACGCGCACCCCCGTGCGCAGGCGTCCCGCGGTGGCCGCGGCGTGCATGCCGTGACCGAGCACATCCCCGACGACCAGGCCGACCCGGGTACCGGAGAGAGGGATGATGTCGTACCAGTCGCCGCCCACCCCGGACCCGCTGTCGGCGGGCAGGTAGCGGCTCGCCGAGTCGACGGCGGCGTGCGGCGGCAGGCTGCGTGGAAGCAGGCTCCGCTGGAGCTTGAGGGCCACGCTGTGGCCACGGGTGACCACCGGCATCAGCAGGAAACCGATCAGCAGGGCGCCCAGGCCCAGGACGGTGGCCCCGCCCGTCCTGCCGATCAGCGGCAGGTCGACGGCGGTCGTGCCGTACCGGGGATCCGCGTAGACGACGAAGGTGGCGTAGAGGAACAGCAGGAGCATGAACAGCGCGCCGAGCCCCGGTAGCACGCCCTTGAAGACCAGGTCCTTGACGCTGCGGGTGAGGATCTTGCGGTGGTACCAGACGCAGGCGAAGCCGGTCAGTCCGTACTGGAACGCGATCGCGAGACCGACCGCGTCGATCGAGTCGGCCAGGACGTTCTGGCTGAGCGAGGTCAGCAGGACGAACAGGGCGATCGAGGCCGCTCCCATGCCGATGGTCCCCCAGGTGGGGGTGAGAAACCTGCGGTGGACCCGGGCGAACCGAGAGGGGAGGGCCTTGTGGACCGCCATGGAGAAGACGGTCCTGGCAAGGGGCAGGATGGTGGTCTGGACGGAGGCCAACGCGGAGGTCAGCACCATCAGGATCAGCAGTCTCGACAGGAACAGCCCCGTGCCGTGGCTCCCGAACACGGCTTCACCCAGCCCGGAGAACACATCGTCCGCGTTGTCCGCGTTGCCGAGTCCGATGCCCGAGGTGCCGACTCCCGCGAACGCCTGCGCAGACGTGGACACCAGCCCGTACATGACCAGGAGCAGCACGGTGGACAAGACCGCGGCACGGCCCGGGATGCGCGTGCTGTCGACGGTTTCCTCGTTGACCGAGAACGCGGTGTCCCAGCCCCAGTAGATGAAGACCCCCGCGAGGATGCCCGAGGTCATGGCCGTCACCGAGGGCACCGCGAAGGGGTTGAACCAGGAGGCGGACACATGGATCGCCGTCGGCGGAGGGCTGGTGTACACCCTGACCAGCGCGGCGACGGCAAGCAGGATCAGCATCACCACTTCCAGGCACAGTAGCCAGCGCTGTACAGCCGCCGAGAACGAGATGCCGACGTAGCAGATCACTGTCAGCACGGCGATCCAGACGACGCCTGCCGCGGTGGTCCACAGCCGGTTTTCCGCCAGTGCGTCCAGGCCCATCAACCGGAAGCCGTAGGCAGCGGCGATCTGCGCGAGGCTAGCCATGACGATGATGTTGGCGACGATGAGACCCCAGCCGCCCATCCAGCCGGTGCGCGGTCCGAAGGCGCGGGTGGCCCAGGTGAAGGTGGTCCCGCAGTCGGCGTTGCTCGCGTTGAGCTCCCGGAAGGCGTACGCGACCAGCAGCATCGGGACGAAAGCCAGCATGGTGACGATCGGAGCCTGCAATCCGACTCCGGCCACGATGATGCCCAGCGTGGCGGCGAGGCTGTACGCCGGGGCGGTGGAGGCCAGGCCCATGATGACCGAGGAGAACATGCCCAGGGCATCGTTCTTGAGCCCCTTGTGGCCGGACCCTGTGCCCGGAGCGGGAAGACCAGCCGACACGGCACCGCCGAAGAGCCTCACACTTGATTCCAACCCGGGGCCGCTTCCCTTCGCAACAGCGCAGGGACAGCAGGAGCGGCTGCCACCGTGCACGACGGCGATGCGGCCGTTGTGCGCCGCTCGCACAGAAAGCCACCGATGGCTCTGAGCTGCACCGGCGTCGCACCTCGGATCTCGCAGCGTCACAGGCGAATGACGACTAGAGCGATGTCGTCGCGGGCCTGGCTGGTCACTCCCAGCACGAAGCACAGGCAGTCACCCCCCTACGCCGACCATCGCGCTAGCTAGCCTAGGACCGTGGTGCTGTGAACGGCCCCTATCCACAACCTCCCAGCCAAGGGTTCGTTGAGCTGTCCGAACGTCCCCGTGATCGGAAGGTGTCATCGTGACCAGTGCTATCTCAGTGGAAGACCGCTGCATCGACGCCTTCAACGAACTCAAAACCAGCCGGCACATCACCACCGTGCTCTATCGGCTCAACGACAACCTGGACACTCTCATCGTGGACTTCGAGGGGAACCTCACCCACGACGAACTCCTCAAAGCCCTGCCCTCCGATCCACGCCTCGTGGCCTATGAACTGCACTTCGCCGACCGGGACGGCAGTCGCAGAGCGGCCATCGTCCTGATCTCCTGGTCGCCCCAAGGCATCAGCCCCGAGCAGGGGGCAGCGCACGCCGCGGTGTTCGTCGCCCTCAGAAATCAGCTGGACGGCGTCGACCTTTCCATCGAGGCCATGACCCGGTCCGACCTGGAGTACGACCAGCTCGTACGCGCCGCCCGGACATAGCCCGGCTCCAGGAGGCTCAGCCTGTGCCTACCCCGTGCGGCCGTAGTCGCACGGGGCTGCCCGGGCGCTTCAGCTGAGTTGTGCCTCAGCGAAAAGCGGCGATGCTACGGGCGACCCAGTCGTTGAAGGGGCGCGGGGCGCGGCCGAGGACTCGTTCCACGTCCGGGCTGATCCGCAGTTCGGCGAGGTTCGGGGCGGCGATGATGTCCAGGGTGTCGTCGGCGAGTTCCGGCGGCACGAACCGGGTCATCGCGGCCTTGGCCTCCTCACGGGTGAGTTCGTGGAACCGCACTGGCGAGCCGAGCGCGGCGGCGATCGCCTGCGCCTGCTGACGCGGGGTGATCACCTCGGGCCCGGTCAGTTCGAGGACTCCGCCGGCGTGCCGGTCGTCCAGCAGGCAGGCAGCCGCGACTTCGGCGATGTCCGCCGGGTCGACGATCGGAACGCCGACATCGCCGAAGGGCGCGGCGACCGTCCCTTGCGTGCGGACGGACTCCGCCCAGGCGAAGGCGTTGGAGGCGAAGCCGCCCGGTCGCAGGACGGCCCAGTCCAGGCCGGACTCTCTCAACGCGTCCTCCACCGCGCGCATCGCGATCCGCGACGGGCCGAGCGGCCTGGTCGCCACGCCCTGCGAAGACAGCAGGACGACCCGGCGGACCCCGCTGGCCGCGGCCAGGTCGATGATGTCGGTCGGCCTGGCTTCGGCGGCGTGCAGGTCGCCGGAGAGCAGGAGGAACAGCGCCTTCGCCCCGTCCAACGCGGGGGTGAGGCCCGTCGGGTCGGCCAAGTCAGCCGGCACGTGCCGTACCCCGTCCGGCACCGCCGCCGCGTGCCGCGACACCGCCGTCACCTGCTCGCCCGCCTCGGCCAGGGCCTGTGTCAAAGGCCGGCCCACATTCCCGGTAGCCCCGGTCACTACGATCATGTTCAGCTCCTAGTCCGTTGTGCACTGCGGCAATTGACGTTAGGAGTCGGGCTTACTTTTCGTAAGAACATACCCAGAGGTAAGCTCCGGACATGAGGGAAGGCGCGCAGCTGACGCAGGCCGAGGCGGGCCATCGGTATGAGGTGTTTCACACCGACTGCCCTGCGCGCGACGTGGTCGACCACGTGACCAGCAGGTGGGGTATCTGGGTGCTGATCTCCTTGCGGAGCAACGACCTTCGGTTTTACGAGCTGCGCGACAGCATCCAGGGCATCAGCGAGAAGATGCTCGCTCAGACACTGCGCGCACTGGTCCAGGACGGCCTGGTCTGGCGGGAGGTCGAGCCGACGACGCCGCCCCAGGTCACCTACGGGCTGACCGAGTTCGGCCAGGACGTCGGTAAGCCACTGACGGACTTGTTCGACCTGATCACACAGCGGCTGCCGCCCAGCGGAACGTCCGCCACGGAGCGGCCGAACCCAGCAGATCGACCGGTCCAGTGATCCACGGGCGGGCTTCCACCATTTCGCCGCCGGAACGACAAACGTTGACGATGACAGGCGAACCGACCAATGCCGTACCCCGCCCCGGCAGTGACCAGTACCGCAAGATGCCTGCCTTCGGAAAGCGGGCGGGTGAGCCTCCACTTTCGTAACCTGAAAGAGTGAGTGCCTGAGCAGTGAGTCTCAGCGTCGCTGCACAAGTGCTGTTGGTGTGCAGATGCCTCGGAGACTTCGGGACCAACTGGACGACGAGAGCCGCTGGGAGACGATCGACCCCGCGCAGTACAACACGTACACGGACGATCTCGGCGAGCTCTACCTGGGCAACCTCTCCACCGCCCCCGGCTGGAAGACCGGCGGCTGGACCACCTGGGCCGTCACCGACCCCGTCGACCGCTCCTGCCCCGAGTGCGGCACCGAGACGGTCCCGCTCCTCACCGTCGCCTCCTCGGAATGGGACGGCAGCAGCAAGTCTTGGATTGCCGAGGAGGAACCGCCGAGCCCGGCCCCGCCTCCCCTGGGTGCCCGGCACGGCAACTTCGCCTTGATCGACATCGCTGGCGGCAACAACCTCCAGCTCCACGCCTGCCCGGCCGACCTGTCCCACCCCCACATCGAGATGGTCCACTGAGCCCTTGCGGAGGTCCTCCGCGCCGACGCGTACGCCACAATCGGCACCGGGATCGACTCCGCGGTCAGCAGCCTTGGCCAAATACCAGATGATCCAAACGACGGGCCCTAACTGTGCCCTGGGGTCCGTAGCTCGAGGGACCGCAGGCGCAGAGCGTCCGTTACGCGATGGGATGCCCGTCGAGCTTCGACAAGTGGTTCGCTGATCCCAAGATGTCCGGCCGGTTCATGTTGAACCCCCTGCGCCGCGGTCTTCCCCGACCTTGCCTCGGTGCCCTGGTCATCCCCGCCAGGACACGCCGCGGGTAGGCCGATAATCAGCCCAATAGGTGGCTGGCCTACTGCAAGGTTGACCGAGGCGTGGCTCATGAGGTGCCTCCGGCGTTAGTTGGATATGAACCCGCACGGTGCGCCGCATCCCCAGCACGTCCAGCTCACCAGCGCGTACTGGCTCGACTCCCCGGACTACTGTTCCGCATTGTGTGCCTGCAGCCTCGACTCCAAGCCCCCGCGGCCCCACTCCGGCCTACAAGTCCGTTACGCGCTGCTAGGACTCGCCTCAGCCGCCATCATCGCTGCCATGGTCCTCGTGGGTCTCAGGTAACCCGCTGGGGTGAGCCTCCCAGCTTGCCTGGCTACCCAGGTCACAAGGGGCTGTGCTTTGCGGGATCTCGATGCCCTGGCGAAGCAAATAAGCCTCGCCGGACCGGGCGCCGGCAGCAGCCGACGGTTCGAGCCGATCAGTATCCTGCAGCGGTGGGCCGTCATCACCATACGGTCTCTGGCGCTGCTCGCGTTGGCCTTGCCCGACACATGGTGCCCCCTTCGCGGCGGGGCTCGCGCACGTGGCGCCCTCAGGCACTGCGTTCGCGAGCCCCGCCCGACCCGGGGGGAGTGGAGGGTCGAGGGGGCTCTGGCTCCCATCGTCCGTCGCTGAAACCTGGGCTGGCAGATGCACACGTCGCGCAATCGGCTGACCTCACAAGTCGGTGGAGCAGGAGCGACCCGCTCCACGTTCCGCGCGTCGGAGCATCTAGGCCCGGCACGCGCGCCCCTGGGTCGTCAACCAGTGGGCCCAGCGGCACGATGGATGTGACAGCTCTCGGGCCATGAGAGAGGGAGCTGACGAGATGAGTTCAGGCGAATCACCCCGGGGCGAGATGCCGGCGCGCGATGCATGGCCTGTGCCTCCGGGAGAGCTCCTCGATCTGCTCAGTGTGTCTGCGGTCGTGCTGGACGATGGCGGACGAATCGTGTTCTGGAGCCCTCAGGCAAGCGAGGTATTCGGATACTCCGCCACCGAGGCTCTGGGCCGGTACGCAGCCGACCTCCTGGTCCAGGAGGAGCACCGTGAACTGGTGATCAAGCTGTTCGCCGAGGTGATGGGCACGGGGGCGAGCTGGGCCGGGGCCTTCCCCATCCGGCACAAGGACGGCAGCGTCCGCCTGGTGGAGTTCCGGAATATGCGGCTGCTGGACGATCGCGGTGACGTGTACGCACTGGGTATCGCTGCCGATCAGAGCATGCTGCAGCAGGTCGAGACTCAGCTGGCGCTGTCCGACCATCTGGTGTCGCAGTCCCCCGTCGGCATCGCGCTCCTGGACGCCGACCTGCGCTACCTTTTCGTCAATCCTGCGCTGGAACGTATGAATGGTGTCGCGGCAGCGGACCACATCGGCCGTAGGCCGCGGGAAGTTCATGCACTGCTGGACGTCGACACCATCGAGTCCGCATTGCGGCAGGTATTGATTACTGGCACTGCGTTGATCGACCAGTACCACGTCGGCCGTACCGCCGCCGATCCCGACAACGATCATGCCTGGTCTGTGTCGTACTACCGCATCGACGGGCCCGGCGGGCGGGTGATCGGCGTGGCGAACTCGGTCATCGATGTCAGCGAACGCCATCGAGCCGCCGCCGAGGCCGACCGGGCACGGCGCCGTCTGGCCACCATCGCCGACGCCTCCTCACGTGTGGGAACCAGCCTGGACGTGGCGCGGACCGCCCATGAGCTAGCCAAGGTCGCGGTTGGCGATCTCGCCGATGTCGCGGCGGTGGACCTCCTCGACGCCGTCCTGGCCTTCCGCCGGACGGGAGGCTCTCATGAAGGCGCTGAACTGTTCCGCGCTATCGCCGTTGCCTCCGCCTACCCCACCGAGGCCACCTCGGCCGCAGATGAGGTCGGGCACATCGCCGCCTACGGCGCCAACAGACTGGTCACTCAGTGTGTCCACGCCGGACAGCCCATCGTTGTGGCCCACACCAGTAAAGATGATCTTCTGCGGATCGCGCGCGACCACGAAGCCGCGGCCACCCTCGCCCGGACAGGTGTCCACTCCTACCTTGCGGTCCCCTTGATAGCCCGCAACGAGGTCCTGGGCGCATTCGATCTGCTGCGTGCACGCAACCCCCTCCCCTTCGACGAGGACGACGTGATCCTTGCCGGGGAACTCGCCGCCCGGGCAGCGGTCGCCATCGACAACGCCCGCTGGCACGAAAGCGTGCGCAACTCCGCCGAGAGCCTCCAGCGCAGCCTGCTGCCAGGCCCCCCTCCCCGGCTGACCGGCCTGGAGGTCGACGCGTGCTACCAGCCCGCTCAAGCCTCCAGCGAGGTCGGAGGCGACTGGTACGACGTCATACCCCTGGCCGGCGACCGGACCGCTCTCGTGGTCGGCGATGTGATGGGCAACGGCATCGACGCCGCCGCGGCCATGGGACGCCTGCGCACCGCCACGTGCGCCTACGCCGACCTCGACCTCGCCCCCGACGAGGTGCTCCGGCACCTCGACAAGATCACACGCGGGCTCGAGCACTACATCGCCACGTGCCTGTACCTCGTCTACAACCCCCACCGGCATGAGTGCCACATCGCCAACGCCGGGCACATGCCGCCCGTCCTCATTCCCAGCGGGCACCATCCGCAACTGCTGAGCCTGCCCACCGGCGTCCCCCTCGGCGTCGGCGAAGACCACTTCCGCACCACGTCATTCGCCCTCACCCATGGCGACCGCCTCGTCCTCTACACCGACGGCCTCGTCGAAACCCGCCACCACCCCATCGACGAGCGTCTCAAGACATTGCTTGAGATCCTCGAAGAGCAACACCCGCTTGAATCCACCGGACAATGGCTCCTGAACGCACTGAGAGACCCCGACGACCACGACGACGTCGCCCTCTTGATCGCACAGGCGCGGCCCACCACTCCAGCCGGCCGGTAACAGCTCGGTGGCGCCGAATTACTCGCCCCGGAGGAAGTGGGTCAGGCCGGCTCTCCTTCCCAGTGCCAGGCCACGGGAGCATGCGGTGACGCTGTGGCGGCAGGCCCTGGTCGACCCAACGACACCACCCATGACGACGCCGGACGGGAAGGCGCCGTGGCCCTCGGCGCCTCCAGCGCATGCACCAGCCCGTCGAGGCCGACGCCCCCGCCAGGTCCTGCGCCTCCATTTCCATCTCGACCAGCTCCAGCACCCGGACCTGCTGTTCAGAATCCGTGACCGGATCAGGGGTGTGGTGTGCGGAGTGGCTCCGATGGTGTCGACATCCCGGCCGGAGACGTTCCAGGAACGAGCACTGAGCCCCGTCTCGATCTAGCGTTGTAGGGTCTCGCCGTTCGTGGCCAAACGCGCGTGCCCGTGACCTGCTGGTCTTGAGGCCGTCTCACGCTGTGGCCAGGCTGATCGGTCTCAGAACGGCGGCAGGTCCCCGCTTCAGATGGCCCCGGACTCCTCCCTCGGACACCAGGCGCAAAGTAGGTGCGTCTTCGCTGGTCAGCGGTTCGGCCGACTGGGAGGGAAGAACACTGTCACCAGCTTCGACGAGCCGGCGCACCGCCTCGACGGCGGCCCGCGCGCCCTCGAGATCGGCGAGCGCCTTCTCGGCCACGTCGCTGCAGAAGGAGTGGGTGCGTACTCATGACTTCGTTGTATGCCGGCCGGGCCGGCCGAAGCCCGTGCGCGTCTGACTAGACGGGCGGTGAGGCGGAGGCTTGCCCGGAAGGGGCCGGATTCTCCGGGTGACGTACGTCGCCGCTGCCGAGCAGGACGCGGGCCCGGACCCGCATCATCTCGTCGCCGCGCCGGGAGAGCACGACCAGCTCGTCGACCCGGGCCGTCATGGGGCCGAGGAGGGCCTCCACCTTGCGTGCGAGGAGGTGCGGGTCCGGGGTACGGCCGAGGGACAGGTGCGGGGTGAAGCCGTGCGAGTGCGATCCGCACAGCGGGAAGCGGAGCTCCAGGGATTCCCGCAGCCGCGCCCAGGGCTCGTGGTCGGCGGCGGCCGGGTCGAGCCAGACGGTGGCGTCCTCGCGGTGTCCGAACCAGTGGACGCCCGCCAGGCGGGCCAAGAACGGCGGCGTCTCGGCGAGCGCCGCGGCGACCAGCGGCACGGCCCGGGCGAACTCGGCCTCGGGGACGAAACCGAAGAGCACGTTGACGTGCGGCGGCCAGCGGCGGATCTGCCGGTCGTGTTCGCGGCGAATGTGCTGGATCGGCGGCCACAACTTTGCCGGCGGCAGCCAGGCGAGGGCGGTGCGGTTCGTCGACGGGACGGCGAGGACGTCGCCGGGTGCCGGGGCCGGCACGGGACCGACCTGCCCGACGAGGGTCTCGTCGAGCCGGTCGACGCCGCAGGCGCGGTCCCAGACGACCTCGCCGTCCGCCTCGAAGAACACCACCCGGTGCCACGGGATCTCCCCGCCCGGCACGAAGTCGCCGAGCAGGACCCGCTTCGGCGGGGCCCCGCGCTCGGCGACCCCCATCACGAACCGCTCGGGGTCGAAGCGCGGGTCCCAGAGCACCCGGTGGTAGATCTCGTCGCTGGTATGCACGTCAGCACCTGCCCTCGACTATCAGGGTGACGCGCGCCCGGTCGACCCTGCAAATCAACGCCCGGCCCGCCCACGTCGCTGCGGTTACGGCAGGTGAGCGAGGGACAGCGGCGGTTTTCGCCCCGGACTCCCACCTCGGACAGGGGACCCGCGAGTAGGACTGTCGACGCCCGCCGTTTGCCGACACTGCCGACCTGCGGGCTTCGAGGCTTCGACACTTCGACACTTCGACACTTCGATACTTCGACACTTCGAAGATCAGCCGGTGGCCAGGCCCGCTTCGACGGAGCACATTTCTCCAGCGAAGCCGGGTTCAATGTGGCACGGTTCTCCGGAAATGCCCATTTCCACGCGTGGTTCTCTCACGACGCTCAGTTCCAAAAAGCACAGTTCGTCAAAAACGCGGAGTTCGCCAGGGCGCAGTTCTCCGGCGATGCCAGGTTCCACGCAGCGCATTTCTCCGCCGGCGTAGGTTTTGCCGAGGCGCAGTTCTCCAGCGGTGCCTGGTTCAGAGGTGCGCGGTTTGCCACACATGGCCCTGCCGGTGGAGCCGCCGACGCACCCTGGCCGAGGAACACCACTGGCGCGCACAGAGCGCCGGCCAACCAGCCCTGCCCACAGGCCAGACCCCTGCCCCACGGGACTGGCGTACCGGACCTCATCACCCCGGCCCCGACCTCACCCCGGACCCGGAGAACGTGGCCGCTCTGTACCGGCAGCTGCGCAAGGCGTTCGAAGACGGCAAGAACGAACCCGGCGCGGCCGATTTCTAGTACGGCGAAATGGAGATGCGCCGCCACGATCGCGCCGGCACCCCGCGCGCCGAACGCGGCCTGCTGTGGGGTTACTGGCTGCTTTCCGGCTACGGTCTGCGTGCCGCGCGCGCCGTCGGCTGGCTGGCCCTCGCGATGATGACCATGATTCTGCTGATGATGGGCCTCGGACTGCCGAATGAGTCCCCGAAGCAGGAGGCGATCGACGTCGTCCCACCTGGCGGTGGCAGGGTCACATTCGACATCGACAAGGATGATCCGAAGAACCCGACTGGTGACCGGTTCACGACGGAGCGGTTCGAGAGAGCACTGAACGTCACCCTCAACTCGGTCGTGTTCCGTTTCAGCGGCCAGGACCTCACCACCACTGGCACGTACATCGAGATGGCAACCCGGCTCTCGGAGCCGGTGCTGCTTGGTCTCGCGGCGCTCGCGATCCGGGGCCGGGTGAAGCGGTAGCAGACGGGGACCTCGCGGACCGGGCAGACGCGGTCCGCCGCGGCCTGCATCCGTACGCTCACCGTCGTCCAGGCCGCAGCTGTTTACACGGTGCCCGTCGCCCTCTTCGTCACCTGCGTGTGGCTCCTGCACCGACGGGCCGCTCAGTTGTCCACGGCGGCCAACGTGCTTCCGCCTGTCGCGGCTCTGGCCATCCTCGCCTCGACGGTCACACCGTTCCCCGTGCTCGGCACCGGCGTCATCGCTTCACTGCTCATCGCGGGCTCGCTCGTCCTCGTGCGCCACGAAGGTTCGGACGCCTGAGGGCGCCCCGCGTCGGTCGGAGCGCCCTCCCTGCCGCGGAGCGTCAACAACGCTCATGCTCAATACAGGGGTCCTGCAGACGGTGCGCACCATCAGCTTCTGTTTGACGACGGCGATGAGAGAGCCCGTCGGCTGGAGGCCGCCTCCGATGCAGTTCGCGCTCGGTTCGGCCCACACGTCACCCAGCCCGCCGCTACTGCACCAAAGAATCCGTGACCGGATCAGGGGTGTGGTGTGCGGAGTGGCTCCGATGGTGTCGACATCCCGGCCGGAGACGTTCCAGGAACGAGCACTGAGCCCCGTCTCGACCTAGCATGAACCCCTGGTCAGCCAGGGAGGGCGCCATGCCCCGGCCCATCTGGAGCGGATACATCAGCTTCGGACTCGTCTCGGTGTCCACCCGCGTCCACCCCACCGTCGAACCACCCGCCGCCCCGCTCCACCTGATCCACACGCACGACAACGCCCGAGTGCGGATCCGCAAGTTCTGCGAACTCGACGGGAAGCAAGTCTCCGCACAAGAGATCACCCGCGGCTACGACACCGCGCACGGCACCGTCGCCGTGAGCGACGCCGACCTCGACGCGTTGCCGCTGCCCACCGCCCGTGCCATCGAGCTCATCGGCGTCCTGCCCGCCGAACGGATCGAGCCCACTCCGGCGTGGTGAGTACCACCGCCGACCTGAACACCTTCTTCCGTGCCCTGGCCGGCGGCCGGCTGCTCCCCGCCGAGCAGTGGCGCGAGATGCGGCAGACCGTCCAGCGCACCGACGACCCGGACGACGTCGCCGAAATGTCCGAGGGCGCCTACGGCCTCGGGCTGCGCCAGATCCCCCTTTCCCTGCGGCGGTTTCCACTACACCCATGAAGGCGACGGAGTAGGCGTCAACACCCGTCCTGCCGTGAGCGCGGACGGCAAACGCGCGGTGGCCGTCTCGATCACCACCACCACGGCGCCGTCCGACCTGGCCGCCCTCAACCGCGCCACCGGCACGCTCGTCGACCATGCCCTGTGCGACAGTCCGACATCCCTGAGCGCCAGTTGAGCGCCAGTTGTGGCACTCGCCCCCGGAGCGAAAAACCCCGGGGGCGCGTCGCGCCGTACGTGAGTCAGGCCTTGCGGGTTACGGGGCGGTGGCCCACACGAGCTGGCCGCCGGAGTAGACGCCGATCTTCGGTGCATCCGTGTAGGAGCTCGCGGTGCCGTGGCTGTAGTCGTCGGCCTCGTTGAAGTTCGACCAGTCGGCCCGGTGCAGCCGCAACTGGATGTCACCCGTCGAGGCACCCGCGGCGAGCGTGCCGCCGGTGACATTGACCTTCAGGTAGCGATTGGCCCCGGTGGTCGTGCCGTTCGTCGTCACCGAGTGGGTGAGGTTCGAGCAGCCGATCTGCGCCCAGTCACACCACGTCGTGTACGAGGAAGCCGAGTCGTCGAACCAGTAGCGGATCTCGACATCCTTCAGACTCTGCGCACTGGACCCGGTGTTGACCAACTGCAGATTCATCCCGATGGCGTTGTCCGTCAGACTCGTATCGCTCGTCTTGTACTGCACCTTCAGGTTGCCGGTACTCGTCCCACCCCCCGAAGTCGTCGTGCCGGCGACCTGGGCGGACTGGGCCGAGGCGTTCCCGGCCGCGTCCCGCGCCCGCACCTTGTACTGGTAGGTGGTGGAGGCGGTCAGACCGCTGTCGGTGTACGTCGTGCCGCCGGTGGAACCGACGAGCGTCCCGTTGCGGTACACGTCGTACGACGCGACGCCCACGTTGTCCGTCGAGGCGGTCCAGGACAGCGACACCGACGACGAGGTGACGCCCGTCGTCTTCAGCCCCGCCGGGACGCTCGGCGCCTGGGTGTCGGTACCCGGGTCCCCGCCGCCGTTCAGCGGTGGGTAGGCGTTGGTCAGCAGCATCTGGAACTGTGCGGAGAACCAGCGGCCGGCCAGCGGGGCGTCGGCCATGGCGCCGGTCGGGTTGTTGCCGTTGCGCGCGTTGCCCCCGTAGGTCGGGTCGCACATCCGGTCGAAGCCCTTGCCCTCGTCGTTGTCGATGGGCTCGCTGTTGCCGTCCGACTCGCCCGGGGGCTTGGCCCACACGTACGCGTCGATGCCCGGCTCGGGCGCGGTCTGCGGGCGCTCGCCGACTCCGGCGCCCTGCTGGTTGCACCAGTTGCCGGTGTGGAAGCGGCGGTCGATGCGGCCGCCGTCAACGTAGGCGTCGACGGAGGTCTGCGGGCCGGGTCCGGTGGGTCGTGCGGTGCCGCCCCAGCCGTTGCGGGCGGTGTCGATGAGCATGCCGAGGCCGGAGTTGAAGCCGCCGCGGCTGACCAGGCGGTCGCGCAGCGCCTGGGCGTAGGACAGCTCGTCGACGTAGTAGTTCCAGTCGACCCACTTGGACTGGCGCACGGTGGTGCCGTTCACGGAGTCGGTGACCTTGAAGTTCGGCTCGTGCAGCGCCCCGTAGTTGGCGGTGTTGACGATGAAGCCGGCGACGTCGTCGACCGTCGCGCCCTCGGTGGTGGCGGCGATCTTGAACTCGTCGACGGCCGGGTCGAAGTTGGTGTCCCAGCCGAGCCAGCCGTGGTGGCCTGCGTCGATGTAGTTGTAGACGTTGGGGATGTCGCCGAGCTTGTTCAGCGCGTAGCCCACGCCGTGCTCGTACGCCCCCAGCTCCTTCACGTGCCGGCAGGCGTCCGTGGCGCCGGCCGCGCTGCCCGCGTTGGTGACCATGTTGGGCAGCGAGTCCGGCTCGATCAGCGCGGAGATCCGCAGTGCGGCGTACTTCGGGTCGGCGAGGATCGCCGCGATCGGGTCGATGTACTCCGACTTGTACCGGCTGAGCTCCTCCGCCTTCAGCTCGCCGTTGGAGGAGAGCGCCGAGCAGTCGCGGCCCGGCAGGTCGTAGATGACGACCTGGAAGAGCGTGGCGCCCTGCGTCAGCGCGGTGTCGAGATGGGCGCGCAGGCCGCGGCCGTTGGAGGTCCCGGTGATCGCGGCGATCCGGTCCATCCAGACGAAGCTGGGCTCGTCGGCGATGGCGGAGCCGCCCGGCTCGGCCTTCGCCTTGGCGGACCAGTCGGGGTTGACGTAGGGCTTGGCGCCCACGTACGGGTTGTCGACACGGGCCGCCGCGGCCGCCGAGGCAGGCGCGCCCGGCAGTGCGACGCTGAGCGCGGCGCCCATGGCGAGCGCCGGCAGCAGCGCCGCGAGCCGCCTGAAGCGACTCTTGCGACTTGGGTGCGTGGTGGTGGTCATCGGGTTCTGGTGCTCCTCTCGGATAAGGGTGTGCGGAGGTACGGCCCGGTGGCGGGAGGCAGCGGGAAGGATTCCCGCCACCGGGTGTCTGGGGGTGGATCAGGGCGCGGTGCCCCACAGGAGCTGGCCGCCGGAGTAGACGCCGATCTTGGGTGCGTCCGTGTACGAACTCGCGGTGCCGTGGCTGTAGTCGTCGGCCTCGTTGAAGTTCGACCAGTCACTGCGGTGCAGCCGCAACTGAATGTCACCGGTCGAAGCGCCCGCGGCGAGCGTGCCGCCGGTGACGTTCACCTTCAGGTAGCGATTGGCCCCGGCGGTCGTGCCGTTCGTCGACACCGAGTGGGTCAGGTTCGAGCAACCGATCTGCGCCCAGTCACACCACGTCGTGTACGAGGAAGCCGAGTCGTCGAACCAGTAGCGGATCTCGACATCCTTCAGACTCTGCGCACTGGACCCGGTGTTGACCAACTGCAGATTCATCCCGATGGCGTTGTCCGCCAGACTCGTATCGCTGCTCTTGTACTGCACCTTCAGGTTGCCGGTAGCCGTCCCACCGCCCGGCGTGGTGGTGACGCTCACCGGACCGGCGGGCGGCGAGACGTTCCCGGCCGCGTCCCGGGCGCGCACGGTGTAGCTGTACGCGGTGGATGCCGTCAGTCCCGTGTCGGTGTACGTCGTGCCGCCGGTGGAGCCGACGCGCGTGCTGCCGCGGTACACGTCGTACGACGCGACGCCGACGTCGTCCGTGGCGGGGTCCCAGGCCAGCGAGGTGGACGACGAACTCGCCCCGCTGGACCGCAGGTTGCGGGGCACGGTCGGCGGCGTGGTGTCCCCGCCGCCCACCGGGCCCTTACTGGCGTCGAACGAGAAGGAGTTCACGCCCAGCCCCTGGCCGCCCTGCCAGATCTCGAAGCCGGCCTCGGCGTCGATCAGGTAGTGCGCGGGGTTGATCTGGCCGCGTGCGGTGGCGTCGTCGACGAGGCGCTTCACGTCGAGGTCGGTCACCGCGGTGGCGCCGCCCTGCAGCACGTACGAGACGACCTTCCACCCGGAGGCGCCCGGCCCGGTCCACACGTCCCAGGTCCGGCCGTCCATGGTGACCGTGGCCGTGCGGGAGCCGATGGGCTGGACGCCGCCGCGGTGGTTGATCCAGATCATCAACTCGGTGCCGTCCGGCTGGTCGTCGGTCGTGGGCGTGGAGTTGAACCACAGGTCGTACGCGGCGTCCCAGACGCCGGAGGCGACCTGCGTGGTGTCGAACGTAGACCGGGCGCTGCCCAGCTCGCTCACCCGGATCGGCAGGCCGCTGTTCGCGGTGCACGCGCCCCAGTGGCAGCCCTTGTAGCTGGACGGGTATGTGGCCGGCGGCCCCGCCGTGGTGAGCGAGAAGTTCGCCTCGGTCACCTTCCAGGCGCCGGTCGCGGTGTCCACGCTGACGCACTGGCGGGCCGAGGAGTTCCACTCGTTCTGCTGGTACATGTACGCGCCGCCCTGCACCTCGGTGGTGCCCCACTGAGTGCAGTCGGTGACCGACGCGGCCGCCGCCGGGCCCGCGCCGGTGAACAGCGCGAGCCCGGCGAGCAGGATGCCCGCGGCGGAGGCGGCGAGGGCGCCGCGCAGGTGTCGTCCCGTCACGGCGCCGCACCCCAGACGAGCTCGCCGCCGACATACGCGGTGATCTTGGAGGCGTCCGCGAAGGACGCGTTGGTGCCGCGGCTGTAGTCGTCGGCCTCGTTGAAGTTCGACCAGTCGCTCTTGTGCACGCGCAGCTGTATCTCGCCGGAGTCGCCGCCCGCGGCGACGCTACCCGCGCCGGCGCTGAAGCCGACCTCCAGGTAGTGGTCCGCGCCGGTCTTCGGGCTGCTCATGGCGACCACCCGGTGGGTGATGTTGGCGGCGCCGAGCATCGCCCAGTCGCACCAGGTGCTGTACGTGGACGGGCCGCCGTCGCCGGTGAAGTAGTAGCGGACGGTCACCGTGGACAGGCTGAGCGCGCCGCCGCCGGTGTTCCCGACCTTCAGGGACATGCTCAGGGCGTTGTCGGTGGCGTTGGAGTCGGTGCTCTTGTACTGGACCTTGGCCCCGCCCGTACCTCCGCCGGCCTTGGTGGTGCCGGTGGCCTCGGCGGACAGTGCGGAGGCGTTGCCCGCAGCGTCGCGGGCGGCGACCCGGTAGTGGTAGGCGGTGGCGGCGGAGAGCCCGCTGTCGGTGTAGGTGGTCGCGGTCGGGGTGCCGACCGGGGTGCCGTCGCGGTAGACGTCGTACGCCGCCACGCCGGTGTCGTCGGTGGACGCCGTCCAGCTCAGCGACACGCTGGTGCCGGTCGTCGCCGTCACCGTCAGGCCGGTCGGGACGGTCGGCGCGGTGGTGTCGCTGCCGCCGCCGGGGCCGCCCTCGTCGCCGAGGAGCTCGGCGTACGAGGCGAAGGCGAGCGCCAGCGCCGCCTGCGCCCAGAAGCGGTGGTACGTGAAGACCGGCGGGGCGCCGCCGTCGAGGTACGTCTGCACCTTCGACCAGCCCGGCTCCTGCTTGAGCCACGGCCGCATCCCGATGAAGGTCGTACCGGTGCCCAGCTTCACGCCCTGCGGGGAGGTACCGGACCAGCTCGCCGGGAAGTACACCGGGTCGTCGAAGCGGTCGTAGTCGCGGCGGGTCTCGGGGACGGCGATGCCCTTGGTGTCCGCGTGCCCGGCCATGGCGTCGAGCAGGGACTTGGCGAGTCCGGCGGCGTCGGCGTCCCCGGACTTCGCGGAGTAGTAGATCAGCGTCATGGCCAGCGCCGCGCCCACGCCGACGTCGTCGCTGTAGTCGACGACCGACACGTGCAGGCCGGTGTTGGCGCCGGGGCTCGCGGCGTTCCAGGTGTCGGGGGCGCCGGTCCAGCCCAGGGTGGAGGGGAAGCGGTAACTGCCGTCGGAGCCGACGGTGGTCTGCCCGGAGGCCCAGGCCACCCACTTGTCGAGGACCGCCTTGGCGGTCGCGTTGTTGGTGACGTAGTAGTACTGGGCGACGCGCTCCATGCACCACACCTGGAAGCCGAACCAGTTGTTGCTGGGCGGATCGTGGTAGACGGGCTGCCAGTCGTACGCCATGCCGTAGAAGGTCGGTGTGCCGGCCGGCGGGGTGCCGTACTGGCCGTCCCAGCTGTTGGAACAGCCGCCGGCGAGCGCGCCTTCGGCGGACTGCAGCCAGCGCAGGAACTCCAGCTGCCGGGTGAGCGACTTCTGCCAATCGCCTTTCGCGGTCGGCGACTTGGGGGTGAGGGCGGGGATGGTGGACAGTGCCCAGGCGGCGAGGGGGTTCTGGTAGCCCTGGTGGGCGATGCCGTCGCCGATGCGCCAGGCCCAGCCGCCGCCTGTGCCGGCGGAGCCGCCCCAGGCGTAGTACCAGGACAGCAGGTAGTGCTGCGCGTCGCGGCCGGAGGCGGCCTGGCAGCCGGTGGGGCTGGTGCAGTTGCCTATTTTCTTGAAGTACTTGTCGAACATCGCGTAGCGCAGGTAGTCGCCCATCTTCGCGGCCTTGGCCACGGAGGCGGAGACCTGGCTCGCCTTGCCCTGTGCCGTCGCCCACGTCAGCGCCCAGTACGCGGCCTGCACGGCGCGCGCGTCGGCGTCGGGGGCGTTGGTGTACTTCCACTGCTTCGCGTACGAGGCGTCCTTGACGAAGAGGTCGAGGTAGCCGTTGGGGCCGCCGTACTTGAAGAGGTCGGTGCTGGGCTGCGGGACGGTCTCCCAGACGGACTCCTGGGCGCCACGCTGGTAGCTGTTGACGAAGGACGCCATCTTTCCCGGGCCGAGCTCGTCGCCGGTGCCGGGCTTGTTGCCGAAGCCGTAGACGTTGTCGAGGTCCATCAGCCAGTGCATGCCGTAGACGTCCATCGTCCCGTACGCGGAGGCGAGTTCGGTGGCGATGGGGTCGGAGCCGACGGGGACGGACGAGTCCATCTGGGACGGGTAGCTGGTGACCTGCGGGTGCTCGGGCGCGTAGGTGGCGGGCTTGGAGGGGGTGTACGAGTCGTTGGTGGGCTGGTCGTTGTGCGGCGGGATGATCGAAGCCTCGGCGACCTCCCAGGACTTGTTGAACGGGGCCCAGTCGCCGGTGACCCGGCCGTACGCCGCCTCCAGCCAGATCCAGAAGCTGAACGCCTCGGAGGTCGTCTGGTGGCCGTGGTCGGGGGCCTCGACGATCAGGGTCTCGGCGCAGTGGTAGGGAATGCCGTCCGGGCTGAAGTAGCCGCTGGCCGGGTTCTTGATCTTGTTGTACTGAGTGAGGAAGGCCTCCGTGTAGGGGCCGTTGGCGGCGGCGGCCACCTGTGCGGCGGACCCGTCCGGGGCCTCGGCGGCCCGGGCGAGTGCCTGCCCGGCGCCGAGGGCGACGAGCGCGCCGCCGGCCACGCCGACGAAGGACCGCCGGGAGAGTAACGAGGATCTTTCGGATCGTTCAGGCATTTCGGGGTGTGCGGACACAGGTCCTCCAAGAGAGGGTCCGGATGCGAGTGGAGGTGGTGGAGGTGCCGCCGTGCCGAGGCTGCTCGCCATCCCGGCGTGGCGGCACGCTGGCACGGTCCGGGCGCGCGGAGCCGGCCGCCCGGACCGTGGTTCAGGGAGTGGTGCCGTAGACCGTCTGACCGTCGAGTTGGACGGTGATCTTCGGTGCGTCCGCGAAGGACGTGTTCGTACCGCGGCTGTAGTCGTCGGCCTCGTTGAAGTTCGACCAGTCGCTCTTGTTGAACCGCAGTTGTGCCTCGCCGCTCGAGGCCCCGGGGGCGAGGCTGCCCGCCGTGGCGGCGAATCCCAGCTCCAGGTAGTGGTCGGCGCCGGCCGTCGGGCTGCTCACCGCGACGACCCGGTGCGTGAGCGTCCCGCAGCCGAGCACCGCCCAGTCGCACCAGGTGCTGTACGTCGTGGCGCCGGACTCGCCGCTGAAGTAGTAGCGGATGGTCACCTTGGAGAGATCGACGGCCGAGTCACCGGTGTTGACCAACTGCAGCCCGGGCTTGATCGAGTTGTCACCGGCGGACTGGTCGTTGTTCTTGTACTGGACCTTCAGGGCGCCGCCGCCCGTGCCCGCCGACTGCGTCGTGGCGCTCACCGGAGCGGACTGCGCCGAGACGTTCCCGGCCGCGTCGCGGGCCCGCACCGTGTACGCGTACGCGGTGGAAGCGGCGAGCCCGCTGTCGGTGAAGGACGTGCCGGAGGCCGTCCCCGCCTTCGTACCGCCGCGGAAGACGTCGTACCCGGTGACGCCGGTGTCGTCGGTGGCGGCGTTCCACGCCAGGGAGACGGAGGCCGAGGTGGTGCCGGTCACCCGCAGCCCCGACGGCACACTGGGGGCCTGGGTGTCGGCCGCGCCGGTCTCGCCGAGGGCCTTGCGGATCGCGTCCGTGACGACGGGCTTGGGCTGCAGGTTCCCGTCCCACGGGAGGGCCGAGCCCTCGCCGTTGAAGACGCCGGGGATCCAGGAGTACTTGTCGGTGTAGTCCCAGACGGTGATCCCGACGCACCGGGTGACGGCCAGGCAGGCCTCGGTGACCCGGCGGTAGTAGTCGGCCTGAGTGGCCTCCTTCGCCGAGTCCATCGGCAACTGCATCCGCACGTCGAGCTCGGTGACGGCCACGTCGAGGCCGAGGTCGGCGAAGCGCTGCATGTTCTGCTGCATCTGGTTCGGGAAGCCGTACTGGATCGCCAGATGCGCCTGCAGCCCGACGCCGTCGAGCGGCACGCCGGCGGCCTTCAGATCGCGGGCGAGGGCGTAGAGGGCGTCGCTCTTCGCGCCGAGGCCCTCGACGTTGTAGTCGTTGATGTACAGCTTGGCGTCGGGGTCGGCGGCCCGGGCGGCGCGCAGGGCGTGGGCGATGAAGTCCTTGCCCATGGCGTTGTAGAACGGCGAGTTGCGGAAGCTGCCGTCCTCGTTGAAGGGCTCGTTGACGACGTCCCAGGCGAACACCTTGCCGCGATAGTGGCCGGCGACATTGGCGATGTGGTTCTCCATGGCGGGGCGCACCTGCGAGGCGGGCAGCTGTCCCACCCAGCCGGGCAACTGGCTGTGCCACACCAGCGTGTGGCCGCGAACGCTCTGGCCGTGCGCCTCGGCGAAGTTCACGATCTGGTCGCCGCCCGTGAAGCTGAACTGCCCCTGGGTGCGCTCGGTGCTGTCCCACTTCATGGAGTTGCCGGGGGTGATCGGCCCGAACTGGGAACCCAAGGTCTGGGTGTACGGGGCGTCGGACAGCTCCCCGTTGTCGGTCGCCGAGCCGAAGTACCTGCCCTTGGCGTCGGCGAGCTGATGCAGCGTCGGCGGCTCGGCCGCGGCCGCCGGCGACGGCGTGAGCCCGATCGCGGCCGCCGCGAGGGCGAGGGTGGCGATCAGGGCGGCGATGCTGCGAGACGCCCGCCTTCGGGCGGGGGGTGTGGGCGCCAGCGTCATGCTGGTTCCTCTCTCCGAATGCGGGAGGGGGCGCACGGGCGTCACCGAAGCCCTGCGACCGGGGTCCCACCGGTCACGGCGCACCGTCTCCTCCCCCGCGGCTCTGATGGGAGATGTTGCAAGCCTTGAAGTTGTGGGAGCGCTCCCAAATTGCTGTAGTGGGGTGCACCTGTCAAGAGGTGGGTCGAAACTTGCGTGTGATCTGGCGACATTGTCGACGGCCCGGGCTTTGCGGATGTCGGCACTCCGCCAACATGTGAAGCCCCGGACTATGCCTTCCCGTCATGTACTGAAACCGACATGACGGGATGCGCGGACTACGACTCTCCGCTGTCGACGTGTTCCTTCAGCCAGCGCTCGGTCGTGCTGATGTGCAGCAGGGCGGCGGCTTGGCTGAGGGACGCGTCGCGCGTGGCCAACGCCGCGTGGATGGCCTCGTGTTCGGCAAGGGTGCGCTCCGAGGCCTGCCGACGAGGCCGCGCCAGACGCGTGCGCGCAGGGTGCGGCCCGAGACGCCGTCCAGGAGCGTGAGCAGTGCGTCGTTCCCGGCAGCCGAGATCACGGCGCGATGGAACGCCGCGTCGTGGGAGTTGAGCTCCTCCACATCGTCCCGGGCCTCGCGCATGGCCTCCAAGTGGCGCCGCACATCGGCCAGTTGTGCGTCGGAGATCCGGGTGGCGGCGAGCGCGGTGGCCGCCGGTTCCGAGAGACGGCGGACCTCCAGCAGGTCGAGCAGCGCCGTCGGATCGCTCTGCAGGAGTTCCACCGCTCCGCCCAGGCCCTCGGACAGCAGACTCGGCTGCAGGCTGGTGACGTACGTGCCGTCTCCGCGCCGCACTTCGAGGACACCGGCGACAGTCAGCGCCTTGACCGCCTCGCGCGCGAGTTGCGGAACAGGCCCAGCTGGGCGGCGAGTTCGGGCTCGGGCGGCAGTTTCGACCCCGGTGGCAGCGCACCGGAGCGGATCAGCTCGCGGATCTGCTCGATGGCCCTGTCGGTCAACGACACCCTGCGCTCCTCCAGCCCCCGGAGGCCGTCGGGGACACTTGGGCGTGCCCAGGGTGACGTTGATGATATTGGGGTGGCTGCGGGGAAAGGAGATCGCTGCAGCCTGGCCCGGAGCGGAATTGCGCGCCCCGGGCCAGGCCGACCGTGGATCAGGTGCAGGTCTTCCCGTTGAGAGTGAAGGCCGTGGGTGCGGGATTGGCCTCGCTGGAGGTCCCCTGGACTCCGAAGCTCGCTGTCGCACCGGGTGCGATCGTCCGGTTCCAGTCGGTGCCGCGGGCGACGACTGTGGTGCCGTTCTGGGTGACGGTCGCGTTCCAGGCGCTCGTGACGCGCTGCCCGGCCCCGTAGGCCCAGCTCAGCTGCCACCCGTCCACGGCGGTCGGGCCCGTGTTCTTGGCGGTGACCGTCGCGGTGAAGCCTGTGCTCCACACGCTGTCGGTCTTGTACGTCACCGCGCAGGCACCGGTGGGCTGTTCGCCGGTGGAGGTCCGCTCGGCGGCATAGGCGGCGAGCCAGGCCAGCGGGGCGTTCCAGTTGACCGCCACCTCGTTGGTGGAGTACGAGCCGATGTCGTCGATGTAGCAGGCGGCGGGCGCGCAGTCGGCCAACTTCTCCTCCGCCACCGGGTCCTGGAGGCCGCTGTTGGGCCCGCCCGCCAGCGACCCCGCCGGCGGATGGGGCAACGAGGCGTCCAACTGGTGGGCCCAGAAGCGGTGATGCTGGTTCTGCGAGGACGTCTCGCCATAGCCGCTCACGTAGGACTGGCCGAGGGCGTTGCGGCCGAGGAGGTAGTCCATCGTCTCCAGCGCGCCGGTGCGGTAGCGCTCTTTTCCGGTCAGTTCTCCGGCGACGGCCAGCACGATCGCGTCGCCCGCGACCTCGCCGTTGGAGCCCCAGAAGTAGCCGTCCGCCGGTACGGGCGCCGCGTAGCCCTGGGCGGCCATCCGGGACAGGTAGCCGTCGGCGGCCGCCGTGACCGAGGCCCGGACCCGGTCGCGGTCGGCTGCGGGCAGGCCGTTGGGGACGGTGGCCAGGGTGAGCCGACCGAGTGCGGCCGTGTCCGCCCAGCCGAATCCGTAGGCGGAGAAGGCAGTTGAGGAGGTGTGCCAGGAGGAGTCGGTGACCGCGTCCCGGTAGCCGCTCTCGCCGGTCGTGGCGTACAGCTCGGCCGCCGCCCAGTAGAACTCGTCACTGACCGTGGTGTCGCCGTAGGCGCCGCCGCCGGTGCTGTCCGAATCCGGCGCGTACAGCGCCGGGTTGGCCCGGGCCGCCGTCCAGGCCCGCCGCGCGGCCGACAGACAGCGGTCGGCGAACGCGGTGTCGTAGGCCCGGTAGACCCGGGCGCACTGCGCCGCGGCCGCCGCGAGGTTGAGGGTCGCCGCCGTCGACGGACGGTGCAGCTCGCGGGGCTGAGGGTCCTGGTCGGGGCGCAGCGGCATCCCGGTCCAGGCCGCGTCATGGATCTTGTGGAACGCCATGCCCGCGTACGGCTTGCCCTCGGGCACCTGCATGCGCATCAGGAAGTCGAGTTCCCAGCGCGCCTCGTCCAACACATCGGGTACGCCGTTGCCGCGCTCGGGGACTTTCAGGGAGGAGTCGCCCAGCGCCGAGTCCTTGCCCGCACGCTTGGCCCGCTCGAAGGAGTTGACCATCAGCCAGGTCGAAATGCCGCCGTTCACCACGTACTTGCCGTGGTCGCCCGCGTCGTACCAGCCGCCCCTGACGTCCTGGGTGTAGTCGCACACGGTGGCCTGGCACGGGACGGAGGTGTCGCCCTTGTTGGGTGCGACACCGAGGTGTCCGGCCGGGCGCGCATAGGCGGAGCCCACCAGGGAGGCATCGATGGGTATGCCGCTGCGCTGGTGGTAGAAGAACGCCATCGCGTCGGAGCGCAGGCCGTCGTACAGGTTCGCGCGGAGGTCGAAGGGCACGCTGCTGCTGCCGTCCACCGTCAGGACGTATCCCGAGCCGGAACCCTGGAATGAGGAGAAGTCGGCCACGTGGACGGACTGCCCGGAGGGGGCGTCCGCCCCGCGCGGGACGGTCGCACCGGAGGCGACCGCCGTCCCTGACGCGTCGCGCAACTGCCAGGTGAGCGACTGCGTCGCCGTGGTGACCACGGTGGCGCGCTTGGGGCCGTCCGGCAGATAGCCGACCTGGTTGACGCGTACGGCCGTGGTCGCCGCCGCATCGGAGACGACGGCTGCCGCGGCGGGCGTGGCGAGGAGGCCGCCGACGAGGAGGGAACTCGTCAGCAGGGTTGCGGCGAGGCGTCTGGGGCGGGGTAACGACGCAACGGTGGGCATGAGCGGCTCCTATGTCGATGCTGGTCAGCAGGCGGAGTTGGGCTGGGTGAGCAGGCCCGTTCGCCAGGGCAGGCGGAGGTAGTCGTCTCCCCGGCGCCGGACCTGCGAGAGCTGGAACGCCGGGTGGGCAGAGGTCCGCGCCGGGCTCAGCGCGAGGTTTGGGAGCGCTCCCAATCGCCGATATCTCGAACATTGATCGATGGATCGAAGAACCGAGGGGGACAGTAACGACGCGCACAACAGTCGTCAACTGATGTGCATGGCACGGGAGTTGCCGCAGCGACTCGGCGGAAATCCGCGTTCGAAAGAGTTTCAGACGACTCTTCCAGCTGACGCGTCGCCATGCTGTCTCAGATTGGCCGCTCCCCCGCATCGCTCTTGACGCGTATGCCAAATAGGCCTGAATACGGGGCATTTGACACACGACGGAGAAGTCTCGTGGACCAAAAGTTTCGCCCTTAACGCCGAAACTGTTGACAGCTCACGAGCCCGGTACCAACCTATCGACGTCGACAAGCCCCGCCCGTCCCTGTCCCCGCCTCAGGCCACAGGAGCACCCGCATGAGAACCCGACCAGGAGCCACGCGACCCCACCGGTCGTCACCGTCCCTCATAGCGAAACTGGCCGTCGTCGCGACACTTGGCGCTTGCACCCTCGCCGTCGACACCGGCGCCTCGGCGCAGGCCGCCACCTGCACCGGCTACGTCGGGCTGACCTTCGACGACGGCCCGTCGAGCAGCACGCCGGCGCTGCTCGACACGCTCCGGCAGAACGGGCTGCGAGCCACGATGTTCAACGAGGGGCAGTACGCCGCCGCGAATCCGTCCCTGGTACGTGCACAGGTCGCCGCCGGCATGTGGGTCGGCAACCACAGCTACACCCACCCTCACCTGACCCAGCTCGGCCAGGCGCAGATCGACTCCGAGCTCTCCCGGACCCAGCAGGCCATCGGCAGCGCGGGCGGTGGCACGCCCCGGCTGTTCCGCCCTCCGTACGGCGAGACCAACGCGACGGTGAGGAACGTCGAGGCCAAGTACGGCCTGACCGAGATCCTTTGGGATGTCGACTCGCAGGACTGGAACGGCGCCAGTACCGATGCCATCGTGCAAGCGGCGGCACGGCTCACGAGTGGCCAGATCATCCTCATGCACGACTGGCCCGCCAACACGCGCGCCGCGATCCCGCGCATCGCGCAGGCCCTGGCGGCCAAGGGGCTGTGCGCCGGCATGATCTCCCCGCAGACCGGACGCGCGGTGGCGCCGACCGGCTGACACCCCTTCCCACTCGGTGAGTTGAGCACCGGGCGGGAGGGCCGTGGCGCCTGGCTCGCGGTGCTCGCCGCGACCGTGCTGTGGCTGATGATGCGCGGCATCCGCCGCCACTACGACGCCACCGCAGCGGAACTGGCCGTCACCGACCCGCGCGACCAACTCGCCCCACCGAGCAGGGTGTTCGCCATCGTGCTCGTCTCCACCATCCACAAACCAACCCTGCGCGCCCTCTCCTACGCACGCGCCTTCCGCCCCGACCAGCTCGAAGCGCTCACCGTCTCCGTAGACCGGGACGAGGCGGCCGCTCTGCGCGCCCGCTGGGAGGAGTACGGCATCGAGGTCCCGCTGAAGATCCTCGACTCGCCCTACCGCGAAGTGACCCGGCCGGTCGTTGAGTACGTCCGCTCCATCCGGCGCGAGAGCCCCCGCGACGTCGTCGCCGTGTTCATCCCCGAGTACATCGTGGGCCACTGGTGGGAGAACCTCCTGCACAACCAGTCCGCCCTCTGGCTCAAGAGCCGCCTCCTCTTCACACCCGGCGTCATGGTCATCAGCGTCCCCTGGCAGCTGACCTCCTCGGCCCACGCCGACCGTCCCGCCGCCCGCGCTCCCGGCTCCGTCCGCCGCGGCGAACCGCCGACACCCCCCGCCCGCCCGGAAAAACCGCTGGGGTCCCCGCGCCCCTAGCCCCAGCAGGCGGCGCAGCCGGGCACGGGCAGGTCCAGATACGCAGGTTCGCCTGACCCGCCGTGTCCAGTGACGCACCTGCCTGATGCAGTTCACCCCAACCGCGGTGCTGCAAGCTTGGTGACCCGATGGATTCTCAGCCGCCCGGAACCCCTCACCGAGATCGAACAACTCCGGCTCAAAGCCGTACTGTCCAACCGCCCCGAGCTCGACGCCCTTACCGGCCACGTCCGGTCCTTCGCCCACATGCTCACCGAGCGCCAGGGCGAACGACTCCTGGAATGGCTCGACGCCGTCCGTCAGGACGACCTACCGAGCCTTCACACCCTCGCAACGGGCATCGACCGTGACCGCGACGCTGTGATCGCCGGTCTGACGCTGCCCTGGAACTCAGGTGTGGTGGAGGGGCAGGTCAACCGGATCAAGATGCTCAAGCGCCAAATGTTCGGCCGGGCCGGCTTCCAACTCCTCCGGAAACGAGTCCTGCTGGCGTAACCAGTAGTGACGGCCGACCATGACGCACAACGGTCAGTCCTGGCGACCCTCGGCAAAGCTGAACTCCATGAGTAGGCTCTCAGCTTCGCTCGACACCTGCCGGAAGCCGGCCTTCTCCCAGGCGCGCACTGCCCGCACGTTCCCTCTCACGGGATCGACTGTCACGCGCCGCCATCCAAGAGTCCCGCCCAAGTGCGCAAGAAGCGCGCGAGCTGCATCCGGCCCCAAGCCCCGGCCGCGCGCCTCCGGTCCCAACACCATGTCGATACCACCTTCAGCCACGCCAGCGTGCCAGTACTGTGCGTAGCCCACCGGTGTGCCCTGTGCCAGTACAAGGAAAGACTCCACACGCGGCCGGCGCCGCCCGACGTACTTCTCGGCCACCTCGTCACGCGATATCGGTACGCCACCCCAGTGCTCGACGACGTCTGGGGAAGCGAACCATCGGCCCAGCAGGTCCAAATCATCCTCGGTCGTCGGGACAAGACGGGTCAGCACTCCGTCGAGAACTACTCCATCGGCCATCAGTCACTCTCCAATTCGACTTGGAAGCGCACGCATGACGGAAAGTTACGGCATCGCCGACCGGCCCATCCGGTCGCAGGCGTATGCGGCGGGCGAGCTGGTTGATGCGGGCCGGCGCAGGCCCGAGGGGCAGCGCGGTCATCAGCAGCACCCGTTCTCGGCCGCCTCGGCGCAACTACGGTCCGTCTCGACGGCGGCGACGGCGCCGCGGAGGTCCTCGAGCGCGTGCCCCAAGCGTGAGGAAGGTCGGCTCGTAGGCAAGCGCCACAGGCGGCCCCGCCCTGGAGTTAGGTGCTGCCGAACGGCCCCTATCCACAACCTCCCGGTCAAGGGTTCGTTGAGCTGTCCGAACGTCCCCGTGATCGGAAGGTGCCGTCGTGACCAGTGCTATCTCAGTGGAAGACCGCTGCATCGACGCCTTCAACGAACTCAAAAGCAACCGGCACATCACCACGGTCCTGTACCGGCTCAACGACAACCTGGACACCCTCATCCTGGACTACGAAGGGAACCTGACCCACGACGAGCTCCTCAAAGCCCTGCCGTCCGATCCACGCCTCGTGGCCTATGAACTCCGCTTCGCCGACCGGGACGGCAGTCGCAGAGACGCCATTGTCCTGATCTCCTGGTCGCCCCAAAGCGTCGGTCCCGAGCAGATGGCAGCGCACGCCGCGGTGTACGTCGCCCTCAGAAATCAGCTGAGCGGCGTCGACCTCTCCGTCGAGGCCATGAGGCAGTCCGACCTGGAGTACAACCGGCTCGTCCGCGCCGCCCGGACGTAGCCCGACTCCAGGCCGTCCCTTCGCCAGGAGCGGGTGGAGCCCGTGGAGTGAGGTCACCAGGATTGCGCCACCCGACACACGGCGGGCAGTAAGTAACCTTCTCCGATGCCTGCGCCGATGCGGCAGCGGGACTCGCGGGCGACGCCGTCAGAGTCGCCTTCGACGGCACAGGCTCCAGGGCACACAGATGCGACACGCCGGCTCTGGCAAGGTGCGACGCGCTGGGCAGGCTGGTCCATGCACGATCGCAGGCGGCAGCCGGCTCCGGCGGCACGTCTCCGACGCGCTGCCGTCCCTTCCTCGTTTTGGCCGCGGCGATTGTCGGCGCGAGCGGCTGGGGCATCCGCAAGATCCGGGCACGAATCGAGTAGGAGGAGCGTGGGCCCCGCCCGGCACCACCCAATGCGAGCAGGGCCCGGCTTCTCCGCGCCGCTGCTGCGTCGGGTGGTGCCTCGCCCAGTGGCCCCGGTCCCAAGGGATCGGATACGAGACCGTCGGCGTCGGCCGGACCCGCGGCCTGTCCCAGTCCCGGGCGCCGCCGTACCGGCTGCTGGAGGTCGCTCGCGCCCTGGGCGCGATCCACGGCGCCGTCACGGCTGGCACCGGTCCATCTCGCACGCGAGACACCGACCCAGCAGCCGTGGCCACGCTCGACTACGGCTTGTCCCAGCGTGCCCTGATCGCCGTCTCCGGCCGCACCGACGACGTCGCGGAACTGATCACCCGCCGTCTCGCCGCACTCGCCCACAGCGATCTGACGGCCCTCGATGAGCCCGCGGTGCGCGCCGTGGTCTGCCAGGCCGTCCGCGACGTCCGCACCACACCGCCCCCGCCGCCCGCCGCCCGCCGAACCGTCGGCGGATCCCGCGCTCGCCGCGCTGCGCCACGTCGTCGACGAACTCGCCGCCAGCACGTACGCGATCGGTGAGCTGATGCTCGAAGTCGCCCCGGCGTATCCGTCCGACCCGGACGCAGCCGATGTCCTCGCGCCGCTGTGCGAGACGATCGGCGAGGAACTCGACTCCGGCCTTGCCGTCCGCCGCTACGCGATGTCCGGCCACCTGTCCCGTGACAGCGAACCTTGAGCGCGTGCCCTCGAAGTTTGAGTGGTGCAAGAGGGGGCCGGGTGATCAGGCCCAGGGCGTGGCGGGGCGTTGTATGACGATCATGGCGGCGTCGTCGTTCAGGTGTCCGCCGACGTGGTGCAGCAGGTCGCGGCGGAGGCGGTCGAGGAAGGCGTCGGGGTTGTTCTCGGTCCAGCCTGTGATGCGCTCGGCGAGCGGGTAGAAGGTGCCGGTGGAGTCGCGGGCCTCGGTGACGCCGTCCGTGTACAGCAGTAGAAGGTCTTTCGGCTCGAACGGGAAGCTGTCGACGCGGTAGCGCGGATGCGCCAGTTCGCCGAGGCCCAAGGGGGGTGCGGGAATGCGGGCGTCCATGGTCGTCGGCCGGCCGTCACGGAGGACGATCGGCGGCGGGTGACCGCAGGAGATCATCTGGACCCGGCCGCCGTGGTCGGGGAGGTCCAGGAGGGCGGCGGTGATGAAGGTTTCTCCGTAGCGGTTCGTTTCGCCCGGCTCCATCAGGTCCCAGCACACGCTTCGGTCGAGGTAGGCCACCAGCTCGCCCAGGCTCGCCTGGCGGTGGGCCGCGATGCGGAACGCTCCGAGCAGCAGGGCCGCGTCATTGACCGCGGTCATCCCCTTCCCCCGCACGTCGCCGACCATTAGCCGGGTGCCGGAGGTGGTACGTGCCGCCGCGTACAGGTCCCCGCCGATCCGGGCCTCGGCCTCCGCGGCGAGATAGAGGGAGGCGGCTCGCAGCGGTCCGAGCTTCTTGGGCAGTGGCGGCAGGACCACACGCTGGGCGGTCTCGGACACGTACCGCACCTGCGCCAGCTCTTTTGCGCGACGCTCCCGCAGCACAGAGAAGATCACGAGGCTCGCGCCCACCAGGATCAGGGCGATGATCTGTGCCTGGTGGTTGGCCGAGAGCATCCCGTCACGATCGCGCAGCGCCCCGAGGGTCGCCTGCGCGATCACCGCCAGTACAGCAACCAGGCCCACCGTCCAGGGCCCGCCGAACAACGGCGTGATCGCCGGTGCCGCGACGAGCAGCGGACCCAGATGAATGTCGGGCGGAGAAAGAACGTCGATCACGGACACCGCAACAATCCACGCGATCGGGATGGCGATCAACGCCCGACCCGCTCGCACCGGCCGTCGAAGTCCATCGAGGCGCTGCGGCATGACTCCTGTCTACACCGCCCTTGCCCGGCTCGCACCGGCGGAGACGGGCAGTGCGGTCGCCTGCCGCCGGCCTGACTGCCAGGAAACTCTTGCCACTGAAACTTCAATGTGTCGCAGATCGAGTGGACCTGCAGGTTCCCGGGAACCTCACTGTCGATCTTGATGAGGAACTTCTTGAACGCCGTGGACCGGTGCCAGCTAACCCGCCAACCGCAACAAAGGGAAAATGCGGCCTGTCACCGACAGCCTCCGCTCGCCGCAACACCCATGTGACTTTGCGAGATACATGACACCGCCGGGCCGATATGACCTGGTCCGCTGGTTCTGGTTGAGCGCGACAGTTGGCACCAACGGGTCGTCGTAGTTGGCGCCTTCTCCGAGTTTTCGATCTCGATGTCGATGTCGCCAACTTCGAGGGGTGGTGCAGCCGCGTTCGCTCTCGCTGCCCGGAGTCCGAAAGAACAGCCGGAAGTACAAGATCCAGTGCCTGCTGTTCCTCGCCCTCCCCCACCACATGGGCGACCCGATCCGGACTGGCCAACTCCCGCATAGGGCGCTCACGTTAAGGATCGAACCGGCCCTTCCGCCTGCGGCCCGGCCGACTCTGCGGGGGAAGGCAGCGGTACGAGCCGGCTCGGGCATCCGGCGCCACCATGCCCGACGGTTTCGCCCACCGTCCGTCGCCTCGACCCGCTCCCCGAAGACCGTCTCGGCCGACTCCGGCAGGTATCGCAGCCTGGGCCGTCCCGGAACGCCGGACCTCGCTCGTGGCGAGCGATCACGTGCCGGCGGTCTCTCCTCTGACCACATCGAGCACGCCTGCCCACCGTTACACCAGGCCGGTGACCTGCGAAGTCGGCATGAAACGATCTCAGTGGGTGGTCGCCCGCGCACTCCACCTCGACGACGACGAACGCACCTACCTCTTCGACCTCGCCCGAGCAGCTCAGCCGGCCGGCCGCGCGCCCCGGCGCCGCAAGGCCATCGACGTCCCGCCCCGCGTCCAGTGGCTGCTCGACTCCATGACCCTGTCCGCGGCCTTCGTCACCAACGGTCGCCTCGACATCGTCGCCACCAACGCACTCGCCCGGGCAGTCCTGTCACCCATGTTCAACAGCGACACCGTCGACGGCCACGGACGCCCCAACTGGGCCCGCTACTACTTCCTCGACCCGGGCGCGCAGCACTTCGTCGCCGACTGGGACCAGGCCCTCACCCTCACCGCTGCCTTGCTGCGCGCCGAGGCCGGCCGCTACCCGAACGACAAGGCACTGCGGGAACTCATCGGAGAGCTGTCCACCCTGAGTACCGAGTTCCGCACCCGCTGGGCCGCCCACGACGTCCGCATCCACCACGGCGGCGTCAAATCCTTCAACCACCCCGACGCCGGCCCGCTGGAACTCACCTACCAGCCGCTGGACCTGCCCCTGTCCACCCGCGAGGCGCACTCCCTGACCATCTACACCGCCGAACCGGGCACCCCCGACGAAGACCGGCTCAAGCTCCTCGCCAGCCTGGCAGCCACCCCCGCCACGCCCCAGGCACAACCCTCCCCCGCCACCCCCACAGACCACCGGAACAGGGCAGCCGACACCAGCGACTCGCCTCAGTAGCCACCTCCGGGACCGCCAGCCGCACACCGGCGGTGCCACCCGCCGTGACTCCACGAGTCTGGTGGTTGCACGCAAACGTCGTGGCCGACATCAAGCGCCTGCTGCACTTCTAGGCCCACCTCCCCGATCACGATCAGAGCCCCCGATGCATGGGCGCTGGCCGACTGCGGACCACGTTGCCCTCAGGGGCTGGGTTGATCAGCGTCCGTTGTCGACCAATAGTTGGGAGCTGAGGGTGTTGTAGGCCCATTGCTCCCACTTGGCCGGTGGCCACGCACGGTCGCGGGTGAGTACCAGGAAGAGCTCTGGGCTGAGGACGGCGTAGATGACGTCCGCTGCTTCTTCGACTGGGATGGCGGGGCGGGTGCCTGGCTTCTTGATCAGGGACTTCGCCGCTGCGGAGATCACTTTGTACCGCGGGTCTGCCTGCTCCGGCCACAACTGGCGGATCTCTGGGTTGGTTGCCGTCGCGGCGCGGACCATCTCGTTGAGGGCTGCGACGCGTTCGAGTGTCCTGCGGGTGCCGGCGACCAGCGCGACCAGTGCGGCCTCGGCGTCAGGTGCGGTCGTGACCTCCCGGAACCAGGGCCGGTCCATCGTCGGCACGGGTTCGTCGTCGCCTGCGATCGCGACATCGACAAGTTCCTTGAGTAGCGAGGGCTTGTTCCGGAAGACGAAGTAGATCGTCTGCACCGCCACGCCTGCCCGGTCGGCGATCTCCTGCAGCTTTGTCGCCCCGTAGCCCTGCTCGACGAAGAGCACGCCGGCCGCCTCGATGATCCGTCGCCGTGTCGCCTGGGCCTTGTTGCCCTGTTTCCCCTTGCCCTCATGCATGACTGGAGTCTATATCTAGAGTTGAACTCTAGAGGCAAACTCTAAGCGATGGAGGGCAAGCCGTGCACACGATCGCCAACCGTCAGCAGGCAGAAGCATGGAACGACTGGGAGGGCATCCTCTGGGCCGAACGCCCAGAGCGTTACAACGGGATGATGGGCGCGTTCAACGCACCCCTGTTCGCCGCCGCGGGCATCACAGCCCAGGACTGGGTCCTCGACGTCGGCTGCGGCACCGGCCAGACGACGCGCATTGCAGCACAACGGGCGTACGACGGAAGCGTGGTGGGAATCGACCTGTCCGCGCCGATGCTGGAACGCGCCCGCCGTGACGCAGCCACGGAAGGCCTCGACAATTGCACCTTCGAGCAGGGCGACGCACAGGTGCATCCATTCCCCGACCGCGGGTTCGATGTCCTCATAAGCCGCGGCGGAGTCATGTTCTTCGCCGACCATGTCGCAGCCTTCACCCATCTCAAGCACGCGCTCGTGCCAGCCGGCCGTCTGGCGTTCCTCGGCCCGCAGCCCGCGGGCCCGGACAGCGCCTACGCCCGCGCGACCGCAGCACTCTCGCCGTTCCTGCGCGAGGCATCCCCCGCCTCCAGGGGTATGGGGTCACTCCTCGACCCGGCGCGCATCCGCCAAGTGCTCGCCGCCAGTGGGTTCACCGACATAGAGGTGGCTCCAGTCGAGGCGCCCATGACCTTCGGCACCGACGCGGGCAACGCCGCCGATTTCATCTTCTCCATGGGCCCGACGCGCTACAACCTGCGCAATGCCGACGCGACAACCATCGCCCGTGTCCGTGCCGAAGTACACGACGCGCTCGCGGAGTTCGAGACCGCAGACGGTGTGTGCATCCCTGGGGCAGTCTGGATCGTCACAGCGACGCGTGAGCGAATCTCTTCGAGCAAGTGACACATCGTTCCAGAAGTGATCAGCAGGGGGATCTGACGGACGACGAGGTGGGCGCTGCTGAAGCCGCTACTGCCGGTGAGCAACAACCGGTGCGGCCGATGGCGAGACCACCGCCAGGTGATCAACGGCATCCGCAGTTACTGGTCGGCCCCTGCGTCACCAGGGAGGCGCAACACAGTCGCGCCCAGGGCCCTTCGCCTTGCCGATCTTCCAGATGGTCACGAGCGGGACGAGGCTGCGGCGTGGGCGGCCCTCAACGAGGGCTTGTCGATCTTGCCTACGGCGTTCTTGGGGATGGCGTCGACCACCAAGAACGACGACGGCCGCTTGTAGCCGCTCAGGTGTTGCGTAGTCAGCGCTTCCAGCGCCGCGGGATCGACGGTCACACCAGGTCGCGGTTGGACGTAGGCGACGACCACCTCTCCCCACTTGTCGTCAGGTACACCGATGACGGCTGCCTCGAGGACGAACGGGTCAGCCGTCAGGACGTCCTCGATCTCCTTGGGGTAGATGTTCTCGCCACCACGGATGATCATGTCTTTCGATCGCCCGACCAGGGTCAGGTAGCCGTCCGCGTCGAGGTGGCCGACGTCGCCCGTGTACAACCAGCCGTCCACGATCGTCTTCGCCGTCTCCTGCGGCCGACCGAGATAGCCACGCATCACGTTGGGACCGCGCACGATGACCTCACCATCCATGCCCGGCGCCAGCTCGATACCCCGCTCGTCGATGATCCGGAGCTCCTGCCCCGGGACGGGAAGCCCCACGCTGCCGGCCCGTCGCGGGCCCGCGACGGGGTTGACGGTGGAGAAGCACGTTCCTTCGGACAGCCCGTAACCCTCGATGAGAGGGAACCCGTACCGAGCCTCGAATCGGGTGAGCAAGTCGGCGGAGGCAGGCGCTGCGCCGCAGCCCCCGAATCGCAGGGACGACGTATCGGGTCGAACGTCGGCCGGCAGCGCCTCGAGCATGCTGTAGATCGTGGGCACGGCACTGAAGTAGGTGGGGCGCTGCTGCTCGACGAGGTCGAAGAAGGTCTTGGGATCGAACCGGTCGGTGACGACGACGCTGGCACCTGCGAGCAGCGGCATGAGCACACTGACCACGATGGCGTTGACGTGGAAGAGCGGCAGGATCAGCAAGCAGCGGTCGGCCGGCCCCATCTCGAGCGCCTGGCACCCCATCGCCGCCATCGAGTCGATGTTGGAGTGGTCGAGCATCACCCCCTTCGGAACTCCAGTCGTTCCGCTGGTGTAGATCAAGAGAGCCGGCGCGGACGAGTCCAGCTGCGGCGTCGGGCCCGCCCCCACCACCTCTCCGTACAGGTCGTCGACGGCGAGCGTGGTGACGCCTGCGGCGATCGCGCTGTTCTCGCCCACCAGCAGGCGTGCGCCCGAGTCCTGGAGCTGCCGTGCGACCTCGACGTCGGTCAGGCTCGGATTGACCGGGGTGACGGTGGCACCGAGCCGCCAGGCCGCGAACAGCAGAACCACGAACTCGACGCGGTTCCTCAGCTTCAGGGCCACGACATCACCAGAACCGACCCCGAGGTCCTGAAGGTGACGAGCTGCTGCCCGGACGCGGGTCATCAGCTGGGCATTGGTGAGCGACTGACGCCCATCGCAAACCGCAGGCCCATTCGGGGTGGATTCGGCGCGACGGTCGGGCAGAGACGCGAAATTCATCGGGGTCACCCATCGTGGTGTGGCGCGTTTCAACGCGAAGGAAACTGGTGCAGGCTCCGGGTGAGAGGCCCGGTCACTGTGCGGTATCACGCTTCGCGATCGCGCTGACGGCGGAGAACTGGAGCGTCCAGACGTTCCCGTGGTTCGGGTATTTCGCCGTCATGGTGGCCACCAGCTCCTTGGCGTCCTTCGCGGCCTTGTAGGCGGCTGAGAAGTCCCGGATGTAGGCGCGAGTCTGCGCGATCATGATGTCGACCGCGTGGTCGTCGCCGTCGGGCCTGCGGTGGCCGGACACGATCATTCGAGGTCGGAGCCTCTCCACGACGTCGACGGTCTCGAGCCAGTCCTGCCACTCCTCGGGAGTCGACAGGCCGAGCATGGGGTGGATCTCGTTGTAGATGGAGTCTCCGGCCACAACGACGTCGATCTCGGGGATATGCACGATGGTCGTGGGATGGATGTCGGCCTGCTTCACCTCGATGACGTGCAAGGGAGATCCATCGACGTAAAGGGTGTCGCCCTCCATCGGGTCCGGAATCGGCCCCGCCATGACGCAGGTGTCGCCGAACAGCAACCTCCACTGCTCGATCTGCTCCTGCATGGACTCCTTCATGGACTCGATCACGTGGGGCAGTGCCACGCACTTCGCCTCCGGGAACCGTTCCAGGAGCGGTCCGAAGCCCAGGTAGTGATCAGCGTGATCGTGGGTGATGTAGATCGTCGTGAGCTTCTTGCCGGTGCGCTCGATCAGATCACCGAGGTCCTGGACGTCGTCCTTGAGGTAGAGCGCGTCGATCAGGACCACCTCGGTGGCGCCGCTCACGAGGGTGGCCGTGGTCGGCGAGAACGTGCCGGACGGTACGCCGGGAAACTCCTCGGCCGGGATATTCGGCCAGCGACCGACGAAGACCGTCGCGCGGATGGGTGCGGCAGGCGAGTGGGTGTCAGTGGTCACGAGGTACCTCCGGTTGCCGTGTGGTCGGCCGACGCGGCATTGCGATTGGCGGCGGACGAAGTCAAGTTATGAACGCACGATCGGTGACTCATAGAACGAGCGCGCCCAGCCCTGGTACGCGAGCGCCACGGGTCCTCCGGAGCCCCCCGCGGCCGCTGGAACGGTCGATCCCGCTCACCGCGGGACCAGCAACACCGCCGAGGCAGTGGCAGCGCTGAGCGCAAGGGTGACTGCGACGATCGGCGAGGCTCGCCGTTCGCTCGGCAGAAATCTGAAGAGCCTGAACAGCGTGATCATCGCCGCGACCGGCAGTGCGACTCGCCAGAAAACACGCAGGGCTCCGCGACCGGCGGCGTCGAGCGCGACATCCGCATACGCCGTCATCCAGGTCGGTGCGCGTGACGTCTGCCCCACGTCCGCACGCGAGGGTGCACCGCGACGACGGCACGCAGCGCCTCCCCGGGCGGCTTCCGTCGGTTCGACCAGTGTGCCCGGAACACGACGGTGCCGACGGATCGATGATGTGCGCCGACCTGGGGCGCGTGCCGAACGCGCGGTGCACCCTGCCGTCGATGTCGTCGACGGCGACCTCGAAGCGGAAGCCGTGGCGGCTCTCGAGTGAACGAAGACGTGGGCGGGTCGTCCGGAGATGGAAGAGGGCCCGGAGCACGGTGAACTGTCAGCGCTCGGCCGTGCGCCAGGCCCTCAGTCAGGTTCAGCTCGCGGCTACCTCGTAGGGAATGGGCCGGTTCTCCTTGGCCCAGAGCTTCTCCATCTCGGACTCGGGGGGAGGCGGAACGAGGCCCTGGGTGCGCCACAGGTCCATGGGGGTCTCGTCGATGTGGACCTCCCAGTCGTAGCCGCGGTCCTTGACGAACGGCGCCAGCTTCTCCTCGATGACCGCCATGCAAGCGGCCCGCGTCTCGGCGTCGTCCATCTGGCGGGCGATGTGGTCGACACGGATCCGCACGAAGTTGTTGGCCGCCTTGGCGCCGACGTACATGGTGTTCGCCGGCATGTCCTTGAACAGGACGACAACGTAGAACTTGGGCAGGTTGACGTAGTCCACGTAGATCGACATGAGCGCCTCGGACATCTGTTCCTTGTCCTGCGGGGTGAAGGCGTTCTCGGGGGTGAAGATTTCCCAGTACGGCACTGCGGCTCCTCCTGGATGGATGGTGTGTGGATGAGGCTCTGGGGTGGGCGTCTCAGGCTCGGAGGTGCTTGACGAAGTGGTCGCGTGCGGCTGCGGAGCACTCGTCGAACCCGGGCCCGCTATAGGCGTCGAAGTGGCCGCCCTGAGTGACCATGATCTGCTTCGGTTCCCGGGCCTCCTCGTACGCTTCGAGGGCGAACTCGAACGGTGCCACCGCGTCGCCGGCGGCCACGATCATCAGGAGTGGGGTCGGCGTGATCCGGCTGATGTAGCTGCCCGGTTCGTACTCGCTCGCCAGCTCCAGGCTCCGCACCGTCATCTCGTTCTTCCAGTTGGGCGCCCGGTCCGCCGACGTCTTGCTGAACCACTCGTAGGCCTCGGCCGAGGGCATCACCGCCTGCCCCATCGGGTCGGGCGCGACGACCGGGAGCATCGCGGGCTCTCCACCCGTGAACCGGTGGTGCCGGTCACCCTCCAGGGCCTCACGGGTGCGCGGGACCAAGTCCGGCCGGACCAGTCGGTCCAGGCCGCGTGGCCCCGAGATGAAGGGCACCTGGGAGACGACGGCCTTCACCCTCTTGTCGATCGACGCGACCATGAGGACATGTCCACCGGAGAAACTTGAGCCCCAGATACCGACCTTCGACGCATCGACGTCAGGGCGGGTGGCGGCGTACGTGATCGCGTTCCGGAAGTCCCGGTACTGCAGGACCGGGTCGACCTCTTGGCGAGGAGCTCCGTCGCTCTCGCCGAAGTTCTGGTGATCGTAGACGAGCGCGTTGAGGCCGGCTTCGGCGAAGACCGCGGCATAGTCGTCGAGGTGCATCTCCTTGACGCATGACAGCCCGTGCGCCAGCACGACGACTGGTGCGGGAGCGCTGGTGTTCTTGGCCAGGTAGAACCAGCCCCGAAGGGTGGCGCCACCCTCACCCTTGAACTCGATGTCTTCGCGATTCATGTGATCTTCCGATTCACTTGGAGAGGTCCGTCTCTCGAGTTGTGGTTCACTTCAAGTGGCCGTCTCGCGAGGTGCGGTTTCGGACACACGCAATCTATGAATGCGTGCGGGCGCCTCATAGAACGAGTGCGTCGACTGCTGGTACAGGTGTGCCCGGTCTATGAGCAGGCGTCAGGCAAGTCCATGTGCTTCGCGGTAATCGCCGGGCGACAACGAGAACTCACGACGGAACTCCCGTCCGAGGTGGCTGGCATCGCAGAAGCCCCACCGGTACGCGATCGCCGCACTGGAGAGGTTCGTGTTCACCAGGTCATCTCTCGCCGCTGCCAGACGGTGTGTGCGGACGATCGATCCGACGGTGTCTCCGGTCGACGCGAAAGCCCGGTGGACGGTCCTCGGAGAAACGCTGTACGCGGCAGCGAGATCAGCCACTCTGATCGCTCCACCGGCAAGATGGTCGACGATCCATGCCTCCAGCTGCCGTCGGAGCAGCTGAAGGAACCCGCTTTCACCGATGTCGGGTCGACTCGCACGGATCACACCGGCGATAAGGACAAGGAGGGCGTTGCGCGTGCTCTCTATCTCCGCCGCGGACATCCGCCCGACGTGACGGTCCATGCTCGCGAGGAAGTCCTGGAGGAGGTTTGCCGACGGGCTCTGAGCGGTCTCCAGGAGCAGGCAACCGGGTACACCACCCCCCGTGCGGAACGGGGAGAGGGCGGCCATGGGTACCCTGACCGTTCGTTTGGACAGGTGTTTCGGGATGACGAAGCGTCCGGTGGTGCGGGTGCTCGTGATGAGCACCGTCCCTGGTCGGAGGACGACGGTCTCGTCAGCGGTCTCTACGATTTGTTCGCCGGCGTAAGCGGTGAAGAGCAGCAACGCGTCATCGTCGTGACGCGCGACTTTGCTGCCTCGGATCCCTTCGGCCTGCGGGCAGACCCAGTCGGTGATGAGGAGGTCCCCGAGGTCCAGCTCCTCAACCGATCCGAAGAACTCGACCGGCCCTGTGGGCTGCAGGTGCATGCTCGCAAGGCGGTCACGGACGGCGAGCCGCCAGCGGAATTCGAACTCTTCGGGTGTCGGTGGATCAGCGAGGCTCAGGGTGGATGGGGCGAGTGTCATGGTCTGGCTCCGGCTTCATCGACGGTGGGCTCGACGTGGTCGCGGATATGGTCGTGGATATGCAGCTTGCTCCGTTGAACGTCCCGCTACTTGTCCTCAAGCGACAAGGATTTGTCCTTGCGTGACACTGATCTGCCCGTCCGGGCCTCTGCCCTGCAGGGGCTGTCCGCGCTCGTCGGCGATGTCGGCGGCCCGGGTCCCGAACTCCTCGCGGCGTACGGGTTCGACGAGGAGAAGATTGCCGAGGGCAACTCGTTCGTCAGCCTCCGACTGGTCGAGCGCGTTCTCGAGGAAGCGGCCAGCCGGTTCGCTCTTCCTGACCTCGGCTTGAGGATGGCGGCGCAGCAGGATCTGCACATGCTGGGACCGCTGGCGATCGCCATGGAGAACTCACGCACGATCGGCGAGGCCATCGGGTGCGCGAGCCGGTACCTGTTCGTGTACAGCCCGGCCGTTTCACTCGGGGAGACCGAAGATCCGCTGGGAAGTCCCGGGGTGATCGGGCTTCGCTACGCGAGCACGACGATGAATGCATGGCCACAGGCGATCGATTACGGTATCGGGATCGTTCACCGAGTCCTGAAGCTGATCAATGGTGGCGCACCCTACGGACTTCGTTCGGTCCAGCTTCCGCACGCTCGCCTGGCTCCTGAACGTGTCTACCGGGACTACTTCGGGGCGGAGGTCAGGTTCGACTGTCCGAGCGTGGTTCTGCGTGTCACGAGCCAACTGTGCTCGATGCCGGTCAGTGGCGGCGACGACCTGCTTCGCCGCATCGCGATCGACTATCTCAAGACGCACTTCGTCCACAAGGACCTGCCGATCTCGGACCTGGTGGCAGCGGTCCTGAGCGAGCAGCTCGGATCTGGTGGTCCGGACCTGTCTCAAGTCGCGCGCCTGCTGAGTCTCCACCCACGATCACTGCAGCGGTCTCTGTCCGAGGAGGGCACGACCTTCACCGGCGTCGTCGATCGCGTTCGCAGGAGTCAGGCCATGGACCTGATCACGACGACCGACCTGCCGTTCTCGCAGATCGCGGCCAGACTGGGAATGCACGAGCAGTCCAGCCTCACTCGTGCGGTACGTCGGTGGTTCAACACGTCACCCTCCAGACTGCGACGGGCAGCTCAGGAACCGAAAGGCCAGTCCTCACTGATCCACCCGTAGAGTCGGACAGCCGCTTCGTGCGAGGCCTGGGTGCGCTCCCGGGTGTCACCGGGACTGATACTGAAGGATCTCCTCATTCATCGTGCGGCCCACTGGAAGCACCTGCCTGCCACGGCATGTCGACGTGATCGTCGAGAACGAGACCGATGCAGGGAATGCACCCACCAACGGCGCCTGCCTGATGTCGTCCCCCGAGAACCGGGTACGGGTGTACGACGTCCAGAACACTCCAAGTGCGAGAGCAGCGTCGGCGACCTCGGGCCTACCGGCGTAGACACCCTCGATGACCAGCGGGAGCTGGTCGGCGAGCGTGTCGGGATCGTCGGCGTCGAGCCGCGGACGACGAGCGAGCGGACAAGCTCCCGGGAGTCACCCTCAACCCGCACCAGCCTCGCCGGTGTCTTCGCCGTCCTTCTCTCCCACTGTCCGGCACAGGCTCTGACCACCAGAGGCCGCCAGGGCAGGGACCACAGGCCGTCGGCTGATCCACTGCCCGCACCACCCGACGCTACCGAGCGTTGGCGTTCCCGAGTTCGACAGCCAGCGCAGCCATGGCCCGCAGGTGCTTGTAGTACTCGGACGCGCCGTCCTCATCATCGATCGACGGCAGGACCTTCTCAACGGCCGCAAGGCAGACGAGCAGGATCTTGCGACGCTTCTCATCAAGAGGCCCTGACAGCGACGAGACGACACAGCCGGCGATGTCCGCGTCGAGCAACACCATGTCTTCGCCTTCGATCTCTCGACCACGCATGTGTGGTGGGAATGGCGCGCGCATGTGCTCTTCCCACATCCGTGAGAGCAGGGCCACTTCTGATTCGCTCATGCTCGCGATCATGCCTTAAGGGCGAGGCTCTGCGGGAGAGAGATCCCGCGGAGCCGTCGGATGACCGCCCGACCGATTCCTCGACCACGGCAAGTCGGCCTGCCGACGCGCTGGTGCTGCCAGATCTCGACAACCATTTCCCGCCGCCAGGTCATCGCCCGCTCTCGGAATCCACCGACAAGTGCTCTCCGCTGTCACCAGCGCAGCCACCACGGAGTTGGCCGCTTGAAAGATCTCCACGGCGCCGGGGGGATTGACACGTCGAGCAGATCACAGCCCGCAACATCCTTCTCGGCTACGTCCCCAAGGACCGCAAGGACCCCCTGATCCAATGGGTTGAGCAGCATTTCTCCACCCACAAGTCCGTGGCCTTCCACCGAAGCCCGAGGATCTACGACGCGTTGTTCCCCTGCGAAACCATCCCGCCACCGCGCCACCCGATGAAGTCGACGCGGAAACACGGTGGAGCCCGTTCCACCCCTGCTACCGCTGCTGAAGCCCGGTCGCCCTGAAGTTAATACCGTGACCAGAAGGGACGGGGAGGCACCGGTTACGAGCCTGATTCGGGCGCACGGAGACGCATCTGCCTGTTCGGTACTGGCGTCTTCGCACGCTGTCACTGAGGGAACCGTTCCGGGCGGAAGTCCGCGAGCATCTCGTCCATCTTCCCGCTGAAGATCTCCGAACCAAGCAGCTGGCCGATCACAGGCCCGAGCGTGATGCCGCTCGGTGTTCGATACATGCAGCGCTCAATCTCGCGGGACCCCCGCCCGTCCGACGCTCATGGCTTCCACGAGCGGCCCAGGCGGGCCAGGTCGCGCAGGACTCCGTCCGATCAGGTCACGCGGCTGCCGTAGCGGCCACGCCAACTCCTCGCTGACTCGTGCCAGCCCCCTGCAGGTTCATCTCAGGCGATGATCCCAGAAGCCGGTCTCCCTCTCCCGGGAGTAGCCAACTTTCCTGAAGTCCCTTGCAGCCCGCCCGAGTTCTCGATGTAGCCAGCCTTGGAGCAGGCGGACTCGGCTCACGCTCGTGCGCACCCCCGGGGTGTGCACGGCCGTGCCCGCCGCCCGGCTCAACGCCCTCGACCGCGAGGTTTGAGTGGCACGGGCCCCGCGGTGCGCAGCGCCCGACGGTCAACTCGTACTGCATGAGTGGCTGCCCGGGGTCAGGCTCGGTCAGCTTGGTCCATGCCGTGCGCGCCCCTTCGATCACGCCGGACTCCAGGTCGGCCGCGGATCCGGCGGCGTCCTGGAGGAGGTGTGAGACCTCGGCCCACGTCCTCCAGGACCGCGCGGAACAGCAGTTCCTTGCTGGGAAGATGCAGTTCACCCCCCAGCACCGACTGGAGAATCTCGGGCATGTGCACGGCTTCGCCCTCTGAAGCCCCGGCTGGCGTGAGGCCACCGCATGCCCCTTCTGTGGTCGAGGACGACTACCTCTCTGCTCGACACGCGGAAATCTATGTCAGCTGGAGTAGACATTGGGTGGTGGCGTAGTTATGGTTTCTCTCGTAGCCGAGATCAAGGAAGGCCCGGCAGAGACGAACTGCCGGGCAGCAGTACAGCAGTTCGCAGGACGGTGCGGTGGTGGAGTTTCGAAGCCAGCGTTTTTGCAGGACGGCGACGGGGCTGACAACCGGACCGGGTGGCCCGCACTGATCAGGGGCCGCCGTGAGCAGTACCGCAGTAGCAGTTCAGTAGGTGCAGTTCGCAGTACCAGCAGTGCGTTTGTCAGTGGTTCCTCGGTAAAGGCGTCGGCTGCGGGCGCGCGTGCCGGGAGCTTCGGCAGTGGGGTTCCAAGCCAGAGCAGATGCAGGACGGGCGACGGGGCTGGCTGCCGAAGGGTGGCGCTGTCGAAGGCCACCAGCAGTTCGAAGTACCAGCAGTACGCAGTTCCCCTTCGGTAAGTGATTGGTCAGAGGGAAAGAACGGAGGATCCAGGCGCCATCAGGATCGCCCGGGCGGAAGTCTTGAGCCCGGGTACCGCAGGACATCGATAGTGAGGTGGTCTCCGGTCAAGCAACCGCGATCCCCGCAACCCCGACATCAGGTCGGTCGGGTCTGCGGAAACAGCAGGCCGACACAGTAATAGGGTCGGCAGATGGTGTAGCAGTTCCTTCGGGGCCCTGGTGCCACACGGCACCAGGGCCCCTCCACGCGTTCCACAGAGAGGTGCAATGACAGCAGACGACTCGTTCGGACGTCTCGATGACGACGACTACCCCGCCTACACGATGGGCCGGGCCGCCGAGATGATCGGCTCCACTCAGGGCTTCCTCCGCGCCATCGGTGAAGCCCGACTCATCACACCGCTGCGCTCCGAGGGCGGCCACCGACGCTACTCCCGCTACCAACTGCGCATCGCCGCCCGCGCGCGCGAGCTCGTCGACCAGGGCACTCCCATCGAGGCTGCCTGTCGCATCGTCATCCTCGAAGACCAGCTCGAAGAAGCCCAGCGCATCAACGCCGAATACCGCCGCGCCGCCGAATCGTCCGGCCCGCCGACGTCCTGAGGCAGGGCGCCCCGCTGCGTACCGGAGGGGCGCCCCCACACCGCGTCAGATGCGACACGTGAGTCGTTGCCTATGCTGACAGGGTGTGCGGACGTGTAGCGTCTGCGTCAGCTGTCATGGTTCGGAAGTTTCCCTTCGCCCACGTCTTCGGCGTGGGCGTTGTGCTGTGCCACAGGAACCAGGGCGATCACCTCCGCCTTCCGTACGTTGCGGGAGGCGTACATCGACTGGAAGGCGTGAGACATGGCTACGGGTACCGTGAAGTGGTTCAACGCGGAGAAGGGCTTCGGCTTCATCGCCCTGGACGGCGGCGGCGCGGACGTGTTCGCCCACTACTCCGCGATCAACTCGTCGGGCTTCCGTGAGCTCCAGGAAGGCCAAGCCGTGACGTTCGACGTCACCCAGGGACAGAAGGGCCCCCAGGCCGAGAACATCAACCTCGCCTGACCTTCCCGACCGCGGCCGGACCGTACGGCCACCCCCGGGCAGGTCCAGCTGTTCACTGCAACAGCGGGCGCCGGCCTTCAGGTGACGGTGGCCGCGTCCTGGGCGGTACGTGATCAGGGCCGCGCAGCAACAGCTGCGCGGCCCTGATCTGTGTGAAGACTGGCGTACGGGCTGATGAGGCCGACGCCGGGCACGACGGTGCCACCGGAATAGTTGTGTTCTCCGAGCCGTGAACAGCCGCCCTTCCCGAAACGCTGCTCTCCGGGTGGGTCAATATCTATCACCGCGGTGTGAGGGTTTAACGCGCCACGCAGGGAGTGTTTTTACCGCAACTAACGGAGCGGAATTATTTACCGTACACGGGCCGCTACCTCATGCTACTGTCGATCTCAGTTGCAGTTGTGGTTCCCAAAACTTCTAGCGTCTTCGTGGGCATTTTCGGCCACCGGAAGCGTTTTTGTGTGGCCGGTAATTTTCCGGGACGGGGCATCATCGCGGCGACCCGGCATTCGCGCATCGCGGGTCCCGGCGTACTGCCCCAAAGGAGATGTGACGTGGCATCAGGCACCGTGAAGTGGTTCAACGCGGCCAAGGGTTTCGGCTTCATCGAGCAGGACGGTGGAGGCGCTGACGTGTTCGCCCACTTCTCGAACATCGCCGCCGAAGGCTTCCGTGAGCTGCTCGAAGGTCAGAAGGTCACCTTCGACATCGCGCCGGGCCAGAAGGGCCCGACGGCCGAGAACATCGTTCCCGCCTGACGCCGACGCGCACTGTGCAGCTGGGGCCCGCATCCCTCGGGGTGCGGGCCCCGGCTGCAGGCGTTTCCCCAGTGATGTCACCTGTGGGACAACAGCGCCCGCAGACACTCCCCAGGGATGCGCGCTCTTCGGAGCTGCACCGGTAAACGTCCGGGATTCCACATCCACATGACGTCACCCATTTCATTCCTTGCGCCTCACACTGGATTCACTGCAAGCCAGATTCCTTTTCGCATTCCATTCGGCCCGTTCTTGTGGTTCCCGCGCTGCTTTTCGCTGCGGGAATTCCCTTGATACGTGCCGTATCAAGGAAGGTTCTGAATGAACCCCACACGTACGAATGGCCGCTCCTCCCGCCCCCGCTGGACCGACAGCTCTGCCGTCGGCTCCAGTACCGGTGAGAGGCGAGGCGGCCGCTCCACCTCGCCCGCCCGGGTCCGTTCAGGGGGTCCGAGTCGCTCGGGCGGCCGGGCCCGGCGGTCCGCCGCGGTCCAGGGGGAATTCGCCCTGCCGGAGACAATCACTCCCGCGCTGCCCGCGGTCGAGGCGTTCGCCGACCTCGACATGCCCGCGCAGCTGCTGGCAGCGCTGACCGCGCAAGGCGTGAGCGTCCCGTTCCCGATCCAGGGCGCGACCCTGCCCAACACCCTCGCGGGCCGCGACGCCCTGGGGCGCGGGCGCACCGGCTCCGGCAAAACCCTCGCCTTCGGCCTGGCCCTGCTGGCCCGCACCGCCGGACAGCGCGCCGAACCCCGCCAGCCGCTGGCCCTGATCCTCGTGCCGACGCGGGAGCTGGCCCAGCAGGTGACCGACGCACTCACCCCCTACGCCCGCTCGGTGAAGCTGCGCCTGGCCACCGTCGTCGGCGGAATGCCGATCGGCAGGCAGGCCAATGTGCTGCGCGCCGGGGCCGAGGTCGTCGTCGCGACGCCAGGACGGCTCAAGGACCTCATCGACCGCGGTGACTGCCGGCTGAACCAGGTCGCGATCACTGTCCTGGACGAGGCCGACCAGATGGCCGACATGGGCTTCATGCCCCAGGTCACCGCACTCCTGGACCAGGTCCGCCCCGAGGGCCAGCGAATGCTGTTCTCTGCCACTCTCGACCGCAACGTCGACCGCTTGGTCCGCCGCTATCTCACCGACCCGGTCGTCCACTCCGTCGACCCGTCCGCAGGTGCGGTCACCACGATGGAACACCACGTGCTGCACGTCCACGGCGCCGACAAGCACCGCACGACGACGCAGATCGCCGCGCGCGAAGGCCGGGTGATCATGTTCCTGGACACCAAGCACGCCGTCGACCGGCTCGCCCAGGACCTGCTGAACAGCGGGGTGCGGGCCGCCGCCCTGCACGGCGGGAAGTCGCAACCCCAGCGCACCCGGACCCTGACCCAGTTCAAGACCGGGCACGTCACCGTGCTCGTGGCCACGAACGTCGCCGCCCGCGGCATCCACGTCGACGACCTCGACCTCGTCGTCAACGTCGACCCGCCCACCGACCACAAGGACTACCTGCACCGCGGCGGCCGCACCGCGCGCGCCGGCGAGTCCGGCAGCGTCGTCACTCTGGTCACCCCCAACCAGCGCCGCGACATGACCCGCCTCATGACGGCTGCCGGCATCGTCCCCCAGACCACCCAGGTCCGCTCCGGCGAAGAGGCACTCAGCCGGATCACCGGCGCCCAGACTCCCTCCGGCATCCCCGTGACGATCACCGCGCCGGTGGCCGAGCGACGCAAGCGCAGCACGGCCTCACGCGGCCGACGCAGCCCCGCTTCGGCTGCCCGACACGCGGCCGCGCGGCGGACCTCCTTCGACGCGGCGGCCTGAAGACATCGTGATCCTGAAATTGACCCACGCCTGCAGGAGGCACCTATTGACGCTGGTTCAGATGCGGCCCCGCCCGAAGAGTGCCACCCCCATGCCCAGCACGGTGGCCGACGCCATGGACACAGGCGGACCGCAGGTCTGTGACGACATGACCGTCGAGGTGGCCCTCTCCGTCATGGCAAGCGCCCGCACCGGGCACCTGCTCATCCGCGACGACAGCGGCCTGTGCACCGGACTGGTCGCCCAGGCCCAGCTCACCGCAGTCCGCGACAGCTCCGCGTACACGGACCGGGTCCAGCTGCGGGACATCCTCGGCGATCGAGGACCGTTCACCTCACCCGTGACCACCATGGCCGACGCCGAGCACGCAATGCGCTACGGCCGGTTCGATGCCCTGCCTGTCGTCGACGAACACGGCACCGCTCTGGGCGTCCTCGCCCTTGTCCGCTGAACCACCTCAACCAGCTGGGCGACCTGCGCGCCCAGCTTCCAGCAGTTCTTGACCGCCGTGCAGGTGTGCTCGCGCAGGGCGAAGGTGCGTTTCACATCTCTTTGAACGCCACGGGCGACACCCAGGTCGCGGCCTCGCTGCAGGCGTACAGGGTTTCCTCAAGTGCCGCCGCCTGCACGGGCGTCGGCAGGAGTTTCACCTGCACAGTCAACTCCACGACCGCGACGCCTACCTGCCGCCTGATGTACCGGCATTCGAACAGCGCACATTCCTCGCCGGGCACTCCGGTCCGGCCCGGTCTCTCGCGGGCGCTCCGCGCCTGTTGCCGCGGCGATGCTCCGCATCGCCATCACCGGGTGCGATTCCTCCTGGGGGTGAACTCCCGAGGTTCCCCGCAAGAGCACGCTGACATCCTCGGCCAGGAGCCCGAACGAGCCGTCGGGGACCGGGTGTTCCTGTTCTCCGTCAGGGACGGCCTCGGCCGCATCACCCGGCAGTCGGTCAGCGCCCAGGCCGGTCCGGGCACCGACCGGCATCTGCTGCGCGACCGCCGCCACACCTACCGGCCCGACGGCTTCCTGACCGAACTGACCGAGCAGGTCACCGGCCGCACACTGGCTCACACCCTCGACCCGGTCGGCCGCCCCGTCAGCACCACCGCCGGCCCCGGCACCTGGCGCCCGCGGCTCAACTCGCCTGAACCACCGCGCGATCCGGGTCATGGCCTGGTCGAACATCGCCCGCCAGCGGGCAGGGCCTACAGAATGGCCTACGGAATGGCCTGCGGCCACCGCACGGTCATCAGGAGTCCACACAACTCCCGATGATCACGCGGTGGCCGTACCCGTTCCCAGCCGGGCCTGACGCAAGATCGCAAAACCAGACCGGAGTACCAGGACGGGTTGCAGCCGGTTCGATCCGTAAAGGGCCCGGCCCTCAGCCCGGCCCCCCGGGCGCGGTGACGGTGCGTCAGGCAACTCCAGGTGCGGGCATGCCCCTGGCGCCTGGTGGGCAACACGCGCTGTTCTGTCCGGTGGGCAACGCGCGCCGTTCCGGCTGGTGGGTGCGGTGAATGTGGAGGGTGGACGGTGGCCGCGTGTTCGCGCGTATTGGTTTCCGATGCGTTTCATGAGGTGTGCGCGAGGTATTGACACCCGCACGGTCGGCTCCTACTTTTCCTTCACGCGAACCGGTTCGATACCGGATACGAGCATCACTCCCACCTCTGCCCTGACCGGTCTGCTTCTCCTCTGGAAGTGGCGAACCGGTTCGATGAAGGAGTCCCCGTGAACATCGGTGAGATTGCCAGGCGGGCCGGTGTCTCGCGGAGCACCGTGTCGTATGCGCTGAGCGGCAAGCGCCCGGTGTCGGACGACACCCGCGAGAAGATCCAGCAGGTCATCGACGATTTGGGCTACCGGCCCAACGCGAGCGCACGTGCCCTGGCCAACGGCCGGACCAGCACCATCGCTCTGGTCTTCCCGCCGGCCGGGGACCACTACACCGGGATGCAGCTCGATTTCCTCGGCAGCGTGGTGGAGGCCGCGGCCGCCCACGACTACGACGTGCTGCTCTCCCCGAGTGGCGTGGACAGCGACCGCTCGTTCCAGCGCCTGCTGGGCGAGCGGCGCGTCGACGGCGCGATCCTGATGGAGATCAGGCTCCAGGACGACCGGGTCGACCACCTCGTCGCCGAGGGCTTTCCCGCCGTCTGCATCGGCCGCACCGCGCGGCCGGAGAGCGCCTGGTGGGTCGGCCTGGACCATACGGCGCTGGCGGCGGCCTGTGTCCACCACCTCGCGGACCTGGGCCACCACAGGGTCGCCCTCGTCAACCGGCCCGAGCGGCTGCTGCGCGCCGGGTACGAGTCCGCGCACCGGGGGCTGGACGGCTTCACCAAGGCCGCCGCCGAGCGTGGGCTCACCGTCCGGACGTACAACTGCGAGGACGACGCCCCCTCGGGGCAGGCGTGCCTGGAGCGGATCCTGCACGACGACCCCGCCACCACGGCCCTCGTCACACTGAACGAGGCCGCGCTCGGAGGCCTCTACCGGGGCCTCGCCCACGCGGGCCGCCATGTGCCACGCGACTTCTCCGTCACCGGTGTCGTGGCCGCCCCGTGGGCCGAGACGGTGACCCCGCAGCTCACGGCGGCCGACGTGCCGGCGGCGCAGATGGGGCGCCTGGCCGTCGAACTGCTCGTCGAGCGGCTCGACCACCCCGACGCGCCCCCTCGCCACCAGCTGCTCGCCCCGCCGATCTCGCTCCGCGCCAGCACCGGGCCCGCCGGCCCCCGCTCTCCGGGGGACACGCGCGGGATCCCTGACGCCTCCTCGACCACCTGACAGGCCGCCCTCCGCATCCCCTGTTGATCGCAGGCCCTACTCCTCCTCCTTCACCTCCCGTCCCGTCACCGTTCAACCGGCAGCTCCGCGACTCCGCAGCGCTGTTCAGCCTGCCCTGCCCTGCCCTGCCATCCGTCCAACTCCCCTCCACTGGCATGCCCATGCCTGACACAGAGGAACGCCCGATGAACAAATCCACCAGGCGCCGTCTCACTGCCACTGCCGTAACCGTTGTCGCCCTCACCGCCGTCACCACCGCATGCTCCTCCGGCGACGGCACCCCCTCCACGAAGGCTGCGGACAGTGGTACCTACACCATCTGGGACCCGTACCCGCAGTTCGACAAGACCTCGGCCTGGGCGAAGCTGCTGGACGACTGTGGCACCAAGGCCGGCGTCAAGATCAAGCGGACCGCCTTCGACACCAGTGACCTGGCGAACAAGGCGCTGCTGGCGGCGCAGCAGGACAACTCCGCCGACGTCCTCATCGTCGACAATCCGGTGGTGTCGACGCTGGCCGAGGCGGGCGTGCTCACCACGACCGACGACAACAAGCTGGACACCTCGAAGGTCGACCCCAACCTGCTGGCCGCCGGCCAGTCGGGCGGGAAGACGTACGGCACGCCGATCGGCGCCAACACCCTCGCCCTCTACTACAACAAGAAGGTCCTGAAGGCCGCCGGGGTGGACATCGCCTCGGTCAAGGACTGGAAGTCGCTGACGGCAGCCCTCGAGAAGGCCAAGAAGGCCGGCAAGAAAGGCATCACGTTCTCCGCGATCGGCACGGAGGAAGGCAGCTTCCAGTTCCTGCCCTGGTTCTGGGGTTCGGGCGCGAAGCTGACCGAACTCGACTCGCCCGAGGGCGCCTCGGCGCTGAAGCTGTGGACCGACTGGCTGAAGGAGGGGTACGCCCCGAACTCGGTGCTCAACAACACCCAGACCACCAGCTGGCAGGAGTTCGCCAGCGGTGACTACGCCTTCGCCGAGAACGGCACCTGGCAGCTCGCAGGCGCCAAGAAGGCCGGCTTCGACTACGGCGTCCTGCCCATCCCCGGCGCCTCGGGCGGGGATGCCGCAGCCCCGACGGGTGGTGAGTTCGTCACCGTCCCGGTCCAGGGCGACACCGGCCGCTACGCCACCTCCCAGAAGTTGGTGTCCTGCCTGACCAGCGCCGAGAACCTGTCGGCCACCGACACCACCTTGTCCTACGTGGCCCCGACCAGCGAGGTCCAGGACAAGCAGGTGGCGGCGAACGCCGAGCTGAAGCCCTGGGTCGACGCGGTCAAGGCCGCCAAGGGGCGCACCAGTGACGACCTGGGCACCAAGTACCCGAAGATCTCCGAGCAGATGTGGAAGGCGGTCCAGTCCGCCCTCAGCGGCTCCGAGTCGCCCAAGGACGCGCTCACCGCGGCGCAGGACGCCGCCAAGTAAACCGTCAGGCACCGCGACCCAGGGCTTCTTGATGAATCGCATGACACATCTGCCGGACCGCCGGCCAGTGCGTAACCGGAACGGGGCGGCGGCCCTCGCCGCCCCGCTCCCGGCCCGCACCACGACCCGGCGCCGTCGCCCCACCTCCCAGCAGTGGGCCGCCTGGGCCTTCCTCGCCCCGGTCATCCTCTACCTCGTCCTCTTCTACGCCTATCCGCTCTACCGCAACCTCGACCTGAGCCTGCGCAACTACACCGTCCGCTCCTTCGTCCAGGGCGACGCGCCGTTCACCGGACTCGCCAACTACCGGAAGGTCCTCGACGACCCGACCTTCGGTCCGGCCCTGTCCCACACCGTGGTGTTCACCGCCGTGTGCCTGTTCTTCCAGTACGCCATCGGCCTGGCGCTCGCCGTCTTCTTCAACCAGCACTTCAAGCTCTCCGCGACCCTGCGGGCGCTGTTCCTGGTGCCGTGGCTGCTGCCGCTGATCGTGTCGGCCTCCACCTGGTCGTGGATGCTCAACAGCGACTCCGGTGTCGTCAACGCGGCACTGCACGCCGTCGGCGTCGGTCCGGTGAACTGGCTGACCTCCCCGGAGTGGTCGCTGACGTCGGTGATCATCGCGAACATCTGGATCGGCGTCCCGTTCAACCTGGTCGTGCTCTACAGCGGCCTGCAGTCCATCCCGGCGAACCTGTACGAGGCCGCGGCCCTCGACGGAGCGAACGCCTGGCAGCGCTTCTGGAGCATCACCTTCCCGCTGCTGCGCCCCGTCTCCGCGATCACCCTGCTGCTGGGGCTGGTCTACACGCTCAAGGTCTTCGACATCATCTGGATCATGACCAAGGGCGGCCCGGCGGACTCGTCCACCACCTTCGCCACCTGGTCCTACCGGCTCGGCTTCGGCAACCTGCTGCCCGCCTTCGGCCCCGGTGCGGCCGTCGGCAACCTGCTCGTCGTCGCCGCCCTGGTCTTCGGTCTGGTGTACCTGAGGGTCCAGAGAAAGCAGGCACTGGCATGAACAACCTGCTGCACCGGCTCCGGCTTGGCGGTACGGGGTGGAAGACCGCCCTCGGCCTGGCACTCACCGCCGTCATGCTCTTCCCGGTCTACTGGATGCTCAACGTGTCCTTCACTCGTGACCAGGACATGCGCAAGTCCCCGCCCGACCTGTTCCCCGTACACGGCACGCTGGCCGGCTACCGCGCCGTGTTCGACCAGCAGTTGCCCTACCTGGGCACCAGCCTGGTCATCGGCCTGGGCACGGTCGCGCTGACCGTGGCGCTCGCGGCGCCCGCCGGATACGCGCTGGCGAAACTCCGCCCGCGCGGCGGGGGAGCCTTAAGTTTCCTCTTCCTGGTGGCCCAGATGATCCCCGGCATCATCATGGCGATGGGCTTCTACGCCATCTACCTCAAGCTCGGCCTGCTCCAGTCCGTGCCCGGCCTGATCGTCGCCGACTCCACCCTGGCCGTCCCCTTCGCGGTCCTGATCTTCACCGCGTTCATGTCCGGCATCCCCGGCGAACTGCTCCAGGCCGCGCAGATGGACGGGGCCGGGCCCTGGCGCACCTTTCGGTCCGTGGTGCTGCCGATGAGCCGCAACGCGGTCGTCACCGTGTCGCTGTTCGCGTTCCTGTGGTCGTGGTCCGACTTCGTCTTCGCCAGCACCCTGGCCAACGGCGGCGCCCACGAGCCGATCACCCTCGGCATCTACCACTACATCGGCAACAACAACCAGGAGTGGAACGCCATCATGGCCACCGCCGTCGTGGCCTCGCTGCCCGCCACGGTGATCCTCGTCCTCGCCCAGCGCTACGTCGCCGCCGGCGTGACGGCCGGAGCCGTCAAGGACTGACCACCGGACGACCACTGTCGGCCACCCTGCTGAAGAAACGAGTCACACCACATGACCGCCGCCCGATCCGGCCCGGCCTTCTCCCTCCATGACATCCCGTTCAGTACGCACGGCTCCTGGTTCGGCATCTCGCCCGTGCTGGCGGAGAAGACCCGGGCCGAGGACCTCCACCTCGTCTCGCACCAGAACGGCATGCACGCCGTCCTGCGCCTCACGCCCCTCGACACGACGACGGGCGAGCGCGCGGGGACCCGCGTCGAGGCGACCCCGGGCCTGCTCAGCTGGACCGGTGAGCAAGGCCGCATCCGCCTCGCCTACGCCTCACCGGACACCGTCCGCCTGCGCGGCGAAGGACTGGCCCTGCGCTTCACCGCGGCGGCGGACACCCTGACCCCCTTCACGGGCACCTACTTCTATCGCGACCCGGTGGACGGGGCGTACGTGTTCACGTCGTACGAGACCGGGCGCCGTTACCGGGTCACCATGCTGGCGGGCACGGTCGCCGGGGTGTCCGGCAGCCAGGCCCTCGGCAGCGGCGAACGAGGCGTCACCGTCACCGCGGCCCCCGGCGGAGTCTGGGAGGCGGCGATCGAGGAACTGGACAGCGCATGCCTGCCCTACACGTCCTCGGAGACGTTCGACGCCGTCGTGGCCACCGCGCAGCACGCCTTCGCCGCGTTCGTCGACGCGGTGGCCCCCTGGCGCTCGTCCCGCACCCCGGCCGCCGAACTCGCCGCGTACGTCCTGTGGTCGGCGACGGTCCGCCCGGCGGGCCTGGTCACGCGGCCCGCGGTGCTGATGTCCAAGCACTGGATGGACAAGGTCTGGAGCTGGGACCACTGCTTCAACGCCCTCGCCCTGGCACCCGGCGCCCCCGCCCTGGCCTGGGACCAGTTCTCCCTGCCCTTCGACCACCAGGACGAGACCGGGGCCCTGCCCGACTCGGTGACCCACTCCGAGGTCCTCTACAACTTCGTCAAACCGCCCATCCACGGCTGGACCCTGTCCCACCTGCGCAGACGGCTCCCCGAACCCCTCAGCCGGACCGAACTCGCCGAGATCTACCGCCGATTGGCACGGTGGACGGACTTCTGGCTCACCGCCCGCCGCGCACCGGGCGCCGCCCTGCCCCACTACCAGCACGGCAACGACAGCGGCTGGGACAACGCCACCACCTTCGACCCCGAGCGCGTGGTCGTCACCGCCGACCTGGCCGCCTTCCTCACCCTCCAGCTCCGCGAACTGTCCGGCCTGGCCACCGAACTGGGCCTTGCCGACGAGGCCCGCCGCTGGACCCGTACCGCCCAGTCCACCCAGGCCGCGATGCTCGACGAGCTGTGGACGGGAGAGCATTTCGTGGCCCGGGGTGTCGACAGCGGCGCGACCTGGGACAGCGCCAGCCTGCTGGACCTTATGCCGATGGCACTGGGCGAGCACCTGCCCGAGCACGTCGGCAAAGCCCTGGGCGCCCGGATCGAGACCCACCTGACCTCCTACGGCCTGGCCACCGAGCGGACCACCTCACCCCACTACCTCTCCGACGGGTACTGGCGCGGCCCGATCTGGGCCCCCGCCACCGTCCTCGTCGAGGACGGCCTGCGCCGCGCCGGCCACCACCGCCTCGCCGACGAGATCAGTGCCCGCTTCCGCGCCCTGTGCGAAACCCACGGCTTCGCCGAGAACTTCGACGCCGTCACCGGAACCGGCCTGCGCGACCGCGCCTACACCTGGACCGCCAGCGGCTACCTCCTGCTGGCCGAGGCACACGCACACCGAGACAGCCGCTGACCGGCTGTCTCCCCACAGCCCCGGGGACGCTCCATCCCCGGCAATCCTCCCCCGGACCTGTGGAACGAGCCGGACCTCAACGGCTTCTGGGACCGGCCCCAGAGCCAGTACCTGCAGATGTTGGTCGCGGTTCCACGCCGCCGTGCGGGCCAACCTCCCCAGGCAGCTCATCGTCGGCCCCAGCGTGGCCACCCAGCCCAACTCCTCCAACACCTGGTGGACCACCTACCTGAACCACATCAAGGCCAACAACGTCGCCCCCGACATCTACAGCTGGCATGCCACACCACACGACCCCGTCCAGGCCGTCAGCAGCGCCAACTCGACCCTCGCCGCCGCGGGCCTGACCAACAGCCGCCCGTACCAGATCAACGAGTACGCCGGGCGCGAGCAGCAGAACCCCGGTGGCGGCGGCTGGTTCATCTGCCGCCTGGAACGGGCCGGCGCCGACGGGATGCGCACCAACTGGGGAGGGGGCCCCAACCTGCACGACTACGCAGCCAACCTGCTCACCAAGAACAGCTCCGGCCAGTACTTGCCGCTCGGCGAGTGGTTTGTGTAGCGCTACTACGGCTCCCAGACCGGCAACATCGTGAACCTCACGCCCGGTACGAACACCGACGGGCTGGCGACCAAGGACAACACCGCGCGCAACGCGAAGATCCTTCTCGGCAACAACGGCAACAACGGCAACAACGGCGACGTCACCGTCAACCTCAACCGCCTCGACACCACCTCGGTGGTGGAGAACAGCCGGGTGCGCGCGATAGTCCAGCGCATACCGAACAACGGCGGCGGCGCGGTGACGGGTCCGGTGACGGTCTCCGACCAGACCCTGACCGTCAGCGGCAACTCGGCGTCCGTGAGCGTGCCGTGGACGGATGCCGCTGACGGCTACACCGTCACCCTGCTGCCACCGTCCAACACCACCGTCTCCACGGTCGCGTTGGCCCAGCACAGCGGTCAGTGCCTGGACGACCCCAACCTGTCCACCGCCGACGGCACGCAGTACCAGCAGTACCACTGCGAGGGCGGGTACCAGCAGATGCTCGACTTCAAGCCGGTCGCCGGCCGGGCGCGGTGCCGAACACCCGGAGAAAGGTATTTGAGTCGGAGTGTGGCTAACCAACACCAAGAGCCGGCGGGACAAACTCACCGACGACAAACTCCAGCAGCTCGCGGACCTCGGGCTGACCTAGGCGGCTGATGAAAGGGACGCGTAACGACCGGTGACAGCTTTGAAGAGCAGCGGGTACAGGCGGCCGAATGGCGGCACGGCCTGAGGTAGATAACCACCCCGTTCCTGCCATGTCTTCCTGTCCTTCCGTCGCGCCCCGGTTTGCCGTGATGGCCGTCATACCCATGCCGCCCCGGCACGCCTGTCGGGCCGGTGGGGCCAGCCGGGCCGGAGGGGCCGGAGGGGCCAGGCGGGCCGGGCAGACCCTGCCGGATGCTGTTCCCCTGGAGGGCGATGCGCCGTGATTGGAGTTCGTCGAGCTGCTGCTGGTGGGCGACGAGCACAGCTGCTTGCGCGACGAGCATGACGGTCAGCGCTGCGCCGAGTGCAAGGCGGCGTCGCGGGCTACGCCACGCCTCTTTCATACTTCCCACATCATTCCTCACGTTATGCGATGACAAGGAGCAAAAGGCAAGGGCGAGGCAAAGCGGATCTCTACGGCGAGCGTCCTTCCCGGGGCGACCGGACACTCCGCTTCTGCCGATCACTGCAGGGAGGAGCTGAAGCACGTCACGGGCGCATCGCAGGCGGTGTGCGGAACCATGTTCACCTACTTCGGGCGTCCCTTCCGGCGGGCGGAGAAGCCCGAGATGTGTCACGGGCTTCGACGTCTGCTTTCAGGCCACAACCGCGATGAACGCGACGGACCGGGTACGACCCCCGACGGCCGGTTGACGATCCCGCGCCGCGCCAACGGCGCGTCCGGCACTCTCGGCGGCGCTGCACCTCGTCCGGGCGCCGTCCACAACTCCGACTGCCCTATCCGGCCCCGTGCAAGGGCGGAATACCCTCCAGTGCACCCCGGAGGAGCCGGCCAGTGCGGCGCCGAGACTCTAACTTGGAGCCGGCGCCGGCGGAACGACAGCATCCTTCCCGTCCTTCCCGCTCGTGCCGTCCTTCCCGTTTGTGCCGTCCTTGCCGTCCTTCCCGTCCGTGCCGTCATGGCCTGCCGGGCCGATAGGGCCAGCGGGACCCGAGGGGCCGGGGGGACCGGACGGCCCTGAAGGGCCAGGCTCAACGCTCGCCTGGTCGTCGACGGGCTGCATCCGCAGGTCGTCGATCTGCACTTGCTGGGCGACGAGCAGAGCTGACTGTGCGGCGAGCGCGACGGCCAGCACCGCGCCGAGCACGAGGGGGCGCCGCGGACTACGCAGCACTTCAATCACTCTTCTCACATCATTCCTCACGCTATGTGACGGCGAAAGTGTAAAGGACGAGGGTGTGGCGGGGGTGGACCTGCGCGTCCAGTGTCTTTCCCAGGGCCGCCGCGAACGCCAGACTTCTGCCGTTCGCGGGGCGTGGACCGGGACTTCCTGCTCGGCCAGTTCACGGACCCGCTCGCGACCGCTCACGTACACCCGTACATGCCAGCGCCGACCCGCCTGACCGAGCTCAATCGTGTCCTCGCAGGGCCCCCGTAGGTCCACACCCTGACCTGGCCGGCGGGGACATCCATGCCCGCCTCGCCCTGGGCCTCCCACACCCCGCCGTCCGCAGGCGGCTGGTCATCCCACACCTCCACCGACAAGGCCGGGGTGTGGGTGTGTCCGCCGCTTTGCAGATAGACCCGCTGGCCGCATGCGGCGACGAACGGGGCGCCATCCTCCGGCTCATCCCGTTCACTCGTGTCGTCCGCATCCTCCAGCCACAACGCGTAGAAGTCGACGTCCGCACCCATCTGCTGCCTGCTGACCAGACCCATCGGACCCACCCCTTCTTCGCTGCCTGCGGCCCTACCGATCAGCCCTGCCTCGGCAGACACCTGGACAACAAGCCGCCACCCGTGGCGCACAGCCCGGGCCCGCTCGGCGGCGGCAGCAGATGATCATCCGGGCCGGACACGATCCCGTCCAGGGTGATGAGCTCGATGACGATGACACTCGCGATGAGATTCCCTTCGGTTCGGGCTCACCAGTACCTACCGGGCGCAACACCCTCGACTCATCGGATGGCGTACCCGTCCCACAACGGGCCGCCGGCTCGGTCCAGCACCTCCGTGACGGCCGCGGCGAAGGCGCTTGTGTCCCCGGCGACCGCCTGCGCGGCGGCCTCGGTCAACGCGCGGTGCAGCCCGGGGTCGGCGGCAGCCAGCCGCCGCGACAACCACTTGCCTCCGCCAAGCCAGTGCCCGTCGACCAGCAGGACCAACTCCGACGCGCGCTGCCGTGTCGAAGCCCGGCTGGTCATCGGGTGCGCCCCAGGCGAGGTCCAGCTCGCGGGCCGTCAGGATGGCGAGCGCGCCGTCGAAACGGGGCTTGCCGTCGACCAGTTCACGGTATTCACGATCGGCGTCGAAGGGCCGCTGGCTTCGCGCCGTGCGAAGCCCACGCGTCGAGGCAACCGTCGAAGGCGGCTTTCCAGGCCTTCGCGTTCAGCACCGCCGAGTCGAGCAGGACCCCGTCGGTATCGAAGACTACGGCCCGCATCGGACTCACCGATGCACCACGCGGCGGCCGGTGATCTGGACGGGAATGACCGACATCCAATACTTGCGGTCGGCGCCCGCCCAGGGCAGGGAACGCGCTGCCGCGTCCAGCCGCCGGATCACCTCGCCGTCGGTGACGCCGGCGGCCTCACCGACGGCAAGAACGCTCCAGCCCTGTTCCATCGCATCGTCGATGTGGTCGACCTCGAAGGCCACGCGGGCGCCGGCCGCACCGGCCAGCAGCGATTCCCACGAGGTACGGAACGCGATCTCGCTCCCGGAGACAACGTAGTTGACCGGAAAGATGACGGGGCCGTCACGGGTGAACACCGCCACGCGGCCAATGCCATGCGTTGACAGCAGATGACGGCACTCCGCCTCGCTCAGCGCGACGAGCTCGGAGTCGCGCTGAGCTGCCCCCTGACCGGGCGGTTGCTCGGTGGTCGCTCCGGACAGTTCGGCGACGGTGGTTCCTAGGGCGTCGGCGATACGTACCAGTGATCCGCTGCCCGGTGCAGCGGCCCGCTCCTCCAGATATGCGATGTAGCTGGCGTCCACTCCACAGCGGTTGCCGACCTGCTCGCGGGTGAGTCCGAGTTCCTCGCGCCGGGCCGCGATCCGTCGGCCCAGGTCGGTGTGTCCGGCTTCGTGGGCAGTGGCACGGACCGGTTTGGGTGTCGTGCTGGGCATGGTGTTCAGATCCCCTCGTTCGGCAGGGTCACGGTGGTGTGCTGGGGACCGCCCAACGCCACTTCGCGGGCTCCGGTTTCGGCGACGCGGGAGAAGACGTCGTACGTCTCCTCCATTTGTCCGAGTTCGAAGCGGTGGGTGATCAGCGAGGTGGCCGGAAGTCGTTTGGCCGCCATCATCTTCATCAGCATCGGAGTCGAGTAGGTGTCGACGAGTCCGGTGGTGAGGGTGCCGTCCTTGATCCACAGATCCTCGAGGTGGAGGGTGGCCGGCTTGCCGTGGACACCGATGTTGGCGACGCGGCCGCCAGGACGCACCATGCGCGTGCACATCTCGAAGGCTTCCGGCACACCGACGGCCTCCATGACGACATCGGCGCCGAGCCCGTCCGTCAGGTCCTCGACGAGACGTTCGGGCTCGTCGTCCGCGCTCGCTGACGCGTCCGCGCCAAGGGAACGAGCCGCGGCCAGCCGGGAATCGGCGAGGTCGATCGCGATGATCCGGCCGGGGCGGTACAGCTGAGCGGTGGCGACAGCGGCCAGTCCGATAGGACCTGCACCCACCACGCCAACGGTGTCTCCGGGCCGCACTTTCCCGTTCAGGACACCCACCTCGTACGACGTGGGAAAGATGTCGGCAAGGAGGACCGCGTCGTAGCCGTCGACGGCAGCGGGCAGCAGATACCCGGACAGATCGGCGAAGGGCACCCGGACGTATTCCGCCTGGGTGCCGTCGACAGTGTGGCCCAGCATCCAGCCCCCGCCTCCCCGGCACTGGCCGTAGTGCCCTTCACGGCAGAACCAGCAGCGGCCGCACGAGGAAATGCAGGAAATCAGGACCCGGTCGCCGGGACGGACGCTACGCACGTCGTCACCAGTCTCGACAACCGTTCCGACCGCGTCATGCCCCAGGACTCGGCCCCGGGTCACCTCGGGCACATCGCCCTTGACAATGTGCAGGTCAGTGCCGCAGATGGTGACGGCGTCCATGCGGACCACCGCGTCCGCGCCATCCTCGATACCCGGGTCCGGAACGTCCTGCCAGGACGTCTGCCCTGGGCCGTGGAAGACGAGTGCCTTCATGACGTCGCCCTTCCCTTCCTGTTCTCCACGTCCGGCAGGGTCTCCTTCGCCCCGTCCAGCACGGGTCACAGCCAGCCTGACTTCCTGCAGCCCGACGCGCATGGGCCCGACGGTCGCCCGCCTGGGCCGGCCGGGCCCATCCCGAGAGCCGTGCCCCATGGGACGGTGGAATCCGCCGTGCCGGAATGAGGGCCACCGCCATGTCAGGGTCAGCTGAGTCCACATCGGCCTCTTCCTCCCGCCCCGCTCTACTGCGGTTCCTGGGTGGAGTGCGTACCGTCACCGGCAGCAAGTTCCTGGTCGAGATCGATCACGCGAGGATCCGCGTCGACTGCGGCCTCTTCCAGGGTTTCGCCGATCTGCGCCGCCGCAACTGGGAGAAGCTGCCCTGCAGCGCCTCCGACATCCACGCCGTGGTCGTCACCCACGCCCGTCTCGACCGCTGCGGCTACCTGCCCCGCCTCGTCCGCCACGGCTTCCGCGGCCCCATCCTGATGAGTACCCCCACAGCCCACCTCGCGGAGATCGTGCGGCGCGACAGCGCCCGGCTCCAGATGGAGGCGGCCCAGCACGCCGACGAGCACGGCTGGTCCAAGCACCGTCCCGAGGCACCGCTCCACGACGACAACGATGTCGACCGGATGGTGGCATTCTTCGACCCAGTGGACGTCGGCAGCGAGGTCGAGATCAGGCCGGCCTACGTCGACAGCCCCGTGGCACTCGCCGCACTCGACGTCTACCAGGTTGAAGCCCACCGGATTGCTGTCGAACCCGTGGATCATCTCGCGCAGCTCCCAGGCCCTGGAACCGTCCCGGGTGAACTCCGCGACCGTCGCAGCGGTGGCCTGCGCGACCTGCGCGAAGTCGTCGACCAGGAGTTCCCGGTACCGCTCGACGACCACGACGCCAGGGTTCGACATCCTCCCGAAGTCCAAGGTGTCGCCGTTCTGGTGGATGGACCACCACCCGGCCGTAGGCCGGCGCCACGCAGGCGGCGATGTGGGCGACCAGACCCAGGCCGTCTGGCACCGCTTCGCCGACCAGGAGGCCGCGAAGGTCCGCCAAGTTCAGCCAGACCTAGGCGAACGGACTGCGCCGCAGTCGCCCCCGGCCCGGGCCCGGGGACAAGTGGCACTTGGACGAGGTCTCCGTGAAGATCAACGGGCACGACGTGTGGCGGGCTGTCGACGCCGACGACAACCTGCTCGACATCCTCCTGCAAAGCCTCCGCGCCGAGGCCGCCGCCGGACGCTCCGCGGGTGGGCGGCGCCGCGCAAGCCCACCACACCCCGACGGCGCCATCAGACACTCACGCACCCAACGACGTCACAGCGCCCGTCAGACCGCACCGTCACGACCTGTCTCGTCGGCCCGATGTCCGGCATCAAGCGGAACCGTCCCACCAGGCAGACCCTCGCTGGTGACGAAGTAGAAGACGGGGAGCAGGACGAACACGGCGACCGCCAGCAGCGGTGCGACGAGCGCCCCAAGAAGCCCGGCCAGGGTGTAGGCGAGGGTACCGGCCCAGGATCGAAGCCGACCGTGCCGCACGTACGTGTCCTCCACATCAGGGTCCAGCAGCTCGGGCCGACGGGAGATCTGTTGGTAGAAGGCCACCCAGCTCAGGCACATCGCCGCGGCGATGCCGGCGTACAGGGCGACGGCCATCCGCGCGTCCATGCCCATGGGATCTGCCTGCAGCGCGTCTGCCACCACCGCGGTCGGAAAGGACAACAACCCCGTGGTGAGCAGCAGAAACAGGTTGGCGGCATGCAACCCGCGATCCATGGTCCTGATGCGTACGAAGGCCTGGTGATGGTTGAGCCAGATCACCGCGACGTAGCCGAAGGACGCCAGGTAGCCGAGATAGGCAGGCCACTGAGCCAACAGAGCCTGGCCAAGGCCGCCCGGTTTGTGCGGAGGGTCGGCGAGATTGAGGACGAGCAGCGTGACGGCGATGGCGAACACGCCGTCACTGAATGCCTCGGCCCGTGTGGTCTCAGAACGTGAGAACTTGCGGGGATGGGTGCGGGACAAGCCGTCTCCTTACGTACTGGCTCATGTCGTTCACAAGTATCCGTGCGCTGCCTCCTGCACCACGTCCACCGAGCAGGGCCTTACGGACAATTGCGAAGCGACAGGTCAGGGCGTCGTCTCAACTACCCCTCGGAACGTCTCTTCTGATGGGGAACGCATAGGGTATGTCCGCAGGTCAGGCGGTCACAGCGGGGCGGTGAGCGCTCAGGTCGCATTACGCCGTCAGCGAGAGGGCGGGACCCGTCGCCGCAAGCGGGCTTCGCGGCTGCTGCTGTCGAAGGTATTGCCTTGGTGTGTGAGTGCCGGGCTCCAGGGCGACGCATTCCTCTCCTCGCGTCCCAACTCCAGTAAGCCGCGGGGCCTGGCGCCTCTCGAAGAGTCGGCGCCGCTCGCCTCAGGGGTCCTCGATCACGTGCGAGCTGCTGTCGGGATCCCCGTCCCAGAGATCCCGACAGCAGCTTTGACCCGTAGGCCTTTCGGCCGGCCTATGCCGGGATCACTTCCCCAGGAAGGCGAGGAGCGCGGTGTTGACCTCGTCCGCGTGGGTCCACAGCAGTCCGTGCGGGGCGCCCTCGATCTCCACGTAGTCGGCGGACGGGAGCGCCTTGTGGAACGGTCGCGCAGTTCCCTCGACGGGCAGGATCCGGTCGCCCGTACCATGCAGAATCAGGGCCGGTACGTCGATGGTCAGAATGTCGGCCCGGAAGTCGGTGTACCAGGTGGACGGCGCGGCGGCGGCCGCGAAGAAGCCGCCACGCGCCGCGACGTTCCAACTGTTGCGGACCCCGAACGGCCAGGTCCGGCTCGCCTACATCGCCCAGTTGCCCCTGGTGGACTTCACATCCGGCTGGGCCATCCGCCACGCGGTCGACCGGGCCTTCCGGGCCGCGGGTGTCGACCCAGCACAACCTTCGAGCTGAGCGGCATCGGCGCCGCTGCCGAACTGATCCGCAACGACCTGTGCGTCTGCATGATGCCCAAGTCCATCGGCGACCGCTTCCCTGACCTGCCCCAGGACCGGTGTGACCGGCACGCACCGAACTGGACGGTCATGGTGGTCGACCTCCCGGCGAGGCACCCCCGCCAAAGACCACCCTGGCAACCAGTCACGCCGCCCCCGGGCAACTCCCGGCGCCCGGACAGAAGGTCACACCCAAGACACCCCGTCACATCCACACGCACCAGCCTGTACAGAGCCCGCAGCAATGACGCCAACGGCCAAGTTGGCTGACACGTCCGCCAGTTGGCCTGCGCACGTGACGAAGTTCAGGCTCACTGTGCAGGATTGTTCGCGTGGTTCAGCCACACCTTGCGCGCCGTCCTCGCAACTCCGCTCCCGCCCGGGTCGTGAACGGAGCCTCCCAACGCCACAGCTTTCTGACATCAACAATCGAGATAACCGTCATCATGAATCATCTCCTTGTTGGGGGAAGCAATGCCGTGAGCCAGACGCTGGAGTGACTGTCTGAGCAGCAAGGAGGCTGCGCAGACACCGACAGCGTTCTGCCCGGGCCGCATCCGCGGCTGTACCCGAGAAGGTGTCCGTGTCCGAATCCACTCAGCTCCAGGTCCCACACCGACTGACCACCGCGAAGGCCCCGCACGGCGTACCCGGATGGCTGATCGCGCTCTTGGCCGTCGCCTCCGGTATGACCGTCGCCAACCTGTACTACGCCCAGCCTCTACTGTCCTCGCTGAGCACCGTGTTCCACACCAGCACGGCCACCGCCGGCGCACTGATCACCCTCACCCAGGTCGGCTACGTGGTGGGCATGCTCTTCCTGGTGCCGCTCGGCGACCGGCTGGAGAAGCGGAACCTCGTCACTGCCCTGCTGACGGTCACGACCCTTGCCCTCGTGGCGGCAGGCCTTGCCACCAGCTTCCCGATGCTGCTGATCGCCTCGCTGGTCAGCGGCGCCACCTCGGTCGTCGCCCAGATCTTGGTGCCCTTCGCCGCGAGCCTCGCGCCCGACCATGCCCGGGGCCGCGTCGTCGGCCGGGTGATGAGCGGTCTGCTCACCGGCATCCTGCTCTCCCGCACGCTGAGCAGTCTGGTCTCCGAACTCGCCGGCTGGCGCGTCGTATTCCTCGGCTCCGCCGTCCTGATGGCCGTGCTCGCGGTGGTCTTGCGCAAGGCCCTGCCGCGTCACGCCCCGACCACCACCATCCCGTACCACCACGTGCTGCGCTCCACCGTCCAGCTGGTGCGCACACACCCCGCGCTGCTGCGCCGTGGCCTCTACCAGGCAGCAATGTTCGGCGTCTTCAGTGCCTTCTGGACCACCGTCTCCTTCGTGCTGACCGGCCCCTACTTCCACTACTCCCCGGTGGGCGTCGGCATCTTCGCGCTCGTCGGCGCGGCCGGCGCCGCTATCGCGCCTGCCGCGGGCCACTGGGCGGACCGCAAGCTCGTTCGCCCCATGACCGGTGTCGCCTTCGCCGTCGCAGCGGTGGCCTTCGCCCTCGCGGGCTTCGGCCAGCACAGCATCATCCTGATCGCCCTGGCCGCCATCTTGATCGACATGGCGGTGCAGACCACCCTCATCCTCGGCCAGCACACCATCTACCAGCTCGATCCGAGCGCACGCGCACGCCTCAACAGCGCGTTCATCGCCATCTTCTTCCTCGGCGGCGCCGCCGGCTCCCAGCTCGGCTCGATCGTCTACCACGCCGGAGGCTGGAGCGCGCTCACCATCCTCGGAGCCGCCCTGCCTGTCCTGGCCCTGCTCTACTGGACCACGGAACGCCGGGCACAAGCCCGAACCACACGCTGACCCCGACGCACCCGCTTCAGCCCAGGAAGACACCCCTCCCGGCTGAAGCGGGCGACGTATCCAGGAAACGCTGCCCTACGTGATATGCCGCAGCAATGCCGCAACCGCCGGAGGCACTTCCCCCTGGGGCCGCGCCACCATGACCTTCCAGCCAGGCGCGTGCTGGGCGAACCGGCGCGCGGCCAGATCGGGGAACCGTGCGGCAATCGACTCCGGCATGATGCACACACCCAGATCGTGCCGAACGAGTTCGGACGCAGCGACAATGTCGTTCACCTCAAAGGTGTGACTGCGCTCGACGAGAGCCGCACGGAAGGCCCGGTCCACTGCGTAACGGATCGCCCAGCCTGGTGTGAAATCCACGAAGGGCAGACGGGCGACTTCCGCGAACGTCACCAGGGAGTCATCGGCGAAAGCCCGCTCGGGCGAGGCCAGCAACACCATCTCCTCGCGTGACAACAGCCGGGTCACCAAACCCCGTTGCTGCTGCCGATCGAATGCGACAACGGCCAGATCCACCGTGCCCTCACGCAGCGCCTGCCGAATATCGGCCACCGCCGCCTGCCGGAGGTTGACCACCACGCCCGGGTGCTCCGCCCGCAAACTCGCCAGAGCACGGTGGAGTCCGGCCCAGACACCCTGCATCGTGCCGACCGTGACGCGCCCCCGAAGCTGCCCCCTCACACCATCGACTGCGGCCCGGGCCTGCTCGGCAGCCCGCAGCGTCGTACGTGCCGCCGGTACGAACGCCTCACCGGCCGCGGTCAGCGTCACCCGGTGCGTGGTGCGCTCGAACAGCTTGCTGCCCAGCTCCTTTTCCAGCGAACGGACCGTTGTAGACACCGCGGACTGCACGACGTGCAGCCGCTGCGCCGCCGCCGTGAACCCGCCTTCCTCGGCGACCGCGACGACAACCTCCATCTGCCGCAGATCCATGGCCCTCGCCGCCTCTCCGATTCGGCATCCCGCGGACCATCTCTGTGCGAGATCACCGCACCCACAATTCATCGTATCCGCTGCAGAACTCGTGGCAGCGCCGCCCAGGCCACTCCCGGTCACTGGCCCCGGACTCGATCAGGTCAGCGGCTGCCAGACGGACTTGCTCGCGCCGAGCCCGTTCCTCAGCCGTCAACCCGCCGCCATCGGGATACCTCATGCTCCCTTCGGGCATAGCGCGGCCCACGACAGCCGCATCCTTCGGCGGCCGGAGCACCTGGCCCGACTCATCCGCGAAGCACAGCCACGCGTCCTGGTCCCTCACCCTCTTTCCACCCGCGGCCAGGTCTCCTTGATCCAGGCGGCCACGGCGTCCTCGTCGCGTTCGGCAGCGCGCCGCACCAGGACCTGCACCGTGAAGCCCTTCTGGCGCAGGATGCGCCAGGTCTGCGCCGCACCGAAGCAGACATGGAAGCGCCGCGCGATCACGACGGACACGCCGGCCAGCGTCCACCCCTGATCCTCCACGACGCCCGAGCCGTCACCGCGCTGCCCCGCCGCCGCTGAGAACCAGACGCGATGTGTCGCGGTGGGTGTTCGCGTCCCCTGCGTCCGGCTGAATGCGTTGCGGCAAAGGTGGCCGCTTTTGGCGAGAGCTCTTCTCCTGAGGACCCCACACCCACTTGGTTACCGTCTCGCCCCCGTGCGGATCAGGCGCAGGCCACAGCCGGACTACACCTGATCTCGCCGAGGTCGCCTCAGTGCGGGACGAATCACTACACCCTTACGTCGGTCGGGTAGCCCGAGGGAATCTCCACCCTGGCGGGGCCGGACCGTTGCCTTGACGTTTTCCTGCTCCCGGCCCGTCACGGGGAGGGCGTTGTCGATGAGGACGGCGGCGATGGCGGCGGCGGTGGGGAAGGACTCGGCATTGAGGACTCGGGTGCGGGCCGAGGCGCCATCGAGGAGCAGCGCCAGTTGTTCGCCGAGCTGTTCGGGGTCGGTGGCGCCAGCTTCGCGGGCCGTTTCGGCGAGCCGCGCGGCGATGGCGAGCTTGTACTCGCGTGCGAATTCGGACGCGGGGTGTTGGGGGTCGTGGATTTCGACGGTCGCCGCGATGTAGGGGCACAGGGGCGTGAGCTCGCCTGGGCCGGACGTGGGCATCTCGAAGGCGGCGAGGAGTCGTTCGCGCGGTGTGAGGTCGGTGCGGTCGAACACCGCGGCCATGAGGCCGGGATCGAACCGGCGCAGGTATTCGGCGACCAGCACGTCCTTGCCGGTGAAGTGCTGGTAGGCCGTGCGCTTCGAGACCTGGGCCACTGCGCAGAGTTGGTCCATGCCGGTGCGGTTGATGCCCTGAGCGCGAAACAGCTGCTGTGACGCACTGAGGATGCGCTCGCGCGCGCCCCTGCCGCGGCGCCGGCCTTGGGGGCCCTTCTCCAACTTCGTCATGCCTGCACCATACCTCAATTCGGTACCGCTCGGTGTACATAGCTTGCACTCCCACCGGTCGCCGGATACGTTATGTACACAGCTCGGTGTACTAAGGAGTGAGTGGTTGTGGGAAAGCTCGATGGCAAGGTAGCGGTGATCACGGGCGGGTCGACCGGCATGGCGCTGGCCGGCGCGAAGCTGTTCGTTGAGGAGGGGGCACATGTCTTCATCACCGGCCGGCGGCAGGAGGCGCTGGATGAGGCGGTGAAGGTGATCGGCCGGAACGTGACCGCCGTGCAGGGTGACGCGGCCGACCTAGCCGACCTGGACCGTTTGTACGAGACGGTCAGGCGGGAGAAGGGCGCGATCGACGTGCTGTGGGCGAGTGCCGGGATGGGGGAGCAAGGCAAGCTCGGTGAAATCACCGAGGAGCAGTTCCACCGTGCGTTCTGGCTGAACGCACGCGGCACGTTGTTCACGGTGCAGAAGGCGCTGCCGCTGCTCAACGACGGTGGCTCGATCTTCATGACCGGGTCGAACGCTTCGCTGAGGGGCTTCCCCGGGTGGAGTGTGTATGCCGGGAGCAAGGCCGTGCAGCAGGCGTGGGCCCGTGTGTGGCTGAACGAGCTCAGGGACCGGCGGATCCGGGTGAACGTGCTCACCCCCGGCCAGGTCGCCACGGCCAAGCAGGAGGAGCTGTTCGACGAGGAGACCAAGAAGCAGTTCGAGTCCCTGATCCCGCGAGGCAAGATGGGCCGCCCCGAAGAGATCGCCACGGTCGCGCTGTTCCTCGCCTCGGACGACTCAAGCTACGTGAACGGACTGGAACTGACCACCGACGGCGGCACCACGGTGATCTGAACGAACACACCTGTATACGCACACACACCCGCGAGAACGCAGTCGCCACGGGCCGAGGAACTGGCCTCGAATGCGGATATGGGAGTAGCTATGACCACGTTCGCCCGGCACCGTGCTGTCTGGGAGTCCTTCGTCGACTGCATGCACAGCGGCGCAGACAAAGAAACCCTTACCCGTTTGTTCGCCGAGAACGTGGTGCTGAACAGCCCGCTCGGCGATGAGCCGCTCGTCGGCCGCGAGGCCGTCGTGGAAGCCATACAGACCGTCAAAAGGCTGGCGGCCGACCTCACGTACTGCCCTCAGCGGCGAGACCCACCACGCCGCATTCTTCCGGCTGCAGATCGAGGACACCGTGGTCAACGGAATGGACTACACCCTGATCGACGCGGACGGCAAGATCGCCGAGGTGACCATGTGGTGGCGTCCGCTGCCGTCCGCCGTCGCGATGCAGGGACACCTTGCGAACGTGCTCGGCATGCAGCCCTGGGAACTGCGCACGAACGGGGCGTAAGGATCACGGATGCCCTCGTCGCATGTGTGTGACCTGACCTCCTTGGAGCAGGTCATCGAGGGACAGGTTCACGCATCCCGACCTACCGGCGGAATGTCAGCCGGGGGTCCGGCCGGATGCCGGTATCCGGCCGGACCCCCCGCCTTCTCCGCCGGCGCCGAGCTCCGCGGCTCACCCCGTTGGGTGGCTCGGCACCAACGAGACAAAGCGAAAGTTCGAGAACAAGGAAGAGAGCACACCTCATGAGCAGCATCAGCATCATCGGCACCGGGAACATGGCCCGTACGATCGCCGCGCTGGCGGTGGCCGGCGGCAACACCGTCGAGGTCATGGGCCGCGATCACGCCAAGGCCGCTGACCTGGCCAAGGCTCTCGGCGGCGGCGCCACGACGGGAGAGTGGGGTGCCGTCCCGGCCGGCGACATCGTCATCGTGGCCCTGTTGTCCGACAGTGTCGTTCCGGTTGTCGCCCACTACGGAGACGCCCTCGCGGGCAAGGTCATCATTGAGATCAGCAACCCCTTCAATGCCACGGCCGACGGTCTGGCCCACCGCGGGGTCACCTCGATCGCGCAGGAAGCCGCCAAGGTGGCCCCGGCCAGTGCCAGCGTGGTGAAGGGATTCAACACCGTCTTCCGTCATGTCCTGGAGCAGGGCCGGCCCGACGTCTTCATAGCCGGCGATGATGCGCAGGCCAAGGCGATCGTGGAGACGTTCATCAAGAGCCTCGGGATGCGCCCGATGGACGCCGGCGGCCTGGAGATGGCGCACTGGCTGGAAGGAGCGGGTGTGCTCACCATGGGCCTCGCACGCCACGGGGTGGGGGGCTGGAACTTCGCCCTCGGCGTCACGGAACTTCCCGCTTGAGCCGTACCGGAGGAGGTACTCGCGATGAAGCTTGGAGCGACTTCGGCGACGTCGCCGATCGTGCGTGGGCAGGCGGTGATATCGCGTAGTGCCCGTCAGCGGCCGGTCAGTCTCCGAGTTCGTGGCGGACGCGCCGGGACGGCCTGAACGTGTAGAGATCGAGGATGTCGGGCGGCTCGGCGAGGCCAGGGCCGCCGTTTCGGACCCAGGCGGTGATGTCTGCTGCGGCGCCGGGGTCGTTGACCTGCCCGAGCCAGACCGGGCGTCCGCCGGCCTTGCGGCCTTCGGCGGAGGGCTGGATGACGATGACGTTGGCGCGCTCGCACGCATCCAGGCAGTCTGTGCGCCGGACCATCGCGACTCCGGCCAGCTGGGTGCGCAGGTCGGTGAGCTGGGCTTCGTGGTCCAGGCGCGGCACCTTGGCCGGGGTGCCGCAGCAGCAGCCGCGGCAGACGGTGACGGTGGGCCGGGCCGCCCCAGAAGCGGGGGCGGCCTTCTTGGTACGGCGGCTCACCGCATATCCTGCGCGGCGCGGTTCCAGGCGATGTCGCGCAGCAGACGCAGCCCGTTGAGGCCGACGATGACGGTCGAGCCCTCGTGGCCGAGGACACCGAGCGGCAGCGGGAGGCTGCCCACCAGGTCCCAGATGACGAGGCCGGAGATGAACACCCCGGCGATGACCAGGTTCTGCACCACCAGGCGGCGGGCCGCCCGCGAGAGGGCGATGACCTTGGGGACGGTGGCGAGTTCGTCGCGGACGATGACGGCGTCGGCCGTTTCCAGGGCGAGGTCGGAGCCGGCGCGGCCCATGGCGATGCCGATGTGGGCGGCGGCCAAAGCGGGGGCGTCGTTGACGCCGTCGCCGAGAACCAGCACTTTGCGGCCACGGGCCTCCAGGCGCCGTACGGCTTCGACCTTGTCCTGGGGCAGGAAACCGGCGTGGACCTCGTCGCCGGTGATGCCGACCTCGGCGGCCAGACGGGCGGCGGCGCGGGGGTTGTCGCCCGTCACCAGCATCGGGGTGCTGCCGGTCAGGTCGGTCAGGTCGGCGACGGTCATGGCGGCGTCGGGACGCAGCCGGTCGGCGATGCCCAGCACCCCTACCGGGACCTTGTCGAGTAGGACCAGGACGGCCGTGCGGCCACCGTCCTCCAGGTCGGCCGCGGCCTCGGCGGCGATAACCGCCGCGGTGTCGTTGTTGCCATCGAGGAGACGAGCGGGGGCGCCGACCGTGACCGTGTGGCCGTCGATGGTGGCGCTGACGCCGACGCCGGGCGTGGAGGTGAAGTCCCGCATGGCGGCGATGGCCACACCGCGGGTGCGCGCCGCGTCGGCGACGGCACGGGCCAGGGGGTGTTCGCTGGGGTGCTCGGCGGCGGCCGCCAGCGCCAGCAGGGCGTCCTCGGCCAGTCCGGAGCCGGGCAGAGGGCGGATGTCGGTGACGCGAGGGGTGCCCTCAGTCAGTGTGCCGGTCTTGTCCAGGGCGACCGCATCGACCTGCCCGAGACGCTCCATCACCACGGCGGACTTCACCAGGACGCCATGGCGTCCGGCGTTGGCGATCGCCGACAGCAGCGGCGGCATCGTCGCCAGGACCACCGCGCACGGCGAGGCCACGATCATGAAGGTCATCGCCCTCAGCAGCGAGGCGGTCAGGTCCGCACCGAGCGCGAGGGGAACCAGGAAGACCGCCAGGGTCGCGAAGACCATGCCCAGGCTGTACCGCTGCTCGACCTTCTCGATGAACAGTTGTGTGGGCGCCTTGGTCTCGGAGGCCTCCTCGACCATCGCCACGATCCGGGCGATCACCGAGTCCGAGGCATCCCGCTCCACCTTGACCCGCAGGGCACCAGTGCCGTTCAGGGTGCCGGCAAAGACCTCGTCCCCGGCCTCCTTCACGACCGGCAGCGGCTCACCGGTGATGGTGGCCTGGTCCACCTCACTGGCCCCGTCAAGGACGCGACCGTCCGCACCGACCCGCTCACCAGGGCGGACCAGGACGGTGTCCCCGACCACTAGATCCTCGGTCGGGACCGTCGCCTCGCTCCCGTTGTCGGCCAGGCGGGTAGCGACGGTCGGCGCGAGGTCGAGCAGGCCGCGCACCGCGTCCTGGGTGCGGGCGGTGGCCAGCGCCTCCAGCGCGCCGGAGGTGGCGAAGATGACGATCAGCAGCGCGCCGTCCATCACCTGCCCGATCGAGGCCGCGCCGATCGCGGCCACGATCATCAGCAGGTCCACATCCAAGCTCTTCTCCCGCAGCGCCGTGAGCCCCGCCCAGGCCGGCTCCCACCCCCCGGTTACGTAGGCGGCGGCGTATACAGGGCCCCACGACCAGGCGGGTGCGCCGGTCAGCTGGAGCGGCAGCGCGATCAGGAACAGCGCCAGCGCCGCGGCAGCCCAGCGCGCCTCGGCCAGGGCGAACACCCGCGTACGCCGCCTCGGCGCCGTACGCGGGGCAGCCGGAGCTGCCCGTTCAGGCCGCTGGATCAGGTCGGAGGGCATGACAAAACAACCCCTTCAGGGCGGAAGACGGCGACACGCACACCATACAGGAACATCTGAACAGGTCTTCACATGTGACCGGTAGGATGGGCGGTATGGGTCATGGAGCCGACGACAAGAACCACGCCACCTCCCGCGAGCGTCTGGACGCGGCGGGGGCCACCGACGTCGCCGCCACCCTCCAGGCCCTGGCCACCCCTTCGCGGCTGTACATCCTGGCCCGCCTCCAGGAAGGCCCCTGCGCGGTCGGTGACCTCGCCGAGGCTGTAGGCATGGAAGCCTCCGCCTGCTCTCACCAGCTCCGCCTGCTGCGCAATCTCGGACTCGTCACCGGAGAGCGCCGGGGCCGCTCCATCGTCTACGCCCTCTACGACAACCACGTCGCCGAGCTGCTGGAACAGGCTCTCTTCCACGTCGAGCACCTGCGGCTCGGCCTGCGTGACGCCCCCGTTGCCGAAGCGGCCCCGGTCGCGGCCCGGCCGTAGTTTCCCGTACCTCAACTACTCACGCCCGTCTGCCACTTGTGGTGGTGCGTGCGGTGGTTGTCGCCCGGTCAGCGGATTCGAGGCAGTGCCTTGTCGCCGCATGCACGTACTTCACGGCGACCCTGGGTGGATGCCGAAGAGCCGGACGAGACAAATCGGGTCTGCCGTCTCGCGAGCTTCGTCGAGAACCCGGTCGGCCCACAGCTGGCGGGGCAGAAGTCCGATCTGGTCGACAACGCCGTGGTCAGCGTCTTCGACCTGACCGGTCCGGCGCACCGGGACGACACCGGCCGGGTGACCTTCACGGGCGTTCCCTCGCCCCGCTGGTCTGTGCTGATCGGTGTGCCCAATCCGGGCAAGCCGTGGGGGGGTGCGGGGCATGGCGCGCCCCATCCAGTACCTCGACACGTCTGTGATCATCGGTGCGCGGCGCCGGTCAAGGACGATGGCGTCGTACGCCGCGCCGTCGTCGGCGACGTCGCGCTCACCGTGGACGACGAGGGCAACGCCGTGGTGTCGATCCCTGCAGGCCGGAAGGTCACCGTGGTCACCCGCGAGGCTTTGGGCCGGTGAGCGCCCGTGCCACTGCGGTCTTCTGCCGACGCCCACCTGCAGCCCGTGGCCGAGGGCATCGTGCCGTGGGCCGTGCGAGGCGCTGTGCCGCAGGAACGCCCAGTCGTCGTGGTAAGTCGCCGGGCTGCCCGGCTCTGGGAAGAGCACGCTCGCCAACCTGCTCCACCCCGTAGGGACTGGGGATCAGCCAGCCGTCCGCCATGCGGCTCTGCGGACGGCGGATCGGGTTTCAGTCGGTGATGTACCAATTGCTCTTGAGGTACTCCAGGGTGCTGCTGCCGAGCTCGCGCTCGGAGAAGGTGACGGAGGCCCTGATCGCTTCGGTCGGGATCTCGACCTTGTCGGGAGCCAGCACAGCGACGCGCTGCGGGTCGACCGTCGCGGTTCGCAGGGCCTTCTTCTGCGCAGGCGAGATCATCTGGAACGTGACGACGAACGTCGACGTGCACGGGCCGAACCCCTGGTCCTCTGCCTGCTTCGCGGCGGGCCCGGCCACTTCACAGACCGTGTTGATGTCCTCACGGCCCACAGCATGGAGGTACTGCTCGTACCGCTGGATCGCGCCCTCCTTCGTCCTGGGAGCGGGCTGGTCCCCGGTCGGCTCGGCCGACGGCTTCTCGGTCCGAGGGGACGCGGACGGCGTGGCCGACGGTTCTTCGGGCCGCCCCGATTCGGACGACTGCGACGGCTTCGCGGCCGTGGACGTGTCTTCTTCCGGCTTCTCCGGACCACACGCGCACGCCGCCAGCGCCACGCAAGTCGATACCGCCACGCTCACCAGCACCCGAACTCGCATCCAGTCCCCCTCAGCAACAGTCGGCAACAAAGGAGGACACGCGAGATCTGGGGGAACGGTTCCTGAGCCGGTCCGTATGACATTCGATCCTGGCCGCCCCAGCTGGCACCGAGTCGTTTCACGTCAGGAACTCCGAGCAGAGCCAGAATTCGGGATCGGCATCAACATCCTCGGCCCGTTCCGCGGTTTGTCCGGCAGCCGTCGTACTGCTCCTACAGCGTCTTCTCACCCGCCGAACCCGAGCCGGACGACGGACAGTCCCTGCCCGGCCAGTCCTGCGGGTTGAGGGCGGGCGGCCACCGCGGTCGTCGCCGATCGACCCGGCCGTGATCAACAGCGGTACAACCTTGTCCTCTTCAAGATCGTCTGCTTGTCGAGGAGTTGGAGCGTCCGGCTCCCCGACACCCTTGGGGGATGCAATGCACGGAGTCTCCGTCGGCCGCGCCCTGCGGCTGGGAGCGTGCGGTACCGCGGTCGCGGGCCTGTTCGTGATCGGTCTGGGAGCTGGGACTGCAGCGGCCTCCGACACGCTGTGGATCCAGTCGCCGTACGAGCTGAACGTGCCGCTCGGCGTCGACGGTGGCGAGGCCCCGGCCCGCTCGCTCGACCTCGGGCTCTACCACGACAACAGCAACGTCTCGGTCACCGACGGGCGGTTGACGCTCGACGTCTCCGGGCTCGCCGGAGTGGCTGACATCATCTGGCCGGCGAACTGCACGCCCGAGGGCACCGTCGCGGTGTGCACGGTCGACGGCGAGATCCCGGTGACCAACGTCGACGCCGTGCACCTGGGGATCCGGGCCGCCACCGGCGCGCTGAAGGGCGCGCAGGGCACCGTCACGTACTCGGCGACGGCCACCAAGCCGTCCGGCACGATGAAGTCGCCGCAGGGTTTCAGCACCACGGTGACGGTGGCCCGGACCTCGCGCTCAACGACCCCGGCAGGGCGGAGGGCGTGCAGCCGGGCTCCAACCTTCCGCGGCCGGTCAGCGTGACCAACGAGGGCAACGAGACGGCGCACGGCTACACCCTGAAGATGAGCGCCTCCTACGGCCTGGACTTCGTCACCTCGTACCCGCAGTGCACGTACCGCAAGGACGAGGGCGGTGGCGAGTACGCGCCGATGACGCACGCCACGTGCACCTTCGACGACGAGATCGCCCCGGGAGCCCGCGTCGAGCTGCCCGAGCAACTGGTGGTCGCCGTCAACGGCAAGGCGCTGTACGAGCGGCTCGATCTCAGCGTGGACCCGGCGGGCGGCGTCACCGACATCGACAGCGACGACAACTACGTGGCGCAGGAGGTACTCGCCGACAACACGGCCGACTTCGCCGTGCGCGGCACCGACGTCACGGGGAGCGCCGGCGAGACGGTCACTGCCGAGGTCCGGTTCCAGAACGGGGGCCCCGCCTGGTTCGGCAACCTGGGCTCCGGCGACCCGGCCGCAGTCGTCGAATTCCGGGTACCGCAGGGAACGACCGTCTCCGACGCCCCCACGGAGTGCCGCCCGCGCACGCTGACCGGCGGCTACTACCCGAACCTGCGCGATGCCGACAGTCTTCACCCATACGGCGGAGGACGACGAGCAGTTCTCCGACACATTCATCGAGCCTGCCCGCCGCTCGGCGGAGTTCTCCAGCGCCCTGTACGCGGCGGGCCTGCGCCACAAGGAGTCCGGGTGCGGTGCGCGCGATCTTCGAGTCAATGGTCGATCTGCCCGACCACGGCGACCTGATGACGCGATTCCTCTCGCTGTCGTTCCCGCGCATGTTCCTGTAGGGCGAGCAGAACGCGTCCCTGTTCTACCTGCCCAAACCGGCCGCGAACGGCGTCGAGTTGGCGCAGATCTCGCCCAGCGGACACTGGCCGATCGGCGCGGGTGGAACTCCGGTCGCGGCGAGGTGTGTTCACCAGCTGATGCCGGCCACCACCGGCAGGTGGTCGCTGCCGGTGGCCGGCAGCACCGACGAACTCTTCGCCTCCACACCACGGACCAGGATCTGATCGATCCGCGCCACCGGGAACTTCGCCGGCCAGGTGAAGCCGAAACCGTCTCCGGCCGCTTCCTGGACCGAGTGCAGTTGCGAGGTGATGCCGTCGAGCGCGCGGTCGTCCGTGGTGGCGTTCAGGTCGCCGAGCAGCACCACCCGTTCGTTCTGCTCGGCGGCGATGGCCTCCCCGAGCGCCTGCGCGTTCCTGTCCCGCGTTTCCGTCCAGAAGCCCCCTCTGGGCATGACCCGTACGGACCCCAGGTGGGCCACGTACACGGCGAGAGGTCCCTGGTCCGTGGCCACCGTGGTGCGCAGCGCCCGGTTGTCGACGAGCTTGACGTCGGCCGGCTTGCTGTCGCCGAGCGGGCCGACATCCTGCTTGATGTCGACCGGCTGGGTGTCCGACAACGGCAGCTTGCTCCACAGCCCGACCGTGCCCTGCACCGTGTGGTACGGGTACGTCTTCGCCAGCTCCTTCTCGTATGTGCCCTTGTCCTGCGCGGACAGCTCGACCAGGGCCAGCACGTTCGCACCGGAGGCAGCCAGGTCGCGGGCGGTGCTCGCCGGGTCGGGATTCTCGGCGCCGACGTTGTGGCTGGCCACGGTGAGGTCGCTGCCCGTCTGGGACTTGTCGCCGAACAGCCCGCCGAAGAGGTTCAGCCACACCACGGCCGGCAGCAGCAGGGCAACCACCGCGGAGGCGGATCGGCGCCACAGCGCCCCGGTAAGCAGTAGCGGGATGAACACGGCGAACCACGGCAGGAAGGTTTCGACCAGGCTGCCGAGGCCCCCGGTGTTCGGGATCTGCGCGTGCAGCAGCATGACCAGACCGAGCAGCAGTGCCAGCACCGCGAGCACCAGGCCGCGCTTCCAGGGCCCGGGCCGGGCGGCGATACGGATCGCCCGGCGGATGCTCGCGCCCCAGGCATGGGAGTCGGCATACCGGCGGCCGTCGCCGTCCTGCCTGTTCCCCGCCGTGTCCGGGGCCTCGGCGCGCTCCTCGGCGTCGGCCTGCTGCCGCGCATCCGACTTTGCTTGAGTTGCTTCAGTCACTGATCAAATTCCCGAACTCTGAAATCGTGGAAGGGTTGCTTGTCTGGCCGATATGCGGTGCTGGGGTGGGCAGTTCAACGGCGACACGGAGTCCGCCGGCAGGGCGCGGGATGATCGTGAGGTTTCCGTCGTGTACGTAGGTGATCGTCTTGACGATGGCCAGCTCAGCCGCGCCGAGCGGGCGGCGTGCGTGATGCGGTTCAGCGGGGCGAGCATGCGGCCGGCGAGGAACCGCCCTCCCGCGAAACCGAACACCAGCAGGAACAACATCGTGACGGCCGCCATCAGAGCGAAGGCGCGCGCGACCGAGAGGCGGTAGTCGGGCGGGAAGACGAGCCCGACGTGCTTCACACGAGTCAGGAACAACCACCCGGCGATGAGCATCAGGACACCGGCCGGCATGAGGAATCCGGTGTAGTTGAGGGTGAGTTTGAGGCGAACGCTCAGCCCGGTCTGCCTATCCACGGTCCCCTCCCTCACGTCCGGCACCGGACCCTGTGTCGATGCGGTACCCGACTCCGGGCACGGTGGCGATGATCCACGGTTCGCCCAGACGCTTGCGCAGCGCCGAGACCGTGATGCGCACGGCGTTGGTGAACGGGTCGGCGTTCTCGTCCCATGCGCGTTCCAGAAGTTCTTCGGCACTGACGACACCGCCTTCACCAGCGACGAGGATTTCGAGTACGGCGAACTGCTTCCTGGTCAGCGCGACGTGGCGGCCGTCCCGGTGGACCTCCCTGCGAAACGGGTCCAGGCGCAGACCTGCCATCTCTCGCACCGGCGGCCTGTTGTGTGCACGCCTGCGGTTGAGTGCTCTGAGCCTGAGCACGAGCTCCCGTAGCTCGAAAGGTTTCGTGAGGTAGTCATCGGCGCCGAGCTCGAACCCGGTGGCCTTGTCGTCGAGACGGTCGGCCGCGGTGAGCATGAGGATCGGCATACCGCTGCCGGAGGCGACGATGCTCTTGGCGACTTCATCGCCGCTGGGTCCGGGAATGTCACGGTCGAGGACGGCGATGTCGTAGGCGTTGATGCTCAGCAGCTCCAGAGCGGTGTCGCCGTCACCTGCGATGTCGGAGGCGATCGCTTCCAGGCGTAGGCCATCACGGATGGCTTCTGCCAGAAAGGGTTCGTCCTCGACGATCAGAACACGCATACTCCGAGGCTACGAGGCCGCCCATATCGTCGGCATATCGAAAACCGGATACGTGCCGGCACCATCGCGTTCCCTTGACCGGCAGCACGAATCGCACCCCGCCGGCAGCACACACGAGGGCCGCCGGACTCCCTGGCTCCGTGTCATCCGCCTAATGGGAGCTACGGAGCCGGGGAATGCTTGGTCCGTAGCCACCAGCAGGTGAGCACTATCGCCGCCGGATGAACCTGACTCCCGCGGATCACGGCGAAGCCTCACACCCCCTGCGCCAAAGGTCCGCGTTTCACCTGGGAGCGGGGCCCGCCGAAGCCGGATCAGGCGCGCAGGGTGACGCCGAAACGGGTCTTCATTCGCCGCAGTTCCCACAGCGAGACGGCGGTCACCGACAGTGGCCCGCCCAGCGTGGAGCAGAACTGGACGAGGGGCGGGCCCCCCGGCATGCCGTCGCCGATCAGGCTGAAGGCCGCGAACACCCACACCAGCGTCAGGGTGAGGACGGGCGGCAGCATCGGGTGGACCTGGGCGCTGTTGAAGGCACTGCGGGCCGAGTACAGCGACGCCATGAAGAAGAAGGGAAAACCCCACACGATCACGATCAGCGAGGCGACGGCCAGTACGTACTCCCACCAGCTCTTCCCGTCGTCGGCGTCGACGGTCAGGGCCGTCGGGACGAGGATTCCGCCGATGACGACCAACGTCAGCACGTACAAGCCGACCGCCTTGAGCGGAGCGCGCAGCCGGGAGCGCAGATGCGGCCGCAGGTGCGGGGGCGCGTAGGAGATGAATCCGATGATGACCAGGGGCGCGGCGATGATCAGCACGAACGGGGCGAGGATGAGTTGGGCGGCACCGCCGTACGCCGCGTCCTCCCAGCGGTTCGGATCCACGTTGTAGGCGAGGATCAGGGCGATGGTGGCGACGGCACCGAGCACCGTGCGGGCCAGCTGGACGCGGTCCACGGTGCGGTCCTCGATCCGGCCGTCGCCCTCCTGCACGAAGAGCCTGTTGGCAACGCGGTGCGCGGAGCGCAGGATCGCGCCGACGAGTCCGAAGGGAGCGCCGAACGACAGGCAGCCGCGGCGGCGCCGGGCGGCGGACCTCGTGGGCTGGGGGCCGTAGGGGTACGGGTTCGGGTACGGAGGCTGGTTCGGGTACGGGCCCGGATTCGGTGGTGGCGGACCGTACGGGCCGCCCTGCGGTGGTCCGTAGGGAGCGCCCCAGCCGCCCTGGCCTCCCGGTCCGTTGCCGCCAGGCTGACCCGGGCCGTTTCCCGGCCCCCATCCCCCCGTAGCCATGCCGCTCCCCGTTCGCTTTCGGCCAGTTGCTGTGTGTGCCCTGTGGTGCCACGGCGCAGTGTAATGGCACATCGGGTGACAGAGGCGGCGCTCGTTGCCGGTCGCGCCGCCTTGCCCGTCGCGCCACATACGTGCATACCGTCAGCGCTCCGGCGACGCGACGAGGCCAGTCGGGACGCCGACCGGATCGAGGTCGGGGGTGCCGCGGGGCCACCAGTCGTCGTGGCCCGGTTCCGACACGTACCCGTTCCACAACCCGTCCCGGCCGAGGCGGAGTTGGAGATGGCGCGGGGTGGGTGGGGAGGTTGCGCCAAGGGCAGAAGGCCGGCAGGCCGGCGGCGAGGAGAAGCGGGCGGGCGCGGTCGAAGCGTCCGGCCGGCGGGTCCCACGGCTCCTCGAGAACGGCGAGCCCTTCGATACCGCCCTGCCGCCAGGCCGCGACCGCGCGGGCCAGTTCGGTGGCGGGTTCTGGCCGCGATTCCGTGAATCCCCGGATCACGCCCGCAGCAGGATGCGGGTGCGCAGGAGACGGAATGAGACTCGGCCGTACATGGCCCGCTTGATCGTCTTGATGCGGTTGACGTTGCCTTCGACGATGCCCTAGCTCAAGGGCTCAGTGAGGTCGGCGGTGACAGCGTCCAGGTGGAGGCGCAGGCCCCGCGCGAAGGTGCGGATCGAGGGCGGTGCCTCTCGCTCGGCGCGGACCCAGGTCAACAGCTGGTGTCCGCGACGGTGTTGGAGCAGGCCATGGAAGGTGCGGGCGAGATCGTGGGCCCGCGCGATGTCGGGACAGTCGGTGGAGGCCCAGCCCGTGAGGGGCCGCGCTGCAGGGATCTGTTGGGTAAGGATGCGGGCGGCCTCGAAGGGCAGGCGGGCGGCCGGCTCGACGCGTTCGTCGCCGGTCAGCTGCTCCCCGAGTTCGGAGGGGACCAGGCGGACGGCTTCCGCGGCCCGTCCTTTCTCGTAGCCGAGGTCGTGGTGGGGGTGCCCGGCGGATCCGGGCACCAGTGGCCGGGTCAGTAGGTGGTCAGGTGGGCTGGGGGCGGCCGAAGAGCAGGTCGTAGCCGGCGGGCAGCTGGAGCAGGATCTGCTGCGTGAGCTCGTCGCCGGCCGCGTCGGCGGCGGTGCTCAGGACGGCACTGACGTCCCAGGCCGCGGTCGCTTCGGTGGCGCCCTCGATCCAGGCCGCCGTGGCCCGCACGAACCGCTCGGGTGAGAGCGGTTCGGCGCTCTGCAGCGGGTTGAGGAGGATCAGGGCGAAGGTTTCCGGCAGGCGTGCGGCCAGTTCGGCACGCACGGCGCCGACCAGGTGGGCGCCGAGCAGCGCGAGGACGACGCGGGCCGCGCGTTCCGCTTCCTCAGCGCTCTCGTACTCGCCGCGTTCCTTGACCTGGTCGAGGAACGCTTCCCATCGCAGGGTCATGTCCGCCACCGCCTCTGTTGGCCTGAGGGGTGCGCAGGACGGGCGGGAGGGGGAGATCAGGTGCCCGTCCTGCGCCGCTGGCCCGCCCGGATTGCCGGGCTCAGCCGGAGATCTCCTTGCGGGAGGACTCCCCGCCGATCGAGATCTTGCGGGGCTTGGCGCGCTCGGCGATCGGGATGCGGAGGGTCAGCACCCCGGCGTCGTAGTCGGCCTTGATGTGCTCGGTGTCCAGGGTGTCGGCCAGCACGATCTGGCGGGAGAAGACGCCCAGCGGCCGCTCCGACAGTTCCATCTGCACGTTGTCGGCCCTCGCCGCGGGCCGGCGCTCGGCCTTGACCGTCAGCATGTTCCGCTCGACGTCGATGTCGATCGCCTCCGCGCTGACGCCGGGGAGGTCGAAGGCCACCACGTACTCGTCGCCCTCACGGTAGGCGTCCATCGCCATCGCGGACGGCCGCGTCCAGGTGCCGGTGCCGGTCAGCTGCTGGGCGAGGCGGTCGAGTTCACGGAAAGGGTCGGTGCGCATCAACATCGCGAAACACCTCCAGAAGGTTCGGGCTGTACCCGCCAATGCGCTTCACTGACACCGTTGTAACATGTCATCCATCGGATGACAAACAGCGTGTCGTCGAAAGGATGACGGCCCGAAGGAGTTCCCGTGACAGCAGCCGGCCAGCCTCCCCCCTCCCGCCCCGACGACCGGAGCCCGACCTCGTTCCTGGCCGCCGCCGCGGCACTGGAGGCCATCGACCACGCCGTGCACGACGCGCACAACAGGTCCGCCGACCCCGGCGCAGACGGACCAGAGGCCCTCCAGGCCCTGGCATCCCTTCTGCTGCTCCGGCAGATCCGCGAGCAGCTCGCCGGATGGGAAACCGGCCTGATCGAAACCGCCCGCCACGCGGGAGCAAGCTGGGCCGACCTCGCGCACCCCCTCGGCGTAGCCAGCCGCCAGGCCGCCGAACGCCGCTACCTGCGCAACCGTCCTGGCCCCGCCGGAACCACCGGAGAACAACGCGTCCAGGCCACCCGCGAACGCCGCGCCGCCGACCGCACCCACACCGCCTGGGCCCGCGACAACGCCGCAGCCCTGCGCCGCCTCGCCGGCCAGATCACCGCCCTCACCGACCTCCCCCCGGCCTCCCGTGCCGTCCTCGGCCAGCTCGACTCCGCCCTCGCCCAAGACGACCCCGCCGCCCTCATCCACCCACTCACCACGTCCCGCCCCCACCTGGCCGCCACCCACCCCCTCCTCGCCGCCCAGCTCGACACCCTCATCAACCAGGGCAACCAGGGCAACCAGCCGCCCAACCAGCCCGACCACGCGTAATAACACCGTCCTGCCGTACAGCGGGGACCACCAGGCCACGCCCACGCCGGACGGCGGATCAAAACGACGGCTCCCCCTTCGACTTCCCAAGCGCTTGCCCTGGCCGCGCGAGCCCACAACAGAATGGAGATCGAGGGCGACCTCCGCTCTCCCGGCTCGCCACAGACGAACGGTCGGCCGAGGGCAAGTCTGGCTGCGTGGGCGCGTGCGGAAGCTTTCGGGCTTCACCGTCTGCCGCCGGCGGAAGGGCTGGCGGCACCTGGCCGTGATGGGTCGGGCGCGTTGTCCGACAGTGGCGGGGGCGGTGGCTCCGGCTGCGGCGGGGGCGCCCGGTCGAGCTCCCGCAGTGCTTGGGAGACATCGGTGGCTGTTCGATGCCGCTCGGCCCGCTCTCACGGACCCGCTGTGCCCTGCCGATTACGTCTGGTAACGCAGCTGCTGGGCCCATCTAAGGAATCTCCGGGCGTCGTGCGGTGGCCGGGCCCGTCGGCGTGCATGCGCCTGGCCGACGGGCACGAGCGCGTGCCGGCCCTATTGCGATATCGGTCCGTCAGTTGCGCCTGCCAGGCCAACCGGCAAGCCCCTCCGCACTGGGGGGCTGCGCGATGGCCTGCTCGACGGAGTCGTGGAACGAGTAAACGTCACGCAGACCGCCGAGAAAGAAGACACGCAGGAGCCGCTCGTCGGAGCAGGCAATCCGCAGCGATCCGTGACGGGCCTTGATGTGTTTGGTGACAGCGACGATCATGCCGAGCCCCATGGAGTCCAGGAAGGGGCTCCTGCGCAGATCGAGAACAAAGTGACGGTGACCCTCGGCGAGCCTGCGGATCACTGCGGCTTGCACGAGGGGAGCGAAGACAATGTCGATGTCTTCGTTGGCCTCGACGACCGTCCAGCCGTTCGTCACGTGGTAATCGACTGACTCATTCGGTCCTGCGACGCCCTGATCCCACACGTCCTCGCTCCTCTGCACCCTATGACCGGTTTGTCCGACTAGTCCATGAAACGGGCCATGGCTGCGGAGTCGCAAGGACTCGGTTTTCAGATGGTGAGCGAGAGTCTGCACGACACCCGCTCCGCTATGGCGAGCAGCGTCGGCACAGCACCTTCGAGACGGTCGGTGCGGTTTGCACGCAGGGAGATACCAAGCGCGCCAAGAGTGTCGCCTTGCCGGATGGGCACTGCGACGCACGCGGTACCCAGGGAGTACTCCTCGATATCGGTGACGGCAGTCCCATGGGGCGCGGCATCGAGACGGCGTAGCAGTTCGGCACGGTGAGTGATGGTGCGAGGGGTGAGATCGTTCAGCGTGTGGCGGGAGAGGTAGTCGGCGCGGGCATCGCCGTCCAGCTCGCGCAGAACGCACTTGCCGAGCGCCGTGGCGTGCCCTGCGTCTTCGAAACCGACCCACAGATCGACACGGGGCGCCTTCGGCCCGTCCACGATCTCCGCGACCCGGATCTCGCCGTCCTCATAGAAGGTCAGATAGGCCGCGGCCGACAGGTCATCCCGCAGCTCCGTGAGCGTGGGACGGACCCTGCTGAGCGCTGCCTGATCGCGGCTTCCTCCATGCAGCGCGCCCAGCCTCTCCCCCAGGACGAACGTGCCGTCGTCGAGTTTGCGCACGTAACCCTCGTGCACCATCGTGCGCAGCAAATGGTAGGTCGTGGCCAAAGCCAGCCCAGTCTCGCGCGCGAGCTGCTTGGCCGGCACGCCACCTTCGTGCGCACCCACAGCCTCCATCAACCGGAAGGCTCGCTGCACCGACGCAATGAGCGTGGGGCCCTCCTTACCACCCATGCCTCCACAGTGCTCCATGCAGATAATTCAGGGCAAATTCGATGAACGGGACGTTACCCGCCTCGGAGGCCCGGACAGTCGGCTGAGCGGAGACAGCAGTGACCGGCCGGGGGCCTCTCGCGTGCCGGAAAGCCACGCAGGCCGGCCACCGGCCGGTGTCTGTGCTCGGAACTGCCGGGGCTACATCGTCGGGTCGATGTCCTGCTTGCCCGTACCGCCTACGTGCTCGCTCTGCTCCTTGAGCTGGCGGGCCTTGTCCTTCAGACGCTGACGCTCCTGCGGGTCAGTGGCACGTTCCGCGGCCTGTTCCAGGTCCTGAGCCTTCGCACGCATCTGCTGGGCACGACCGGACTCACCTGCAGCGCTCATGATCACTCCTTGGGTGATGGGGGAAGAGCGGGCCACAACAGCGAAACAGGCCCCGCCACCCCCTGCATCTCGAGCGGTCACCCACCGCTATCCACGCAGTTGGAAAAGCCCCCGCACAACGACAGCACAGCCCAGGGAGTGCCGACCAGCCGCCTGAAGGTTTTATGCGACGCCGCGTTTTTCGGCCCTCTGGTGGTCTACGGACCGTGAATCTGACCGGCGCCGTCTTCCATGGCTCCGTGATCCTCGACGTGTCCGCCCGAAAGATCTCCTGCCGCCGCGCACGATTCGAGGGGACATCTCTCATCCGAGCCCGCTGTGCTGCGGTCGGTCGACCTGCAGCGCGCGGCTCCAGCACGTCTGTGCCGTGACGACCGGTTTCATCTCAACCAATCGGCCGGACGACGACTCGTTGGACAGTGAACTCGACGTCATTGTCGCCTTCGACTCCGTGGCAGGCGTGGACGCCGCCACTGGATGACGACGAAGGTGTTGTCCGAGTCGTTGAGGTCGCCGATCAGCATGAACAGCGCGTCCTCGGACGGGTCGTCGATGCGGTCGCCGCTCTCACTCTCGGCCCGGTAGTACGCAGCCCCCACCGCCCCCGCCTCCCCTCGAACCGCGGACTGACCGCGGCCAGAATGACACGCGGGGCCGACACTCCAGCAGGTCACAGCCATTCGTTGCGGACGGACCCCGGGGCGGCGCAGCCCGGGACGAGGAACCCCGGATGGCTTCCAGCACCGCCGTGAACTGCGGGCTGTGCGCGGGCGGCACGGATGAGTGCGGGCGGCACGGATGAGTGCAGTGCACCGCCCGGCGAGCACACGTACGGACCGCGGCCCGGCGCCACGGTCCGTACCGGCGGTGCAGCGTTCAGGTGGTCAGCGCGCCTGGGTCACCGTGCCCAGGTCCTGCCCGAGTCCGGGGCCTGCGCGAGTCCGGTGGCCCACAGCTGGTCGACACGCGAGCGCTCGGTGGCGTTCGGGTAGCGGTTGGTGCAGGACGGGCCGGGGCCGCCGCCCGACATCAGCTCACTGCACGGCCCGCTGTAGTCGTCCGGCAGGCCCAGCACGTGCCCGGTCTCGTGGGCGGCGACGCGGACCGAGTCGTTCTGCCGGCTCTGGGAGTAGTCGAGGAAGATGTAGCCGTTTCCGTGGCCGTTGGTGGAGGCGTAAGACCCGCTTGGGTCGTTGCCTTCGCGGTAGGAGAAGTCGGCACCACTCGACGCCGCCTGGAGCTTGACGTTGGACTGGGAGCTGTTCCAGATCGAGGCCGCGCTCGATATCTCCGAACGGAAGCTCGGTGCCTGGGAGGCGTTGTAGTAGACCGTCACCGCCTGCGCGTTCGGCTGGGCGGCGCGCTTTTCGGCGACCGATTTGAGCACGGCCTTGAAGAACGCCTTGTTGTTCGCAGCCTTCTCAACCGACCCGGCGTACCGCGCCCCGGAGGTACCGGCGGCAGCGGACGGGGTGGCGGCCGTCTGGGCGCTCGCCGGCACCGCCGCGCCCAGCACGCTGGAGGCCAGACCCAGGCCGAGAGCGAGGCCGAGGAACCTCGCGGATGTTCGAGACGGCTTCATACGGGGGCTCCTACTCGCTCGGTGACGCCGAGCGCCCGGTGCGTGGTCGACTCTGCGTCAACACCGGTTCCGAACTGCGGCGACGTCCTGTGGGTCGTCATTCTTAGAACGGCTCGACAGGGAGCACAAGGGGTCCCGCCACTACGTCGCCTCGTAGGTCCCGGGACCTCGCCAGGGCTGTGTGCGGGTCTTCGGTCCGCACATGGCGGCGGGAGGGGAAGCTGTCGCGGCGTCAGAAGCGTTACGCCACGGGGCAACGGGCGTGCGGGCCGGCTCTGCGGAATCCCGGGGACGCACGGCGGAATCCGAATTATGACCAATACGGACAAATGGTCAGGTATCCGCCGCATCGCATCTACTAAGTGTCCCGGTTGATTCGCGGGGCTCTGTGACCGATGCCATAGAACATGGGCTTCCGCCCCTTTCGCGCCCCATCGGCCCCGGACTCCCAGGGGGCCACCCTGGGCGCTGGGCGGCATCCCTCACCGCTGAGCCGCCGTCAGCGTTCCTCGACCTCGCCGCCCTCTGCGTTGTAACGCTTGTCGCAACATTCCTTGATCATTAGGGGTGTGTCGATGGCGAGGCGCGTGCGGAAGCGCAGGCTGGAACTCGAGGCTGAGTACTGGCGGCTGCTCGCGGCCGGGGTGGGTTCGGTCGAGGCGTGCACGCAGCTCGGCTTCGGGCAGAGCGGGCATCCGCCGGTGCTGGTGATGGTGGGCCGGCTACTCGCGGTGGATATGTGCCCGCATGCTGGCTTCGCGGTCGGCGGCCGACCTGATCGCGGGGCACTGGCGCCTGCTGACCGAGCTCGGTGCCGTCCCGCGGGTGCTGGTCTGGGACAACGAGGGCGCCGTCGGGCTCAAGGCGGTCGGGCGGACCTCAACTCACCGATGATTTCACCGCGTTCGCCGGACTACTGGGCATCAAGTTGAGTCTCTGCTGTCTCCGCGTCCTTATGGACGAACGCGGATGACGGTCTTGCCCTTGATCCGCTCTGTCGGGTTGAAGGCGGCAACGGCGTCGTCGAGGGTCGCCACTTTGCCGATGTTTGCCCGCACTCGTCCGTCCCGCACTCGCTGGACAATCTCAGTCAGTTGGGCGCGATCGGACACGACGACGAAATCGACCGCCAGGCCGTCGGCGGGCCGTGCCTCCGGCGGGCCGGCGACCGTCACTAGCGTTCCTCCAGCTCGAACCAGACCCGCAGAACGCTTCCCGATGTCGCCGCCGATGACGTCGAAGACCAGGTCGACTCCGCCGACGTCTTTCAGGGCGTCGTTATCGAGGTCGACGAACGCGTGCGCGCCGAAGTCGAGTGCGGTCTGCCGGCCGGCGGCGCGTCCGGTGCCGATGACATAGGCGCCCGCCTCACGTGCGAGTTGCGTCGCCATCGAACCGACTGCGCCGGCCGCGCCGTGCACGAGGACGCTCTGGCCGGCCTGAAGGCGGCCGTGCTCGAACAGACCTTGCCACGCGGTCAGGCCCGTCATCGCGACGGCCGCGCCCACCGTGAAGTCGACGTCGCCCGGCAGCGGCGCGAGGTTACGCGCCTCGACGACCGCGTACTCCGCGAGGGTGCCGTCGCGGGTCCAGTCCGTGAGGCCGAACACCCGCTGTCCCACCGACAGGCCGGTTGTGCCATAGCTGAGGGCGCTGACCACTCCGGCCAGCTCGTGGCCGGGGATCGACGGCGTGCGGTCACGGCCGAGGCGATCGGTCCAGGTCGAGGGCCACTCCAGCTCATTCCCGGTGAATCCCGACGCATGAACTTCAACGACGACATCGCCGTAGTTCGCGCCCGAGAGGCTGGCGAGCCTCGCCGCCTGCGGCTCAGGCCGCTCGACCAGCCTCATCCCGGCCGTTCCGGCGGCCTGATCCGTCACCACGATCGCTTTCATTTGAATATCTCTCTGTATCAGTCCTCGCCTACCCCGTTACGACGTAACAGGGGTCTCTGCTGTCTCAGCGTCCTTATGGACGAACGCGGATGACGGTCTTGCCCTTGATCCGCTCTGTCGGGTTGAAGGCGGCAACGGCGTCGTCGAGGGTCGCGACTTTGGCGATGTTTGTCCGCAGCCGTCCGTCCCGGACCCGCTGGACGACCTCAGTCAGTTGGGCGCGATCGGCCTCGACGACGAAATCGACCGCCAGGCCGTCCGCCGGGTGGACCTCGGGAGGGCCGGCGATGGTCACCAGCATTCCTCCGGCTCGAACCAGGCCTGCGGACCGCTTCCCGATGTCTCCACCGATAACGTCGAAAACCAGATCGACGCCGCTTGCATCTGACAGGGCGTCGTCGTCGAGGTCGACAAACTCGTGCGCGCCGAAGTCGAGCGCCGTCTGCCGATCGGCAGCACGACCGGTACCGATGACATAGGCGCCCGCCTCACGGGCGAGCTGCGTCACCATCGATCCGACTCCACCAGCCGCACCATGCACGAGGACGCTCTGTCCCACCTGGAATCGGCCGTGCACGAACAGGCCCTGCCACGCGGTCAGGCCCGAGATCGGCAGGCTCGCACCTACCGTGAAGTCGACGTCGCCCGGCAGCGGCGCGAGGTTACGCGCCTCGACGGCCACGTACTCCGCGAGGGTGCCGTCGCGGGTCCAGTCCGTGAGCCCGAACACCCGCTGTCCCACCGACAGCCCCCTCGTGCCGTAGCCGAGCGCGCTGACCACTCCGGCCAGCTCGTGGCCGGGGATCGACGGCGTGCGGTCACGGCCGAGGCGATCGGTCCAGGTTCCGGGCCACGACAGCTCGCCCGGGGTAAATCCCGACGCATGAACCTGAACGACGACATCGTTCCCCGCCGCCTCCGGCTCCGGCCGCTCTGCCAGCGTCATTCCGGCCGTTCCCGCGGCCTCGTCCGTCACCACAATCGCCTTCATCCGGCGCCTCCCTGTAGCAAGCCCTCGCCTGTACGGCATTTTTCGCGTTCACAGCGTTAGCAGCACCAGAAACCGATGTCTTACCACCGTGGTCGACGCCGTCTGCACGGCCTGCACCGACCTGGCTATGGCTACGCCATGTGTAGCCCGGATAGCGGGCCCGATAACGTCTTCCGATACAAGTCGCCCGATGGCTCCGCTGGAGCAGACGCTGACGACCGGGTTCCAGTCGGGTCGAGCACGCACCCGGTCTACTGCAGGTAAGCGCACCCAGGGTTGACGAACTCTCCAGGCACGGCCGACAGAGAACTGGCGTCGGCGCTATGACCGATGCGAAAGGTTTGACCGCGTTTCGCGATCAGTTCTGCCGTCGTGAGCTCGTCGTCGACGGACAGCGCGGCGGGCCTGCCCCTGTCCGTCGGGATCTCGGGCGCCGGCGTCCACGACAGCCAGGCCCTCATCCCGCTCGTGAAGGGGATACCGCCGATGCGCTCCCGGCGAAGCCCGTGCGGCGCAGGCCCGGCAAACTCCACGCGGACAAGGGCTACGACTACACCCACCTGCGGCGATGGTTATCCCAGCAAGGGATCCGGCGCCGCATCGCCCCGCAACGGCACTCGGACGACACCGGTGGACCATCGAACGCACCATTGTGCGGCCGACCCAACGTCCTGGCTCGCCGCCTGCCGCCGCCTCCACCGCCGCTACGAACGCAAAGCCGACCACTTCCTCGCCTTCACCAGCATCGCCTGCACCCTCATCTGCTACCGCAGACTCACCCGAATGAGATGACTTCCAATGTGACCACACCCGTCGAGGGGCGCACTGCCTGTAGACGGGTGCCCCTCGCTCTTCGGGGGCGGGCCCGTAGGCCCGTCACCGGCCGCGCTCCGCCCCCGGCAGCGGGAGTCAGGCGAAGGTTCGGCGCAGATGCGCCGTCAGGCGTTCCGGTACGGCCGGGTGGAAGCGTCCGGAGAGGTAGCCGTCCGGGCGGATCAGGAGGGCCTCGCCGTCACGCGGCGCATAGGCGTCGCGGAACTCGCCCGCCGCGTCGCGCACCCGCGGCGGGCGCAGGCCGACCGGGCGGGCGTCCTCCGGTACCTCTGCGGCGGTGACCAGATAGGCGTCGAGAAGGCCGTGGGCGGCGCGATGCGCCTCGGCGGCGCAGGCCTCGAGCCGGGCGGCGCCGTCGCCCGAGGCGTGCTCCGAGCCCGCGAACAGCAGCAGCACGTGCCGCGGGGTGCGCAACAGGTCGAACAGCCGCCGCGGGTAGGTGGCGAGGTCGCTCAGGAGGCCGCTGCAGTCCGGTGCCCGGTCGCCGGGTGCGGGACCGGCCTCGGGTGTGTGGTCCGCCGCCTGCGCTTGGGTCAGTGGGCTGTCCGGGTAGGCGACCAGCAACTGGGCCTGGCGCCGCAGCGCCATCTCGGTGTCGGCGCCGTTGTTGAGGGGACCGGCACCGGCCTTGCGGACGCTGCGGGCATGGCGGACGGTGCGGTCGACCACTTCCTGCGCGATCGGGTGACGTTCGGCGTGATAGCTCTGGAGCACATCGTCCGTGGCCAGACCGCGGACGGCCAGGGCCAGTTTCCAGGCGAGGTTGTGGGCGTCCTGTACGCCGGTGTTCAGACCCTGCCCGCCGATCGGCGGCTGGATGTGCGCGGCGTCCCCGGCGACGAAGACGCGGCCGTTCCGGTAGTGGTCGACCAGGCGGTAGCTGGTCCGGAAGGCGGACGACCAGCGCAGCATGGAGGCGGTCGTCACCTCCGGGGACAGCCGGTCGAGCACGGCCTGGATCTGGTCGAGGTCCAGTCCCTGGCCCTCACCCAGGCCCAGGACGCCACCGTCCGGGGTGCTCGAGCCGTCTTCGCTCTCGGCTTGGGCGTGGGGGTGCAGCATCGACAGCCAGTACCGCCGAACGCCCGGCATCGGAATGCAGACGAGCATGTCGTCCACCTCACCGTTCGCGTCCAGTTTCACGGACCGCATGCTGTAGCCGGCGGGCAGTTCCCAGTCGACCTCGACGTCGCCGATCATGTACTGCTCGGGGAGGGCATCGCCATCGAAGGTCAGCCCGGCCGCCTTGCGGACCAGGCTGTGCGCGCCGTCGCAGCCCACGACGTAGCGGGCGTGCAGACGCTCGATCCGGCCGTCGCCGTGCGCGAGAACGGCTTCGACCTCGTGCGGGCGCATCTCCAGCGAGCGGAGCTCGGTCGACCGCTCCACCTCCGTGCCAAAACCCCCAAGGTGCTCGGTGAGCAGCCGCTCGGTCTCGTACTGGGGCAGCGTGGCGAAGGGATAGGGGATCTCGGGCGGCAAAGTGAGCTCGACCCGGGGCCGAGGCTTGCCGTCGATGTAGACCAGCTGCCCCAGGTGTGGCACCGCCTCGTCCAGAACTCTGCGGACCAGGCCCATGGCGTCCCACACCTCCAGCGTGCGGGGCAGGACGCCGATGGCCTTGGCATAGGGATTCGGGACGGCAAGCCGCTCGACGATGCGGCAGTCCACGCCGTGCCGCCGCAGCTCGGCCGCCGCCGTCAGGCCCACCGGGCCCGCGCCCACTACGAGTACGTCAATATCGGCCATGATCAGGCTCCCTCGTTGTCCGGTTGGTACCCGAGCCAGTGGGCTTCACCAGATTGCGCCGACCCGAAAGGGTTGAGGTTCCCCCGCAATGCGGAACCGGGAGAATCGAAACCCTTTCTTTGCCAATTGCTTACCTAGCGAGATGACGTCTAAAGGCGTCTAAAGGCGCTGCGTGCCGCAGGCTCGGCCGCGCCCTCTAGGACTCTGGACCTGTGAAAGTCGGACTGCCTGCGTCCGAGGCCAGGTACTTGCCGAGGCATCCGTCGACGAAACCATCGAGGGAAACGTCTACTTTTCTCCGAACGCAGTGAGTCAAGAGCTCCTCAGCGAGAGCGAGACGCCCTACGTGTGTCCCTGGAAGGGGCGTAGCCTGTATTTCAACGCGGTTATCGATGGAGAGGTCGTGGCCGACGTCGGTTGGAGCTGTCCCACTATCCGCGCCAGCGCGGTGAATCGTGTCGGGCGGGACTTCTCCAACTTCGGCTTGAGCTCAGACGTGACCGTCGACGGCCGAAGCTGACTTTCGCGCACAGGCACGCTCGTGGACCCCAGAGCCCCCGGAGCCCCCGGAGCCCCCGGAGCCCCCGGACGAGCTTCGCCGGTGGTCCCGTCGGCGGGCGTCAGCCCCTTCGGCGGGTGCGGCCGCCGGATGAGAGCACAGGCTCCGTGCCGCCGCTTCGTTCACGATCCGCCGGACTTCGCGAGCCGCGCCTTCGGCCTCTCGAGACGCGGCGCAGGAATCGGCACCAGGCGGCGCTGCAGTGGATGGAGGGTAAGAGTGTTCTCGTACACGACGCCAATCGTGAGGAGCCACTGCCCCGAGAGTTAGGAGCCCTCTCATGGCTATCAAGCACGGCACCGTCGAAATGGACGGCCTGAACGTCTTCTACCGCGAAGCAGGCCGACCGGGTGCTCCGAAACTGCTGCTCCTGCACGAGGAACGAGTACGCGCAGCACGTGCCTCTCGCGACGATTACCCAGCGTCATCACCTGGTGTGACCCGAGGCGATCCGATGCCGTGGCGCGCCACACAGAACAGGTCTGGATCAGGAGCAGGGGGTGCTCGGCGATCATGAACACGGCTTACTTCGAAATGGCCGCGGCGAATACGGTGGTCGCCGCCGTCGCCGCTTTCATCGGCGGCCTCTTCGTCGCGGGAATGCTGGTGTGGGCGGTCCGCGTGGGCATGAGGGTGCGCAGGGAAGAGCTCAGGCCGCCCAGGCCGGATGAGCAGCCTCATCTGCCCGAGGGCGGGGCGGTCCACGAGATCCGGGAAGTGCGGGAGCCGGATGAGCTCCCACTGGCCAAGGACGAGAGTGAGCGCCTCATGCCGTACGAGCTCCACCAATTCGGCACTAAGCGCAGCACGAATCAGAAAGTCCCGCGATGGACCCCCGGGTCGAGCGGCTCGTTCGGCAGCGGCGGCCCCGGTCGCACGTGAGGCGTGAGCCGGCCCGCAGGACACGCGCGCACTGACACGTACGTCACCGCATCAAGGACCGGAGGATGACGCGTCGAGAGCGAGGTGAGCCGTCATCACCCCTGTCAGGTGCTTTATGCGGAGGCGGGGCTTGCGTGCGTCGACGGCTTCCCGGATGTCGGACGGGTGTGTTCCAGGCGGCACGGCGTTGATCGCGTCGTCCGGGGATCATCTGGTGCCGGGGTACTACATGGCTGCGGCGGCTGCGCTTGCGCTGGTGCCGTTGGTGCGGATGCCGGAGACCGCGGGGCGGTCGTTGCGGGCGGAGGCCCCTGCCGGCGGTGACCGGGGGCGGTCGGGGCGGATGTCTCCGCGCGGATCTGACGTATGGCGTGTGACGTCCGGTGTCCGGCCCGGGCGGGGTGCGGCAACTCGCCGTCGCGCATGTGTGCTTCGTCGGCAGGTGCGGGTCTGTCATGGCTGGGCGCAACGTTCCCGTGCCCCTTGCGGGGGCGCCGATGCCCGGCCACCCCAACAGAGGAATGGGCCCCTTCACGGTTGAAGGGGCCCATTACTGCTGGTGCCTCAGTCGGAGCGGCGGGACCTCAACGCGTCACGCAGCAGCTCTGCCAGGTGGCGGGGGGTGCGGTCCGAGAGCTGGGTGATCTGGGTGCGGCAGCTGTAGCCGTCCGCCAGGACCACCGTGTCCTCAGGGGCCTCTCGCAGCGCGGGCAGCAGGACCTGTTCGCCGACCGCCACTGAGACGTCGTAATGGCCTTTCTCGAAACCGAAGTTGCCGGCCAGGCCGCAGCAACCGGAGTCCAGGCGGCCGGAGTCCACACCCGCGCGGGCCAGGACCCGGTCGTCCGCCTTGCTGCCGAGGGTGGCGTGCTGGTGGCAGTGGGTCTGGGTCATCGCGGTCACCGTTTTGTCGCCGAGCCGCCCGAACTCGACGTCCGGGGCCTTCTGGTCGAGGAGTTCGGCCAGTGTCATGGTCTGCTTCGCGAGCCGCACGGCTCGCTCGTCGCCGGGGAACATCTCGGTGGCGTCCGTGCGGAACAGCGAGGTACAGCTGGGCTCCAGGCCGATCAGCGGCATGCCCTGCTTGAGGTACGGGTCGACGGCGTCGAGCGTGCGGCCCAGGACCTTCTTCGCCGTGTCGAGCTGACCCGTGGTGTGCCAGGTCAGGCCGCAGCACAGGCGGTCGGGCGGCAGGACGACCTCGAAGCCGGCGTACTCCAGGACCTCCACCGCGGCCTGTCCGACCTGCGGCGACATGAACTCGGTGAACGTGTCGGGCCAGAGCAGGACCTTCCCGCGGCTCCCGGGAACGGCGGGCTTGTGGCTGCGGTGGAACCACGTGCGGAAGCGGCGCTTCGCGAAGGGCGGGATGGGGCGCTCGGGCGCGATGCCGCCGGCCTTCTTCAAAAGCGCGGCGGTGGCCTTGTTGCCGCCGATCGCGTTGACCACGCCCGGTGCGTACGAGGCGAGCCGGGACCAGAGCGGCAGCCGGCCGAGCGAGTAGTGCGTGAGCGGGCGGATCCTGCCCTTGTGGTGGTGGTGCAGGAATTCGGCCTTGTACGTGGCCATGTCGACGCCGACCGGGCAGTCGCTCTTGCAGCCCTTGCAGGACAGGCACAGGTCGAGGGCGTCGGCGACTTCTTCGGACTGCCAGCCGTCGGTGATGACCTCGCCCTGCACCATCTCGTACAGGACGCGGGCACGGCCGCGCGTGGAGTGCGTCTCGTCGCCGGTGGCCCGGTAGCTGGGGCACATCACGCCGCCCGACGACGTACGGCACTTGGCGATACCGACGCAGCGGCGCAGCGCCTTGGACAGGTCGCCGTCGTCCTCGGCGAGCGCGAGGGTGGTGGTCATCGGGAGGGTGGGCCGGTGGCCGGGCTTGATGCGCAGGCGCTCGTCGGCCGGGCGGGGGTGGACGAGGATGCCGGGGTTGAGGCGGTTGCCCGGGTCCCAGATCGCCTTGAAGTCGCAGAAGGCGTCCATGGCCTCCTCGCTGAAGACCTGCGGCAGGAACTCGGCGCGGGCCTGGCCGTCGCCGTGCTCGCCGGACAGCGTGCCGCCGTGGCTCGCGACCAGGTCGGCGGCGTCCGACATGAACTGCCGGAAGATCTGGACGCCTTCGGGTGTCTCGTGGTCGAAGTCGATGCGGATGTGGACGCAGCCCTCGCCGAAGTGGCCGTACGGGGTGCCCTGCAGACCATGCCGCTGGAGTAGATTCTCCAGGTCGCGCAGGTAGTCGCCGAGCTTCTCGACGGGCACGGCGGAGTCCTCCCAGCCGGGCCACGCCTCCGAGCCGTCGGGCGCGCGGGTGGCCAGGCCGGAGCTGTCCTCGCGGATGCGCCACAGCGCGGCCTGCTCGGCCGGGTCCTGGACGAGGCGGACGTCGATCGCGCCGGTGTCCGCCTTGAGCGCCTCCGCGCGGGCCTGCTCGGCCTCGAGGTCCGGAGTGTCAGACGCCTCGGAGGAGTGGCCGAACTCGCAGAGCAACCAGCCGGCGCCCTCGGGGAGCATGTCCTCGGGGCGGGCGTCGGGGACGTTGCGGCGCAAGGCGGCGACCTGGTCGCCGCCGAGGCCCTCGCAGGCGATGGGCTGGTGCTTGAGGACGTGCTGGGCGGCGTCACCGGCCGACGGCAGGTCGGAGAAGCCGAGCGCGATGAGGGTGCGGCGCTTGGGAATCTCCACCAGCTTCACGGTCGCGGAGACGACCACGGCGCAGGTGCCCTCGGTGCCGACCATGGCGGCAGGCAGGTCGAAGCCGTTCTCCGGCAGCAGGTGTTCCAGGCTGTACCCGGAGACCTGGCGGCGGAAGCGGCCGAACTCGGTGCGCAGCATGGCCAGATGGCTGTCGCGCAGGTTCCGCAGCTGCTCGTGGATCTCGCCGCGGCGGCCTCCCTCGTCGATGACCTGCTGCAGCTCCTCGGCGCTGAGCGAGCGCAGCGTCATGCGGACGCCGTCGTACGTGAGGACCTCCAGCTCGACGATGTTGTCGGCGGTACGGCCCCAGGCCACCGAGTGGGTGCCGCAGGCGTTGTTGCCGATCATGCCGCCGATGGTGCAGCGGGCATGCGTGGAGGGGTCGGGGCCGAAGCGCAGGCCGTGCGGCTTGCACGCCTTCTGCAGCGCTGCCTGGATCAGCCCTGGCTCGACCTTGGCGGTGCGCGCCTCGGGGTCGACCTCCAGGACGCGGTTCAGGTGCCGCGAGGTGTCGATGACGACGCCGTCACCGACCGCCTGTCCGGCGATCGAGGTACCGGCGCCGCGCAGTGTGACCGCGACGTTCAGCACGTGGCAGGCGGCCAGGGCGGCGGCCAGTTCGTCGGTGTCGGCGGGCAGTACGACGGCGGCCGGCACTTGCCGGTAGACGGAGGCGTCCTGCGCGTACTCGGCGCGGCGCAGGCGCCCGAAGGCCACCTCCCCGTTCGGCACGGCCTCCCTCAGCGCACGCTCCAGCTTCTGCAGCGTCGCCTCGTCGGGCACATCGGGGCGCGGCGCGGCGGATGCGGGCGCGGGGGCGGACATGGCGGCTCCTTGGGTACGGGTCTTCAAGGTTTTTACGGAACGTCGGTATGCGAAACCGGACCGGGGCCCGGGCGTATGTCCCGGACGCGGCAGCGCCCCGGCTCGGCAGGGCCGGCCGGGGCGCGTGGGCGGGAGCGGGACGGCACAGCGACACCGCGGGTGTCACGGTCGCACGGGCACCGCCCCGCGGCCTGCCGGGAAGTCAGCCGAGGACCGCCGTGACGGTCTCGCCCCACAGGCGCAGCGCCTCGTCGATCTGGTTCTCGTTGACGACGAGCGCCGGCAGCATCCGGACCACGTTGCCGTGGGCGCCGCAGGGAAGCAGCAGCAGGCCGCGCTCGGCAGCGGCCGCGAGCAGCTTGGCCGCGGTGGCGCCGTCGGGGTTGCCCTCGCCGTCGACGATCTCGGAGGCCAGCATCAGGCCGAGCCCGCGCACGTTGCCGATGCCGCCGACGCCCTCGCTCGCCGGGTGGGCGGCGGCGACCTCGCGCAGGCCGGTGATCAGCTGGTCGCCGCGCTCCGCCGCGTTCTCGACGAGCTTCTCCTCCTTGATGACCTCAAGGGTGGCGATGGCGGCGGCGCAGGACACCGCGTTGCCGCCGTAGGTGCCGCCCTGCGAGCCCGGCCAGGCCTTCGCCATGAGGGCCTCGGAGGCCGCGATCGCCGACAGCGGGAAGCCGCTGGCCAGGCCCTTCGCGGTGACCAGGATGTCGGGGCGGACGCCGAAGTGGTCGTGGCCCCAGAACTTGCCGGTGCGGCCGAAGCCGGCCTGCACCTCGTCGAAGATGAGCTGGATGCCGTGGCGGTCGGCCCGCTCGCGCAGCCCCTGCAGGAACGCGGCGTTGGCCGGCACGAAGCCGCCGTCGCCGAGCACCGGCTCGATGATGAACGCGGCCGTGTCCGCGGGCGCGCTGACGGTGGCGAGCACCTGGTCCAGCTCGCGCAGCGCGAACTTGGTCGCCGTCTCCTCGTCCCAGCCGTAGTAGTAGGCGTTCGGGAAGGGCGCGACGGCCACGCCCGGCATCAGCGGGCCGAAGCCGGAGCGGACCTTGGCGGCGGAGGTGGTCAGGGAGGCGGCGCCGAGGGTGCGGCCGTGGAACGAGCCCTGGAAGACCACGATGTTGGGGCGGCCGGTGGCTTGCTTGGCCAGGCGCATCGCCGCCTCGACTCCCTCACTGCCGGAGTTGGCGAAGAAGAGCGAGTCAAGGCCCCCGGGCAGCACCTCGCCGAGGCGCTCGGTGAGGGTGAGCAGCGGCTGGTGCAGCACCGTCGTGTACTGGCCGTGGACCAGCTTGCCGACCTGCTCCTGGGCGGCCGCGGTGACCTTGGGGTGGCAGTGGCCGGTCGACGTCACACCGATGCCCGCGGTGAAGTCCAGATGGGCCCGCCCCGACGTGTCGTAGAGGTAGACGCCCTCGCCGCGTTCTGCCAGGACGGGGGTGGCCTGCTTGAGGACGGGGGACAAGGCACTCATGGACGGCTCCTCGCTCGATGACCGACGCGGACTGCATCGCGGTCGGGGCAAACCCATCGTGGGTCGCCGCGGACCGCGTCGCGGATCTGCGGATCTACGGAGATCAACATCAGGCTGCTTCGTAGGATTGTCAACAACCTACAGTCATGCAAGCATGCAATTCCACGGCTGTCCACGAGTGAGTCTGGCCGGGAGCACAACAAATCGAGCCGGGAGTCGAAGTGAGCGCAGGTACCGAGCAGCAGACACAGCAGGAGCAGCGCCTGCAGGAGGAAGAGGTTGTCGTCGCGTCCGTGCCCGACGGGCTGTTCATCGGCGGCAGCTGGCGCCCGGCGGCCTCCGGTGCGACGTTCGGCGTCGAGGACCCCTCGCGCGCCCGTGAGCTGCGCACCGTCGCCGACGCCGGCGCCGAGGACGCGCGCTCCGCCGCCGAGGCGGCCGGGGCCGCGCAGGAGAAGTGGGCGGCCACTGCTCCGCGCGAGCGCAGCGAGATCCTGCGCCGCGGCTACGAGCTCCTGATGCAGCGCCAGGAGGAGCTCGCCCTCCTGATGACGCTCGAGATGGGCAAGCCGCTGGCCGAGGCGCGCGGCGAAGTGGCGTACGCCGCCGAGTTCTTCCGCTGGTTCGCCGAGGAGGCCGTCCGTGTCGAGGGCGGCTACCAGACCTCCCCCGACGGCAAGGACCGCTTCGTCGTCATGAAGCGCCCGGTCGGCCCGGTGCTGCTCATCACGCCGTGGAACTTCCCGCTGGCCATGGGCACCCGCAAGATCGGCCCGGCCATCGCCGCCGGCTGCACGATGATCGTGAAGCCGGCCGAGCAGACGCCGCTGACGATGCTGAAGCTCGCCGAGATCATGGTCGAGGCCGGCGTGCCCGAGGGTGTCCTCAACGTGCTCACCACCTCCCGCCCCGGTGAGGTCGTCGAGCCGCTGCTGCGCGGCGGCGTCATCCGCAAGCTGTCGTTCACCGGATCCACGCAGGTCGGCCGCCTCCTCCTCGAGCAGAGCGCCGAGCGTGTCCTGCGCGTCTCCCTGGAGCTGGGCGGCAATGCGCCGTTCGTCGTCTGCGCCGACGCCGACCTCGACAAGGCCGTCGAGGGCGCCATGGCCGCCAAGATGCGCAACATCGGCGAGGCGTGCACCGCCGCCAACCGCATGTACGTGCACGAGTCCGTCGCCGGCGAGTTCGCCGAGCGCCTCGCCGCCCGCATGGGCGCGCTGACCGTGGGGCGCGGCACCGAGACCGGCGTCGACGTCGGCCCGCTGATCGACGAGGCAGGCCGCAGCAAGGTCGACGAGCTGGTGGCCGACGCCGTCAAGCGCGGCGCGAAGGTCGTCACCGGCGGTGAGCGCGCCGAGGGCGAGGGCTACTTCTACGCCCCCACGGTCCTCACCGGCGTCTCCCCCGAGTCGGCCCTGATGAGCCAGGAGATCTTCGGCCCCGTGGCCCCGATCCTCACCTTCACCGACGAGGACGAGGTGATCGCCGCGGCCAACGACACCGAGTACGGCCTGGTCTCCTACCTGTTCACCGAGAACCTGGAGCGCGCCTTCCGGATCTCCGAGAAGCTGGACACCGGCATGATCGGCCTCAACAAGGGCGTCGTGTCCAACCCGGCCGCGCCGTTCGGCGGCGTCAAGGCCTCCGGCCTCGGCCGCGAGGGCGGCCGCATCGGCCTCGACGAGTTCCTGGAGACCCGCTACCTGGCCATGCCGCTCGGCTGACGCCACCCCACGCACCATCTGACCCACCCGCACATCCTGCTGAGCAACGAACAGACCGGAGTCGCCCCACTCATGGACCGCTTCATCGAGGTTTCCCTGCCCAAGCGCGGCGTCACCGCCACCGCGAAGCTGCTCGACGACCGCGCCCCGATCACCTGCGAGGCCATCTGGAACGCCCTGCCGCTGGGCAGCGACGTCTACCACGCGAAGTACGCGCGCAACGAGATCTACACCCTCGTCCCGGCCTTCGCCCCGCAGGAGCCCCCGCTGGAGAACCCCACGATCACCCCCATCCCGGGTGACCTGTGCTACTTCACCTTCTCCAACACCCAGATGAGCACGGCTTCGTACGGCTACGAGGCCGCCGCCGGCCAGCAGGACACCAAGGCCGCGCACGCCGAGCGCGACATCGTCGTGGACCTGGCCCTGTTCTACGAGCGCAACAACCTGCTGATCAACGGCGACCAGGGCTGGGTCCCCGGCATCGTCTGGGGCACGGTCGTCGAGGGCCTGGACCGCCTCGCCGAGGCCTCGCAGGACCTGTGGCGGGCGGGCGCGCTGGGCGAGTCGCTGCTGTTCAAGCGCGCCTGACGCAGCGCCGCACGCAGCACCACCACGTGCTGTGCCCGGCGCTTCAACGGCGCAGCGCCGGACACAGCTGGACAGCACACAAAGGGGGCGGGCCGGGGACGAGATCCCGGGCCCGCCCCCTTTGTGCGGCCTCGTGTCAGCCGACCGGCGCGAAGTCCACCACGTCCGCCTCCCGCAGCGCGGCCTGCAGGACCGCCGAGGCGCGCAGCACCAGCTCGTCGCCGTGCCGGGCCGCCACCAGCTGGGCACCCACCGGCAGGCCCGCGTCCGTCACGCCGCAGGGCACCGAGGCGGCCGGCTGCTGCGTCAGGTTGAACGGGTACGTGAACGGCGTCCAGCCCGTCCAGCGCTTGTGCTCGCCGCCCGGCGGCACCTCGACGCCCGCCTCGAACGCGGGGATCGGGACGGCGGGCGTCAGCAGCAGGTCGTACGTCTCGTGGAAGCGGCCCATCTGCACGCCGAGCGCCATCCGGGTGTCGACCGCGCCCAGGTAGTCGAGCGCGCTCTTCGCGGCGCCCTCGCGGCACACCTCCTGGAGGCCCGCGTCGAGCTGGGCGAACTGCTCCGGGCGCAGGTTCTCGACGACCTTGGCCGCGCCCGAGAACCACAGCGTGTGGTAGGCCTCGACCGGGTCGTCGAAGCCCGGGTCGGCCTCCTCCACGTCGGCGCCGAGCTCGGCGAGGAGCCGGGCCACAGCGGCGACGCGCTCGGCAACCTGCGGGTCCACGGTGGCGCCCGCGATCGTCGGCGCGTACGCGATCCGCAGCCCGCTCAGGGAGCCCTGGGCGAGCGCCTCGGCGACGGCGGCGCGGTAGCTGCCGCGCGGCGCATCGAGGGCCGACCAGTCGCGGCTGTCGAAGCCCGTGACGACGTCCATCAGGAGCGCCGCGTCCTCGACAGTGCGGGTCATCGGCCCGGCGTGTGCGAGGGTGCCGAACGGGCTCGCCGGGTACAGCGGAATCCGCCCGTACGTCGGCTTCATGCCGAAGATGCCGCAGAACGCGGCCGGGATGCGCACCGAGCCGCCGCCGTCCGTGCCCACCGAGAGCGGCGCCATGCCCGCGGCGACCGCGGCGGCGCTGCCGCCCGACGAGCCGCCCGACGTGGTCGACGGGTCCCACGGGTTGCGGGTCACACCGGTCAGCAGGTTGTCGGTGACGCCCTTCCAGCCGAACTCCGGGGTCGTCGTCTTGCCGACGAACACCGCACCCTGCTCACGCATCCGCGCCACGCACGGCGCGTCCTCGTCCCACGCGCGGTCGGCCGAGATGCTCAGCGAACCGCGCAGCGTGGGGCGGCCCCTGGTGTACAGCAGGTCCTTGATGGACGTCGGCACACCGTCGAGCAGGCCGAGCGGCTCGCCGCGGCCGCGCCGCTCCTCGCTCGCCCGCGCCTGGGCGAGTGCCTCGTCCCGGTCGACCAGGCAGAAGGCGTTCAGCTTGCTGTCGACCGCCTCGATGCGGTCGAGCACGGAGACGGTGGCCTCCACCGGGGACAGCTCGCCGCTCTCGTACGCGGCGAGCAGTTCGGTGGCGGTCAGCGCGTACGGCTCCTGGGGAGACGAGGTGCTCGTGCTGGTCATCGGGGGCCCTCCTCGGATGCGGTCTGCGCACCGGCCGCGACCGGTACGTAGCCCAGTTTCTTGTCCACGACATTGCGCAGCGGGCGGCCGGAGCGCCAGCGCGCGAAGTTGTCGGCGAAGACCTCGGCGAGGTCCTCCAGCCAGGTGTCGGTGTCGGCCGACATGTGCGGCGACACCAGCAGGTTGGGCGCGTCCCACATCGGGCTGTCGGCAGGCAGCGGCTCCTGCCGGAACACGTCCAGGGCGGCGCCGCCCAGCTGCCCCTCCTCCAAGGCGGCCAGCAGGTCCTTCTCGACGACGATCGGTCCGCGCCCCACGTTCAGGAACCGGGCGCCGCGCTTCATCCGCGCGAACGCCGCCGCGTCGAACATGTCCTCGGTCCGGTCCGTCAGCGGCGCCGCGCAGACCACCCAGTCGGCGCCCGCGAGCAGCGCGTCGAGCTCGTCGAAGGCGTGCACCGTGCCGACCTCGGGGTCGTCGTCCCTGCGGGTGCGCCCCACCAGGTCCACCCGCAGTCCGAGCGCCCTCAGAGTGCGCACGACGGCCCGCCCGATGGGTCCGCCGCCCACCACGACCGCGTGCGTTCCCGAGACCCGCTGGGTGACCCGGTGCTGCCAGACGCGCTCGCGCTGCCGGTCGTACGTCCCTGCGAAGTCCTTGGCGAGGGCGACGATCTGGCCGGCCACGTACTCGGCGATGGGCTGCTCGAAGACGCCCCGCGAGTTGGTCAGCAGGATGTCGGAGTCGCGCAGGGCGGGGAACATCAGCCGGTCCACTCCGGCGCTGGCGGTGTGCACCCAGCGCGGGCCGCCCTGCGCCGGCCAGGCGGCGGGCAGGGCCTCGGTACCGAATTCCCAGACCAGCAGCGCGTCGGCGTGCGGCAGTTCTGCGGCGAGCCGCTCCTCGGAGATGCAGACGAGGTCGGCGTGGGCGGTCACGTCGTCCATGCCGGGCGGCCGCTGGTCGGCAAGCACCAGGACACGGGGGGCTGGGGAATTCTCGGTCTTCGTCACGGCGGTCCTTCGGTCGCTCGGCACTGCGGCGACGGTCGGTGGGACAGAGTGCGGACGCGGTCGTCGCGGACGGAAATGCGGGCGGTCATACGGGTGAACGACGGTGTGTCCCCATGTGATCGGCAGCAGATCAGGGACACGGCATGCAGGACGACGGACGAAGAAGCACCATGGAAGCAGCCGGGTGTCAAAGGGGCCGGAGCCTCTTTCCCACCGCCGTCCACCCGCTCGCTCACCTCGGGGAACGAGCCTTTCCCCCATGGGGATTGACACGCTAAGCAGCGCGTCTTTACGTTGTCAACAATCTACAGCCACCTCGGCTACCCGGAGGCCGACGACTGAAACCCGCACCGTCCGCGGGCCGGGCGGCCATCTCCTACCGCCCTTCAGTACGACCCTGTCACCACGTCCACCCAGGCGTACGGACCGCATCCCGTACGCGTGCAGCCATGAAGGGGCTCTGCATTGGACATCACGACCTTCGGCGGACCGGTACCACAGCGCGGCATCGGCGTAGTCGCCCCGTTCGACTTCGCGCTCGACCGCGAACTGTGGCGCTGGACCCCCGAGGAGATCTCCCTCCACCTGACCCGCACCCCGTACGTGCCGGTCGAGGTCAGCGTGGACATGGCGCGCCTGATCAGCGAGCACGAGACGCTCCAGCACGCCGTCACCGCGCTCGATGCCGTACGTCCGGTCTCGTTCGCGTACGCCTGCACCTCCGGCAGCTTCGTCGGCGGCATCGCCTACGAGCGCGCCATGTGCGCCTCCATGAGCGGCTCCGGCCGCGGCATGCCCTCTGTCACCACCTCCGGCGCCCTGCTGGAGGCGCTGCAGGAGCTGGGGGCACGCCGGGTCAGCGTGATCACCCCGTACACGCAGTCACTGACGGACGCCCTGGCGGACTACCTGGCCGAGGCGGACATCGATGTCGTCGGCCGCGAGTACATGGGCCTGACCGGAGAGATCTGGCAGGTCGGCTACCGGGACGTCGTGGAGCTGGCCAGGTCCGCGGACCTCACGGACGCCGACTGCCTCTTCATCAGCTGCACCAACCTGGCCACATACGACGTGATCCCGCAGCTGGAGGCCGAGCTGCGGATCCCGGTGATCTCCGCCAACCAGGTCACCATGTGGTCGGCGCTGCGCCACGCGGGCGCGCGGCCGGCGGGCGACTACCAGTCTCTGATCGACCCCGCGGCCCGCGCCGCCCTGGCCCCGTACCGCAAGACGAGCATGAGGCCCTCCCCCGCGGCGACGGCCGCCGTCGAGCGGGGGCCGCTCGACGCCGCCCCCGAGCCCGCGGCTCCGACGCCGACGGACGAGACGGCGACAGGCCTGGATCTCGGCTGACACTCGACCGCACCGGCGGCCTCCACGCACGAGGCCGCCGGTGCGCACACTCTTCGCACGTACCGACAGCCGACCGACTGTCAACAATCTACAACCGGCCGTTTCCGCAGTAGACTGCCGGCACGAAAGGACGACTGAAGCATGAGCGAGAAGACGGCCCGCGTCGGGTTCCTCTACCCCGGCTACTCCGCCGAGGACGACTACCCGCGCCTGGAGCAGCTGATCGGCGGCGACGTCCGGCTGACCCTCGTCCACACGGACATCGGCACGGACGCCCACCGGGTGGACGACCTCCTGGAGATGGGTGCCACGCACCGCCTCAAGGCGTCCCTCGGCGAGCTCCTCGCGCAGCCGCAGGACGTGGTCATCTGGGCGTGCACCAGCGCCAGCTTCATCTTCGGCCCCGAGGGCGCCCGCAAGCAGGTCGCCGAACTCGCCGAGGCCGCAGGTCTGCCCGTGGAGCGCACCTCCTCCACCTCGTTCGCCTTCGCTCACGCCGTGCAGGCGCTCGGCGTGCGCCGCCTGGCCGTCGCCGCGACCTACCCGGACGACGTGGCCGGCTACTTCGTGCGGTTCCTGGAGCACCACGGCGCCGAGGTCGTACAGGTTTCCGGCCGCGGCATCATCACCGCCGCCGAGGTCGGTACGCTGGGCCGCGAACAGGTACTTGAGCTGGCCAGGAGCAACGACCACCCGGACGCCGAGGCGATCCTGCTCCCTGACACCGCGCTGCACAGCGCCGCCTGGCTCGACGAACTCGAAGAGGCCGTCGGCAAGCCGGTCCTGACGGCCAACCAGGTCACCGCCTGGGAAGGGCTGCGTCTCGCGGGCGACACGGAGCCGCGCGAGGGACTCGGCTCGCTCTTCCGCCTGACCCGACAGCCTGATTCACCCACCCCCGCGGCCGTGTGAGCCGACGGCCGCCCCGATCCGAGGAAACGAACTGAATATGGCCACTGCGAAACCCCTGCGACCGGTCAAGCGGGAGCCCGCGGCGACCGTCATCGCCGCCCAGCTGACCGAAGCGATCATGGACGGCAGCCTCGCCCCCGGCACCCAGCTGGGCGAGGCCGAACTGGCGGGCCAGCTCGGCGTGAGCCGGGGACCGCTGCGCGAGGCACTGCAACGCCTCGTGCAGCAGGGCATCGCCATCAGCTCCCCGCACCGCGGCGTCTTCGTGACACGGCTCGACGAGCACGATGTCCGCGACATCTACCTCGCCCGCACCGCCATGGAATCCGCCGCCTGCCGCCTCGTACTGCAGGGGAATCCGCAGCGTACGGCGGACCGCCTCGCCAGGGTCCACCGCACCATGCAGACGGCGGCCCGCCGCCGCAACTACGCGGCCTTGAGCGCGGCCGACATGGACTTCCACCAGGCCCTCGTCGAGGAGTCCGGCAGCCCGCGCCTGCAGCGGATCGCGCAGACCCTCTTCGTGGAGACCCGGATGTGTCTGTCGGCCCTCACCGAGGACCACCCGGATCCCGACGCCCTGGTCGAGGAGCACGCGGGCCTCATCGAGGCACTCCGCGACCAGGACGAGTCCCGGCTCCTCGCCCTGCTCGACGACCACATGCAGGACGCGGTCCACCGACTGACGGGCCCGGCCCTCGCGCCGGAGCCCGCCGCCTCGGACGCGGCGGCAGGCTGACACACGAGGAGGCCCCTATACGGCGGTGCCGGGGGGACCGGCACCGGGGGTCGATTCGGTCGTCTGGTACGCGGAGCGCGTCGCGCAGATGGTGGGTCTGCCAGTGGATCGGGTGAAGCCGCTTCTCGACTGCGGTAGCCGACCTCAGGTGTGGCGCAAGCACTCCGGGAAGAATCAGCAGTGGCTGGTGGTGATGTCGTTCTCGCCGTTGCCGGACTCGTGAGGCTCGTCGTCCGATTCCAGGGCGGCGGACCGCTTTTGTGCGTCACGGGGCGTCGTCGGCCGGCGGCCAGCTCCTCACGACGCGGGAGTCGTCAGCCTCGTCGGTGAGGACGATCCGGGAGTTGGGTATGCCGCTGTAGCTGCCGATCCACGAGGTGAATCTCTGCTGCGCGGCCTCGAGGTCGCCCCACCTTCCCTGCATGAGGATGGCGTCGTCGCTCGTGAGGGTGAGCCGGTACCGCTGGAGATGATCCACGGCGGTCACTCTGTCACGACGGGCGGGTGCACGGCCGGATGTGCCTTCCATCGCATCCTTGGCGGAATTGCTGGATCTCTTCTGACACGTTCCTGCACGGTTGACACGGCCCTGCACGGTTTCCTGCGCACTGCTGGGCGGCGGCCACGGTGCTGTCGGCAGAGCGTCGGTCAACCGTCGCGGACCAGCCCGGTGCCCGCGAGGCAGCCGTCGATCCACAACTCAACTACCAGGCCACCGTAGAAGCCGATTCGACGATGTGCCCACCGAGACTGAGACACCCCGCCAATTGCCCGGACTTGTTTGAGACGGCGGCTCAGGTGCGGGAGATCTTTGAGACTGCCTGGACCTACCTGAGACAGAACACCTGCCTGCGCCACTTCGGCCACTGCGACTTTTCGGGGCGTGAAGGGCCGTCATCGTGTGGGTCAGCAGCCGCCGGAGGCCGGCGCCTGGACGGTGTCGGCAGCGCCGAGCTGGATCAGAGCTGAGGTCGGGGCGCAGCAGCCGCCGTCCTGGGCCTGCTCGGCTTCGGGTGTGTCGAAGAGGCCGGCACCGCCGCAGACTCCGGTCTCGGGCAGCGTCAGTTCCACCCGGTCGGCCGCCTCCTGGTCTCCGGCCAGGGCGGCAGCGATGGAGCGGACCTGCTCGTAGCCGGTCATCGCGAGGAAGGTGGGGGCGCGGCCGTAGGACTTCATGCCGGCCAGGTAGACGTCCTGCTCCGGGTGGGAGAGCTCCTTGGCGCCGTGCGGGTAGACGGTGCCGCAGGAGTGCTGGTTGGGGTCGATGAGCGGGGCCAGTTCGACCGGCGCCTGGAGGCGCCCGTCCAGGTCCAGGCGGATCTCGGAGAGGAAGGACAGGTCGGGGCGGAAGCCGGTGAGGACGATGACCTCGTCGACCGGGTCGAGGCGGCGGCCGTCCTCGCTGACCAGGACCAGGTGCCCGCCTTCGGTGCGCTCGACGGCTTCGGTGCGGAAGCCGGTGACCGCGTCGGCGTGGCCGTCGTCGACGGCGGCCTTGGCCGCAAGGCCGAGCGCGCCGCGGGCAGGCAGCTCGTCGGCCTCGCCGCCGCCGAAGGTGGAGCCGGAGATGCCCCGGCGCAGGATCCACAGGCTCTTCGTGCCCGCGCCGTCGTCGGCCTTGGCCAGGTCGGCGAGCCCGGCGAGAGCGGTGAAGGCGGAAGCGCCGGAGCCGATCACGGCGGTGCGCTTGCCCGCGTAACGGGCACGTACGGCCGGGTCCTTGAGGTCCGGTACGCGGTAGGAGATCCGGCTGGCTGCAGCCTTCTCACCGAGTGCGGGCAGGCCGCTGCCACCGGCCGGGGAGGGCGTGGTCCAGGTGCCTGAGGCGTCGATCACGGCGCGGGCGAACAGGCGTTCCTCGCGGCCGTCAGCGTAGGTGACGTGGACGACGAAGGGCTGGGCCTCGCGGTCGGCGTCGACGATGCGGTCGCGGCCCGTGCGGGAGACACCGGTGACTGTGGCGCCGGTGCGGACCTTGTCACCGAGAACGTTGGCCAGCGGCTTCAGGTACTGCTCGGCCCAGTCGCCTCCGCTCGGGTAGGCGGCGCTGTCCGGCCGGGCCCAGCCGGTGGGCGCGAGGAGCTTCTCGGCCGCCGGGTCGACGACTTCGCCCCAGGGGGAGAACAGCCGCACATGCGCCCACTCCCGCACGGCCGCCCCGGCCTGCGCTCCGGCTTCAAGGACCAACGGTTCCAGGCCGCGCTCGACCAGGTGAGCGGCAGCGGCCAGACCAATGGGACCGGCACCGATCACGACGACGGGCAGGCGGTCGGTGGCAGTGGCGTTCACGAAGACTCCCCTTTGCTTCGACGGTTGTCGATGGCTTGCGTAGCCAGCATTACACCTGCTTCGACAAGCGTCAACATAGACATGCATCGAATCAACAAGCTCGCGGCGTGCACCTGCGAGGCGGCTTCGACCCGGGTCGGCGGAGTCGATATCGCCCCTCGCGACTGCTTCGACATGTGTCAACATAGACGTATGTCGAATGCGAAGGTGTTGCCGCTCATCGAGACCGCCGGCCCGACCACTGCGCCGTGCTGCCCGCCACTGACCGAGCGGCCGTTCACCGCCGACGAGGCCGAGACCGCCGCGCGGATGTTCAAGGCGCTCGGCGACCCCGTCCGGCTGCGCCTGTTCTCGCTCGTCGCCTCCCACGAAGGTGGGGAAGCCTGCGTCTGTGACATCTCCGACGTCGGGGTCTCCCAGCCGACCGTCTCCCACCACCTGAAGAAGCTCAAGGACGCCGGGCTGCTCACCTCCGAGCGGCGCGGCACCTGGGTCTACTACCGGGTCGAGCCGTCCGTGCTGGCCGCGATGGGGCAATTGCTGACCCTGCACCCCGCGGCCTGACCCGACTGATTGCGGTCGAGGGCGACGAAGCCCCGCCGGCGGCGGCGCAGGTAGTGGCCGGCGGAGCGCCCCGCCTGGCCGCCGCAGACCACCACCGCGCTCACGTGGCCGCCGGAGGGTCGGCCGGCCTGCGCACCTGCCGTGCGCCCACGCACAGGCGGTGCGTCAGGCGTCCTTCCCTGTGGTGACCAGTGCGGCGGGAGCGAACCCTTTGCGCCAGGCCAGGGCCACGTAGACGAGCCCGATCAGGACCGGCACCTCGATGAGCGGGCCGACGACACCCGCGAGGGCCTGGCCGCTGGTGACGCCGAAGGTCGCGATGGCGACCGCGATGGCCAGCTCGAAGTTGTTACCGGCCGCAGTGAAGGCGAGCGTCGCCGTCCGGTCGTACGCCATGCCGAGCGCCTTGCCGAGCAGGAAGCTCCCGAAGAACATCACGGCGAAGTAGACCAGCAGCGGCAGTGCGATCCGGATGACGTCGACCGGCTCGGAGGTGATCGCATCCCCCTGCAGGGCGAAGAGGATGACGATGGTGAAGAGCAGGCCGTACAGGGCCCACGGGCCGATCTTCGGCAGGAAATCGGACTCGTACCTCGCACGGCCCATCTTCTTCTCGCCGATGCGGCGCGTGAGGAATCCGGCGGCGAGCGGGATACCGAGGAAGACGATCACGTTGAGCGCGATGTGCCACACGGACACGTCCAGGCCCTGTCCGTCGCCGAGACCCAGCCACTGCGGGAGCAGGTCGAGATAGAACCAGCCGAGCAAGCTGAACGCGATGACCTGGAACACCGAGTTGAGCGCGACGAGAACAGCGGCGGCCTCGCGGTCGCCGCAGGCCAGGTCGTTCCAGATGATCACCATCGCGATACAGCGGGCCAGGCCCACGATGATCAGGCCGGTGCGGTACTCGGGCAGGTCCGGCAGGAAGATCCAGGCGAGCGCGAACATCACCGCCGGGCCGACGACCCAGTTGATGACGAGCGACGACACCATCAGCTTCCTGTCGCCGGTGACCCTGTCCAGCTTGTCGTAGCGGACCTTGGCCAGGACCGGATACATCATCACCAGCAGGCCGATCGCGATCGGCAGCGAGATGCCTCCTGTCTCGACCTTGGCGAGGGCGTCGTCCATGCCGGGGATCAGGCGGCCGAGCCCGAGGCCGACGGCCATGGCGAGCAGGATCCACACGGCGAGGTAGCGGTCGAGCGTGGAGAGTTTGGCAACGATCGAGGCGTCGTCGGCTGCGGGCGCCGCCGGGGCCTTGGTGCCGGGTTCCGTCGAGGTCATTCAGCAGGCTCGCTTCCGGCCGGTCTCGGCGGTGGTACGGGCGGTCTCGGCGAGCTCGGTGAACTGGCCGGCCAGGGCGGCGATGACGTCGGGCCGCAGGCGGTAGTAGGTGAACCGCCCGCACGGCTCGGTCTCCACGACCCCGGCCTCCCGCAGCACCTTCAGGTGGTTGGAGAGGTTGGTCTGCCTGGCTCCGGTCTCCTCGACCAGATGCGTGGTGCACAGGGTCTCGTGGGCGAGCAGGTTCACGATTTTGAGCCTGAGCGGGTCAGCCAGCACCCGGATCAGGTCAGTGTCGGCTGACGTCATCATGGGCTGATACTCTCACATCACTCTCGGCTGATACCAGTCCGGGCTGACCGGCCGGTCGGCGCGAGCGCACACGCCCCGCCGCCCAAGCCATCCCTCCTCCCATCGGATCCCGGCGGCCCGTCGAAGGGGTTCTCATGACCACGTCCCCGCCCACACCACCCGTGCTGCCCGACGAGCGCCTCGCCGCCGGCACGGCCCGCCTCGCCACCCGGCACCGCGGCCGCTTCTGCGCCGAAACCGTGCAACGCGTCATTACCGACTCCTGCGCGCGGCTCGCGGAGCACGCCCGCGTCCACACGCACCTCGTCGTGCTCGCCGAACGGTTCGCCGCCGAGTGCCTGTACGCCCTGGCCCACGTCGAGGGCGCGCCGGGCAGCGGCCTGCCGCGCGTGCTGTTCGTGTGCAACCACAACGCCGGGCGCTCCCAGATGGCGCGGCCCTGCTCGCGCGCCGTGCCCAGGGCGGCGTGACGGTGTCCTCCGCCGGGACGCAACGGGCCCAGGCGGTCGAGCCGACCGTCGCGCATGCGCCGACCGAAGTCGGGGTGAGCATCGCCGACGCGTTCCCCGAACCGCTGACCGACGAGGTCGTCCAGGCCGCCGACCTCGTGGTCACGATGGGCTGCGGCGACGCCTGCCCCGTCATGCCCGGGCGCCGCCACCTGGACTGGCCCATCACGGACCCGGAAGGCGCACCCATCGCTGTCGTGCGCACCATCCGCGACGCCATCGATGCCCACATCGGTGAACTGCTCGGCACCCTGACGCCCGGCACCTGAACTCCCCGCACGGCCAACCTGCTTGCCCACCCGCGAAGGAAGAACCCATGCCCACCACACCGCTCGCGTCCGTGCTCTTCGTCTGCGTCCACAACGCGGGCCGCTCACAGATGGCCGCCGGATTCCTCGGCCACCTCGCAGGCGACCGCATCGAGGTCCGCTCCGCCGGCTCGATCCCCGGCGATCAGGTCAATCCTGCGGCCGTCGAGGCGATGAAGGAAGTCGGCGTCGACATCTCGGCCGCCCAGCCCAAGGTGCTGACCACCGAGGCCGTCCAGGCGTCCGACTACGTCATCACCATGGGGTGCGGCGACGCCTGCCCGATCTTCCCGGGCAAGAAGTACCTCGACTGGGCTCTCGAAGACCCGGCCGGCAAGGGCGTCGACGCCGTCCGACCGATCCGCGACGAGATCAAGACCCGCATCGAGGCACTCATCGCCGAAATCGACGCTGCGCAGGCATAACCGATCACTCGAACCGACAGGGCGGGGCTGTTGCGCCCGCCCTGTCGCCGCGGTGCCAACCAGCTCGACCAAGTGTCATCAATCTCGAAAAGTCACAGCTGTGGTCGTTGTAGGTGGCACCGCTCGCCAAGTGGCGTGCTCAGCCTGCAGCGCATCGCCGCGGCATACGATCAGCCAGTCAGGCAGGGGGAAGGCGTGAGTTGGCTACCGTGGGCGATCAGCACGGGACAGGTTCCGGCCAGGTGGCCAACTGCCGGGTCACGTATGGAAGGCTGCGGCTGCAGGCCCCTTACACCAGCCGTAGGCCCGTTCCACACCTGCTCACCGTGCAGGCCGGCCTACTGGACGGCCGACTAGGAGACACATGAACGCGTTGACGTCGGACTGCAACACCGATCAAAGCCCGTGCACCCGGACGGCGATCGTCCGCCGCGCCGCACGGTGACGGCGCAGCCCGTCGCCGTCGTCCTCGTCGGCGGCCGCGGCTTCGGCCGTATCCACCGTGCGAACCTGCGACGGCTCACCGGACAAGGGCACGTCCAGGTCGTCGGAGTCTGCGACCAAAGCCCCCTCGACGCACAAGAGTTGGACGGGCTCGGACCCTTCGCGTCCATCTCGCAGTCCACGGACCTCGAGGCACTCCTGGAGCGCACCCGCCCCTCGGTGACCATCATCAGCACACCCCTGCATACGCACGTCCCACTCGCGCTGACCGCCGTACGGGCGGGATCGCACGTACTGCTCGAGAAGCCGCCCGCGTCCTCGCTGGCCGGATTTCAGCAGCTCGCCGACGAACTGCACCGGTCGGGTCGCGTGTGTCAGGTCGGATTCCAGTCCTTCGGCTCCGCGTCCGTGGCATCCGTTCGGCAATGGGTGGCGGACGGCGCAATCGGGCGGCCCGTGGGCATCGGTGCCGCCGGAGCGTGGGTGCGCGAAGCCCGGTACTACGCCCGCTCCCCGTGGGCCGGCCGCCGCCGCGTTGCCGCCGGACCCGGGGCCCAGCACACAGTGGACGTCGTGGACGGCGTACTCACCAATCCCCTCGCCCACGCCCTGGCCACCGCGTTGCGCGTGGACGGCAGCGATCGCCAGGACGACGTGGCCACCGTGGAGTTGGAGCTCTACCGGGCCCATGACATCGAGGCCGACGACACCTCGTGCGTCCGTGTGACGAGTACACACGACACGACCATCACGCTCGCCGCGACCCTGTGCGCCGAGCAGAACGCCGCACCCTACATCGTCGTGCACGGCGAACAGGGCCGCATCACTCTGCACTACACCGAGGACCGTGTACTTCTGGAACGAGGGGGTCAGGCACCCCAGGAGTACGAGCACCCACGTACGGACCTCCTGGAGAACCTGATCGCCCATCTCCGTGACGGCGACGAGCTGTTGAGCCCGCTGGAACGCAGCGGCGCCTTCACCCGGGTGGTGGAGGCCGTGCGCACTGCGCCCGAGCCCGTGCGCCTGCCCCCGGGCGTCTGGCACCCACTCGGCGAGGGTGCAGAGCAGCGTCGGTTGATCCCTGGTATCGACGCCCTGACCGCATCGAGTGCCGGTCGCCTCGCGCTGTTCTCCGAACTCGGCGCGCCCTGGGCGAAGGCGACGGAGGCCTGACCTCCCGCCTCCGCCCCGGGGCTGCTGCCGTCGAAGCTGCAGCTTGCCGTCAGCGTTTCGTCGTGTGGCGCTCCCCGAACAGGCCCGTCGTGTCCACGGGACGCCCCGTCGCAAGGGACTCGTTGCCGGCGATGCCCACCGCCAGTGCGAACGCGCCGTCGCGGGCCGTGGCACCCTTGCCCGCTGCCGGAGCCGCCCCCTCGTCGGAGCCGTCGCCGAGGGGGCCGAAGAGTTCCTTGAGCATGCGCAGATCTCCACCGCCGTGCGAGCCGGCCGCCACCTCGAAGGTCACCTCGCGCGGCTCCTCCCACAGGGGGCGCAGCAGGATGCGGGTACGGCCCGGATTGGCCATCAGCACACCGCCATGCGCAGCCTCTCCCCCAGGGGCCGCGGTACGCGGGGGCTGCCACGTGTTCTCCTCCACCTCAAGTTCCAGGCGGCCCGCGGTGCCGTTGAACATGACGCGGTAGCCCTCCCAGGGCGAGTAGGCCGTCAGGTGGTACGTCATGGTGGCGCCGGTGTCGTAGCGGACAAGGACCGCAAGGTCGTCCTCGATGTCGATGCCGTCACCGAAGACGTTGCGGTCGCGCACATAGGTGTCGCCTGCGGCCTCTGCGTCGAGGTACAGAGCGGTGAGACTTGGGTCGTCCGCCAGGTGGATCGCGTACGGGTCGTCGGCCGCCGCCGCGTCGCCGTGCGCACGCTCGTAGTCGCGGCGCAGTCCGGTCGCCTCGCCGTTGCCGTAACCGTAGAAGACGAGCCCGCCCTCGGCGTGAACGCGTGAAGGGGTCGCGTTCAACCACCAGTTGACGAGGTCGAAGTGGTGGCCCGACTTGTGCACGAGGAGGCCGCCGCTGTGCCGCTTCTCGCGGTGCCAGCGGCGGAAGTAGTCGGCGCCGTGCCGTACGTCGAGGAGCCACTCGAAGTGCACCGACCGCACCTCGCCTATCGCGCCGTCGGCGAGCAGCTGCCAGACCTTTTCGTGGGCCGGGTTGTAGCGGTAGTTGAAGCCGACCGACAGGTCGCCGCCGGTGCGCTCCAACGCGTCGAGGATCGCGCGGCACTTGGCGGCGTCGGTCGTCAGGGGCTTCTCCGTGACGACGCGGCAGCCTGCCTCCAGGGCGGTGATGATGTAGTGATCGTGGGTGGCGTCGATGGTGGTGACGACGACCTCGTCGATCCGTTCGCGCCGCAGCAGGTCCGCGAAGTCGTCGGGCGCGGTGGCGGTTGCCTCCGGGCAGCCGAGGCCGGTGAGCAGCCGGTTGTGGTGGGCGATTCGGGTGGGGCTGGGGTCGGCGAGCGCCACCACGTCGTAGTGGGCGCGGGCGCCGAGGGCCCTGGTGTACATCTGGGCACGGTGTCCGGTGCCGACGATGGCGGCGCGCCGGGTGGTGAGGGCGGTCATGGTCAGGGTTCCTTCCGTGGGGCGGGGCCGGTGGAACGGCGGACGATCAACTCGCTGTCGAGGACGACCTGCTGGGGGTCGGCCGACTGCGGTTCGCCGCCCTCGATGCGGCCCAAGAGCAGATTCACGGACTGCTCACCCAGCGCGTCGAGCGGCAGGCGCACCGAGGTGAGCGCCGGGGTGGAGGTCGCGGCGAGGAGTATGTCGTCCACGCCGACGAGGCTGAGGTCCTCGGGCACACGCACGCCGCGCTCACTCAGCCGGGACAGGATCCCCAAGGCCAGCAGGTCGTTGTGCGCCACGACGGCAGTGGCACCGGAGGCAAGGGCGAGGTCGGCGACCTGCGCGCCGGTGTGGAACTTCGGTTCGTGCGGGCCGAACTCGCTGATCTTCAGCCCCAGTTCCTCGCACGCCGCGCGCACGGCGTGACCGCGCTGCTCGCTCGACCAGGAGTGGCGGGCGCCCAGGACGAGGGCGAGGTGACGGTGCCCGAGGGCATGCAGATGCGCCACTGCCTGACGCGACCCGTCGGCTGTGGGCATGACGACCGTCGGCACTCCCGGCACGGGCCGGTTGGCAATGACGCTGGGCACCTGCTGGATGATCTCGTCGAGGCGCTCGGAGTCCATGCGCGGCGCGACGAGGAGCAGTCCGTCGACCTGGCGGGCGAGGGTGAGGGCCAACTCGTATTCGTCGTCGGGGTCTTCGTCTGTGTCGGCCAGGAACACCGCATAGTCCTTGCGGCGGGCGCGGGCCTGTACTGCCTTGGCGACCACCGCGAAGAAGGGGTTGGCGATGTCGGGCACGATCAGGCCGAGGGTCCGGGTACGGCCGAGGGCGAGCGAGCGGGCGACGCGGCTGGGTGTGTAGCCGAGCCGGGCCGCCGCTGCGAGGACCCGCTCACGGGTCTCCGGTCTCACCTGCTCCGGCGAGGCGAAGCAGCGGGAGACGGTGGAGGGGGACACCCCCGCCTCCGCGGCCACGTCCTCGGCACTTGCGGTCATGAACTCGCCCCGTCGGAAGAGCTCGACTGTGTTGTGCGCCGGACCGCCCCACCGTGACGGCGATGCTCTGTTCGTACGGCCTTCTCCTGGCGGCCGCGTCGCTCCACCGCCACCGCCGCGAGAGCGAGGACGCCCGAAACCAGCGGAAGGAGGAGCAGCAACTGCCAGGCGCAGACTGCCGTCGCGCACACCGCGGCGGCGAGTATCGCCGAGCCCACCAGATCGTCGCGGGAGCGTGCCAGGGCGACGCGCCGCCACCCGGCGAAGCCGATGGCGGGGCCCGCAAGGCCGTCATCGCCCGGCCCGCTCCAGGCGGCAGCCGCGCGCAGCTGCACGACGACGACAGCGACGGCGGCCGCAGCACACACCACGACGAGCAGGACGTGGCCGGGCAGATCGCCCGCCACGGCGGCGATCCGCAGGTCGGCCGCGAGGAATGCGAGGGCCGCGAGCCCCGCCGCACCGCGCAGGGTTCCGCCGCGCAGTGCGCGGCGCCAGTCGGCGGCGAAGCGACGCGCCGTACCCACGCTCGGCCCGTCGGGTACGCAACGGCGCACCGCCGCGCAGCCCGCCGCCATCGCTGCGGGCCAGGTCACCAGGGGCAGGGAGGCCAGCGTCACGAGCACGCCGATCCACAGGACTTCGGCGAAGAGGGTGAAGCGTTCACCGAACGGGGTCTCGCGCACTCGCCTGTCCCGGCGCCGGGAATCGCGCCCGGTCGTCATCGCGTACGTCATGACCGTGACCGCCGTTCAGCCCTTGAGCCCGGAGGTGGCTGCGCCCTCGATGAGCAGGCGCTGGAACGCGGTGAAGAAGGCGATCACCGGAAGCAGGGAGAGGACCGACATGCCCAGCATCGCGCCGTAGTCGGTGGCGCTGGAGGAGTCGACGAACAGGCGCAGGGCCAGCGGCAGCGGATAGTTCTCCGGCGACTGGAGGTAGATCAGCGGGGCGAAGAAGTCGTTCCACGACCAGATGAACGTGAAGATCGCCGTGGTGATCAGTGCGGGCCGGAGCAGCGGCAGCACGATGTGCCAGAAGATCCGGAAGTGGCCGCAGCCGTCGATCAGGGCGGCCTCGTCGAGGCTCTGCGGCAGATTGCGGATGAACTGCACCATCAGGAACACGAAGAACGCGTCGGTGGCGAGGAACTTGCCGAGCAGCAGCGGCACGAAGGTGTCGACCAGGCCGGCCCGCTGGAACATCGTGTACTGCGGGATGAGCAGCAGGTGGTGCGGGAGCAGAATCGTACCGATCATCGCGGTGAACATGACGCCGCGGCCACGGAAGCGCAGCCGTGCGAACGCATACGCCGCGATCGAGCACGACAGCACGTTGCCGATCACCGAACCCACCGAGAGAATCAGCGAGTTGGAGAAGAAGCGCCAGCTCGGCACGTCCGCGATGCCTTCGAGAGCGGTACGGAAACCGTCCCACGTGGGCCGAGAGGGAAGCAGGTCGAAACTGGAGAGGATCTCCTGGGGCGGCTTGACCGACGAGGTGAACACCCACACCACGGGGTAGAGAAGGGCGAGCAGCAGCACGGCGGCGCCACCGTGCCAGAGCAGGGCGCCCCGGTCGAAGGGCCTGCGGCGAGCCCCTTGGGCTCGGGGGATGGTCGGGGTCGTCATGGTCACTTCTCCTCGCCCGCGTAGTGGACCCAGCGGCCCGACGTCTTGAACAGGACCGCGGTCACGACGCCGATGACGATCAGCAGCACCCAGGTCAGGGCGGCCGCGTAGCCCATCCGGAAGTCGTTGAAGCCGAGTTCGTACAGGTACATCGAGTAGACGTACGTGGAGCCCGCCGGGCCGCCGGTGCCGTTGGAGAGCACGAAAGCCGAATTGAACATCTGGAAGGCGTGCACCATCTCCAGGACCAGATTGAAGAAGATCACCGGAGTGAGCATCGGCACGGTCACGGAGACGAAGCGGCGGATCGGCCCGGCGCCGTCCACCTCGGCCGCCTCGTACAGGTCCCGCGGGATCTGTTGCAGCGCGGCCAGGAAGATGACCATGGGCGCGCCGAACTGCCAGACGGAGAGGGCGACCAGGGACATCATCGACCAGTCGGGGTTGGACACCCAGCCGCCGGTGTCCAGGCCGAAGAGGGCGGCGGCTCGGTCGACGACGCTGCCGGTGGAGAAGAGCAACCGCCAGACGATGGCCGCGCCGACGCTGGCGCCGATGAGCGAGGGCAGATAGAAGGCGGCCCGGTAGAAATTGCGGCCTCTGCGTTTGGTGTGCAGGAGAAGCGCCACGCCCAGGGCCACGGCAAGTTTGAGCGGAGTGGCGATCAGTACGTACTGGAGCGTGACGAGGACCGAGTCGCGCACCTGCGGATCGTCGAAGAGGATGCGTCGGTAGTTGTCGAGGCCGATCCAGTTCGGGGTGTCGAAGAGGTTGTAGTCCGTGAAGGACATGAACAGCGAGTAGAACATCGGAGCGAGGGTCAGCAGACCCGCGCCGATCATCCAGGGAGTCAGGAAGACATAGGCCGCGCGGTCGTTGCCCCGGCGGCGCTTGCCCGGGGCGACGCCGCGGGTGTGGGGGGCTCGGCGGGCCGCCGGTATGGCGGCCTCGGTCGTCGTCGTACCGGCCATGGGTTCTCCATAGGTCGTGGGGGTTCTCGGGCCGGCAGTCGTCAGGAGAGGACGACCTTCGCCTGGTCGAAGTAGAGGTCGACGGCCTCGTCCACGGAGATGACGCCGTAGCCGAGCTTCTCGGCGATGCGCTCCAGGCGGACGTTCAGGGTGGAGCCGCCGACTCCGGGGGCGGGCGGTGTTGCCGCTGCCACGCCGGCGATCCGCTTCTCGTAGCCCTGGGTCAGGCGCACGAACGGGTCGTCGGTACTGGCCGCGCCCTCCTGGCGGGTGGTGGGCGCCATGCCGATGTTGGTGCCGAGGATCTTCGCGACGCGCCGGTCGTTGATCATGAAGTTGATGAACTGCGCGGCCTCACTGCGATACGGCGTCGCGGCCGAGGCGCTGAGCAGCATGCCGGGCTTGGCGTAGAGACCACTTGTGCCGGTGTCGGTCGGCGGGGTGGTCAGCTTCAGGCTGGTCCCGCGCGCCTCGCTGCGGCTGCCGACCTGGTTGTCCCACTCGAACATCGAGGCCGCACGGCGTGCGGTGACCGGAGCGCCCGGCTTCGCCTCCAGAATGACCCGGGCACCCGCGATGCCGCCGGCGTCCCGCCAGCGCTCGATGAATGACAGGTAGTCCTGCAAGTCGTCAGGTGTGAAGCCCAGTTGACCGGTCTCGGTCCACGCCGTCTTGCCGTGCTGCATCATCCACATCTCGACGCCCATGTAGTTCTGGCCGGGGTTGTCGACACCGACCTGTGCGCCCTTGGTGAACTTGGAGATCCTGGCGGTCTGTTCGACGAACGTGTCCCAACCCGTCTTCAGATCCGGCGGCGTGGCCCCCGCCTCGGCATAGAGCCCGGCGTCGTACATGAGCGCGATGCTGTTGCGCGACAGCGGAACGCCGACGCGGCGACCTTCGATCAGGCCGGCGGTCCGCAGCGCGGGCACGACGGTGCTCGCGTCGATCTCCTTGCCGGCACCGGTGAGTTCGGCGAGATCGGCGAGGAGGTCGTGGTGGGCGAAGGTGCGCAGCCAGGCATAGTCGACGTGCAGCAGGTCGGGCGGATTGCCGCCGGCGAGGGCGGTGGTCACCTTCTGCCAGTACGCGTCGAAGCCTACGAAGCTGGTCTTGATCCGGATACGGCGGTAATCGCGTTCGAATACCGCGATGCACTGGTTGATGAGTTCGGCCCGGCCGGCATCTCCCCAGAAGAAGTAGCGCAGCGTGGCCGTGCCGCCAGAGGCGACCGAACGCGCGCCGCTGCTGCAGCCCGTAGCGAGTGCCGCGGACAGCAGGGCTGCCAGGGCGGTACGGCGGGAGGGGGCGTCATTGCCCATGCGGCTCCTCCGCGAGGTAGGTCAACTGCGTTGCGTCAATTTCTTGTTGAGGCGCGACTCTTGCAGGCGCTCGCAGAGCCGTCAATGCTTCCAGCAAGCGCTTTCTCAGAAGAGCTGCAACGGGGTGGGCAGGGGACCTGCAGCCGCATCCGCTCTACGGATCGGTACTCTCGGCAACTCCTGCGAGCGCTCGCAGAGCAGGGTCGCCGCAAAGGCACAGGCTTAACGTCGCGGCCGCCCGGGCGCCCAACCTGGGCACAGGAGCGGTGCCGCGATGCCGGGTCGCCGCAGCAGGGAACGCGTTCTCCAGCACATGGAGCTTGCTGTCGAAGAAGCCACCGTGACCATTGCCCGCAAGTGGACTCCTTCTTCGACCGCCCAGCTCGCCGAGATTCGCACCAACTACCCCGCGGAGTGGGCTGCGATGAAGGCGGGCGCCGCGAAGCTGGACATCGGCGCCGCAGAGACCGTGCGGACCTGGGTCCGCACGGCCGAAGTCGACGCCGGCCAGCAGCCTGGCGTCACCTCGGACGAGGCTGCAGAGATCAAGCGACTCAAAGCGGAGAACGCCGGACTACGGCGGGCGAACGAGATCCTCAAGGCGGCCTCGACCTTCTTCGCGGCCGCAAGGTTTCTCGGACCTCCGGATGTGAGTGAGGTGTTGGGGTCCGGTTGGATGTATGAGCCGTGGGGATCTGACGAATGCGGAGCGTCACGGCAGGCGGCAGGCAGGCAGATCAACGTGCCCGCCTGCGACCTCGATTCGCTGTGTCCTAGTAGGACTCCGTTACGTCTTCCTCTCGGTCGTGTTCGGGAGCATGTTGGAGGGGTGGACGCACATGAAGTGAACCGTGCTCGGGCCAAGTTGGCGTTATTCGTGGCTGACGTGTTCGCGTCGGTGCCGCGCAAGGATCAGCGGGCGAAGGGTGACTGCTATCTGCGGGGACTGATGCTGGACGGGCGCCGCAAGTCCGTTCAGGCCATGGCGGAGCGGCTGCCGGACGGCAATGAGCAGAACCTGCAGCAGTTCGTGAACCAGTCGACCTGGGATCCGGGGCTGGTGCGGCGGCGGATTGCGGAGCGGATGGTGCCGCAGATCGGCCCGGACGCGTGGGCGGTCGATGACGTGTCGTTTCCCAAGGACGGGAAGATGTCGGTCGCCGTCGCGCCTCAGTACTGCGGAGCTTTGGGCAAGCAGGCCAACTGCCAGGTCGCGGTGAGTGTGCATGCTGTCTCCGACACCGCGTCCTGTCCGTTGCAGTGGCGGTTGTTCGTGCCCCAGGAGTGGGCGGACGATGCCGTCCGTCGGCGCAAGACGGGGGTCCCTGAGGAGATCGGGCACCGGGAGAAGTGGCGCCTGGCGTTGGACACCCTTGATGAGCTGGCCGGATGGGGCCTCGTTCCGCCGGTGCTGGTGGCCGACGCCGGGTACGGGCAGAACGCCGACTTCCGCGACGGGCTGGAGCGTCGGAGCATCGGCTACGTGGTGGCGGTCCGCTCGGATGTGACCGTCCACCCGCATGATGCGGTGCCCACTGCCCCGCCCTGGTCGGGCAACGGCCGCAAGCCCCAACCCCGCTACCGCGACACCCCGTCCTCGGTGGCCGCGCTCGCGGCCGGCCACGGTCGGCAGGCCTTCACCGAGGTGACCTGGCGGGCAGGCTCCCGCGGACCGATGCACTCGCACTTCCTGACACTGCGAGTGCGGCCAGCCGGGACCAAATCTCGCCGCCTCGCCCAGGCCGCCGCCCCAGACCCAGACAGCTGGGACGGTGTCCTGCCCGACGTCATGCTGCTGGTCGAATGGCCCGCCGGCGCCGAAGCACCCACCGACTACTGGCTGTCCAACCTGCCCGCCGATACCCCGCTGGCCGAACTGGTCCGCCTCGCCAAGATCCGCTGGCGCATCGAGCACGACTACCGGGAACTCAAACGCGGCCTCGGCCTGGACCACTTCGAGGGACGCTCCTGGATGGGCTGGCACCACCACGTCACCCTGGTCACCGCCGCCCACGCGTTCCTCACCGAACAGCGCCTGGCCCCAAAAGCCGATACAGCGGACTCACCCTCTACCAGATCCTCGACACCATCCAAGACCTGCTGAACTGCTGGACCGGGACCTGCACCACCTGCCACCGCCCCCTGCCCAGAACATCCCCCATCAGCCAGAACCCAAGAACCAGAGCGACCTAACGGAGTCCTACTAGTGCAGCGCCGCGAAGAGCGTCGACCACTCGGCACAGAAGCACTTCGCGGAGCTCAGGGATGACCGGTCAGTGACGCCCCGCAGGGGAAGTGACAGCCCGTGTTGTGGGATGGGTCAGGCCGGCGGCGTGGCGGAGGGCAGCACCGGAGTGGGGGCGGGCGCCGGGGCCTCGGGAGGGTGAGGGTAGGCGGCTGACCGGTTCTGGAAGGAGAGGATCTTCGGGTTCTGGACGACGCCGTCGCGGATCTCGATGGCCTTTCTGAGCGTGACGTCGGTGTCCCATGCCCTGGGGCCGCTTATGACCTTGCGCAGGTAGGGAAGGAGCGCCTCGCTGATTTCCCAGGTGGCGGAGTTCCACAGGTGGGACGGGCTGTGATCCACCGCGTAGTAGTGGCAGCCCGATCCCACCGCGGGCATGGGCTCGCCGAAGGTGGTCGGGCTGGCCCATTCGAAGCCCATGCCCTCGTCGCAGGCGACGTCGATGAAGAAGGTTCCCGGCCGGAAAAGGGCGAGTTCCTCTTCGGTGACGAACGTCAGTGGCGCGTCGGTGTCCTGCAGGACGCAGTTGACGATGATGTCGAACCCGGCGAGGTACTCGGCGAGCGGAACGGCTCCGGTCGGGGTGATGGCCCGCAGGCGCGACGGATCGTCCTCCTGCTGCGCGAAGTGGCCCATCACGACCGAGGGCATGGGCGAGGCCACCGCTGCGGCGGCGCGCTGCGTGAGCACTGTGACGTCGGAAACCCCCATGGCGCCCAGTCCCGTGACCGCTCCGCGCGCGGTCGCGCCGAAGCTGATGACCACCGCGCGCAGACGCCGTCCGTAGCTTCCGGTGAGCCCGCCGAGCTGCAGGGCGTGCAGCACCGAGCAGTAGCCGGCGAGCTCGTTGTTCTTGTGGAACACATGGACGCTGAAGGTGCCCGTGGAGGTCCAGTGGTTCATGGCCTCCCAGGCGATGAGGGTCAGGCGTCGGTCGATGGCGAGCTGGGTCAGCTTCTCGTCTTGCACGCAGTGCGGCCATCCCCACAGCACTTGGCCCTCACGCAGCGCGGCGACGTCGTCGTGCATGGGTTTGGGCATCAGCAACACGTCGCACTCGGCGATGAGCTGCTCGCGGGAGCGCAAGCCCGCCACGAGCGGTTCGAGCGCGTCGTCCGCGACGCCGAACCGTTGGCCGTAGCCCCGTTCGAGGAAGATCCTCTCGCGTATGTCAGGGGCGATCCGGTCGAGGTGAGCGGGGTGCAGTGGCAGGCGGAACTCGTTCTCCTTGCGCGAGGAGGCGAGAACTCCGAGACTCATCAGGCTCATACGCTTCCTCATCATTTCGTTCGCGGCGTTCGCGGCGTGCTCGGCGTGCTCGGCGTGCTCGGTGTGGCTGCCCGATATCCGGGTCACGAGCCGCCGGCCTGGTGTCTGCGGACACGCTCGGCCAGCGGGAGGGGTGTTTCGTCCAGGCCGTTGACCGACCCGCTCGCCATGCGTGCGCACGTCCCGTGGCAGGCGAGGAGCTGCTTGTCGTCGCGGTGGGAAACCACCACTGCCTCCGGGTCGGGTGCGTTGCGGTAGTCGGTGCCGCAGATGAGGCAGGTCAGTCCGGAGAGCGTCTCCGCCGTCGGTTCGGGACGGCCGCGGCGGCGGCCAGAGATCGAGTCCTGTGAATACATGCGTCCCGCATCCTCTTGATCGGTTCAGAGCTGTGCTGATCGGTCCAGGGCCGTGCGCGAGATGAAAGGGACGCCTCGGGGGCATCCTGAAAGCCGGGACCTGCGCTACCGCGCTGCGCGGGAACGGATCCGGTATGCGGCGTGGAAGTTCGAGCCAGGAGGCACGATGCGGCTCATTTCCGGCCGAGTCCGATGACGCCGGCCCGTGCCGTTGCCCGAGGGCGACGCCGAAACGGATGACGGCGTGCGAGGTGCGCTCGGTGCCGCAACCGTACTCCCTTCCGGGCCCCGCACGTGCCGGATGCCGACGGGCATGCAGGCCGACCAGGTCCGCCCGCTGCGGGGTACGCCGCCTCGGCGCCGGGCATAGCCGCGGTGAGGCGGCGGGACGAAGACGCCGTGGACCAGGGGCAAATGCTGTCAGATATGTTTCTGACAGAAATGTTCATCTCTCTTCGGGGGATTTAGTCGCCAAGCAGGCCGCCATTGCTGTGCTGCGGACGAACCCTGAGCGCGCGACTGCGTTCGCAGCCAAGTCGTGGTAAGCAGGTCGCCGAGCTCGGATGGTTTGTGGTTTCGGCCTGCCGGAGGATGTGTGCGGCACCGTTCTGACGTTGGCTATGAGGCCCTGCTGTTCGTCGAGTTGGGCCGGGGCCTTGTGCGCGACCTGTACTGGGGTAGACGCTTGGCGCCCGCATAGCCTTCAACGCCGGCGACAACGACCGGGCGAACAGCATCGTGGCAGGACGCGTCCCCGGCCGTTCACCCCGCAGATCGTGAACTTCGTATGGGGGCCGCGATATTGGTGACGTGCACGACCAGCTGGAAGCTTCGGCCCCCGCGCGGCCGCACAGTGACGGCATCGTAGTGCCAAGTGGTGTAGCCCAGGCCGTGGTCGAGTGGCCAGACGCGCCCCAACGACGCCCGTCGTCTGCCTGATCTCGCCGATCACCCGTTCGGCAAGCGGCTGGAACCTGGCTATCAGCGTCCCGGCAGTGTCTCCTGCAGCCAGTCGAAGACGACGTCGCAGTGCTGCTGCGGGGCCATCGGGGAACAGTGCAGTTGTGCGCCGGTGGCCGCGGTGAGCTTCACGTAGTCCTTGGGGGACGTCAGCTTGTCGAACATCGTCCGTGGCTGTCCTGGATAGAACTGCTCGTCCTCGTAGTCGAGGACCAGGGTGGGCGTCGTGATGCGGCCTACCACGCTCGTGATGGTCAGTGACTCGATGCTTTTGGCGGGGGTGTAGAAGTCCGTGAAGACCTTACCCTCGCGGGCAGCGAGCATCGCCGGGACGGAGAAGGGCTCGAAGCGCTTCTCCATCGTCGCGGCAGCGGCCGCAGGCAGCTCAGGGACGACCTCTTTGTTCCAGATGTCGTTGGTCTGCGCCTTGTTCGGGGTGAGGATCTTCCGCATCTCCGGCGGGAAGCCCAGCCACGGTTCCAGACATCCGGGCATCGCCACCAGGGCAGCGATGCGTTTCTCGAAGGCCGCGGCCCGGGGGGCCAGATTGCCCGCCATGCTCAGCCCAGTCAGGGCGATCCTGTCGGCGTCCACGTCGGAACGGGCGACCAGCCAGTCGACGAGCGGCGTGACCACCGTCTCCCAACGCGGTGTGAAAACCACCCGGTCCACAAAGAGCAATTGCCCCTGGCCTGGTCCGTCGTACACGAGGGCGTTCCAGTCACGCTCCAGGGCGGCCGAAACGCCATAGGCCCACATGTCGACGTTCTGTCCATCGCTGCCGTTCGTGAGGATCACGGTGGGGCGCTGTGTGCCGGAGTCGTCAGGGCGGAAGAACCACACCGGCAGCGGGGTCTTCCCGTAGGGGATGTCCGCCGTCACCGGCGCTGGGTCGCACAGATCACAGAACTTGTCCCAGGCGCCGCGCCCGGCCCTGTACAGCTGCTCCTCGCTCTCGGGAGTGTCGGAGCCGAGGACGTAGAACAGAGCCTGGGCGTAGTACTGCGCCGCCCGCAGAGCGCGCAGGCGCCTGGTCTGCCGGTCGGGCTTACTGCCCTCGGGCGCCCCCATCAGCTGGTCGCCGAGCTTCTTGAAGGTCTCGACGTACGTCTGCGCGGAGAGGCCGGCCTTGTTGATCGTGTTCACGGCGGTAAGCACTTCGCCCACCTCGCTGCCGCCGAACCCGGCCCCGCCGAGGGCCCAGAGGCCACTGAAGTTGAACGCCGGGTCCCGGAAGAGCGTCATCACCCCGGGCGTGGCACCCGCCGACGAGCCGGTGGCCGACGCCGTGGACCTGGGTGCGACCCCTTGTGCGGAGGTTCCGTTCGAGGAGGTGCAACCGGCAGCCAGCGCGGCCCCGGCCCCACCGACGAGCCCGGCGAGCGCGGTGCGCCGGCTCAGGTGGGATGCGTCCTGCGATTCGAGCGTCATGCCAGCTGACCGTATGGCCCGCGCCGCCTGCGCCTCCCGGCACGACACAGCTCGTTCCCCCGACTGGAACATCCGGTCAGCGACCCCGTGCCGCGATCCGGGCAGCCACCATGGAGAGAGGCACGGCGGCGGCCCAGCTGTAGATCGCAACGGCGGGCGAGACTCGTGCGATCCCCACCGAGACCAGAAACACGACGGCCTGAGCAGGGAGTGGGACGCGGCGCCAGGGCGCGCCGGCGGAGCGGCTGGTGCGCAGTTCCATCGCATAGACGAGCAATGCGGCCATGCCGATGACGGCCCCGTACAAACCGGGACCGAGGAATTGGTCGCCGTAGTCCTCAAGAACCTTGGTGGGAAAAGGAATCGACGACAACAGCAACAGGAAGATCACGTTGAGCCAGAACAGGTACGAGTCGATCGGCCCCGCGTTCCGCAGCGCCGCGTGGTGGGCCCGCCAGAACAGCGCGATCACCACCGCACTCAGCAGGAAGGCGCCCGCCTGGGACTGAACTTCCTCCAGTGCCTGGTGCAGCTCCGCGCCGCGAAGCCCCTCGGGCAGCTTGATGTCCAGCACGAGCAACGTCATGGCGATGGCCACCACGCCGTCGGTGAGAGCGAGCATCCTGCCTTTCGATACAAGGTCCGCCTCGGGTTGACCGAATGGCCGCCCTTCACTTTCGTTCATGGAGCCTGTCGTAGCACCCGCCCTCCCCAGGCGGAGGCAACCAGGCACGTGTCGTCCACTCGTCGCCCGTCGTGCACCCTGAAAACCTCTGCCGGCCCGCCCAGGATCCCCGTGATTCACTTCCTTGAATCCTTAAAGCAACTGGGGTGGCAGGAGCAGGCGTGGGGATTTCGGGGCTCTGACCGCAGTTACGGATGCTGTTGGCGATCTTCGCTCGGCGGGGTGAAACCGTTCCGACAGGCTGTTCGTGCTGGCGGTCGGTGTGCTGCTGCTGTCGAGCGGGGTGGTTCTGCCGGCCGGAGGGCCCGGGATGGCAATGGAGTGTGGTTCTGGTCGGGTGGTTCCGCCGCTGACCGTGAAGATGGCCCGGGCGCGCAATCCGCGGGGTACCGCAGCGATGCGGATGCGTGATCGCCTGGACGAGGTGTTCGTCAATGAGGACTTCTCGGCGCGGAGTTCGCTTTCTCGCCCGTTGAGTGAGGAGATCTCGGCGGGCAGAAGGCCTCGCCTTAAGGCGAAGGTCTTGAAGGACTCGCCTCCCACGACAACGACCGTGCGGACCACGGCACAAAGTGAACTCGCATTGCGGACACAGCACTTAGTGATCAACTCTGCACGGACTACGCCGCGTCGCTGTTGATCAAGAAATTGCCCCCGCGCCGGACAATGTTCTCGCGGACCTGAGCCGCGCCTTGCCCTACAGCGGCTACTCCTCGGGAGACGCGGCGCACGCGGACAACTCCCTTCCATCGACAGTCAGTTGGTGGCCGACTCCGGGGCCAGGGCGTGCTCGGTCAGGGAGATCAAGACCTCCTGGGCTGACTCCCGCTCCCGCTCGCGCACGTCGCACGGCGGGCGATAACGGGTGACGGAGGTCACTGACACGTTCTGGTCGATCTTGGAATGCACGGGTCCCTCGCACTGCTGAGCCTTGTGGGAGCACTCCTGCCCATCCCTGCTCCAAGGTGGCGCCGGACCATGGTGCTCACCACCTCAGACCACCGGGTCGGAGACCTCCCCGGTCCCCTCCACACCCATCCGCTCATGGACCACTGTCTTCGAAAGGTCTCCTGCACCATGCCGCTGGCCCTGCTGGCCCTTGCTGTTGTCGCATTTGGCATCGGCACGACCGAGTTCGCCACGATGGGGCTGCTGCCCCAGATCGCTGACGGCATCGACGTATCCGTGCCGCATGCCGGCAACCTCGTATCGGCCTACGCGCTCGGTGTCGTCGTCGGCGCCCCCGTGCTGACGGGGATCGGCGCGCGCGTTCCCCACAAGCGGCTGCTACTGCTTCTGTCCGGGCTGTTCGTGGTCGGCAACATCGCGTCCGCGCTCGCTCCCAACTTCGGACTGCTCTTCGCCGCGCGCTTTCTGGCCGGCCTGCCGCACGGAGCGCTGTTCGGTGTGGGCGCCGTCGTCGCTTCCCGGCTGGTCGCCCCCGAACGGGCTGCCCGTGCCGTCTCCAAGATGTTCCTCGGGCTCACCATTGCGAACATCATCGGTGTGCCGGCGAGTACGGCACTCGGGCAGCACCTAGGCTGGCGGTCCGCCTACTGGGCGGTCGCCGCCATCGGCCTCATCGCCCTCGCCTCGCTGGCCCTCTTCGTTCCCCACCAGCCACGCGGCCGGCAGTCCGGCATCCGGCACGAACTGCGGGCGATGGGCAACAAGCAGGTCGCGATCGGCCTGGCCACGGCCGTCGTCGGGTTCGGGGGGTTCTTCGCCGTCTACAGCTACCTGGTACCCATGCTCACGAACGTGACGGGCATCTCCGGCTCCTCCACCACAGTGGTCCTCGCGCTCTACGGCGTCGGCATGACGCTCGGCACGGTGATCGCGGGCCCGCTCACGGACCGCGCCCTGAGGCCGACGCTGTACGCGGGGCTCGCTCTGCTCGCCGCGGCGCTGGTGACGTTCTATTTCACCGTCCACAGCACCGTGCCCGCGCTGGTGACGATCGCCTTCATCGGTGCGATGGGCTCCCTCATCACCACGCCCGTCCAGATGTTGCTCATGGCCAAGGCTCAGAACGCTCCTACGATGGCGGCCGCCTCCAACCACTCCGCATTCAACCTCGCCAACGCGGGCGGTGCCTGGCTCGGTGGCCTGGCCATCTCGGCGGGCTGGGGCTGGGCCTCGCCCAACCTGGTCGGGGCAGCTCTCGCCCTGGCCGGCCTCGGCCTCGCCTTCACCGGAGGCCTCATGGACCGGAACACCCGACGCTCGGAGGTGGTCACCTCCTCCCGTGCCGAACATTCGACGGAAGCCGACCAGGTCACCGCGGCGCACTGAGCGCATGCAGCCTTGATCCCTTGGCGGCGGAACCGGTTTGCCGTCCGGGACGGGCAGGACGCGCGGCAAGGTGGCCGTCACAGCACTATTCCAGCATGTCGACGTCGGTCCACGGATCGACCCGTCGGCAGAACCGGCCGTCCACCCACAGGTGGAGGGCCACGCTTCAGTGGTGGTGCCCGCCGGGCGTGTCCCCTGCTGGCTTCCCGTGCTGCGGGTGGCCGGTGTGATCGTGGCCGGGGTCGGGTATGCACGACCTTGGGCTCCTCGCCGGCGGGCGATATCGCTCCGCGCCGAGCTCGGCGCGCGGCTACTGCAGGGATGAGCCGTAGGGGTTGAAGAAGCGGGAGATGACCCCGAGGGAATACGTACGCGCGGGTCAGGCGCGCGGGACGATCGGGAAAGACGCCGATCCGGTGGGTGCGGCAGCGGCCCTCGCCGGCATGTTGCGCGGGACGGGCCCCAGGTGCTCAATTGCCCCGGAGAGTGGCCACGAGATTCGACAAGCGTGCCTACCTCTGTACGGCACCGTCTCTGTCGCCGTGAACCGGCTCCGGCTCAGGCCGTGATCAGCCGGTCCTCAGCAAGGTGACCACGCCTCCCTCGGAAGCCAGTGGTTCCGTTCGGTGGGGCGCGCCATAGGTAGCAGTTGGTTACCTCAAGGCTGCGCGCGCGGCGGTGAGGATTTCCTCAGAGAGGGCGGAGTCCTTGGTGGCCCGGGCCAGGACGAGTGCGCCGAGCATCGTGCACAGTCGGGTGATGCCCTCCTCTTCCTGTGTGTCGAGCCATTCGGCGAAATCGCTGACCCCCCGGGCGTAGACGCGGTGGGCCTCGTGATCGCCGGATTCCCTCGCCATGTCGGTGACGAGCCCGGCGACGGGGCAGCCGTCCCCGGGGCCGTCGCGGTGCTCGACGGAGAGATAGGCGTCGATCAGCGCCTGCTGGGCGGCGTCCTGCTGCCCAGCATGGCGTTCAAGCTGCGCTGCGTGGCGCTGGGTGAGTTCGTCGAAGGCGTGGGCGGTCGCCTCGTCGATGAGCGCCTCTTTGGAAGCGAACTGCTTGTAGAAGCCTCCGTGGGTCAGGCCGGATGCCTTCATCAGGTCGGCAACGCTGACGTGCGTGCCCCGCTCCCGGAACAGCCGGGCAGCATTTTCCACGACCCGCTTGCGGTTCTCCTGTGCTTGCGCCTGCGATACGCGGCCCATGGGCCACCTCCCCGTTGGATGTCGACTGGCATCTATCCTACCGCTGTGTTTAGATTGCGTGCGTAATCTAATTTACGCACGTGAGACGTGAGCCGCCCGGGACCGCTGGGAGCAGAGCATGGAGTTGAAGGATTCGGCAGCAGTGGTCACTGGCGCCAACCGGGGGCTGGGGCGCCATCTGGCCACGCAGCTTCTCCAGCGCGGAGCGAAGGTGTACGCGGCGGCCCGCCGCTCCGAGACGGTGGACCTGCCAGGTGCAACCCCGCTCCGGCTCGATGTAACGGACGAGGAGTCGATACGGGCCGCTGCCCGCACCGCGTCCGACGCGACGCTACTGGTGAACAATGCGGGCATCGCCACCGCCACGCCGCTGATCACGGGCGGTCTGGACGCGGTGCGCCTGGAGATGGAGACGAACTTCTTCGGTCCGCTCGCCGTGACACGGGCCTTCGCCCCGGTGATCTAGGGCACCGGTGGCGGCGGCGTACTCAACGTCCTGTCCGTGCGGTCGCTGCACCCCGCCGGCCTCGGGTCCTACGCGGCGGCGAAGGCCGCGGCATGGGCGCTGACCGACGCGGCCCGGGAGGAGCTGGCGCCGCGCCGTATCACCTTCTCGGCCCTGCATGTCGGCTGGATGGACACCGACATGGCCGCCGGCGTTCCCGCCGAACAGAAGACAGACCCCGCCGATGTCGCGGCCCAAGCCCTGTACGGCATCGAGACGGGCCTGCCCGAGATCCTCGCCGACGAGAGCACCCGGTTCGTCAAGCGAAGCCTGGCCGCTTCGCCGAAAGTGGCGTGAGGTGCGTCCCGCCACGCCCCTGCGTTTCCCCCTGTTGATTCTCGAGTAAGGAGATCTCATGCGTTACACGACCTTCGGACACGGACCGGCCTGCGTGTTTCCGAGTACGCGCTCGGTACGGCGAATTTCGGCACCCGCTGGGGTGCCGGCGCTGAGCCGGACGAGGCGCGCCGGATCTTCGACCGGTTCGCCGAAGCCGGCGGTACCTTCCTGGACACCGCGGACACCTATCAGTTCGGCGAGTCGGAGGAATTGACGGGGAAGTTCGTCTCCGCCGACCGGGACCACTTCGTCCTGGCGACCAAGTTCACCCTCGGGGCCGCGCCGCAGCCGAGCATTTCCAAGACGGGCAACAGTCGCAAGAACATGGTCGCCTCGGTCGAGGCCAGCCTGAAGCGCCTGGGTACCGACTACATCGACCGGCTGTGGCTGCACTTCCCCGACGAGCTGACCCCCATGGAGGAAATCCTGCGCGGGCTCGACGACCTGGTGAGCTCCGGCAAGATCCACCACGCGGCCCTGTCCAACTTCCCCGCCTGGCGCGTCTCGCGCGCCGTGACCCTGGCGGACCTCAAGAACTGGGCGCCCATCGTGGGCATCCAGAACGAGTACAGCCTCGTCGAGCGGAGCGCCGACCGTGAGCTGCTGCCGATGGCCGAGAGCCTCGGACTCGGCGCCGCCCTGTGGTCCCCGCTCGGCGGCGGACTGCTCACCGGAAAGTACCGCCGCAGCACTGAGGGGCGCCTCAGCGACCTGGGGGCGGTCATCCACACGGAGCGCACCGACCAGAAGACCGCCGTCGTCGACACCGTCCTGGCCATCGCCGAGGAATCCGGCGTGACGGCAGCCCAGGTGTCGGTGGCCTGGGTGCGTGAACGCGCCGCCCGGGCCGCGACCTCACTCGTCCCGATCATCGGGCCGCGCAACCTCACCCAGCTCGACAGCTACCTGGGCGCCCTTGACGTCCAGCTCACCCCCGAGCAGTTCGCGCGCTTGTCCGACATCAGCGCAGTGCCGCTCGGAGTTCCCCACGAAGCGATCGCCGCGTCCCTGGGCGCCGTCCAGGCAGGCGAGCCCAGCCGCATCATCGCCCCGGCCGTACCCGTGGCATGACGCCCGGCGCCACGCCGGCGTCGAAGAACAGCGGCCCCGGCCGACGTCGGCCATCTCGTATCCGACCTTGTGGGACCGGGTCGCCATTGAGCGCGGTCCGCTACGGCCGGGGTACCTGATGCAGGGCGCAGGAGCCACGCACACAGCATCTTCAGGTGGCTGGTCGACATTCCCTGGGCGGTGCCGTCGTTGTGCGAGTGCTCTCCAACTGCGTGGATAGCAGTGGGTGACCGCTCGAGATGCAGAGAGTGGCGGGGCCTGTTTCGCTGTTGTGGCCCGCTCTTCCCCCCATCACCCAAGGAGTGATCATGAGCGCTGCAGGTGAGTCCGGTCGTGCCCAGCAGATGCGTGCTCAGGCTAAGGACCTGGAACAGGCCGCGGAACGTGCCACTGACCCGCAGGAGCGTCAGCGTCTGAAGGACAAGGCCCGCCAGCTCAAGGAGCAGAGCGAGCACGTAGGCGGTACGGGCAAGCAGGACATCGACCCGACGATGTAGCCCCGGCAGTTCCGAGCACAGACACCGGCCGGTGGCCGGCCTGCGTGGCTTTCCGGCACGCGAGAGGCCCCGGCCGGTCACTGCTGTCTCCGCTGAGTCACCCGCGCCCCGGCAGGCACGCCGGCGGACATCCAGACACGCCCCTACCAGCGCATGTCGAGGGCTTCGAGGTCGGCCCGGCGTTGTGGGGTGAGTTTGTCGGCTCGCCGCCGTGTGTTGGCGAGGAACATGCCGAGCGCGACTGGCACGTTGTCTCCCTCAATTGCCGCGCTGTGCGCGCCGCGTCCGGCCTCCGCCACCGGTACGTACTCGGTGTGTTTCCTGGGTACGTTCAGGTGTCCTTCACGGGCGTGGAAGCGGCGTGCGGCAGTCAGGTTGAGCATCCACTTGTCGTCCTGTGTGCGGCGTACCGGCCGCTCGTCTTCCCCCGCCTCCTCGATCCCGAGCACGCTCTCCAATAGCCACTGCTGTGCCGGCCCGAGCTTGTCCCATCCCAGCCGCTGCGCCTGCACCCACGCGCCGAGGTCTTCGGACTGCACGACCAGGACGCCGGGCTTGAGAGGGAGCGTGCCGCCGGCATCGATGTGGCTTTTAGTGAGGCGGAAGCAGCGTTGCCACGCGGTGTCCCACGCCGGGCACCAGCCCGGGTCGATGGCGTCCAGCGCGTCCAGACGGCTTTGGGAGAGTCCCCACCCTCCCGGTGGGACCGACTGGCCCTGTTCGTGCGCGAGCGCAGCCTCCATGGCCTGCCGGGCGGCAGCCCGCTGGTTCTTGAGCCACACTCCGACCGGGAACCCGCCCTCACTCACGGCGCTGACCGGCGCCAGCAGATGCCCGTACTCTTGCGCCCAAGCCCGGGCGACGGCGAGGCCTTCGTCGAAGGCGTTCTCGTGCACGTTCCAGACCATGCCGAGCTTGTCCAACTGCCGCACCCGCTCGGCCTCGAGCAGCTCCGCGTTGTAGTACTTACGCTGGTCCGCCAGCCACACCCCCAGCGGGAACGCGGCAGGGGACCAGTCGTCCGGGGTCACGTACCGGTACGGCACCTGCAGAGCCTGCGCGCCGGTCTCCTTCAAGTACTGGATCGCAGCCTGGATGCCGCGCCGCCAGTAGGCGTTCTCCGGATCGATGATCCGCAGGCGGATGAACTGCGCGATCAACGCCGGATCCCGCGGCGTACTGAACTTCAGCAACTCCGCAGCCGGCCCACTCACCACCGGCTCGGCACTCTCGCCACCAGCAACATCCTGGCCGCTGTCGCCCTGCTCATCAACGGCGCCTTCGACGACGTCCTCCTGGCCCTCATCCCGCACCCAACTCCCGCTGCGCACACGGGGATCAGCGAGCGCCTCGATCGTCTCCGTGTCGTGCGCCCGCAGGGCCGCAAGAACCTTACTGAGGGTGTCGTAGGAATTCGAAACCAGCATTTCCCCACCTTCTTCGCCCGGCCCGAGAAATACCGGAACGACCAAAGTGGCGAGCTTTCCCTCACCGGGCCGGATACGCAGAGCGCGCCCAACCATTTGCACGATGTCCACCATCGAACCCCGCGCATCCATAAAAGCGACCGCATCACAGCGAGCCGTATCGACCCCTTCCCCCAGCACCTTCACGGACGCCAGAACCTGAACCGCGGCCTTCACCTCGCGACCGTGCTCGCCCGGGATGAAATCCGAGGCGAACTCCTGCAGCACGGCCTGACGGTGGCCAGGGGAATGCTCGCCGTACAGCCACTGCGCCCACACCCGCCCCGGCCTCGGGAACCGGTCGGGGTCATCGGCGTGCAACCGCCCAGCAACGGCCGGCACCCCGGCCGCCATCGCCTCCGCCTCCGCAACCCGACTGTGGAAGGTCAGGATCCTGCGCAGCTTCTCCTCCACCGCCGCCGTCAACAACCCGGTCTGCAAAGCCGCCAGACGCGCACCCCGGACATGATCAGAACCCAACGGCTCGCCCTGCAGTGCCTGGTGGACGTCCTCGTCGCGGATATCCACACAGACGACCTGGTACGGCGCCACAATCCCGCGCCGGATCGCCTCGGACAGCTTCAACTCATACGCCACCGGCCCGAAGAGCTCGCTGTCCCGGTCCATGGAAGCAACCATGCGCGGCGCCTCACCGCCCGCCTCCCACACCCGCGGCGTCGCCGTCATATACAACCGACGGTGCGCCGGAATCTGCTCCTGGTCATGCACCGCCGCCCACGGCTTACCCGCATCACCACTCGTCCGGTGCGCCTCATCGACGACCACCAGGTCCCACACCCCAACCCCGGCCGCATGAGCCCGCTGCAACGTCCGCAGACCCAACGACGCATACGTCGCAAACACCGTGACCTGATCCAGCCCCCGCAGCCACAACCTCAGCTCCTCCGCACTGGTCGTACACGGCACACCCTGACTGTCCGCAGCGCCGAGCGAGCACACGCCGACGATCGCCCCACCGCGGCCGCCGGCCCGCCACGCGGCAGCCATCTGCGTCAACAGATCGAGAGTCGGCACCAGCACCAACACACGCCGCGCTTTCAGACGGCGGGCCGCCTCCACCGCCATCAGTGTCTTACCCGAGCCGGTTGCCGAGACGACCTGGGCCCGCAGCCCCTGTGCAGGCATGAGGCCGGCAGCAGGTTCCTGAAGGGCCCTCAGAATTCCGTCGACAGCCTCGATCTGATGCGGCAAGAGATTCATTGTTGCCATTGCTGACTCCCGTGAATGGGTCTGACGGGTCTCCGATGAAGTCACCGGGGGCGCCGTCATTGTTGCGGAGTGCGACGAGCATCTGCCGACCCTGCTTCTGAAGTCCTACCAGCGCATGGCGTGTTTCCCGAAACTGGAAGACGCCTCGGAGATGGTGGTGGACTTCGTGCGGCGGACGGTGGTGGCGGCATGGACCAGGACGGCGGCACGGCGTCGCGTTCCGAAACAGCAAGATCATCGAAAACACCTCCTCCTCCAGCGCCGACGGCATCTGGGCCAGCGGCACTCTGTCCCTCACCGACAGCACTGTCACTGGCAACTCGGGCAGTTACGGTGGCGTGCAGGGTTTCGGCGCAGGCGGTGGGATGAACCTCTCACCGTCCGTCGCGTCGTTTCCCGGCGACACATCCTCGACATCCGATGCCTTCGACAGGCTCGCCGGCATCTCGGCCATCACTTCGGCCACGGTCTCCCGGGCGATCCGCAACCGCTCCAGAACCTCCTGGGCACTCTCCAACCTGTCGGCCAGCTCGGACAGTTCGGTCTCGGGCTCCTCTACCCGGTCACGGACGGCAGCCTCCCGGGCCTCCAGCTCCGCGAACCGCGAACCCATCGGGCACCCCTCCCCACCACCTAGGTAGAGACGGGCCACTCCAAATGCACCCAATCAGCGTTACCCCAGCTCAGGCACACCTTGAGAGGAATTGCACTCATCGCACTTCGAGGGCGGGGGCGTCATCCCCCGACCTTTCCCGCGGTGATCTGCCGGCCGGTGGTGGCGTCGACCACGATGGGGACGCCGTCGGGGACCTGACCTTCGAGGTCACTGAGGAGGTCATCGATCGGTGGAAGGTCGCCGGGGCTGCGGACGTGCACGTACAGGGTCCTGGACTGTGAGTCGACGCTGGTGACAGCCGCCCCGGGGGTGCCCGACAGCCAACGCTGCGCGCTGCTCCTGGTCCGCGCGGTCCAGGTTTCCAGCAGCACGGTGGTTACCGTGTTGGCGGCCAGCGGGAGCAGGATCGCGGTGAACAGCAGGCCGAGCATGACGTAGGCACGGCGGGGCGCCCGCTGACGGCGCTCTTGCGCGGCATGGGTGTATCCGAGGAATGTGAAGACCATCATGCCCGCGAAGACCAGGGCGAAGAGGTTCGACAGGAAGAGCACCAGCGCGCCCAGCGCGAGCCACCACGCCGTCTGCCCGGCGCATACGCCGGTGACCACGAGTGGAGGTACCAGAGAGATCGCAATGGCCACCCCGGGCAGGACCGCGGCGACGTCCTTGCGGGCCAGTGCCACCGCGCCGGCGAAGCCGGTTGCGAGGGCGGCGATCAGGTCGAGCAGCCCGGGGGATGTCCGGCCTGAGATCTGGCTGTTCGACAGCAGGTCGTAGGCGCGGGGCACCACCAGCGAGGCCGCCGCGCCGATGAGGATCACCAGCAGACACCCCAGGGCCACGAAGGCCGCGGCTGTGGAGCGACGGCGCTGTACGGCGCCGAGCGCGATGCCCATGATGGGTGTGGACAGTGGGGCGATGATCATCGCCCCGATGACGGTGGCGGTGGAGTCCGTCAGGATCCCGCCCGCGGCGATCACCGAGGACAGCGTGAGCATGGTCCAAAAGGCCGACTGCTTCGCCTGACTGTCCCCCGACGACAGGTCCAGGTCCTGCCGGAGATCCTCAAAGGAGCGACGCTGACGGTCCGGCAGGACCCTGTCGCGGAATAGGCGGAGCATGCGCCCAGTATCCGGACCGGCGCAGTCCCACACCGCAAAGACACGACCATGCCACCCACGCCTCGGCGGCCAGGCCTCGGTCATCCCGGCAAGGTGGCGAGGAGCGCGGGCCAGCCGGCGCGGGGACGGTCACGCGGGCGCTGCCAGCGGTGTCATGCACCATGGCGGTGCTGATCAGCGCCGGACCACAAGAAGGCGGGGCGGTGCGGCCGAGGGTGGCACGGCAGGGCGTGAGGGCCGGCGCGCCAGCCAGGGCAATGTTGCGTGAGGTTGCCGAGCAGGACACGAAAGCGGCGGCGGATCTGGAGGAAGTCGGCGCCGCGGCCGCGCCCCTCCCGCCGTCCCGCGGGAGCCGTGTTCAAGTTCTGTGGATCGGCTGGGAGAGGACGTACTTCCCGGGTGATTGATGGATAGCTCACCGAACAAGACCGGTGTGCGTGGCACCGGCCAGGAAGCACGTCCGTGATCCGCGCAGTGAATGACGACGGCACGACCGCCAACGGCTCCTCCGTGATCGACGAGATCGTCCGGGAAGGCGCGGAAGGCGCCAGGCGGATACTCACCGTCACGCTGGAGGCCGAAGTCAACGCCCGCATAGCCGAGTTGGTCGACCGTCGCGATGAGGGGGGCGCCGTCTCGTGGTCCGCAACGGCTACCACCGGCTCTGGAAGGCCACCACCGCGGCCTCCTTCTCCACCGTCCGACTGCGGCGCAACGTCACCCGCGGCGCCGGCTCCCGCACCGCCCCTCACGCCCGAACGGCCTGATCAGCTTGCTGAACTGACGCGGACTCAGCTCGGTTGACGAGGCTGCCCAGCACGGCTCCGACGTCGTGATCACACCAGCCACAGAGATCATCTCATCACCGATCAGCGGATATCGGACAACCCTTGGTCAGGCGCAGCACGACGAGGCGGTCCCGTCGATACTCCGTCCCTCACCCGTCAATCGCCAAAGCCGCCCGCCGTGCAGGCCGCTCCAGGGCGTGTCACGGCGCCTGCTGGGTACGCGGCGAACCGTGTCGTGATCTACCGCACGGACCTCTTCAGGAAGGCCGGCGTCGACGCGACGTCGATCAAGACCCGCGAGAAGTGGATCGCCGCGACGCGCAAGCTCAACAAGGGGGCACAGCAAGGCATTTACCTTCCCGGCCAGAACTGGTACGCCGTGTATCTGCCGGAGCGGCCGATGTCGATCAACTTCAACCAGTGGCTGATCGACCTGGCCGGCCAGACGAGCACGAGCCCGCGCGCGTACGACCAGCAGGTGGACTATGTGCTGCACGTGAAGGACCAGGTGCTCACCCCGGCGCAGGTGACGGCGAAGCTGGCCGCCTACCGGGCAGCCGGCACCACCTTCGAGGACACGGTGCCGTCGGCTTGACGGCGCCCTGGGGAGCCCGCGCGCCCCAGGCACGCGGGCTCCCCAGGGCGGTGCTTCCCTCCCTGGCGGCCGTTGCGGGAGCGCGCGGCCGCACCCCCCCCACACGCATCACGCCCGCAGGTCTCCCATGTGCATGGCCAGGTGGTTTGGGGACGAGCGCGGTGTCGTGTCGGCGGTGCGGGCACGCGTCGACGCCGCCGGCGAGGACCCGGCAGCGGCTGCCGGAGCCGAACTCGCGTGGACAGGCCTGCGGGTGTGGGACCCACTCGATCGCGCCGTGCGGCCGATGACCTTTCCCGGGCCCCGGTCGGACGGGCGGATCAGCGCAGTCCGGCGAAGAGATCGTTCTCGGGTACGGCCGCGCCGGTGGCGTCCTGGACACGTACGAAGGTCTCCATGCCCATCAACTCGCCGAACCTCTCCTTGCCCATCCTGAGGAAGAAGATGTTCTCGCCCTGACTGGCGTGTGCGGCCAGCGCATCGAATTTCTGACCACTGAATGCGGTGGTGTCCACCCACGTGGTGATCTCGTCGTCGGGGAGGCCGATCTCGGCCATCGCGGCGGCCTCGGCAGGATCCGGCTCCGGCATGTCCTCCTGAAACTCGTGCATGGTCTCACCGAACCGCTGCATCATCGAGCGGGGCATCGTCGTCCAGTACACCTTCGGTGTCAGCGCGGTCATCTCCAGCGCCGCCATCGTGATGCGGTGGGCCTGGATGTGGTCGGGGTGGCCGTAGAAGCCGTTCTCGTCGTAAGTGACGACCACATCAGGCCGGTAGTGCCGCATAAGTTCCGCAAGTCGGGCGGCGCCTTCCTCCACCGGGGTCCGCCAGAAGGATCCGGGAGCGTCGTTGCTCGGCCAGCCCATCATCCCGGAGTCGGCATAGTCCAGCATCTCCAGATCGCTGACCTTCAGCACCTCACAGCTCGCCTCAAGTTCCTGACGGCGCATCAAGGCGACGGCCGCCGGATCGTGCCCGGGACCTCCCGGCTTGACACCCCCCGGCCCGTCACCGCAACCGCCGTCGGTACACGTCACGAGAACCGTGCGGATGCCCTCCGCCGCGTACCGCGCGAGGACCCCTCCGGTTCCGGTGGCCTCATCGTCGGGGTGGGCGTGTACTGCCATCAGCGTCAAAGGCCGGTCAGTCATGAAACAGTCCTCCTGCAGAAATACGTCTCGGTCCAAGTGTGCGGCGGGCGTACCGCGTTCCCGGCGCCCGGATCTGCCGGGCGGACGACCTTGTGGTCTCCGCGTTCGTCCACCACCACATCAACGTGCTGGGCCGCTATTCCTTCCCGCTCCCCCGAGCTGCCTGGCGGGATGCGGCCCTTGCGGGACAAGGGCGCCGCAGACGAGGCATGATCGCGAGAACCGCCGGGGCGGTCCGGGTGCGGGCGACTCTGATGCGTCGGACAGTCAGGCGGGCCGCCTGTCCTAGGCGGTGGGCTCCTGCCGGCAGGAAGTGCCGGTGAGCATGTTGCTGGTGGCGGCGGTGATCACCGAGTCGAGCCGGTCCCGGGCGTGCATGAGATCGGTGATGCGCTGGTCGACATGCTCGCGCTCCGCCGCCAACCGCTTGAGCAGGGTGGGAGTGGCGCGGCCGTCGATGACGCACGGCATGAGCTCGACGATTGTCTTGCTGGACAGCCCGGCGGCGTACAGCTGCTGGATCAGCTGTACCCGGTCGACCGCGCTCTCGGGGTAGTGGCGCTGGCCGCTGGGGCTGCGCTCGGCGGTGAGCAGACTCTGCTCCTCGTAGTAGCGCAGGGCCCGGACACTGACGCCGGCCCGGGCGGCGAGTTCTCCCACACGCATCTCGTCTCCTGTGCACATCCATCACGCTAACTTGCCTCTGACGTCAGCGTCAGGTTTTAGCGTAACTGACGTGCGTCTCACCGGGGAGGGCTTTCTCCCGGCCATCTCCTGACGCACGAGGGCTCGAACGAGAGGAGCGCGCGACACGCATCCTCCACCTCAAGACAGCCTGACCCCACCACACGCACCACACCTGGAAGAGGCACGCGCATGACCACGTACAAGACGACCGGCCTCACGGGCCCTCCGTCCACCGCGACCTTGTCGGTCAAACCGGTCGTGCTGCCCGCACCGCAGCGCGGCGAGGACCTGCACGTACGCGTCTGTGCACCAGTCACCGGCACCAATCTGCCGATCGTGCTGTTCGCGCACGGATTCGGATCGAACCTGGACGGTTACGCACCGCTGGTCGACCACTGGGCCTGCCATGGCTTCGTGGTGATCCAGGCCACTCACCTCGACTCCAAGCGCCTCAACGTCGCCGCGGACGATCCCCGCAAGCCCCACATGTGGCGCTACCGCGTGCAGGACATGAAGCGGATCCTCGACGAACTCGACACCCTGGAGGCGTCCGTGCCCGGCCTGGCAGGCCGGGTGGATCACAGTCGCATCGTCGCGGCCGGACACTCCTTCGGCGGCCAGACCGCGGGCATCCTCGTGGGGCTGCGCGTCATGGACCCGACGACCGGAAACGCTCGGGACATGTCCGACCCCCGGGTCACGGCCAGCATCCAGCTGGCCACCGCCGGCAAGGGCGGCGACGAACTGACTCCCTTCGCCCTCGAGAACGCTCCCTGGCTGCGTGACCAGGACTTCTCCGACATCACCGCCCCCGGACTCGTCGTCGCCGGCGACCAGGACGAACTCCCGCTCTCGACCCGGGGACCGCTCTGGACGACCGACCCATACACCCTCAGCCGCAGCAACAAGAGCCTGCTGACGGTCTACGGCGGCCAGCACTCCCTCGGCGGCATCTCCGGCTACGAGGCAGCAGAGACCACCGACGAAGATCCTGCCCGCGTCGCCCTCATCAAGCAGGTGACCCTCGCCTACCTGCGCCACGTCACCGGCACCGACCACGCCGACTGGGAAACGGCACAGGCCGCCTTCGCCGGTGATTCCCACCCGCTGGGACGGCTGGAGTCGAAGTAACCACCTGCGCCGAACCGCGAGAACCGCTGCCCGAACGACGTTCGGCCCAGCGACCCAGTTGAGGTCGGGACGTTTCTCAGCGACGGATGTCGCCCCCGGGCGAGCAGACTGGTCAATTCTGTTCGGAGATCGCTTCCGGGGTGGGCTTGAAGTAGTGGCGGACGTTCTCCGGCTTCTTGTGCCGGGAAGTGGCCATCGCCATCAGCCGAGAGACGCCCTGCTCGCCCAGGTAGGTCAGAGCGGTGCCCCGCACGGTCTCCGTGATCCCTCTTCCGCGTACCGCGAGCACGGTCCCGCTCGCGGTCGCCGTGGACCGGTTCCTCGACCGCTTCCGCGACGGCCCCGGCACCCGCACCATCTACGTCGAGACTCTGGCCCGGGTCCGCGCTCGTGGGCGGCCAGTTCGCCACCGGCGACCTCAGCCGCGAGATCTACGAGGCAGTGATGGCCAGCTGGGACCAGCGGGCCGCGAACATCTGGAACAAGAACCTGTTGGCGCTGAACTCGTTCGCCGCCTACGCGCGGCAGCAGGACTCGCTCACCGCCGGCCCCGGCCGACGGCTGGAGCGGCGCAAGGTGACCCGCGACCGCGACCAGGCAGGCCCTGCGGCGGCGCCCACCCGACGCGACAACTGGGCACGCAGTCTGTCCAATACCAGTCCGGCCGGCCGAATCAGGCCGCCGAAAGAACTCACGACCCGTCACGAAAAATCGGGGTCAGTGCGTTTACGAATTCTCGACATCCGGGTGGGCCCGTGCCACCGCTTCCTACGAAGTCCAGACCCCCGGCGGTGCAGCCACGGGACGCGTCCCGGGGTTCTTCCCGAGTGCGTCGTGTACCCCATCGGTCTAACGTGGAGATGTAGGTGGCACGAGGTTGACAGTGCAGCAAGCTGCCCAAGGACGGGCACTTCGCCGCCTGGGAGCAGCCTGGGAGCAGCCGGGACTCGTCGTGGAAGAGTTGCGCACGGACTTGCGCCCCTCCGGTAGACCGTGTCCGACCGACGATGCGTGCCCTCGCGCGGCGGGGCGTCGATACCGAGCCGCTCGGCCGCCCAGAGCTGCGCTGCCACGTCGTCTTCATGGATTTCTGGGCATCGGGCGCAGGAGAACGATATGAGCACTCAAGAGCAGGGCGGCGTCAAAGAGCCGACCGTGGATATGAAGATCGAGGTCCACCTTATCCCCGTCGCTGACGTCGACCGTGCCCAGCGGTTCTACCAGAGCCTGGGATGGCGGCTCGATGCGGACTTCGAGGCCGGCCCACAATTCCGGATCGTTCAGCTGACGCCGCCTGGGTCGGAATGCTCGATCATCTTCGGCCGCGGGATCATCTCTGCGGCGCCTGGATCCGCAGAGGGCTACCTCGTGGTCTTCGACCTCGACAAAGCCCGCGCTGACCTCGTCGGCCGCGGTGTTGAGGTAAGCAAGGTCTTCCACAAGGTCTACAGCACCGGCGCTGAAGTACGCGTCGACGGCCGCGATCCAGACGGCCGGAGCTACGCCTCCTACGCCTCGTTCAGCGACCCGGACGGAAACGGGTGGGAACTGCAAGAGGTGCGGGAGCGGCTACCGGGACGGTGACTTGCCTCGTCAGACGGGCCGTGCGCCGCTGGTATCGCTCCAGGACCCCGGACACCTGTTCCCGGAAAGGTGTGGCGGCAGCCGCGATCCGCTCACCCTCGTCGGCCCTCTTACTCCCAGGGGGATAAACCCGAAAACACCGTCTCCACAAGCTCGTTGACATCGTTGACGCGAATATCAACGCGTTCGTGTGCCGCGACTCTGCTTACGGCGGTCTGCAAATTCTCCGACGACGATGACGATCCCAGCGAGGATTGTTCAGGGCGTCCAGGTGGAGCGCGTCACCGTACGAACGACCTGGACGCCATGGGTCGCGTCTGCTCTGCGGTTCCTCCCACGTCCGAATGCAACGCCCACCCATTCGGTCATTAACCGGTCATGCAAGCCACGTTCTCCGGTCTATGCTCCTCGCACCTACCGTGAGCGAGGGGGAGAGATGCGGGAGAGCGTCGAGGAGCGGCACAAGCGGCTGCTGCGGATCGTGCGGGAGCGCGAGAGTGTCCGGGTGGCCGAACTCGCCGCAGAACTGGGCGCATCGGTGGAAACGGTGCGGCGGGATGTGACGGCACTGGCCGACATCGGCCGCGTCCGCAGGCTCCACGGCTCCGTGGCCTGGCCGACCGCGCCGCTCAACGCGCGCGATTCGCGGCTCGCCCGGAAGGCCCCCAACCCCTCCCCCAGCGGGCTCCTGCTGGGAATGGTGGTCCCTACGGCCAACTACTTCTACCAGTCGGTCATCCGCGGCGCCCGCGGGGCCGCCACCGCCGTCGGCGCACGCCTGCTGGTCGGCATCACGGACTACCACCGGGACCGGGATGCCACACAGATCAGGAACATGCTCGAGGCCGGCGTGAACGGCCTGCTCCTCACGCCCAGTTGGAGTATCCACGGCCCCACCGAGACGGACGCCCTCCAACTGGCGGAGCTGCCGGTGCCGACCGTACTCGTGGAACGCCGGATCCCGCTGGGACTGCCCGGGGCGAACCTCGACAGGGCGGCCTCGGACCACGCGGGCGGCGCCTCGATGGCTGTACGGCACCTGGCCGGCCTCGGGCACCGGCGCATCGCTCTGCTCTCGCGGAACACCCACACCTGGCCCCATATCCGCCGCGGCTACCAAGCTGCGATCGACACGCTCGGCCTCCCCGACGACGACATCTCCTCGACGACCGACCCCCACGGGCACTACGGCGAGTTCGACAACCACGCCGAACGGCTGACAGCCCTCATCACCTCGGGGGAGATACGGGCCGCCCTCGTCCACGACGACACCGACGCGGCCAACCTGCTCCAGTGGCTTCTGGCTCAAGGCGTCCGCGTGCCCGAGGACTTCGCGCTCGTCTGCTACAACGACGAGATCGCGGCTCTCACCGACACACCCATGACCTCGGTCTCCCCCGCGAACCACGCGCTCGGCGAGACCTCGGTGAAGCTGCTGCTGCGCCGCATCGAGGATCCTGGCGTGGAGCACTCCGCCGTCGAATGGCTCCCCCGGCTCCTGGTGAGAAAGTCCTGCGGCGCTCCGGAGTCCGCCCAACTGCCCAGCCACTGACCGATTATTGCCCGCTTCGCCTTCCAGTCTTGACGCCGGTCAAAGCCGGAACCCAAGCTGCGCAACGACACGCCGCACTCGAGTCGGCGAGATTCCCGTCTTGCACAGATTGGTTCCCCATGGCTTCTTCCGTGCGTCGCCGTGCCTTCCTCCACGCTGCCGGAGGCACCGCTCTGGCCCTCGGGCTCTCGGGTACGGCCGCGGCCGCCCCCTCGTTCGCCGCCTCCGCCGCCGAAACCGCCCTCGGTAGCGAGGAGTTCGCCACGCTGCGGGCCAAGTGGCGGGATCTCGTCCTCGGGACCGGTTTCAGTCCCACGGCCGAACCGTTCAAGACCCTGCTCGCCAACCTCGGTACGACCGCACAGAAGCACCTCTCCACCATGGCCCCGGCGAGCGGCTCCCTGTGGCCCGACGCGGTGTGGGCGGACCCGGACCCGAACACCGACGCGGCGTCGTACGCCTTCTCGGCAAAGATGAACGACAGCTACAGCAGGCTGGGCGTCATGGCCCAGGCGTGGGCGCAGCCCGGCACCGGGCTGACGGGGGACGCCGAGGTGCTGGATGCGGTCCTGACAGGCCTCGACCACGTCAACTCCGAGGTCTTCAACACGGCCACCCAGCAGTACGGCAACTGGTGGAACTTCCAGATAGGCGCGCCTCAGGCCCTGATGGACACCTGCGTGCTGGTCCATGACCATCTCACCACCGAGCAGATCGCGAAGTTCTGCGCGGCCGTCGACCACTTCGTCCCGGACTCGGTCTTCGACCACTACTCCGGCACCAGCACCGGCGCCAACCGCGTCGACCTGTGCCGCAGTGTCATCCTGCGCGGCATCGTGGGCGAGGACGGGGCGAAGGTCGAACTCGCCGCCAGGTCCCTCGCCCCGGTCTTCCCTTACGTCACCGCCGGGGACGGCTTCTACGCCGACGGATCGTTCATCCAGCACCGTAACGTCCCCTACATCGGCGGCTACGGCGCCGTGCTCCACGATGGCGTCGGCCGCCTGCTGGCCCTGCTGCGCGGCTCCGCCTGGGAGCTGAACGACCCCAACACCCAGCTCTTCCTCGACACCGTCGACAAGGCCATCGCCCCGTTCATCTACAACGGCCTGATCATGGACAACGTGTCCTCCCGCGGCATCAGCCGCTTCGGAACCTCCGAGCACACCCGCGCGATCGGCCTCCTCGGCACCCTCGTGCTGATAGGCCAGGGGGCCGGTTTGGAGGAGAACGCCCGGTGGCGAGCCATGGTCAAGGGCTGGATGCAGCGGGACTACTACGCCCCGCCGCTGAAGAACCCCGGTCTGAGCCTGAACCGGGCGGCGCAGCTCCAGTCCGTGCTGGACGACACGACGGTCAAGCCCGCCCCCGAGCCCGTCGAGCACCGGCTCTTTCACCACATGGACCGCGTCACGCACCGCCGCCGCGGCTGGGTCGCCTCGGTCTCCATGGCCTCCAGGCGCATCGCCCACTACGAGTTCGGCAACGGCGAGCACGCACGCGGCTACCACACCGGTGCGGGCTGGCTTTCCTGGTGGGGTTCCGACTTCGGCCTGGAGCAGTACTCCGACGCCTTCTGGCCCACCGTCGACCCGTACCGCCTGCCCGGCATCACCGCCTCCCGCAAGCCGCTCGCCGACGGCCAAGGCGGCAACTGGGGCCAGCCGTGTCCGGACGTCGACTGGGTCGGCGGCACCACCGACGGCGAGTTCGGCGCCACCGGCCAGCACCTCAAGGGCCTCGAGTCCACCATGAACGCGAAGAAGTCCTGGTTCTGGCTCGACGACTCCGTCGTCTGCCTCGGCGCGGGCATCACCTCCACCGACGGGTACGCGGTGGAGACCACGGTCGACAACCGCGCCCTCGGCGCCGCCGGTGCCCCCGTGCTGACGGTCGACGGCAGGTCCCAGCCGGGGCAACAGGGTTGGAGCCGGGCCTTCGAGGACGCCGAGTGGGCACACATCGAGGGCCACGCCGGGTACGTCTTCCCGTGCGGGGCCCAGCTGAGCGCGGTCCGCGAGGAGCGCACCGGCGCCTGGAAGGACATCAACACCGGCGGCCCCGCCGACCCGATCGCCCGCCGCTACCTCACCCTCTACACCGACCACGGCACCGACCCCACCGATGCCACGTACGCCTACGTTCTCCTGCCCGGCGCCAGTGCCAGGACCACGGCCCAACGCGCCGGTGACCGGGGCTGGTTGAGGATCCTCACCAACAGCGGCGACCAGCAGGGCGTACACGTCGCCGAACTCGGCCTGACCGCGGTCAACTTCTGGGCCGCGGGCACGGTGGACAAGGTCACCGCGAGCGCCCCCGCCTCCGTCCTGATCCGCGAGCACCGCGACGGCACCGCCACGGTGGTCGTCTCCGACCCGGCCCGCCGGGCCGGGTCCCTCCAGGTCACCTGGCACAAGCGGGTGTCGAAGGTGCTCTCCAGGTCGGCCGCGGTCACCGCCGCCACCACCGGCGCCTCTCTGAAGCTCACCTTCGGTGACCTCACCGGCGCCTTCGGCGCCCCCCAGAGGATCAAGGTCAAGCTCGGCTGACCTCCCCACGCCCGGGCCCGCCGACGGCGACGGGCCCGTGGGCCAGTCCCGCGCGGACGTCGAGCAGACGCTCGACGACCGGCTGTGGGATGCCCAGCAGATAGGCGTGCGCGGAATCCAGGCCCTGGGGCGCGGGTTTGGGGATGGCGGCAAAGAAACCGCCGGCTGGACGCTGTCTTCCGTGTTCGCGCATGCGATTCAGCAGTCCGCGCATTGCCATCAGCTCGAGACTGCGAATGTGCAGACCGACGATGCGGACGAACGACACGGGCTCGGTTTCCTTCTCCAGAACGAGTACCCGCACATCGTGCAGCCGCAGTTCGGCGGCCAGCATCGCGCCGGTCGGCCCGCACCCGGCAATGATCACGTCGAACATGAGGGGCGCGCGATCGGCGCCGGAGGTCGGCGACCGGAGTCCGGGGACGTCGCTCACGGTGAAGTCGCGCTCGACCGTATCGCTCGACGACGGCTCGGCGGTGAACTGCGAAGAGTTCATAGGTGTTTGCCTTTCGGGAGTGCCTTGTTGTGGAGGCGCTCCCGGCGACACCTACGTCAATCGCCGGCCGTGACGGGAAGGGGGAGCACTCACGTCGTTACTGCGTTCATGGGTCTCACCTCCTCGGGCGTCGTCACGGTTCACTGCAAGCTACGAGACCGAGCATCACCCCGTCCAATCATTTCCCAACCACGTGATCACGACTCCATGGGCCCGTGCGGTTGCAGGGCGAATCCGGCAGGGCGGCCCGGCTGGTCCCGGTCACGGTGGACGATCTGAATCTGGCCGCCCCGAGGCGGACCGGGTCTCGGAAGGCGCTGCGCGCCGGAACCGGAGGCGCTCGACGAGCGCGAGCGGCTGCGCGAGCCCACGAGCAGAATGCCCGGCCGCCCCGCGCGGCAGCTCGCGCCAGACCAAGGCGGCCTCCGCTGGTGTGAGCAGGATCCCTCGCCCCTCGAAGGGGCTGTGTCGGGGATGGCGTACTCACAGCGCGCGGGTCACCTCGCCAGGGGCGCCGGGACGTTCTGCACTGGCCCGCCCTGGTGCGCCGAAAAGTTGCCATCACCCTGAGGAGCGCACCAGAGCCGGCACCCATCACAAGTTCTGGGCGGCCGGCAGACCTCGCAGGGTGGGGAGCAGCGCAAGGGCCACCCGTAGGTCCAGGGTATGGCTGTCGATGCCGCGCCCCAGGATCTGCTTGGCCTGCTGGACGCGGTAGGTCACCGTGTTGGGGTGGATCGTGAGCCGTTCGGCAGTCCGGCCGCGGCTGCTGTTCTCGTCGAGATAGGTCGCCAGGGTCATCGCCAGCCGGAAGGTGCTCTCTTCGTCGGCCGCGAGACGACCGAGCACCCCGGTGACGAAGGTGCGGGCCTGCTCGGGGTCGACGGTGCCGAGCGCGGCGACGGCCACGTCCCGGTAGCGGGTGACCGGCGTGGCATGGGGTTCGGCGAGCGTCACCACCCGGCGGGCGTGCGTGGCCTCGATGTGCGTACGACGGAAGCCGTCCAGCCCCTGTGCCGGGTTGCCGAGTGCAACCCGGGCCCCGGCCGGAGCGGCGAGCCGGGCGCCGTCGAGGTCGGCGTCGCCGAAGGGAGTGGTGCGGCTCAGCCATGCCGCGTGTGGCTGTGGTCCGAGCGGGTGCGTCAGCGTGGAATCCGCGCCGACGGCCTGCGCGGCTGCTGCCACCACCTGCTCGACGGCGGAGTCCGCCCGTACGTCGGACGTGGCCTCGATTCCCCAGGCGATCACACCGACGTGGTGGCGGCCCAGTTCGTAGCGCAGCCGGGCCGCGGCACGGCGCTGGTCGCGCTCGCGGCCTGCCAGGATCGCCCCGATCGCCTCCGCGCGGGCCGCCGCGGCGCTGCGCACCCGCGCCTCCCGCTCGGCCGTGTACTGCCGCTCCATCTGCGTCACCGCGGCATCGACGTACGCGAACAGCCAGCTCGACGCCAGGTCGAGGGCCGCCGCCTGGTCGGCCGCGCCGGACACCCGTGCGGTGATCCGGACGAACATCCACTGCCACAGCATCTCGTGGCCGAGCCGATAGGAGCGCAGCATCGCGGCAAGTGCGAGCTGCCGTTGCACTGCTGAACGGGTCGCCGCGACGGTCGCCGTGGGCAGGTCGATCAGGTGCGGGTCGCCACCCCGCTCGAGTGCCTGGGCGATGAGCCGGAAGTGGGCCTCGTTGCTCTTGACGTGCTCGTCGGCCGACTCGGCGTCCGGGAACCACTCGGGGGCCGCGGCCCTCAGGGCCGCGGCCGCCGTCATCGGCGTGCCCCACGAGAGCCACGGCGAGGAGGTCAAGGCCTGTGTCGTCCTCAACCCCGGCGCCGACCTCGCCGAGGAACAGCTGATCGCCTGGTGCAAGCGGGCCATGGCCACCTACAAGTACCCCCGCCTGGTGGAGTTCCTGGACACCCTGCCCATGAACGCCACAGGGAAGATCCTCAAGCGGCAGCTGAGACTCACCTCCGACGGGGAACGCCGAAGTGGATCACGCGCGTCGACCCTGCCGGCGGGCCGCGGGCCACGCAGCACCGGGCTGTGACGGATGGGCGCGGGCCCCGGCCGGGCGGGGGGGCCGTTCATCTATGCGGGCATCATTCCGATGCCGGAGCAAACCCCCGGATCAGGTCGAACCCGTACACCACTTCCCTGGACGCAACCGGCCTTGCGACCCCTTTCGCTCGGCTTGGTCTTCTTCGGCTCACCACGAGCCCGGTGGGAGTCCTGCGGTGCCGACCACGTGACACTGACAGGCGGAAGTGGCCTTCCATCCGCGCTGGAGATCGCGCGACACGGCTCTTTGCGTCTCGCCGACATGCGTCGGGGGACGACGGGGGTCAGATTGGAAGTATCCGACCCGCCGGACGGAGACGCCTCGGCGGGCAGACGACAGAAGAGGCTGTCATGACGACCCACATGAGAGCACCTGGTCGGCGAGAGGAACCACACGGCAGCGGTTCACTGGTGTTCGCCGCCGTCATCATGATCTTCAGCGGGACGCTACTCGGAGGCATATCAGCCCTCGCCATCGACGCACTCGTCATCTGGGGGATTTGCGTTGCTCCCCGGCCGATGAGGGACTGACGTCCGGGACCGGGACTCGTGGCACTCGAAACAGCGACAGGGGAGCTGCCGCACATGGTGCTCGTCGTCGGTGTCGCCGGGTCAGGCAAGTCGACAGTGGGGCGTCTCCTCGCCGAGCGACTGGGCTGGGAGTACCGGGACGCGGACGAGTTCCACTCCGAGGCCAACCACGCCAAGATGGCCGCCGGTCATGCCCTCACCGACAGCGACCGGGGGCCGTGGCTCGCAGCGATCGGGGAGTGGATGGACCGGGAGATCGCGGCCGGGCGGCAGGCCGTCGTGACCTGTTCAGCGCTCAAGCGGGACTACCGGGACAAGCTGCTGGCAGGGCGCCCCGAGGTTCTTCTGGTATACCTGCATGGCTCGCACGAGCTGCTGGAGGCCCGGCTGGCCGCGCGGCACGGTCACTTCTTCCCTGCGGACCTGTTGGACAGCCAGCTCGCGGTTCTCCAGGAGCCTGAGCCCGACGAGCACCCATTGGTGGCGGAGATCGACCAGCCTCCGGAGGAGGTCGTCGCAGCGGTGCTGTCGCTGATGCCACGGGAATCCGCTGTCGGGATACCGGCGGCCGGGGCGGGCACGGAGCGGGCCTTTCACGCCGTTGTGCCCGACGGCCCTTCCGCCTCCCCCAGCCCCACGGGCGCGTCGTGGCGGTTGGTCCGGGGAGAGCAGAGCGCGGTTGTGGTCCAGCTGGGCGGCGCCCTGCGCGATTACCTCGTGAACGGCCGACCGCTGCTCGACGGGTTCTCCACGGGGTCCGCCATCACGGGCGGGCGGGGGCAACTGCTCGTCCCCTGGCCGAACCGCGTGGGCGGCGGACACTACCGCTTCGACGGCAGGAGTCTGCAACTCCCCCTGAGCGAAGTGGAGAAGGGCAACGCGATTCACGGACTGCTTCGCTGGGCCCTGTGGAAGCTGCTCGCCCGCACCGATGTCTCGGTGTTGCTCGGCACGACGCTCTGCCCCCAGCCGGGATATCCGTTCCTCCTCGATGTCCGTGTCGAGTACCGGCTGGGCCCGGACGGGCTCAGGACCGCCGTCCACGCCACCAACACCGGTACGGAGCCCGCACCTTACGGAGTGGGGCAGCATCCCTATCTGACGGTCGGCACCGACCTCGTCGACAGCGCCGTGCTGACCGTTCCCGCCCGGTACCTGCTGCGTACCGACGACAGGGGCCTGCCCATCGGCCGGGAGCCGGTCGACGGCACCCCGTACGACTTCCGCGCCGCGCGCCCCATCGGCGATCTGCGACTGAACACCGCCTTCACCGGACTCGACCGGGGCCCTGACGGGCGGGCGATCGTGCGGCTGGCGCACCCTTGCGGACTTCAAGGCGTCGAACTCTGGCTCGGCGAGGGGACCCGCTACGTGCAGGTGTGCACGGGCGACACCCTGGCCGAACCCGAACGTCGGCGGGGGGTCGCCGTGGAAGCGATGTCCTGTCCACCGGACGCCTTCCGCAGCGGCACGGACCTCACCGTCCTGCAGCCCGGCGCGACCCACGTGCTCCAGTGGGGCCTGAGCCCGTGGGGGTTCTCGTGACACCGTCCGTGGAGCCAACCACAGCCGGCGCTATGACCGCGCACGCTTTCCGGGCGCTCTACGAGCGCCTACGGGGCCAGGCGGCGCAGCCGACGGTGGACGGCCGGTGTGGCGCACTCCGCCATCTGACTCCGGCGCGGGTGGCAGCGGCTGCCGCGCAAGTCCGCGTCGGACGCACGGTGTCGCTGGCGGCTCCGATCGAAACCGTTCAGGGCCCCGACGATCCCGAGCCGACGGTGCACCGGATGACCGGACCGGGCCCGAGCGATATCGGCTCGGCCGCGCTGCACTTCGCCACGGACCGCTTCGCCATGAACGTGCACGGCGACGCGGACAGCCATCTCGATGCCCTCTGTCACGTCATCTTCGACGGAGAGCTCTACGGCGGCTTGCCCGCGAGCACCGTGACGGCCGAGGGTGCCCGTAGGCTCTCCGTGGACCTGCTCGAAAACGGCATCGTCGGCCGGGGTGTACTGCTGGACATTCCACGGCTGCGCGGCGTGCCCTGGCTGGAACCGGGCGACCATGTGACCTCGGGCGATCTGACGGCTGCTGAGGCCACGCAGGGGGTCCGCGTCGGACCGGGCGACCTGCTGTTCGTCAGGGTGGGGCATCGTCTTCGGCGCACCGAACTCGGGCCGTGGAACGCGGCCGAGGCACGGGTGGGCCTTCACCCGACCGCCGTGGAATTCCTGGCCGAGCGACAGGTCACGGCCCTGGGCGGAGACGGCAACAACGACACCGCGCCCAGCGCGGTGGAGGACGTCGCGTTCCCCGTTCACGTCCTGGCCATCCACGCCATGGGCATCCACCTCATGGACTACCTGCGGTTCGAGGACCTCCTCCCGGCCTGCGCGCAGGGCGGCCGCTGGAGTTTCCTGTGTGTGGTCGCCCCCCTGCGGCTGACCGGAGCCACAGGGTCGCCTGTGAACCCGATCGCGGTGCTGTGAGGGCCGCTCACCGGGGACGCCGCTCCGGTCGCCGTCCATGGGGAAGGTGGATATTTTCGAGGGAGGTGGGGCCGGTGGACCCCTCGCCCAGCGGGGCGCCAGGTACCTGACACCAGGTCGGGGCCATGATCCCAAGGACGGTGGTCGCCGTGGGCGACGCCCCTCACTACGACGTCATCATCATCGGCACCGGTGCCGGCGGAGGGACGCTCGCCCATCGTCTCGCCCCGGCGGGCAAACGCGTCCTCCTCGTCGAACGCGGCGGCTACCTCCCGCGTGAGCGCGACAACTGGGACTCGAATGCCGTGTTCGTCAGAGGCAAGTACCGAGCCCCGGAGTTCTGGCTCGACAAGGACGGCACCGAGTTCCCGCCCGAGGTCAACTACTACGTCGGCGGAAACACCAAGTTCTACGGGGCAGCCCTCTTCCGGCTGCGGCCCGAGGACTTCGGCGAGCTCCGTCATCACAGCGGTATCTCTCCCGCCTGGCCGATCCGGTACGAGGATCTGGAGCCGTACTACACGCAGGCCGAGCACCTCTATCTCGTCCACGGACGGCACGGCGAGGATCCTGGTGAGGGGCCCGTGAGCGCACAGTACGCCCATCCGCCCGTGGAGCACGAGCCGCGCATCCAGCAGCTGAGCGACGACCTCGAGAAGCGTGGCCTGCACCCGTTCCACCTGCCGATCGGCGTCAATCTGAGCCAGGAGAACGGGGGTCGGCCCACCCACTCCAGTGTCTGCATCCGTTGCAACCGGGTCGACGGCTTTCCGTGTCTGGTGCGCGGGAAGTCCGACGCCGAGGTGATCTGTGTCGCGCCGGCTCTGGAACACCCCAACGTCGAGATGGTCACGCACACGCGGGTGGTGCGCCTGGAGACTGATACCCGTGGACGCAGTGTCACCACGGTCGTCGGCCGGCTCCCCGACGGCTCGGAGGTCCGGTTTACGGCGGACGTGGTGGTCGTCTCCTGCGGGGCGGTCAACTCCGCGGCGCTGCTGCTGGCTTCGGCGAACGAGCACCATCCCCGTGGTCTCGCGAACAGCTCCGACGTGGTCGGCCGGTTCTACATGCGGCACAACAACCTGGCCCTGATGGCGGTGTCCAAGGAACCCAACGACACCCAGTTCCAGAAGACGCTGGCCCTGCACGACTGGTACCTCGGCGCGGACGACTGGAACTTCCCGCTGGGCGGCATCCAGATGCTGGGCAAGTCGGACGCCGAACAGATCCACGGCGAGGCCCCCCGCTGGGCCGGTGCGGTGGCACCCGACATGCCGTTCGAGGTACTGGCACATCACGCCGTCGACTTCTGGCTCTGTGCCGAGGACCTGCCGCTGGCGGACACCCGGGTCACCCTCGACCGTGACGCCCGTATCCGGCTCACTCTCGACGAGAAGAACAACATCGAGGGCCTGAAGCGCCTGAGGCACAAACTACAGGGAATGCTCGGCCACTTGGGCATGCACGAGCACCATCTGCTGTCCCACAGCATCTACCTGCACAAAGGCATGCCGATCGGAGCGACGGCGCACCAGGCGGGCACCGTACGCTTCGGAACCGATCCCGCCGACTCCGCGCTGGACGTGAACTGCAAGGCCCACGATCTCGACAACCTGTACGTCGTCGACACGAGCTTCTTTCCGAGCATCGGCGCGGTCAACCCTTCCTTGACCGCCATCGCCAACGCCCTCCGCGTCGGCGACCACCTCTTGGCCCGGCTGGGTTGAGAACGACGCCGGCCGCTGGTCCGTCCGGACGAAGATGCTGGACCCAACGGCCTAGAGGCGATTCCGAGGAGATGCCTGCCGTCCCACCGGGTGATTGCGTGATGCCGCCCGGCACAGCTGGCGCCGGACTCAGCGCAACCGCGCAGCGAGGAGGCAGGACGGCATGAATTCCCCCGTGGGAGCGCCGCAAGGTGTGATCCCGGCGCGTTTGCTGCACGGCCAGAAGGCTCTTGTCACCGGTGCCAATTCGGGCATCGGTAAGGCCACGGCCATCGGCTTGGGGCGCGCCGGCGCCGACGTGGTCGTGAACTACGTGGCGGGTCGAGAGGCCGCCGAGGAGGTGGCCGGGGAGATCGCCTCGTTCGGGGTGCGCTCGGCGGCCTACGAGGCTGACGTGTCCCAGGAGGACCAGGTCGTCGCCATGATGGACCGAATGGTCAAGGAGTTCGGCACCATCGACGTTCTCGTGGCCAACGCGGGACTGCAACGTGACGCCCGGTTCACGGAGATGACCCTCGCTCAGTGGCAGAAGGTCCTCGACGTCAACCTCACCGGTCAGTTCCTGTGTGCACGGGAGGCAGCCAAGGAGTTCCGGCGCCGGGGCGTGGTCCCCGAGGTCTCCCGCTCCGCCGGAAAGATCATCTGCATGAGTTCCGTACACCAGATCATCCCCTGGTCGGGTCACGTGAACTACGCGTCCTCCAAGGGCGGCGTGCAGATGATGATGCAGACCCTGGCCCAGGAACTTGCTCCGGAGAAGATCCGCGTCAACGCGGTCGCCCCGGGAGCGATCAAGACGCCGATCAACCGCGCCGCCTGGGAGACGCCCGAAGCACAGAAGGACCTCCTGAGGCTCATCCCGTACGACCGGATCGGGGACCCCGACGACATCTCCCACGCCGTCGTCGCACTCGCCTCCGACCTCATGGACTACGTGGTGGGAACGACCCTGTACGTCGACGGCGGCATGACCCTCTTCCCCGGCTTCGCCACCGGCGGATGACCCTCTCCCAGCCCTTCACATCCACGAACGGCGAAGGCACGTATGCCCACCTCGCTCCACCTGCTGGCTGATGCCCCGGCCCAACTCCTGCCGGCCCGGGAACTCATGGCCTTCACTCTGGCCTCCCACATCATCCTGGTGCCGCTCGGCGTGGCCTTCCCCTTCATCACCCTGGTCATGCACTACCGCGGACTGCGCCGCAAGGACGCCACGGCACTGCTCCTGGCACGACGCTGGTCGGCTGTCATGGCGGTTCAGTTCGCCCTCGGCATCGTCACCGGCACGGTGCTGTCGTTCGAGTTCGGTCTGTTGTGGCCGGGCCTGATGGGACGCTGGGGTGACGTCTTCGGCATCGGATTCGGCGTCGAGGCGTGGGCCTTCTTCCTGGAGGCCGTGCTCATCGGCATCTACCTGTACGGATGGCGGCGGCTGAAGCCGCGGACGCACTTCCTTCTCGGGCTGCCCCTGCCCTTCGCCGCGCTGCTCGGAGCCTTCGGCATCCTGGCCGCCAATTCCTGGATGAACACGCCACACGGCTTTTCGCTCGACTCCGGGGGCAACCCGGTCGACGTGGACGTCTGGAAGGCGATCTTCACGCCGATGTTCGGACCGCAGTACTGGCACTTCGTCGTAGCGACGATTCTCACCGCGGGCTTCATCGTGGCCGGTGTCTATGCCACGGGCTGGCTGCGCGGCCGCCGGGACCACTACCATCGGCTCGGCTTCGCCGTTCCGTTCACCATCGCCGCTGTCGCCGCACCGGTGCAGTTCTTCCTCGGCGATTCCATCGCCCGGTCGGTGTTCCACAAGCAGCCGGTGAAGTTCGCCGCGATGGAGATCGTCTGGAAAACCGACACCCGCGTGCCGGAATACCTCTTCGGGCGGATGAACGAGGACGGCACCGTCTCGGGCGGCATCAAGATCCCGCTGCTCGACTCGGTGCTGGCCGGATTCAGTGCGCACACCGAGGTGGTGGGGCTCACCTCCGTCCCGGCGGACCAGCGCCCCACGGCGACGCAGGCGACCATCGCCCACTGGGCCTTCGACATCATGGTCCTCATCGGGTCCGTGCTGGTACTGCTCGCACTCTGGTACGGGCTCGTCTGGCTGCGGCACCGCCGCCTGCCCGCCTCGAAATGGTTCTACCGCTCCGCGGCCTGTGCCGGTGTCGGTTCCGTCGTGGCCGTCGAGTGCGGCTGGATCGCCACCGAGGTGGGGCGCCAGCCCTGGATCGTCTACCGGAACATGCGGGTCGCCGAGGCCGTGACCTCGACTCGCTCCACCAGCCTGTGGATCATGCTCGGTGTGGTGCTGGTGGTGTACGTGTTCCTCTTCGGCTCGTTGCTCGCCGTCGTGTTGAAGATGCGCACGCGCTGGCGGCTCGCCGACGAGCAGCAGGCCATGGCAGGTACCCACACGCCGGAGGCCGACATCCCTTACGGGCCGCGGGCTTCGCTTCCCGCGGGTGACGTGCCCGCCGCCGGCCCCGGAAACGGCCGATCCGGCGGTGACGGCCCATGACCGCCGCCCTCATCGCCGTGGTGCTGCTCCTGGCCGTTACCGCGTACGCCTGCGCGGGCGGCACGGACTACGGAGCCGGCTTCTGGGACCTGACGGCCGGAGGCACGGAACGCGGTCGGCGTCCCCGGTGGCTCATCGACCACGCCATGGCCCCCGTATGGGAGGTGAACAACGTCTGGCTGATCTTCGTTCTCGTCATCATGTGGACCGGCTTCCCCGTCCTGTTCCAGACCGTGTTCTCCGCGATGTGGCTCCCTTTGGCCCTGGCAGCTGTAGGCATGGTCCTACGTGGCGCCGGTTTCGCACTGCGTAAACCCTCCCAACGGCTCGTCGGCCGACGCTTGTACGGTGCCGTGTTCGCCTTGGCCTCGGTCATCACGCCGTTCTTCCTCGGTGCCGCCGTCGGCGGAGTCGCGTCGGAACGCGTGGCTCCCGGTACCGAGGCCTCGGCGGACGTCTGGACCAGCCCGACTTCGCTCGTGTTCGGACTGGTCGCCATCGCCACCACGGCGTTCCTCGGGGCGGTGTTCCTCACCGGGGACTCGCGCAGGTTCGACGCGCCCGATCTGGTCGGCTACTTCAGGCGGCGGGCGTTGAGCAGTCTCGCCGTGCTCACCGTCCTGGCGGTGGTCACCGGGTTGGTCACCCATGAGGACGCCCCCTACGTGTGGCACGGACTCACCCACGGCCTGGGGCTGCTCTTCGTCATCGTGGCCGGAGCGGCCGCTCTCGCAACCGCCTGGCTGCTCCGGCGGACGCCGGGAACGTGGGTGCGCGTCACGGCGGTCGCAGTCGTCGCGTCCGCCGTCATCGCCTGGGGCATGGCCCAGCGCCCCTACCTGCTCCCCACCTCCCTGACCGTGGCCGACGCCGCCGGCGCGCCCTCCACGCTGACGTGGCTGGCAGTCGTCACCCTGGTGGCCCTGGTGGTCGTCGTGCCGGCCGTCGTGCTCCTCTACTGGCTGGACACCCACGGTGAGCTGGAAGAGCTCACCGACTCCGACCTGCGCGGAGGAAGCGGCACCGGCGGCGACGGAGCAGTGGGCGACAGCTGATCGCCTGACCGTGTCCAGTCCGGACATCCCCCTTCGCGACCGGCCCTCGACGGAGTAAGCCGCTGTGACCCACGACGAGATCCTTCTCGGCCTCGCCCTGACGGTGGTACGGCTAATCCCTCCGCGCACCCTGCAGCATCGAGTCCAGGGTGATCGCCGCGTCGATCAGTGCCAGGTGCGTGAAGGCCTGCGGGAAGTTGCCCAACTGCCGCCCCGTCAGGTCGATCTCCTCGGAGTACAGGCCCAGATGGTTGGCGTACGTGAGCATCTTCTCCAACACCAACCTGGCCATGTCCGTACGTCCGGCGCGTGCCAGCGCGTCGACGTACATGAACGTGCACAGGGAGAAGGTTCCCTCGGAGCCGCGCAGCCCGTCGGGGGACGCCTGCGGGTTGTAGCGGTAGACGAGGCTGTCGCTGACCAGCTCACTTTCCATCGCGTCCAAGGTGGACTTCCACATCGGGTCGTCCGGCGTGATGAAGCCGACCGTCGGCATGCGCAGCAGCGACGAGTCGAGCACATCGTCGCCGTAGTGCTGCACGAAGGCCTGCTTCTCAGCGTCCCACCCACGGTCGAGCACTTGCGCGTAGATCTCGTCCCGCGCGTCAACCCAGCGTCCGCCGGCAGCGGGACGGCCGTCGTCGTAAGCGATCCGCACGGCACGGTCGAAGGCCACCCAGGACATCACTCGACCGTAGGTGAAGTCCTTCCGGCCGCCGCGGGTCTCCCATAGCCCTTCGCCGGGCTGGTCCCAGTGGTCGACCAGCCAGTCGAGCAGTGTGTGCAGGGCTTTCCAGCCCCCGTTGTCGAGATGCATGCCGTGCTGATGCGCGAAGTAGATACTGTCGAGCGCCTCGCCGTAGATGTCCAGCTGAAGCTGGTTCGCCGCCCCGTTGCCGATGCGGACCGGGGCGGAGCCGCGGTACCCCTCCCAGTGCTCCAGTGTCTCCTCGACCAGGTCGGCGGAGCCGTCGACCCGGTACATGATGTTCAGCGGCCCGGAGCCGTTCCCCTGGCCGGCTTCCTGCTTCACGCGTTCGTGCAGCCAGTTGATGAACGCGGCCGCCTCTTCCCTGAATCCCAGACCCAGCAGGGCGTACACCGAGAACGAGGCGTCGCGGATCCAGGTGAACCGGTAGTCCCAGTTGCGCTCTCCGCCCAGTTGCTCGGGCAGTCCCGTCGTGGGGGCGGCGACCAGGGAGCCGGTCGGCGCGTACGTCATGAGCTTGAGCGTCACAGCCGAACGTTCCACCGCCTCCCGCCAGCGGCCTGAGTAGGTGGACTGCCCCAGCCACGAACGCCAGAAACGAACTGTCTCGTCGAAGAGTCGCTCGAACTCCTCCACGCGGACCTCGTGCGGAGGCCCCCCGGGCGACGATTCCAAGACCAGGCCGCGCCGCTGCCCCGCCCGCAGGGTCAGGGAGAAGCGCAAATCGTTCTCGTCGGCCGAGAGGACGTTCAACAGCCGTTCGTCCTGCGGCTCACGGACGGCATGGACGGCGAGGTCCAGGTCCTCCGAGGTGAACAGAGCCCCGTGCTCCGTGCGGTGCAGCTCGTGCGGCTTACGGCCGTAGTCGAAGCGCGGAGCGATCTCTCCTTCGAACGTCATGCTGCCGCGGACACAGCGCAGCATGCGGACGATACGGTGCCGGTCGGTCGCGGTCTTGCCGGTCACCGGCATGAAGTCGACGACCTCCCCCGCCCCGGCCTCGGTCATGAAGCGCGTCACCAGAACGGCGGTGTCCGGATGGTAGAGCTGTTTGGTGGTGTACGTCCCCGCAGTCGGCCGCACGGTGAAGTGGCCGCCTCTGCTCCGGTCGAGCAGAGCGCCGAAGACGCTGGGTGAATCGAACCGCGGACAACAGAACCAGTCGATCGTCGCATCGGTTGTCACGAGGGCCGCGGTCTGCAGATCACCGATCAGGCCATGATCCTCGATCAGAGGATAGTCGTCCATGTGCAGACCCCTTTCAGCCCGGCCGACCACACTCAGGGCACCGTCACGCCGCGGATGAAGTGGACTGAGCGGCCCCGATCAGCGTAGGCCGCCGACGCCGAACCGTCCTGACGAGGGAGCCGCACGTGGTGACGGCGGTGCTGCCGCTGCGCCGAAGGGGGAATGGCCCTACCCGTGAGGTGAGGGCGATTCCCGTCGAGGGAGGCCGCCCTCTCGTGTTCTCAAGAGCACCTGACCCCTGTGGTGAAGGGGCGTGGCGTGGGTGTCCTGACGTCCTGGGCCCGCGAAGTAGACCAGGCATGACAGGTTCCAGGAGCGTCCTTAAAAGAACAAGATCCCTCACCACGCCTGCCGACGCCATGCAGGACGTCCGGCCTTCCGCCGTCAGTCGGCGTCCTTGCCCATCGCTCGCAGAACCGCCTGGCGGGCCTCGTAGAAGTCGACGTCCGAGACGTCCGGGTCCTCCTCCACCTCGCTCAGCCAGTCCTCCATCTCCTGCGGCTCCCACAGCTCGAAGCCCTGGGGGATGGAGAGCGTCGTGGTGCTCGCACGCAGCTGCTCGACCGCAGCGGCTTCCTGGACACTGCGAGTGCTCACCTCGGTCACCGCGCCACGTCCTTCCGGTTCATAGGGGAACGGACGGGCGACCTTGCCAGACACACGCCGGTTGTGTCCAAAACGACCCGGCGCCCCCTCCTCTTCTACGAGGCCAGGAGCCTCACCCGCCCGGTCAGCTCGGCCGAGAAGAAGTCGGCCGCCTGCCCGAGGGCCTCGGCGGACCTCCGCGCGATGACCGTGCGCTCGCCGACGACGGCGATGTCCGAGGGGCGTTACGCCGCCACGGATGGCTTCGAGGGCGCACGGCCAGGATCTCGCCCCAGTCGAAGAGTCGGAGCCGTCGGCACTCTCCCGGCTTGCGACGGCTCATTTACAGCCACACCCTGTCCATGACGCCCTTGTGTTCGCTCCGCTCCGGCCCAGTCACATGATTCCGACGGCGTTGTTCGAAGCTTCCCTTTGCGGAACAGGTAGCTGCGCAACTCGACGACGGGAGGCGGTGACACGCAAGTGGACGACGGTTCGCGTCGTTCGCAGCGGCAGCAGCCGGGCGGGCCCGGCTCGCGTCCACGCTCCGGTCGCGGTGGGCGACGGCGGCGGTATGTCGTGCTGGGGAGCCGGCCCGCCCGCGGGGTGGGGGCGATGGCGCGGGCACGTACGGCTGGGACGGCGGTACGGCGCGCCGGGGACCACGACGGCGCGGCTGTGAACCGCGGGCTGCGCGTGGCGGCGGCGTACGCATGGCGGCTGCTGCTGCTCGGGGCGGCCGTGTACGCGGCCTTCACGATCCTGGGGCGATTGCAGCTGGTCGGTGTGGCGCTCTTCCTCGCGCTGGTCGTGACCTCGGTGCTGCGTCCGCCGGCTGATCTGCTGGCGCGGCGTCTGCCGAGGGCCGCAGCAGTTGCGTTGAGCGTGGTGGGCAGCCTGGTGGTCGTGCTGGGGCTGCTGGTGCTGATCGGCGGCCTGATCGCGGGGGAATCGACACGGCTGGGGCAGGAGTTCTCCGGGGGCATCGGACGGATCCAACGGTGGCTCGAGGGCTCCCCCTTCCACGTGAGCCACGCGGTGCTCTCGGATCTGCAGGGCAAGGTGTCCACGTTCGTCTCTCAGCACCGTTCGGAACTCATCAGCAGCGTGCTCAGCGGCGCCGGGCGGCTGGTGGAAGTCCTCACCGCAGCGGCGCTTGCCCTGTTCTGTTCCTTCTTCTTCATGCATTCCGGGGACAAGTACTGGTACTGGTTCCAGCATCTATTGCCGGAGGGCGCTCGGGACACCTGGGGCCGTGCGGGACGAGCGGCGTGGCGCACCTTCGCCGGGTACACGCGGGGCATCATCATCGTGGCGGCATCCAACGCCGTACTGGTCGGGATCGCCCTGTTCGCGCTGCGCGTGCCGCTGGCCCTGCCCCTGATGCTGCTGGAGTTCTTCGCCGCCTTCGTCCCTCTCGTTGGCTCACCCATCGCCCTGGCGGTGGCCACGGTCGTCGCCCTGGCCGCGCGGGGCCCGGTCACCGCGATCGTGGTGCTCGCCCTGATCGTGATCGTCGGCCAGATCGAAGGCCACGTACTGCATCCACTGGTACTGGGCTGGGCGGTGCGGCTGCACCCCGTGGTGGTGGCTCTCTCCGTTATCACCGGCAGCATCCTGGCCGGAGTGGTCGGCGCGGTCGTGTCCGTTCCCATGGTGTCGGTCGCCTGGTCCGTGCTCTGCGAGCTCCGCATCCCGCGCGCCCGGCCCGAGCCGAACCACCCCGGGCGCTCGCCGGACTGAGACGCTGAGGGCCCAAGGGGCCAGGGTTCGCCGGGCGCCCACTGCACGTCGGCCCCGGCCCGCCCGCCGACGCGATCAAGCCGTCCCGGCCACCGGGCGGCGGGCCGCGATATCGACTCGTTTCCGCGCCCCGGCCGCCGCCGCTGTACGAGTCGAAGCCGAACAGCGGGGGCGGCTGTGACCGATCAGAGAGTGCACCATCCCGCGCGCTTCCGCACCGCGGCTTCGGAGTTCTGACTACCGAGCCGGAGTCCCTCGGGCTCGTCAGCCGTGAATTCAGCCTGCGGCTCCTGGCCCATGAACCCTTCGACGACCTGTCCGCAGACCGGAGGGGTGTCCTCCGGCGGGCCGGTGCCTCGTGCGCTGACCTGCCTTGCCGAACGAGCGGCAGCCACCACTCCCCCGGACGGCCCACTCGGCCGGCCCACACGGACCGTCTGCCACCGGGCGCGCAGCTCTGTGTGGGCGAAGCATGGGGGAAGCAGCCTCCGTCGGCCGGCGGTGGGGGTCCAGGGGTAAGAGGTGTGAGCGGTGACTTCGGCATCTCGCGCAGTGGCAATTCTCGACGTCGGTGACCCCGTTGCGGACTGGTCGCCCTACGAGCAGCCGAAGGCTCCTGAAGGGGCGCCGAACGTCGTGTACATCGGGTTGGACGATGTCGGGTTCTGCGCGATGAACCGTTACGGCGGACCGGTCGAGGCGCCGAATATCGACTACCCCGGCGCTGCCCCTGGGCCTTCACCGGTGGCACGCTGCACTACGTGGGGGTCGACGGCACCGGCGCACCGTACATCAGCCTCGAAGCCGAAGCCGGAGGCGAGGCCGAGGCCGTACTCGCCCGCGAACAGAGGTACGGCGCGGGACGGCAGGCGGCACAACCCGACGTGCCTGCTGCGGGGCCGCGCCGCGTCCGGGCTGCCGAACTCGAGGCCAGGGTGCCGCGCCGGCGCACGGAGGGGACCGGCCCGCAGACAGTGCTGCCGGCACGAACAGGTGAGGATGCCCGATGCCCGCTCACGATGAGCCTCTCCTCACTGTGGATGCTCAGGGCCAGGTCGTGGGGTGGAGCGTCGCAGCGGAACACCTCTTCTGCCGTACGGCGGCCCACGTCCTGGGCAGCAGTGTGTTCGAGGTCGTCGGCTCCCTTGCCCGCGGGCGGGCGTGGCGCATCGTGCCGCTGGTGCAGGAGCCCCGCGAACGGACCTGGGGGGTGTGGCAGGACAAGGACGAGGGCAGCGCAGGAGGCGGGGACGAGGACTTGTTGGGTCTGGGTGAGGCGATCCTGGACGCCGTGTTCACCCAGGCAGATGTCGGTCTGCACTTCCTGGACCCGCAGCTGCGGGTCCTGCGGGTCAACCCATCGTCCATCGGCATGCGTGGCATCGCCCTGGAGAACGTCATCGGACTGCCGGCCGTGGAGGCATACGCGTCCATAGGCCTGCGGATCGACGAAAGCATGCTCCGTGAGGTCCTCGTCTCGGGCCGGCCGACCCGTGATGTCCTGCTGCGGGGCCGGCCAGCCGTCGACCCGGAGCGTGAGCACGTCTTCTCGGTCTCTGTCTATCGCGTGCGCAATGGGGCGGGCCGCACTCTCGGACTGGTGGCCACGACGGTGGACGTGACCGCGCGAGAGCGCGCACAGGCCCGCCTGCGCCTCTTGCACAGGGCCCGCGCAATGATCGGGCGCACCCTCGACGTGGAACGCACGGCCCGCGAGATGGTGGACGTCACGGTGCCGGACTTCGCCGACAGTGCTGTTGTGGCACTCACCGACGCCGTCCTTCAGGGGAAGGCGCCTGAACTCGCGGCTCTCAACGGCGAGAGGCTGCTGCTCTGTGCTGCGGCGGGCAGTACCCGCGCCGACTACCCGCCACCACCGACGGGTTCGACTCTGCTGCCCGCGCTGTTCGGCCCGAAGCTGCCGTCGTCGGTCACCATCTTGCCGGTAGAGGGCGCTCACTCGGGCAGCACCCCCTATGGGCCTCGGCTTGTGGCGCCGCTGTCGGCACGGGGCCAGGTCTTCGGGGCGGTCGCCTTCGAGCGTCGGCGCGGCGGCGAGCCGTTCACTTCCGGGGACGTGGACCTGGCGAAGGGCATCACCGCGCGCACCGCGAGCGGTCTGGAGAACGCGCTGCGCTTCACCCGCGAGCACATCGTCATGACCGCGCTGCAGAGCTGGCCCATCGGGCAAGAACGGCAGACCCAGCGGGCCGCCGAGATCGCCCAGCGCCACCGCTCGGGCGGCAGCGGTGCGGGATCGTGGTTCGACGCGCTGCCCCTGCCCGGCGCCCGCGTCGCGCTGGTGGTGGGACAGGTCGAGCGTCCGGGCCTGAGCGCGGTCGCCACCATGAGCCGCCTGCGGACCGCGGTCCAGGCCCTGACCACCCTCGACCTCGACCCGCACGAACTCCTGGCCCGGCTGCATTCCACCGTCCTGCGCCTCGCCCGCGAGCAGAAGAGCGTGCAGGGAAGCATCGACGAACCCACCGTGCACTGCACCATCGCCGTCCACGACCCCGTCAGCGGACGGCTCGACGCCGCACGGGCGGGCCGCTCACTGTTCGCGATCGTCCGCCCGGACGGCACCGTGGACACCGCCCCCCTGCCTATGGGGCCACTCCTGGGAGGGGACGGCCCTCCGTTCGCCTCCACCAGCCTCGTGCTGCCTGAGGGAAGCACGGTCATCCTCGCCTCTCCCGCGGCCACCCGCGAGCAAGGCCCCACGCGCGGCAGCCTGGCCGCCGCCCTCGCGCATCCGGATCACGGACCGCAGCAGATGGCAGACGACGTCCAACACCTCCTGGCCCCGGACCGTGTCCTGCTCGTCGCACGCACCCGGCGCCTGCCCCCGGACGAGGTTGCCCAGTGGGATGTGCCGCCCGAACTCCAGTCGGCCGGACCGGCCCGGGAGCAGACACGGACACGCCTTCAGGAATGGGGCCTCGACATCGACCCTTTCACCGCCGAACTGGTCGTCAGCGAACTGGTCACCAACGCCATCCGCTACGGCACTCCCCCGATCGCCCTCCGCCTGATCAGAGGGGAGACAACTCTGACGTGCGAAATCGACGACGCCGCGCTCGCCGCCCCCTACCCCCGCCACGCCAAGGCGACGGACGAAGGCGGACGCGGACTGTATATCTGCGCAACACTCGCCCGAAGCTGGGGAGTTCGCTACCGCGAGTACGGCAAGACCGTCTGGGCCGAACTCGACTCGCAAACCACCGGACCGGATGCCGGATGAGCCACGCGCAGCGAGTCAGCACCCACACGAACCTGACTGCCGTCGGCTTCGGCCAAGCCGCCTGAGCCGGCCTCCATACCGTTCGCGCCTCCGCTGCTGATCAACCTCGGCGGCAACAGGTACATGACCCGCCTTCACCGGTGGCGCCGTGCTGTGCCTGCTCGGCGGGCTTCCCTGGCCAAGGTCCACCGGGCCCGTTGACGGCAGGACCTCAGGCCCCGCCCCAACCTGCCCGCGGCAGCCTGGGCTACGAGAAGAAGAGGAGCAGCGAAGTGTCACCTGGTGACCATTAGGTGACCGCTGTCCGCCGGACGATTTGTCGGATCCCGGGGAACGATGGGGGAGCGTCACCGCGAGAACCAGCCGCCGACACAGCGCGCGAATCACCCGAGCCGCGCCGGAAGGGCATGTCATGACCGCCACCCGTCCCAAGGCCCCGACTGCACCAGGGGTGCGGTCCTGGTGGGGAATCCCGTTCGCCACCGCTGAGCGGTACCGTCGCCCGGTGGTCGCGGACTTCGATCCGGGCCTCCCCTACGACCGCAAGGGCGTCGTCTCCGTCCAGCCCGACAGCGGTGACTGGCTCGAAGCGGACAGCGGGACGGGCGAGGACTGCCTGAACCTGAACGTGTGGGCGCCCGAGCAGCCGGCCGGCAAGGCGCTCCCGGTGACCGTGTACATCCACGGTGGCGGATTCGAGTACGGCGCGAACACGCAGATCACCTCGAACGCCGCCGGTCTCGCCGCGTCGGGGCGCGTGGTGGGTGTGTCGATCAACTACCGGCTCGGCGCGCTGGGCGCGCTCTCGCTGTCGCAGTACGGCGGCGCTCTGGCTGAGGCCAGCAACCTCTTCCTGCAGGACGTCATCGCCGCGCTCACCTGGATCCAGCGGAACATCGCCCACTTCGGCGGCGATCCCGACCAGGTCACCGTCTACGGTCACAGCGGTGGCGCCTACACCACCTTCGGGCTGCTCGGTGCCTCTTCCGCCAACGGCCTGTACCGGCGCCTGGCCGGGTTCTCCGGCGGGCCCGCTCGTAGCATTCCGGCCTGGTGGGCCGAGGATCTCGCGGAGCGGTTCGTCACCGAACTCGGCGTCGCGGACAACCCGGAGAAGCTGCTCGACCTCGACCCGGCCTCCCTGAGGGACGCCCTGCGCAAGGTCGCTCCGACGGACCTCGGAGTCCGGGGCGGGGTGGACAACAAGGCCACTGGCGTCGTCCTGGACATCGGGCAGCCCGGCGCGGTGGTGCACGCCCACCCGATGGACGTCCTGGCCTCGGGCGCGCACCGCGATGTCGATGTGCTGCTGAGCATGGCCAGTGACGATATGGGCTGGTGGGTGGCGAACGACCTCGACCGGTTCGACCCGCACACCCTCGACCGCATCGTCGACGAGGTCGCGGGGTGGCGGATTCCCCGCTCCCGCGCGAAGAGGCTCGTCGATACCTACGACCGGGGCGGCCGTACCCCGGCCGAGGTCCGTGCCGCGCTCATGGCGGACTACCTCTTTGCGCTCCCCGCGGCCCGCGGTGCCCTGGCCCATGCCGCCGCGGGCGGCAACGCGCATCTCCTGATGATCGGCCCCGCCGAGGGTGCTCCCGCCTACCACGGCACCGAGATGTACGCCCTGGTCGGCCAGGAGCAGCCGGGCCGCAGCGCGGAGCAGGCCGAGCGTGACACGCGTATCCGCGACATCGTGCTCGACTTCGCCACCGGCGAGCAGTCCCGTCTGTGGCCCGCTGTCACGGACCGGCCCACCGCGGAAAGCGTCGGCAACCCTCCCTACGAGGCCACAGGCCACTACCAGGAAGCCCTCGGCCTGTGGGAGGGCATCGACCGCCCCTGACAGCCGTCGGGCGACACAGAGACGCGGAACGGCGCAGGTCCGCCACCGGCTGACCGCCCGGGGACCTGCGCCCGGAGCCCTGGCTCCACCTTCACACCCCAGGGGGCGACCAGCGCAGGGGGCACCTGTCAGTTCGCAGTCGCGGGAAACAGACGCTCGACGGCCGCGACGATGGCGGCCCGGCGTGCCGTCAGGAACGTGGCGCGGTCCTCCCCGTGCGGGGGCAGCAGGTCAGGCTGTGCAGCCCAGGCGGTGGCGATCTGGTGGACGAAGACGAGGATGTCGACCGGGTCCCAGTCGGCGTCCAGCTGGCCGGCTTCCTGGGCCTCGCGGAGTTGCTCGAGCTTGCGGGCCACCGATTCGCGGAAGGTGTCGTGGGGCAGGGAGTCGCCGGCGTCGAGCTCGAGTTGCCCCCAGCTCATGAGCCGGAAGCGTTCGGGGTGGTCGGTGAAGTAGTCGTGGAGGCGGCCGGCGTAACCGGGCAGGTCGGTGGGGTCCATGCGGGTCGCTTCGGCCACGGCCGCCAGCTCCTGCGCGGAGACGAAACGGTAGAGGGCCACCTTGCTGGAGAAGTAGGCGTAGACGCGTTCCTTGCTGGTCTTGGCGGCCTTGGCGATGCGGTCAATACGCGCCCCGGCGATCCCGTGCTGGGAGAACTCGGCCTTGGCGGCACTCACGATGCGGTCGCGGACCGAGTCTGCGGGGGTTGAGGCGCTCATGTTTCCACGCTACCCGACCAAACCGTTTGGTTTGCCACTGGGGGATGGGTCGGCGTAGGCTAAAATCGACGGCCTTGGGCAGGTGAGCGACCACGAGTCGGTAGGACTCGGTGACGAGCTCCCTGAGGAGCGGCTCGTCGACGCCGTCCCCGCCCTCCAGCGTGATCCAGAGCGGCCCGTCGACCCGCACACCTACGGCAGCACCACGCGGGCGGCCCGGTGAGCGCAGCCGGCGACCGGCTCCAGGACACGGCCCGTCACGCGGCCCTCGCGCTGCCCGGGACGGACCACGGTTACCCGTTCACCAAGCACCTGGACGTGTACAAGGTCGCGGGCAAGGTGTTCCTGATCGTCACCGACGACCCGGACGAGCAGATCATCACGGTCAAGTGCGAACCCGAACACGCCCGCGCGCACGTGCACGGCTATGCCTCGATCACACCGGGCCGCTACCTCGACAAACGGCACTGGATCTCGCTCGGACCGGGCCCCGGCATCACCAAGCGGCTGGTCACCGACGCGGTCGAGGATTCCTACGACCTGGCCGTCGAGCGGCTGCCCCGGCGCCAGCGCCCCCGTACCCGATGAGCACCGCAAGCGCGCCCACGAACCGCTGAGCCCACTCCTGTCAGTGCCCCGTGCAAGGCTCAACCACGCCCGCACACCTCCGCCTGCGATCCGAGAGACCGATGGAACCGACCGAAGCGACCCTGCCGCTCTTCAACGAGGAGCCCGCCCGGCCACTCGCCGACCGCCTGCGCCCCACCCAGCTGGAAGACGTCGTCGGGCAGGACCACCTCCTGGCCCCGGACGCCCCGCTGGGCCGCATGGTCGCCCAGCAGCGCCTCGGCTCCGCCATCCTGTGGGGCCCGCCCGGCGTCGGGAAAACGACCATCGCCCGGCTCCTCGCGGACGGCAGCAACCTGGCCTTCGAACCGGTGTCGGCCACCTTCTCCGGCGTGGCCGAACTGCGCAAGGTCTTCGCCGCCGCACGCAGCCGGCGCACCATCGGCCAGGGCACCCTGCTGTTCGTCGACGAGATCCACCGCTTCAACCGCGCCCAGCAGGACAGCTTCCTGCCCTACGTCGAGGACGGCACGATCACCCTGATCGGCGCCACCACGGAGAACCCGAGCTTCGAACTCAACGGCGCCCTCCTCTCCCGCACCCAGGTCCTCGTCCTCAAACGCCTCGACGAAGCCGCCCTGTCCACACTCCTCGACCGCGCCGAGGACCTCACCGGCCACCGGCTGCCCCTGGACGACGACGCCCGCAGCGCCCTGATCGCCATGGCCGACGGCGACGGCCGCTACCTCCTCAACATGGCCGAACGGCTCCAGGCTCTCCCGGACACCGGCACTCCCCTGGACACCGCCGCGCTCGCCCACCACATCCAGCAGCGCGCCCCGCTGTACGACAAGGCGCAGGAGGGCCACTACAACCTGATCTCCGCGCTCCACAAGTCCATGCGCGGCTCCGACCCGGACGCGGCCCTGTACTGGCTCGCCCGCATGCTCGACGGCGGCGAGGACCCCCTGTTCGTGGCCCGCCGCCTGGTCCGCTTCGCGAACGAGGACATCGGCATCGCCGACCCGCACGCCATCCAGCAGGCCCTCGCCGCCTGGGACGTGTACGAGCGACTCGGCTCCCCCGAGGGCGAGTTGGCGATCGCACAGGCCGTCGTCTACCTCGCCACCGCCCCCAAGTCCATCGCCGTCTACCGCGGCCTCAACGCCGCACACCGCGCCGCCCACCGCACCGGCACACTCATGCCGCCCGCCCACATCCTCAATGCCCCGACCCGACTGATGAAGGACATCGGCTACGGCAAGGACTACCAGTACGACCCCGACACCACCGACGGCTTCTCCGGCGCCGACTACTTCCCCGACGACATGGACCGCGAGACGTACTACCAGCCCACCCGCAACGGCTACGAAGCCCAGATCACCGAGCGCCTACGCCACTGGGCCGCCCTGCGCGATCACAGACAACGCTAACCGGTCGTCGCCCGCGAAGAATTCGTCGCCCGGACCCTCACTCGCCCCACTGCGGAGCAGATGCCCTCGGCGCCAGCGGGCGGCTTCACGTTCCGCGTTCGCAGAAATGAGTAGCTCTGAGAGACCGGAGCCCTGCGCCGGACCTTGTCCGGTTTGCCCCTGATGACGACTGTGGGACCTTCCCGGCACCCTCCCGCCAGTCGGCATCGCGGCCTCCGGGGGCCGGTCCTGCGCAATGGCCGGCCGCCTCGCCGATCTCGTCATCGCGACCGAACCGAAGCCGGAACTCGTCCACGCCTTCGACCGGCACGGCGGCACGGGAAAGCCGCGCATCGGGCAGATGCCGGTCTGCTATGACACCGACCGAGACGCGGCGATCGCCGCGCCCACGACCAGTTCCGCTGGTCCGTCGGACGCTGGCCGCTGAACGCCGAGCTCCCGGGCCCGTCCGGCTTCGAGGGCGCCACGCAGTACGTCACCCCACAGGACATGGCACAGGCCATTCCGTGCGGCGACAACGTCGAGGAGTTCTTCAAGGTCGTGCGCCCCTATACCGAGGCGGACTTCACCGAGGTGGCAGTGGTCCAGGTCGGCGGCGAACACCAGCGGCCGTTCACCGACTGGGCAGCTAAGGAACTGTTTCCCGCACTGCGCGAGCTCTGAGGGAGTCCCGGCCGTTTGCGGGCCGCTTGGCCAGGTCGCAGGGCGGATGTCATGGGCGTCGCCCACTCACGGGACGCGGACCCAGACCAATAGCGCATGCCAAGAAGGAACGCATGCCCCGGTGATCGGATACCCAGCAGGAACGCGAGTACGAGCACATCAAGGAGAGCGCCGACGAGTGGGGCGAGAGCAAGAAGTGGGCCAAGAAGTTCGCCGCCCGCACCTTGAACAAGGAACGCGCTCGCGTCGGCGAGTCCCCTGGTGCGAGCAGGAGTTCGACGCAGGACATGTAGTCGACCAAGGCCGCCACATGGCCGCCACATTGGTTATCAAGAGACCCCCCGAATCGTGTATGCCGGCGAACGCCACGGGTACCTGAAGGCAATGTGCACCACCACCGTCCGACACTGGAGGCGAATCCCATGGGCTTAGGCGGATGCATTCTGCTCATCGGCGCGGGTGCCATTCTCACGTTCGGCACCGACTGGCAGATGCGGAGCGTCAACCTCGATGTGGTCGGCGCGATCATGATGATCGTCGGCGTCATCGGGGTGCTGGCCTTCACCAGCATCGCCAAACGCAGGCGGGTCGTCGTGCCGTCGTCCACTTCGCTCATCGACGAAGAGCGAGATCACCGTCTCTGATACGAGGAGACAGGTGACCGGAGGACACCGGCAGGCCACTGGCGACTGTCCGCACCTCCGGCGTTTCGGGCCCCAATGGGCCCACGCGCACGGCAAGTTGAGGCACTGGCAAGTAAGAGAAGAGTCCGCGGCCCGCAAACCCAGGCTGACCGTCCTGGTGAGACGCTTGGCGCCAACTCCTCATAGCCGTCGTCAACTCGGCCGCCGGGCCCCTCTCCGGCTCGCCCCCGCCGCTGTCGGAGGGGGCTCATTCCGTGGCCGCCAGCATGAACGAGGTATTCCTGGTCGCCGCCTTTCGTAACCGGCCCCTGGACGCCGGCCCGTATGCCTTCGTCTGGGTCGACGCGCTGATCCAGACCGCCCCGCACAGAACGAGATCACCGAGTGGCCGTCAATACACCACTCCAGCGGATGTGACCCGGCCGCACGGGCACGTGGGGCCCCATTTGAGGCCGGGGTCGTTTGGGGAGAGAATGAGGGGACAGGTGAACAACAACGGTGCTTCGGACCAGAGGCATCCACCGCGAGCGGCGTACCGCTCCCCGGTCGATGACGGTCCGGGTGCAGCGCTTTCTTCGCTTCTCGCGGCGGCCCCACAGCAGACCGTTGAGGAGCGAATTTCATGCTCACCCACAAACGCGTACCGGTCTCCCAGCGCGCGCCGGCCTCTCGTGTGCACGACGACAGTCCAGACACGGCGACTGCCTTCAGTCACCTCGCAGGCCTGAGCGAAGGGCCCGAGCGGGACCTGTTGTGTGAAGAGGTCGTTGAGGCGTGGCTCCCCGTGGCGCACCGTATCGCCGTCCGCTTCCACGACAAGGGCGAAAGCATCGAGGACCTCCGGCAGGTCGCGGCCATGGGTCTGCTCAAAGCGGTCAACAACTACGACCCGCAACGTGGGCGGTTCGAGCCCTACGCCGTCCCCACCATCAGGGGAGAGCTGCGCCGCCACTTCCGCGACCACATGTGGGACGTCCACGTCCCCCGGCGCGTGCAGGACCTGCGCAACACGGTCCGCCGGGCCCGCCGCGACCTCGCCCAGCAGCCCGGCGGCAACTCAGAACCCAGCGTGGCCGCCATCGCCGCCCACACTCACCTGACCGAGGACGAGGTCCGCGACGGCCTCAAAGCCATCAACGGCTTCAGCGCCCTGTCCCTGGAGGCGGGGCTCCAGCCCTCAGGCGACGACGACGCGTTCAGCCTCGCGGACGCGCTCGGCGCATCCGACGGGGCCTACGACGTGATCACCGACCGGGAAGCCGCCAAGGCCGGCCTGGAACACCTCCCCGAACGCGAACGCACCATCCTCTACATGCGGTTCTTCGAGGACATGACGCAGAGCCGGATCGCGGAGCATTTCGGGATCTCGCAGATGCATGTCTCCCGCCTCATCCACACCAGCTGCGAGCGCGTACGCGAGGAAGCCACTCGCGACGGAGAGCAGGGCGAGGACAGCCAGGCAGCCTGAAACGAAACACAACGGTCCGGCACATCGACGCGCCGAGGGTCTGGGGCGGGTTTCAGCGTCGCGCGACAGGGCACCCGCGCTCTGGGTGACCGTGGCCCCGCCGTCCCTGCCCCCCGCGGGCGTCCCTGCCTCCGCGGGAGAGCCACAAGCCTTCGCCCCTCCGTACTACTGGAGGGGCGAAGGTACGCGGTCACCGCACCAGGCGATTCACGAAGAGATCAGTTGTGGCGGCGCTTCATGGGCTCAGCAGCACCACGGGCACGGTCGTGGACCTCGCGCAGGGACTCCTCGGCCTCGCCCTTCGCCTGGTCGGCCCTGCCCTCGGCCTCCTTGCCGCGATTGCCGGTGACCTTGCCGGTCATCTGCTTGGCCTTGCCCTTGATCTTGTCCGTGCCGCCCTTACCGGCCATGACAACTCCTAGTTCTCTGTGGCGTCTTGTGTGACGCCTGCTCCTCCAACGTAGGAGAGACGAAGGAAGATCGCCCGCCGGACAGTCGCGCTGTGTCACCGGGCCTCATGGCCGGGGTTGCGCGCCGTAAAGAAGGACCGCCAGGGTGGGGGCCGGGCGGGCTTCTGAGCCGATCGTTCCGCCGCAATACCGCCTCCCCGCTCGCAGTGCTGCGCCGCCGAGGACTACGGGTTGGGGGCCTGTGGCCGGCGCGTATGTGTGCAGCAAACCACCGCTGACGGCGACTGGCGTGCCGCCCCATGTGGAGACCTCCGCCCACCAAGCGGAGGGGCAATGGTCTCCACATGTTTCGGAGTTTCGGTCATCGCCTCGCGGGCTCGAGTCCTAGCCACCGCGGCCACGGTCGTGGACCTCGCGCATGGCCTTGTTCGTCTCCGCCTTGGCCTGGTCAGCCTTGCCGTCGGCCTGCATGCGGCGGTCGTAGGCGAGCTTGCCGATCATCTGCTTCGCCTTGCCCTTGACCTTGTTCCTACCGACCTTGCCGGTCATGGTGACCCCTTCGTCGCCGGCGTCGACAGCGGGTGTTCGTCAGTCGGTGGACAGCGCCTCAAGGAGTTGTCCGACCTGCAGGTCCGGCAGGGCGCGGGCAACGTCGGCCTGCGCAACCATGCCGACCAGGATGTGCCCGTCGATGACGGGCAGCCTGCGGACCTTGTGGGCGGACATCGTGCGCAGTATTTCAACGGCGTCGTCATCGGCGCCGATGGTCACGGCCTCACCCTGGGCCAGCTCCCCCACCTCGGTGTGCGCCGGGTCCTTCCCCTCGCCCAGGACCTTCACCACGATGTCGCGGTCGGTCAGAACGCCCTTGAGCCTCTCGTTACTGCCGCAGATGGGCAGCGCTCCGACGCCGAGTCCGGTCATCTTGCGCGCCGCGTCCAGAACGCTCTCGTGCTCACCGACACACTGTGCGTCTGCGGTCATGATCTCTCGCGCGGTTGCCATCATGCAGCCCCTTCGGATGCTGGTCGTTCAGTGCTTGCGGCCGGTCAGCAGGTCGTGGTCGTGGTCGACGAGACCGGCGCCGGGACCGAGGATCTTGTTGCCGGGAGGTGCGGTGGGCGCGGAAGGCGACGTGTTCACGCATCGCCGGGTAAACGTTCTGCTCCTCGGCGACCGAGTGCCGTACCCACTCGACCGTCAGTTCATCCGCCGGCTCGCGGCGCCGGGTGTCCCGGGCCGGCTGCGCCTCGATGCGGATGAACAGCTCGTCCACCTCACGATGGCCGACTGTCAGCTCCGCGATGACGTTTCCACCGTGCCCCGTTGCGGGGCCCTCCTCTTCGATCTGTCACCGGGAACGAGCAGGCACGCCCGCCTCTGGAGCGCCCGGGTACCCGAAGGCCACGCCGCCACGCACACCGTTGCCTCGCCGGCCTGGCGCATCTGCTCCTCCGCCGACAGACCGCCGCGGCCCGGAACCACCACGAACGCATGGATTCCACGGGTCACCCACTGGCCCGCGCGTCGTGTGTCCGTGACGATCACGGGTACTCGACCGCGACGGACCCGCGGCCCGGCGGAGGGAGATGCCGTGAGCGAGAAGGACAAACTGCGGACCTATCGCGGGAAGCGGCACTTCGCCCGGACGAGTGAGCCGAGCGGCGAGCGGACGAGTGAGCCGAGCGGCGAGCGCGATAGGAAGGCCGAGGCGCCACCGGTCATGGGCGAGGAGCCCACGTTCGTGGTGCAGATCCACGACGCGAGCACGATGCACTTCGACTTCCGCCTCGAGGTCGAGGGAGTACTGAAGTCCTGGTCGGTCCCGAAGGGGCCCTCCCCCGACCCGCAGGACAAGCGACTCGCCATCCCCACCGAGGACCACCCCCTGGACTACAGGGATTTCGAGGGGTTGATCCCAGAGGGCGAGTACGGTGGCGGAACCGTCATTGTCTGGGACCGTGGTACGTACCGGCCGACCAGCCATGACAAGCGGAACCGGCCGGTGCCGTTCGGGCAGGCCCTGGAGGACGGCCACGCCACGTTCGAGCTGCACGGCAAGAAGCTGCACGGCCAGTACGCACTCACCCGGTTCCACGGCCGTGAGGAAGCGAGCGACGGGGTCGCCAAGAAGCCGACATGGCTTCTCGTTCGGACCGGTCACGGACACGGGAGCGGTGGCAGCACCCCCGATCCACGGCGGGCCCGCTCGGCCCGCAGCGGCCGAACGCTGCGCCAGGTCGCCGAGGCGCCGGACGTCTTGACTCAGATGGTCGGAGCACACACCCCTCCCCCATCGCCGGGTGACAGCCCCTTCTCGCCGGGGACACGATGGTGCCGCATAGTTGGATCACTCCTGGGTACCGGAGAGCGGAGATGGCAGACCCCCACCCGGCGATCCCACGCCGGGCGGCCCACTCGGAGCCACGAGGGGACAAACGATGTGTGACAACAGCATCCCCGAGGAACTGTTCGCGGCCGCCGCCCAGGACGCCCTACGCGACCTCCACCGAGCACCCGACGACCTGGCGGCGCTGGACACACTGGCCGCGTGCGACATTCTCGTTCCTGAACCTACCGATCTCGGCACTCACGACCACTCGGAAGACGGCGGACTGACGCTTCCCGTGATCGACGACCCACCACGCCTCCGTGCCGTCCCCGTCTTCACATCAGCAGAGCGAATGGGCCAGGCACTCCCCGACATTCTCGAAAGTCACCAGATACAACTTGGACTGCTGGCAGCCAACTGGCCCACCGACGAAGACCTGGCACTGCTCATCGACCCCGGCCACCACGACGGCGTGATCCTTACAAGTAGAGGCGTACGAGCCCTGCTCGCCCCGCCCCGGTCATGAGTGGCACGGCGCACCGCGGACTCCTCGGCCCTTGCCCTGGCGGCCGCCTTCATGCCTCAGGCCGTGTCCCCCACGAACACCGCGTCGGAAGCGTCCGTCTCCGCGAGCTCCAGCGCCCGGTGAATCGGGTGGGGGGCAGGCTTTCACTCGGGCACCTCGTCCGCGCTCGCCACCCCCGGCGGCGCGCGGCTCAGCGCCGCGCAACACCGGAAGCCAGAAAGCCGCCGCTTGGCGCACCGGCCGCCCTGCTCGCCGCCGCCCTGTCGCCCGTCCTGATCGCTGCGCCTCGCACCGCCGCCAGTCGCGCCGCCCACTCCTGCACCGACCACATTGGCTACGTTGCTGAGGTGACCCACGCCATCACCACGGCCCCGTCCACCACGCCCCTCGCCCTGGAGCACCGCCGGAGTGCTTCTCGGGCTGCTGTCCACAGGCCTCGCAGACGGGCTCGCCCGGACAGCCGTGCACCGCAGCACGTGGCACCGCGCTCGCCGGGCACTGTCCCTGCCACGACTGCACTCAGGGCGCGGCAGTGACTACTCCGCCTTCGCGGTGCCCAGTATCGCCACCATCGCCGTACTCCTCCTGCAAGCCGGAGCTCAAGAATGGGCGCGGCCCGCGACCGAACGGAAAGCCCGCCCCACTCCGAGCACCTTGTAGCCGGCCCGTCTGCTCAGGCGCGCCCCGACCCGACCTCGCTCGCGAATTGCCTCGCCCCTGCTCGCGTCCACGGTGGAACGATGGCTGACGCCCAGCTGCAGCGAAGTGATCCGGATGAGGACAAGAGGACGACTGTCACCGTCCTTGTCGCCCTCGGCGCCAATCTCGTCATCGCCCTGGCCAAACTGCTCGGTGGGCTCTTCTCGAACTCGCCCGCCCTGTTGTCCGAGGCGGCACACTCGGTGGCCGACACCCTCAATGAGGTCTTCCTGCTGGCCTCACTCAAGCGCAGCACCCGCGCCGCGGACGTCAGACATCCCTTCGGCTATGGCAAAGAACGCTACTTCTGGTCCTTGCTCGCCGCCGTCGGCATCTTCGTGATGGGCGGCTGCTTCTCCTTCTTCCAGGGGGTCGAGGCATTGCGTTCGGGCGGCTCCGAGACACGCACCGGCTACGTCGTCGGTCTCTCCGTGCTCGGCGTCGCGCTCCTCGCGGAGGGGTCCTCTCTTGTGAGGGCTCTGGTTCAGACCCGCAGCAATGCCCGGCACGCCTCGCGCGGCATGGTGCGCGAGATCCGCGCGGGCGACGACCCGGCCCTGCGGACGGTGCTCGCCGAGGACTCCACCGCCTGCCTGGGTGTCGTGCTCGCCATCGCCGGCGTGGGCCTCCATATGCTCACCGGCGACATCGCTTACGAAGCCTGGGCCTCGCTCCTCATCGGTGCCTTGCTCGTCTTCATCGCGTTCCAACTGGCAAGCCAGTCGCGCGAACAGCTGATCGGCGAGGCTGCCGACCCTGTTCTGCGCCGCGAGATCCACGAGTTTCTCGACGAGCAGCGGGAGATCGATACCGTCAGCACCCTGCTGACCATGCGCCTGGGCACCCGATCCACACTCGTCGCCGTCCGCGTCGACCTGGTCGGCGGGATGGACAGCGAGGAAGTCGAAGAGGTACTCGTCCGCATCAAGTCGCACCTGACCCACCGCTGGCCGCTCGCCGACCAGGTCTTCCTGGACGTCACGGAGGCCACCGCGAAGGACCGCGCCCGTGCCGCCGGTGAACGACGCGAGCTGGACGCGACGGTCGAGGCACAAGAGGCACGCGAGCGAGGCGAGGGCGAAGACACGGGACTGCAGGAGTGAATTGCGGGAGCACGAATACCCATGCCGGCAGAGAAGTCTGCTCCCTGGAACAGTGCGGGCACCCAGGCGTCGACGCGGTCGCCGCCCGCGTCGCCTCGCAGGACCCGGCCGACTGTCCCGCTGTACGGGACGGCTGACATCGATCCGCAGCCGGCACGGGACATTTATCGCGCGACGGCCCGCTGGAGCCGATTCCGAACTGTTGGTGACCAGCCATCCCGGGCTGCGCGGATCCCGTCCCATGGCTCGGCGATGGCAGAGGGCCGGGCACCGCCCCGGCTGTCCGAGGAGGATCGCGGTCCGGCTTCAAGCTGGGCCAGAAGCCACATCTCACGAGACATGACCATCGATGAACAGGATCAACACTCGCAACAGGTCCGAGTGCGCAGCGTTTGCCCACACGTCGCGCTCAACTCGAGGGGCGGCGCGCGGCCAGAAGATCGGGCCTTGGGGCATGCACCACTTGCAGGCCCTGTGCCTCGAGTTCTGCGCCGATCTGTGAAGCGCTGGCCGGCCACAGCTCGAATGTCTCCCGCTGCTGGCGCAATACCCGTCCGTCTCGTTCGACGTGATAGGTGAAGACCATCCGCACGACCCCCGCATCGGGTTCCCGGGTGATATCCGCGCCGTAGATGTCCGGGCCTACCCGGACCGGCCCGAGCCGTCCCACCTTCTCGCGCCCGGTCGGCAGTTCGGTGGGCGGAGGGTCGAAGAGCAGTAGCCCACCGGGCAGGAGCGCGCGGCTGACTGCCTGCCAGGTGGAGCGCCGGGTGGCGGGGTCGAGGCAGGCGATGACGTTGGAGGCGACAGCCAGGTCTGCGACCTCCTCGAGTCCCGCTCTCTCGATGGACTCGGGGTGAAGGGTGACGCGGGCACGCTGGTCAGCGCCCAGACCAGCCAGGCGGGACAGCAGGGCCGCGCGCATCGGGGCCGCCGGCTCGACAGCGTGGACCGGCGCGGCGGAGGCGGTCAGCAAGGTCTCGGTGACGATCCCGGTACCCGCACCGACATCAACGATCCCGTGCCGGGCGTGGCGGGCCGCCTCAGCGAAGCGCCGTTTCGCCAAACGGCGGTCGGTTTCGGCCTGGAGCAGATCGTAGAACTCGACAGAGACCGTGTAGTCGGCGCCGGACATCTCACTCACGGCACTGCGGCCAAACGATTTCGGGCGCGTAGCGGGCAGGGTCCGCGAGCGCACCGCCGTTGAGACAGGCGAGGAGTCCGGCAACGTCGACGTGGCCTTCCAGGCACCAGCCGCACGCAGGGCCCGCTCCTCGAGTCCGCGGGACGGCACCGCGACAAACGGCACCTTGGCCCGTGCCGCAGCCTGCACGCCCTGTGGGGCTGTCGCCGGCGAACAGCGCTTGGGCCGGCCCCACGCCCGCCTTCTTCAGAGCAACAGGCCTGCGGTCGGGGGCGGGCTTGCCCGTATCCACACTCTCCCCTCCGGTACCGGCGTCGAGCACATCATCCGCATCCATGACACCGCACATCACCGTAAGGTCCCTCGCCGAGACAAAGAAGGCGAGGACAGTCGTCCAGCCGCGCCTCTTCAGCGTCCGCAGCAGCCCAGACGCGCTGCCAAGGGCCCGCATATTGGGCCAGAGGCGGGCGAACAACGCCTGATTCGCCGTTCTGACCGCCCCGGCCCCGCCACGGTCCTCACTGTTGCCAGGCACGTTGTCCAGCAACTGGTTACCGCACCTGCCGCTCACTCCGTGGATGCGCGCCATCGCCCGACTGTGGCCGAACTGGGCAAGCGCCTCGGTCCAGGCGACCGGGTGCGAGTAGCTCATGACGGGCGGAGGCCCATCGGCATGGAGCAGCGTCACGAGCGGCATCAGCTGCCTCCCTCGCTCGAGCCTCGTCTGCCTGTTCTCGACCCTACGATCAGCCCACTCCCACGGCACGGTCCCCACGGCCGTTTGCCGACGTTGATCAGGGAAACCCGCAGCCTATGACACATCACGCAGGCGGTTGCCGCACGGTGGTGACCACCAGCACGAGCAGTGGCACTGGGTGCGTCTGCGCTGCTGCGTTCGGCGCCCGTGGCGCCCGGTTCCCGCGCTGATCGCCCCCGGCCGGATTGGCCTGAACGGAGTGGTGCGCGAGGCCGCGAGTCGGCGCCGCGAAGTGATCCTCATGGAAACTCGAACACAGCCTCGCCCGGTAGGAGCCGTGATCATGGGAACTGTGCCTGTACCAACCGACCCCGACGTCACCCCCATGCCGCCCCCCGAACCCCCGCCACGCCCTGAGCCCCCGCCACGCCCAGAGCCCCCAGACCCCGGCGAACCACCCGATGGACCGAAACCGGTCGAGCCGCCAAGCCCACCGGATTCCCCGACACCGCCCGGCTCACCCGTCCCGCCACCTGTCCCGCCACCTGAGCCGCCCGAGCCCCCCAGCCCGGATGAGCCCGACCCTCCGGAGCCGAAGCCGGGCCGGCCTCGTCCCATGGAGCCGCCGGACTGATGGACCCTGCGGGTGACGGCATTGGGCACCACGCAGCCGACCGGCCGGCACGTCCACCGAACGTGCCCACCCGCACGCGGCGGCCCGTCCACCGAGCTCGTTGCCCGACGGCCGAAGTTGCCGTGCCCGTCCCAGGCTCGCACGGACCAAGGGGACCGAAGGGCGACCCCGGTCAGCCGGCGCCCATCCACCATCTGGCAACGAGACCGAATGACAACGCCTCGCCCCGCACCCATCCCGGTGGTCCGCTGGACGAAGGAAAGACCGTTGGGGACGGGTGCATCCGATGCCCGTTGCACGGCAGCGTCTTCTGGCTGTCGGGCGGCGAGGTCGTGCGGTGACCGGCGAATCATGGTCGAGCCGAGTGTGACGTCAAGAGAGCAAGCGAGCGGGTCTTCGTACGCTCGGCGGATCAATGGTCCTTACGCTTCGGCGACTTCTGGCTGCGCACTGACGGAACTGCCATCCCCGACCGCGCGCCACAGGCAGTGAAAACAACGGCCACGGAAACGGTCTACGCGCATCAGATGAGGCCTCGGGTCAGGTGGGGTGCGGTGGGGAGACCACCGGGTGTGGCTTGCGCGATGAGGAGGGCGACGTCGTCGTGGTCGTCCGGGTCACGCAGGGTGTCAAGGAGCCACCGGCAGGTTTCGTCGAGTGGTCTGCGGGGTTCGTCCAGGGTGCGCAGGAGAGCGTTCAGGCGCTCGTCGATGGGTTGGCGGCGGGTTTCGACGAGGCCGTCGGTGTAGAGGACCAACCGGTCGCCGGGATTCAGGTCGAACGCGGTGGTGTGGAAGGGGACACCGCCGACACCGAGGGGTGCCCCAGGGGGCAGCTCGAGGAGTTGAGGGTGCCGTCCGGGTGAGGCGAGGACGGGCGGGAGGTGTCCGGCGTTCGCGATATGACACCGGTGAGTGTGCGGGTCGTAGGTGGCGTAGATGCAGGTGGCGATGTAGTGCTCGAGCCCGCAGGTGATCTTGTCGAGGTGCCGCAGGACCTCGGTGGGAGCCAGGTCGAGGTCGGCGAACGCAGATGTGGCGGTGCGCAGGCGGCCCATGGTGGCGGCGGCGTCGATGCCGTTACCCATGACGTCACCGATCACCAGTGCGGTCTTGTCGCCCGCGAGGGGGATGACGTCGTACCAGTCGCCTCCTACCTCGCTGTATGCCTGTGCGGGTTGGTAGAGGGAAGCGACGTTCAGGCCGGCGGGCTGTGGGAGTTCGCCGGGCAGGAGGCTTCGCTGGAGGGTTTCGGCGGTGTTGCGGACGCTCTGGTACAAGCGGGCGTTGTCGATGGCGACGCCGGCGCGGGCGGCCAGCTCTACGGCAAGCAGTAGGTCGTCTGCGTCGAACGGGAGCTGGTTGCGGGCCCGCAGCAGGGCAAACGCGCCGAGGACCTCGTTGCGGGCGATCAGCGGGACCGCGAGGTAGGAGTGCATGCCTGCTTGGGCGAGGATTGCCGCGTTGTCGGTGCCGAGGGCGATGCGCTCCAGATCCTTCTGTCCGGCGTGGGTGACAACGACGGGCCGTCCGGTGTGAACGCATTGGGTGATCAGCCGGTCCGCGCCGGACGGGGCGCGGTCGACGGCCTGCATGGCACCCGCGGCTGGAGTGGCATAGGCCGCGGCCACGGCAAGCGAGCGAAACAGCTCCGGACCCTTGGAGGGAGAGGAGCGGCGCAGGGCCAGAGCGGCGTCAAGGACATCGACCGACGCCACGTCGGCCAGGTCCGGCACCGCTACCCCCACCAGTTCCTGGGCGATGTGTTCAATCTCCAGGGTCGTGCCTACACGGGCGGACGCGTCGGCGATCATGGTCAGGCGGCGCCGGGCCCGGTCCGCCTCGGCAGCTGCCCGGTGGCGTTCGCTGACGTCGATGACCGAGTTCGCCACACCGATCACCCGCCCACTGGCGTCTTCGAGCCGGTAGTGCGACACCGACCAAGCGTGATCGTGGTCCGGATCGGCGCGGGTGCGGCCGACGGTGTGCTGGTCGATCAAGGGAGCGCCGGTAAGCAGCGCCCGGCGCATCGCGGACTCGATCGAGTCGACGTCGAGGGCCGTGAGGATGTCATGCGGGCGCCGGCCGAGGTGATCGGCCGCCGGTATGCCATTGATGCGCTCCAGCTCCGGGTTGACCATCACGTAGCGCAGGTCCGTGTCCAGCAGGGCGATGCCAATGGGAGCCTGCGAGATCAGGCGCTGTGACAGGGCCAGGTCAGTCTCCATCCGCTGCAAGGTGCTCTGATCGGCAGCGATGCCCAAGGCGTAGATGTCGCCGAGGTCGTCCACCAGGCGCATGTTGCGGAACTCCACCAGGCGCGTACTGCCGTCCTTGTGCCGGATCGGGAACGCGCCCGACCAGCTCTCGCCGGTCCCCATCACCTCGGCGAACAGCCTGACCACCAGGTCCCGCCGTTCCTCGTGGACCAGCAGCCTTGCCGCGTACCGGCCCAGAGCCTCCTCGGCCGTGTACCCGAACACCTCATCGGCCTGCGGGCTCCAGAACACGATCCGCCCACTGGCGTCCAGAACGACCGCAGCCACGCTGAGCAGATCGAGCAACCCTCCCGGCGGCGCCGCTCCCGCCCCGCTGTCCCCCTCCCGCTCCCCCTCCTGCCCCGGCCGCGGCTCGTGGACGTCCATCCTGGAGAGCTCCCTCCTCAGCGCAAGCCCACTCAGGACGCGTGCTGGTTGAGGCCTTCCCTTCCATGCTGCTCCCGCAACCCCGTGTCCACGATCCGACAGCATCGCGGGGCACCGCGACACCCATACGTTTCCAAGCGCCGCGAACAGGAGCGCGTAGCTGAAGGGCCGCTCGGACAGCCACCGATGAGCAGGCCGCGGCCACCAAGGGGGTGGCAGCAACCAGGGACGGAGCCAGTGTCCCAGCAGGTCGTGGCGAGGGTCGCTCCGGTACCGGGCGGCGAGGCCCTGACGAAGGCCGCTCCGGTGAGAGGCTCGGCGTCCGGGATTGAGTGGTGCCGATGAGGCGAGCCCGTCAGTCTCGAGGTGCGTGAGCGTCCGAGCGTTGCGGGCGCCGGCCGGAGTCCCCCGGCCTCAGCCGAGGGCGCGGTCGAGGTTGAAGGCCGCGCTGATCAGGGACAGGTGTGTGAATGCCTGCGGGAAGTTGCCCTGTTGCTCACCGGTGCGGCCGATCTCCTCGGCGTACAGGCCGAGATGGTTGGCGTAGGTGAGCATCTTCTCGAAGGCCAGCCGGGCCTCGTCGAGCCGGCCGGCCCGGACCAGTGCCTCGACGTACCAGAAGGAGCAGATGGAAAAGGTTCCCTCGTCGCCGCGGAGTCCGTCGGGGCTGGCCTGCGGGTCGTAGCGGTAGACGAGGGAGTCGGAGACCAGGTCCTCGGTGAGGGCGTCCAAGGTGGAAAGCCACTTCGGGTCGGTGGGCGCGATGAACTTGGCGAGCGGCATCATCAGCACGGAGGCGTCGAGCACGTCGGCGTCCTCGTACTGCACGAAGGCGCCCCGGCGCTCCGACCAGCCGTGGTCCATGATCCGTCGGTAGATGGTGTCCCGGGCCTGGCGCCAGCGGCGATGGTCGGCGGGCAGCCCGCGGTGGTTGGCGAGACGGATGGCCCGCTCGATCGCGACCCAGCACATCAGCTGCGAGTACAGGAAGTTCTTGCGGCCGCCGCGGGTCTCCCAGACGCCCTCGTCGGGCTGGTCCCAGTTGTCGCACACCCAGTCGACCAACTGGCACAGGTCGTCCCACTGCCCGCTGGAGATGGGCTGCGCCCACTTGTCGTAGAGGTAGATGGAGTCGATGAGGGCGCCGTAGATGTCGAGCTGGAGCTGGTCGGCGGCTGCGTTGCCGACCCGCACCGGCGCGGAGCCCTGATACCCCTCCAGGTGGGGCAGCGCGCGTTCGGGCAGGTCGCAGCGGCCGTCGATGCCGTACATGATCTGGAGCGGCCCGGAGCCGGCGCTGTCGCCGGGGCTGATGTGCGTCGTCAGGAAGTTCATGAAGGCCTCGGCCTCACCGCTGAAGCCGAGCCTGAGCAGGGCGTATACGGCGAAGGCGGCGTCGCGGACCCACACGTAGCGGTAGTCCCAGTTGCGCTCGCCGCCGAGCTGCTCGGGCAGGCTGGTGGTGGGTGCGGCGACGATGGCGCCGGTCGGGGCATAGGTGAGGAGCTTCAGGGTGAGAGCGGAGCGGTGCACCATCTCGCGCCAGCGGCCCCGGTAGCGCGACTCGTGCAGCCAGCGCCGCCAGTAGGAGACGGTGGCGTTGAACTCGTGCTCGGCCTCGGCGTGGGCGCAGCCGCGCGGCATCACGTGATCGCCGAGCTGGTCGAGGGCGAACACCGCCGTCTCCCCCTCGCCCAGCTTGAAGTCGGCCCACGCGTCGCCGCCGCCGCTCTCCATCGAGACGGTGGACGTGAGCGCCAGGGACCGCTCCGGCGACTCGAAGAGGATCATGCCGTCCAGGGAGCGCAGAGTGTGCCGATCGGCGCCGTAGTTGAACCGCGGGGCGATCAGGGTCCGGAACGGCACGGTGCCTCGCACACACACCACGCGCCGGATCAGCCGGTGCCGGGGCGCCTCGCCCGGATCCTCGCAGCATATGGGCATGAAGTCCTGCACCTCGCCGACGCCCTCCTCGGTGAAGAAGCGGGTGATCAGCACGTTGGTGTCGGGGAAGTAGAACTGCTTGGTGCGAGCGGGCACGGAGGCAGCCAGCTCGAAGCAGCCACCGCGCTCGGCGTCGAGGATCGCCGCGAAGACGCTCGGTGAGTCGAAGGAGGGGCAGCAGTACCAGTCGATCGTGCCGTTGGACCCCACCAGGGCCACACTGCGCAGGTCGCCGACGAGTCCGTGCTCGGCGATCGGCAGGTAGCGGGGGCTTCGGGGCAGGTGCTGCTCGAATGATGTCTCGGCCATCTGCGGCCTCCCCGGTCTGGTGTGCGGGCTGCTTCCAGCTTAGGAGCGAGTGAGGCGCCGCGGCGTGGGCAGGCGTTCCTGCAACGCCGTCCGGCGCCTCCGGACGCAGGGTGCGCCGAGGCGGGCAATGGAGTGCGAGTGCGCACCGGCCGGCGGCACCGGCACGGATGCGGTTACCCGGGCCGATGAGGAGGCAAGGCAACATGTCGACGTCAACACCCGAAGAGTCGTGGTCGGCCGACGACCGCTGCACCCCGGACGCCTAGCTCCCGCCTTTCGGCCTGCTGTCAACGGCGGCAAGAAGTCAGGCACGGCACGCTCACGGCCGCCCGTCGCCGGCGAGGGCCGGGGCTCGGCCGTGTAGTTCATCAGCGGCTCAGGGCGGTAGACGCCACAGCACGAGCAAGTGCATCACTGGTCATGACGTGGAGCCCAGTGATCGCCTTCGGCGCCTCCGGCCGGCCGGAGGCGCCGAAGGGCCTCAGACCGTGCGGGGTCGGGACCGGTACAGCTGGGTGTGGTACCGGCCCGCGGTCTCCAGCCCGATCGGGTCGTGACCCGCGAGACGAACCTGCTCGACGGCGTATCGCTGTTCCGCCGGGCCGGTGAACAGGCGCTGCGGATAGGTTCGCGCCGGGTCCGTCTCGGTGACCAGCCCGAAGGCGCTCAGCGCGGCGACCACCGGGTGATACGGCACGGTCCGCAAGACGAAGGCATACACCCAGACCGGGACCTCGGCACACTCCAGAAGCGCCTCGAAGGTGCGCCTGGTGATGTAGCCGATGCCTCCGGTGACCGTGATCAGCCCCGTGCGCCCGACGGCGCGCCGCAGGTCTGGACCGGCCGGAGCCTGCTCGAGGTTCTCGGCATACGCCTCGTCGAGCAGGCCGACGTCGAGGGCATACCGGACGGCCTGGTCCGCGGCGTCGACTCCGATGACCGGTGTCGCGTCCGGGCGGCGCCGGGAGGCGTAGAACTCCTTGTCCACCTCGATGAGTTCAGCGGTGGTGAGGGATTCTGCGTCGGGGCCGGTGTAGTGCTCGTACAGCTCGGCGAGCGTGAGGTCGTAATTGAGCAGTGCGGCGTTGATGCCGTAGGAACAGCACAGATCAAGCACCGTGACGGGGTCGTCCGTGCCGTAGGCGGCTGCCCGGTCGGCCCGGGCGCGACGGAAGACTTCCTGGCCATGCTGCGGGATCTCGTACTCCAGTGGTGCGAGCCTGTGGAAGTAGGCGCGCGGATCCGGCTGATTGTAGATGTCGTCGAACCGGGCCTTGCCGTGTGCGGTGGTGCCCGACCGTCCTGAGCTCATGCGACATACCTCCCGCGGTGGGGGGACAGGCTGGCGCTGCGCGGATCACGATCTATCGGCGCTGTGGTGGGGGCCGGTAAAGCGCGAGGGCGAAACCGGCCATGTGCCGGACCTCACCCGGCATCGCGGGCTGCGCTCCGGCCGGTGGGTTTCGGTGCCCACGGGGCACGGGGTGAACGCTCGTCCGCCGCGACATCGTCAGACACGGCAGGCCTTCGCGCCAACCGAGGAGGTCTGCTGGATGATTCATCATCGCACTGCTGCTGCCGCCACGCTCGTCGGCGTCCTGCCGTTCGTGCTCACCGTCGCCGCCCCGGCGCACCCGCCGCCCCCCTCAGGGCGGGTCGCGCCTGCAGCTCCCACGGAGTGCAGCGGGCGTGTGCGGCCTGCCGAGCCGCCCCCGCCGTCAACGGCGGGGACAGGTGAGAACCCGCTTCTGCGGGTCTCCGGTGACCGCCACGTCGCGTGACGCCGGATCGGCACCCCCTCCATCCTCACCGGCCCCTGACCGAAGCGCCCTGGCCGATCGCAGGCTCCGGTTGGCTGGCTGACCACTTCGATGACCAGGAGGGATGCATCGTGGCAACCGAGGCCGTGACCGAGTCGGAGCACCTGAAGAGTTTGATCACCAGCGCCGCGTCGGCGCTGTGGGAGGACAAGGAGGCACTGGGCACGTTCCTCAACGTCGCCCGGCGCAGCGAGACCTTCGCCCCGCTCGCCGACAGCATGGCGCAGTGCGAGGTCCGCCCCGCGAAGCCCACGTTCTACGGCGTGAAGAGCAAGGAATTCCAGGAATGAACCGAATGGTCAGGCGGAGAGTCGGGCTTCCGGGCGATGCAGCGGCCCATCCTCGCTGTCAGGCGGAAGCGGGTTTGGGATCGGCCGCCGCCGAGGCATCGGCTGACGGGTCCACCCCCCCGCCTCCTGCGCTGTCGTTCCTGCCGCCTCCTCGTACGAGAAGGACGCTGAGTGCGGCCAGTATCCCGACCACTGTCAGGCCGACCAGGCCCCCCTTGGTGGAACCCGTCGTGGTCTCCAGGATGCCGAAGGCGGTCGGGGCGACGAAGCCGCCCAGGTTGCCGATGGAGTTGATCAGCGCGATGCCCGGGGCAGCGGCGCGGGCGTCCAGGTAGTTCTGCGGAATGGTCCAGAAGATGGGGGAAGCGGGCTTGAAGCCGACCGCGGCGATGCAGAGGGCACCGAGGCCGAGCCACGGCGAGACGTAGACGGCGAGAAGTGTGCCGAGGCTGCCGATGAGCAGCAGCGTGATCAGCAGGGGGCGGCGCTTGCCCATGCGGTCGGAGATCCGGCCGGAGACCCAGACGGCGGCGATCGCGAACAGCCAGGGGACGGAGGTGAGGAGGCCGACCTGGAACTCGGAGAGGTCGCCGATGTCGTCGACGATCGAGGGGAGCCAGAACGTCACCGCGTACAGGGCGACGTTGATCGCGAAGTAGATCCAGAGGAAGAGCAGCATCTGGGGGTCGGCGAGCAGCTTCCAGCGGGAGACCTTCGCGGTGCCGCGCTTGCTTTCGCGGGCGGCCTGTTCGGCGTCGATCGTGGCTACGAGGCCCTGCTTCTCCTCGTCGGTGAGCCAGTCGGCGCTCTCGATGCTGTTGTCCAGGAAGCGGTGGACGACGAAGCCGAGAACGACCGAGAAGAGGCCCTCGATGAAGAACATCCACTGCCAGCCGGCGTGACCGAGGAGGCCGTGCATCTCCATGAGCGCGCCGGAGATCGGGCCGACGATGACGGTCGCCGTGCCGGAGCCCATGAGGAATATGGAGGTGGCGCGGCCGCGGTGGGAGTCGGGGAGCCAGCGGGAGAAGTAGTAGATGACTGCGGGGAAGAAGCCCGCTTCCGCGACGCCGAGGAGGAAGCGCAGCACGTAGAACATCTCGGCGCTGTTCACGAAGGCCATGGCGGTGGCCACGACCCCCCAGCTGATCATGATCCGGGTGAGCCAGATCCGTGCGCCGAATCGCTCCATGAGGATGTTGGAGGGCACTTCGAAGATCGCGTAAGCGATGAAGAAGATGCCCGCACCGACACCGAACGCGGCCGCCGACAGACCGGTGTCGGCGCTCAGTTCGTCCTTGGCGAAGCCGATGTTGACCCGGTCCATGTAGTTCACGACGAACATGATGAAGAACAGCGGTATGACGCGCTTGAAGATCTTCTTGATGGCGGACTCGACGGCCGGGGGGTGCTGCACGGCGCCGTTGACGGCGCTCTGGGGTACTGCGGACACGAGCGGCTCCGATCGTGAATGCGGGGTACGGCAGGGGCGGGAGTCGTCGCCGGGGAGGGGCAGGGGACCCCCGGCGGAGAACTACCGCAACGAGAACCGGGAGCCGAGACATACGAACTCCCTGCTCCCGTCAGGCAGTTGGTGTCACCAGCGGGGGAAGGCCGGGGCTTCCCAGGCGGGGGCGGCGACGCGCATCGCGGCCGCGTCGTCGCGTTCGCGCATCGTGCCGTCGTCGTCGAGCCAGCGCTGGTGCAGGACGGCGAGCCGGTCGCGGTCGAGGGTGACGCCGAGGCCCGGGGCGTCGGAGACGGTCACCTTGCCGTCCGTGAAGGTGATCCGTTCGTCCAGTACGTCCTCGGACTGCCAGGGGTAGTGCGAGTCGCAGGCGTGGTGCAGGTTCGGGACGGTGGACGCCACGTGTGTCATCGCGGCGAGCGAGATGCCCAGGTGGGTGTTGGAGTGCATCGACACTCCGACGCCGAAGGTGCGGCATATGGCGGCGAGTTCGCGGGTGTTGCGCAGGCCGCCCCAGTAGTGGTGGTCGGACAGGACGACCTGGACGGCGTCGCACATGAACGCCTCCTTGACCTCGTCGAAGGTCGTCACACACATGTTGGTGGCGAGCGGCACGTCGGTACGGGCAGCGACGGCGGCCATGTTGGGCGTACCGAGAGTGGGGTCCTCCATGTACTCCAGGACGTCCTGCAGCGCCTCGATGACCTTGATGGAGGTCTCGACGGACCAGGCGCCGTTGGGATCGAGTCGCAGCGGGCTTCCGGGGAACGCCTCGGCGAGGGCGCGTATCGCCGCGATCTCCTGCTCGGGCGCGCATACGCCGCCCTTGAGCTTGAAGGAGCGGAAACCGTAGCGCTCGGTGAACTTGCGTGCCTGGTCGACGATGCCGGCCGGGTCGACGGCCTCGCCCCAGTCGTCCCCCTCGGAGACGACGCCCTTCGGGTGCTCACCCCACTTGTAGAAGAGGTAGCCGCTGTACTCGACGGCGTCGCGCACCTTGCCGCCGAGCAGCGCGTGAACCGGCAGGCCCTGTGCCTTGCCGAGTGCGTCCAGGCAGGCGACCTCGAAGCCGCAGACGACGGACAGACGCAGCTTGTCGGCGGTCTGGACGCCTCGCAGGCCACCCACGTCCACCTGGTTCGTCACCCGCTCCTCGGCCACAGCGACCTCGTCCGCGAGGGTGAACAGGCCGTTGAGGTCGGCGACGGACCGGCCGACCAGCTTCTCGGCGTACGGGCGGGCCAGCTCCAGGTACTTGGTGTCGCCGTAGGTCTCGCCGAGGCCCGTGACCCCGTCCGCGGTGGTGACCTCGATGATCAGGCGGGGGGTGTACGGCTGGTGCACCCCCTGGGCATTGAGCAGCGGCGGGTCGGCGACGAGGATCGGGGTCAGCCGGACGTCGGTGATCGTCAGGTCGTTCATCGGGCGGCTCCAACGAGGTTCAGGCCGGTGGTAAGCAGTGTTTCGAGGTCTGCGAGGTCTGCGGGGGCCGGGTCGGTGAGGGGCGCGCGGACCGGTCCGACGGGGCGGCCGCGCAGCCGGGCGGCCGCCTTGACCAGGGACACCGCATACCCGGGCCGCCGGTCGCGCAGCTCCACGAAGGGCACGTAGAAGTCGGCGAGCAGCTTGTCGACGCGGCTGCCGTCGCCTGCCGACAGGGCCTGGAAGAAGGCGTTGGCGATCTCCGGGGCGAAGGCGTGGACGGCCGAGGAGTAGGCGGGGATGCCGACCGTGGCATAGGCGCGGGCCTGGAGCTCGGCTGTCGGGGCGCCGTTGAAGAAGAGGAAGCCGTCGGGGGCGGCGAGGGTGCTGCGCTGGAGCCGGTCGAGGTCGCTGTGGCCGTCCTTGAGGCCGATGACGCCGGGGATCGCGGCGATCCGGCGCACGGTCTCCGCGTCGTACGTCACGTGGTCGCGCTGGTAGGCGATGAGTGGCAGCCGGGTGCGGTCGGCGATCCGGCGAAGTTGCTCGACGAGCCCGTCCTGCGGGGCCTTATTGAGGTAGTGGGGCAGGACGAGGAGTGCGTCGGCTCCGGCGTCTTCGGCGATACGGGCGAAGCGCAGCGCCTGGGCGTAGCCGTAGCCGGTACCGGCCACGACCGGGACGCGGCCCGCCGTCACCTCGACGGCGGTCGCGACGACCTGGCCGTACTCGTCCTCGTCGAGCGCGCTGAACTCCCCCGTGCCGCAGGCCGGAAAGAGCGCGCCGGGGTTCGTCTCCAGTTGCCCGGCGAGATAGCTGCGAAAGCCGTCGAGGTCGAGCGATCCGTCGGCCTGGAAGCTGGTGAGCGGGAACGACAGCACGCCTTGGGCCATGCCGTCGCGCAACCGCGCCGCAGTGCCGGCGAAGGGGATCCGAGTCACCATGCTGTCTCCGTATGTAGATGACGTTCGCACACGGGGATGGACAGTAGGCTCGGGAAACCACCCCGTCAATGGGTTCGAGCAAGCGATTCGGCATCAAGTGCAGGCGTGGACACGCAGGTCGGGACGGTACGTACGATCGACCCATGTCCGAATCTGTTGAGCCCGTGGTCCGGCCGTCCGAGTCCGGCGTGCGCGAGGTGAAGTCGGCCGCTCGCACGGTCGAACTGCTCGAACTCCTCGCCGACCGCGGCGACCGGCCCGCCCGACTGCAGGAACTCGCGGCCGGGTTGGGCGTCCCTCGCAGCTCCATGTACGCGCTGCTGCAGACCCTGATCGCACGCGGCTGGGTGCGCACCGACGCCACCGGCTCGCTCTACGGAATCGGCCTGCGCACACTGCTCACCGGCACCACCTATCTGGACACCGACCCCGTGGTCCGCGTGGTGCGCCCGTACCTGGACGATGCCTCGGAGCAACTCGGCGAGACCATCCATCTGGCCCGCCTCGACGGCATGGACATCGCCTACCTCGCGACCCGCGAGTCGCACGAATATCTGCGCACCATCAGCCGAGTAGGGCGGTGGCTTCCCGCCCACGCGGGCGCACTCGGCAAGGCGCTGCTGGCCGAACACCCGGACGCGGCACTGCCCGACACACCGTACGAGGCACTGACCCCACGCACCCACACCACCCGGGCCGCGCTCGTCGCCGACCTCGCACAGGTCCGGGCCCGCGGCTACTCGATCGACCGCGAGGAGGGCGTCACCGGCATCGTCGGATTCGGCTTCGCGCTGCGCGTGAACGGCGAAGCACCGGCGCAGGACGCGATCAGCTGCTCGGTGCCGGTGGCACGGCTCACCGAGGAGCGCGAGCGGCGGATTGTGACCGTGATGCAGAAGGTGCGCGACGAGATCGAGGCAAGACTGGCCCAGGGCACGGGCGCGGGCGGGGTCGACTGGCGCTGAGCCCACGGACGGGTCCGACAAGAAACTGCTGACGGACAGCCGATGGGAGGACTCGGTGCCGCTCCACCTCCAGCAGGAGATCCTCACTCAGTGACCCTCAGCTGACCGAGTTGCCGAACGGCGGCCACACAAGCTCGCACGAGGCGGCTCACGAAGACGGGTCAATCACGTACGTGCGTGCCGGCCCGGAACCTCCCCAAACGTCATGCCTGCCTACGGCACCTGGCAGGGCGCGACTTCCCGCCTCTGAGCGGCATCCCGCACGGAGAGGAGTCACTAACGGAGCGGACATGGCGGTGACACCCGGCAGAAACGGGTGGTCCCTAATTTCTGTCGCACGACAGGAATTCCGCAGGATCACGCCTCCGCGACAGGGGACCGCCATGACCGTGACCACTGGCTCCACAACACCACCTTCCCCTCCGTCGGCCGGCGCCACGGACGACGGCACGCTGGCCGCCTTCGGCTACCGCCAGGAACTGCGGCGGCAAATGGGGCGGTACGCATCCTTCGCCGCCGGATTCTCCTTCATCTCCGTCCTGACCACGGTCTTCCAGTTCTTCTCCCTGGGCTACTCCTTCGGCGGGCCGCTGTTCTTGTGGACCTGGCCTGCCGTGCTCATCGGCCAGCTGCTGGTCGCCGCGTGCTTCGCCGAACTCGCCGCCCGTTACCCCATCTCCGGGGCGATCTTCCAGTGGTCGACCCGGTTGAGCCGCCCGGCCTTCGGCTGGTTCACAGGCTGGATCATGGTGATCGGTCAGGTGGTCGTGGTCGCCGCCGCGGCACTCGCACTGCAGGTCGTTCTGCCCCCGATCTGGTCCGGATTCCAGCTCGTCGGCGGCGACCCGGCGCCCACCACGGCGACCGGGGCGGCCAACGCCGCCCTTCTGGCTCTCGTCCTGCTGGCGCTGACCACGGCCGTCAACGTGCTCGACAACCGCGTCATGTCGGCCGTCAACCGGATCGGCGTCACCGCCGAGATCATCGGCGCGATCCTCATCGTCGTACTGCTGTTCACCCACGTCGAGCGCGGTGCCGGAGTGACCCTGAAGACAGGCGGCCAGCACGGCACGGTGGCGGCGCTGCTGGTGGGCTCGTTCACCGCGGCATACGTCCTCATCGGCTTCGACAGTGCGGGCGAGATGAGCGAGGAGACCCGTAACCCACGTCGCACCGCTCCCCGCACCATCCTCAGCGCCCTCGCCACGGCGGGTGCCCTCGGCGGCCTGCTGCTGCTCGGCGGTCTCCTCGCAGCACCCAGCCTCTCCGACGGCCGCCTCGCCACCGAGGGGTTGAGCTACGTACTCACCAGCAGTCTGGGCGACGGGGTGGGCAAGGTCCTTCTCGCGGACGTGGCGGTGGCCGTCTCCGTGGCCACGCTCGCCATCCAGACCGCCGGAAGCCGGATGCTGTTCTCGATGGCGCGCGACGGGATGCTGCCCTTCTCCGCACGACTGGCGAAGGTGTCGCCGCGCACGGGCATGCCCTTCGTCCCAGCCCTGGTGGTGGGCGGGCTGGCCGCGGCGCTCGCGCTGCTCAACCTTGCTTCCCCGGAGGCGTTCGTGGCCATCGGCACCACGTGCATCGCGATGCTGTATCTCGCGTACCTCGGGGTGACTGCGCCGATGCTGATCCGCCGGCTCAAGGGCCAGTGGCCCGCGACGGATTCCGGAGACCGTGACGAGCTGGGCAGGCCACTGTTCTCCCTCGGGCGCTGGGGTCTGCCCGTCAACGCGCTCGCGGTCGTCTACGGGCTGTTCATGACGGTCAATCTGTCCTGGCCTCGCGCGCAGGTGTACGACCCGGCAGGGGGCCACTGGTACTTCCAGTGGTTCACCGTCCTGTTCGTCGGCGCCACGGTGGCCGCCGGTGCGGTGTACCGGAGCCGCGCTGGGGCTGCCCCAGCGGCCAAGGGCCCGGGGCGCAAGGAGCCGGCCGAGGCCGTGCGTATCTGAGCGGTCACACGTCCGGCCACGTCGAAATTACTGTGCCGCGAGGAGCTGTTGCCCCTCGCGGCGCAGCCGTGCCAGGGAGCGCTGCGGCACGCCCGCAATCCGCAGTGCCGCGTCGGCCGTGGCCACGGCGAGGGCCGACGCGTCGCGGGCAGGGTCGGCACGCCGGATGAGGATCACGCTTTCGGTGAGGCCGAAGAGGAGGTCCGTCCGGAGCGCCAGCTCCTCGGAGCCGAGCGCCGCGCCCGGCTCCGTGCCCGCCAGCAACTCCCCGTAGGACGCCTTCAGTTCGGTCCGCACCTGGTGGAAGACACCCAATCGTTCCGTCTGCACCTCGGGCAGAAGGTACAGGGCCCCGAGGTTGTGCGGGCCACGGCACAGCAGCGTGACGTCGGAGTGGCACAGGGCCCACAGCCTCGCCTCGGCGGCTGCTCCCGTACGGCCCACCAGGTCGCGGGCGATCTCCAGCGAGGGACGGACGGTCCCTTCGAGCAGTGCCGCGAGGATCGCTTCCTTGCCGTCGAAGTAGTGGTAGAGCGACGCCTGTCGCAGGCCGGCCCGCTCGGCGACCGCCCGGGTGGAGGTCGCGGTGTAGCCGTGCGTGGTGAACAACTCGGCCGCGGCGGCCAGAACCTCTTCACGCGGCTCCAGCCCGCTGGCGGGACGCTCCTGGGCGCGCGGGCGGCCGACTTTTCTGGCGGTGGGCGGACTCACTCCGTGATCCTCGCACAGGCCCGCGAGATCCCCGCGGGCCGAGCTGCCGAAGTGAGATGCCGGTTACCGCGCCGAAATGCCCGGGCAATGGCCCCGACTTGGCCTGAGCCTAATTTCTGTCGCACGACAGAAATAGCGTCGAGCCGGAGGTTCAACCGTGGCGACAGCTTCAGAGACAGCGTCGGCCTATGGTGCCCGCGATCACGCCCGCGCCCAGGACGGCACACAGTGCGACACCATGCCCGTACTCCCGGCCGGCAGTTGGCCGACGCCTCCCGAGGGCATCGCAGCCGAGGATCTCGTGTGGGCCGAGACCCTGGCAGGCGGCAACTACACACACAAGATCCTTGCGCGTGGCACCGAGTTGCGCCTGAACGACCTCACCGGCGACGCGTGCGCACACGTCCTGCTGTACAGCGCCGACCGCCCCTGGGAGCGGCTGAACGCGGCCGACACGGTCAAGGTGTTCTGGAACGCCTACCTCGGCGAGGGACACCTGCTCCTGTCCGACCAGGGCCGGGTTCTCGCCTCCCTCACCGAGGACACCTCCGGCCGGCACGACGCCCTCAGCGGCACCTCCACCCTCGTCCGCAACACCGAACGGTACGGGGACGGAACTCCCCCATCGGCCAGCCCGGCCGGACGCGAGCTGTTCAAACTCGCCGCCCTCAAGAACGGCCTCGGCCCGCGGGACATCCCGCCCTCCGTCTCCTTCTTCCAGGGCGTACGGATCAGCGAGGACGGCACCGCCCGCTTCACCGGCTCCGCGGGAGCCGGCACGTCCGTCACGCTGCGCGCCGAGCAGCCGCTGACCGTACTCATCGCCAACGTCCCCCACCCACTGGACCCGCGGCCCGCGTACATCTGCGGACCGCTTGAGGTCCTCGCGTACCAGGCAAGGCCGACGGCCCCCGGCGACACGCTGTGGGACGCCACGCCCGAGGGCCGCCGCGCCTTCCTCAACACCGTCGAGCACCTCAACGCCAAGGGGATCGCATGACCGTCACCACCGCCCCTGGCGCCCGCGTCGTCTGCGACCGGACCGTCCCCGCCCGCTCCGCCTGGTCCGCCGTCGTACGCACGGGCCAGCTGCTGACCATCACCGACCTGTACGGGAACCAGGCCGCGGACTTCCTCGTCTACGACGCCCACGACACCTCCGTGCGCTACAGCGCCCCCGACACCATCCAGGCCCAGGGCAACATCTTCCTGACCACCGGCTCGGTGCTGCTGTCCAACGAGCACACCCCGCTGATGACCGTCGTCGAGGACACCTGCGGTCGGCACGACACCGTGGGCGGCGCCTGCTCCAAGGAGTCCAACACCCTCCGCTACGGACACCACACCTGGTCCCAGCACGCCTGCGTGGAGAACTTCCTCGCCGAGGGCAGCAAGCACGGACTGGACAAGCGCGACCTGGTCTCCAACATCAACTGGTACATGAACGTGCCCGTCGAGACGGACGGCACCCTCGGCATCGTCGACGGCATCTCGGCCCCGGGCCTGAAAGTCGTGCTACGCGCCGAGACCGACGTCATCGCGCTGCTGTCCAACTGCCCCCAGATCAACAACCCCTGCAACGGATTCCACCCGAGTGCCCTGCAGACGACGATCACCGAGCCGGACGAGAGCTGAAGCACATGACGTTCGACACCCTGCTGGTCGCCAACCGTGGCGAGATCGCGTCGCGCATCATCCGCACCGCTCGCCGGATCGGCCTGCGCACCGTCGCGGTCTACTCCGACCCGGACCGCGGCGCCGAGCACGTCCGGCTGGCCGACGAGGCCGTACGGCTCGGCCCGGCCCCTGCCAAGGACTCCTACCTCGACGCCGCTCTGATCCTGAAGGCCGCCAAGGACACCGGAGCCGGCGCCGTCCACCCCGGCTACGGGTTCCTGTCCGAGGACGCCGGCTTCGCCCGCCGCTGCGCCGAAGCGGGTCTGGTCTTCGTCGGCCCCACCCCCGAACAGCTGGAGCTGTTCGGCGCCAAGCACTCCGCGCGCGCCGCCGCTCATGCAGCGGGTGTGCCTCTCGCCCCGGGCACCGGGCTGCTGCCCGACACGGACGCCGCCCTCGCGGCGGCCGAGGTAATCGGCTACCCGGTCATGCTCAAGGCGACCGGCGGGGGCGGCGGTATCGGCATGCAGGCGTGCCACGACGCGGACGCCCTCGAAGACGCCTGGGAGCGGGTGCAGCGCGTGGCCGCCGCCTCCTTCTCCTCCGCCGGCGTCTTCCTGGAACGGCTCGTCGAGCGCGCCCGCCACGTCGAGGTGCAGGTCTTCGGCGACGGCGAGGGCCGCGTCGTCACCCTCGGCGACCGCGACTGCTCGCTGCAGCGCCGCAACCAGAAGGTCCTGGAGGAGGCGCCCGCCCCTGGTCTCCCGGACGCGGTACGCGAGCAACTGACAACCTCGGCACGGGACTTGTGCGCGTCCGTGAACTACCGCTCCGCCGGCACGGTCGAGTTCGTGTATGACGCCGCCCGCGAGGAGGCGTACTTCCTCGAGGTCAACACCCGCCTCCAGGTCGAACACCCGGTCACCGAGGAGATCTACGGCGTCGACCTCGTGGAGTGGATGCTGCGCCTCGCGCAGGGCGACACCACGGTCGTCAGCGTGCCTTCGACACCGCAGGGTCACGCCGTCGAGGCACGCATCTACGCCGAGGACCCCTCCCGCGACCACCGGCCGGGCGCGGGCCTGCTGACCCGCGTCGCCTTCCCCGAGGGCGTCCGCGTCGACACCTGGGTGGAGACCGGCACCGAGGTCACCACCTCCTACGACCCGCTGCTCGCCAAGGTCGTCGCGCACGGCAGCGACCGCGCCGAGGCGCTCGACCGGCTGGACGCGGCCCTCGCCGCGACCCGCCTCGACGGCATCGAGACCAACCTCGGCCTGGTGCGCGCCGCGCTCCAGGACGCCGACGTGCGCCAAGCGGCCCACTCCACCGCTTCGCTCGCCACCGTCAGCGACCCGACGCCGCGCATCGAGATCGTCACTCCCGGCACCTTGACCACCGTGCAGGACTGGCCCGGACGCACCGGCCACTGGCAGGTCGGCGTCCCTCCGTGCGGACCGATGGACGACCTCTCCTTCCGGCTCGGCAACACCGCGCTCGGCAACACCGAGGGCACACCCGGCCTCGAGTGCACCCTCCAGGGCCCGTCCCTCCGCTTCACCCACCCGACGACGGTGTGCGTCACCGGCGCCCCCGCACCGGTGACCGTCGACGGGCTCGCCGTACCGCAGTGGGAACCGGTCACCGTCGAAGCCGGGCAGACCCTGGCCGTCGGGTCACCCGACGAGCACGGCCTGCGCACCTACGTGCTGTTCGCGGGCGGCCTGGACGTACCGGAGTTCCTGGGCAGCGCGGCCACCTTCACCCTCGGCCGGTTCGGCGGACACGGCGGCCGCGCCCTGCGCGCGGGCGACGTCCTGCACGGCGGCGAGCAGCGCCTGGGGACCTCCGTCGTGCCCCTCGACCGGCGCCCGGCCTTCGCCGGCGAGTGGCACATCGGCGCGGTCGAAGGCCCTCACGCCGCCCCCGAGTTCTTCACCGACGACGACATCCGCGACTTCTACACCGCGGACTGGAAGGTGCACTTCAACTCGGCGCGCACCGGTGTGCGCCTCGTCGGCCCCAGGCCGCGGTGGGCGCGCACGGACGGCGGCGAGGCGGGCCTGCACCCGTCCAACATCCACGACACCCCGTACTCCGTCGGCGCCGTCGACTACACCGGCGACATGCCCGTCCTGCTCGGCCCCGACGGGCCCTCCCTGGGCGGCTTCGTCTGCCCGGCGACGATCGTGACCGGACAGCGCTGGAAGCTCGGCCAGCTCCGTCCCGGCGACACGGTCCGCTTCGTCCCGGTGACCACCGAGGCCGCTGCCGGGCTGCGGCGGAAACCGGCAGCGGCCCCGCGCGCCGATCGGGAGGCCGTCGTCGACGGCGGCATCCTCGCCCGCCTGCCACAGACCGGCACCCGCCCGTCGGTCACCTACCGGCGCAGCGGCGACGACAACCTCCTCATCGAGTACGGACCGATGCAGCTCGACCTGGCCCTGCGCATGCGGATCCACGCACTCGCGCAGGCGCTGGCCGGGCAGCGGCTCGACGGCGTCGAGGACCTGACTCCGGGCATCCGCTCGCTCCAGGTCCGGACAGATCCCGACGTCCTGCCTCAGGAGAAGCTCCTCGAGATCGCCCGGCGCGTTGAGGAGGAACTCCCTGCGCCCGACGAGCTGGTGGTTCCCAGCCGGATCGTCCACCTGCCGCTGTCGTGGGACGACCCGGCGACCCGCGAGGCCATCGCCCGCTACATGGCGGGCGTGCGCGACGACGCCCCGTGGTGTCCCTGGAACATCGAGTTCATCCGCCGCGTCAACGGCCTGGAGACCGTGGAGGACGTGTACCGCACCGTCTTCGACGCCGAGTACCTGGTGATGGGGCTGGGAGACGTGTACCTGGGCGCACCGGTCGCCACCCCCCTGGACCCGCGGCACCGGCTGGTCACGACCAAGTACAACCCCGCCCGCACCTGGACCGCGGAGAACTCGGTCGGTATCGGCGGCGCGTACCTGTGCGTCTACGGCATGGAGGGCCCGGGCGGCTACCAGTTCGTCGGCCGCACCACACAGGTGTGGTCGGGCTGGCAGCAGCGCGGCGCCTTCGAGCCGGGCAGGCCCTGGCTGCTGCGCTTCTTCGACCGGATCAGGTGGTACCCGGTCGAGGCGGACGAACTCCTGGAACTGCGCGCGGACATCACGTCCGGCCGGTTCGTACCGAGAATCGAGGAGGGTTCCTTCTCACTCGCCGAGTACCAGCGGTTCCTCGCCGAGAACGCGGAGTCGATCGCCCGGTTCCGGGCCGGGCAGAGCGCGGCGTTCCGCGCGGAGCGCGAAGCCTGGGAAGCGGCCGGCGAGTTCACCCGCGGGCAGGCGGCCACCGAGGCCGCCCCACAGGCCACCGACGTCAAGGTCCCCGAGGGCGGCCACCTGGTCGAAGCCGAGTTCACCGCCTCCGTCTGGCAGGTCGACGTCGAGGTCGGCGACCATGTTTCGGCCGGGCAGCCGCTCCTCGCGCTGGAAGCGATGAAAATGGAGTCACGGGTGCCGGCCCCCGCCGACGGTGTCGTCACAAAGATCCTGACCAAGCCGGGCAGCCAGGTCGAGGCGGGCACCGCCCTCGTCGTCCTCGCTCCCGTCGAAAGCGTGGAGGCAGTCGCGTGATCACCGCAGTGGAACGGGTACGGGCCGCCTACACACGCATCGCGCAGGTGGACCGGCCCGAGGTGTGGATCGGCCTGCGCCCGCAGGCCGATTCGGAGTCGGACGCCGCCGCGGTCGACGCGAAGGTCGCCGCCGGTGAGCGGCTGCCGCTGGCCGGGACGGTGCTCGCGGTCAAGGGCAACATCGACGTTGCCGGACTGCCGACCACCGCCGGCTGTCCCGCCTACGCCTACGAGCCGGACACCGACGCGCCGGCCGTGGCCCGTCTGAAGGCTGCGGGCGCCGTGGTCCTCGGCACCACGAACCTCGACCAGTTCGCGACCGGCCTGGTCGGCACCCGCAGCCCGTACGGCACGGTCCGCAACGCCCTCGCCCCGGAACGCGTATCCGGCGGTTCCTCGTCCGGATCGGCGGTCGCTGTCGCGCTCGGCATCGCCGACATCGCGCTCGGCACGGACACCGCGGGCTCGGGCCGTATCCCGGCGGCCTTCAACGGCATCGTCGGTCTCAAGCCGACCTTCGGGCTGATCCCGACCGAGGGCGTCGTCCCAGCCTGTGCCTCGCTCGACTGCGTCACGGTCTTCGCCCGCACGCTCCCGGAAGCCGAGCAGGCGCTGTCCCTCATGGCAGCGCCGTCCGGGCGGGCACTGTCGGTTCCGGCCGCGCGTCGCCCCGGACCGTGGCGGATCGCCGTTCCGGAACTCGGGCAACTGGGCCTGCTGGACACCGGCTGGACCGAGGCGTTCGAAGCGGCGGCGCGGCGGCTCGCCGACGCGGGCGCCGAGCTCCTGCCTGTCGACCTCGCACCGTTCACGGAGGCGGCGTCGATGCTGTACGAGGGCGCGTTCGTCGCCGAGCGCTACACAGCGGTCGGCGCCTTCATCGACGCGCACAAGGATTCGCCGGACCTCGACCCGACCGTGGCCGGAATCATCTCCCGGGCCAGGGACATCCCGGCCCACCAGCTCTACGCCGACCAACAAAGGCTTGCGTCTCTCCGCGTCCGGGCCCAGGCCTGCCTGGGCGACGCGGACGCACTGCTCCTGCCGACCGCACCGGGCCACCCGACCATTGCCGACGTCGCGGCGGACCCACTGGGCGTCAATGCCCGGCTCGGCCGCTTCACCAACTCCACCAACCTCTTCGACCAGGCGGCGGTCGCCGTGCCCGCAGGCGACGTGAACGGGCTGCCGTTCGGTGTCATGCTGATCGGCCCGGCCTTCACAGACGAGCGGCTCGTCTGCATCGCCGGGCTACTGACCTCCCCGCCCCTGCGACTCGTGGTGATCGGCGCGCACCTGTCAGGACAGCCCCTGAACGGCCAACTGCTCGCCGTGGGCGGGCGACTGGTGCGCACCACCACGACCGCGCCCGCCTACCGGCTGTACGCACTGAACACCCTGCCTCCGAAGCCGGGACTGGTCCGGGCAGGCGAAGGCGAAGGCGGAGGCATCATCGAGGCCGAGGTGTGGCAACTGCCCGCCGAGGGACTGGGCACGCTCCTCGCCGCCTTGCCGCGCCCGATGGCGCTCGGAAGCGTGGAACTCGCGGACGGAAGCTTCGTCACCGGCTTCCTCTGCGAGCCACAGGCCGTCGACGGTGCCCACGAGATCACCTCATACGGCAGCTGGCGCGCGTACCTGGCCGCTCTCCCCCGCCCCTGAGGCGCACACTGACCAGATGCCTCCCGATCTGATGAGAGGGGGTAACGATCGGCACGACCGGTGGCCGCACCGGCGCGCACGGCTGTGGACCAGGCGCACCATCGCTCGTCAAGGCCATCACCGTGATCGACGGCCGCCGCTCAGGCCGACTCGCGCACCACCAGACGCGGCACGATCACCCGCTCGGCGAGCGGGCCGCGGCCCTGCACGTGCGCCGCGACGGTGGTCACCGGCAGTTGGGTGTGGAGTGCGCGTTGCCGACGAAGCGACTGGCTACGGGCTCGGCGGTTCGGATGCGCCACCACTCGACGATGGTCCGGCCCGAGCCGTCCTTGGAGCCGGAGGCCGAGTCGCCGCGGGACGTCAGCACCGCGATGCCGAGGCCGGCCACGCTGACGGTGTCCCGGGCGCGGCGGCGGGACAGGGATACGGATGCTGGCATGACACACCTTCCGGAAGGGATCCGAAACTATCGGTGGATAGCCTCGGAAGCTACGGACACGCGACGGGGGTGTCAACGACCTTGACAAAAAAGGCCATTGACACCCCCGATGGGTGCCGAGCGCGTCAGACCTGCCGGGGCTCCCCCGTACTGGCCCTGACCACCAGTTCCGTAGCGAGCTCCACCCGCGATGAGGCCGGTGCGACGGACCGGGCCAGGTCGAGAACGAAGCGCGCCGCCAGCTTGCCCATCTCCGCCAACGGTTGACGGACCGTCGTGAGCGGCGGCGCCGACCAGCGCACCTCCGGGAGGTCGTCGAAGCCGAGGACACTCATGTCCTCCGGCACCCGCAGCCCGCGCCGGCGCAGCGCCTCGATCGCCCCGAGCGCCATCTGGTCACTGGAGGCGAAGATGGCGGTGGGCGGCTCGGCCAGGTCCAACAGCTGGTTGCAGCCGGTGAATCCGGACTCGTGGTAGAAGTCGCCGGGCATGATCAGCGTGTCATCCACCGGCACACCGGCCACGTCCAGCGCGGCCCGGTACCCGTCGAGCCGGGCACGCGAGCACAGCAGCCGGGGCGGGCCCTCGATGAACCCGATCCGGCGGTGACCGAGCCCCAGCAGGTGCTCCGTCGCAGCCATCCCGCCCGCCCAGTTCGTGGCACCGACGGTCGGCGCCTCGGTGGCCGGTGAACCGGCCGGGTCGACGACCACCAACGGCACGCCCAGGCGCTGCAGTTCGTCGTGCAGCCCCGGTTCGAGAACCGAGGTCACGAGGATCACCCCGTCCGACGCCCGGGCCCGCAGATTCGTCATCCACTGCCGGGCCGCGCCCGCCCGGTCGTGAATCGCGGAGACCACCGTGCCCACCCCGGCCTCGTGCGCGACCTCCTCGACGCCCCGGATGATCTCCACCGCCCAAGGGCTGTCCAGGTCGTTGAAGACCAGGTCGAGCAGGGCCGCCCGGTCGCCGGGCGCAGGCGGGCGCCGCTGGTACCCATGCCGCTGCAGCAGATCCTCGACCCGCGCCCGGGTGGCGGGCGACACGTCTGAGCGCCCGTTGACGACCCTCGAGACGGTCGGGACCGACACCCCCGCCTCCCGAGCGATCTCGGTGATCGTCACCTTGGCCGGCCCGTCCGGGCTCTGCGTGGCTGCCTTGCCTCTGCCGCCAACCCGGGCCACGTTCCCCACCTCCATCGACCTCTGCATCCTGAAAGATCTCCGGATGTCTTCCGGAAACCGTAGGACATGCCGTCGACCACGCGCCGGTCAAGCCGGATCTTTGTCCGACCCGCCGAACGCCCGGCCCCGAATCTACGCGCCCTGCGCTCCCAGCACCCCGCGCAGCCAGGACATCTGGCGGCGTACGTGGACGGCATCGCCGTGCTCGTGGCCGTTGAACGGGTAGGCGTGGATCTCCCGGACGGGGTCCGCGCCGGTGAGTTCGCCGTAGCGGTGGTACGCCGCGTACGCACCGCTGGGCGGGCAGACCTGGTCGCGCAGGCCGACTCCGAAGTGGGACGGGGCATGGGCGCGGCGGGCGAACGAGATGCCCTCGACGTAGCCCAGCGTGCGGTACGCGGCGTCCTCCGCGCCCCGGTGTACGGCGAGGTAGGCAGCGATCTCGCCGTAGGGCCCTGCGTCGGTCAGGTCGAGGCCGCGCCGGATCCCGCACAGCAGCGGCGCGGTGACCAGGGCCGCGGCGAGATCGGGGACGAGTCCGGCGACGGCGAGGGCCACTCCCCCGCCCTGACTGTTGCCCACCGCGGCGATCCGGTCCCGGTCGGCGCCGGGCAGGGCGCGCAGCGCGGCGACGGCACACACCGCGTCGGTGATCAGGCGGCGATAGTGGTAGTCGTGCGGGTCGAGCAGCCCACGCACCGCTGGTCCCGGGCCGCCGGGCGCGGCCGCGTGCGGGTCGGGGGTCGCGCCGCCGTTGCCGTACTGGTCGCCCTGGCCGCGGTTGTCCATGAGCAGATGGGCGTATCCGGCGTTCGCCCAGGTGAGGCGCTCGTGCGGGAGGCCGCGGCCGCGGCCGTAGCCCGCGAACTCGACGACTGCGGGCATGAGTTCGCGGCCGTCCGCGGGCCGGGTGTACCAGGCGCGGACGGGGTCGCCGGCGAAGCCGCGGAAGGTGACGTCCCAGCTCTCGACGAGCCGCAGGCCGCCGTCGACGGGTCGGACGCGGATCAGGGGTTCGGGGTGGGTGGCGGACTTCAGCGTGGCCTGCCAGAACGCGTCGAAGTCGGCGGGTTCGTCGGGCTCGGGTCGGTGGCGCTGGAGTTCGTCCAGGGGCAGGTCGAAGGCGGGCACAGGCACCTCACAGCCAGTCACGGAGCCAACTCCCTTTGACGCACCACCCATTGACAGGGGTCGGGAGCGGCTTTAGGTTGCGGCGACGTTACCGGAAGATTCCTGAAAGTTCTCGGTAACTCATTTCCGCACTTGTGATGACCTCTGCCTGCCCGTGTGACGAAAGGCCCTGCATGAGCTCCTCCACCATGACGGGCAGACAGCCCCGCACCGGCGCCCCGCCCGACCCGCCGCCCGACAAGGAGCTTCCGTCCGGCCGTCGTTCCTGGCGCCGATCACTGCGCCGCGACTGGCAGCTGTACTCCCTTGCGGTGCTGCCGATCCTGTTCTTCCTGGTCTTCCGCTATCTGCCGATGATCGGCAACGTGATTGCGTTCCGCCGCTTCGAGCCGGGCGGTTCGATCCTCGGCGAGGAGTGGGTGGGCCTGCGCTATGTGCAGATGTTCCTCAGCGACCCGTCGTTCTGGCAGGTCTTCCGGAACACGCTCTGGATGGGCCTGCTGACGCTGCTGTTCTGCTTCCCGGTGCCGATCGTCCTGGCCCTGCTGCTCAACGAGGTCCGGCGCACCGCACTGAAACGGTTCGTGCAGTCGATCTCGTATCTGCCGCACTTCCTGTCCATCGTGATCGTCGCGGGCATCACGGTGCAGATGCTGGCGTCGGACGGCCCGATCAACCACATGCTCACGGCATTCGGGCACGATCCGGTCCGGTTCATCCAGGAGCCCGGCTGGTTCCGGACGATCTACGTCGGTTCCGAGGTCTGGCAGACGGCCGGCTGGGGCACGATCCTCTATCTCGCCGCGTTGAGCACGATCGACGAGGACCTGTACGAGGCGGCCCGGATCGACGGCGCGAACCGCTGGCAGCAGACCTGGCATGTGACGCTCCCCGGCATCCGCCCCACCATGATGACGCTGCTGATCCTCAACATCGGCACGTTCATGGTGGTCGGCTTCGAGAAGATCCTGCTGCTCTACAACCCGCTGACGTACCCGACGGCCGACGTCATCTCCACCTATCTGTACCGCACCGGCGTCGAGTCGAACTCCTTCAGCTACGCCGCCGCCATCGGCCTGTTCGAGGCGGTCATCGGCCTCCTGCTGATCACGTCCGCGAACCGGCTGTCGCGCAAGACCGTGGGGACGAGCCTGTGGTAAGCATCCAGACCCGGCCCCGCGCCGCGACGACCGTGACCAGCCCGACCCGCGGCTACCGCGTCTTCCAGGGCGTCAACGCCGTGATCCTGACGCTGGTCGTGGTGGTCACGCTCTACCCGATCATCAACATCGTCGCCCGCTCGTTCAGCGGGGAGCACCAGATCCGGGCGGGCGAGGTGGCGCTGTGGCCCAAGGGCTTCAACCTCACCACGTACAAGGTCGTCTTCCAGGACGGGGCGTTCTGGCGCAGTTACGGGAACACCGTCCTCTATACGGTGCTCTCCACCGCTGTCGCCATGGCCCTCACCACGATCTACGCGTACGTCCTGTCGAAGAAGGATCTGCGCGGGCGTACGTTCCTCGTCGGCATCGCCGTCTTCACGATGTTCTTCTCCGGTGGTCTGATCCCCAACTACGTGCTGATCACCAGCCTCGGCCTGAAGAACTCGATCTGGGCGATCGCCCTGCCGAACGCCATCAGCGTCTTCAACCTCCTGGTGATGAAGGCGTTCTTCGAGAACATGCCCGCGGAGCTCGAGGAGGCCGCGCAGATCGACGGCCTGAGCACTTACGGGACTCTGCTGCGGATCGTGCTGCCGTTGTCGAAGGCCGTCATCGCGACCATGGTGCTCTTCTACTCGGTGTCGTTCTGGAACTCATGGTTCTCGGCGTTCCTGTACATGGACAGGGCCGATCTGATGCCGGTCACCGTCTATCTGCGCAACCTCATCTCGGGCGCCACCGAGGGCGGCAACGCGGGGGCCGCGGCCGACCAGCTCACCCAGGCCGCCGCGAACATCCAGTCCGTGACCATCGTGCTCACGGCGCTGCCGATCCTCGCCGTCTACCCGTTCGTGCAGCGGTACTTCGTCTCGGGCGTGATGCTCGGCGCGGTCAAGGGCTGAGCGCAACCACTGCACGCATGACCGCAATAACGCCTCAACAGACTTGTAGAACAAGGGAGTTCACGTGACGAACACAGGCCAGCTGTCGAGAAGGTCGCTGCTCGCCGCGGCGGGGTTCGCCGGACTCGCCGTACTCACCGGCTGCGGCAGCGGTGACGACGGCGGCGACAGCAAGGACCTGTCGAAGAAGCGGAACGGCGCCATGAAGAAGTACGACGCCGGCGAGCAGTTCAAGGCGACCAAGGCGCTGTCCTTCGCTGTCCTGCACAACGACAACCCGACGTACCCGCTGAAGAAGAACTGGCTGTTCTGGAAGGAGGTCACCAAGCGCACCGGCATCACACTGCAGCCCGTCGACGTCCCGCTGAGCGACTACGAGAAGAAGCGCAGCCTGCTGATCGGCTCGGGTGACGCCCCCTTCCTGATCCCCAAGACGTACCACCCCTCCGAGGTCGCGTTCGTGTCGTCGGGTGCGATCCTGCCGGTGAGCGAGTACGTGCACCTGATGCCCAACTTCCAGGACAAGGTGAAGCGGTGGAAGCTGGAGCCCGAGCTGGACTCCATCCGCCAGTCCGACGGAAAGTACTACCTGCTGCCCGGGCTCCACGAGAAGCCCAAGTCCGGATACTCGCTGTCCTTCCGCACCGACGTCCTCGACAAGATCGGCGTGAGCCTGCCGTCGACGTGGGACGAGGTGTACGACGTCCTCAAGGCGATCAAGGCCGAGTACCCCGACAGCTACCCCCTCTCCGACCGCTGGAGCACCAATACGGTCTTCCCGGCGGGCGCCCTGCTCAGCTATCTCGGGCAGGCCTACGGCGTCCGGGCCGGCTGGACGTACGAGAACATCACCTTCGACACGAAGGCGCAGAAGTTCGTCTTCACCGGGGCGACGGACGAGTTCCGGCAGGTCATCGAGTATCTGCACAAGCTGGTCGCCGAGAAGCTGATGGACCCGGAGAGCTTCACCCAGACCGACGACAACGCGGTGAAGAAGCTGCTGGCGGAGAAGTCCTTCGCGATCAGCGCGAACCCACAGGAGCTGGTGCAGAAGTACCGCTACAACCTGGAGCGTCAGGTGAAGGGTGCGAAGATCGAGATGATTCCGGTGCCGATCGGCCCGGCCGGTGAGGTCGTGCTCGGCGGCATCCGCCTGGAGAACGGCCTCATGATCTCCAGCAAGGCGCTCAAGAGCGACAACTTCGTCGCGCTGATGCAGTTCACGGACTGGCTCTTCTACTCGGACGAAGGCCAGGCATTCTGCAAGTGGGGCGTCGAGGGCGTCACGTACACGAAGTCCGGCGGCCAGTACAAGCTGAAGCCCGGAATCAGCCTCATGGGCTCCGACCCCAAGGCCCCCAAGGATCTGCAGAAGGACTACGGCTTCTTCAACGGCGTCTTCACCTACGGCGGCAGCTGGCAGCTGGTGTCCTCCACCTTCAGCCCGGACGAGAAGAAGTTCCAGGACGTCATGGCCAGGCGGAAGCAGATGCCGATCGCCCCAGCCCACCCGCTGCGGTCCGCGGAGCAGGAGCAGGCCTCGCTCTGGGAGACGCCGCTCACGGACCACATGAACCAGAACACCCTCAAGTTCGCCCTCGGCAAGCGGCCGCTGTCCGAGTGGGACGACTACGTCACCGAGCTCAAGGCCAAGAACATGCAGCAGCTCGTGGATCTGCACAACAAGGCCTACGAGCGGTACAAGAAGGACAACGGATGATCCCCGTCCCGGCCGAGTCGCAGAGCGTCCTCTCCGAGGCGTGGCGGGCGTGCGTCGGCACGGGCCGCCTCGAACTCGCCCTGCGCCGCGACTACCAGGACTCCCTCGCGCTGCTCCAGAAAGAGATCGGCTTCCGGCACATCCGCGGGCACGGGCTGTTCAGCGACGGGATGGGCGTGTACCGGCCGTACGAGTGGCGGGGCGCCCGACAGGTGCGTCATTCGTTCACCTACGTCGACCAGGTCGTCGACGCCTGTCTCGCACTCGGCATCCGCCCCTTCCTCGAACTCGGCTTCATGCCCCGCGAGTTGGCGTCCGGCGGGCAGACCGTCTTCTGGTGGCAGGGGAATGTGACACCGCCCTCCTCACACCGGGAATGGGCGGACCTGGTACGCGCGACACTGACCCACCTCGTGGACCGTTACGGCCTGGAGGAGGTGCGCGACTGGCCCGTCGAGGTGTGGAACGAGCCGGATCTGCCGGACTTCTGGGAGGGCGCCGACCAGGCGGCATACCACCGTCTCTACGAGGTGACGGCGCATGCGGTGAAGGACGTCGACGCGTCGCTCCAGGTCGGCGGGCCCGCCGTGTCGCCCGGCGCGGACGAGGGCTGGCTCGGGCGGTTCGCGGAGTTCGTGGAGCGGCGGGATCTGCCGGTCGACTTCGTGTCACGCCATGCGTACACTTCGGGGCCCGCGCAGCCGGTGCCGTTCGGGACGTACCAGACGCTGGCCCCGGCCGAGCGCCTGCTGGAGCAGTTCGGGGCCCCGCGGCGCGAGCTGAAAGGCACATCGCTGGCCGGCCTTCCGGTCCACATCACGGAGTTCAACTCCTCCTACCGCCCGGACAACCCGGTCCACGACACGGCCTTTCACGCCGCGTACCTGGCTCCGGTCCTGGCGGCCGGCGGGGATCTGGTGGACTCCTTCTCGTACTGGACGTTCAGCGACATGTTCGAGGAGGTGGGGGTTCCGACAGCGCTGTTCCACGGCGGTTTCGGGCTCCTGACACACCGCCAGGTCAGGAAGCCCACGTACCACCTGTACGCGTTCATGGCCCGCATGGGCCGTGATGTGCTCGCCCGTGGTGACGACCATCTCGTCACCCGGCACCCCGACGGGCGGGTCACGGTTCTGGCGTGGGCGCCGCCCGGGACAGACCTGCACACGCTGCGGCTGTCCGTCCCGGTCGGCGCCGCCGAGCGCGGCGCGGCCTTCCTGCGCCGCTCCAGCGTCGACGAGGAGCGCGGCAACGCATACACCGCGTGGCGCCGGATGGGCAGCCCGCAATCACCACGGACGCACCAGCTCGACATGCTGCACGACGCCGCGGAACCGGCCAGGTCCCATCTCCGGCTGCCCATCGAAGAGTTCAGGGTGGCCGTCGACCTCACGCTCGAGCCGCACGAGGTGACGCTGGTCGAGCTCAGCCCGGTGACCGAGGAGTCTCCCGACTGGTGGGACGAGAGCCGGATTCTCGGGGGCGGTGGTTCCGGATGAGCGCCGCACAGGCCGGCTCCCCCGGGGCGGCCCTGCCGCGCGCCTCCCGCGTCTTCGGTGACGGACCGTTGTCGCGGGCCTGCGCCCTCATCCACACGCTTGTGACCGTCGAGGGCCTGCTGCTGCTCACGCTGGCGCCCAGCCTGCTCGGGCTCCTGTTCCTCGGTGCGGACCCGGCGAACCTGCCGCTGGCCGCGTTGTGCCTCGCGCCGCTCGGCCCGGCCCTGTCCGCCGCCCTGTACGCCCTGCACCACCGCAGCCGCGACCTGACGGAACTGCGGCCGGCCCGCGCCTATCTGCGAGGGCTACGCCTCAACTCCACCGCTGCGCTGCGGATATGGGTTCCGCTGATCGCCTGGCTGACCGTCATCACGTACGGCCTCACCCACTTCGCCTCGACCGGACTGCCCGGCTGGTGGGCGGTACTGCTCGGGGTCATCGGAGTGGGCGCGCTTCTCTGGGGCGCGCACGCGCTGGTGCTCACGTCCCTGTTCACGTTCCGGGCCGTCGACACGGCGCGACTCGCCGGGTACTTCCTCCTGCGGCACGGCCGGGCGACACTCGGCGCGGCCAGTCTGCTCGTCGTCGCGACGGCGGCCACCTTGTGGTGGACCGAGGCGCTGCCTCTGCTGCTCGCTCCGGTGCTGCTCCTGTCGCTGCTGCACACCAGCCGTCCGATCATCGCCGAGACCCGGGAGGACTTCACCGCATGAACGGCGTGCCCGCCACCACTGCCATCCCCTACGGCGGTGACTACAACCCCGAGCAGTGGCCGGAGGAGGTCTGGGACGCCGACCACCGCCTGTTCGGCAAAGCCGGGATCGACACGCTGACGGTGGGCGTGTTCGCATGGTCGCTCCTCCAACCTGCCCCGGACACCTACGACTTCACGGTCCTCGACCGGATCGTGGACCGGGCGTCGGCCGCAGGGCGCCGCATCGTCCTGGCCACCGGCACAGCCGCGCTACCGCCCTGGCTCGCGAAGGCCCACCCGGAGGTGAACCGCACCGACTTCGAGGGCCGCCGGCACGGCTACGGGCAGCGGCACAACTTCTGCCCGAGCTCACCGGCGTACCGCCGCCTGTCCACGACGCTGGCGGGACGGATCGCCGAGCGGTACGCGGACCATCCGGCGCTGCTCGCCTGGCACATCAACAACGAGTACGGCGGTGCCTGTTACTGCGCTCTGTGCGCGGAGGCGTTCCGCGGCTGGCTGCGCGAGCGGTACGGCTCGCTGGACGCCCTGAACGACGCGTGGTGGACGGCCTTCTGGTCGCACCGCTACACGGACTGGTCAGAGATCGAGCCGCCCAGCGCTCTCACCGAGCACTGGCGCGGCCCGGACCACACCGCTTTCCAGGGCATCACGCTCGACTACCACCGGTTCACCACGGACGCGCTGCTCGGCTGCTTCGTCGCCGAGAAGGAGGCTGTGCGCGCCCACAGTCCGCACACCCCCGTGACCACCAACTTCATGGGGATGTACCGGCCGTTGGACTATCACCGCTGGGCCCCGCATCTCGACTTCGCGTCGTGGGACAGCTATCCGCCGCTGGACGCGCCGCCGACCTGGCCGGCCCTCGCGCACGACCTGATGCGCGGACTGAAGGGCGGCGCCCCGTTCTGGCTGATGGAGCAGACGCCGTCCACCACAGCCTGCCGCGACGTCAATCCGCTGCGCAGGCCCGGCGAGTTGCGGCTCGCGAGCTGGCAGGCGGTCGCGCACGGCGCGGACGCGGTCCTGTACTTCCAGATGCGGGCCTCGCGCGGGGCGTGCGAGAAGTACCACGGGGCGGTCATCGGCCACGCGGGCCGCGACGACACCCGCGTGTTCCGGGACGTGGCGGAACTGGGACAGGAGTTGGGCCAGGCGGGCGGGGTGACGCTGGGCGCCCGGACGCCCGCCCGGACCGCTCTGCTCTTCGACTGGGACAGCTGGTGGGCGCTGGAGATGTCGGACGGCCCGTCGCGTCTGGTGCGCTATCAGGATGTCGTGCACTCCTACTACCGGGCCGCGCGCACGGCGGGCGCGGACGTCGACGTCGTCCCCGTGACAGCGGACCTGTCGGCGTACGACGTGGTCCTCGCACCCCTGCTGCACCTGGTGAAGGGAGACCTGGCCGCACGTCTGGAGGCGGTGGCGGAGCGAGGCGGCACCGTAGTGACGACCTACCTGTCCGGGCGCGGCGACGAGCACGACCGCGCCTTCCTCACGGATGTGCCAGGCCCGCTCGGGCCGCTGATGGGTGTCCGGGTCGACGAGTGGGATTCCCGGGCGGCGGAGGTGACGAACCCGGTCGACTTCGGCGACCTGCGCTCACCGGCCCGGCTGGTCTTCGAGCTCGTCGTGCCGCAGGGCGCCGAGCCCGTCGCCACCTACACCACCGACTTCTACGCCGGAACCCCCGCCGTCACCCGAAACCGTTTCGGGGAGCGCGGCGGCGAGGGCTGGTACGTGGCAACGCAGCTCGACGATGCGGGTACGGACCGGGTGGTGCGCCAGGTGCTTTCCCGGCACGGTCTCGTCGGTCCGTACGCCGAGGTGGCCGGCGTGGAGACGGCGACCCGTGTCGCCCCCGACGGGACGCGCCTGTTGTTCCTTCTCAACCACGCTTCTGTGGAGGTGGAGTTGACGGTCCACGAGTCGGCGACGGACCTCCTGACGGGCAAGGCGTACACGCCCGGCGAGCCCCTCACGCTCGACCCGCTGGGCGTGTGCGTACTGCGCCTCGCATGAGCCGTCAGTAGATACGGCGCCCGCCCGCGTCCGGGATCCCGGACTTGCGCAGGAAGTAGCTGTTCACGTGGTCGCGCCACTCGCGGGCGCTGCGCAGCTGCTCCTCGTACAGCTCGGCCACCCGGGCGTGCCGCGCGGGCGCCACCAGATCGGCCAGCGACGCCCACACCCTCTGTGCCGCCTCGGCCTCCTCGACGCCCTCGAAATGGGTGTCGTAGATGTGCTGGATCACCGTCTTGCCGCTGTGCAGGACGTGCCCGTACGGGACGTGGTGGAAGAACAGGAGCAGCTCGTCGGGGCAGCTCTCGGGCGTCTCGTACGTCTGTGACCAGGGCTTGGCGTACTGGGCCGCGTACCCGGTGCCGGTGGCGCGGCTGCGGTCGACGCCGATGCCGTCGCGGTCGGCGAAGTGGTAGGTGCCCCAGGGGCTGTACTCGTACCCGTCGACGCTGGGCCCGTAGTGGTGCCCGGGCTGCACCATGAAGCCGACGCCCAGCGGCGCGGTGTACTTCTCGTACGTCGCCCAGGAGCCGCGCAGTACCGCACGCAGGCCGGAGCGCAGCCGCTCGGGGTCGGCGGTGCGTTGCGGCGTGAACGTCAACTCGATCCATTCATCGAGGAGTTGCTCCTGGTCGGCGTCCGGCTGCCAGGCCAGACGGCCGAACGCGTACAGGTTGAACTGGGCGAGCGGGTGCCCGGTCCAGTAGGGGTCGGCTCCGGCGTTCGAGACGGCCACCAGGCCGCCACCGCCCGCGAGTTCGCCGACGGTGGCGCCGTCCTCGCCCTCGGGCCGGAAGCCGAGCACTCCGGACCACATCGGGGCGAGCGCGCACACGTGCCGCTGCTGCCCGGTGTACTCCTGGGTGGCCTGCAGCTCGACCGCGACCCGGGTGCGGGGCAGGGCGCCGATGACCGGAGAGACGGGTTCGCGGACCTGGAAGTCCATCGGTCCATACTTGACCTGGAGCACCGCGTTGTCCTTGAACTGTCCGTCGAGCGCGGCGAAGTGGTCGTACGCGGCGCGCGCCCGGTCCGTGGTCCGGTCGCGCCAGTCCTGGGTGTGGTTGTAGACGAAGGCCCGCCAGTGGACGGTGCCGCCGTGCGGGGCGAGCGCGTCGGCGATCAGGTTCGCGCCGTCGGCGTGACTGCGGCCGTAGGCGAAGGGACCCGGCTGTCCTTCGGAGTCGGCCTTGACGACGAAGCCGCCGAAGTCGGGGATATGCGCGTACAGGTGGTCGGCGGCCGTCCGCCACCAGTCCCGTACACCGTCGTCGAGCGGGTCCGCGGTGTCGAGCCCGCCCAGGACGACGGGCGCGGCGAAGCTGACGGAGAGGTGGGTGCGGATGCCGTAGGCCCGCAACTGCCCCGCGATGGCTGCCACTTCACCGGTGCGGTCGGTGAGGAGCCGGGCCTCGGTCTCATGGACGTTGACGTTGTTGACGCAGACGGCGTTGATCGCGCAGGCCGCGAGGAGCCGTGCGTAGGCGCGGACCCGGTCAAGGTCCCCGCGCGCCCGTCCTTCCTCCCAGAACAGCGAGCCGCCCGCGTAGCCGCGCTCGACCTGGCCCATCACGGGGTGGACGTCGATGTTGTCCCAGTGGTTGAGCATGCGCCTGGAGAGAGCGGGGCGGTGGGTCTGCTCGGGGGCGTCGGTGAACGCGGCGGCGCCGAGGCGCACGACATGGAAGAAGCCGTACAGGAGGCCGGCGGGAGCGGTGGCCGTAACGGTGGTGCGCCCGCCGGACCGCGTCAGAGTGAAACCCTCGGGGCCGGTGTCGGCATCACCGTCGAGTCGGAACACGACGTCTCCGTCACCCTGCAATGCGCCGACGTTGCCCTGGGCGTACGCGACTTCGGCGCGCAGCGTGTCGACGAGCGGGCCGTCGCCCTCGATCGTGACGCGCCGTGATCCGATGCCACGCAGCGCCTCGTCGGGCAGCCAGGCGTGGTCGATCCCGCTCGGGCCGGTCATGACGCCGCCACATCGAGCGCGACGATCCCGAACGCTCGGGCGGGTTCGCCGGGCCTGCGGCTGGTCAGGTCCAGGCGGAGACGGTTGGCGTGCACCGCGTCGAAGGTGATGACGGTCGGCTCACCGGACGCCATCGCCCAGTCGATGTCGGCGTCACGCACGGCGACATAGCCCTTTCCGTCCCAGACCGACACGTCGACAGAGGCGGGCAGGGAGTGTTTCGCGTCGACCGTGAAAGAGACTTCGACCCGGCCGATCTCGCGCTCCTGCGCCCATGCAACCGACACCCAGTCGGTGGGCCGGGCGCCGTCGAAGGCGGGCAGCAGGGCGGTGGCCGCCTTGTGGAAGGAGTTGGACCACTGGGTCGCGGGGTTCCCGTCGAGCATCGCGGCGGGGAGAGTGTCGGTTGCGCCGGAGTAACTCGCGTCGGCGAGTGGGTACTCGGATGCTCCAGGTCCGGGGTCGGGGGCGAAGGGTTCGGCCCGCGTGACGGGCCCGCCCGCCGGTCCCGCCACCCGCACGGAGATCTTCCCGGCGCGCAGTCCGTCGGCGGTGGCCGTGACGGTCAGCGCGCCCGGTTCGGTGCCCGCCCGCACCATGGCGAGCGCGAGTCCGTGGAAGGCGGTGCGCGTACTGGCCTGGTACCGCTCGGCGCTCTCCTGCCGCCCGTTGTCCAGACCCGCCAGCCCACCGCCCTTCACGGCGAATTCGAGGAGGTGCTCGGCATCGGGGACGAGCACGCCGCGCGCGTCGACGACCTCGGCCGTGACGAAGACCAGCGAACGCCCGTCGGCGGCGACGGACCTGCGGTCGGCGGTGAGGCGCACACCGTGCGGCGTCCCGGCGGTGCGCAGCACGTCCGTCGCCACGACCTTGCCGCCCGCGCGGGCTACGGCCTTCAACTCGCCTGCCGCGTACGGAACCTGCCACGTCAGGTGCAGCCTGCCGGCGCTGCCGTTCGGCGACGTGTAACTGCCGGGGTAGGGACCGGAAGTGACCGTCTTGTCGTCGTGTGTCGCCTCCGTGGTCTCCAGGTAGGCGCGGCCGTCGACGGTCTTCTTCGCGTCGAAGGAACGCACGCCCAGGGAACGGCCGTTGAGGAAGAGTTCGACCTCGGCGACGTTCGCGTACGCCCATACCTCCACCTCGTGGCCGGGCTTGTGCGTCGTCCAGTCCATGGGCAGCAGGTGCACCATCGGCTCATCGGTCCACTGGCTGCGGAAGAGGTGGTACATGTCCTTGGGGAACCCGGCCGTGTCGACCGCACCGAAGAACGACGCCTTCACGGGGAACACGTCGTACGGGGTCGGCTCGCCGATGTAGTCGATGCCGGACCACAGGAACTCGCCCGCGAAGAAGCGCCGGTCGCGGTCCTTCTTCAGGCCGTACTCGCCGCTCATCGTCCACGAGGCGAGGTTGTTGTCGTAGCTGGACGTGGCGCGTCGGCCCGGGGTGTGGTTCTCACCGGTGTTGAGGTGCTCGGGCTCCTGGTACGTGCCACGGGTGGACGTCTCCGACGACGACTCGGACTCGAAGAGGAACAGGTGCGGGTAGCGGGCGTGCAGCGCGTCGACGGACGCGGCGGTGTTGTAGTTGAGGCCGAGGCCGTCCAGCCCGGCCAGGATCAGGTCCGCGGGCGACCCGGCGGCGGGCAGCGAGCGGTACTTGTCGGAGCCGATGACGATCGGCCGGGTCGTGTCGAGGGCCTTGATGTCGGAGACGAGCCGCCGCGCCATGTCCACGCCTTCGGCCCGGGTCGAGTCGGGGATCTCGTTGCCGATCGACCACATCAGGACGGCGGGCGAGTTGCGGGCGGCGCGCACCATTTCGGCGATGTCGGCGTCGCTGTGCGCGTCGAAGAACCGGCCGTAGTCGTATGGGTTCTTTCCGGTGCGCCAGCAGTCGAAGGCCTCCACGAGCATGACGATGCCGAGGTCCTCGCAGGCCTCGATCACCTCGGGGGCGGGCGGGTTGTGGGACGTGCGCAGCGCGTTCACGCCCATGGACTTCATGATGGCCAGCTGGCGGCGGACGGCGTCCGGCTGGACGGCGGCACCGAGGGCGCCGAGGTCGTGGTGGAGGTCGACGCCCTTGAGCTTGGCGTGAGTGCCGTTGAGCGAGAAGCCGTGGTCCGGGTCGAAAGTCGCGTGCCGCACGCCGAACCGGGTGCGGTAGGTGTCGACGGTACGGCCGTCCACACGCAGGTCGGTGACGAGGGTGTAGCGGTGGCCGGGGGTATCGATGGACCACAACTGCGGCTCGCGGAGGGTCATTTGGCCGTGCGCCGTGGCCGGGTCGGACCCGACGTCCTTCAGTACGGATTCGGTGCGGGCGACGCGGCGGCCCTTGGCGTCGCGGACGGTGGACACGATGGTAACGGCCGGCGCCGTCTCATCGGATTCGTTGACGACGGCCGTACGGACGTCGACCGTCGCGTATCCCTTGTCGAGGGTGGCGGCGAGGTCGGGCGTCGTCACGAAGGTGCCCCAACGCTGGACGTGCACCGGTTCGGTGATCACCAGGCGGGCGCGGCGGTAGATGCCGCTGCCCGAGTACCAGCGGCTGCTGGGCAGTCGGTTGCGGACCTCGACCGCGAGGACGTTGGGGGTGGCGCCGTCCGAGTGCAGCAGGTCGGTGATGTCGTAGGCGAAACCGGTGTAGCCGTAGGGGTGGTTGCCGACGAGCTCGCCGTTGACGTAGACGTTCGCGTCCATGTAGACGCCGTCGAACTCGACGGAGATCCGCTTGCCCGCGTAGGCGGCGGGGACGGTGAACTTCTTGCGGTACCAGCCGAGTCCGCCGGGCAGGAAGCCGGTGCCGCTGGTCGTGTTGTGCTCCGTCGTGGGGGTCTGCTCGATGCTCCAGTCGTGCGGGACGGCGACCATCCGCCAGTCTCCGTCGTCGAAGCCGGGCTGCTCGGCGTCGGCGTAGTCTCCCGTCGGGTCGCTGATGCCGTCTGGGCTGACGAGCGCGAATCGCCAGCCGTCGGCGAGGTCGACGGTGCGGCGGCCGACCGGACCGGTGCGGTCAGCGGCGGCCGCGCCCGGTGCGGGCACCGCGAACGTCCCGGCCATGGAGCCGGCCGCGCTCGCGGCCAGCACGGTTCTACGGGTGACATGCATGAACGGGTCCCCTCGAAGCCAACACGACTCACCAGAAAGCAACTTGAGCGGACTGATTCTTTCGGCTTCGGGCCGGGATTAGTCAAGGGCCTTTCCAAATATGCTTCCCGACCGCCGTCTCGCCTCGTTCCTACCGGCCGCGTTCGCCTGGCTCAGCGCCCCTGGCTCCCGCACCTACTACGACAAGAAGGTCAGCCAGGGCAAAGGCGCACCGAGGCCGGATGGGGCACACGTAGCCTCAGAGTCATGGCCTGCTTCTTGGCGGTCTTCGGGGGCATGGCTGTCATTGTTGCCGCTCTGGTGGGGGTGGGACATGCCCCCTGGGAGCCGGGCGGCCGACGGACCGTTGACGTCGCGCGTCGCGCCCTGATCTGCTGCCTTGATCAACGTGGAGATCAAGGCAGCGAACGCAGATGCCGAGCAGAGGAGCTGAGGCGATGACGCCCTCGCACGCACAGGGCCCAGGCCCACAGACCGCCGTGGTCATACAGAACACCAGCAGCGGCGGTCCCGGCCGGGTCGGGGCCTGGCTGCGCGACGCGGGACTCGGTCTCGAAGTGCTGCGTCCCTACGAGGGGGAGACCCTGCCCGAGGCGCTCGACGGCAGGCCGCTCCTCGTGCTCGGCGGCGGCTTCCTGCCCGACGACGACGAGCGCGCGCCCTGGCTCCCGGCCACGCGCCGGCTCGTCGCGCAGGCACTGGACGACGGCTCGCCCGTGCTCGGCATCTGCCTCGGTGGCCAGTTGCTCGCACAGGTCGCGGGCGGCAGCGTACGGGCGAATCATGGGCAGCCCGAGTTCGGCAGCACACAGATCCGGCTGCGCCCCGAAGCCGCCGACGATCCGCTGCTGTACGGGCTCGGCGCGACGGCGCCCGCGATCGAACGGCACGTCGACGCGATCACCGAACTCCCGCCGGGCGCCACCTGGTTGGCGTCCAGCGCGGCCTGCCCCCACCAGGCGTTCCGGGTCGGGCCGCGGGCCTGGGGTGTGCAGTTTCACCCTGAGGCGGAGGCCGACCGGATCGCCTGGTGGGACCGGGAGCTGCTGGCCCGGCAGGGCTTCGACAGGGACCGGCTGCACGCCGAGGCCGTGGCCGACGAGGGCGCGGCGGTCTCGGCGTGGTCGGTATTCACGCGGAGGTTCGCCCAGGTGTGCGCGAGGCGGCCGTGACCGGCTTCGGGGCGGGCGCGGACGCGGCGGCCCCGCGCCGCCGTCCCACCGACACGATGACGCTGGTGAGAACGCCCGCGAGCAGCCCCCAGAACGCGGATCCGATGCCGAGCAGCGTCACGCCGGAGGCCGTGGCGAGGAAGGTGACGACGGCCGCCTCCCTGGATCCGGGGTCCGACAGGGCACTTGCCAGGGAGGCCTCGATGGTGGCGAGCATGCCGACCCCCGCGACGGCCAGGACGAGCGCGTGCGGCATCGCGGTGAGCAGCGAGGCGACGGTCGCGCCGAGCAGGCCGACGCACAGGTAGAAGACGCCCGCCCACACGGCCGCGAGGTAGCGCCGCTGCCGGTCGGGGTGGGCCCCGTCGCCGGTGCAGATCGCGGCGGTCATCGCTGCCAGGTTGATACCGAACGCCCCGAACGGCGCGAGCACCGCCTGCACCGCACCCGTCCACGTCAGGACCGGCGAGACGGGCACCTCGTAGCCGGACCCGCGCAGCACGGCGACCCCCGGCAGATTCTGCGAAGCCATGGTGACGACGAACAGCGGCACGCCGACGCTCATCAGCACCTTCCAGTCGAACTCGGGAGCCGTGAACACCGGCTGCGCGAGCGACAGTCGGACCCGTTCCAGATGCCAGCCCCCGGTGAGGACGGAGGCGACGACTCCGCCGCCGAGCGCGATGAGGACCGCGTAGCGCGGCAGCAGTCGACGCCCGAGGAGATACAGCACGAACACCGGGAACGCGATGGCGAAACTGCCGCCCATCTGGGAGAAGAGCCCCGTCCCGAACTCGAGCAGCACACCGCCGAGCAGCGCCGACGCCAGCGGCACCGGGATCCGGTCCATGATCCGCGCGAACCACCCCGTCAGACCGCTCACCATGATCAGCACGGCGCTGAACACGAACGCGCCCACGGCCTTCTCCATGGACACCCCGCTCAGGCTCGTGGCGAGGAGCGCGGCTCCCGGTGTCGACCAGGAGGTGACGATCGGGACCTTGTGCCGCAGCGACAGGCCCACGCAGGTCACGGCGATCCCGACGCCGAGCGCCAGCATCCACGAGGACACCTGGCGCGCGTCCGCCCCGGCGGCCCGGGCCGCGGTGAACACGATGGCAGCGGCACTGGTCACGCCGACGGTGACCGCGATGAGCCCCGCCGCCACGGCCGAAGGCGGTGCGGTGGCGCGTATGCGGGCGAGCGGGGACATGCGGGCATCACTTCCGAAAAGGGGTGCGGGAGAGCGGTTCCGAGAGTTCCATAAACAGAACGTTCCGTTTATGGAACACTAAGGACGCAGGTGGCGGCACGTCAAAGCACCGGTGGGCGCAGAAACGGACGGAACCGGACGGATGGGGCTGAACGACGAGGTGGGCCGCAGACTGAAGCGGCTGCGGCAGGACGGCGGCCTGTCCCTGTCAGAGCTCGCGCGCCGCTCGGGCGTCGGCAAGGGCACGCTCTCGGAACTCGAGACGGGCCGGCGCAACCCCACCCTGGAAACGCTCTACGCCCTGACCACCGCGCTCGGCCGCCCGGTCAGCGCCGTCCTCGACGACCCGCCCGGCGTCGCGGCGGGCGCGGGCGGAGTCTCCGGCAGCGCCGTCACCGCGGTCCTCCTGGAGCGGTACGAGGACGAGGGCGCGGCCACCGACGTCTTCCGCGTCACCATCGCCGAGGGCGCGACGCAGGAGTCGGCCGCGCATGTCCCGCACACCACGGAGAGCCTGATGGTGCTCTCCGGAACGGCGGTCGTCGGCCTGCCGGACGCGCCGCAGACGGCCGGACCTGGCGGCCACGCCCACTGGCCGGCCGACGCCCCGCACTTCTACAGCGCACCGGACGGCGACGTCCAGGGCATCCTCTTCGTCCGGTACCCGAAGGGCGCGTCTTCGAAGGATCCTTCCTTGTAAGGCTCTTGGAGGACTCACAACGGCGTGGGACGCGGCGGTGGGTGATCGGTCAGACGGCCGGGCCCGAGAAAGTGTCGGCGCGCGCCACGAGCAGTGGCTGGAAGAAACCTGTCTCCCGCGGCATCCGCCACCCTCGGAGTCGTGGGTGAGCGGCGCGTACGACTACCACAACAACTTCGCCTTCAACCCCAAAACAACGAGCCGGACTTCCACACTCCGTGGATGTACGCGTGGACCGGCGCCCCGTGGAAGACCTCCGCGGACGACAAGCCCACGACCTGGGGCGTCAGCACCGCCCCGCCCGCCATCAACCAGAACTGACGTTGTCGGCTGCGGCCCCTCCACACAGGGGCCGCACTGCGGCTGCCCGCTGTGCAAACCGTTCTGTACGGGGCCGCACGCTGCGAGCGGAACCTACCCAGGCAGTTCCGTGCGCTCCCACCACTCGTACACCGGCAACAGGCCCTGCGAGGTCTCCTCCTGACGTGTCGTGACCTTGAAGTGCTCGTAACCCCCGCGCAAGAGAATTTTGATGTCGAGACCGGGCGTGGAGACGGAGACGATCCGCTCAGGAAGATCGTCAGGACCGCCCTCGAGTACTGCTTTCATCGCGTCGACCATGTCCCGATCTTCCCCGCAGGCCCGACCGGCTCCTTCATGACGCGCCGACACGTCTGCCACTGCCCTCATTCGGTGCCGGCTACCCCCACCGCCGTCAGGCCGGCCCTGTGCGACGGTGTGGGCTGGAAGCTCGGCGGCGTCCGGCGCGGCCAGGTCGTCGGCGACCGTATGCGCGTCGCAGACCGGCCGGGAGCCGGGCGCTCCGTCATCGACGATCCGGGCCCTCCGGGTGACCGTGAACAGGCCGCTTCCGACTGACCGGTCGCCCTCGTTCGGCTCTCCACCCCGTTCCTGACTCACCGGCCGCTCAGACCGGCGACCGGATCTCGCCGAAGTGGCTACCTCGTCTTACGACCCGTCACCTTGGCGATCCACGTGATGAAGTCGGCGGCGTCGATGTTCGCGCCGTGGCCCTCGTCCCAGTAGTAGAGGTGGCTGACGTCGTCGCCCAGGTTGTCCAGCGCTGCGGCGAGGTCGGCGGTGTTGAGCCAGGTGTCGCTGCCCTTGGTGCCGAGGCGGATCCACCAGTGCTTGGCGCGGCCCGGGCTCTTCTCTTCGCGAGGGTGCGCCGACATGGTGAGGAAGTCGTCCCAGGTGAAGGTGGCCTTGCCGGCGGACCAGGTGATGAACGGGTTGGCGGCCAGATACGTCGTGCGGTCGGCGTCGGCCGAGAGGAAGACCTAACGCAGTCCTACTCGGCGCCGTCGCCCTGAGCGCCCTCGCCCTGAGTCCCGTCCGGGTCGGGCGCCTCTTCCCCCATGGGAGCCGCCGCCGGGCCGGAGACCTCGGGAAGAGCCTGTTCGGCCCAGATCACCTTGCCCTGGGGCGTGTACCGGGTGCCCCAGCGCTCGGCGATCTGCGACACCAGGAACAGGCCGCGGCCGCCCTCGTCCATCGTCGCGGCATACCGCAGGTGCGGAGAGGTGCTGCTGCCGTCGGCGACCTCGACGATCAGCGTACGGTCGTGGATCAGCCGTACGTGGATCGGCTCGGAGGCGTAACGGATGGCGTTGGTGACCAGCTCGCTCAGGACCAGCTCCACACTGAAGGCCAGCTCGGACAGGCCCCACTCGTCGAGCTTGCCGGCCACTGTGTCGCGCATCCCCGCGACGGCGGCCGGGTCGAGCGGCACGTCCCAGTCGGCGATCCGGTCACGCGACAGCCCCCGCGTGCGGGCGATCAGCAGGGCGACGTCGTCCTTGGGACGCTCGGGCAGCAGCTCGTCGAGCACTGCCTGGCAGCTCTCCTCGGGCGACCTGTCGGGGTGGCCCGACAGCGCTTGGCGCAGCAGCTCCATGCCCACGTCCAGATCGCGCCTGCGGTCCTCGATGAGGCCATCGGTGTACAGGACGAGCTGGGCGCCCTCCGGAAGGTCCAGCTCGGCGGTCTGGAACGGCAGCCCGCCCAGACCCAAGGGCGGCCCGGTCGGCAGATCCAGGAAGGTGACGGTGCCGTCGGGGAGAACCAGGGCCGGCGCCAGGTGCCCGGCACGCGCCACGACACAGCGGCGCGTCACCGGATCGTAGATCGCGTACAGACAGGTGGCACCCACGACGCCCGTGGCGCTCTCCGTACTCGACTCGTCCTGGTCGATGCGGCCGACGAGGTCGTCCATGTGGCTCAGCAACTCGTCGGGCGGCAGATCGAGCGAGGAGAAGTTGTGCACCGCGGTCCGCAGCCGGCCCATGGTGGCGGCGGCGTGCAGGCCGTGGCCGACCACGTCGCCGACGGCCAGCGCGACCCGGCTGCCCGACAGCGGAATCACGTCGAACCAGTCGCCGCCCACACCCGACTGAGCGGGGAGGTAGCGGTAGCCGACGTCGAGGGCGCCCTGTTCGGGCAGGGCTCGCGGCAGCAGGCTGCGCTGGAGAGTCACCGCGAGGGCGTGCTCGCGGGTGTAGCGGCGGGCGTTGTCGATGCTGACCGCTGCTCGGGCCACCAGTTCCTCGGCGAGCGCCACCTCCTCCTCGTCGAAGGGCTCGTGCTGCTTGGAGCGCCAGAAGTCGGCCATGCCCAGCACGACGCCGCGAGCCTGGATCGGGGCGGCGATGAGGGTGTGAATGCCGTAGTCCATGATCCTCTTGGTGCGCTCCGGGTCCTGCGCATGCCAGCCCGTGGCGGTCGACAGGTCGACCACCAGCTGGGCGTGGCCGCTCCCGTAGCCGCGGGCCTGGGGGGTGGACGGCAGGAAGTCGATCAGCCTGCCCTCCTCGTAGAGCGGGTGGTCGTCCCTGATGCCGTACACGGCCGCACGCCGTATGTTCGTCGCGGTGTGGGCCGGTTCCTCACCGTGCAGGACAGCGTCGGCCAAGTCCACGGTGACGAAGTCGGCGAAACGGGGGACGGCGACCTGCGCCAGCTCGTCGGCGGTGCGCAGGACGTCCAGAGTGGTGCCGATGCCCAGTCCCGCGTCATACAGCAGCTTGAGCCGCTCCCGCGCGGTCTCCGCCCTGCCGGTCACCGCCCGCAACTCGGTGGAGTCGCGCAGCGTCACCACCATCCCCACGGGTCCGCCGCCGCGCTCCGTGTGCCGCTGGTTGACCGCCAGCAGCCGTTCTCCGGCGAAGTGCACCTCGTCGGTGACCTCGCGCCCGGAGGCGAGCAGCGCCGCCGTCTCGGGGTCGAGGCTCGACAGCTCCGACACGAGCTGCCCCTCGGCATCAGGGGGCAGCTCCAGCAGCCGTCTGGCCTCGTCGTTCGCCAGCAGCAGCCGCCCGCCGCCGTCGACGATCAGCACCCCTTCGCGCACGGAGTGCAACACCGTGTCGTGGTGGTCGTACATGCGGGTCATCTCGGCTGGGGCAAGGCTGTGGGTCTGCCGTCGCAGCCGTCGGCCCACCAGTGCGGTGCCCGCGGTGGCCACCACGAGCGCCCCGGCACCGGCGCCCAGGATGATCGGCAGTTGCCGGGTCACCTGACTGGCCACGTTCTTGACCTTCATCCCCGCTGAGACGAGCCCCACGACCTTGCCGTCGGCGTTGTCGATGGGGACGGTGGCCTGGACCTCCCGGCCGAGTGGGCCCTGCACACTCTCCGTATACACCTTCCCCGCGAGCGACGGCCCGATGGTGCCCACGAAGTGCTTTCCGATCAGGTTCGGCAGGGGGTGGGTGTAGCGGATGCCCTTGGTATCCAGGACCACGATGAAGTCGACGCCCGCGGCCTTGCGCGCCGCCTCCGTGAGCGGCTGGAGAATCTTGCTCGGGTCGGGGCTCTCCAGTGCGGCCACGACGCCGGGAGAGTGCGCAAACGCCTGCGCCACGGCGACGGAGCGACGCTTGGCCTCAGTGTTGCTGTCCCGGTCCGACTGGAGGACCAGGGCGAAGACGCCAGCGACCACGAGCAGCACGACCAGCGCCACCTGGAGGACGAACACCTGCCCGGCTACGCTTCGCGGGCTTCTGCTGACCAGGGACCTGAACGAAAGGCTTCTCAAGTCGGCGAACCGATTCGCCATGTGACCTTTTTAGCACTGGCGATCCTGAGCGGCCACAGGCCGCACTTCCCACGGGATGGAATCGCGGGACGCGCGGCGAGGACAGACCCGGACTCTCACAGCCTGCCCCGGGCGAGGGGGTCCGATCACACGCGAGGCGGTCTCGGCCGGGCCGGACCGTCGCTCGGCTCGTCATCGAGGGGGCCCACCTCAATGCCGAGGAAACCTTCAACCACAACCTGACCACCGTCTTGGACGGCATCACCAGCCGGCCCGGCACGTGACCGACTGCCCTGCGACCTCGCCTGGACGCGGATTGTGGCGCCATGTCAGAAAACAGCGAAATATGCACTGAACGCAGAGGCTCCACTCGATCAGCAGCCTGTTGTCACACCTTGAGTTGTCCTGAAATGACAGCTGGTGAGCCGATTATTACGTTCGTTGCATGTCGGCTGTCCAGCTGGCGTCTCCGAGACAGAGAGGATTGACATGCCCACGCGAATCTTCGCCGTATCCGCCGCCATGGTAGGCGCGGCGGTCCTTGCCACCACCGGCATCACCTATGCCGCGCAATCCGAATCGACCCAGGCCGCCCCGTCGGCCAAACAAGCCGCACCGTCGGCAAAGCGGGCCGCCCCGCCCGTCAAACAGGCCGCCCCCGCGGCGGCTCCCCGCGGTACGGACAGCACTGACGGCAGGGGGGACGAGGGCCGTGACCACGAGGACCGAGGTCACAGCGGCAAGCGGGAGGGAAAAATCCAATTCAACGAACGGACGTACTCCGCCCGCACGGAGGGCTGCATCCCCGCTGCCAGTGGGCTGGGCTCAACCAGCTTCAGCATCGACAACGACAGCGACAGGACCGTTGAGGTCTACCGCGGGTTCAACTGCGACAACGGTTCTCCGGTGGCCACGGTCGGCCCCTACGGCTCTACCTATGGTGTCGCTCCCCAGACCGGCCACGGGAGCGGCCAGGGAGGCGTCTTCGTCGAGGACGCGGTCGTGGGCAGTTTCCGGGTGATCGGCGACCACGACGAGTGGTGACACCAACATCCCGAGCGAGCGATCGCCGGCCCGTCGGAATCGGGCCGGCGATGGCGGGCTCGTCCCAGTGGCGTCGGACCGCCACTGCGGACGGGCTCCGGACGCGGGGAGCGGAGATGCTGATCCCATGGGCGAAACGCCGGCCGGCGAGATCCGTGCCGCTCCCGGGGCCGGGCGCTGGATCGCCCCCGCCGCCATGCTCCCTCCCCGACCCACCTGCCCGACGACCCGGTGCCGCCGAGCTGCTCGCCCCCCGGCACCGCGCCCGCCGATGTGGCGGCGAAGTACCCGGCCTCTTCCCTGGCCTCGACCCAGCTCGCCGACGAGCGCGCCGCCGGGTCCATCGGTGAGCAGGAGCAGTACGAGCGCTGCTCGTCGTTGCTCCGTGTCTCCTCGCCGACCGCCGACCGCCGACGAGACCCTTGGACAGCCGACGCACCCCTGCCGGGCCCTGCGGACGTACTGCTAACCCGCGCTACCGCGGGTCACGTGCACACCTGCGCCGATCGTGGCCACATGGGTGCTGCCGTAGCCGGCGCACTCTCCGTATTCCTTGACCCACTTGGTTGAACCGGACAGGGATCCGGAGGTCGGTCCGCCGAACGTGACGTCGTACCGCGGCTGCTGGTCACAGCTGGGCACGTTGTAGTACTCGATAAAACCCGCCTGGGTAGCCTTCAGGTTGCCGGAGCCGGCGGGCAGCTTGTAGGTGCCGACGGGGATCCGCTGTCCGTTGTTGGTGTCGACGACGGTGCCGGACCAGGTGTCCGTGCCGACCCGGGCGATCTCGACGCGGAAGGTGTGGCCGTACACGGCGTCGAAGTCCACTCCGCAGCTGACGCCGGCGCCGCCGTCAGCCCCGTCCGAGCAGTTGGCGTGGGTGCTTGTCGTGCCGCTGATGAAGGAGGAGAACACCCCACGCAGGCGCTGGTGCCCGTTCGCATCCGGCCGCGGCTGCAGTCCTGCGTACCCGATGTCGCTCTGTCCGGTGAACCCGTACTGCATCGCGAAGTAGGTCCCGGATACATGGGCGGTGCCGGTGTTCACGGTGATCGGGAAGTTGAGGGATGTCAGTCCCCCACTGGGAGCCCCGCTTACCGTCCACGACAGTAGTTCGTTCCCGCCGAAGGTCTGCGCCTGTGCGCCAGGTGCCGCGATGAACGGGACGAGTGCGGCGAGGGCTGCTACCGCAATGCGTGTCAACGCTCGTTTCATCTGATGCTCCTCAAGGGGGTGTTGAAGGTGAGCAGGCCGGTGAACGTCTGGGCACCGCCCTCTCGCATGAGTGCTGCAGGCGGTAACGACTGCTCCGCGGTGTCCGCGGCACGACTGAGGTGGCTCTGTCGCCCCAGCTCCTGGGCCGACGCTCACCCCTTTTCCCGGTTCTACGCGTATTCCGGGCACTGGTGCCCCAGTGCCGACTTCTCTCCCATCGACGTGGAGCGAGGGGAAGGCCACCACCGACCAGGCATCGGCATGCACCTGACAAAATCGATCCCCGCGCAGGGTGCTGTTACTTGCCCCCGAAGGGGCATTGCGGCGCAGTGCCGCACCAGTAGGCACGTTCTTCGTTCGTCAAAACTCTGCAGCCCAATTGCCTGCGGAAGACTATGGCGCCCCAACCGAGGAGTGTCAATACATGCTCGTAAACGTGCGACTCCAAGCAGAATCAATCATTGCCGCAGGCGGTCCACCGCCGGGCAGTTGGGCCCCGCATGTCGATCACGACTTGGATGCTCTGCTGTCGCACTTCGCTGACGACGTGACGTTCCGGTCGCCGGTGGCCGCTCAACTGCTCGGCAATGACGGGGTCATTCGCGGCAAGGACGCGCTCCGCGCCTACTGGGCGGAGGGCCTGCGGCGTACCGGAAGCCGTACCACGTAGCTGCACCTCGACCAGCACGGGACGGCCAGAATCCTCAGGCTCCACCAGAATCCTCAGGCTCCAGCCGAGGAGCATGTCTAAGCGGCATGCCGGAGACCAGGATCGTCCTCACCGAGCGGGGCGACGACGGCGCCGAGAGGTCCTGAAGGAGTGGCCCGAGACGCAGCGCCGTCGGGCCCGCGCGCACGAGCTGCTTGAGCCCGAGCTCGACGTCCATTCGCCGCACCTCCCCACCCCCAGCTTTCCGCTCGGCGACGAGCCGGAGGGGACATGTACTCCGACCGCATGTGCAGACCACCAGGGCCATTCGGAGGCTCCGCTGTGGCGGCTGCCGTCAGCCGGGCCCCACGCTGGGCAAAGTGGACAAGTCACCGCGCACCAGGTGGCGACAGAGCTCTGGGAGGACCGTATGACCGCTTCGTCACCCGCCACCGACGCACCTCCGGCCCGGTACGACGACCTGCGGGCGCTGGTCTTCAACTGCACTCTCAAACGCTCGCCGGAGACGAGCAACACCCAGGGCCTGATCGACCGCAGCACCGCCATCATGGAAGCCCAGGGAGTTCACGTCGACGTCGTCCGGGCCGTCGACCACGACATCGCCACGGGCGTGTGGCCCGACATGACGGAGCACAGCTGGGAGACCGACACCTGGCCGGACCTCTACCGTCAGGTCATGGCCGCCGACATCCTCGTGCTGGCCGGCCCGATCTGGCTGGGCGACAACAGCTCCGTGACGAAGCGGGTGATCGAACGCCTCTACGCCTGTTCCAGTCTTCTCAACGACGCAGGACAGTACGCCTATTACGGCCGCGTCGGCGGCTGCCTGATCACCGGCAATGAGGACGGTGTCAAACACTGCGCGATGAATGTCCTCTACAGCCTGCAACACCTGGGTTACACCATCCCTCCCCAGGCCGACGCCGGATGGATCGGTGAGGCCGGCCCCGGCCCCTCCTACCTCGACCCGGGTTCCGGCGGCCCCGAAAACGACTTCACCAACCGCAACACCACCTTCATGACCTGGAACCTGCTGCACCTGGCCCGGGCATTGAAAGATCTCGGTGGCATCCCCGCCTACGGCAACCAGCGCACCGCCTGGGACGCCGGCTGCCGCCACGACTACGAAAACCCGGAACACCGGTAGCGGCACCCGCAGGGAAACGGACCATCCCGCCCTGGCGACGGTCAGATGCCGCGCACGCCGCGAACGCCCGCACACCCCGGCACCAGCCGCCCGCGTCCCGTCAGCCCACCGCACAACCAGAGCCGAGGAAGCGGCCCGTCCCACGGCTCACCACAACGCGGCGTTTCCTGCCGGGAAGCAGGAACGAGCCGCTCCCATAAGCGCGTTCGCGCTCGCGTCCAGCACGCCTTCGCTCGGATGTAGGGCTGAAATATCCCGCTCGCGTGACTGGCGAATCAAAGGAAAAGGCGTACACCGCGCCCTGCTCACTGCACGACCTCGGCCTTGCCGAATAGAGCACCCGCCCAGCGACAGACGACCGGACCTCACGAACTCGCGGATCATGTCGGAACAGCCTTTAGTCGCGCGCCCAGCCGAGTTCCCGCTCTGTCTGCACCGGCGCCGCAACTCCGGCATTGCCGTCATGTTCCATGCGGCCGAGTAACTGCCCCTATTCCTGCGCTTCTTCGCGGCGGACCTTCGGTTCGTGTCCGCCCTGACGCAGGTGCGTGCGGAGTTCCCGTCCCTCGTCCAGTCGACCACTGAGGCCCGGGATTAACCAGGCCTCCCACGCAGAGAGATACCTGCCCGGAAAACCGGAGTCGGCAGAGGATTTCAGCAGCCTCCTCCCGGTCCAGGCCGGGGACCTTCACTGGCATACCAGTGACGATCGGCAACTGAATCCCCATCACATGCAGACCGTCTTCTGAGCTCACGCGCATCCTGAGCCGGCAAGATCTCCGGGGGCAGCATCGGAGCCCTCACCTGTCCCGCCCCCGGGTATCCCGGGAGGCCAGCAGGCCAGCGGGCCGGCGGGCCGGCGGGAAGGGCACTCCGATGATGGAGCCCGTCGACCTCACCTCAGTCGATCCCTGAGCCAAACCGCACAAGGCCACACTCAGGCGCCATCCCGATCGGCACCCGCTCATGAACCGTGCAGCGGGGACGTCCGTCGGTCCGCGCGACCGCGCCAGCATTAATGGCGATATGCCGCATACAGTACCAAAAGCGACACGACGCTATGTCCGTCTTTGCGTGAGAAGTTGCCCTTTCGCATTATTAGCGGTGTAAGCGAAGCTCTGCCTCTATCACGAGGTATTGATGCGAAATATCGCACTCTGATACACCGTCGACCGTCATTCCAACCCGCATCGGCATTCAGTGAACCGTGTCACACGGCCGGACGCGGGCCCCGAGCTCTGCTGAACCCACTTCCCTTCTACGCAAAGCGGGTTGGGCTTTTCGATCAAAGAGAGCGGCGGGTTCTGGTCGCCCGAGGCAGGGATCTCACATTCCGTTCTCGGAATTCTGGTCTTGTTCTGTCGGCTCCTTCTCGCCTAATGTCGCCGTCAATCCGGATGGAACGCCGAATCCTGCCGCTATCCGGATTCCCTCCCATCCACTCGGTTACGCACGGCAGGAGCGGGGGACCCAGGTAAGCCGCCGATCTGGTTTCCGGAACGGCTCGGGGTGAAGTCGCATTCGCAGTGCGACCGGACATCTCCCGTCCGAACCCGACAGCTCACCTCGCAGGCGACGGAGAGGAACACGACATGCCCTCAAAGGGAAAGCACCGCCGCCCCAAGTCCATCTCGTTCACCCGGGGAATCGCCGCCGCAGGCACGGGCGCAGCTGTGCTCGCTCTCCCGGTGCTCGGCGCGACCAGCGCCGGCGCAGCGCAGGCCGCCCCGGCCGCAAAGAGCGCCGCGGCCCCCACGACGTACGTCGTCGCCGCGGGCGACTCCCTCGTCAAGATCGCCCGAGAGCACTCTCTGAGCGGCGGCTGGAAGAAGCTGTACCAGGACAACCGAGCCGCCCTCGGTGACAACCCGGGGCTGATCCACCCCGGTGTCAAGCTCACGCTCGGCAAGAAGAGCCCGGCCAAGCCCGCAGCCACCAGGGCGTCCGCCGAGCGGGCCGACCGCTCCGAGAACCGGACCACGCTCGCCGCCGCCCCGGCGAAGAAGTCCTACACGAACGACCTCGACGGCTGGATCAAGGAGTCGCTCGACATCATGGCCAAGCACAACATTCCCGGCTCCTACGAGGGCATCCACCGCAACATCATGCGCGAGTCCTCCGGCAACCCGCTGGCCATCAACAACTGGGACTCCAACGCTGTCGCAGGAACCCCGTCCAAGGGGCTCCTGCAGGTCATCGACCCCACGTTCACCGCGTACCACGTGCCCGGCACGTCGATGAACAGCTACGACCCGGTCGCCAACATCACCGCCGCCTGCAACTACGCGGCCGACAAGTACGGCTCGATCGACAACGTGAACGGCGCGTACTGACAGCCGGTTCCACCATGAGGCTCGCAGTCGTCGCAGGCAGACCACGCTTGCGCGCTTGCGTGCCTTACAAGGAGGACCTCCTGGGCCCGAACGGAAGCCCGACGACTGCCAGTTGAAGCGCATCGATGATGCCATGGCCCTGAAGTCCCGTAAGCATGAAGGGACTTCAGGGCCATTTTGCGTCCTGTCCAACCCCTTGCGCGCCATCACCCCGGTGCATATCCTCCCCGCGAATCGAAGCGCTTCGACATCACGGAGAGAGACAGCATGGCAGACCCACACCCGGTCATCCCCGGGTTCCACCCGGACCCCAGCGTCTGCCGCGTCGGCGACGACTACTACCTCGCGTGCTCGAGCTTCGAGTACGTCCCCGGGGTGCCGCTCTTCCACAGTCGCGACCTGGTGCACTGGCGGCAGATCGGCAACGTCCTCGACCGGCCCGGCCAGTTGCGGCTGCCCTGGGACACACCCTCCTCCGCCGGGATCTACGCGCCGACACTGCGCCACCACGACGGCCGCTTCTGGCTGGTCGTCACCAATGTGAGCCTGGGCGGCGGCAATCTGCTCGTCTCCGCGACCGACCCGGCGGGCCGCTGGTCGGACCCGGTCCCGCTGCCCGGCGTACCGGGCATCGATCCGGATCTCGCCTGGGACGAGGACGGCGCGTGCTGGGTCACGGTCGCCGGGATCTCCCAGGTCCGTATCGACCCGTACACCGGCGAGACGTTCGGCGAGCCGCGCCCGCTGTGGTCCGGCACACCGGGCGCCAAGGCCCCGGAGGCGCCGCACCTGTACCACGTAGGTGACTACTGGTACCTGCTGATCGCCGAGGGCGGCACCGAGCGCGGGCATGCCGTCTCCGTGGCCCGCGGCCCCGCGCCCACCGGCCCCTTCGAACCTTGTCCGGCCAATCCGGTCCTGACCCACCGCAGCACCGACGAACCCGTCCAGAACACCGGGCACGCCGATCTGGTGCAGGCAGCCGACGGCACGTGGTGGATGGTGTTCCTCGGGGTGCGGCCGCGCGGCGGCACCCCCGGCTGGCACGTGCTCGGCCGCGAGACCTTCCTCGCGCCGGTGACCTGGGAAAACGGCTGGCCGGTCGTCGGCCCGCCCGCGACGGCCGGGCCCGCGCCCGCCTCCGCCGAACCCTTCACGGACGACTTCGACGACGCCGAACTGCAGCCCTCATGGATCTCACTCCGCCACCGCTCCCCGCGGCACTGCACCACGAAGGAACGGCCGGGCCGCCTGACACTGCACGCCCTCGGGGGCGGCCCCGACGCCGCCGACGTCACCTTCGTCGGCCACCGGCAGCAGCACCTCTCCTGCCGCGTCCGCGCCCACCTCGACCCGGCGGACGGCACCGGCGGCTCGCGGTCCGGCTCGACGAGCGGCACCACTACGAGATCGAGGCCGACGCCGCAGAAGTACGGGTGATCGCCCGTGTCGGACCGCTGCGCACCGTGGTGGCCTCCACGTCCCGGGCGACGGCCGAAGGGCCGCTCGTGCTCGGCGTCGACGTGACCCCCACGGACAGCCCGCGCGACGCGCGCACCGGCCCGGACACGCTCGCGTTCGGCGTCGAGGAGCCGGACGGCACGTTCACCGCCCTCGCGGCCCTCGACGGCCGCTACCTGTCGACCGAGGTGGCCGGCGGGTTCACCGGCCGCGTCATCGGCCTGTACGCCGCGACCGGTACCGCCCACTTCGACTGGTTCCGCTACGAGCCGCTCACCATCTGAACCCGACCGCTGACCGAGACCACAGCACTCAACCACCGAACTCAGCCACGGAAAGGGACCTGTATGAGACAAGCACGGAGCCGCCGACGCCGCGTCGGATGGATGGCGGGCCTCTTCCTGGCCTTACTCGCCACCGTCGGCACCGCCCAGACCGGGGCCGTGGCGGCCGCCCGCCCCGCTCCTGCCGCAACCGCCTCCGCCATGGACACCGTCGCCGCCATGCAGCCCAGTTGGAACCTGGGCAACACCCTCGACGCCATCCCCGATGAGACGTCCTGGGGCAACCCGCCGGTCACTCATCCGGGGTGCCGTGGCGGATCGACGTGACGACGTACGACCCGCCGGTCCTCGCGGGCGCGACGGGGACGACCAGCTCCTTCGCGGCCCCCGCCCGGTTCCGGGGCGACTCCCTGGCGACCATGGAGGCCACATACGCCGACGGCACCAACGCGGGTCCGGCCGACTGGACTTCGTACGAGCAGTTCGGCACGGCGTTCGCCCCGGACTACGACGGCGGAACGCTCAGGCTCACCGCCGAATTCCTGAACTCCCTCAAGGACGGTGTGCCGGTGGCTCTCACCTTCCATTTCTGGAGCGGCGCCACCGTCACGTACCAGGTGACGCGGTCAGGAGACGCGGTGACGAGCACCGCCGTCTCCTGACCATGCACGCCGGGGAGGCTACAACTCCCTTACTTCGTACGGGAGTTCCGTTCCAGTCGCCTCCACCGTGACCGCCCCGTCGTCCGCGTCCCGGCGCACCCGGTACGCGGCGGCGGGGCTCCCGTCGTGGTCCGGCACCGTCACGGTCACATCCAGCACGCCCGGCGCGACGAGCAGGGTGACGCCGTCGGTCCAGTCGCCGTCGGGGCGCCGGTCGTCCGCGCCGAGCGGCACGACCGCGCCGGGACGGACGAACAGGGGCAGGCTGTCGAAGCCGTGGGTCTCGCGCAGCCAGCGCCCGCCCTCGACCCGCTCCCCTGTCACCAGCCGTGTCCAGGTGCCCTCGGGCAGATAGAACTCGACGTCGCCGTCCGCCGAGAACACCGGCGCGACGAGCAGGTCGGGGCCGAGCATGTACTGGCGGTCAAGGACCCGGCACGTGGGGTCGTCCGGGAAGTCGAGGAGCATCGGACGCATCACGGGGACGCCCGTGCGGTGCGCCTCGACCGCCGCCCCGTACAGGTACGGCATGAGGCGGTGCTTGAGCAGGGTGAACCTGCGTGCCACGTCCACCGCTTCCTCGCCGAATGCCCACGGCACCCGGTACGAGACATTGCCGTGCAGGCGGCTGTGCGAAGAGAGCAGGCCGAAGGCGAGCCAGCGCTTGAAGACGGCCGGGTCGGGGGTGCCTTCGAAGCCGCCGATGTCGTGCGACCAGAAGCCGAAGCCCGACAGGGACAGGGAGAGGCCGCCGCGCAGCGACTCCGCCATCGCCGTGAACGAGGCGAAGCAGTCACCGCCCCAGTGCACCGGGAACTGCTGGCCGCCGGCCGTCGCCGACCGGGCGAAGACGACTGCCTCGTTGCTGCCGCGCTCCTTCTCCAGCAGCTCGAAGACGGTGCGGTTGTAGAGGTGCGCGTAGTAGTTGTGCATGCGCTCGGGGTCGGAGCCGTCGTGCCAGACGACGTCGGTCGGAACGCGCTCGCCGAAGTCCGTCTTGAAGCTGTCGACGCCCATGTCGAGCAGGCCGCGCAGCTTGCCCGCGTACCAGTCGCGCGCGCCCGGATCGGTGAAGTCGACGAGCGCCATGCCGGGCTGCCACAGGTCCCACTGCCACACGTCGCCGTTCGGCTTGCGGACCAGGTAACCCAACTCCCGCCCCTCGTCGAAGAGTGGGGACTTCTGGGCGATGTAGGGGTTGATCCACATGCTGATGCGCAGGCCGCGCGCCTTGAGGCGGCGCAGCATGCCGACCGGGTCGGGGAAGACGTCCGGGTCCCAGGTGAAGTCGGACCACTGGTACTCGCGCATCCAGAAGCAGTCGAAGTGGAAGACGGTGAGCGGGATGTCGCGCTCGGCCATGCCGTCGACGAACGACGTGACCGTCTCCTCGTCGTACTCGGTGCAGAAGGAGGTGGTGAGCCACAGGCCGAACGACCAGGCCGGCGGGAGGGCGGGGCGGCCGGTGAGCGCGGTGTAGCGGCGCAGCACGTCTTTCGGGGTCGGGCCCGCGACGACGTAGAACTCGATCGACTGGTCCTCGACGCTGAACTGGAGCTGGCCGACGGACTCCGTGCCGATCTCGTAGCCGACCTTCCCGGGGTGGTTGACGAGGACGCCGTAGCCGCGCGAGGAGAGGTGGAACGGGACGTTCTTGTAGGCCTGTTCGCTGCTGGTGCCGCCGTCGGCCTGCCAGATGTCCACCGTCTGGCCGTTCTTGACGAACGGGGTGAAGCGTTCGCCGAGGCCGTAGATGTGCTCTCCGATGCCGAGCGCGAGCTGGGCGACCATGTGGTGGGCGCCGTCGGGGGTGGTGGCGAAGGCGGTGCCCTTTCCTTCAACAGCCGTCAGGCGGCGACCGGTTGAGGAGTCGAGGAATTCCAGGCCCCACTCCCCTGCCGTGTCCAGGCGGACGGTGAGCGGGCCCGTCGTCAGCTCGGTGACCGTGCCCTCGCGGGTCACCTGTGCGCCGGCGCCGCCTTCGGAGGGCAGCAGCTCGAAGTCGGGGCCCCGGTGCCGCTTGCCCGCGTGGTGGGTGAAGCGGACGCCGATGACGCCCTCGGCGGGGGCGAAGCAGTCGACCGTGATCAGAGGCTGGTTGAGGGTGTCGCCGCGGTCGCGGACGTGCCGGACGGCGGCGTAGGCGGTGAACCGGTCGTCGGCGGCCAGGATCTGGCGGACCTCGGTGGCGTACGCGGCGTGGACCCCTTCGCGCATCAGCCAGAAGCCGTCGGTGAACTTCATACGGTGGTCCCCCGTGGGATGAAGGTGAGCCGGGCCAGACGGACCTCGCCGCCGAGGCGCACGCGCAGGTCACGTACTCCGCGGGCGGTGAAGTCGGCGTCCAGGGTTACGTAGTCGTACGGGCCGCCGGTTGCCGGGACGGTGACCGTGCCGCCGTCCCCGATCGCGACGGTGCCCGCGCCCGCGACCGTCAAGCGCACTGCGCGGACTCCGTCGGTGCCCAGGTCGCAGGCGCTGTAGAGGAGTTCGGCGTCGGGCCCGGTCGCAGTGACGGCGTCGCCGGAGGTCTTCGTGCGGTCGACGATCGCCGTGCCGCGCTGTTCGTCGTACGCCGCCGCGTCCAGGCCGTCGACGAGCACTGGACGGGGCGCGGGCTCGTCGCCGTCGAGGGTCAGGCGCGTGGTGAGGCGGATGTCCTCGCTGGAGGCGCCGACGAGGAGTTCGTACGTGCCCGAGGTGACGCTCCAGCGGCCGCGGGCGACGTCCCAGTGGCCGAGGTCGGCGACAGGCACGGAGAAGGTGACGCGTTCCGACGCCCCCGGCGCGAGGGCGATGCGGCGGTGCGCGAGGAGCTGGCGGCGCGGGCGCGGCACGGGCATGCCGAGCGGGCGGACGTACAGCTGCGGGACCTCGTCGGCCGGGGTGGTGCCGGTGTTGGTGACGGTGAAGGTGCACTCAAGAGTGTCCGCGCCGCGGTGCACGAAGAGTCCGTCGTAGTCGAACGAGGCGTAGGACAGGCCGTGTCCGAACGGGTACAGCGGTGTGCCCTCGAAGTAGAGGTAGGTCTGGCGGGAGCCGATGATGTCGTAGTCGAGCAGGTCCGGCAGGTCGCTGTCCCCGGCGTACCAGGTCTGCGGGAGACGTCCGGCGGGGCTGACGTCGCCCGCGAGGACCCGGGCGAGCGCACGGCCCGCGGCCTGTCCGCCGTGGGCGGTCCACAGCAGGGCGGGGAGTTCGGTGTCCGCGTCGGGCACGGCGAAGGGGTAAGCGCCGATCAAGGCCAGGGCGGTGTTCGGGTTGGCGGCGCGGGCCGCTCGCCACAGCCGGTCCTGGTGGTCGGGGAGGGCGAGCGTCGTGCGGTCCTCGGTCTCGCGGCCGTTGATGTGCGGGTCGTTGCCCGCGACGACGATCACCACGTCGGCGTCGGCGGCGGCCCGCCCCACGGCGTCCGCGCCGCGCTCCACGTACTCCACCTCGAAAACCGTGCCCTGTTCGGCAACCTTCACGCCGTCGGCGGCGACAGCGACGTACCGGCCGGTGCCCGTGTGCCTCAGGAGGTGAGCGCTTCCGTGCCGTTCCAGGGTGTACGTCTCCTGGACGACCCAGCCGCCGGGCTGCTCGGCGGACGCCCGCACGAAGCCGTCCTCGGCGACGGACAGATAGCGGCCGTCGGGTGCGCGCAGGGTGAGGACGTCGTTCCCCCAGTCGACGAGGGCGAGTTCGGTGCCCTCGTCGGTTGCGGTGGTGAGGGGCGGGAGGTCGGTGCGGCCGGCGAGGAGGGCGGGGTCGAGGGCGCCCTCGGCACCGCGCACGCTCGCCTCGGCGTCGCTCTCGGGCACGTACAGCCATCCGGCGTCGCACCGCAGCCGCACCCGGTCCGCGCCTTCCGCGAAGGTGACGTGCTCGGTGCCGAACCGCTCGCAGAGGCCGTCGAGCGGGGTGGAGCGGTGGATGAGGGTGCCGCTGTACCAGTCCGTCTTGCACTCGTCGGCGAGCAGGCCGACCACGGCGATGCGGGCGGTGCCGGGCAGCGGCAGCAGGTCGTCGTTCTTGAGCAGCACGACCGCCTGCTCGGCGGCCTCCTGCGCGAGGGCGCGGTGTTCCTCCGTGTCGAAGGCCCCGGCGCCTTCGAAGGGGTCGCGGTCCTCGAACTCGCCCAGGCGAAGCCGCACATCGAGCTGCCGGCGGACAGCGGTGTCGATGTCGGACTCGGAGATCAGGCCCTGGTCGAGGGCGCGGCGGATCCGCCCGGTGATCGTCGAGGAGTCGGTGCCGTGGTCGGTGAAGCTGTCGACGCCGGCGACGAGGGCGGCGGCGGTGGCCTCCTCGTGGGTGTCGAAGTAGTGCTCGGAGTCGACGAGGTTGCTGGGCGCGGTCGCGTCGGAGCAGACCAGGAGTTCCTGTTCCGTCCAGGTCCGCAGGTGCTCCTTCAGGTACGGGGAGACGTGGTTGGGGCGGCCGTTGACGAGGTTGTAGGCAGGCATGACCCCGGCGACGGCGCCCTCCTCGACCGGCCCGCGGAAGGCCCGGAGGTCGTACTCGTGCAGGACGCGGGGACGCACGGAGGAGTTCGACGTATCCCTGAGCGTCTCGTTGTTGTGGGCGAGCCAGTGCTTGAGGACGGGGGCGGTGCGCCAGTACGTGGGGTGGGTGCCGCGCAGGCCGCGCGTGTAGGCGGTGGCGATGGCGGCGGTGAGGTGCGGGTCCTCGGAGTAGCCCTCCTCGTTCCGGCCCCACAGCGGGTGGCGGAGCAGATTGACCGTGGGCGCCCAGACATTGAGGCCGATCCGGTCGTCGTGCTCGCGCATCGCGCGCACCTCGGCGGAGACGGCGTCGCCGATCCGCCGCACCAGGTCGTCGTTCCAGGTCGCGCCGAGCCCGACGGACTGCGGGAACACGGTGGCCGGGCCCATCCACGCAACGCCGTGCAGTGCCTCCTGCCCGGTGCGGAACGCGGCGAGGCCGACCCGCTCCACACCCGGCGTGAACTGGTGCAGCAGCGCGATGCGTTCGTCGAGCGTGAGCCGGTCCATGAGGGTGTCGACGCGCTTGCCGTCGAGGGGGGCGATCGGTGGTCTTTCGGTCACGTGCGGATCCCTTGGCTCGGCGTTCCGGTCGATGGAGCGATCGACCACGGATGGGTCGGATTGAATCTTCGAAGCGCTTCGATGCTCCGTACAGAGGCTGTCAGGTGTCAAGTGCGTTGCGTGAAAAGTGCGTTCAGGAATCTGATGCAGGCATCTTGTGACGGTCCCGGCGCTCCCTTAACCTCGCTGCAACATCGAAGCGCTTCGACAATGTGCGCGAGCGTTGTCCCGAAGGGTTGCAGCAATGACGCCGAACTCTCCCTCCACGAACCCTGGTCCCAGCCGGAGAACCTTCCTCGGCTCGACGGCCGTCGCCGCCGTCGCGGTGGCCGGCGGGGTGCCACTGCTCGCCGCGTGCGGCGGGTCGGAGAACACGAACCGGGAAGGTGCGACCTCCGCCAAGAACGCGCAGAAATTGCTGCCGTCGTTCGTCGCCAGCAAACTCGCCCAGCCCGACATCCCCGCGAAGAACGGCTCGTCCGCCGGCTACACGAAGAAGGTGGACCTCTCCGCTCTGAGCACCTCGGTGCCGGAGAAGCTGGGAACCGGCACCCCCTTCAAGATCATGTCCCCGCTCTGGGGCACCTCGCCCAAGCCGGGCTGTGACTACTACACCCAGCTCGGCAAGATCGCCGGAACCAGGATCACCTGGCAGAACCAGGACGGCAACAAGTACGGCGACAAGCTCGGCGCGGTGCTCGCCTCCAGCTCCATACCCGACATGGTCGTCGTGCCGAGCTGGAACCTGACCGGCAAGCTCCCCAGCGCGGTCTCGGCCAAGTTCATGGACCTCAGCCCCTATCTGGCCGGCGACAAGGTGAAGAAGTACCCGAACCTGGCCGCGATCCCCACCGACTCCTGGCGCATGGGCATCTTCGGCGGCGCGCTGCGCGGCATCCCGATGCCCGCCCCCACCGCCGGCTTCATCGCGCCCTTCTACCGCAAGGACATCTTCGACAAGAAGGGCTGGCAGCCGCCCACGTCGCCCGACGAGTTCTTGAGCTGGGCCAAGGAGGCGACCAGCGCGAAGGCGAAGGTGTACGCCTGCGACGACATGTGGTGGTTCGCGCAAGGCGTCTTCAGTCTCCAGCCCGCCGGACCGCTCGGCTGGACCATCGGGGACGACGGCAAGGTGACGTACCGCCTCGACCACCCCAATTACCTCGAGGCCCTGGAGTGGACGCGCAAGCTGTTCGACGCCGGTGTCGTCCACCCCGACGGCAAGGCGCGCACGGGCGACCAGGGCCAGCGGTTCACCGCGGGCCAGGTCCTCGTCTACAACAGCAACGTCGACGACTGGTACCGCAAGGTCGCCGAACAGGCCAAGTCCAACCCGGACTTCAAGATCGAGGCCTTCGACTACTTCGGCGCCGACGGCGACCCGGTGCTGTACGCCGGGCAGCCCGCGAGCATCTGGTCGTTCATCCGCAAGGGCGCCTCCGAGGACGTCATCCACAACGCGCTCGCCGCCGCGAACTTCGCGGCCGCGCCCTACGGCACCAAGGAGCGGATGCTCGTCGACTACGGCGTCGAGGGCACCCACTACACCGTCAAGGACGGCGTCCCGGTGAAGAACGAACGCGGCAACGCCGAGGTCGTCAACGCCTGGGCGATGCTGGCGCAACCCGCCCCGTTCACCGCGCACCCCGACTTCCCCGAGGTCGCCCGCAAGCAGGTCGAGTGGCAACAGCGGCAGGGCGCCTTCCTGAAGAAGACCTCGACGTTCGGCATGAACATCACCGAGCCGTCCCGGTACGCCAACCTCGGCACCCCGCTCATCCAGCTGGAGCTCGACTACATGCGCGGCCACAAGAAGCTGTCCGACGTGCAGCAGGCCATCTCCACCTGGAAGTCGTCGGGCGGCGACAAGCTGCGCGACTGGTACAAGAAGCTCCTCGACGAGAACGGAAGCGGCAACTGATGTCCATCACGGCCGGGAGCAGGCCCGATGGCACGCGGCCCCCGGCGGCGGTCGAGGAGCCGGCCGCCGCGCTCGCCGCGTCGAAGGCCACCCCCGGGAAGCGTGCGCGCACCCAGGTGCCCTGGCGCAAGCGATGGCTCCGCGACCGGGTGCTGATCCTGATGACGCTGCCCGCGATCATCCTGATCATCGTCTTCAACTACGTACCTCTGCTCGGCAACGTCGTGGCCTTCCAGGACTACGACCCCTACGTCTCCAGCAACGGCGTCGCCGCGATCTTCCACAGCCCGTGGGTGGGCGTGGAGCAGTTCAGCCGCATGGTGGGCGACCCGTTGTTCTGGGGCGCGGTCAAGAACACGCTCGTGCTCTTCGTCCTCCAGCTCGCCCTGTTCTTCCCGATTCCCATCGCCCTCGCGCTGGTCATCAACAGTGTGATCCGGCCCCGGGTGCGGGCCGTGGCACAGGCGATCATGTATCTGCCGCACTTCTTCTCGTGGGTGCTCGTCGTCACCGTCTTCCAGCAGATCTTCGGAGGGGCGGGCATCATCGCCCAGACGCTCCAGGACCACGGCTGGGGCGGCTTCGACCTGATGACCAACGGCAGTCTGTTCAAGTTCCTGGTGACGGCGCAGGCCGTGTGGAAGGACGCCGGCTGGGGGATCATCGTGTTCCTCGCCGCGCTGGCCGCCGTCCCCACGGATCTGTACGAGGCCGCCGCCATGGACGGCGCGGGCCGCTGGCGCCGCATGTGGCATGTGACCCTCCCGGCGCTGCGCCCGGTGATCGCGCTGCTCCTCGTGCTGCGGGTCGGCGATGCGCTCTCGGTCGGGTTCGAGCAGTTCCTGCTCCAGCGCGACGCGGTGGGGACGGGCGCCGCCGAGGTCCTCGACACGTACGTGTGGAGCATGGGCCTGCAGAACGGGGACTTCAGCTACGCGGCCGCGGTCGGCCTCGCCAAGGGCGCCATCGGCGTCTGTCTCGTGCTGGCGGCGAACAAGTTCGCGCATCTGCTCGGCGAGCAGGGGGTGTACCAGAAGTGAGTCTCAACACGCAGTTGATCCGTAGCCTCCAGGCGCCACCACGGCCCGTGTGGGAGGAGCGCCCGAGCAAGGCCGGGCTCACCCTGAAGAGCGGCTTCCTCGCCCTGTGCTGTCTCGGCGTGCTCGGCCCACTGTGGATCGTCATCGTCACCAGCCTCTCCCCGAGGCCGGTGATCGACCGGGTCGGCGGCCTGGTGGTGATCCCCCAGAGCATCACCTTCGTCAACTACAAGGAGCTGCTCAGCGGCGGCCAGGTCAGCCGGGCCATCATGGTCTCGGTCGGCGTGACGCTGTTCGGCACGCTGTTCTCGATGACCGTGTCCGTGCTCGCGGCCTACGGCCTTTCCCGGCGCGGCAGCCTCGGCCGCCGGTTCTTCCTGATGACGATGATGGCGACGATGTTCTTCGGCGCCGGCCTCATCCCGACGTATCTGCTGGTGCAGTCGCTCGGGCTCACCGACACCTATCTGGCGCTGATCCTGCCGAGCGCGGTGAGCGTCTTCAACATCCTGGTCCTGCGGGCCTTCTTCATGGGCATCTCGCCCGAACTCACCGAGTCGGCCCGCATCGACGGGGCGGGGGACCTGCGGATCCTGCTCACGATCATCATGCCGCTGTCCCGCGCCGTGCTCGCCGTCATCTCCCTGTTCTACGCGGTCGGGTACTGGAGCTCCTGGTTCAACGCCTCCATCTACCTCAGCGACCAGCAGATGCTGCCGCTGCAGAACGTCCTCATCCAGCTCGTGATGCGGCACACCGAGGCGCCGACCGGCCTCCAGGAAGCGGTCCGCACGGGTGAACTCTCGCCCCTGGGGCTCCAGATGGCCGTCATGATCCTCGCCCTGATCCCGGTCGCCGTCGCCTCGCCCTTCGTCCAGCGCCACTTCAAGAAGGGCATGCTCACCGGGGCGGTGAAGGGATGACGATCACCGCCGACGGGCGGCTACTGTTCGGCGGGGACTACAACCCCGAGCAGTGGCCCGAGGAGACCTGGGCCGATGACGTCCGGCTCATGAAGGAGGCCGGGGTCACCTCCGTCACCCTGGGCGTCTTCTCCTGGTCGAAGCTCGAACCCCGGCCCGACGCCCGGGAGTTCGACTGGCTCGACCGTCTGATGGACCTGATGCACGCGCATGGCATCGGGGTCGTGCTCGCCACGCCGACCGCTTCCCCGCCGGCGTGGCTGGGCCGCCTGCACCCCGAGACACTGCCGCGCGGTGAGGACGGGCAGATCGTGTGGTGGGGTTCGCGCCAGCACTTCGCGCACTCCAGCAGCGCGTACCGCCGCCACGCCGCCGCGATCACCGAGGACCTCGCGAAACGGTACGGGCGCCACCCGGCCCTGCGCATGTGGCACATCAACAACGAGTACTGCACCTTCGACCGCGGCGACGAGGCGGCCCGCGCCTTCCGCGACTGGCTGCGCGCACGATACGTGACCCTGGACGCGCTCAACGAGGCCTGGGGCACGGCCTTTTGGAGCCAGCACCTCGGCTCGTGGGAGGACGCCATCCCGCCGCGCCACACCCAGTACCTGCACAACCCCACCCAGCTCCTCGACTTCCGCCGCTTCACCTCGGTCGCCTTGATGGAGTGCTACGTCGCCGAGCGCGACCTCGTCCGCCGCCACACCCCCGACCACGTCCCGGTGACGACGAACTTCATGCCGTTCTGGATCGGGCAGGACGCGTGGGCGTGGGCGCGCGAGGAGGACGTGGTCTCCGTCGACCTGTACCCGGATCCGCGGGACCCGCTGGGCGGTCAGTACAACGCGATGATCGCCGATATGACGCGCAGCCAGGCACGTGGCCCCTGGATGGTGATGGAACAGGCGGCGGGGCCGGTCAACTGGCGGGGCGTGAACCACCCCAAGCCGCACGGCCTCAACCGGCTCTGGTCGCTGCAGACGGTGGCGCGCGGCGCCGACGCCGTCTGCTACTTCCAGTGGCGGCAGTCCCGGCAAGGCGCCGAGAAGTTCCACTCGGGGATGGTGGGGCACGCGGGCGAGGAAGGCCGTGCGTTCGCCGAGGTGAAGCAGATCGGTGCGGAACTGGCGGAACTGGGATCGCAGGTCGCGGGTACTCATCTCGCCGCCGATGTCGCCGTGCTCCACGACTGGCACTCCTGGTGGGCCGACTGCCAGGACGGCAGGCCGTCGGCACACGTCGCGTACGAGGACGTGGTACGGGCCTGGCACCGTGCCCTGTGGGAGGCACATCTCGCCACCGACTTCGCGCACCCCGAACACGACCTGTCCGCCTACAAGATGGTGGTCGTGCCGCACCTGTACCTGCTCACGGACGCGGCGATAGAGAATCTCGTGGCCTATGTACGCGGCGGTGGCACGCTCGTGTCCGGGTTCTTCACCGGGGTCGCCGACGCGGAGGACCGGGTGCGGCCCGGCGGCATGGACGCGCGGCTGCGCACGCTGTTCGGCATCCGGACGGTGCACGAGTGGTGGCCGCTTGATCCCGACGAGACCGTGGACTGCGGGCAGTTCACCGGCACCCTGTGGTCGGAGGAGCTGACGGCCGAACCCGGCACCGAGGTCAGTGCCGTGTACCACGGTGGCGAGCTCGACGGGCTGCCGGCCGCGCTGCGACGCGACCGTGCCCTGTACCTCTCGACGCTCCCCGAACCCCCGGCGCTGCGCTCACTGCTCGAGGACGTGGCGGCCGAGGCGGGCGTACGGCCTTCGCTGTCCGGCCTCCCCGCAGGTGTGGAGGCCGTACGCCGCGGCGAGCTGCTGTTCCTGCTGCACCATGGACGGGACGAGGTGACCGTCGCACTGCCGGACGACACGGCGTACCGGGATCTGCCGACGGGGGCCGCGCACTCCGGCTCGGTGACTCTCGGGCGGTTCGGTGTCGCGGTTCTCGCTTCCGGGACGACGACGCGGGGGCACAGTGCCGGCTGACCATCCGCACGGCACCTGGGAGCCGGCGCCGGCCACGCGCTGGGAGGACGCCTTCCTCAGCGGCAACGGCACCCACGGCGCTCTTGTGTTCGGTGACCCGCACGACGACCGGGTGGTCGTCACCCATCACACGCTGGTCCGCCCGGACGGCGAACCTCGCCCACGGCCACCCGCGATCGCCGCCCATCTCCCGCACATCCAGGACAGGTTGCTGGCCGGCGACGTCACGGCGGCCGAGCAGTTCACGGACGGCCGTCCGCTGCGCTGGGTGCAGGCGTTCCATCCGGCGTTCCAGGTGCGGTTCGTGCGGGACAGCGTGGTGTGGCGCGGCTACCGGCGCGCGGTCGACTTCGCGACGGGGGTGGCCGAGGCGCAGTGCAGCGGGTGGCGCGGGCGGGTGTTCGTGTCGCGCGCCGACGACGTCGTCGTGCAGTACGTCACCGGGCCCGGGCTCGACGGCGATGTGTCCCTGGACCCCCGCCTCGCCGGTGTGCCGGACGGGCTCGGGGTCGGCCGCAGCGTCGTCCTGACGCCCCAGGGTGCCCAGTTGACACTGCGCTGCCGCTACCCGGACAGCGATCTGGCGTACACCGGGGTGACGGTCGCGCTGGTGCACGGCGGGCGGCGATCGGTGAGCGCCGCGGGGCTACGAATCGAGGGCACGTCCGGACTGCTGCTGCTCACGCGGGTGCGGCGGCATCCCGGGGAGCTGGACGCGGGCGCCGAGGCGGCGGCGCTCGCCTCACTGGCGGGCCCGGACCTGGAGGAGACCTACGAGAACCTGCTCGCCCGGCACGAGGCCCTGCACCGCGCCGCCTATGAACGGGTCACGTTCACCCTCGACGCGTCCCGCTCCGAACGCGGCCTGCCCGGCTCGGAGTTGCTCCAACGATCCGACAGCCCGGCCCTGCTGGAGCGGCTGTTCGCGGCGGGCCGCTACCACCTGCTGAGCGCGTCCGGCGCACTGCCGCCGCGGCTCACCGGGCTGTGGACCGGCGAGTGGGGCACGGCCTGGTCGGGGGCGTTCACCACGGACGCCAACCTCAATCTCCAGACGGCGTCCGCGGCGGCCTGCGACCTGCCCGAGGTGACCCAGGCGCAAAGTGCCCTGATTCAAGGGCAGTTGGCTGACTGGCGGGACAACGCGCGGGAGATCTTCGGGACGCGGGGAATCGTCGCGCCCGCACACACCGACGGCGAGTCGGGCCACACGTACCACTTCCAGCGGGAGTGGCCGATGCACCTGTGGACGGCAGGCGCCGACTGGCTGCTCACCCCGCTCGTCGAGCAGGCCGAGACGACCGGGGTGCGGCCCGCGTGGCTGGCCGCCGCCCTCACCGAACTCGCCCTGTTCTACGAGGACTTCCTCACCCGCACAGGACCGGACGGCCGCCTCGTGGTCGTGCCGTCGTACTCGCCGGAGAACCGGCCCGCGAACGCGAGCTGGGGCACGCTCAACGCCACGATGGACATCGCGGCGGCCCGGCATGCCTTGCGCACCGCCGCCACCTGGCACCCGGGGCCGGAAGCCGACCGCTGGAACGCGCTCGCGGACCGGCTGCCCGGCTACCGGGTCAACTCCGTCGGCGCGCTTGCCGAATGGGCCTGGCCCGGCCTGGATGACGCCTACGACCACCGGCACCTCAGCCACCTCTACCCGGTGTGGCCGCACCACGACATCACCCCCTACGACACCCCGGAGCTGGCGAAGGCGGCGCATCGCGCACTCGAACTGCGCGGTGCCGAGAACCACTCGGCACACGGCCATCTGCACCATGCCCTGATCGCGGCCCGACTGCGCGACCCTCACCGGGTGGCCGCGGCGCTGCGCCAGGTCCTGACCGGCGACTACTTCCACCCCTCCCTGATGAGCTCGCACTACCCGGACCGCGACGTCTACAACGCCGACGCCGCGCACACCTTGCCGGCGCCGCTCACCGACGCGCTCGTGCAGTCCACACCGGACCGCCTTGTGCTGTTGCCGGCGCTGCCGCCGGCCTGGCGGCGCGGCGCCGTGCGCGGCCTGCGCACCCGGTTCGGCGCCCGCGTCGACCTGACGTGGGCGGGCGACGGCTGCACGGCCGTCGTACGCCCAGAGCGTGACGCGCACATCGCTCTCAAGACCCCGGCCGGCGGTGACGGGCTGCTACGCCTGACCGCCGGCGAGGACCGCGAACTCACCATGAGGACGCGATAGTTCCCCCCACCGGGGCCCACCGGGCTCCTCCGACCATGGAAGGGACACCATGGCACCCACCGCAAGGCACTCCCTGCGCCGCCGCACGCTCCTCGGCTCCGTCCTCGCGGGCGGCGCACTGCTCGCCCTCGCCACCTCCCCCGCACAGGCGGCGATCTGGTCCTCCTCCGACCAGTGGGGCAACTACACCACCTCGGACGGCTACACCCTCTACAACAACATCTGGGGCTCGGGCGCGGGTACACAGACGATCTGGGCCAACTCCTCGTCGAACTGGGGCGTTTGGGCGAACCACCCGAACACGGGCGGCATCAAGTCCTACCCGAACGCGAAGAAGGTCGTGAACAAGTCGATCAGTTCGCTGTCCTCCCTCACCAGCAGCTACAACGTCACGGTGCCGTCGTCGGGCGCGTACAACACGTCGTACGACATCTGGGACAGCGACTACGACTACGAGGTCATGCTGTGGGTCAACTACAACGGAGCCGTCGGCCCGCTCGGCACCTCGCAGGGCAACGTCGCCCTGGGCGGGCACACCTGGACCGTCTACAAGGGCAACAACGGGGCCAATGAGGTCTTCTCCTTCCTGCGCACCTCGGACTCGACGTCCGGCACGGTGAACGTCCTGCCGATCCTCAAGTGGATCAAGGACACCAAGGGCTGGTGGGGCGACGAGACCATCGGTGACGTGCAGTTCGGCTACGAGATCACCTCGTCGGCCGGCGGTCTGGACTTCACCACCAACAGCTTCAAGGTCTCCAGCAGCTGATCCCGCACGCGGAGGGACACGCGGCTCAGGCTCCGGCGGGCGCCTGGGCCGCGCTCTCGCGCACCGTCAACTCCGGTGCCAGCAGTACGACTTCCTCGACCGAGCCGCGCCCCTCGATCTTCGCGATGACCTGCTCCACGGCGCGCCGCCCCATCTCCTGCGCGGGCACCGCGACCGAGGTGAGCGGCACCGACGCGTGCGCGGCGACCTGCTCGGGGCACACCGCGACGACGGAGACGTCCTCGGGGACGGCGCGGCCCGACTGGCGAAGGAGGGCGAGCAGCGGGTCCGTGGCCGCCTCGTTCTGCACGACGAACGCGGTGGTGCCGGGGCGCTCGTCGAAGACCCGCGACAACGTTGCCGAGACCGAGGCGTAGCTGCCTTCGCAGGGGCGGTGGAGCAGCCGCAGGCCCAGCTCGGCACTGCGCTCCCGCAGGCCCGTCAGGGTCCGCTCGGCGAATCCGGTGTGCCGCTCGTACACGGCGGCGGCCTCGCCGATGACGGCGATCTCACGGTGCCCGAGGCCGGCGAGGTGCTCGGCGCACACTGCCCCGGCGGCGGCGAAGTCGAGGTCCACACAATTCAGTCCGGCGGTGTCGGACGGCAGACCTATGAGGACGGCGGGCCGGTTCGCGGCACGCAGCAGCGGCAGCCTCTCGTCGTCCAGCTCGACGTCCATCACGATCATGGCGTCGGCGAGCGCGCTGCCTTCTATGCGGCGCACCGCCTCGGCGCCCTCCTCGCCGGTGAGCAGCAGGATGTCGTAGCCGTGGGTGCGGGCGGCGGTGGCGACGGCCATCGCGATCTCCATCATCACCGGCACGTACATGTCGGTGCGCAGCGGCACCATCAGGGCGATGATGTTCGACCTGCTGCTGGCCAGCGCCCGGGCTCCCGCGTTCGGGTGGTACCCCAGCTTGCGGACGCTGCTCTCGACGCGCTCCCGGGTGGCCGCGGAGATGGACCGCTTGCCGCTGAGGACGTAGCTCACAGTGCTGGCGGAGACTCCGGCGTGCCGGGCGACCTCTGCGAGCGTGACCATGTCGTTCTCCTGAGCCGTGACGAGGGGACGCCGAAGCGAAGCGCTTCGACGGGCACCGGGTTGCCTGTGACCGTTCGACCTGTCGACCCTATGGAGATCGGCGGTCACCTGTCCACAAGTCTGTCGAAGCGCTTCGACGCCCGTGGAACTGCCCGAAGTCCTCCGCACAGGATAGTGACCGGATGGCGTGGTCGTGCAGGCGCTTCTCAGGCCTGTTCGCCCAGCACCTCCCAGGTGCGCAAACGGGCGTCGTCACCGTCGAGTTCGGAGACGGAGACGACGACGTCCGTGGCGCCCGCGTCGTGGTAGCGGCGCACCGTCTCGGTGAGGTCCTTCTCATCGCCGACGACGGCCAGGCGGGGTTCGGGGACCGCGTGGTGATCAGCTCGCCCTTCGCGGTCGGCGTGGTCGGCCTCCAGCAACTGCCCCAGCACGGTGAGGAATTCACGCAGCCGCGCGACGGGGCGCTCGAAGGGCAGGCGAAGGCGCCCTCGGTGAACAGTTTCGTGCCGAGCGCGAGCCCCAGGATCCAGCGCCCGCCGGTGGCGGCCTGTGCTCGAGGGATGCCTCGGCCAGGGCGAGACTCGCGCCGTCGCCGACCCGCACGCCTCGATCCGTGCCCCCACGCTCGTCATCCGCTCCCTACGCAGCCCGCCTCCGCGGCGCAGGCCCGTGGCGATGGGCCGATTCAGGGAAAGCGCGTCACTACTTGCCGCGGACGACGGCGACAGGGCAGTGAGCCTGTTGCAGCAGTGCCTGGCTGACCGATCCCAGAAGCAACCCGGTGAAGCCACCCCGCCCCCTGGCCCCGACGACCACGAGCTGGGCGGTCCTGCTCGCCTCGATCAACGCCTCGTGAGTAACGCCGAGCACCAGTTCGTGCTTGACCGGGACCTGCGGATACCTCTCCTGACGACCCGCGAGCGCCTGGGCCAACAGACGTTCCTCACTCTCGGCGACTGCGCCCGCCTGGGGCACGTCCGCCAACTGCGGCGGAGCCAGCGGCAGGGGCACATTGTCCGGCGTCCATGCGTGCAGGGCGACGATTTCAGCACCCCTCAGCGCGGCCTCGGCGAACGCGAAATCGACCGCTTCCTCGCCGGCCCGCGACCCGTCGACGCCCAGCACGATCGGCCCGGCGACGTCCGGTTCCCCGCGCACCACCATCACCGGACAGTGGCCATGGGCGGTCAGGTAAACCGCCGTCGATCCCAGCAGCATCCCGACGAAGCCTCCCCTCCCCCGGGATCCGACGACCACCAGTTCCGCGTCACGCGACTGAGCCTCCAGCACCGTCAGCGCCTCGCCGGCCACCACGTCATGGGTGATCTCCACCTGAGGTGCCACGCTGGCGGCACGATGCAGCGCCGCGGTCAGCACGCTCTCGGCCTCGTCCGGCAACACTCCGTCGGGTGGGCCGAAGGGCGCCGCGGCCATCGGCACGGGCCCGGGCGTGATCACTGGCCAGAGGGCATACACGACTCGAAGCCCGGCACGCCGCCATCGCGCTTCTCGAGCCGCCACCTCCACCGCGGCGAGGCCGGACGGCGAACCATCCACCCCCACGACGACCAGGTTGCCCACGGCGCCTCCCATGTTCGACTCGGCCCCTTGCTCCCAGCCTGACCCCGCCGACGCGTCCCTGCCACAGGACGCGCTGACGGCACGGCCCGCCTGCGGCGGCCGCACCGTCCATCGCCCACGCCGCCCCTGCCGGTGCCGACCTGCATACCGGCAGGGGCGGCGCTTTGAGTGTGACCGGCATCACTCTGTACTCCACGATGTCCGCAGGTCATCATATGACCCGATCGCTGCTTGCGACCGGAGCAGCACCAACGACACGTATGAGTCGACGAGTCAACGATGACGAGGGCGGACATGAACGACCAGCAGCGGCCGCGCGTGGGCGTGGTGGGGCTCGGGGCCATGGGCCTGGGCATGGCCCGCAGCCTGCGCACCGCCGGGTACCACGTGGGGGTCCACGACCTGCGGCCGGAGGTGGCCGCCGAGTTCGCCCGGGACGGCGGAACGGCGTTCGCCTCGCCCGCCGAGCTGGCGGCCGAGGTGGACGTCCTGATCGGCGTCGTGGTCAACGCGGCGCAGGTCGAGTCGGTCCTCTTCGGCGACGGAGCGGCGGCCGAGCGGCTGCGCCCCGGATCCGTCTACGTGATGTGCTCCACGGTCGACCCGGGCTGGTCGGCCGAACTGGAGCGGCGCCTGGGCGAGTTGGGCGTGCACTACCTGGACGCGCCCATCTCCGGCGGGGCCGTCCGCGCGGCCGCCGGCGAGCTGACGATGATGACGTCGGGTTCCGTCGCGGCGTACGCCGTCGCCGACCCGGCACTCGAAGCCATGAGCGCCACCGTGTACCGTCTCGGCGACCAGGCCGGTCTCGGCTCGAAGGTCAAGATCGTGAATCAGCTGCTCGCGGGCGTGCACATCGCCGCGGCGGCCGAGGCGATGGCTCTGGGGATCAAGGCCGGCGTTCCGGCCCAGGCGCTCTACGAGGTCATCACGCACAGCGCCGGCAACTCCTGGATGTTCGAAAACCGTATGGCACATGTGCTGGCGGGCGACTACGCGCCGCTGTCCGCCGTCGACATCTTCGTCAAGGACCTGGGGCTCGTACTGGATTCTGCCCGGCCGCAGAAGTTCCCACTCCCGCTGTCCGCCACCGCTCACCAGATGTTCCTGCAGGCGTCCGCCTCCGGGCTCGGTACTGAGGACGACAGCGCGGTCATCAAGATCTTCCCCGGCATCGACCTGCCGCAGCCCGCGCACCAGCCCCAGCCGACCGACCAGCCCAAGAAGGAGGACTGACGTGAGCGTCCGCCTCGGGTGCATCGCCGACGACTTCACCGGCGCCACCGACCTGGCCAACAACCTGGTGCGCGCGGGTATGCGCGTACTCCAGTTGATCGACGTACCGGCCGAAGGCACTGACCCCGCGACCGATCCCACGGTCGACGCGGACGCGGTGGTCATCGCCCTCAAGTCGCGTACGGTCCCGGCGGCCGAGGCCGTCGAGGCGTCCCTTCGCGCCCTGGCGTGGCTGCGCGCCGCGGGCGCCGAGCAGATCTACTTCAAGTACTGCTCCACCTTCGACTCGACGCCGGCCGGCAACATCGGCCAGGTCACCGAGGCCCTGATGGACGCCCTCGGCACCGACTTCACCGTCGCGACGCCCGCGTTCCCCGACAACGGGCGCACCGTCTTCAAGGGCCACCTCTTCGTCGGCGACGTTCTGCTCGGCGAGTCCGCCATGCGCCACCACCCGCTCACGCCGATGACCGACTCCAACCTGGTGTCCGTGCTCGGCGCGCAGACGACACGGCCGGTCGGCCTCATCGACCACAAGGTGGTGGCGGAAGGCGCTGACGCGGTCCGGGCCCGGATCACGCGACTGCGGGCGGATGGGGTCGGCGCCGCGATCGTCGACGCCGTGTCCAACGACGATCTCCTACGGCTCGGTGCGGCGGTCAAGGAGCTGCCGCTGGTGACCGCCGGTTCAGGCCTGGCGACCGGGCTGCCCGCGAACTGGGGGTTCGAACCGTCCCCGGCCGCCGCCCAGCTGCCGCCTGCATCCGGCCGGCAGGCCGTCGTCGCCGGTTCGGTGTCCGCCGCCACGAACGGCCAGGTACGGGAGTTCCTCCGCACCGGCCGCCCCGCGTTCAGCGTCGACCCTCTTCGGATCGCCGCCGGCGAGGACGTCGCCGCCGAGGCGCTCACCTTCGCCGACAAGCACCTCGCCGACGGGCCCGTGCTCGTCTACTCGACCGAGTCGCCGGACGCGGTCCGCTCCGTCCAGGGTCAGCTCGGCGCCGCCGAGGCGGGTGAGCTGGTCGAGCAAACGCTCGCCCGCGTCGCCCAGGGACTCATCCGGCGCGGCGTACGGCAACTCGTGGTCGCGGGCGGCGAGACCTCCGGCGCCGTCGTGCAGGCGCTCGGCCTCACGAGCCTGCGCATCGGCGGGCAGATCGACCCGGGTGTGCCGTGGTGCGCGGCGCCGCTGCCCGGCGGCGACACCCTCCACATCACGCTCAAGTCGGGCAACTTCGGCGGCCCGGACTTCTTCACCGCGGCCTTCGCCCTTCTGAACGAGGAGTCCAAGTGACTCATGGCCTCAAGACACAGGACCTCAAGGCGGCTCGCGCCGAGATCGTCCGCGTCGGCACCAGCCTGTTCGGCCGCGGCTACGTCCACGCCGGCGCCGGCAACATCAGCGCGAAGCTCGACGACGGCCACGGCCACCTGATCACGCCGACCGATGCGGCCCTCGGCTTCCTCGACGCCGACCGGCTCGCGCAGGTCGACGCTGCCGGCGAGCAGATCGCGGGCGACCGCGCCAGCAAGACGCTCACGCTGCACCGGCGCATCTACGCGGCCGACCCCACGGCCCGCTTCGTCATCCACACCCACTCCACGCACCTGGTCGCGCTGACGCTGGCCGGCGTGTGGCAGCAGGACGACGTGCTCCCGCCCCTCACCCCGTACTACGTGATGAAGGTGGGCCACGTCCCGCTGGTCCCCTACCACCGTCCCGGCGACCCGCGCGTCGCCGACCTGGTCACGGACCGCATCAACTCCCGTGCGGCGAACGGCACTCCGATCCGGGCCGTGCTCCTCGACCGGCTCGGCCCCGTCGTCTGGGGCCCGGACGCCGCGTCCGCCCTGGCCGTACTGGAGGAGCTGGAGGAGACCGCACGCCTCTGGCTGACGACCGGCCGCAGGCCGGAGCCGCTCCCCGACGACGCCATCGCCGAACTGAGGACCGCCTTCGGCGCCTCCTGGTAGAACCCCGCTCCCGTCCCATCCGCTCGAATACCCCTGAGCCGCACAAGGAAGTGCCCCTCATGCCTACGACCGTCCCCATGGCCGAAAGCCCCGAACTGACCCGCGAGAACGCCGTGTTCCGCAAGGTCATCCGGCGCATCGTCCCCTTCCTGATTCTCTGCTACGTCGTCTCGTACCTGGACCGGGTCAACGTCGGTTTCGCCAAGCTGCAGATGTCCGAGGACCTCGGCTTCAGCGAGGCGGCGTACGGCCTCGGCGCCGGCCTGTTCTTCATCGGCTACTTCCTGTTCGAAGTCCCCTCGAACCTGATGCTGCAAAAGGTCGGTGCCCGCACCTGGATCGCCCGGATCATGATCAGCTGGGGCGTGGTCTCGGCGCTGTTCGTCTTCGTCAACAACGAGGCGACGTTCTACGTGCTCCGGTTCCTGCTCGGCGCCGCCGAGGCCGGGTTCTACCCGGGCGTGATCCTCTACTGCACGTACTGGTTCCCGTCCGCGCGGCGGGCCCGGGTGATCGCGCTGTTCATGTCGGCCATCCCCGTGGCGGGCATCTTCGGCAACCCGCTCTCGGGCTGGATCATGGACGTCTTCCAGGGCACCGGCGGCTGGAACGGCTGGCAGTGGCTGTTCCTCATCGAGGCGCTGCCCGCCATCGCCATCGGCGTGATGACTCTGTTCTACCTGGACAACAGTGTGCGCGACGCGAAGTGGCTGAGCGACGACGAGAAGACCGTGATCGAGCGCGTGCTCGCCGAGGACACCAAGCACCACGGCGAGCACGGCAAGACGTGGGACGCGTTCCGCGACCCCAAGGTGTGGCTGATGTGCCTCATCTACTTCTTCTTCGTGATGGGCCAGTACGCGCTCACGTTCTGGATGCCGACCTTCGTCGAGTCCACCGGCATCGAGGGCGGCTTCGCGATCGGCGCGCTGAGCGCCGTGCCGTACCTGGCCGCGCTCGTCGCGATGAACCTCTTCGGCCGCTCCGCCGACAAGCGGCGCGAGCGCCGCTGGCACCTGGTCATCCCGAGCCTGATGGGCGCCGTCGGCTTCTCGCTGGCCGCGAGCTGGACCGGGTCGACCGCCCTGTCTCTGGTCGCGCTGTCGATCGCCGCCGCGGGCGTACTGACCTGCGCGCCGCTGTTCTGGTCGCTGCCGACCGCCTTCCTCAGCGGCACCGCGGCCGCCGCCGGGCTCGCCGTCATCAACTCGGTGGGCAACCTGGCCGGCTTCGTCAGCCCGTACATGATCGGCTCGCTCAAGGACACCACCGACTCGACGGCGATCCCGATGTACGTCCTGGCGCTGGGCCTGGTCATCGGCGCCGCGGCCGTCCTCGCCACCAAGAAGAGCGTCGTCAACCGCTGACCGAGCCTGCCTCACACCTTACGGAGACACCATGCCGAGGTTCGCCGCGAACCTGTCCACCCTGTATCCCGAGCACGACTTCCCCGACCGCTTCGCCGCGGCAGCGGCGGACGGCTTCGAGGCCGTCGAGTACCTCTTCCCGTACGCGTACGAGGCGACCGAGCTGCGGCGCCGCCTCGACGTGCACGGCCTGCGGCAGGTGCTGTTCAACGCGCCGCCCGGGGACTGGGACGCGGGTGAGCGCGGGATCGCGGCGCTGCCCGGGCGCGAGGTGGAGGTGCGCGACGGCGTCGAGCAGGCGCTGGAGTACGCCGCCGCGCTCGACTGCCCGCGCGTGCACATGATGGCGGGCCTGGTCCCGCAGGGCGCCGACCCGGCGCCGTACCGCGCGACGTACCTGTCGAACCTCGCGTACGCCGCCGAGCAGGCCGCGGCGGCGGGCGTCGACATCCTGATCGAGCCGATCAACGGCCGCGACATGCCGGGCTACTTCCTCAGCCGGCAGGCCGACGCCCACGCCGTCGTCCAGGAGGTGGGAGCCCTCAACCTGAAGGTCCAACTCGACCTGTACCACTGCCAGATCGTCGAGGGCGACCTCACCGCCACGCTCCGCCGCGACCTGCCCACCGGCCGCGTCGCCCACCTTCAGATCGCGGGTGTGCCCGACCGTCACGAGCCCGATGCCGGAGAACTGAACCTCCGTCATCTCATGTCCGTCGTCGACGAGTTGGGGTTCGGCGGCTGGATCGGCTGCGAGTACTTCCCCAAGGCCGGCACGAGCGAGGGTCTCGGCTGGCGACACAAGTTCCAAGGAGACACCGCATGAGGATCGTCATCACGGGTGGCTTCGGCTTCCTGGGCCGCCAGGTGGCCGAGGCCCTGCTGGAGCAGGGCACGTTCGAGGGCGCCCCCATCACCCGCCTCGTCCTCGCCGACCTCTTCGTACCGCAGGAGTCGCCGCTGGCCGCCGACCCGCTCGTGGACGTGGTCCAGGGCGACCTGACCGAGCGCCTCGGCGACCTGTTCGCGCAGCCCGTGGACGTGGTCATCCACCTCGCTGCCGCGGTCTCCGCCGAGTGCGAGGCCGACTTCGACCTCGGCATGGGCGCCAACCTGGATACGACTCGCGCCCTCCTTGAGGCGGCGCGCGCCCAGTCGGCCGCGGGTCTTTTGAAGGTACGGCTGGTCTTCGCGAGCAGCGTCGCCGTCTACGGCCCGGACGCCGCGCTGGCGCTGCCGCAGGTCGTCAGCGAGACGACGCTGCCCACGCCGCAGTCCAGCTACGGCGTCCAGAAGCGGATCTGCGAGCAGCTGATAGCCGAGTACACCCGCCGCGGCTTCCTCGACGGCCGCGTCACCCGCCTGATGACGGTCTCGGTGCGCCCCGGCAAGCCGAACGCAGCAGCCTCCGGTTTCCTGTCCGGCATCGTCCGCGAGCCGCTGGCCGGCCTCGAGGCGACCTGCCCGGTCAGCCCGGAACTGCGGGTCGCCCTCGCCTCCCCGCGCCGCACGGTCGAGGGCATTCTGCGCGTGGCCCAGGCCGAGCGCGGCGAGGGCCCCGGGCAGCTGTCCGGCGGCCTCCCGGTCAACCTCCCGGCCCTCACGGTCACGGTCGCCGAGATCCTCGACACGCTGCGTCAGGTCGCCGGGAACGCCGTCGCCGACCTGGTGAAGGTCGCGCCGGACCCGGCCGTCGAGGCCATCGTCGGCTCCTGGCCGGCCGCCTTCGACAACACCCGCGCGGCCTGGCTCGGCCTTGAGCCCGACGCGGACTTCGCGGCGGTGGTCCACCAGTACGTCGCCGACCACGCGCAGGCCGTCGCCGCCGCGGCGGCCAAACCCACGCCGATAGACTGAGGTCCATGTTTACCAAGGTGGACGGGCCCGTCCGGCTCGCGGACCGTGTCGCCGCGATGCTCGCGGACGAGATCGAGTCCGGGCGGCTGACCACGGGCGACAAACTGCCGACCGAGGTGGAGCTGGTCAAGCAGCTCGGCGTCAGCCGCACCGTGATCCGCGAGGCCGTGTCCCGGCTGGCCAACGCGGGCCTGGTCGAACCGCGCCAGGGGCGGGGCGTCTTCGTCCTGCCCCGGCGCACCCGGCCACTCGACCTCGAAGCCGACACCACCAGCACCACCGACACCAAGGCCAAGGTGCTGCAGATCGTCGAGGTCCGCCGCGCCATGGAGGGCGAGGCGGCCGAGCTCGCCGCCACCCGCGCCACCGCCGCCGACCACGCCCGGATGCGCAAGGCCCTCGATGCGATCGACGCGGCGGTCGCGGCCGGCGGCGACGGTGCCGACGAGGACCTGGCCTTCCACCGCTCCATCGCGGAGTCGACCGGCAACGCGGTCCTGGTCTCCACCGTCCGCTACCTCGGCGAGGTCTCCCGCAGCGGCATCCGCGTCACCCGCGCCAACGAGGCCCGCCGGGACGACTTCTTCGACGCGGTCCGCGAGGAGCACCACGCCATCCTGTCCGCCATCGAGCAGGGCAACGCCAAAGCGGCCCGCACGGCCGCCCGCCGCCACCTCAAACACGCGGCGGCCCGGCTCCAGAAGGCGGGCCCCGAGTTCTGGAACACGGCGCAGGACCTGGACGTGGAGCTCGACGCGGCTCCGTAATTCCCTTGGGGCCGGCCCATTGACGTCGCCCCTCGAACGCCTCCTGCCACCAGGCAGGGTCTACGTTGTGACCAGCGGCCATCGCAAGATCGTTGGTCTTCACATACCGATGATCAGCGGTGGCCGCCGCCTTGGTGCGGTCGGTCCCCCAGCAAGTACGTGCTGTACGGCTGGAGCACCAGGTCGCGCTGATACCAGGTGCCTGGCTTGCCACCGAGGTGGGCGGGGTCGGCCAGGACGGTGCGGTACAGGTCAACCGGTATCTACCCAACGGGGTCGGGACGGTGCTGCGGGTGATCGGCGATCCATGTCCATGCGGTCCAGGTGCCATGCGGTCCAGGTGCCATGCGGTCCACTTGCCATGCGGCCCACCTGCCGTGTCACGGGCCGGCGGTGCCAGGCGTATTCACGTCCGCCCCGGGGCACGTCATCCGCCCGCGGCGTCCTCGGCCTCCCAGCGCAGCAGGTCCCCCGGTTGGCACTTGAGCACCTCGCACAGCGCGGCGAGCGTCGCGAAGCGCACCGCCTTGGCGCGGCCGTTCTTGAGTACTGCCAGGTTGGCGGGCGTGATCCCTACGCGCTCCGCGAGCTCGCCCACGGACATCTTCCGCCTGGCCAGCATCACGTCGATGTCGACGACGATCGCCATCAGATCACCTCGTCCAACTCGGCCTGCATCTGCGCCGCTTCGCCGTCGCGCGCGACGGCCTGGGCGAGCAGCATCCGCAGCACGAGCACGATGAGTGCGACCCCCAGGATGGCCAGGCCAATACCGCCCATGATGACCGTGACGCCCGGGTCATCCCGCTGGCCCGGCGCATTGACGGCCGTGACCGCGAACCACAGGAGGGCAGCCGCCACGATCGCGCCGATCACACCGTCCACGTACCGGAAGGCGGCGTGGGAGAACACGGTTCCGCGTCGCACCATCGTCACCAGCCGCCATACGCAGACCAGGGCCACTTGGGCCGCCACCATGCCCAGGATCGTGATCACACGCAGCGCGGTCAGCGGGAGCGAACCGTCCTCCGGGTCACTCCCGCTGACCAGTACCCACACCATCCCTGCCTGTACGAACACGGTGCCGGCCATCACCACCACGAGCACGGCGCGCAGCGCACGCACTGTCAGCTTTCCCACGACCCATCCTTCCATCGAGTTACGATGAGAATCTATCGACTTTCGATAGATGAAGCAAGGGCCGGGACTGCGGGCGGGCGGCGCTTCGCACCGTGGCGAGGACGCCGCCGCCCTCCTATGGCATGGCGGTTGCGTGAACCGTCTTGATCTTGTCGAAGGCCGCCTCGCGGAAGCACAAATCGGTCGCCACCCGACGCCGAAACCCTGAGGGCTGCCCGGAGCTCACGCCTCAACGACCGCACCGCGCTCTCCCCGCTGCCGCGCTCCTGCCGGCGGTGAGCGACGGCGAATGCCACGGACCGTAGATCGAAGGACGCGCAGTCGCATCGGCGGGCCCACTCGTCGGTGAAGTATTCGTGGTGGCAGCGAATTTCGGCGTCGGTCCATGCGGTGCGGGGGCAACAAGCTGGCATGCAAGCACGGTAGGTGATGTCGGCCAGTCGTTGGTTCTCGATGTGCCGCCACACACCGGCGGGGCTCCGGTGAGCCAGATCGAGGTGGACTGTCCCTGCCGGCGCAGGTCGATGTCGTTCTCGCCGCGCTGCCTGATCCGCCGGCCGGTGATTCCGAAGACTTCGCCGTCGGGTTCGTGAACCGGCAGCAGCGCCCCGGAGAGGCATTCCGCCTCAGCGGCGTTCCCCGCCTCACGGATCACGGCGAGCATGCCTCCACCGGCCGATATCCGCCCCCGGGGAGGCTGGCGTGCGGGCCCTCAGGTCCGGCCCCATGCTGGAAGGAGGGGTGAGACGACCGAGGGAGTGGTGGGGATGCAGACCGTTGTGGACCTCGCACGCTGCCAGGGCTACGCACAGTGCGTCTTCCTCGCGCCGGAGGTATTCGAGCTGCACGGCGAGGAGGGGCTGCTGTACGCCACGGCCGTCCCCGACGACCAGGTCGAGCGCGTGCGCCAGGCCGCGGCGGCGTGCCCGGTGCAGGCGATCCTCCTCGGGGAAGAGGTGAGCGGCGGTGCCCGATGACCTCAAGGACGGCCGCATCGTCATCGTCGGAGCCTCGCTGGCCGGGCTCAGGGCCGCGGAGGCGCTGCGCGAGGAGGGTTTCACCGGCTCGCTGACCGTGGTCGGGGACGAGCCCCACCCGCCCTATGACCGGCCACCCCTGTCCAAGCAGGTGCTGCTCGGGCAGGCGACGGCAGACACCACCGGACTGCCGATGCGCCGGGACCCAGACGCCGAGTGGCGGCTGGGCGTGCGCGCCACCGGCGTGGACCCACTCGCGAAACAAGTGCTGCTGGAGGACGGCGAGTCGCTGCCGTACGACCGGCTGCTGATCGCCACCGGGACCCGCGCGCGGCCCTGGCCCAACCAGGAGGAAGGCGCCCTGGACGGGGTATTCACCCTGCGCACCCGCGAGGACGGCGCAGGGCTCGCCGAGCGGCTGGCCGCCGGGCCGGAGCGGGTGCTGGTGATCGGCGGCGGCTTCACCGGCTCGGAGATCGCCTCCGCCTGCCGGGAACTGGGGCTGGAGGTCACGGTCGCCGAACGCGGACCCGCGCCCCTGGTGGGCGCGCTCGGCGGCACCCTCGCGAAACTCGCGGCCGCCATGCAACGCAACCACGGCGTCGACCTGCGCACCGGGGTGACGGTCACCGCCCTGCACGGGAACGGCAGCTTCACCGGCGCCGACCTGTCCGACGGCAGCCGCGTCGACGCCGACGTCTGCGTCGTGGCGCTGGGCGCGATCCGCAACGTCGAGTGGCTGGCGGACTCCGGGCTGGCGGCGGGCCCGCGCGGGATCGCCTGCGACGCCGGCTGCCGCGCCTTCGACATGTACGGGATCGTCACCGACGACGTCTTCGCGGCCGGTGACGTCTCCCGCTTCCCGCACCCGCTGTTCGGCTACCAGATGCTCTCCCTGGAGCACTGGGGCAACGCGGTCGAGCAGGCCGAGGTGGCGGCACACAACATGGTCAATCCGGGGCCGTTGCGGCGCCCGCACCTGGCCATCCCTACGTTCTGGTCGACCCAGTTCGGGCTCAACATCAAATCGGTGGGCGTGCCCACCTACTCCGACCACGTGGTCATCGCCCAGGGCTCTCTGGAGGCGCGCCGCCTGGCAATGGTCTACGGCTACCAGGGGCGGGTCACGGCCGCGGTCACCGTCGACATGGCCAAGTCACTGGACTACTACCGGCACCTGATCGAGACGGCCGCGCCGTTCCCGCCCCCGCCCGGCGCGGCGGACCGCGCGATCGCGGCCGACGTACCGATCCCGTCCGATGTGCCGGATCCTTCCGCACTCTCCCACGGCCCCACCGTGGCGCTCACCGGATACCTGCCCGACCGCCGGCTGACCGTGGTGCAGCCCATGCGCTGACCCGCTGCCCGTCCCACGGCACGTACCACCAGGTCGCCGCCATCTGCTCCGTCGGCCGGTTGCCCTGCTCGTCGCGAGCCGCAGCGCACACCGGTGGAAACTCTCAACACGGGGAACGAGCGCGCGGTGGTCTTACGACCGAACAGCGTGCGACACAGCATCAGACCCCGGCTCTGACCCCGGCTCGCTCGCTCCCACACGGTGAGGGTCCGTCATATGCGGTGGCGACACCCGCCGAACGAGGCTGCGGCGCCGCCGCCGAACAAGGCCGCGGCGCCGCCCTGTGCCCGGCGCTGGGCGCTGGACGCTGGACGCGATGCAGGATGTCGGCCTCCAAGATCGCACGCCTCCCGGGCCCGTACGGGGCGGTCCCCACCACCCAGTACGACGGCCGACCAGGGCACACAGAAACTCGGTGTCGAGGGACGGCCGTCGTTGGTGCACCCTGTCGGCAGGCGGCCGACCAGGTGCCCGACGGGTCCAGCGCCCGCCCCGCGTGTGCCCCTCGGCTGGCTGAGGGGTCAGGCAGCAAAGCCAGCCCTAACTGTCCGTTGCCCAGGTGCCCAGGGCGATCTCGGCGGTGATGCCGGGACCGAAACCGGCTATCAGGCCTTGGTGGCCCTCGAGTGCCGACTGCTCGTCAAACATGCGGTCGAGGGCGTCGAGGACGACTGCGCTGGCGATGTTTCCGTACTCGGTGAGTGTGGCCCGACTGAAGCGGAACGCTTCGGACGGTATGTCGAGGCAGCGGCTCAGGTCGTCCAGGATGCGTGGCCCGCCGGCGTGGACGATGTAGAAGTCCAGTTTGCCGACGTTCCATTGGTGCTCTTCCGCCAGCGCGCGCAACGCGGGGCTGAGGGGCTCCATCGTCTTCGGTACCCGCTTGTCGAGCTGGAAGTGGAAACCGGTCGAGCGGACCGCGTAGGAGATCCAGTCCTCGGTGTGGGGTATGAGGTACGAGCCATTGCGCTCCAGGCGCATTCCGGTGCCGCCGTTGCCCCGGACGACAACGGCGGCGATGCCGTCACCGAACAGGCCATTGGAGAGCAGCGATCCCACACCGATGTCATCCGGCTGATAGCACAGTGAGCAGAACTCACAGGCCACGATCAGGACATTGGCGTCGGGGTATGCCGTGCAGAAGTCGTGCGCCCGGTTCACGGCCGCTCCGCCTGCAGCGCAACCGAGTTGGGCGATGGGCAGCTGTCGTGTCTGCGGTCTGAAGCCCATGGTGTTGATGAGCCACGCGGTCAGCGAGGGCATCATGAAGCCGGTGCAGGACACGTAGATGATCAAGTCGATGTCCGGGGGCTCGAGTTGAGCCTGGTCCAGTGCACGCTGCACCACCTTCGGGACGCGGGCCTTGGACTCCCTTTCGTAGATGGTGCTGCGCACATCCAGTCCCGGATGCTTGAGGACCACGTCGATGGGCTGGATCAGATGCCTCTTCTGTACCCCGGTGTTCTCGATCAGGCTCAGCGCCAGGTCGAGTTGCGGATGGTCGTGGTGCAGCCTCCGTGCGAGTTCGAGGGTTTCCTCATTGGTGATGACGTGTTCGGGTATCGCGATTGCCGGCTTGCACAGAACTGCCATGGGAGTGACTCCTTGCAGTTGGTGGCCCCGGGCGCGGCCGGGACCGGTCCTGGGGTTCAGCGCTTGGAAGGGAGCCCCTGCTGCCCTGGGCGCTCAAAGACGGCGCGCACGTGGAACACCTGAGGGGAACACGGTCGACCGGACCGTCACAAAATGCGTCCCGGCCGGGCGGCAAAGCCCGACGGAGTCGCCGCCACTGGAGTTGGCCAGCGCACACCAACGTACGCCAGACGGATCACCGCCGCACGTCGGACCGCTGCTCTCCGTAGTCGGCGAGAGCAGGGTGAAGCCGCCGTCCTCGTCGGCTGCGGACGACCGCGTGGGGCCACTGCCCCCTGGTGCGGCTCATGCCCGCCGTCGCGCCGAGCGGCGCGCGCAGTGTTACGCGCGAGAGGTGTGCCCGCTCGGTCCCGCGGGCCTGTCACGGCTTGTCACGGCCTGTCACCAGGTGACGGGCAACGCGAGTGGATAGCGCCAGATCGATGTCGCGTTCCATCGCAGTTCTTCGGCGGGCTTCGCCAGCGCGAGGCGAGGGAAGCGCTCCAAGAGCGTTCCGAGGGCGATTTCGATTTCCGCGGCGGCGAGCGGTGCGCCCAGGCAGTGATGAGCGCCCCAGCCGAAGGTCATGTGAGGCGGGCCGGAACGTTCCAGGTCTACCTCGTCCGGGTGGTCGAACTTACGTGCATCCCGGTTTGCGGTCAGGTAGGAGACGTGCACGATGTCGCCCGCCTGAATTGCCATCCCGCTCAGGACCACGTCTTCCATGGCCACCCGGGGGATACCGACCCCCTTGCGGAAGGGGATGAAGCGCAGCAGTTCGTTGATCGCCCCAGGCAGCAACTCGGGGCGCTCGCGAACGGTCGCGAGCAGATCGGGCCGGGTGAGCAACAGATAGGTCAGGTTGCCGATCTCGTACGTCGTCGTATCCTGCCCTGTGATCAGCAGGACCATGGCCATGACGGCCAACTCCTCATCGTTGAGGATCTCGTCGCCGTCGCGGGCCGTCGCCAGCACGCTGATGAGGTCGTCACCGGGATTCTTGCGGCGCTGCGCGGTCAGTGTCGCAAAGTAGGCGCGCAACTCGGCCTTCGCCCGTACCGCGGCGTCGCGGTTTCCGACCCCGACATCCATCATCGTCCGGGCGTGGGCGCGCAGCTGTGCATGGTCCCCCTCTGGGATCTCCAGAACCTCACAGATCGTGATCAGAGGCAGTGGTCCGGCGAGGTGCTCCATGATGTCGGCGGGTGTACCGTGTCCCGCCATCTGGTCGAGCAGGTCGTCGACGACATTCTGAGTGCGCAGCCTCATGCGTTCGATGTGAGCCGGGGCGAAGCCCTTCGACACAAGGCTGCGCAGGCGGCTGCCGGCTGGGGGGTCCATGAGATTGATCGCCTCGGACTGGACGATCGGCTCGGGTGTCATGCGCGGGAAGTCACGGCCGGCGACAGCATGACGGCTGAAACGCCGGTCCGTAGTCACCGTCCGGACGTCGTCGTAACCGGTGACGAGCCATGCCGTGCCCTCGCCGAAGGGCAGCCGGATCCGGGAGACAGGTCCCTCGTTCATGAGCTGTCTGAGCACCGGATCGAACTCGAGGGCCTCGGCGAAGTCGAATGGACAATGCCGCGCGTCGGAACCGAGGGTCATGCGGATCTCCAGGTGAGTTGGCATCTACTGCTGCTCTGGACCCGACAGCCGTTCCCCACCCTCCGGTCTGCCACACCCGGATACACCCGCACGCACCCGCACGCACACAACAGTTCACCCACGCCACTCACGGCAGATCTGATGCGGGCGTGACCCTCGCCGTCTGTCAGCTGGTGGCCAGGAGTACGGATCCCCCCGGATCACTCACGGCCGGGTGTACGTCGTACGCCGGCCTTCCCTCACCGACAGGGGCGTCACTGGCCGCTGAGGTACCTGCCGTACGCGAGCGCGCTCGACGGGGAGGGCAGGCCCAGCTCGGCGGGCGTGAACGCGGAGGAGCCGTTGACGCTCGCCCGGGGCAGCAGCCACACGCCGCCCGAGGCGGCGTTCTCGCCCGGAGAGCCGACCGCCACGTCCGCGCTGCCGTCGTGGTCGTAGTCGCCCGTGGCGACGGCGGCGCCGAACGCGTCGGCGGCTTCCGCGACACCCGGCACGCGCGGGGTGTCCTGCTGGAACCCGACGGAATGGCCTTCGCCCCACGCGTCGACGAGGCCGGTCGGGCCGCCGAACAGGAGGGTCGCGGCGCCCGCGCCCGAGCGGGTACCGATCGCCTCGCCGGGGGCGCCGGCGATCAGGTCGTCGCGGCCGTCGTTGTCGATGTCGGCGACGGCAAGGGCGGCGCCGAAGTGGTCACCGATCTCCGCGACGCCCGCCACGCCGACCGTGTCCTGGTTGAGGGTCTGCCGGCGGAACCCGAAGCTGCCGGGCGTTGCGTTGCCGTAGTGGACGTGGATGCCGCCGCCCTTGGCCAGTTCCTCGGGGCCGCACGGGTCGTCGATGTTCTCGTCGGCGATCTCACGGCACTCGCCGAGGGCCAGGTCGTCGTGGCCGTCGCCGTCGAAGTCGCCCGCGGCGAGGGCGGAGACGCCGGCGTTGTCGGTGTTCCAGGTGTTGGCCATGGCCTGCTCGGTCGCGTCCCAGGCCCACAGGCGTACGTGGGACTGGGTGAACGGGGTCTTCGTCCAGTACCCGACCGCGAGGTCCGCCGTGCCGTCCTCGGTGAAGTCGCCGGTGGCCAGGATGGGGGCGTGGCCGCCCATGGGGGCGGTGACGACGGTGGTGTAGACGCCGTCGGCGGTGCGCAGGACGACCTTGTCCTTGCCGCCGATCACGATGTCCCTGCTGTCGTCGCCCGTCAGATCGGCCGAGGCGACCGCCAGGCCGAACGCCGCCGACGCCGAGGGGCCGTTGAGGACGACGGAGCCCGGGCCTGGACCGCCCCTGGCCCCGCCCACCGCGGTGACCGAGCCCGCGTCCGTGCCGCGACCGGTGACGTCCTCGCCGGGGGCGCCGACGAGGAGTTCCGCGATGCCGTCGCCGCTGGTGTCCACCAGAGCCACGGAGCCCCCGAAGCGGTCGCCCGTCTCCGGTGTCCCGGGAACCTCGGGGGTGGCCTGGCTGATGCGAATGCTGCCGTGAGCGCCGATTCCCTTCGGGCCGCCCCAGACGATGTTGACGTAGCCGGCTCTCGCCTTGCTGGCGACCGTGCCGTCGGGCACGCCCACGGCAAGATCCGCGTACCCGTCCCCGTTGAAGTCGCCATCGGCCTGCGCGGGCGCAGAGGCCGAGGCCGGGAAGGGCAGCCCGGCAGCAGCCGCAGCGACAAGGGTGGCTGCTGTGGCGAACTTCCGTATCCGTGTGCGCACGTGGGCTCCAAGAGGTCCGAGGTGTCCGAGGTGTGGAGTTCACCTGTGGGACATCCGAAAGGCTCCCAGGGTTGTGCTGGTACGGACTCAAGTGAGGGTTCGGCGTGCGACCGCGGAGCGTCGTCTTCCGTGCAGCCGACCCAGCCAGTGGTCCTGACGGGCGATGTTCACCCGCTCCGGCGGGTGGCGGCCAACCTACGTCCGGCTCGGCGAAGGAGCAGGTCGAGTCGAACGTCTGCGGGGCATGCGTGGTGGCCATGGCGGCCTCCCTCGACAGGGCATGTTCGCACCTGTTCGGTCGCTCCTATGTGGTTACCGCATTCTCCGGTGACGGGCCGTTGACGGCCGATCAGAGGTCAAGGACGACTTCGGTGGTCGGTTGGCTGCAACAGACGAGGATGGTGCTGGGCTCGGGGAGTTCGAGGGGTGGGGTGGTGTAGGTGATGTCGCCTGCCACGAGGTGAGTGATGCAGGTGTGGCACACGCCGGTGCGGCAGGACCAGCGGGTGGGGACGTCGCAGGCCTCGGCGAAATCGAGGAGGGATGCGTGAGCGGGTGACCATGGAGCGGTGATGCCGCTGCGGGCGAAGGTGATGAGGGGGCCGGTGCCCGTGGGACCGGGTGGTTGGTGCGGGCGGATCGCGGCGGTGGGTGTGACGCCGGGGTTGATGGCGGGGAGAGCGCTGAACTGTTCCGTATGGATCTGCTCGGGGCGCAGACCGTGATCGCGCAGGAAGCCGCCGAGGTCGTCCATGAAGGCGGGTGGTCCGCAGAGGTAGGCGTCAGCGTCCGCGGGGATGCCCGTGGCGCTGAGTGACTGGGCGGTCGGGCGGCCCTGGCTGATGTGGGGCTCGTCGGGATGTGGGTTTTCGGCGGTGTAGTAGATGTGCTCGTGGGCGTTGGGGAGTTGGGCCAGGAGCGCCTTGGCCTCCTCCGCGAAAGCGTGGTGGGTGCGGTCGTGGGCAGTGTGGATCCACCAGATGGGGCGTGGGTCTCGTGTGGCGGCGAGTTGGTGGAGCATGGCGAGCACGGGAGTGGCACCGATCCCTGCGGAGAGGAGAACGATCGGGCGGGTGCCTTTTTCGAGTACGAAGGTTCCGCGGGGGCTGGCGATGTCCACGAGGTCACCGGGGTGGAGCGTGGCATGGATGTAGCTGCTGACTTTCCCGTGGGGCTCGCGCTTGACGCTGATGCGGTAGGTGCCGACTGTGGGCGCGCAGGACAGGGAGTAGCTGCGCACTGCGGGGGCGGCTTCGCCGACGGTGAGGCGGATGGAGAGGTACTGGCCTGGGCGTGCCTCGGGTAGGGGGGTGCCGTCGGTGGTGGTGAGGTAGATCGACGAGATGGTGGGAGTCTCGGGGACGACACGGGCGACGCGCATGGTCTTGAAGCCGGGCCATGCCGGTTCTTCTCTGGGTTGCTGGGTGCTGACGCGTTCGCCCGGCCATCCCGGTTCCTGCTGGGGCTGCTGGGCGGCGGCGAGTTCACGGAAGGACTGCTGCCAGCCGGGGCTGAGTGCGGGGATGTTCAGTGCTTTGCGCAGCTTGGCGGGGTCGCGGTCGGGGAGGTAGAGCAGTGCGTCGGTGTCGGCGACGCTGAGTTCTTCGGGGCCCTTGCGCGTCTGGGTGATGTCATCGCCGGCCTGGACGCGTCCTTCGTTGATCACGCGCAGGTAGAAGCCGGGGCGGTGGTGGGCGACCAGGAGGGAGGCCATGGTGGGTTCGCCCAGACGCATGCCGACGCGATAGCAGGTGACGCGGGGCTGGGTGACTTCGAATTCTGCTTCGCCGATCCGGTACCGGTCGCCGATGCATACTTCGTCGTCGAGCAGACCGTCGACGGTGAAGTTCTCCCCGAAGATCCCGAAGGTCAGGTCGTCGCGGCCGAGGCGCTTCTGCCAGTACTGGTAGGACTGCAGCTGGTAGACGAGGACGGCTCGAATTTCGCCGCCGTGCCCAGCCAGGTCTCCTTGACCGTCTCCGTCGACGTTCAGCCGCCGGACCATGCGGGGGCCTTGGACGGGGGCCTTCCAGGCTCCGGTGTGGACCGTCCTGCCCTGCCAGGACACGTCCTCGGGCATACCTGTGTTGACGGACAGCAGCGTCGCCATTGCGGACCTCCTGCGGGGTGGCCGCCTCGGGCAGCCCATCATGGCGCTGTGATCTGTGGCTGAGTCAGGCGACGGGGTACCGGCCCGGCTCGTGGAACAGGATTCTGCCAGGTATTGCCTGTGCCGTGGGTCGCCAGATCTCCGTGAGCGGGCGGTGGGCGCCGCCGGCCGCCCACCGGCTGGTGAAGCGTTCCATTTTATCGGGGCTGACCTGGATGTGGAGCGCCCCGACGCCATCAGGGGTCGCGTGGAGGCAGATCACGCCGACGACGCGCTCGCCGGCGTGATCAGCGGCGCGGGGCCGCCCTTGACAGCGGTGGCGTGCACCGCCGCGCTGCCACCGACCGCGGCCCGCTTGACGGTGCCGGGCCGGAACAGCCCCCGCAGGTAGCGAGTCAGGAGAGCCAGTCGGTGTAGCGGGTGGGGGCGAGGTGCGCGTTCTTGTCGGTGAGGACGTCGCCGCTGACGACGGCGAACATGCCGGCGGTGGGGTCGGTGACGACGGTACGGCTGTCGCCCTTGTGGGACAGAGTGATCCGGCCCAGCTCGTCCAGGTTGAAGATCTCGGGGCCGCCGATGTTGCGGATGCCGTTCAGCGGGGCGCCCGCGGCGACCTCCGCCACCGCAGCGGCCACGTCCTTCGAGGCGATCGGCTGGATCGGCGTGGCGGGCAGCCGGACGATGTCGCCGTCGGTGGTCCAGGACATGACGGCGTCCATGAACTCCATGAACTGCGTCGCCCGGACGATCGAGAAGGGGACCGGTCCGTTCGCGAGGATGTGCTCCTGGAGCGTCTTGGCCCGGTAGTAGTCCAGCTCCGGCACCTGGTCCGTGCCGACGATCGAGAGAATGACGAAGTGGCCGACGCCGCCCTTGTCGGCCGCGGCCAGAAGGTTGTCCATGGAGGTCTGGAAGAAGGCCGGGGAGGCTTCGTCGAAGGTCGGGGAGTTCGTCAGGTTGACGACGACGTCGGCTCCGGCCACCGCCTCGTCGAGTCCCTGGCCGGTGATGACGTCGACTCCGGTGGACTTCGAGTGCGGTACCGCCTGGTGCCCGGCGGCGTTCAGATCCTTGACGACCTGCGAACCGATCAGTCCGGTACCACCGATGACTGCGAACTTCATTACAACCCTTTCGTTGGGGGCATGTGCGCAATATGACATAAGAACAGCCATTTGGGACCGGCATCGAACATGGGCTGCACCGGCTGAGGGTGTGCGATGTCGGCAGCCGTGGTGTGGAACGCCCGCCCCAGTGCCGCGAAACCGCGGTCCTCGCGGGTGGGGTGCACGCAGCTGGTCGGAGGGACGGCGTACCGACCCGCTTCAGGGGCGATCCACAGGCTCGTGCTGGTTAATCCCGTATGGCCGCGCGGGACGGTGGTGCGAGCCTCCGCCAGGACGATGCCAGTCGCCGTGGGGCCGGTCTCAGTGGGCGACGGAGTTCGGATCGTCGAGTTCGTGCAGACCGGCTGGCCCGGACCAGCCGGTCCCGAACGCCGACGCCACCCAGACCGCCAACGTCCGCTCGGGGTTCCACGTAGACCGCGGGGCCGTCCGCTCAGTCCAGGCCGGGGCCGTGCCCGCCCCGGACCTTGGCCAGGTCCCGGACGGCCTGATCGAGCAGGGTGCGCATGGCCGACTCGGCCGCGTCGGGATCCTGCGCCCTGACGGCGTCGAGCACGGCGCGGTGGCTGGGGACCGGGCCCTCCGGACGGTCGGAGCGTGGACGAGGCGACCGCGGACGGCCAGGCCGCTGGATATGACCAGCTCCATGCGTTCGAGCTTGTGGGAACGCAGTATGCGACGCATGGTGCGACGACCAGAGCAACTACCGTCAGCTGCACGGCGGTTGATATGGCAGGCTGGGGGATCATCGAGGCCGGGAGGGGCTCAGCGTGAGACAGGACGGCTTCCACGCCGGGAAGATCGACACCAGCACACCGCATCCCGCCCGGATCTACGACTACTTGCTCGGCGGCAAGGACCACTACGAGGTGGACCAGCGGGCCGGTGACGAACTCGCCGCCGCCGCGCCCGAGGTGCGCATCGGCCTGCGGGCCAACCGCGCCTTCCTGGGGCGCGCCGTCCGGCACGTCGTGGGCAGCGGCGTCCGCCAGATCCTCGACATCGGCACGGGCCTGCCCACGTCGCCGACCGTGCACGAGACCGCGCACGCCGTCGCGCCCGACGTGCGGGTCGCGTACGTCGACAACGATCCGATCGTGAGCGCGCACGCGGGCGCCCTGCTGAGTGGCTCCAGCGCCACCGGCATCGCCCTGGCCGACCTCCGCGACCCGCGCTCCGTCGTCGACCACCCGGACGTCCGTCAGGTCATCGACTTCGACGAGCCGGTCGCCCTGCTTCTCGTCGCCGTCCTGCACTTCCTCACCGACGCGGACGAGCCCGAGCGGATCGTCGCCACCTTGCGCGACGCCCTGGCACCCGGCAGCTTCCTCGTCCTCTCCCACGCCACGGGCGACTTCGCCGACCGCAGTGCGGCTCAGGCCGTCTACAGCAAGGCCACGGCCACCTTGAACCTGCGGTCCCGCGCCGCGGTCGAGCGCTTCTTCACCGGCTTCGAACTGGTCGAACCCGGCCTGGCCCAGGCCCCGTTCTGGCGCCCGGACATCCCACCGCCCGCCGGGTCCGAGGGGATCGGGTTCTACGGGGGCGTGGGCCGCAAGACCGGCTCCCGGTGAGCGGTCGCCTCAGTCCCCGCTTCCAGGTTCGGCAACACACCACCGCGGCCCCGGCGTGTGGTTCCGGACGACAAACGCCCATCCGACCCCAAGCTCGTCGGTGACGCCTCTTCGGCCACCGGTCGTCGGCTGCTCAGGCCGAGTTCTCCCCGGGGACTGGAAGCGGCTGCCGCCAAGGCGTGGATGTGTCGATCTCTGGTGCCTTTCCGCAGATCGACTGTGCTGTGTCGGTGGCTTCCGCGGGGGTGGGAACAGAGACGCCGAGGAGGCTGAAGGGAGAAGGGGAAGAGGTCCGCAGTTCGACACACACGACCGGCCTGCCGGACCGTATGGCCACGAAATCCATCCCGGCTTGGTGGCTGCGCGTGCCGATACACCAGGTCCCTGGGATCCATACGCCTCTATGGGGGACACCGCGCAGAGCCCTCCACCAGTCGGGTTCGACGGTCACCCGGATCACCGCGGTCAGCGGCGTGCGCACATTGCCGTGGCGGGCGGCTGCCCTTTCCCGCCATGACAGATGCACGACCAAGTCATCGCCATCAACGAAAATCCGCGCCATCGTTTGAATTCTCCTCCCCATCCTGGGTTACGGAGGCCTTGGATACCGCCTGGCATGGCCTCCTCACCGGAATCGGGGAGCACCACGTACGCCGCCGGGCGACTCTCTGTCTCACCATCCTTCACGTGCACCCCGAGTACCCGGCCTTCCCACCGCCAACCACTACACAGGCAAGGCCAAAACCCACCCTGCAGAACCCGGCAATAGGGGTGCCGCCGCCTACCGGTCGACGCATCAGATCGAGGCGGTGGCCTTGGCCTGGAGGGCCTCGGTGATGTTCTGCTCACGCCAGCGGCGCAGGAGGTCATGGAAAGCGACGGCTCCGTGCGGGTAGGCCGTGGGACCGTTGGGGCGCCCGCGGCCCTCGCGGTTGTAGTAGCCGGGGGTGCACTCGGCGTGGAACCACTCATGGTCGGGGGCGCCCTTGGCGCAGACGTCGATCCACGCGGCCCCGGCATCGGGGGTCGGCTCCACGACGGCGCTCTTCTCCTGCGCGGCGTTGACCAGGGCGGCGGCGTGCACGGCCTGTTCGTCCAGGATGTGCGTGAAGTTCACGCTGCTGGCGTTCTGCAGCGAGCCCATCTGGATCAGGTTCGGGAACCCGTTGCTGGTGAAGCCGTGCAGAGTACGTGGGCCCTGCTGAGCCCACGCGTGCAGAAGCTGAACCCCGCCCCGGCCGGTCACGGGCAGGTTCCCTGACACGTCCACGACCGCCTCGCAGGGCCGCAATGGCCCCACCTCGACGCCGAGCAGTTGCCAAGCCGCAAGGGCGACGCGCTCTCGTTCCGCCGGGGTGGGGCCGGCGACGGCGCCGGAGACCATCGCGACGGCGAGCATGACGTCGGCGGACAGACGATGCCCGGCGGGCAGGCACCGGGCCAGGACCGTGCGGACGCGCTCGGCCAGCGCGCGGGCCTGCTCGCCGTCCCCCCCCGCACGCGCAGCAGGTCGACGAATGCCGTCGAGCGGGTCAGGTGCCAAGTGACCACGCCCAGAACGCCGTTGAGGCTCGCGCCCGGCTCGGCGCCGGCCCGCTCGACCTGCCGGACGTTCTCGTCCAGGCCGTGCGGCGCTGCATGGCGGTCGGCTGCTTCACTGTGTCGATCGAGCGCCGTCGTCGGTCCGGGCGGGAAGGGTTTGCTGCGCCCAGACCGTCTTGCCTCGTGCGGCGTAGCGCGTGCCCCAGCGGTGGCTCATGGTCATCACGAGATACAGCCCGCGACCGCCCTCGTCGGTGGCGTGGGCACGGCGCATGTGAGGCGAGGTACTGGCTCCGTCGGTGACCTCGCACGTCAGGTGCCGGTCACGGATGAGCCGAAGACGCACCGGGCCCTCGCCGTACCGGATGGCGTTCGTCACCAGTTCGCTGATGATCAGTTCGGTTTCGAACGCGATGTCCTCCAGCCCCCAGGCAGCCAGCTGCCGTTCGGCCAGGGACCTCGCCGTGGCGACCACCGACGGGTCGGACGGCAGGTCCCACTGAGCCACCTGGTCATCGGCGAGACCGTGGGCGCGTGCGAGGAGCAGCATGGCGTCGTCCTCGGCCTGCTCGTCGGCCAGGGCGTAGGCGATCGCGTCGGCCGTCTCGGGCAGCGCACGGTCCTGGTGGGCGAGAACCCGCCGGAGCATGTCCGCCGCCTCGTCACTGCCCGCGAGCAGTCCGTCGGTGTACATGCAGAGGACGGCGCCGTCGTCGAGGTCGTACGTGGCTGTCTCGTACGTGCTGTGGGCCGTGCCGAGCGCGGCGCCGGCGTCGGCCTCCACAGTGGTGACCTCTCCGGCCGGCGAGACGATCAGCGGGGCGGGGTGCCCGGCGGAGGCGAGGGTCAGACGGCGCTTCACCGGGTCGTATACGGCGTACACGCAGGTGGCGACCCGTCCGCCGGTAGAGATGCCGTCATCGTGGCCCAACCTGTTGACGTCGCCGTTCTCACTGGCGAGCCGGGCAGCGATCTCGTCGAGATGGGTCAGCAACTCGTCCGGCTCCAGGTCGAGTTCGGCGAGCGTGCGCAGGGCGGTACGGAGGCGCCCCATCATGGCCGCGACCTCGATCCCGTGTCCGACGACGTCGCCGACGACGAGTCCGACCCGCGCTCCGGACAGTTCGATCACGTCGAACCAGTCCCCGCCCGCCCTCACGGGCAGGTACAGATGCGCCGTCTCGACGGTTGTCAGCTCCGGCGTACGGCTCGGCAGCAAATGCCGCTGGAGGGCCGTTGCCGTGTTCCGCTCCCGTGCGTAGCTCGACGCGTGGTCGACGCCGAGGGCAGCCCGGGAGGCGACCTGCACCGCCAGATCGAGATCCTGCCGTGTGTACGGCTGGGGTCGCTCCGAGCGGTAGAGCGTGACGACACCGAGCACAGCATGCGGTACGACGAGGGGCACGGCCATCAACGAGTGGACGCCCGCGGCGGCAAGTGCGTGGGCGTGCTCGGACAGCTCGGGTGACCAGACCCCCTCGGCGTCCAGGTGCGTGATCAGGCGGGGCTTGGCGTCCTCGAGGCTCCGTGTGAGGGGGGAGGCCAGGGGCAGCGTCCCAAGGATCGTGTCCCTTTCGTCGGCGTGTGTGCCGGGCCCGTTCAGGAACGCCGCCCGGCTCAGAGGCTGTCCGGTGTCGACCGGTCCCCGACGGCGAGGCTCACCGCGCAGTACCGCATCCAGGATGTGCACGGTCGCGGCGTCGGCGAGGGCCGGCACCAGCGCGCTCGCCAGTTCGCGGGCGGTCGTCGTCGCATCAAGCGTCGTGCCGACGGTCCGGCGAGAGTCGTACAGGAGATCGAGCCGCGCTCGGGCCGCCTCACGTTCGGTCACGTCCTCGACCACTAGGAGCACACCGGGCTGCCCGTCGGCCGCGTCGTCCACCTGGTACACGGACACCGAGACCGTCAAGTCCTCGTCCGGTCGGGTGGCCGACGTGCCCTTCAGGGTGTGCCGTAGCACGGACTGACCCGTGCGGAGGGTTTCCCGAGCGAGGACGGCGAGCTCCGTGGTGTCGAGGCCCGAACTGACCTCTCCGAACGTCCGCCCCATTACCCGCTCGGTGGAGATGCCACGCAGGCCACGGGGCGATGTGTTGTAGCGACGCACCCGCAGCTGTTCGTCGAGAAGGAAGAGGCCGAGCGGTGCCTGGGTGAACAATGCTTCCAGCACGGCCGAGTCCGATGCTGCCGTGCCGAGGTGGGGGTCGGCGTCAACCACGTACGTCCCTCCTGTCCGACTGTTTCAGGCGGGTTGAGCGGTGTTGAGAGGCGGCAGGGTGCACGTGCCGTCGAGGGCTTCCGGGCGCGGTGGGTACTCACGCGGGATGGGCAGGAAGGTGCCTGCTCCGGTTCCGGTGACACGGTGGCCGAGGTAGGCGAAGTTGTCGGTCCAGGTGTCGACGAACTGCATCACGTGGTAACGCCCGGCCGTGTCACGGAGCCGCAGCAGCGGCGGACCGCCGCTGAGGTCCAGCTGTGCCGAGGAGTAGATCGTGTCGTTGTTGACGCTGACGAAGGCGTCCCACGGTCCGGCCGGCGCGATGGCGTGGCTGAAGGCATTGAACGGGGCGGCGGGCGGCGCCGAGATCCCCTCGCGGGTGGTCCGCGCGACCTGCTCCAGGCAGAAGAACACCGGGAAGCCGTAGAGGTACGCCGCAGCCACCGGCCCACCGGCTTCTTCCGCCATGCGCACACCGCCTTCCTGGGACTCCCTTCGGCGCCATCCTCACCCCACCTGCCTCGCCCCGCCACCTGCGTCCGGCCCCTCACGACACGGTCGAGCGTGGGGCATCCGGCAGTAAGCCGATGGCGGCCGGGTTCCGGGAGCATGTGTGGTGCAGCTTCAACCGAAGGCCCCAACGCCAGACCCCCTTCACCAGACCGGGCTCGAAGCCGCTTGTGTGCGCATGCGGAGAATCTCGTCGTGATCCGCAACGCGCCCTCGACGGACGCCCTGGCAATACGCCCTATGCCGGTGTCTGGAAGCCGCCTATCTGCTGCTCGAGCAGTTCGGCCAGTCGCAGCGGGGTGCGGTCCTCGTACATCGGACCGATGAGCTGCACTCCCACCGGGAGACCCTCGGGAGACCGGCCCGCCGGTATGGCGGTGGCGGGTAGACCGGGCATGGTGGGCAGACCGGCCCAGACGAGTTGGTCGAAGTACGGATACTCGACGCCGTCGATGTCGATCCGGCGTTCTCTCGGATCGGGGTTGTGGTCGTGCGGGAACGCGGGAGTCGGCGTGATGGGACACACCACGGCGTCGAACCCGGCGAAGAGCTGCCGCCAGCCGTGGCGGTGGAGCTCGCGACGGCTGTTCACCTCGATCCAGTCGCGGTGGCTGAGCACCATGCCGCGCAGCCGCGCCGCTTCAAGACTCTGGTCGTCTGCGCTCAGTCCGGCGGCGCGGGTCCGCAGCTGCTCGTACCCTTCGACGGGAAAACGTGCAACGGAGCTCGAGAACAGCAACTGCGTGTACAGCATCGCGGCTTCGGTCAGATCGGGAAGCAGCGGACTGTGCCGTTCGACGCGGGCACCGCCGTCGACCAGCGCGGCGGCCACCCGGTTCACGCCCGCCCGCACAGCGGACCCGGTCGGTATGAGTGGATGATTGTCGAGGATCAGGACCCGGAAGTCGCAGAGCCGCTCGTGGCGCGCGGGCGGCAGGGCCAAGTCGTGCGCCACACCGAGCGTCAGCGGGTCCGGTCCGGCCATGACGTCGAGCAGGAGGGCGAGGTCGCGGGCCGTGCGCGCCATCGGACCGACGACGGCGAGGTCAAGGTCGGCCGGCAATGCCGGCGCGGACGGCGGGACCATACCGCGGTTCGCCGCCAGCCCGAGCGTCGGCTTGTGCGCGTAGACACCGCAGAAATGTGCGGGGGTACGCAACGAACCGGCGAGGTCGGAGCCGATGGACAGCGCGCCGAATCCGGACGCCAGGGCCGCCGCTGATCCGCCGGAGGATCCACCCGGCGTGCGAGCGTGATCCCACGGGTTGTTGGTGGTGCCGTGGATCTCGTTGAAGCTCTGCACATCTTGCAGTCCCAAGGGCACGTTGGTCTTACCGAGCACGACCGCGCCCGCGGACTTGAGCCGCGACACCTGCACCGCTTCCTCGGCCGGCATGTAGTCCCTGTGCAGCGGCATGCCCCAAGTCGTGGGCAGCCCGGCCATGTTGTAGGACTCTTTGACCGTCACCGGGATGCCGAGCAGCGGCCGGTCCTCACCGCGGGCGCGCGCCTGGTCGGCACCGCGCGCGGCGGCCCGCGCACGGTCGAAGTCCGGCACACAGATTGCGTTGATCGCCTTGTCGTCCCGCTCGATACGGGTGATCGCCTCGTCGGTCAGTTCCACCGAGGTCACTTCACCGGCACGCAAGGCAGCCGCAAGTTTTTCGGCTGACTGAGAATTCCACTCCATGAATCCGACCGTGTCGGCCACTTGAAAGGGTCACGAAATACCGTCTCGCGCAACGGGTTTGACGTCTTAATACTCAGCAAGACTCAGGGCTGCAGGAGCCTCTCCCCTCCTCTATGGCGGCAGAGGAGATGGCGTTGCACGGATGCGTCGCGTGTGGATCTCCGGCGGGTGGTGACGGGCATGCCCGATGGGGCGGCCCTGGTGACGAGTCAGGGCTCGGTGGGGCCCATGTCGTTGCGCACTGCTTTCGCGACGCGGGCAGCCGGAGTTGTCGCTTTCCGAGACCGTGGACGAGATGCGCATCACTGCCCGAGCGCTTCGGGTCGGGCGTACGCGATCATGACTGGATGGACGCTCACTTCCTTGGCACCTCTGAGCTGGTCGAAGCACCGTCCGTGGCGGTCGTGGTCGACGTCATGCGCGCTTTCACGGTGGCTGCCTGGGCCTTTGCCCGGGGAGCGGAAAAGATCGTTCTTGCCGAGTCACTGGAGGAAGCCCTGGCGCTCAAGGCTCGCCACCCGGATTGGGTGGCGAGCAAAGACGGTCCGTCCGCGCCCGGGTTCGACACCGTCAACTCGCCGGGCCTGCTGCGGTCTATTGACCTCGGCGGACGGACCGTTGTGCAGAAGACCACGGCAGGGACCGTCGGCGCCCTTGCGGTCAAGGAGGCGTCGCTGGTGCTGTGCGCAAGCTTCGTGGTGGCGGAGGCAACGGCCCGGCTCTTGCGGATACGCGAGTGTGACGGCGTCACGTTCGTGGTCACGGGCGAGGATGGGCAGGCCGATGAAGATCTGGCGTGCGCTCAATACATCGCTCGGAGGGCCACCGAGGCTGGGACGGATGCAGCTGAGTTCCTCCGCCGCGCCGGCGAGTCGCGCGCCGCCGCCGAACTGGCGGAGGGCGTGCGTCAGGGAGTCCATCCTGATGACGTGGCACTCTGCCTCCAGCTCGACCGGTTCCCCTTTGCCATGGTGGCGACCTTGGAAGACTCGCTCATGATCCTCCGTCCGTGCGCGGTGCCGTCGCTGACCGACGAAACTTCGGCCTGATCCCTCTCGCGCACCACGTGGTCGCCCACGCCACGCCCACGCCACCAGGTGGCGGAGAGCCCTTCCCACCAGCGACCGTCCACTGATCAGCGACCGCGCCTCAGCCGATCGACCCAATGGCCGACACCCCGTCGCGACCCACGGCCGCACTCATCGCCCGCCCGCGAGACCCCGGCGACGAATACGCATCAGTTGCGTGGCCAGGCGGGCGGACCACTCCGCCCCTGCCCTACAGGAGACCGCCCCTGTTCACGCGTTCGGGCTGCGAGGGCGGTCACCGCGTTCGCCACGAACGCCGACCTCGCCACCCCACCGAACCGCGCAGTGACTTTACGTGACGACGTATCGTCGGACAGTACCTCCACACTTATGACGATCCTGGGTTGATCCTGTGCATCTTTGCAGGCCGCGGCAGAGATATCGGACGAGGCCACCCATCTCCCCGCCCACCCCCTCCCCACACCGTGATAACACGGAGTAATCAAAATCGAGGAGGGCTACGACCGCATGGGTATCTTCAGCCGTCGCCAGAGCGCGACCACCGACCCGACACCTGCCGCCGGCCCCCGTACACCCTTCCCCAACGCCGCCGCCGGCCCCGCGCTCGACCCCGCCCTTCGCGCACTGACCGGGCAATGGACCATCGACCGCCCCCACAGCCGCATCGGCTTCTCCGTACGCCACGCCATGGTCACCACCGTCCGCGGCGCCTTCACCGACTACGACAGCACCCTGTACTTCGACGGAGCCCGCCCCGCCCAGTCCCGGGCCGACATCACCATCCGCGTCGCCAGCGTCGACACCGGCGTCGAACAACGCGACGCCCACCTCATCGGCACCGACTTCTTCGACGCCCGCCGCCACCCGGAGATGACCTTCCGCAGCACCGCCACCACCCACGAAGGCGCAGAGACCTTCCGCATGACGGGCGACCTCACCATCCGCGGCGTCACCCAGCCCGTCGAGTTGCAACTCGACTACCTCGGCTCCGTCCTCGACCCCTTCGGCTACGAACGAGCCGGCTTCGACGCCACCACCACCATCGACCGCACCCAATGGGGCCTCGTCTACAACCAACGCCTCGAGGCAGGCGGCACCATGGTCAGCGAAAAAGTCCGGCTGCAGTTCGACATCTCCGCCATCCGCTCCACACCCATCGCATAGCCGCACCACCCTGCATGGACCTCCTTGTGGGGCGCAAGAAACTCAGCTCCGCAGGCAGCGGCGGGCGTCCTGCGACCGCCGCCATGCTGGACTTCTGTGCGGACATGGGCATCGGCGCCGACATCGAACTGCTCCCCTCGGCACAGGTGAACGAGGCCCTCGACCGCCTTCGCCGAAACGACGTCCGCTACCGCTTCGTACTCGACATGTCCGACCTGAGCTGATCGGACAGGACGCAGCGCCTCATCCGACGCGCTGCATGCCTCGGCCTTGGAAGTCGCCCACACACGAAACCCCCCACCCCAGCTACGACGTTGGTGGAATGCGGTAGACGGAGACGTGAGAGGGCGACTCGGCGGTGAAGGCGCCGCCCGCCCAGTCCGCATGCCTGCTTTCCAGCTCGAATCCAGCCAGCTGGGCCATGAGGTCGAGTTCCCCCGGCCAGATGTAGCGGTGAGGGCTGCGGAACAATTGAGCCTGCGTGGTCTCGTCGAACCGGAAGTGGTGTGAAACGACGTGCTGACGCAGCACGTCATAGGTGTCCAGACCGATGTAGCCGACATCGGTCTGGCAGACCATGGCTGTCTGGCCCGGCGGGAGCTTGCGCAGCTCAGGTACCCAGAGCTCGATCACGAACCGACCACCGGGATCGAGGTGTCGGGCCGCATTTCGGAAGCACTCGACCTGCTCAGCCTGGGTGAGCAGGTTGGAGATCGTGTTGTAGACGAGATAGACCACGGTGTATTTCCCCGGGACGACGGTGGTCGCCATGTCACCCGTGATCACCGGGATCGTTGCTTCGTCCGCCTTGGTGCGCAGTTGCTCCACCATCGGCAATGACAATTCGATGCCGGTGACAGGAATCCCTCGCTCGGCGAGCGGGACGGCTACGCGGCCGGTCCCGATGGCGAACTCAAGCGCGGCTCCGTCCCCTGCGAGCTCGGCGAGGCGGTCCACGGTCGGACCCAGGATCTCTTGCGCGAACATGCCGGACCCCGGCGTGTCGTAGCGCTTGGCAACATCCGCATCCCAGATTTTCGCCTGCTCCATACCGCTCACGCTCGCCGCTGGCCTACGCGATGTCCAGCGAATTTCTGACAGTGCCATCGCACGCGTGCCGGCCCCGTGCCTTTCCGGCAGCAGCCCCAGGGCCGTGGCGTCACCCGCCTGCTCGGCACGCGTGAGCGCGCGTCCTCTATAGCAAGGCTCGCGCCAACTCCGGCTCATACAGCCCCCATTCCGGCGCCTCCCGTCCAGTGTGACCGTCCTGTGCCGCAGCCAGGCACCCTGCCGGACCCCGTGCTCGGCGGTGGTGCCGAGCATGGGCGGAACGTCAGGCGGGCTCCGCGAAATGCGTTGGGCGAGGTGGACTACCTGGCTGTATGCACTCCCGAGGACCTGCCGGTGGCGATCGGCGGCATCGACTTCCGGGTCTCCGAGGAGTCCGGATTCCTGTGGCAGCTCACCGTGCACCCGGCACTGCAGTCCCGCGGCCTGGGAACGCTGCTCGTGCGCGCTGCCGAACAGCGGATCCGGGACCGCGGGCTGCGCAGGGCCGAACCAGCGGTGGAGGAAAGCAACCCCCGGGCCCGCGCCCTGTACGAACGCCTGGGCTATGTCGCGTATGGGCGCAAACCGGAGGCCTGGGACGAGGAAGGGCCCGACGGGTCGATCCGTAGCCACGAGACGATGTGCGTTCTCATGCGAAGGGGCCTTTGAGCCGCGGTCAGTGGCACAGGTTCAACGGGCGTTGCAGCGGGGTTGGTCCTGACTTCGCTCGCGTCATGGTGCGACGGCATCTCTCAGGCGGCGAACGCGTCCACGCCTGTCAGTTCGGCGGACAGTGCCCACAGGCGGGCCGCTTGCTCCGGGTCCGTGGCCCACTCCTTGACGCCGACCCGGGAGCCGTCCGCCGGGGCGGGCTCGGCGATGTCGCAGTCCTCCAGGTAGACGCCGCCCATGCCGTCCAGCTGGGGGGAGGTCGCCGCCCAGACCTGCGTGGCCGCGCCCTGCTGCGGCGTCTTGAACGCCTCCGGGTGGAGCAGGTTGCCGTCCTCGTCGATCCAGCCCCGCTCGACCATCTCCTGCCTCGGCAGATGCCGCTGAAGGGGCGTCAAGATGCCACCGGGGTGCAGGGAGAAGGCCCGCACGCCCAAACCCCGGCCGCGGCGGTCGAGTTCCACGGCGAACAGCCGCCGTCTTGGCCTGGCCGTACGCCTCCCACTTGTCGTAGCCGTGGCGCCAGTGAACGTCGTCCCAGCGGATACCGGAGGCGTGGTGGCCGGTCGAGGAGACCGAGACAACGCGGGCGCCACCCGGCTCCAGCGCCGGCCGAAGACGGTTGATGAGGGCGAAGTGGCCCAGGTGGTTGGTGGCGAACTGGGCCTCCCAGCCCGGCCCGACGCGGGTCTCGGGGCAGGCCATGATCCCTGCGCTGTCGATGGCGATGTCCAGGGGCCGGCCCGTGGCAAGGAAACGTTCGGCGAAGGCGCGCACGCTGTCCAGGTCACCGAGGTCCATTTCTTCCACCTCGACACCGTCGATGCCGGCCAGGTTCTCCTGTGCCGCGCCGACCCGGCGGGCCGGGACCACGACCCGGGCGCCGGCCTTCGCGAGTGCGCGGGTGGTCTCGGCGCCGATGCCCGAGTATCCGCCCGTCACCAGGGCGAGCCGACCCGTGAGATCGATACCCGCGAGGACATCGTCGGCGGAGCTCCGGGCGCCGAAACCCGAACCGATCTTGTGCTGCGGTGTGCTGCTGTCGCTCATGGGGGCACGGTACGAATTCGAGTGCTCTCGAAGTCAAGCCCACCCCGCGGCCGCGGTCTGAACAGGCTCGAACGGGGAAGCAGCCCCGACCGGACGGGCGAATCATGCCTCCACACACGATGCCGCTGCACCGAGTGGCCCTCCCCCGCCGAACGACCACCGCCCTGAGCGGGCCAACTACAGCAGTCGGTTCAGGTCACTACGGGGATCCGAAGGCCGGGATGGTCAGCGTGCCGTCTTCGGCCAGGGGGAAGCCCGGGTTGTGGGCGATCTCCCACAGGTGTCCGTCAGGGTCGGCGAAGCACCCCGCGTAGCCGCCGTAGGGCGTTGCCTGGGCCGGCTTGGTGATGGTGCCTCCGACTTGTTGTGCCGCGGTGAGGAGCGCGTCCACATCCTTCGGGGAGCGCATGTTGTGCGCCAGGACGATGCCGCCGAAGCCTGTCCCGTCAGTGCTGTCGAGGCCACAGTCGAGTGCGAGCTTGTCGCGGCCCCACAGGACGAGCCCGAGGCCACCTGCCTGGAAGAAGACGGTCTCTTCGACCTCTTGTCCCCGCCAGCCGAGGCTCTCGTAGAACGCCCGGGAGCGCCCGAGGTCGGCAACAGCCAGGGTGATCAGACTGACGCGTTGTTCCATGCGCGGAAGCTAGCACGCGCTCCGACGCACGCCCGGGAGCCTCCATGGCCGCCTGGCACTGACCGCGGGCCGTCTACCCCGGTCCGGACGAGCACCTCAACTGCGGGGGCAGCACAGTCGACGCTGACGGGGCGGACGGCATCGCCGGCCCATCGGCTCAGCCCCCATGGGGCCGGGCCAGGCCGTGGTCGTAGGCGAAGATCACCGCCTGGATGCAGTCGCGAGCGCCGATCTTGGACAGAACGCGGCCGACATGGGTCTTGACCGTGGACTCCGACAGGACGAAGCGGGTGGCGATCTCGCCGTTGGTCCAGCCCTTGCCGATGGCTACGAGGATCTCGCGTTCGCGGGGTCCGGGCCTTGATGCGGGTCCGGCCCATGATTCGAAGGCAATGGCTCAGACGTCGCTGCGCACCAGCCGGTACGCCGCCCCGGCCAGTGCCAGGGCCGTCCAGCCGAGGAAGACCAGGAGCCCAGCGGTCGGCGACAGGGTGCTGGAGTCGTGCGCCAGGGCGAACGTCGCCTCGCCTGCGTTGCTCGGGAGGTACGGGTCGATGTCGCCCTGCCACGAACTGGGCAGCAGGGAGATCAGCCCTGGGACGAGCATGAGGGTGGCGACCAGGACCGAGATGCCGCCCGCCACCGACCGCAGCAGCGCGCCCAGGGCGGTGCCGATCACACCGACCAGACCGAGGTAGAGCCCGGCGCCCAGCAGGCTGCGTACGACGCCGGCGCGGCCGAGGCCCATGGCAGCGGGCGTGCCGGAGACGATCTGGCTTCCGACGAGGAAGGCGACGAACGCGCCGACCGTGGCGATCACGAGCGCGACCAGCCCGTACACCACCGCCTTGGACCACAGCACGGGGAGCCGGCGCGGCACCGCGGCCAGGGTCGAGCGGATCACGCCGGTGGAGTACTCGCCCGCCGTGACCAGCACACCGAGTACGCCGAGGGCCAGCTGGGCGAAGTTCGTGCCGAAGAGGGACAGGCTCACGGCCGTAGCGGAGCCGAAGTCACGTTCCATTGGACGGCCGGAGCCGATCTCGGTCTTGTAGTGGCTCGCGGCGATGACGCCGAAGGCGACGAGGAACAGCAGGCCCAGACCGAGAGTGATCCAGGTCGAGCGCACGGACCAGAGCTTGGCCCACTCCGAGGACAGCACACGCCGTCCGGTCACCCGGTAGACGGGCCCGCCGCGAGTGGCCTGGGCGGTTCCGGGGGTCTCGGGGGTCTCGGGGGTTGCCGTGAGGGTGCTCATGCTGTGCTCCCGAAGGTGTCGGCGCCGGTCGTGGAACCGTGGTACTCCACGGCGTCCTTGGTCAGTTCCATGAAGGCTTCCTCCAGCGACACCGCCTTCGCAGTCAGCTCGAACAGGGGGATTCCGTGCTCGGCCGCCTTCATCCCGATCTCTCGGGCGGTCATTCCGGTCACCTGCAGTTCCTCGGATCCGACGCGGCCGGTGACCTCCACGCCGGGCCCGGACAGCACGTCCCGCAGCGTGGTCGGGTCCTGCGTCGCGACCTTTACGGTGTCACCCCCCGCCTCGCGGACGAGGTCCCGTACGGTCGTGTCGGCCAGCAGCCGTCCCCTGCCGACGATGATCAGGTGGTCAGCCACCAGGGCGACCTCACTCATCAGGTGCGAGGAGACGAAGACCGTCCGGCCCTCCGCCGCGAGCGATGTCAGCAGATTGCGGATCCAGAGCACTCCCTCGGGATCCAGACCGTTGACGGGCTCGTCCAGCATCACCGTCTGCGGATCGCCCAGCAGCGCGGCGGCGATGCCGAGCCGCTGCCCCATGCCGAGAGAGAAGGCACCGGCCCGCTTCTTCGCGACGGTGCCGAGCCCGGCGAGTTCGATGACCTCGTCGACGCGGCGGCGCGGAATGCCGTGGGTGAGCGCGAGCGCCCGGAGGTGGTTGCGTGCCGAACGGCCCGGGTGGATCGACTTGGCCTCCAGAAGCGCTCCGACCTCCTGCAGAGGTGCCTGGTGGCGGGCGTAGCGTTGCCCGTTCACCGTCACGGAGCCCCTCGTCGGCGCGTCGAGCCCGACGACCATGCGCATGGTCGTGGACTTGCCCGCTCCGTTGGGTCCCAGGAAGCCGGTCACCGTGCCCGGCTTCACGGTGAACTCCAGACCGTCGACGGCTGTCTTCTCCCCGTACCTCTTGGTGAGCTGCTGTGCGTCGATCATTCGCTTCTCTCTCTTTTTCGGGCTGAGGCGCTGGACACGCCTGACGCCTCCTCCGCAACGCTAAGACCGCGATGTCCCCGATCCGGTGGTACCGGGGGCTGAAGGGGCCCAGGCGAGTGGTACCGGGGTACTACGCCCCGGCACTGTGCGCGCCCGGCGACTCTGCGGTTGCTGTCCCGGCCGACCGCTGGTCAGGAGCTGTGAGCCATGGGGTGCGTGCCGTCGGCGCGTATCCGCTGTCTGCGGACGACCCGGCCGGCGGCTGTCTTCTGCAGCAGTCCGTAGGCCAGGACCGGCAGGAGCAGGTGCGGTTTGTCGGGAAGCGTCGTGGTGATCAGGACCGCGCTCGCGCTGCTGTTGTTCATGCCGCACGCGAGCGTGAGTGACGATGCCGCGGGAGCGTCGAGTCCCAGCAGACGTGCGGCTCCGCGGCCGACCATGAACGACAGCAGGCAGACGCCGGCCGCCACGGCCAGCGCGGCGGCCAGCAGCAGCGGACGCGGGTGGGCCAGGAACGAGCCGAGGGCGCCGCAGGCGTTGACGTAGGTGAGGAGGAGTGAGCCGACCAGGGCAACGGGTACGCCGATACCGACGACCCGGCGCAGCCACGGCGCCGGCAGTGCCAGGCGGCACAGGATGCCTGCTGCGCACGGCAGGACCACGCCGGCCAGAGCGAATCCGCCGTCGCCGGCGTGCAGGGCCCTGGTGAGTCTGTCGGCGTAGCCGCCTCCCAGCAGCGGCACCAGGGCGCTGGTGACCAGAGGAATGGTGAGCGGGCTGAGGAGGGTGGACGCGAGGACGAGCCCGACCATGGTCGGCTGGTCGCCGCCTCCCTTGCCGGTCCACACGGTCGACCCGGCGGCGACGGGCATGGCAACGATCAGGATCATCGCGGTGACCAGGCCGCTGCCGCCGTCGGTGTCGGGCGTCCGGCGCAGCAGGAACGCGATGGCGGGGATGGCCAGCAGCGGAATCGCCAGGTGCAGAACGAGTCCGGCCAGCAGCGCGATCGGACGGCGCAACAGGGTCCCCAGCGTGCGTACCGGAACCTGGAGTCCGGCCGAGAAGAGCACCAGAGAGAGCAGCAGCGGTGCGGTGGCCAAGGACAGCCGGCCTGCCGCGCCGAGGGGCAGGGGGTGAGCTCGGCGCAGCCACAGTCCGGGGCCCGGCAGGAGCAGGGCAACTGCGTAGGACAGGACGACTCCGCGGCCGAGCCGGCTTCGCAGCCAGTCGGTCGTCCTGTCGGTCCGGGCAGCGCTTCGGGGGTTCAGGGCGGCATTCTTCCGTCGCAGGAGCAGGGGCGGGAAGGAACGCCGATATGCGCCGGGCCGGACAACTGTTCATTCCGCCCATAGTGCTCCCGCGAATCGAGTGGCGCGCGTTGCGCCGCACGGCAGTCAGGATGCGTTCAGGTGCTCTTTGGCGCGGGCGGTGCCAGGACCTCGGTCCGCAGGACGGCCACGGCGGCTGCGCCGTCGCCGTGGCCTGCTCAGGCGTTGAGGGCTCCGGTGCCGAGGAGGGCGAACAGGAGGGCGCCGATGATGACCCGGTAGATGACGAAGGCGTTGAAGCTGTGCCGCGCGACGTACTTCAGCAGCCAGGCGATGGATGCGTACGCGACGATGAAAGAGACCACGGTCCCCGCGACGAGGGGCGCAGTGTCCGCGCCGGCTCCGACGGCGTCCTTGAGTTCGTACAGGCCGGCGCCGGTGAGTGCGGGGATGCCGAGGAAGAAGGACAGGCGCGTGGCGGCGACGCGGTCCAGGTCGAGGATGAGCCCGGTGGACATGGTGGCGCCGGACCGCGAGAAGCCGGGGAAGAGGAGGGCCAGGATCTGGGAGGAGCCGACGAGCATGGCGTCCTTCAGGCTGGTGTCGTCCTCGCCGCGCTTGTGCCGGCCCATCTGGTCGGCGGCCCACATCAGTCCACTGCCGACGATCAACGATCCGGCCACGACCCAGAGCGAGGCGAGCGGGCCCTCGATCAGCGGTTTGGCGGCCAGTCCGACGATGACGACGGGAATGGTGGCGTAGATGACCCACCAGGCGAATTTGTAGTCGTGGTGATAGCGCTGGTCGCGGTGGCGCAGGCCGCGTCCCCATGCGCCCAGGATCCGGACGATGTCCTTGAAGAAGTAGAGCAGTACTGCGGCGATGGCGCCGACCTGGATCACCGCGGTGAACGCGACGACTGACTTGTCGTCCACGGGGATGTTCATCAGCCCCTCGGTGATCTTCAGGTGGCCGGTGGAGGAGACGGGCAGAAACTCCGTCACTCCCTCCACCACGCCGAGGATCACGGCCTGTCCGATGCTGATGGCGCTCACGTGTGCTGCCTTTCCATCGAGAGTGCGTGGCCGGCCCGGCGCCGCCACAGAAGAACAAGGAGTGTTGCCGACGCGGCCCAGCAGCCGGCCAGTAGCCACCCGGCCGCGACATCGGTCGGCCAGTGCATGCCTAGGTAGATGCGAGTGAGGCCCACGGTAGTTGCCCAGATCCCGGGGACAGCGAGCAGGAACGGCCGCCCCCGGCCATGCACCCTGCGGTGTACGGCGAGGGTGAACAAGAGGGCGACCACCATGGACGTCGTGGTGTGCCCGGAAGGCATGGACCATCCGCCGGCTTTCGCCGCCCAGTCCGCGGACGGTGGTCTGGGCCTTGCCAGTGCCGAGGCCAACGCCATACGTAGAAGTTGCGCCGAGGCCAGAGCGAGTACTCCAGCGAGTGCGCCTCGCCAGTACGCGGTGCGCTGCGCGAGCGTTCCAGCAAGCGCCGCCAGCGCGTAGGCCGGCGCTCCACTGCCCGTATCGGTCACGATGATGGCCAACTGCCGTGCCCAGGCCGGACGGTGGCCAAGCATCCACGCGTGCAGGGCCGTGTCCAGGGCGAAGGGCGACGCCCGCGTCGCGACCGCGGCAACCAGGGTCCCGAGCAGAACACCGCATACCGCCAGGACGGACACGGCAGGCCAGAACGGCATGCTCTCGCGCCGAGGGCTGTGGGCAGGCGAAGGAGGCATCAGGCATCCTGTGAGCAGGGTCCACCGCACCTGGGACGTGACGGCGGGCTGGGGACACATTATCTTCTATTCGCGAATAGAAGATACGGCTGACTGTAGACCACGAAAGCAGGAGGACGGCCTTGGATGCTCAGGAACAGGCATCTGGGACCGGTGGCAGGCGCCGGGCCAACGGCGCGCTGGAGACCGAGATCCTCACCTTGCTGCACTCGGCCGGACGCGCCCTGACGCCCGGGGACGTGGCTGAACTCCTGACGGCGTCCCCCGCGCACACCACCGTGGCCACCACGCTCGCCCGTCTGCACAGCCGTGGGGTACTCGAACGAACGCCGCTGGGCCGCAGTTACGCCTATGAACCCGTCTTTGACGAGTCGGGGCTGACGGCCAGGCACATGCACCAGGTGATGGAGGCAGGCACCGACCGCGCCTCGGTTCTGACCCATTTCGTGGACGAGCTGTCCGACGACGACGAAGACCTGCTGCGCCGCCTGTTGGGCAGCGACGGGTAGCGGAGAAACGTACCGATGCACCTGGCCGTCTACTTGCCGCTGCTGCTGCCCGCGCTGGCCGGCTTGAGCGCGGGCCCACTGGCCCGCCGCCTCGAACCGCGGCTGGCGACATGGCTGCTGACAGCAGCCGGACTGATCCTGGCCGTGTCCAGCACCGTGGTCCTCGGCCTGTTGGCCGTGGCGGGATCGGTGCGTCTCCCGCTGATCGCGGCGCTCGAGGGGTACTCGCCCACAGTGATCGCCCGCGACGACCCGGCAGCCTGGCCCGCGGCCCTTGCAGGAGCCGTTCTGCTCACGCTCGCCGTTGCGGCCACCGTCCGCCTCACCGTGCGCCGGGCCGGGGCGCTGTGGGCAGCCGCTCTCGAAGCGGCCTGCCTCCCCGGGAGGGAGTCGGTCGTCGTCACCGACGACCTGCACGCCGACGCGTACACCATGCCAGGACTGCCCGGCCGGATCGTGATCTCCCACGGCATGCTCGACGCTCTTGAGCCCACCGGTCACGACATCATCCTGGCCCATGAGCGGGCACACCTGAAGCACCATCACTATGCGTTCGTCACGCTCGCCCAGATCTCAGCCGCCGCCAACCCGCTGCTCCGCCCGCTGGCCGCCTCCGTCGCCTACACCGTCGAGCGGTGGGCCGATGAGTACGCCGCACTCCACACCGGCGACCGGCGCGCAGTCGCCGAAACCGTGGCCAGAGCGGCCGTGGCCACCAAACGAACCCGCGCGCTACGCCTGCCCTCAGCGGCCCTGGGGGTCCTCGGCCGCAGCCCGGCCCCGGGCATCATCCCCCGCCGAGTCGCAGCCCTGCTCGAACCTCCCCCGCGCAGACCGGCACACCTCCTCGCCGCAGCCGGAGCGCTGGTAGGAGTAAGCAGCGTCTGTGTGCTGGAAGCCGCTCATGACTTGCACGAGTTTCTGGAACTCGCGCACCTACGTTGATGACCGCGCTCCGACGTGGGCGAGCACACAGAGCACACCCTGCATGCCCGCGCTCTCACCGCCAGCCCTGACTTGCCGCTCTGCGACGAGATCACCTCGGCGCTGGATCCTGACATCGCCATCGCCATCGCCATGGCCGTCGCCGTCGCTGTCGCCGTCATGAAGCTCCCGCAACGCCTGCGTGCCGAGCGCAACATGGCCCTCACCATCGTGAGGCACGAGACCCAGATTCCTGAAGTCGCGTAATTTCAGGGGCTCTTCGTGTCAGGGCGGAACAGGCGCCGTCGAGCAATGAGTTCGACGGTTACGGCGACCGCGATGGCCTGCACGGCCATGAGGGCGATCAGTACAAACAGCTGCACCGCCCCGGCCATCACCGGACTCGCACCGCCCAACAGCATGCCCACGAACGCCCCGGGGAGCGTGACCAGGCCGACCGTACGCGTCTGGTCCAGGCCCGGAAGCAGGGCGTCCGATGCCGCGGGCCGGGCGATCTCCATGCGCGCATCCCGGTCGAGGAAGCCCAGCGCCATCGCCGCCTCGACCTCGCCTCGGCGCTGTTCCAGCTCGTCCAGGGCGCGGCGCCCGGAGAGCACCGTCACCGTCAGGGCGCCGCCGATGAGAATGCCGGTGATCGGAACAAGGGCGAGTCCCTTGAGGGGAACCAGTCCCGTGAGCAGCAATGCGGCCACCGTGGGGACGACACCGGCGGCAATGGGCGCGGCGGTCAGCCACCCGGTGCGGTTGGTGGTCAGCCTTCGGCCTGCCGTGCCTACGGCGACGGTGAACATCACGGCCAGGAACGCGACCAGGCCGGCCGCCGTGGTGACTGCCCAGGTGATGACCACGGACACCGCAGCGAGCTGAGCCGCCGCGCGCACCCCCGCGACCAGGATCTCCCTCGGCCTCCGGGCCGATGAGTCGGGAGACAGACGAAACCAGTAGGCAACCCCCGCCGCCACCGCGAGAAGCACGATCAGCAGCACGCCTAACGTGATGTTGACCGGGAGAAGAGATCCTGCGCTCAGCGTCACATGTCTCACCGTAGACGCCGCGTACTGCAGGTACGGCAGTCAGCTCGGCGCGCTGGTTTTGGGAACGATCCTCGCCACACTATCGTCTACATGACTGTAGACGATACCTTTCGCGTCCGCATAGGAGGCGTCGCGTGAAGGCAGGTGAGGGAGAGGCATGAGGCATCGAATCCTGGTCGTCGAGGACGATCACGCACTGCGTGATGTGCTGCTACGGAGTCTGCGGGACGAGGATTTCGACGCCGTGCCCGCGCAGGACGGCGCGACCGCCCTGCGCCTGGCGGGGGACGCCGTCGACGCTGCCGTGCTCGACGTCGGGCTGCCCGACGCGGACGGCCGGGACGTCTGCCAGGCGATCAGGGCCAGTGGCTTCGTCTTTCCCGTCATCTTCCTGACCGCCCATCATCGGCTCACCGACCGCCTGGCAGGCTTCTCGGCAGGTGGCGACGACTATCTGCCCAAGCCGTTCCACACGATGGAGCTGGCCGCACGGCTGAGGGCGGCCCTCAAACGCAACGGTTCGTCGCAGTCCGCGACCTGCGGTGATGTGCTCCTGGACCCGGTCGGGCACAGCCTGACGGTGCGGGGGACGCGCGTCGCCCTCACTCCCACCGAGTTCCGGCTGCTGGCAGCTCTCATGGCCGCGTCCGGCGACATCGTCCGCAGGCGGGAGCTCATCCGGGCCGGCTGGCCCGAGGGGGCCCACGTCAGTGACAACACGCTGGACCAGTATCTGACCCGGCTACGACGCAAGCTCCGCGACGCCGGCAGCGCGCTGACCGTCACCACCGCGCGCGGCATCGGACACCGCCTGTCATGAGGCCGTACGTCTCATGGTTCTGGCCGCGAACCCTGCGCGGGCGCCTGGCCCTGGTAGCGCTGACCACCGCCACGCTGCTGATGGTGATCCTCACCGCGGCGTTCAATACCGTCGTCCGCAACCGCCTCCGGCACCAGGCCGACGACGAGCTCCACACGCGGGCCGCCGCCGTTGCCGCCACCGTCGACACCAGCGGACCCAGGGTGCGCGTCCTGGAGACACCCGGTGAGGAACTGCTGGACACGAACGTGTGGATCTACGACGGAGGACGGCTGCTCGAAAAGCCCCCGTCCGCCGCTGCCGGGCCACTGACCCGCGCCGCCGACCAATTGGCCACGAGAACCGGCCGACATTGCGTCACCGAGCAGGCCCATGGGCCGGTCCGTCTGTGCTCGCTGCCGGTGCCCGACGGCAAAAAGGACGCCTCAGTGGTCACCGCGCTGGACCTGTCCCCCTACAGCAGTTCTGCCGATGCCCTGCTCTACGCCTCGCTCGCGCTCGACGCCGTCATGCTGGCCTGCACCTACGCACTGACCCGGCTGGCGGTGGGGCGTGCGCTGCGACCGGTGCGCACCATGACCGAGCATGCCGCGCAGTGGAGCGCAATAGCCTCCGAGGAACGCTTCGAGAGCGTGGAGCGCCCCACCGAACTCACGCAACTGGGCGGGTCGTTGGACTCGCTGCTCGACCGTATTCGCGCACTGCTGCGGCACGAGCAACAGCTCACGCGGGAGCTGTCGCACGAGCTGCGCAACCCGCTCGCCCGGATCATCGCCGAGCTGGACTGGTGGCAGGCCCGCCCCCGCTCCGCCGCCGACACCCGGACCACGCACGACGCCATCGCGGACGCCGCGCGATCCATGCGCATGATCTGCGACACCCTCCTCGACGACGCCCGCGACAGCGCGGCCACCACACGGGGCGTCAGTGACGTGCCCGTGATGCTGCGCGGCCTCGCCGATCGCGCCGATCGCGCCGATCGCACCGATTCAGCCGGGAACGTGGAGATCGTCGTCACGGTCCGGGACCCCGGCCTGTCAGCCGGGGTCCCGGGCGCACTCCTGGAGCGCATTGCAAGCCCGCTGCTCGACAATGCGCTGCGACACGCACGCTCCCGGGTGGAGATCCGGGCGTGCGCACGTGCGGGCGGCGTCCTCGTCGATGTCACGGACGACGGCCCGGGCGTGCCGGAGTCGTTCGCGGCGCAGCTCTTCCAGCCGGGGCGCCGCGCCCGGCCCGGGGACGGACACGACGGAGCGGGCCTGGGGCTGCCGTTGTCCCGACGCCTGGCCCGCTCAGTCGGCGGCGAGGTGCACCACGACGAGAAGCACACCCCGGGCGCGAGCTTCGTGATCAGCCTTCCCGCGGGGTGAGCGGCGCGGACTCTTCGACGTCAGTTCCTGGATCGCCTACATCCTCACCCGTCCCCTCGGCGCTCGCCGTCGCGCGCTTCGCGCTCGGCCTGAACGCCGTGTTCCAGTGCCGGCCAACGGCTCGACGCACAGCACCGGCCGACGTCCCACGTCGTCTCGTTCGCGTCGACCTCCTCATCCTCTTCGTGCAGTACCGGTGCAGGTGCGGGGTATGGGCTCAGACATGCAGGGTGGGCCGGTAGATGAGTTCTTGGATGTCGGCGTCGAGGGTCCGGTGCTCGATCAGCTCGAGGTCGAAGTCGGCCGCGCCCTGGAAGATCGGGTCCAACCCGGTCTGACCTGTGATCACGGGGAAGAGCGTCACCTGGACGCGGTCGACCAGGCCGGCGGCCATCAGCGCCCGGTTCATCGACAGACTGCCGTGCGAACGCAACGGCACCTTGGACTCCTTCTTGAGCCGAGCGACGACATCGACGGCGTCACCGGCGGCGACGTTCGCATCCGGCCAGTCGAGGGGCCCTTCCAGCGTGGTCGACACCACCGTCGCCGGCAGGCTCCTCATCCGGGTGACCCATGGGTCACGCACCTCGGACTCCTCGGTGCTCGAGGCCAGCATCTGCGCGAACGCCCGATACGTATTGGCCCCGAAGACCATCCGCTGCTCGTCGTCGTACAGGGCGAGACGGTGCCCGAGGAGCTCGGGACCTTGCTTACCCCAGTAGCCGGTCCAGTTTCCGCTGGCGGCGCCGAAGCCGTCGAGGCTGGAGAAGACGTCGAATGTGTAGGTGGCGGTCATGATGCTCTCCTCGAGTACGGTTGATCGCGTGTCGGGTGTACAGACCGGGAACCGCGGCAAGACTCATCGCCCGTGCCCTCCCGGAGTCCGGCCGCCCCCGATCCGCGCCAGCCGATCCACGGGGCTTAACCATGGCTTAACCGTCCCTCCCCACGTGCGGCCACGCCCGACAGGGGCCCTGGAAATCCTCGCCGCCCGAGGTCGCAGCAAGCGGATCCGCAACGCCGCCCGCATCAATCTGCAGCAGCAGAGTCAAGGCTGATCGCAGTCCCCAGGTGGGTGACACACCCAAGGCCTGGAACATTGCTCGCCGTTCGATGCGGGCAGCGGTCCGTAAAGGCTTGACACGGCGCAGGTCTGCCGAGGGAGGCGTGTTCCTGATCTACGGTGCTGCCATGGTGCGTGCCCGTGGTCCCCAGACCCATGGACCGGACACGTCTGCGGCTTCGGGCCGCTCCCTGGCCCCGCTGCTCGCTGTCTGCACGGGCTACTTCATGGTCATCCTGGACGTGACCGTCATCAACGTCGCCGTTCCGGTGATGGGGCGGGAACTGTCGGCCTCGCTGACAGGGATTCAGTGGATCACCAACAGCTACACCCTGATCTTCGCCGGCCTCCTGCTCACCGGCGGCGCGCTGGGAGACCGGTTGGGCAATCGCCGGATCTTCTGCACCGGGGTGGTGGTGTTCACCGTCGCGTCGGCCGGCTGCGGACTGGCCCAGAGCACCGGGAATCTGATCGCCGCCCGGCTGCTCGAAGGGGTCGGCGCGGCACTCATCGTGCCCGCCTCCCTCGCTCTCCTCCAACAGGCATATCCCTCCCCCATCGAGCGCTCCCGGGCCTTCGGCCTGTGGGGCTCCATGGCCGGCATCGCCGCCTCGGCCGGGCCCCTCCTCGGCGGCCTCCTCGTCACGACCGTGGGCTGGCGCTGGGTGTTCTTCATCAACCTGCCCGTCGGATGCGTCTGCCTGCTGCTCACGCTGCGCCGCGTGCCCCCTTCGGCCCGGCGCACGAACCGCCCCGTGGACTGGCCCGCCCAGTGCGCGATCATCGCGATGGTGGCGCTGCTGACCGCCGTACTGAACGAGGCCGGACGACGCGGCTGGACGGACCCACTGATCCTGACGGGGGCCGGCCTGTGCCTGCTGGCAGCAGCCGCGTTCGGCCTGCGGGAGCACCTGGCCCGCACCCCCGTGCTGCCCCTGCGGCTGCTGCGCTCCCGCGCGATGAGCGGAGGAGCGATCATCGGCCTGCTGTTCAACTTCGCCTTCTACGGGATGATCTTCACCGCCAGCCTGTACTTCCAGCATCAGCGCGGGCTGACCGCGTTGCGCACCGGGTTCGCCCTTTTCCCGGCAGTGGCCATGACGATGTTCGCCTCCGTCCTGTCCGGACGGCTGGCATGCCGCACCGGACACCGCCCGCTTGTGGTCACCGGCTTGCTTCTTGGAGGGGCAGGCCTGGCCGGCTGGGCCGCGGCCGGACCGAACCCGAGCTACGCACTGCTCGTGGCGCCGATGATGGCGGCGGGCTTCGGTACGTCCTTCGCCCTCACCGGGTCAACGACCACCGTGATGGCGGCCGCCCCTGACACGTACTCCGGCACCGCCTCCGCCCTGTTCAACACCACCCGCCAGGTCGGCAGTGCCACAGGCGTCGCGCTGGGAGGCTCCCTCCTGGCCGCCACAGGCAACTTCACCATCGGGCTGCGGACCAGCATGGCCATCGGTTCGGCCGCTTACCTGACGGCCGCCGTCCTTGCGCTCTTCTGCATCCCGCGGAAGACACCCCGCCACGCCACCGACTGAAGGGCGGCGAGGCGGCGAGCCAGGGCATGGCAATTACGCCGATGAGCCGGCCGGTGTGCGAAAGCCACCGCGTCGTCTGAAAGGGCGCTGCGGTTCGGGAGATGCCTGCACTGCTGAGCCGTCGTCGGCAAAGACCAGCGGGTGAAGGTCGATCTCCCGTCCGTCCGCAGCTGCCATGACGAATCGGATGGGCCTCCAATCCCCACTCTCCACGAAGCCCGCCTCACCAAGGGCTCCCAGCGCGGCGGCTTCCTGGTCTTGCCGGTGCATCAAGTCCAGGTCGCGGTGGTCTCGGGTCTGCTCGCCGAGCAGAGCATCGATTCCCCACCCTCCACCGATCCAGACGTCAACGTACGCCCGTCGCAAAAGAGTTAGAACGCACAGCACGTCGTCAGCTGTCATCACCCGACGCAGAGTAGAAGCATCCGCCTGTGGCAGCGAACGAATTCCGTGTCCCCCACTACGTCGTAGTCACACACACCCGGCCCTTACCGGGTGTGTGTGACTACGACACCCCCGCGGATGCCGCACTCTCACTGTGTGGGCAAGTTTGGGAGTAAACGCAGCAGTGTGCGGCCCCGGCGCTGGCCGGGCCCGCACACCGCGCTCTCAGCAGGCAGACAGTCAACGTCCGCCGCCACCGCCGCCGCCGTAGCCACCGCCACCGCCACCGCCGCCGCCGTAGCCGCCACCACCGCCGCCGTAGCCACCGCCACCGCCGCCGTAGTCGCCGCCGCCGTAGCCGCCGCCGTAGTCACCACGGCCGTAGTCGTTGTAGCCACCGCGACCGTAGTCGTTGTAACCACGGCGACCGTAGTCGTTGTAGTTGTAGTAGCCACGGTCGTAGCCACCGTATCGGTGGTGGTGACGACCGTTGTAGCGGCAGTCGTCGTCGTTCCACTTCCAGTTGTGCCGGCCCCAGTCGCGGTCGTAGCAGTCGCTGTAGCCGGAGTTGTGGTGGTTCGAGCCCGTGTTGGCCGAGGCCGTCCCCGCTGTGCCGATCGCGGCGCCACCCGCCATCAGAACTCCGGTGGCGGTCACCGCGAAGAGGCGCTTCACGCGAAGTGCTCGCATGAGAATTTTCTCCCTTCCATCGTCTCGCGCACCCGAACGCGAGATTGATGGCCGCGCACGCAAGAAGGATTCGGGGCGCGCGGTCGAAATGTCACCGCTCTGGAAATTGAAAGACCCGCCGTAGCCATCCACCGGCCGTGCCGGCCGTGTACGGCTCCTCGTGCGAAACCCCGCAGCAGCAGTCGAGCTGTCCACCGCGAGAAGACTTCGCCGATGTGGCGCGTCCCGGGTTGCGGTCTCAGTGATAAACGCTACTCCCAATCCGCTCCACGTCATCTTGAGCGGCCACTCATCTCGGCACCGAACCCGGTCGACCGGGTTCGACCGGCGCCTCACGGCGGGCAAATCCGCTGGTGACACAGCCTTCTGAGCACTCACCTGATATTCCGGCCGCCACAGCGGCACAGCCTCACGCCAGCGGACCTGAAGGGAATGAACTGCCCCGACCGGTCCTACCAGTTGCTGCCTCCGCGGAGCCCGGGCACCGCTTCCCTGCAATCCCTGCCCCACATCAGTGACCCAGGAGGTGCACGCGCTGCCAGTCAGTCACCAAACCCGCGTCAGGCGTCGCCATGTGTCGTCGCCGGCCGTGGCGACACCGAGTGCTGCGGGCCGGCGATGGCGGTGAAGCGCGCGGTGAGTACCTCCGCGTCCAGGTCAAAGGTGTCTGCCTGACTGCCGGTGTCGGCGGCATTCTGCTGGGCGGGTGTGTCGGCGGGCGGGTGTGCGGGTGTGCGGCAGAACTTCTGCCGCGGCATGAGCTCAGGAGCAGCGGCCGCCCGGTTCGAAGTCGCCGCCGGCGCCTTTGCTGCCGCTGTCGCGCTGGTGGCCGCGGCGGGCGTCGCGGTCGAAGATGCCCATGATTTCGCAGGGGCCGCCCTCGGCGCCGATGGCGTGCGGGAGCATGGTGGGAAACTCCGCGGCCTGGTTGGTCTCGACGCGGAACCTGCGGTGGCCCAGCATGAGAATCGCGGTGCCGGACAGGACGACGAGCCATTCCCGGCCAGGGTGCGCACGCATGCGTGAGGGGTTGTCCGGCGGTGGGTCGGTCATGCGCTGGCGCACGACGCTCATGCCGGGGTCGCCCTTGACGGGCCAGCGCATCATGCCGTGGGCCGCGTCGATCATGGGACTCGTGATGACGTCGTCGGAGGCGTTCTCCACGAGCTGGTCGAGGGATGTGTCGAGAGCGCGGGCGAGGGTGACCAGCTGGTCCAGGGCGAGGCGGCGCTGGCCGTTCTCGATGCGGGAGAGCGTTGACTGGCTGACGTTGGCGCGGGTGGCCAGTTCCTCCAGGGACCAGCCCTGTGCCACGCGCAGGGCACGGATCCGTTTGCGTACGAGGCTGTCCAGCTCGCCATCATTTTGCGTCATAGGCAAGATCGTATGCCCGTCATGCAAGTGGGGGTTACGTTCGCTTACGAGGTCACCCGGAAAAGGCTGGGGTCACGCCCGAGCGAAAGGGTGCGAGGACATGACTGTGACGGCATCCGCGTACGCGACCGACGCACTGACCCACGGGATCGTCGACACCGTGGTGATCGGCGGCGGTGCCGCCGGCCTGAACGGTGCGCTGGTGCTCGCCCGCTCCCGCCGCTCGGTCGTCGTGAACGACAGCGGCACGCCCCGCAACGCGCGCTGCCGCAGACCCGCCGACTACAGCACCGATGCGGGACTCGGCCCGAGGCCTGTGTGAGCATGGCGTGCGCATCAGTTTCGAGCGCCGGAGGGGCTTTGATGGACACCCACGACTTGGACCATCTGCGACGGTGCGTCGAGCTGGCGGCCGAAGCGCTGGAAGCCGGGGACGAGCCCTTCGGCTCGGTACTTGTGGACGATGCCGGAGTCGTCCGCGCCGAGGACCGCAACCGGGTGGCCGACGGCGACGCCACCCGCCACCCCGAGTTCGAACTCGCCCGCTGGGCGGCTGCGAACCTCACCCCTCAGGAACGGGCCGCCGCCACCGTCTACACCTCCGGTGAGCACTGCCCGATGTGCTCGGCCGCACACGCCTGGGTCGGGCTGGGTCGCATCGTGTACGTGGCCTCTGCGGACCAGTTGTCCGGGTGGCTCGCCGATTGGGGCCGCCCCCAGGCGCCCGTGCGCAGCCTGACCATCCAGGAGGTCGCTCCCTCGATCGAGGTCGAGGGCCCCGTCGATGAACTCGTCCCCGCGGTCAACGAGTTGCACCGGCGCCTGGCACAACGGGCATGGAACGCCTGACGAACCACACCTGCCCTCTCAGCCGCCTGACCGGCGCCGGGGCCCACCCGCACCACCCGGCGTAACCGGACTGCGCCGCGACGAGCGCCGCACGCTCTGCGCCGACCGCTCTGGGCGCGGTTTCCCGGCCGGTCCACGCACGCGGCTGATGTCCAACAGAGTGACTCCACCCACGACTAAAGTCGCGGGCTTCCTGCGTCGGTGGCTAAGCCTCCGCGCAGAGGGCCAGCCCGGCCCTGTGCTCGACGTTCAGTGCGCCCACGATGTCGGCGTTCTCTACGAACCCGCACTTGACGCACTCGAACTTCGCTTGGGTGACGCGGTTCTCGTTGGCGACGTTCCCGCATCCTCCGGCGGAGGGTGGGCAGGTGCGGGAGGTGTTGCGGGCGTCCACCGGGATCACTCGGCGACCGGCACTCTCAGCCTTGTTCGCCAGGATTGCGAGGAACAGCCCCCAACTCGCGTCGAGGATGCTCTTGTTCAGTCCGGCCTTCGCGGCGGCACCGTTCGGGAGGAACGCGCCGCCTTGGTCTGGGTCGGGCTTGGGTGCGGGCGTCTTGGTCATGCCCGCCGTGTTCAGCGCCTCGTGCCCGATCACATCGTTGTCACGGACCAGGTCGAGGGCGCGCTTGTGGTGGTGGTCGAGACGCTGCCGCCGGATCTTCGCGTGGATCTTCGCCACCCGCCGGGCGGCGGCCCGGTGCTTCTTCGTGCGGCGTCCGGTCTTCTTCGGGAAGGTTTCCAGGACGCGTTGAGCGGCTGCCAGCTCATCGGCGGACGCCCGCAGGAAGCGCGGGTTGGGAACGTGCTCGCCCTGCGACGTGGTCAGGAAGTGGGTGATGCCCATGTCGATACCGACGATCGCCCCGGTGGCCGGGAGCGGTTCGGCGGGGACCTGGTCGCAGGTGATGACCACGTACCAGTTACGTCCCTCGCGCTTGACGCTGAGCGTCTTCACCCGGCCCCGTACGGGGCGGTGCTGGTGCACGCGGACATGCCCGACGCCTTGCAGCCGTACGCGGGTCTGGGTGTCGTCAGGGGTGGAATCCCACCGGCAGCCGTCGCCGTCCTTGGGGAACGTGACGGTGTCGAAGTGCCCGACGCCCTTGAAGCGCGGGTACCCGGCCTTCGGTGCCAGGTCCTTCGGCACCCCACGGGCAAGCGCGGCCTTGCGCTGGTGCGCCCGCTTGAAGAACGCGACGAACGCCACGTTCAACCGGCGCAAGGTGGACTGCTGGCTGGAGAACGACCAGCGTCCCTGACGCTCCGGGTCGAACGTGCGGATGTCCTTGAGCTGCGCCGACTGGTCCCCGTACTTGATCTTCGTCTGGGACGAGTGCGCGTAGGCGTCGCGGCGCTCCTGGAGCGCGCCGTTGCAGAGGCAACAGTGGGCGGCGAGCATCGCGCGCAACGACGCTTCCTGACCGGCCGTGGGGCGAAGAAGGAACTTGTACGCCCGTATCACGAGGCGTCCTCCTTCTCCTTCTTCCAGGGGCGCTCCCACTGGGTGTTGATGTATTTCTCCACCGTTGCCGCCGATACCGCGCCGGCCGAGGCTGCGAAGTACGACGACGACCACAGCGTGGGCATCCGCGACTTCAGGTGCGCGAACTCCGAGCGAAGGATGCGGGAGGTGAAGCCCTTGAACTGGTTCGCGACGTACGAGGCCGACGATTTGGGGTCGTGCTTGACGAACAGGTGCACGTGGTCGGGCATCACCTCAAGAGCGATGATCTCCCACCCGCGCTCGTCTGCCTTCTGCCGGATCAGCTCGTCCAGGCGTTCCGCGACCCTGCCGCCGAGGACCGGACGGCGGTACTTCGGGCACCACACCACGTGGAGCCCGAGGTCGTACACGCCGCCGGAGAATCGGCGAACCTTCCTGGTCACAGTCACACGATCAATATACAGGTGCCGCAGGTCTAGTGCGGCAGGAAAGACGGTTCAGGTGGACAGAGCAGATCCGTGCACACAGTTAAGGACAGAACAGGGCTCAGAAGCCATTCCCCACCCCGCTAAAGCGGGGCGTCCCCTGGCTAGGTTCTGATGGTCAATCGGCGGGCGGCAGCGACAGCCACTCCTGCCAGGTGATGTCCCGGCCCAGATAACGAGGCTGCCGGAAGGGCCAGTCGGCGGCGATCCACTCGGGCACCAGCGCGTCGAGCGCGCGCTCCGCCTCGCTGCCGACGAGGTCGTCCACCACCCACCAGGAGATCTCGCCGTCGGAGCCGGTGCGCTCGGGCGGATCGATGTAGACGCAGCCGAGGACCGCTGTCTCTTCCTCGTCCAGCAACGCGTAGTTGAAGGACTGGTGCGCGGCTATCTCCTTCTCGTGGCGCAGTAGGTCGATGCGGTCCTGTTCGTAGGTCATCGTCTTCTTGGGCCATTCCCAGGCCGGACCGAAGATCTCCCACAGGCGTTCCTGGGAGCCCATCACAGCCGGGTAGTCGAGCGCGGTGTCCGCCTCGCGGATCGGCCGCAGGTGCAGCGCGGTGTGAGGTACGGGCACATGGACGGGGTGGACGAAGTCATCCGGGAGCCAGTTCATGAGACGGAGGCTACAACCGGCCGCCGGGCAGGCGGTCCACACGGCGCAGATGCGCCCGCTCCACCAGACATGTTCGACATCCGGCACGCAGACCACCAGGCCGTCGACGCTCCTCATTCCGACCGTCGTGTGGTGATCCGCTTCTCGAACCAATGGTGGGCGTACGGCTCGTCGTTGATGGCGGCGACCTCCTGGAATCCGCAGGAGTGGTACAGGCTGATCGCGGTGGTGAGCGCCTTGTTGGTGTCCAGGCGCAGTTCGTCGCAGCCGTACCGGGCGGCCCGCGCCTCCAGCTCGACCGGGAACCGGCGACCGAGACCGAGGCCCCGGGTGCGGGGATCGACCCACATGCGTTTGATCTCGGCCTGGGCGCCGGGCGGCAGCTTCAGACCGGCGCAGCCGACAGGCTCGCCGTGCAGCCGGGCGACCAGGAACAGGCCGTGCGGTGGGCGGAGTTCACCCGCGTCGGGCAGCAGACTCCGCGCCGGGATCGAATCCGGTCTCGAAGCGTTCCTGCATTTCCGCGAAGTAGGACCGCAGGCAGTGCTCGGGCGTCCGGGCGTTCCGGATCAACCACGTCCAACGTGACCGTCGCGGCCGTCAGCAGCCGGTTGACTTCGGCCATGGCGGCGACGAGCCGGGCGCGCTGGTCGGCGTTGCTGTTACTCGCTGCCGCACCTACGCGGCGATCCGCCACCGCCCGCTCGGTCAGCGGCCCTCCCGCGCCTGTCGCCGCAGCTCCGCCTTCTGCCCGGGACTCAGCCGCTCTCCGGCCAGCACCCGGGACAGGTGCAGCAGGCGGCGACGCAGGGCTGTGCGGCCGGGCTGCACAGCCAACTGCCGATAGGTCGCGTCCCACTCCCGCTGTGTCTCTACGAGGTCCTCGGTGATCGCGTTCCGCATAAGACCAATTAGATCGCATGTTCGATTCTTTGGGCAAGCAGCGCGGCGCGGGGAGTGCCGGTCACAAGGAGTGCTGGTCATCAAGCCGACGGTGGGGAACTGGCAGGCGTGGCCGCCCGAGGATGTGTTGCGCCGCATCCCGCGGCAGTCAGGCAGCGTCCTCTGGCGCCCACTCGTCGTGGGTCGTACGCCGACATACCCAGCCTTCGCGCGCTCGCGTACGAAACGCCCCCCGCGTGCGGGGCGCCGCTTCCTTCTACGCTCTGCACATGACCGAGAACGAGATCGAGCTCAAGGCCATCGCAGCGCTCACGGCCCTACGCGGTGGTGTCGGCGCAGACTACGTATCCGACCTGCTCGGCGAGGTCATTCCGACTCAATTCCTCGTCCCCGACACCGAAGATGCGGCAGAGGTGGGTCTTGCCGTGCTGAACCAGCTCTCCGCACCACTGAGCGCCTTGATCAAGGGCTTCGTGCTGGCTTTCGAGACGATTGCGGACGCGTACGACCAGACAGACCCCGAGACGTCCACTGAGGCCATCCTGCAGGCGCTCGCGCTGGGGATCGCACGCGATTCCGACTGACCGGCCGCGATCAGTATCGGCTCACCGTGACAGAGCCGTGCCCAGGGGCGGATGTGGTCCCGCTCGTGCTCGCCCTGCCGCGTTCGCGCGCCCGGCAACAGGCCCCCACCCGCCACTGTTCCCGGTCGGGTAGAGGCAGCTCTCACCGATGACGAGGAGCCCCGGGAAGGAGGCACCCTGATGTCGCAGATAGGCGGGTGCGGTAAGGCTCGACCTGGTGGCGACAAGGCGTGGGCCCTGCCGACGCTCGATCGGCTGTCGCCGCCCCCGGGGCATGGAGCCCGACCGGCCATCGTCAAGGTGCAGGAGTGAATGAGCATTGCTTAGCTGATACGGGCTGCGTCGCAAGCCCGTAGTGCAAGTGATCATGCGCGGGTCCAGCGAGCGCATCCCGCACATGCGCTACGACTTTGCGCCAGCTCCAGACCGCCGTCCTCACGATGGATCCGATCGCACGGCCGGCACGCAAGCCCAGACGACGAAAGGGACAGAAATGGCGGGTACAGATCTGGGGAGTCTGCTGGGATCGCTGCTGGGAAGAGGCACGTCCAGCGGCACCGGGAACATGCTCAGTACCTTGCTCAGTTCCGTCGGCAGCGACAGCAGCGGCAGCCCGATCGACGGGCTGCTCACCCAGCTCAAGGACGGCGGTCTGGGTGCAAAGTCCGACTCATGGATCAGTGACGCAGAGAATGACCCGGTCAGCGGCGCGGAGATCGCCCAGGCACTTCCTCCGGGCCTGCTCGCAGCAGCCGCTCAGGCAGGTGGGCTCAGCGAGATCGAAGCCGCAGACCAAATCGCCGAAACGCTGCCCGTGGCGATCGACAAATTGACTCCCGAGGGGAGGGTCCCCGAGGGCTCCATCGAGGATGTGATCGCACAGCAGCTTTGAAGCTCCTCTGTGTGCAACGCGTCGCTCCGAAACCGTGTGCCGAGTCCGCGCGGCCGCCATGATGCTGGGCCTGCTCGGCATTGCTCCTGCTCAGGCCGATGCACCACCAACGCTGGTCGACCCCGCGTGGGGGTCCAGCCCCTCGGCAGCACGGCACGCGCGGCACAAGGACTCGTGTTCAGCGCCGAGTTCACCGGAACCTCCCTCGACACCTGCAAGCGGACAGCCCGCGACCAGGAACGCACCGCGTCCTCCCGCACCGACGGCATCCGCCGGCGGTACAAGCCCGGCAACGTCCGCGTCACCACAGACAACGGCGGCAACCTCACCATCAACCTCACCAAGCGCGCCGACCATCAGTACGCGGACGCGGCGGCGCGCCTCGGTGTCGGGAGCGGGTGCGTACCCCGGCATGGCCAACGGGGCGGCGTCGTCGGCCTGGTGGGCGAGACTGCCCAGGACGTCGAGCAGGGCGACCGTGGCCGCCGCGCTGTCGTGCAGTTCCGGCAGGCCGGTGAGCCGAGCACGCACGGCGTCGGAGGTCCCGGTGAACAGGAGGCCGCGAGCGGATCGCTCCAGCAGCGTGCGCACTGCGCGGAATTGTGGCGGGGCGAAGAAGTCAGGTCATCAGCACGAGTTCGTACTCGGCGTGATAGTGCCAGCCGAAGTCGAAGGCGCTCTCGCGCCGGATGAAGCGTGTGTGGCGGAGCTTGTCCCGGCTGGTCAGGAGGCTTCGAGGCCGGACACCGCGGCGGCCATGCGGTCCACCGCTTCGCGAAGGATCGCCGAAGAGGTGGCGTAGTTGATCCGTACGAACCCGGCGCCCCCGCTGCCGAACGCGTGCCCTGAGCTCAACGCGACCCGCGCCTGGTCGAGGAACAGCCGGGCGGGGCCGGCGATGTCACTGACCACCGGAGTGGCAGTGGTCGACGATGTCGTACGGAGGCCGAGGGTGCGGCAGTCGAGCCAGGCGAGATAGGTCGCCTCCGGCCACATCAGGGCGAGCCCGGGAAGTCGCTCGGCGATGAGGTCCGCGAGTAGCGCCCGGTTCGCATCGAGACCACGCAGCAGCGCGTCCAGCCAGGGCCGTCCCTCCTCGAAGGCGGCGGTGTGGGCGAGGATGCCGACGTGGCTGGGACCATGGCTGACCTCCTCCGGAAGCCGGTGCAGGTCGTCGACGGCGTTCGGCCCGGCTACCAGCAGTGCCGCCTTCAGGCCGGCGAGATTCCAGGCCTTCGACGCGGAGTGCAGGGCGAACGCGTCGCCGGCGCCGGGGATGGTCAGGTAGGGGACGAACTCGGCACCGGGCAGGACCAAGGGTGCGTGGATCTCGTCCGAGACGACTCGCACTCCGAAGGACCTGGCCAGAGCAGCAACCGCGACCAGTTCGGCCCTGGTGTGCACGGTTCCGGTGGGGTTGTGGGGGTTGGCCAGCAGCAGGACGGTCCGTGCCGCAACGCGCTGGGCCGAGGCGAACGCTGACCTGAGCGTCTCCATGTCGAGTCGGCCACCGGGGCTGAGCGGTGCTTCGATCACTCTCCTGTCGGAGTGGGTGACGAAGGCGTAGAACGGCGGGTAGACGGGCGGACACACCACCACTGCATCGCCCGAGGACGTGATCAGCCGCAGCGCCTCGACGATGCCCATCATCACGTCGGGGACGATCTCGGTCTGCTCGGCCTCGAAGCCCCGCCAGCCCCAGCGGTCCGCGGCGAACGACTGAAGGGCACAGGCGTAGGCCCGGCCGCTCGGGTAGCCGGTGTCCCCGGCCGCGATGGCCTCGTGCACCCTGTCCGCGACCGGCTGGGCGAGGAGCACGTCCATCTCGGCCACCCAGAGCGGCAGGACGTCGGCCGGAAAGGTCGTCCACTTCATGCTGGTCCGGGCCCGCAGCTGGTCGATCGTCAACTGTTCGAGCGGGTTCGTGATCGACGGATCCATGTCGGATGGCATGGTCGCGATGCTAGCCAGGCCCGAAGGTCCCGTCGATGACGGCGCGGCAGCCAGGGACAGCTCCGCTGGGCACAAGGACGGGACGCCTTGTCAGTCCTTCGTCTGATCGACAGGACTGTCCGCGTGGCAGATCAACGAAACTTCGCGCGTAACGTCCTGGCGATCTCCTCGGCCGTCGTCGCCTGCTGCGCGGTGGCGGTGACGGTCAAGGTGATGGCCGCGGACGTCATATCCGTCGAACCGCCTCGGGTGCTGAACCAGGACGCGCTGGAGCGGCAGGTGGCCGAGGATGTCCGCGGCTGGAAGCAGGCGTCCGTTCAGGGGGTGACCTGCCCGGGTCTCCGTCGAGATGAGGGTGGGCAACAAGGTCGACTGCCGGATCTGGGACGGCTCCAATCCGAAGGATGTCGAGGTCAAGGTGATCAGCGACCAGGGTGAGCTCTCGCTGGAATCTCTTCGCTGACGAGTCCGGCATGGCACATGCTCCAACTCAGGGGCAGCGCCGACAAGTTGGCTCAGGGAGCGGCTGGCCGTCCGGCCTGAGAGGCGTCGCAGGCTCCTGTCCGTCGGCTCTTACTTCTGGGGCACTGACAGGCATGCCAGGGACGTCACTTGAGCAGTGGCGGTACGGCCGGCACCTCGATCGCGTTCTCGATGTCCTCCGCCGTCAGCTTGAAGGTGTCGGGGTAGGCGTCGCGCTGGGTGCGGCGCGCGGGTTCGATGGTGCGCCAGGTGTAGAGGCAGCGGCCGCACTGGACCACGTCCCACACGCCTGGGACGGGGGACGTGGCCAGCAGGGAGATCTCCGCAAAGGCGCAGCGAGGGCATTCAACAGGCAGGTGGTTCAAGGGGGTTGTCCTTTCGGTGAGGATCGGTGGGGTCAGCCGCGGGCCGCGATGAGGCGCTGCAGGCGGGCGGCCCACTCGGCGGTCTCGGGCAGGTCCTTGGCCGGAGTGGAGAAGTTGCCACGGACGTCGGGGGCGACCGGCGTCGTCGCATCGATGATCATCTTGCTGGTGATGCCGGCGGGCTGTGCGGCTGGGGCGAGTTCCAGGACCGACAGGTTAGGGATGACGACGACGTCGTCCTTCGGGTTGACCTTGGCGGACATGGCCCACATGACCTGCGGCAGGTTGAACGGGTCGACGTCCTCGTCGACGAGGATCACCTGGGCCACGTAGCCGAGCCCGTGCGGCGTGGTCATCGCACGCATGCCGACGGCCTTGGCGAAGCCTCCGTACCGCTTCTTCGTCGAGATGATCACCATCAGGCCGTGCGTGTACATGGCGTTGACGGCCTGCACCTCGGGGAACTCGGCGCGCAGCTGCTTGAGCAGCGGCACGCACGTGTTGGGTCCGACGAGGTAGTCGCACTCGGTCCACGGCATGCCGAGGTAGAGGGACTCGAAGACCGGGTTCGTGCGGTACGAGACGCGGTCCACGCGGATGACGGGCATACGGCGGCCCCCCGAGTAGTGACCGGTGAACTCGCCGAAGGGGCCCTCGATCTGGCGCTTGCGGGACTCGATGACGCCCTCGATGACGACCTCGCTCCCCCAGGGCACGTCGAAGCCGGTGAGCGGCGCGGTGGCGATCGGCGCGGGCGCGCCGCGCAGGGCGCCCGCCATCTCGTACTCGCTCTGGTCGTACGCCATCGGCATCCCGGCCACGATCGCCATCACGGGGTCGTTGCCGAGGGTGATGGCGATGGGCAGGTCTTCACCCTTCTCCTCGGCCTTGCGCAGGTGCTGGGCCACGTCGTGCATGGGCACGGGCTGGAAGGCGAGCCGGTTGGTGCCGATGACCTGGATGCGGTACGTGCCGACGTTCTGCTTGCCGAAGTCGTCGGGGTCCTCCGGGTCGCGGGAGACGACGGCGGCCTTGTCGAGATAGAAGCCACCGTCTCCGTCGTTGAGGCGGAAGAGGGGAAGCACCGAGAACAGGTCGACGTCCTCGCCCTCCTGGGTGTTCTCGCGCCAGGGGGCGTCCTCGCGGCGTTCGGGCGCGACGGGGAAGGCGTCCCAGCGCCGCGCGAACTCCTCCACCTGCTCCTTGACCGGCGTGTTCTTCGGCAGCCCGAGCGCGAGCGCGTGGTTGGCCCAGGAGCCGTGCACGTTCATCGCGATCCGGACGTCGGTGAAGCCCTTGACGTTGTCGAAGTGGAGGGCGGGGGCGTTCTCGCCGATGCGACCCGTCGCGTTGGCGGCGGCCGCGAGATCCGGCTCGGGCAGCACCTCGTCGGTGATGCGCAGCAGCTGCCCCTCCTTCTCCAAGGTGTCGAGGAAGCTGCGCAAGTCGTCATAGGCCATGGTGAACTCCTTTACGGGGAAGGGGACTTCAGGCGGCGTCGCCGAAGGACCGGGAAGCGGCGCGGGCGGCGCGCATCCCGGCCCAGCGCCGGGCGGCGGGCGCGGGCAGGTCGAACTGGTCGAGGATGCGGGCCACTACGTGGTCGACGATGTCGTCGACGGTCTGCGGGTTGTTGTAGAAGGCGGGCATGGGCGGCACCAGTTGCACGCCCATGCGGGCGAGTTCGAGCATGTTCTGGAGGTGGATCTCGCTCAGCGGTGTCTCGCGCGGGACGAGGACGAGCCTGCGTCGCTCCTTGAGAACCACGTCGGCGGCCCGGGCGACGAGCCCTTCGGCGTATCCGGTCCTGATCCCGGCGAGGGTCTTCATGGAGCACGGCACGATCACCATGCCGTCGGTGTGGAACGAACCGGAGGAGATGGTGGCGCCCTGGTCCTCGGGATGGTGCGTGACGTCCGCGAGGGCGGACACCTCGGCCACGGACAGGCCCGTCTCCAGCTCGATGGTGGTGCGCGCCCAGCGGGACAGGACGAGATGTGTCTCCACGTCCGGCAGCTCGTGCAGATTCTCCAGCAGGCGGACACCGAAAGGGGCACCCGTCGCCCCGGTCATTCCCACGACCAACCGCATAGGACCACCTCAAACATTTCGCTGACCTGTGCTTTCACGCTACGGAGCGATCTGGACGCGGCAGCGGTACTCTCGGGACCATCGATGGGGAAAAGCGGACACCCTGCAGGGCGCCCCGATGTCAGGGACCTGGAGTACACCCCGGCCGTGGGCGCACCGGCCGGGGTCGAGGTGATGGAACTCGCCGACCTGCTCGAACGCTCGCGGCGCCACGGCAATGACCCGTACGCGCCCCTGCGCCCCGCCTTCCACCAGCTGATCGGTGCCCGCGAACGGCCGCTGCGCATGTGGGTGGACTTCGTCGAGCACGAGCTGAGGCCCGGGTCGTGGCTGTGGATCCGGCCGGGTCAGGTGCAGCGGTTCGGGCCCGACCTGGTGTCGGCGGACGGGGTGATCGTGCTGTTCCAGCCCGGCTTCCTGCCGCCGGCGACCGTTTCGGCGGCACACATGGATCCCCCGTACGAACAGCGCCCGTCACTCCTCGAGGGCCCGGACGCGGAAGGCGTTCGCCGGGCGCTCGACCATCTCGTGTACGAGTACGGGGCGATGGCCTCGCTCCCCCTCCAGGCACACACCGAGGTGCTGCGCGCACTGCTGTCCGTGCTCGTGGTGCGGCTCGCACAGGCGCGTGGCCCGGCGCCGCGGCCGACCCCCGCGTCGGAGACGTTCCGTCGCTTTCATGCGGCCGTCGAGCGTGACCACGCGGTGACCCGGCGCGTCGAGGACTACGCAGCGGCACTCGGCTACAGCCCGCGCACGCTGACCCGGGCCACGCTCGCCGCGACGGGACGTACGGCCAAGCAGTACGTCGACGACCGGGTCCTTCTGGAGGCCAAGCGCCTGTTGCAGCACAGCGGCCTGACAGCGAAGGAGGTCACCGACCGGCTCGGGTTCACGGACGCGAGCGATTTCACCAAGTTCTTCCGCCTGCGGACGGGCATGACGCCGGGAGCGTTCCGCGGAAAGTAGACGGGCAACGGACGCATAGGCGACAACGCTCGCCTGCCATCTTGCCGGCGCGGCGACCGGGCGGACGAACACCACACCATCGCCGGCTTCACCTCCGGGCGGGACTTACCTCTGATTCCCCGGGCTGCTCATTGCGGGCGTTGTGTACGTCCTGGGCCAACTCCCCGGCGGACTCGGGGGCGAGGCGGTAGAACCCTTGGAGGCTGATCGCGCGTTCGAGACGGCCGTCCACCACGTGTTTGAGGTTGCGGGTCTGCCCGCGGCGGTTGCGCCACGTGAGCGTCGTGAGAAGTTCGCCCGGGATCGGCATATCGAAGCGGACGGGCGTCGCGTCCACGTGCACCGCGGAGGCACCACAGCCGCCCGCTCCGAGCGCGGACCAGTCGCCGTGCCCGGGAAACGCCGGATCCTGCCACGTCGCGGGGGCCGTGCCGCAGCAGGCGCTCCGCTCCATGTCGAGCACCTTCATTCGGCTTACCACGAACACCTCGCCGCGATTGACATGCAGCGCGAACACCTCGTCCCCAGCACGGGCAGCCGACCAGGAGGGGAGGGAGGTATGGATGCCGCTGAACGCGACCGGCGGCCGCTCGCCCACGCGGTTGGCCTTGCGCAGGGCGCGGCAGGTGTCATGGGTCCACAGGACAGTGAAGGCGTCAGGCATGCGGTGATCCTACGAACGGGGACTGACACCCGGCATCGACGGATCCGCCCCCTCCCACGCCGCGCGCAGCAACCCTCGTACGCCGTCGGCCGTGACCGGACGCGGATTGTCCGCCGGGGCCGCCTCCAGGATCGCCGGCACCGCGTCGTCGATGTCCCGCTCGGCGAGGCCGTAGTCGCGTAGCGCGGTCGGCGCGTCCACCGCCCGGCGCAGCCACTGCAGCCCCTCGATCGCCGAGCCCGTGCCGAACGCCTCCGCGATCCTGCGCTCGGCGTGCGGTGCGGCGGGGGCGTTGAAGGCCAGCACGTACGGCAGGACGACGGCGTGCGTCTGGGCGTGCGGCAGGTCGAAGCGGCCGCCCAGTACATGGCAGATCTTGTGGTGCAGGCCCGACCCCGCCGACGAGAACGCGACCGCCGACAGGTACGCCCCGTACAGCATCTGCTCGCGGCCCTCGATGCCGGAGGGATCGGCGACGACTGCGGGCAGTGCGGCAGCGAGCGCGCGGATGCCCTCCCCGGCCATTGCCTGGTCGACCGGGTCGGTGCGCGGTGCCCACATCGAATCGACGCAGTGGGCAAGGGCGTTGAGGCCGGAGGCGACACTCATCCGCACGGGGAGCGTGAGGGTGAGCATCGCGTCGTAGACGATCGCGCGCGGCAGGACGCGGGCGTCCACGCCGGTCGTCTTGCGGCCGTCCTCGGTGAGGCCCCAGACGCTGGTCGCCTCCGACCCCGCGTACGTGGTCGGGACGGCCACGATCGGCAGCCCCGTCGTGAGCGCGACGGCCTTGGCCAGGCCGGTCGTAGAGCCACCGCCGACGCACACCAGCACGTCCGCATCGTGCCGGGCCGCTGCCGCCCGAGCCCGTTCGGCCGTGGCGAATGGGACGTGCATCGCCACGTCGTCGTGGTGCACGACCACCGGGGCGTCGGCGGTGACGGACTTGGCCCGTTCGGCTTCGCGGACCGTCGCGATGACCATCACGCGGGCGCCACCGAGCCGTTCGACCTCGGCGTGCACGGCTGCGCGTGCGTCGCCGGAGGCGAAGTGAACGCGCTGCGGCAGCGTCTCGTGCTCGAATCGCATGGATCGTTCTCCTTCTCGCTCCGATTCCTGCGCCGGTTCCTGCTCCGACGGTCGCGTCACGCGCGCCGCAGCACTATGTCGAAGCGGACGCGGGTCCAGCTCAAGTCGGTGAGGGTACGGCCGTCGGGGGCCGGTGTGCCGGGTGCCTGCCGGTCGAACCCCTTGACGAGGGAGTCCTTGACGCCGAACACAGCGTCCTGCGTGAGGAGTTGATCGCCTTCGACGAAGATGTGAGTGATCACGGCGCGGTGGCCGGGGGCGGTCGCCTTGAAGTGCAGATGGGAGGCGCGCAGCGGGGAGCGTCCGGTCTTCTCCAGGAGTTCACCGACCGGCCCGTCGTGCGGGATCGCGTACGGGGTGGGGGTGAGTCCCCAGAACGCGTAACGTCCCTGGTCATCGGTGAAGAGATGCCCCCGGCCCGCCGTGCGGTCCGGCCCGTACTGCACGTCGTAGAGGCCGTCCTCGTCGGCTTCCCATACGTCGAGCCGGGCTCCGGCGACCGGGTTTCCGTCGGTGTCGGTGACTGTGCCCTCGACCCAGCAGGGCTCTCCTGGGGCTCCCCCCGCCAGGTCGCCGCCGATGGGAATCTCCGGGGAGCCCTCCACGAAGAACGGTCCGACCACTGTCGCTTCGGTTGCGTGCCCGGCGGCGTCATGGTTGATGTTGATGGTCTGCATGGAGGCCCCGAGCACGTCGGACAGGAGCACGAACTCCTGACGCCGGTCGGTGGTGATGTGCCCGGCCGCGGTGAGGAAGTCAACGGCCTGCTGCCACTCCGCCTCGGTCAGTCGTACGTCACGGATGAACCCGTGCAGGTGCCTGACCAGTGACTGCATCAGCTCTTTGAGGCGCGGGTCCGTGGTGTCACGGAACGAGGCCAGGACTGTTTCGACCAACTCCGCTTCCACCTGACGCTGTTGCTCCGGCAGCGCGCCGCGCTTCTCGGACCGGCCATCGGGTCGGGCCGGCGGAGGCCCTGCGGGACGTGCTGCGTTCTGAGGCGCGGACATGGAGCGGCTCCTCCTGCTCGTTCGGCGTTGCTTCGTTCACACGGTGGCAGACTTCTCGGCGTCGGCGGAAAACATTCCACTCGATGTCCGGGACGCCAACCCGAGCTCAGACCCTCGGCTTCGGCGGGCCCAAGAGCGACACCAGCAATCCGGTGAACTCCGGTGCTGCCCACGGCAGTCGTCGACCCAGCATGGTCTGCACTTGCGCCTCGCGTCGGCGGAAGACCGGGTGGTCTACGCGTACACCTCGTCCACGCCGCCCGCACCGTGCTGGTCACCATGCTCCACACGGCCAACTGGCCACTCTCGTGCAGTCGCACCGCTCCTCCGCTGGGACCTTCCGGTGCACGGGGGTTCGCTTGCGGACCTCCTTCCGCACGACGGCACGGCGAGCCTCGCCGCATTGGCGACACAGGTGTTGAGGCTCACGGACGCGCAGGGCTGGGAGTCGTTCGCGCACGCCGGTATCTCGCTGGGCGGCGCGGTCGGGGCCCATCTCGCGGTCCACCACCCGGAACGTGTCGCCTCGCTGGGGCTGGTCTGCTCCTCCACCCACTTCGGGCCATCGGAGCCTTGGCAGGAGCGTGCCGCCCTGGTGCGGCGCGACGGGGCCGGGCCCGTGGTGGTGACCAGCCCGGGCCGCTGGTTCGGCGATCCGAAGACCGCCGAAACCCCTCTCGGGCCCGCTCTGTTGCGGGACCTCGCCGAAAACGAACCGGTCGGCTACGCGGCCTGCTGGGACGCACTCGCCGTCTACGACCTGCGACCCGGTCTGCCCCGCATCACCGCTCCCACTCTCGTCGTCGGCGGCTCCCTCGACACCGCCACCCCTCTCGAGCACGCGCGGGAGCTCGCGGACGGGATCGCCGATGCCACCCTGGAGGCATGCGCCATCGGGCATCTCGCGGTCGAGCAGCCGGAGGCTGTCGGCGCGGCGCTGAGCACTCATCTCCGCGGCAGGCTCCCGGCACGGACACATGGACCCCGGCATGCCCCAGGTATCGCGTTCTGCCGGTATCCCGATAGGGCAGCAGCATTGAATGGGGCACAAATTGGGCAACTGAGGCACAGAAGAACGGCGACGACTCGGACCAACAGCCCGCCCCACAGCCGAATATGACGCATCAGCAGAGTGCTCAGCACACGAGCTCAGGGTGGCGGTAATAATTCGATTCCAATCCCGATACCTTCCGAATTCCTGCCGAGATCGGCTCAATGAGTGGCATTCTCAGCCCGGACCGACGCGCTCCGGCAACGCTCCGAACCAGCCCTGTATCTATTCATCGTCACGCGAGGCGACGAAAGGCTGGAGACGATGGTTGGGCGACGGAGATTCCTCATGGCCGGTGCCATGGGTGGTGCGGCCATGCTTCCACGGGGGGCAGGAGGGCAGGCGTCTGCAGCGGACGGTCACGGTCACGGATCGGCGGCTGGGGACCCGTCGATTCCGCACACCCCGAAGCTGGAGAAGTACGTTGACCCGCTGCCCATCCCGAGGGCAGCCATCTCGGATCCCTCCGTCTATCCGGGCGCCGACTTCTACGACATCACGATGCGGCCAGGCAGGTGGCGCTTCCACCGGGATCTCGGGCGGGCCAAGGTGTGGGGCTACTGGGCCGCGAACCCGCACGACCCTCGTAAGCCGATCGGCATGGGCTACCTGGGGCCGACCCTCAACGTGACCAGGGACCACCCGACGCTCGTCAAGTGGCGCAACCACCTCCCGACCACCCACCTGTTCCAGTTCGTGATCGATAAGATTCGCTCGGGGGACCCCCAACTCACCCCGACCCCTCCGCCCCCCTACAAGCCGATGCAGCCGTTCCCCAAGAACGTCAACGTGTGGAACGTCGTACACCAGCACGGCGGTTTCACGGCGCCGCAGTCCGACGGCCTGCCGCTCCAGTCGTTCAGCCCGGACGGCATCCACGCCGAGTCCTACACCACCCTGGACCCGAAGCGGGTCGCACCCAACGAGGCGATCTGCGGCTACACCAACCACGACCGTTCCTGCATGCTCTGGTATCACGACCACGGCATGGGGATGACCAGCGTCAACGTCTACGCGGGCCTTGCCGGTCTCTACTTCATCCATGACCCCGCCGACGATCGGCTCGGACTGCCGCAAGGCGAATTCGAGGTCCCCCTCATCCTGCAGGACCGGACCTTCCACCCGGACGGCTCGCTCGCCTACACCATGACCTTGCAGCAGGGCGAGGACACCCCGGTCGTCAACGGGAAGGCATACCCCTTCCTGGAGGTCGAGCGACGACGCTACCGGCTGCGCGTTCTCAACGCTTCGAACGAGCGCTTCTGGCGGCTGAGGTTCGACGTTCCCGAGGACGTACTGCCTCAGCCCGTCCTGCCGTTCTGGCTGATCGGCACCGACGGCGGTCTCCGCACCCCGTTGCGCATGCTGAACTTCCTGATCTCGCCGGCCGAGCGGTACGACCTGATCGTCGACTTCAGCAAGCTGCCCATGGGCACGAAGGTCACGCTGACGAACTACAACGCGCCCGTGCACTTCCCCGGCGGCGACGGACCGGAAATCTCGGAAATCATGGAATTCCGTGTCACCAAACCGTTGTCCGGAGGCGGAGACAGGACAACGCCGCCCATGAAGCTCGAGCTGCCGAAGGCCGCACCCATCGAGGTGACGGCGCATACCCGCCGGCGGGAATGGGTCCTCTACCAGCACCAGCTATTCGGCACCATGACGTTCAACGCGGTGCCGTTCATGGAGCCGTCCGAGGACTTCATCAAGGCGGGATCGACCGAGATCTGGGAGTACGTCAATCCCAACCACGACGGCCACCCGATGCATGTCCACCTCGTCAACTTCCAGGTGTTGAACAGGCAGCCGATCGACGCGGCCGGCTACCAGGACCAATACGAAAAGTGGATCGACGGTGGCCGCAAACCAGAGGACAAGCCGGTGTTGGCGAACTATCTCACCGGTCCGCCGATTCCGCCGGACCCGGACGAAGCACTGTCCCGCAAGGACACGTTCAAGTCCTATCCGGAAACAGTGACCAGAATCGCCATCAATGAATTCGACCCCCCGACGGAAAGGATCGCCGGGCTGCCGGGAAGCGGCACCGAGCTGCCGGCGACGTACGTCCAGCACTGCCACATCCTCGAACACGAAGACGACGACCTGATGCGCCCGTGGACGATCGTCGGCCGCGACGACCACGGCGCGCACGACCAGGCCGGTGGCGACCACGACGGCGGACACGGCGACGACCACTGACAGGATCGATCGACCGACGCTTGCCGCCCCGGGCCCTGACCGCGGGGCGGCGAACGCGCGTTGGAGGTCGCGCACCGGATGGGTCGCCGAAGCCGGCCGTTCTCGGCTCGGCTACTCTCAGCGCCACTGACGTGCACTCTGCGATCCGGTCCGGACAAAGTGCCACCGGATCGTCACTCAGGAGGCGCCAACTCTTGACTTTCTCCCCCTCGTGAACGAGAGGGGATTCCTACGGCTCGCGCCGTGGGGTTTCCTGCTTCGTCGCCGATCGCCCGCCCGGAGTTCTCCGTTGAGGTCTTACACCAGCTCCACAGGCTGTCACCGCCAGTCCGGCGGCCAGCAGGTTGTTCGCTGCGTTCGTGTCCCGGTCGTGGGTCGTTCCGCAGCTGTCGCAGGTCCAGGTTCGAACATGCAGCGGCATGTTCTTTGCGAGGGTGCCGCAGTGGGAGCACAACTTGGAGGAGGGGAAGAAGCGGTCGACAGCGCTCACTTCCCGCCCGTACCAGGCGGCCTTGTACTCCAGCAGGCCCCGGAAGTCCGACCACGCGGCATCGCTGATGGCGCGGGCAAGGCTCCGGTTTTTGACCATGTTGCGTACGGTCAGGTCCTCGATCACGAGCGTTTGGTTTTCGCGCACGAGCCGAGTGGTCAGTTTGTGCAGGTGATCGCGGCGCCGGTCGGCGATGCGGGCGTGGATCCTGGCGACCTTTCGCCGGGCCTTGGCCCGGTTGGCGCCGTCGCCCTTGGCCTTTCGGGAGAGGTTCTGCTGGGCCTTGGCCAGGCGGGCGCGGTCCTTGCGTTCGTGCCGGGGGTTGGCGATCTTCTCGCCGGTGGACAGGGTCAGGAGATGGTCAAGACCCACGTCGATGCCGACTGCCTGATCGCTTGCCGGGAGCGGCGACACGGACGGGTCCTCGCACAGCAGGGAGACGAACCAGCGTCCCGCCGCATCCTGCGAAACGGTCACCGTGGACGGCTTCGCTCCCGGGGGGAGCGGGCGCGACCACACGAGGTCGAGCGGCTCGTTCATCTTCGCCAGTGTCAGGCCACCGTCACGGAAGCGGAAGCCGCTGGTGGTGTACTCGGCGGACTTGCGGGACTTCTTCCGCGACTTGAAGCGCGGATACCTTGCCCGCTTGGCGAAGAAGTGAGTGAACGCCGTTTGCAAGTGCCGCAACGTCTGCTGCAACGGCACCGACGACACGTCGTTGAGGAACGCCAGTTCCTCGGTCCTCTTCCATGCGGTCAGCATGGCCGAGGTGGCGTTGTAGTTGACCCGCTCCTGGCGCGCCCACGCTTCGGTGCGGGCGGCAAGCGCGAGGTTGTAGACCTTGCGCACGCATCCGAATGTGCGCGACAGCTCGGCCGCCTGCGCATCGGTCGGATAGAAGCGGTACTTGAACGCCCGCTTCACACACGTCGTGGTCACGCTCACAAACTATGGCGACGGCGACTCAACACCAAATCTGCCGGTCACCGCACTGCGATCCGCCCTGACGGCGCATCACAGCCCTTTACCCAGCTCCCCAGGAGCCCGTTTCCTCTCCGCCCTGAAGCGCGGAGTATCCACGGAGGAACCCGATGAATACGCCGGCACCGGCGCCTGGAGCGGAGCGGACTGACGGATCAGCGGTCCGGATCGGCGCTCTCGTTCCGCTGACTCCGCCCGGCTGGGTCGAGGCAGGCCAACACCTCCTCGCTGGACTCGAGTTGGCCGTTCGCGAAGTCAATGACGGCGGGGGAATCGTCGGAAGGCCTCTCGAGCTGGTGGTCCGAGACACGGCCGCTGATCCGCAGAAGGCCGCGGCGGCAGTGGATGAATTGGCTCGCATGGGCGTTGCGGCATTGGCGGGCGAATATCACAGCGTCGTCGCTCGCGCCGCTGCTGCCAGGGCCGACGCCCTCGGCATGCCCTACCTCTGCTCGTCAGCGGTTCTCGACGCGCTCACCGATCAGCCGACTGAATGGGTCGCGCGCCTCGCGCCGGCGCAGTCCCACGGGTGGCAGATATACGCGGACTTCCTCCTCGGCGCGGGCCACAGCCGAATCGCCGTGGCAGCCCAGCCGAGTGTCTACTGGGCATCCGGGGCCCGCATTCTGCGGGATTACCTCGCTCCACGCGGCGGCGCCGTCATCGAACTCGACATGCGCGAGTTCGACCCCGCGGCGCTGTGCGACGAACTCGTCGAAAATCACGCAACAGCCCTGCTTCTTCTGGTCGGCCATCCGGAGCCGGCAGTGTCGATCGTCAAGTCCGTACGCCACGACCAGCGCCTCGCCGAGATGCTGATCGGTGCTCCGGCGGGGCAACCGGAGTGCGCAGAATGGGCGAAGCTGCTGGGCGACGACGGCGCCGGGATCCCGTTCCTGCGCTACCTGCCGGAGCACCTCACCCCCCTCGGTGTACGAGTCGAGACGGCACTCCGTGAGCGGCTGGGCGAAGCGCCCTCCTTCGTCGCCTTCGAGGGCTACGACACGATCGCTGTCCTCGCCGATGTGCTGCGTGCGCACGGCGCGGACCGGTCGCGCATTGCCGAATCCTGGCCGCGCGTTGCAGTCGAAGGCACCCGCGGGCAGATCAAGTTCTCCCGCACGCCTGGCATCAGCGTGTGGCAATGGGCCTGGACGTCGGTCCAAGTGGTTGACCAGGATCCGGCGGAACCCGATCGCTTTCGGATCCTCCACACCGGCTGACCGAGCACGGAGGATGGTTCAGGCACGGCAGCCCAGCGTCTCCAGCGGCGGCTTCGCAAGGAGGCCCCCCGACTCGCCGCAGTACGCGCCGCTCCAGGACCCGACGATCGAGCTGGGCGTACGGGCCCTGCTGGGCGCCGCCCGCACCTGGCTCGCCGATGGGGAGTAATGACGAGCCGGTGCTGACCGGCCACGGGTGAAGGGCGGGCGCGCCTCACCTGTGGCCGGTCCACCCCGCTTCGTCCTGTACGCGGCCACGCCGTCCACCCGGATTCACCGGCTCGGCGGGCCACGGTCGTGGCAGAAAGCCTTCTCCGCCGTGTCGGGGCCGCCGTACTGGCACATGGCAGCGCCTTCGTCGACGCATGCGCAGACGCGAGCTGGCCCCGGGCTTTCTTGGTCACGTGCAGGCCCCTGCTGGGAATTCGAGTTCGTCGGTGATGCGGGCCCTGCGGGTACGAGAGACCGTCAGCGCGAGCGCCTGGGCGACTGCTCCGGACAGTCCGGTCCACAGGGCGAAGCGATAGCTGACCTGGTCGGCGAGTACTCCACCGAGCGGTGCCCCCACGGCTACCATTCCCCAGTTCATCGAGCGGATCGTCGCGTTCATGCGCCCGCGCAGCCGGTCGGGTGTCACCGCTTGCCGATAGCTCATCTCCACCGGGCTCTCGATGCCGATGGCCAGGGACACGATGAAGAAGGCGAGCGACACGGAGGCAAGCGCCCACGGTCCACGTCCGGCCAGGACCAGGGGCAGCCAGCCGATCGCGGCGAACAGGCGGAAGGCGATCAGAGTGGGGCCGACGTCCAGCCTGCCGGCCACGCGTGCGGAGAACGCGCCGCCGAGCACCGCTCCGACACTCGCGAAGGCGTAGGTGACCGCCAGGCCGAATTCGCCGATCTTGAGATCGTTCAGGGCGAAGACCACGAAGACGGTGCTGACCATGCTGTTGAAAAGCAGCATCGCGTGTGAGGTCAGGGCGATGGATGCCAGCGTGCGATGCCGGTAGACCCACGCCACCCCTTCGCGCAGCTCGCTGCCGAGGCCGCGCCGTGCGCCGCCGTCGGGGACGGGGTCGGGTGCCTTCACCGAGGCGAGCAACAAGGCCGACATCAGATAGGTGACGGCGTCCACCAGCACGGCCAGCGGCGCCCCCATGATTTTGATCAGTACCCCGCCGATCAGAGGGCCCGTCGAGCCGGCCACCGCGCCCGCCTGCTCCACACGGGCGTACCCAGCGTTGAGCAGTTCTTTTGGTACCAGCTGTGGCACGTACGACTGGTTCGCCGCGTCGAACAGCAGTGACAGCACCCCGAACGCGAAGACGAACAAGCACAGCGTGGGGATAGTGAGCCGGTCCAGCGCATACAGCACGGGTATCGCGCCGAGCAGGACCGCCCTTCCGAGGTCCGTGGTGACCATCATCGGCTTGCGTCGGCGGCGGTCCACCACTACCCCGGCCACGAGTCCGAAGAGCAGATACGGAACCCAGCGGGCGGCGTTGACGATGCCGACCTCAGTGGCGGAGGCGCTCAGCGCCACGGCGGTGAGGATCTGCAAGGCCAGCCCCGTGACCTGAGAACCGAAAGCGGATACCGCCGAAGCGGTCCAGAAGCGTACGTACCCAGGAACTTCCACCAGGCGCGGCATGGCTGGACAGTACCAGCGAGGGATCACCGGCAGACCGAGCCGGACTCGTGGGAAGCCGGAAGGGGCGAAGGCCAACGGGCGGGCCACCAGAGCCTGCACCTGTGCCCAACGCTCCTGTATCCGTGGGCAGTTGTCACTGGTTCTGCGAGTCGAGTCCTTCCAGCATCCGGCGCTGGTGGCGGTGGCCGATCGTCTCGTAGCCGACCACGGTGACGAAGGGGGCCAGCATCACGATGAGGAGGCACGCCGCGATGGCGACGCCGGCCACAGACAGGAGCACCGCCACGAGCAGTACCGCCAGCGTGAGCGAGATCAGCAGCACGTGGAACGGGTCGGCCGTGGACAGCAGCAACGTGTGGAGGAGATACACCATGAGCAGGTAGAGGCCGACCGGGACGGCCAGGGACAGCACCACGGCGACGTCACTGATCTCCGCGTGGTGCTCCAGGTGCAGTCCCGCCACGTGGAGGCCGGCTCCGGCGCCGGCCACGCCGGCGAAGAGCGGGATGTGCCCGTAGCCGAAGAGGTATCCGCGGCTGCGTCGGTGCACGAGGATGTCGCCGAAGGGGGTGGAGAAGTACACCCACCACATGCCGAAGGTCAGTCCGACGCCGGCGACGACCACGGCGATCGCGTTGCCGCTCCAATGGGTTCCGTCCACACCGCCGAGAAGCTCGCCCGAGGACGCGACGGTCCCGACGACGCCCTCCCCGAGAACGATGATGGCGAACAGGCCGTACCGCTCCGCGACATGGTGAGGGTGCCACGGAGTTCCGCCCGCACCGCCCTGGGTGAGGAGAGGCAATGTCAGTTCGAGCGCACCGAGGACGATGAAGGCGACGAACACCGCGTTGAGTGGCAGATGCATGAACGCGACGACGACCCAGCCGACTTGGACGATCACCGTCCAGCGGATGTTCGCCATTCCGACGTCCCGGAATGTGGGGGACTCCCGGACGGCACGCCACCACTGCAGCACCATCGCGATCCGCATCACGACATACCCGAGCACCATCACCCTCAGGTCGAGGTGTTCGCCCTCGTCGACCGAGTGGAACATGGCGGGCAGGCCGAGCGAGAACACGACGACGCCGATCATCTGCACCATCGTCAGCGCGCGGTAGAGCCAGTCATCCGTGCCGAACGCCGACGCGAACCAGCTGAAGCTGATCCACGCGACACTGATCGCGAACATCGCCAGCACAAACGCGGTGACCGCGTCTCCGGGATGCCCCTCGGCGACCATCTCGGCGAATTGGGAGGAGGCGGTTCCTACCGCGACCACAAATGTCAGGTCGAACAACAGCTCCAGCGGTGAAGAGACCCGTCCGGGTTCTTGGGGATCGCGGCCGGTCATCGGCACCCGGCTGTGCGCCAGATTGCCGCCGGCACCTTGAGGGTGGGGAGAGTCGCTCATGCGGAGCATGATGCCGCATGGGTGCCCGTCGAACTGAGTGATGCGGGACAGGCGCCCGAGGTGCGTCGGTCACGGTCTCGCTCTCGAAGCAGGCATCATCGAGATCACCGTCGTGGACGACGGCTCCACCGACGGCACGAAGGAGATCGCCGAGTCCCTTGGCCTGCCCAACGTGCGAGTGATCCGTCAGGAGAACGCAGGCAAGCCCGCGGCGCTCAACAACCGGCGAAGCGACGGCCTCGGCTGCTGCCCTGAGGTGGTCGGTCGCTGGAAGCACACCTTGAGCCATGCTTCCGGCGACGCCGGCACGGCTCTAAGTCGTCCGGGTAGCGGCCCGGCGCGCCTCGGCGGGGCCGGCGGCCGCCGGTAGAAGATCGGTGGGGCGGCGACCTCGGGAGGGGCCGCCGCCGCACCGACCCACAGATGAAGAGGTCCGCCTTGAAACTGCTCTACGACCCGCCGTTCCAGCGCCTTGCCGACCGGGCACTGGTGCTCATCAATGACGACGCCCACGGCGTCTCGGGCACGGCCACGGCGTGACCGCCGCTCCGCACGGGGACGTGCCAGGCAGCGACCGCTATGGCGAGGCCGTCTTCCGTCCTGAACAGGCCGGTGAGGCCGAGCGCATCGACTTCGGCGCCCTCGCCTACGACGACATCACCATGGCGCGGCTGCGGGAACTCGGCGTCGGCCCGGAGTGGCACTGCCTCGACGTGGGCGCCGGCACGGGCACGGTTTCGCGCCGGCTGCTGGGCGAGGCCGGAGTGTCACGTGTGCTCGCCGTGGACCGCGACACACGTTTCCTCAGCGCACGGCTCATGCCCGGGCTCGACGTGCTGGAAGCCGACGTCACTGGCCCGGACTTCGCCCCCGGCCGCTTCCGGCTCGTCCACGCGCGCTTCGTGCTGATGCACCTGTCCGAGCGCGAACGCCTGATCACGGCCTTGGCCGAACTCGTCGCGCCCGGCGGTGTGCTGGTACTCAGTGACGCCGTCGACCTGACGAGCGACCGGACGCCAGACACGCCGTACACCGTGATGATGCGCGCGATGTGGCAGGGGCTGCGGGCCACCATCGGCACCGATGTCTCCTGGGTTCCGTCGTACCCGCGGCTGCTGCGCGGGGCGGGGCTCGTGTCCGTGGCTGCCGAGATCCATGTGCCGCCGCTGCTGCCGGCCAGCCCCATCAGCCGCTTCTGGGCGGACACATGGGAGCGCAGCAGGGCGGCGATGCTCGCCACCGGCCTGATCGACGACGCGGCCGTCGACGCGGCGGTCCGGTACCTGGACTCCGACGAATGCGCCGCGCTGTCGGCCGGCATGCTCACCGCATGGGGATGGAAAACCGTGGAGGGCCCTTGATGGCCGGACCGACGCCAGGCAGTGAGTAGCCCGCCGCTCTCCGCCTGCGAGAAGACGCGTCGACGAGCCAGGGCCCGATGAGGGCGTCGGGCGGCGCGTACTCCGCCCCGGACAAGACCGGCGGGCCCACAACAGCCCGGCCGGCGGCAGCTCCGTACCCGCCCCTGGGCCAAGAGCCCCGTACGCTCGGGAACTCTGCTGCCGCACGGTGCTGCAATGGACGCATGCACCTCGAAAAAAGGCTCCGCACTCTGCCGGCCCGGCACGGCCGCCCGGACTGGACCACTGCCATCGACGGCGTGCTGATCTCGAAGGTCGACCAGGCGGACCCACCTCGCCCTCGATGTCCGGCACGCTGCTCGTGGTCATCACTCAAGGCGCGTCCCGGCTCCGTACGCGCCATGGGCGAGGAAGGCCGTGCGCGACCTCACGGGCCAGGACGTGTTCACCAAGGAGAGCGACGTCGCCGAGACGGTGTGGCGCGCGGTGCACGACACGACCGGCCAACTGCGCTTCCCGGCCGGTCCCGACGCGGTCCGACTGGCCGAGGCGAAGTGATCGCCCCGCAACCGCGCTGACGCCAGGAGCCGGCCCCCCACCCACACACGGGACCGGCTCGCCCGGATCGGCTGGTGGCGACGGTGGCGTTTCCCCTGCTGTTCATCGCCCCTCAACGACAGCGCCGTGCGGCCCAATTGCCGTACTGTCGATCTGGATCAACGCTGATGAGTCGCCCGTCGGCTCATCCCAGCGCCACGCAATCCCGTCCAAGTGGGCCGCATGGCACTGCGTACTACTTCTACTTCCGCCCCTTCCCCCCTTGGCCAGACGCAACGTAACCGTGCCGTCCGATTCCTCCCCTACCAAGTCCGCTCACCCGCCAGAGGAAGATGATGACCACCGTTTCGCCCTCAGCCGTTCCCTCTCATCTGGACGACGTCCTCGACGCGGTCCAGCGTCGCAGCCCAGGCGAAGTCGTCTTTCAACAGGCCGTCGAGGAGGTCCTGCACACGCTCGGCCCGGTTCTCGACCGGCATCCCGAGTACGCAGACGCGCACATCCTCGAGCGCCTCTGCGAACCCGAACGGCAAATCATGTTCCGGGTGCCCTGGGTCGACGACCGCGGCCGGATTCAGGTGAACCGCGGCTACCGCGTGGAATTCTCCAGCGCGCTCGGTCCGTACAAGGGCGGCCTGCGCTTCCACCCGACCGTCGATCTGTCGGTCATCAAGTTCCTCGGCTTCGAGCAGATCTTCAAGAACGCGCTCACCGGCCAGGGCATCGGGGCCGGCAAGGGCGGCGCGGACTTCGACCCCGCCGGACGCAGTGACGCCGAAGTCATGCGCTTCTGCCAGTCGTTCATCACCGAGCTGTACCGGCACCTGGGAGAGCACACGGATGTGCCGGCCGGTGACATCGGCGTGGGTGGCCGTGAGATCGGCTACATGTTCGGCCAGTACAAGCGGATCGTGAACCGCCACGAGGCGGGGGTGCTGACGGGGAAGGGCGTCGGATGGGGCGGCTCGCAGGGCCGCACCGAAGCGACCGGGTACGGCACCGTGTTCTTCGCCCGGGACATGCTCGCCACCCGCGGGCAGGACCTTTCAGGCCGCACCGTCGTGGTGTCCGGTTCGGGCAATGTGGCGATCTATGCGATCGAGCAGGCCCACCGCCTCGGCGCGAAGGTCGTCGCCTGCTCGGACTCCGCCGGCCACGTCGTGGATCCGGACGGCATCGACGTCGCCCTCCTGCGTGAGATCAAGGAGGTGCGGCGGGAACGGCTGAGCGCCTACGCCGCCGAGCGGCCGTCCGCCGGACACCACGCATACGGTTCGGTCTACGACATGCCCTGTGATGTGGTGCTTCCCTGCGCCACGCAGAACGAGTTGGGCGAGGACCACGCCGCCGCGCTGATCCGCAACGGCGTGCTGGCGGTCGCGGAGGGCGCCAACATGCCCTGCACCCCTGGTGCGGTGGCCCGCTTCCGCGAGGCCGGGGTACTGTTCGGCCCCGGCAAGGCCGCGAACGCGGGCGGGGTCGCGACCTCGGCGCTGGAGATGAGCCAGAACGCCGCGCGGGCGGCGTGGAGCCGGGACGAGGTGACGGACCGGCTCGAGAGCATCATGAGCGACATCCACGCCCACAGTCGCGCAACCGCCAACGCGTACACCGGCGACCCGGACGACTACGTCGCCGGAGCGTCCATCGCGGGATTCATCCGCGTCGCCGACGCGATGCTGGCCCAGGGCATCGTCTGATCCGTACGGTAACCGGGCACGTCGCCGTCTCCACGAGAGGCGGCGACGCGCCGTGCGGCGGCCTCCGGGCTCGGCCTTTCGCGGGATCGGGACCCCGCATGCGCCCAGGGAGCACCACCTGATGGTGCCGTCGGGTCAAGTGCTCTCCTGGTACGTCAAGTTGACGAAGGAACACTTAGTAAGGAAGATCCGCTATTCCCACCAAAACACTGCAGATTCCCACCGCTGACGGCCAGGCCGACGCTTTCGCCGCCTTTCCCGACGATGGCGTGCCGCACCCGGGGGTGCTGCTGTACTCGGACGCCTTCGGCCTGCGGCCCGAGTTGGAGGACAAGGCCCGCGAACTGGCCGGGCACGGCTACTACGCGCTCGTCCCCAACCTCTACTACCGGCAGGCCCGGCACCGGTGGGGGAACTTCCCGAGTACATCGCAGAAGAGGTCCGGCCCGCGGTCATCGCGCAGCTGATGCCCTTGCTCGAGGCGCACACCACCGAACATGCCCGGCGCGACGCCGACGCCTACCTCCGGTTCCTCACCATCCGGCCCGAGGTCAGCGCCGGACCGGTTGCCGTGATCGGCTACTGCATCGGCACCCTCTTCGCGATGCGCACAGCAGCGGCCCACCCCGACCAGGTGGCCGCCGTCGCCGGATTCCACCCCGGCTTCGTGGTCACCGAAACACCCGACAGCCCGCACCGCCTCATCCCCGAGCTCACCGCCGAGGTCCATCTCGGCCTCGCCGACGACTTGCCGTCCGAGGCGGTCAGCGAGCTCAACGAGGCTCTGGATGCCGCAGGTCTCGGTCACACCGCCGAGATCTACCCCGGCACCGTCCACGGCTTCACCATGTCCGACACCGAAGCCTTCAACGCTTCCGGGCTGCAGCGCTACTGGGACCGCCTGCTCCCTCTCCTCGCCCGCACCTTGGGCAACAGCTGAGGCTCGGGGGCGGCGTCGGAAGGCCAGGGCTCAGAACTAGGGTCTGTCAGGCGGGTCATGAACCGGGGCGGAGGCTGATCGCCCTCGTCGGTACCTGCGCGCGGACCACGGCCGGAAAGCACGTCAGGGGCTGCATCTGATTTCGCCGGGATGGCAGACTGCCGCTGAGGTCTGCCCCGACCACACCAAGGGCATAGCTGGGCATGGTGGCGTCACGGTTCCGGCGAGGGAGGCGCGCGATGAGCACCTTTGAGATCACCCCGATCGGCACTGTCAGCAACGTCCGCACCAATGTCCAGGACACCGACAACTGGGGCGCCGTACAGAGCACCATCACGGTCGATCCACGCTTCGGTGACGACTGCATGCAGGGCCTGGAGGGCTTCTCCCACGTCGAGGTTCTCTTCGTCTTCGACCAGTTCCCAGAGCCGGACGAGTACCGGCCGTTGCCCCCGCGCGGCCGGTCCGACCTGCCCGCCGTCGGCGTGTTCGCCGCGCGCGGTCCGCGTCGCCCCAAGCGCATCGGTGTCACCTGCTGCCGCATCACGGCCGTGCGCGGACGGGACCTGGAAGTTGTCGGTCTTGACGCGGTCTCCGGTACTCCCGTGATCGATCTGAAACCCGCGATGTCCGCGTTCCAGCCGCGCGCCCTGCAAGAGCCCGAGTGGGTCGCGGAGTTCATGGGCGACTACTTCAAGCCCTAGCTCTAATACTGAGGATCATCGTTGACACCTGAGTCTCCGGTCAATGCGCGAAGACGGTGCTCGCGAGAATCACGTGGACCGGAGTAATAGTCAAGACCTGTGGATCGTTGAAGTTATCGCCTGATGCTCCGGTGCCATCGGATCTCGCCTTCGTGCCATTCGTCGGTGGGTGTGAGCCCGGCGGCAGTGGCGACGGCGGCGGATGCCCGGTGTTCGGGGTGGATGTGGGCGATGACGGTCTGCACCGGCTGCCGGCTGAGCCAGTCGACGAGTCCTCGGGCCGCTTCGCTGGCGATGCCTCTTCCCTGCCACGGGGTCCCCACCACCCAGGCGATCTCGGCGATGAGTCCGTGGCCGGAGGGGCTGACCGTCGCCTGGACGGTGCCCGTCAGGCAGGACTCGTCACGGAGCCGGATCACCCAGTTCAGCCAGGAGACGGCCGGGTCGGGAGAGCCTGCGGTCATGCGCTGGTAGCGCGAGCGCAGGGCTTGCGGGGTGTCCGGAGTGCCGCCGATGAAGGTGTGCAGGGCCGGGTCGGACAGCACGGCGGCCATCTCCTCGGCGTGCTCGACGTGCAGCGGCAGCAGGTCCAGCCGCCGGGTGCTGATGGCCTGGGCCAGGGGGCTCACGCTGCGACCTCCTCGGAGCGTTCGACGAGCTGGCCGCGTTCGAAGCGGGCTCCGGCACGGACGAGGGCGACGAGGTGGGGCGCGTTCACCGCCCGCCACCGCTGCTGGGCGGACTCGACGAGTTTGAAGACCATGGCCAGGGTGGCGGTGCGGGAGCCGGCGCCGCGGGTGACCTTGGTCCGCAGCCGGACGGTGGAGAACGTGGACTCGATGGGGTTGGTGGTCCGCAGATGGATCCAGTGCTCGGCCGGGTAGTCGTAGAACGCCAGCAGCTCCTGCTGGTCATCGGTGATCTTCTTGACCGCCTTGGGGAACTTCGCGCCGTAGAGCTGGGCGAACGTCTTGATCGCCGCCTCGGCGTGGTCGCGGTCCTCGGCGTTGTAGATGTCCTGGATGGCCTTCTTCGCGCCGGGCTGCGCGGACTTCGGCATGGCGTCGAGGACGTTTGCGGTTTTGTGAACCCAGCACCTTTGCTCACGGGTGTCGGGGAACACCTCGGCCAGGGCCTTCCAGAAGCCCAGGGCGCCGTCGCCGACCGCGAGGATGGGGGCGCGCATGCCCCGGCGGGCGCAGTCCCGCAGCAGGTCGGCCCACGACTCGCCCGATTCGCGGTAGCCGTCCTTGAGGGCGACCAGTTCCTTGGAGCCGTCGGCCCGCACTCCGATCAGGACCAGCACGCACGCCTTGGCCTCCTCCAGGCGGACGTTGAGGTGGATGCCGTCAGCCCACACGTACACGTAGTCGACCTCCGCGAGGTCGCGGTCCATGAAAGCGGCGTGGTCGGCCTGCCACTGCGTCGTCAGCCGGGTGACCGTCGCCGCCGAGAGCCCGGCGGAGGAGCCGAGGAACTGCTCCAAGGCAGGAACGAAGTCGCCCGAGGACAGGCCGTGCAGGTAGAGAAGTGGCAGCACTTCGCTGATCTTCGGTGACTTGCGGCACCACGGTGGCAGGATCGCGGACGAGAACCGCTTGCGCTCGCCCGTGGCCTCGTCGACGCGCTTGTCGTTCACCCGCGGCGCTTTCACCTCGACCGCGCCGGCCGCCGTGGTGACCTTCCGGGGCTGGTGATAGCCGTTGCGGACCACCAGGCGGCGCCCCGTGTCGTCGCGCTCATCGGCCAACTCAGCTATGTAGGCGTTGACTTCGGCCTCAAGCGCGGCGGCCAGCATCCGCCGTGCGCCTTCCCGAACGATCTCATCCAGCAGCGAACTGCCGCTTGGCGTGGTGCCGTCCTCGTTGACTACCGTAAGCACGGGCGTACCTTCCCGACCGACGCGGCAACGTCGGCCTTGCTCGATGACCTATCGATCGATCCATCGGGAAGGTACGCCTCCTTCCGTCAGGAGTGATCCACAGGTACTGAGCATTGCTCCGTGGACCGTGGTGCCGCCGAGAATGCTCAGCAGGGCGTTACGTCGCCACAGGTGCAGGCCGATGGTGACCGTCAGGGCTGCGAGTGGGGCGACGGCGCGTGACTGGGGCAGGGGGAGGTCGCGTAGGCAGTAGGCGAGCAGGATGACCATGACGCCGGCCGGCATGCGGGTGCTGAGGTACTGAACGGTGGCGCTGGCGCGCAGGGGGGCCAGGGCTGCGAAGGGCAGGGCGCGCAGGGCCCAGGTGATGGCGGTGGAGACGGCGACCGTGGCGAGCAGGCAGGGGGTGTCAGGCATGGCTGGTCCTCGTGCGGGCGGTGAGATGCCGGGCCAGGAGGCCGACCGTGAAGAAGGCGAACGCGGCCGGCAGCATTTCGGCGGGGAAGAGAAGACGGGCGGCAAGCGCGCTGAGCAGAGCCAGGACGGGCGTCGGCAGGTCATCGTGCCGGTCGCGGATCGCGTCGAGGGCCAGGACGGTGAACAGGGCGGTCAGAGCGAAGTCCAGGCCGGTGACGCTGTCAGGGATGAGTGAGCCGAGCAGTCCGCCCGCGGTGGCACCGCCGACCCAGTACAGATGCATGAACAGTTGGAGCCACAGGATGCGTCGGCCTGACCAGGATCGGGCGTGTTCGCCAGTCGTCAGGGCGTATGCCTCGTCCGTCAGGGCGAAGGTGCTGTAGGTCTTCGCGAGGCGCCCGTTCACACGGTGCAATGGGAAGGACAGCGTGTAGAAGACGTGGCGGATGTTGACCAGGAAGGCCGTCAGGGCGATGGTCCCCAGGGGTGCGACCGCGGCGACCAGGCCGACGAGCACGAATTCAAATGACCCGGCGTAGATGAGCGCCGTGAACGCGCTCGCCCACCACCACGCCAAGCCGGACTGGGTGACGACAACCCCGAAGGCGACGCCCAGCGGCACCAGCCCCAGGCCCACGGAGGCGGAATCCTTGAACGCGGCCGGCGCCGCAGCTTTCCGAGGCGGAACCGGCAGCGATGAAGGGGACGGGTGCGCACCGGAGACCAGGGTTCCGGTGGCAGGCCGAAAGGCATCGTCGACAGCAGACGGAGGTATTCCCATGCGGAAATATTAGGACAGGAATGACCTAATATGGTTGCCGATAATGGCTCAGAGCTTTAGCAGAGGGCAATCAAATGCATGTTGATCGCATCGATCGTGAAATTTTGTTTCATCTGAGTCGGGACGGGCGCCTCACCAACGTCGAACTCGCCCAACGAGTCGGCCTGACCCCACCCCCGTGCCTGCGCCGGGTCAAGCGACTGGAGGAGGCCGGCGTCATGAGCGGATACCGGGCCGTCGTCAACCCCGTAGCACTCGGCCGCGGGCTGGAAGTCCTCATCGACGTAGAGGTCAGCGCCACCGACCGCAAGACGTTTGAGGAGTTCGAGAAGACCGTCTCGTCCTACGAGGAAGTCATCGAGTTCCGGCGCATGTTCGGCCGCCCCGACTACTTCATCCGCGTCGCCGTCGCCGATCACGCCGCCTACGAAGCCTTCCTCACCGGCAAGCTCAGCGGCCTGCCTTGCGTTCTCCGGCTCGAATCCCACCTCACCATGAAGAACGTCAAGACCAACCCCTGACGCCCTCCTGCACACTGCGCTGCCAGGTCTGCCCGACCAGGTCCTGGCCGAAGCTGTGGTGGGGTTCTTCGGCGACGAGTTCGAAGCCGTGCTTCTGGTAGACGCGCCGGGCCGAACCGAGCACATCGTTGGTCCACAAGGTGATCGCCTCGTACCCGGCTTCCCGCGCGAAGCTCAGGCACTCCTCGACCAGGCGGGCTCCCAGGCCCAGGCCGCGCGCGTTCGGGTCGACGAGCAGGAGGCGCAGCTTCGCCGTCCGGTCGTCGTGGCGGACGCAGAAGACGCAGCCGGCCCGCGCTCCGTCGATCTCGGCGATCCAGGCCGCCTGCGGACCGGGGTCCGTCCCCTCGGCGTAGTCGGCGACGATCCGGCTGACCAACGTCTCGAAGCCGGTGTCCCAGCCGAATTCCCGGTCGTAGAACTCACCGTGCGCCATCACCACCCAGCCCAGGTCGCCGGGCCGGCCCAACGGCCGGACGACCGCTTCACGCTCTGCCACGTCGACCTTGACTCCCGCTTCACTCACTGAAACGACTGTTTCAGTAGACTAACGCGGTGAGCCGATCCGAACCAACCCCCTCACCGCGGCGGCAGGAACTGCTGGAAGCGGCCTACGCCTATGCCTTGCGCAGCGGCCTGGGCGAGCTGTCCCTGCGCCCGCTGGCCGAGGAGATCCACTCCAGCCCGCGCGTGCTGCTCTACCTGTTCGGCAGCAAGGACGGCCTGATCCGCGCCCTGCTCGCGCGGGCCAGAGCCGACGAACTGGCACACATGCAGCAGGTCGCCGAGGCGCAGGACCGGGGCGAGGGACTGCAGCCTGTCGCCCGGGAGTTGTGGCGATGGCTTTCCGACGAGGCTCACCGCGGGCTGCTGACGCTGTGGGTCGAGAGCTATGCCCGTTCCCTCATCGAACCCGACGGGCCGTGGGCCGGGTTCGCCCGCGACACGGTCGGCGACTGGCTGGCGCTGCTCGCCGCCGGCCAGAGCGCCGCGCTACGCGACACCGAGGCCGCTCTCACCCAGCGCACCCTCGTACTCGCAGTCCTGCGGGGCGCGATGCTGGACCTGCTCGCCACGGGCGAAACCGCGCGCACCACCGCCGCGGTGCATCATCATCTGGCCGCTCTGGGGTGACGCGACGCGTGCCCGTCTCGATCACGTTGAGGGCCGCGGTGGCCTTGCCTTCAGGGCTACGTGGTCTGGGCGCCGTCACCGACCGTGCAGACAGGTCGAGTTCGGACCGGCTGTTCATGTCGAGCGCGGACCGGGCGAACCCGCCTTTCGCACGGCCGCATCCATCGGGTCGTCGCGCACGCTAGTGCCGCATCAGGCAACGTTGGCCCTGTCGACGACGGCGCGTAGGCGCCGGTCGTCGGCGTGGCGGTTTCGCCAGATGATGTAGCGGCGGATCATGCTGCCCTGCTCTTTGTGGGAGGCGTGGTCGGTGCCATCGAGGGTGAAGTACCGCAGGGCGGTGAACTGCGCCTCGATCCGGTTCATCCAGGAGGAGTTCGTCGGCGTGTAGGCGATCTCGACGTTGTTGGCCGCGGCCCAGGTGCCGACCCGCTGGCAGCGTTTCGTGGTCAGGTGCGGGGAGAAGTTGTCGCAGATGATCGCAATGCGGGTGTCCGGCGGATAGAGAGTGCGCAGGTAGCGGCAGAACTCCAGGAACTGCGTCCGCCTCTTGACCGGCTTGATGTGGCCGTACAGCTTGTCCTTGGCCAGGTCCAGGGCGGCAAACAGGTGCCGAACTCCGCCGTAGCGGTTGTAGGTGGCCCGGCGCCTGCGGCGTGGTTCGCGAGCGGGGTCTTTGTGCCTGCCGCCGCGTTCGGCCCATTGCCGTCCGGGGTGCGGCATCAGGTTGAGCGGACCGAACTCGTCCATGCAGAAGACGACATCGGGTTCGCCGTCCTCGGGTATGACCTCACCGTCGGCGATTGCATAAAGGTGCTCGACACGGGCCTTCTTGGCCGCGTAGTCGGGGTCGCGGGAGGTCTTCCAGGTCTTCAGGCGTTGAAAGGAGACGCCTTCCTCGCGGAGCAGGATGCGCAGGCCCTCGTGGCTGATGTCGTCGACCACCCCCTCGGCGACCAGGAAGTCCGCCAGCTTGGCCAGGCTCCAGGTCGAGAATGGAAGGTCGTGCTCGGTGGGCTTGGACTTGGCGATCTTCTTGATCTCGCGGCGCTCGGGCAGCGTGAACGTCTTCGGGCGGCCGCCTTTGTACTTCGGATACAGCGAGTCGAAACCGTCGGTGTTGAAGTTGTGGATCACATCGCGGACCCGGTCGTCGCTGGTGAACGACACCTCGGCGATCTTCGCTGCCGGCATGCCCTGCGCGGAGAGCAGGACCATCTGAGCCCGGCGCCAGGTCACCACCGACCCGGTGCCTCTGCGGATGATCCGCAGAAGCCGCCGTCCCTCGTCATCGTCGATCTCTCGGACTCGTACTCGCTCTGCCACTCGGACAGGGTGTCGGAGACGCGCCGCCCGGCACAGCATCCGGACGGCGCGTCACATCACAACAGGGCCAACGTTGCCTGATGCGGCACTAGCTCCGCGGGACATCCTTGACGAACACGATCCCGTCGTACCGGTCCAGGTGGGCCGGATCGAGTGGGGCGTAGCCGTAGTAGGGGGACATGCGGGCGGTCGGCTGCGTATCGCCGAGGGCGGCGGCCAGGCCGTGGGCATCGACGACGTAGCGGTCCTCCGGGAAGGCGTACAGGAGTCCCTCGACGGTGTCCGGCGGCGGGGTGTCCACTCCCTGGTGCCGGATCGTGCCGAGGGCCGTGGCCAGGAAGGCGTACCCCTCGCCCAGTTGGGAGTTCACGAGCGCGCCGGCGCTCCACCACTCCAGCAACTGACCGCCCATCCTCATCGTGCTCTTGTCCCGCTGGAGATGGCCGTTGTGGGCGTGGACCAGCGCCGGGTCCCGTTCGGCGAGGGCGAGGAGGTTTGCGGCCATCATCGAATCCCGCAGGCCGACCAGCCGCGTCATGCGGCTCGGTGAGGTGTCGGCCATCCAGAAGTGGTAGCGCAGCAGGCCCGTTGCGGTACGCCCGTACAGGCGCGCCCGGTCCCAGTCGTCCCGCGATGTCGCTGCGATCAGGTGCGGTGTCTGCTCGTCGAACAACGCCACCAGATCGTCGGCGAGCAGCCGCAGCTCCCTCGCCTCGGCCGACTGCCCCACGGACTCGGCCGGGTCCGTCATCGCGGCGGGATTGGTCCACGGGTCGTCGGCGCCGAGCAGACCGTCGAGTGTCTGCGCGGTGCATGGAAGCAGGATCGCGTCCACCCGGGCCGAGAGATAGCCGTGAAGTGCGGTGAGGGCCTGCCGAGGGCTCGCGGCGCCGGTGATCTCCAGCGGGCCGTCGAACCCGGCGAAGTGGACCCGCTCGGACCCGGGCCGACCCTCGTTGTGGGCACGCATCCAACGTACGAGCTCGCGGTTGGCCGCAGACTCTCCCCAGCCGTGGCTGAATCCGTGCGCCATGACTGCGTCGAGGGTGCCCGTGCCCGTGGTGACGTAGTCGTCCACGACCAGGCCCCTCATGCAGTCGCTCTCGATCGCGATCGTGCGGTAGCCGTCCTGCTCGACGAGTTGCCGGAAGAGCTCATTGCGCACGTCGAGCAGAGCGTCCTCGCCATGAGTGGGCTCCCCCAGAGCGAGCAGCCGCGGCGGGGCCGGGAGCAGCCTCGTGACGGCGGCGGCTTCGACAGCGTGGGCGGTGTCCTTGATGTCAGTAGCCATGCCTTAAACGCTATCGTTGAACCTTCGTTGGAAACTTTTCCGTGACAACGGCGGGATTCGGCAGGCCCATGGGACCAGACCTTCAAAGCAGGGTGCGGCTCAGGCCGGTTGATCTGGCGCGCGAGCACGGCCTGTCGACCCAGGCGGTGAGGAACTACGAGGAGGCCGGCATCCTTCCGGCGTCCCGTCGCACAGCTCACGGCTACCGCACCTACACCTCGCTGCACGCGGGAGCCCTGCGCGCGTTCCTCGCGCTGCTGCCCGGCCACGGCCACCAGAAGGCGACATCGATCATGCGGGCGGTGAACGAGGGCGCGGCCGAGGAGGTGTTCCGTCTCATCGACGAGAGCCACGTCCAGCTCCTCGACGACCGCCGGACCCTTCAGGCCGTGGAGAACGCCCTTGTCGACCTGGAGCCCACCACCGCGCCCGAGCCCGGTTCGGGGTCCGGGCCGGCTGCCGTGACCGGGCCCGGCGGCATGTTCATCGGGCCGCTGGCAGCCAAGCTCGGAATCCGGCCCGCGACCCTGCGCAAGTGGGAGGCCGCCGGCCTGATGCACCCGCGCCGCGACCCGCGGACCGGGTACCGGGTCTACGACGACGCCGACGTACGGGACGCCCGGCTCGCCCATCAACTCAGGCGGGGCGGCTACCTGCTGGAGCAGATCGCCCCGCTGATCGCCCAGGTACGGGCGGCCGGCGGCCTTGAGCTGGAGGCCGCACTGGGCGACTGGCGGGGCCGGCTGTCCGCACGCGGGCGGGCGATGCTGACCGGGGCCGCGGAGCTGGACGCATATCTCCGCGAGCGCGGCTGAGCCTTCGGTCGGACTCGGCGGCGCAGGTCCACCTTCAGGAGTTGCCCGGCCGAGGACTCTCTCGTCGGAGGACGGCGGATCTACGCGGCCAGCTTCTGGAGGAAGGCCCAGGACTGCCGGTCGAACCCGAGGACGTGCATCACGACGTCCGGGTGGACGTAGCTCCCAGGACGCCGGCAGGTCGCGCAGACCGTAGCTCGCGTAGAACGCCTTCACGATGCGCTTCGTCGTACTGCCACTCGTGGCGGAGGGCGGGGTCGCCTCTGTCATCCGCTGGATTTCCTCAGGCGGCGCCGACGCCAGTGCCACACTGCGCCGACCGCGACGGAGCCAGTGAACAGGAGGATGCCCACGCCCGGCCAACTGCTGCCTGCGATCCGCACGCCCGTGACGAGGGTGGCCGCGACCAGGGCGACCGGCACCAGAAGAGAGAGGAGGGTTCGGGCGGCACCGACGATCACGGCAGGGTCGAGGTGCGACCGCCGCCGGGAGACAAGCGCGGAATCGGTGAAGTAGAAGGCTGTGGCGCGGTCCGTCAGCCGGGTGGTGGCCTGGTGGTACGACATCGCCATGTAGGGCAGCCAGACCAGAGGGGCGACGATCCCCACCACGAACACCAGCCCCAACAGAACCCATCGGCCTGCCTGCACGAGCCTGTGTGACCAGCCGGTGCGGTCGGGCGCGGTGAGCAGTCCCAGCACCCGGGCCATGCGCAGGGTCAGGTTCCACAGCACGACGGGATGCCGAAGCGCGGACCGATTGCCGGTGGCCGGCTGTTCCCCGTGGCAGACCGTGAGAGCCTCCCGGGCGCGGCCGGGGTTCTCGTGCACGCCCTGGAGGACGAGGAGTTCGGCGGCGCGGTCGTCGGCGGTCGGATCGCCGCCCTTCAGCGCGGCCAACTCCAGGACGGTACGGGCCTGGCTGAGCAGCGCAGCGCAGAACGCGACGGGCACCAAAAGCAGGAACGGGCCACCGACGAAGGCGCCCTCGGACACCGTGGCACGCCGCCCCCTGGCCATCACCAGTGCATGGAGCCCTGCCGGATCCATATCCGGGTGGTCCTTCCTGATACGGGCGACCGAGCGGGCAGCGGCTGGGCCGAGCCGCCGCACCGCGAAGGCGGCCAGGGTCTCTGGGAGGCACTGGGGATCGTCGACTGCAACCCGGAGGAGCCACCGTGTGGGCGACAGCCCCGGAGGAGTGTCAGGGAGTTCCGATCGCGAGCCTGGCACGGGGTCACCACGCTTCTGTGGCCGCGGTGGGGCCCGGCAGTAGCTGCGCTGTGCGCCGACGCGTCGCCCAGACGGCGACGTAGGCAAGGGCCGCATCGGACAGCACACTCGGAGAGGTCAGGACGATCGCCCGGGTGAAGGTGGTGACCATGAGGACCATGCGGGCGGTGAGCGAGCCCGAAACGGTCAGCGTGGCCACGCTCGTCCTCCAGCGATCAGCCCGTCCTGGGGCAGTTTGCATCAGCTAACGTCGATGGATCAAAAGGCGCATCTTGGGTATATCGAGATTGTTGCAGCCGTCGGCAACTCAGCGCCGCAACGCCGTGCCCACCCACCTGCGGCCCCGCCTTCCGGACAGCTCGCGAGTACTCCGGGCGGTGGCCGTGCCGGTCTTGGTGTCCGGCGTGCGTGCCCGGTATCCGTATCCGGCCGAGGTCAGGCCGTCCGGGGCCGAGGGGATCGCGGCGAAAAGGACCGTGACCTCCCCCGGAAAGGATGACCTGGCCGTCGAGGCAGGTCAGGGCGAGTTCCGTCCCGCAGCGCGGTTGAACGCCTGAACCATCAGGCATCACTCAGGCCTACGCAGCCGGTTCTGCGTTGAGACGCTGGAGCAGGTCGAGCAGGGTCGCGCGATCCGGGTCGGGCAAGGCGGAGAAGCAAGTGGCGAGAACCTCGTCGGCGACTTTGTGGCCGGCTGCCAGGAGTTGCTCGCCGGCGGGCGTGAGGTGGTGTTGCTGTGTGGTGCCGAGACCACCCGCGCAGCTGTGATCGGCGCGAAATCCCGGACGAGCATGCGCAACTGTCTGGGATCCCAGACAGTAACCGTCCGCAGCCACTGACGAAGAGGTTCCGTTTTCGGGCTTCATGGAGTCATGAACGAAACCTTCGTAGGGGTCGGCCCCCTCTCCGTCGCCGATGTCGTGTCCGTCGCCCGGCACGGGGCCCGCGTGACCCTCACCCACGAAGCCCTGGGCGAGATAGCCCAGAGCCGCAAGGTGGTCGAGAACCTCGCCAACGACGTCGTGCCCCACTACGGCGTCTCGACCGGCTTCGGCGCCCTGGCCACCCGTCACATCCCGCTCGAACTGCGCGCCCAGCTCCAGCGCAGCCTCGTGCGCTCGCACGCCGCCGGCTCCGGCGCCGAGGTCGAGCGCGAGGTCGTCCGCGCCCTCATGCTGCTGCGCCTGTCGACGCTCGCCACCGGCCGCACCGGTGTGCGCCCCGACACCGCCCAGGCCTACGCCGACCTGCTCAACGCCGGCATCACGCCGGTCGTCCACGAGTACGGCTCGCTCGGCTGCTCCGGCGACCTCGCCCCGCTCGCCCACTGCGCCCTCGCCGTCATGGGCGAAGGCCAGGTGCGTGACGCGAAGGGCGATCTGATGTCCGCCGCGGACGCGCTCGCCGCCGCCGGTCTCTCCCCCGTCACGCTGCACGAGAAGGAGGGCCTGGCCCTCATCAACGGCACCGACGGCATGCTCGGCCAGCTCGTCATGGCCGCACACGACTTGCAGATGCTGCTGCGCACCGCCGACATCGCCGCCGCCATGAGCGTCGAGGGACAGCTCGGCACCGACGCCGTGTTCGCCGCCGACCTCCAGGCCCTGCGCCCGCACCCGGGCCAGGGTTCGAGCGCCGCCAACCTCACCGCTCTCCTCAAGGGCTCGGAGATCGTCGCGAGCCACCGCGGACCCGAGTGCACCCGGGTCCAGGACGCGTACTCACTGCGCTGCACCCCGCAGGTCCACGGCGCCGCCCGCGACACGCTGGCGCACGCCGAGACGGTCGCCTCGCGTGAGCTGGCCAGCGCCATCGACAACCCCGTCGTCACGCCCGACGGGCGCGTCGAGTCCAACGGCAACTTCCACGGCGCGCCCGTGGCCTGCGTCCTGGACTTCCTGGCCATCTCCGTCGCCGACGTCGCCTCCATCAGCGAACGCCGCACCGACCGCTTCCTCGACGTCGCGCGCAACCACGGCCTGAACGCCTTCCTCGCCGACGACCCGGGCGTGGACTCCGGCCACATGATCGCCCAGTACACCCAGGCGGGCATCGTGTCCGAGCTCAAGCGCCTCGCCGCGCCCGCCTCGGTCGACTCCATCCCCTCCAGCGCCATGCAGGAGGACCACGTCTCCATGGGGTGGGCCGCGGCCCGCAAGCTGCGCCGCGCCATCGACGGCCTGACCCGTGTGGTGGCGGTCGAGATCCTCACCGCGGCCCGCGCGCTCGACCTTCGTGGCCCCCTGGCCCCCGCGCCCGCCACGGCGGCCGTCCTGGCCGGACTGCGCCGCGATGTCGAGGGCCCCGGCACCGACCGCTACCTCGCTCCCGAGATCGAGGCCGCCGTCCAGTTCGTGGCGACCGGCGGTGCGCTCGCGGCCGCCGAGTCGGTGACCGGTCCGCTGGGCTGAACCACTCGGACCTGGTTCCAGTCACCGCCCGGGCCTGGTCCAAGCAGCCCGGACTCCCGCCGCCGGCCCGTCCGGCGGCGGGAGTCCGGCTTCTACGTGAGGTGTCCCGCCACCTGCGTACGAGCGGTCGCGTCGGCCACCCCGCCGATGCGCCGGCTCAGTTGGTTCGCCGTACGGGTCACCTGCGCGGCGATCCTCCGCTGTTCCTCGGCCCCGACCTCGTCGCCGCGAAAGGTGACCGCCACCCCGGCGACGGGGTGTGCGCCGTGGTCGAGGACCGCGGCCGCCACGGACGCGAAGCCCGGTGTCACCTCGCCGTCCTCCGTGGCGTACCCCCTTCGGCGTGCCTCCACGAGGAGTTGGCGCAGCGCGGTCAGCGAACCGGGACCCGACTCGTTGCGCAGGACGAAGGCCGACGCGTCGGGGAACAGGGCCCGCACCTGTGCCTGCGGCAGCCGGGCCAGGACCGCCCGGCCGCTGGCGGTGAGGTGGGCCGGCAGCCGCACACCCACCTCGGTCACCAAGGGCGCACGCCCCGGCGCCCGTTCCTCGATCACGTAGATGACCTCACGGCCGTGCAGTACGGCCAGGTGCGCGTTGTGGCCCGTGCTGTCGACGAGCTTCGCCAGCGGCACCCGCGCCAGGCGCTGGAAGGGCGCCTGCCTGCTGTATCCGGAGGCGAGTTCGAAGGCGCTGACGCCCAGTCCGTAGCGTCGCTCCTCAAGCAGGTGCACGACGAAGCCCTCGCGCGCCAGAGTGTCGAGCAGGTGGTACGTCGTCGAGCGGGGAAGCCCGACATCACGGCTGATCGCCGCGGCGGGGACGGGCCCTGCCTGGCCTGCGAGATAGCGGAGGATGGCCAGCACCTGGGCGGCGGCGGGAACGGGAGACATACCGGGAGGTTACGTCCGCGCGCCGGCGCCGCCGCGGACCACCGGTGCGAAGTCTGGGATACGAGACGCATTGCGGGCAGGGCCCTGGCACTGCCCCGGGGCCTGGCGCTTCATGGAAGCCCCGGTGCGGACGCGCGATGGAACGCCGTCCGCGCCAGGGCACTCACTCATCCGCTGCCCGGCCGCGTGCCCGGATCGAGCCGCGCCGTCAGGACCCGACCGCAGCAACCGGGTACCGGGTGTTCACCGAGCAGGCGCTGAAGGAGCAGCAGACGCTCCTCGAGTCCGGCAACGGCCCCTGGGCCGTTGCCTGACCGGTCCGGTCCCGTGCCGGAGCGCCCTTCTCGTCCGGCTTCGACGAGACCGGCGCAGGCACGGGACCAGGGTCAATGCCTCGACACAGGAATTACCGACCGCTTAGTATCCGCAAGGCAGGTCACCCACCCCCTCGTATCCCACAACAGACAGTCGCCGGCGTCAGCCCTGGCAGACAGCACAGACAGCGCAGACAGCCGCGATGGAGAGGCCGCCCATGAACGGCGCGCAGTCGCTGATCCGTACTCTCGTCGGTGCCGGTGTCGAAGTGTGCTTCGCCAACCCCGGCACATCGGAGATGCACTTCGTCGCTGCGCTCGACTCCGTACCCGAAATGCGCGGCGTGCTCGGCCTGTTCGAGGGTGCCGTCACCGGTGCCGCCGACGGATACGCGCGTATCGCCGGCAAGCCGGCCGCCACCCTGCTCCACCTGGGCCCCGGCCTCGGCAACGGGCTGGCCAATCTCCACAACGCGCGCCGGGCCCACACCCCCGTCGTGAATGTCGTGGGCGACCACGCCACCCACCACAAGAAGTACGACGCTCCTCTGGAGTCCGACATCGAGCCGGTGGCCGGTTCGGTGAGCGGCTGGGTGCGGCGCAGCGACCAGGTCGCGGAGGTCGGGGCCGACGCCGCTGCTGCGGTGGCGGCGTCGATGGGGGCGCCGGGACAGGTCGCGACGGTGATCCTGCCCGCCGACGCGTCCTGGGACGAGGGCGGTCAGGTCGCCGAACCGCAGCCCTCGCGCACTCCCGCGGCTCCCGATCCGCAGACGGTGTCATCCATCGCCGACATCCTGCGCAGTGGCGAACCCGCCGCGCTGCTGATCGGCGGCGCGGCCTGCCGTGAGCCCGGCCTCGTCGCGACCAGTCGAATCGCGAACGCCACCGGCGTGCGTGCACTGGCGGAAACCTTCCCCGCACGGCTGGAGCGCGGCGCGGGCCTGCCCGCCATCGAGCGCCTCCGCTACCTCGCCGAGCAGGCCGTCCGCCAACTCGACGGCGTCAAGCACCTGATCGTGGCGGGCACACGCTCGCCGGTGTCGTTCTTCGCCTACCCCGGCAAGCCGAGCGACCTGGTACCGGAGGGCGCCCAGGTGCACACCCTCGCCGATCCGACCCAGGACGTGGTCGCCGCTCTGGAAGCACTGGCCCAGCAAGTGGCAGCGGGCACCCTGCCGACCCTGGCCGAGCGGTCCGCCCCGACGCTGCCGATCGGCCCCCTCACCGCGAACAACTGGGCCGAAGTCGTCGGCGCCCTGCTCCCCGCTGACGCGATCATCTCGGACGAGGCGAACACGTCCGGCGCAGCCCTGCCTGCGGCGACGGCCGGCGCTCCCCGGCACGACGTCCTCACGCTGACCGGCGGCGCGATCGAGCAGGGCATCCCGGTCGCCACCGGGGCGGCGATCGCGGCACCGGACCGGCCGGTCATCAATCTGGAGGCCGACGGCAGTGCGATGTACACGATCTCGGCCCTGTGGACCCAGGCCCGCGAGAACCTCAACGTCACGACCGTCATCCTGAACAACAGCGCCTACGCTGTACTCCGCCTCGAAATGCTGCGGGTCGGCGCCGACCTCTCGGGCCCAGCCGCGAAGACGCTGCTCGATCTCTCCTCGCCCGACCTGAACTTCGCCAAGATCGCCGAAGGCATGGGCGTCCCGTCGTCCCGGGCGACCACCTGCGAGGAACTCACCGAGCAGCTCCGCCACGCACTCGCAGAACCGGGCCCCCACCTGATCGACGCCGTGGTCCCGGCTCACCTGTAGGGCGCCGCTCCGTAGGATCCCGCCGGACGGGCCGCACTGCACGCCAAGGCAGCCGAGGCCACGAGCCACGGTCAGATCGCGTCGCGCACAGCCCGCTCGAAACCCTCGACATGCGCACGGGCGATCTGGGCCGCCGCGTCCGCCTCACCGGCGACGATCGCGTCGATCAGCGGTCCGTGCTCCTCGACGTGGCCGGCCATGTCGGCGAGCCGGTCGATGAACAGGCACCAGATGCGCGTGGCCAGGTTGTCGTGGCGGACGAGGGTGTCTTCCAGGTACGGGTTGTGTGTGGCGGCGTAGACGGCACGGTGGACCTTGAGGTCCAGGTGCATCAGCTCGGCCGCGTTGCCCTGCCGGGGGTCCACGCCTGCCAGCTCGCGCCGTACGGCCGTCAGGGCCGCACGGTCCTCGGCCGTGGCCCGCCGCGCCGCGCGGGCGGCGGCCAAGGGCTCAAGCTCCAGGCGGACTTCGGAGATATGGGCCAGGTCGGTGATGTTGACGTCGGTGGCGAAGGTGCCACGCCTGGGGTACGTCGCGACGAGGCGCTCGTACTGGAGCCGTTTGAGGGCCTCGCGCACCGGAGTGCGGCCGACTCCGAGGGACTGGGCGAGCTGGTCCTCGTTGATGGGCGCGCCGGGACGGATGTCGAGCATGACGAGCTGGTCGCGGATGGAGCGGTAGGCGCGCTCGGCGAGGGACAGCTCCTCGCCACCGACCGCCGGCTCGCTCGCCACGTGCTGCATGAGGCCCCCTTGACCTGTCCCATCGAGGTCCCATACCTTACCGGACAGACTGATATATCAGTTGCTCATTAGTCGGCTCTTAGAATGGTGCGCAGATGGCAACCGACGCCCAGTCGATCACCACGACCACGACTCCCGCCTCACTCCAGGCCCTCCCGCTCAGCGAGCTCGACCCGGACGTCGCCGCCGCGGTCGACGCCGAGCTGCACCGCCAGCAGTCGACGCTGGAAATGATCGCGTCGGAGAACTTCGCCCCGGCCGCCGTCATGGAGGCCCAGGGCTCGGTCCTCACCAACAAGTACGCCGAGGGCTACCCGGGGCGCCGCTACTACGGCGGCTGTGAACACGTCGACGTCATCGAGCAGTTGGCCATCGACCGGGTCAAGGACCTGTTCGGCGCCGAAGCCGCGAACGTGCAGCCGCACTCGGGTGCCCAGGCCAACGCCGCAGCGATGTTCGCGCTCCTGAGCCCGGGCGACACGATCCTCGGCCTCGACCTGGCGCACGGCGGCCATCTGACCCACGGCATGCGCATCAACTTCTCCGGCAAGCTCTACAACGTCGTGCCGTACCACGTAGGCGAGTCCGACCTGCGCATCGACATGGACGAGGTCGAGCGGCTCGCGCGCGAGCACCGGCCGAAGCTGATCGTCGCCGGCTGGTCGGCCTACCCTCGCCGCCTCGACTTCGCCGCGTTCCGGCGCATTGCCGACGAGGTGGGCGCCTACCTCATGGTGGACATGGCGCACTTCGCCGGGCTCGTCGCGGCCGGACTGCACCCAAGTCCCGTTCCGTACGTGGACGTTGTCACGACCACAACCCATAAGACTCTCGGCGGTCCGCGCGGCGGGGTGATTCTCAGCCGGGCCGGTCTCGCCAAGAAGATCAACTCGGCGGTCTTCCCCGGGCAGCAGGGCGGGCCCCTTGAGCACGTCATCGCGGCGAAGGCGGTGGCCTTCAAGGTGGCGGCGAGCGAGGAGTTCAAGGAGCGACAGCAGCGCACCCTGGACGGCGCCCGCATCCTGGCCGGGCGCCTGCTCAGCGACGATGTGGCCGAGGCCGGGATCACCGTGCTCACCGGCGGCACCGAGGTCCACCTGGTCCTCGTCGACCTGCGTAGCTCCGCGCTCGACGGGCAGCAGGCCGAGGACCGCCTGCACCGCGTCGGCATCACCGTCAACCGCAACGCGGTGCCGTTCGACCCGCGCCCGCCGATGGTCTCGTCCGGTCTGCGCATCGGCACGCCGGCGCTGGCCACGCGCGGCTTCGGCGCCGAGGAGTTCCGTGAGGTCGCCGACATCATCGCGGGGGCGCTCAAGCCCGAGCACCTCGGCGAGGAGCAGGCGGGCCTGCTGCGCGACCGGGTCGAGAAGCTCGCCCACGCCTTTCCCCTATATCCGCACCTGGCCCACCTGCCCCGCCTGCCCCGCCTGAACGGAGACGCGGCATGACCGCCCAGCCGCAGCCGAAGCTGCCGGAACACCCGGACTTCCTCTGGCGCAATCCCGAGCCGCGCTCCTCGTACGACGTCATCATCGTCGGCGCGGGCGGCCACGGCCTCGCCACCGCCTACTACCTCGCGAAGGAACACGGCATCACCAATGTCGCGGTCCTGGAGAAGGGCTGGCTGGCCGGCGGCAACATGGCCCGCAACACCACCATCATCCGTTCCAACTACCTGTGGGACGAGAGCGCGGCGATCTACGAGCACGCGCTCAAGCTGTGGGAAGGGCTCCCGGAGGAGCTGGACTACGACTTCCTGTTCAGCCAGCGCGGGGTCCTCAACCTCGCGCACACGCTCCAGGACGTCCGCGAGGGCATGCGCCGCGCCAACGCCAACCGACTCAACGGAGTCGACGCCGAATGGCTCGGCCCGGACCAGGTCGCCGAGGTCTGCCCCATCCTCAACGTCTCGCCGGACACCCGGTACCCGGTGCTCGGCGGCACCTTCCAGCCTCGCGCGGGAATCGCCAAGCACGACCACGTCGCCTGGGCGCTCGCCCGCCGCGCCGACGAGATGGGCGTCGACCTGATCCAGGGCTGCGAGGTCACCGGCTTCGTCAAGGACGGCGAGAAGGTCGTGGGTGTCGAGACCAACCTCGGCCGCATCAACGCCGGCCGGGTCGGGCTCGCGGCCGCCGGGCACAGCAGCGTGCTCGCCGAGCGGGCCGGAATCCGCCTCCCCGTCCAGTCCCACCCCCTCCAGGCGCTCGTCTCCGAGCTGCACGAGCCGGTCCACCCCACCGTCGTCATGTCCAACCACGTCCACGTCTACGTCTCCCAGGCACACAAGGGCGAACTCGTGATGGGCGCGGGCGTCGACGCGTACAACGGCTACGGGCAGCGCGGTTCCTTCCACGTGATCGAGGAGCAGATGGCCGCAGCCGTCGAACTGTTCCCGATCTTCGCGCGGGCGCATGTGCTGCGGACCTGGGGCGGCATCGTCGACGTCACCCCGGACGCCTCGCCGATCATCAGCGCCACTCCCGTGGAGAACCTCTTCGTCAACTGCGGCTGGGGCACGGGTGGTTTCAAGGCCACCCCGGCCGCCGGCTGGACCTTCGCGCACACCATCGCAACGGGTGAGGCGCACCCGTTGAACGCCCCCTTCGCCCTGGACCGCTTCACGACGGGCGCACTGATCGACGAACACGGCGCCGCGGCCGTGGCCCACTGAGAGGACGCTGCTGCGATGCTGCTGATCAACTGCCCATGGTGCGGTCCCCACAACGAGAGCGAATACCACTACGGGGGCCAGGCCCACGTTCCGTACCCCGAGAACCCCGCCGACCTCGACGACGGGCAGTGGGCCGAGTACGTCTTCTACCGCGACAACCCGAAGGGCCCCTTCGCCGAGCGGTGGATGCACAGCCACGGCTGCCGCCGCTGGTTCAACGCCCTGCGCGACACCGTGAGTTACGAGGTGCTCGCCACCTACCGGCTCGACGAGCCGCGCCCCGAACCCCACGTCACCGACCCGGCCGGAGAGCAGCGATGACCGACCAGCAGTTCCGGCTCGGCGACGCAGGCCGCGTCGACCGCACCACCTTCCTCCACTTCACCCTCGACGGACGGGAGCTGACCGGCCACCCGGGCGACACCCTCGCCTCCGCCATGCTCGCGAACGGCATCGTGGAAGCCGCCCCGTCGCTCTACCTCGGCCGTCCCCGCGGCATCGTCTCGGCGGGTGTCGAGGAGCCCAACGCCCTGGTGCAGCTCGACGGTTCATGTTCGGAGGGCATGCTCCCCGCGACGACGGTGGAGTTGTACGACGGCCTGTCCGCGACGACGCTGTCCGGGATGGGGCGGCTCGACCCGACCCCCGACCCCGCCGTCTACGACAAGAAGTACGTCCACACCGACGTCCTGGTGGTCGGCGCGGGTCCGGCCGGGCTCTCGGCCGCCTCTGCCGCCGCCGAATCCGGCGCGAGGGTGATCCTGGTGGACGACCAGCCCGAGCTCGGTGGTGCGCTGCTGTCCGGACGCACACAACTGGAGTGGGTTGCCGAGGTCCGCGCGGCGCTCGATGCCGCGCCCGAGGTCACCGTCCTGACGCGCACCGTCGCGTTCGGGTCGTACGACGACAACTACGTCCTCGCCCTGGAGCGGCGCACCGACCACCTCGGAGCCGACGCCCCCGACCCGTCCTCGGGCGTCTCGCGCCAGCGGCTGTGGCACATCCGCGCCCGACGGATCGTCCTGGCGACCGGTGCGCACGAGCGCCCGCTGATCTTCGCCGGCAACGACCGTCCCGGCGTGATGCTGGCCGCGTCCGTACGCACGTATGTCAACCGGTACGGCGTGACTCCGGGCAGGCGAGCCGTGGTCGGCACCACCAACGACAGCGCGTACGACACGGTCGCCGATCTGCACGCGGCCGGGATCGAGGTCGCCGCCGTCGTGGACGCGCGCCCCGAACTGTCACAGCGGGCCGCCGAGATCGCGGCGGCGACCGGGGTCCGGGTGCTCACGGGCAGCGCGGTGGTCGACACCGCGGGCGAGTCCCGGCTCACCGGCGTCACCGTCCAGGCCCTCGATGCCGATGGCCGACTCGTCGGCGAGGCCGAAGAGTTCGACTGCGACCTGCTCGCCGTCTCGGGCGGCTGGAGCCCTGTCGTCCACCTGCACAGCCAGCGCCAGGGAAAGCTGCGCTGGGACGACGACCTGGTCGCGTTCGTACCCGACGGCACGGTTCGGCACCAGCAGATCGTCGGCGCGGCGCAGGGGACGCACGGCCTCGACGGGACGCTGGCCGAAGGAGCACGGGCCGGTGCGCTGGCCGCGACCGAGGCAGGGTTCCCCGTCCCGGTACCCCCGGCGCCGTCCGAGGACGCACGCCCCGACGTCCGCGCCCTGTGGCTGGTGCCGTCCCCCGCAGGCGAACCCGGCACCTGGGACACCCACTTCGTCGACCTCCAGCGCGACGTCACTGTCGCCGATGTCTGGCGGTCCACCGGCGCCGGCATGCGCGGTGTCGAGCACGTCAAGCGCTACACCTCCCTCGGCACCGCGAACGACCAGGGCAAGACGTCCGGCGTCAACGCGATCGGAGTGATCGCCGAAGCCCTCGGCGCGGGCGCGTCACCCGGCGAGATCGGCACCACCGCCTATCGGGCGCCGTACACCCCGGTGGCCTTCGCGGCCCTGGCCGGGCGTGAGCGCGGGGACCTCTTCGACCCGGAGCGCACCACGTCCATCCACGGCTGGCACGTCGCCCACGGCGCCGAGTTCGAGGACGTCGGGCAGTGGAAACGGCCCTGGTACTACCCCCGGCCCGGCGAGGACATGGACACGGCCGTCGCCCGCGAGTGCCGCGCGGCCCGTGAAGGCGTGGCGTTCATGGACGCCACCACCCTCGGCAAGATCGAGATCTGGGGCGCGGACGCGGGCGAGTTCCTCAACCGCGTCTACACCAACGCCTTCAAGAAGCTGAAGCCCGGCATGGCCCGCTACGGCGTGATGTGCAAGCCGGACGGCATGATCTTCGACGACGGCGTGACGCTGCGCCTCGACGAGAACCGCTACTTCATGACCACCACGACCGGCGGCGCCGCCGGGGTCCTGGACTGGCTGGAGGAGTGGCTGCAGACCGAGTGGCCCGAACTCGACGTCCACTGCACCTCGGTGACCGAACAGTGGGCGACGGTCGCCGTCGTCGGCCCGAAGTCACGCGACGTCATCGCGAAGCTGGCTCCCGAACTCGACATATCCGCCGAGGCGTTCCCCTTCATGGCCTTCCGCGAGACGACCCTGGCCTCCGGCATCCCGGCCCGAGTCTGCCGGATCTCCTTCTCCGGTGAGCTCGCCTTCGAGATCAACGTCTCCGCGTGGTACGGCCGGGCCGTCTGGGAGCAGGTGTACGAGGCCGGACAGCCGTACGACATCACCCCGTACGGCACCGAGACGATGCACGTCCTGCGCGCCGAGAAGGGGTTCATCATCGTCGGCCAGGACACCGACGGCACCGTCACCCCGCAGGACGCGAACATGGACTGGGTGGTCTCCCAGCGCAAGGACTTCATCGGGAACCGGTCCTACTCCCGCGCCGACACCACTCGCGCCGACCGAAAGCAGCTGGTCGGCCTGCTGCCCACCGACCGCACGACGCGGCTGCCCGAAGGATCCCAACTCATCGCGCAGGACACGCCGTTGACCCCCGAGGCCGGGCCGGTTCCCATGCTCGGCCACGTCACCTCCAGCTACCACAGCGCCGCCCTCGGCCGCCCCTTCGCCCTCGCCCTCGTCGCCGGCGGGCGGGCCAGGATCGGCTCGACCCTGCTCGCCCCGGTGGGCGACGACCTGGTGCCCGTCGAAGTCACCGACTCCGTCCTCTACGACCCCGAAGGGACCAAGCGCGATGGCTGAGCCCACGAACGAGGTACGCACACGCCTGTCGGCACTGCGCGTGAGCCCCCTGGCGCATCTCGCGGAGCGGATGCGGGACGCTGCCGTCACCGGGGCCCGCGGCGTCACGCTGACCGAGTGGCCCTTCGTCAGCATGGTGAATCTGCGCGTCAACCCCGCGTCCGCGGCGGCGATCCGCGTCGAGAAGACATTGGGGGCACCACTCCCCCGCGAGCACGGCGAGACCACCTCATCCGGCGCCCACACGGCGTTCTGGCTCGGTCCTGACGAGTGGCTCGTGCTGTCCCAGGCCGAAGAGGGCGTTACGGCCGCCGAGTTGAGGGAAGCACTCGCTGCGGATCCGGGCTCCGTCGTCGACGTCTCGGCGAACCGCACCACCCTCGAACTGAGCGGCCCGGCCGCGCGGCAGGTGCTGGAGAAGGGCTGCCCGCTGGACCTGCATCCTCGGGCCTTCGGTCCGGGCCGGGCGGTGCCGACCACGGTGGGGCCGATCGCGGTCCTGCTCTGGCAGGTGGACGACGGGCCCACGTACCGGCTGCTGCCGCGTTCGTCCTTCGCCGACTACCTGGCGCGCTGGTTCATCGACGCCATGAACGAATACCGCGGCCCCGAGCTGCCTTGATCGCGTCGCGGGCACATCGGCCCGCACCCGGTCCGCGTCGACCCCGCCTCCCGCGCGGTGGGGCCGATGCGACCAGGCTCCGCAATTCCGACCACGCGGCATCGCTGATGGCGCGGGCAAGGCTCCGGTTCTTGACCATGTTGCGTACGGTCAGCTCCTCGATCACGAGCGCGACTCAACACCAAATCTGCCGGTCACAACACCGCGATCTGCCCTGACGGCGCATCACAGCCCCTTACCCAGCTCCGCAGGAGCCCGTTTCCTCTCCGCCCTGAAGCGCAGAGTATCCACGGAGGAACCCGATGACTGATTCCCCGGCTTCCGCAGCGTCCCCCGCCCCCTCGCCGGCTGGCCCCTTGCCGACCGGCTCCGCCACGGCACCGGTCGAGCATGTCCTCACCCTCGACTGCCCCGAGGCGCCCGGCATCGTCCACGCCGTCTCGCGGTTCCTCGTCGAGCACGGCAGCGACATCATCGACAACCAGCAGTTCGGCGACCGCCGGGACGGCCACTTCTTCATGCGGGTGCACTTCGCCGCCACCGGCGGCGAGAACACCACGCAGGCCATGCGGGACGACTTCGCCGCCGTGGCCGCCCCCTTCGCCATGCGGTGGCACATCGAACCGGTCAGCACCCGCCGGCGCGTCCTGATCATGGTGTCCCGCTACGACCACTGCCTCAACGACCTGCTCTTCCGCACCCGCAGCGGCGATCTGCCCATCGACGTGGCCGCGGTCGTATCCAACCACCGCGACCACGAGGCACTCGTCGCCTGGCACGGCATCCCGTTCTTCCACGTGCCGGTGACCGCCTCGACGAAGCCCGAAGCCGAGGCCCAACTCCTGGAGCTCATCGACTCGTTCGACGTCGACCTGATCGTCCTCGCCCGCTACATGCAGGTGCTCTCCGACGGCCTGTGCGCTCAGCTGCCCGGCCGGCTGATCAACATCCACCACTCGTTCCTGCCGAGCTTCAAGGGCGCCAAGCCCTACCACCAGGCCCACGACCGCGGCGTCAAACTCGTGGGCGCGACGGCCCACTACGTCACCGCCGACCTCGACGAAGGCCCGATCATCGCCCAGGAGGTCATCAGCGCCGACCACAGCCACACCCCCGAGGACCTGGCCGCCATCGGCCGCGACGCGGAATCGGCAGCCCTGGCCCGGGCCGTCCGCTGGCACTGCGAAGGCCGTGTCTTCGTCCAGGGAAGGCGCACGGTGGTGCTCCGGTCAACTTGACCCGGCCCTAAAGGACCGGGCTTGGAGGTAGTGCCCGCCTGGCTGCTGGGTTGGCTCCTCCGTCCAGACACCCGTTATGGGGTGGCAGGGACGCGTGACTCACGCCCCGCAGTCCACACAGCAGCACCACGTGCGGCGATGTTGTGGGAAGCGTTCCGGTCTGCGTGGGCAACGACCCCGCAGTTACGGCAGATGAAGAGACCTTGATCGACACGGTTGCGCTTGTCGGTGTGGCCGCACTCGCAGCACATCTGCGAGGTGTACGCGGGATCGACGTACACCAGCGGCACACCGGCGCGCCGGGCCTTGTAGACGATGAAGTCTCCGAGCTGGGAGAAGGCCCAGGAATGGAGCGTGACCCGTTGCGGCTTGCGGAGCCGTACCCTCTGCCGGATGCCTGTGAGTTCTTCCAGGGCGATACCGGCCGAGGTGCGTTCAGCCTCGGTCACAATCGTCTTCGCGATGACGTGGTTGGTGTTCTTGGCGTGCCGCTGCTCGCGGCGTGAGCGTTCCTTGAGCCTGCGCTTGGCCGACTTGGTTCGCTTCTTCTGGAGTTTGGCCCGCAGCGTGAGCTGCCGCTTGCGGTACCGGTTCAGGCCGCGCCCGACGGCCTGGTAGCCGGTGGACGTGGTGGCGATGTTGGCGATGCCGAGATCTACGCCGACGAAACCGTCCGGCTCGTACACGTCGGGCTCGGGTATCTCGCACGTGGCGATCAGGTAGAACACGCCGTCACGTTCGATCAGGTCGGCTTCGCCCTTGCGGAACTCGCGGAGTGTCTTGAGCGACTCCGCCGAGCACACGAACCGCACACCTTTGAGCCGACCGACCGTCGTCCAGATGCTCACGGTCTGGGCGTCGTACTGCCACGAAAGGCACCGGTCGTCGTACGGCTGTGCCGCGTTCGGCCGGAACGTGATCGGCTTCGACTCGGCCTTGATCCGGCGCTTACTGCCGGTCTTGCCGAGGTTCCCGGCGCGGATGTTCGCCTTCAACGTGGTGTAGGCGTCACGCGTTTTCTTGATCACGTGTTGTGCCGCCTGAGCGCCGAGCCCGAGTTCCTTGAGCTGCGCATAGGTGTGCTTGCGCAGCTCGTACTCACGCGGAATGCCGCGCTTGAACGCCACCCGCGACACCCAGCACGCGGCCTCGTTAACGGTGCGCAGGGTCACCGACAGCGCGGCGGCCTGGTCGGCCTCCGGTATCAGCTTCACCTGCGTCACGATCTTCACAAGGCGGATCGTAGCATTGATCTATGTCACCTCGATGGGAACCAAACCCCAACATCCGCAGGGGCCGAAGCGTCGTCCACACCCTTCACGCCCACTTGGTCTTCACCCCCAAATACAGGCGCGGACCCTTCACAGACGAGATCCTCACGCGCTGCGAAGAGGTCATGCGCGCCGTCTGCGCCGACTTCGAAACCGAACTCGTCGAGTTCAACGGCGAACGCGATCACGTACACCTCCTCGTGCGCTACCCACCGAAGGTGGCCGTGTCCCGGCTGGTCGGATCCCTCAAGGGAGTCTCTGCGCGCCGACTCCGGCAGGAGTTCCCGGCCCACATCCGCAGGTACCTATGGGGCGCGCACTTCTGGTCGCCCTCCTACTTCGCCGCGTCGTGCGGGGGCGCTCCGTTGTCGATCATCAAGGAGTACATCGAGAACCAGAAGCATCCCGGCTGAGGCCGACAGCGCAGACCCGTCACCAGCGCGGGTCAGAGCAGCCCAGAGAAGCGATTCCTCCCGGGCGTGAACGCCCAGGGTTCCTCGCTAGAACAAGCTGAAGGGCGGACACTGCCTTGGGTCTCACGACCTTCTGGCGGTCCGCTGTCTCCACGTCGGTTCCCAGACATCGGGGTGCGGGCTCTGCACTCGGGTCGCCTCCAGGTGGGCGCGGAACGCGTCGAGCGCCGGGTGCCGGTTGTCGCCGCGCCAGATCAGGGACATCGGGTAGACCGGGGTCGGGTTCCGCACCGGAATGCGCCGCAGGTCATAACTGTCGGGCCAGAGATAGCGTGATCCTTGGCCCACGAGGGTCGCGAGGTCGGCGGAGTCGGCGATCTCGTCCAGCAGCGCCTCGTTCCCGAAAACGGGCCCGACGACATCGATCGTGAGCCCAAACGCGGCGGCGAACTCGTCGTAGTAGTCGGCCCACTCGGTGCCGGGCGCCATGCCGGGCATCCAGATGCGGTGTCCGGCGAGTTGTGCGGGCGTGACGCTGTCGGCATCGGCCAGCGGATGGGAGGGCCCGACGAGAAGCTCGTGCGGGTCGTCGATCACTCAGGTGCTCTTGATCGGGGCCGGCAGGTGATGCTCGGCGACGGTGATCGCGTGGAACGTGGCATCGATCGTCCCGGCTTCGACGGCGGCGATCGCGGTGTCGACGTCGGCGTTCAGGGTCACGACGTCGAGCTCGATGTCAGGACGCGTGCGATAGAAGTCCTGGAGAAGCACCGCAGGAGCGATCCGCCGGTTGATCACGTCGACGCGCAGGGCGCGCCGGCCGGGGCGCACGGAGGCATCGGCCCGGTCCTCCGCCCGGAGGAGTTCGCGGGCGTGGGGCAGGAACGCCTGGCCGTCGATGGTGAGCTCGGCGCCACGCGGTGTGCGGGTGAACAGCCGTACTCCCAGGTCCTTTTCCAGCACGGCGATGCGCTTGGAGACGGCTTGCTGGGTGATCGACAGGGCTGCGGCGGCTTCCTGGAACTGGCCGGCGTCCGCGGCCGCGACAAAGGTGCGCACAGCGTTGAGATCCACTCGCCCACTCTATTCACACCGCGCCCGGTGGTCGTGACGGACCGGAGGGCGGTGCGCTGCTGCCGTGCCCACGGCCACGGCGTTCGCGGCGACGATCACGGCGATGGCCGTCCACGATGCCGGGTCGAGGTGCTGGCCGAGTATCACGAGGCCCACCAGTGCCGCGCACACCGGCACGCCGGCCACGGGTCAGCCGGTCATTGCTCTCCTCGGGCCTTGAGCCAGTTGGCGGCCCTGGTGGCCGACGCTTGGGACAGCCATGCGTCCTGAACGACTTCGGTCAGTTCCGTCAGGGTGAGTTCGCCGATCCGGCCGGCCCGGAGAAGTACCGACAGATGGCCGTCGAAATGCGCCGTGGTGAAGAAGGGGGACGCTTGGTCCTGCACCAGAGCCTGCTTGTCGGACGCGGACGGCACCCAGAAGACGATCACGTCCGCGTAGCGTTCACCGGTCCCGGGATCGAAGGCGTCAGGGCGGGGAGTACGGAAGAAGACGAATGACTTGTGTCCCACCTGGTAAACCGGGTTGCCGGCGGAGCCGTGGACAACCGTGACATGAGGCATCCCCAATGCCAGTTCGTGCACGTCCTCAACCCGCGCCCGGCGCGATCCAGCCGACATGGCAGCAGGACACAAGGGGCACTCGGTGTGTTTCGGTCCCATTGGGCCGGGGTTTCTTCGGCGGGGTGCGCTGTTCCGGCGCCGCGCGAACCGCCGCCTCACCGGTGAAAGGAAGCGGCTTCATTCACTGTCACCGCGGACCACGGCGGCGTAGCGGTCCCCCAGCGTGGTGCGAAGGTTCCTCAACTGCTGGGCGGCGACGGCCGCGACGTGCGATGAGGCGGGCTGTACCGCGGAAGTGATCCACCAGCTCACGTCGGGCCGGCCATCGCGCATGCTTGAACGGAGCAGGGCGTCGATCTCCGTCACGTGTCGCGCGAAGGCAGTAGCCCACTCCTGCTCATCGGGGCGCAGGAACGGCGAGCGCCTGAGCAGGAGCAGGTTGACCTGCGTCAGCCGGCCAGTCACCTCCTGGTCGTCGTACTCGGTCGCCATGATGGATGACCGCTGCGACTCCTCCAGGTCAGAGAGTGCTTCCCACACCTCTTTGAGCGCTTCCACTCTCTGCACGCGGAACTCGGCGCGCTGTTCGCGCGCTTGGACGCGTCGCCACTGCCACAGGCCCGTGAGGGTGGCCAAGGCGGTTCCTGTGAAGGTGAGACCGCCTACCGCGACCGCGTCGGAAACCATACGGCGACGCTACCGGGGTCCCTCCTCGGGGAACCGGCCTTCGGCAAGGTCGCAGTCGATCCGGGGCTGAACCAGGCCGGTTCGGCCTGCCGACCCCGCAACGAACAGCTCTCCTGCGGCTGGGCCGACCTCGCCGAGTCGGGTATCGGCGCCGCACACGACGGTCCGACGCCGACCCGCCGGGTCCCTCCCGGCCGCGCTGGGCACGGTCCTCGCCCCTGAGAACCCGCACACGGGTGCGGGCCGTAGCCGCCTCGATCCGTACCGACGGGGCGACGGCGGCCGCGAGACTGCTGATCGACGCGGCCGCCCCGTGAAGACCTCCGTGCGTCGGCACCGCAGAGGCCCAGCTCAACGCGAACGTCAGGCAGGCAGTCGCTCCAGCAGCGCCGTGAAATCGGTCCCCGGCGGCAGCGTCCCGAAGGCGAGTCCGCGGTCTCCGGCGAGCCGCGACGCGCAGAACGCGTCCGCCACGGCGGTCGGCGCGTGCCGGACCAGGAGCGCACCCTGCAGCACGAGGGCCGCGCGCTCGATGACCCGGCGGGCCCGCAGCGGCGCGTCCTCGGTGAGGACGAGTTCGCCCTGCAACTGCTGCCAGGCCGCGTCGAGCCGCTGGTCGCCGCCCGCGGCCGCCTCGATCTCCGTACGGAACGCCGCCAGGGACTCGGGCTCACGGGCCAGCGCCCGCAGCATGTCCAGGGCGTTGACGTTGCCGGAGCCCTCCCAGATGCCGTTGAGCGGGGCATCGCGGTACAGCCGCGGCATGCCTGACGCTTCGTCATATCCGTTGCCGCCGAGGCATTCCAGGGCCTCGGCCACCGCTACGGGCTGCCGCTTGCACACCCAGTACTTGCCGACCGCCGTCGCCAGGCGCAGGAAGGCGCGCTCCCCCTCGTCGCCGCGCTGGGCGCGGTCGGCGGCGCCGGCCAGGCGCAGCGCGAGCGTGGTGGCGGCCTCGGACTCCACGGCGAGGTCGGCCAGTACGTTGCGCATCAGTGGCTGGTCGATGAGCTTGGCGCCGAACACCGAGCGGTGGCGGGCGTGGTGGGCGGCCTGGGCCAGTGCGGCGCGGGTGCCGGCGGCGGAGCCGAGGACGCAGTCGAGCCGCGTCATCGTCACCATGTCGATGATGGTGCGGACGCCCTTGCCCTCGGTGCCGACTAGCCAGGCCACGGTGTCGTCGAACTCGGGCTCGCTGGACGCGTTGGAGCGGTTGCCGAGCTTGTCCTTGAGCCGCTGGATGCGGAAGGTGTTGCGGCTGCCGTCGGGCAGGACGCGCGGGACCAGGAAGCAGGACAGGCCGCCGGGCGCCTGCGCGAGCACAAGGAAGAGGTCGTTCATCGGGGCGCTGGTGAACCACTTGTGACCGCGCAACCGCCAGGTCCCGTCGGCCTGTTCGATGGCGGAGGTGGTGTTGGCGCGCACGTCGGTGCCGCCCTGCTTCTCCGTCATCCCCATGCCGGCGAGCAGGCCCCGCTTGCCGCCCGGGGTGTGCAGACCGGGTTCGTAGACACGGCTGGTGAGCAGGGGCTCGTAGATCTTGGCCAGGTCGGGCGCGTGGCGCAGGGCGGGGACGACGGCGTACGTCATGGAGACGGGGCAGCCGTGCCCGGCCTCGGTGCTGCTCCACACCATGAAGGCGGCGGCCCGCGCCACATGCGCGCCGGGCCGTTCGTCCGCCCAGGCGCTGCCGGCCAGACCCTCGCCCACCGCCACGTCCATCAGGGCGTGGTACGAGGGGTGGAAGTCGACCTCGTCGATGCGGTTGCCGTAGCGGTCGTGGGTGCGCAGCACCGGCTCGTAGCGGTTGGCCTCGTCGGCCCAGCGCTGCACCTCCTCGCTGCCCGCGCGGCGGCCGATCCGGTGGAGGTCGTCGAGTGACCATGCGGCGCCCTCGCGGCGCACGCCCTCGAGGAGGACCGGGTCGTCGGCGATGTCGTGGCCGGTCAACGGCGGTACCTGGTTGGTCACTTCGTGCGTCACGGCGGTGGGGTTGCTGGGCGGTGCGCCGGTCGTGGCCATCGGATCTCCTCATGGATACGAGATGCGGAATACGGGATCGGGTTCAGGTTCGGGGATGTGTGCGGCCCGGCGGGACAGTGGTTCAGGTCCCCGGCGTCGCGCCCGCGCAGCGCAGGGCCATGGCGGTGAGTTCGCTGATGAGCCGGTCCGCGTTGTGCGCGGCCGGGGTGCCCAGCGGGTACACGAGGACCTCGCCGATGGCACCGGTGAGCGCGGCTGCGGTGACGTCCACGTCCTGCTCGGGCAGCAGTCCGACGGCCATGCCGTCCTGGATCACCGCGCCGAACAGCGCCCGGTAGCGGCGCCGGAACGCAAGACGCTCCGCACCGACCGCCGGCTCGGCGGGGGCCGCGAGGAGGGCGTAGGCCAGGCCGTGGTTCTCCAGGGCGCGCCGGGCGAACACCTCGACGCCGCGCCGCAGTCGCTCGGCCGGGTCCCCGTCGCCCTCCAACACCTTGCCCAGCACGTCCACCTCACGCTGCGCGGCCCGCCGGAACACCTCGACGGCGAGCGCGGATTTGGACGCGAAGTGCTGGTAGACGGAGCCGGCGGCGATCCCGGCGGCGTCGGCGACGGCGGTCACGGACGCCTGGACCCAGCCGACCTCGGCCACGACCTCGGTGGCTCGGTCGACCAGATGCTGTCGTGTGGCTTCGAGCCGACGAATTTCGGCTGGGGTCTTGCGGTAGGCCATGAAAGAAGTGAACCACCATTCAGAGTTTCCCGCCATGGCCGGTTCCCGCCGGCTCGGCTCGTCAGGAGAACCGGTGGTGGTACGAGCCCGCGACAGCCCGTAGGGACCAGGCCGCTGCGCACCGGCCTCCCGTGAGCGGGGATCGCCGGACGGCCGCGAGGTGCAGGGCAGCCCTGAGGTGCCCAACTTGCCCCGGACCGCTACATGTTCTCCTCCAGACGGTTCAGCCGAGACGTGTTGAGCCTGGCCGCCTGGCGCGTCAGATGGTCGCGCTCGGCGAGGTTGGGTGCCTTGTCGGCCGCCTCCGCGTACAGCTGTGCCGCCGTCGCCAGGTCGCCGGCACGCTCGTGGAGATACGCCGCCACCGCGGTGTGGCGGGGCAGCGAGTCGGTCAGCTCCGCGAGCGCCGCCAGGCCGGCGCGTGGTCCGTCGGCCTCACCGACGGCGACTGCGCGGTTGAGCCGGACGACTGGGCTGTCGGTCAGGCGCGTGAGCTCGTCGTACCACTCCACGATCTGCACCCAGTCGGTCTCCTCGGCGGCGGGCGCGTCGGCGTGGAGGGCCGCGATGGCGGCCTGGGCCTGGAACTCGCCCAGGCGGTCGCGGGCGAGGGCCGCCTGGAGGATCTCGACACCCTCGGCGATCAGCTCGGTGTCCCACCGGCCGCGGTCCTGCTCGGCGAGCGGCACCAGACTGCCGTCGGGTGCGGTGCGGGCGGCGCGGCGGGCGTGATGGAGAAGCATGAGGGCCAGCAGTCCCCTCACCTCGCCGTAGAAGATGTGGCGAGCGTCGATCGCGGCCGCGAGCTGCCGGGTGAGGCGGATGGCCTCGGCGGCGAGGTCTATGTCGCCGGAGTAGCCCTCGTTGAAGACCAGGTAGAGGACGCGCAGCACGGTGGCGACGTCGCCGTGCCGGTCGAACCGCACGTCGGCGACGGTGCGCTTGGCCCGGCTGATGCGCTGCGCCATGGTCGCCTCGGGCACCAGGTAGGCCTGGGCGATCTGGCGGGTGGTGAGCCCGCCGACGGCGCGCAGGGTGAGCGCGACCGCGGAGGACGGCGTCAGCGACGGGTGAGCGCACAGGAAGTAGAGCTGGAGCGTGTCGTCCGCCGCGGGTGCGGGTCCGGGTGCCGGTTCGTCGTCGACGAGGTCCTCACGCCGCCGCCGGGCGGCGTCCGACCGGGTGGCGTCGAGGAACTTGCGCCAGGCCACGGTGACCAGCCAGCCCTTCGCGTCCCGCGGAGGGTCGGCCGGCCAGACGCGGACCGCCTCGACCAGCGCGTCCTGCACGGCATCCTCGGCCGCCGCGAAGTCGGCTCCGCGGCGGACGAGGACGGCGAGCACGCTCGGCGTGAGGCTCCGGATCAGGGCCTCGTTCATCGATGAGGTCACTCCGTGATGCAACTGGCATGCGAGCCGAGGAACGGGCGCAGCTCGAGCCATTCGTGGATCGGCTTGCCGCCCGCCCCGGGTTCGGCCGACAGCTCGCCGGCCAGCTCGACGGCGCGCTCGTAGCTGTCGACGTCGATCACCATCCAGCCCGCGATGAGGTCCTTGGTCTCGGCGAACGGGCCGTCGGTGACCGGCGGGCGGCCCTCACCGTCGTACCGGACCCACGTCCCTTCGGGGGCGAGCGCCTGGCTGTCGACGAACTCGCCGGTCTTCTCGAGCCGGTCCTTGAAGTCCTGCATGTACTGCACGTGTGCCGAGATTTCCTCGGGCGTCCACTGCGCCATGGGGACGTCGTTGACCGGAGCCGGAGCGCCCCGGTAGTGCTTCAGCAGCAGGTACTTGGCCATCGTGTTCTCCTCGGTGCTGGTACGACCCATTGTGGTCGTTTTCACCTCGGGGACGGAGCCGACCACGGGTTCTCGACATCGCCGTGCACACCTTTTTTGGGCCTCGTGTCGGGCCTCGTGGATGAGGCTGGTGAACGACGTCGCCGGTGCCCGCAGGGCTGATCGCACGTGGTCGGGGTCAGTTGTGTCGCAGGGCGGCGAGGGTGCTGTTCAGGTCGGTGCGGTCCGTGCGGTTGTAGGGGAGTTTTCCGAGCAGCTTGGCCATGGCGCAGCTGTTGGAGAGGGCGGAGTAGACGAGGCCGGCGGCGATGCCCGCGGAGAGCAGCTGGAAGGCGGGGTGGACCACCAGGCCGAGGAGGAGTCCGAGCAGGACGACGGAGCCTGCGGTCAGGCGGACTTGGCGGTCCATGGCCCACTTGGGTGCAGGGGTGGTTGCCGGCCGGTGCAGGTCTCCTCCCGCGGAGGCCCATGCGGCGGTTCCGCCTTCGAGGCCGGCGGCGGGGATGCCGTTTCGGGACAGGGTGGCAGTCGCGTTCTGCGAGCGGTTACCTGAAGCGCAGACCACGAGCAGCTCCTTGGCACCGGCCGCCTCACGGAGGGTGGGTATCGCGTGCTCGAGGTCGTCGAGAGGGATGTTGTGGGCGCCGGGCAGGTGTCCGTCGGCGTACTCGCCGGGGGTGCGAACGTCGATGACGATCAGGGTGTGCAGGCGTTCACGGACGGCGCTGGTGGTGAGGGTCGTGTTCATGGGTTTTCTGTCCTTCTGTTGTGGTGGGGCCGGGTCAGATGATGCTGTCGAGGAGCATGAAGGCGGCCACGGCCAGCAGGACGTAGGCGAAGACGTGCTGCAGACGGTCGCCGGAGATCTTCGCGGCGAGGCGTTTGCCGTCCCAGGCGCCGAGGACCGCGGCTGCGGTGAAGGGGGCGATGACGGCCCAGTCGAGGGCGTCGGCGGTGCCGGTGCGGGTGGCCAGTGCGGCGAGCGAGTCGATGACGATGACCAGGAGGCTGGTGCCGACGGCGGCCTTCATGCGCAGGCCGAGGACGCCGACGAGGGCGGGTACGGCGAGGAACCCTCCGCCGACGCCGAGCACGCCGGTGACGGCGCCGAGCCCGGCTCCGGCCCCTGCGGCTCTGAGCGGCCGCACCGGTCTGTCTTGTACAAGACGGCTTGGACTGAGCATTCGCCAGGCGGCGAGCGCGGCGATCACCGAGAAGGCGATGGTCAGTGCGGCGGCGGGGATGTGGCCTGCTGCGAGGCCGCCGAGCATGGCGGGGCCGGTGCCCGCGGCGGCGAACAGCAGTCCGGACCGCCAGCGAACGTTGCCGTCCCGGGCGTGAGCGACCAGCGAGCTGATCGATGTCACGGTGACGATGATCAGGCTCGCGGTGGTGGCGGCGACGGGGGTGAAGCCGAGCAGGTAGATCAGTGCGGGCACGGCCAGGACGCTGCCGCCCCCACCGAGCCCGCCCAGCGCCAGGCCGACCGCCGCGCCTGCCACCAGGGCAAGGATGAGCACGCTCATATGACGGTTCCCGCGGCACCGGCACTTTCGGCGTCCAGGACGGGCAGTCCTTGGCGGGCCCATGCCCGCATACCGCCGATGACGTCGACGGCGTACAACCCCTGTTCACGCAGAGGACGGGCAGCATGCCGGGACCGCCGCCCGGCGCGGCAGATCAGTAGCAGAACGGCGGTGCCTTCCTGAAGCGTGTGGTGCGCTTCCACGACGCCGACGCGACGGGGACCTGTATCGGGGCCGGAACCGGGAGCGGGACCGGGACGGAATGTGGGCATGGCGGGGCTGGGACTCCTCTCGGTGTCGATCAGGGGGCTCAGGCAGCGGAGCGGATGGTCAGACCGGCCTCTGCCGCCCGGTCGAAGCCGTCGTCGACGGCGACAACGTCCCGCCCGGCCGCGTCCAGCAGCGAGGCCGCGATCCCGGCCCGCATGCCGCCGGCGCAGTGCACCCACACCTGCCCGGCAGGCACTTCGTCGACCCGCTGGTGCAGTGCGTGTACGGGAATGTGGACCGATCCCTCGACGTACCCGCCGGCCCGCTCGGAGTCGCGGCGCACATCCAGGACCACCGGCGGCACCTCTGCCCGGGAGAGCTCGGCGGCCAGGTCGGCGAAGGCCGCCCGGCGGAACGAGGCAGGAACCCGGCCGGGGCGCAGCCAGTCGGACGGGCCGCCGGTGGCGGCGGCTGCGGGGCGGTCGATCCCGACGCGGACCAGTTCGCGCTGAGCGTCGGCGAGCTGCTGGGGCGTTTCGGCGAGCAGGGTGACGGGCTTGCCCCAGGGGATCATCCACGCGAGATAGGTGGCGATCTTGCCGTCGGCCTCGAAGTTGAACGAGCCCGCGACATGGCCCTCGGCGAACGCGACGCGGTGACGCAGGTCCACCACCCACTCACCTGCTGCGAGCCGCACGCTGATCTCCTCGGCGTCCGCGCGCCGGGGGGCGGTCAGGTCGACGGGGTCCGGGCCGGCGGAGTTGGCCGGGCCCATGTGCGCGTAATAGGCGGGGACGTCCTCCAGGCCGGCCAGCAGACCGGCGACGAAGGAGTCGACGTCCTGGACCAGGGCGGCGTTCACGGCCTTCTCGCGGCCGATGGTGCTCGCCTCGCCCGCGGCCTGTCCGGAGGAACAGAAGCTGCCGAAGCCGTGGGTCGGCAGGATCGAGGTGTCGTCGGGCAGCTCGGCGGCGAGGCGGTGTGCGGAGGCGTGCTGGGCGCGGGCCAGGTTCGCCGTGAGGCGCGGTTCGACCAGGTCGGGGCGGCCCACGGTGCCCATCAGCAGGGAACCGCCGGTGAACGCGGCGGCCGGCGTTCCGGCTTCCTCCAGGACGTATGCGGTGTGGTGCGGGGTGTGACCGGGGGTCGCCATGGCCCGCACGGACAGTCCCCGGTCGATCTCGATCACATCGCCGTCGTGGACGGCGACGCGGGCGAAGGAGACCTGCGCGGCGGCCGGCACCAGGTAGGCGGCGCCGGTGACACGGGCCAGTGCCAGGCCGCCCGTGACGTAGTCGTTGTGGATGTGCGTCTCCACCACGTGCGTGATGCGCACGCCGCGGCGCGCGGCCGCCGCGATCACCTGGTCGATGTCACGCGGCGGGTCCACTGCCACGGCGGCCCGGGCACCCCCGGCCAGGTAGTGCCGGTTTCCCAGACCCTCGGTCTCGATGGTGTCGACGAAGAACACGTGCGGCCCACTTCCTCTTGGATACCCCCCCGGGTATTAATTTCACCGTAGCAGATTACCCCCGGGGGTATAGTCGGAGGAGATTCGCCCCGTTCATCCGGACTCGGGGGCACAGACACCGTGACCGGCCGGAACGAGGCAGCGGGCAGACTGGACCACGCGCTCGTCCAACTCACCAAGGAGCCCAACGGATGACCCCGACCGTGCCGAACCCGGCCGCCCAAGGCACTGCGGCCACCACCGCCCACGACGAAGCCTCCGCCCGCGCAGTGCTCAACCGCCTGCGGCGGGCTCAGGGGCAGCTGGCAGGAGTCATCACGATGGTCGAAGAAGGCCGCGACTGCCGGGACGTCGTCACGCAGCTCGCAGCCGTCAGCCGTGCGCTGGACCGCGCCGGCTTCAAAATCATCGCGAGCCGCATGCGCGAGTGCCTGACCGCCACCGAGGACGGTGGCACCCCCGCCATGAACGAGGCAGAGCTCGAAAAGCTCTTCCTCACGCTGGCCTGACTCACGTCCCGCCTGGGGGCGCGTCATCGCCGCTGACACGGCCTCAGGGCTTCCCGTGCTGGAAGACCTCGCCCCGCGTGGCCCTGGACCGGCTGATCCGACGCGACGGTGCGGCACCCCACAGCGAACGCCTGGCTGCCTGCGCCCGTGCCCGTGCCCGTGCCCGTGCCCGGGGCGAGCTGGGCGCAGCCATCGCCGGACAGGGCGACATGTACTGCTCTCGCCTCGCCAGGCTGGGCTCCATTGATCCCGCGGCAGACCGGACGGGCCGACACGCCTCGCACCGGGACGCCGGAATTGCACATGCCGTAGCACTGGGGGGCACCCGTACGTGGGCCACGCCGTACCTGTGCCGGGCGGGCCGGCGGAACTACTGTCGACGCCATGGACGGTGATCGCCGAACATGGCGTATGTGTTCCCTCGCCGGCGCGGTATTCGCCGTGTGTATGGCCGGCACCACCCTGCCGACCCCGCTCTATGGGCTCTACCAGGACAAGTTCGGGTTCTCCGAGCTGACGGTGACCGTCGTTTATGCCGTGTATGCCTTCGGGGTCATCGGTGTGCTGTTGCTGGCGGGCAACGCATCGGACGCTTTGGGCAGGCGACCGGTGCTGTTGTGGGGGCTGGGTTTCGCGGCGGCCAGCGCCGTCTGCTTCCTGAGTGCCACCGGGCTGGGCTGGCTGTATGCGGGGCGGCTGTTCTCCGGGCTTGCCGCCGGGCTGTTCACCGGGGCAGCCACCGTGTACGTCATCGAGTTGGCGCCGCACGGCGGTGGCTCCCGCGCCACGTTCGTGGCGACCGCCGCCAACATGGGCGGGCTCGGGTGCGGTCCGCTGCTCGCCGGTCTGCTCGCCCAGTACGCCGACTGGCCGCTGTACCTGCCCTTCGCCGTACATCTCGCACTGGTGGCCGCCTCGGCCGCCGTCCTGCTGTGGCTGCCGGAGACCGTGGCCGAGCGGCGGCCGCTGAGCACCGTACGGCCGCAGCGGCCGAGCCTGCCCCCGCAGGTGCGGCCGGTGTTCGGACCCGCCGCGATCGCCTCGTTCGTGGGGTTCGCGTTGTTCGGCGTGTTCACCTCGGTCAGTCCGGCGTTCCTCGCCGAGTCCCTCGACATGGACAACCACGCCGTGAGCGGCCTGGTCGTCGCACTCGCCTTCTTCGCCTCGACCGCGGGCCAACTCGCGGTCACCCGGGTCGGGATGGAGCGATCCCTGCCGCTGGGCTGCGCCGGGCTCCTTGCCGGACTCGCCCTGCTCGCCGGCGCGCTGCGGTGGGACCTGCTGGTACTGGTCATGCTGAGCGCGCTGGTCGGCGGCACGGGGCAGGGACTGGCGTTTCGTGCGGCGCTTGGCGCCGTGGCCGAGGCGTCTCCCGCGGACCATCGCGCGTCAGTGGTCTCCACGCTGTTCGTGGTGGCGTACGCGGGCATCTCCGTACCGGTCATCGGCGTCGGAGTCCTGACGGGCCCGATCGGCCTGGAAGGTGCCGGGCTGGTGTTCATCGCGGTCATGGCGGTGCTGGTGTCGACCGCGGGTGTCTATCTCGTCCGGCGGCTACGCCGTACGACACCTGAGCATGCACACCCTGGCCCGTAGAGTCCGCGACACCGGGTGATCGCGTAACTGCCGCAACGAGGCCCGGCCCCCGTCGTTGACCAACCCATGAAGATCACCATCGTGCGGCGGCAGCTGCGTCTCATGGCCGCAACCGTCGTCGCCCTGGCACTGGGACTCACGGGCGCCGGAAGCTCGCCGGCCGCGAGCTCCGCCGCCACTGATTGCCCAACGGCGGAACTCTTCGCCACCAACAACACCGCGGTCATCACGGACCCGGACGACCCCAGGCTCCACACCCGTCTCACACACTTCGACCACGAAGTACGCGGGATCATCCGCGCCAACGGGGCCACGCCCGCCGCCTCGAAGCTCCTGGAGGGAGTCTTCTGGTCCGGCGACCTCAAGCAGGCCACCTATGAGCGCTCACGCGAGTTCGACATCAACAGGGTCGGCCGTGACGGGCTCCACCACATCGCCGGCGTCATCGCCAAGACCTACCACCAGGAGTCCGTGCTCACCTTCCGCTGTCTGCCGCCCACCTCGCCGGAGACCGACGCACTCGAAATCGAGGCGGCCGGCGTCAGCGCGAGCCGGCTGCATGACGAGCTGGTCGCGGATCCGGTGGCCCGCGACAGACTCGGCGGCGGCTCGGTCACCGTCGACGGCAGGCTCATCCTCATCGCCCCGCTCGCCGACCTGCCACTGGCCCGGGAGTTCACGGCCAGGCTAGGTATCAACTGGCAGACGGCCCAAGTGCACTACGGCGACCGGGAGTTCGTGAGCTGAATCAGGAGCCCGCCGACACCCTAAGGCCTGTCGTTCTGCCCGGGGTGTCCGGCCGGATCGGGCGTCGTCGGCCGGACCCCACCATGACCGTTGAGCGCGTAGGCCATCTGGTGTTGCGCCTCCTGGGCCACCAGGCGGGCCTCCGCCACGACGTCACCGCGTTCGCGTACCAGGCTCTCGTAGACCGGCAGATGGTCGTTTCCCGTTGAGCTGAGATTCACAGGACTGGTCCTTCTCGGTATCTGTCGTACTCATGGTCCGTTCGGCTCCCGAAAGGCTCGGAGCCGAACGAGGCGGGGCCGACAGTTCACTCGGAGCCGGCCGGTAATGCGAGATTGATCGCGGTCACACGCGGTTGAGCCGCGCGGCGATCCCGTGCCCGACCAGCAGGTAAATCACCGCCGGCAGACCGTAATTGAGGAGAACGCGAAGGCCTTCTGTGTCCATGGTGAAAACATCCTGTGACCACCAGGCCAGCCAGTCGGCCGTTCCGTGCACGAACTCGACAAAGACGTTGTCCTGGTTGGCTTCGAGCAGGTAGAGCAGAATCCACAGACCCAGGAACACCGCGGCAATGTCAGCGATGGTGTGGATGACCAGCCCCGCCCGTCGAGCACCGCCCTCGCGCCGCTCAGGGCGCTGTGGGCGCTGTGGAGGCTGTGGGGGCTGCTGGTACTGGTCGTAGGGGTGGTGTCCGGCCATCGGGTCGGTATTGCTCACGGGAATCCAATCTGACGCGTCACTTTGCAGGCCGAGGCAGGAGCGCACATCGCCTCTGGTTCCCTCAGGCAATCGCCTGCCGCACCACACATACAAGGCGTCGCGCGGGCCCGTACAACTCTGCGTCACGCAACCGCCGTGGCGTTACACGGCCATCGGAATATCCCAAATATGGCCAGGTAATCGGCAACTTGCCCAAATGTGCGAGCGCGGGATCCATTTCACCGTCGAACACCTCACATCAGTGTGCCCATTGCGTGCGCTCTTCGTGATGCCTTCATGTGAATGGCTCACTTACCGTTCATGTTGCGGCGGACGGCGAGTACCCGCATCCCCGGAGGTGCGGCGTGACGGAGATTCCACAGGTTCATCAGCATCGTGCCGAATTCGGCGAGTTGGGGCTCTCCTGTCGGCGTCCGGAGCTGCCCGGTCCGGAGCGCGGCTCGGGGCGGCCACACGTCCGGGCACTACGTCGGTAAGCGGGAGGGCAAACCGGTCGGCGCATCGTCACCCGGCGCTGCAGCATGTGACGTAGTGCACCTGGATGTCTTGACTGCAGAGGTGGCATGATCCGGGAGCGTGACGCCCCGCAACCCGACAGTTCGCCCATTCCGGGCGACGGAAGGACATGCGCATGTTCCGTAAGGTGCTCGTCGCCAACCGCGGAGAGATCGCGATCCGGGCGTTCCGCGCCGGCTTTGAGCTAGGGGCTCGAACGGTCGCGGTGTTCCCTCACGAGGACCGCAACTCACTGCACCGGATGAAGGCGGACGAAGCCTACGAGATCGGCGAGGCCGGGCACCCCGTACGGGCCTATCTCTCCGTCGAGGAGATCATCCGTGCGGCGCGCAGGGCGGGCGCCGACGCCATCTATCCCGGATACGGCTTCCTGTCCGAGAACCCCGAGCTGGCGCTCGCGTGCGAGCGTTCCGGGATCACGTTCGTCGGGCCGAGCGCGGAGACGCTCGAACTGACGGGGAACAAGGCGCGCGCCGTGGCCGCGGCCCGCGCGGCCGGTGTCCCGGTTCTTGGCTCCTCGCAGCCCTCGACCGACGTCGACGAGCTGGTCCGGGCGGCCGACGATCTCGGATTCCCGGTCTTCGTCAAGGCCGTGGCCGGTGGCGGCGGGCGCGGCATGCGGCGCGTGGAGGACCCGGCGACGCTGCGCGAGTCGATCGAGGCGGCGGCCCGCGAGGCCGAGTCGGCGTTCGGCGACCCGACCGTCTTCCTGGAGAAGGCCGTCGTCGAGCCCCGGCACATCGAGGTGCAGATCCTCGCCGACGGCGAGGGCCGCGTCATCCATCTCTTCGAGCGCGACTGCTCCTTGCAGCGCCGCCACCAGAAGGTGATCGAGCTGGCGCCCGCGCCGAATCTCGATCCTGAGGTACGCGAGCGGATCTGCGCCGACGCCGTGAAGTTCGCCCGGCAGATCGGCTACCGCAACGCGGGCACCGTGGAATTCCTCCTCGACCCCGCCGGACAGCACGTCTTCATCGAGATGAACCCGCGGATCCAGGTCGAGCACACGGTGACCGAGGAGGTCACCGATGTGGACCTCGTCCAGGCGCAGCTGCGGATCGCCGCCGGCGAGACGCTGGACGACCTCGGCCTGTCCCAGGACACCGTCCGCCTCCACGGCGCCGCGCTGCAGTGCCGGATCACCACCGAGGACCCGGCCAACGGCTTCCGCCCCGACACCGGCAAGATCAGCGCCTACCGTTCCCCGGGCGGCTCCGGCATCCGGCTGGACGGCGGCACCACCCATGCCGGTACGGAGATCAGCGCCCACTTCGACTCGATGCTGGTCAAACTGACCTGCCGGGGACGGGACTTCGAGACCGCGGTCGGCCGGGCCCGGCGTGCCGTAGCCGAGTTCCGTATCCGCGGGGTGTCGACGAACATTCCCTTCCTCCAGGCCGTTCTCGACGATCCCGACTTCGCCGCCGGACGCGTCACCACGTCGTTCATCGAGAAGCGGCCGCATCTGCTGACGGCACGTCACTCGGCCGACCGCGGCTCGAAGTTGCTCACCTACCTCGCCGACGTCACGGTCAACAAGCCGCACGGCGAGCGGCCCCCGCTGATCGACGCCACCACCAAGCTGCCGCGGCTGCCCGAAGGCGAACCGCCCGCGGGCTCCAAGCAGAAGCTGACCGAGCTCGGACCCGAGGGCTTCGCCCGGTGGCTGCGCGCCTCACCCACCATCGGCGTCACCGACACCACGTTCCGCGACGCGCATCAGTCGCTGCTCGCCACCCGTGTCCGTACCAAGGACCTCCTCGCCGCGGCGCCGGCCGTGGCGCGGACGGTGCCTCAACTCCTTTCGCTGGAGTGCTGGGGCGGCGCGACCTACGACGTCGCGCTGCGCTTCCTCGCCGAGGACCCGTGGGACCGGCTCGCCGAACTGCGCGCGGCCGTACCCAACATCTGCCTGCAGATGCTGCTGCGCGGCCGCAACACGGTCGGCTACACGCCGTACCCCACGGAGGTGACCCACGCCTTCGTGGAAGAGGCCGCCGCGACCGGTATCGACATCTTCCGTATCTTCGACGCCCTCAACGACGTGGGTCAGATGCGGCCCGCGATCGACGCGGTGCGTGAGACCGGCTCGGCGGTCGCGGAGGTCGCCCTGTGCTACACCTCCGATCTGTCCGACCCGTCGGAGAAGCTCTACACGCTCGACTACTACCTGCGTCTCGCGGAGCAGATCGTGGACGCGGGCGCCCATGTGCTCGCGGTCAAGGACATGGCCGGGCTGCTGCGCGCGCCTGCGGCGGCGAAGCTGGTCTCCGCGCTGCGCAGGGAGTTCGATCTGCCCGTACACATCCACACGCACGACACCGCGGGCGGTCAGCTGGCCACCTATCTCGCGGCGATCCAGGCCGGGGCCGACGCGGTGGACGGGGCGGTGGCCTCGATGGCGGGCACCACCTCGCAGCCGTCCCTTTCGGCGATCGTCGCCGCCACCCATTACTCGGAACGGCCGACCGGCCTCGATCTGCAGGCCGTGTGCGATCTGGAGCCGTACTGGGAGAGCGTGCGCAAGATCTACGCGCCGTTCGAGGCGGGCCTGTCCTCGCCGACCGGTCGCGTCTACCACCACGAGATCCCGGGCGGCCAGCTCTCCAATCTCCGGACGCAGGCCATCGCGCTCGGGCTCGGCGACCGCTTCGAGGACATCGAGGCGATGTACGCCGCCGCCGACCGGATCCTCGGCCACCTGGTGAAGGTCACGCCCTCGTCCAAGGTCGTCGGCGACCTCGCCCTGCACCTGGTGGGGGCCGGTGTGTCGCCGCAGGACTTCGAGGCCGCGCCGGACTCGTTCGACCTCCCGGCCTCGGTCATCGGATTCCTGCACGGCGAGCTGGGCATGCCGCCCGGCGGGTGGCCGGAGCCGTTCCGCACCAAGGCGCTCCAGGGCCGCGCCGGACCAGAGCCGATGCGTGACCTGTCCGCCGAGGAGCGCGCCGGACTCGCGAAGGACCGGCGGTCGACGCTGAACCAGCTGCTGTTCCCCGGGCCGACCAAGGACTTCGAGAGCCACCGGCAGGCGTTCGGCGACACCAGCGTGCTGGCCAGCAAGGACTTCTTCTACGGCATCAGCCCCGGGCGCGAGTACTCCGTGGACCTGGAACCCGGCGTCCGGCTGCTCATCGAGCTGGAGGCCATCGGCGAGGCGGACGAGCGCGGTGTACGCACCGTGATGGCCACTCTGAACGGTCAACTGCGACCGATCCAGGTACGGGACCACTCCGTGGCGTCCGATGTCCCGGTGACCGAGAAGGCGGACAAGTCCAACTCGAACCACGTCGCGGCGCCGTTCGCCGGTGTGGTCACGCTGGCGGTGGCCGAGGGCGACACAGTGGAGGCCGGTGCGACGGTGGCCACGATCGAGGCGATGAAGATGGAGGCCTCCATCACCGCCCCGAAGGGTGGCACGGTGTCCCGGCTCGCCATCAACGCGATCCAGCAGGTGGAGGGCGGCGACCTCCTGGTCGAACTCGCCTGACGCGTGACGCCCGACGCCTGATCCCTGACCTGTGCGTCGCTGAGGAATGCCGGGGCAGTTCCCCCGCATCTCTCAAGGCCAAGGCCCCGGGCCAGTCGCACTGCGACTGCCCGGGGCTTACGCGTTGTCGGAGCGGGCGATTCGCATCACCGGGAGCGGGCCGTCTAGGACAGGACCTGACCTACATAGGCCATAGCGTGGTTGTTGTCCGACGGAGCAGAAACATGTGGAGGCGTAACCATGGCTGTCAACGAGCTGGACACCCAGGACCAGGCAGTGGCCCCGGCCGTCACCGGCGAGCGTGCCGAGTGGCTGGAGGCGCTGGACAAGCAGCGGAACTTCCTGCGCTTCACCGCCCGTGACCTCACCGACGAGCAGGCCGGGAAGCAGACCACCGCGAGCGCGCTGTGCGTGGGCGGTCTCATCAAGCACGTCACCGAGGTCGAGCGGACCTGGGTGGACTTCATCCTCAACGGCCCTTCCACCACGGTCGACTTCATGTCCATGACCGAGGCCGACTGGGCCCGTCGGGAAGAAGGGTTCCGGATGCTGCCCGGTGAGACCCTGGACGGTGTGCTGGCGGCCTACGCGGAGGAGGCCCGCCGGACCGACGATGTGGTCGCCACTCTGCCCGACCTGGATGTCACGTGGCCGCTGCCACAGGCCCCGTGGTCCGAGCCGGGCGGGCGGTGGTCGGCCCGCCGGGTGCTGATGCACCTCGTCGCCGAGACCGCTCAGCACTGCGGCCACGCCGACATCATCCGCGAATCGTTCGACGGGGCCAAGACGATGGGCTGACCCGCTGCGTGCCAGCCCTTCGCGCCGGCCTCGAAGTAGCGGCGGGGGACGTCGACGAGCATGGTGTCGATCTGCTCCTTGGCGACCCCGCGCCGTTCGAGGTAGGGCAGCACCTCGTCCGCGATGCGCAGGTAATGCCACTGCGGGAGCAAGGGCATGACCGCGGGGTCGATCCAGTCGATGTAGCAGGAAGCGTCCTGCGAGAGCACCATCCGGTCGGCGTACCCCCGTCGGCACATCTCCACCGCCGTCTCGGCCCGGGCCTCGAAGGTGGTCTCGAGGTTGATCCCGAACCGGTCCATCCCGAGCACGAACCCGGCTTCGGCCGGTTCCCTGAGGTGGTCCACATCGGCGGTGTCCCCGCTGTGACCGAGCACGACCCGGCTCGGGTCCACGCCCTCCTCGTCGCACAGCACGCGCTTGACCTCCGAACCCGTGCGCGCCCCTGGGTGGGTGTGCACGGTGACAGGGGTGCCGGTGCGGAGATGTGCCGTGGCCACCGCACGCATCACCCGCTCCGCATCAGCCGAGTACGCATACTCAGGCGCAGCCGTCCTCCCGCATGCTGATCAGTAGCGCTCGGCCGTGCCGAGGTACTGCTCGGCGAAGGCGGCTGCCGCGACCGGCGAGGTGAACAAGCGTCGCAACCGGGCGAGCGTGGTGCCCGTCCGGAACGGCGCCCCCGTGGCGGACCCGTGATAGACGTCGGACAGCCACTGCGAGAACTCCTGGTAGTCCCATACGCGACGCAGGCAAGCCTCCGAGTAGCCCTGCAGACCGCTGTCGCGGCCGGCGCTGTCGCTACTGGCGTCCTGCGTGAGGTGCGCGACCAGCGCGTCGCCGAGAAGGAAGGCGTCGTGCAGGGCGAGGTTCATGCCCTTCGCCGCGATCGGCGCCACGAGGTGGGCCGCGTCGCCGGCCAGGAACAGCCGCCCGGACGCCATCGGCTCGACGACGTAGTCGTGCATGTCGAGCATCCGCTTCTCGATCAGCCGCCCCTCGACCAACTCCGGGGCTCCCTCAGCAACGAGCCGTCGGCGCAGCTCAGCCCATACGCGCTCGTGGGACCAGTTCGCCGGGTCGTCGCCGGGCGGGCACTGGAGGTAGTAACGGGTCACCTCGGGACTGCGAGGCATCTGTCCGGCGAATCCGTCCTCATGGATCCCGAAGAGCACACAGTCGGAGGAAGGCGGCGCCTCGGCCAGCAGGGACAGCCAGCCTATTCCGTAGTCGTGCCGCGCGACCCGGAACTCGTCGTCGGGCAGTGTGCGCCGCGTCACGCCACGCGCACCGTCACACCCTGCGACGAAGTCGCAGTGAAGCACGTGCCGTTGACCGGACTGGGGGCAGGTGTACGACACCGATGGCCGGTCGGTGTCGACGTCGTGCACCTGCACGTCCCGGACGCCGAACCTGATGTCGCCGCCCCGTACGTCGGCGTACTCACGCACCAGATCCGTGACGAGCAAGGGCTGCGGGTACACGAAGTGATGACGTCCCGTCACCTCTCCGTAATCGAAGCGGTGTCGGCGGCCATCGAACCGGAATTCGCACGCGGTGTGGCGCTGCGCCTTCTGCAGCAGGTTCTCGCCGAGGCCCCGCTGCTCCAGGGCGCGAACCGCCCACTCCTCGATGACCCCGGCGCGCGGCCGCTGCTCGATGAACTCCCGCGTCTCGGCCTCGAGAACCACGCAGTCGACTCCGTCGCGTCTCAGGATGTTCCCGACGGTCAGCCCGGCGGGGCCGGCGCCCACCACGACTACCGAAACACGTTGTGGAGCAGGGGCATGGGGACGCTGAAGAGGGTTCACGCGGACATTATTCTGCACGGGGCGAAGCCCGGTCACGCCGGTGGTCCCACCCCTGCGCGACCTCAACCCCACCCACACCTTCGTGGGCGGCGTCATCGTCACACCTGCCGGGGTGCAGTGACCGCCGCCGTTCGCGGGCTGCGTGGGTTCCTCCGTTCCTCCCCTTTTGCCGGGAGGGACCGCCGCGCGACTCGGACGGCTTGCACCCCGGATTCGGCTCGGCGGCGACTACCGTCGCCCTATGGAGCGAGAGCGAACCAGCGCGATCCGCGCAGTCCTCATCGACATCGACGGCGTCCTCACGGTGTCCTGGGAGCCCCTCCCCGGTGCCGTCGAGGCCATGGAGCGGCTGCGCGCCGCGGGGCTCCCCCTCGCGCTGGTCACCAACACGACCTCGCGTACACGCGCCTCGATCTGCGCACGCCTTATGGAGGCGGGGTTCCCCGTCACGTCCGACGACATCCTCACAGCTCCTGCCGTCACTGCCGCCTACCTTCGGGAGCACCACCCGGGCGCGCGCTGTCTACTCCTCAACTCCGGTGATATCCAGGACGATCTGACGAGCGTGACGCTGGTCGGTGAGCCGGAAGAACGCGCAGGCCCAGAGCCGGACGTGGACGTCATCGTGGTCGGGGGCGCAGGAGACGAGTTCGACTACACGGCCCTCAACCGCATCTTCCACCACCTGCAGCGCGGAGCACACCTCGTAGCCATGCACCGGAACCTCTACTGGCGCACGGCCGACGGGCTCGACCTCGACACGGGCGCCTTCCTCCTCGGCCTCGAGCGGGCTTCCCGGGTCGAGGCGAAGATCACCGGCAAACCGTCCGAGGCGTTTTTCGCCGCCGCGCTCGCCCACCTGGGCGCCGATCCGTCCGCGTCGCTCATGGTGGGCGACGACATCGAGTCCGACGTGCTCGCCGCCCAGCGCGGCGGCGTCACCGGCGTCCTCGTCAAGACCGGCAAATACCGTCCGGAGACCCACCGTTCGGCCGACGGCACACCCGACCACGTGATCGACTCCTTCGCCGCGCTCCCCGACCTCCTCGAACGCCTGGCCTCGGACTCTCGTTGAGCCGCAGCAGGCCCTGCTTGTTGCTCTTCCAGAGGGTCAGCGTGGTGCCGTGGTCAGGCATGTCGCTGGACACGGGGTGATGGCCCTGCGGGTCGGCCACCCCGTCGGCGCAGGCGCGTCAGTGGTGCCGGTCCTGACGCCCGAGCGTCTCCACGGGGGTCGCGTCGGGGCGGGTCCACTGCGGCACGGGGCGGCTGGTCGGGCCCCAGGTGGCGTTGCCCTCCGCGTCCGAGCGCCAGTACCAGCAGATCGGCACGCCATGTCCACCCACCGGCGAGCCGGCCTCAGCGGCCTCGGGCCAGCCCTCGGGGTTGTCCTCCCACCCCTCGCGGCGGCCGTAGGGCGTCATGTCGAGCAGGCCGAGGGACCCGTTGACCCGCTCGTTGCCACGGCCCGTCGTGGAGTAGGTGAGGAACACGCGGTCGCCGTCGCGCAGGAAGCAGGTGATGTAACCCATCGCGCCGCCGACCGGCTCGTCCACGCCGCGCACCGAGTACCAGGGCTGGGTGTAGCCCATGAACTCGACGAAGGAGGCCACCTCATCCCACGGGCCCGTGGTCAGGATGGCGAACGAGACGCCGCGGGCGTTGAGGTAGACGGCGTCCTGCATGGACCAGGCCGTGGTGGTGCAGCCCTCGCACTGCCCCTGCGGCGGCGCGCCGTCGTACCACATGTGCTTGTAGACCACGAGCTCGTCGCGACCCTGGAAGAGGTCCAGGAACGGGACCGGGCCGTCGGGTCCGACGACCTCGACCTTCCCGTCGAGCTCCACCATCGGCAGCCGGCGGCGGGCCGCGGCGATGGCGTCGCCCTCGCGGGTGTGGGCCTTCTCGCGGACCAGCAGCTCGTCACGGGCGGCCTGCCAGGTGGCCAGGTCGACGATGGGCGGCCGGCCGGGCAGCACGTTGGTCGGGTCACTCGGCGAGGTCGTCATGGTGTCCTCCGTGGTGTCTCTTGCCGGGCTGCGTCGTACCGCGTCCCGCGACGGTCACCAGAACAGACTCGTGACGCGGCCGGAACTCATCGCGGCAGGGGCATCCTCTGCCGAGCCTGCACGGACCCCGTCGGGCCGGCAAGTTCACACTCGCACCCAGGACGCACCGCGCCCGGGTCCGTCGAAGCGTCGCCGACACCACATCCCCTGAGGTTCTGACCCGCGGAAGCCCCGTCACCTCCCCCGCACGTACCGGCTCACCCCGAGCCGCTCTCCCCCTCACCGTGTCAAGCACTCAACGGGCGCACCTGGCCGGGGGGATCTTCGCGCGCCCAGCCGGCCCTGATCGTGCCCGGCAGCGACGCTGGTTCGCTGTGGATGTCGACGGAGCCGCACGGCCGGGTCCGCAGCCCGAAGTAGCTCGTGGTCGTCGAGGGCGGCACGCACATGGACTTCTACTACATCCCGAAGTACGCCGACCGCGCCGTCGGGAAGGCCACGTCCCTTTCCCGGGAGCGCCTCACGGCCGACGGGGTCGACGGGAGCTGAGGCCCCGGACGGCTAGACGAACCGCACCTCTGGATACCTTGACGAGGGGCCGTCCAGGAAGTGGCCGTCGGCGCGACCGCGGAGCCGGCGGTCGAAGAACGCGGTCACATACGCCCGCTGCGCGGCGATCGCCCGCGCGGCCGGCACCGTCCCCACCAACCCGGTCACCGTCTCCTTCGGCAGCCCCAACTGCCGTGCGATCTGCGGAATCAGCGACGTGGCATCGGTGTACGTCGCATGCTGCGCGCCGCGCAGCACCAGGTCCCGATGCCAGCCGTCGCTGTGCTCCCACAGCGCGCGCCAGGACGGCACGTTCGTACGGTCGTTGCCGTCCATGCCCATCAGGAGGAACGGCCCGTCCAACCCGTCGCGGGCCACCGAGGACAGCTCTCCCTCGTCATGGTCGTTCGATACGTAGGCGATCACCCCGTCCAGATTCGCCGCCGCCGCGATCCGCCCGTCGTCGTGCATCGTCTGCAGCGCCGCGAAGCCGCCCGCCGACTGCCCGAACATGCCGACGGGCGCGCGCTCCAGGCGGCCGGTGGCGAACGCCCGCTCCACCTCGTCCAGTACGAACCGCGTGTCGGCCACCCGGACCGCGCTCGTCTTCTTCATCAGAGCGACGACCGCCTCGGGCCCCTCTTTCAGCGCCCGTTCGAACTCCTGTGGAAGCAGGGTTGTTTCGACCCGCCCACCAGGGAACTCCACCGCCGACGCGTCATAGGTGTGGTCGATCGCCACTACTACGTACCCATGCGACGCCAGTTCGTCCGTCAGGGTCGTACCCAGGGTGCGCGGGTCACCCACTCCCGGCGAGTACAGCACCACCGGCCGCGGGCCGCGCCGGTCCGGCGGCGCGCCGAGGTGGGCGAAGGTCTGTGTCGCGCTCCAGTCGATACGGCCCTTCGGCAGGTCGCCGAAGTTGTTCACACGGTCGAAGCCGGCCGCCTCGCCCTTCGTCATCTGCGGCACGCGCGGGTGCGCGGCGACGGAGCCGGCCGGGTACCGCACATCGACCATCAGCTCACGCCTGCGGCCGGGAACCCACGGATCCGCGCGTTCCCGGTCCACCAGCCGCAGCGCCACGGTCCCCACGCCGTACGGCCCCGTCGGCGCGGGCAGCCTCATTCGTGCCATGCGGGGCGTACTGGCCGCTGCCGTCGCGGTCGCCGTCGCGCCGGGTCCGCCCGTTGCCGCCCAGCCGAGGGCGAGCGCGGACGCGGCGGCCAGTAGGCGGCGCCTGCTCGTCATAGTGGCGTCGATATCGGTGTTGTTGTCGGCGCTGATGTCGGCCTTGGTGCCGGCGTTGGAGTCCATGCCGCAAGCTTCACCGGAGGCCCGCCCACGTCACCATCCGGCGGGCCGGACCATCCAGTTGGGGGAAATCCCCCACACGCCGCGAACGCTCAGCGCCCCGCGCCGCCCTCGACGAGACGCCTCAGCGAGGGGAGCAGCGCATCGAGGTCCTGTCCGGTCCGGAAGGCCACGAGGGTGGTGCCGCCGTGGCCGGATTCGCCGGTTCCGGAAGGTGCGGGGAAGAGGGCGAGCACTTCGCGCATGGCCTCGTCCATCTCCGCCACCGGGTCGGAGGTCTCGCCCCGGAGCCAGCGGCGCAGTACGTGGTTGTGGGCTGCGACAACGGAGGCCGCCATGAGTTCGGCGCGCAGTGACGCCGACTCGGTGGGGTCACCCATCCAGTCCGCGATGAACTCGCGGAACAGCCGCTGGTACCTGGCCACACTGGCGATCTCCCGGTCCCGCAGGACCGCCACCTTGCTGGTCAGTGTGTACCGCCGCCGCGCGAGGTCGCCCTCGTCGATGTAGTGCAGCAGCACCAGGCGGACCGCGTCGGAGACGGCGATCAGGCCGGTGCTGTGGCTGGAGGTGGCCAGCCTGTCCTTGATCAGCGCGAGCAGCCGGTCATGGTCGGGGAAGATCACGTCTTCCTTCGACCGGTAGTGCCGGAAGAACGTCGTGCGGCCCACTCCGGCCCGCTCGGCGATCTCGTCGACGGTGGTCTGCTCGTATCCGCGCTCGTCGAAGAGCGCGAAGGCAGCGTCCGCGAGTCGGATCCGCGCGGCTGGCTTACTCATGACCATCCATCCTCACTCATGACCGCCCATCCTTCCCTGTCCCGGTGCTCGGAAGCCACTTGCCGGAGTCAACGGTACTGAGTACCGTTGATATGACATCGAGTACCAAAGGAGGTCCGGCGTGGGTTCCGAGGCACAGAGCGAGTCCGGTCTGCCCATCCAGCCGCTCTACGACGGCTGGTCGCTGACGGATTTCGACGCGGACGCCAAGCTCGGCGCCCCGGGCAAGTTCCCGTACACGCGGGGCGTGTATCCGTCGATGTACACCGGCCGGCCGTGGACGATGCGGCAGTACGCCGGATTCGGCACGGCGAAGGAGTCCAACGAGCGCTACCACGAGCTGGTCGGCGCCGGAACGGGCGGCCTGAGCGTCGCCTTCGACCTGCCGACGCAGATGGGCTACGACTCGGACGAGTCGATCGCCCGCGGCGAGGTGGGCAAGGTCGGCGTGGCGATCGACTCGATCGAGGACATGCGCACACTGTTCGAGGGCCTGCCCCTGGACAAGGTGTCCACGTCGATGACGATCAACGCCCCCGGCTCGACACTGCTCCTGCTCTACCAGCTCGTCGCGGCCGAGCAGGGCATCTCCGGTGACCAGCTGACCGGCACCATCCAGAACGACGTGCTCAAGGAGTACATCGCCCGGGGCACGTACATCTTCCCGCCGAAGCAGTCCCTGCGGCTGATCAGCGACATCTTCGCGTACTGCCACAAGGAGCTGCCCCGCTGGAACACGATCTCCATCTCGGGGTACCACATGGCCGAGGCCGGGGCCACGCCCGCGCAGGAGATCGCCTTCACCCTCGCCAACGCGAAGGAGTACGTGCGCGCCGCGCTCGCCGCCGGCCTCGACGTCGACGACTTTGCACCGCGCCTGTCGTTCTTCTTCGTCGCCCGGACGACGCTGCTCGAAGAGATCGCCAAGTTCCGCGCCGCCCGCCGCATCTGGGCCCGCATCATGCGCGACGAGTTCAAGGCCAAGAACCCCAAGTCGCAGATGCTGCGCTTCCACACCCAGACCGCCGGGGTCCAGCTGACCGCGCAGCAGCCCGAGGTCAACCTCGTACGGGTCGCCCTTCAGGGCCTCGGCGCGGTCCTCGGCGGAACGCAGTCACTGCACACCAACTCCTACGACGAGGCCATCGCCCTTCCCACGCAGAAGGCGGCGCGGCTCGCCCTGCGCACACAGCAGGTCATCGCCTACGAGACCGACGTGACCAAGACCGTCGACCCGTTCGCCGGGTCCTACGTCATGGAGTCGATGACGGACGATGTCGAGGCGGCGGCCCTTGAGCTGATCCAGGCCGTCGAGGACCGCGGCGGCGCGGTGGCGGCGATCGAGCAGGGCTTCCAGAAGTCCGAGATCGAGAAGTCCGCGTACCGGATCGCGCTGGAGATCGACCACCAGGAACGCACCGTGGTCGGCGTCAACAAGTACGCCCTCGACGAGGAAGAGCCGTACGAGCCGCTGCGGGTCGACCCCCAGATCGAGATCGACCAGTGCGAACGCCTCGCGGCCCTGCGCAAGGAACGCGACAACGAAGCCGTCGAGCGAGCCCTCGAAGCGCTGCGCGACGCGGCGCGCGGCACCGACAACGTCCTGCCCCCGATGCGCGAGGCGCTGCGCCTGCGCGCCACGGTCGGCGAGGTCTCCCACGCCCTGCGCGACGTGTGGGGCGTGCACGTCCCCCACGACACGTTCTGATCCTCCCTGTTCCCTTCGATCCGTCCGATCCTTGTGATCCAGCCGATACTTCCGATCCTTCCGATGACCAGTGAGCCCGGTGGAGCATTCAGTGAACGACATCGACATCCACACGACCGCGGGAAAGCTCGCGGACCTGCAGCGCCGGATCGAAGAGGCCACACACGCCGGCTCCGCGCGCGCGGTGGAGAAGCAGCACGCGAAGGGCAAACTGACGGCCCGTGAACGCATCGAACTACTCCTGGACGAAGGCTCGTTCGTAGAACTCGACGAATTCGCCCGCCACCGCTCCACCGCCTTCGGCCTGGACGACAACAAGCCCTACGGCGACGGCGTCGTCACCGGCTACGGCACCGTCGAAAACCGCCCGGTAGCCGTCTTCTCCCAGGACTTCACCGTCTTCGGCGGAGCCCTCGGCGAGGTCTACGGCCAGAAAATCATCAAGGTGATGGACTTCGCCCTCAAAACCGGCTGCCCCGTCATCGGCATCAACGACTCCGGCGGCGCCCGCATCCAGGAAGGCGTCATGGCACTGGGCATGTACGGCGAGATCTTCCGCCGCAACACCCACGCCTCCGGCGTCATCCCCCAGATCAGCCTCGTCGTCGGCCCCTGCGCCGGCGGCGCCGTCTACTCCCCCGCCATCACCGACTTCACCGTCATGGTCGACCAGACCAGCCACATGTTCATCACCGGCCCCGACGTCATCAAAACCGTCACCGGCGAGGACGTCGGCTTCGAGGAACTCGGCGGAGCCCGCACCCACAACACCACCTCCGGCGTCGCGCACCACATGGCAGGCGACGAAAAAGACGCCATCGAATACGTCAAAACCCTCCTGTCCTACCTCCCCTCCAACAACCTGTCCGAGCCGCCGGCCTTCCCCGAGGAAGCCGACCTGGCCCGCACCCCCGAGGACGACGAACTCGACACCCTCGTCCCCGACAGCGCCAACCAGCCCTACGACATGCACACCGTCATCGAGCACGTCCTGGACGACGCCGAGTTCTTCGAGACACAGCCGCTGTTCGCACCGAACATCCTCACCGGATACGGCCGCGTCGAGGGCCGCCCCGTCGGCATCGTCGCCAACCAGCCCCTGCAGTTCGCCGGCTGCCTGGACATCGACGCCTCCGAAAAAGCAGCACGCTTCGTACGCACCTGCGACGCGTTCAACGTCCCCGTGATCACCTTCGTCGACGTCCCCGGCTTCCTGCCCGGCGTCGACCAGGAACACACCGGCATCATCCGCCGCGGCGCCAAACTCATCTACGCCTACGCCGAAGCCACCGTCCCCCTCATCACCGTGATCACCCGCAAGGCGTTCGGCGGCGCCTACGACGTCATGGGCTCCAAACACCTGGGCGCCGACCTCAACCTGGCCTGGCCCACCTCCCAGATCGCGGTCATGGGCGCCCAGGGAGCGGTCAACATCCTGCACCGCCGCACCATCGCCGCCGCCCCCGAAACCGAGCAGGAAGCAACCCGCCACCGCCTCATCCAGGAATACGAGGACACCCTCCTCAACCCCTACACCGCGGCCGAACGCGGCTACATCGACGCCGTCATCATGCCCGCCGACACCCGCGCCCACATCGTCCGCGGCCTGCGCCAGCTCCGCACCAAACGCGAAACCCTCCCGCCCAAGAAGCACGGCAACATCCCGCTCTAGCCCCAGGACCCAGCCGCCAAGAAGAGCCGCCGAAAGAGCCGCCCGAAAGGACCCGACCAATGATGATCAAGGTCGTCAGGGGCAACCCCACCCCCGAGGAGCTGGCCGCCGCACTGGCGGTGGTCCAGGCCCGCGCCGCGGCGGCGACCACCACCCCGCCCGGCGCGACAGCCACCCGCGACGCATGGGCCGACCCCTCACGCATCAACTCCCTGCCTCAGCACGGGCCCGCGGCCTGGGCGCGCACCTACTGGCCGCGCTGAACCAACCACCCGATCGGAGAGTTCATGAACACCGTGCAACAGGGCGCGCGTCGCGCCGGTCACGCACCGGCCCCGCGCGCTCGCGTGGTGATCGCCAAGCCCGGCCTCGACGGCCACGACCGTGGCGCCAAGGTGATCGCCCGGGCGCTGCGCGACGCGGGCTACGAGGTGATCTACACCGGCCTGCACCAGACCCCGGAGCAGATCGTGGCGACCGTCATCGCCGAGGACGCGCCGCTCCTCGGGCTCTCCGTTCTCTCGGGTGCCCATCTGACGATCGTCGCGAAGGTGATCCAGTTGCTGGCCGAAGAGGATGCCGGCGACGTCCGCCTCCTGGTCGGCGGCATCATTCCCGACGCCGATGTCACGGCCCTCGAAGCACTGGGCGTCCACGCCGTGTTCACTCCCGGCGCGGGCATCGGCGGCATCGTCGAGACCGTCGACCGCCTGCTCGCCACCACCGACACGACCGCCACCACCGACACCCCGGAACCCGCGCTGGAGCAGGCATGCTGAAGAGAGTCCTCATCGCCAACCGTGGCGAAATCGCTGTCCGCGTGGCCCGGGCGTGCCGGGATGCCGGTATCGCGAGCGTTGCCGTTTACGCGGAACCGGACCGGGACGCTTCGCATGTCCGGGCGGCGGACGAGGCGTTCGCGTTGGGCGGTGACACCCCGGCCACCAGCTATCTCGACATGGCGAAGGTGCTGCAGGCCGCCAAGGACTCCGGCGCGGACGCCATCCACCCCGGCTACGGATTCCTGTCGGAGAACGCGGAGTTCGCCCAGGCCGTCCTGGACGCCGGCCTGATCTGGATCGGCCCGCCCCCGCAGGCCATTCGCGACCTCGGCGACAAGGTCGCCGCCCGGCACATCGCCCAGCGCGCCGGCGCCCCCCTGGTCGCCGGCACCCCGGACCCCGTGTCCGGCTCCGACGAAGTCCTCGCGTTCGCCCGCGAACACGGCCTGCCCATCGCCATCAAGGCCGCCTTCGGCGGCGGCGGCCGCGGCCTCAAGGTCGCCCGCACCCTCGAAGAGGTCCCCGAGCTCTACGACTCCGCCGTACGCGAAGCCGTCGCAGCCTTCGGCCGCGGCGAATGCTTCGTCGAGCGCTACCTCGACAAACCCCGCCACGTCGAGACCCAGTGCCTGGCCGACACCCACGGCAACGTGGTCGTCGTCTCCACCCGCGACTGCTCACTGCAGCGCCGCCACCAAAAACTCGTCGAGGAAGCCCCCGCCCCCTTCCTCACCCAGGCCCAGAACGAGCAGCTCTACACCGCCTCCAAAGCCATCCTCAAGGAAGCCGGCTACGTCGGCGCCGGCACCGTCGAATTCCTCGTCGGCATGGACGGCACCATCTCCTTCCTCGAGGTCAACACCCGCCTCCAGGTCGAACACCCCGTCACCGAAGAAGTCGCCGGCATCGACCTCGTACGCGAGATGTTCCGCATCGCCGACGGCGAAGCACTCGGCTACGACGACCCCGCCCTGCGCGGCCACTCCTTCGAGTTCCGCATCAACGGCGAAGACCCCGGCCGCGGCTTCCTGCCCGCCCCCGGCACCGTCACCCGCTTCGCACCCCCCACCGGCCCCGGCATCCGCCTCGACGCCGGCGTCGAGACCGGCAGCGTGATCGGCCCCGCCTGGGACTCCCTCCTCGCCAAACTGATCGTCACCGGCGCCACCCGCGAACAGGCCCTGCAACGCGCCGCCCGCGCCCTGGCCGAGTTCGAGGTCGAGGGCATGGCCACCGCCATCCCCTTCCACCGCGCCGTCGTCACCGACCCGGCCTTCACCAGCGACCCCTTCACCATCCACACCCGCTGGATCGAGACCGAGTTCGTCAACGAGATCAAGCCCTTCGCCGCCACCCCCGACACCGACCACGACGAGGAAACCGGCCGCGAGACCGTCGTCGTCGAGGTCGGCGGCAAACGCCTCGAGGTCTCCCTGCCCTCCTCGCTCGGCATGTCCCTGGCCCGCACCGGCCTCGCCGCCGGCGCCAAACCCAAACGGCGCGCCGCCAAGAAGTCCGGCCCCGCCGCCTCCGGCGACACCCTCGCCTCCCCCATGCAGGGCACCATCGTCAAGATCGCCGTCGAAGAAGGCCAGGAAGTCAAGGAAGGCGACCTCGTCGTCGTCCTCGAAGCCATGAAAATGGAACAGCCCCTCAACGCCCACCGCACCGGCACCATCAAGGGCCTCAGCGCCGAGATCGGCGCCTCCATCACCTCCGGCGCCACCATCTGCGAGATCAAGGACTGAGCGCCGCCCCTCCCCCGACAATCCGAACCCGAGAGCCCGGGAGGACGACCTCCTGGGCTCTCGGCGTTCCTGGCCTGCGCGGCCACTCCTGAGCTTCCGCGCTGTCAGTCGTAGGTGCTCAGGCCGGATTCTCGAAAATCGGGGTGATCACGGCCCGCGCCACCGTGTGGCTGAAGAGCTGGAAGCCCAGCCAGGCCGGGGAAGCCGCCGCCGGCACATCCAGCTCGGGCGTGTCCACCGCATGGACGGCGTACATGTAACGGTGAGGGCCGTGCCCGGGAGGGGGCACCGCGCCGAGGAAGCTCTGCCCGCCCGCGTCGTTGGCCAGCATCTTCGCGCCGACGGGAAGGTACTTCCCGCCCGGCGCCCCGGCACCGGCCTCCAGTTCGTGCACCGACGCGGGGATGTCGTACACCGCCCAGTGCCAGAAGCCACTCACCGTCGGCGCGTCCGGGTCGAAGCAGGTCACCGCGAAGCTCTGCGTGTCGGCCGGGAAGCCCTCCCAGGACAGCTGTGGAGAGCGGTCCTCGCCCGGGCCTCCGAAGAGACTGCTGCACTGTGCGACATCGAGGGGCTTCCCGTCCGCGATGTCCGTGCTGTGCAAGCCGAACTCCGGCACTGAGGGCAGGACGCTGTACGGATCGAAGGAGTGGGGCATGTGCTTCTCCTCTGGTCAGGCGGTCAGGTGCGCACGGAAGCGGTCGGTGGCCGACCCGCCCTGATCGACCACACCCCCGACACTCGCACGACACCCACAGGCCCCGCACGCCGCAAATGGGCGACTTCTGTCCGGATGGCGTCCAACCATGTCGATATACGTCCCGGAAAAGCGCGGCCACCGGACACGAAACACCCCGCCCACGCGGTATTGATTCATACTGCAAGTAGATGCATAATGCGCTTATGGATAAGCGGGTTATGGAAGTCGACCCTCGGGCCGAAGGCCTGATGATCGCCGTGGAGCAGATGGTCCGCTACGTGCGACAGAGCGCCGTCGCCGGCGGCCTGAGCGCGGCGGCCTCGTCCGCGATCGGCCGGCTGGGCCGCGAAGGCCCGTATCGACTGAGCGAGCTGGCCAGGGCCGAACGTGTCTCCCAGCCGAACATGACCCAGCTCGTCACCCGCATGGAACGCGCGGGCCTGGTACGCCGAGTGGCTGACCACAACGACGGCCGGGCCGTCCTCGTGGAAGCCACCGAGAGCGGCCGCGAGGTGTTCCGGCAGCGGCGCGCCGAGCGGACCCAGGCCTTCGATCTGCTCATCGGGGAGCTGACCGAGCCGGAGCAGGAGGCGGTGCGGACCGCGTTGCCCGCCCTGGCCCGCGCCATCCAGGACCGCCAGACCCGTACGGCCCACGACTGACCCATCCCGCCACAACCTGTCCGCTCCCCCGCACCCCCTCCTCCCCACCCCTCTTCTCGACACTTTGGAGAGAACCGCGCATGAGTGCACCGCATGGAAAGGCCGCCAGTCCCTTCAAGCAGCCGAAAGCCGTCTGGGCCGTGGCGTTCGCCTGCGTGATCTCGTTCATGGGCATCGGCCTGGTCGACCCGATCCTCCCCGCCCTGGCCGAGAACCTGCACGCCTCACCCAGCCAGGTCTCCCTGCTCTTCAGCAGCTACCTGATCGTGACCGCGGTCGCCATGCTCTTCGTCGGCTGGATATCCAGCCGTATCGGCGCCAAGCGCACCCTGGTCGTGGGCCTGGTCGTCATCGTCGTCTTCGCCGCACTCGCCGGCACGGCCGGTTCCGTCAACGGCATCGTCGGCATGCGCGCCGGCTGGGGCCTGGGCAACGCGATGTTCATCGCCACCTCCCTCGCCGTCATCGTCGCCTCTGCGAGCGGCGGTTTCGGCGGCGCGATCATCCTGTACGAGGCCGCGCTCGGCCTCGGGATCGCCGTCGGCCCGCTGCTGGGCGGGGAGTTGGGCGGCATCAGCTGGCGCGGCCCGTTCTTCGGCGTCGCCGTGCTGATGGCCATCGCGCTGGTCGCGACCCTCGCCTTCGTGCCCTCACTGCCCAAGCCGAAGCGGCCCACCTCGCCGATCGCGCCGCTCAAGGCGCTGCGCCACCGCGGTCTGCTGACCATGGGCATCATGGCCCTGCTGTACAACTGGGGCTTCTTCACGATGCTCGGCTACGCGCCGTACCCGATGAAGCTGAGCGCGCACGAGCTCGGTCTGGTCTTCACGGGCTGGGGACTGCTGGTGGCCGCCTTCAGCGTCTTCTTCGCCCCGCGTCTTCAGGCCCGCTTCGGCACGGCTCCCGTCCTGTACGCCAACCTGCTCGGCCTCGGCATCGTGATGGCGCTCATCGCCGCCGGCGTCGACAACCCCACGGTCGTCATCGTGGCCGTCATCGTCAGCGGCGCCTTCATCGGCATCAACAACACCCTGACCACCCAGGCCGTCATGCTCGTCTCCCCCGTCGAGCGCCCCGTGGCCTCATCCGCCTACGGGTTCCTGCGCTTCATCGGCGGTGGCCTCGCCCCCTTCGTCGCGGGCAAGCTCGCCGACGCCACGGACCTGAGCGTGCCCTTCTATCTGGGCGCCGCCACCTTCCTCCTGGCCATCCCCGTACTGGCCAGCGGCCATGGTCTGCTGCGCAAGGCCGAGGCCGACCCGGTCGAGAGTGAACCCGTCAGCCCGTCGCTCACGCCTGTCGGCAAGACAGCCGCCGCGACCGACGCGCCGCCCGTCATCGTCGCCGTAGGCGCCCACGACAAGGCCGCCCGCATCGTCGACGCCGCGGCGCGGCTCGCTCGCGACACGGGCAGCCCGCTGGAGGTCGTCCACGTCCAGCAGACCGCGGTCGTCGAGGAACAGGCCGTCGACACCGAGACGGACGAACGGGCCCGCGCCGCCCTGACCGCCCACCTCGACCGCCTCAGCGCCGACGGCATCGCTGCCACCGGCCAGATCCTGACGAGCGTCGGCGACCACGCCGCGGCAGGCCGCGCCCTCGCCCACCACGCGGCGGACGTACACGCCCGCGCCGTGGCCATCGGACACTCACCGCGCGGCCCCCTCGCCCAGTTCGCCGACGGCAGTCTCACCACCGCACTCACCCACTCCGCCACGTGCACGGTCGTCCTCGTCGACACCGACAGCACGCCCCGCCACCTGACCAAGGACAGCCTCGCGGAGCTGCGCAACAGCGTGGCCTGAGCGATTACCCTCCGGGCTGTGGTGCCTTTCTGCGCCGCAGCCCGGAGCCGTCTCCACCCACGAAGGCCGCTCAGACGTCATCAGGCGCGTCTGAACGTGCGTTTCGCGAGCAGTCTCTCCAGGACACCGTTGCGGTCGCTGTCCTGGGGAAGCCGTGAAAGGCACTCCTTGAGCCCCAGCAGATTCTCCAGGCGCATGGTCCCCCCACCGGCCTCATCGACGACCGCCGCGATTGCTTGGAAGCCCCAGTACTGACTGAACGGAAGGTGCTCGTCCACGAGGACCGCCTCCGTCAGCAGGTTCAGGAAGTCGCCGTCGGGTCGCGCGTACAGGCGGGCATAACCGGCGAGCCGCGTCCCGGGATCGCTCGACGCGAGCGCGGCCTCCACGTCGAACTCGCCCATGCGTCCGGCAGCGGAGACCAGGCTCGCGAAGATCCGCTCCATGCGCGAGGTTCGCCCGGGGCCCGACTCCTCGTTCTCGCGAACCCACGTGTATTCGCGGGCCAGTTGCTGTGTGGCCGCCAGCATCTCGGCATCGGCCGGTTCGCCCGTGTCCGGGACGCGCGTCATCACGAGCGCGATGCGGGCCGTGCGCGACGCGTCGTCCGCCGCGCGACCGCTCTGCAACGCGTTTTCCTCGGTCGCCTCGATGCGGTCGACGAGTTGCTTGTACTGGAGCTTGGCTCCCCCGGGCAGTTCGATGCTCTCGAAGAGGTCTCCCAGCCACGGCACGACAGCCACCGCGAGCAGCACTACAACGGTTCCGTCGATCCTGATCCCGGGCCGGACCATATGAACGACGCCGGTCGCGAGTGCCGCGCACGTGATGGCCGCGGCCACCACATCCCGTCGCCGGCCTCGGCCGCGCCGGCCGGTCGACCGGTCCCGCCTCGGGTTCTCCTCCGCCATGGCGTCCACCTTGGCAGAGGCTGTCATGCTCGCGCCGGGGAATCCCCCGCCGAAGGCGCCTGCTCGGTCCATGACGCAGGACCGACCGACACCAATTTCGGACCTGGTGTATCAAGTGACCAGTGATATCGGCAGAATTCATGCATCGCACTCCACCATCACGAGGAATTCACATGATCACGCTCACCAAGGAAGACGGACCGGCAGATCTCGACGGTGTGACCCACCTGTCGATCGGCGTGTCCTGGGACCCCACCGCCGGAAGCAGCGGCGGGCTGATGGGCAAGCTCCGCCGGAACGTCGGCACGGACCTCGACCTCATCGCCGTCGCGCTGCAGGGCGCGGACCCGGTACGGCTCGCAGGCCTCGACTCCCTGGACCCGCTGGGCAACGGCTCCTTGGTGCACAGCGGCGACAACCAGACGGGGCGCGGCGACGGGGACGACGAGACAGTGACCGTGGAGTTCGGCCGCGTCCCGGCCAACATCACGTCGATCGTCTTCGTGGCCGCCGCCTACAAGAAGTCCAGCTCCTTCACGAGGGCGCGGAACATCAGCTTCAAGGTGTACGACGCAACCGGCGGCACCTCCCAGCAGGTCGCCGACATCTGGCCGAGCCTGCTCACCAACGACAACGGCTGCCGTGTCGCCAAGGCGGTCCGGGTCAACGGCAGTTGGAAGCTCGAGGTGCTGAACGAGACGGGGAAGATCAAGCAGGGCGACGAGCGGGCGCTGATGCGTTTCGCGGTGAGCAACCGGTAGGCCCTCCGGCGCCCGGTCCCGAACCGGTCAGTGATGCGGCTGCCGGCGCGCCGACGTCGAAGGGTCGCTGCCTGCCGTCAGGTGCGTGGTGAACCACGACCTCGCGAGGTCGGCGACCCGGTCGAGCGCTCCGGGTTCCTCGAAGAGGTGCGTTGCTCCGGGCACGATCTCCAGCCGGTTCTCGCAACGGAGTTGAGCCTGGGCGGCACGGTTGAGGTCGAGCACCATCATGTCGGCCCCGCCGACGATGAGCAGGGTCGGCGCTCGTACGTCGTCGAGGCGGGGTCCGGCCAGGTCGGGCCGTCCGCCGCGGGACACTACTGCGCCGATGTCCGGGTCGTCGGCGGCCGCCCGGAGCGCCGCCGCGGCCCCGGTGCTGGCACCGAAGTATCCGATAGGCGCCGACTCGCGGTCGCGCAGCCAGCGGGTGGCTGCGGCCAGCCTGCCGGCCAGCGTGCCGATGTCGAAGACGTTGTCCCGGTCGGCTTCCTCGGCGGGCGTGAGCAGGTCGAACAGCAGCGTGCCGAGGCCCGCTTCCTGCAACACCTCCGCCACCGCACGATTACGCGGGCTGTGCCGGCTGCTGCCGGAGCCATGGGCGAACATCACCAGGCCCGCGGCCCCTTCCGGCCGTGCGAGGTCTCCGGCCAGCCGGACTCCGGCGGCCTCCACCTCCACGCCGGTCGTCACCGGTGCCTGCCGGACGCGTGCGGGGTCCGCCACGGCCCGTGCCAGACACGCGGCCACTTCCTCGTCCGTGGTCTGCGAGAAGTCGCTGTACCACTCACCGACGGCACCGAACAGGGGTGGTACGGACAGGCACACCACGTCGTCGGCCACCACGCTCAGTCTGCGCACCGCGTCCGGCGGCGCGACCGGCACGGCGAGGACCACGCGGGCCGCTCCCTGTGCCCGTACGACCTGGCATGCCGCCGCCGCCGTGGCGCCGGTGGCAATCCCGTCGTCCACGACGATCACGGTGCGGGCCTCGCCGGTCCTCGTGCGGAACTCGTCGGTTGCCGGAGGTCGCCCGCCGCGGTACTTCCGTGCCCGCCGCTCCAGCTCCTGTCGCTCCACGCGCTCGACGGCGGCGATGCCGTCCGGTTCGATCCCGCAGTGGCGCACGACGTCGTCGTTGAGGACCCGCACGCCGCCCTCGCCGATCGCGCCGAACGCCAGTTCCGGCTGGTAGGGGACGCCGAGCTTGCGGACCACGATCACGTCGAGCGGGGCGCCGAGCGCACGCGCCACTTCGAAAGCCACCGGAACCCCGCCACGGGGCAGCCCGAGGACGACCGGCTCCTCGTCACGCAGATGTTGGACCGCTGCGGCCAGCCGCCGCCCGGCATCAGTACGATCCGTGAACCGCACAGCGCTCGCCCCTCTCAGAGGCCCCCGGAGGTAAGGGCAGACGCCTCCTGCCCCTACCTCCGGGCTAACCCCGTTCGCGGCGCCGCGCAACTCGGGGCGTGCGCACCGCGCGACCTGGGCCGCTCTGCGGCGCGACAATGGTGGTGCGGATGATGCGCTCCTTCGCGGAAGGGCGGCACCCCCTATGGCGTACATATCGGTCACCGCACTGAGCCACCCCGGACTCAGGCGCGAGCACAACGAGGACAGCCTGGTCGTCGGCCCATGGACGCTGTGCGGATCGGTGACGGAGAATCCGCAGACGATGGCGTTCCCGCTCGGCCATCCCCTCGTGGTCGCTGTCGCCGACGGCATGGGCGGGCAGCCGGCCGGCGAGGTCGCCAGCAGCCTCGTCGTCCGCCGGCTCGCCTTGTTCGGGCCTGCGCTGGACGGCGAGGAAGCCGTTCGTGACGCGCTGGGGTTGTGCAATCACGCCGTGTACGCGGCAGCCGACCGCGCCCCGGAACTCTCCACGATGGGGACGACCGTCGCAGGTGTCGTGATCCTCGAACAGGAACTGCTCGTATTCAACGTCGGCGACAGCAGGGTGATCGAGGTGGGCCCGGCCGGTGACGGCATCGATGCCAGTGCCGACGGCGGCCTCACCGATGCGCGGGCCGTCACGGACGACACGCTCCACCAGGTGAGCGTGGACGACAGCCCACCGCCTCCGCAGGGCCGGCGCACCACGTCGATCGTCACGCAGGCGCTCGGTGGCGCACCGACGTTCAGCGCGATCACGCCGCATGTCAGCAGGTCCACGCTCACGCCAGGTACGCGCATGCTGGTGTGCAGTGACGGCTTGACCGATCCCGTACTCGAGAGCGAGATCGACGATGTGCTTCGGGCACACGACGGCGGCCGGGCCGTCTTCGAGCTGTGGAAAGCCGCCATGGCCGCGGGCGGTCCCGACAACGTCACGATCGCGCTCGTCTCCGTGACCGGCTGACCTGGCAACGGCCGACAGGCCCCAGCCATGTGCACCCGCCGGCCCCGTCAGGCCGGGACATAGCGCAGCAGCACGATCCCGCTCCGGAAGGACTTCGAGTCCACGAGCCGCAGTCGCGGAACCTCGTACCCGTCGGGGAAGAGGCGCCTGCCGCGGCCCTGGACGACGGGGTACACGAAGAGGCGGTACTCGTCGACGAGGCCCGCCTCGATCAACGTGTGGGCAAGGCTGATGCTGCCGGTGAGCACGATGTCCTTGCCGCCGTCCAGCGCCTTCAGGGCGGTGACCTCCTTGACCGCGTCGCCGGACAGGACGACCGAGTTCTCCCACTGCGGGTCCTCGATCGAGCCGGACACGACGTACTTCCGCACCTGGTTGAGGTAGTCGGAGATGCCCGTGGTGTCGTCGGTCAGCCCGGGCCAGTAGCCGCGGAAGTCCTCGAAGGTTCGCCGGCCCAAGAGCAGCGCATCTGCCTCGCTGTCCTGACGGTGGCCCTCCTCCAGCACATCGGCCATGTCCGCGTTGCCCTGGGCCTGCGGTTCGAACCAATCGGTGAGCATCTCGACGCAACCGTCGATGGTGATGTTCTGGGTGATCGCCAGAGTCCGCATACCGCGCCTCCTCCTGAGCCGTGGTTGGTCCACCCTTCCTGACCGCGCCCGCCCCGGAAAATCATCGGCGGCCCTCATCCGGCCGGCGCCGTGATGAGGCACCTGGGGCGCCGGCAGTGTCACAAGTCGGCACCCGGAGCACGGCGTGACCGGTCCAACACCGGTGTCGCCCTCAGGCGTTGAGGGTCTTGAGCAGTGCGGCGAGACCGTCCGCGTAGATGCCGTGGAAGAGCTCCTCGACATCGGCCTCGCTGACGCCGACGGGCGTGAACGAGCCCGTCCATTCCACCTGCGACGTTCCGGGTGCGCCGGGTATGTCGCGCACCGTCAGCGTGGAGAGGTAGTCGGTGACAGGGAAGGGCGCCTGCTCGATGGCGTAGGAGTAGGTGCGTTTGTCGTGGTCGAAGGCCTTGAGGCGTTCGACGATGACGCCGCCGTCCTGGTTGGTCAGGCGGCGGACGCGGCCGCCTTCGCTCAGCTCGCTCTTGGGGATGTACGGGAGCCAGTCGGGCAGGGAGTCGAAGCCGCCGATGAGCTGCCAGACGTCGTCGGCGGATCGTGGGAGGTCGATGGTGGCGGTGGCGGTGGCGGCCATGTACTGCTCCTTGTGTGTGCCGTGGAATCGGGGTCAGGCAGTGAGGGTGGGGGCGTCGGCGGCGATGAGCTGCTCGTCGCGGAGCGCGGTCCACAAGGCGGCCGGGACGTTCTCGTTGAGGGCGGCGACGTCTTCGGCGATGCGGCTGGGCCGGGTCGCGCCGGGGACGACGGCGGCCGTCGCCGGGTGCGCCAGGGCGAACTGCAGGGCAGCGGCCTTGATGCTGACGCCGTGCGCGGCGGTGAGCGCCTTGATCCGCTCGACCTTGGCGATGATGTCGGCCGGGGCCTTCTGGTACTCGAAGTGCTGGCCGCCGGCGAGGATGCCGGAGCTGTAGGGTCCGCCGACGACCATGTCGACGTTCTGCACGGTGGCGGCGGGCAGCAGGCGCTGCAGGGACCGGTTGTGGTCGAGCAGGGTGTAGCGGCCGGCCAGGAGGAACGCGTCGGGCTTGGGCTCGTCCAGGTCGAGGGTGAGCTCGATCGGCTCCACGCGGTTGACGCCCAGGCCCCATGCCTTGATGACGCCCTCGTCGCGGAGGTTCTGCAGGACGCGGAAGGCGCCGGTGCGCGCCGTCTCGTAGACGGCGAGCCAGTCGTCGCCGTGGAAGTCCTGGGCGACGTCGTGCACCCAGACGATGTCGAGTCGGTCCGTCTGCAGGCGCTTGAGGCTGTCCTCGATGGAGCGCAGGGTGGCGTCCGCGGTGTAGAGGTCGACCATCTTGTTCGCGCGGCCGTGCTCGAACAGGCCGCCCTTCTCGCCCAGGTCGCGGTCGGCGGGGTCCTCCAGCTCGTCGAGGATGACGCGGCCGACCTTGGTGCTGAGCACGTACTCGTCGCGCGGTCGGCCGGACAGCACCTCGCCCAGGCGCAGCTCGGACAGGCCCGCGCCGTAGAAGGGCGCGGTGTCGAAGTAGCGAATGCCCTGGTTCCAGGCGGCTTCGACGGTGGCCGCGGCTTCCTCGTCCGGGATGCTGCGGAACATGTTGCCGAGCGGGGCGGTACCGAAGCCGAGGGAGCCCGGCAGGAGGGACTTGATGCCCATGATGGGAGACTTTCTGTTCGATGCGTAATGCGGCGATCAGGACGTTTTGTTCTGCTCCGCGGCTCTTGCTCTGTCGAGGTTAGGATCTAGGGGTCAGACTGTCCAAGACTTGCTTGGACACACTTGAGCCCTCCGAGGTCTTACATGCTTGACCTGCGACAACTTCGCTATTTCGTGGCCGTGGCCGAGGAGGAACACGTCGGCCGCGCCGCCGATCGCCTGCACATTTCCCAGTCACCGCTGAGCCGGCAGATCGCCCAGCTGGAGAAGAACCTGGGCCTCACCCTGTTCGAGCGCAGCCAGCAGCGCCTCCGCCTCACCTCCGACGGCCGCGTCTTCCTCACGGAGGCCACGGCCCTGCTGCGGCACGCGGACCGGCTCGAGAATCTCGGCCGCCGCATGGGCCGCGGCGAGGAAGGCGGCCTGTGCGTGGGCTACGTCGGCGATGCCATGCACACCGGGATCCTGCCCCAGGCGCTGCGCGCCCTGCACGACGAGCGTCCCGGCATCCACGTTGCCCTCTACGACCTCACCGCGGCCCAGCAGTTCGAGGGCCTGCGCCAACGCAGCCTGGACATCGCCCTCGTGCCGGAGGCACCCCCCGAGACGGACCCCGACCTGCGCAGCGCTCTCCTCCTCGAAGACCCCCTGCTCCTGGCCATGCCGAGCAGCCACGCACTGGCGGGGCGGGCGGAAATCCTGCCCGAAGACCTCGACGATCAGCCGTGGATCGCCATCGAGAACAGCCAACAGCCCGCCTGGCGCGACGACTTCGTCGCCTCCTGCGCGGCGGCCGGGTTCACGCCGGACATCCGGCTCGAAGCCCCCGGGCCTCTCACCGCTCTCGGCCTGGCCGCGTCCGGCCTCGGCATGACGCTCGTCCAGGAGAGCATGCTGCGAGGCGACACCCCAGGGGTCACCGTCCGTGAACTCCCCTGGTTCCAAAGGTCAGTACGCCTCTGGGCAGCGTGGCACCAGATCGATCTGCGCCCGGTCGTCACGTCCTTCCGCGCGACCGTACTCAACACCAAGGACACCGCGGATGAACCCGTCAGGTGAGGCCGGCGGCGGCCTGCTCCCCCGTGCTCCGGGGCGCCTTCTCGCGGCGCGGGAGCAGCAGCGGGGTGGCCAGGAGCACGACTCCGGCGAGCGCGATCGCGATGCGCGGGCCGGTGACGGCGGCGACGACACCCCACACAGCCGTCAGAGCCGCGATCGAGAGGCTGCTGCTGACCGACCACGCGGACAGCGTGCGGGCGACCCGGTCCGGGTCGGCGTGTTCGAGCCGGTAGGTGGCAAGCACCGGATTGAACAGACCGCAGCAGGTCACCAGGCCGAGCTGGACGGCGATGACGAGCACGATTCCGGGGACTCCGGGCTGGACGAACGCCAGTCCGATGGGCCAGCACGCACGCAGCGCCCCGACGATGAGCATCACCTTGTGCTGCCCCAGCCGTGCCACGAGCGGGTGCGCCACGCGTGAGCCGATGAGTCCACCGATGCACGGGGCCGCGAACGCGAGACCGTACTGCCAAGGTGCGAAGCCGAGTCGGCCCAGCATGAGCACGGCGATCAGCGGCTCGGAGGCCATGATGAGGCCGTTGACAACGATCGAGTTGAGGAACAGCGGGCGCAGCGTGCGGTGGCCGAGGATGTAGCGCCAGCCTTCGAGCAGATCACCGGCGCGCAGCCGCGGTGCGGCGGCCCGCGCGGGGCGCGTTTCCGGCCCTCCGATGGCGCGGATGCCGAGCGCCGAGAGCAGGTAGCTGACCGCGTCGGCAACCACGGTCGTCACGGGGCCGAACATCCCGATCGCGGCCCCGCCGAGCGGCGGCCCGACCACGATCGAGGTCCATGTCGTGGACTCGAACCGGCCGTTCGCGACGAGCAGGTCCTCCGGCGGCACGAGCGACTTCAGATACGCGCCGCCGGCCGCCTTGAAGGCGATGTCGGCCGCGGCGACGACGACGGAGACGACGAGGAGCTGGGCGAAGCTGAGCCGGCCGAACGCGAACGCGGCGGGGACGCTCATCAGCGCCGCGAACCGGATCAGGTCCATCGCGATCATGACGGGCCGCTTACGCCGGAACTCCATCCACGGCCCGAGCGGCACCACGACCACGGCCCCCACGGCCCGCCCCGCGGCGGCCAGCGCCGCCACCTGGGTCGGCCCGGAGTGCAGCACGAGGATCGCGATCAAGGGAAACGCGCCGAACCCGAACCCCGTGCCGTACGAGCTGACCGCGAACGCCGCCCACAACCACCCGAACCGCCGCCCCAGCGCCCGCCTGCCCTTCACGCCCACCGCACCTCTCGCCGCCCCGATCAACCACACGCTGACCACCGACATCAAAGCGAGGAGCATACGACGAGATCAAACAACCGATCCGCCATGAGAACACAACCCGTCGTTGTACCCGGGACGAGGCCTTGCACCCGGCATGCCGAGAGCACGCACCAAACGCCGCGGCGCCGCCCTTCGGGCGACGGCGGGAGTTTGAAGACATTGCCTGGGACGTCACTACTGGCCTGGTCGCTTCCCCCACTCCAAGGAGCGGGGGAAGCGACCTGACCTGTCGGGAGGAGGCCTCAGCGCTTGAGCGTGAAGGTGAAGTCACCGGAGAGCTTGGCGCTCAGCCGGACTGCCGAAACGAGCTTTCCCTCCTCGATCAGTCTCTCGACCTCGGTCCGCGACAGACCGCAGCCTTCAGCGATCAGTCGCGCCGGCCGGACAGGGATCCGCGCCGCAAAGCGGACCAGGACGTCGATCACCTCGCGGTCCAGGTGATCCGATCCGCCGGTGTCGAGGCGCCACGCGTTGTCCCAGTCGAGGGCGATGCGATTACGGCGCCGCACGACCGGATCCTGGAGCAACTCAGCTGCCAGGCCAGGGTCGTTGTCATGCATCCGGTCCAGCAGATCGGGCCGTACGGAGCGCACGTTCATCCGCTTCAGGACCGTGAGCTTTGTGGTTTCCCCGCAAGCGGTACAGAGCGCGAGGAGCCAGGCGTCGATGAGCTTGTGGTTGGCGTTGACGCGGAATTTACCGTTTGCCCGGAAGCGGTCCGACGCGCACGCATGGCAACGGCGGAGAACGAGCGGCAGGCAGGTGGGCATGACCACCCAGCTATTGAGCACAGAAGTACACCGGTTTCAGTGAGAAGTCCGCAGCAAAAAGGAGCGCGGCGCAATTGCGCGACGCGCGACAAATCAGCGCTTGGGAGGTCTCACAGGGTGTACAACGGCACGTCCTTGCCTGGGCGACTTGGTTCGGCAGCACGGTAATGGCCCGCTGCGGCGCTGTTCCAGTGGTTTTCGGATCCCGCCGGCTCACTCTCCGGTCCACCGGACAGGCTCTGGAGCACTAGACGGCCGTACGGCTGCCGTCCACAGGCACGACGGCACCGTGCATGAAGCCGGCGCTGTCGGTGGCGAGACAGTCGATGGCGGAGGCCGCATCCCCGCAGACGGCGCACTGCCTGCCGCATTTGTGTGCCCGCCCGTTGGGCGAGGAGTGATGATGTGACCATGGCGTTCTCGACGGCGTTCACAGAGATGTTCGACGTGCGGTACCCGATCGCACTCGCGCCGATGGGTGGGTCGGCCGGCGGCGCACTGGCCGCGGCTGTCTCGCGCGGCGGTGGATTCGGGATCCTCGGCGGCGGGTTCGGGGACCCGGAGTGGCTGGCACGCGAGGTGCCCATCGTGGCGGGCACGGGAAGTCCATGGGGCGTCGGATTCCTGACCTGGGGAATCGACGTCGGCGTGGTGGAGCGTGCGCTGGAGTACGGGCCGAGGGCTGTGATGCTGTCGTTCGGCGATCCGAGCCCCTATGCGGAGCCTGTCCGCCGGGCCGGAGCTCTGTTGATCCTTCAGGTCACCGATCTGGACGAGGCCAGGCAGGCCGCGGACCTGGGCGCCGACGTGATCGTGGCCCAGGGAACCGAGAGCGGGGGGCACGGAGCCGCGCGCGGGCGCTCCACGTTGCCGTTCGTGCCAGCGGTCGTGGATCTCGTGGATCCGGTGCCGGTACTGGCGGCCGGCGGGATCGCCGATGGCCGTGGCGTGGCGGCCGCACTCGTGCTGGGCGCTGCCGGAGCGCTCATCGGAACCCGCTTCCAGGCCACCGCAGAGTCCCTGGTCGACCCCTCGATCGCCAAGGCGATCGTCGAAGGACGCGGGCAGGACACCGAGCGGAGCACGCTACTGGACATTGCCCGCGGCTCCCGATGGCCCGCAAAGTATCCCGCCCGAACCCTCGGCCACCCCTACCTCGACACCTGGCGCGGCCGGGAGGCCGAACTCGCCGCCGACCCCCAAGCCCGTCAGGACTACCAGGACGACATGACCCGCGGCACCATCCCCCCGCTGCCGGTCTGGGCCGGCGAAGCTGTCGACCTCATCACCGACCTCCCCTCGGCAGCCGACCTCGTCACCACCCTGGCCACGCAGGCCGAGGAGGCGCTGGCCCGCGCGTACCCCCGCTGACATACCAACTGCCCACGCGGCTAAGGCTCATGGGCCGAGCATGCTGGGCGTGGCCGGCCGGCGACTACGGCGAGGGGCTGCTTCTTCCACGCACCTTGAGCCACTCCTCCAGCAGAGGGATGACGACTCGGATGTCCTCACCCTCCGCACTTTTCGCGTCGACAGCGGCAACCTGAGGGTTGGTCAGCCTTCCGGCCGCGTAGTCGGCCTCGGAAGGACTCGAGGTCGTCAGCACAAGATTGCCCCTACCCCTTCCGCCCGACCCCGCCGAACATCGCCACTTCATCAGGCACCGCGGCGATGGCACCCTCCGGCCGCCAGCGTGAGCAGGAGACCAGGCCCGGGTCAAGCAGTTCCAGGCCGTCGAAGAACCGGGCGACCTGCTCCGGGGTGCGCTGGTTCAGCTTTTCAGAGCCGCCGGGGCGTGCGTCGCTTGTCACGGGTCCCTCTCCTGAGCATCCGCCGATCGTGATCTCGCCGCTCACCCTAGATGCTCCCGGCGACGGCGGGAGCGATCACACATAGATCAACTGCCGTACAGATAAGGACGATTGGCGGTGAGCGGGAAGGGAGCGGTATCAGGTCAGACCGCGGAGGCGACCGTGGTGGCCTGCCAGGCGAAGTCGTCCGGGTCGGTGAAGGTCCCGGCGTCGCCGCCGAGTACGAGCCGGTGCGATCCGCTGCCGTCGACGGGGACACCGACATCCTTGGCAAGCGCGCGGCGCCCGTAGAGAGCCAGCTTGACCGGGCTCGACGGTGTTTCGAACTCGACGTACTTGCGGCCGAAGCTCTTCGCCACGGCGAGACCGCGGGCGACGTAGAACTGCCTGCTCGCGGCCACATCCGCGACGCCCAGCAGGAGCACGATGGTGTCGATCTGCCGGGTCGCCGGGCCTTTGTCCTTCCGCGCGGACGTGGCGACCTTCCAGATCGTCCCGTCCGGTGCCTGTACGACGCCGCCGTATCCCCACAGGGACTTCGTGACGGGCTTGAGCGGTGTGGCGCCGGCGTCGAGGGCCGTGCCGATGAGTGCCTTGACGTCGGCCGGCTGGGACACCGTGAGCGACAGCGAGAAACCACGGAAGCCGGTCGTCGGCGCCTCGGAGGCGCTCAGTCCGACCTGAGTGTCCAGGCCGAACGCGTCGGTGTAGAAGCGCTGCGCGGCCGTGGGATCGGCCACCTGGAGGGTGATGGATTCGATGGAGGTCATGGCCATCACGCTAGTTCTGGCACGGTGAGGAATGCTTCTCCATTCCTGACCGGTATCGACGGCGACGCCCTCGTCGCCACAACCGTCGCCCCGCGTTGGTACGAGCTGGGCGTCATCCCGGCCAGCTCGGTGAAGCGGGTACGGAAGACGCCCTGCGACGCGTAACCGACCAGGAAGCCGACCTCGGTGACCGTGAGGTCGCCACCGCGCAGCAACGCCTTCGCCCGCTCGACACGACGCGTCATCAAAAAGGCGTACGGCGACAGGCCGTACGCGAGCCGGAACTGCCGGCTGAGATGCCCGGCCGGCCAGTCAACTCCGCGGGCGAGCGCCACCACGTTCAGCGGCTGCGCGCACTCCCGGTCGATCCGGTCACGGACCCGGCGCAGTCGCACCAGGTCCTTCAGACGCTGCTCCTGGGCAAGCGCGCGCCCCCAGGCGGGATGACACATACGACACCTACCTTCCTGGCAACCCGCGAGCACCGGGGGCCGCAAGGGCCACCTGGCGCGGCTGGGCTCAGCGAAGCTCCTGGATGCGGACCATGTTGCCCGCGGGGTCACGGAAGGCGCAGTCGCGGATGCCGTACGGCTGCTCGGTCGGCTCCTGGACGACCTCGGCGTCGGCCGCCTGCACCTTCTCGAATGTGCCGTCGAGGTCCCGGGTGGCCAGCAGGATCCAGCCGTAGGTGCCCTTGGCCATCATCTCGGCGATGGTGCGGCGCTCGTCCTCGCTGATGCTGGGATCCGCGGCCGGCGGCGCGAGCAGGATGGACGTGCCGGGCTGGCCGACGGGGCCGACCGTGATCCAGCGCATCTTGCCCTGGCCGACGTCGCTGCGGACCTCGAAACCGAGGACGTCGCGGTAGAAGGCCAGGGAAGCGTCCGGGTCGTCGTGCGGAAGCGCGGTGGTGTGAATGGTGATGTCCATGGCCCCACGTTAGTAGCGGTCCGGCGATCTGCGCTTCTCCGATCCTGACCGGTCGGGCCGGCTGTTCACTCATCCGCTCACCCCAGTGGGGTGACGCGCCACCCACGACTCGGTGCGGCTACTGCTCCAGGCTCTTCACGTTGTCCCCGAACGTCCATCCCTTCGACCCGTCCCAGTTGATCGACCAGGTCATCAGCCCCTTGAGGCCACCGCCGTACGTGTTCCATGCCTGCGACACCAGACTCGGTGCCATGTAGCCTCCGCCCGCGCCGGGCTGGGCGGGCAGGCCGGGAACCTGCTTGTCGTAGGGGACCTTGATGGTGGTGCCCTGGACTACGAGCCCCTTGTTCAGGCAGTCGGTCTGGGCAGTGAAGCCCTGGACGGTGCCGGCCTCGTAGGAGTCGCCGGAGCAGCCGTACATGCTGCCGTTGTAGTACTGCATGTTGAGCCACCACAGGCGGCCGTTGTCGGCGTACTTCTTGATGACCGGGAGGTACGCGCCCCAGATCGAGCCGTATGTGACGCTGCCGCCGGTGACATACGCCGTCTCGGGGGCCATCGTCAGGCCGAATCCGGCGGGCATCTGGGCGAGGATGCCGTCGATGATACGAATCAAGTTGGCCTGGGATACGGAGAGTTGGCTGATGTTTCCGCTTCCGGTGAGGCCCGTCTCGATGTCGATGTCGATGCCGTCGAAGTTGTACTTCTTCAGGATCGGGACGATCGTCTCGACGAAGTGGTCCGCGACGGCGGTCGAGTTGAGGTCGATGCCCGCTGCCGCGCCGCCGATGGACATCAGGATGGTCTGACCCGAGGCCTTGGCCTGACACATCTCGGCCGGCGTCGCGACCTTCACGTTCGTGTCCATGCCGTCCTCCCACAGCGCGGTGCCGTCGGAGCGGATCACCGGGAAGGCCGCGTTGATGACGTTGTAGCCGTGCTGCGCCATCTCGGGGTTGGTGATGGGGGTCCAGCCGAACGGCGGGTGCACGCCGTTGGACGCACCGTCCCAGTTCTCCCAGTAGCCCTGGAGGACCTTGCCGGCCGGTCGCGGCTTGGTCGCGCAGGTGTCGGCGGCGGGGGCGGCGGGTGCCGCGACCAGGACGGTGGAGAGGGACGCGGCCGCCGCGAGGACGGCGCCGAGGAGACGGGACGTACGACTGCGACGGGACATGGGGGGCCTCCGCAGGATCACCGGGCGAGTGGGGGTTGGCGTGAGCACGACGCACGGTAGAGAGGTCCAGACCTTACGTCAATGGGTATGGACCAATGGGGAGTTGGGGTCGAGTTGGGGTCGATTCGCGATCGGGCCGACCGATCGGAGCTAGTAGGTCGCGCGCCGTGGCTGTGGCCGGGCCGCGCTTCCGTCGGCGATGTCGGGGCGGTCCTCGGGCGCCGAGCGCCCGGCCTGGGTCCGCAGTGCGGCGAACCCCGCGAGGACCGCGCTGCGCTTGGCGGCCGAGGTCATCCAGTCGGGCAGCCTCGGGATCATCGCCAAGGACGACGACGGACTCCCCCGCTGCCTCAGACGCGCGCCGACGTACGCGGTGAGCGCGTCGACGGGCTCGATGTCGTACGCCCACAGCAGCCGGCCCGCGCAGCGCGTCTGCAGCCACAGCGGCCTGCCGAAGAACGGCTCGGCCGGACCGCCCAGCGTCGCGCCGATGCGGGCGTTGCCGCGCCGCTCCGGCTCCCATTCGGCCGTGACCCCGCATCGCGCACAGGCCAGCCGCCTGGGCAGGAACAACAGGTCTACCGAATAGCTGAGTTGGGGCCCACCCTGGCGCGGAACGACCACGGCACGCCCGGAGCAGCGGGGGCACACCACGAGGATGCGGGCAGCGAAACGGGCCGGCATGACGCCCGCGTCGGCGTGCCGGTGCCCGGCGGCATCCATGAGGCCTCCCCTGTCTGAACGGCTTGACCTCACCGGCACGGCCCTGCTCACGGCGGCACTCGCGAGCCTCGTCCACGCTCTGACCGACGTGCCGGGGCGCGGGTGGACCGCTGGGTCTACTCTGCTTGAACTCACCAGCGGCCTGGCCTTGTTGGCGCTGCTCGTTCTGCACGAGCGCCGTGCCGCACACCCGATCCTGCCACATGCCGTGGCCCGGTCGGTTCCGCTGACCGCCCGCCAGTTGGGCTGGTCGGTACGGACGATGCGGCGCCGGAACAGCCGCCTCCACGAAGAGCTGGGCGCCGCAAACCGCTTCCAGGCGGGGTGATCGCGGCGCGCCGGGGGTGGACCTGAATTCCCGTCAGCGTAAGCCGGTTGAACGACTGGGGCCGGACACCCCCTACCTCCCGGCGGCTTCGAGGTCGTCGGAGTGTCCGGCCTGCAGGCGGGGCCACTGGGCGGTGGGGCGTCCGTCGGTGCGCATGTAGTTACCGCTGATCTGCGGCCAGCCGGCGGGCGAGTCCTCCCACGGCTCCTGCCGCCCGTACGCCGTCCGGTCCAGCAGGCTGTACGTCTGATCCATGGCCTCGACGCCGCGGCCTGTGGTCCAGTACGTCTCGAACACGCGGTCTCCCTGGCGCAGATAACACGCCAGCATGAACGGGCCACGCCCCGCCATCAGCGTGTCGATCGACTCCTCGGCCGAGTACCAGGGCACGTCCCAGCCCATGAAGTCGCGGTAGCGGACGCTCGCCTCGTACGGGCCCTGGCACAGCGTCGCGTAGGTGACGTCACGGGAGTGCAGGTAGGACAGCTCGCGGACCTGACTGTTGAAGAACGTGCAGCCCTCGCACTGGTCGGCGGCCGGGTGGCCGGCGTGCCACATCTGGAAGTACGCGATGAGCTGCGTGCGGCCCTCGAACGCGTCCAGCAGCGTGATCCGACCGGACGGGCCGGTCAGCGGGGCGCCGGCGTCCACTTCCACCATGGGCAGCCGGCGGCGGGCCGCCGCGATCGCGTCGCCTTCACGGGTGTACGCCTTCTCCCGGATCCGCAGCGCGTCCAGTTCCGCCTGGTAGGCGGCTCGGTCGACGGCCTTGGGTGCGGGTGCGCTCGTTTCGGTGCTCATGGGAACTCATCCCTTCATGTCTTTGTCCGGAGGGCTTCCGCCTCGCTCCAGAGCGTCTGTCACCCCACCGACGAAGACGGACCCCCCGGATCGACACCGGCAGAGAAAAAGTTCGCTGGATGTGCACGACGTTAGTCACAGCTCGCCGTTTCCGCTGGTCAGCTCCCGGATCCGGCGTGTCAGATAGCGGCGCCCGGCCTCCGTCGGCGCCAGTTTCACCGCTTCCTCGTACGCGTGCCTGGCCTCGGCCCTCCGGCCGGAGCGGCGGAGCAGGTCGGCCCGGGTCGCGGGCAGCAGGTGGTAGCCGTCGAGCCGCCCGGATGCGGCCAGCTCGTCGACCAGCGCCAGGCCCGCCGGGATGCCGTCCGCCATCGCGATCGCCACCGCCCGGTTCAGCTCGACCACCGGGGACGGGGCCAACCGGGCCAGCTCCGCGTACAGCCCCGCGATCTGCGGCCAGTCCGTGCTCTGTGCGTCGGGCGCGGTGGCATGACAGGCGGCGATCGCGGCCTGTACCTGGTACGGCCCACTGCGCCTCGTGGCCAGCGCCTCGTCAAGGGTCTCCACCCCCTCGGCGATCAGCGCCTGATCCCACCGGCTCCGGTCCTGCTTCTCCAGTGTGACGAGCACGCCGTCGGACGTACGGGTCGTGCGCCGCGCCTCGTGCAGCAGCATCAGGGCGAGCAGCCCGCGCGGCTCGGATTCGCCGGGCATCAGCCGGATCAGGACCCGGGACAGCCGGATCGCTTCGGCGGTCAGCGCCCGGCGGTCGTCCGCGCCCTCGTCGTCGTACCCCTCGTTGAAGATCAGGTAGAGCACAGCGAGGACGGCGGCGAGACGCTGCGGGAGCAGGTCGGCGGGTGGCACGCGGTACGGGATGCCGGCCTCGGCGATCTTGCGTTTGGCGCGGACCAGGCGCTGCGCCATCGTCGGCTCGGCCGTCAGGAAGGCGCGGGCGATCTCGGCGGTGCTCAGCCCGGCCAGCGTACGAAGGGTGAGCGCGACCCGTGCGGGGAAGGGCAGCGCCGGATGGCAGCAGGTGAAGATCAGCCGCAACCGCTCGTCCGGAATGTCCTCCACCGGCGGTTCATCGGGGTCGCGGGTGATCACGGCGAGCTGGCGCAGCTTGGCCGCACCCGCGGCGTCGCGCCGCAGCCGGTCGGTGGCGCGGTTGCGGGCGGTGGTGGTGAGCCATGCGCCGGGGCGGCGCGGCACGCCGTCGCGCGCCCAGGTCGTCAGCGCTGCGGCGAACGCGTCCTGCGCGCAGTCCTCGGCCAGGTCCCAGTCGCCCGTCGTCCCGATCAGGGTCGCGACCACCTGGCCCCACTCGTCCCGGAACGCCTCGTCGACGGCCGTCCGGACCCGGTCCTCCGGCGCGGTCATTCCCAGACCGGGCGGATCTCGACGCCGCCCCAGCGCGCGTACGGATGGCCCTCGGCGATCGCGATCGCCTCGTCCAGGTCGGCGCACTCGACGATCACGAAGCCGCCCACGAAGTCTTTGGTCTCCGCGAACGGACCGTCCGACACCAGGGTTTCGCCGTTCCGGACCCGGACCGTGGTCGCGTCCACCACCGGACGCAGCCGCGCGCCGACGAGCATGCCGCCACGCCGGTCGAGGTCCGCGAGCCAGGCCTGGTGTGTCGGGTCCGCCTCGAGCTCCTCGTTACTGGGCGAAACCTTCTCGTCGTCGCAGATAAGCAGCACGTATTTCACCCTGTTCATTCTGCCCCCGCTGCCCCCGTCGTGAGAGCTTCGCATCACGACGCAGGTACGCAGGATCAGCCCGGGCCCCAGGCTGCACGAACAGGTTCGCCGACTTCAGATCCCTGTGGCGGAGTCACGTCAGTGAGGGCAGCCGACCCGGCCCGGGCGCTGGCGGTTCCCCGGCCGGCGGATGGGATGTCAGTCCTGGTGAACGACGTTCGTGCCGGGTCCGCCGGAGAGGATGTCCGTGCCGGCTCCCCCGTACAGCTTGTCGTTGCCGCTGTTCCCGTAGATCGTGTCGTCGCCGGCTTCGCCGTACAGAACGTCGTCGCCCTTGCCGCCGTACAGGTAGTCGCTCCCGTCACCGCCGCGGATCGTGTCGTTGCCGTCACCGCCGGACAGGCTCTGCCGGTCCGCACCGCCGTAGATCATGTCGCGGCCGGCACCGCCGTCGACGGAGCTGTCCTCGCCCCTGGAGTGAATGGTGTCGTTGCCGATGCCGCCCTGCGCGACGGTGCCGTCGGCAGCGTCGATCCTGTCGTTGCCGTCACCGCCGAGCACCACCGTGACGGGCCCCACCGAGAGGTTGTCGTCACCTGCTCCACCGTCGACGCCGTTGCCCTGAACGCCGCCGGTCTCGGTCAGGGTGTCCTGGCCGTCGCCCATGTCGATCGAGGCGAAGTTGTACGTCTCGTCGGTCTGGTTCTCGTAGGCGAGGACATCGTTGCCATCACCGAGGGACAACTCAAGGGAGGCGTACGGGTCCTGGCTGTCCACCGTCGTCATCGTGCAGGTGACCTCGGTCTGGTCCGTGCTGCTCGGGTACGTGCAGCCGTCGCCCGCGCTGATCGTGACCGCGTCGTCGATGACGTACGTGATGTCAGCTCCGTTCTTCGACGCTGTGACGGTCACGTTGTTGGTCTGACCGGGGGCGGCGGTGTAGGCGACCGCACGGCCGTCGATCGCGGCGGTGGCCGTCGACGTCGCGGCAACGGCCGTACCGGCCAGCAGGACGGGACCGGTAAGCCCCGCACCGAAAGCCAGCATCACCGCCGACGCGGCGCACAGCGTATGGCGGTTTATGGGACGAGAGTGCATTGCATTGCCTCCATGAGGAGTATGTGCCTCTGACAACTACATGTGACTCCCGTGCTATTAGCTTGGTTGCGTTGCAGGTTGGCAGGAAATGCGTCTCACAGGTTCGGCAATGACGTCGGAGACGGCTATGAACTGCGGTTACCGGTAAGACGATCGGCAATTGGTCAATTCTTTCTTCAGTGGCGATCCAACTCGGGTTCACTCATTGGTCTCATCGTGTTTCTGAGCCGTCATACTTCAGCGGCGTCTGCAGTTTCGGACGACGGGCCTCCGTAAGGCTCCTCGCTCTGGCGATTGTTGGGGGTGCGCGGTGTGCGGTAGGCGCGGAGGGTGGCGTTCGTGGCTGCCACCGCCGCGACCGCCAGCGTGGCGGACAGGCCGCCGGTGACCAGGGCGAAGGGGGCGGAGGTCGCCGATGCCATCAACCCGCCCCGGAAATTGCCGAGTTCGGGGCCCGCAACGCCGATGACATGTTCCACGGAGGAGACCCTCCCCCGGTACGCGTCCGGGGTCTCCAACTGAACCAGCGCACTGCGGGTGACGACCGAGACGGTGTCGGCGGCACCGGCCACGGCCAGGCAGCCGAGGGCCGGCCACAGCGGTCCGGAGATGCCGAAGCCGGCCAGCGCCAGGCTCCAGACGGCAGCCCCGCCCAGCTGGACCAGGCCGCCGCGGCGCCAGCGGGTCACCGTGCCGGAGAGAAGGCCGGCCGTGATGCCGCCGACCGCGATGGCGGAGAGGAACAGGCCGAGGGTCTGCGGGTTCCCGCCGAAGCGGACCTCGTTCACCAGCGGGAACAGCGCGATCGGCATGGCGAGGAGCGTCGCGGACAGGTCGGTGACCATCGAGCCCCACAGTGTCGGGCGACGCAGGACGATCCGCCAACCGCCGTGCTGCGGGCGCCGCTTGGCGACAGCTGCATCCGCGCCCTCGGGCCTCATGGCCGGAAGGCGGATCACCGCGAGCATCGAGACCACCGTGGCCACCGCCTGGGCGGCGTACGCGGCAGGGAGGTCCCAGCGGGCGATGATCAGCCCGGCCAACGCGGGCCCGGCCAGCATCGCCACCTGGAAGGAGACGTTGGTCAGCGCGAGACCAGCCGCGACCTGGTCGGCCGGCAGCAGCCGGACCGGGAACGTGCGCCGGGCCGGGGCACCCAGCGCGCCACAGGCGGTCGCGGCAGCAACCAGGGCGAGCAGGAGGAACACGTTCCGGTTGCCCGCCAGGGCCTGAGTCGACAGCCCTGCGGCGACCAGCAGTTGGCCTGCCGTAGTGGCCCGCACCAGCGCCCGGCGGTCGACACTGTCGGCCAGCGTCCCGCCGATCAGCCCGAACAGCACCATCGGCAGGCCGGTGGCGAGCCCGATGGCGCCGGTGCCCACCGTGCTGCCGGTCAGGTCCCAGACCTGGGCGAGCACCGCCACGGTCGTTATCTGGCCGCCGAGTTGGGAGGCCGAGGTGCCGATCCACAAGTCGCGGAACGGTCGGCTGCGACGCAGCGGACGGGTGTCGAGGAACCGGACCCGCCCCTTCATTCCGGAGGCCCGGCGAGGTGGTGAAGGATTCGCTCCCGCATCGACCGTTGTTCCAGGGCCCGCCGCACCTCCTCGACGACGGCGGTCATCGCGTGCGGGATCTCGCCGTCCAGCTCGGCGACCGTCGCGTGCGTGGCGCGCCACTCGGCCTCCAGGAACGGCACCAGCGAACGCCCGCGCTCGGTCAGGCTGATCCGCCGGGTGCGGGCGTCGGGCCCCGGTTCGGAGGTGACCAGATCCTCCTTGCGCATGGCGGCGATGGTCTGGCTGATCGCGGAGTGCGAGCGGTTCAGGGACTCCGCGAGCTCGCGGATGGTGAGCGGTCCGGTGTGGGCCAGCCGGATCAGCGGGTACGCGAACCGCGGCCGCACCCCCTTGATGCCACGCTCGACGTAGACCTGCTCGATGTCGGCATCCATGGCCGCCAGCAGCTCGTGCAGCGAGTGCCAGGGGTCGGGCAGCGCGGTGGGGTCAGAAGATGTCACAGCACTAATATAACAGCGCTGATATAACAGCGCTCGGACGGTTGGACCGCACTGGCCCCTCAACAACGAGAGGTCCCCCGTGAACCGCGCCGCGCCTCACGTCGGCGCTTTCGTCTTCGACCTTTTCGGCGTGATCACCTCTCGTGAGGAGGCTGTCCGAGAGCCACCGTCTCGTGCTGTTGTCGAACGTCGACCACTACTACTGACAGGTCGTGTACTACTGGCAGGTCGTGTACTACTGGCAGGTCGTGCGGGCGAGCACCCGGAACTCGGGTTCTTCTCGGAGTTATTGACGTCCTGCGGCCCCGGCCTCGGCGTCGCCAAGCCGGGCGCCGAGGCCTTCCGGACCACGCGAGCGAAGCGGCCTGCACGAACCCGGAACGGTGCTTGTTCGTCGATGACACGCTGTCGAACATCGAGGCGGCCGGGGCTCTGGGCTTCCAGGCCCAGTGGTTCCCTGATCATTCCGGCCGACACGAGACCCTGCGCCATCGCACCGTCGGCCGGACGGAGCCGGGGCCGGACGCCTCGACTTGATAGGCAAGTGAGGAGTTGCCTATCATGCGGTCATGGCCGACGATCTCTTCAAAGCCTTGGCCGACCCCACCCGCCGCACCATCCTCGACGAGCTCACGGAGAAGTCCGGACAGACACTGTTCGAGATCTGCGGGCGGCTGAGCATGAAGCATCAGCTCGGCATCTCGCGCCAGGGTGTCTCCCAGCACCTCGCCGTTCTGGAGGCCGCCGGACTCGTCGAGACCAGGCGAGAGAGCCGATACAAGTTCCACGACCTGAACACGGAGCCGCTGCGGCAGATCACCGAGCGATGGCCCGTGCGCACGCCCGCACCCCACACATCAGGACCGGAGGAGAGCACCTCATGAAGATCCACCTGACCAGCGTCTTCGTCGACGACCAGGCCAAAGCCGAGCACTTCTACACCGAGATCCTCGGCTTCGTGAAGAAGCACGACGTCCCGGTCGGCCCGGAGGCCCGGTGGCTGACCGTCGTCTCGCCCGACGAACCCGGCGGCACCGAACTCCTCCTGGAGCCCGCCGGCCACCCGGCCGTCAAGCCCTACCGCGACACGCTCGTCGCGGACGGCATCCCCCTCGCCCAGTTCGCCGTCGAGGACGTACAGGCCGAGTACGAGCGCCTGAGCGGCCTCGGAGTGCCCTTCACCCAGGAGCCCCTGGAAATGGGCCCGGTCACCACGGCAGTCTTCGACGACACGTGCGGCAACCTGATCCAGATCGCAACAAATCCGGAGTAGGCGCCGGACGGCGGCGCGGGCCTGCCGCCGAACTCCCCGAAACCCTCGCCGCTGTCGCCGCTCAGACGTTAGCCCCGAACGCAACTTGCGCCCTTTGCGACCCTCCCGCTACGTTCGATCATCCGGCGCTTCGCCCCTTGCATGGAGACCTCTCCGATGTCAGAGCTGCAGATCGATGCCCTCGTCTTCGACGTACTCGGCACGCTCGTCGACGAGCCCGCCGGTATCCGCACCGGCATTCGTGAACTTGACCCGTCGCTCGCCAGCCCGGCGCAGCTCGAAGAGCTGCTTGCGATCTGGCAGCAGCACATCGACCGCGAGCAGCGGCGCATCCTCGACGGCGGGCGGCCCTACGTCACGAGCGACGCGCTCGACCTGGAAGCCGCCCGGCTCGTCGCCGACGCCGCCGGGGTCGACGACCCGACGGCTGTAGCGGCGCTGGCCCTGTCAGGTCGTCGGCTCCCGCCATGGCCCGACACTGCGTCAGGTCTCGCCCGACTCGCGGAACAGCACCCGCTGATCGGCCTCTCCAACGCGAGCCGGACGGCGCTGCTCGAAGTCAACGCCCACGCCGGCCTGCGCTGGCACCAGGCACTGTCGGCCGAGGACGCGCGGACGTACAAGCCGGATCCAGCGGTCTACCAACTGGCTGTCACCGTCTCCGGACGACCGCCGGAGCGACTGCTGATGGTCGCCACCCACGCCTGGGACCTGCGCGCGGCACAGAACGCGGGCCTGCGCACCGCCTACGTCACCCGCCCGGTCGGCGACCCGCCCACCGCGGGGGATCAATTCGATCTGTACGCCAAGGACTTGAGCGACCTGGCCGACCAAATCGACTCCGACCGCGGGAAGTGACCGTCGTCGTCACATGACGCTCGTGCGAGGGCTCACGACCGACTCCGGGTCCCCCGACGTCCATACCGTGTCGCAGGAAGTGCAGGCGAACCTGTTGGACAGGCCGTCGGTATGGCAACCGCAGCTGGGGCACTGTTCCGTCGTGAAGTAGGCGTTCACGACATCCGAGCGTGGTCGCGAAAGCCGTTGGGGCTGCCGGCAGTGCGTTCGCTTCATGGCGTCGGACGACTCCGTTGCGCACCAGTTCGATCCCGAACTCCGCGGTGATCTCGCCCGGCACGGGGCATAACTCCGGTCCCTGGCCCCGACGTTGCGTGTTCCACAGCGTGATCCTGGGTCACTCTCAACTTCTACGATCCGTCATCCCGCACGAAACGCAGATAGCGATCCGCGGAACGCCGGACCGCGGCCGCCCCGTCGGTGCTGACCACGCGCCCCCAGAAGGCTCCGTAGATGCGCTCGAAAGCGAAGGGTTCGACCAGCGCGAGCGCGCGGCGGATCGTGCTCGGGCGCTCCGGAATGAAGTTGGGGATGCTGTACATGAAGCTGACCCAGCGCCGGTCCATCACGACCATGAAGATGTCGCCGCTGAACAGCGCGCCGGCGCCCTCCGGATCGTCGGCCCAGTGCAGCACCGTGCCTCCGGCGAAGTGCGTGCCCGCATTGACCAGCGTCATGCCGGGCGCGATTTCGTGGGTGTCGCCGGTCCAGTACTCGATCACCGGATCGGGCCGCCCTACCCACTCACGGTCCGCGGCATGGACGTACACCGGCGCGTCGAAGACCTTTCCCCACTCGGTCATCACGCCGTAGAAGTGCGGATGGCTGACGGCGATCGCGTTGATCCCGCCCAAATCCTCGATCTCGGCGACGAGTTCGTCGTCGAGGTAGCCCCCGCAATCCCACAACACGTTCCCGTGCGGCGATCGGATCAGCAGTGCACGCTGGCCGACAGCCACCGACGGCTCCGCGCCCACTCCGATGACACCGGGCCCTTCCTCGACGAGCCGCCCGCGTCGGCCACCGGCGCGCAACTCACCGAGTGATGTCCACCGCTGGCCCTCCCAGCCCACGTACTGCCGCTCGTCCAGACAGACCGGGCAGTCAGCGCGCTGTGCCCCGTACTGCACACCGCACGTGCAACAGATCGGGAGTCGCAACCCCGCAACCGCCGCGACCCTCTTCGAAGAAGACACCACAACTCCCCTCTGCACATGCACGATCTACAGGAGCGATATGAGCCAGAGGAGCTCAGGAGCTAGACGAGGTCAAGCACCGCCCGCAGTGCGTTCGGGCGTCGGTCGACGGGCAGGTGGTCGACCAGATGAACGGGACACCCGAGCACCGCAGCCCCGGCGTCCGCGATGCGATCGTCGCCGACCATGAGGACCTCGCCGGGCGGCAGTCCGAGCTTGTCGCAGGCCGCTTGGAAGAGCACCGGATCCGGCTTCTGCACGCCGTGCTCGAAGGAGAGGGCGTACGCGTCGACGAGGCCGTCGACACCGTGGTCGCGGAAGACGGGCCTCAGGTCCCAGCCGATATTGCTCACCACAGCGACCGAGACGCCCCGCTCACGCAGAGCACGAAGAGTCGCCTCGGTGTCGGGATAGGGGCGCCATGCGGCGGAAGCACGGTGCCGGTCATACAGAGATTCGGCCAGCTCCGCCGACGGGAGGGCCGCCTCGCGGGCGAGAGCGGTATACGCGGCTCGGTGTTGCTCGGCGCTGAGGTCCCGTGCACGCCACAGCCCCTCGAGGTGCGACGGCAGCGCGCGAGGCGGAGCCCCTCCGGGCAGAGCCCCCGCCTCGGTCAACCGACCGGCACACGCGGCGAGTTCTTCGTCATCCATATCGAGTCCGGCCTCGGCGACAACCGCGCCCAGCCATTCCGAAACGGACTCGATACGGAAGAGGGTCCCGGAAAAGTCGAACATCACACCTTTGACCATGCCGGCGATCCTCGCCTCCCCCATCACCAGTACGCAAGCCCGGGAGCGGGCAAGGAGACGGACGACGCCGCGCCTGCGTCACGACTTCCGGTACGTCACCAGTGGCGTGGCGTCACCAAGGTTCCTGAGCTCCATCGGCCCGTCGGCAGTCGCCACCACGTACTCGGAATTGAACTCCTCGGGTGGGCAGTACGTGGTTTTCCCGCCTCCCAGGACCTTGGCTCCCCTGGGCTGTACCCGGTCCTCCCAGATGTTGATCAGGTCCATGCGGACCCTGCACGTGGGGCCCTTGAGCATCTCGACGGTGGCCGACGCGGGCACGTTGAGCTTGCTCTGCCGGAAGGTCACCTGGTGGCTGCCGTCCTCGGCGCGCCAGGTGCCGAGGAACCGCTCACCGAGCCTCTTGTACGTGGTCGCGACCTCGCCGAAGCCCTTGCCGACGCGCCAGGCGAGCGTCGTCGTGCCGGCCGATGACTTGGACGAGAACGTCGCCGACTTCCCGTCGCGGGCGATGTCGACCCGGTCCCAGCCGTCCCAGTTCTTGGCCATGTGGGTGTCCCACTTCCCCAGTCCACCGGTGCCGACGGCGGCGACGCTCTCCGTCGGAGGCTCGCCGTCCCGGCAGTACTGTCCGAAGTCGGCGCGCACGGTGACGGTGGCGCGGTATGCCTTCAGGTCGATGCCCCGGCAGGGGTCGGTCTTGGTGGCGTAGACGGTCTTCGACCCGGACCAGGGCTTGCCGACGGCGCTCCGGTGCCGTTCGAGCAGGCCCGTACCGGCCTGGTAGCGCAGGGAGACCCGGCGTCCGTCGGACAGTTCGATGACCGCCTCGTCATCGGTGTCCTTGACGACCCGCGCCGCGCCGGACGGCGCGGCCGAGGCGTCGCCCTGACAGGCCGTGATGCCGGTTGTGGCCAACAGCACGGCCCCGGCGATCCCGAAGTCACACACGCGTTGCATTTACGTCCCTCGGGCATCGAAGTAAACTCTCGGATAACTGACGCACAGCGGGCCGAAATCGTTGCACGGCTCGCTCATCTTCCGCCCCTATCTCGCTCATCTTCCGCCCCTATCTCGCTCGTCTTCCGCCCCTATCTCGCTCGTCTGCCGCCCTTGTGGCGGGGTGACGGCCGTCATCACCGCCTGCCGCCGAACTGCCAGTTGTGGACCTCGATCTCGGCGTAGAGACCCACGGTCAGAACGGCACATGCCGTGTCCGGGTCCGGCGCCCGGACCAGCGCCGCCGTACCCAGCCAGGTGGCACCGTCGTCGGACAGCAGAGGCCCGTACGCGATCAGGTCGTCCTGATCGGCGGGCACATCGAGGTCGGCAGTGTGCCCCGCGCCAAGGCCGAGCACCAGGTACCGGTTCCCTTCGGTGGGACCACCGGGGTAGTCCCACATGGTGCGCCCGAGCTTGTTGTGCCAACGGCGCAGCATCACGTCCCGGTACACGCCGGCCTGATAGCCGGGTTCGTCGAACGCGAACGCGCGTGCCGCGGCGGTGTCCGGCAGGTCGACGATGTGCACACTCCCCGTCGGCTCCTCACCGTCGCTGCTGAGCGTCGGGCCGCGAGCGATCAGCTCTTTGCCGTACTGGTCCATGTAGGACCAGTGCTCTTCCAGCAACTCACGGCGTAGCGCCAGGGAGTCGAGACGATCGCGGTGGTAGCAGAAGAACTCCATGCGCACACTCTCTACCACCACGTCCTGCGTCATCTCGCAGATGTCCTCATTCGGCCTGCGAGCACGGCCATCGGAACGGGCAGGCCGGCCGCGGCCCGGCGGTCGCCCGGACAGCACCGCCGGGCCAGGCACAGCTCGTCGTCTGTCCGTCCGGTACGCGTTATCCGAACTGGCCGGGCTGGTAGTCGCCGGCCGGCGTCTGGATGATGACGTTCCCGCGGTTGAACGCGTTGATGAGTGCGATCTGCGAGACCAGAGCCGCGAGCTGATCCTCGTCGTAGTACTTGGCGGCATTCGCCCAGACCTCGTCCGAGACACCACCGGCCGCGTCGGCAAGTCGGGTGCCCTGTTCCGTCAGCTCCAGCGCCGCGCGCTCGGCCTCGGTGTAGACCGTGGCCTCCCTCCACGCCGCAACGAGGTTGAGGCGCGTAGAGGTCTCACCGGCGGCAGCGGCGTCCTTGGTGTGCATGTCGAGGCAGCCGCCGCACCCGTTGATCTGGCTGGCGCGGATCTTCACCAGCTCCAGCGTCGCGTGCGGCACCGACGACTCGGCGAGCACCTGGTTCGCCGCGATGATGTGCTTCCAGACCTTCATGGCCGTCGGGTTGCCGAACATGTTCAAACGGGCGTTCATCGTGAACTCCTCCGTCGTTGCCGATGCCTACATCCCTATGACGAAACGGCTCCGCGCGCTGTGACATGGCCCCATGTGACGTGCGTCTCCACGTCCGGCATTGCGGGAGCGGTCACCGCCGCCGCGCTACTGTCACGATCGATCAGCAAATCGGCGGGGGACGAAGGGGGGTGGTGACGATGGACAGCGTGCTGTTCAACGTGACCACGGCGGCACTGATGGTGCTCATGTTCAAAGGTGGTCTGGCTCTGGTCGGTGAGACCACACTGGGCGGGCGGCGGATTCCCTGGGCGGCATCGGGCCTGACCGGGATCGCGCTCGCCGGGGTCGTCCTCCAGCTCTGCTGGCCGGGGGCGACGGGGGCGCTCGACGCTGACCCGGCGAAGTCCGGCTGGTGGCGCGTGGTCACCTCGGTCTTCATGCAGAACGGGGGCTTCGGCGGGGCGGCATGGAACCTCGCGACCCTCGCCGCCGTCGCGGGCTTCGCCGAGTGGTTCTGGGGAGCGCCACTGACGCTCTGCCTGTTCACCGCGGGCATCCTGCTGCCCGAGCGGATCGACGCGCTGTGGGGCCAGACCTCCCACAGCATCGATCCGCGCAATTTCGCGGGCAGTTCGGGCGCGACCTACTTCCTGAGGGCGACGCTGGCCGCAGCGCTGCTACTGCACGGCGGGGCTGGTCAGGCGCCCGACAAGGATTCCCAAGGGGTGGCCTCCGACGGCGCCGAGGCCTCAGCCGACGAGCGCTCACCCAGTAACGCCGTCCGCAAGAACCGCCTGCTCGCGCTCGCGGTACCCGTGCTCGGCCTGGCGATGTGGTTCACGCAGGAGAACGGCCACGGGCTGGTCGCCTGCTACGGGTTCGTCGTCGGAGCATTCGCCTGGGTCGCGTTCCGCACGGTCCTGCGCCCGGACCGCGACCTGCGGCAGCCGCCGCGCACGACGATGTCCTCGCTGACCGGGCTCGTCGGTCGCCGGCCCCGAAGCGCCGCGTAGCCGGAAAGCCTGGCCCACCTCGGTCAGCGGCGCCCGGTCGACGGGTTCCTGAACCCAGCCCGTGCCGTCGATCGCAGAATGTGTCCTCGGATCCACCAGCACCGCGAACGCTCTCGCGGCGGACACGGCGACAGCCAGAGGGGCGCTCACGTAGTCGTCAGCCATGGCGTTCACGCTCCTCGTCATCTCATGTCGCCAGGCCACTGCCTCGGACACGGCGTCATATCCGGGCTCCGCCCCCAGCGGTCAGTACCCTGCACGCATGATTAGCGGCGCTCACGTCATCATCTACAGCCACGACGCGGAGGCGGATCGCGCCTTCTTCAGGGACGTTCTGGAGTATCCGCACATCGATGCCGGCGACGGCTGGCTCATCTTCAAGCTGCCTCCGGCCGAGGTGGCGGTCCACCCCGCCGACGCACCATCACACGAGTTGTACCTGATGTGCGACGACGTCAACGCGACGGTCGACGAGCTCTCGGCCAAGGGGGTCGTGTGCACCCCGGTCACGAACGCCGGCTGGGGTCTCAAGACCGGGATCCGGCTGCCGGGCGGTGGCGAGCTGGGGCTCTACCAGCCACGCCACGAAACGGCGCACAACCTCTGACGGCCTCCCCAGGCGCCGGGTGCCCAGCTCTCAGGCCTGCGGAATCGCGCGTCCTGTGGGCCGGTACTCGATCACCAGCACCCTGTTGTCCAGATCGTGATGGGCGACCAGCTCCAGTTCTGTCGAGTCCACACCGGCGAAGAACGGCTCGCGGCCCGACTCCCCCACGAGCAGCGGAAAGGTCATCAGCCTCAGCCGGTCCACGAGGCCCGCCCCGAGGAGCTGCCGGCCCAGGGACAGACTGCCCATGGTCCGCAGCGGCACATGACCTTCGCTCTTGAGCCGGGTGACCTCGGCGATCAGGTCGTCATGGCACACGCGCGTGTTCTGCCATGCAACCGTCTTCAGCGTCGACGAGAAGACGACCTTGTCCACACCGGGCATCGGGTCCGCACCGGGGCCACCCGACTCTCCGGGGAGGCCTGCGAGGGCCTCGTAGGTGCGCCGCCCCATGAGCACCAGCTGCGGCCCTGCCATCTCCTCGTGGATCCACTCGTCGAGCATGGGCCCGAAGTAGCCGAAGTAGGCGGGCGATGTCGCGCTGCCGGCATACCCGTCAACCGAGACGAACACATCGACGGTGAGTGTCTGCATGGCAATTCCTCCGAATGTCTCGCACCTGCTGTGCCCTGTCCGCTCCATGGGGCATGGAGCCTTCCAGTAGAGACGTCGGAGCGGCACCGCGTGAATCGACACCCTCAGCCAACCATCGCGTCAGCCCCTCGGCCGGTCACTCCTCGGCCGGTCACTCCTCGGCCGGTCGCTACGAGCCGCTGTCCGTGGGGCGGCGTGCGATCCAGAGCTGGCGCGCGGAGCGCACCACCAGGTCGTCACGGTGGCGTACGTCCGCCGGGCCGCCGTTCACGAGCGTGTCGAGCGCTTCCAGGTCGGCCGGGTCGATGCGGCCGTCCACGGCGCCGCGGATGCGGCTGAGCGTGCCGTGCGCGTAGAGCCCGGCGCTGCCGCCCGACGGCGGGCGCAGTTCGAGATTCTCTGTACGTTCATCCTCAAGGGTGAAGCCGGCCGATGCCAGCAGTGCGCCCCAGTCGGCTCCCATGTGGGGTACCTCTTCGGCGTGCAACGTCGTGAGTGCCTCGCGGATGCGGCCTTCAAGCCCGGGGCGCTCCGGCACCGCGTCGTCGGCGAGGAATCGCGGCATCCCGTCCAGTTCGGCGACGGCCAGGAGCCCGCCCGGGCGCAGGGCCTTGAAGATGATGCCGAGGGTCGCGGCGGGGTCGTCCATGTGGTGCATGGACGCCGAGGCCCAGACGAGGTCCGCGTCAGTGACGCCCGGCAGGCCCGTACCGGCGTCCGCTTCCAGCAGGTGGACGCGCGCGTCCAGGTTCTTGGCGGCAGCGGTTCGGGCCAGCTGTTCCAGCATGCGAGAGGAGCTGTCCACGGCCGTCACCTGCGCTGAGGGGAACTGCTTGAGCAGGGCGAACGTTCCTGTGCCGCTTCCGGCACCAAGGTCCACGATCCGCTCGACATCGCCCCCGGCCAGCTCCGCGATGGAACGCATCGCGGCGGCGAGCTGAGGCGCGAACAGGTCGGCATCGAGGTCGAGCAGCTCCGCCAGGCCGTCCTGCTCATGCGTATGCGTATGTGTATGTGTGCCGTGGCTGTGGGCGTCGTGGGCGCCATGGCCGGCTTCATGGGACCCATGTCCGTGCAGCTGGGAGTGTGCGGGAGAACCGTGCGGTGCAGGCGTCTGGTGCGTGGGGTACGTCATGACATCGACCGTAGGCGCCATTTCGTTCAGCGCATAAGCTCTTGCCTATGACGCAAGAAGATCCCTCACTTGATGGCCTCGTGCGCAAGGGGCCACGACCTTGCGCGGCGCGCACGCCGGGTCACCCGGCGGCCTGGCCTCCCCCAGCCACCTGACACACCGCCACCGCACCACACGACACCCACTGCGGCCCTCTGCGGCATGGCGACGGTGGCAAGGGGGAAGACTGGCTGCCGAACACCGAACCACGCACGCTGGAACACGGGGGACGTCATGGCCGCGACTGAATCGGCATGGAGGCTGCGAGAAAGGCGTTCGCAGCATCGGCGGGTAGCGGGCGTCGTGCTCGCCGCGCTGGTCGCGCTGGTCGCGCTGACGGTGGGTGGCTGCGGAAGCACGGACAAGGCCGACCATGAGTCTTCACCCAGTCGTCAGACCTCGAAAGCCCCTTCCTCGAAGGACCCGTCCCCGCGGCCCTCGTCCGGGCAGCCGTCCGCCCCGGCGGCGGACAGGCGTGATGTCGGCGCCTGCGCGGACGGCAACTGCGAGATCGCGGTAACCGGCCCGGTGACGATCCGTTTCAAGGGACCGGCCGGTCCGGCAACGCTGTCCGTCACCGAGGTCGGCAAGAACAAGGTCGAGTACACGGTCAAGTCGGGCAACGGCCAGTCCAAGGGCGGCGCGACCGGCCCGGGCCAAGGGTGCATCACGGTCCTGCGCAGCAACGGCGGAGGCAACTCCTGTGGTGGTCTGGGCGACGCCACCCGGCCGAGCCCTCAGCCCGATGCGGTGGTGATCCAGGCGGCCACCGGCGAGGACGGCACGGCTCTCCTCCACATCGTGTCCGACTGACGGCACGAAGTCTTGGAGCCGTCGCCCACCGCGCCTCCTCGCACGCCGGCGGCCGCAGCGGGTGCTCTATCGGTTCAGAGCTGCTGCAACAGCACGGTGACAGTGAGGGCCAGGCCGCCACCTGGGACACCCTGGGCCACATCGCCCGGCACACCGGAAGAACCGAACGCGCCCTCCACTCCTACGGTGAGGCCCTCACGCACTTCCAGTCCATCGGCAACGCCAACCGAGAAGCCGACACCTGGTCCAAGCTCGGAGACATCCACGCCGAGCGCGGCGAAGATGCTCGTGCCCGCGACGCCTGGACCACCGCACAGGCCCTCCACCGCGAGCAAGGCCGCCGCGCCGCGGCTCCCGCATGACGACGAACCTGGCAACCGGCGGTCCCGGCTGACTCCCGACCGACTTCCAACTGACTCGCTGACGGCGCTATGGTCCAACACCTCACGAAGGCAGGACAGATGACCACGCAGACCGATCACGTCGACCACGAACTCATCGAGGCCGCGGCCCATGTCGCGCGCACCCGCTGCCGGGGCGACAACCACACCATGGCGGCCGCGGCCCGCGACCGGGACGGCCGGATCGTCACCGCGGTGAACGCCTACCACTTCACCGGAGGCCCCTGTGCCGAGCTGGTCGTCATCGGCGCGGCAGCCGGCCAGGGCGCCTACGAGCTGGACACCATCGTCGCCGTGGGCGACCGCGACCGCGGAGTCGTCCCCCCGTGCGGCCGGTGCCGCCAGGTCCTCCTCGACTACTTCCCGGACCTCAAGGTCATCGTCGGTGCGGGCGACCGCCTCCGGACCGTCCCCGTCGCCGACCTGCTCCCCGAAACCTACGTGTGGGCCGACCACCAGCTCGACACGGAAAGCTAGTAGAACTGGGACAGGCAGAACTCGTGCCCCTCGGGGTCGGCCATCACGACGACCACGCCCTCGTCGTAGTCGTGCCGCTCACCGGTGAACCGGCCGCCAAGGCCGATGACCTGGGCGATGCCCTGATCGATGTCGTCGACCGAGACGTCCAGGTGCAGGCGCACTTTTCCGGCCCTCGGCTCGGCCACGGGCTGGAAGACCAGGCGCGGCTGCGGGTCGTCGCGATGGCCGAGATAGACCCAGCCGGGCTCGGACGGTCCCGGTGGGCGGTCCAGCAGCACGCTCCAGAACGCTGACACCCGCTCGACGTCGATGCAGTCCACGGTCACTCCGACCCAACGGTTCGTCATGCAGTGAGCATGGCTCCGTCGTGGGTCCTGCGTCCGGTGGGCCGGGGAATTCCCCCGGCCCACCGCGCCACTCGGCCTCGAACACGTCCTACGAGCGAGTCGCCTCGCATTCGGGGACAGCGGGGGCCGGGGCGGCCGGATCCGACCCTAGAGACAGCCGCGGTCGGACCCTTCCCAGGGGTAACCCCCTTACTGAAACGGGGGGTTGCCCCAATGTGGCGCGTGGGGCGGGAGCGGCAGAGTGCAGGCATGACCTTCACCCGGTTACACGGAAGATTCATTGCGTCCGGCGCACTCGCCCTGGTGTGCGCTGCGACCGTATCGGCAATGACAGGGCACGCGGAAACTCAGCACTTCCCCTCGCCCGCCGTTGTCGGCGCCTCCCAACAGAGCGCGGGTCGCGGCTCGTTGGTCACCTCGGCCCTCGTCGCGGGCCTGGACGCCGAACAGGTCAAGGCCCGACTGGAGAAGGCAGGTATCGACGCGACGCAGGTCCGCTACGGCGTACGCGCCCACCGGATCGTGTACCGCACCATCGACACGGAGGGACGGCCCACGACGGCCAGCGCACTGGTCGCGATACCCAAGAACCACAAGCAGCACCTTCGGGTCGTGTCCTGGCTGCACGGCACCGAGGTGTACCGGGGTGAAGTCGCCTCCGTCAACGACCGGTCCCCGGACCGCGCCACCGCGTTGCTGTTCGCCTCGAGCGGCCTCGCCGTGTCGGCCCCGGACTATCTCGGCCTGGGCGAAGGCCCGGGCATCCACCCGTACGGTGACCCCAAAGCAACCGTCACCGCACCCCTGGACGCGCTCCGGGCGACCCGTGCATTCGTTCAGGAAACCGGCCGTGACATCGGCCGAAAGGTACTCGTCAGCGGATTCTCCCAGGGCGGACCCGCCACCATGCTGCTCGGGCGGGCCCTGCACCAAGGCGCCGACGCGTACTTCCGCCTGGGTGCGCTCGCCCCCATCGCCGGCCCGTTCGATCTGAGCGGATTCGAGGCCGCCGCAGCGGACGACAAGCTCGATCGGTCGCCCCTGTACCTCGCCTACCTCATCACTGCGTGGAACCGGATGTACCGCCTGTACGACTCCCCCGGCGAGGCATTCCGAGCCCCGTACGACAAGAAGGTGGTGAAGCTCTTCGACGGCAACCACACGGGCGGCGAGATCGCCGACGCGCTGCCGGCCACATCCAAGGAGCTGTTCACCGACGAGTTCCTGAACAGGGTGCGCAACCCCGAGGGAGAACTACGGCGCCGACTTCACGCGATGGACACCACGTGCGACTGGCGCCCGGCCGTCCCCGTGCACCTCTTCCACGCCACAGGCGACAAGGACGTACCCTTCACCAACTCCCTATACTGCGAAGGTCAGTTGGCTGACAACGGAGCCGACTTCGAGCTGACCGACGTCGGGGATGTCGACCACAGCACGACCGTCCTCAAGGCCCTGCCTCACGTCGCGCACGAGTTCAAGACCACACGCTGACGTCGTGCCGCTCCGGTGTCCCCTGAGCCATTCAGGACAGGGGGACACCGGAGGTGAGAGGCGCGGTCGCTGAACGGCCCAGTCGCCGCCCCCCAGGACCCAGCCGCCCATACGGTGGAGCCCGGACCTCTCCGATCAAACTGCGCAGCCTGCGCTCCACGCTGTGGGCGCTCGTGGCCACCATCGTCGGGATGCTCGTCATCGGCGTCGTGACCATGGCCAACACTCATGCCCCCAGCCCGAACAAGGCCGACACGTTCGACCCGGTGAACAACGTGCTCGCCGGGATCGCCCTCGGCCAGCTCATCGTCGGCGTACTCGGCGTGCTCGTGGTCACCGGCGAGTACTCCTCCGGTGCGATGCGCTCCACGCTCGCCGTGATCCCCAACCGGCCGCTGCTGCTCGCCGCCAAGGCGGGCGTCTTCGGCGCGGTGACGTTGGCCGTCGGTGAAGTGGTCGCGTTCGCGACGTTCTTCGCCGGGCGGCTCGCGCTCGGAGAAAGAGTGCCGGTGCCCGCCCTCGGCGATCCGGGTGTGCTGCGCGCGGTGGTCCTTTCGGGCGCGTATCTCGCCATGGTCGGGCTGCTCGGCATCGCGCTGGGCGCCGTCGTGCGGCACACGGCCGCGGCTGTCGGGGCACTGGTCGGGCTGCTGTACGTGCTGCCCGCGGCACTGTCCGGGCTCACCGGGGTCACGGTGGCGAAGTACTTCCCGACCATGATCGCGGGGAACTCGCTCGCCGTCTCCAAGCCGGTGGCCGACGTCCTCTCACCGTGGGCCGGCTTCGGGATGCTGTGCCTGTACGTGGTGGCGGCGCTCGGCGCGGGCGGCTGGCTGCTGACGCGCCGGGACGCCTGAGGGGACACCCTCTAATCGCCTCACGGCAGACGACAGATACCTACAGCAGATGCGTACGTACAGGAGACTTGAGCCATGCACGAGTCAGCCGGAGACCGGCCACCGGAAGGCGCGCGGGCCGAGCCCTCACGTCAGGTCTCCCCGGGCGCCGTCCTGCGTGCCCCGTTCACGGCTCGTGCCTGGGCCGAGACCACGTACTGCCTGTCCGGCTTCCCCCTGGCCGTCGTCGGGGCCGTTCTCCTCCTCGTCGTGCTCGCCCTCGGCACCGGTCTCACCGCCTCCCTCGTCGGCGCTGTCCTCGGCCTCGCGCTGGTCGTCGGGGCGGTCGGCCTCGCGCGCGGCTGCGCCGCCGTGCATCGCCGGCTCGCCCAGGGGTTGCTGGGCGAGCGGGTGGAGGCGCCGCCGCGGCTGCTGCTGACGGGCAAGGCGTTCGCGCGGCTGGACACTCGCCTGCGCGATGCGGCGGGGTGGCGTTCGGTCGCCTACGTCCTGGTGAAGCTGCCCGTCGCCGCCTTCGGCCTGTACGCCGTCGGCTGGTGGCTGACCGCCCTGCTCAATCTCTCCGCACCACTGCGCTGGGCGGCCTTCCACCAGCGCCCGGCTGCCGGCGAGGCGGGGATGCCGACGATCACGCCGATCCCCGTCGGCGGTGGCGCCCCGCACAGCACGAGTTTCGCCGGGACCTTCGTGGCGGCGGCGATCGGCGCGGTGACGCTGCTGGCGGCGCCCTGGTTCACACGTGGCGTCGTCGCAGTGGACCGCTGGCTCATCCGGGCGCTGCTCGGTCCGGGCCAACTCGCCGAACGCGTAAGGAGTCTGGAGGAGAGCCGCGCTCTCGCCGTCGACGACTCGGCTGCCCTGCTGCGCCGTCTGGAGCGCGATCTGCACGACGGGGCGCAGGTCCGGCTCGTCGCGCTGGCCATGAGCCTCGACATGGCGAAGGAGCGGCTCGGCCCGCAGGGCGAACCGATCGCCGACCCGGCGCGTGTACGGCAACTCGTGGACACCGCGCACCGCAACGCCACCGAGGCCCTCGCCGAGTTGCGTGACCTGGCACGCGGCATCCATCCCCCGGCCCTGGACGACGGCCTGCCCGACGCGCTGTCGACGCTGGCCGCGCGCAGCACCGTGCCGGTGGAGCTCTCGGTGGACGTGCCACAGCGGCCGACACCCGCGATCGAGACGATCGCGTACTTCTGCGCGGCGGAGCTCCTCACCAACGTCATCAAGCACAGCGGCGCACGCCGGGCGGTGTTGTGGGTGGCACAGGAGGACGGCGTCCTGCGGCTGCGCGTCACTGACGACGGCCGCGGCGGGGCGGCACTCGGCGCTGGGGGCGGGTTGACGGGACTTCAGCAGCGGGTGCGGACGGTGGACGGACGCCTTGACGTGTCGAGCCCGAGCGGCGGGCCGACCGCGGTGACGGTGGAACTGCCGCTCCACGCATGAGTGACACCGCAAGCAATGCGCTGAGGGACACGGCGGACGGCCCGCGCGCAGCGCATCTGCCCCCCGCCCTCGCCCGCTCGAACCCGTGAGAGCATGCCCCCATGCGCATCGTGATCGCCGAAGATGCCGCCGTGTTGCGGGAGTTGCTTGCCCAGATGCTCACCGAGCGAGGCCACGAGGTATGCGCGGCCGTGCCCGACGCCGACGCCCTCCTCGCCGCCGTCGCCGAGCACCGGCCCGACGTCACCGTCGTCGACATTCGGATGCCGCCGACACACACCGACGAGGGCCTGCGGGCCGCGATCGACATCCGGCGCGAGTACCCGGGCACGGGCGTGCTGCTGTTCTCCCAGTACATCGAGACCAAGTACGCGACCAGACTGCTCGCCGCGGGCTCAGCCGGGATCGGCTACCTGCTCAAGGACCGCGTCGCGAACGTCGCCGAGTTCACCGACGCCCTGTCCCGCGTCGCCGCCGGCGGCACCGCTCTCGACGCCGAAGTAGTCACGCAGTTGGCCGGAGCGAGCCGCCGTGGAGGCGACCTGGAGTCGCTGACGGCACGCGAGCGGGAGGTTCTGGCGCTGATGGCCGAGGGCAGGACGAACGCCGCGATCGCGCAGGCGCTGGTGGTGTCGGCGGGCACGGTCGAGAAACACGTCGCGGCCATCTTCGGCAAGCTGGGCCTGCCCGCGTCGGAGGACGTGAACCGGCGCGTGCTGGCCGTGCTGCGCTACCTGGAGTCGTAGGCGACGCCGGTCGGCTGGGGGTCCAGGCCGGATCTGTGGGCCGTGGTCGACACCGGTCCGCCGGGGTTCAGGTCGGACCTGTGGGCCGTAACTGACGCCGTCCGGACGGGAGTTCAGCGATCCTTCGGGTCGAGCAGCCACAGCCCCAGGACCACCAGGAAGGACAGGCACAGGAACCCCGCGCCCCACCAAGCCGTACCGGTTGCGCCCATCATCCACTCGTTGACCACCACGCTGAGGCCCCAGAGTTGGCCGATGACCACCGTCATCGCCAGGACGAGGCGGGCGGTGAGTTTCGAGGAGCGTTCCGGCTCCTGGTCGGTGCCGGCGCCGGGACCCGGACCCGTGTGCCGGATCCGGGGGTCGCCGTAGCCGCTGGTCGGGCGGATCTGCGGGTAGCGCTCCCGGACCGGGCGGTTGAGGCGCGGCTGGGCGCTGCCGGGGGTGTACGGGGGCCTCGGGGGGACGGCTTGGGGCTCATCGGTGCTCATGTCCGCTGGCTCCTTTCCCCGTTGGCATCGTTCGCGACGGGGCAGCCGAGCTGGGCCCGTACCTCGGGCCGCGCGTCGGCGAACTCCCTGCACACCGCGTCCTGGGCGTTCTCGCCGGAGCGGGCCGTGGCGACCGCCCAGACGCTGCCGTCGCCCTGCTCGAAGAGCAGCACCTCGGGCAGGCCGCGCGGTGGCGGGCCCGCGGTGACCTCGCCGGTGCGGGCGTCGAAGACGCCTTCGTGGCAGGGGCAGTACAACTCGCCCTCGCTGCCGCGGTCCTTGCGCCACAGCACGCCGCACGCCAGGTGCGTACAGACGGCGGAGTAGCCGACGAGGCTGCCGTCCGTGAGGCGGACGGCGACCGCGCGGTCGTCCTCGCCGGGGAAGCGGAAGGCAATGGACTCGCCGGGTGCGAGGCGGCCGGTGATCCGCTTGGGTTCCGGCGCGCCGTCGGTGTCGCCGTGCCGGTGCAGCACTCCCCCGGCGACGGCGATGCCCCCGACCGCCAGGCCGCCGGAGACGGTGGCGACGATACGGAGGTAGTCGCGGCGCGTGGTGAGGGAGTCGGCGGAGATGCGGTCCTTCAGGGCCGCCTGCGCCGCGTTGTCGTCGGTTCCTGGCTCGGGGACCGGGGGCTGCTCGGTGACGCTCATCGGGTCACGTCCTTCCCGTTGACCTGGACGATCGGCAGCCCTCCGGGCACCGGCCACTGGACCTTGTCGGCGGGGACGACCATCGCCACGCCGGTGTTGACGACGACGTCGCCGAACGTGAAGGAGTCCGCGACCTGGACGCCCGGACGTTCGGCCTGGAGATCCTCGAGCGTTCCGTAGAAGAGGGCCCCGGTGGGGCAGACCGTGGCGCACATGGGGGCGAGTCCGTAGGCGGTGCGGTCGTAGCAGAGGTTGCACTTCATCTGCAGCTTGGCCTGGAGGTCGATCTTCGGTACGCCGAAGGGGCAGGCGTTGACGCAGTTGGCGCAGCCGATGCACCGGGTGGTGTCGGCCTGCTGCACGACACCGTCGGCGGTCACCAGGATCGCGTCGGCGGGACACACCTCGGCGCACGGCGCGACCGGGTCCTCGCAGTGCATGCAGACCGTGGGCAGGGACGCGACGGAGTGGCCCTCGTCGGGGTAGTCGAGGTGGATCATGGACTTGCCCCGGTGCGAGTCGCACTCCCGGCAGGCGGACACGCACGCCTGGCAGCCGATGCACCGGCCCGGGTCGATGAAGATCGTTCTGCCCATCATGGCGTGACCTCAGCTCCTCTCGGCGGTGCCACGGCCCTGCGGGGCCGTGGGCGGCAGCGGGTCGGTACGGGACACCTGGGCTTCCGGGTACGCGACCTGGCCGGGCGCGGTCGGCGGCGCGGGCACCTCGTCGATCTGTTCGGCGTGCTCGATGCGGCAGGCGCAGACCTTGTACTCGGGGATCTTGGAACGGGGGTCGAGGGCGTCGATGGTGAGGGCGTTGGCGGCCGTGGGGACCGGCCAGTGGTACGGCACGAAGACGGTGTCGGGGCGGATCGCCTCGGTGACCAGAGCGGGGAAGACCTCGCTGCCCCGGCGCGTCACGACGCGTACCGGATCGCCGTTCCTGAAGCCGTGCGAGGGGTGGACCTCCGCCCATGGGCGCGGGGTCTGCTCGACCAGGGCGCCGAGCCGGCGCGTCTGGTTGCCGGACAGGAAGTGGGCGACGGTGCGGCCGGTGGTGAGCGACATGGGGTGGTCGTCGTCGTACGGGTCCATCGGCGGATGCCACTGAACGACCTGGAGGTGGATCTTGCCGTCGGGGTGGTACGACTTGCCGTCCTCGAACAAGCGGGGGGTGCCGGGGTGGTCGGTGGAGGGGCACGGCCAGGCGATGCCGCCGGTCTCCTCGAGACGGTCGTAGGTGATTCCGTAGTAGTCGATGACCGTGCCGGCCGACGCGACGCGCAGCTCCTCGAAGACTTCGCGGGAACCCGGATAGTCGAACTTGTCTCCCACGCCGAGGCGTCGGGCCAGCTCGCACATCACCCAGGTGTCGGTACGCACGCCCTCCGGCGGCTCCTGCGCCTTGTTGTGCTTGATCACCCGGGCCTCGGCGTTGGCCATCACGCCCTCGTCCTCGGCCCAGGTGGTGACGGGGAAGACGACGTGGGCGTTGTCCGCCGTCTCGGAGAGGAAGAAGTCGAACTGGGCGTGGAACTCGAGGGTGTCGTAACCGTCCTTGACCGTCGCGTAGTTGGGGAGGGAGACGAACGGGTTGTTGCAGATGCCGATGAGACCGCGGATCTCCTGGCGCTGCATCTGCCAGACCATTTCCATCATCGACGTGCCGGCGGCGGGGAGTTCGGACTCCTCGATGCCCCAGATCTCGCAGATCTGCCGCCGGTGGTCCGGGTTCAGGATGGAGCGCCCGCCGGGCAGCAGGTCGGACTTCTGGCCGTGCTCGCGGCCGCCCTGGCCGTTGCCCTGACCGGTGAGGGTGCCGTAGCCGGCGCCCGGCTTGCCGATGTTGCCGGTGGCCACGCAGAGGTTGATGACGGTGAGGCAGTTCTCGACGCCCTGCGAGTGGTGCTCGATGCCCCGGGCGTGCCAGGCCATGGCGTTGTCAGCACCCGCGAAGGCTCTGGCGACCTGGACGACCTGTGCGGCGGGGATCCCGCAGATCTCGGCGGCCCGTTCGGGGGTGTACGTGGCGACGGTGGCCCGGACCTCGTCCCAGCCGGTGGTGTGGGCGGCCACGTACTCCTCGTCGACGAGGTTCTCGCGGATGACGACGTTCAGTACGGCGTTGAAGAAGGCGGAGTCGGTGCCCGGCTTGAGGGCGACGTGGATGTCGGCCGTGCGGGCGATGGACGTCTCGCGCGGGTCGACGACGATGAGGACGGCGCCCCGGTCGCGGGCGCCCCACACGTACTGGGTCATCACCGGGAAGCACTCCCCCACGTTCGACCCGGCGATCAGCAGGCAGTCGGAGAGGAGGATGTCGGAGAAGGGGTTGCCGGCCCGGTCGATGCCGAAGCACAGCTTGTTGGCTCCGGCGGCGGAGACCATGCACAGGCGGCCGTTGTAGTCGACGTGCTTCGTCTTGAGGGCGACGCGCGCGAACTTGCCGACCAGGTACGTCTTTTCGGAGAACAGGCTCGCTCCGCCGAGCAGCCCGAACGCGTCGTTGCCGTGGGCAGACTGGATGCGGCGGATCTCGGAGACGGTGAAGTCCAGGGCCTCCTCCCAGGTCGCCTCGCGGAAGGGTTCGTCGCGGGAGCGGCGCATGAGGGGGGCGGTCAGCCGGTCCGGGTGGTTGATCTGCTGGTAGGCGTTGATGCCCTTGGGGCAGAGCCGCATCCGGTTGATGTCGTGGTTGCGGGGCTCGACACCGAACACCTTGCCGCCCTTGTCGACGCGCAGATACATCCCGCACTGCACGCCGCAGAAGCAGCAGTGGGTGGGGACGAGCGTCTCGCCGTGCTGGTCGGCGTGCCACTGGTCGGCCGGAATGCCGCCCGCGTCACGGAAGTTGCGGGTGCCGGGCGGTGTGATGGAGGGGTCAAGCGGGATGTACTGCTGGGTCACTTGAAGCCCTTCTTCACGTCGCTGAGGTATGCGGTACCGCGCAGCACCCGCTTGCAGCGGGGGCAGTACTCGGTCCAGGTGTCGAAGTCGAGCTTGAGGTCGCGCATGGTGCCCTGGAGGTTCTCGACGTACGGAGCGGTGTCGATCAGCTGACCGCAGCGCTTGCAGTGGAAGAGCTGTTCGTCCTTGCGGGCCGTGTACTTGAACAGCTGCATGCCGACGGCGGCCGGCCGCTGGACGATGTGGAAGAACTTCCCGAAGGGGATGTAGATGAGGGTGAAGACCACCGACACCATGTGCAGGATCGCCAGGAACTCGTAGCCGCCGCCGTGCAGGAAGATCGACGAGAAGGTCAGGAGCAGGCCGGTCACCGAGATGACGATCAGGGCGATCAGCGGGACCAGGTCGTAGGCGAAGCGCTGGCCGGTCATGGCGCCGCGGTCCTTCATGCGCCGCCACAGGAAGTACGAGGCACCGGGGATCACCAGGACGGCGGCGATGTCCAGGCCGTGGAACATCAGCCAGCCGACGATGTTCAGCGAGTCGAAGCCGAGGATCTTCAGGCCCCAGATCCGCATCTCGTAGCCGGGCCCCGCGCTGGACGAGGCGGTGAACGTGAACCAGCCCCAGGTCAGCGGGAAGGTGATCAGGGCGGCCAGGATGCAGCCCCAGAAGATCAGCTGGTGGGCGGCCCAGCGGGCCTGCGAGCGGGCCCCGAGGAACTTCTGGAAGCCGAGGTAGGTGGCGATCATCTTCGGCAGCGCGGTGGGCGCCTTGCGGAAGTTGTCGGACGAGAACAGGCTGCGCCAGCCCTGCTGGAACAGACGGCGTGCGCCCGGGGCGGAGATCCACACGGTGTAGCGGTAGGCGACACCGAAGGCGAGGAACACGGTCGCGACGGCGTACGGGAGGAGAGCCGAGTCGAAGTCCTTGAGCATCCGGCTGCCGAACACGATGGCCAGGATCAGCAGTACGGACACGATGGTGCCGGCGAGCGTGGCCCGCCCTGCGACCGAACGCGGTCCGGGCCCGCCGACCGCGCCGGTGGGCGGTGGCGCGTCCGGGGCGGTGGCCACGTCCGAGGCGGCGGGCGGTGCGGGTGGCTCAGTCACCCGGCTCACGATAGGGAGTTTTGTACGTGTTTCGCCCGTTCTCGAAGGCGCCCGAGTGACGTGTCGGTCGGCGGCGGCGCTCAACGGGGCACGCACACGCCCGGCCAGTGATGAGGCCGCAAACATGCCCTATGGCCGCTCCGCCCCGATGTTCCGCATGCGGCCGTACGCATAGACGCAGCCGGCGAGAGCCAGGTCGGACAGGAGCATGAAGCCGATGGAGTACGAGTTCTTGGCACTGTAGACCGCGCCCATGACGAGCGGTGGCACGAAGCCGCCGAGGCCGCCCATCGCGCCGACGATGCCGGTGACGGAGCCGACCTGCGGCTGTGGAGTGACCTGGGAGACGAGCGCGAAGACGCTGCCGCTGGCCGTGCCGAGTCCTGCGGCCATCAGCAGGAAGCAGATCGTGCCCACGGGGTTCAGCTGCGGGTCGAAGGCCTGGACGATCGCGAAGAGCGCGACGACAGCCAAGGCGCAGGCGGTGACGGTCGCCGGGTGGATCCGGTCGGACAGCCAGCCGCCGATGGGCCGGAAGACGACAGTGACCAGGGCGAACCCGGCCGCCTTGGTGCCCGCGTCGGTGGGGTCGAGCTCGTACCAGGTCTTCAGATACGTGGGCAGGTAGACGCCGAACGCGACGATGCCGCCGAACCCGATCGCGTACAGCCCGGACAGCTCCCACGTCACCCTCAGCCGTCCCGCCTGCCCGAGCCGCGTGGCGAGCGGGCTGGTGGGGATCGGCCGGTCGGGGCGGTCGGCGATGAGGAGCAGAGCGAGCAGCGCGTACGCGGCCAGCGCGATGGCCACCACGAAGAAGGGGAGGTTCTCACTGTGCTTGGCCATGCGTGGCGTGAAGTAGCCGGACAGGGCCACACCACCCATGCCCATGCCGAAGATTCCGAGCGCGAACCCGCGGCGGGCGGGCGGGAACCAGGAGTTCACGAGCGGGATACCGATGGCGAACGTCGTGCCGCCGAGACCGAGCAGGAAGCCGACGCCGAGCATGGCGACGAAGGAGCCCCTGGCGGGGATGACCAGGAGCACCGGGATGATCGTCAGGGCGGAGATCAGCGGGAACATCAGCTTGGCGCCGTAGCGGTCGGTCAGCGCGCCGACGGGAACGCGGCCGAGGGAGCCCACGATGACGGGCACCGCGACAAGGAACGACTGGTTGAACGAGCTCAGGTTCAGGCGTTCCCCGAAGTCGCTGCCGAGCGGCGCGATGAGGGCCCAGGCCCAGAAAGTGAGAGCGAACCCGATGGTGGCCACGGCCAGGTTGCGGTAGGCCGTGGCGGGCGGCCGGGCGTGCGTCTGTTCCGGTGCGGGGTGTTCCACAAGCCGATGCTAGGAAGCCTGCGGTATCCCGGCCTGATCTGGTGCTCCGATCGATTCTCGAACCCCGGGATCGCGTCAGCATATGTTGACACTCATCCAGCCGTCAGCATATGCTGACGGCCATGGAGAGCACACTCGAAATCGCCGAGGGCGCCGCCAGCAGCGACCCGGACACCGGGCTCCGCGCGGTGGCCGCCCTACGAGAACTCACCGAACGCCTGGAGATCCTCCAGGTCGAGAACGCCCGGAAGCTGGGATGGTCCTGGCAGGACATCGCGGAGCGGCTCGGCGTCACCAAGCAGACCGTGCACCGCAAGTACGGCCGCCTGATAGGGAGTCGATGATGTTCGAACGCTTCACCCCGGACGCCCGCACCATCGTGGTCCACACCCAGGAACACGCCCGCCGGCTCGGACACCACCACATCGGCCCCGAGCATCTCCTGCTCGCCCTCGTCTCCACCGACCAGCCCGCGAGCGCTGTACTGCGTGAGCACGGCGTCACGCCGGACGGTGTGGAGGAGGAGATCGTCCGTCAGGTCGGACTCGGGGGCGGATCCCACCTGTTCGGCACCCTCAACCGGGACGCGCTGGCCTCCGTAGGGATCGACATCGACGCCGTACGGGCCAGGATCGAGGAGTCCTTCGGACCAAAAGCCCTCGCGCGTGCCGACAGCGCCGTCCACCGCGGGCCCCACTCGTCGAGGCGCGGCACGCGCCGCGGAGTGGCGCCGGTCCTCGCCCGCCACTGGCGCAAGCGGCGCAACGCCCGACGCCGCGCCCTCACGGCACCGACCCCTGCCCCGACCGGCCTGTACCAAGCCACCGGCGCTCACCCCGTCGGGCACATCCGGTTCTCCCCTCGCGCCAAGGAGAGCCTTGCGAACACCGTCCGCGAGGCGCAGGCCCGGCACGACAGCTACATCGGCGTCGAACACCTCACCCTCGGCCTCATCGCCCTGCCCAGCGGTCTCGTGTCTTCCGTGCTGTCATCGCTCGGCACCTCGGCCCCGGCGTTGCGCACCGCGATCAGTGAGCGCTATTGGCAGGTGAGCTGATTCCTACGGTGCCGTCGCCGTGGTCCCGTCGGGGGCGGGCGGGGCCGCCGGGTCGACGGCGATGACGAGGAACGTGGCGACGAGGGCGCCGGCCCCCGCGAGCCCGGCGGCAAGACGCCGCCGGGCCGTGTGGGTGGGGAGCGGCGTGGGGCCTGCGGGCTTGCGGTGGCGTCCCATGGGTGTCTCTCTGTCAGTGGTGTTCGGCATCTGCGCCAGGTCAGCACGTGAAGCACTCTGCGTGGATGTGGTCTTCGGGCACCCCGGCCCGCACCGGCGCCGCGGTGGCCGCGGCCGTCATGCCGGGCGGCCCGCACACGTACACGTCGTGCTCGGCGAGTTCGGGTACGAGATTGCGCAGGGCCTGCGGTGCGAGCGGGTCGAACGAGGCGTCCGACGGGCCGAGCAGATAGTGAAGGACCGCCTGCCTGCCGCGGCGATGGCCTCCAACTCTCCGCTCAGGACGAGTTGTTCGGCCGTGTCCACGTGGTACAGGACCTTTGCATACGTCGGCGATACGTTCTGCTGCTTAGGCTTCGCACATGCGCGTACTGATCGTGGAGGACGAGTCCTACCTGGCCGACGCCGTCCGTGACGGTCTACGCCTTGAGGCGATCGCCGCCGACGTCGCCGGCGACGTCGGCTCCGCCCCGGAACTCCTCAGCGTCAACTTCTACGACCTCGCGGTCCTCGACCGCGACAACCCCGGCCCCTGCGGCGACGAGGAAGCCCGGCGCATCGTGGGCTCCGGCAGCGACATCCCGATCCTCATGCCTCCGGTCCACAAGATCGCGGGCCTGCGGCTCGGCCTCTTCCGCCGGGAGGTCTTCCGCGACGAACGGCTCGGCGAACCATGGGCCATCGCCACGGTGCCCGGCGTCGGCTACCGGATCGACACCGGTCCGGACACCACCGCACCCGGCAGTACGTCGCATGGATAGGCGCCCGGGGCTCAGCGCCCGACTGAAACTCACCCTCAGTTACGCCGGATTCCTCGCCGTCGCCGGCGCTCTCCTGCTCGCCGTGGTGTGGGTGTTCCTGCTGCGCTACGTACCTGACAACCCCAAGGGCCTGCTCGGGATCTCGCCCAACCGCTACCTCCTTGTGCACACCTTCGCCCCCGCCGCGGCCGTGGCGATGGTCTTCCTGCTCGTGTTCGGCCTCGTCGGGGGATGGATCCTCGCCGGCCGGATGCTCGCACCGCTCACACAGATCACGGATGCGGCACGCATGGCCGGGAGCGGGTCGCTGTCCCACCGGATCCACATGAAGGGCCGCCAGGACGAATTTCGTGAACTCTCCGACGTGTTCGACTCGATGCTCCAACAACTCGAGTCCCACGTCGCCGAGCAGCAGAGGTTCGCTGCGAACGCCTCCCACGAACTGCGCACCCCGCTGGCGATCTCGCGGACGCTCCTCGACGTCGCCCGCAAGGACCCCACGCGGGACCAGCGCGAACTCATCGAACGCCTGCACGCCGTCAATACGCGGGCGATCGACCTCACCGAGGCCCTCCTGCTGCTCAGCCGTGGCGACCGCGGAACCTTCATCCGCGAGAGCGTCGACCTCTCCCTCATCGCCGAAGAAGCCGCCGAAACGCTGCTCCCCCTCGCCGAAAAGCGCCGCATCACGCTCGACGTCACCGGCGGGGCCGCCCGGACCAGCGGCTCCGCGGAGCTCCTGCTGCGCATGGTGACGAACCTCGTCCAGAACGCCATCGTCCACAACCTCCCCGCCGGCGGCACCGTGACGGTCCACACCGAGACGCACGGCGACACGAGCGTGCTGCGGGTCGAGAACACGGGCCGTCGGCTCCCACCGGAACTGGTACCGACCCTCACCGAACCCTTCCAGCGCGGAACGGAACGCGTACGCACCGACGAGCACGCCGGAGTCGGGCTCGGCCTGGCCATCGTCCACAGCATCGTCCGCGCTCACGACGGGACCCTCGACCTCGTCCCCCGCCCCGCCGGCGGTCTCCTCGTCACGGTCCGGCTTCCCGGCACGCCGTAGGGCATGGTTCCCGAGCATGGTTGGCGGTCGGGCATGGCGTCGTGACGCCGGAGCCGACCTGACCAGGTTCGCCCGGGCCGCCTTCGCAACCCCGGGCCGGAGGGTGAAGTTCTCCCAGAGTCCCTCTACGGGCGTGCACATACGTGGCCGGATGGCGGACCGGCTGCGATGCTGCCCTCATGGGGACAAGACTGCGACGCAGCCAGGCCGAGCGGGATGAGATCACTGTCGAGATCGGCTATGCACTGTTCAGCGCGTGCTTCCTCGGTGGCATCGTCTTCGCGACGATCGCCGGCCCCGCCTTCGTCTGGCGCCTGCCTCCCTCTGTCGAGCGCTCATTGGTGGCTACGGGGACTGTGGTCGGCGGCGTCCTGGCGGTGATGCGCGTCGTCCACGTCCTGTGGCGATTCGACTCGCAACACCGCTGACGGACAACCAGGCGCGGGCGGTCGCCGCTTCAGCACGTCCGGCGGTGAGGAACGTCAGGGATGTGAGCCATCCCCTTTCCTGTTCCGTGAGAGGGCCCGAACTGGCGCAGAGGCCCCGGATCAGCCGCGGGCCGAACTCATTGCCCGCCGAGTCGGGCCGCGCCGGCCACGTACAGGCTCGCGGATGTCGTCGTCAGCAGAAAGGCGAGAGCCGTGTGGACGACGAGCCCTCGTCCCGGGGCAAGACCCAGGTATGCCCTTGCCGCACGGCTCACACGGGGTCGGGGGACTCCTCGCGCGGCGTTCGCGTCGGACTTCTCGATCGCTCGGCGAAGCTTCCCGCGGGCTCTCTTCGTCGTGATGCCCAGGCGCACACCATGGACGTCGCACACCACCAGGGTGCGGTGCACGCTGCCGTACGAAAAGGTCGTGAGCAGGCGGACGGTGGTGATCCGGTTCAGGTCGACGGACCGTTCGCCGGTCAGGGTGTGCGCGGTCAGGCGCGACGACGAGTGTCGGAACGGAGCTCGTTCCTCGCACAGTGCGGTGAGGAGGAGGAAACCGATGATCGCGCACAGCAGACCGAGCACGATCGGTGTGCCTTCGGGGACTGCCCCGGTCCGGGCCAGTCCGTAGCCGACGAGGGGCAGCAGAAGAACAGCCACCCCCAGTCCCGATCCCACGCGCGCACGCGCCACACTGCGGGTTGTACTCGCTTCCACTGACGCCCCCGTTTCAGCCGACCGGAACCAGCATGCATGCGCGGTGGGTTGTGCCGCACTGCCTATGTCCGGCAATCTTCGGCGCGGGATCCGCCAGGAGCAGGAGCGGGACGCAGGACCGCAGGCGTCCCTGCCCGTCCCCAGAGAGCAAGAAAGGCAAGGAGGACTTCCCACTCCTTGCCACTCTCAACTTATAGCGCACTGGGGGGCTTGCGGCAAGGCCCCCACCTTGCCGCACAATCGCTGGCCGAGGCCCGAACCCTGCGGAAATGGGAGATCAACGAAGTGCAAGTGCTGTTGTCGGTTTATGGGTCGTGCGGTGGCGTCGCGCCGGTGCGGGCGCTCGGCGCCGAGGTGCCAGTGGGCGCCGTGTCGGACTTCGCGGGCGTGACCTCGGATCGGAGCTGATGACATTGACCTCCACGACCATCAGTGCGTTCGACCTTCCCGAGCGTCTTTCCTCCAAGGCCGATCCGACGCTGATCGCCGGCGATGAGCAGCACTTCGCGGCCATCGCGAGCAGCCTCGACCAGACGATCACCGAACTCTCCGACCGTCTCGACGTCCTGCGCAAGGCCCCCGGCGGCATCGGCCGCGAGGCAATGGACCGGGACTCGGAGATCCACCGGCTGACCGGCCGCCTGCGCGCCCTGCGCCGCTTCGGCCTTGACCTGTGCCTGGGCCGTGTCGTCGGCGCGGACGACGCCGAGCCCCTGTACATCGGGCGGCTCGGCCTCACCGACAGCGAGGGCCGCCGACTGCTTGTCGACTGGCGCTCCCCCGCCGCCGAGCCGTTCTTCGCGGCGACGCACGCCAACCCGATGGGCCTGGCGAGCCGCCGCCGGTACCGCTGGACCGGCGGCCGGATCAGTGACTACTGGGACGAGGTGTTCACCGCCGACGGCCTGGAACAGCGGGCGGCGCTCGACGACCAGTCCGCGTTCATCGCCAGCCTGGGCAGCAACCGTTCGGCCCGTATGCGTGACGTCCTCGGCACCATCCAGGCCGACCAGGACGCCATCATCCGCGCCGGTTCGCGCGGAGCGCTCGTCGTCGACGGCGGGCCCGGCACGGGCAAGACCGTCGTCGCCCTGCACCGTTCCGCGTACCTCCTCTACTCCGACCCGCGCCTGAGCCACCGTCGGGGCGGTGTCCTGTTCGTCGGTCCGCACCGGCCCTACCTGGACTACGTGGCCGACGTCCTGCCGAGCCTCGGAGAGGAGGGCGTGCAGACCTGCATCCTGCCGGACCTCGTCGCCGAGGGCGCGACGGCGCAGATCGAGACCGACCCGGACGTGGCCCGCCTCAAGTCCTCCGCGGACATGGTGCAGGCGATCGAGAAGGCCGTCAGGTTCTACGAGGAGCCGCCCACCAAGGGCATGACCGCCACGACTGCCTGGTCCGACATCTGGGTGAGCGCCGACGACTGGGCCGAAGCGTTCAAGGCTCCGGGTCCGGGCGCCGCGCACAACGAGGCGCGCGAGCAGGTCTGGGAGGAACTGGCCACGATCCTCATGGACAAGCAGCGTATGGACGAGGACGAGGACGGCGTCTCGCCCGATCTGTTCCTGCGGTCGCTGCGGCAGGACAGGGATCTGGTCGCGGCCCTCAACAGCGCATGGCCGCTGCTCGAGGCCGCCGACCTCGTCTCCGACCTCTGGACGGTCCCCGCCTACCTGCGGATGTGTGCCCCCTGGCTCGACCGCGACGACGTGGCGAAGCTGCAGCGCAAGGATGCCCCCCATGCCTGGACGCTGTCCGACCTGCCGCTCCTTGACGCGGCTCGGCAGCGCCTCGGTGACCCGGAGGCGGCGCGGCGCAAGCGGCAGCACGACGCCGCCGTCGCCGCCGAGCGCGAGCGCATGGCCCTCGTCATCGACGACATCATCTCGGCGGCCGACTTCAACTCGGCCGGCGACGACAGCGAGGGTGCGGTGCGGATGCTGCGTGGGAAGGACCTCCAGGACAGCCTGATCGACGAGAGCGCGCTGCCCACGGCCGACCCGGACCGGCTCGCGGGACCGTTCGCCCACATCGTCGTGGACGAGGCGCAGGAACTGACCGACGCGGAGTGGCAGATGCTGCTGCTTCGCTGTCCGTCGCGGAGTTTCACCATCGTCGGGGACCGTGCTCAGGCGAGGCACGGGTTCACGGAGTCGTGGGAGGAGCGCCTGGAGCGGGCCGGGCTCGACCGGATCAAGCAGGCCTCCCTGAGCATCAACTACCGCACGCCGGAAGAGGTCATGACGGAAGCCGAGCCGGTCATCCGGGCCGAGCTCCCCGACGCCAACGTGCCGACATCCATCCGCAGCAGCGGCGTCCCCGTCGTCCACGGACGGGTTACGGACCTGGACTCGATCCTCGGCACCTGGCTCGCCGCGCACGACGACGGGATCGCCTGCGTCATCGGCGACCCCATGTTCCGGGCGACGTCACGCGTCCGGTCCCTGACCCCGGAGCTGTCGAAGGGCCTCGAATTCGATCTGGTCGTGCTCATCGATCCGGAGGAGTTCGGCGACGGCATCGAAGGAGCGGTCGACCGCTACGTGGCGATGACCCGGGCGACGCAGCAGCTCGTCATCCTGACGAGTTCCGTCCCGATGAGTTCCTGACGAGTTCCTGACCCGGGAGGCACAGGCCGACGTGACCGCCGCTCGGTGATCGTTCGGACCGCCGCTGAAGGGTTACGGATGTGCCCGGGCCCGCCGCGTACGTGGCGGGCCCGGGCACACGGGCGTACAGGCATGCGCCTCTCAGGTGCGGTCGTCCACAAGACGGACCGGCTCCTCCTGCCCCGCCAGGGCGCGCGGCATCGGCAGTCCGCCGTCGGACTCCAGGGTCATCAGGCGCGCGTCGACGGCTGCCTGGCCTTCGTGGAAGCCGAGGTCCATCAGACCGTCCACCGGCCCGCTGCTGCTCCACTCGTGTACCTGTCCGTCGCACCGGGCCCCGGTGCTGCCGAAGCCGAGCCGCTTGTTGTCCTGGACCAGGCTGCCGGAGACGAAGACCGCGCGAGCGGACGACGACGTCTCGCACCGGTAGCTGCCGGAGAGGGTGAGGGTTCCGTCCGGCGCGATACGGGCCTGCTGGTGCGCGGAAATGCTTCCGCTGAAGGAGTCGGCTGACGCGCTCGGGCTGAGCACGACAACCGCGGTCAGGGCGGCCAGGGCCAGTGCGGGAAGGCGCATGAATTCCTCCGGTGGAAGGCTGGTCTGCGGTGAAACCGTCGAACCGCATTCTGCTGATCACGCGCACCGAACTCACTGACAGTCACCCCGATGTCGGGGTCATTGCCCCGGACGGCCGCGTGGGCACGGCCGCGCCCGCCCGTCCGGTGCCGTCCGGGCGGCACCGGGCGCCGCACTCCGGTTGCGCGCGCACCCACCGCGCCGGGGAATGGCCAAGACAGGAACACCACCCACGTAAGGAACACCCCCATGCAGAACGTCCTGCTCAACAACGGCGTCGAGATGCCGATCCTCGGATTCGGCGTCTACCAGATCCCGCCCGAGCAGACCGAGCAGGCTGTCAGCGACGCTCTCGCCGCCGGCTACCGGTCCCTCGACACCGCGGCCGCCTACGGCAACGAGGAGGCCGTCGGCCGTGCGATCAAGGCCAGCGGCATCCCGCGCGAGGACCTGTTCGTCACGACCAAGCTGTGGATCTCCAGCGCCGGCGAGGAGAACGCCAGGCACGCCTTCCACACCTCCCTGCGCAAGCTGGGCCTCGACCACCTCGATCTGTACCTGATCCACCAGCCCTTCGGGGACGTCTACGGCTCCTGGCGTGCCATGGAGCGCCTGCACCGCGAGGGCGTCGTCCGGGCCATCGGCGTCTCGAACTTCTACCCCGACCGGCTCGTCGACTTCATCGACCACAACGAGATCACGCCGGCGGTCAATCAGATCGAGACCCACCCGTTCAACCGGCGCACCCTCGACCAGGTCGTCATGCACGAGCGCGGGGTCCAGATCGAGTCGTGGGGGCCTTTCGCCGAAGGCCGCAACAACCTCTTCTCCGACCCGGTGCTCACCGAGATCGGCGCCGCACACGGCAAGTCCGTTGCCCAGGTTGTGCTGCGCTGGCTCATTCAGCGGCAGGTCGTCGTGATCCCCAAGTCGGTGCGCGCCGACCGCATGGCGGAGAACCTCGACGTCTTCGACTTCGAACTCACCGACGGCCAGACGGCGTCCATCGACGCCATGGACTCAGGCCAGTCCCTTTTCCTCGACCACCGCGACCCGGAGGTCGTCAGCCGGATCGGCAAGCTCCAGCCGACCACCTGACCCTCGCGCTTCGACCGGGCCGACGCGGCTGCCGATCGCCTGCGCACGCATCGGGCCGCACCTCTCCCCTCGGCAGCACCATGCCTCAGTGCTCACATGCACCGACATCGCCGAGGACCCGCTCGTCCTGACGCGCCGCCTGCGCCTGCGCGACGGCGCGCGAGCCGTGCTGCGCCCTCTCGTCGCCGGACATGATCCTTTCCCTCCCCCCTCCACCTACCCCACGGCCCACGTGACCTGCGCAAACACCTGAGCCCGGCACGGGCCCGAAGCCGGATGCGGACTCGTCCCCAGGTCCCCGCCTCCACCTCCCTCCTGCACCCAGGGCTCTACAAAAGGGGCCCTGCGGTCATACCGGGGGATGACCGGCCACCGAGTCCGACTACCGCAGGCGTGGGCCGGAGTCCGCCCCGGAGGCTGACATCCGGGCTCCGGAATGCGGCGACGATAGAGGAAGAAATCCGCTGACTTCCCTGACGTGCCATGGCACCGCCGGGCGGTCGCCCCTGCCTCCGCCTCCACCCGACGGGAGTCTCTTTCGCCGTGGCTACCTTCCTTTACAAACTAGGGCGCCTCTCCTTCAGGCGGCGCCGCTATGTGGCACTCCTGTGGGTGCTGCTCCTGGGCGGCATCGGATACGCGTCCTCGGCCGCGCCCGCGCCGCCCGCCGACTCGTTCTCCATGCCGGGCACGGACTCCCAGAAGGCCTTCGACCTGCTCGACGAGCGCTTCCCCGCCGCCAGCGCGGAGGGCGCGACCGCCCGCGTCGTCATCCGGGCGCCGGAGGGCGAGAAGATAACGGACCCCGCCGCGAAGGCCGAGGTCAACCAGCTCGTCACAGCGCTCGGCAAGGGTCCGCAGGTCGCCGGCGTGGCCGACCCGTACAAGGCGAACGCCGTCAGCAAGGACGGCACCACCGCGTACGCGTCCGTCACCTACAAGGTGATCTCGACGGAGCTCACGGACAAGACGCACGACGCGCTGACCGACGCCACCGGCAAGACCCGCGCCGAGGGCTTCACGGTCGAGACGGGCGGTGACGCGGTCCAGGCCGAGCAGGATATGGGCGGCTCCGCCGAACTCATCGGCATCGCCGTCTCCGCCGTCGTCCTCGTCATCACCTTCGGCTCGCTGATCGCCGCCGGCCTTCCGCTGCTGACCGCTATCATCGGCGTCGGAATCGGTGTCTCCGGCATCGCCGCCCTGGGCAGCGTCCGCAACCTCTCGGGCACGACCTCGACACTGGCGATGATGATCGGGCTCGCGGTCGGGATCGACTACGCCCTCTTCATCGTCTCCCGCTACCGCGCCGAAATAGCCGAGGGCCGGGAACCGGAGGAAGCGGCGGGCCGGGCCACCGGCACCGCGGGCTCCGCCGTGGTCTTCGCCGGACTGACCGTCATCGTGGCTCTCGCGGGTCTGTCGGTCGTCAACATCCCCATGCTCACCAAGATGGGCCTCGCAGCGGCGGCCACGGTGGCCATCGCCGTACTCATCGCGCTGACCATGATCCCCGCGCTGCTCGGTTTCGCGGGCAAGCGCGCCCTGCGCCGCAAGGACCGTAAGAACCTCGCGAAGCAGCCGGACGCCGCGCACAGTGCCAGGGATGCCAAGGACGCCAAGCCCAACCTCGGCACCCGCTGGGCGCGCCTCGTGCTGCGCCGCCCCGTCACCGTGCTCCTCATCGGTGTACTCGGCCTGGGCGCCGTCGCCGTCCCGGCGACGAGCCTGGAGCTCGGGCTGCCCGACGAGGGAACGTCGGCGCCGGACACCACGCAGCGCAAGGCGTACGACATGCTGTCCGAGTCGTTCGGGGCGGGCTTCAACGGCCCGCTGATGGTCACGGTCGACACGGGCGGAGCCAAGGACGCTGCTGCCGCCGCCAAGACGGTGGGCACGTCCCTCGCCAAGGTCGACGGCGTCGCGGCGGTCACCCCCGCCTCGGTGAACCCGGCTGGCGACACGGCGATCATCACGGTCGTCCCGACCACCGGACCGAGCGACCACAAGACCGAGGAACTCGTCAAGACGATCAGGTCCACCGCGAGCGGCCTGGAGGCGGATACTGATTCCGACGTCCTGGTCACCGGGCAGACGGCGATGACCATCGACTTCTCCCAGACCCTGAACGACGCGCTCCTGCCCTACCTGGGTCTCGTCGTCGGGCTCGCCTTCCTGCTCCTGATGCTGGTCTTCCGCTCGGTTCTCGTCCCGCTGAAGGCGGCCCTCGGCTTCCTGCTGTCGGTCGCCGCGGCACTCGGCGCAGTCGTCGCCGTGTTCCAGTGGGGCTGGCTCGCGGACATCGTCGGCGTCGACCAGCCGGGCCCCATCATGTCGATGATGCCGATCTTCATGATCGGCGTGGTGTTCGGCCTGGCGATGGACTACGAGGTGTTCCTCGTGACACGGATGCGCGAGGCGTACGTCCATGGGGCGCGCGCCCCCGAGGCGGTCGTGACCGGCTTCAAGCATGGGGGCCGGGTCGTCGGCGCGGCGGCGATCATCATGATCAGCGTCTTCTCCGGGTTCATCATGGAGAACAACGACATGATCAAGATGATGGGCTTCGGGCTCGCCATCGCGGTGTTCTTCGACGCCTTCGTCGTCCGCATGGCGATCGTCCCGGCGGTCCTCGCCCTGCTCGGCAAGTCTGCCTGGTGGCTGCCCCGCTGGCTCAACAAGATCCTGCCCAATGTGGATGTCGAGGGCGAGAAACTGCACAAGGCCCTCGCCCCGTCGTCGTCACCGGCGGCCGAGGAGGAGCGGGAGCTGGAGCCCGTACGCGGCTGATCCCACGGTCCCGCCCGATCCGGGGCCCCTCCCCACCGCGAGCCCGCCGCCCCGGTGATCACAGTCACCGGGGCGGCGGGCTTGCGGCCGTACACACAACCCCCCTGCACAGGCGGGCGGCGGTCGCCGCGGCACCTTCAGCCGCGGATCATCGACATCAGCTGCCCGTGCGTCTCGGTGTCGGCGGCCGCCACAAGTCCGCGCCCCGCAGGCCCGGTTGGGGCACCGTCGATCCCCGTGACTACGCAGCCGGCGGCCCGGCACAGTGCGATGCCCGCGGCGAAATGCACACTCCCGGTGAGGTCATCGCCATCGGTGACGTACGCGGCGCGCTTGCCGGCCGCGACCCAGGCCAGCGCCAGCGTCGTCGACACGACCCGTGGCCGGAACCGCTCGACGAACGCGGGGTGGGCCAGCAGGTCAACGGCCCGGAAACCGGGCCGGTTGATGAACGGCGGGTCCAGGTTGACGTCCACGAGCGAGGTGGCGGACGTCGGGGCCAGCGGCTCGTCCACCCCGTTACGCCGCACCCACGCGCTCGTCCCGTCCGTGAAGAACACCTCACCGCTGAACGGGTCGGCCACCGCCGCCGCCCCATCGCGCAACGCCACGTTGACGGCAACGAGCATGCTGCCGACGGCGTAGTTCAGCGTGCCGCACAACGGGTCCACCAGCCATTGGCGCACGGCATCGGCCGTACCCTGCTGCCCGCCTTCCTCACCGACCACCGCGTCGTCGGGGCGGGCGGCGCGGATGACGTCGACGATGGCCTTCTCGGCCTCCACGTCGGCGGCGGTGGCAAAGTCCCCCGCGCCCTTGTCGATGCGGGTGAGGCGTCGCCCGTACAGGCTGCGCACCACGTCGGCACCGGCACTCGCCGCGGCTGTCGCGACCACGGAATCGTCAGAACTCGCAGATGAGTTGATCACGCGGTGCAGAGTATCGGGCGGCGCCGGAGACAGCGGCGGAAAGCCCACCGCCGGCTCCGCACTGGTGCGGATCGCGTGGTGGACGGGTCGTTACGACGCCACTCGGCGGGGCCCGGCTTCCACGGCGGTCGGTTCGCTCAAGCCCAAGTGGTCGCGCAGGGTGGTGCCCTCGTACTCCGTGCGGTACACCCCGCGTTCCTGGAGCAGCGGGACGACGGTGTCGGCGAAGACGTCGAGGCCGCCGGGGGTGATGTGCGGGACGAGGATGAAGCCGTCGGCCGCGTCCGCCTGCACGAAGTCGTTGATCGTCTCGGCGACCGTGGCCGGGGAGCCCACGAACGACTGGCGGTTGCCGGTCTCGATGACGAGATCCCTGATCGACCACTTGTTGGCGGCGGCGCGCTCCCGCCACTCGCGGGCGGTGGCCAGCGGGTCGCGGTACATGCGGACCTGGGCGCGGCCGCGCGCGATGGTGTGCTCGCCGAGGTCGGGGTCGATCTCGGGGAGCGGGCCGTCCGGGTCGTAGCCGGACAGGTCACGGTTCCAGACGAACTCCAGGTGCTTGAGCGCGGTGGCGCCGCTGACCTGCTGTCGGCGTACCTCGCGGGCCAGTTCCGCCGCCTCGGCGTCACTCTCGCCGAGCACGAAGGTCGCGGCGGGCAGGATCAGGAGCTGGTCGTGCGTACGGCCGTGGCGGGCCAGGCGGCCCTTGACGTCCGTGTAGAACGCCTGGCCCTCCTTGAGGGTGCTGTACCGGCTGAAGATCGCGTCGGCGCTCGACGCGGCGAACTCCCGCCCCTCGTCGGAGTCGCCTGCCTGGAAGATCACCGGGCGGCCCTGGGGGCTGCGGGGGACGTTGAACTGCCCGCTGATGTCGAAGTGCTGTCCCTGGTGGACGAAGGCTCCGGCCTGGGCGTCGCGCAGGAAGGTGCCGCTCGCCTGATCGGCGACGATCTCGTCGCCCTGCCACGAGTCGAACAGCTCGCTCGCGGTGATCAGGAACTCCTTGGCCCGCGAGTACCGCTCGTCCTGGGGCAGGAACCCGCCGCGCCGGAAGTTCTCGCCGGTGAACGCGTCCCAGGAGGTGACGACGTTCCACGCGGCACGCCCGTCCGAGAGGTGGTCGAGGCTGGCGAACTGGCGGGCGACCTCGTAGGGCTCGTTGAAGGTGGAGTTGATGGTGCCGGTCAGGCCGAGGCGTTCGGTGACCGCGGCGAGCGCGGTGAGGATCGTGAAGGTGTCGGGCCGCCCCACGACATCCAAGTCGTAGATCTGCCCGGCCTGTTCACGCAGGCGCAGCCCTTCGGCCAGGAACAGAAAGTCGAACTTGGCCCGCTCGGCCGTCTGCGCGAAGTGGGCGAAGGAGCTGAACTCGACGTGGCTGCCGGCCTTGGGGTCGCTCCATACAGTGGTGTTGTTGACGCCCGGGAAGTGGGCCGCGAGGTGGATCTGCTTGCGAGGCATGGTCTGTGTTCCCTCCGGCTCAGACGGTGGCGGCGTAGCGGTTGGCGGGGCGCGCGAGCCCGAGGAGTCCGCGCAGGGTGTCGGCCTCGTACGCGCTCCGGAACGCTCCGCGCCACTGCAGCTCGGGGACGAGTCCCTGGGTGATCGCGGGGAGATCGTGGCCGACGACGGCGGGACGAAGGCGGAAGCCACTGAGGCCCGACTGCTGCAACTCCTGGAGCAGATCGGCGAGTTGAGCGGGTGTGCCCGTGAAGATCCGGGCGTCACTGGTGTACGTGTAGCCCGCCAGGCCGTCGAGGCGTTCGCGCCGTGCCGCCGCCGCGGCCGGGTCGTCGTCCAGGAAGACCACAAGGTCTCCGAAGACGTGGACGGGCTCGTCCGAGCGTCCGGCCGCGGCCTGTGCCGTACGGATCTCGTCGACGATGGCACGCGCCTGGTCCGCGTCGTGCGGGGTCACGTATCCGAGGTCGGTGGAGCGTGCGACGAGTTGGAACGGCACGCTCCGGTGGGCCAGGGCGCTGACGACCGGCTGTCCCTGGGGCGGACGCGGCGTGATCGAGGGGCCCTTGACGCTGAAGTGCCTGCCCTCGAAGTCGATGTAGTGCAGCTTGTCGCGGTCGATGAAGCGGCCGGTGGCGACGTCCCTGATCTCGGCGTCGTCCTCCCAGCTGTCCCACAGCCGGCGCACCGCTTCGACGTATTCGGAGGCCTCGTCGAAGAGGTCGCCCGTCAGCTCTTTCGCCTCCGGGCCGTCCAGCTTCTCGATGCGCAGGGCGGGGAACGTACGGCGTCCGAAGTGCGCGGCCTCGTTCCGGCGTGCCGACACCTGTACGCGCAGACCCGCGCGGCCGGAGCTCACATAGTCGAGCGTGGCGATGGCCTTGGATATGTGGAACGGCTCCGTGTGTGTGGCGACCACGGTCGGCACGAGGCCTATGTGCCGGGTCAGCGGGGCGACGCGGGCGGCGATGAGCACCGCGTCGAGGCGCCCGCGGACCTGGTCGGTGCGGGCGTCGGGTTCCGTGAAGTGCGAGGACTGGGGCCCGAGTCCGTCCTCGATCGTCACGAAGTCGAGCAGCCCGCGCTCGGCCTCCTGGACGAGGTCGGCCCAGTAGCGGGCGGTGAACAGCTCCCGGGGCCGGGACACCTGCTCGCGCCAGGCGGCCGGGTGCCAGCCTGCGCCGTCAAGGGCAACGGCGAGGTGCAGTGCGGAGGTTGAAGAGGGCACATAAGAAGACGAGGACACGAAAGGGTGCCTTCCTGATCGACCGTACGAGATGAGCGACCCTCAGGCGGAGGGCGCGACGGCGAAGAATCCGGTCAGGAACAACAGAGCGCGCCGGCCACGCGCTGGAGGTCGATATGGGCCCGGGTGTACAGGTGCACCGGGCGGTACGGGGCGAGGACCAGGGCGCGCAGACGGGACACCTGGATCACGAACGCCCCCTCCCCTTCATCGCCAGTGCACACGGCGTTGTCAGCAAGAACGGTCGGCCCCCGCCGTCTGTTCCCGCTTCGGGCCCGGATTTTCACGGAACCCTGCGTATTGATGCCGGGGATGCCTACGACTGCCCGCGCGAGGTCAGTCCTTGGCCCGGTGAAGCCGGATCTCACGGTTTACGAAGAGGTGCACGTATCCGCACTTCCAGCAGATCAGGCCCGTCGCCGTCTCGTCCGCCCACGCCAGCTTCATGAACTCCATGCCACTGCTGTTGAGCTTGATGCCCCGCTCACGGAAAAGTTCGCTGTGGCAGACCTGGCAGGTGATCCACATCTCCCCCAGCGACGCGCGTACCGGCTTGGCCATGGTCGTACTCCCCCGAGTCGTCACCCCACACCCGAACCGAGTGGGGTGATCAGCTTACATTCGGGTGCTCGTGGCCTATGAGGAAGGTGAGGGGCGCCCGTCACCGAGCGAGGGAACCGACCCAGTCCTCGACGGTGACGACCTCCGCCCACTGCGGGAACAGCCTCCCGATGAGGATCCGGTGCACCTCCGGGTCGAGGTCGAGGCAGGCGTCCGACAGGACGGTGAGGCCGAAGTCCAGGTCGTTGGCCTGGCACAGGGTGTGCAGCACCACGCCGCTGGTGGCGATGCCTGCCAGCACAAGGCTGTTGATGTCGCGTGCCCTGAGCACGGAGTCGAGGTCGCTGCCCGAGAACGCGCTCGCCCGCCTCTTGGTGACCACGATGTCGCCCGGCCGGGGCGCGACGTCGTCGTGGATTTCGGTGCCGGGAGCCCCGTCGGCGAACAGGCCCGACTGCAATACGGTGGCGAGCGTCCTGTTGCGCGGGCTGACTTCAGGCTGCCCCGGCCGTAGCCGCATGACCACGTAGATCACTGGGATACCCGCCGCGCGGGCGCCCGCGATCGCCCCTTTGAGGCGAGCCAGACAGCCGGATCCGGCGTCCGCGATGCGCACGACGTCCCGCTGGACGTCCATCACGAGCAGAGCACTGTTCTCCTTCGCCATGCTTGCCGTCCCTTCCCTCATGGAGGCCCTCGACCCGGGCCCCCATGGAATCAGAAGGAGTGAGAAAGAGGGTCCAGTGCTTTGAAGTCCGATGACGCGGTCGTCATGCGCCAGGGCCGGATCGTCGAGTCGGGACCCACCTCCCAAGTCAGCCACGCCCGTAGCGACCAGGTTCCGGTGCCGGGCCATCACCCGGCATCGGAACGTTGAGGCCCCCAGCCCCACGTGCTCACGGTTTAGGATCAGCGACGCCGAGGCGGCAACCATGCCATCGGCAAACTCGACGCGGTGAAGGTGGAGCATCGCGTCAGGCACCGCGGAAGGGGCGGGGAGCACATCGTGAGCAAGGGTGGGGCGTCCATATCGGACGAGGAGTGGGAGCGTTTCCAGAAGGAGGCCGAGGCCGGGACTCAGGGCGCGCCCGAGGAACCGTCGGCCCGGGCCCGGATGGTGACGCGACGGCTGCGGGAGGAGACCGGCCAGCCGAAGGGGTGGCGCACGCACGAACCGGCCCGGCAGCGGCGGGGCAAGGGCTGGTACGTGGTCGGTCTGCTCGTCGCCGCGGGCATGCTGTTCGTGGCGCTGGATCCCGGGCGCGTGACCGATTGGTTCGGCGGTGGAGGCAGCGGCGATACACCGCTCGCCGCGGAGTCGGAACGTCCCGGCCAGCCGCCCGCGACGGAGTCGGCGGCCCAACAGCCCACCCTCCAGCAGCCGTTCAGGGGATCGCCCGCGGCGCGGTGGGGTGACGGTACGGCGGGGATCACCGTCCCCGAGGCGCGGGCGACCGGCTGGATGAGCAAGGCGCAAGTCGCGCAGGCGCTCGACAAGTCCCGGGACTTTCTTGCCGCGTCCAATCTGAATTCCGGTGTGCTTCTCGGACGGCCGCCCGAGAAGGCGATCGCGTTGATCAATCCGGATCAGAAGGACGTCCAGGACTACCTGGCGACCGCGTTCCGCGCGCCGAGCCAGGACGACGATCCTCTGCTGCTGTTCAGCCGCTTCGCGACGGAGAAGGTCCGTCTCGTCGGGGACGTGGTCAAGACGCGCGGGCGGATCACGTACCGGGAGGGCAAGCGCGGTGCGGTCGAGGTGACCGCCGATGTCACGTACGTCTATCCGGTCGCGCACGCCGCGGAGGGAAGGGACGAGGTCGCGCGCACGATCGTGCGCCGCGAGGTGGTGATGAGCTGGGACGACCCGGCGAAGGTGATCACCGAGCCGGGGACGTTCTCCCTCGTCTCCTACAAGTCGGACACCACCAACGGCGGCTGTGACAACGACACCGGTTTCTACGTCCCGGAGTTCCCCTCCGCGCGCGCGGTAACCGGCCCGGGAGCCGGACCCGAGGTCGACCCGTACGACCGGAGCACGACTATGGACGCGCGCATGCAGGGCGCCGACGATGCGGAGTGCGGGACCGCGACACGGTCGTGAGTGGCGCGGGGCCTCGGCTCCACGTGGCGCGACGACAGCGCCCGCATGCTGGGACAGGCCGTCGCCGCCGAGAAGTTGAAGCCGGTGATCCTGCTGGGTGACCTCAACAGCACGGTCGACGACCGCGGGTTGGCCCCGCTGACCTCACGCATGAACACGGCGGAGCGCGGATTCGCGTTCAGCTTCCCCGCCGCCTTCCCGGTGGCCCGGATCGACCAGGTGATGGCCCGCTCGGCGACGGTCACCCAGATCCGCACGCTGCCCGAAACCGGCAGCCACCACCTGCCCGTGGCCGCTCGGATCGCACTGGGCCAGGGAGTGTCGCGCGGCCGCCACCGCAGGTCGGCGGCCGCACACGACGTCAGGACAGCTGGTCGGCGAGCGGTCCGAGCACCGGGGACCACTCCCGGACCGAGACATCGCTGACGAGTCCCTGCACTCGGAACGGATCCTTGTCCGTGGCTGCCAGCGCCGCCTGCTTGTCGGCCGCGCGGAACAGGAGCAGCGCGCCGGGCACCTCCCCGGCGGTGAAGGGGCCGGAGACGAGGTTTGTCCCCTGCTCGACGAGCGTTCCGAGGAACTCCCGGTGGGCCGGGTGGAGCGCGCCGCGGGCCGCCGAGTCGTCGGTGTAGGTATAGGTCACAGCGTAGATGGGCATCGGGGCGTTCTCTCCTGTGAGTCTGGGGTGAGCCGGGGTCAGTCCGAGTCCGAGGTAGGTGTGAGGTCTGAGCCCTGAGGTCAGGTCTGAGTCTGAGTCTGAGTCTGAGTCTGAGGTAGGTCGGGGCGATCGCTGTGCGATTATGCTGCCCGGTCTGTCGAAAAGATCAGTATTCCGTCCGTGGAGCCCGCATCCAGGGCGAGCCACGCCGGTGGGACGGCTTGGGGGGATTGCGCTGGTGACCTGCGACCGGGCAGGTTTCGAAATGCTGGTGGCCTCGCCCTAGTGATCTGGTTCGGAGATCCTGTCGCAGTAGCGGCAGATGCGGTCGAGGATCTGGTCGGCGGTCTTGGTCCATTTGAAGGGCCTGGCATCGTCGTTCCAGACCTTGATCCACTCTTCGAGTGCGGTCTTGAGGTCGTCGAGTGAGCAGAACACCCCGCGTGTGAGGCAGCGTCGTTCAAGCTCGGCGAACCACCGTTCGACCTGGTTGATCCAGGACGAGTAGGTCGGGGTGAAGTGGAGCTGGAAGCGGGGGTGCGCGAGCAGCCACTTGTGCACCACCGGCGCCTTGTGGGCGGAGAGGTTGTCGCAGATGACGTGGACCGCCAGGCTCTTGTCGGTCTGGCGGTCGATCTCGTCGAGGAAGTCGCGGAAGTCGACGGCCCGGTGTTGGGCGGACAGTTTCGTGATCACCTTGCCCGTGGCGGTGTTCAGTGCGGCGAACAGGTCGACGGTCCCGTGCCGGACGTAGTCGAAACTCCGCCGCTCGGGCACTCCCGGAATCATCGGCAGGACCGGTGCGGTCCGGCCAAGAGCCTGGATCTGTGGTTTCTCGTCCATCGCGAAGACGACGGCATTGGCCGGCGGGGCCAGGTAAAGGCCGACGACATCGCGGATCTTGTCGATCAGGAACGGGTCGGGTGAGATCTTGAAGGTCTCAGTCCGCCACGGCTGCAGGCCGAAGGCGTGCCAGATCCGCAGCACGCTCGCCGGCGAGATCCCCACGACCTTGGCCAGCTCCCGCTTCGACCAGTGCGTCCCGCCCTGTGGCGTCTGCTCCAGGGTGCGGACCACGACCTCTTCCACCTGGGCATCGGTGATGGTCCGCGGCACCCCGGGCCGCGGCTCGTCGGCGAGTCCGTCCAGTCGCCGGGCAAGGAACCGTGTGCGCCAGCGGCGCACGGTATCTCTGCCGACACCGAGTGGCGCGGCGACCACGGTGTTGTTCCAGCCGTTCGCGCACGCCAGCACGATGCGTGCGCGAACGGCCAGTCCCTGGGCGGTCGAGCGGCGCTTGGCCCAGCTCTCCAGCGTCAGCCGCTCGGCCTCCGACAACACGACAGGTTCCAGCCGGGTATCGCCCATCCACGCAGCACAGCGCGAGCGCGCTACCCGCCGCAGCAGAACGCCGCAAACTGAAAGAGGGGACGCCTCACGTGGCGACCCACGACCTCAAAACCAGATCACTAGTAGCGTGTCGTTGCTTAGTTCTGGGTTGTTTGGTTGGGATGGTGGGGTCCGGCAGATGTTGCTTCCCTTCTGCCGGACGGGAGTTGGGGTGATGGGTTCGCAGAAGAAGAGGCCGGTGGTGCTGACCGCGGCTGATCGTGAAGAGCTGGTTCGGGTAACCACGACGGGTATCCATCCAGCCTCGGTGATCAGGAGGGCGCGGGTGCTGCTCGCGCTCGACACCTCTGCAGGCGCGATCGGCTCGCAGGACGCGGTCGCGGCCCGGGCCGGAGTCTCGGGCGAGACACTGCGGCTGGTGGCCAAGCGGTTCGCCGAGACCGGTGGCGATGTTCACGCCACGGTCACGCGGAAGAAGCGCGAGCTGCCGCCGGTGCCCTCGCCGGTGACCGGTGAGGTCGAAGCCCGGCTGATCGCGATGGCGTGCTCACAGCCACCCCAGGGCTATACCCGGTGGTCGCTGCGCTTGCTGGAGAAGCATGTCGCGCTGGTCGAGGACATCCCGAACCTGGATCACTCCACCATCGGGCGGGTCTTAAAAAAACGGAACTGCGTCCTCATCTGAAGAAGTGCTGGACCATCCCGCCGAAGGCGAACGCGCAGTTCGCGGCCCGGATGGAAGACGTACTGGCCGTCTATGCCCGCCCCCATGACCCGGCACGTCCGGTCGTGTGCATGGACGAGAAGCCCTACCAGCTCCTGGGTCATGCCCGCGCCCCGCTCCCGGCCCTCCCTGGCCACGACGCCCGCCAGGACAGCGAGTACATCCGCTGCGGCACCTGCTCGATCTTCTGCTGGGTCGAGCCCCTGGCCGGGTGGCGCCGCGTCCAGGCCCTGCCCCGGCGCACCCGGACCGACTGGGCCGGCCAGGTCGAGCAGCTCCTGACCGTCAACTACCCCGACGCCGACACGGTGGTACTGGTGATGGACAACCTCAACACCCACACCATCGCCTCGCTCTACGAGGCATTCACCCCCGACAAAGCCTTCGCCCTGGCCCAGCGCCTCGAGATCCACCACACGCCCAAGCACGGGTCATGGCTCAACATCGCCGAAATCGAACTCTCCGCGCTGACCCGCCAATGCCTCGACCGCCGCATCAACGACCTCGACATCCTCAACACCGAACTCACAGCCTGGCAGAACGCCACCAACACCGACCAACGCCAGGTGAACTGGCAGTTCACCACCCACGACGCACGCACCAAACTACGTCACCTTTATCCCAAAAATTAGCTACGACGGTCTACTAGTACGTCCTGCGAGGCGCCGTTCCTAGCGCATCAGCAGTCCCCGCATCCCCAGCCCGTAGTGCACGCGCAGCCGGTGCAGCTCCCACAGGCCCACCGCCGTGACGGAGAGCGGGGCGCCCAGGATGAACACGTACCGGATCACCGTCGGCACGCCCTCGTGGGCGCCGGTGAACATGTCGATCAGTGCCATCTCCCACGCCAACGCCATGATCAGCAGCGGCGGCACCGTCTCGTGGATGTCCGCGGTGCGGAACACGTGCTGGACGGCGAGTCCCACGCCCCAGACGACGAACGGCGTCACCCAGAAGAGGACGAAGAGGGTGAACGCGAGGATGAGGCCCTTCGTCACGGTGAAGTGGCCCTCCACGAGGGGTTCCTGGCCCTCGAAGAACCCTGAGAGCACGATGATCGGGAAGACGGAGGCCGCCGCCATCATGGCCACGATCGCGCCGAAGCACCGCCCCGCCCGGCGCAGCAGGTCCCGTCGCGCCGCCGGAGCGGCCAGGCCGTACAGGACGCCGACGACGACCGGGAGGGTCGCCGCCAGCATGAGGGCGCTGGTCCACGACTTGTCGACCTGCTCGTCCGCCGCATCGCTGAGCTTGGGGGCGAGCTTGTAGGCGTAGGACATCCACAGGAACGCGCCCACGCCGACCAGGGTCCTGATCTTCCGCATCCGCGCCACCTCAGGATCCGAGACAATGCCCGGCCGTGACGGGGTGAAGACCCTGCGCGCGGTGTGGATGGGGCCGATCCGCCGCCGCAGCCGGGTGATCGGCCCGCCCGGCGGCGGCACCGGCGGCCCCGGGTAGGGCGGCTGGGGCTGTGGCGGCACGTAGGGCTGGGGCGGATAGGGCTGAGGTGGCTGCGGCTGGTAGGGCTGCGGCCCCTGGGGCGGCTGTCCGCCCGGGTTCCAGTTGCTCATCGTTCGTCCCCCGATATGCGAGTGTGCGCCACGATGGGCGCGATCGCCGAGTGTATTGAGCACACAGGGTCCGCGCAGCCCTCGCCCTGGGCCGTGCACCGAACGGCCACAATTATGCAAAGCATGCTTGCTTGTTTTCTTCGGCGCTGCCATGCCCGAGGGGAGCGTCCCGTGTCCGATCCGACGCCCGTGTTCGACGACCTGCGCGAGGAGAGCGAGGAACTCGACCGGCTGGTGGCCGAGTTGAGCGCCAAGCAGTGGGCGCTCGCCACCCCGGCGCCCGGCTGGAGCGTCGCCCACCAGATCGCGCATCTCGCCTGGACGGACCATTCGGCGCTGCTGGCCGCGACCGACACGGACGCCTTCCACGTCCTGGTGGAGAAGGCGCTGGTGTCGCCGGGCTCCTTCGTCGGCGACGGTGCCGAGGAGGACCGCTACGCCGGGACCTACCTCGGCAAACGCGAACTACGCGCGCTGGTCGCCAGCCCCCGCCTCCAGGTCTACGAAGACCCGAAGGCGTTCCTGACCTGCAACCACTGCAGCCCTGGCGCACGAAACTTTCAAGGTCTCTCCGGACCCGCTGCTGATCGACAAGATCCGTGACGTGGTCGGACTGTTTCTCGCCCCGTCGGCGAACACGGCCGTCTTCGCGGTCGACGAGAAGCCGCAGATCCAGGCCCTGGAACGGACAGCGCCGGTGCTGCCGATGGTGCCGGGCACCCCTGAGCGCCGCAGCTTCGACTACGTCCGGCACGGCACCGTGGACCTGTTCGCCGCCCTGAACACCGCCACCGGCAAGGTGATCGGGAAGCTGTCCGCACAGCACCGCGCGGTCGACTTCCGTGACTTCCTCGACGAGATCGACCGCCAGACCGATCCCGGCCTGGCGGTCCACGTGATCTGCGACAACCTCTCCGCCCACAAGGCGCCGGTGGTGCACAAGTGGCTGCTTGCGCATCCCCGGTTCCGCCTGCACTTCACCCCGGCCTACTCGTCCTGGATCAACCAGGTCGAGCGGTGGTTCGCGGAGCTGGAACGACGCTGCCTTGAACGCGGCGTGTTCTGCTCACTTGATGAACTGAAGACCGGGCTCGAAGAGTGGATCAAGACCTGGAACGAACAGGCTCGGCCCTTCAAGTGGACCAAGACCTCAGATCAGATCATCGACCGCATCTGCCGCTACTGCGACAGGATCTCCGGACCGGGACACTAGGGCCGCTGACACGTCGGGGAGACCTCCTCCGTCCGGGTCACGCGAGCTCTCCCGGAAGCCCTGCCGCCAGAACGGACAGCGCAGTTCCGAGCCGAGCTCGCTTGGCCTCGGCGTTGGAGAAGCCGCGTCCCTCGGTCATCATCCGCACCGCGACCTCTCCGGCCAGGCGCCGAGGCTGTCGTGATCCCCCGGGCCACGAGCTGCGGCACCAGCCGGCGCCCCACGACCCCGGTCCCACCTGCCGCGAATACCCGCACGACCAACACCCTCTCGCTTCCGATTCGGCCCCTCGCACCCGAGACGGGACGGGGTGGCACGCCGGCCATCTGTGACATGGGGAGGGTCGGCAGACGTCGCGGGACGGTGGGGCGCGACCGGCCGTCCCAGTTCTCAGGCGACGCGCAGGGGCAGTTCGGTCAGGCCTCTGAGCAGGGTGCTGCTGCGCCACGTGAGGGTGGCCGGGTCCGTCGCGAACGCGAGGGTGGGGCGGTCGTGGAGAAGCAGGCGGAGGGCGATGGTGGCTTCGGCGCGGGCCAGGGGCGCGCCCAGGCAGTGGTGGAGGCCATGGCCGAAGCCGAGGTGGCTGTTGGGCGCCCGGCGTATGTCGAACCGGTCCGGGTCGGGGAAGTGCTGTGGGTCCCGGGAAGCGGCGGCGAGGGAGATGAGTACCGCGTCGCCCGCGGGGATGCGCGCTCCGGCGATGTCGAGCGGTTCGGCGGCGAAGCGGAACGCGCTTGCGTGTACGGGTGAGTTGTAGCGGAGCGATTCCTCGATGGCCGCACCCGTCAGCTCAGGTTCGGCTCTGAGGAGATCGAGCTGATCCGGGTGGGTGAGCAGGGCGTGGAGCGTGCCGGAGATGAGATTGACGGTGGTCTCGTGGCCCGCGACAAGGAGAAGGAAGGCCATGCCGAGCAGTTCTTCGGTGGCCAGGGGGTCGTCGACGGCCGCGGTGTCGGTGGCGGCGAGGATGCTGAGCAGGCCCGAGTCCGGTGTACGGCGCTTGTGGCCGATCAACTCGGCCAGATACGTCGTCAGTTCGGTGGCTGCTGTGACCGCCTGCTCGGGGTTCGCCGGCATGACCAGCGCGTGGGACCAGGCGTGGAACACAGCGTGGTCAGACGCCGGGATGCCCAGGAGGTCGCAGATCACGGTGACCGGCAGCGGCAGTGCGTAGGCGCTGACCAGGTCGGCGGTCCCGTGGCGCGGGAGTTCGGCCAGCAGGTCGGTGGCCATGGCTTCGATCCGCGGGCGCAGGGCAGTGATGCGCCCCGGGGTGAAGTGGCCCGCGACCAGGCGGCGGAGGCGGGTGTGCTGGGGTGGATCGCTCTGGAGCATGTTGTGCCCGATGGCGTGTCCCCCGTCGTCGCGCCAGGAGGCCGAGTACCGGATGTCGTTGCGCAGGCGCGGATCGCTCAACGCGGCGCGCGCCGCGTCACGCGTGACGACCAGCCACGCCTCGCCGCTCTCCGGGACGAGGACACGGTGCACGGGACCCTTGGCCCGTAGGGCCGCGTATACGGGGAAGGGGTCGGCGGCCATGTCGTGGCCTTCCGGGGCGTGGTCGTTGAGGGTGGGTGGCTGCCGCATCCTCGTCATCCCTTCCACAGACGGGTCACCGTTTCCGCGAGCGCGGTGGCCTGGGCATGGCCGGCGCGGGCGGCGGCGGGCCTGCGCGTATCGGCGGTCATGTTGCGTCCCATGGCGCGACGGGCGGCACCGTCCGGGGACACCAGCACGATGTCGGCTCCCGCGTCCGCGAGTTCGGCCGCCTGCTGCTGGGCGCTCGGGTGCGGGCCCGGCGCGGTGGTCAACGGAGCGACGACCAGGACCCGTCGGTAGCCGCTGGCCAGATGGATGTTGGCCGTGGCGCGGCTGCCACCGTCGATCCAGCGGCGCCCTGCCACCGACGCCGGTGGCCAGACAATGGGGACGGCACAACTCGCCGCGACCGCTTCCGCGAGCGTGACCTGTCCGGCGGCATCGAACGTCTCAAGTGACCCGGTGTGCGCGTCGATTGCCGTGATCCGCAGATCGGTGTTCGCGGGCCAGTCGGTGGCCTCCCGCAGCAGGGTCGCGATGGTGCGGCGGACGTCTGATTCGGGTGCTGTCCGAGCGGCGAGCGCGGCTCGCCCAAGCCGCTGTACGGACCGCTGCGCGTCACGGGACCCCAGTGCCGCCCAGAGAAATCGCAGGGTCTGGGCGGTGGTGACCGGCAGGTCGATCTGATCGGCTCGGGCCAGCTGCCGCTCATGCAACTCGCGAGCGGATTCGCCACAGGCCAGACGGGCACCGAAGATCGCGCCCGCCGACGTGCCGATGACCAGGTCGGCACGCAGGAGGTCGATCCCCGCGTCGGCGAGCCCGGCCAGCACGCCTGTCATCCAGGCGCCGCCCACGGGTCCGCCACCGCCGAGCACCAGCGCCGTACGGTCCCCGTCGCCCTTGTCGCCCTTGTTGCCTCTGTCGCTCATGCCGCAACCCCCTCGAAGGCATAAATGGGGAGTGCTCCCCACTTCTCGCTTCGACGATAGCATCGGTACCGGGGAGCACTCCCCGGTACCGTGAAGGGCGATGAAGATGACAGACAGAACGGACCGCCCGAACGGGACCGCGGACACCGGCAGCGGCAGCGGCAGCGGCAGCGGCAGCGGCAGCGGCAGCGGCAGCGGCAGCGGCAAGGATGGTGCCGGCGCAGGCGCGCCCGTCCGCCGCCGAGACGCCCGGCGCAACAGGGACCTTCTGATCGACGCCGCCCACGAGGTGTTCACCGAACAGGGCCTGAGCGCGCCGCTGGACGTGATCGCCCGTCGCGCGGGCGTGGGAAACGCCACCCTGTACCGGCACTTTCCCCACCGCGCCGCACTGGTCGACGCGGTCTTCCGCGACCAGCTGACCGGCACGATGGACGCCGGCGAACGCGCCCGGTCCACCGACGACGCCTGGACGGGGCTGACCGGCTACCTCCGGGCCGTCTTCACTGTCCTGGCCACCGACCGCGGTACGAACGACCTCATGACGACCCACCTGGAGGGCGTCGAGTCACTGGAGGCCGTACACGCCCACAATCACCGCACCGTGGAACTCCTCCTCGAACGCGGTCGCGACCAGGGCACCGTCCGCCCCGATGTCACCACCGAGGACGTCCTGTTCGCCCTCGCCGCGCTCGGCCGCGCGGTCCCCGCGCTCACCACAGCGACCACCGCCGACGCCTGGCGTCGCCCCCTCGCGCTCCTCTGCGACGGCATCCGCGCCACACCACCGTCACCCCCACTCCCCTCCCCCGCGCTCACTCCCGTGCAACTCAACGACACGTTGCACCACTTCAACCGCTGACGGCTGAAGCAGTCCGCCAAGGGCGTCGGCGAAGGCGCTGCGCGTCCGCCGCCGTCGCAAGTCCCAAAGGGGGCACGCGGACCGGGCAGCACAGCTACGGTCATCATGTGGAACACGACGAACGGCTCCTGCACAGCTCGTCGTTCGGTGCTGCGGCGCCCGCATACGCCGAGCACCGCCCGGACTACGCGCAGGCCGCGGTGCGTTGGGCGCTCGCGCCCGCGCCAGGCCTCCGAGTGCTCGACCTCGGCGCCGGAACGGGCAAGCTGACCGCCGCGCTGGTCGCGCTCGGCGCCGAGGTCGTAGCGGTCGAACCCGACCCGGCGATGCTGACCGAGCTGGGCCGCGCGCTGCCGGCTGTCCGCGCCTTGCCGGGTAGCGCTGAGGCGGTACCGCTGCCTGACGCGTCCGTCGATGCCGTCATGGCCGGCAACGCCATGCACTGGTTCGACATGGACGTCGCGGGACCCGAGATCGCCAGAGTCCTCGCACCCGGCGGGGTGCTGGCCGGCTTGTGGAACGTCTTCGACAACCAGGTCGACTGGGTCGGTGAACTCGAGCGCGTCAGTGGGAGCGCGGCCATCGGCCCGCGGGACACACGCAGCAGTTGGCGCGCCGAGACAGCCGGCGCGCACCTTCCAAGTGCCGGCCTGATCCCCCGGTTCGGCTCCCCGGAGCGGGCCGAGTTCCCGCATGGGCAGCGCCGGACCGCCGACTCCCTCGTCGCGACGTTCGCGACCAAGGCGGGGGTCCTTGTCATGCCGGAACAGGAACGGCAGGCCACACTCGCCCCGATCCGCGCGTTCCTTACGAGCAGACCGGAGACCGCCCGCGGCGAGTTCACCCTCCCGATGCTGACCGGCGTGCTGCGCGTCCGGCGTCTGTGAGTGTCATCAACTCTCGTGGCCGATCGCGTGAACTGGTGTGCGTGCCAGGATTGTTGGGACGTAGGTTATGCCGTGGAAACAGTTCACGCCTCGGTTGGAAGACGGACGGTACCCATGACGGACGATGCGACGACGCCCGGAGCTGCGGCTCACCAGAAGATCGACACGTCGGTTCCGCATTCGGCCCGGATCTGGAACTACTGGCTGGGCGGGAAGGACAACTACCCGGTCGACGAGGAGGCGGGCGACGCGTACAGCGCCGTGTTCCCCGGGATCTCCACCATCGCCCGTAGCAGCCGCGCCTTCCTCCGCCGCAACATCTCGTACCTGGTCACCGAGGCGGGCATCCGCCAGTTCCTGGACATCGGGACCGGCCTGCCGACCGTGGACAACACCCACGAAGTCGCCCAGCGGCTCGCCCCCGAGACCAAGATCGTGTACGTCGACCACGACCCGATGGTCCTCGCGCACGCCCGCGCGCTCCTCACCTCGACCCCCGAGGGTGCGACCGCCTACGTCGACGCGAACCTGTCCGACCCCGAACGCATCCTCGCGGCGGCCGCCGAAACACTGGACTTCACCCGCCCCACGGCCCTGATCCTCAGCAACATCCTGGGCCACATGGGCGACTACGAGCAGGCGCGGACCATCGTCAAGCGGCTGATGGACGGACTGCCGTCGGGCAGCTACCTCTCCATCAACGACGGGTCGCGCGGCTTCGACGCCGGCTTCGAGCAGGCCCAGGACGGTTACAACAGCTCCGGCGCCGTCCCCTACTTCCTGCGCCCGGTCGACGAGATCACGGCGTTCTTCGACGGCCTCGAACTCCTGGAACCCGGCGTGGTCTCGGTGCCGTTCTGGCGCCCCGAACCGACCTCTGAGGCCCCGGAGCTCGTCGCCGAACACGGCGGCCTCGCCCGCAAGCCGTAATCACGTCCGGGAGCTGAGACGGATCGGTCTACGCGTCCGGGTGGTCCTGCCGCGACCACGGGCCGGCGCCGAGCCGGCGGCGGCCGGAGTCCGTGAGGTCCGCTTCGTCGGCGAGGTCCGGGTCGGGGAAGGGGTCGAGTGGTCGCGGGGCAGCGCCTGCTCGCTCCGCAGCCGTGCGGCCTCGTGCGGCGCGCGCAGGCTCAGAGGCCTGGTCGCGGCTCGGTCCGGTGCCCAAGGGGCGGCGGGAATGACTCACGCGGGAGAGTCTCGCAGGTCGCCGAGGCGCGTTGCACAACGCCCTCAGGACAGCGCTCTCATGACACGCCGACGGTCTCCGTGCTGGGAGCCTTGAGGCGGGAACCACTCCATGTCACATGGAGTGGTTCCCGCCCCCGCCGGATGGCGTAAGTGCGATGGCAGGAGGAGAACAACGATCCTAAGTTGCCGCCATGGCACGATTCGTGGGCTTTTACTCCTTTATTACCAAGTCAGTTGTCGCTTCCGTCGCCGGTGCGGCGGTCGTGGTCGGCCCGGTCGGCGGCGTCGCGGCCGCGATGCCGCGCTCCGATGGCGTGAGCAGTCAGATCCAGACTGCGCCAGGGACGCCGGACGCGCCGGAGCTGTCGGCCCTGTCCTGGACGGTGACCGACGTCGGTACCGGCGAGCTGCTGGCCGCCAAGGCGCCGCACCTTCACCTGCCGCCGGCCAGCACCCTCAAGACGCTGTTCGCGTTGGCTCTGTTGCCTAAGTTGCCCGCTGCCACCGAGCACACGGCCGTCACCGCCGACATCGACGACGTGGCTCCCGGCAGCAGTCTCGTCGGCGTGCACGAAGGAACCAGCTACACCGTCGGCGACCTGTGGCGCGGTGTGTTCCTCAGCTCCGGCAACGACGCGGTGCACACGCTCGCCAGACTGAACGGCGGACTGGATCTCACAGTCGCTCAGATGCAGGCCACCGCGAACCGGCTCGGCGCGCACGACACCTCGGTGCGCACGCCCGACGGCTTCGACACCCCGGGGCAGTACTCATCCGCGTACGACCTGTCGCTGTTCGCGAAGGCGGGATTGCGGAACCCGGACTTCCGTCGTTACTGCTCCACGAAGTGGGCCCAGTTCCCGGCCGTGGGCGGCCCCGACTCCTTCGGCATCCAGAACACCAACCGTCTGCTGGTCGGATCCCACGGCGTGGAGCCCTATCCGGGGCTGATCGGCGTGAAGAACGGATACACGTCCGAGGCCGGCAACACGCTTGTCGCCGCCGCGACCCAGGACAACCGCACGATCCTGGTGACCGTCATGAACCCGCAGGACACGTCTTCCAACGCCGTCTATGAAGAGAGCCGCGAACTCCTGGACTGGGGTTTCGAGGCCGCTCCGGGCGCCGTGAGGGCGGGCCTGGAGCGGGGGTCGGGCTCGCACGCCCCGTCGCATCGCCCGGAGTCGGCCCATCACGGTGCCGTCGCCGCGCAGACGTCCACCCCGTCCAAGGACGCGTCGTCCGGCCTCACCCGTCACCTGGGAGCGGCCGGCGCCCTCATCTGTCTCACCTGCGTGCCCTTCGTCCTCAAGGCTGTCCGGCGCAGGCGCAGGCGCCCCACCAGGTGACGGCCCGCGCGCACCGGGGCCCGGCGCCGGACAGGCGCCTGTCCACGATTCCGCGCAGAATGAGGAGGTGGCCACGCCCGGCGCAGCCGTGAACCGGCGCGCCCACGGTTACCGAGGGTGCACGGGCCAGGAGGTCTCATGGATCGCTCCTTCGAACCGAGCGGCGTGCCCGATACGCAGAGTGATCCCGAGGCCGCCGCCCACGTCGCCCTGGCGGTCAACGGCATGGGCACGTTCTCGTGGGACGTGGCCGCCAGGCTGATTCAGTATGACGACGGGGGCCTGGCCGTCATGGGGTTCCGGCCCGGCGAGTTCGACGGCCGGCTGGCCACCCTGGGTGAGCGGATGGTGTCCAGCGAGCTGCCTGCCATCGAGGAGCTGGTGGACAGGGCGCTGCGGGAGCGCTCCGGATTCAGCCTCTACTTCCGGGTGCGGCGCCCCGACGGGCGGCTGCAGTGGACACACACACAGGGACACATCGTCCGGGACGAGCACAACCGTCCGGTGCGGGTCATCGGGATCATCCGCGACGCGAGCCAGGAGCTGCGTGCGGTGGACCAGACCGAGCTGGTGCGGCAGGCCCGGGAGGAACAGCGACGGCCGTCCGACGTCGTCGTCCACGTCAGCGACGCGCTCGTGCCGACCGTCACCGTGGAGGACGTCGCGGAGGCCCTCACCGACTCGCGCCTGATGGCGCGGATAGGCGCCTCCAGCATCGTCCTCGGCCTGATCGACAACGGCCGCATGGTGCTGGTGGGCTCCAACGGCGTCCACGAGGGCCTCATCCAGGACTTTCACCTGGCACGTCTGAGCGAGCCGCTGCCGCTGACCGAGGCGGCGCGCAACCGCGAGCCGGTGTTCGTGACGAACCGGCTGGACTTCATCGCCCGCTTTCCGGCGCTGACGCCGTACATGTCGCAGTTCCCGGACGCCGCGGCAGCGGTGTATCTGCCGCTGATCGCGCAGGACACCCCGATCGGTGCCGTCGGGCTCACGTACGAGGGGCGAGCGAGTTTCCCGCCGGACGAGCGGACCGTGCTGACGGCGCTCGGCAAGGTCATCGCGCAGTCGCTCCAGCGGGCGCTGCTCTACGACCAGGAGCACGAGCTCGCCGCGGGGCTGCAGACGGCGATGCTCCCCGGGATCCTGCCGCACCTGCCCGGCGTGGACCTCGCGACCCGTTACCGGCCCACGCGCGCCCGGGGCGGCATCGGTGGCGACTGGTACGACGCGCTGACACTGCCCGACGGCCGGATCGCCGTCGTCGTCGGCGATGTGCAGGGCCACGATGTGACGGCCGCCGCAGTGATGGGGCAGCTGCGCATCGCTCTGCGTGCGTACGCAGCCGAGGGGCATCCGCCGTCCACGGCCATGGCGCGCGCCTCCGCCTTCCTCGCCGAACTCGACACCGACCGGTTCGCCACCTGTCTCATGGCCCTCGTCGATCCGCTCACGGGGATGACCTCGGTGGTGCGCGCGGGCCATCCGGAGCCCGTGCTGCGTGCCCCCGACGGAAGCTGTGCCTGGCTCGACATCCCCGGTGGCCTGCCCCTCGGCCTGAACACGCCCGGTGGCCAGCCCGCGTACCCGGTCTTCGAGACGGTCGTCGAACCCGGTTCGACTCTGGTGCTGTGCACGGACGGGCTCATCGAGTCGCGCGCCGAGGACATCGACCAGGGGCGTGAGCGGCTCCTCGACGCGCTGGAGGCAGGACCGGGGCCGCCCGACGCACTCGCCGACCATCTGCTGGACACCATGGCCCCCTTCACGGGCGAGGAGGACGACGTGGCTCTCCTGGTCCTGCACCGGACCCGGGGGAAAGCGACCCCGGCACCGCGTATGGAGGCGGTCATCTCCCCCACCGATCCCGACGGTCTGCGCAACGCGCGGATCGCGTTGCGCGAGGCGCTGCACAGCTGGTCGCTGGAGGCTCTCAGTGACACGGCGGAACTCCTCGCCTGCGAACTCGCCACCAACGCCCTGGTGCACACCGACGGCAGTGCCACGCTGACGGCCAGGCCGGTACTGCACAGTGGCCGGGGCCTGCGTCTGGCCGTCAGCGACACGTCGACCGCGTCGCCCCGCCGCCGGGCCGCGCCCGAACGTGCCACCTCCGGCCGCGGCATCATGCTCATCGAGGAGCTCGCCACCGCCTGGGGCGTCGAACCCCGCGGCAACGGCAAGACGGTGTGGTGCGAGCTGTCCCTCGATCTGATCTAGTAGCGTGTCGTTGCTTAGTTCTGGGTTGTTTGGTTGGGATGGTGGGGTCCGGCAGATGTTGCTTCCCTTCTGCCGGACGGGAGTTGGGGTGATGGGTTCGCAGAAGAAGAGGCCGGTGGTGCTGACCGCGGCTGATCGTGAAGAGCTGGTTCGGGTAACCACGACGGGTATCCATCCAGCCTCGGTGATCAGGAGGGCGCGGGTGCTGCTCGCGCTCGACACCTCTGCAGGCGCGATCGGCTCGCAGGACGCGGTCGCGGCCCGGGCCGGAGTCTCGGGCGAGACACTGCGGCTGGTGGCCAAGCGGTTCGCCGAGACCGGTGGCGATGTTCACGCCACGGTCACGCGGAAGAAGCGCGAGCTGCCGCCGGTGCCCTCGCCGGTGACCGGTGAGGTCGAAGCCCGGCTGATCGCGATGGCGTGCTCACAGCCACCCCAGGGCTATACCCGGTGGTCGCTGCGCTTGCTGGAGAAGCATGTCGCGCTGGTCGAGGACATCCCGAACCTGGATCACTCCACCATCGGGCGGGTCTTAAAAAAACGGAACTGCGTCCTCATCTGAAGAAGTGCTGGACCATCCCGCCGAAGGCGAACGCGCAGTTCGCGGCCCGGATGGAAGACGTACTGGCCGTCTATGCCCGCCCCCATGACCCGGCACGTCCGGTCGTGTGCATGGACGAGAAGCCCTACCAGCTCCTGGGTCATGCCCGCGCCCCGCTCCCGGCCCTCCCTGGCCACGACGCCCGCCAGGACAGCGAGTACATCCGCTGCGGCACCTGCTCGATCTTCTGCTGGGTCGAGCCCCTGGCCGGGTGGCGCCGCGTCCAGGCCCTGCCCCGGCGCACCCGGACCGACTGGGCCGGCCAGGTCGAGCAGCTCCTGACCGTCAACTACCCCGACGCCGACACGGTGGTACTGGTGATGGACAACCTCAACACCCACACCATCGCCTCGCTCTACGAGGCATTCACCCCCGACAAAGCCTTCGCCCTGGCCCAGCGCCTCGAGATCCACCACACGCCCAAGCACGGGTCATGGCTCAACATCGCCGAAATCGAACTCTCCGCGCTGACCCGCCAATGCCTCGACCGCCGCATCAACGACCTCGACATCCTCAACACCGAACTCACAGCCTGGCAGAACGCCACCAACACCGACCAACGCCAGGTGAACTGGCAGTTCACCACCCACGACGCACGCACCAAACTACGTCACCTTTATCCCAAAAATTAGCTACGACGGTCTACTAGTGCCGTAGCAGACAACGTTTGCCCTGTTGTGATGTGACGCGCCGTCCGGGTGCTGTGCCGGGCGGCGCGTAGCCGTCACCCTGGCTGGGTGGCGGAACGAGTACATGTACGCGAGATCGACGATGACGAGGGCAGACGGCTACTACGGATCATCCGCAGGGGCACCGGGTCGGTGGTGACCTGGCGGCGGGCCCAGATGGTGCTGCTGTCCGCGCAGGGCATGCCGGTTGCGAAGATCGCCGAGGTGTCGTTCACCAGCGACGACCGGGTCCGGGACGTGATCCACAACTTCAACGCCGACGGCTTCGAGTCGCTGTATCCGAAGTACAAGGGCGGCCGCCCCAAGACGTTCACGCTGCCCGAGCGGCGCGAGATCAAGAAGATCGCCAAGTCGAATCCGACCGAGCACGACCTGCCGTTCTCTACCTGGAGCCTGACCAAGCTGGCGGACTTCCTGGTTGCCGAGGGGGTGGTCGACGACATCAGCCACGAGGGCCTGCGCATCCTGCTCCGCGAGGAAGGCGTCTCGTTTCAACGCCTGAAGACCTGGAAGACCTCCCGCGATCCGGACTACGCGGCCAAGAAGGCCCGCGTCGAACACCTCTACGCTATCGCCGACGGCGAGGTCATACCCGAGGACGGCGAGCCTGAAGTCATCTTCTGCATGGACGAGTTCGGGCCGCTCAACCTGATGCCCCACCCGGGCCGGCAATGGGCCGAGCGCGGCGGCAAGCACAAAGTCCCCGACCGTGAACCACGCCGACGACGGCGGGCGACCTACAACCGCTACGGCGGAGTGCGGCACCTGTTCGCCGCCCTGGACCTAGCCAAGGACAAGCTCTACGGCCACATCAAACCGGTCAAGAAGCGGACGCAGTTCCTGGAGTTCTGCCGCTACCTGCGCAGCCTCCACCCGGACAACGTCCGCATCGCGATCGTCTGCGACAACTTTTCCCCGCATCTGACCACGAAGAGGTGCCAACGGGTCGGCACCTGGGCGGCGGCGAACAACGTCGAGATCGCCTACACCCCGACGAACTCCTCCTGGCTCAACCGCATCGAGGCCCAGTTCACGGCCCTGCGCTACTTCACCCTCGACGGCACCGACCATGCCGACCACAAGGAACAGGGCAGCATGATCCGCCGCTACATCATCTGGCGAAACCGCCATGCCGACGACCGGCGCCTACGCGCCGTCGTGGACAGGGCAAACGTTGCCTGATCCGGCACTAGACAGGGAACTTACGAGGCTTCTCCCCTGCTCGACTCGGGTGTGCAGCCAGCAGGCTCTCTCAGACACCGCGGTGGAGGCGGTCATCGCCGCGATCGAGCGGGCCGCCGACGGCAGTCGAGGGCATGAGCCCCGGGGTGTGGGCGGTGCGTCGACCGACGGTGAAGACCCGTGCGGCCCGGATCTTCGCCGAACCGACACTGCGCGACCGGGCCCAGGCCGTCGTCCGCGCCTACGGGACCGGGCTGGTCGTCCCCGGACCGTAGGACCATTTGTGTACCCCGGCCCGCCGACACGTCCGCAGGCTCGAACGGCGGCACGGGCCGCCATACGCTCACGCAGTGTTCAACATGCCCGCTCTGGTCAAACGCCTGGTGATCGGTCGTGCCATGCGCAGCGAGGAGCTGGGCGGGACTCTGCTGCCCAAGCGCCTCGCCCTGCCGATCTTCGCCTCCGACCCGCTCTCGTCGGTGGCGTACGCGACCCAGGAGATCCTGCTCGTCCTCACCCTGGGCGGACTCGCCTATCTGCACTTCACCCCTTGGATCGCCGGGGCGGTGGTGGCACTGATGGCGGTGGTCGTGCTCTCGTACCGCCAGGTCGTGTACGCGTATCCGAGCGGCGGCGGCTCCTACGAGGTCGCGTCCACCAATCTGGGGCCGTCGGCAGGCCTTGTGGTCGCCGCCTCGCTGCTGGTCGACTACGTGATGACGGTGGCGGTGTCCGTCGCCTCCGGCGTGGACAACATCATCTCGGCGCTCCCGGCGCTGAACGACTACCGCGTCCTGCTGGCCGTCGGCTTCGTCGCCCTTCTCACCGCGATGAACCTGCGCGGCGTCCGCGAGTCCGGCCGGGCCTTCGCCGCACCCACGTACCTCTTCATCGGCGGCGTACTGATCATGGTGATCACCGGGCTGATCCGGTACGCCCTGGGGGACGCGCCGGTAGCCGAGACCGCCGCGTACGGCATCGCTCCCCAAAAGTCCGACGCACATCTCGCGGGCCTGGCCCTGGTGATGCTCGTCCTGCGCGCCTTCTCCTCGGGGTGTACGGCGCTGACCGGTGTGGAGGCGATCTCCAACGGCGTACCGGCCTTCCGTAAACCCAAGTCGAAGAACGCCGCCGTCACGTTGGTGGCCATGGGGGTCATCGCCATCGCCATGTTCGTCGGTGTCACGAGCCTCGCGCTGATCTCCAAGGTGCACGTCACGAGCGACGCGTGCCGGCTGACGGGACTCGACGGGGACTGCGGGAGCTACACGCAGCGCACGGTCATCGCGCAGGTGGCGGCAGCCGTGTTCGGCGGTGAGCACAGCGTCGGCTTCTTCTTCATCCAGGCCGCCACCGCTCTGGTCCTGATCCTGGCCGCGAACACCGCGTTCAACGGCTTCCCGATGCTGGCCTCGATCCTCGCCAAGGACCGTTTCCTGCCGCACCAGTTGCACAACCGCGGCGACCGGCTGGCCTTCTCCAACGGCATCCTCGCGCTGGCCGTCGTCGTCGCCGCACTGCTCTGGGGCTTCAAGGCCAATGTCACCAGCCTCATCCACCTCTACATCCTCGGTGTCTTCACCTCGTTCACCCTTTCCCAGCTGGGCATGGTGCGGCACTGGAATCAGGAGCTGGCCACCGAGCACGATCCCGTGGTGCGCCGCCGCCACCATTCCACGCGGGCCGTCAACGCCCTCGGCGCGTGCGTCACCGGCCTCGTCCTGGTGATCGTGCTCGTCACGAAGTTCACCGAGGGCGCGTGGCTGGCCGTTCTCGCCGCTACGGCGCTGTGGCTGATGATGCGCGGCATCCGCCGCCACTACGACACGACGTCCGCCGAGCTGGCGGTCGAGGACCCGCACGCCGAACTCGTGTCCCCGTCAAGGGTCTTGGCGATCGTCCTGGTCTCCAGGCTGCACAAGCCCACGATGCGCGCCCTGGCCTACGCACGGGCCTCCCACCCCGACCAGCTGGAGGCGCTGACCGTGTCGGTCGACCGCGACAAAGCGGCTGCCCTGCGTGAGCGCTGGGACGAGTACGGCATCGACATACCGCTGAAGGTCATCGACTCCCCGTACCGCGAGGTGACGCGGCCCGTCGTCGAATACGTGCGCGCCATCCGCCGGGACAGCCCCCGCGACATCGTCGCCGTCTTCATCCCGGAGTACGTGGTCGGCCGCTGGTGGGAGAACCTGCTCCACAACCAGTCCGCGTTCTGGCTCAAAAGCCGCCTTCTGTTCACGCCCGGGGTGATGGTGACAAGCGTCCCCTGGCAGCTCACCTCGTCCGCACGCGCCAACCGCCCGGTCCGCCCCGCCCCCGGTTCCGTGCGCCGAGGCGAACCACAGCACCCGCGGGCCGGAGCGGGCCGTTCGCGCGGCACCGGGAACGGCTGACGAGCCGATGACGACATCGATCCCGGTGCCGCGACGCAGACGGACGGCATCCCGCCAACTCTGGCGCAAAGGGGCATTGGGTGTGCGCGCATGAGCGGGTAGGTAGGAGTCATGTATCTCCTGCCGACGAAATTCGGACCGCTCAACGCCAAAATCGACGTCCTCGTAGTCGCCCTCGTCCTCTTCGCGGTCGTCTTCCTCTGGTTCAAGCGCTTCCTGCCCCGCATCAACCAGGTGCTGGCCGAGCGCGCCGACCGTACGGAAGGCGCCCTGGAGCGCGCCGAGGCGATCCGCGCGGCAGCCTCCGCCGAGCACGCCGGCGCCCAGGCTGTGCTCGCCGAGGCCCGTCGCGATGCCGCCAGGGTCACGCAGGCGGCGCGCGAGGAGGGTGCGGCGCTGATCGCCGCCGCCCGCGAGGACGCAATGCGCGAGCGCGAGGCGATACTCGTCGACGGCCAGGCCCGCATCGAGGCCGAACGCACCGCGGCGGAGACCGAACTGCGCCTCACCGTCCCCGAACTGGCCGCCGACCTGGCGAGCCGCATCATCGGCGAACGCGTCCCGGCGACCGCGCCTTCGAACCCCTGACCCGCGCTCGCCGCGGCGGCGCGATAGGGGGCCGTAAGAACGAACCAGGGCCCGGATCCATTGGATCCGGGCCCTGGTCGGCAGTAGCGGGGACAGGATTTGAACCTGCGACCTCTGGGTTATGAGCCCAGCGAGCTACCGAGCTGCTCCACCCCGCGTCGGTAGACACCACCCTACGCCATGGAAGCAGCTACTCCTGACCACCACCTGCCAGGACGGCAGGCACAGCTACCGCCAGGGGCTACGCGCCGCTCGCCTTGAGCATGTCCTCACGCTCGACGATCTTCACGCGCTCACGGCCTTCCGGCTCGCCCAGCGCCTTCTCCGCGGCGTCAAGGCGGTACCACCCGTCCCACGTCGTGTAGCGCACGTCCCGCTCGTCGAGGAACGCGTCCACCGCCGCCGGGTCGGGCGAGGAAGGAGTGCTCAGACGGCCGTTCTCGCGGTCGTCCAGAAGGCTGGCGACCGTCTCGTTGGCGTCGCCCTTGGTGTGGCCGATCAGGCCCACGGGACCGCGCCGGATCCAGCCCGTGACGTACGTCGACCGAAGGTGCTCGCCGGACTCCTCGATCACCCGGCCACCCTTGTCCGGAACGGTGCCCGAGGCCAAGTCCCAAGGCAGCTTGGGGAGTTCGTCGGACAGGTAGCCCACGGCGCGGTAGACGGACCTGACGTCCCAGTCCTTGAACTCGCCGGTTCCCTTGACGTTGCCGGTGCCGTCGAGAGCGGTCCGCTCGGTGCGCAGGCCGGTGACTTCGCCGTTCTCGCCGAGGATCTCGGTCGGGGACTCGAAGAAGTGCAGGAACAGCTTGTGCGGCCGGGTGCCGACGTCGCGGATGGCCCAGTTCTCGAGCGTCTTGGCGACCATGTCGGCCTGCTTGTTGCCGCGCCGGGTCGCGATCGAGCCGTCGTCGTAGTCGATGTCCTCGGGGTCGACGATGACCTCGATGTTCGGGGAGTGGTCGAGCTCCCGCAGCTCCATCGGGCTGAACTTCGCCTGCGCCGGACCACGGCGGCCGAAGACGTGGACCTCCAGGGCCTTGTTCGCCTTGAGGCCGTCGTAGACGTTCGGCGGGATCTCGGTCGGCAGCAGTTCGTCCGCCGTCTTGGCCAGGATGCGGGCCACGTCGAGCGCGACGTTGCCGACACCCAGGACCGCGACCTTCTCCGCCTCGAGCGGCCAGGTCCGCGGCACGTCCGGGTGACCGTCGTACCAGGAGACGAAGTCGGCCGCGCCGTACGAGCCGTCGAGGCCGATGCCCGGTATGTCGAGCGCGCGGTCGGCCGTCGCGCCCGTGGAGAAGATCACCGCGTCGTAGAACGAGCGCAGGTCGTCCAGGCTGATGTCGCCCGGGTAGTCCACGTTGCCGAACAGGCGGATCTGCGGCTTGTCGAGGACCTGGTGCAGGGCCGTGATGATGCCCTTGATCCGCGGGTGGTCCGGTGCGACGCCGTACCGGATCAGACCGAACGGCGCAGGCATCCGCTCGAAGAGGTCGATGGACACACCGGGGTCTTCGGCCACCGCGGATTTCAGCAGCGCGTCAGCGGCGTAGATACCGGCAGGACCGGCTCCCACAACGGCTACCCGCAGAGGGCGAGGCATGATCAGGTTCCCTTCGTGGCATGGGCACTCGACGGGAAGCCTAAACTAAGGCAAACCTTAGTTGGTAGTCGGGTTGGACCTATGGACCCATAAGGCCACCTTATGGGTCTCCGCGGGGGGTCCTTATGGGTCGCCGCGGGCAGCTGCCCACTGATAGCGTCGCACGCACGTTTTCGACCGAGGAGGTGAGTCCCGTTAACGCAGTTTCAGGCAGGGTGCTCTCCTCCCGCACTGTGGTGCGGTTCACCTGACATAGGTGACTCCGGGAGTGCCCGCAGGCATTCCGAAAGGCTATGAACCTATGCGACTCCCCCACCTCGACGACGTCACCACCTTCTCCGCGCACGACGGAACCAGGCTCGCGTACCGCGCCCTCGGTGACGGAACTCCCTTGATCTGCCTGCCCGGTGGGCCGACGGACTCCGAATACCTCGGCGACCTCGGGGGGCTGAGCGCGCACCGGCAGTTGATCAGGCTCGACCTTCGGGGCACGGGCCTGTCGGCCGCACCGGAGGACCCGACGTCGTACCGCTGCGACCGCCTCGTCGACGACGTCGAGGCCCTGCGCGAGCATCTTGGCCTGGAGCGGATGGACCTGCTCGCGCACTGCGGTGGCGCGAATCTTGCCGTCCTGTACGCGGGGCGCCATCCGGAACGGGTCGGCAAGCTCGCGTTGATCACGCCGAGTGTCCGGGCGGTGAGCCTCACGATCACGGGCGACCTGCGGACCGAGACCGCGCAACTGCGCCGGGGCGAACCGTGGTTCCCGTCGGCGTTCCGGGCCTTGGAGAAGGTTGCCGCCGGCAACGCGACCGACGAGCACTGGAAGGCCATCGCCCCCTTCTCGTACGGCTGTTGGGACGAGAAGGCGCAGACGCATCAGGCTGCCGGTGACGAGCGGATGAACATGGAGGTCGTGGCCGCCTACGGCGCGCACGGCGCATTCGACCCGGATGCGACCCGCGCCGCCCTGGCGCGGTTCACGTCCCCAGTGTTCTTGCTCGCCGGCGAGGTCGACCTCGGAGCGCCTCCGCGCACCATGGCCGAGTTCGCCCAGCTGTTCCCGCACGCCGAGCTCGTCGTCCAGCCCGGAGCCGGACACTACCCGTGGCTCGACGACGCGGACCGGTTCGTTACCGCCACGGCGGGCTTCTTGGGGTAGGCGGAATGGTGCGTAGGCGCGTCCTCGGCGCTGCGAGCAGCTGAACGTCAGTTGTCGGAGTAGCTGAAGTCGCCCACCGTCCAGGCGCTCACGTCCTGGATCGCGACGCGGTACATGCCGCCCGTCTCGGGGATGCCGACGGTGCCCTGGAGGATCCGGGCCACATGGAAGTGCAGATGGGTGGGCGCGGGGCCGTCACCGGTCCCGCCCCGCCGACGTTCATCGGGCTTCCCGTCGGCGGTGAAGATCTCCGAGAAGGAGCCGAGGTGGTCTGAGTCCGTCAGGACCTCCGAGACGCGTTGCCTCCACACGGCCTCGGGGGCTAGGCGACCGGTGATCACAGCGCCGCTGGTGACCACAGTCAGGGACATCTGATTGCTCTGCCCGGACTCCACCATGACGGCGATGTCGACGAGCAGTTCGTCAGGGTTCGACATGAGAGCGGATTCTAACGGCAGACGTCTCCCGGGACGCCCCCGACGCCCCACTTCCCCAGGGAGCCCGAACTCAGTGGCTCGAGCTCACCTGCTCGGCCTCACGCGCGCCGGCTCAGCTTCTCCGGCTCGCCGGCGCACATCTCACGGCCTGGGCCACGGCCGGCCGCCCAGTCGCTCGATGTCCATGTTGAAGCGCCTCAGGTAGGTGGTGAAGGCCGCAATGTCCTCGTCCGCCCAGTCGTTCATGACGCGGTCCAGGCTGCCCACGATGTGATCGCGCTCCTCGTCGAGGACGGCCGCACCCTTGTCCGTGATGCGGAACTTGCGGGCCATGCCGCCGTCGGGATCAGGGATGCGCTCCACCAGCCCGGCGCGCATCGCGGCGGCGGTCTGCCGGTTCAGGGTGGAGGCGTCGAGCCCGAAGGCGTCGCTGAGCTCACCGATGGACATGGGCCCCTGCACGCGAATGCGGCTCAGCAGGATGTAGGCGCTGCGCTCAAGGGTGCCGTTCTCGGGGCGCCCGCCTTTGTGGTGCACGAGTCCGTGCCGACTGAGCAGCATCTGCTCGTACTCGAGCTCGTACGTGGGCCTGGCCATGCGTCTGCCGCCTCCTGCTGTCGTTCCCCGCGGCGTCCCACCGCGCGTACGTGCACACCCCCGCGCCCATCGTCGCACAGCCAAATGTAGCCACCACACAATGTGCCTCATACATTGGATGTGTACGATGCACATCGGACCGCTAACCCGGTCGAAGTCCCGCAGATTCCCGAATCCCGCAGACACACAAGGAGTCCCCTGATGGACGCCCCCCGGCCGACGGCCCGCGCCGGCGGCGTGGTCGCCACTCTGGCTTTCGCCGGCACCACCGCCGCGATCATGCAGACCCTGGTCACGCCGCTCATCGCGGAGCTGCCCAAGATCCTTCACACCACCTCGTCGAACGCCGCCTGGGTCATCACCGTGACGCTGCTGGTGGCAGCCGTATGCGTGCCGGTCACCGGCCGTCTCGGCGACCTGGTCGGCAAGCGCCGCATGCTGCTCGCGTGCTCGGTCCCGCTCATGGCGGGTTCCGTGATGTGTGCGCTGTCGTCGTCCGTAGTGCCGATGATCGTCGGCCGCGGCCTGCAGGGCATGGGGATGGGCATGGTGCCGCTGGGCATCGCCCTCCTCAGGGACGTGGTGGCGAAGGAGAAGCTCAGCTCCTCGATCGCCCTGGTCAGCGCGTCCATGGGCATCGGCGGCGGCCTCGGCCTTCCCATCGCCGCCGCGGTGGCCCAGTACGCCAACTGGCGCGTACTGTTCTGGGGTTCGGCCGTGCTCGCCATACTGATCGCCGCGCTGATCTGGTTCCTCATCCCCGACGTCCCGGCGAGCGCCAAGGGTCAGCGCTTCGACGTACCCGGCGCGCTCGGCCTCGGCGTCGGCCTGGTCTGCCTCCTCCTCGCGGTGTCCAAGGGCGCGGAGTGGGGCTGGGGCTCGGCGACGACGCTCGTACTCTTCGCCGCGGCCGTCCTCGTACTGCTGGGCTGGGGCTGGTGGGAGACGCGCACCCGGGACCCGCTGATCGACCTGCGCACCACCGCCCGGCCTCGCGTGCTGTTCACGAACGTCGCCTCGGTCTTCGTCGGTTTCGGTATGTACGCGAGCATGCTCGTGATCCCGCAGCTGCTGCAGTTCCCCGAGGCCACCGGTTACGGCCTGGGGCAGTCGATGCTCGCGGCGGGCCTGTGGATGGCGCCCGGCGGCATCATGATGATGATCGTCTCCCCGCTCGGCGGGAAGCTCACCGATGCCCGCGGCCCGAAGTTCACGCTCATCTTCGGTGTCCTGGTGATCGCTGCCGGATATGGTCTGTCGCTCGCGCTGATGGGCTCCGGCCTGGCGCTCATGGTCGTGTGCATGGTCATCAACAGCGGTGTCGGTCTCGCCTACGGTTCCATGCCGGCGCTCATCATGAGCTCGGTGCCGCTCTCGGAGACGGCTGCCGCCAACGGTTTCAACACGCTCATGCGCTCCCTCGGCACCTCGGTCGGCGCCGCGGTGATCGGCGTGATCCTTTCCCAGATGACGACCACCATGGGCGGCTACAGCTTCAGCTCCGAGGCCGGTTTCCGTACGGCGCTGATGGTCGGTGGAGGCGTCGCCCTCGTGGCCGCGCTGATCGCGGCGGTCATCCCGGCCGTACGCGCCACGCCCGTCGAAGCGGGCACCGAACCGGCTGCCGCTCCTGCGGAGGTCAAGGCGTAGGCGGGGCACCCTTGCGGAAACTGGACTTGCGGGTCCATTTTCATCGGCGCACAGTCGGTCGTGCGGTCCGGATCAACGGACCGCCGGGCCGGGTCGGGGCGGTGTTCACGACCGGCTCCGCGAGCGGGAGTACCGAGACTGAGGAGAGCCGGCCATGAGTGGACGACTGCAGGACAAGACCGCACTCGTCACTGGGTCAACCAGCAACATCGGAAAGGCGATCGCCGAGGCGTTCGCCGCCGAGGGGGCCCACGTCGTCGTATCGGGGCGCAATCCGGAGCGCGGTCGGCGCGTGGTCGAGGACATCCGTGCGGCCGGCGGGCGGGCCGACTTCGTCGAGGCCGACCTCGACGGCAGCGCGGACGCCTCCCGCCGCCTCGTGGAGCAGGCCCGTGCGGTGCTGGGCGGGCGCCTCGACATCCTGGTCAACAACGCGGGCATCTACCCGCCCGGGACCACCACCACGACGGACGAGAAGACCTTCGACCAGGTCTACGCGGTGAACGTGAAGGCGCCGTTCTTCCTGACCGCGACGGTCGCCCCCGACATGGCGCGCGACGGTGGCGGAGTCATCATCAATCTCGGCTCGTGGATCGCACGCCTGGGTATTCCTGTGGGGTCGCTGTACAGCTCCACCAAGGGAGCCGTGGAGACGCTCACGCGCGCGTGGGCGGCGGAGTTCGGTCCGCAGGGAGTGCGGGTGAACGCGATCTCGCCCGGCGTGATCGTCTCCCGGGCGACCGAGGGCGGCGAGCCGCATCCGGGCGAAATCATGATGAAGGGCACGCCGTTCGGCGCGGTCGGAACGCCCGATGCCATCGCGCACGCCGCGGTCTGGCTGGCCTCGGACGAGTCGGCGTTCGTCCACGGCACGGTCGTGGACGTCGACGGAGGCCGGGCCGGCGCCGCCGTGATCGCCGCATAGCCCCGGTCGACGCCTGTTCCTGGCGGAACCGTCGCATCCGGGAAACGCCAATGGCCTAGCGTGGCCCCACAGTTCGAGTGGGCGCCACGCTCGCTCGTTGCCCACCCCCGGCGATTGCGACGTGATCACTGCATGCACCTCCGCCCCAGCACCCCCGGCCCCGCGCCTTCCCCGGGTGAACGCGCCCTGCAGGCCCACATGGGGACGAGCGAGCGCGCCGATGACTTCTACGACCGTCAGGTCCGGCCGCATCTGACTCAGGCCATGAATGAGTTCATCGCCCGGCAGACCATGGTGTTCCTGTCCACGGCGAACGCACGTGGCCACTGCGATGCCAGCTTCCGGGCGGGCCCACCAGGGTTCGTCGCCGTTCTGGACGACCTCCACCTCGCCTACCCGGAGTACCGGGGCAACGGAGTCATGGCCAGCGCGGGCAACATCACCGAGAACCCCCATATGGGCCTGCTCTTCATCGACTTCACCCGTGATCACATAGGTCTGCATGTGAACGGATCGGCCCAACTGATGGGCGATCGGGAGCTACGGGCCATCTGCCCCACACTGCCGAGAGATTCGGCCCCGGGGCGGCAGGCCGAGATGTGGATATACGTCACCGTCCAGGAGGCCTACGTCCACTGCTCCAAGCACATCCCCCACCTGGAACCCGCGCACCAGCCGAATCGAAGGGCCCCTGGGCGGCCCAAGGACGGCGACTACTTCACCGAGCAGATGACCCACGCCTGTCTGGGACAGGGATAGGCCAAGTCCCGGCAGGTCCCGGCCGCTTCCGGCGGCGAGAGGCATGACCGGAGCGGACGGGGGCACACGCTCTGGACGGGGCCTACACGAAAGGCAGGGACATGACGGCAGCTTCGGTGCACCCTCATGAAGAGGCGCGGGCGCAGGCCACGACGGCGCACGTCGCCGACGCGGCCATCGGCGCGGATGAGCTTCCGTGGGTCGAAGACGCCGGCAAGGTCGCGCCCAAGGACGCCCGTGATCTCTCCATGGTGTTCTTCGAGCAGCTCCTGGTACTCGAAGAGGGGACCGCGGACTTCCAGTACGCCCGTAACACGCTCATCGAGATGAACCTGTCCCTGGTCCAGTTCGCTGCGTCCCGCTTCCGCCACCGTGGCAGTGGCGAGATGGAGGACATCGTGCAGGTCGGGACCATCGGCCTGATCAAGGCGATCGACCGGTTCGACCTGTCGCGCGAGGTCCAGTTCACCTCCTTCGCCGTCCCCTACATCGTCGGCGAGATCAAGCGCTTCTTCCGTGACACCAGCTGGGCCGTCCATGTGCCGCGCCGCCTCCAGGAGTTGCGCGTAGACCTGGCCAAGGGCAAGGACGAGCTGTCCACGGTCCTGGACCACGAACCGACGCCCAAGGAGCTCGCCGAGCACCTGGAGCTCAGCGAGGACGAGGTCATCGAGGGCATGGTCGCCTCGAACGGTTACACCGCGGGGTCCATCGACATGCCGAGCGAACCCGGCGAGCGCCGGACCGACGCGTCGAGGACGTTCGCCGACGTACTCGGCGAGCCCGATCCTGCCATCGAGACGGTGGAGGACCTCCACGCGCTGGCGCCGCTCCTGGAACAGCTCGACGGCCGCGAGCGCCGCATCCTCGAGATGCGGTTCGGCCAGGAGATGACCCAGTCGGAGATCGGCGCCGAGATCGGCGTGTCCCAGATGCACGTCTCCCGGCTCCTGACCCGCACCCTCACCAAGCTCAGAACAGGCATGTTCGCCTGACACAGAGGGGCTCCACCCTGATGCAGGCCGCTGATATCCGTGAGTGGCGCTCCTACGACGTCGTCGACCCGGACGGCCACAAGACCGGCATGCTCGAGGCTGTCTAGGTGAACACGAGGACGGACGAACCGGCCATGGCCACCGTCTGATCGGCCTCCCCACGCGGCACAGGCTCGTCTTCGTTCCGCACAACGACACGGACGAGTGGGCCCTGGTCTTCACCGGGCCCGACTGCGAAGGGGACTCCTGGACACTGCGTCCGCACGGCCGGCCGGCCACCGACTACCTCAAACTGCGCTCGGTGTTCCTCACCCCGGCACAGGACTGACCGGGCGTCGAAGTCGGGGCGCCGGCCGAGCAGCCGACCCATCGCGGCCGCCCCGGTGTCGAGAGTGAAGCCATCTTCGGCGATCGGCACGTAAGGGACACCGCCGCGCTCCATCCCGTCGCGGAACCCCACCAGCCGCTCCTGGCCCGCCGGAACGTCCAGCGGCCCCGCCACGGTCGCCACCCTGCGACGCCCCGCCGGCGCGAGACTGTCAAGAGACGGCCAACACCTCTTTGTTCAAAGGGTGTTGGACCCCCGAGGGCGGCGGGGCGACTCGACGCGAGCCCCAACAGCAGCACGCCCGCCCCCAATTTCAATGATTCTGGATTTAAGTCTTGACGCATCGTTCACACAGATGAAGCATTCGACCGCAAGAGAGCGCTCCCACCCCCCACATTCGTTCATTTACTGAACTAGGAGAGTCGCCCTATGCTCACACCCCCCACGAATCCCTCGCGCCGGACTGTTCTCGGCGTCATGGCGGCCACCGCGGCCACCGTTCCGGGCCTCCTCGCACTCGGGAACGCCGCCTCCGCGGCGCCCGCCGCCGACCCGCTGCCCGGCGGCGGTGACCTGGGCCCGAACGTGATCGTGTTCGACCCCTCCACCCCTGGCATCCAGGCCAGGCTGGACGAGATCTTCAAGCAGCAGGAGTCCGCACAGTTCGGCTCCGGCCGCTACGCGTTCCTCTTCAAGCCCGGCACATACAACGGGCTCAACGCCCAACTCGGCTTCTACACCTCGATCGCCGGCCTCGGCCTGTCCCCCGACGACACCTCGATCAACGGCGATGTCACGGTCGACGCCGGCTGGTTCAACGGGAACGCCACCCAGAACTTCTGGCGCTCCGCCGAGAACCTCGCCCTCACCCCCGTCAACGGCACCAATCGCTGGGCAGTCGCCCAGGCCGCGCCGTTCCGCCGTATGCACGTGAGGGGCGGCCTCAACCTCGCCCCCGACGGCTACGGCTGGGCCAGCGGCGGCTACATCGCCGACAGCCGCATCGACGGCACCGTCGGGCCGTACTCGCAGCAGCAGTGGTACACCCGCGACAGTTCCGTCGGCGGCTGGACCAACGCCGTCTGGAACATGGTGTTCTCCGGCGTCGAGGGCGCCCCCGCCCAGAGCTTCCCGGACCCGCCGTACACCACGCTCAACACCACGCCGGTGTCCCGTGAGAAGCCCTTCCTGTACCTCGACGGCTCCGACTACAAGATCTTCCTGCCCGAGAAGCGCACCGACGCGCGCGGCACCACCTGGGGCAGCGGCACACCTCGGGGCACCTCGCTCGCGCTCACCCAGTTCTACGTGGCGAAGCCCGGTGTCACCGCCGCCACCCTCAACGCGGCGCTCGACCAGGGCCTCAACCTCCTTCTCACGCCCGGGATCTACCACCTCGACGCGGCGATAGAGGTGAAGCGCGCCAACGCCGTGGTCCTCGGCCTCGGTTACGCCACCCTCATCCCGGACAACGGCGTCACGGCGGTGAAGGTCGCCGACGTCGACGGTGTGCGCCTGGCCGGGTTCCTGATCGACGCGGGCGCGGTCAACTCGCAGACGCTGCTGGAAGTCGGGGCCTCCGGAGCGTCCGCCGACCACTCGGCCAACCCCATCACCGTCCAGGACGTCTTCGTGCGGATCGGCGGCGCGGGCCCCGGCAAGGCAACCACCAGCATCGTCGTCAACAGCCGGCACACGATCATCGACCACACCTGGGTCTGGCGCGCCGACCACGGTGACGGCGTCGGCTGGGAGACCAACCGCGCCGACTACGGCGTGCGCGTCAACGGCGACGACGTGCTGGCCACCGGCCTGTTCGTCGAGCACTTCAACAAGTACGACGTGTACTGGGCCGGCCAGCGCGGCCGTACGATCTTCTTCCAGAACGAGAAGGCGTACGACGCCCCGAACCAGGCCGCCGTCCAGGACGGCAACGTCAAGGGATTCGCCGCGTACAAGGTCGCCGACTCCGTGACCACGCACGAGGGTTGGGGACTCGGCAGCTACTGCAACTACACGTCGGACAACACCATCCGCCAGGACCACGGCTTCGCGGCGCCCAACACGTCGGGGGTGAAGTTCCACGACCTGCTCGTCGTGTCCCTGGGTGGCCAGGGCCAGTACGAGCACGTCATCAACGACATCGGCGCCGCCACGTCCGGCACGTCCACGGTGCCCTCGACCGTGGTCTCGTACCCCTGATCCCACCGGTGCAGGGCGACGGACCACGGCCCGTCGCCCTGCTCCGCCGTCAGCCGATCTCCACCTGAATCGAGTGGTATCCGCTCGCCCCGTCCGGTACGGGGTCGGCGCGCTGCGCCGTCTGGGTCCGGCCTGTGCCATCGGTCGCGCGGACCGTCAGGCGGTGCCCTCCCGGGGTCGCCTGCCAGGGATAGGACCACTGGCGCCAGGTGTCGCGGGTGTCCTCCGCCGCGAGCGTGGCCCGCTCCCACGGCCCGTCGTCGACACGGACCTCGACGTTCTCGATCCCCCGATGCTGCGCCCAGGCCACCCCCGCGACCATGACCGTGCCCGCCTTGCGGTTCACGAAGGGCTTGGGGGTGTCGATGCGGGACTCCGTCTTGATGGGCGCCTGCTGGGCCCAGCTCCGCTTCACCCAGTACGCGTCGTAGTCGGCGAAGGTGGTGAGCTCGATGTCCTCGATCCACTTGCAGGCCGACACGTAGCCGTACAGACCCGGGACGAGCATGCGCACAGGGAAGCCGTGGGCGAACGGCAGGGGCTGACCGTTCATCCCCAGAGCCAGCATCGAGTCGCGCCCGTCCATGATGTCCTCTACAGGGCTGCCGATCGTCATGCCGTCGACGGAGCGGGCGACCAGCTGGTCCGCGGGGCCGCCCTTCGACGGGGGTCTGACGCCGTTGTCGGCGAGCACGTCGGCGAGGCGTACGCCGATCCAGCGGGCGTTGCCGATCAGGGCGCCGCCGACCTCGTTCGATACGCAGGCGAGGGTGATGGCACGCTCGATGAGCGGCCTTCGCAGCAGGTCGTCGAAGGTCAGGGTGACGGGGCGGGTGACACCCTTGCCGTGGATCCGCAGCCGCCATTTCATGGCGTCCACCATGGGGACCACCAGCGCGGTGTCGACCCGGTAGAAGTCCTTGTTCGGTGTGGTGAACGCGCCGATGCCGGGGATCGCCAACTGGGCGCCCGCCGGGGTGGGTTTGCCGGGTGACGCCGGAACGGGCAGCTTGACGCCGTTGCGTGAGCCCACGGCGTTCTCGTCCTGCGTGCCGCGCGAGGCCCGGGCCAGCAGTGCGGCGGCGGTGGAGACGACGGCGGCGGTCGTCGCGCGTGTGATGAACCCTCGCCGGTCCCATCCGGGTTCGGTGCTGCCCTCGGGCGGCTCCTCGGTCAGCGTGGTCCGCGCCGGGCCGGTGAGCGCGTACAGGAGCCAGGCACCCACCAGTGCGCCGACGACGGACGGCGCGGCGTCGGCCATGCTCGTCGAGTCGGGGCGCGTGGTGGCCGCGAGTGCGCCGATCACGCCGAAGATCAGGACGCCGGCCGATCCGGCGCGGCGGTGGCGGGCGGCGACGAGTCCCAGGACCACCGCGAGGAGGGCCAGCACGGCGACGATGCCGAGCTGCAGGACGAGCTTGTCACTCGTGCCGAAATTCCGGATCGCCCAGTCCTTGACGGCGGTCGGCGTGCGGTCGATCGCCGCGCCTCCCACCGCCACCACAGGGCTCGCCTGGGGACGGGTGACGGCCGCCGCCAGTTCGGCGGCGGCCAGGGCCGCGTAACCAGCCAGCAGTCCGCTCAGCGCGCCGAGGAGTGCGCGCCGTCGTGCAGCGCGCCGCCCCCAGAAATTCCGGTTCTCGCCCGCTCCAGAAATGGGGAAACCTTCCTCGCGGCCTGTGCGCCGCGCCCTCGAGCTTCGTCAGCCCGACCATGCTGTAGGCGATACCGCACGCATTCAAGCGGACATGCGTGGGCGTACGGGCGCAAAAGCCGCAGGAACGCGTCAGGCCGCATTGCCCCCGAGTCCTCTCCCCTGCCGGTGCCTGCGGACGATGTCCGCGTAGCGGTGGCCGCTGCCCTTGATGGTGCGTCGCTGCGTCTTGTAGTCGACGTGGACGAGGCCGAAGCGCTTGTCGTAGCCGTAGGCCCACTCGAAGTTGTCCAGGAGGGACCAGGCGTAGTATCCCGCGAGCGGTGCCCCCTTGCGGGCGGCGGAGGCGCAGGCCGCGAGGTGGCCCTCCAGGTACTCGGTGCGTCCGGGGTCGTCGACGGATCCGTCGGGCCGTACGACGTCGGGGAAGGCGGAGCCGTTCTCGGTGACGTAGAGCTTGCGGGCGCCGTACTCGTGGGTGAGGCGCAGGAGCAGGGTCTCGATGCCGCTCGCGTCGATCTCCCAGTCCATGCCGGTGCGCGGAACGCCGAGGCGGTGCACCTCGCGGGCGTGCGGGGCGGGTCCTGTGGGGTCGTCGGCGACGACGGCCGGCATGTAGTAGTTCAGGCCGAGCCAGTCGAGCGGGGCGGCGATTGTCTCCAAGTCCCCTGGATGTTCGGGCAGTTCGACCCCGTAGACGTCGCGCATGTCGGCGGGGAAGCCGCGGCCGTGGACGGGGTCGAGCCACCAGCGGTTGGTGTGGCCGTCCATGCGGTGGGCGGCTGCGACGTCCTCGGGCCGATCGGTGGCGGCCTTGACGGTGGAGAGGTTGTTGACGATGCCGACGCGCGCGTCGGGTGCCGCGCCGCGGATCGCCTGGGTGGCGAGGCCGTGGCCGAGCAGCAGGTGGTAGGAGGCGCGGACGGCGGCGGTGAGGTCGGTGATGCCGGGGGCCATGCGGCCTTCGAGGTGGCCGATCCAGGCCGAGCACAGAGGTTCGTTGAGGGTGGCCCACTGGGTGACGCGGTCGCCGAAGCGTTCGGCGACGACGGTGGCGTAGTCGGCGAAGTGCTTCGCCGTGTCGCGCTCGGGCCAGCCACCCCGGTCCTGCAGGGTCTGCGGGAGGTCCCAGTGGTAGAGGGTGACGGACGGCTCGATGCCGGCTTCGAGGAGGCCGTCGATCAACTGATCGTAGAAGTCGAGGCCCTTGGCGTTGACGGGGCCGTCGCCGCCGGGCACGATCCGCGGCCACGCCAGCGAGAGCCGGTAGGCGTTGGTGCCGAGTTCCTTCATCAGCGCGATGTCCTCGCGCCAGCGGTGGTAGTGGTCGCAGGCCACGTCCCCGTGGTCGTCGCCTGCCACCTTGCCGGGGGTGTGCGAGAAGGTGTCCCAGATGGAGGGTGCGCGGCCGTCCTCGGCGACGGCTCCCTCGATCTGGTAGGCGGACGTGGCCGTGCCCCAGGCGAAGTCCTTCGGGAGAGCGGCGAAGTCGATGGGCTTGGACACTGACGTCCTTTCGGGCGAGGAGCCGGCGGCGCGGTCCGGTGTACTGCTCACTTCACCGCCCCGGCGGTCAGACCGGCGACGAGGTAGCGCTGGAGCAGCAGGAATCCGGCGACCACGGGGATGCTCACGACGAGTGAGGCGGCCATGATCTGGTTCCAGTACACGTCGTTCTGGGTGGAGTAGTTCTGGAGGCCGACGGCGAGGGTGCGGGTGGCGTCGGTCGTCAGGACGGACGCGAAGAGCACTTCTCCCCAGGCGGTCATGAAGGCGTACACGGCGACCGCGACGATGCCGGGGATCGCCGCCGGGACGACGACGCGGAACAGCGCCTTGAGCGGTCCGCAGCCGTCCACCATCGCGGCCTCGTCCAGGTCCCTGGGGACCGATTCGAAGTACCCGATGAGCATCCAGATCGAGAAGGGCAGGGAGAACGTGAGATAGGTGAGGATCAGTCCGCCGCGCGAGCCGAACAGGGCGATCCCGGTGGACTGGCCGATGTTGACGTAGATGAGGAACAGCGGCAGCAGGAAGAGGATGCCGGGGAACATCTGCGTCGACAGGACCGTCACCGTGAAGACGCGCTTGCCGCGGAACTGGTAGCGGCTGACCGCGTAGGCGGCGAAGACGGCGATCACGACCGAGCAGACCGTGGCGGCGCCTGCCACGATCAGCGAGTTCCAGAAGTACTTCGCCAGCGGGACGGTCTTCCAGATGTCGAAGTAGGGCTGGATGGTGAGCCCGCTGGGCATCCAGCGGAACTTGCCCGACACGTCCTCCAGCGGTTTGAGCGAACTGGAGATCATGACGTAGACGGGCAGCAGGACGAAACCCGTGAGCAGGGACAGGAAGATCCGGCGGGACCAGATGAAGGAGCGCGGGGACGCCATCGGCGAGCGCGGAGCGCCGCGGGGGACGGTGGGGCTAGCCATGGGAGACCTTCCTCCCTCGTGAGGTGAGCACCAGGTAGATCCCCGTCACCAGGAGCAGGAACAGCAGCAGGAGTACGGACATGGCCGCGCCGGTGCCGAAGTTCCAGGTGGCGAAGGACGACTGGTAGATGTGCACGGAGATGAGGTCGGCCGCATCGGGCGCCGCCCGCCCGAACAGCACGAACGGTGTGTTGAAGTCGTTGAACGTCCACAGGAACAGGACGAGTACGAGTACCTGGTTGACCGGGCGCAGCGAGGGAAGGGTGATGCGCCGGATCTGCTGCCAGATGCCCGCGCCGTCCATGGCGGCGGCCTCGTAGAGCTCCTTGGGGATGTTCTGGAGCCCGGCCATCACGATCAGGAACGCGAACGGCCAGCCCTTCCACACCGAGACGGTCAGCAGTGCGAAGAAACTGTTGTCGCCGATGAGCCAGAAGGGATGCCCGTCGGCGAGTCCGAGCTGATCGTGGAGTACGTGGTTGACCAGGCCGTTGTCCCTTTGGAAAATGAACGCCCAGGTGATCACGGCCGCGTAGACGGGCAGCGCGTACGGCACCAGGAACAGGGTCCGCAGGAAGCCACGGCCGGTGAACGTCTCCTGCATGAAGACGGCCGCCGCCGTGCCGAGGAGCCAGCACAGGCCGACCGACATGAGCGTGAAGACGCAGGTGATCCAGAACGAGTGGAGCAGGGCCTTTCCGACGGGTTCGTTGAAGTCGACGGCCATGTCGAAGTTGCCGAGGCCGGCCCAGGGAGCGGCGCCCCAGTCCCGCAGGTAGAGCTGGGTCAGCTCCTTGAACGCCATGAAGAATCCGATGGCGATCGGCAGCAGGTGTACGAGGATCTCGAGCAGCAGCGCGGGGAGCAACAGCAGGTACGGAAGTCCCAGGCGGCGGATGCGCCCGGGGCGGCGCGGCTTGCGCGTCGCCCCGGGGGTGTCCTCACGCACCGCCGGATCCCCTTTCGGGGAGTTCACGATGGTGGTCATGGGCGCATCACTCACTGACTGGCCATCTGCTGCTGCGCCTTGGTCAGCTCGGCCTTGACGTCAGCCGTGGAGAGCTTCTTGCCGTTCGCCGCCTGGGCGAAGAGGTTCTTGACGGCGGTGCCGACCGAGGTCTCGAACTGGGACTCGTCCGACACCTGGGGCAGCGCGGTGGCGCTGGTCGCGAGGGTCTCGCGCAGCACCTTGAGCTCGGGCCGGTCGAACGCCGGGTCGCTCTGGGCGGCCTTGACCGGTGGGATGGAGCCGTAGGTCTTGCAGAGCAGCTTCTGCTCGGCGTCGCTGGTCATGAACTTCACGAACTTCATGGAGCCGTCGATGTTCTTCGTGTTCTTGAAGACGGCGAGGTTGATGCCCGCCACCATCGAGTTGGTGGCCTGGCCCGCGCCGGGCGCACCCGACTGGACCGGCACCGGGGCGACGCCCCACTCGTCGTCCTGCATGCCCTGCGACTTGAACGTGGTGGCCGCGGCCTGCCACAGGACCATGGCGGTCCTGCCCTTGGAGAAGTCGCTGAGGGACTGGTTCTTCGCGTACTCGGCGTTGCCGGGCGCGATGATCTTGTTCGTGGCCATCATGCCGACGTACTGCTTGACGGCGGCGACCGCTGCGTCGTTGGTGAAGTCGGCCTTGCCGTCCGCGGTGAAGAAGTCGCCGCCGTGCTGCTTGGCGAGGACGAACACCTGGTGGATGTTGTTGGAGAGGTTGGAGCCCTCGGCGCCGAGTCCCCACTTGCCGCCCTTGGATATCTTCGCGCCGTCCGCGGTGAGTTCGTCCCAGGTCTTCGGCGGCTCGGTGATGCCGGCTTCCTTGAACATCGCCTTGTTGTAGTACAGGGCGTACGCCATCGAGTAGAGCGGTACCGCGGCCGGGTCCTTGCCCTGCGCGCCGGTCGAGCCGAGCGCCGACTCCACGAAGCGGTCCTTGCCGCCGACCTTGTCGAAGTTCTTCTGGTCCCACGCTACGAGGGCGCCGGTCGCCTGGAGCGAGGACGACCAGGTGTTGCCGATGTTGAGGACGTCGGGGCCCTCACCCGAGGTGGTCGCCGTGAGGATGCGGGTGAGCAGGTCGGACCAGGGGACGACCTCCAGCTTGACCTTGATGCCGGTCTGCTTCTCGAACTTGTCGAGTTCGGGCTGGAGGATCTTCTTGTCCGCCTCGACGTTCGGCCCCTGGTTGGACGCCCAGTAGGTCAGGGTCTTGGGCGACTCGTTCGATCCCTCGTCGGATGAACCCCCGCCGCAGGCGGTCGCGGCGGCCAGCAGGGAGACGACGACCGCGCTGCTGGCGAGTGCTCGAATTCTTTGCATGGCTCCAGGTGTCCCTTCCTCAGGAGCGTCCAAGCCGGGGCGCGGGTCTGCAGGCCGAAGCGCTCGGCGTTCAGTTCCTGAAGTCACCCACGACTTAATTTAGGCTGTGAGTTAAGCCGCGCGGAAAGGTCGCGTCAAGGGTTTGTGCAGGGGTACCTTGCGTCTGTCGCAGGTCAGGAAGGAGCCCAGATGGATCGGCGGAGCAGACGCACGGTGAGTGACCTGCGCAGGGCCAACCGAGCAGTGATACTGCAACAGTTGTATTTCGACGGCCCGACGAGCCGCCAGGCGCTCGGCCCGCTCACGGGGCTGAGTTCAGGATCCGTCAGCAACGTGGTGGCCGAACTCGCCGCCGACGGGCTTGTGGAGGAGGCCGGCAGTCTGGATTCCGACGGCGGCCGGCCGCGCATCCTGCTCCGCGTCAGCCCGCACAGCGGCAGCCTGATAGGCATCGACGTCGGCGAGACCCGCGTCCGCGTGGAGGTCTTCGACGTGACCCTCACCGAACTCGCCCGCGTCGACATCCCGTTGACGGGCGACGGCTACGACGTCGCCGTTGTCGTGGAACACATCCGAAGCGGCATCGAGCAGGTACTCTCCGCGGCCGGCGTGCCGGCGGACGACCTTCTCGGGATCGGGATCGGCGTTCCCGGTGTCGTCGAGCGGGTCCCCGATTCCGGGGCCGTTGTCCACTGCCAGACAATCGGCTGGGACGCGGTCCCGTTGGAGGCGCTGCTACGCGCTTCCTCCCAACTCCCGTCCACAGTCCCGTACTTCATCGACAACGGCGCCAGGACGCTCGGGCAGGCGGAGATGTGGTTCGGCGCCGGGCGCGGCGCGCGCAGCGCCGCGATCGTCCTGTTCGGCACCGGGGTCGGCGCCTGCCTCTTCGCGGACGGCAGGGGGCGGGCCCTGGAGTGGGGCCATCTGACGGTGCAGGCCGACGGGCGGACGTGCCGGTGCGGCGCGCCGGGCTGCCTGGAGGCGTATGCGGGGGCCGCGTCCGTACTGGAACGGTGGCGCGAGGCCGGCGGGCAGCCGCCCCAAGGAGTCGACGAGGAGACCCAGTTGACGGCGCTGCTCGCCGCCGCGTGCCCGACGGACGGGACCGAGCCCGACCCGGTGGCCTACGAGGTGATGGCGAAGACGGCCGAGTACCTGGGCGCCGGACTGTCCGACCTGATCAACCTCTTCCAGCCTGAGCGCATCCTGATCGGCGGCTGGGCCGGGCTCCAGTTCGGCTCCCGCTTCCTCGACGACGTCCGGAAGCACACCACGAAGTACGCCCTGTCCTACCCAGCCGGAAAGGCCACCATCGAACTGGGCAAGCTGGGCCCCGACGCGGTCACCGTCGGTGCGGCGACCCTTCCCCTGGAGGACTTCTTCGCCCGCGGCGGCCGACGGGACACCCCGGCCCGGGAACCGACACCGCCCGCGTGGCGTACGGCACTTGAGGGTCGCGTTCTCGGGTGACCCGAGCCGGCTTCGTCACGCGGTGGCCGACCGGCGCGCGAGGTCTTCCAGCAGCGCCACCGCCTCTTCCGCCCGCTCATGGGGGACGAAGAGGTGGTCATGGTGGAACCCGGCCACGACGTTGCAGCTCAGGTCCGCGGCGGCGAGTTCCTGGGCGACGGCCGCGGTCAGGCCCACGGCCTCCAGCGCCGAGTGGACGCGCAGGGTGATCCACCCCGCCACGTAGTCCTGGCCGAGCCCTGCCGCGTGGGCCTCCTCCAGCGGGACCACCAGCGTCAGGGCCTCCCTCTCGGCGACGGTCACCACGGGGGTGACGCCGGGCGGAATCGCGCCGTCGACGGTGGTGAAGACGTAGCGCCCTGGGTTCAGCTCCGGTCGCATGCCGCTCAACAGGGTCCGCAGATCTCTCTCGCCACTCATGATCACCAGGTTAGGCGGCACGCACGATCGCGCACGCAACGCGGCCACGGACACCCGCATTCCTCGCGTCTTCTTGCCAGTTGATGTCGCTGATTTTCATGTCGATATCAAAATCTTGCGCACGCCTGTGGCGATCAGCCCATCGGGCGCCCCAGGGGCCGCCATCACTGGTCCCGGCGCAGCAGGTCCTCGTACGTCTCGCGGCGGACCACCGCGCGGGCCTCGCCGTCGCGGCAGAAGACGACCGGGGGGCGGCGGGCGCCGTTGTAGTTGTTGGAGATCGAGTAGCAGTACGCGCCGGTGACCGGTACCGCGATCAGGTCGCCGACGGCCGGGGCGCGCAGCGGTACATCGCGGATGAGGGTGTCGCCCGACTCGCAGTGCCGGCCGACCAGGTCGCAAGGCTCCCCGCCGCCCACGCGGGAGGTGACCGTCGCCTCGAAACGCTGGCCGTACAGCATGGGTTCGAGGTTGTCGCCCATGCCGCCGTCGACGGCGACGAGGGCGCGTGGGCGGCCCCGCTTGACGGTGACCGCGCGGTAGAGGGTGAGCGCCGACTCGGCGACCAGGGACCGTCCGGGCTCGATGATCAGCCGGGCGTTCGCGGGGAGATGGGCGCGGGCCGCTTCGGTCAGGGTCCGGACGTACTCGTCGACCGTCGGCGCCTGGTCCGCGTAGGTGTACCGGACGCCCAGGCCGCCGCCCAGGTCGTACACCGCGTGCTCGCCCAGCTCGCCGAGGGAGGCGATGGCCTCGACGGCGCGGGCGAACGGGGCGGTGTCGAGGAGCTGCGAGCCGACGTGGACGTGCACGCCGTCGAGGCGGAGCCGGTCACTGGCGCGCAGCCGGGCCGCGGCGCGCACCGCGTCGGGCACGGAGAGGCCGAACTTGGAACCCGCGTGGCCGGTGGCCATCGCCTCGTGGGTGTCGGCCTCGACGTCCGGGATGACGCGGATCAGGACGCGCTGCTCGTCCGTGACGATCTTCTCCAGGCGGTCGATGTCGTCGAAGTTGTCGATCACGATCGTGCCGGCTCCGGCGCCGACCGCCATGGCGAGTTCCTCGTCGGTCTTGGCGTTGCCGTGGACGACGAGCCGGGCCGGGTCGGCCCCCGCGGCGAGTGCGGCCACGAGTTCTCCGCCTCCGGCGACGTCCACGCCGAGCCCTTCCTCGACCATCACCCGAACGACGGCGGTGCACGGGAAGGACTTGGACGCGAAGACCACTTGTCCGTGCGGCCAATGATGCTTCAGGGCGTCCACGTACGCGCGTGCGCGGGCCCTGAGAGCACCCTCGTCGACGATGACGGCGGGGGTGCCGAAGCGCTCGGCGAGGTCGTCGAGGCGGCATCCGCCGACGACCATCTCGCCGTCCGGGGCAAGATTTGTCCCCTTCGGGAAGAGTCCGACGATATCTGAGGCAGCGGTCGTGGCGCTCATGGGCGATGGCTCCTGTCCCTGGTCGATGGGCCTATGCTGACGGCTTCCCCCGCCGCCTTCACCGGCGTCCTGACCCAGGAATCGAGGCCCCCGTTGTCTGATCAGACAATCCCCGACGGCCGGGCCGCGGGCTCCTTGCGCCTGCTCGTCGGCTCCACCGGCCCGCTCCGCGCGCTCGCCGCACCCGGTGGCCTCGACGTCCCCGTGCGCGGCACGGTCATCCACGACCCGGGCGACCCGCTGCCCGCGGCCCCCTCGGCGCTGCTGCTGCTCGTCGGCGCGGACGTGGCCGATCCGCGTACGGGTACCGTGCTGCGGCGCGCGGCGGCGGAGGGTTACGCGGGGGTGGTGGTCAAGTGCCGTGGGCAGGAGGCGGATCGGCTGACGGCCGAGGCCGAGCGGTGTTCCGTGGCGGTCCTCGCCGCCGGCGACGCTGTGCCGTGGCGGTACGTGGACGCGGAGATCGGCTGCGCCCTCGCGGCGTACGGAGTGGGTGACCTGTCCCCGTCAGCCCCTGCCGGAACCGAGGAACTCTTCGCGCTGGCCGACGCGGTGGCCGCGGTCGTGGGCGGCTCGGTCGCGGTGGAAGACCTGGACCAGCATGTCGTCGCCTACTCGAACGTCCCCGGCCAGCGCATCGACAGCCTGCGCGAACGCGGCATCCTGGAGCGGCGGGTCCCTGACGACCCCGGCCAGCGGCAGCAGTACCGCGATGTGCTGGCGGCGCAGGGCGTGGTGCGGTTCCCCCGGGCGCGCGACGAGCTGGCGCGTGGGGCGGTCGCGGTGCGTGCGGGGACCCTGCCGCTCGGGACTCTGTGGGCGATCGAGCCGGAGGGCGGCCTGTCGGAGCAGGCCGAGTCGGCGCTGCGGGACGCGGCGCGGCTGGCGGCCCCGCATCTGCTGCGCGCGCTGAACGCGACCGAGGCAGAGCAGCGCATGCGCCGGGACACCCTGCGGGCGCTCCTCGAGGGGTACGGGCCGGCGGCCGACGAGGCAGCGGGCCGGCTCGGGCTCGGCCAGGGGGAGAAGGTGTGCCTGGCCGCGTTCGCCCCGGACGAGGGCAGCGCCCTCGTCGCCCACCTGGAGTCGTCCCTGGTCCGGTACTGCGCGGCGCACCTGCCGTCGGCGACGGTGACGGCGTCGGCGCGTGCGGTGTACGTGTTGCTGACCTCGCTCTCGCCCGCCGCCGCGCGGAGGTTCGCGGACGGTGCGCTGGGGACCGTACGGGCCGCGCTGGGTACTCCGGTGCGGGCCGTGGTGACGCGGGCGTACCCGGATCTGCTGCGGGCCGGTGCGCTGCGGCGCGAGGCGGACGACATTCTCCGGGCCACCGGCGGCGGCCGGGCCGACGCGCCCACGGCCACCGCCGAGGACGTACGGCATGTGGTCCTGCTGAACCGGCTCGGCGACGAGCTGCGCCGGGAGCCGTGGCTGCGGCTGCCCGGGGTCGCCGCACTGCTGGCGCACGACGGGGAGCAGGGCACCGACTACGCGGCGACGGTCACGGCCTGGCTGGACGCGACCGGGGATGTCGCGAGCGCCGCCGCCGGTCTGCGGGTGCATCCCAACACCCTGCGCTACCGGCTGCGGCGGGTACGCGAACTCTTCGGCCTCGACCTCGACGACCGAGGTCCGGCTTGCCGCGTGGCTCGAACTCAGGCTCGCGCAGAGGTAGTTGTCACGACGGCTTCCTCCGCTGAAGCGCCCCGCACCCGCAGGGCGGAGTGGCGGCGGCCGAACGCCAGGTAGAGCACCGCCGCGAGCGACGGTGTCGAAACCGACGCAGGAGAAGAAGACGGCTCACCGAGGGACGCGTAGGTGTACGAGTACGTGCTGCCCGCCACCTGGATCGCGCCGGCCAGTTCGACGTAACACAGCGCGGCGAGTCCCGCGACCACCGCCGCGACGACGAAGGAGAGCACCACGCCCGGTCCCGCCTTGGGGACCGCCGTGCCGAGCACGAAGAAGATGCCGGTGCCGACGACGGAGCTGATCCCCAGCAGGGTCAGCTGCGTCAGCCCCATACTGCGCCGCAGACCGCCCGGCCCCGAGGCCTCGCCCTCCGCCTCATCGATCATGCTCTCCAGCGGTTTGCGGCGGCACAGTTGACGGGCCGTCACGCGCATGAGTCCTCCTGGATGTCCCACACCCCGCGGTGGATCGCGAGGCTGCGGGGGATGCTGCGGCACCCGGACCGCGCACTCAACGTCGGATCCGTACAAGAGCGGCAGGACGCTTTGGCCAATGCGACAGGTGCGCGAAGCGAACTACGTGTCGTATCGCCGGAGGTGCAGGTGGCAACGCAGGTGGCAACGCAGGTGAAAGCGCAGGTGGAAGCGCCTTCTCCGATTGGCAGTTGATGTCCGCCTTTGTACGGTGATTACGGCGTTCGGGTGCAGTGACCGGCAGGACGCAACCAACCGGTGGCCCAGCAGCCTCATGACCGACACAGACCGACACAGACCGACCGTCGTGAGGAAGTGCCATGAACTCTCCTGCCACCGTCCTGCCGACCCCCGACCTGGACGCGGGCGCCGACTTCCTGCTCCCGCTGCCAGACCCGGCACAGCGCCTGGACCTGGTTCCGCCGGCCCCCACGCGCCTGACCTCCCGCGACCGGCACCGCCTCAGCCTGAACGCCACGCTCACCACCGCCGGGATCCCGCCCCACCCCGACGACATGGAGGCCATCGACGCGCTCAGCGCCCTTGACGACACCGTCGCGCTCGCCGTCCAGAGGTGGCTGATCTCCCGCCCCGCCCCCCTGCTCGGGTGAGGTGAGGCACCGGCCCTGTCCCCGCAGAGCGGCGCCCTACAGCGGCTGGTCCATCCGCACCTGCATCGGACGCAACCCGATGGCCTGGTAGAACGGCCGTGCCGCGTCGTTGAACTCCCACACGCTCGCGACCAGCCGCCGGCATCCGGCTCGGCGCCCCACGTCACGGACGGCTTCCACCAGCGCCGCGCCGACCCCGCTCCGAGCGCTGCCGGGGTCCACGGCCAGGTGCTCCATGGAGACCACTGCGGTGGGCAGGGTGATCAGGGATCCCTCCCTCCTCTCGACGCGGCAGAACGTGTACCCCACCACGTCGCCCTCGTCGGACTCGGCGACCAGGAGGGTCGAGGCCTCGTCCCTCAGCCAGCCCCGGAAGCGCTCCGCCGTCCCTGCCTCCGACGGCTCGTCGACGAACAGGTCCGGCCGGTGCCGCGCGTGCAGCCGCTGAACCATGCCGCTCAGCCGGACCATGGCGTCGACGTCACCGGGGGAAGCCTCACGGATCCTCGTCATCGCTCCATGGTCGTGGCCGCCTCCCGCGGCCACCAGCCGGATTCCGGCCCGGTGTGTCCCCACGTGCCTCTGCCGGGTACGTCGCAACGCCCCCGCGCCGGGAGAGCGGGGGCGTTGCGACGTCGATGTGTCAGCGCTTCAGGCTCGACTCGGCGACGCGGGCGGCGATGGCGTTCACCTCGTTCTGGGGCAGGCCCGCCTCGCACACGATGGTCACCACGCGACCGTCGTCCAGCGTCGCCCGCCGCACCCCGACACCCAACGGCACGGACGGTTCCCGCCGCTGCTCCACTTCAAGTTCCTGCTCGGGCATGCGCGCTCCAACCCTCGACGAGAGGCCACGGTAAGCACAGCGGGGAACGCGGATCACGCCAGCCACACAGGCACATCACACAAACGAGCCCGCACGTTCCACGCAGACGGAGCACCCCGCCCGCCGGTCGTCACGACGCCCGGCGCACACCCGCGAAGACGGTGGTGGCCGAGAGCACGAACGCGTCGGGGCGTCGCAGGATGCTCTCCGGCGCCGAGTCGTCGAGCAGGACGTCGAGCGTCTTGCGGTCGTCGGCTTCCAGGGACTCGCTCATCACGTCGCGCAGCCGCGTCAGTTGGTTGTGCAAAAACGTGCGGGCCGTCTCGCCCAGGGGCGCCGGCAGGTCGAGCAGGTACGTGAAGCTGCCGACGTCGGTGAGCCCTGCCTCGGCGAGCATCGCGGGCCAGTCCTCGACCGTGCTGGTGCTGCCCGGCAGCTCGGAGCGCATCCGCTCGAACCAGTACTCCTGCAGGGCGTCGAGCCGCGCCTGGAGACCCGGCTTGCCGATACCGATGTCGCGGGGGAGGCAGCGCATCGGCAGTCCGCCCTCGGCGACCGCGAGCATGCCGCCGGGCCGCAGCGCGCCGGTGAGCGCGTCCAGTACCCCCTGCTGATCACCGATGTGGTGCACGGCCTTGCTGCTCCAGATCAGATCGGCCTCGCGGAGACCGCCGCCCGCGTGCCCGTCGCCGCCTTCCAGGTCGCCGGGCAGCTCCGCATGCCGGATCGTCACCCTGTCGCCGAGTCCGAGCCGCTCGGCTCGGGCCAGAGCGCGGTCGAGGAGTGCGGGCGCGCCGTCCACCGCGACGACTTCGGCGTCCGGGAATGCCTCGGCGAGCGCGCAGGTCATCACGCCCGGGCCGCTGCCGATGTCGAGGACGCGGCGGACCTGCTTGTCCGGGCCGAGCAGTTCCGCGAGCCGGGTCGCCGTCCGCCTGAGGACCGGGAGGTGCAGATCGCCGTTGTTCTCCAGCGTGTCGGCCATGGCCTCCCAGTCGATGTCGGTGCTGCCGGGACCGTGGTCATGCCCGTGACCGTGCGTGTGGTCGTGCCCGTGGCTCTGCGCGGGATTGCTGTGAGTGCTCATGGCCAGGAGAGTGCACCCGTCGCCCGTGAACGGCAATCCGTGTTGCCATTTCCGGGACAGCCGGGTGAAATGCCCGCATGGACGACGTGGATGACGTTGATGACGTTGACGATATGGACGGTGTGGACAAGCCAGCGCCCTATCAAGCGGTACTCGACGAGGTCGCCCCACGATTGAGACGACTGCGCGACCGGCATGGTCTCACCCTGGCGGCCCTCTCGGAGGTGACCGGCATCTCCAAGAGCACCCTTTCACGCCTTGAGTCCGGACACCGCCGCCCCAGCCTTGAGCTGCTGCTGCCGCTGGCCGGCGCGTACGGCGTGCCACTGGACGAGCTGGTCGGCGCTCCCGAGGTGGGCGATCCCCGGGTCCGGCTGACGCCCCGCCCGATGCCGAGCGGCGGCACGTTCGTACCCCTGACGCGCTCGCCCGGCCCTCTTCAGGCGTACAAGCTGGTCATCGCCGACCGCGGCTGCGAGCCGGATCTCCGTACGCACGAGGGCTACGAGTGGCTGTATGTGCTGGACGGCCGGCTGCGGCTCGTGCTCGCCGAGCACGATCTGGTCCTCGGCCCGGGCGAGGCCGCCGAGTTCGACACCCGGGTCCCGCACTGGTTCAGCAGCGCGGACGGCCGGCCCGTCGAACTCCTCAGCCTCTTCGGGCGCCAGGGGGAACGAATGCACGTCCGCGCCAAGCCCCACCGATGAGCCGCCTCCCCCAGAACCTCGATGCACAAAAGCGGCACCCCCTTTAGTGGACCCACGTCCGCTCCCGTCAGCGCCGTCAGAAAGCGGGGCCCCCGCGTCCGCTCGTAAAGAAACGACCCTGAAACGACCCCGGGCATGTAGTGAAAACCGGCCGCTAGATCGTCACCGTAGAGACAGGTCCTCCTCTGAGGTGCAGCGACGCACTCAGGAGCGGGACCGTCCGACTGTTTCCGGCGGCGGTCACACCCCGTGGCCTATCGAACGTGCCGGCCCGACCATGGGAGCGAAGTGAGGCGATACGTGATCCAGGTGCGCGCCGTCGACGCGAAGGTCCGCGCCCAGCGCACAGGAACGCCCCCGCCCACTCCCACCCGGTCCCTCCTGTCCTGGAGGCCCTCCGGATGAGGTGTCGGCGGCGGCTGCCCGCGATCCGCCACACACCAGCGAACGCGCAATTCACCTCCTGACCGGAGGGTCCCCGCAGGGCTTCGCCGCTTCGCGCGGCGGGCCGGACCGCGATCGGCCGTGCGCGAACAGCACGTCTTCCTGTTCCTCGTTTTCGTATGTCCACCAGATGGCCTGCCCGGCCACGTGCCCGTCGGGGCGGGACCGGGTTCCAAGCGGCCTGCGTGTAAGGAAGGGTTACAGATGGACGGCTACTTCATGACGGAGCGTCACAAAATACTGCGGGCCGAGGTCCGCGCCTTCGCCGAGGCGAAGGTGGCTCCCCGGACAGCGGACATGGAGGCATCACGGGCCGTCGAGCACGAACTGTCCCGGCTCATCGCCAAGGAGGGCTGGCTCGGTGTCACCATCGACCAGGGCTACGGCGGCATGGGCATGGGCCATCTGGCGAAGACGATCATCATCGAGGAACTGTCGCGCGTCAGCGGCGCGATGGGCGCCATGGTGCAGGCCTCGCAGCTGGGCGTCGCCAAGATCATCCACTTCGGCAGTGAACGGCAGAAGCTGAAATGGCTGCCGGCTGTCGCGGCTGGCGACTGTCTTCCGACGATCGCGGTGACCGAGCCCCAGTCCGGCGGACATGTACTCGGCATGGAGTCGACGGCGCGGCGCGAGGGCGACGAGTACGTCCTCAACGGGCGCAAGGTCTTCGTCGGCAACAGCCATGTCGGCGACCTGCACGGTGTGGTGGTGCGCACCGGCGAGGGCTCCACCGGACTGTCCGCGTTCCTCGTCGAGTCCGACCGCCCCGGATTCTCGCTGGCCCCGCACCGGCCCGCGATGGGCCTGCACGGATTCAGCTTCGGCGAGATCCGTTACGACGAGTGCCGCGTCCCCGCCGAGAACCTTCTCGGCCACGAGGGCCAGGGCCTCGACGTGGCGTACTCCTCCAGCGTGCTCTACGGCAGGCCGAACCTGACCGCCGTGTCGCTCGGCATCCATCAGGCGCTGCTGGAGGAGACGACCCGCTACACCTCCGAGCAGCTGCGCTACGGCAAGCCGCTCAGCGCGCTGCCCACGATTCGTCAGAAGCTGGGCGAGATGCAGTCACGCCTGATGACCGCCCGCCTGGCCGCCTATCACGCCGTGCATCTGCTGGACTCGGGCATCGCCTGCGACGCGGAGCTGATGAACGCCAAGTACCTCAACGTGGAGTCCGCCATCGACTCGGCGCGGGCGGCGATGGAGATCCACGCCGCGTGCGGCCTGTTCCCCGACCGGCCCGTCGAGCGGTTCGCCCGGGACGCCTCGCACATCTACGCCCCGGCCGGGACGTCCGACATCCAGCTGTACAGGCTGGCGGAGGTCGCGCTCGGCACGTCCCTCAGTGACTGGTCGAGCCGGCTCGCCGCTCCGCACGTTCCCGAAGCGGCGGCCGTGTAGCGACGTCAGAGGCGGGGCTGCCCGGCACGCTCGTAGATGCGCTGCATGGCCTGGTCGCGGAACCTCTTGATCAGGTCGAGGGAGCCGCGCGCCGTAGCCAGGGCGCGGGGCTCGGTGCCCACCGCGCAGACGGTGCCGAGCGCGATGCCGGTCTCCTCGTCGATGAGCGGCGCCCCGAGGTACACGCGGATGCCCAGTTCGTCGACCACCGGGTTGCCGGCGAACCGCGGCGCCGCGTACACGTCGGGCAGGACGAGCGGGATCCGACGGCTGATGACCTCGGGGCAGTAGCCGTGGTCGCGGGCCATCACGCGACCGACCTCGGGCCCGCTCATCGCGTCCTGCGGGCCAAGGGTGTTGGGCAGGCCCCGCGGCGTGTGCAGTCCGGCGAAGAACTGCTGGTCGGTGATGAGGTTGACCATCGCGTACGGGGTTCCCGCCGCCTCGGCGAGTTCCGAGGCGAGGGCGTCGAGGTCGGCGGCCGCGTCGCCCAGGCCGAGCTGGGCGAGGCGTCCGACGCGCGCGTCGAGTTCGGTGTCGGGGGCTGCGATGTGCAGCCCCGTCTCTGCGTCAAAGGGCACGGTGAGGGTTCCCGTCGAAGGAGGTGGGCAACGAAGGTGAAGGGGTCGGAGCGGGCGGCGCGAGTGCGGGCTCGGACGCCGGCGCGGAGCGCAGGGACAGCGTGAGCGCGTACTCGACGAGCTTGATCAGGACCTGCTGGGTGGAGAACGGAGCGCGCGCGTCGAACATGATGACGGGGACGTCCGGGTTCAGCTCGATCGCGGACTGCACCTCCTCCGCCGTGTAGCGGTGGGCGGTGTCGAACTCGTTGACGGCCACGACGAAGGGCACGCCGCGGTCCTCGAAGAACTCGACCGCGCTGAAGCAGTCGTCGAGACGGCGGGTGTCGGCGAGGACGACCGCCCCGATGGAGCCGAGGGCAAGGTCGTCCCACATGAACCAGAAGCGGTCCTGACCGGGCGTGCCGAACAGCAGGAGCTGCAACTGCTGGCGCCACAGGGTGATGCGTCCGAAGTCCATGCTCACGGTCGTGGTGGTCTTGTTCTCGACGCCGACCAGGCTGTCGGTGGCCGCGCTGGCCGTGGTGAGGATCTCCTCCGTGGTCAGCGGTTCGATCTCGCTGACCGTGGCGACCATGGTCGTCTTGCCCACGCCGAACCCGCCGGCGATGAGTATCTTCAGCGCGGTCAGGGGGATGTCGTCAGAGGCTTCGAAGGCCTTCAAGTGCCGCCTCCAGGAGGAGTGGGTCGCTTCCGTCCGCCTCTCGCGGGGGAAGCGCGGGAACGAGTACGTGGGAGTCGAGCAGATCGGACAGAAGGATCTTGGTGACCTGTACGGGGACGCCCAGCCGGCCGGCGATCTCGGCGACCGACCGCGGTTCCTGACCGCACAGTTCGAGCACCTGGGCGCTCTCGGGGCCGAGCCGGTCCAAGGTCGAGGGGGCGAGGCCGGGGGCAGCCCGCACCCGGGACACGAGTCCCAGGGCGCGGGCCGGGCGGGTCCGGCCACCGGTCAGTGCGTAGAGCCGCAGCTGAGCGGTGTCCTCGGCCAGCCAGGGCTCGTCGGTGAAGTCCGGCACCGTTAGTCGACCAGAGCGCCGGTGGGCCCCGGTGCGGTGCGCGCGGGCGTGCCGAGGTGGCCTCTGACGCTCTTCACGAGCATCGCGATCTCGTAGCCGACCACTCCGACGTCCGCGCTCTTGTCGGTCAGCACACCGAGTACGCCGTTGACGCCGGCGCGGGAGACGAACAGATAGCCGCCCTCGCCCTGCACGATGACCTGCTCGACCCCGCCGAACGCGCGCTGGATGGTGCCGAGTCCGCCGCCGAGCGAGCACATGCCGGTGGTGATGGCGCTCAGCCGGTCCGCGTCGTCGTAGCCGAGACCGTGGCTGTGGCGCATCACGCCGTCGCTTGAGGCCAGGACCGCGCCCGTCACGGCGGGCACCCTGGCGGCGAGGTCGGCGAGCAGCCAGTCCAGGTCCTGGTCGAATGATGGCTGGGTCATCGGTACTCCTGGGAGTCTTGGCGCTGAGTGGGTGCCACCGGAGATGCGGGGGTGGCCCCGTCGTCCTGCTCGGCCCGCTCCAGCCCCGCCGTGAAGCGGGCAAGCAGGCCCGCGTCGATCGACTCGCCGTCGCCGTGGTCGGCGGCCGGCCCCTGCTCGCGCAGTTGGGGGGAGAGGTGTGAGCGGCGTTCCTTGTTCCGCTGCGCCAGGACCGGGCGCCCTGTGGGGTCCTCGGCCGGCGCGGCGGGGGCGGCGGGCGCGGGAGGCACCTGCCGCTGGGGAAGAGGCGGCTGCGTGGTCACGGCCGTGGCCTCCCGGGGTGCTTGGAGCCTCGCGGGGTCCACAGCTGCGGGCAACGGCTGCGCCCGGCGGCTCGCGACCGGGGCGGGCGCGCGGGGCGGCTCCGGCTCGGCGGGGGCCTTCACCGGCGCGGACTTCTGCGCCGCCGCCTTCTTCCCGGCGCGGGACTCGCTGAGCACCGAGTGCGAAAGGACGAGTACCGCCTGGACGCCTCCGTAGAGGTTGTCCTGGAGCTGTACGGCGAGCCCGCGACGCCTTGCTATCTTCGCGACGACGAACAGCCCGGTGCGGCCGTCCTGCAACTGCTGGTCGACGTCGAAGAGTTCGGGCTGGGCGAGGAGGCGGTTCATCTCGTCCCGCACCTCGGCGGGCATGCCGAGGCCGCGGTCCTCGATCTCCACGACCATGCCGGAGGCGGCCATCTGGGCGCGGATCATCACCTGCGTGTGCGGCGGCGAGAACTTGGTGGCGTTCTCTGCCAGTTCGGCGATGAGGTGGATGATCTCGACGGCGGAGTGGCCGACGACCTCGTAACCGGACGGCGGCGGCAGCACGCGGACGCGCGGGTAGTGCTCGATCTCCGCGACGGCCTGGCGCAGCACCGTGGCGAGCGGAACCGGGGAGCTGAAGTGGCGGGGCACGGCGCCGCCGAGGACCGCGAGGCTCTCCACTGCGCGGTGCACGCGGGTGACGAGGTGGTCGATGGTGTAGAGCCGGTCGAGGTGCTCGGGGTCCTCGACGACCCGCTCGGCGTCGTCGAGCTGCTTCAGCGCACGCGTCACCAGGAGCTGCAGACGCCGGGCGATGTTGACGAAGGCGTCGACCTGCTGGCGCGTGCCCGCGTGGATCACGGCGGTCTGCGCCGTGTGCTGGAAGTGCCGCAGGTGCTGCTCCAGCACGCCGAACGCGTGCGTCGCGGCCGTCTCGGGGACGGGCGCGGGGGCGTCGGGGCGGTCGCCGCTGCGCAGTTGCTCCGCGGTCCGGGCGATGCTCTGGTGCCCTTCGGCGGCGAGCGACGTCAGATGCTTGATCCACTCGCCGACCGCCGCGTCGTTCTCGGCGCGCTGCCGGGTGAGCGCGTCGGCGGTGCTGTGCGCGGCCCGCCGTGCGACGGCGAGGACCGCCGCGCAGCACACCCCTGCCGAGACCCCCGCGCCCCACACCAGCGGTCCCGAGCCGCCCGCCGCGGAGACGGCGAACGCTCCGCCCGCGAGGACGGCCACCGTCCCGGCGGGGGCCATGCCGAGCATCGTGGTGCGCCGGCGCAGGCCACGCTCGGTCCTCAGGTCGGCCGGAGCGGCCTTGCCGGCTCTCCGGCCGCTGCGGTGGGCGCCGGATGCGGTGGCGTCCGACGAGTAGTGAGACATAGGCGTCCTCAAGACGAGCGGGGGGCAGCGCCGGCACGCCGACATCCTTGTACGTGTCGGCCGCGCCCGCGGTCGTCCGAACCTCCTTGTGACGGAGGCTCGTTGTGACTCGCGTGCATCTTGTCCAGGGTGGCTGTCGCGTGGCAAAACGGCCCCCGCGACGAACATCAACTCTGTCGGTCCGGCCCGGGCGGAGCTACGGGAAACCAGGGTCGTTCCAGGGTCGTTTCTCCCTGTCAGGTGTGAGACCGGCGCCCGACCGGCACTCCTACCGCCGGGTAGCCGGGTGAGGCGCCACTCCCCCCGGCCGCGGACTCACCCCTCAACGACCCTCAAACGACCCTGCTCGCCCCGGCGGCCAGACCGGGCCCGATCACGGGCCCGGTCCCCGGCCCCGCCGGGACCCTCACTCGCCGAACCCGCCCGCGAAGCGCAGTACTCGTTCGAGCTCCTCGACGGAGACGAGGCGGCTGCGCGGGCGCAGCATCCCGGCGATGCCGTACGCACCCAGCTCGCGGCAGCGCCGCACCAACCAGCCCCAGTCGAGGTCGAGATGGCGGGCGAGCGACCGCAGCCGCTCCTCCGAGCTGTCGCCCTTGGTGACGCTCTGGCTGCGGGCGTGGTCGACGACCTGGGCGTAGGCGCTGACATCGGCCAGACTGTCGGTGGTGTCGACGTGCCAGATACCTTCGCCGCCCAGCCAGTCGGCGGAGATGACGCGGCGTCCGGGAACCAGTACGAAGCCGTCGATGCGCTTGTACTCCGGCTCGGCGCACACCCAGATCGTCTGCCCGTCGCGTTCCATCATGGCCACGGCCAGCCACAGCAGGATCCGCTCGTAGCGCCGGCTCGCGCCGGCCTCCGCCTCGGGGATGCAGAACACCCGCTCGGGGGCGGCTTCGCCGTCGGCGAGGCGCTCCTGAAGCGCGTCGCGGAACTGCGTCCAGGACGCGAAGAACAGCCACACCGCGGCCTCCTCTCCCGTCCGCACCGGGGTCCAGAAGACCGGCGGCGAGCTGCCCTCGTCGAGGCGCCGGATGATGTGCTCGGCACAGAAGTACATGCCGAGCCAGGCGCTGCCGACGTTGGTGAGCTCCGGCACGGCCGACCGCGCGACCGCCGAACGCCGCTGCGCCCACAGGGGTTCCAGGGTCTGCTGCTCGGCGTGCAGCACATGGTCGTTGGCCAGCAGGCTGTCGTCGACATTCAGCATCGCCCACAGCAGCCCGTACGTGAGGTCGTCGATCTTGTACGGGGTCGAGATCGGCATCGTCTCGGCGGTGACCGCTAATTGCCGGCGGGCGTGGGCGGCGTCCAGCGCGTACAGGCCGTCGTCGCCGAGTGTGCCGAGGAGCAGCGCTCGGCGCGTGGCCCGCGTGAAGGCCCGTATGTGGGCGTGGTGATGGGCTCCGATGACCACACGGCCGTCCTGCTCGGCGGCTTCGTAGAGCTGGACGGCGACGGACGTGCCGTCGAAGAACCGCTGGCCGTCCAGGTGCCACACGCCCTCCATGCCGGAGGCCCGGCCCATGGGGTCCAGATAGGACGTGTCGAACATGGCGTTCAGGAGCCGCGCCGCGTCCCGCGCGGCATTGGGCGCGATCTGGGGCAGTACGACGCCGCGCTCCACCGCGGGCCGCAGCAGCGTCTCGACGTCGACACCGAGCATGAACTCAAGGACGGCACCGGCGTCACTGCGGGGTATCTGGTCGCCGGAGAGCCAGCGCTTCCAGGTGGCCTGGGAGGCGGTCACCGTCGCCAGGTCGGGCCGGTTCAGTTTCGCGGCTGCGAGCTGGGCGGACCGGGTGAACTCTTCTTCGAACGTAGCGAAGTGGCCGCAGCCCCGCTCGGTCAGCAGGGCCCGCAACAGCGTCCGGGGGCGCATCGATTAACTGTCTCCACGTCTAAGAGTCGCGAGCCCCCCGTGGCTCGCCGATTGTCCGGCCTGAGTCGGTCAGCCCCTGATCACGGATCCGGGCGAGGACACGTCCGAGCCGACAGGGCCCGGGCCGCGGAGATCAACTTCTTCATGCCGAGCATTATGCATACGGACCGTCAAACCATGGGCATTGGTCCGGGAATTGGTGTACCAACCGCCCGCCGACGCGATGGCTGAAAGGTCGCCGGCCCGGTCAGCCGTGCCTGATCCAGTTCCACCTCCGGATGACCATGATCACGGGCCCGACCAGCATGGCGAGCATCCACATGCCGACGCTGGCCGGCGAGTAGACGTAGTACTGCCACGAGGCCGGAAGCGCCGACGGCGCCAGGAGGAGCGCCGTCAGAACAACCCAGGTCACCGCCACCACAATGATCATTCGCGCAGCTGTCACTTCGCCCTCCCCCTCAGAGGCCGCCCAGCATAATCGCAGGCCACAGGGCCGGTCGCCGCCTACAGCGGCCGTTCCACATGCTGAAGCAACGCTTCCAGTGCCGCGCTCGGACGGGGTTCGCCGTCGCCCTGTCCGTCAGGCGCGTCGCGACGCGCCTGACGCGCCTGACGGACCAGAGGCTCGGCACGGCGCGCAGGGGGTGATACCACGCGACGCCTGGCAGGGACACGAGCCTCAGGAACGCTCGGTCACCGCGAACGCGAACGGACCGTCCGCGCCGAAGGCCAGGCTGTTGAAGCGGTCGCCCATGCGCCGGTGGGTGGCGGCGTCCGGGTGGAGCTGGTCGGGCAGCGGCAGCTCGGCGAAGTCCGCCTCGCCGTACAGGTCGCGGCCGTCGAGGTAGTACAGGTTCGGGTCGTCCTCAATCCGCTGCTTCACGACGCGCGCCAGCTCGTCCCGGATGACGTTGAGCGTGAGCTTCCCCGCTGCTCGCTCCGCCGGGTTGCCAGCGGCCATGAACTGCAGCCTGCCCGCACTGAGGTTGCTGAAGTCCGGGGCGCTGGGGCCCGGAGTGTCCTCGTGGATGGCGCAGTAGATCGGCGACACGACCAGCAGCGGCACGGTCGGGTGTCCCTCACGGATCGTGTCGAGGAAACCGTGCACCGCCGGGGAGAACGCGCGCAGGCGCATCAGGTCGGCATTGACAATGTTGATGCCGATCTTGACGCTGATCAAGTCCGCGAGGGTGTCCCGTAGGGCACGCGCGGTGAACGGGTCGAGCAGGGCACTGCCCCCCAGACCGAGGTTCATCAACTCCACGCCCCCGAGGGAGGCGGCCAGCGCCGGCCACGTCGTGCTGGGGCTTGCGGCGTCCGAGCCGTGGCTGATCGAACTGCCGTGATGCAGCCACACCTTGCGCCCGCTGTCCGGCATGCGCTCGACCCGGGCATCGGCGCGCAGGGCGACCAGCTCGGTGATCTCGTTGTACGGCAGCCAGATCTCGACGTCCTTCATGCGGTCGGGCAGCCCGGTGAACCGCACGGTGCCGATGGGTCCGGGCCGGGTCTCCCTGGTGCCTGTGGTCATGTCCACCATCTGTACATTGCCGCCGGTGACACCGGCCTGCGCGGCCAGGCGGCCGTCGACCAGCAGGTCGTACAGGCCGTCCGGACGGGGCGGAGCGCCCTTGTAGGCCATCTTGGTCCGCAGCGCGTCCAGTTCGATGACGGTGGCCCGGGTGCGGAACACCAGCCGTACGCCGGAGGGTTGGGCCTCGGCCATGGCCAGTTGTCCGTCGGAGCACTGCGCGCGGGCCCGCGCGGGCAGCCGGTGCGGGAGCACGCCGTGCTCGGAGCGCTCCAACTCGTACGCGCCACGCACGAGGTCCGCGGTGACGGGAGTAGTGATCCAGCTGTCGTTCATGTGTATCGCCTCAACCTGTTGATCAATATCGCCTGTGGGGCTGCTCGGGCGCACCGATACGGGTCGGCACGGGTCCGCGGTCAGGGCGCGGGCCAGTTCCGCAGCGTGGCGTCGAGGGAGTCGAGGATTCGCGACCAGCTTTCCTGCGAGTCGGGTGCGCTGTGGCTGAAGCCTCCCTGCATCTCCAGGCTGACGTAGCCGTGGAAGACGCTGCCAAGGAGCCGGACCGCGTGGGTCTGGTCCGGCTCCGTGAGGTCGTAGCCGCGCAGGATCGCCCGCATCATCTGTGCGTGCCGGACGCCGGCGCTGGCGGCCGCCGTCTCCGGGTCGAGCCGCAGCTGGGCTGCCGCGTAGCGACCGGGGTGTTCCCGGGCGTAGTCGCGGTAGACGTTCGCGAAGGCGGCGAGGGCGTCCTTGCCCGCACGCCCGGCGAGCGCCGCGGCGCCCCGGTCGGCGAGCTCCTCCAGGGCGAGCAGCGCGATCCCGGTCTTGAGTTCCTGGGAGTTCTTCAGGTGCGAGTACAGACTCGCGACCTTGACGTCGAACTGTCTCGCGAGCGCAGAGACGGTCACCTTGTCGAACCCGACCTCGTCGGCCAGCTCGGCGCCGGCTCGGATCAGGCGTTCCCTGGTCAGCCCTACACGCACCATAACCTTCACTCCAATCAACGAAATCGATTATGCAGCTACCTAAGTCTTTTAGGCAAATTCGCATTCAGTTTAGGTAACGCGCACGAGGAAGGGGGCAGCCCGCAGGACGGATCGTCACAGCGGCGCGTCGCCCGGCCAAAACGGGGGGCGGGAGTGGTGGCATGGGCCACGTCATTACCGGTCGCGCCCTTGGGTAGGCGGCCGGATGATCGTCTGGGTCAGCCCGCTCATCCAGGCAGGACCGAAGAACAGCGACACCTGGGAGGTAGCAATGTCCTCGAAGCGACGGCGCAAGAAGAAGGCTCGCCGCAAGCACGCCGCGAACCACGGCAAGCGCCCCCAGTCCTGAGGGAACTCGCCAAACGGGTCAGGGGCGGCGCCGGACGGCGCCGCCCCTGACCCGTTTCGCTCACACCCCTCCGGCATTCGTGTCACCCGCGCGAGCGCTGACCGGGATCGCCTCGACGGCGACCTAGGATCCGCTGCGTGGCACACACCTTCGACGAACTCGTCGAGAGACAGCAGGCCGCGAACGCGGCACACCACGAGGTCCTGAGACTCCGGGACGGCTACGGGCCACCGGGGCTCGAGCCGTTGAGCGAGTCGCAGACCCAGACGTACGAGACGGCCTGGCGCGCGTGGCGGGACCTGGCCCGCGACGTCCAGCAGGCCGTCACCGAGTACGCCAAGGACGAGGGACTCGCCAGGCACGACGTAGAGGCGGACGTGAAGGCGAAGGCCGGCGGCGACGCCGAATAGCGCGGTCAGGCGGCGAAGACCTGGGAGTCGTCGGCGAACGCCTTGAACTCCAGGGCGTTGCCCGCCGGATCCAGCAGGAACATCGTCCACTGCTCGCCGGGCTCGCCCGCGAAGCGTACGTAGGGCTCGATGACGAACTTCGTGTCAGCGGCGCGGAGCCGGTCGGCGAGCTCCTGGAACACAGGGATCGTGAGGATCAGACCGAAGTGCGGTACGGGCACGTCGTGTCCGTCGACGGGGTTGCGGATGTGCTCGGCGCGGGTGCGGGCGAGGTGAGTGACGAACTGGTGGCCGTGGAGATTCCAGTCCACCCATGTGTCGGCGCTGCGGCCCTGCTCAAGACCGAGCACCTCACCGTAGAAGTGCCGGGCGGCGGGCAGGTCGTCCACGGGCATGGCCAGGTGGAACCGCGGGATCGGCGAGTCGAGTTCGGTCACGGGGGCCGGTCTCCTTTCGGGAGACTGCTCGGGAGACAGGTCGGGAGACTGCGCGGCGGCGGAGCGTCAACAACGCTTGCCGCCCAGGACGCTGTGGGCCTACCCGTCCGCGGCGTCGAGATCACACCGTCGAAGCCGCAATCCGTACGGGTGCCGGATGCTGGCGCGTTTCCGCCGCCCACCGCGCCACCGGCCCCAGTGCGTACGACGCCGCCAGGACCAGGCCGCCGAGCAGCAGCCAGCCCGGCGTGCCCATCCCGAGCAGCAGCGCGGTGAGCAGCAGCGGGCCGAGCGTGCGGGCGACCGTGACGCCCGTACCGAAGAAGCCCTGGTACTCGCCGATGCGCCCGGCCGGGGCCAGGTCGAAGCCGAGCTGCCAGGATCCGGCCGACTGGAGCATCTCGGCGGCGACCAGGAGCACCGATCCTCCGACCAGGGCGGCGACCGCGGCCCAGACCGAGCCGGTGGCCGAGGCGGCGAAGATACCGCAGGCCAGGAGCATGAGCACGCCTGACCGGCGGATGGCGCGGGTCGCTGTGGGGAGGCCGGAGACCGAGCGGGCCGTGCGGACCTGGAAGAGCATCACCGCGCCGGTGTTGAGCATGAAGAGCGCGGAGACGAGCCACGTGGGGGCGTCGGTGCGCTCGTTGATCCACAGCGGGAGCCCGAGGCTGAGCAGCGGCATCCGCAGGAGAAGAACGGTGTTGAGGAGGGTCACGGCGGCGTAGGGCCGGTCTCGCAGGACTTCGAGTTTCGCCCCGCGGACGGCCGGCGCCGGCGCGACGGCCGGGAGCCGCAGCAGGACGAGCGCGCAGAGGACGAAACTGACGGCGTCGATCGCGAACACCGTCAGATACGCCGACTTCGTCCCGGCGGACAGTGCGAGGCCGCCGAGCGCCGCGCCCACCGCGAGACCCGCGTTGAGCGTCGACTGCAGGTGGGCGAGCGCACCCGTGCGGTCCTCCTTGGCCACCAGACCGGCGAGCAGCGCCTGGCGCGCGGCCGCGAGTCCCGACTGCGCGCTCGCGTAGAGGCAGGCAGCCACGAGGAAGGGAAGGAAATCGCGTACGGCCAGGAAGGAGGCGACCGCGGCGCCGGTCGCGAGGGCGAGCAGGACCGCCGTTCCACGCGGGCCCCGGCGGTCCGCGATCCGGCCGAGCGGGACCCCGACGGCTGACCCGACCGCCCAGGCGACGGTGAGGCCGAGGCCGATCCTGGCGGGCGCGAGGCCGACGACGTGAGCGAAGTAGAGCGCCGAGGTGACGTAGTACGCGCCGTCGCCCAGCGAGTTGCTCAACTGGGCCAGGGCGAGGGTGCGTTGAGGGCCGGCGGACGGCAACAAGTTCGGCATGGCAATGACGGTACGCTCGCATCGGCCCACCCATGTGGGGCAATTCCGGGCTCGACGCTTGGGCCATTCAATGGGCGTACTGCCTGGCCGGAAACCGTCGTAGAATCGAACACATGTCCGAACTGCCGCCCGACCTGCCAAGGCTCCGCACGCTGGAGACGTGGCTCGTGCTGTCTCTGGACAGGGTGCGCCGCAAGATCGCGGAGGCGGAGCGGCAGGAAGCCGAGAAACAGCGCGGCGAACGGAACCTGCCACCAGCCCCCGACTGGCTGATCGAGATGGGGCTCGGCGGGCGCGCACCTGTGTACGTGCACGTCGGCGGCTGCCACATGGCCGGCAACCGTTCGCGAGGCGTCACGGACGACCAAGCGCGCCGCGCGCTGTGGGAGCAGGTGCCGGCGTGTCCGCACTGCAACCCCGACGGGGTGCTCGGCGTGCTGGACTGACCCTCATGGCGGGAGCCGTCACAGCGCTGGTTCCGAGGCGGCCTCCGGATGATCCGCCGCCCACGACGCGAGAATGCGGCCGCGACCAGGAGCAGTGCCGCGGCGGCCCATGCCGGAACCCCCGCGAACAGCGAGGTCAGCGAGCAGGAGATCAGAAAGACCACGCCCGCCCGCCGGTACGCCCCGCTACCCGCCGCCGGTGAATACGTGCAAGAGCAAGAGCGTCAGGTGACGCCTCCGGCGGACAACCATGGCGAGAGCCCGCGCACAAGGCGAGCCCCGCCCGGCCGGGGGGGGTGGGCCGAGCGGGGCTCTGACTCTATCTTCCAGCAAAAACGCCTGGCCAGCGGATGCACGCGCCCGGCATTCGAATGACCCTGTAACTATGGACGTCGCGCCGATAGTCGTGCACCGCCCCTCGCGTACGGGTGGGCGCAGGGTGACAGCGCACGGTCAGATACTTGGCCTCGCGCACTCCGACATGGAAGTCGTCGAGTTCCTGCTCCGGGCCGGGCTGCCGGACGCGGAGACGCTGCTCGACGACCCGGCCTGGGTGAAGTGGCGCGGCGGTCGGGCCCACCACTACGAAGCGGCGTAGGCGGGCCCACCGAGAGGCCCTGGCTTTCGCGGCTTCCGGCCCGGTTCAGCAGGTCGGAGAAGACATCGCCACGGTCCGACAGGGAAGTCGTCGAGTTCGACGATCTCGAACGGGTCCCCCAGCAGCTCGCCGAGCTCCGGGACATCGCCATCGCTGGGCGTCCAGCTCCAGGCGTCGACCGCCCCGCGATGAACAGCGGTGAGTCGCCGTCCCAGCTCTTGATGCGCTTGAGCAGCCCGTCCCGGTACTCCGCCGCCTTTCCCTGCGGGAAGAAATTGCCGATCCACCCACCCGTCGGCCCCTGCACTGAACGACCCCGGCGACCACTCCGGAAACGGCCCGACGCCATTGCAAACGAGCCGACATCGGCAAGCGCCGGGCACGGGACGCGATCTCCACCCGGTTCGGCTCACCCACGGACCTGCGGCATCCACTCGATTCGACACAGCCGCACGCTTCACCCCCGTGCCGCCGGAACCCTACGCAGGAGCTCCCCTGCCGTGCACCCCTGATCCATGTCCAGAACCAGGCACAGATTGAAGCCCCGATAGTCCCTGTCAACGACCCGGGACTAAGAGATCATCTCAATTGGTGAGTCTGCGGTAGCAGATGAGGGTGCAGGCGATGCTGGTGAAGGCCAGGAAGTGGATGGCCTGCCGCTCGTAGCGACGGTGGAGACGTCGGCAGCCGGCGAGCCAGGCCATGGTGCGTTCGATGGTCCACCGGTGGCGCCCCAGCTTCTGTGACGTCTCAACTCCCTTGCGGGCGATGCGCGGTGTTATGTGGCGTAGGCGGAGCCATTGCCGCAGGTGACGGTTGTCGTAGGCTTTGTCGGCGTGAAGCTTGGCGGGGCGCCGACGGCGTGGACCGCGCCGGGATCTGATCGGTGGGATGCCGCGCACGAGCGGTTCGAGGGCCTGGCTGTCATGAAGGTTGGCGCCGGAGATGCCGACGGAAAGCGGCAGTCCGGTCCGCTCGGTGATCAAGTGGATCTTCGAGCCGTACTTGCCCCGATCTACAGGATTCGGACCCGTCAGGTCCCCTTTTTCAGGGCCCGCATGTTCACCGAGTCGATTGCGCATCGTGACCAGTCCAGCTCGCCTCGAGCCCCCAGCTCATCCAGGACCAGACGATGCAGTTTCGCCCAGACCCGTTGTCGGCTCCACTCCATGAACCGGCGGTGAGCCGTGGCCCCCGATGGCCCGAACACGGGCGGGACCTGCGACCACGTGCACCCGGTCGTGGCCACGAAGACAATCGCCGCCAACACCTCACGGTCCCCATGACGGCGCCGGCCACCACCCTGCGGCCGAGTCGGCGCCTCCGGCACCACCCGCTGGAACAACTCCCACAGCCCATCTGGGACCAGACGCTCAGTCAGCAACACAGCACCACACTACCGGCATCACCAATTGAGATGATCTCTAACTAAAGTCCCGGGCTTGCACAACGGGCGCCACTGGCTGTGGTGCTGGGTTTGCGTCCTGTCCCGTGCCCGGTGTTCGGGGGTGGGTCTGGGGCGGTTGACTGCGCCCCGCGTCGCCACAACTCTTCCGCACGGTGGCGGATGTTGCGGGAGCCGTTCCAGTCCGCGTGTGCAACGACACCGCAGGACCGGCATACGAAGCGGGCCTGACTGACCCGGTTCGCCTTGTCGATGTGCCCGCATTCGGCGCAGGTGCGGGAGGTGTACGCCGGATCGACGTGCACCACCGGCACCCCCGCCTTGCGGGCCTTATACGCGATGAACGCTCCGAGCTGGGCGAAAGCCCAACTGGTGTGGGTGGCCCGTTGGGGCTTGCGAAGCCGTACCCGTGCGCGGATGCCCGTGAGGTCTTCCAGGGCGATTCCGCGACCGGTGCGTTCTGCCTCGGCCACCACATGCTTCGCGATCTTGTGGTTGATGTCCTTCACCCGCCGCGCCTCCTTACGACGCCGCCTTTTCAGGCGCCGTTTGGCGGACGGGGTGTTCTTACGCTGGAGTTTCGTCCGCAGGGTGCGCTCGCGCAGGCGCCCGCGATTCAGCTGACGTCCGGCCATGATCTGACCGTCCGAGGTGGTCGCGATGTTCACGATCCCCAGATCGATCCCGAGGAACTCCACAACGCTGGTGTTGAGTGCGGCTTCGGGGACCTCGCAGGTGGCGGTCAGGAACCACATGCCGTCGCGGTACAGCAGATCGGACTCGCCCTTGCGACACAGAGCCAGGCGGGCCAAATGCTCGGGCGACGCGGTGAACGCCACCTGCTTCATCCGGCCCGACAGGGTCCAGATCGACACCGTGCGCTGCGTGTACTGCCAGGACAGCATCCGGTCGTCATACGGCTGCGCACCCTCCGGCCGAAAGGCGATCGGCTTCTCGACCGCCCGCCGGTAGCGCTTGGAGGAGGGCTTGCCGAGATTCCCGGCCGTCAGGTTCGCCTTGAGCGTGGTGTAGGCGTCGCAGGTCTTCTTGATGACGTGCTGGGCCGCCTGAGCTCCGAGCCCCCACCGGTCCTTGACCTGTCCGTAGGTGTGCTCGCGCAGGGCGAAGTTGCGCTTGATGCCCTTCTCGAACGCCACGGACGACACCCAGGTCGCGGCCTCGTTGCAGGCATGCAGGGTTTCCTCAAGTGCCGCCGCCTGCACGGGCGTCGGCAGGAGTTTCACCTGCACGGTCAACTTCACGACCGTGACGTTACCTGCCGCCCGACGTACCGGCATTCGAACAGCGCACATCCCTTACCGGGCACTTTGGCCCGGTCTTTTTTTGCGGGCGCTCCGCGCCCGTGTTGCCGCGGCGATGCTCCGCATCGCCGTCACCGGATGCGATTCCTTAAGGATTGAGGCGGTCCGGTAGGACCGGGTATGGCTGATGCGAGTACCGCCATCCTCGACTTCACGCCCCACCCACCGCCCCGACCTTGTCGACCGCACGCCGACCGCACGCCCCAGCAGGCCACCGCGGGCAGCGTCCGCCCGTTCGAGCCGGGGTCAGCCTGACAGAAGTTTTGAACGCGTTCAACCGAGTCGGCGAAGCCGCACTCGCCTTCTCGCCGGCAAACTTTGCAGCCCGTCGGATCGCCCCCGCGGAGTTACCGGGGGTCGTCTTGTCGTGACCCTGGACAGCGCACCAGAGGGCGTGCTGTCATGCCAACTGCCCGCTCCTTCCAACGTTGTACAAACGCAAGCGACGAGCCGCCCCCTCTTCTTCCTCAGTCAAGGAGGATTCGTGCGCACCAAACGACTCAGAGGCCGACTGGCCATGCTGCTGGCCGCGGGACTGGGCCTCGCGGCACTCACCGGGTCGCCGTCGGCGACAGCGGCCGACGACCCGGTCGAACCTCACGGCCTGAAGGGCGAGTACTACACCCAGTCCGCCCCCGGAGCCTTCGACTTCAACGAGCTCAAGGCCACCGGCTTCGACCCGAAGCTCGACTTCGACACCCTCGAGCCGCGGCTGCGGACCGCCACCGGCCAGGCCGACGACGCCAGTGTGCGCTGGACGGGCAAGGTCGTACCGGAGAAGACCGGCGCGACAACGTTTTCCATCACCGGCGACAACGGCTTCCGGCTCTGGGTCGACGGCAAGCTCGCCATCGACCACTGGGTCGACGACTGGGACAAGGAACAGACCTCCCAGCCCGTCGAGTTGACGGCCGGCAAGGCGTACGACATCAAGGTCGAGTACTTCGAGCACTTCGGCGGCTCGAACCTCCATCTGCGCTGGACCGAGCCCGGCGAGACCAAGGAAGCGATCCCCTCCTCCGCCTTCCGGCTGCCCGACGGCTGGGACTACGACGGAGCGATATCGACGACCGTCCTCAAGGACGGCCGGACTCTCAAGCTCGACTTCGCGCAGTCCCTCGCGGCCCCGCCGGCCGGACTTGCGGATCATCTCCAGGCCGTGATCGGCGGAGCCCAGTGGCCGCTGTCCACGGTCAAGGCCGACCCGGCCGACCCCCGCACCCTGCTCGTCGGGCTCAAGGAGCCGGTCGTGGGCAAGAAGGGCGGCGGCGCGTCCGGCCAGGCCGATGTCACGTATGACGGCAAGGGCGGACTGACCGGAACGGACGACAACGCCGTCGGCCAGTTCTGGAGCAGCGGCCCGAACGACTCGGAGTACGAGCTGCGCACCAAGTGGGCCGACGAGGTGGGGCCGAAGAACGCCCACCCCGAGTACCCGCGCCCGCAGCTCACCCGGGACGCCTGGCAGAACCTCAACGGCGAGTGGCAGTTCACCGCGGCGAAGTCCGGCGACAAGCCACCGGTCGGCAAGCAGCTCGGCGAGAAGATCCTCGTGCCCTACCCGGTCGAGTCACAGCTCTCCGGCATCGAGCGCCACGAGGACCGCATGTGGTACCGCCGCACCTTCACGGTCCCCGCGGGCTGGAAGGTCGGGGACGGCAAGCGCCTCCAGCTGAACTTCGGCGCCGTCGACTGGCAGTCCGAGGTGTACGTCAACGGCACCAAGGTCGCCGAACACAAGGGCGGCTACGACAAGTTCAGCGCCGACATCACGGACGCGCTGAAGCCGGGCCGCTCCCAGGAGCTGATCGTCGGCGTCTACGACCCGACGGACGCGCAGGGCGGCGAGAACCCGCCGGTCGGCAAGCAGCGCCTCGACCCGAGCGGCATCTGGTACACCCCCTCCTCCGGTGTCTGGCAGACCGTGTGGATGGAGCCGGTCGCGGCCGACCACGCCGCCGACCTCAAGATCACCCCGGACGTGAAGGCAGGCAAGGCCACCGTCGAGGCCAAGGGCGTACGGGACGGCGTGCCGGTCACGGCGACGGCGTACGACGGCAAGCGGAAGGTCGCCACGGCGAGCGGGGTCACCGGCGCACCGCTGACCCTGAAGATCGACAAGGCGCATCTGTGGTCGCCCGACGACCCGTTCCTCTACAACCTCGAGGTGAACGTCGGCAAGGACAGCGTCGGCAGCTACTTCGGGATGCGCTCCATCTCCGTCGAGAAGGTGAACGGCACACCGCGAACCCTCCTCAACGGCAAGCCCGCCTTCATGATGGCCACGCTCGACCAGGGCTTCTGGCCCGACGGGCTGCACACCGCGCCGACGGACGAGGCGCTGGCCTACGACCTGAAGATGCACAAGCAGATGGGCTTCAACTCGGTCCGCAAGCACATCAAGGTCGAGCCCGACCGCTGGTTCTACTGGGCGGACAAGCTCGGTCTGATGGTGTGGCAGGACATGCCGGCCATGAGCGCGGCGCCGGACGCGGCCGCGCGCGCCGAGTACGAGCGCGAGATGAAGACGATGATCGACCAGCACAGCAGCCACCCCTCGGTGGTCATGTGGGTCACCTTCAACGAGGGCTGGGGCCAGTACGACGTGGGCCGCATCGCCGAGCAGGCCAAGGCCTGGGACCCGACGCGGCTGGTCAACAACATGTCGGGCCTCAACCTGGGGGCGGACGGCGGAACCGGCGACATCATGGACGAGCACGGCTATCCGAGCCCTGCCCTGCCGCCGCACCCCGACGGCAAGCGCGCCCTGGTCAGCGGCGAATACGGCGGCCTCGGCCTCGCGGTGCCCGGTCACGCCTGGGCGGTGCAGCAGTCGTACGTGGAGTCGACCCGGCGAAGTACACGGACGACTACCTCGCGCGCCTCGCCGAGGTACACAAGCTGGCCTGCCAGGGCAGCAACGGCGCCGTGTACACGCAGATCTCGGACGTCGAGGGTGAGCTCAACGGCCTGCTGACGTACGACCGCAAGATCGTCAAGCCGGATGTGAAGCGGGTGAAGGCGGCGCAGGAAGCACTGATCCGCGACGCCTCGCAGGCCACCGTGGCCGGTTGCTCCGGCAGCTGAGCGCGGTCGGTCCGACATAGGCCCGGTCCCCCTTTCGCGCCTCGCGGGGCGGAAGGGGCGCCGGGCGCGGCTCGCCCTTCTTGCGCGAACGCGGCCCCTTCGCACCCTCCTCCCCCCGTACCCCCGCACCCCCGAACAGGAGCACCCGCATGCCTGTCAGCAGACGCGCTCTTCTAGGTGCCGGCGCCCTGGGCCTGGGCGCCGCGGCGCTCGGCGGCCCGTTCGCCCCGCCCGCGGCGGCGGCTTCCCGGCCGTCGGCCGGCACGCCGGCCCCGGACGCGTTCCGGAAGCTGCCCTCCGGCAGTGTCACCGCCCGTGGCTGGCTCGCCGGACAGCTGAAGCTCCAGCTCGACGGGCTGTGCGGCCGGTACGAGGACCTCTCCCACTTCCTGGACTTCGACAACACCGGCTGGGTGCATCCGGAGCGCGGGGCGTGGGAGGAAGTGCCGTACTGGCTGCGCGGCTATGTGCCTCTCGCGGTCGCCACCGGTGACGAGCAGGCCCTGGCCCGTTCGCGCGAGTGGATCGACGCGATCCTCGCCACGCAGGAGAGCGACGGCTTCTTCGGCCCGCGCGCGCTGCGGACCGCACTCAACGGCGGTCCGGACTTCTGGCCGTTCCTGCCGCTCCTGATGGCGCTGCGGACCTACGAGGAGTACTCGAGCGACCGGCGCGTCGTCCCGTTCGTCACGCGCTTCCTGCGCTTCATGAACGCCCAGGGGGCCGGAGCCTTCAACTCCAGCTGGGTTTCCTTCCGTTGGGGCGACGGACTCGACATCGTGGTGTGGCTGTACCGCCGTACCGGGGAGAAGTTCCTCCTCGATCTGGCGGGCAAGATGCACACCTTCGGGGCGGACTGGACAGGCGATACGCCCTCGCGCCACAACGTGAACATCGCCCAGGGGTTCCGTGAGCCGGCCCAGTACGCGCAGCTCACCGGCTCTGCCGAGCTGACCCGGGCCACCTACCGCGGTTACGACGCCGTGATGGGTGCGTACGGCCGGTTTCCCGGCGGTGGCATGGCCGGGGACGAGAACTACCGCCCCGGCTTCGGGGACCCGCGTCAGGGCTTCGAGACCTGCGGCATCGTCGAGTTCATGGCAAGCCATGAACTGCTCACGCGCATCACCGGTGACCCGGTGTGGGCGGACCGCTGCGAGGAACTCGCGTTCAACATGCTGCCCGCAGCACTCGACCCGCAGGGCAAGTCCCTGCACTACGTCACCAGCGCCAACTGCGTCGACCTCGACAACACCCCGAAGACACAAGGGCAGTTCCAGAACGGTTTCGCCATGCAGTCCCTGCAGCCCGGCGTCGACCAGTACCGCTGCTGCCCGCACAACTACGGTATGGGCTGGCCCTACTTCAACGAGGAGCTGTGGCTCGCGACGCCCGGTGACGGCCTCGCCGCCGCCATGTACGCCCCCTGCACGGTCCGCACGCGGGTCGACGGCGGCACCGAGGTGACCGTCGTCGAGGAGACCGGCTACCCCTTCACCGAGACGGTCGAGTTCAGGCTCTCCACCCCGAAGCCGGTGCGTTTCCCGCTCCAGCTCCGCATCCCGGGGTGGTGCCGCGGGCCCGAACTCCTCGTCAACGGCAAACGTCTGGCGGCCGAGGACGGACCGGCCTGGGCCAAGGTGGAGCGCACCTGGCACGACGGTGACGCGGTGACACTGCGCCTGCCTCAGCGCACTTCCGTACGCCACTGGCCAGACAACCACGACGCCGTCAGCGTCGACCACGGACCGCTCACCTACTCCTTGAAGATCGGCGAGCAGTACGAGCGCTACGCGGGCGACGACACGTTCCCGCACTACGAGGTGCACGCGACCTCCGCCTGGAACTACGGGCTGTCCCCCGCCCCCGGCCTCGCGTTCCGGCGCGGCAACGGGCCGGTCGGGGAGAATCCGTTCACCCATGAAACGACGCCGGTGCAGATCACCGCGCAGGCCCGTCGCATCGAGGAGTGGGTCGCGGACGACGAGCACGTCGTCGCGCCCCTGCAGAGCGGACCGGCCCGCAGCGACGCGCCCGTCGAGACCGTGACACTCGTCCCGATGGGCGCGGCCCGACTGCGGATCACGGCGTTTCCCCAGGCCTCGCCCGACGGCAGGGCGTGGACGCCGGAGCCCGCGTTCCGGCGGATCGCCAACAAGCACAGCGGCAAGGTCCTGGCCGTCGACGGCATGTCGACCGAGAACAGCGCCCGCGTCGTCCAGTTCGCCAACTCCGGTACGGGCGACCACGCGTGGCAGCTCGTCGACAAGGGCGACGGCTGGCATCTGATCCGTAACGGCCAGAGCGGCAAGGTCCTCGGGGTCGACGGGATGTCGACGGCCAACAGCGCGCACGTCGTCCAGTACGAGGACAACGGCACCGCCGACCATCTGTGGGCGCTCGTCGACAGCGGGGACGGGTGGTACCGGATCCGCAACAAGAACAGCGGCAAGGTCCTCGGCGTGGACGGGATGTCGACAGCGGACAGCGCGCAGGTCGTCCAGTTCGACGACAACGGGACGGACGACCATCTGTGGCGGCTGCTCTGAGGTCGTGACCGATCGTGGCTCGCCGGGATCCCGGCGCGCCACGGCGTCGGTGTGCGGGTGTCCGCTTCCTCGACGGTCGAGCCGCTGGTCCAGCGGCCGGTGCCGGGTATGTCCGTCCCCCTTGCCACCTTTCGCCGCGCGGACGTATAACGTTGCAAGCCCGGCTCCAGAGCCTTTGCGTCGGGGCCATGGCTCCGGCGCCGTGCGGGCACGCACCGGTCCCGGCGCCCGGAAGGTCACCGGAAGGAATGTTGTGCGGGTCAGCCTCAAGGACGTCGCCGCGCGTGCGGGCGTGTCGATCAAGACCGTCTCGAATGTGGTGAACAACTACCAGCACGTCACCCCCGCGATGCGCGAGCGGGTGCAGCAGGCCATCGACGAGCTCGGCTACCGGCCCAACCTCACCGCCCGCCACCTGCGTCAGGGGCGGACGGGCATCATCGCCCTCGCCCTGCCCGAGCTCGGCAACCCGTACTTCGCCGAGCTCGCGGCGGCGGTGATCGACGCCGCCGCCCTGCACGACTACATCGTGCTCCTGGACCACACCGGAGGCCGACGCGAGCAAGAGGTCCTGGTCAGCCAGGGGTTCCGCGCACGCGTCATCGACGGCCTGATCCTGAGCCCCATCGAACTGGAGGCGGAGGACCTTAGTGAGCGCACGGAGAACGTGCCTCTGGTCCTGCTCGGCGAGCGCCACTACGACCTGCCCTACGACCACATCGCGGTGGACAACGTCGCGGCGGCCCGCACGGCCGTCCGTCATCTGATCGACATGGGGCGCCGCGAGGTGGCGTTCATCGGCGCCCGCCGTGGCCACAGCCAACCCGCCCACCTGCGTGTTCAGGGGTGGCGCGAGGAACTCCTGTCGGCGGGCCTGTCCGTGGACGACGGGCTGATCGCGACGACCGAGGGGTGGGGGCACGCGGACGGCGCGGCGGCGATGACCCGGATCCTGGAGACCGGGCGCCGGCCCGACGCCGTGTTCGCGTACAACGACCCCATCGCCATCGGAGCGATGCGGGTGCTGTCGGAGCGTGGTCTGCGCGTGCCCGAGGACGTCGCCGTGGTGGGCTTCGACGACGTCGTGGAGGGGCACTTCGGGGCGGTCACGCTCACCTCCGTGTCGCCGGACAAGGAGGCCATCGCGCGGATGGCGGTCGAGTCGGTCCTGGCCCGGCTCGGCGGCCAGGCGGACGAGCCCCGCCGCGTCTGGGCGGACTACCGGCTCATCGCGCGCGAGAGCACGCTGGGGCGGAACACGTAGGGCGAGCTGCGGGACCAAGTGATCGTTCCTGCCGGCAAGCCCGTAAAGGACTGCCCGCCGAAATCCCCGACCCGTTGGCCACCGGACAACCGCTCGACCGCCGAATGGCCGAAAGACCCGAGCAGATACCTGTACCGACCTCTTACAACGTCGCCTTACAACGTTGTAATGTCCCAGCGTCCGCAGCTGCCGGTCCCCGGCTCCGTCCGCGCCCCGCTGGCATCGCCCGCGTCCGGCGCCGGACGAAGCCCGGCCCTCACCCCCGCGAGGAGCCCATGTCCTTCGCCGTCCCTTTCCCGGCACCCTTCGGCGCCACCCCCTCGGGTCTCCCGGTCGAGCGGTGGACTCTGCGCAGTGCGAGCGGAGTCGAGGCCGCCGTCCTGACGTACGGCGCCGTACTGCACTCTCTGCGTGTCCCAGGACCGTCCGGGAGCCGGCCGCCCGCCGAGGTGGTCCTCAGCCTCCCGGACGTGAAGCACTACGCCACCCATGGCGCGTATCTCGGCGCTGTGGTGGGGCGGTACGCCAACCGCATCGCCGCGGGCACGTTCACCCTGGACGGAACGCGGCACCACATCCCGGGCAACGACCGGGGCAACTCGCTGCACGGCGGGGCCGACGGGTTCGACCGACGGGTGTGGCGTGCCGAGTCCCGCGAGCGGCCCGACGGCGCGGCGAGTGTGCGCCTGACCCTGGACAGTCCGCACGGCGACCAGGGCTTTCCCGGTTCGCTCCAGGTGTCCGTCACCTACACCCTGGCGTCCGACGGATCCCTGACGCTCGACTATCACGCCGTCACCGACCGTCCCACGCCGGTCAATCTCACGAACCACGCCTACTTCAACCTCTCCGGGGACCCGGACCGAGGGGTACTCGACCACCTTCTGACCGTGGACGCCACCACGTATCTGCCCATCGACGAGACGGGCCTCCCGTTGCCTGACGCACCCGCACCGGTGGCCGGTTCGCCGTTCGACTTCACGCGGTCACAGCGGATCGGTGCGCGGATCGCCGAGCGCGACGAGCAGTTGAGGCGCGCCGACGGATACGACCACTGCTGGGTACTCGACGACCGTGAACGACCCTCCGAAAAGGGGCAGTTGGCCCTGCGGCGTGCGGCCCGTCTCGAGGACCCCGGCAGCGGGCGCGTGCTCGAAGTGCACACCAGCGAGCCGGGACTCCAGGTCTACGCCGGGCAGCAACTCGACGGCGGCTTCGCCGACTTGCTGGGTCGCAGGCTGGGCGCCCACTCGGGCCTGTGCCTGGAGACGCAGCACTTCCCCGACTCCCCCAACCGTCCCGACTATCCGAGCACCGTCCTGCGCCCGCACCAGGCCCTGCGCAGCCGGACCGTGCTCGGCTTCCCGCACCTCACAGCGGTCGCACGGTGACCACGACCGGACGGCCCGCCCGAATCACAGGGCGGTCACGTCCCGCACAAAGGCTTTACACCCTCCTTTCAACGATGTAAAAACTCCTGCGGGGCGGACCAGTCGAGGCTCTCGCCTCGTCGAGCCGCGCACGCGCCGCCCTCGCTGCTCCCTGCCAACCCTCCGTCGCCGCGTCACCCGGATCGGGGTCACCATGAAGCACTTCGCCCACCGCCGTCACCTCACCGCCCGCCCTGTGATCGTGGCCCTGGCCGCGGCCATGGCGCTCACCGCCTCCGGCTGCGCCAAGTCCGAGGACGACGCCTCGAACGAGTCCGACTCCTCCGCGTCCGCCGCCGACGCGGGCCAGAAGGTCGTCACGCCGAAGTCCGGCAGCAAGGGCTGCACGATCGACGCGTACGGCGGGAAGAAGCTCGACCTCAAGAACGCCACGGTCGGCTTCTCGCAGTCCGAGAAGGAGGCCAACCCCTTCCGGATCGCCGAGACGGCCTCGATCAAGGCCGAGGCGGACAAGCGCGGTCTGAAGCTGCTCACCGCCAACGCCCAGTCCCAGTTCTCCAAGCAGATCAGCGATGTGCAGGACCTCCTCGCCAAGGGCGCCGACCTGCTGGTGATCGCTCCGCTCAACTCGGACGGCTGGGAGCCGGTACTGAAGGCTGCCGCGGCCAAGAAGGTGCCGATCGTCACCATCGACCGCAAGATCAACGCCACGGCGTGCAAGGACTACGTCAGCTTCATCGCCTCGGACTTCGTCGACCAGGGCAAGCGCGCCGCCGACCAGATGATCGAGGCGACCGGAGGCAAGGGCGAGGTCGCGATCCTGCTCGGCGCCGCGGGCAACAACGTCACCACGGAGCGCACCAAGGGCTTCAAGGACCGCATCAAGGAGAAGGCCCCCGACCTCAAGGTGGTCTTCCAGCAGACCGGCGACTTCGCCCGTGAGAAGGGCCAGCAGGTCACCGAGCAGCTGATCCAGTCCAAGCCCGGCATCAAGGGGATCTACGCCGAGAACGACGAGATGGGTCTCGGCGCGGTCGCCGCGCTCAAGGGCGCCGGCAAGAAGGCCGGTGACGTGAAGATCGTGACGGTCGACGGGACGCGCAACGCGGTCCAGGGCATTGTCGACGGCTGGATCAGCGGTGTCATCGAGTCCAACCCGCGCTTCGGCCCGCTCGCCTTCCAGACCCTGGACACGTTCACCCAGGGCAAGGAAGTCCCCCAGGACGTCATCATCCAGGACGGGGCCTACGACACGAAGAACGCCAAGGCCGAGATCGGCAAGGCATTCTGACGCAGCTTCAGGCGGGTGGTGTGGGGCAGGCCCGGCGCCGGCCCCACCCCGCCCCCGACCTCCGTACTCCGCTCCCCTGCCCTAGCCGTCACCCCACCCTGGAGGCACAGGTGGCTCCCTCCGCCGAAGTCCTCACTGTCCGCGGACTCAGCAAGTCGTTCCCCGGTGTCCGGGCCCTCGACGGTGTGGACCTCGCGCTGCACGCCGGTGAGGTCCACGCCCTGATCGGCGAGAACGGCGCCGGCAAGTCGACGCTCATCAAGGTGCTCACCGGTGTGTACCGGCCCGACGCGGGAGACATCACCTTCCAGGGCCGCCCGGTCTCCTTCGCCACACCGCTGGAGGCCCAGCACGCGGGCATCTCCACGATCTACCAAGAGGTCAACCTCATCCCGCTGCTGAGCGTGGCCCGCAACCTCTTCCTGGGGCGCGAGCCGCGCAACCGGTTCGGGCTGCTCGACTTCGGCCGTATGCACCGCGACGCCGCACAGACGCTGCGCGCGTACGGGGTGCGGGTGGACGTGCGGCAGCCGCTGCGCACGCTGGGCGTCGGCGCCCAGCAGATGGTGGCCCTGGCCCGGGCCGTCGCCACCGACGCACGCGTCGTCATCATGGACGAGCCGACCTCCTCCCTCGAACCACGGGAGGTGGAAACGCTGTTCGAGGTGATCCGCCGGCTGCGCGCCGACGGGATCGCCGTCATCTACGTCAGCCACCGTCTCGACGAGCTGTACGCCGTGTGCGACACCGTGACAGTGCTGCGGGACGGCCGCCGCGTGCACACCGGACGGCTTGCGGACCTGGACCGGCTCACGCTGGTGTCCACGATGCTGGGGCGTGACATGGGTGAGGTACGCAGTGAGGGCGTCACCAAGTTCACCGGCGAAAACCATGCCGCGAGTTCCGAACCTGTGCTCAGGGCACGAGATCTGACGGTTCCTCACAAACTGCTCGGAGTCTCGCTGGACATCCGTCCCGGCGAGGTCGTCGGTCTGGGCGGGCTGCTCGGGTCGGGGCGCACGGAGACCGCCAAGGCGATCTCCGGGGCAATGCCGTCGAAGGCGGGCGGCGTCACCGTGGCCGGTGTCCCGCTGCGCTCGGGATCCACGCCCGCCGCCATCCGCGCCGGCATCAGCCTGCTGCCCGAGGACCGCAAGAGCGAGGGCATCGTCCCCGGGCTCTCCGTCCGCGAGAACATCGCGCTGGCCGCGCTGCCGAGGCTCTCCCGCTTCGGTCTGGTCTCCGAGGCCCAGGTCGACAAGATCGTGGACACCTTCGTCAAGAGGCTCCGTATCAAGGCGTCCTCGCCGGACCAGAAGGTCGGTGAGCTGTCCGGAGGCAATCAGCAGAAGGTGCTCCTGGCCCGCTGGCTGGCGATGAACCCGAAGGTGCTGCTCCTGGACGAGCCCACGCGCGGCATCGACGTGGGCGCCAAGGCCGAGGTGCAGAAACTGGTCGACGAACTGGCCGACGACGGCCTCGGTGTCCTGCTCATCTCCTCCGACCTGGAGGAACTCATCGAAGGATCCGACCGCGTGGTCGTGCTGAAGGACGGCGCGGTCGTCGGCGAACTGACCGGCGACGACGTCACGGAGGACAAGCTGATGCAGACCATCGCGACGGGCAGCCCCGGCGCCGTCGGGGAGGTGACCCGCCATGGCTGAGGCCGCGATACGCCCGGTCGCCCTCGACCGCGCACGAGTCCTGCAGTGGATGCAGACGTACGGCGTGTACGCGGGCGTGTCCGTCCTGCTCGTCGTCAACATCGCCGTGACGCCGCACTTCCTGTCCGCGGAGAACTTCCGGACGCAGGCCGTGCAGGTCGCGCCCGTGATCATCGTCGCCCTCGGCATGGCCCTGGCCATCGGCACCGAGGGAATCGACCTGTCCGTGGGCGCGGTCATGGCGCTCGCGGCCTCGGTCACTGCCCTCTATCTGGGATACGGGCTGGTGCCGGCCCTGCTCACGGTGGCCGTGTTCGCGGCTGTGGTGGGCCTGGCCAACGGAGCGCTGGTCGCCTGGGTCGGTGTGCAGCCGATCGTGGCCACCCTCGCCCTCATGGTCGGCGGCCGAGGCATCGCCCTGGTGCTGCTGCCGCAGCTCAAGGACCTGCACAACCCGGGGCTCGCATCGCTCGGTTCGGGTGACGTGCTCGGCATCCCCTACCTCATCGTCATCGCCGCCGCGCTCGCTCTGCTGGTCGCCTTCGTCATCCGGCGCACCACCTTCGGGCGGCAGTTGCTCGCCATCGGCGACAACCGGGCGGCCGCGAAGCTCGCGGGGCTCCCGGTACGCCGCGTCCTGATGCTCGTCTACGTGGCGTGCGCGCTCCTCGCCGCTGTCGCCGGTGTGCTCGCAACCGCGCGGCTGCAGGCCAGCGACCCCACGTCGCTGGGCAACCTCATGGAGCTGTCCGCGATCACCGCGGTGGTGGTCGGCGGCACCCCCCTGAGCGGCGGCAGGGTCAACATCGCCGGAACGGTGGCGGGCGCCGTCCTCATCCAGCTGCTGACCGCCACCCTCATCAAGCACGATCTGCCGCCCTCGTGGACGCAGATCGCCCAGGCCATCGTGATCGTGCTTGCGGTGTACGCGGCGCGCGGACGGGGGAAGCGATGACGGCGACCAGGACGGAAACGGAAGAGGCCGTGGCCCGTACCGAGAAGGAGCTGCTCGACGCCGCCGAGCCCGTGGGCAGCAGCCGCTCCGAGCGGCTGAGCGCGCTGGTCCAGCAGCACGGCGCGCTCGCGGTCCTCCTGATCGTGTCGGCGGTGGCGTCGCTGAGCTTCGGCTCGTTCGCCACCGGGGACAACCTGTCCAACATGGCGACGAGCTCGGCGTTCCTGGCGGTCGTCGCGCTCGGCATGACCTTCGTCATCATCACCGGCGGCATCGACCTGTCGGTCGGTTCGCTCTTCGCTCTCGGCGGTGTTCTGGCCGCGTGGGGTTCGCAGTACGGCACTTTGGCGGCGCTCCTGCTGCCGATGGTCGTCTGCGGTCTCATCGGTGTGGTCAACGGCCTGCTGATCGCCCGCTCGCGGCTCGCTCCCTTCATCGTCACGCTGGCCGCGATGCTGGGCGCGCGCGGCCTGATGCTGTCCCTGACCAACGAGGGCGCCGACACCTACCTCGTCAAGAAGGGGTCGTTCCTCGCCGAGCTCGGCCAGGGCACGACCCTCGGCGTCGGCAACCCCGTGTGGATCACTCTGGTCCTGTTCGTGGCGGGCGCGGTGGTCCTGCGCCGCAGCCGCTTCGGCCAGCATGTGTACGCGGTCGGCGGCAACGAGGATGCGGCCGCCCTCATGGGTGCTCCCGTGGCCCGCACCAAGATCATCGTCTATACGCTGTCCGGCGTCCTCGCGGGCCTGGCCGGCGCGCTCAACGCCGCCTGGCTCGCCTCCGGCGTCACGATTCTGGGCAACGGCATGGAGCTGGAGGCCATTTCCGCGGTCGTCATCGGCGGCACCCTGCTGACCGGCGGTCTGGGTTACGTCAGCGGCTCTCTGGTGGGTGTGCTGCTCCTGAAGGTGATCCAGAACGTCATCAACCAGATCGGCTCCCTCGACTCCTCCTACCAGCAGGTCGTCAGCGGCGCGTTCCTCGCGGTCGTGGTCATCGCGCAGACGTGGCTCGGCCGCAGGCGGCAGTTGTTGTAGGCGACCGGATCGCGCCGAGGCTTTACGACGTGGACCCCAGCGGGCGGGCCCGGGCGATCAGGAGGGCCACGTCGTCGCGGTCCCCCTCGTCCCGCAGTGCCACGAGGAGGTGGTCGCAGACCTCGTCCAGGGACCCCTGCGGCTCGGAGAGCAGATCGAGCAGTGTGTTGATGCGGGCGTCTATGGCGTCGGAACGCGTCTCGATCAACCCATCGGTGTAGAGCACGAGTTGGTCGCCGCTCTCCATCTTCACGGTCGTCTCCTGGAAGGCGACGTCGCCCACACCGAGGGGTGTCCCCGTGGGCAGGTCGAGGAGTTCGGGGCGCCGGCCGGGCCTGACCAGGATGGGCGGCAAGTGACCCGCGACGGCGATCCGGCACTCGCCGCGGTGCGGGTCGTACACGGTGTATATGCACGTGGCGAACGCGGGGTCGAGTTCGGCGGCGGTGTGGTCGAGGTGGCGGAGCACCTCGGCCGGCGCGAGGTCCAAGTCCGCCAACGTGCGGGTGGCGGTGCGCAGTTGGCCCATGGTGGCGGCGGCGTTGATGCCGCTGCCCATCACGTCACCGATCACGAGGGCGGTCTTGTTCCCGGCCACCGGGATGGTGTCGAACCAGTCGCCGCCGATCTCGCTGGCCGACTGGGCGGGCTGGTAGCGGTAAGCGATCTCCAGGCCGGGCCTGCGGGGCGGCCTGGGCGGGAGCAGGTGGCGCTGGAGAGTGAGGGCGGTGCGGCGTTCACTCTGGTACGAGCGGGCGTTGTCGATGCAGACCGCCGCGCGGGCGGCCAGTTCGCCGGCCAGGACGACGTCGTCCTCGTCGAACGGCAGCTCGTTCCTCGCGCGGCCCAGGTCCAGCGCGCCGAGCACCTCTCCGCGCGCGATGAGCGGCACCGCCAGATAGGAGTGCAGCCCCGCCCGGGACAGGACCCCGGCGGACTTCGGGTCGGGGGCGATGCGCTCCAGGTCCGCTTCGCTCACGTGCTCCACCAGCACCGGGCGCCCTGAGGTCACGCACTGGGTGATGTACCGGTCGGCCGCGTAGCTGGCGATCTGCCCGGGGGTGTCGGCGGCGTGGAGCGCGTTGGTGGAGTAGGCCGCCGTCACCGCCAGTGCCCGGAACAGAGCGGGTCCTCCGGCGGCCGGGGTGGTCTGGCCCCGGCCCTGGAGCACGGCGTCGAGTATGTCGACCGCCGCCAGGTCGGCCAGCTCTGGGACGACCACCGACGCCAGCTCGTGCGCGGTCTGCTCGACGTCCAAAGTGGTGCCCACGGTCCTGGACGCGTCGGCGATGAAAGCCAGGCGCCGGCGGGCCCGGGCGGCTTCCTGCGAGGCCCGGTGCTGTTCGCTCACGTCCACCACGGAGATGGCCAGGCCGAGGACCCGGCCGGCCGGGTCGTCCAGCCGGTAGTAGGACACCGACCAGGCGTGTTCCACGTCGGAGGCGCCGCCGGGGCGGCCGACGGTGAACTCGTTGAGGACCGGGGTGCCCGTGGCCATGACCTGGCGCATCGTGGCCGTGATGGCTGCAGTGTCCAGGAACGGAAGGGCCTCGCCGACGCCTCGGCCGATGTGCTGCTCGGCGGGCAGGGCGTTGATGCGTTCCAGCGCGGGGTTGACCATCACATAGCGCAGGTTCGTGTCCAGGACCGCGAGCCCGATGGGCGACTGGGCCACCAGCTGCACGGACAGCGCGAGGTCCCTCTCGACGCGGCGCAGGAGGGCCCGGTCGCTGGCGATGCCGAGGGCGTAGACGTCTCCGAGCTCGTCGTGGAGCCGCATGTTGCGGAACTCCACCAGGCGGGTGCTGCCGTCCTTGTGGCGTACGGGGAAGACGCCTGCCCAGCTCCGGCCGCTCTCCATGACCTCGGCGAACAGGCCGAGCACCAGATCCACGTTTTCCGGGGCGACCAGGAGCGGCGCGGCGTACTGCCCCAGCGCCTCCTCGGCGGTGAAGCCGAACAGTTCCTCGGCCTGCGGGCTCCACAGGCAGATCCGGCCCTGGGCGTCGATCATCACCGCGGCCACGGCCAGGGCGTCCAGAAGGCCGCCGGGCTCGGAAACCGTGCCCGCCGTCGTCAGGCCCGTCGGCGACGAACCGATCGCATCCATCCAGTCACCTCCCCAGAATCGCCGGGGTCCGAGGGACGGCTGAAGGGGATCAGCCCGGTTCGGGATGTCATCGACTCCATCGAGGACGAGTATTTTGTCAGCCGGAGCCCCGGCGTGTACTGCGGTCCAGATTCTCGGCCATGCTGCCTCCAGACTCCCCACGGCATTTTATGCCCCTTTCCCGGGGAAGGTCATGTTCGCTTCCTCCACTGGTGGGCCGCGCCCATGCGGGGCAGGCGGAATATTGAAGACAGGCCACAGCGCACACCGGTCATCGCCAAGCCGTCGACCGCCGCAGGGGACAGCTCGGACTCCCGCAAGCCGGACAGGGGCATCCAGGCGACGGCGCTGGTGGAGTCGTCCCCCTTGGTCACCACGGGAGAGCCGGGCTTGAGGTCGACACGGTAGAAGAGCCCCACCAGATGCCAGTCGATGCCGAGCCGGTGAGCGGTGTACGCCCTCGCGTCGACCAGCCGGGCGTCCAGGAGCTCCAGGCCGGTCTCCTCGTACAGCTCGCGCCCCAACGTCTCGTGCGGCTGCTCCCCCGGGTCGATCCCGCCACCGGGCAGGTGCCACAGGCCGGGCTCGAACACCGGTGAACTGTCCGCGAGTTGGGTGAGCAGCGCCTGCTCGTCCATGACAGCGACCGCATACGCCGAGACACGCGAACGCATCTGACCTCCCACGTTGCACCCCTGCGCACATCGCCGTCCCGATGACGGCCGACGCAGGGGAACAACCTATCGATCACGGGCGCCGCACGGTCGGGAATCACGGTGAACGCATGGAGCCCGCACCACGCGTCAACGTGACACGCCGATCAGCTCCGTGCGGGTGTCCCGTGCGGGTATGGCAGAACATGGCACATGTCCGCTCGTTGAGATGCCCGAGGACGTCTTCAGGTTCCTGTCGTGGCGACGGCAACCGGTGCACACCCTGAGGGCGAGCCTCCGTCAAGGCCCCCTCCGCGCCCCCCACCGGGTAGGGAGGGGGCCTTCCTCGTCGTACCGCCCCTTGGGCCGGCCGCGTCGGCATCAGCCGATCGGCTGATGCCGGTGCAAGGACGCCGTCGAACCGATGACCGCCGCACACACCAGCACGGCGCCCGGCTCACCCCCGACGGCACGCTGCTCGCCGTCGGCACGGGACCGATCAGCGCAGGCGACAACGACGCCTCGCTGACCATCCGTACCGTCGAGGGAAAGGAGCGCGTCGTCCCGCTCGACGGCCCGCACGAGGACGTCGCCGCGTCGCGCGACGGCCGCACCGCCTACGTCACCGGAGGCTTCACGCGAGACGGATTCTGGGACGGGATCACCGTCGTGGACCTGGAGAGCGGGAAGACCCACCGGCTGCCCGCGGGTCGTCGGCCATTGGGCATTGCCGTTCTGTGACGGTGCCCAGCCCCGCACGGGCCCGGCCCCGACTCAGATGCGAACCGGCAGCGCGATCGGATAGGTGCCGTCGCCCGCGAACCCGCCGCGCTCGACGGCCTCCCGCTCGACGGCCAGCTTGAGACTGTCCCGGCGCAGGAACAGCTCGTCGAGGATCACCTCGGTCTGGAGGTTGGCGAGCGCGGCGCCGATGCAGCGGTGCGCGCCGTGTCCGTACGCGATGTGCCCGGCCCCGCGTGCCACCTCGCGTGTGAGGTCGAGCCGCGTGGCGTCGTCAAAGGTTCCCGGGTCGCGGTTGGCTGCCAGCAGTCCGCTCGTCACGCCCTCGCCCTGGCGCACGAGGACGCCGCCGAGTTCCACGTCCTCGGTGGCGTACAGGGTGGCGCCGACCCGTACCGCCGACACATGGCGGAGCAACTCCTGGACGGCGCGCGGCAGCAGGTCGCGCTCGGCCCGCAGCCGGACCGCCTCCTGCGGGTGGTCGAGGAGGGTGAGGACCGCGTCGGTGATGAAGAAGGCGGGCGGCGCGATCCCCGTGTTGATCAGCAGGAAGACGAGCGCGATCATCTCCTGGCGCGTCAGGCGCTGCCCCTCGGCCGCCGTGGCGCTGGAGCGCAGCAGATCGGAGACCAGGTCCTCCTTGGGCGCCGGGCCACGGAGGTCGAGCAGCCGGCCGATGTACTCGGCGAGGTGGTCGATGCCGGGCAGGAACCGGTCCGGTTCACCGGACTCGTAGTCCCTGATCCAGCCGCTCACCTTCGGCCGGTCGGCCGCGTCCACGCCGATGATCTCGCAGATGACGTCCGTCATGACCGGGTAGGCGAAGGCTCTCAGGAGGTCGAACTGGTCCCCCTTCGCGACGAGTTCACCGGTCACGTCCTGGACGATGCGCTCGATGCGCGGCCGCAGCGCGGCGATCCGGCGCGGCGCGAAGGCCCGCATCACGTGTGTGCGCAGGCGGGTGTGCTCGGGCCCGTCGACCATGACGAGGATCTCCAGGTACTGCCGGTACTCCGGCGGCAGCCCCGCGTCGTCGAGCAGTTCCGCGCCGACACCCCCGCCCTGCGTACCGGGAACCTTCGCCGGGTCCCGTACGAAGCGGGTGTCGCCGAGCGCCGCCTTCACCACGTCGTAGCGCGTGGCCAGCCACACGGGGGTTGTGGTCCCCGGGAGTGTCACCCGCACCAGCGGGACGTCGTGGCCGTGCGACGCCTCGTCGATCTGAGCGTGGGTCAGTTGTCGTGGTGCGGCGGTCGGATCGGTCATGTCCTCACTCCGTTTCGCGAGCACGTATCCCCTGACGTGATCTCGGTCGCCAGCATCCAATGGAACTTGGGTACGGGTGGGTGGCGTGACCAGTTCGTGATGCACGGGTGAACTCCGTGCTCAGCGGCCGGAATCGCCTCCGGAGAGCCGCTCAACGGCCCGGGACGTACTCGCTGCTCTCCGCTGGGCGGCCTTCAGTTCGCGTGCGGCGTCCCGGACCCGTACGGACGCCTCGTCCGCCGCCTCGGCAGCGGTGCGCCGCTCCTCCTCGGCCTCGCTGAGCTGAACCGTCAGGAGTGCGACGCGTTCGTCCGCCGCGGACCGCCGGGCGGTGGCCCGCTCGTGCTCCTCCTCCGCACGGCGCACGTCGTCGTCGCGACGGCCCGCTTCGGCCGCGGCCTCGGTGGCTGCCTTCATCGCCTCCTTCAGGCGGGCGCGGCGCTTCTCCTCAGCGAGGTCGGGGGCCTTGCTCGCGGGGGTAGGGGTGGGCCTTTCGGCCTTCTTCGACACCTGCGCCAGAGGCGCCGTACCGGGGAAGTCGGTGGACACGGCGGGCACCTTCGTGAGCCTCCCGGCGGCCCACTGCTCGGCGACCTCCGCGTCGGCCAGCGCCGCGCGGAGGATCTGTTCGACCTCGTGCAGGACGCTCGGGCTCACCGGCTGGCCCGCCCGTCTGGCGAGCCCGCCCGCCTGTCGCGCGAGGCCCGCGATCAGCACATGCTGCTGGTGGCTGAGAGTCCGGAACTGCTCCGGGTCGAGCGTACGGTGCGCTTCCCGCAGCGCCTCCGCGAGCTCGAGGAACTGCCCCGCCTCCTCCGTCTGACGCGCCAGGAGGTTCGACACCCAGGCGGCGAGAGTCGGCTTGCGGAAGGCGGCGATCCGACGCGCGGCGGCCGCGTCCCCGGCCCGTTTCGCCTCGGCGACCTGTTCGCTGCGTGCGGCCATGAACTGTACGGGCGGCAGGCGGTAGAGATCCTCGGCGACATCATCTGCATCCACACGCCCACTCTGCCGTGCGGGCGGCGCGCGCGGCTGAGACGCGCCGGTCGCCGTGCTTCAGCAGGACTGGGGCGCCGCGCTCGGCTTCGACGCGGCTGCGCTGTGGAGCGCCTGGGCCGAGGACCTGCGGCACACCCTGGTCGCGCGCGGCCACTTCATGGCGGAGGAGGCGCCCGCCGAGGTCACGAAGGCACTTCGGGACCTGTGCAGATCTCCGTGGAGCACCCGCCCCTCAGACGTTGCCCGAGTCACTCACCGAGGCCCCTTGACAGTCACAGCAATGTGACTCGGCGAGTCGGCTCACGGTCCGTGGCCCTGGAAAGTGACCGTTCAGATCCCACGTCCGCGAGCCCTCGACGGCGGCGCTCCGTCGGGGTAAGCGTCGGCGGTCTGGTCCGTCATGGGCCGGCTGTCGAGAAGCGGGCGGAGGAGGTGCCGGCTGGGTACGCGTTCGATGACGAGGAGCGCGATGTCGTCATCGAGCTGCCCGCCGGTGTGGGCGAGCAGGTCGCGGTGAATGTGGTTCAGCAGGGAGTCTGGGCCGCCGGCGGGAAAGGACGGGAATGAGGCGACCCGCTCGGCGAGCGGGTAGAAGGCGCCGGTGGGCGAGCGGGCCTCGATGACTCCGTCGGTGTAGAGGACCAGGAAGTCACCGGCCGTGAAGGTGAAGCGGTCACTGAGGAGCGGGGGGAGGGGTAGTTCGCCCATGCCCAGGGGTGGTGCGGACTGACGTGGCGCAAGCTCGGTGACCTGGCGTTCGCGCACCAGCAGTGGGGGTGGATGGCCGCAGGTGACCATCTCGGCTCGTGGGCCGTCGTCCGGGATGTCGAGCACGAGGGTGGTGACGAAGTGCTCTCCGGCGTCGTGTTCGGTGTCGGCGACCTCCTCCAGGTTCCGGGCGACGCTGTCCTCCATGGCCGCCACCAGTTCGGGCAGCTGAGCGTGGCGGTGCGCGCCCTCGCGGAACGCCCCGAGCACGACCGACGCCTCGCCGATGGAGGCGAGGCCCTTGCCGCGTACGTCACCGATGAGTGCGCGGGTGCTGGGGTGGGCGGCGCGGGCGACCGCGAACAGGTCGCCCCCGATCTTGGCCTCGTCCCCCGCGGCCAGGTACAGCCAGGCCACGCGCAGCGGACCGACCCTGCGGGGCGGCGGTCTCAGGAGCACCCGCTGCGCCGCTTCGGACACCGACCGCACCCGGTTCAGCTCCTGTCGGCGCCGTTCCCCCGCACGGCAGAAGATCACGATCAGCACGGAGAGCAAGGTGATGGCGATGATCTGCGAGATGTGGTTGGCCGTGGTCAGGCCGCCGTGCAGCACCGCTATCAGGATCTGGGCGCCGACGGCCAGGAGTCCGACCAGGGCGGTCAGCCGGGGGCCTGCGATGGAGGCGGTCAGGGCCGGTGCGATGACGAGCAGCGGGCCGAGGTGGACGTCGGTCGGCGAGTGGATGTCCACCAGAGTGATCACAACGATCAGAACGAGCGGAACAACCACCAGACCGCGGCCCGGTGGCCGCTCCAGTAGGCGATCCATCGACCATCGCCGGAATCTCACATGGGAAATTTTATACCCGCGTGACTCCGGCGCCCTGTCGCACGGACGGCGCACCGACGCCCACCACATCCCGTGTGAGCTGGGCGAATACGATGCGCACCCGGTACGCCACTCACCCTGCGCGGGTGCGCCACTCAGGCGTTCCCACGCTGCCCGCAGGACGTGGGCCGCCACTCGGACCGCCGGACCACCACACAAAAGGGAAGCAAAACTGCTCAGTCAAACTGGACAGGTATACCTGTCAAATCTACGGTGAAGGCATGAGCAAGAACGCTGTGCCCCCGCCGCGTACCCGCCAGGGGCCGACCCGCCCATGAGTAACCCCGACATACCCGCACCGGCGGCCGAGGGCGCCCCGGCAGAGTCCGAACCCGGGCCGCGCGGCGCCCCGGCGGGTCACTTCGACCGCAGGCTGATCCCGCCGATGATCCTCGGCTCGGTCCTGAACCCGATCAACTCCACGATCATCGCCGTGGCCCTCGTCCCCATCGGGGCGGCGTTCGGGGCGCCTCCCGCGCAGACCGCGTGGCTCGTCTCGGCGCTCTATCTGGCCACCGCCCTCGGGCAGCCCGTCGTCGGACGGCTCATCGACCTCTTCGGACCGCGACGCCTCTTCCTGATCAGCACGTCTCTGGTCGGCATCGCGGGCATCGCCGGCACGCTGGCCCCCAACCTGGGCTGTCTGATCGCCGCACGCGTACTCCTCGGCTTCGGGACCTGCGCCGGCTATCCGGCCTCGATGTCCCTGCTGCGCAGCGAGGCGCAGCGGACCGGCCGCGACAGTCCCGGCGGCATCCTCACCACGCTCGCGGTGTCCGGCCAGACGATCGCCGTCATCGGCCCCTCCCTCGGCGGGCTCCTCATCGACGTGGGCGGCTGGCGCGCCACGTCCGCCCTCAACATCCCACTCGCGGCGGCCGCCCTGATCCTCGGCGCCCGCCGGCTGCCCGTACAGGCCCGCCCGCGCCGCACGGGCGGCAGGAACATCGCGTCCGAACTCGACCTCCCCGGCATGGCGCTGTTCGCCGCGCTGCTGTTCTCGCTCCTGCTGTTCCTGATGAACCTGCACGCCGACGCGTGGTACCTGCTCGCCATCGCCGCCGCCGCGGCCGCCGCGTTCGCGGTACGTGAACTGCGCGCCCCCGTACCGTTCATCGACCTCAGAGTGCTAGCCGGCAACACCCCGCTGCTCGCCACCTACGGCCGCGCTCTGGTCGCCTACGTGGTCTCGTACGCCTTCCTCTACGGCTTCACGCAGTGGGCGGAGGAGGGCCGTGGGCTCTCGCCGTCGCAGGCCGGCCTCGTGCATCTGCCGATCTTCCTCACCGGTATCGCCGTCTCCACCCTCACCGGCCGCCACAAGTCGATCCGCGGCAAGCTGCTCATCGGGGCGGTCTTCCAACTCGCCGCCTGCACACTGCTGTTGAGGCTCGGCGGCACAAGCCCCATCTGGATGCTGCTCGCCGTCGCCCTGATCTTCGGCGTGCCCCAGGGACTCAACAGCCTCGCCCTGCAGAACTCGGTGTACTACCAGGCCGATCCGGCGCGCGTGGGCACCTCGTCCGGGCTGCTCCGCACGTTCATCTACCTGGGCTCGATGGTCGCCTCCGCGGCGGGCGCGACCGCGTTCGGGCAGCACGCCGACACCGGTGGCATGCACCATCTGGCCTGGTTCATGCTCGGCGCCGGGGCGCTCTTCCTGCTCCTGACCGTGTTCGACCGGAGTCTGCGCCACGTTGCCACCCCGGGCTCCCCCGCCTGATCCAGGAGGTCGGCTACCGTGCCTTCGATGACTACTACAGCGATCGGCACGGACTTCAACACCCCTATCGAAGAACGCTACTTCGAGGACTACGTTCCCGGGTCCAGCCACGTATTCGGGAGCGTCACGGTGACCGAGGAGGAGATCCTGCGGTTCGCCGGCGAGTTCGATCCGCAGAACATCCACACAGATCCCGAGGCCGCGGAGCAGGGCCCCTTCAAGGGGCTGATCGCGAGCGGCTGGCACACCGCCTCACTGATGATGCGCATGTACGCGGACCACTACGTGAGCAAGGTGGCGAGCCTCGCCTCCCCGGGCGTCGACGCGTTGCGCTGGACCCGCCCCGCGCGCCCCGGTGACAGCCTGTCGATCCGCACGACGGTGGTGTCCGCGCGCCCCTCGCAGTCCAAACCCGACCGCGGGATCGTGCACACCGACATCGAGGTGTTCAACCAGCGCGGCGAAACCGTGCTCACGCTGTCCGCGATGAACTTCCTGCGGCGCCGGACGCAGTGACGGCGGGACCGGGTCCGACGCGGACGCCAGGGCCCTGCTCCGGACGCGAGCCGTCGGTCACCGGTGGTCGTCGGGCTCCTGCGGTCGCAGTCGGGGTGCGAAGAGCGTGAACTGGGCGCCCTCGGGGTCGAGCAGGGTCACACACTCGCCCGTCGTGTCCCCGTCGCAGCCCGTCACCGTTCCGCCGTGCTCGACAGCGGCCTGGGTACACGTGGCGACATCGCCGACGGTGAAGCGGACCTGCCAGTGCGGCCGCAACTGCGGGTCGGGGGCCGATCCCGGCGTCCCGCCGACGAGCGCGGCCACCGGCTGTCCCCCACAGACGACGACGACCTCCTCGTCCTCGTACCGCACGTCGCAGCAGCCCGGGCACGCCCACCCGAGGACTTCCCCGTAGAAGATCGCGGCGTCGAACGCGTCGCGTGTGACCAGGCGCAGCCACAGGGGCGCGCCCCGGCGCCACGCGCCGAAGTTGCGGACGAGCGCGCCGGCCCAGATCCCGAAGACCGCGCCGGCGCGGTCGGACACCAGCGCCGCCCGACCGGTCTCGAAGGCGATCGGACCGACACCCACAGTGCCGCCGCGCTCCTGTACGCGGCCGACCGTCTCGTCCGCGTCGGCCACCGCGAAATAGGGCGTCCACGCGACGGGAACCTGCAGAGCCGGAGCGACCCCTCCGATCCCCGCCACGGCCCGCCCCTGCGAGAGCGCCACCACGAACCGCTCACCCAGCGAGCCCGCCCGGAACGTCCAGCCCAGGACGGCACCGTAGAACGACTCCGCGGCCGACAGGTCGCGCGCCGCCAGGCTCACCCAGCAGGGAGATCCGAGGATCGCGTGGTGCGACGTCGCGTCGTCCGGTCCGGTCCTGGAGATCAGCTTGCTGTTCATGAAGGGCGCCCCCTCTCGGCGCACGGGGGACTCGGTCAGGGCGCTGCCGGCGACCGGGTACCCCCTGGCACCGGGTCCGACACACCAGAACTCGACGGAAACCGTCCGCCGAGCGTCCATGACCCGGCGTGACGCGGCGCCCGCCGAGTCGCACATGGGCACGTGCGGCCGGAGAATCGAAGTGCAGTCGCATGTCGATGCTTCGGGCCGGAGGCCCTTGGGGGCCTCGTATGGACCGTTCCTGCGGCCCGCGCCGGCACACCGTTGAGGAGCGAATCCCGATGCTCACTGACATCACTGCGGGCCCCGCCCACCGCCGTCGTACCTCCCGCCACGCCCATGACGACACCCCCGACACGACGGCGGCTTTCGCGCGGGTGGCCGGTCTCGCCGAGGGCCCCGAGCGGGACCTGCTGTGCGAGGAGCTCGTCGAGGCGTGGCTGCCCATGGCGCACCGCATCGCCCGCCGCTACCGCAACAAGGGCGAGAGCACGGAGGACCTGGAACAGGTCGCGGCCATGGGACTGGTCAAGGCGATCAACCACTACCGGCCCGAGCGCGGGCCCTTCCAGTGCTACGCCGTGCCCACCATCACCGGCGAGCTGCGCCGGCACTTCCGCGACCGGATGTGGGACGTGCACGTGCCCCGCCGCGTGCAGGACCTGCGCAACAAGGTCCGCTCGGCCCGCCGCGACCTCACCGACCGGCCCGGCAGCCCCGAGCCCGGCGTCGGCGCCATCGCCGCGCACGCGGGGCTGACCGAGGCGGAGGTCCTCGAAGGGCTCAGGGCGATCGAGAGCTACAGCGCGCTGTCCCTCGACGCGGAGCTCTCGCCGTCCGGCCACGACGGACAGAGCCTCGCCGACGCGCTCGGCGCACCCGACACCGCGTACGACCTCATCACCGACCGCGAAGCCGCCAAGACAGGGCTGAGCCGCCTTCCCGAGCGCGAGCGCGCCATCCTCTACCTGCGCTTCTTCGAGGGCATGACGCAGGCCCGCATCGCCGAGAAGTTCGGCATCTCGCAGATGCACGTCTCCCGCCTCATCCACCTCAGCTGCGCTCGGGTACGCGCGGAGGCGGGCCGGGAGTACGGGGCGGCCGACGGCGTGACGGCCGCCTGACATCAGCCGCTTTGTCCGGCCGGCGGGAGGACACTGGGGTCAGGGGCTGAGCTCCGCCCCCTGCCCCGGCCCCTTCGGGAGCAAGGGTGGCAGCCGGCGGGGAGCGGCCGCCGCCGGGATGACTTGGGCGACGGCCGTAGGGCGCGAGGACACAGCGTCTCCCCTCCGCGAGTCCTCGCGCCCGCCTCCCGAGGCCCTCCCCCACTCGACGAGCGTCTCACCGGTATCGCGGTCACCATGTTCGAGGGGGGTGCGGGGGTTTACGGGGCACGGCGCGGGAACCCGATCGCGGGTGACGGGAAGGAGGCCTGACCGTGGCGCCGAGACTGGAACTGCCGGGGCGGGGCGAGTCGTACTGGATGCACACCAGCGGCACGACCTCCTACCCGTCTCTCAACGAGGACGTCGAGGTCGATGTCGCGGTGATCGGCGGCGGAATCGCCGGGCTCAGCACCGCCTGGGAGCTGACGCGCGCGGGCCGGAGGGTCGCCGTCCTCGAGGCCGACCGCATCGCCGCCGGAGTCACCGGCTACACCACGGCCAAGGTGTCCGCGCTGCACACCCTCGTGTACGACCGCCTGCGCCGCACGCACGGCGAGGAGGCCGCCCGGCTGTACGCCATGTCGCAGCAGGGCGCGGTGGAGCGCGTGGCCGAGATCTGTGCCGGCGTGCCCATCGACTGCGATCTGGAGCGCGCCCCGGCCTTCACCTACTCGGTCCGCCAGGAGGGCACGGCGATGCTGCGCGCCGAGGCCGAGGCCGCCCGCGAGGCCGGTCTCCCCGCGCGGTACACCGAGGACACCGGTCTGCCCTTCGCCGTCGCGGGCGCGGTCCGGGTGGACGACCAGGCGCAGTTCCACCCCCGCAAGTACCTGCTGGCCCTGGCCGGGGATCTGATCGCCCAGGGCTGCGTGATCTTCGAGCGCTCCCGGGTGACCGAGATGCTCGGCGGCATCCCGTGCACGGTGACCACCGAGGCGCAGCACACGGTGACCGCGCACGCCGTCGTCGTCACCACCCATTACCCGATCTTCGACCGCGCGTTCCTGTTCGCCCGCCTCCAGCCCCGCCGGGAACTCGTCGTCGCCGCGCCGCTCGCCTCCGACCCCGGCCCCCTCGGCATGTTCATCACCGAGGACGAGGGCCGGCGTTCGGTGCGCACCGCTCCGTACGGCGCCGACGGGCGGCGGCTGCTCATCGTGACCGGGGAGTGCTTCACACCGGGTACGGGCGACGCGGCGGCGTCCTTCGCCCGGCTCGACTCGTGGATGCGCGAGCACTTCGCCGTGGAGGACACCGCGTACCACTGGGCAGCCCAGGACAACGACTCGGGCGACGGGATTCCCATGATCGGCCCGCTGCATCCCGGCGCCCGGCACGCGTATGTGGCGACGGGCTTCGGCGGGTGGGGCATGAGCAGCGGCGTCCTCGCCGGGCAGCTGCTGAGCGGGCTGATCACCGGCGACGAGCCGCCCTGGGCCGAGCTGTACGACCCCCGCCGCCTGTGGAGCGCGGTGCGGGAAGCGCCCGCTCTGCTGCGGCAACAGGCCGATGTCGCACGGCACTTCGTCCGCGACCGGCTGCACACCGCCCATGTCGACTCCGTCACCGAGATCCCGCCGGGATCGGGCGCGGTGGTGCGCGTCGACGGACACCGATGCGCCGTCCACCGCGCCGAGGACGGCACCGTCCGCGCGGTCTCGGCGCGCTGTACACATCTGGGCTGCATCGTGGCGTTCAACGCGGCGGAGACGACGTGGGAGTGCCCATGCCATGGCTCGCGCTTCGCCACGGACGGGTCGGTACTTCAGGGGCCGGCCATGTGGCCACTGGCGCCGGTGGAGCTGCCGGTTACATCGCTTGCGCCGGATGACGGGGAGGGAGGCCCGAGTGGGCCGTGACAGGACCACCCGTTTCCACCGAGAGACACGGAGAACGACGTGAACGGCACATCAGCTTCGACAGCCTTCCCCCCGGAGGCCCCCGCTTCCCGGGACCTGGTGGAGGTCGTGCTCGGCGACTGCTCCGCGCCGGACGCCGACGCGGTCTTCCACCTCCTGGGCGACCACTTCGAATCCGACCGCGGCGAGGCCGTCCCCCACGGCACCGAGGGGCCGCGCCCCGCCGCGTGGACGGGCAACTTCCTCGTGGAACACGCCCCCGCCGAGGTCTCCGGCGTAGCCCTTGCCGGAACGGTCACGGCCGACCTCCAGGGCTGCCCCGTGGCGGTGGAACGCCTCTGCCGGACCCTGGACGCGGCCTTCGCCGTCGAGAAGGTCGGCACCGTCGCCGGCGACCAGGAGGTCGAGGTCCAGCTCCACCTCACCAACCCGTGACCACGCACATCCCCGGTCACTCAGATGGGAGTGAGCCACCATGCCCGCGCGAAGCTCGCAGTAGCCGCGCAGCCCTTCGACCAGGGCGTGAATGGCCCAACGGGCGTAGTGCGACGCGACTGGCCGCGTCGGGGCGGGGCGTCTGCCTGGACGCCGGACGAGTTTCGCGTGCCGCACTACGTCGACGACCGCACGTACTTCGAACTCGACACCTTCCACGGCGAGTTCGCCAAGGACTGCACCGAGCGGCGCCTGCCCATGCGCCACACGCACGCGGGACAACGCCGTCGACGTGTACCGGCTGTGGCAGGAGCGCAACGGCGGCAGCCACCGCGTCCCCGGCGCGCCGACGGCCTGACGCCGTCCCGCCGCCGACTCAGCCCGGGACGATGCCGCTCCCGACCTGCGCAGGAAGCGCCACCGCGGTACACCCCCGTGGCACAGGCACCGTCGGCAGGCCGCTGCGGCTCCCCCGGTCGATGTCGGTGATCAGATCCCGCAGCGCGGCGCAGCCGTGCGGTGCCGGCAGCCGGCCGTCCAGGGCGGCGAGCGCGCGGTATGCGCGCTGCCGGGCCCTGCCGGTGCGGCCGTCGCTGTGGTCGACGAACGCCTGGGCGTAGCGGGCGACGAGGCACGCCCAGGCGTCGCCGCTGATGCCGGGCTGACTGAGGGCGCGGCGGGCGCTCCGGCGCGCCGCCCGTGGCGACCGCTGCGCCTGCGTCACGGCGAGAGCGGCCAGGCTCACTGCGGGCGGCAGTCCGCCGGGGGCGTGCGGCGGGATCGTGCCCGCCGCCTCCTGGAACTGCTCGGCGGCCCGTTCGAGGTCGCCCCCGTGGAGCGCCAGCATGCCCTGCACGTGCGCGATCCTGCCGATCGTCGCGTCGTCCCCCGCCAGGACGGCGGCGGGCCACGCGTGCTGGAGCAGCTCGTTCGCTCCGCAAGGATCGCCGTACGCCGTGAGCCAGGCCGCGAGGCACAGGCCGCGCGCGATCAGGCGGGTGTCCGAGCGGCACATCGGGAGCAGTCGCAGCAGATGGCGGCGCCCCTCGTCGGCTGCGCCGTAGACCGCCCACCAGAACCACAGGTTCAGTACGGACTCCAGGGCCGCCGCCGCGAGTTCGGGCTGCCGAGGCGCGTGCTCCAGCATCGCCCTGAGCCCCTCGGCCTCGTCAAGGACGAGCCGTACGGCCTGGGGCTGGCTCCCGAGACTCCACAGGTTCTCCGCGAGGGCGGCCACCCGGTGGAAGTGGATCGCGCGGCGCTCAGCGGCGACCTCGAACTCCCTTGCCTCACGCAGCCGTTCACCGCCGAAGTCGTGGGCGGCGGGGGCCATCCGGTAACGCGGTTCGCGGATGCCGCCGGGGTCGCGGACCGGAGTCAGGACGCCGATCGCGGCGAGGCGGGTCAGGCATGCGGGCACCCGGGCAGGGGCCAGGCCGCCACCGGCGCAGACGAACGCAGCCGTCGACTCGTCGAAGTCTCCGGCCAGAATGCTGGCGCGGGCCCACACGATCCGCTCATCGCGGTCGCACAGCACGTAGGCCGCGGCGACCGCGTCCCGCAGCGACCGGTGCCGAGGCGCGGCCATGTCCGCTGCGCTCAGCCAGCACTGGTGTTCCTTGAGCCGGGCCGCGACCTCCCCCACGCTGCTCCTGGCGGCCTGCTCCGCAGCCAATTCGACCGCGAGCGGAAGCCCGCCCACGTATCGGCAGATGTCTGCCACCGAGTTCAGCTCCGCATCGCCGGATACGAAGGCGGCGCCCGCCCGCGCCAGGAACCGCTCCAGGAACAGCTCCACGGCAGGCGCGGCCCGGTCGTCGTCCGCGGGCTCGGCGCTGAGCGGCGCGAGACGCAGCACGGCCTCGCCGCCCAGCCCGAGGGGCCGGCGCGCGGTCACGAGCACGCGCAGCGACGGTACGAACTCCAGCAGCGTCTGCACCAGGCCCACGCACTCGGCGTGGACCGGATCGACGTCGTCGAGGAAGAGCAGCACGTCAGCGGCGCGCAGCCGCTCGGCGAGGGCTCCAGCACAGGCACCGGCGTCGGCCGCGGACCCGCCGCGCCGCCCGTGGATCCCACCCGCCGCCTCCAAGACGGCCGCCGTCAGCGAGGCGGGCGCCCCCGGCCCGGCACCACCGGACCCGGCATCCGGCCCGCTCCCCGGCCAACGGACGACCATGACGCGCGGCCCGGCCCCCTGCGCGCCGACGCCGGCGACGGCGTCCGAGGCGAGCCGTCCCTTGCCCACACCAAGCACACGCTCCCCCAAGCCCCGCGCATCGACATCGGCGACCGCCTCCACGCCAACCCGGCCCTCGCCCACGCCAAGAACACGCTCCACCGACCCCCGCGCGCCGACGCCGGCGACCGCCTCCGCCGCGAGTCGGCTCTTGCCCACGCCGACCTCGCCGGCCACCGTCACCAGCCGATGGTTCTCCAGGAGCGTGCGCAGGGCCTGCGACTCCTGCTCCCGGCCCACCAGTGGACCGGGCACCTGGCCGCGGTCCTCCGCCGGCGGCGCGCTGTCGCCGCCCTTGCGTGTCCACACGCCCGCCATGCTCCGCACATTCCTGCCCCTCGTCCGTCGGCAGTCACCGCCGTCCGTAGCCCGCGCCCGTCCTTGTGCAGAACCGTCACTGCACCCGCGTCACGGCAACCCCAACGCCTGAGCGGCCCCATGGTGTCGTCACCGGACGACGGTCCACTCGTCGCGCGGAACGCTCGAACCCGTGCCCGACTCCATGGAGGGGCGGAGGGCCACCGAAAGTGAGCAGTTTTGGAGAAGCGCCGGTCTTGGGCCGCGCCTAGCCTGAACTCCGTGGACAGCGCCCCTCACGGCAGCTCTCCCGCCGTCCTGGAACCAGACGACGGCCGCCACACCCACCACCTTCAGGAGTGATCATGACCAGCTCTTCCACCCAGGGGATCAAGACCGTGCTGCACCCTGTCTCCGACCTGGAGAAGGCCAAGGCCGTATACGTCGCTCTGCTCGGCGCGGAGCCGACGGCCGACGCGCCCTACTACGTCGGCTTCGACGTCGAGGGCCAGCACATCGGGCTCGTGCCGGGCGGCGGGGGCATGACCTCGCCGGTGACGTACTGGCACGTACCGGATATCGCGGCCAAGCTGGCCGAGGTCACGGCCGCTGGTGCCGTGGTGAAGGAGGCGGCGCACGACGTCGGCGGCGGCCGCCTCGTGGCCACGTTCACCGATCCCGACGGGAACGTCCTCGGGCTCCTCCAGGACCGTTGACGGGCGGCCCGGCCTGCCGGGCCCGGGCAAAAGCTCAGAAGCCAGAAGCTCTGAAGCTCTAAAGCTCAGAAGCAGAAGAAGACCAGGCGGACGGCTCGAAGCTGGTTAGATCGAGCGGCGACGCCGACGGGGTCCGCGAGGGCGGTCCCGCGCAACAGATGGAGACACGATGAGCATGGCCAAGGGGACGCAGGCGCAGTCAGCTGCACCTCACGCTGCCGACAGCCACGATCTGATCCGCGTGCACGGTGCGCGCGTGAACAACCTCAAGGACGTCAGCGTCGAGCTCCCGAAGCGCCGGCTGACGGTGTTCACCGGTGTCTCCGGCTCGGGCAAGAGTTCCCTGGTCTTCGGCACGATCGCCGCCGAGTCGCAGCGGATGATCAACGAGACGTACAGCACGTTCGTGCAGGGCTTCATGCCGACGCTGGCCAGGCCCGAGGTCGACGTACTCGACGGTCTGACGACCGCGATCATCGTCGGCCAGGAGCGGATGGGGGGCGACGCCCGCTCCACGGTCGGCACGGCCACCGACGCCAACGCGATGCTGCGCATTCTCTTCAGCCGGCTCGGGAAGCCGCACATCGGCTCGGCGAAGGCGTTCTCCTTCAATGTCGCGTCGATCAGCGGTGCGGGCGCGGTCACCATCGAGCGCGGCGGCGAGAAGGTGAAGGAGCGGCGCAGCTTCAGCATCGTCGGCGGCATGTGTCCGCGCTGCGAGGGCCGGGGTTCGGTCACCGACTTCGACCTGACCGCGCTGTTCGACGACAGCAAGTCGCTCAACGAGGGCGCGCTCACCGTCCCCGGCTACAGCGTCGAGGGCTGGTACGGCCGTATCTACCGCGGCTGCGGCTTCTTCGACCCGGACAAGCCGATCCGCAAGTTCACCAAGAAGGAACTGCACGATCTGCTCCACCGGGAGCCGACCAAGATCAAGGTCGACGGCATCAACCTGACCTACGAGGGTCTCATCCCGAAGATCCAGAAGTCGATGCTGTCGAAGGACATCGACTCGCTGCAGCCGCACATCCGCGCCTTCGTGGAGCGGGCGATGACGTTCACATCCTGCCCCGACTGCGGCGGCACGCGGCTGAGCGAGGCGGCCCGGTCGTCGAAGATCGAGAAGATCAGCATCGCCGACGCCTGCTCGATGCAGATCAGCGACCTCGCCGAGTGGGTGCGGGGCCTGAAGGAGCCATCGGTGGCGCCGCTGCTCAAGGCGCTCGGGGACACCCTCGACTCGTTCGTGGAGATCGGGCTCGGCTACCTAGGCCTCGACCGCCCGGCGGGCACGCTCTCCGGCGGTGAGGCGCAGCGCGTCAAGATGATCCGCCACCTCGGGTCGTCCCTGACCGATGTCACGTACGTCTTCGACGAGCCGACGATCGGGCTGCACCCGCACGACATCCAGCGGATGAACAACCTGCTGCTGCGGCTGCGGGACAAGGGCAACACGGTGCTGGTCGTCGAGCACAAGCCGGAGGCGATCGCGATCGCCGACCACGTCGTCGACCTCGGCCCGCGCGCGGGCACCGAGGGCGGCGAGGTGGTGTTCGAGGGCACGGTCGAGGGGCTGCGCGCCGGCGACACGCTCACCGGGCGGCACCTGGACGACCGGGCTTCCCTCAAGCCGACCGTACGGACGCCTACGGGGAAGCTGGGGGTGCGCGGCGCGAGCACCAACAATCTCCAGGACGTCGACATCGACATCCCGCTCGGCGTACTGACCGTCGTCACCGGCGTCGCGGGTTCGGGCAAGAGCTCCCTGATCCACGGCTCGGTGGCCGGGCAGGAGGGGGTGGTCACGGTCGACCAGGCCGCGATACGCGGCTCGCGGCGCAGCAACCCGGCGACGTACACCGGACTGCTCGACCCGATCCGCAAGGCGTTCGCCAAGGCCAACGGCGTGAAGCCGGCGCTGTTCAGCGCGAACTCCGAGGGCGCCTGCCCCACGTGCAACGGCGCGGGCGTCATCTACACCGACCTGGCGATGATGGCCGGTGTCGCCTCCACCTGCGACGACTGCGAGGGCAAGCGGTTCCAGGCCTCGGTGCTCGACTACCACTTCGGCGGGCGCGACATCAGCGAGGTGCTCGCGATGTCGGTGGCCGGGGCCGAGGAGTTCTTCGGCGCCGGGGAGGCACGCACGCCGGCCGCGCAGAAGATCCTTCAGCGGATGGCCGACGTCGGACTCGGCTACCTCAGGCTGGGACAGCCGCTCACCACGCTGTCCGGCGGTGAACGCCAGCGGCTCAAGCTGGCGACGCACATGGCCGAGAAGGGCGGGGTCTACGTCCTCGACGAGCCGACGACCGGCCTCCACCTCGCCGACGTCGAGCAGCTGCTCGGCCTGCTCGACCGGCTCGTCGACTCCGGCAAGTCCGTCATCGTGATCGAGCACCACCAGGCGGTCATGGCCCACGCCGACTGGATCATCGACCTCGGCCCCGGCGCCGGTCACGACGGCGGACGGATCGTCTTCGAGGGCACCCCCGCCGAACTCGTCGCCGACCGCTCCACCCTCACCGGCGAGCACCTCGCGGCCTACGTGGGCGGCTGACCGGGGGGCGAGAGCGGGCAGTCTCTGGGCCGGACGGACGCCGGTAAGATCGACCGTGCTGCGCGCCGTCACCGAGCGTCCGGTCGACGCGGGGACGGACCTCGAGCTCACTTGGGGACGGGGCGCCGAGTTCGGGCACATCGCGTTCAACGACGGCCGGGCGCAGTGGCACGCGGTCCTCAACTCGCCCGCTGGCGTGCGCCATCCGGATCCGCCGGCAGAGATGCGGCGCCGGTTCGCCGACTGGCACGACCCGGTTCCCGCACTGCTCGACGCGACGCGGCCCGAGGCCGTACTCCACCACGACATCAACGAGTTGGTCGCCCCGCTGCCCACGTATGCGGTGGGACGCGTCGCCCTCCTCGGCGACGCTGCTCGGACAAGGCGCCTGCCAGGCACTGGAGGACGCCGCCGTGCTCGCCGCCGCCGTCGCCGGTGAACCCACCGTCGAAGCTGCGCTCGGCCGCCACGACACGGACGCCGCCCGCGCAGCCGGTCCGTCGCCCGCGCCGCGCGCCAGGCGGGCCGGATGGGCCAGCAGTTGGAGCACCCCTTGGCCGTCGCCCTGCGCAATACCGCTCTCCGCCTGGCCCCGTCCCGGGTGACAGTCCGCGCGATTCTGCGCCGTGCGGACTGGACCCCGCCCCGGCCTGACCAGCCCAGCAGCACCGAGCCTCACGGAGCGTAGTCGTCCGGCGCGCGGCTTCGGTTCCGCCGTTCTACGTTGGTCGAGCAAGAGCCGTACAAGACAAAGGAGTCGTAATGGCTGACAAGGGCGGCATCGACAAGATCAAGGGCAAGGCCAAGGAGATGACCGGCAAGACCACCGGTGATCGCCGCAAGGAGGCCTCGGGCCGCGCCGACCAGGCGAAGGGCGAGGCCAAGAAGACGATGGGCGAAGCCCGCGACCGCGCCCGCGGAGTCCAGGACTCCCTGCACCGCGACGGCTCCTGACCCGAGCCTCGAAGAAGCCCCCGCGCGTCCTGCGCGGGGGCTTCTCCCCTGCTGTCACACGGTGCGGGCCAGCCGGAAACCGAGGTCGTCGATCGCGAACGTCGGGTGGCTGCGGCGCCGCACGGAGGCCCCGCAGCCACGCTCCGACTCGGCCCAGCCACCACCGCGGAAAATGCGGTACGAGCCGTAGACCTCCTCGTCGTACAGATCCCAGCACCACTCCCAGACGTTACCCAGCATGTCGTGCAGCCCCCACGCGTTGGGGGCCTTGCCGCCGACATCGCGGACTCCGCCGCCGGAGTTGTCCGCGTACCAGGCGATGTCGTCGATCGCCCCGTACCGGTAGCCCTCCGTGCCCGCCTTGCAGGCGTACTGCCACTCGGCCTCCGTCGGCAGCCGGTAGCCGTCAGCGTTCCAGTCGCAGGTCACCTCACCGCTGCCCGCGTCGCGGGTGTAGGCAGGTGTCAGCCCGGAGCGCGCCGAGATGGCGTTGCAGATGTCGATCGTGTCGAGCCAACTGACGTTCGTCACCGGCGAAGCATCGCTCGTGGCGGGAGCCGGGTCCGCTCCGGTGGCGGAGCGGAGGAGTTCCGCCGTCACGGGATGGCGGCCGAGCAGGAAGGGGGCGATGTCCGCCGTCCAACGCGTGCCGCGCCGGTCGTCCCGTAGGTCGACGGTGCCACCGGGGATGCGCACCATCCCGTTGGAGACGGTGTCTGATACGGCGTCGGTCGCGGGGTGCACCTCGTGAAGCCTCTCTGTGGAGATCATCCGTAGAAGTTACGCTGCCGGCGGTGCCCGGCCAGCACGGCGAGTTGGTCCGCGGTCAGCGGCCGTCCGTCGCTCAGGGCAGTGTTGCGCTCGACGTTGCGTACGGTGCGCGTGCCGGGGATGACGGTGGAGACTGCGGCGCGTCCCCCGATTTGGACACTTTGCCTACGCAGGAAAGGTCACCGGTAGACTCGTTGGCTGATTCCTCCGGTGCCGGGGGCGTCGCCAGCCAAGGAAAGAGGGAAGTCTCGACGTGTGGGCCGCACAGCACGAAGCTCCGATCTACAGTCGGCTCATCCAGGAACGCGGCGACATCCCCGCCCAGGTCCGTGCCGTAGCCGAACAGACCCTGCGGGATCTGGAACGGGTGATGCCGGCGCCGCTGCCGCGCGCCATGCCGACGCAGCAGACGCACTCGCCCGCGCTCAACAGTGGCGGACAGGGCTCGCTCTAGCGCATAACGGGAGCCGGCGGCACGGGGTAGGTTTCCCGAGCCGCCGGCTTCCGTCTTGTTCCGTTCCCGATCAGCCGTGTTCCGTTCTCGGTCAGCTCTTCGCGGCCAAGTCCTTGAGCGCGATGTTGAGTTCGAGGACGTTGACGCGGGGCTCGCCCATGAAACCGAGGACGCGGCTGCTGGTGTGGTCCTTGACGAGCTTGTCCACCTGGCTGACGGACAGGCCGTTCCTCTCCGCGACACGGTGGACCTGGAGGTCCGCGTACGCCGGGGAGATGTCCGGGTCGAGGCCGGAGCCGGAGGACGTGACGGCGTCGGCGGGGACGTCGGCCTTGTCGACCTTGTAGGTGGCCGTCGTGTTGTCCTTGACGACGGCCTGCTGGGCGGCCCGCACCTGGGCGATGAGGTCCTTGTTGTCGCCGGACAGGTTGGTGGCACCGGACAGGATCAGCTTGTGCTGGGTGTTGACGCTGTTGGTGCCCAGACCGTTGGACGGACGCGGCTGGAACCACTTGAGATCCGGGTCCGCGGTCTCCTGGCCCTTCTTCAGCGGCAGGTCGTAACGCTGGCCGATGAGGGACGAGCCGACGACCTTGCCGTCCGCCTCGATCTCCGAGCCATTGGCCTTGTCGTGGAAGAGTGCCTGTGCGACACCGGTGACGGCGAGCGGGTAGATGACGCCGCAGACCAGTGTCAGCACGAGGAGGGCACGCAGGCCGGCCCCCAGCAACCGGGCGGTGTTCGTAACCGAGTTGTTCATTGCGATCAGCACGCTTTCGAGGAATTACAGCCCGGGGATGAGGGAGATGAGCACGTCGATGAGCTTGATCCCGATGAACGGCGCGATCAGACCGCCGAGCCCGTAGATCCCGAGGTTGCGGCGCAGCATGCGGTCGGCGCTCATCGGCCGGTAGCGGACTCCCTTCAGGGCGAGCGGTACGAGCGCGATGATGACGAGCGCGTTGAAGACGACCGCGGACAGGATCGCCGAGTCGGGCGAGGAAAGCTGCATGATGTTGAGCTTGTCCAGGCCCGGGTAGACCGCGGCGAACAGCGCCGGGATGATCGCGAAGTACTTCGCTACGTCGTTGGCGATGGAGAACGTCGTCAACGCGCCCCGGGTGATGAGGAGTTGCTTGCCGATCTCGACGATCTCGATGAGCTTGGTCGGGTTGGAGTCGAGGTCGACCATGTTGCCGGCCTCCTTGGCGGCCGACGTGCCCGAGTTCATCGCCACGCCGACATCGGCCTGGGCGAGGGCGGGGGCGTCGTTGGTGCCGTCGCCGGTCATCGCGACCAGCTTGCCGCCCGCCTGCTCGCGCTTGATGAGCGCCATCTTGTCCTCGGGAGTGGCCTCCGCGAGGAAGTCGTCGACGCCTGCCTCCTCGGCGATCGCCTTGGCCGTCAGCGGGTTGTCGCCGGTGATCATGACGGTCTTGATGCCCATGCGGCGCAGCTCGTCGAACCGCTCGCGCATGCCCTCCTTGACGATGTCCTTGAGGTGGATGACGCCCAGGACCCGCGCGCCGTCGGCGTCCTCGACCGCCACGAGCAGCGGCGTTCCGCCCGCCTCCGAGATGGAGTTGGCGAGGGTGTCCGCGTCCGGGGCGACCTGGCCGCCGCGCTCCCTGACCCAGGCGACGACCGAACCGGCGGCACCCTTACGGGTCTTGCGGCCCTCGACGTCCACTCCCGACATCCGGGTCTGGGCGGTGAAGGCGATCCATTCCGCGCCGGCCAGCTCGCCCTGGTGGCGTTCGCGCAGCCCGTACTTCTCCTTCGCGAGGACCACGATGGAGCGGCCCTCGGGGGTCTCGTCGGACAGCGAGGACAGCTGGGCGGCGTCGGCGAGTTCGGCCGCGGTGACGCCCTTGACGGGCGCGAACTCGGCGGCCTGCCGGTTGCCGAGCGTGATGGTGCCCGTCTTGTCGAGGAGCAGGGTCGATACGTCGCCCGCGGCCTCGACCGCTCTGCCGGACATGGCGAGGACGTTGCGCTGGACGAGGCGGTCCATGCCCGCGATTCCGATCGCCGAGAGCAGCGCGCCGATCGTCGTCGGGATGAGGCAGACGAGCAGGGCCACCAGCACGACCATGCCGAGGTGCTTGCCGGCGTAGTCCGCGAACGGCGGCAGGGTCACCACGGCGAGCAGGAACACGATGGTGAGGGACGCCAGAAGGATGTTGAGGGCGATCTCGTTGGGGGTCTTCTGGCGGGCCGCGCCCTCGACCAGGTTGATCATCCGGTCGATGAAGGTCTCGCCGGGCTTAGTCGTGATCTTGATGACGATGCGGTCGGAGAGGACCTTCGTGCCGCCGGTGACGGCGCTGCGGTCGCCGCCCGACTCCCGGATGACGGGGGCCGATTCACCGGTGATGGCCGATTCGTCGACGCTCGCGACACCCTCCACGACGTCACCGTCGCCGGGGATGATGTCGCCCGCCTCGCACACCACGAGGTCGCCGATGGTCAGCTGGGTGCCGGGCACGTGCTCTTCCGAGGAGCCGGTCAGGCGCCGGGCGACGGTGTCGGTCTTGGCCTTGCGCAGGGTGTCCGCCTGCGCCTTGCCGCGGCCCTCGGCCACCGCCTCCGCCAGGTTCGCGAAGATCACGGTGAGCCAGAGCCAGGCGCTGATCGTCCAGCCGAACCAGTCGGACGGGTCCTTGAAGGAGAACACGGTCGTCAGGACCGAGCCGACGAGCACCACGAACATCACGGGCGACTTGACCATGACGCGCGGGTCGAGCTTGCGGCAGGCGTCCGGCAGCGACTTCAGGAGCTGCTTGGGGTCGAACAGGCCTCCGCCGACCCGGCCTTCCTGTGCGTGCCCGGAGGGCACGTCGCTGTGCGGCGCCCGCGTGGGAGTGGCTGTGGACATGGCGTCCTGTGACCTCTTCGAGTCGTGCTTGCTGGTTCCGGTGGTCATGACGCCAGGCCTTCCGCGAGCGGGCCGAGGGCCAGGGCGGGGAAGTACGTCAGACCGGTGATGATGAGGATCGTGCCGACGAGGAGCCCGGTGAACAGCGGCTTCTCGGTACGCAGAGTGCCGGCCGTGGCGGGGACGGGCTTCTGCTCGGCGAGCGACCCCGCAAGAGCGAGCACGAACACCATCGGCAGGAACCGGCCGAGCAGCATCGCCAGCCCGATCGTGGTGTTGAACCACTGCGTGTCCGCACTCAGACCGGCGAACGCCGAGCCGTTGTTGTTGGCGCCGGACGTGTACGCGTAGAGGATCTCGGAGAATCCGTGCGCGCCGGAGTTGAGCATGGAGTTCGGCGGGGTGGGCAGCGCCATCGAGATCGCCGTGAAGACGAGCACGAGCGCCGGGGTGATGAGGATGTAGCAGGCCGCGAACTTGATCTCGCGGGTGCCGATCTTCTTGCCCAGGTACTCGGGCGTACGGCCGACCATCAGGCCCGCGATGAACACCGCGATGATCGCCATGATCAGCATGCCGTAGAGACCGGAACCGGTGCCGCCGGGTGCGATCTCGCCGAGCTGCATGCCGAGCATCGTGATGCCGCCGCCGAACCCGGTGAACGAGGAGTGGAACGAGTCCACCGCACCGGTCGACGTCAGCGTCGTCGACACCGCGAAGATCGACGAGGCACCGACCCCGAAGCGGTTCTCCTTGCCCTCCATCGCGCCGCCCGCGACGTCGAACGCCGGGCCACTGTGGTGGAACTCGGTCCACATCATGAGCGCGACGAACCCGACCCAGATCGCGGCCATGGTCGCGAGGATCGCGTAGCCCTGCTTGAGGGAGCCGACCATGCGGCCGAAGGTGCGGGTGATCGCGAAGGGGATGACGAGGATCAGGAAGATCTCGAAGAGGTTCGTGAAGCCGTTGGGGTTCTCGAAGGGGTGGGCGCTGTTGGCGTTGAAGTAGCCGCCGCCGTTGGTGCCCAGCTCCTTGATGGCCTCCTGCGAGGCGACCGCGCCACCGTTCCACTGCTGCGAGCCGCCCATGAACTGACCCACGGAGTGAATTCCGGAGAAGTTCTGGATCGCTCCGCACGCCACGAGGACGATCGCGCCGATCAGGGCGATCGGGATCAGGATGCGCACGACGCCGCGTACCAGATCGGACCAGAAGTTGCCGAGCTCGCCGGTGCGGGAGCGGGCGAAGCCCCGGACGAGGGCGACCGCGACGGCGATGCCGACGGCCGCGGAGACGAAGTTCTGCACGGCCAGGCCCGCGGTCTGCACCACGTGACCCATGGCCTGCTCGCCGTAGTACGACTGCCAGTTGGTGTTCGACACGAACGACGCGGCCGTGTTGAACGCCTGGTCCGGGTCGATGGACCGGAAGCCGAGCGAACCCGGCAGGCTGCCCTGGAGCCGCTGCAACAGGTACAGGAACAGCACGCTCACCGCGGAGAAGGCCAGCACGCCGCGCATGTAGGCGGGCCAGCGCATCTCCGTGTTCGGGTTGGCGCCGATGCTCTTGTAGATCCACTTCTCGACACGCAGGTGCTTGTCGGAGGAGTAGACCCTGGCCATGTAGTCGCCCAGGGGACGGTAGGCCAGGCCGAGCGCCACTATCAGTGCGAGGAGCTGGAGCACACCAGCGAGTACGGGGCTCATATCGGTGCTCAGAACCTCTCCGGGTAGATGAGGGCGAGGACCAGATAGCCAAGGAGTGCGACGGCCACGATCAGGCCGACGATGTTTTCGGCAGTCACAGCTTTGCGACCCCCTTGGCGATGAGAGCCACCAGCGCGAAGACCGCGATCGTGGTGACGACGAAGGCCACGTCGGCCATCGTGAGCTCCTGAATGAGGTTCGGAATTGAACGGACCCTTAGAGGAAACCCCCGTTCAGGACCGGAATCGCCCGCCCTTGACGCCTCCCATACGGCGGGGTGCGCGGCCTTGACGCATCCCATACGCGTCATCGCGCCAAGGTGACGTGGACCACCCCGGCGCGCCCGCGTTTCCGCCGTTCAGAAGCCCTTGGACTACCTCGTCGAGCGGGTCCCTGGGCTGCCTGTATCGCGTACATCACGTTCCTTCGGTGCGGGCTGCTCCTCGGGGGCAGCCCGGGCCGGAGCCCCGCCACCGCGGCGGCCACTTTTGGTCTAGACCTTGACAGGTTCAGACCAGGTTCGCTTGAGTGACCGGCACCCCCCATGGCGGCGCCGGGACCCCCAACTCGCGCCGCACCGAAGGAGCGTTGGCATGATCAAACGCGTCACGAGTCTTGTCGCCACCCTGGCCGCGGTCAGTGCCGTGGTCGTCATCGGCCCGGCCACCACGGCATCGGCGGCCGAGTGCGCCGCGCCCTGGAACTCCTCGTCCGTCTACACCGGCGGCGGATCGGCCTCGTACAACGGGCACAACTGGAACGCCAAGTGGTGGACCCAGAACGAGACCCCCGGCACCTCCGACGTCTGGGCGGACCAGGGCGCCTGCGGCGGTGGCGAGACGAACCCCGGCGACCCCGATCCGTCCGGCTTCGTCGTCAGCGAGGCCCAGTTCAACCAGATGTTCCCGAACAGGAATTCGTTCTACACGTACAGCGGACTGACCGCCGCCCTCAGCGCCTACCCCGGCTTCGCGAACACCGGCAGCGACACGGTCAAGCGCCAGGAGGCCGCGGCGTTCCTGGCCAACGTCAGCCATGAGACCGGCGGTCTGGTGTACATCGTCGAGCAGAACACCGCCAACTACCCGCACTACTGCGACACCAGCCAGTCCTACGGCTGCCCGGCGGGCACCGCCGCGTACTACGGCCGCGGCCCGATCCAGCTCAGCTGGAACTTCAACTACAAGGCCGCGGGCGACGCGCTCGGCATCGACCTCCTCCACAACCCGTACCTGGTGGAGCAGGACGCGGCCGTGGCCTGGAAGACGGGCCTTTGGTACTGGAACACGCAGAACGGCCCCGGCACCATGACGCCGCACAACGCCATGGTGAACGGCGCCGGCTTCGGCGAGACGATCCGCTCCATCAACGGCAGCCTGGAGTGCAACGGCGGCAACCCCGGCCAGGTCCAGAGCCGCATCGACCGGTACAAGGCGTTCGTCCAGATCCTGGGCACCACACCGGGCGACAACCTGAGCTGCTGACGCGCCACCGCGTATGGCGTGACGCGCCGCCGGGCGGGCCTGGACTCCACCAGGTCCGCCCGGCGGAGTCGTTACGGAGCGGCCGGGCGACAGCTGACCGCACCAAGTGACCGGACCGGCAGAGAAGTTGGGCCGGCCGGGTTGCCGTTGAGCAGCTTGTCGACGTCCACCCGGGGCCACTGACCCCTGGGTCACCTTCCTGCCGAGCGCGGTGCTCCCGAGCCGGCTCGCGAACGCCTCAGCGTCCGGGAAGGCGATGATCTCCCATCCGCCCACCCCGCTGATCCCGCCGCCCCCGTCCATGGGGGCGCAGCGTATGCCGCCGCGACGGCCATCGGTCCGAAATGTACAATTTGATTGCGTTCACTAGTGAGTGTCCCGTCTGCGAGGTGACGCCATGCAGCGGTGTGTGTCGAGGCATCGCAAGGCCGCGCTGATCCCGGTGAGCGCTGCCGTCGCGTGCGTGACAGCCCTCGCGGGAGTTCCGGCGCTCGCCGACGACGGGGGCGACGCGTCGAAGCTGAGCGCGCAGCAGCTCGCGGACGACGCGAAGAAGGAACTGCTCGAAGCGAAGTCCCTCCATGTGATCCTGAGGAACAACTCCACGGGTCCCGCCGACGCCCAGTCCCCCGCGGTCCTCGATCTCGCCCTGGACCAGGACGGCAACTGCGCCGGATCCCTGAAGATGGGCACGGGCGGCGCCAAGGGTGGCACCGTCGAACTCATCAAACGCGGCGACGAGTTGTGGATGAAACCCGACACCACGTTCTGGAAGTCCCAGGTCACCGGCGGCGCGGGCGAGCTCGCGGCCCAGCTCTTCAAAGGGCGCTATGTGCACGGCAACGCGAACGACGACATGCTCAGGAGCCTGGGCGACACATGCGACTTGAACGCGTTCCAGGCCCAGGTGGACAGCGGCCCCTCCGGCGCGCCCCCCGAGAAGCTGACCAAGGGCAAGGAGACCAAGGTGGACGGCACGGACGTCGTGCCGGTGAGTGGCAGGAACGACGGCAGCGACGTCGTCCTGTTCATCACCGCGAAGGATCCGCACCGGCTCGTGCGTGCCACCGAGAAGATGGGCGATCTGAACACGACGATGACACTCACGGACTACAACCGGCCGGTGCCGACCGCGACTCCGTCGAAGGAAGACTCGGTCGACGTGTCCAGGCTCCAGAACCTCTCCCCGAAGGCGACGCCGCCGCAGGCCGTGGCGCCGGTTCGGGGCGTGTGGTGAACTGCCCGACCCGCTACGCGAGTTGAGCGCACGCCCCTCGTGCGGGCCGTCAGTTACGGGCTCCGCCAGTTACGGGCTCCGCCGAATCGGGCGTGGTCGGCCAGGACTTCGTCGATCACGCGGTGATGGGACGCGGCGCTTTCCGCGTCGGTGCCGAGCGACTGGGACATGATCAACAGGGACTTCCGCAGGCCCTACCCGCGCGCTCGGACCCATGTGCCGACGTTCCTGGGCGACGGTGCGGCGGAAGGCCTCGCGGCTGTCTCCGGAGAACGTGCCGATGGCTACGGCCTGCGGCGCGGCTTCCCGCGCTTGGCGGCGCCCTTGGATCCACCCTTGGGGCCGCCCTTCGCAGTGCCCTTCGGCCCGGGTTTGGTCCCGCTCTTGGCACCGCCCTTGGCGCCGCCGCTCCGGGGGTTCTTCCCGCCGGCCGGCTTCTGCCGCGCCGTCCCGCTCTTCTCGGTACGCGCCGACTTGGGCTGCGGCGGCGTCGCCGTACGACCGCGTGAGCTGTTGACCGTCCGCCCGCGGACGATGCCGATGAACTCCTCCACCAGGTCGGTGGTCTCGTCCTCCGGCCACGACAGCGCGACCTGGGACTCCGGGGCGTCGGTCACCGGACGGTAGGTGAGGTCCTTGCGGTGGTACAGGCGGGCGAGCGACTGTGGGACCACCAGCACACCGATCCCGGCGGCCACCAGCTCGACAGCGTCCTCCGTCGTCTCCGGGCGCTCGAACGCGGGCTCGCCGGGAAGCCGCTCCCAGCCGAGGGTGTCGTCGAGGGGGTGCAGCACGGTCTCGTCGGCCAGATCGTCCAGGGACACCTCGTCGACCGCGGTCACGACGTGGTCCTTGGGGATCACGACCACGGTCGTCTCGGTGTAGAGGGGGATCGCGCTGAGCACGGTCCGGTCCACCGGCAGCCGTACGAGACCGGCGTCCGCCCCGCGATCCCGCAATACGTCGGATGCCTCGCCGGCGGGCGTCGCGATCAGGGTCAGCGGAACGCCGGGCAGCCGCTCGTTCCAGATCCGCACCCACTTGGTGGGCGTCACTCCCGGGACATAGGCGAGCCGGAACGAAGGGGATACTTCCGAGCCTGTCACCCCGCCAGGTTACCGGTCGTGGTCGGAGGTATCGCACACAGTCGATACCCTTGGCACCATGACGTCGCACCAGACCACCCAGACCATGAAGCCCGCGACCGCGGCGAAGAAGCTGGGTGTGTACCTCGAGGCCACCCCCGCCGAGTTCCAGGAGGGTGTCGTCTCGCGCAGCGAGCTCAACGCGCTGCAGGCCGATCCGCCGGAGTGGCTCCAGGAGCTGCGCCGCAACGGCCCGCACCCCCGGCCCGTCGTCGCGTCCAAGCTCGGCATCTCCATCTCCGGTCTCGCCCGGGGCGGGATCACCGAGGCGCTCACCACCGAGCAGATCGAGGCGCTGAAGACCGAGAGCCCCGAGTGGCTCCAGCAGGAGCGTGAAACCCAGGCCGCGGTCCGCAAGGAAGCCGTCCGTATCAAGGAGCGGAACGCGCAGCGCGCCGAGCAGTCCGGCGACCAGCACTCCTGACCGTCAGTGGCCGGTCACCTCTCCGGCAGCACCCCTGTACGCGTGCGTGGGCGGCAGATCCACGGTGTCCAGGGAACGCGTGAAGCTGCTGAGCGACCCGCTGCTTGTACAGCACCGCCGCCTCGGGCGAGGTCCACGGATACTCGCGCGAATGGTCGGCCAGATGCAGCCGAGTCGTGCCGACAGCTGCCCGCCCAGTCGGTGCGGGCAGCTGTCAACCGAACCCGGCCGCTCGGGCGCGCGGCGACTCTTTGCCTGCCGGCGGTGGCTGTTGCGGCAGCCTTACGCGCATCAGCCGTAGCCGTCCCCGCCGCGAGCGCGGCCGCACCCATCACCGTCAGCACCGAGCGCCGCATCGGACGGCCCATTGATGCGTCCACGACAAGTTACCCTTCTGTGGTGCAGATCACCGGAACGCCTACCGCGGTGCGGAGAGGTACCGGACGTGAAGCGCGATGAGAAGGAGTGCGGATGCGTGCACGGATCCGGGCAGGGGACCGCGAGGCGTTCGCCGACCTGTATGAGGAGTATGCGCGGGCGATCTACAACCACGCTCTGCGCCTGACCGGCGACTGGTCGCTCGCCGAAGAGATCATGTCCGACACGTTCCTCACCGCGTGGGCGACCCGGGAGCGTCTCGATCCCGGCGCCGATGCCGACGCACCGCTCGGGCCCTGGCTCTACGGCATCGCGACCAACAAGGCGCACAACGCCCGGCGCGGTGTGCGGCGCCGGCTGGCCTTCCTGGCCCGCCAGCCCGCCGCACCCGACGTGGACGACTTCGCGGAGGAGACGGCGGGCCGTATCGACGACGCCCGCCAACTCGCCCGTATCCACGGCTCGTTGGCCAGGTTGCGGCGCCCCGAGCGGGACGTGATCGCCCTGTGCGTCTGGGCCGGACTCGACTACGCGCAGGCGGCGGACGCGTTGGGCGTCCCCGTGGGCACGGTGCGGTCGCGGCTGTCCCGGGCGCGCGCCAGACTGCGGCAGCTCAGTCAGCAGGAAAAGCCGGAACCGCGCCCCGGTCGCGGAGAGGTATCGAGTGAGGCCGCGTTCGCGGCCCTGCCCCTGCGGGAGGAAGCCCGATGAACGCAGCACACTCCTTTGGGAGTGACCGCAAGGAGGCCCACGAGGTGTCCCGGCTTCTGCCCGAGGCGCCCGAATGGGATCTGCCGCGGGGGCGACACCGCCACCACAAGGACGTCCTGATGCAGCAGATCGACCGCCACCACGAGAGCGTCGCACCCGCCACTGGGCCGCGTCACCAGGAAAGCGCCATCGCCCGCCGACTCTTCCTGCGCCCCGCGGTGGCCGTGCCCGTAGCGGCGCTCGCTCTGACCGGCGCGCTGGCCGCCACCCTGACCTTCGTCGGCGACGACCACGGCGCGGCTCCCGCAGCCCACGCACCCGTGGCCGACAGCGGAGCCACCGTCCTGCTGAACCAGATCGCCGACGCCTCGCTCAGGACGGACGCCACACCGGTCAAGGACGGCCAGTACGTGTACGTGCGCAGCACAGTCCGGTCCAACGAGGGCACGTTCGCCGGGCCCGTCGAACTCGGCGCCCCGCACCGGCGCGAGGTCTGGATGGCGCAGACGTCCAAGCCGGTGAAGACCCTCGGCACCATCGAGGAAACCGGCAAGGGCGTCCCGATGTCGGGACAGCGGCTCCCCGTCGAATCGGCGGACGCGCTGGCCCCCGGCCTCGACCGTCCGACGTCTGCCTGGCTGGCCTCGCTGCCGACCGATCCCGACCAGCTCCTCGACGAGCTCTACGCCGGGACCCGGGCCTCGGGCCGCGAGTCCAGGGACCAGGCCGTCTTCGAGAAGATCGGATCCCTCCTCGACGAGACGGTGATGCCGCCGAAGAACGCCGCGGCGCTCTACAAGGCCGTCGCGCGGATCCCCGGGGTCAAGCGGATTCCCGACGCGGTCGACGCCGCGGGGCGCCACGGGGTCGGCATCGCCCGCCAGGACGCCAGCTCCGCAACCCGCAGCGAGTGGATCTTCGACAGCGAGAGCCTCACCTACCTCGGCTCACGCTCGTATCTGGACAAGGACGGCAAGGGCATGAAGCTGGCGGGTACGAACGCGATCCTGCGCCGCGCCGTCGTCGACAAGTCCGGCGAGTTGCCCTCCGGCACGACGGCCGACAGCTGACCGGACGGCGGGGCGGCTTCGGGCGCTCCGCCGTTCAACTCCCTGACGATTGCCGCGACTTGGCGCGCTTCAGCCGCCCTCGGGCCGGTCCACCGTCTCCGCCCCGTCGAGCGGGCTGCGCTCCAGGAAGGCGGCCGCCGCGGGCACGGCCGTGCGCAGCCGCACCAGTCCCGCCGCCGTCAGGGTGCGGCACACCGAGTCCTCCTCCGCCATGACGCGCTCGCCGAGGCGGGCGTGGAAGTCGGCAGGGGTGAGGGCCGCGCCCGGCCCGGCGGACCAGGTGCGGCCCGCGGGTGTGGGCCGTGAGCTGTGGGCGCACACGGCCAGGCGCCCCGACTCCACGTACCAGAGGACCACGGGCTCCGCGCGGGGTGGCTCGACGGTCTGGCCCGCGGACAGGGACAGGGTGCCGAAGCAGTCGAGGACGGCCTGCGCGGCCTGCTCACCGGCCCTCCCGAACAGGTCGCTGTCCGTCAGGGGAACAGGCGCGGAGGGGTCGAGTCCGAGGCCGGTCAGGAGTTCGTCCTCGCAGGATTCGATGGCGCGGCCGAGGTCGGCGAACTCGTCCTTGGTGTGCGTCACGGGTCGGGCCGACGGGTCGGCGATCACCATGCGGATCCCGCGTTCGCGCAGGTCGTGGCCGAGGGCGCGCAGGAGGTCGGCCGCGACGGGTTCGATGCGGCCGACCCGGGCGAGGTCCAGAACAAACCAGCGCGCGGCCTTCGGGAGGTCGCGGGCCGCGCGCAGGGTCTGTTCGGCGGTGGCGAAGTCCAGGTCGCCCTGGAGGACGTGGACCCGGATGCGGTCGGGTCGTTCGTCGAGTGCGGCGCGCTGGTCGCGGGGGCGGTGGCGCAGCGAGCGCAGCGGGCCCGGGTCGAGGGAGCGGGGCGGCAGGGGGCGGCCGCTGCTGCCGGTGGGGCGCATGAGGTGCAGCCCGAACTGCTCCGACAGGAGGTGGCAGGCGGCGATGGCGCGGACGCTGTTGCCCTTCTCGTCGAGGGGCGGGCTGAACACTCCGATGCCGAACTGGCCGGGCAGCGCCACGCCGATCCCGCCCGAGACGCCGCTCTTCGCCGGCAGGCCCACGCGCAGCATCCACTGCCCCGAGGCGTCGTACATCCCGCAGGTGGCCATGACGGCGAGCACGTGCTGGGCATGGCGGGAGGCGACGACCCGTTCGCCGGTGAGCGGATTCGTGCCGCCGCCGGCCAGCGTCGCGTGCATCACGGCGAGGTCGTCGCAGGTCACGAGCACGGAGCACTGTCGGAAGTAGACCGCGAGCTGCTCTTCTACGTCGCCGGTCAGCGATCCCGCGTTGTGCATGAGGTAGGCGAGGGCGCGATTGCGGTCGCCGGTGGAGCGCTCGGAGGCGAAGACCGCTTCGTCGACGGTCAGATCCCGGCCCGCGAAGGCTCCCAGTCCGGCCAGGATGCGGGCGAAGCGCTCGTCGGGGTTCGCTCCCGCGACCAGTGAACTGGTCACGATGGCACCGGCGTTGACCATCGGGTTGGGCGGGCGTCCGGTGCCGGGTTCGAGGCGGATCGAGCTGAACCCCTCACCGCTCGGCTCGGCGCCCACGCGCGCCAGGACGTCCTCCAGGCCCTGGTCCGCGAGTGCGAGCGCGAAGACGAAGGGCTTGGACACGGACTGGACGGTGAACGGCACCTCACTGTCGCCGCAGCTGTAGACCTGCCCGTCGAGCGCGCACAGGCTCAGTCCGAACAGGTCGGGGTCGGCCCTGCTCAGCTCCGGGATGTACGAGGCCGGCTCGCCGTCGGTGAGGTCGCGCAGCCGGATGCGGACGCGGTCCAGGAGCGCGGCGAGCGGATCGTCCAGCGGCTTGTTGTACCTCACACCGCAATCGAACACCACGGCCGGACGATGCGCCTTCCCGAGCGGGCAACGGGTGCCCGCGATGCCCGGGTCAGATCCGGCTCCCGGACGCGGTGTCCGAGGACAGACGCTGGGCGAGGTAGATCGGGATGACGGACAGCAGGACGAGGACGGCGGCGACGACGTTGACGACGGGGGCCTGCTGCGGGCGCGCCATGTTCGAGAAGATCCAGACGGGCAGTGTCTGGATGCCGGGTCCGGCGGTGAAGGTCGTCACGACGATCTCGTCGAAGGAGAGGGCGAAGGCGAGCAGCCCGCCCGCCACCAGCGCGGAGCGCACCAGCGGGAACGTGATGTCGAGATACGTGCGGAAGGTGTGCGCCCCGAGGTCCATGGCGGCCTCTTCGTACGCCCCCGGCATGCGCCGCAGCCGGGCGATGACGTTGTTGAAGACCACCACGATGCAGAACGTGGCGTGCCCGACGATGACGGTGAACAGGCCGAGGCCCACGCCGAGCGGTTCGAGGACCGTGCGGAAGGCGGTGTTGAGCGCGACGCCGGTGACGATGCCGGGCAGCGCGATCGGCAGGACGACGACGAAGGAGATGGCGTCACGTCCGAAGAACTTGTAGCGCTGGCACGCGAAGGCGATGAGCGTGCCGAGGACGAGGGCGATGACGGTCGCGCCGAGCCCCGCCTTGACCGACGTCCAGAGCGCGTCGCGGGCGCCGGAGCTGTGCCAGGCGTCGGCCCACCAGTCGAAGGTGAGCCCAGGCGGCGGCCAGCCCGAACTGCGGTCCGGGTTGAGGGAGTTGACGAGGACCAGGAGCAGCGGCACGTAGATCACCGCGAAGCCGAGCGCGGCGGCGATACGCAGGGTGATGCGCGCGGGGCGGGAGAGATTCAACGGAGGGACCTTCGCTGTGCGTGATACGGAGGGTCGGCGAGGGCGGGCGGCGGCCCGGGACATCAGGGGCTTCAGACGAACCGGCAGGCTCGGGGCGTCACAGGCTGCTGAGGGCTCCGGTGCGGCGTACCGCGAGCAGGTACAGCACGATGATCACCACGGGCACGGTGCCGAGCGCGGCGGCGAGCGGCAGGTCGAGGGTGATGTTGGAGTAGATGAGGTTGCCGATCAGCTGCGTCTTGCCGCCGACGATCTGCACGGCGATGTAGTCGCCGAGGCTGAGCGAGAACGTGAAGACCGAGCCGGCCGCGACGGACGGCAGGATCATCGGCAGGACCACCGAGCGGAAGGTGCGGCCCGTGCGGGCGCCGAGGTCGGCGGAGGCGTCGAGGAGGCTGTCCGGGAGCTGTTCGAGTCCGGCGTGGATCGGAAGGATCATGTACGGCAGCCACAGATAGGTCAGGACGAGGACAGTGGCGGTGAGGCCGTAGCCGGGCCCCTTGAGGCCGAGCGGCCCCAACACCCAGTCAAGGAGGCCGCCTTGAGCGAGGATGAGCCGCCAGGCGTACGCCTTGACGAGGTAGCTGGCCCACAGCGGGGTGAGGATGGCGACGACGAGGAGCGGCCGCCACCGGGGGTTCGCGATGCGAGCCGTGTAGAACGCGATCGGGAACGCGATGAGCACGCACAGCGCGGTGACCGCGAGGGCGACGCCGACGCTGCGCAGGGCGACCTGCCGGTAGACGTCGGTGGTGAACAGGGCGGTGAAATTGTCCGTGTTCCAGATCTTCACGACGTTCGAGGTGAAGGAGTCCGTGGTCCAGAACGCGGACAGGAACAGGACGGTGAGCGAGCCGAGATAAGCCAGGACGAGCCAGGCCAGTGGTGCGGAGAGCAGCAGGGACAGCTGTAGCCGGGGGCGGCGGTACAGGGCCCCGGCGAGCCGCCGGACGGGTCCGGCGGCAGGCGCGGTGTCGGTCATCGGCGGCAGGTCCTAGCCCTTGATCTCGGTCCAGGCCTGGACCCACTTGGCATACGGGACGCACTTGGTGTCCGTGCGGCCGTCGATGCACTGGGCGATGGGCGTGGTCCAGAAGTGGACGTTCTTCCAGTAGGCCTCGTCGGCCGCGTGGTAGCTGGCGCAGTGGTTCTTGTCGGCCGTCAGGTCACACGCCTTCGCGTTGGCCGGCGCCTCACCGAAGTACTCGGCGACCTGGGCGTTGGCCTTGGGCGAGATGATCCAGTCCATCCACTTGTAGGCGCAGTTGGGGTGCTTGGCCTTGGCGGAGAGCATCCACGTGTCGGACCAGCCGGTGGCGCCCTCCTTGGGCAGGACGCCCTTCACGGGGACCTTCTCCGCCTGGGCGGTGTTGAGGATCACCTGCCAGCTGGTGCCGACGACGGAATCGCCGCTCTTGAAGGCGGAGACCTCCTTGAGGTAGTCGCTCCAGTACTCGCCGACATTGGAGTTCTGCGCCTTGAGCAGGGCGACCGCCGCGTCGAACTGCTTCTGGTCAAGGGCGTAGGGGTCCTTGATGCCGAGGGACGGCTTGGTCTTCATCAGATACAGGGCGGCGTCCGCGAGGTAGATCGGCGAGTCGTACGCGGTGACCTTCCCCTTGTGGGCCGAGGCCTTGTCGAAGACCGCGGACCAGGAGTCGGGCGCCGGGGAGACCTTCTTGGTGTTGTACATGAGGAGATTGGCGCCGCGGCCGTGCGGGATGCCGTAGGCGACACCCTTGACCGAGTTCCACTGCTGGTTCTTCAGTCCGGCGAAGACATCCTTGTAGTTGGGCACCAGTTTGGTGTTCACGGGGGCCGCGTCACCCGAGGCGATCAGCCGCAGCGACGCGTCGCCGGAGGCGGAGACCGCGTCGTACTGGCCGGTCTTCATCAGGTTGACCATCTCGTCGGACGTGCCCGCGGTCTTGGTGTTGACCTGGCAGCCGGTCCGCTTCTCGAAGTCGGTGACCCAGTCGACCTTCGGGTCGTTCGAGCCGTCCTCGGCGTAACCGGCCCAGGCGATCAGGTTGACCTGGCCCTCCGTCTTGCCGAGGGTCTTCTGCGCGGAGAGCTTCGGCGGGGTGAAGTCGCTGCCGCCGGGCGAGGATCCGGCGGTGTCCGGGGAACCGCAGGCGGAGGCGAGGAGCAGGGCGCCGAGCGCGGCCACCGCTCGGGACGTTCGGGTCAGTCGCACGGGGATCTCCAAGGTGAGGGGACGGTCGGGCAGGCGGTAGCGGTCGTTCGAGGTCTACGGCGATACGTGCTTGCCAGGAGCGAGGCCGGCGGACGGCCAACTGGCGTCAGGAACCTGGAAGTTGTGCCGCCTGTGCCACTGGAGTCTGACCCGGGAGCCGCGCAGGGCGGCCACGTCCTCGGAAGAGGTCTCGAGGTTCTGCTGGAGGGCGGTGAGGCGGCCCCCGGCATCGAGGTCGACGAGGAAGCGGGTCGCGTCGCCCAGATAGACGACCTCCGCGACGGTGCCGGTCGCGCTGGCGTGCTCCGGCTCGGCGGCGGCGGACTCCTTGAGCACGTGGATCTTCTCCGGGCGGATGCTGTACGTCGCCCGGTCCCCGACGACCTGCTCCGCCGCGTCGCCGGACAGGAGATTCGAGGTGCCGACGAAGCCCGCGACGAAGGGGGTGGCGGGACGCTCGTATATCTGGGCCGGGGTGCCGACCTGTTCGACGCGGCCCTGGTGGAAGACCGCGATGCGGTCGCTCATCGTCAGCGCCTCCTCCTGGTCGTGCGTCACGAAGACGAACGTGATGCCGATCTCCCGTTGGATCGCCTTGAGTTCGACCTGCATCTGCTCGCGGAGCTTGAGGTCGAGGGCGCCCAGCGGCTCGTCGAGGAGCAGCACCTTCGGGCGGCCGACGAGGGCGCGAGCCAGGGCCACGCGCTGACGCTGGCCGCCGGACAGCTGGGAGGGCCGGCGCCCGCCGAAGCCTTCGAGCCGCACGCTCGCCAGAGCCTCCCTGGCCCGCGCGAGGCGCTCGGCCTTGGGCACCTTGCGGACCTTGAGGCTGTAGGCGACGTTCTGCTCCAGGGTCATGTGCGGGAACAGGGCGTAGTCCTGGAACACGGTGTGCACGTCACGCTCGAAGGGGGCCCGGCGGGTGACGTCGGCGCCCGCGAGCTCGATGGTCCCTGCGGTCGGGGCCTCGAAGCCCGCGATCATCCGGAGCACCGTGGTCTTGCCCGAGCCGGACGGCCCCAGCATCGAGAAGAACTCGCCGTCCGCGATCTCCAGGTCGACCCCGGCCACGGCCTCCGTCCTGCCGAAGGACTTGCGCAGGCTCTGCAGCCGGATGGCCATTCCCTCCATGGGCGGGAACCTTTCTGGTGCTGTCGGGAGTTGGCCGTAAACATATGAAGCCATAGTTCTAATTTCAAGGCCCCGCTAAGGTAAAGGCTGTGCCAAGTGGCAAGGTGGTGACCGTGAACCGAGACAAAACCGGCGTCCGAAGAGCCGTCTTCACACCCGTCGACACGCTCGCCCGCGTGGACGCCGTCGTGCGGCGGCTCGGTGACGCCATCGACCTCGGGCTGCTCGCCGACGGTGAGCAGCTGCCCGGCGAGAGCGACCTCGCCGCCCAGCTCGGCGTCTCCACCGTGACCCTGCGCGAGGCCCTCATGGCGCTGCGGCAGCGCGGCCTGGTCACCACCCGCAGGGGCCGCGGCGGCGGCAGCTTCGTCACCGTCCCCGACGGCCCCGCCGAAGACCGGCTCCTCGCCCGCCTCGCCGACTGGAGCACGGAGGAACTGCGCGATCTCGCCGACCACTGGGCCGCCGTCTCCGGCGCCGCCGCCCGCCTCGCGGCCCGGCGCACGGAGCCCGCCGATCTGCGGCAACTGCAGAGGTCTTTGGGAGAGTTGATGGACGCCAAGGACTCGGGGGCCCGCAGCCGCATCTACGGTCGCTTCCATGTCGAGCTGGCCGCCGCCGCCCAGTCCGCCCGTCTGACCAGGGAAGAAGTCGCTCTGCAGACCGAAGTCGGAGCGCTGCTGCGGCTGGTGCTGCACGACGACGACCTCCTCGCGGACGCCGCGGACCGTCACCGCGCCGTGATCTCGGCCGTGCATGATGGGGCGGACGACCGCGCCAGAGCCCTGGCCGAACAGTGCGTGCAGACCTCCATGGCGCGCCTGATCGAACTCCGCCTCGGCCCGGCCGGCGACGCGAGCGGTCCCCGCCCGAAGGAGGCCCCCGATGGGCAGCAATCCCCGTCCCGCACACGCCGGATCGGCGCTGCTTGACGACCTGTCGGCAGCCGACGCGGCCGCCCGCGTCCGCGACGCGCTCGAAGGGGTCTTCGACGCCGTCGGCGCCACCGCCGCGGACATCGAGGCGCTACTCTCCTCCGTCGCCGCCGAGGGCCGCCGCCCGGCCACGGACGACCTGACCGCGCTGCGCCCCGGACTGCACACCCGGCTCGACCGCTACGACCTGGTCTCGGGGATCGGCTTCGTCGCGGCGCCCGGTCTCCTCGACGACGTACCCGCGTGGCTCGAGTGGTGGCAGCGGACCGCGGACGGATCCGTGCAGCGGCTGCTGCTCGACCTGGACCCGCAGCGCTCCGCGTACTCGGACTACACCCACTGGGACTGGTTCACGCTGCCCCGCGACACCGGGCAGCGGGCCGTCGCGGGCCCCTACGTCGACTACCTCTGCTCCGACGAGTACAGCCTCACGCTGTCCGCGCCCGTGACGGTCGGGGGCCGCTTCATGGGAGTGGCCGCCGCCGACGTCTACCTGCGGCGCTTCGAGTCCGTCGTCATGCCGCTGCTCCAGCGCCTTCCGGGCCCCGCCCGCCTGGTGAACGCGCGCGGCCGCGTCGCCGCCTCGACGGACCCCCGCCACCTCGTCGGCTCCCTCACCAAGGGCCCCGACCTCGCGGCGGTACTGGCCGGACCGGCACAGGGCACGGACCACGACGAGGTGCGCCTGCTGCCGTGCGACGGTGTCCCGTTGATCCTGGCCACGACACCTCCGATGTCTGAGACCAGGCGGTAATAAACCCGCTCCGGCCCCCTCAGGCACCACCCGGCGCACGCACCGCCGCCGCGACTGCGCTGTACACGCGACCGTCCACCACGTACTCGCCCAGGGGCCGCATACCGAACCCGTCCACGTGGACGCGCCAGGAGGGCCGGTTCGTGGACTCGATGAACGCGACCACCGCGTCGGCCCGCGCCGCGGCCGCCTCGACGGCCATGGTGAACAGGCCACGCGCCACCCCGCGCCCCCGGTAGGCCGCGTCGACGACCACGGGACCGTAGAGCAGCGAGCGCACCTCACTCAGCGGCCGGTCCTCCCAGCGCAGCGAGTACTGCGCCGCGAGCAGGCCGACGACCGGTGGCGGCGGCGCGGGCAGTTCGTCGAGGCCGGAGAGGGCGAGGAGACCCACCACCTGCCCGTCGTCGTCGGCCACCAGCAACGTCCCGGCCGCGGCCATGGCGCGGAGCGTCGTGGTCGAAACCCCCTTGTACGAAGCCCTGGTCGTCCCGCTGCTGTTCCGTCAGGGCGTCGCCGTGGTTGGCGGCGAAGAGCGCGGCCATGGCGGGAGCGTCGGCCTCGGTCGCCCAGCGATACGTCGTGGATCCGATCCTGGCACGGCAGGCGCGGCGCGCACGGCGGCGGCTATCCCAGGAACGAGGCCACCGTCTCCGTGAAGCGATCGGGGTCGTCGACCCACGGGAAGTGGCCCGCGCCTTCCTGGACGACCAGGTGGGCGCGCGGGAACAGCTCCGCGACGGCGGCGGCGACCCGGGGCAGCGGGCCGCCGTCCCGCTCGCCCGCCACGACCAGGACCCGCGCGTCCCACCCGGTCAGGGCGGCGCGGGCCACTGCGGGGTCGAAGGATCCGGGGGACGCGTAGACGTCCGCCGCCTCCTCGTTGGTCTGGTCGACCTCGCAGGCGGCGTGCGCCTCGGCGGCCGCGTCCCAGCGCCCGTAGAAGAACGGGACAGCCGCGTCGAAGTCCTCGTCGGTCGCGGTGCCGTCCCAGACGCGTCCGAACGCGTCGCGCGCGGAGGCGAACCAGGGTTCGTCCGCGCGCAGGTCCGCCGCTTCGAGCCGCTGCTCCGTGGTGAAGTCGACACCGAGGGCGCGTGCGCGGGCGGTGACCATGGTGAGGGTGCGGACCCGCCCGGGACACCTGGCAGCGTAGAGCAGCGCGAGGTCTCCGGCTGCCGAGTGCGCGAGCAGATCGACGCTCTCCAGGCCGAGTTGGACGCGGAGCGCCTCGACGTCGTCGACCTGCCGGTCGCAGCGGTACGTGGACGGGTCCGCCGGGACGTCGGAGGCGCCGGTGCCGCGCAGGTCCAGCAGGACAAGGCGGCGCCGCTTCGAAAGCCCGCCGAGGTCGCCGAGGTAGGCGGAGGCACGCATGGGCCCGCCGGGCAGACAGATCAAGGGCTCACCCTCCCCCACGACGTGGTAGGCGAGCCGGGTGCCGTCGGGTGCGGTGAAGGCGGGCATGGCGTCATCCTCGGGTCCGCGCGCCGATCATGGCAAGCGGATTGGCGCCCGCCCGGCGGGGCCGGGAGTCACCGGCGGGGGTTCCGGATCGGGTACGCGCGTGAACTCCCGTACAGCTGAAGCCAGTTCAGTCGGCTGGCCCAGGGGGACGAGGGTGTAGCTGTCCTCGATCTCGACCAGCCGCCCGCGCGGGAGGAGCTCGGCGAGGCGCCGGCCGTGGGCGAGCGGCATCACGCGGTCGTCGCGCGCCCAGATGAGTTCCCGCCGCCGGGCTTCACCGCGCGGCGACCCGGCCGACCGCCGGTAGCCCGCCCGTCCTGGTGAGCCGTCGTCGGCAGGGGTGTTCACATCGGCGGCTTCCATGGCCGGTCCTCCTCGCGCAGCGAACGCTCGGGCCGACCATAGCCGCCGGGGGCGGACCATGATCCGTACGTCCCGCCGGGGTCCCGGTCAGCGAGGGAGCGCCGCCACCGGTCGCGGGCGCCGCAGCAGCCACTGCCAGAAGCCGCGGCGGGGCGGCCTGGGCGGCCTGGGCGGCCGTATGGTGACGCTGCCGCTGTGGACCTCACCCGTCATCTGGATGCGCAGCCTGACCGGCGTCACGGGCTCGGGCCGCGCCTGATGGCGCACGCTACCGCTGCGAACGGCCACATCGTCGACGTCCGCGACGACGTCCGGCGGCACCAGCAGCGTCACCGACCCGCTGCGCACCGCGACCTCGATCTCCAGGGTGGGCACCGCTATGACGGCCTGGGTGAAGTCGAGCACGACGGAACCGCTCCTCGACTCGATCTCCAGACGCCTCGGAACCACCCAGCCGCCGTCCCGTTTCGCGCTCGCGCTGTCGACGACGATCCGCGACACGTCTTTCGGGGTTGCGGCCGCGACGCCGGCGGCCCACGCAGGGCCGGCCTCGGGCAGGTCGGCGAGCAGGGCCGCCAGCTCACCGTGGGTACGGGCCGTCAGCGCGGCCCCGAGCCGTTCGTCCAGCTCGTCCGCGGTCAGTCGGCCGTCACCGGCGGCGACGGTCAGCCGCTCCACGACCTGGTCGCGCTCCTCGTGCGACGCACGCAGCTCGCGGCGGTCTGGCACCATTTCACCGGGCATGGACGCACTCTAGTGGCGTGGCCGCCACCCGTGGAACCGGCCCGGGCGGCCACCCGCGACCGGATCGTCCCGTCAGGAGTCCAGTACCGCCGCGACGCCCTCGATCTCCACGAGCTGGTCGGCGTATCCGAGCACCGTGACGCCCATCAACGTACTGGGGACGTCGTGGTCGCCGAACGCGTCGCGCACCACCTCCCACGCCGTCACGAGGTCCTCCTGGCGCGTGGACGCGACGAGGACGCGGGTGCTGATGACGTCGCCGAGCGTGGCGCCGGACTCGGTGAGCGCCGTCCGCATGTTCTCCACGGCCTTGGCCGCCTGTCCGGCGTAGTCGCCGACGGCCGCCGTCGAGCCGTCCTCGTTCAGCGGACAGGCCCCTGCGAGGAAGATCAGCCGCGCTTCCGCGGGCGCCGTGGCCGCGTAGGCGTACTCGGCGACGTCGGACAGCGAGGACGAGCGGATCAGCGAGACGGCGCGGGGCACGTGAGTTTCCCTTCGAAGCGGGTACGACGGGCGGTCATCCTCGCAAGGAACTTCGGCGGACGCCCCGGATTTTCCCGGCGCGGAGGCGTGCGGGTGGCGAACAGCTGCCGCCATCGTCACACGAGGTGAAGAATGGACGGGAGGGGGAAGCCACCTTCAGGACGGAGCGGGGCGCAGTGGGGACGAGCGAGCACAGCGATGCCACCGAGCAGCGCTTCGACGTGGCGGACGCCGCGCCGGTGCTGCTCGACGCGCACGGGGTGGTGTCCGGCTGGTCGGGCGCAGCCGGGCGGCTGCTGGGGTACGCGGCCGCCGAGGTCGTGGGCCGGAAGGTGGCCGAGCTGCTGCTGCCCGCGGACGCGGCCCGGGTTCGCACGCTCAGCGAGCGGTGCAGGAGGGCCGGCGGCTGGTCCGGGATCCTGACGGCGAGGCACCGCGACGGCCACTCGGTCACCCTGATGGCACGCGTCGTCGAAGCGCAGCTCAGCCCTGGGCCCGAGCGCTGGATCGCGCTCGTGACGGACCTGACGGGGGCGCCGGGATGGGACATGAGCCGCTCCGTCCTTGAGCAGATGGCCACGCGCTCCCCCTTGGGCATCGCCATCGTGGACACGGATCTGCGGTACGTGTGGTCGAACGAGGCGCTGGCACGGTTCGGCGGCGGCCCGGCGCAGGACCGTATCGGACTCAGGCTGGCGGACATCCAGCCGGGGCTCGACTCCGAGCGGCTCGAGGCGAAGATGCGCGAGGTCCTGGAGACGGGCGAAGCGGTCGTGGACTTCGAACAAGTGGGCCGCGTGCGGTCCGCCCCGCACCGCCAGATCGCCCACGCCATGTCGTTCACGCGGCTCGACGACGACAACGGGCACCCACTGGGCGTGTACTACACGGCTATGGACATCACCGACCGCTATCTGGCCCGGCAGCGGCTCGCCCTCCTGGACCGGGCCGGGGAGCACATCGGCCGGAGTCTGAACGTCCTGCAGACCGGGCAGGAACTGGCCGATGTGGCGGTGCCCGGCCTCGCGGACTTCGTCGCAGTGGATCTGCTGGAGTCCGTGCTCGAAGGGGCCGAGCCGACGCCGGGGCCGCCGGACGACTCCGAGGTGGTGATGGTGCGGCGCGCGGGCCACCGGTCGGTGCGGGACGGCGTCCCCGAGACCGGCATCCGCATTGGGGAAACGGTCCGCTATCACGCGGATTCACCCCCCGCCCGCGTCCTGACCAGCGGCGAGTCCTGGCACGAGGAGCAGGTCGGCCCCCAGGCTGAGGACTGGACGGCGACCGGCCCTGGCCGCCCGGCGGCCTCTCTCATGGAGTTCGGGCTGCACTCGATGATGATCGTGCCGATCCGCTCGCGCGGCGTCACGATGGGCATCACCAGCTTCTTCCGGCGAGACCGCCCGGACCCGTTCGACGCGGACGATCTGGCGCTCGCGGAGGAGCTCGTCGCCCGGGCCGCGATCTGCGTGGACAACGCCCGCCGCTACACACGCGAACGCGACGCCGCGCTGGTGCTTCAGCGGAGTCTGCTGCCGAGCCACCTGCCCGAGCAGAACGCGGTGGACGTCACCGCCTGCTACCGGCCGGCGGACGAGCTGACGGGCCTCGGCGGCGACTGGTTCGACGTCATCCCGCTGTCCGGCGCCCGGGTCGCCCTCGTCGTGGGCGACGTCCCCGGCCACGGCATCGACGGCGCCGCCGCCATGGGACGGCTGCGCACCGCGGTCCAGACGCTCGCCGATCTGGACCTGCCGCCGGAAGAGGTGCTCGCCCACCTCGACGACCTCGTCAGCAGGGGCGCGCGCGAGGAGGACTCCCTCAGCGCGGTCCAGGCCGTGGGCGCCAGCTGTCTGTACGTGGTGTACGACCCGGTCAGCGGCCAGTGCGCCATGGCCAGCTCCGCGCATCCCCCGCCCGCGCTCGTGACCCCGGACGGCGAGGTCTCCTTCCCCGACCTCCCGATCGGGCCGGCGCTCGGCACGGGCGGCCTGCCCTTCGAGGCGGCCGAGATCTCCCTCGCGGAAAGCACTGTGCTCGCGCTGCACACCGACGGACTGCTCGCCGTCGACCCACGGGAACCCGGTCGCGAGCCCGGCCTCGACGCGGGCAGGGAGCGCCTGCGCAATGCCCTGGAGCTGCGCGGCCCGTCCCTGGAGAACCGCTGCGTGGCCGTCGTCGACGCGCTGGTGCCCGCGCGCCCGAACGACGATGTGGCCCTCCTGATGGCCCGCACCCACCGTCTCGGCGCCGGGCAGGTCGCGTCGTGGGATCTGGAGAGCGACCCAGCGGTCGTCGCCGAGGCACGCAGGAAGGTCACCCAGCAGCTGTCCGCATGGGGGCTCGACGAACTCGCCTACACAACGGAACTCGTCGTCAGCGAACTCGTCACCAACGCGATCCGGTACGCCTCCGGGCCGATCCGGCTGCGTCTGATCGTCGAACGGGCGCTGATCTGCGAGGTGTCCGACGCGGGCGCCAGCGCTCCGCATCTGCGCCACCCCCGCACCACCGACGAGGGCGGGCGCGGGCTGTTTCTCGTCTCCCAGTTCTCCCAGCGCTGGGGAGCGCGCTACACCCTCGAAGGAAAGATCATCTGGGCCGAACAGTCCCTCACCGACGAACTGGACACCGAGACCGGGACCGGGACCCGGACCGACGAAACGCCCCCTGAGACGACGCGCTGAACCAGCGCCGCCGCACCGCATCCCCTCCAGGCCGGAAAGAGGTCGCCCGATCACCGACTGCCGGGCACCGATATGCAGTTGACGTGCGGCGACGGGCGCGATTTCCTGCTGCGATGACTGATCTGCGCATAGAGAAGGTGCAGGGCGACGCCCTGATCGAGGACTGGCGTCACGTCCACAACCTGATCATCCCGGCCGACCCGCTGTCCCTCGACGACGTGCGCGAGCGGGTGGGCCGCAACCATCTGGAAGTCGCCTATCTCGGCGATACCCTCGTGGGCTGCACGACGGTGCGCCCGCCGACGGACGACACCGCCACAGCCACAGTGATCGCGCGCGTGCTCCCCGACCACCGGCGGCAGGGCTTCGGCGAAGTGCTCTACCGGCACGGCCTGGAGCACGCGCGGACACTGGACGCCGCCGTCATCGAGACGGTGATCCTGGCGTCCAACGTGGCCGGGGTGCGGTTCGCCGAGAAGCACGGGTTCGTGGAAGTGGAGCGCTACGTGCTGCCGGAGGACCCCGCGCTGTGGTTCACGATGCGACTCGCCGAGGACGGGCTCACCTGAGTATTCGTCTATCTTGGCGCGTATGCAGTCCTACACGATCGGCCAGGCCGCGCGACTCCTCGGCGTGAGCCCGGACACCGCGCGCCGATGGGCCGATGCGGGCAGAGTGGCCACCCACCGTGACGCGGGTGGGCGGCGGCTCATCGACGGCGGGGACCTGGCCGCCCTCTCGGTCGAGGTCGCCAGGACCGGCGGCGAGGACGACATCTCATACACCTCCGCGCGCAACGCCTTCCCCGGCATCGTCACTGCCGTGAAGCTGGGCGATGTAGCGGCCCAGGTGGAGATCCAGGCGGGCCCTCACCGGCTGGTGTCACTGCTCACGCGTGAGGCCGTGGAGGAGCTGGGACTTGAGGTCGGCGCGGAGGCCACCGCCCGCGTGAAGTCGACGAACGTGCACATCGACCGCACCTGACGTCTGCGGGCGGCGGCCCGCGCGGCCGGGTCCCGCGTCGTGCAGGACGTCGTGCAGCAGCGGGCCCGCGAAGCTGTGCTCCTGGATGCCGCTGGTGGCGCACTCGAAGCTGACCCGGGCCGCGTGCTGCGGCCAGCCGAACAGATCGGGCACCGTCAGCCGGGCCGGGCGCGCGACATCACCAGTCAGGGCGAGCTCTGCCACCGGTCCGGCGGCCGTAAGAGATTGACGCACGGACCACCACCTCCCGGATGACCGTACCCGGGCCACGGCCGGAGCAGTCTCATACAAACGCACATGCCTACCCCCATCCGCACATGATCCAGCTCATGCGATGCGACAAGAGACTTTCGCCTCGCATCTGCGGCAGTATGATCCGTGCATGCGCACCTACCGGATCGGGGAGGCGGCCGCCTTGACGGGCGTCAGCGCCGACACCCCTCGGCGCTGGATCGACGGCGGGAAGCTGCATGCCGAGCGTGACGAGCTGCGCCGCCGGATCATCCCCGGGCCGGACCCTTCCGGGTCGTGGCCACGGTCAGCCGGGAGTCGGCCGAGGAGAGGGAGCTGGAACCCGGCGTGCCTGCCGTCGCCGTGATCAAATCGACCAACGTGGTCGTCGAAGGTCCTTGAAGTGTCCGCCGGACGCTTCGCGGAGAATCAGCCCGATTCTTCTCCAGAGAGCCCTAGGGAGTAACCCCGTGATGACCCGTTACGCGCCCCGGACCCGCCTGACCCTGCAGGTGACCGGCGTGGGCGTCGCCGCGCTGCTGGCGCTGAGCGCCTGCTCCTCCGGCTCGGACTCGTCCTCCGAGAAGGCCTCTTCCTCCTCGGCGTCCGCGGACTCCTCCAAGAAGCTGACGGGCACGGTGACCGTCTTCGCCGCCGCCTCGCTCAAGGAGAGCTTCACAACCCTGGGCAAGGACTTCGAGAAGGCCCACCCAGGCACGAAGGTGACGTTCAGCTTCGGCGGCAGTGACACCCTTGCCGCGAGCATCACCGGTGGCGCGCCGGCCGACGTGTTCGCCGCCGCCAGCCCCAAGACGATGGCGATCGTGACGGACAAGAGGGACGGGAAGGGCACAGCCACCGCCCCGTCGACGTTCGTGCGCAACCAGCTGGAGATCGCGACCCTGCCGGGCAACCCCGACAAGGTCGCCTCCCTCAAGGACCTCACCAAGTCCGACCTCAAGGTCGTGCTCTGCGACAAGACGGTGCCGTGTGGCGCCGCCGCGCAGAAGGCGCTGGACGCAAGCAAGCTGAAGCTCACCCCGGCCTCGTACGAGCAGGACGTCAAGAGCGCCCTGACGAAAGTGGAGTTGAAGGAGGCCGACGCCGCCGTCGTCTACAAGACCGATGTGAAGGCCGCGGGCAACAAGGTCGAGGGCGTCGGGTTCCCCGAGTCCACCAACGCCATCAACGACTACCCGATCGCTCTCCTGAAGGACGCGCCGAACGCCGAAGCGGCCAAGGAGTTCATCGCGCTCGTGCAGTCCCCCGAGGGCCAGAAGGTCCTGACCGCGGCAGGGTTCCTCAAGCCGTGACCGAGCTCGACAAGTCAGGGGCCGCGGCCAAGGTCCTCACGGGTGGCGGCACCCGTGGGGCCGGGCCGCGGCGTCGGCGTGCCCGGCCGGGCGCCCGAGGACGCGGGGTGCCTCTCCCGCTTCTGCTGCCCGCCCTCGCCGGCCTCGCGTTTCTGCTGCTGCCCCTGATCGCCCTGCTCGTGCGGGCCCCTTGGCGCAGCCTGCCGGACCAGCTGACAAGTCCGGAGGTCTGGCAGGCGCTCCAGCTGTCCCTGATCTGCGCGACGGTGGCCACGGCGGTGAGCCTGGTTCTCGGGGTGCCGCTGGCCTGGCTGCTCGCGCGCACGGAATTCCCCGGGCGCGGCTTCGTCCGGGCTCTGGTGACGCTGCCGCTCGTACTGCCACCGGTGGTGGGCGGTGTGGCGCTGCTGCTGGCGCTCGGGCGCAACGGTGTCGTCGGGCAGTTGCTGGACTCGTGGTTCGGGATCACGCTGCCGTTCACCACGGCGGGGGTCGTGGTCGCGGAGTCGTTCGTGGCGATGCCGTTCCTCGTCATCTCCGTGGAGGGCACGCTGCGGGCTGCCGATCCGCGGTTCGAGGAAGCCGCCACGACGCTGGGCGCCTCCCGTTTCACGGCGTTCCGCAGGGTGACGCTGCCGCTGATCATGCCGGGTATCGCAGCGGGAGCTGTCCTCGCCTGGGCGCGCGCGCTCGGCGAGTTCGGCGCGACGATCACCTTCGCGGGCAACTTCCCCGGCCGTACGCAGACCATGCCGCTGGCCGTGTACCTGGCGCTCCAGAACGATCCGGCCGCCGCGATCGCCCTCAGCCTGGTGCTGCTCGCCGTGTCGATCGCGGTCCTCGCGGGGCTGCGGGACCGCTGGATGACGGCGTCATGACCGGCCCCGCTCTCCCCCTCACGGTCCCCGCCGGACCGTCCGACCACCGGATGACCGCCCCATGACGCACATCGACCAGGCCACCGGTGGCGTCCTCGCCGACGGCATCCGCGCCGAAGGCCTGGACGCCCGCCTCGTCGTCGACCGCGGTCCCTTCCGCCTCGACGTCGCCCTGAGCGTGGCCCCGGGCGACGTGGTCGCGCTCCTCGGACCGAACGGCGCCGGCAAGACCACAGCCCTGCGCGCCCTGGCGGGTCTCACGCCTCTGACGGGTGGCCATCTGCACCTGGACGGCACCGCGTTGGACCGTACGGCGCCCGAATCCCGGCCGGTCGGCGTGGTCTTCCAGGACTACCTCCTCTTCCCCCACCTGAGCGCCCTGGACAACGTCGCCTTCGGCCCGCGCTGCCATGGCGTGCCCAAGGCCGAGGCGCGCGATCAGGCCGCGCGGTGGCTGGACCGCATGGGCCTCGCCGACCACCACGGCGCCAAGCCGCGCCGGCTGTCCGGCGGCCAGGCCCAGCGCGTGGCCGTGGCCCGCGCCCTGGCCACCCGTCCCCGGCTGCTGCTCCTCGACGAGCCGCTCGCCGCGCTCGACGCCCGCACCCGCCTCGACGTGCGCGCCCAGCTCCGGCGCCACCTGGCCGAGTTCGAGGCGGTCGCCGTACTGGTCACTCACGACCCGCTGGACGCGATGGTGCTCGCCGACCGGCTCGTCGTCATAGAGCACGGGCGCGTCGTCCAGGAGGGCGCCCCCGCCGACATCGCCCGTCGTCCTCGTACGGACTACATCGCCCAGCTGGTCGGCCTGAACCTCTACAAGGGGCAGGCCGACGGGCACGTGGTGCGGGTCGGCTCCGGGCCGGAGATCGCGACCAGCGAGGAGCTGTCGGGACCCGCCTTCGTGGCGTTCCCGCCGGTCGCCGTGACCCTGTACCGGGACCGGCCCACCGGCACCAGCGCCCGGAATCTGTGGCGCTGCCAGGTCGCCGGGCTCGAGACTCACGGGGACCAGATCCGCGCGGACCTCACGGGTGAACTCGACCTCGCCGCCGACCTCACGACGGTCGCCGCCGCCGAGCTGAACCTGCACCCGGGCGCGCCGGTCTGGGCCACGGTCAAGGCGGCGCAGACGCACGCGTATCCCGCCTGACTCGGCGCCCCGGGAGCCCGTAACAGAGTCGGCGCCTGCGACCTGCCAGGCACTCGCGCCCCCTCGCCCGGCAGGTGCGACGGGCCTCGCACACAGCCGCACCCCACCCGGCTACGGTGATGCCTACAGAGGCCCAAAACCCGACATTCCATACCAATTCTGTGAGGCGTTCCGTATGAGCCTGAGCATCCGCAATCAGCTTCCCGGAAGCGTTACGGGCATCACGGCCGGTGAGGCCATGGCGACCGTCACGGTCCGCCTCGACGGCGGCCAGGACATCACCGCGGCGATCACCCTGGATGCCGTCAAGGACCTCGGCCTCACCGAGGGATCCGCCGTGCGCGCCCTGGTCAAGTCCACGGAGGTCTCCCTCGCCACCGGCACGGTCGAGGGCCTGTCCATCCGCAACCAGCTCCCCGGAACGGTCGACGACGTCGTCGCGGGAGGGGCCATGGCCTCCGTCAAGGTCAGCGTCCAGGGCGGCGAACTGACCTCCGCGATCACCAAGGACGCCGTCACCGACCTGGCCCTGGCCCCCGGCACCTCGGTCGTGGCCCTGATCAAGGCGACCGAGGTCTCGCTCGCGACCGCGTGACGGCAAGGGGTTCACCGACCACTTGACCGAGGAAACCCGGCCGGCCACCGCAGAGGCCGCCGCCCGGACGCACGTCACATGTTGATCATGTGTCCGGCCAGCCCGTGCACCGCCTCCTTCACGGCCTCGCCCAGTGTCGGGTGGGCGTGCACGTTGCGGGCCACCTCGTGGACGGTCAGGTCCCACTGCTGGGCCAGCGTCAACTCCGGGAGGAGTTCGGTGACTTCGGGGCCGATGAGGTGGGCGCCGAGCAGTTCGCCGTACCGGTCGTCGCTGATGATCTTGACGAAGCCCGTCGGTTCACCGAGGCCGTGCGCCTTCCCGTTCGCCGAGAACGGGAACTTCGCCACCTTCACGTCGAAGCCGAGCTCGCGGGCCTGCGCCTCGGTCCAGCCGAAGCTGGCGATCTGCGGCTGGCAGTAGGTGGCGCGCGGGATCATGGTGAAGTCGACCTCCATGGTCTCCGCGCCGCCGATCGTCTCGGCGGCGATCACCGCCATGGCCTCCGCCGCGTGTGCCAGCATCAGCTTCGCGGTGACGTCACCGATCGCGAAGAGGTGGGGCACGTTGGTGCGGCCGCGTCCGTCCACGTCGATCGCGCCGCGGTCGGTGAGCTGTACACCGGTGTTCTCGAGCCCGTATCCGGTGGTCCGCGGCGCGAAGCCGATCGCCTGGAGGACCTTGTCGGCCTCGATCACGCGCTGCTGCCCGTCCTTGGAGACCGTGACGCGTACCTTGGCCGCCGGGTCGCTGTCGTCGATGGACTCCACCCGCGTCCCGGTGTGCACCTCGATGCCCAACTTCCGGTACTGACGGGAGAGTTCCTTGGACACGTCGGCGTCCTCGGTCGGCACCATGCGGTCCAGGAACTCGACGACGGTCACCTTGACGCCGTAGTTGTGCAGGACGTAGGCGAACTCGACGCCGATCGCACCGGCGCCCGCGATGACGACGGACTCGGGGAGCGTCTCGGAGAGGATCTGCTCCTCGTAGGTGACCACGCGGTCGCTGAGGGCGGTGCCCGGCAGGAGGCGGGTGGTGGCGCCGGTCGCGATGATGCAGTTCCCGAAGGTGACGGTCTCGGTGCCGCCGGCCGTGAGGTCGATCCGGAGCGTGCGGTCGTCGGTGAACGTGCCGCGCCCGTCGTACTCGGTGATGTCGTTCTTCTTCATCAGGTAGTGCACGCCCGCGACGCGGCCGTCGGCGACCTTGCGGCTGCGCCGGTAGGCCTCGCCGTAGTCGAAGCTGACCTGCCCGTCGACGTGGATGCCGAAGGCCGAGGCCTGCTGCGTGAAGATGTGCGCGAGTTCGGCGTTGCGCAGGAGCGCCTTGGACGGGATGCAGCCCACGTTCAGGCAGACACCTCCCCAGTACTTCTCCTCGACGACCGCCACACGAAGGCCCAGCTGGGTGGCGCGCACGGCCGCGGTGTAGCCACCGGGCCCGGCGCCCAGGACGACGACGTCGTAGTGCGTGGTACTCATGGAGCGTTCCTGCCGTTTCGGTGAGACGCGGTCTGGCGCTGACGTGCACGACGGTACGTCCGCGGGCCCGGAGCGCGCGAATACGCAACGCCCGCACCTCCCCGGCCCACGCGCCGTCAGCCGTCGTGACGTTACGCCGTCACGCCAGGAAATCGATGGCCTCCCGACGCCCGCGCCCCTCACCCTGTACGGCATGGAAGAACCAACCCGTAGGATCCGCGCCCTGCACACCGCCTCGACCGTGACGGTCTATCAGGCGTACCGCCCCGACCTCGGTCTCGCCGCGGCCCGAGAGGGGTGGTTCCCCCCGGCCTGGAAGCGGGACCGGATGACGTGGATCAAGCCGTCGTTCCTGTGGATGATGTACCGCTCGGGCTGGGGCACCAAGGAGGGGCAGGAGACCGTCCTCGGTATCGAGATCACCCGGGACGGATTCGAATGGGCCCTCCGGCACGCCTGTCTGTCGCATTACGAGCGCGGCCTGCACCCCGACCGCGACACCTGGAAGCGCCGGCTCAAGCAGGCTCCCGCCCGCGTCCAGTGGGATCCGGAACGCGATCTGCGGCTCCAGCCGCTGCCGCACCGTTCGCTGCAACTCGGTCTCGCGAACGGCGCGGCGGGCCTGTTCGCGGACGAGTGGACGGTGTCCGTCACCGACGTGACCGCCCTCGCGCACGAGGTGCGCGCCCTGGTGCGCGAAGGCGATCTCGACGCCGCCCGGCGTCTGTTGCCCAGGGAGACGCCGTATCCGGTGGAGGACGATGTGCTGAACCACCTCGTGGTCGCGGTCGGGGATCGGTCCAACTGATCGTCGTCATATGCTGTGCCCGCCCGGAGGAGGGGCGATTCACGTGAATGCACAGCATTGCCCCTGGTGCGGGGCCGGATCCGCTGGCGGCCAGCCCCCGGCATGCGCCTGCCCCAAGACCGCACCGGCGATTCCGGCAAACCCGGTGTTCGGGCAGGTGGCTCCGCCCGGGCAGTCCGTCGGCCCGGTGGCCCAGGACGATCTGCGGCTCTTCGAGGGGCCGGTCGTCGGTGGCTCTTCGGCCCGGACGCCGGAGCGTCCCGGCGCGCCCGGTCGTCGTCGGCGCGCACCCGCGCGCCGCAGGCCATGGCTGCTCGCCGGTACGGCGGTGGTGGGTGTCGGGGCGGCCGCTGTCATCGCCATGGCGACCGGAGTGTTCAGCTCCGGAGCGGGCCCGAGCGAGGCGGTGTCCTCGGTCGACGATCCGACCGTGCCCGCGCCGACCGGTTCCGCCTCGGAACGGACGGAAGGCCCCGCCCCCGAGGACGGTGCCGGTGCGAACCCCACCCGCTCCCAGGACCCGTCATCCACAGCCTCCGGATCCTCCTCGGCCGCCTCCGCAACCACATCCACCTCCGCGGCCGTCTCGGCCAAGTCCCCCACCGCGACGCCTTCCGAGCCCACACCCACCACATCGTCCGCCGCCCGCCCGGGACCAGGCTCCGGTGTCCTGTCCACCGGCAGCCACGGCGGCCAGGTCAAGGATGTGCAGCGGCGGCTGACGCAGCTCAACCTGTACACCGGGCCGGCCGACGGCACGTACTCGGCCGACGTCGCGGACGCCGTCCACCGCTATCAAGTCGCCCGCGGTATCGACGAGGACGCCGGTGTCTACGGCCCCAAGACGCGGACCGCACTGGAGTCGGAGACCAGTCGCCGCTGAGACCATGACGGCCGGCCGCCGCCGTCGCGTACATACAGCGCATACAGCGTAAGGAAGTTGGACTGTCATGTCGTTCGTGCCCGCCGATCCGACCGTGCTTCACCCGATGCCGGGGCAGTCGCGGGTCGTGCTGCTCAAGCCGCTTGTCACCTCGCCGCTGATCGAGGTCGGCGAGTTCTCGTACTACGACGATCCAGACGACCCGACCGCCTTCGAGACGCGCAATGTGCTGTACCACTACGGGCCGGAGAAGCTGGTCATCGGGAAGTTCTGCGCGCTGGGCGAGGGCGTGCGGTTCATCATGAACGGCGCCAACCACCGTATGGACGGCCCGTCGACGTTCCCCTTCCCCATGATGGGAGGTTCGTGGGCGGACCACTTCGACCTCATCAGCGGCCTGCCCGGCAGGGGCGACACGGTGATCGGCAACGACGTGTGGTTCGGCTACCGCACCACGGTGATGCCCGGTGTGCGCATCGGACACGGGGCGATCATCGCCTCGGGTTCCGTGGTCGTCGACGACGTACCCGACTACGGAATCGTCGGCGGCAACCCGGCGAAACTCATCCGCCGCCGATACTCCGACGAGGACGTCGAGCGCCTGCTCGCCCTCGCGTGGTGGGACTGGCCCACCGAGCACCTCACCGAGCACGTGCGCACCGTCATGTCCGGCTCCGTCGACGCTCTGGAGGCCGTGGCCCCGAAGCCGCGGTGAAGATCGGGGCGGCGGGCCGTCGGCCTACCGGGCGACCCCGCAGGCCACGGCGCCTGCGGGGTCGCTCCTTGCACTTGGTACACGCCAATGCCTTGACTCCACGATGGGCACTCCTTTAAATCAAGAAGTGAAGGAAGTGCCTCAAGTGGCCGTCGTCGGCGTTCACTTCCGGATGCTTCGCTTGCTTCGTTGTCATGCACGCGACCCCCCACACGACCCCCCACGTGAAGCGATGTGATGACCGTGAGCTCATCCTGGCGCCGCCGCGCCTCCCTGTACGCCGCCTCCCTGGCCTGCTGCGCCGCGAGCCTGGCGGCGATGCCCAGCGGCGCGTCCGCCGCCCCGGCGCCCATCGACAGCCCCGCGAAGGCCGCCGCGGCCACGTTCACCGATGATTTCAACGGCGCCGCGGGCTCGGCCGTCGACGGCGGCAAGTGGCAGATCGAGACCGGCGACAACGTCAACAACCATGAGCGGCAGTACTACACCGCGGGCAACAGCAACGCCGCGCTGGACGGCCAGGGCAACCTGGTCATCACGGCCCGCAAGGAGAACCCCGGCAACTACCAGTGCTGGTACGGGCGTTGTGAGTACACCTCGGCCCGGCTCAACACCTCAGGCAAGTTCACCCAGGCCTACGGTCATGTCGAAGCACGGATGAAGGTGCCGCGCGGCCAGGGCATGTGGCCCGCGTTCTGGATGCTCGGGGACGACATCGGCAGCGTCGGCTGGCCGGCCAGCGGCGAGATCGACGTCATGGAGAACGTCGGCTTCGAACCCGGCACGGTCCACGGCACGCTGCACGGCCCCGGGTACTCGGGCTCAGGCGGCATCGGCGCGGCCTACACGCTGCCCGGCGGCCAGGCCTTCGCCGACGGATTCCACACGTTCGCCGTGGACTGGGCCCCGGACTCCGTCAAGTGGTCGGTGGACGGCAACGTCTACCAGACCCGCACACCCTCCGACGTCGGCGGCAACCAGTGGGCGTTCAACAAGCCGTTCTTCCTGATCCTCAACCTCGCGGTCGGCGGCTACTGGCCGGGCGACCCCGACGGCAGCACGAGCTTCCCCCAGCAGCTCGTCGTCGACTACGTCCACGTCACGACCGGCAACGGCGCGGCACCGGCGAGCAAGTGAGGCGGGACCGCGCGGCTACGATCCATTAATGGTCCGCAGCGCGAAGAAGGCCCGCCGACTCGTGGTCGGCGGCCGGACGTACCTCTGGTCGGTGGGACACCGGCACCAGGAGGAGGACGGCCGGTTCCTGGACTGCAGGGAGATCCTCACCGTCCGCCCCGACGGGGCGGACGGGAGGCTACTGATCTCCTTCCGGCACGGCCCCGGCCGACTGGTTCCGGACGGGTTCCTGCACTCCGGAGCCGTCGGCACGACCGAGGGCCGCTTCCTGAACCTCCACGAGCCGGGCACCGTCAGGGCCCTGCTCGACGAGGCGATGTCCCGGGGTGGCTGGTGTCCTACGGACCCGCCGCCCCGGGACATCGACGGCTGGTCCCTCTTCGACGCCGCGGCGACCCGGCGGCGCTGACCGCTCGGCGCCCGGCCCGACTCACTTGCCCAGTTCGGCCGCGCGGGCCGCGCGCCGGGCGAACACACCGTCCCTCGTCGCCTCCATCTCGCGCAGCGCCGCCTTCCGTTCCCGCTGGGCGAGCCGGTCCAGATACGTACGGCCGTAGAGGTGGTCCGTCTCGTGCTGAAGGCAGCGCGCGAAGTACCCCCGGCCCTCGATCACCAGCGGATTGCCCTCCTGGTTGCGTCCCCGGACGACAGCGTGGTCCGGCCGCGGGACGACCTTGTAGGGACCGGGTACCGACAGGCAGCCTTCGGATTCCTCGGCCAACACACGTTGGGCCGCGGGCAGTTCGTCGAGAACCGGGTTGGCGATGTGACCGACATGACGCACCCCCCAGTCATCCGTGATGTCCCACACGAACAGCTGGAGGTCCACATCGACCTGATTGGCGGCGATGGCCGCGCCGTCAGCGACCGCGTTCGTGGCGAACATGTCGTCGATCAGCCTCGACAGTTCAGGTGTACCGAAGTTCGTGACCTCACGGCAGCGGCGGTGCAGGATCTCCTCCCCCACGACCGTGATGCGGCGCATCGTTCCGCGCCCGGCCTCTGGTGGAAGTCCCGAGTAGGAGTCCACCGGAACACCCTGCACCCGCACCCGTAGGTCCTGTGATGTTCCGTCACCGAACTGAACTGCCATGGGTGTTGACGCCTCCCGCGCGCAGGCCGAGGGGGGCCGGAGCGCATCCCCGGCCTCACTCGGCGGACTTGACCAACCGCTTTGCAAAGTAGCACTCTTTGCAAAATGAGCGACAAGGAACGAGACAGGGAACGACGACCCGCAGCGGCCGCCGGCCCGTGGATACCGCCGCGCGGAGCGCGACGGCTCCTGCCCGACCATCCGGTGCGAATCGCCCTCCTCGACCTGCTCGCAGAGGCCGGCACGGTCACCTCCACCGAGGCCGCCGCCCGCCTCGGCCACAGCTCCGGCCTCTGCTCGTTCCATCTGCGCCAGCTCGCGCGCTACGGCCTCATCGAGGAGGCACCCCCCACGGACGGACGGGCCCGTCCGTGGCAGTTGCGCTGGGAGTCCGGCGACCGGCCGGCCGGCCAGGCCGGACCTGCCCCCTTCGAGTCACTCGCCCGCGGCCTCGAGGACGAGAGCCACCAGCAGTGGCTGGCCCGGCGGGAGCAGGCACCGGCAGCATGGCGGGACGACGTGTCGTTCAGCGCCGTACTCCACCTCAGCCCGGCAGAAACGGCCGAACTCGCAGCCTCTGTGCGGGACTTGATGGTCGAGTTCCAGAGGCGCCACGACGCTGCCGCGACCCCGCCGGTGGACACCGTGCCGGTCGCCGCCGTCACGAGGCTGTTCCCGCTGCTCACCGACTAGCGGATCCTGAAGCTGTCCACGATCAGATAGCTCCCCGTCTTCATGACGCCCTTGTTGGTGTGCTCGCCCGGGTGGGCGAGGCTGCCAGGACGGCACGCGGACGTGCGACTCCGGCGCGGCAGAGGTCGTCACCACACCGTCTCAGTCCTGCGAACCGGAGCGGCGCCTGGCTGCGTACACGCCGGCGCCCACGGCACCGGCCACCAGGGCGGTGCCCGCAAGGAGCTGTGTGGCGTCGAGCCTGGAAAGGCTTCCGCCGTCTCCGGCCTCCACGCCCCCCGGCACTGTGGGCGTGGTGGGACGAGTGCCTCCGCCGGAGATGACGAGCTTGGCGGTGCCACGCCGCCCCTTGCAGTCGAACGTCACGTCGTACTGGCCACCCGGCTTCGCATCGCGGGAGACCGTGGCCTTCGCCGAACGGCCCCCATTGAGCGTGACGTCACCGAAGACGGGCGCCGTGACGCGCACGGTCGGCTTCTCGCACCGGGTGGCATTGAGGGTGACGGTCCCGCCGGGGGACACGGTCCTCGGGGAGACCGTGAATCCGAAGGGGGTGATGTTGTTGCCGCTGCCATCGGTGCGACCTTCACTGCCGAGGTCGTCGCCACCTTGATCGGTACCACTGTCGGAACGGCCGCCACTGTCGGCTTCGCGAGCGGGGGCGGTCTCGCCACCGTCGGCTTCGCCAGCGGGGGCGGTGTCCCCACCGTCGGCTTCGCCAGTAGGAGCGGTCTCGCCACCGTCAGCTTCGCGAGTAGGAGCGGTCTCGCCACCGTCAGCTTCGCGAGTAGGAGCGGTCTCGCCACCGTCAGCTTCGCGAGTAGGAGCGGTCTCGCCACCGTCAGCTTCGCCAGCGGGGGCCGTGTCCCCACTGTCGGCTTCGTCAGTGGGAGTGGCGTCGCCCCCGTCAGCTTCGCGAGTAGGAGCGGTCTCGCCACCGTCGGCTTCGCGAGTGGGGGCGGTCTCGCCACCGTCGTCCGCCACGGACGCCAGCGCGGTCACGGACACAAGCGCGGCGGCGCCGAACAGCGCTGCGGTAGCGAGACCTATGGAACGCACAGTGGACCCTCCAGACAGAAATACCCCCTGACTGTGGGAACGCTAGGTTCGGCGCCGGAGGGCAGCGACCCGGGCGCCGCCGAACGGACCAGCCCTGCGGTGCTCCGCAGGGGATCACGTTCAGTGACCGGCGAAGAGTTCCGTCACGAAGGCATTGCTGAACTTCCCGGCCGGGTCCAGCTCTTGTCGCAGCCGCCGGAAGTCAGGTGCTCGTTCGTAGAGGGCGGCGACGGTACGGGGAGCAGCCGTCGTCAGTTTCCCCCAGTGGGGGCGCGCCCCGAGCGGCAGCAGCCGCTCCTCGATGGCGCCGATGACGGGGAGTACGTCGTCGGGTCGTCGCACCCAGGTGAAGTGCAGGGCGAGGGACGCGCGGCCGTGGCTCGGACTGAGCCACAGGTCGTCCGCGGCGACCGTGCGGATCTCCGAGACGAGGAGTACCGGGGCGATCCGGTCTCCGAGCGCGCGCAGGGCCGCCATCGCGTCGGCCGCGGCCTCGCGCGGCAGGAGCAGTTCGGACTGGAGCTCCTCGCCGTTGCTCGGGGTGAAGTCGGGGCGGAAGTGGGGCAGGCGCTCGTGCCACGGTCCGGGGGCGCCCAGCTGCTCGGTGCAGAACGACGGTGGCATGCCGGGGACCGGGTGGCGTGGGCCGTCCGCGAGCAGGCCGCCCATCCACCGGTCTCCCGGGGTGACGGTCGGCAGGCGGTCGGTGCGGCGCTTCAGCCACACGGTGGCGGTCTCCGCGCGCCAGTCGGTGAACGCGCTGACGCTGTACGCGGCGCCGAACACGGTGTCGAAATCCTCGGCGATGTGGTCCAGCGGCACGTCGTCGTAGACCCACTGGGCGACGTCGAAGGCGGGTTCCACGGCGAGTGTCATGCCGACGACGACACCGAGAGCGCCCAGGTTGACCACGGCACCGGGGAAACGGTCCGGGTCGGAGTCGCGGTCCAGCGTCGTCCGCGTACCGTCGGGGCCGATCAGCTCGATCCCGGTCACTGCGGTGGCCAGACCGCGCAGCGAGTCCCCTGAACCGTGCGTGCCGGTGGCGCACGATCCCGCGACCGAGATGTGCGGCAGCGAGGCCAGGTTGGCGAGAGCGAGACCCCGCTCCTGGAGCGCCGAGGCGACCTCCGCGTACCGCATGCCGGCCGAGACGCTCACGGTGGCGCGGTCCTCGGACACCCGTACCCGGCGCGCGAGCCCGTCCAGGAGCACGAGGTCGCCGTCCGTGTCCGCGATGCGGTTGAAGGAGTGTCCGCTGCCGAGGACCCGTACCTTCTCGGCGGAGGCGACGGTCCGGCTCAGCTCGGCCTCCGACGTCGGACGGTGGACCCGCGCCGCGCCGAAGGTGACGTTTCCCGCCCAGTTCCGCAGCGGTGTATCGGTCGCGGGCATCCGCATGTCCGTTCTCAAGGGGTGTTCGCGTTCAACTATTTCGGCGCTGAAGACGCATGTTGCGAAAACCTAGAAGGATCTTGCCGGTGCGTCAAGGCTGCTGGGATGCGTTGATCCCCTTGCCCCGTCTCACCCCCAAGAAGTTACGATCCGTACCGTGAACTCCTCAGCGGTGCAGAAGAAGCAGACGTCGGCCTCCCAGGACGCTTCCGGGGCCGGCACGGCGACGCTTGCTGAGATCGCCCGCGAGGCGGGAGTCTCCGCTCCGACTGTTTCGAAGGTCCTCAACGGCCGGGCCGATGTCGCTCCGGCCACTCGCGAGCGGGTCGAGGAACTGCTCCGCCGCCACGGCTACCAGCGCCGCAGGGCCAACACCACGGCCATCCCCCTCCTCGAACTGGTCTTCCACGAGCTGGAAAGCTCCTGGTCGATGGAGGTCATCCGCGGGGTCGAGAACGTGGCCCGCGAGGAGGGGCTCAGCCTGGTCCTGTCCGAGCACGCCGGGCAGCTCAGCATCGGCCAGTCCTGGGTCGACGGCGTCCTCGCCCGCCGTCCCACCGGCGTGATCCTCGTCCTGTCCGGGCTCGACGCCGCTCAGCGGGCGCAGCTCACCAGCCGTGACATCCCGTTCGTGGTGATGGACCCGGCGGGCGATCCCGGTGACGACGTGCCCGCGATCGGCGCCACGAACTGGCAGGGCGGGCTCGCCGCCACGCGGCACCTGCTGGAGCTGGGCCATCGCCGGATCGGCGTGATCGCCGGCCCGGCGGGGATGATGTGCAGCCGTGCCCGGATCGACGGCTACCGGGCGGCCCTGGAGACGGCCGGCATCGCCGTCGACCCCGCGCTGATCCGCGAAGGGACCTTCCACCATGAGTCCGGCCACGCGGCCGGTCTCGAACTGCTCGGCCTGCCGGACCGGCCGACCGCCGTGTTCGCCGGCAACGACCTCCAGGCACTCGGCGTCTACGAGGCGGCCCGCGAACTGGGCCTGCGGATCCCGGACGACCTCAGTGTCGTGGGCTTCGACGATCTGCCTCTGGCCCGCTGGGTGGGGCCGCCGCTGACCACCGTCCGCCAGCCCCTGGTCGAGATGGCCGAGGCGGCCGCACGGCTGACCCTCGACCTGGCACGGGGCAACAAGCCCGCCACGCCGCGCATGGACCTGGCGACCCGTCTCGTCGTGCGGAGCAGCACGGCGGCGCCGGCCGAGCGGTAGCCCTCACCCCACCTCGCCACCACGCCCCATCGGCCATCACGCCCTGCGGCGACCTTCGAAACTGTCGGCGCGCATGGTCCGCGCCCTCTTCGGCGGCCCGAACCGGACCGCCGCCCTCGTCGTGCCCTTTTGCCGCAAGGCCTGACCTGCGCCAAGCGGCGCCCCATCGATAACGCTTCGGAAACCCGGACGCCGAGGGTTGACCGTCCCTTCGGCGCACCTTAGCGTCACACCATCCAAAACATTTCGCTCTCATTACCGACACTTTCGAGAGGCTTCGAAGATGAAGACACCCGCACGGATCTCCCGCGCCGTCGCCGCAGGTGTGGCGCTCACCCTCGGTCTGACCCTGTCGGCCTGTGGCGGCGGCTCCTCCGACTCGGCGGGCGGCGGGGACTCCGACAAGATCCACGTGCTGGTGTACGGGGACGCGGCCAACAAGGTCGAGAAGCAGCTCGTCGCCACCTTCAACAAGACGTCGAAGGTCAAGGCGGTCCTGGACACCATCCCCGGCGCCGACTACCAGCAGAAGCTGCAGACCATCATCAGCACCCCGCAGGCCCCTGACGTCTTCTTCAACTGGGGCGGCGGCAGCATCAAGCCCTTCGTCGACGCCGACCTCCTGCTGCCGCTCGACGACTTCATCAAGGACGACCCGGCCCTCAAGTCCAGCTTCCTGCCGTCGGTCTTCGACAGCGCGACGGTGAACGGGAAGCCGTACGGGGTCCCGATGCGCGGCACGCAGCCGGTGCTGCTCTTCAACAACAAGAAAGTTCTGGCCGACGCCGGTGTCACGCCGCCGAAGACCTGGGACGACCTGCTCGGCGCGGTGAAGGCGCTGAAGGCCAAGGGCGTCACCCCGATCGCTCTCGGCGGCGGCGACCAGTGGCCGACGCTGATGTGGTTCGAGTACCTCTACGACCGTGTCGCCGGCCCGGAGGTCTTCCAGAAGGCGCTCGGCGGCGACAAGAGCGCCTGGGAGAGTGCGGGCAGCAAGAAGGCCCTGGGCATGATCAGGCAGCTCGTCGACGCGGGTGCCTTCGGCACCAACTACGACTCGGTCAAGTTCACCGACCAGGGCTCGCCCACGCTGCTCGCCACCGGCAAGGCCGGCTTTGAGCTCATGGGTTCCTGGGAGTACTCGACCCAGCAGGACTCCCACCCCGCGTTCGCCAAGAAGGACCTCGGCTACTCCTCGTTCCCGACGGTCGCGGGCGGCACGGGCGACGCCGGCAACCTCGTCGGCAACACCAACAACTTCTACTCGGTGATGAAGAAGACGAAGCATCCCGAGGCCGTCGCCGAGTTCCTGAAGCTCCAGTACTCCGACAAGTTCGTGAAGGCGCAGCTGGGCATCGGCAACCTGCCGACCACGACGAACACGGACAAGTTCCTCGGCGCCTCCGCGAGCCCGGACTACTCGAAGTACCAGTTCGACCTCGTGAAGAAGGCCCCGTCGTTCCAGCTCTCGTGGGACCAGGCCTACCCCCAGTCCGCCTCGACTCCCATGCACCAGGCGGTCCAGCAGTTCTTCAACGGCGGGCTCGACACCGACGGTTTCATCAAGGCCATGCAGGCCTTGCCGACCGCGTGAGAACTGGTGCCGAGATGACCACCACCGTCACCAAGGCCGCTGTCGTCGCCGAACGGCGGCCCGCGCAGCGGCGCACGGCCGGCGTGGGGCGCCCGGGCTTCGCCTGGGCGCTGCCGGCCACCGTGTTCTTCGTCCTGTTCGCCGTCCTCCCGCTCGTCCTGGTCGCCGTGCTGTCGTTCACGAGCTGGAACGGTCTGGGCTCGCCCCGGTTCGCCGGACTCGACAACTGGACCAAGCTCTTCCACGACCCGGTGATGCTCAACAGCCTCTGGCTGAGCGTGCTGATCACCGTCCTGGGCGTGCTCGTCCAGACGCCGCTGAGCATCCTGCTCGGCGTCTGGGCGGCGGGCCGCCAGCGCAACCGCGCGATCCTGTCGGCCATCTACTTCGTCCCACTGCTGCTGTCCGCCACCGCGGTCTCCGTCCTGTGGCGCACGCTGCTCGACCCCAACTTCGGTGTGCCGTCACAGGCCAAGTGGCTGTTCGGCGACGGCAATCTGCTCGGTATGCAGAGCGGAGCCATCGGCGTGCTCGTCTTCGTGGGTGCCTGGCAGTTCACCCCGTTCCACACCCTGATCTACCAGGGCGCGGCGCGGGCCATCCCTCAAGTCCTTTACCAGGCAGCCCAGATCGACGGTGCGGGCACGGTGCGCCAGTTCTTCCACATCACGCTGCCGCAACTGCGCAACACCATGATCACGTCGATGATCCTGATGGTCGTCGGCGGTCTCACCACGTTCGACACAGTCCTGATCCTGACCCAGGGCGGTCCCGGCACGGACACCACCATCAGCGCCTACTACATGTACCAAAAGGCCTTCAAGAGCTTCGACTTCGGCGCGGGATCGGCCATCGCGCTGCTCCTGGTGGTGGTCGCGACGGTCATCTCGCTCGTCGTCGTACGGGTCTCGGGCTACGACAAGATGCGCAGCTCGGTGGAGGGCCTGTGAGAAAGCAACGCCCCAACTACCTGGCCGGCCTGGGCTCCGTGGTCTGGCTGCTCGTCGTCGGCGCCCCGCTCTACGTCCTGGTCTCGGCGTCCGTGCAGTCACGCGCGGACTACGGCGCGAGCGGCCCGCTGAGCCTGCCCCGGCACTTCACGCTGCGGAACTACATCGACGACTTCTCCACCGGCTTCGGCCGGTACTTCCTCAACACGGTGATCGTGACCGTGTGCGTGGTCGCCATCGTCCTCGTGGTGGTGCCGCCGCTGTCGTACACCATCGTCCGCAGCCGCGGCCGTGTCACGACCGCCGTCTTCCGTCTGTTCCTGCTCGGTCTCGCCATCCCCGCGCAGGCGGTGATCGTGCCGATGTTCTACGTCATCAGCAAGGCGGGGCTCTACGACAACCTCATCGGCGTCATCCTGCCGACCGCGGCCTTTTCGCTGCCCATGTGCGCCCTGGTCCTGACCGGGGTGATGCGTGACATCACCCCGGATCTGTACGAGGCGATGGCCATCGACGGGGCCTCCTCGTGGCGGGTGTTCCATCAGCTCGTCCTTCCCCTGTCGCGGGGCGGGCTCTCGACGATCGCGGTCTTCTCCGCCCTCCAGGCGTGGAACGGCTTCCTGTTCCCCCTGGTGCTCACCCAGTCCGACTCCACCAAGGTGATCACCTTGGGGCTCTACAACTTCCGCACCCAGTACGGCATCAACGTCCCGGGGCTGCTGGCCGCCGTGGTCCTGTCCATGGTGCCCGTCCTGCTCGTCTACCTGTTCGCCCGGCGCACCCTGGTCCAGGGGCTCATGGGCGTCGGAGGAAAGTGACCCACAACGTGGCCGTAACGACAGACTCCATCACGCCCGTGTGGCGCGACACGACCCTCGACCACGAGACGCGCGCCGACGCCCTCATCGGCGAGATGACCCTCCAGGAGAAGGTCGCCCAGCTGTTCGGCGTCTGGGTCGGGGCGTCCGACGAGGGCGGCGAAGTCGCCCCGTACCAGCATGAGATGGAAGAGGTGGTCGACCTCGATGCGCTGCTGCCGCAGGGGCTCGGGCAGCTCACCAGGCCCTTCGGCACCGCCCCGGTCGACCCCGCTCTCGGCGCGCTGTCCCTGCTGCGCACCCAGCGCCGCATCGCCGCGGGCAACCGCTTCGGCATCCCGGCGGTGGCGCACGAGGAGTGCCTCGCGGGCTTCGCCGCCTGGGGTGCGACCGCCTATCCCGTCCCGCTCTCCTGGGGCGCGACGTTCGACCCTGCACTGGTACGGCGCATGGCCGGGGCCATCGGGCAGGACATGCGCTCGGTGGGTGTACACCAGGGCCTCGCCCCCGTGCTCGACGTCGTGCGCGACGCACGGTGGGGCCGCGTCGAGGAAACCATCGGCGAAGATCCCTACCTGGTCGGAACGCTCGGCACGGCCTACGTCCAGGGCCTGGAGTCCGCCGGGATCATCGCCACCTTGAAGCACTTCGTGGGCTACTCCGCCTCCCGCGCGGGACGGAACCTCGCGCCCGTCGGCATGGGGCCCAGGGAGCGCGCCGATGTGATGCTGCCGCCGTTCGAGATGGCGCTGCGCGAGGGCGGCGCCCGCTCGGTGATGCACGCCTACACCGACACGGACGGCGTCCCGTCGGCAGCCGACGAGCAGCTGCTCACCGGGCTGTTGCGGGACATCTGGGGCTTCGACGGGACCGTGGTGGCGGACTACTTCGGTGTCGGGTTCCTCAAGACCCTGCACGGTGTCGCCGCCACCTGGGGCGAGGCGGCCGGCGCCGCGCTGACCGCCGGGGTGGACGTGGAACTGCCCACCGTCAAGGCGTTCGGACAGCCGCTCCTCGACGCGATCGCGGACGGACGGGTGTCCGAGGCCGTCGTGGACCGCGCGCTGCGCCGGGTGCTCGTGCAGAAGGCGCAGCTGGGCCTCCTCGACACCGGTTGGGACGCGGTGCCGCAGGCGCTGGCCGGTGCGGACCTCGGAGACCCGCAGGCGCTGCGCGGAACCGTGGTCCTGGACACCGCGGAGCGCCGCGCCCTCGCCCGGGAGGTCGCCGAGCAGGCCGTCGTCCTGCTCCGCAACGACGGCACACTCCCCCTGGCCCGGCCCGCCACAATCGCGGTGGTCGGCCCGACTGCCGACACCGCGACGGCCGTCCTGGGCTGCTACGCGTTCCCGGTGCACGTCGGCGCCCAGCACCCCGAGACACCGGTCGGGATCGAACTGCCCACTCTGGTCGAGTCGTTGAGGGCCGAGTTCCCGGACAGCGAGGTCGTCACCGCGCCCGGGTGCGGCATCGACGACACCGGCACCGACGGTTTCGCCGAGGCCGTGGAGCTGGCCAGGGGCGCCGACGTCGTCGTCCTCGCGCTCGGCGACCGGGCCGGCCTCTTCGGCCGCGGCACCAGCGGCGAGGGATGCGACGCCGAGACGCTCGCGCTGCCGGGCGTGCAGGAGCAGCTCCTCAACACGCTCCTGGACACCGGCACACCGGTCGTGCTGACACTCCTGGCGGGACGCCCGTACGCGCTCGGCCGTGCGGTACGGGAGTCGGCCGCCGTCGTCCAGTCGTTCTTCCCCGGCGAGGAGGGCACGCCCGCCATCGCCGGTGTGCTCAGCGGGCGGGTCGCCCCGTCGGGACGGCTGCCCGTCAGTATCCCGAACGGCCCGGGGGCCCAGCCGTCCACGTATCTGGCGGCGCGGCTCGGTCAGGTCAACGAGGTGTCGAACATCGACCCGACACCGGCGTTCGGCTTCGGGCACGGCCTGACGTACACGTCGTTCGACTGGTCCGATCTCACCGTGGAGCGTGCGACGGTCGGGACGGACGGCGAGGCCGAACTCGCCTTCACCGTAAGGAACTCGGGCGACCGTGACGGCACCGAGGTCGCGCAGCTCTATCTGCACGACCCGGTCGCCTCGGTCGTGCAGCCCGTGCAGCGGCTGATCGGGTTCGTGCGCCTGGCACTCGCGCCCGGGCAGGCCGCGCGGGTCCGGGTGACGGTGCCCGCGGACCTCGCGTCGTTCACCGGGCGGGACGGGCGGCGGATCGTCGAGCCGGGCGAGCTGGAGCTGCGGCTCGGCGCGTCCAGCACGGACCTCCGGCTGACCGCGAAGGTGACGCTCACCGGTCCCGTGCGGGCGGTGGACCACACCCGCGGACTGCACGCCGGCTTCGGCGTCACCGTGTCCTGAACCAGCCGTGGCCCGTGCCTTCCAGGAAGGTCTTCCTGGAAGGCACGGGCCACGCGTCACGGGCGCGCTACCAGATGCGCACGCGGTCCGCCGGGTCGAGCCACAGGCCGTCGCTGTCCGACGTGTTGAACGCGTCGTGGAACTCGTCGAGGTTGCGCACGATGTTCGCGCGGAACTCCGCCGGCGAGTGCGGGTCGATGGTCAGGTACTGCTGCTCCTGCTCCTTGCGCCGCTTGGTGCGCCAGCAGTAGGCCCAGTTGAGGAACAGCCGCTGGGAGCCGGTGGTGGCCTCGTGCTCCGGCGACGGGGTGTCGCCGAGCGAGATGACGTACGCCTTGTGGCCGATGGTCAGGCCGCCGAGGTCGCCGATGTTCTCGCCGACCGTGAGCGCGCCGTTGACGGTCTCGCCGGGCAGGTTGCGCGGCGAGAAGCCGTCGTACTGCTCGATGAGGGCCTTCGACTTGGCCTCGAAGGACGTCTTGTCGGAGGCGGTCCACCAGTCGTTGAGATTGCCCGCGCCGTCGTACTGGGCGCCCTGGTCGTCGAAGCCGTGGCCAATCTCGTGGCCGATCACGGAGCCGATGCCGCCGTAGTTCTCGGCCGCTTCGGCGTCGGGCGCGAAGAACGGCTTCTGCAGGATGCCCGCAGGGAAGCAGATCTCATTGGTGCCCGGGTTGTAGTACGCGTTCACCGTCTGCGGCAGCATGAACCACTCGTCGCGGTCGACCGGCGAGCCGATCTTGGCGAGCTCGCGGTCCGTCTCGAACGCCGCGGCCGCCTGCGCGTTGGCGAGCAGGTCGTCCGCGGTGACCTGGAGCTTGGAGTAGTCGCGGAACTTGTCCGGGTAGCCGATCTTGGGGCGGAACGTGGCGAGCTTCTCGAACGCCCGCTCCTTCGTCTCGTCGGTCATCCAGTCGAGCTGGGCGATCGACTGACGGTAGGCCTCCAGGAGGTTGGCGACGAGCTCGTCCATCATCGCCTTGGACGCCGGCGGGAAGTGCCGGGCCACGTACTCCTTGCCGACGGCCTCGCCCATCGCGCCCTCGACGAACGCGACGGCGCGCTTCCAGCGGGCGCGCAGCTCCGGGGTGCCGTTGAGCGTGCGCCCGTAGAAGTCGAAGTTGTTCTGGACGAACGCGTCCGAGAGGTACGGCGCCGAGGCGCGCAGCACGCGCACCAGCACCCAGTCGCGCCACTGCTCGATCGGGAACTCGGTCAGGACCTGGGAGAGGTGGGCGAAGTACGAGGGCTGCCGGACGCAGGTCTCGGCGATGGTCGTATCGGTGCCACCGAGCCCGGCGGTGTAGCCGTGCCAGTCGAACTCCGGCGCCAGGGCCTTGAGTTCGTCCAGGGCGATGAGGTTGTACGTCTTCTGCACGTCACGGGTCTCGGCCCGCTCCCAGTGGCCCGCGGCCAGCTTGGTCTCGATGGCGAGGACGGTCCGCGCGGCGGCCGCGGGATCGGCGTGCTCGGCGAGCGTCAGAAGATCGGTGAGGTAGGTGACGTACTTGTCGCGGATCTCGGCGAACTTGTCGTCCCGGTAGTACGACTCGTCGGGCAGGCCGAGGCCGCCCTGCACGACGTTGACGAGGTAGCGGTCGGAGTTGCGGTCGTCGGTGTCGACGTACGACCCGAAGAGGCCGGAGCCGCCGACGCGCTCGAAACGGCCGAGGAACGTCGCGAGGCCCCGGAGGTCGGTGATGGCCGCGACCTCGTCGATCAGCGGGCGCGCCGGCGCAAGACCGAGCGCCTCGATGGCCTGCTCGTCCATGAAGGAGGCGTAGAGGGCGGCGATCTTGCGTACCTCGCCGGCGTCGGCCGAGGTCGCCTCGGCTCCCGTCGCGAGTTCCTCGATGATCGCCTTGACCTGCTCCTCAGCGGTGTCGGCGAGCTGCACGAAGGGGCCCCAGCTCGAGCGGTCCTCGGGGATCGGCTCGGTGTCCAGCCAGTGGCCGTTGACGTGGCCGAACAGGTCGTCCTGCGGCCGGATCTCGGGGTTCATACCCGGGCGGGCGTCATCAAGAATGCTCATCGACGCAGCTTATGCGAGGTGCGGCCGGGACGTTTCGTAATCCCCCGGGCCGGGATCCTCATAGGGCTCCGAACACGCTCGTTAAAAACTTGTTCGTGACGAACGTGTTCGTCACCCGCTCGTTACGGTGAGCACGTGTCCCCCCGGCCCGCAGCACCCCGCAGCCGCCGAGAGCGCCCGGCCAAGCCCGCCCTGACCCGGGACGGCATCGTCGCGACCGCGGTCACGATCATGCGCGACGAAGGCCTCAAGCGCGTCACCATGCGGCGCCTTGCGCAGGAGCTCGACACGGGCCCGGCCTCGCTCTACGTGTACGTGCGCAACACCGCCGAGCTGCACGCGGCCATCCTGGACGAGCTGCTCGGCGAGGTCGACCTCTCCCCCGCCACCGCCGCGGACGACTGGCAGGACCGTCTGGTGCGGATCCTGTCCTCGTACACCGCCGTGCTCTTCGAGCATCCGGGCCTCGCCCGGTCGGCACTCGTGGCGATGCCCTCGGGCGAGCACTACCTCGACCTGCTCGAAGCCCTTCTCGCGCTGCTCGCCGAGGGTGGTGTCCCGGACGCGCAGGCCGCGTGGGGCGTGGACGCCCTGGTGCAGTACGCCACTTCGACCGCGGCTGAGCAGTCCACCCGCGACCAGGACGAGGGCGCCCGGGGCGACTGGGACGCCCTGACCACCGCGCTGCACGACGTGTCCGCCACGAGCCACCCGCGCCTCGCCGCGCTGGGCGACGAACTGCTGTCCGGGCCGGGACAGGCCCGCCTGGGCTGGGGCCTGCGGGTGCTGCTCAACGGGATGCCGCACACACCCAGGCCGTCCAGCGCCGACACCCCGTGACCCCCCACCGGGTGTCGCGGCAGGTCAACGCGTCGCCCTGATGTCCAGGCGCACGATCAGGCGGCGGCCGGTCATGCCCTTCGCGGTGGTCACACCGAACGCGTACCGGTCGACGACGGCCGACCCCACGACCGTCAGCCTGCGGCCCTCGACGGCCACGCTCTCCACGGTGACGTCGACCGGTCGGCTGACTCCGAGGACGGTCAACTGCACTGTCGGAACTGTCACGTTGGAGTCCACCTCGACGCCTTCGCCGCGGAACGCGAACTCGGGATGGGTGGCCCACATCGAGGTAGTCGGCCGACCGTACGTGTTCGTCGCGGCGCGCCACACCCGGGTCGAACGTGTCCCGCCGACGGCCCGCACGGCCGTACACAGTGCCATCCCACCTACACTGCGCAGGGGCAATGCACCGAAGAAGCGTGCACAAGTGTGTGTGGTGTGAGTACCCTTCGGCACCAACACACAGCCCCACAGAAACAGGAAGCGGGCAGTCATGTCGGACAGCAACACGCTCAAGTCCCAGTACTCCGCCCAGGTGGAGGCCGACATCGAGCGCAACGCCAAGGAACAGGAACGCGTCGCCGCCGAGTTGGCCGCACTTCAGGAGCAGCTCCAGACGCTGGACCACGACCGCACCCTGCTGGTGGGGATGCGCGAGGCACTCTCAGGCCAAGGCACGGCGGCGGTGGCCGAGGAGGCACCGGTCGCGCCGAAGACGGCGCCTCCCGCCGAACTCCCCAAGGCACGCAAGCCGAAGGGAGAGAGCGCGGCACCCAAGCAGCGCGCGAAGAAGGCGGCCGGCAAGCAGGACACCACGAAGAAGGCACCCACCGTCGCGCAGCCCCGCACACCCGGCACCCCCACCCTGCGGGAACTCGTCCTGAACCTCATCACCACGAGCACCGAGCCGCGTTCGGCCGCCGAGGTCACCACGACGCTCGCCGAGACCCACCCCGAGCGCAAGGCGGGTGGCACGGTCGTGCGCAACACCCTCGAATCCCTCGTCGCCCGCGGTCAGGCCGAGCGCACCAAGCAGAACAAGTCCGTGTTCTACACCGCCCTTCCGGCCGCGGCGCCCACCACTGAGGACGCCGACAAGAAGGACGCTCCGGCGAACGCCTGAGACATGGCGGACGCCGGATGGGCGCGTGCGGTGCGCGCGGAAATCCCGGCCGGCACCGCACAACCGCCGCTGTCGTGCGCCCTCATGGAACCCACCCCTGAGACGTACAGGGCACTGGCGACCCGCATCCGGGCGGCGCCACCGCGGTGCGGGCCGGTCAGGCTCGTCGCCGTGGACGGCCCGCCGGGGGCGGGCAAGAGCACGTTCGCCGAGCGCCTGGCCGGGGCTCTCGGCAGCGCCCCGATCGTGCACACGGACGACTTCGCCTCGTGGGACGACCCGTTGGGCTGGTGGCCCCGCCTCGAGGAGCAGGTGCTCCAGCCCTTGGGGAGCGGGGTGGCCGGCCGGTTCCAGCGCTACGACTGGGTGCGGCGCGAACTCGCCGAGTGGCACGAGGTTCCCGTCGGCCGCGCCCTCGTCCTCGAAGGTGTGTCGACGGCGCGCCGGGCCGTCGCCGACCGTCTCGCCTGCGCCGTGTGGGTCGAGACGGGTCGGACGGTGCGTCTGCGCAGGGGCCTGGCTCGTGACGGTGAGGACGCGCTGCCGCAATGGCGTACGTGGATGGCCGCGGAGGACGAGCACTTCACCCAGGACGGGACCCGGGAGCGGGCCGACGTGGTGGTCGACGGCAACCCGCGCACCGCGCCCGCCGATCCGGCGCACACCTACCTGCGTCTGCAGTAACCACCCGTCTCCGTAAGGGAGTTCAGGATCGGCCGGCACGTGACGTGCGACGGGCCAGGATGTCCAGGACGCGCTCGCCCCACCGGAGGTTCTCCTCCTCGAAGGAGCGGCCGCGCATCAATGTCAGGTACGGGCCGATGCGTTCGGCGTCGCGCAGGTACGTGTCCTCGTCGCGCCCGTCGAGGAGCCGCTCCCTGAGGCGTTCGTAGCGGGCCAGCTTGCCGCGCGCCCACCCCATGCGCTCCTCGACGAGCGCGCGTACGGCGTCCGGGTCCGCGCCGTCCGAGGCCTGGATCTTGACCATGAGTTCGTCGCGGATGGCGGTGGGCCTCGGCGGGGCGAGGGCGAAGTCGTCCAGGGTGGCACGTCCCGCGTCGGTGAGCGTGAACATCCGCTTGTTCGGCCTGCGTTCCTGCGGCACGACCCGCGCCTCGACCAGGCCCTCCCCGGCGAGGCGCTCCAGTTCCCGGTAGAGCTGCTGCGGGGTCGCGGACCAGAAGTTGGCCACCGCCACGTCGAACACCTTGGCCAGGTCGTACCCGGACGCCTCGCCCTCCAGGAGGGCCGCGAGGACCGCGTGCTTCAGAGACATCTGGACACGCTAACACCGGCACGATTAATCTCGGCCGCACCTATTCAACAAATTGACTATGGAGCGCGCGCATGAAGGCATTCCGCAAGGCCGTGGAAGCGAACGACCCCGACGCCGTCGAGGCGCTCCTCGCCGAGAACGTCGTGTTCACCAGCCCGGTCGCCTTCCACCCGTACCCCGGCAAGGCGATGACCGCCGCGATCCTCCGGGGCGTCATGCGGGTCTTCGAGGACTTCCGCTACGTACGGGAGATCAGCAGCGCCGACGGACGCGACCATGCCCTGGTCTTCGTCACCCGCGTCGGCGACCGCGAGGTCAACGGCTGCGACTTCATCCACCTCGACGAGGACGGGCTCATCGACGACTTCACGGTCATGGTGCGCCCGCTGTCCGGCGCCGAGGCCCTCTCCGAGGCCATGGGAGCGCAGTTCGAGCGGATCCGGCAGGAGGCCGCGGGCGCGTAGCCGCGCCGCCGCTGTGAGGCCGGTGGGGGCTACCAGCCCCGGCCGGCCTCCAGGAGCTGGTCGCGGACGAGGGCGATGTGCGGGTTGTCCGGCGTTCCGGGGCGCTGGACCACGTAAACGGTGTTGAAGGGCGGGTCCTGCGGGTCGTGGAGGAGGACGAGCGCACCCGCCGCGAGCAGGTCGCGGCACAGGTAGCGGGGCAGCACGCCGAACCCGGCGCCGGCCGCCACGGCGGACACGACCCCGCGCAGGTCGGGCACGGTGACGGCGGCCTTGCAGGTCAGGCGTCCGCCGAAGACGTGATGCCAGTACCGGCGGACGATCGGGAGTTCCTCCGCGTACGTGATGAGCGGGACGGTGTGCAGCATGCCGGGTCCGTCGGCGGCGATCCGGTCCGGGCCGCCGATACGGTCCGCCCAGGCGGGTGCGGCGACCAGGACGCACTCCTCGTCGGCGAGCGGCACCGACATCAGATTGCGGCCGCGGGGGCGGGCGGTGGCGATGACGAGGTCGTGCCGTCCGGTGCGCAGCTCCTCGAGGAGCGGGTCGGTCAGCCCGGTGGTGACGCGCAGCCGCACCCCCTTCTCGACCAGTGGTGCCAGCGCCGGCAGGACGCAGTGGCACAGCATCTCGGCCGGTCCCGCGAGGTGGACGGGCTCGGCCGCGGCGTCGGTGCCGGGTCCGCCCTGTCCGGCGACGGCCGACAGGGCGTCGAGCGGGTCGACCACCCGGGACGCGAGCTCGTGGGCGAAGGGAGCGGGAGCGACGCCGCGCGGCAGCCGCTCGAACAGCTCGCGGTCCAGCCGCCGCTCCAGCGCGCGGATCTGTGTGGTGACGGTCGGCTGTGACAGACCGAGCAGTCGCGCGGCCGCGGTGAAGGAACCCGACCGGTACACCGCGAGGAAGGTGCGCAGCAGATTCAGGTCCAGCGGGCCCGTGTGCGCCGTCCGGCCTATTCCCGGAGACCCATTCGAATCCCTATTTCTCATATGGACCACCCTATTGGATTCCTATGGGAGACCCGCCCTACGGTCGGTGCCATCGCCACACACTGACGATCTGAGCACACAGCGTCAGAGGTTCCGCGATCCGAACCCGTCCTTTGGGCCCGCGGGCCCGCACCCTCGGAGCACTCACCATGTCGAAGATCCTTTTCGTAGTCACCGGCGCCACCCACTGGACGCTGGCCGACGGCACGCTGCACCCGACCGGCTTCTGGGCGGAGGAGGCCGTCGCCCCGTACGAAGCCTTCAAGGCCGCGGGCCACGACATCGTCGTGGCCACGCCCGGCGGCGTCGTCCCGACCGTGGACAAGGGCTCCCTCGCGCCCGAGTTCAACGGCGGCCAGGAAGGCGCGGACCGGGTGGCCGCGGCCCTCGCCTCCTTCAGTGAACTCCAGCACCCGGTCAAGCTGGAGGACGTGAACCTCGACGACTACGCGGCGGTGTTCTACCCCGGCGGCCACGGCCCCATGGAGGACCTCTCCGCCGACGCCGACTCGGGCAGGCTCCTCACCCGCGCCCTGGAGACCGGCAAGCCGCTCGGCATCGTCTGCCACGCCCCGGCCGCCATGCTCGCCGCGATCAAGCGCGACGGCTCCAACGCCTTCGCCGGGTACAAGGTGACCGCCTTCACCAACGCCGAGGAGACCCAGGCCGGCTTCGCCGACAAGGCGAAGTGGCTGCTCCAGGACCGCCTCGTCCACGCGGGCGTGGACTTCCAGGAAGGCGAGCCGTGGGCCCCGAAGACGGTCGTCGACCGCAACCTGGTCACGGGCCAGAACCCGTCCTCCGCCGCCCCGCTCGCGGCCGAGCTGCTCGAGAAGCTGGCCTGACGATGGGCGCCGACCGGCTCGACGAGGTCCTCGACGCCGCCTACGACTGCCTGACCAGGTACGGCGTCCGGCGCACGACGATGGACGACATCGCCTCCACCATGGGCGTGTCCCGGTCCGCGGTCTACCAGTACGTACGGAGCAAGGACGACGCTTTCCGCCGGCTCGCCGAGCGTCAGCACACGCAGGCGCTGGAGCGGGCCCGGCGGGCGGCAGCCGAGGACTCTCCCATCGCCGGGCGCGTCCGGGGTGTCCTGGCCGCCAAGCTCGAGCTGGTTCTGCGCCTCGCCGGGGACTCGCCGCACTCCGCCCAGCTCCTCGACGCGAAGGCCCGGCTGTTCGGCGACATCTGCCACACGTTCACCGCGGATCTGCGCCGGCTCCTGACCGACCTGTTCACGCAGGCGGGCACCCCCGCCGCCGTGGAACCCGCCGAGGCCGCCGACATCTGCATCGCCCTGGTGGTCGGCCTGGAGTCGGTTTCCGACGCACGGCAGTTGTTCACCCCGGCCACGGACGCGCTGCTCGCAGGGCTCCTCCGCAGCCCCATATCCGTATGCACCTCGCGGGTGACAACGCCCGGCGGGCCGCCGCCCGGATCCGTGACGCGTCCCGCCTGACCGGCCACACTGTGCCCACCGGCCGGGCGGGGCGGGTCTGGGTGGCTCGCCCCTCTCGCAGCCGCGAGCCGTGAGCCTCAACTGCCCCCGCATACGCGAGTGTGTGGCAGTCATGTGGAGCTTCCCCGCACCGTATACACCCTCCGCCTCCCACGCCCTAGGCTCCCCGGTTGATCAACTCAATCCGTGCGCCGGGAGGCACCCTCATGGCAGAACAGAGCCGTTCGCCACGTGAACCCGCACAACCCGATGGCCCCGGCGGTCCCGGACGGCGACGGGTGCTCGCCTATCTGCTCGCCGCACCGACGCTGGCGGTCGGTGCGCGCATCGGCCTGGACGCCGTAAGCGGTGAGTCCGCAGAAGCCGCGGTGCCTTCCGTGCCGCAGCCTGAGGAGCTCTTCGACCTCGGTGACATGCAGACCATGGCGGCGGCGCCCACATCCGGTCTGATCTCCGTCCAGGTGCACTCCGACGGGACAGCGTCGTTCGCGGTTCCGCGCGCCGAGGTGGGCCAGGGCATGACGACGGCGGTCGCCATGATGATCGCCGAGGAGATGGACCTCCCGCTCGCGAAGGTACGGGTGTCCCTGGCCGACGCGCGCCCGGAACTCCTGATGAACCAGCTGACCGGCGGCTCCAACTCGATGCGCAGCATCTACCTCCCCGTCCGCTCCGCCGCGGCCGTCGCCAGGCAGCGGCTCGTCGCCACGGCCGCACAGCAATGGGGCGTACCGGAGTCCGAACTGACCACGCGGGAAGGCGTGATCACGCACGGCACCGCGAAGAGCGCCACGTACGGCTCGCTCGCCGAGGCCGCAGCCACCGCGCGCACCATCACCGCCTCCGCCCACCTCAAGTCCACGTCCGACTTCACGATCCTGGGCACGCCGCAGAACCGTATCGACGCACGCGACATCGTGACCGGCGCCAAGAAGTTCGGCATGGATCTGCACGTGCCCGACGCCAAGCCGACGATGGTGCGCAGGCCGCCCACGGTCAACGGCACGGTGGTGTCCGTCGCGAACGCCGACGCCGTCAGGAACATGCCGGGCATCACCGACGTCGCCACCGTCGAGCACGGTGTCGCGGTACGCGGCGAGACGTTCGGCCAGTGCATCGACGCGCTGCGCGCGCTCGACGTGACCTGGGGCCCCGGCACCGTGGACAAGGAGTCGGACGACACCGTCCTCGCCAAGCTCAGAGCCGCGGCGCTGCCCATGGCCGTACCGCCGCTCCTCACGAAGAAGATCGACGCCGAGTTCACCTTCGCGTTCGCCAGCAACAGCCCGCTGGAGCCGGACAACGCGATAGCCGACGTGCGTCCCGGCCGCGCCGAGATCTGGGCGAGCCTCAAGGTTCCGATCGTGGCGCAGCGCGACATCGCCGACCGGCTCGGGCTGCCGCAGACGGCTGTCACGGTGCATGTGGTGGAGGGCGGCGGTTCGTTCGGGCGGCATCTCTTCCACGACGTGGCCGCAGAGGCCGCGGAGATCTCGCAGAAGATGGGCAAGCCGGTCAAGCTGTCGTGGTCACGGACCGACAACTTCCGGCAGGGCAGGACCCATCCGATGTGCGTCTCGCGCGTGCGCGCCACCTACGCGCTCGGCAACGTCGTCAGCTACGAGCAGCGTCACACCAGTTCGCAGACCGACTTCGGGCACGGGCTCGGAGAGATGATCACGTCGACGGCGGCGAAGCTGCCCGTGGCCGGCAACCTCACGTTCGCCGAGACGATCTTCCAGCTGACCCAGTCCACGCCGTACAACTTCGGTGTCACCACGCAGCTCCTCAACGAGGTGCCGCTGAAGTTCAACACCGGCAGCATGCGCAACATCTACTCCCCCAACGTGGCCTGCGCGCGCGAGCTCGTCGTCGACCAACTGGCCGCGAAAATGGGCAAGGACCCCGTCGCCTTCCGCCGCGAGTTCCTCAAGGAGAAGCGGCTGCGCGCCGTCCTCGACAAGGCGGCCGAGGCCGGGGAATGGGGCAGGTCGCTGCCGGCAGGTGTCGCACAGGGGATCGCCCTGCATACGGAGTACCGCGGCGCGGTCGCCTCGCTCGTCGAGATCGACTGTCGGCCCGAGACGGTGAACCGCAAGGTCAGGGACGGTGTCACCGGCCCGCGCGTGACCCGCGCCCTGATGGTCGTCGACGCCGGATTCGCGATCAACCCCCGTGGTCTGGAAGCCCAGATGATGGGCGGGATGAACGACGCGCTCGCGATGGCCCTCACCTCCAGCCTGCACATCAAGGACGGCATCCCGCTGGAGGGCAGCTGGGACGAGTACTTCTACACGCGGCAGTGGAACACCCCGCCCGACCTGCGCGTCATCGTCATGCCGTCCACCGGTGACAAGCCCTCGGGGGCGGGGGAGCTGGGTGTCGCGCCTGCGTTCGCCGCCATCGCCTGCGCCTACGCGCGTGCCACGGGCACCCTGCCGACGAGCTTCCCGGTCAACCACGCCACCCTCTCCTTCGACCCGCTGCCCCTCGAACCGTCCACACCCCAGTCCCCCACCGACGGTCTCGACCGCGCCTTCTGAGGAGCCCCGCCATGCCCAGTCACACCTTCAAGCTCAACGGCGAGCAGATCACGGTCGAGGCCGAGGACGACGTACGGCTGCTGTGGGTCCTGCGCGACCTGCTCGGCGTCACGGGACCCAAGTACGGCTGCGGCCTCGGCGTGTGCCAGGCCTGTACGTCACACATCAACGGCAAGGCGTTCAACCCGTGTTCGGTGCCGGTGTCGAAGATCGGCCCCGAGGACGAGGTCACCACCATCGAGGGTCTGCCCGCCACGGTGGGCAAGGACCTCCACCCGATGCAGGAGGCCTGGCTCGACCTCGATGTCGCGCAGTGCGGGTACTGCCAGCCGGGCCAGATCATGACGGCGGTCGCCAAGGTCCGGCGCGCGGCGGAGGCCGGCCGCGACATCACCGACGCGGACCTCGACGAGATCCGCAACATCTGCCGCTGCGGCACCTACACGCGTATCCGCGAGGCGATCAGGGCAGGCGCCAAGAACATGTGAGGAACCGCGACGCCGGCGGCCGGCTACGTCAGCGGCCGCGGCGGCGCCGGTCCCCTGCCCACGTCGCGTACGAGGTCCAGGCCGAGTACCCGGTCCACATACGCGAAGGTCTCGAAGAGTGCTCCGGCCGGGGCGTCCCCGGAGTGCTCCAGGCGGTGCAGCGTGCGCAGCACCCCGGGCAGGTCGAGGTCGTCCTCCAGGCAGTTGCGAATACTGTCGCGGGCGGGTCCGGGCATGGGCCGGGACGGGCTGTCCGCCCAGGTGGCCACCGCGTGCCGCCACCGCAGAAGCGTGTGATGGGCGGCCGACACCGACGCGGGTGCGAGGCGCAAGGGCTCCGTGCGCGGCTCGCTCAGGAGCGCGAGGCGCAGGGCCAACGGGTCACCGGCTCGGTCCGCGGCACCGTCGGCGGCGTGGGCGTCGCCGACGGCGAGCCGGATGACGTCCCCGTTCGCCTCGTCCGGCGCGTCCTCATGCGGTCCCACACGGACGGCGAACGGACCGCCCAGCTCGCCCTCCACCCCCCGCTCGTCCCCATGCGCGGCGGCCGGATGCATGCCGAGCTCGGCGGCCCGCGCCTGGAGCGCCGCGCGCCGCTCGTCGGCCCCGTCCGGGCAGATCAGCCCTGTGTACGCGATGGTTCCTGACAGCTCAAGTACGCGGGTCAGGACGTCGGCGACGAGCATCGCCCGTACGTCGGAAAGCGTCTCGCCACCCTCGGGGAGGGCCACAGGCACGCCGATGCGCACCACGCTCTGGTGCATCACCGGAGCGACAGGAAGGCCCGAGCAGGCATCGACGAGGCGCAGCATGGCGCGAAGCCTATGCGCAACTCCCTCCGCACGCCGAGACGTGCGGCCGAATCCGGACCTCGCGCGTCGCGGATCGCGGGTCCGCGACCGGGGTGCAGCCCCAACTGGCCAAGACCGTCGGTGTGTTGGCGGTGCGCTCACGCGCGGCAGAGCCTGACGGCGGAGACCGCCAGCAGGAGTACGGCCGCGACCTGGACCGCCTCCCGTCACCGCGCCGACGATGGCCGCGGATGCGCCGAGCGAGGCGAGGAGGGGCCGGTGACCGAGCCGGGGGGGCGCCCTCGTGGACGAAGTCGGCGAAGGAGGCTGACCGTGCCGCACCCGACCACGAACCGCCACGGCCTCATCGCTGTCGCCTCTTGGGTCATCCGGCCCCCTCCCCGCCGCCTTTCGGGTAAGCCGGCGGCGCCACGGCCGATGAATCCGCGCCTCGTGGGGAGTCTCCCCTTCGACCCCACACTCGAGAAGGTGGATCGATGACCAGCTTGCAGGGCATTCTCACGCCGCACGTCCGCGACGGTTCGCTGCCGGGGGCGGTGGCGCTGGTGGCCCGTGGTGACCGGATCGAGGTGGAGACCGCCGGTTCGGCCGCCCTCGGAGGCAGTACTCCGATGGCCCGGGACTCGATCTTCCGCATCGCCTCGGTCACCAAGCCCATTGTCGCCGCGGCCGTGATGACGCTGGTCGACGAGGGGCGGATCGCGCTGAACGACCCGGTCGACCAGTGGCTTCCCGAGATCGCGAAACCGGTCGTGGTCCGCACGCCGGACGCTCCGGTCGACGACGTGGTCCCCGCGGCCCGGCCGATCACGGTGGCCGACCTCCTGACGTCCCGCGCGGGATGGGGCTTCCCGTCCGACTTCTCGCTGCCGGCGGTCCAGTCGCTGTTCGGGCTCCAGAAGCACGGCCTCTCCCCCCAGCTCGTTCCGCCGCCCGACGAGTGGATGGCGCACCTCGCGCGTATCCCGCTGCTCAACCAGCCGGGTGAGGCGTGGCTGTACAACACGTGCTCCGACATCCAGGGAGTGCTGATCTCCCGGGCGACGGGGAGCGCGCTGCCGGACTTCCTGGCTGAGCGCCTCTTCGAGCCGCTCGGGATGACCGACACCGGGTTCGAGGTGCCGGCCGGCAAGCTCGACCGGTTCACCACGTCCTACCGCCCGCGCCCGGAGGGCGGCCTCGAACTGGCGGACGCTCCCGACGGGCAGTGGAGCAGCCTGCCCGCGTTCCCGTCCGGCGCGGGCGGGCTCGTCTCGACCGTCGACGACTGGCACGCCTTCGCCCGGATGCTGCTCGCGGAAGGGGTCGCGGGCGGCCGGCGTCTCCTGTCGGCCGACGCGGTACGGCAGATGACGACCGATCACCTGACGGCTGCCCAGCGCGAGGCCAGCGGCCTGTTCACGGAGGGGCAGGGCTGGGGCTTCGGCGGCTCGGTCGACGTGGCGCCCATCGATGCGTGGAACGTCATGGGCCGCTACGGCTGGGTCGGCGGCACGGGAACGACGGCGCACCTCGTCCCGTCCACGGGCGCGGTCGCCATCCTGTTCGCGCAGGTGGAAATGACCGGCCCGACCCCGCCCGCGCTGATGCGCGACTTCTGGCGGTACGCGGCTGCCGAGACCGCCTGACCGTCAGGCGAGGCGGAACGCGTCGGGCGGCGACTGGCTCGCCGCGCAGTGACGGGCCGGCCGTTCAGTGCTTGATCGAGTCGATCAGCTCACGCGCTCCCTGCCGCAGCAGGGCCACGGCGACCGAGGTGCCGAGGGTCGCGGGGTCGAGAGGGCCGGCCCATTCGTGAGCGTTGAGCACGGTCTTCCCGTCCGGGGTGAACACACAGGCCCGCAGCGACAGATCACCGCTGCGCTCCGCCCTGGCGAACCCGGCGATCGGGCTGTTGCAGTGCCCCTGGAGGACGTGGAGGAACATGCGCTCCGCACTCGCCTCGCGGTGGGCGTCCCGGTCGCCGAGCCCGGAGATCGTGTCGATCAGGTCGGTGTCGCCCTCACGGCACTGAAGAGCCAGGATCCCCGCGCCGATGGGCGGGCACATGACCTCGGGCGACAGGACCTCTGTGATCACGTCCGTACGCCCGATGCGTTCGAGGCCGGCGGCGGCCAGGAGGAGCGCGTCGGCGTCGCCCGCCGCGAGCTTCTCCAGGCGCCGGTTCGCGTTGCCTCGCATCGGCACGCACTCGAGGTGCGGGTACGCGGCGGAGAGCTGGGCGATGCGGCGCACGGACGAGGTGCCGATCCGCGTGCCGGACGGGAGTCGGTCGAGCGTCAGGCCGTCCGGATGGATGAGGGCATCCCGGATGTCGTCCCGCTTGAGGAACGCGGCGAACACCGTTCCCGCGGGCAGGGGCCGGTCGGCGGGCACGTCCTTGACGCAGTGCACCGCGAGGTCGGCCTCACCGGCGAGCAGCGCGGCGTCGACCTCCTTGGTGAACGCCCCCTTCCCCTCGACCGCGGACAGGTCGCCCATCCACTTGTCGCCGGTCGTCTTGACGGGGACGACCGCGGTGCGGATTCCCGGGTGCAGGGCGGCCAGCTCGGCGCGTACGCGCTCCACCTGGGCCAGTGCCATGGGCGAGTCGCGGGAGACGATGCGGATCAGTTCAGGGGCGGACATGGCCTCCACGATAGAGGGTCACGCCCGCCCGTCCGCCGCGTGTTCAGCCACCGGCCGTGAACTGCTCGCCCGTCACGGTGACCTTCCGGCCGACCGGTGTGTCGGACGACGTGCTGCTCAGGCAGCTGCCGGACGCGGGATCGGTGACGGTGGGGAGGCTTCCCGTGTACTTGTTCCCGCCCTCGGGTGCGGCTGCGCGACAGCATGTAAGCGTTTGCTGTTCACTCGCAAGAGGGCTCGGAATGTTTCTGTCTTTTACTATGGCGGCGGCGATTTGACGGGTAGTAACCGCTCACGTCGGGAAGCGGGCCCGCACGCCCCGTACCGGCACACGAAAGGCGAGAAGTCCGTGGACACGAGCCAGGCCCGGCACACCGACGGCGACCTCACGGTCCGTAAGGGAGGAGCCGAGTTCATCGACCACCTCGCTCCCCTGTGGCTCGCGCTGCACGCCCATCACCAGTCCGTGCAGCCCGGGTTCACCTACTTTCCCGACGAGGACTCCTGGGAGCTGCGCCGCGACTGCTACCGGCGCTGGATCCTCGACGAGGGCTCGTTCGTGCTGCTCGCCGAACGGGACGGGCAGCCCGTCGGGTACGCCTTCGTACAGATCGAGGAAGGCCCGGACGACACCTGGGTGACCGGCACCCGCATCGCCGAGCTCCAGACGCTGTCCGTCCTGCCGGCCGAGCGCGGCCACGGCATCGGCACCCTCCTGCTCGACCTGGTCGACGCCGAGCTGGACCGCATGGGCGTCACCGACCTGCTCATCGGGACGCTGGCCGCGAACACAGGGGCGCAGCGCCTCTACGAACGCCGGGGCCTGCGGCCGGTGTTGGTGCACTACGCCCGGTTCGCCGCCGACGACGCGAAGCCGGCGTAGGCGCTCATCCCTCGCTGGGCCGTGCTCGCACGTGGAGCCGTTCGCCCTGGGGGCCGAACAGGGAGAGGAACTCGACCGGGTACGTGCCGGCGTTGGCGAAGCCGTGCGGGGTGCGTGTGTCGAATTCGGCGGCCTCACCGGCCGTGAGGATGAGGTCGTGCTCACCGAGGGCCAGGTGCAGGCGGCCGGTGAGCACGTAGAGCCATTCGTAGCCCTCGTGCGTGTTCTGCTCGGGCCGCACGCCCTCGCCGAGTTCGCGCACCGGCATGATCTGTTTGTAGGCGTGCAGGCCGCCCAGGTGCCGGGTCAGCGGGATGTACGTGTGGCCGCCCCGGGTGATGGGGCGCGGGTGGATCCGCGGGTCGCCGGTGTCGGGTGCGCCGACCAGCTCGTCGAGCGGCACGTGGTGGGCCTTGGCCAGCGGCAGCAGCAGTTCCAGCGTGGGCTTGCGCTGCCCGGACTCCAGGCGCGAGAGGGTGCTCAGCGAGATGCCGGTCTGCTCGCTCAGCCGGGCCAGGGTCGTCCCGCGCTCGTGCCGCAGGGCCCGCAGCCGAGGCCCCACGCCGGCCAGGACCGGGGTGAACTCGTCGTCGCTCATGCCTCGATTTTGCTCTTACGGCAAAGAACTTTGTCAACCGGGACGGGACCGGCGCAGGCTCGGTACCCAACGGAGGCAATCCCATGAGCAATCAGCTGAGCAAGCAGATGGAGCCGATGATGAGTGCTGACCCTTCGCGTGACGAGCGGCGCTACGACGTCGTGGTGATCGGCGGTGGCGCCGCCGGGCTGAGCGGGGCCCTGACCCTGGGGCGGGCGCGCCGCTCGGTCCTCGTGATCGACGCGGGCGAGCCGCGCAACGCCCCGGCCGACGGCGTGCACAACTACCTGGGCCGCGAGGGCACACCTCCCGGTGAGCTCGTGTCCACCGGCCGCGACGAGGTGCGCCGCTACGGCGGGGAGATCGTGGCGGGCCGCGTCGTCACGGCCGAGCGGGACGGCGACGGGTTCCGGGTCGTGCTCGACGACGGCGGCGCCGTGCGCGCCGCCCGGATCCTGGTCACGACGGGCCTGGTGGACGAGCTGCCGCAGGTGCCGGGCCTTGCCGGACTGTGGGGTTCGGACGTCCTGCACTGCCCGTACTGCCACGGCTGGGAGGTCCGCGACCAGGCGGTCGGCGTCCTCGGTACGGGACCGGCCGCGGTGCACCAGGCCCTGATGTGGCGGCAGTGGAGCAAGAGCGTCACCCTCTTCCTGCACACCGCGCCCGAGCCCACCGACGAGGGGTACGAACAGCTCGCCGCCCGCGGGATCAGCGTGGTCGACGGCACGGTGGCCGCGCTGGAGAGCGAGAACGGCCGGCTGGCCGGAGTCCGCCTGGAGCGCGGCACGCTCGTGCCGGTCCGGGCCCTGGTGGTCGCGCCCCGGTTCACCGCGCGCGCCGCTTTCCTCGGCTCCTTGGGGCTCGAACCGTCCGAGCAGGAGATGAACGGCATGGTCATCGGTACGCGCATCCCCGCCGGTCCCACGGGTCAGACGGCGGTTCCCGGGGTGTGGGCGGCGGGCAACGTCACCGAGCTGACCGAGCAGGTCATCGGCTCGGCCGCGGCGGGACTGCGCGCGGCCGCGGCCATCAATGCCGATCTGATGGCGGAGGAGACCCGTGCCGCCGTCGAGGCGCGGCGCGCCGACTTCTCCGATGCGTCAGGCGTCTCCGGCTTCTCCGACTTCTCCCCGGAGGCCGAACGCCGGGTGTCGGAGCGGGTTCTGGGCAGTCGGCGGCACGGCCTGTGACGCGGGGAGGCTCCTCGGGCCGCACGACTTGAGCCGCAACGTCAGCGCAGTACGGCGCGCGTCCCGTCGTCCACGAACCCGGCCTCGACGGCGGCCCGGCCGAGGGCCTTGAGCGCGAGTGCGCCGAAGCCGAGGTCGCGCGCGAGGAGCCGGCACTCGTCGCTCAGGAGTGAGCGGGTCTGCACGGGGGTTGTCGTCGCCGAGCACGACGGGCCTCGGTCCGTGGGCCGCCCGGCGTGACCGGGTCAGCCACCGCCCATCCCGCCCTGCGCCGCCACCATCGTCATGCCGAGACCGCCGACCGCCTTGCCCAGGCCGGGGGCCACGGCGTCGAGCCGTGCCGTCAATTCCTCGATGCGGTCCTTGCGGGCGTGGGCATCCGGTCGGGAGACGACCGACCGGATGCCGCCGGCGGCGGCCAGGGCCACCAGCGCGGCGTCGGCGGGCGCGATCCGGACGGCGGGCTCGATGCCGTGCAGCAGCCCGGCCGCCGTGGCCTGGAGCGAGGTGACCGCGGAGGCGTCCCGCACCGTCACCTCACGGCGGGACCGGCCGAAGGACTTCTTCTCCTCGACCGCGAGGACTCCCTCGGCGACGAGCCTGTCCTCGACCGCGTGCAGCGTCTCCTTGCGGTCGTGCTTGATCCAGGACTTCCAGCCGCGCCGGTCGCGCGCGACATGGTCGAGCGTCAGGTCGAGGACCGGGTCCCCGGTCGGTTCCGGCGTCGCGACCGACACATCGCCTCCGGAGCTGACGAGGTTCCCCCGGATCGCCAGCTCGGCCAGGACGGCGGCCCGGATCAGGAACCCGGTCCTCGTACGGTCGTAGAGGCCGTGGGCGGAATTGTCGTAGGCCGTGAGGTAGATCCGGCCGTACAGAGTCTGCGTCATGGCATCGACGCTACGGCGTTCATGACCGTGAGTGCTCCGTCCAGCGGGTGGAGCGGCGCTGGGCCCAACGGATGAACCGGCCGGGCGCTCATCCTGAAGGGCGCGTCACGCCACCGGGGTCGCCGGCGGACGTCAGGCGCTCTCCTTGACGTAGGCCTCAAGGCGGTCGGCGAGCTCCATCGGGTGACTCAGTGCCGCCAGATGGCCGCCCGGCACCTCGTCGGGGGTGATGCCCAGTCGGTCCTCCGCCACCCGGCGCTGGAAGTCGGCGGGGAAGAAGCGGTCGTCGCGGCCGGTCACCACCCGCGTCTCCACCGCCGGCCACACATCGAGGGTGAACGGTGTGGCGAAGGCCGCCTCGGACTCGTCCTGGTTGTGCTCCGCCGACGCGTCGATCAGCGTCTGCGGCAGGTCGTGCAGGAAGTACGTCTCCAGGTCGGTCTCCGCGTCGGGGTCGCGGCCCTCACGCACGTCGTTCGCGCGGCGGGCCTCTTCCTGGCCGGTGTGGGCCCACCACTCCCCCGGTGTCTCGCCTGGCCGCGGGATCATCCCGTTGACGAGTACGAGGAGCGACACGGGCAGGCGCGGGCACACCAGCGGCGCGGTGAACCCGCCGAGGGACTGCCCCACGACCACCAGGTCGGTCCGGTCACCGACCGCGTCGACAACCGTGTCCACGTACTCCGGAAGACCTGCCCGGGTGTCGTCTCCGGGGAGGTCCACGGAGACGACGTCCCGCCCCCGGCGCATCAGCTCGTCAGCGACCCCGTGCCAGTACCAGGCCGAGCCGCCGGCTCCAGGGATCAACACGTACGTGGTCATGGTGCACCCTCCACGATGGGACCGTCCGTCTTCTGTGTGACCGTCGTGCGCACGACGGTCCTCTCTCTGACTCTCGGTCCCCGCGGAACTCACCGCATGTCGGCAGGCCGCTCCTTGGACTCGAACGGGAAGCGACGGCGGAAGTCGTAGGCCGCGTCCTCCAGGGTGCAGAAGGAGACTCCCTCGTGGCCCGAGACGTAGGCGATGAAGCGCTCCAGCATCAACAGCACCTGCGGGCGCCCCGAGACGTCCGGGTGCAGGGTCACCGGGACGACCGCGTAGTCGAGCTCGCGGTGGACCCAGTCGAACTGGTCCTTCCAGTCCTGTTCGAGCGCCCGCGGCGACACATAGCCGTGGCTGATGTGCGAGGTGGACCTCGTGGCCGTGGACAGCCAGGAGCCCGACGGGCAGACCGTCCCGCGCGGGCTCGCGGTCAGTGCCCCGCGAGCAGCTTCACCCCCACCACACCGGCCCCGATCACCGCGTCGACCGCGGCCGCCAGGCTTGAGGCGAGCAGCCCGCCGCCCATCCGGCGGCCGCCCTCGAAGCCCCAGGCGGCGATCCCGGCGATGCCCGCGCCGGCCGCGATCCACAGGGCGGTGTCGAGGTCGAGGGCGCCTGCCGCGGACAGAGCGTCCATCGCGAGCGGGCCGGCCGCGGACGAAAGGAGGGGGCTGCTGACGTACAGCATGTGGCGCACCTCGGCGCGCCTCGGGAACCGCTTGTGCACGACGCGGTGCGCCTGCACGTCCGCGACCAGCGTGGCCAGCCACAGGCCGACCGCGGTGCCCGTCACATAGGCGGCAGCGGTCCAGTGCTCCACGTGCGGGCTCTGCGCGAGACCCACGACCACCGCGAGCATCGTGATCGCGGCGTAGATGCGCTCCTTGAGGCGCTCTCGCAGGGTGTTGAGCAACTCCCCTTTTTTCTCCGCATTTACAGCCATGCGCGAACAATAAATGCAGCGCCCGCCGGGAGATCACTCCCGCCGGACGCTGCACCGGTGTCCGTCTCGATCCGTACTACGGCTTGCGCGCCACCGCGCCGTAGATTCCGCCGTTCTCCGCGCGCGGGGCGTCCGTGTCCCGGAACCACTCCGTCGCCGTCACGAGGCCGGGCTCCACGAGTTCGAGACCGTCGAAGAAGCGGGCGACCTCGTCCCGCGAACGGAACCCGAGCTCGATCCCGCCCTTCGCGTACTCGGCCGTCACCCGCGCCGACAGCTCCGGGAAGATGTCGGACGACGCATGCGACAGCACGAGGTAACTGCCGGAGGGCAGCGCTTCCACCAGGGTGGAGACGATGTCGTACGGCTCCTGGTCCCCGGGCAGGAAGTGCATGAGCGCGATGAGCGAGAGCGCGACCGGCCGGTCGAAGTCGAGCAGCTTGCGGGCGTGGTCGAGGATCTCGCGGGGCGAGCGCACATCACCCTGGACGTAGTCGGTCATGCCCTCGGGGCTGCTGACCAGCAGGGCCTCGGCGTGCCGCAGCACGATGGGGTCGTTGTCCGTGTAGACGACGCGCGACTCGGGGCGGATCCGCTGGACGATCTGGTGCAGGTTCGGGGCGGTCGGTATCCCGGTGCCGATGTCGAGGAACTGGCCGACACCGGTGCCCGCCAGCCACGCGACGGCGCGGTGCATGAACTCACGGTTCTGGCGCGCCCCGTCCCTTGCCTCGGGCGGCAGTTGCTCCCCCACCGCCTCGTCGACGGGGTAGTTGTCCTTGCCGCCGAGAAGATAGTCGTAGACACGGGCGGGGTGGGGCTTGCTGGTGTCTATCCGGGGGGTGGGTGATGTGTCTGCCGTCATGGCCACGCAGTCTGCCACAGCAACTCGCTTGTCAGTACGGATGGTTGGCGGTCGGCCTGCGGTCGGTCAGCTCACGCTGACCGCCGTGTCGTCGACGACGAACGACGTCTGGAGGGTGGTCCCTTCCGTGCCGGTCAGCTTCACGGTCACCGACTGCCCCGCGTACGCGCCCAGGTTGAAGTTCTTGAGCGCGTAGCCCGAGGCCGCGTTGAGGTTGGAGTAGGTGCCGAGCGTCGAAAGGACGGTGCCGCCGCTGTTGAGGACCTGCACCTTGAGCGTGTCGTACGCCGTAGTGGTGGTGGTCTCCGCCGTGTCGATGTGGAGGTAGAGACTGAGGGTGGCGGCGCAGCCGGCCGGGATGTTCACCGCCTGCGACAAGGTGTCCGTGTGGGCGGAGCCGTAACCGCCGAGCCATGCCTTGTAGGTGCCGGTGCGCGCGGGTTCGCCGGTGTCGTCGGTGATGACACCGCTGGAGGCGGTCCAGGTGGTGCTGCCCGACTCGAAGCCCGGGTTGCCGAGGAGCTGGGCGGCGGTGCAGGTGCCCCCTCCGCCGCTGCTGCCGGTGGCTCCGGAGAGCCACTCGGTGGCGTTCAGGGCGAGCGGCGCGTTCGTGCCGGCGGGGTCGTTCCAGCCGTCGTAGAGCGTGTTTCCGGACTGGCCCGTGCCGTCGTCGATCGGGGAGCTGTCGCCCCAGAACGCGACGCGGCCGCTGCCGAACGTGCTGGTGGCGAAGAAGGCGCCCGTGTTGCCTGAATATCCGGTGCGGTAGACGAGGCCCTTGACCGCGGAGTTGTCGGCCGGCTTGAGCGTGGCCGTGGTGCCGCTGCGGATGATGCTGCCGCCGACCTTGCCGAACGACCCGTTGATGACGGGGTCGGTGGTGGAGGTGATGGCCTTGGGGTTGTCGGTGCTGATGCTCAGCGTGTCGACGGAGAAGCCGAACGGGTCCGTGGAGTCGACGGTGTTGTTGGTCATGAGGTCGTTGATGACCTCGACCGCGTCGTTGCCGTCGTTGTTGCGGTCCGCGCCGGTGTGGTCGGAGATGAGGAAGAGACCGCCGCCGTTCTGGACGAACTTCATGACGGCGGTCTTCTCCGCCGCGCTGAGCAGCACGTTCGGCTCGGGCAGCACGAACGTGTCGAAGTTCTTGAGATCCAGGGCCGACGAGGTCCCGTACGTGATGGTGTTGCCGGACGGCAGCGTCTTGAGCGCGTAGTCGCCGGTCTTCTGGAGGCCCACGCCCCATGCGGAGAGCGCGCCCGTCCAGTCGTTCTCGGCGGACGGGGTCGCGTCCTGGCCGAGAGGGTCGGGCTGGCTGGTGCCGATGATCCAGTCGGCGTTGCCGGCGGTCTCGGCCTTGGTGTTGTCGAAAAGCACGCGGTGGGGCGTCGCGGCGGCGGCCGGGGTGGCGGCCGAACCGGCCGTGACACCGGCGAGCAGCATCCCGAACACGCCGGCCGCGCACGCGATGCGGCGGCGGGACCGTATGGATCTGAGCATCCGTCATACCTCCGGGAGGGGTGGGGAGAAGGCGGTGCGGGCGCCGAGTCTGCGCGCGTAGAACGTCGGCCGCGAGTGGGGAGGACCACGCGTTATTGAACAGTACATGGCAACGCGGGGGCCGGACAGATGGCGTGTCACGCCTCGCAGGTGCTCATCCGCCCCGCAGACGACGGCACCGCCCCCGGGCCGGATCCTCCGCTTTCGCCCTCCCCCGTTCACCCGATGAGTTCCGCCCCCGCGCGCGGTCATACATGGAGCACGCACCCCCGCAGAGGAGATGTCCCGATGAACACCCCACGTATCGGCTTCAGCCTGCCGAGCTACGGACCGTACGCAGGCCCCGAGGCCATCGCCGAAGTGGCACGGGCCGCCGAGCGGTTCGGGTTCGACAGCGTGTCCCTGTCCGAGCGGCTGCTGCTCCCCGCCGGTCCCGACTGGCGCAACGAGGCGCGGCTGCCCGAGGCGTACGTGTGGGATCCCCTGGAGACGCTGACCTGGGCCGCGGCGCACACGAGCCGGATCAGGCTGGCGACGGGCATCGTCAACGCGCTGTTCCAGCCGCCGCTGATCCTGGCCCGGCGGCTCGCCACCCTCGACCGGCTCTCCGGCGGGCGGCTCGACGTGGGGATCGGGCAGGGCTGGCTGCCGGAGGAGTTCACGGCCACCGGCGTGCCGGCCGGTCGCCGGGGCGCGGGTTTCGAGGAGCACATCGCCGCGATGCGGGCCTGCTGGGGTCCGGACCCGGTGGAGTACGAGGGGAAGTTCTACCGGATCCCGCTGTCGACCGTCGGGCCGAAGCCGGTGAACGGCCCGCTCTCCCTGGTGATCGGGGCGGGCGCGCGTTCTGCGGTGGAGCGGGCGGCCCGGCTCGGCGCGGGGTTCGTCACCGTGGCGTTCCCCCAGGACTGGGACACCGCCCGTACCCAGATCGGCTGGTACCGGGAAGCCGGCGGCGCCGGTCCCGTGGTGATCCGGATCCTCGCGGTCTCCCAGGAGACACCCGACCCGGTGGCCACACTGGTCGACGGCGCGCGTGAGGAACGTGAGCGGTGCGTGGAGCTGGGCGCGGACGAGATCCAGTGGGGTGACCTCAATCTGGCGGAGGTCCCCATCAGGGACCAGGTGGCCGCGATGGAGGCGATGGCGAAGGCCCTGGACCTCGACGCCTCCTGAGGGCCACTGCGCCCGACCGGCCTCGGCGTGCTCCCTTTACGATGGCGCCATACCGCCGCTCATGTGCCGGCGGGCCGCCGGTCGGGAGGGGCCACCAATGATCATTTTCGGTACGCGGGGATATCTGTACCAGCTCGCGATGCTCACGTTCGTCTGTGGCAATTGCGGGAATCCCGCGGCGCACGCGCTGCGGAAGTACGTCACGAAGTTCACGCTGTTCTTCGTGCCGCTGTTCCCCATCTCGACCAAGTACCGCTCGCAGTGCACGTTCTGCGGGATCGAGCACCACCTCGCCAAGGAGCAGGCGGAGGCGCTGCTCGCGCAGGCCGCCGCGCCCGCCGGTTACCCGGCCCAGGGCCGGCAGCAGCCGGGCCAGCCGCTCGGCCAGAACCCGTACCAGCAGTAGTCGTTCAGGGGCCGGCGGCGAACGGCGCCGTGAGGCGCAGCCGCCAGTCCCGGTCGGTACGGACCACGAGATCGACCCGCCAGGCCGCCACGCGCAGCGGAAGCAGCGGACGCACCCGGTCCCGCACGAGCTCCGCCTCCTCGTCCGTGGCCCCCGTCGCCAGCGTGACATGCGGCTCGGGACGCTCCCCGAACCGGCCGCCGTACGGCGCGATGAGCGGCCAGCGTGCGCAGAACGCGTCGGCCACGGCCTGCAGCGCGGGCACGGGCACGGCGACGAAGCGCGGCGCCACCACGAAGTCCTTCAGATCCGTCTCGACCGCGGGCAGCGATGCCGCGAGGTCGCGCACCTCGGCGTCGACGTCCGCCGTCAGCTCCGCCGCGGGCAGGAACGGGTAGAGCAGCGAGACATGGGCGGGCAGGCCCTTTCTCACCAGCGCGGGGTTGACCTCCGCCGCCGCTTCGAGCAGCGGGTTCGCCATGGGCAGGGTGATGACCAGAGCGCTCCGGTCCTCCGGGGCGCTGCCCTCGCCGACGGCCGTCATGGCCAACTCACCTCCGTGTTCGGACATGCGTGCGGGGGCGGACCAGGATCGGCCCGCCCCCGCACATCTTCTCAGCCCTGAGCGGCGCTGCGGCGCTTGCGCGTCGCCCACACGAGGCCGCCACCCGCGACGATCACCACGGCGGCCGCCCCGGCGATGAGCGGCGTGGCGCTGGACGAGCCCGTCTCGGCGAGGTCGCCCGAGTCGGCGCTCGGCTTGGACGAGGGCACCGCGGCAGCGGAGCTCGTCGACGTGCTGGGCTTGTCGCTCGGCGTCGGAGTCGCCGTGTCGGCGGGCTTCGACGGCGTCGGAGTCGGCTTCGGCGTGTCCGAGGGCTTGGGCGTGCTGCCCTCGCACACCGGGGCCGTCTTCGTCTCGTCACGCGAGTACTGGTCGCCGTCGGCCGCCTTCACGACCAGGTGGACCTGGAGTTCCTTGCTGTGCTCGGGCAGGTCCAGCTTCTTGTGGAAATCGTTCTGGAACGTGGCGGTGGGCAGCAGGTCCTTTCCGTCCACCGTCACAGTCACCGTGTTGTCGGCCTTCGACCCGTAGTTGGTCAGGTCGAGGCTGACCTGGGAGCAGGTCACCTCCCACACGGGGGTGTGCGCCTGCGCGGGGCTCGCGAAGAGACCCACGCCGAACGCACCCGCAGTGGCGGCCGCTATGAGAGCGCCCGACGTCCGCCACGTCTTCTTGTTCTCAACCACAGAATTGTCCTCCGCGATGTTCGCCCCGTATGACAGTGCGCGCACCCTACTCCTGGCGCACCGGGGGTTCACAACCGCCTCCCTCTTTCCCACGCGTCCCTGACTCAGAGGGAGTTGGGAGCGTCCCCGAAGTCCGGGATGTCCAGACGTGCACCCCCGCGCAGGGCCGACTCGTGGGCGACGATGCCGGGCAGGGTGTAGCGGGCGGCGACCCACGCGTTCACCGACGGAAGGGTCCTCGTGGCGACGGCGGTGACGAAGTCGTCGACGAGGAAGTGGTGGCTTCCCTCGTGGCCGTTGGGCATGTGGTCGAACTCGCGGGGCAGCCGGGCGCGGTCGTGCACGGGCGCCGAACCGGAGGTGAACGCATCCCTGAGTGCGGGCGAGATGTGCTGGAGCGAGGGATCGTCGGCCGGCAGGGTCGGCTTGGGCTGCAGGAGCTCCGAGATGTCCTGCACCCCCTTCTTGTCCTGCCAGAAGCTGACCGTGGCCAGCTGCTCCATGCTGGCGTCCGTGCCGAAGAACCGGAACCGCGATTCCCGGATGTGCGACGGATAGCCGACCCTGCGGAACTCGTTCGTACGGAACGAGCCGCCGCCCGCAACCTCGAAGAGCGCCGTCGCGTTCGACAGGTCGTTGCCGAACTGGCTGACCTCCTTGTCGAAGACCCCGTCACCGCGCTCGTCGGGCACACCGATCGCGGAGACGCTCACGGCGTGGGTCTGCCAGGCGCCGAGCACGCCGCCGACGGAGTGCGTCGGGTAGAGCAGGGGCGGATAGCTGGCGGTGGCCTTCCAGTTGTCGCCACCGCTGTACCGGTAGGCGTCGTAGAAGCCGAGGTCCATGTCGTGGACGTAGTCGCCCTCGGCGTAGAAGAGCCGCCCGAAGGCACCGTCGGCGATCTGGTTGCGGGCGTGCACCGTCGCCGGGTTGTACTGGCTGGTCTCGCCCATCATGTACGTCAGCCCCGTGTCGCGCACGGCGTCGATGATCGCGGCGATCTCGTCCTCGGTGATCGCCATCGGCACCGCCGAGTACACGTGCTTCCCGGCACGCAGCGCCTTCAGGACGAGCGGGCCGTGGGTCCAGCGCTGGGTGAAGACCGCCACGGCGTCGACCGCGTCGGACTCCAGCATGGCGTCGAACGAGGGGAAGGTGCCGGTGAGCCGCTCGGCGGCGACGAGCTGTTCGGCGCGCTCCGGCAGCAGGTCCGTGACGTGGATGTCGCCGACACCGGGATGGGCGCGGAACAGTTTGGCGAACTGCCCGGAGAACTGCCCGGCGCCGACGATGCCGATGGAGAACGTCATGAGGATCCCTTCACAGACTGAACTTCACTGAACTTGGCTGAACTTCACTGAACTTGACCGAACGTCAAAGAATTCACGGAACTACACTGCACGCTCCTCCACTTCCCTGAACTTCACTGGGAGAGCAGGAGGTTGATCTGGCTGTTGGTGCGGTCGAGGGCGCCGACGGGCGCGTCGTTGGCGTAGATGTCCTGCATGGTGGGCCGCATCAACGCGTACACGTCCGCCGCGTAGTTGGTGATCGGGAAGGAGAAGGTCGTCTTGTCGGCGACCGGCTTGGTGAACGCCGTGACGTCGATGCCGTCCTTCTTGTACGCGGCCACGGCCGCGGCCGTGCCGTCCTTGGTGGCCGGGAACACGATCCCGTGCTCGCCCACCGTCCGCTGGCAGGCGTGGGAGGCGAGGTAGGCCACCCACTTCTCGGCGCCCGGCTTGTTGCGCGCGTTCTTGGTGACGGAGTCGGCGAGGCCGTTCATCATGGTGGCGCGCCGGCCGCTCGGGCCGACCGGGGTGAGGGCGGTGCCGGTCTCGATGCCCTTGAACCCGTAGTACGTCTTGATCATCCACGAGCCGTTGAGCGAGGTCGCCGCCGTGCCCGAACCGAACTGCACATCGGGGCCGTTGGTCTGGGAGAAGTCCTTCTGGGGCGGGAGATAGCCCTTCTTGGCGAGACCGAAGTACCAGTCGATCGCGGCCTTGAACCTCTTGTCGTCATAGTTGTAGTGGGTGCCCCAGGCCGGCTGGTCGGTGTAGCGCCAGCCCATGGACGCGGCGAACGCGCTCCACTGGGTCTGGCCGTCGCCGTCGCCCGCGTCGTTCGTGGCGAGGCCGTAGACCTTGACGTGGTTCTTGTCGAAGCCCTTCTCGTCACCACGCACGCCGTTCTTGTCGACGGTCAGGTGCGCGATGGCCTTCTCGAAGGTTCCGCCGTCCTCGGGGTTCCAGGTGAGGTTGTTCAGTTGGCCGGCGGTCAGTCCGGCCTCGCGCGCCATCTTCTTGTTGTAGAAGAGGGCGACGGTGTCCCAGTCCTTCGGCGCGCCGTAGCGGTGCCCGTCCTGGCCGACCCAGGAGGCGGCGAGCCCGGGCTGGTAGTCCGCGTCCTTGATGCTCCTCGTGTGCGGGAGCTTGTCGAGGGGCGCGAGCACCTCCAGGTCGGCGAACTGGGCGAACTTCTGGATGTGGTCGGTGAACACATCGGGCTGGGTGCCCGCGATGAAGCTCGCGGTGAGCTTGGTCCAGTAGTCGTTCCACCCCATCTGCGTGATCCGTACGTCGAGGCCGGGGTTCTCCTTCTCGAAGTCCTTGGCGCAGGCCTCGTACGCGGGCAGCTGGTTGGAGTCCCACAGCCAGTACGTGACGGTGTGCGAGGCGGGGCCGGAGGAGGATCCCGCCGAACAGCCGGACACCAGTGAGAGGGCGAGCGCCCCCGCGAGGGCGGTGAAGGCACGCAGTCGCATCAGGTTCCTGCCTCTCTACTTGATCCCGCTGAAGCCGATGGAGTTGACGATGCGCCGCGCGAAGCAGCCGAAGAGCACGAGCATCGGGAGCGCGGCCACGAGCGTCGCCGCCATCAGGCCCGACCAGTCGGTGCCGCTCTGCGGGGTCTGCGCGCGGAAGATGCTCAGCGCGACGGTGAGCACGCGCGAGCTGTCGCTGTACGACACCATCAGCGGCCAGAAGTAGTCGTTCCAGGCCGTGATGTACGTGAGGACGCCGAGCGTGATCACGGGGGTCGACGCCATCGGGAGCAGCACGCGGAAGAAGATCCGCACCTTGCCGGCGCCGTCGAGCAGCGCGGCCTCCTCGACCTCGCGGGGCAGGTTCATGAAGAACTGCCGCAGGAAGAACACCGCGAAGGGCGTCATGAACAGGCTGGGCAGGGCGATCCCGAGCAGCGTGTCGACCAGGCCGAGCTGTTTGATCAGGATGAAGTTCGGCAGGAACGTGAAGATGGTCGGCACCATGAGCCCGGCGAGGAAGAGGCCGAACATCCGGTCCCTGCCGCGCCAGCGGAGCCGGGCGAAGGCGTATGCGGCCGTGGCGGAGAACAGGATCTGGCAGACGGTGATCAGGGTCGAGACGGCCACGGAGTTCAGCAGATAGCGCCAGAAGTCGATCGACCCGCCCGCGCCGCCCTGGGCGAGCGCCTCCTTGGTGCTCTGCTGCCCGAAGACCCGGGCGAAGCCGCCGCCTGTCAGGCCGGTGGGCAGCGGGGACGAAGGGTCGGCGGTGAGCGCGGCGTTGGAGGACAGGGCGGTGCGCAGGATCCAGTAGAACGGCACCAGGGTGATGACGACGATCGCGGTCATCACGGCCCAGGCGAGGGCGCGTCCGGGCGAGATCCTGCGCCGGGCGCGGGTGCGGGGCGCTGTGGTGGTCACGGCGGCCATGGCGATGGCTCCTTTCTCTCGCTCGTCGCTAGCCGAGGTCGGTGTGTCCGGCGCGGGTGAGCCGGTACTGGATGACGGTGATCACGCTGAGGACGACCAGGAGGGCCACGGACATGGCGGAGGCGTAGCCGAACTGGAAGCGGCCGAACGCGGAGCCGTAGATGTACAGCTGAAGGACGTTCGTGGCGTTGGCGGGCCCGCCGCCGGTCGTCACGGCGACGGAGTCGAAGACCTGGAACGAGCCGATGACGGTCATGATCAGGACGACCGCGAGCACCGGCCGCAGCAGCGGCAGCGTGACGCGCCAGAACATCCGCCACTCGCTCGCGCCGTCGACCTTCGCCGCCTCGTACACGTCGGAGGGGATGGCCTGGAGCCCGGCGAACAGGAGCAGCGCGGTGTAGCCGACGTGGCGCCATACGTTGATCAGCGCGATGGTCGGGATCGCCCAGGTCTCGTCGGTCAGGAAGGGGATGTGGTCGAGGCCGAACGCGCCGATGACGCGGTTGCCGATGCCCAGCTGGGTGTCGAGCATCCACAGCCAGACGATGCCGGCGACGACGTTCGACACGAGGTAGGGCGTCAGGACGATCCCGCGCAGCAGCGCAGACTTCGTCAGCCGCTGCATCAGGACGGCGATGGCGAGCGCCGCGACCGTCTGGACGCCGATGTTGATGATCACGTACTCGACGGTGACCTTCAACGACCCCCAGAATATGGGGTCGTTGACCATACGCACATAGTTGTCGAGGCCGACCCACTCGGCGGGCGTGAGCAGGTTGAAGCGGGTGAAGCTCAGATAGATCCCGCGCAGCGTGGGCCAGAGCAGGAAGACCAGGAAGCCGAGCAGCGCCGGGGCGATGAAGACCGCCGCGAGGGCGCCGTCCCCTCCGCTGCCGCCACCGTCCCGTTCCCTGATCCGGTCCTTGGTCTTGTTCCTGGCTGCTTCGGCACCAGGCAACCGCACTCGGGTGGGTGGGCTGCTTGAGGCGACAGTCATCTGAGACTCCCTCGTCCGCGACTCGTCCTCGTGCCGATTACTTTTGATGCGGAACAATCATCGCGTCAAGAGGCGTGCACAGACCTTCTCAAGGGCACCCCTCCCCGCATCGGACCTTGACATTGTTTCCGTCCCGGAATAATTCTTTGTCACAGGCTGTGACAGGCTTAGGTTCTGCACTGCACTCCCTTCACCGACCAGCGCGAGGAGCCCATGAGCGCACGTACCGCGAGCTGGCTGCCCCTGAGCCCCGGTGAACGCGCAGTGGCGATCGAGGTGTTGACGCACGGCCCGCTGTCCCGCAGCGAGATCGCCAAGCGGCTCAGCCTGTCCCCCGGCAGCCTCACCCGCCTGACGAAGCCGCTCATCGAGTCGGGCCTGCTGGTCGAGGAGGCCACGACGGCGGCATCCTTGCGCCAGGGACGCCCCTCGCAACCGCTCGACATCGTGGCCGGGTCACAGAGCTTCGCCGGGTTCAAGATCACGGGTGACGCGGTCTACGGGGTGGTCACCACCCTCAGGAGCGAGATCGTCGCCCGCCGCTCCGCGTCCCTGGACACGCACGATCCGCAGGAGATCGCGGACCTCCTGCACCGGATGACCACCGGTTTCCAGGAGAGCTTCCCCCGCCTGGCCGGAATCGGCATCGGCGTGGGCGGCAACGTCAGACACCGGGCGACCGTCGTCGCGAACGCGTTCCTCGGCTGGGAGGAGGTGCCCCTCGCCGAGATGGTCGAGGAGCGCACGGGGCTGCCCGTCGTCGTCGACAGCGACGTGGCGGGGCTGATCGAGGCCGAGGCCTGGTTCGGCGCGGGCCGCGGCCTCGACCGGTTCGCGGTCCTCACCATCGGGGCGGGCATCGGCTACGGCCTCATGCTCGGCGGACACCTGGTCCGCACCGGCGAGGACGGCCACGGCGTCGGCAAGCGCTGGATCATCAACGCCAACGGTCCGCTCACCCCGGAGGGCGAACGGGGCAGCGCCACGGCCCTGTTGACCATCCCCAGCATCTGCTACCAGGTCCGCGCGGCCACCGGCCGGGACGTGACGTACGAGGAGATCCTGGCCGGCGCCGCCTCCGGCGACCCGCTCTGCTCCCGCGTGATCGGCGAGGCGGCCCGGGCCCTGGGCACCCTGGTCGCACAGATCGCCAACTTCGCGATACCGGAGAAGATCCTGCTGGCGGGCGAGGGGGTGGGCCTCGCCGACGTAGCGGGCGGCCTGATCCACGAAACGATCCTCGCCAACCGCCACCCCATGGCGGACCCCGTCCACCTGGAAACAAAGGTCTCCGACTTCCACGAGTGGGCCCGCGGCGCCGCGGTCCTGGCCATCCAGGTACTGGTACTGGGGACGAACGAGGGGTGAGGGCCCCAGCGGGCGCCGCGCACGACTGGAAGGGCCCGACCCGGACGGAGCGCGGGCTCACGAGGATCTGACGGGCACCGTGCGCTACTGGTCGGAAGAGGCCCGGTTAGTGGCATCGTGGAAGGTGAGCGCACCGCCGGTCCCGCTCCGTGTGAGCGGTCCGTACGGCGGGGCGCGCCGCGGAGCGAAGGCGGTGACGGCTGTGGCAACCACCCTGAAGGCCGGAGGGAGCCGGTTCAAGCCGGACCGGCAGCTGACCGTGCGCATGCTGGTCACCGTGTTCCTGCTGGGCCTACTGTACGTGGCCTTCGTCGGCGCGCTCCTGGTCCTGCTCAAGTCGACGCTCCTGGTCGTCGTGCTCGCCGCGGTACTCCTCGGGTCGCAGTACTGGTTCTCCGACCGGATCGCCCTGTACGCCATGCACGGCCGGATCGTGACCCGTGACGAGCAGCCCCAGCTGCACGGCGTCATCGACCGGCTGTGCGCGACCGCCGACATGCCGAAACCGCAGGTGGCCGTCGCCGGCACCGACCTGCCGAACGCCTTCGCCACCGGCCGCAACGCCGATCACGCCGTGCTGTGCGTGACCAGCGGCCTGCTGCGCCGCCTCGAGCCCGACGAACTGGAGGGCGTCCTCGCGCACGAGCTGTCCCACGTGGCGCACCGCGACGTCGCCGTGATCACCGTGGCCTCGTTCCTCGGAGTGATCGCCGGCATCGTCGTGCGCTTCGCGTTCTACTCCGAGCTGCTCGGCGGCCGCCGCAGGACCGACCAGAACACGCTGGTCGTCCTCGCGGTGGTGGTGGGCGTCTCGGCCGCTGTCTACGCGATCAGCTTCGTCCTCATCAGGGCGCTGTCCCGGTACCGGGAGCTGGCCGCCGACCGGGCCGCGGCGCTGCTCACGGGCAGGCCGTCGGCGCTGGCGTCCGCGCTGACCAAGCTCGACGGGGACATCGCCCGCATTCCGAACAAGGACCTGAGGACGGCCCGCGCGTTCAACGCGTTCTACTTCATCCCGGCGCTGTCGAGGAACGCCCCGCTCCCCCGTCTCTTCTCGACGCACCCCTCGCTCGAACAGCGCCTCGACCAGCTGGCGACGATCTCCGCCGACCTCGGCCGCCCGGCCTGAGCCCCGAAGGGATCCACATGGGTTTCCTGGACATCCTGCTCGGGCGCACCAGGCCCGCCCCACCGGACCTCGACCGGCTCTTCGGCCTGCCGTCGGCCGCGGTCACCCTGGAGGCGGCGGCCGGGTTCACCCCGACCGGCCTGGGGTCGGTGTGCTTCACGACGGTGGAGGGGACGGCCTTCGACACGATCCGCCAGGACGTGGGGGCGCTCCTCAACGCCGAGGCGGAACGGGCCGGCGCGACGGAGTTCAGCCGGGACGAATACGGCTACACATGGCTGCTCTCCCGGCGCGACCCCTCGGACCTCCCGGCGCTGGTCGGCGATCTCCACGCGGTGAACGCCACGCTCGAAGGCAACGGCTTCGGCCCCCAACTCCTCTGCTCCCTGGCCGGCTTCCGCAACGCGGAGGGCCACTCGCTCGCGCTCGTGTACCTCTACAAGCGGGGCACGTTCTACCCCTTCGCCCCGCTCCCCGGCGAGAAGCGCGACAACGCGCTGGAACTGCGCGTACGCGCGGTGGTCGGCGACGACCTCCGTATAGAGCCGGACCTGGAGCGCTGGTTCCCGGTGTGGGGCGCACCCGGCCTGGAAGGGGCCAGGCCCTGACGCCGCAGCCAAGGCAAGGGCCCGCTCCCTAGACTCGTTCCGCCTCCACGAGCCGGAGCACGGCCCTGATCCGGTCGGCGTACGTGCCGATCTGGAACAGGGTGCCGGAGAACTCGAAGAGAACGGCACGCACAGGCAGTTCGGATACAGCGGGTCCGGCGCGCAGAGGCCCTTCGGGCCCGCAAACGGTAGGTCGACTCATCCGGTCTTCCTCACCGCCCCGGCACACCCCGTCAACAATCCCGGCCATCACGCCCGCAGGGCGACAACGGCCTCGTCCGTGTACATCAGGAACGTCAACGTCTCCTGGAAGTACAGGTCGACGCCGGTCGCGTCGTGCGAGGTGTAGCCGATGGACAGGTCCTGGCCGATGCGGAGTTCGTAGTCGCCGCCGCGGGTGGTCAGGACGAACGCGCCGTTGATCGCGGGTGCCCAGATCAGTTCGCCGTCGAGGAGACGGGCGATGTGGCCGGACACGGGGAAGCCGTGGTCGGTGGTCTCACTGACCGCCGTGTACGCCTGCGCGCCGAGCAGCAGCGAGTACGGGCCGTCGACACCGGCGAGGCGCAGGGCGCTGAGGGCCCTCGCGATGGTGTCGGGGTAGTCGCGAGGCTCGGCCGGCAGACTCAGGACGGGGTTGGACGTGCGCTCGCGGACGCCTTCGATCCGGGCCGCGGCGTAGCCGTCGAAAATCGCCTGGTCCTCGGCGAACGCCATGGTGCGGGCCGCGTCCTTGACCGGCTGCCAGTCGGAGTCGTTGGAGCCGCGCGCGACATCGTCCACGGCTTCGCGGCTGACGGTGAAGGGAACGCGCAGTTCGACAAGCGGCTGGGCCTCGCGCAGGCGTGCCATGACTCCCGGGGCGGGCGGCGTGACGGACCGCAGATGGCCGGTGCCGACGGCGGCGAGTTCGAGCCCGTCGGGGCCGGTGACGTCGAGGACGCGGCGTCCCGCGACATGACGCTGGAAGGTCCGGCCGGCCTCTTGCTCGATCTCCGCCCAGGCGGCTTCGCTGATGGGGGCGAGTTCGCGGTGCAGGTTGTTCATGACGCGGGGGCTCCTTTGAGGCCGCCGATGCCCAATGAGCCGTCGGGCGGGGCGACGACGGGCTGCGGTGACACGGCAGGGACGGGAAGTTCGCGTGCGGCGTCGGGCAGGGCGGGCGGGTCCGGCAGGTTGTCGAGGAAGTCTGCGGTGGGGACGAAGAACAGGTTTCCCGTGACGGCGGTGGAGAAGTCGAGGATCCGGTCGGTGTTGCCGGGCGGGCTGCCGATGAACATGTTCTCGAGCATCTGCTCGGTGACCGCGGGAGTCCGCGCGTAACCGATGAAGTACGTCCCGAACTCGCCGCGCCCCAGCGTCCCGAACGGCATGTTGTGGCGGACGATCTTCCGCTCCTCGCCGTCCTCGGTGATGGTGTTGAGGGCGACATGGGAGTCGGCAGGCTTGGTCTCGTCGGACATCTCGATGTTGTCGGCCTTCGAACGGCCGATGACCTTCTCCTGCTCCTCCGTCGACAGAGCGTTCCAGGCAGTCATGTCATGCAGGTACTTCTGCACCACGACGTAACTGCCGCCCGCGAACGGGGCGTCCTCATCGCCGATGAACACGGCGGAGCGCGCCGCGTCACCGGTCGGATTCTCGCTGCCGTCGACGAACCCGAGCAGGTCCCGGTCGTCGAAGTAGTTGAAGCCGTGCACCTCGTCCACCACGGTCACGGCGTCGCCGAGCTGACCGATGATGTGGCCGGCCAGCTCAAAACAGAGGTCCATGCGCCGCGCGCGCACATGAAAAAGCACATCCCCCGGAGTGGCGACGGCCCGATGCCGATCGCCGTTCAGCTCGCGAAAGGGATGCAGCTCAACAGGCCGCGGCCCGCCGAACAACCGATCCCAGACAACAGACCCGATCCCGACGGTGCACGACAGAAACGAGTCGGGAGAGCGGAACGAGACCGAGCGCAGCAGCCCATTCAAGTCGCCGAGCTGGTCGCGTACGCGGGGTTCGGCGCCAGGTGCCGTGGTCACCACGAGAAAGAGGGCCGCTGTCGAGTGCGGCGCCATGACAGGCTGCGTTTGCGTCACTGACTCTCCCGCAGGGGTGCACAATGCCGTCGGCTGACTTCCGTCACCCTAAGCCGGGCTCACCTCTCCCGCACGGTCAGTCGGTGACCCGCCGTGGATCACGCCCTCTGCGGACGTCCTCCACGACGTGCATGGCGGCCTCCTCACCGGAGGCGGCCGCACCGTCGATCCCGACGTCCTCGGCGATCAGCTCGCTCTCCTCGTCCCTGCGCACACCTTCATCGGGCGCCACGAGCCGACCGGAGCGCTCGGCCCCCACCTCGTCGTCGAGCGGCTCGCCATCGGTGTCCCACGTGTCGCCGATACCGTCGTCATCAGGAACCACCAGATCGGGGACCTCCTCGGACAGACGCTCGTCGAGCGTCTCGCCGAGCCGCTGCTCCGTGCAGGTGACACCGGTGTGCTCGACCCCCCAGGGCCGCTCGGGCGGCGAATAACCCTCGTCGAGCGGATCGGTGACGCCGCTGCCGAGCAGGGTGTCCTCCTGGTCGAGGAGCCCCTCGTCATCCTGGACCTCGGACCCGTCGGGCTGGTAGACGTCGTCTCCCCGCCCTTGATCGTCGATGTCCACGGCGCCTCCTTCAGCGGTGGCCTCTGTCTCCATTGTGGGCGGCGAGGGGGCGGCACGTCCTGCGGAACGATGGACGGCCCGGAAACGAAAGTGCCCCGACCGTGACGGGGGATCACGGCCGGGGCGGTCTGAGTGGCCACGGATGGCGGTCGCCTCTCGGCGGGGGCTCCACAAGGCATCAGCCGAACGATCGTCCTTGCAGGCAATTCAGATGAGGCCCGGGGACACAGTTCCATCCGCGTCCACACCTAGTTTAACGAAGAACCACCCCGGGGAATTCCCCACCCCTCAACCGGCTCTATGAACTGCGTCACGGCGCCTCCGCGGCCCCGCACCCGAAAACACACCGGCCAAAGACGCCCCGCACCAGCCAACGCACCGGACCCCACCACCCACCCTTCCGTCACGGCGTCACAGCCACACCCTCCAGCGCCGAGATCCGCCGGCCGATGGCCTCAAGCGCACCGGGCCGCCGCCCAGGAACCGCACGCCGCAGCCGCGTGAGAGAGGCCGCAAGAGCACGAGCCTGCGCCGGATCACCAAGCTGCTCCCACTGGTGATGAGCGCGATCGACGGCAGCCTCGACGTCCTCCGAGCCCACCGCCTGCCCGCGCGCAAGCCGAGCCTCGGCCGCAGCGGTCCACAGTTCGCAGCTGCGCCCCGGATCCTGAGCGAGCCGCGCAAGATCGGCACGCACCTCGAGCCAGTGGAGCGCCTCCGGCGACCCCGCACCATGGGTACGCAGAGCAGTGCTCTCCCATATCGCGGCGAGGGCAGCGGCCTCACCGTGCCGCCCGGAATGCGCGGCGGCGAGGATCGCCGGGTGCGGATCGGCATCAGGGCGCGGTTCGACGACAGGAACCTCCTCCTGCCGAGCGGCCGGCACACGCGGGCGGGCAGCCGCCGGAACAGACCCCGGCCCACCATCGACCGCGAGAAACAGGGCACCATCCGGACCGGCCTCCCCAGCCGCCTGAGCATGAAGATACGCAAGAGGCGGACGGTGCCCGCTACGCCATATCGAGGCGTAGGTCTTGAGATATCCAGGCACGGCGGTGGAACGACGCGGAGGAGGAGGCGAGACCCGCCCGAACAAACGAACACCCACTCCCACACCGAACCCCCCACCCCGCACCTGCTCCCAGGCATCCCCATCGGCCACCAGGTCAAGGACAACCGTGGTCGTGCCGGGCCGCCGCAACGCGAGTTCGCCGGTGAGCCAGTGCCAGGGCAGGGAGGTGTACCGCAGGGTCGACGGAGTGGTACGGGCCAGGGCGAGATGAAGCAGACGCTGGCGCTGATCCAGATGAAGCTGCCCGGTCACAAACAGGGCGAGAGGCCCGGGCGCGGCAACCGCCGTGCGGATGCGGGTGAGGACGGTCTGCGGGTCGACGGGATCGGCGAGTTCGACGACGGTCGCGGCGGCGGTGCCGGTCAGGGCACTGGGCGGTACGGCCGCGAGTGTGGCCAGTACGGACGTCGCGTCGATGAGGCAGCTCTTGTTCGCCGGGGCGGCCGCAAGGAGCACCGCGGTCCCGGTCACTGTCTGTTCCCCGTTGTCCTGCTGAGTGGTCACCACTACAGCACCGTAACCGGTCCTTCTGTGCCGCGCGTGACCGGCAGAAGCAGCTCGACTGGTGCTCATACAGGGCGATTTGGACGTCATTTGAACGTCATCGGGAAGTGGCTGCCGCACGCGCACGCGTTCCGTCATTGTTGGCGGAACGAGAACGCCACGCGTCCGGCGCCGGGACCCCGTCCGGGTGCGGAGCCGATTCACCTCACGGAAGCTGAGGACTATGGACGAACCTGAAGGATTTCCCCCTGTGGTCGTGCACGCCTCCCAGCCCGGCGGGCGCCGGGTGACGATCCGCGGCGAGGACGCCGGGCTGGCCACCGGGCAGGAGGACGTGCTCGAGTTCCTGCGGCGCGCGGGCCTGGAGGACGCGCGGCTGGACGACCCCGAGTTGGTCGAGTGGCGGGGTGGCGGTACGAAGGTGTGGCCGGCACAGATCTAGATCCAATCGCCGAGCCCCAGCCTCCAGCCCCCAGCCCCCAGCCCCCAGCCCCCAGCCCCCACAGCGTCAGCGGTAGGAGCTCACGTCAGCCGGCTTGCCAGGATCCTGCACCTCGACGAGATAGCGCCAGGCGTCGGGCCGGCTCCCGTCGACGTCGGTGAACCCGTACACCTGGGCAAGTGCCCCGCTGGACGTCGACTGCCCGTTCCAGCGGGCCACTTCGGGGTCGGCGGCGAGCGCGGCGACGGCCCGGCCGACGTAGAACGGGGTCTCGGAGATCCCGAAGTGCGGTGTCTGTTCCAGGGCGTCGCGCCAGTTGTCCTCGGTGACGCCGTAGTGCCCGAGCATGATCTCCGAGCGGAGCCAGCCCGGGGTGAGGGCGAGGGCTGTGGCGCCCCGCGGACCCAGCTCCTGCCCGAGGGCGAAGCCCATGCGCAGGACGGAGCTCTTGGCGAGGTCGTAGAAGAAGGAGACGCGATAGTTGTCGCGGTTGTATTCCGCCGTGCCGTCGGTCACCTCCACCACAAGACCGCCGGGGTTGCGGAGCAGGAGCGGCAGCGCGAAGTGACTGGTGATGGCGTGTGTCTCGACGGCGAGGCGGAGCAGCCGGAGCCCGTCGTCGAGGTCGTGCTCCCAGACCGGGGTGTCCCAGGCGAAGAGGTTCTCGCCGCCCCAGATGTCGTTGACCAGCACGTCGAGCCGCCCCTGTTCGTCGGCGATGCGGTCGACGAGGACCTTGACCTGGGCGGACTCCAGGTGGTCGGTGGGCACGGCGATACCGCGCCCGCCGGCCGCGGTCACCAGGTCGGCCGTGTCCTCGATGGTCTCCGGCCGGTCGTATTCGGAGCGCCGGGCCCGCGTGGTGCGCCCGGTCACGTACACCGTGGCGCCGGCCGCGCCGAGTTCCACGGCGATGCCCCGTCCCGCGCCGCGGGTCGCGCCCGCCACGAGGGCGACCTTGCCCTCCAGCCGGGCGCTTCCGGTCCCGGGTTCCTGCGTCATGAAGCCGCCTCCTCGCTGCTGCAGGACAGGCCGTCGTGGCCCGTCCTCGGTTCGAGCGTGACCCGAAATCAGGACACCGAGTGTCGCCATTCCTGAGCGGATGACGGCGATGACGACGACGCCCGGAACGAGAAGCGCGTTCTCGCCCATCGGTCACATTCCAGGGCCGACCCGTGTCATAACAGTGACCAGGGAACCCGCCCGATGCGACAGGAGACGCCGATGCCACCCGCCCGGACCGCGAAGCAGCGCAAGCAGGACACCCTCGACCGGCTCGAACGCGACGAGGACGTATGGGTGGCCACGGCGGACACGTCGGACGGGGAAGGCCCGACGCCCTATCTCGTACCGCTGTCGTTCCTGTGGGACGGTTCGACGCTGCTGCTCGCCACCCCGGCGGCCAGTCCCACGGGACGCAATCTGCGGTCCACGGGGCGGGCCCGGCTCGGGCTCGGCCCGACGCGTGACGTCGTCATGATCGAGGGCACGGTACAGACGCTGACAGCCAGGGACCTCCCGGACGACGTCGGTGACGCGTTCGCGCAGAGGACAGGGTTCGACCCGCGCGGGCTGACCTCGGAGTACCTCTATTTCCGGGTCACGCCGCAGCGAGTCCAGGCCTGGCGGGAGGCCAACGAGCTGGCGGGCAGGGAGCTGATGCGTGAGGGCGAGTGGATCGACGGCTGAACCACCGGCACCGCCCCACGAGTTGAAACCCACCGCCACTCACCGCACCCCCGAGCCGGAAAACACAGAACGCGCCCGCCGAAGACCCCTCCGACGGGCGCGCGCTGCGCCACACACGCAGCCGGCAAAAGCCGACTGACCCGACCAACCGACCGGCTCAGCCGGCGGCAGGCTCCAATTCCTTGTCCTCGCTGCCCGGCCGCGCCGTTTCGTTCTCGGCATGCCAGTCCTCGTTGTCGGCGAGCGGCTTCTCCTTCAGCACGAAGGCGAGGACGAGACCGACCGCGAAGACGGGGACCAGGTACAGGAAGATCGGCACGAGCGCCTCCTGGTACGAGGAGACGACCGTGGCGCGCAGGTCGGCCGGCAGGGCCCGTACGAGCGCGGGCGTCAGTGAGTCGCTGTCGCCGACCTTCGAGGCGGCGTCCGCGGGCAGGCGCGTGGCGAGCTGGTCGGTGAGGCGGCTGGCGAAGACCGCGCCGACGACGGCGGTGCCCAGGGTCGCGCCGATCTCGCGGAAGAAGTTGTTCGCGGAGGTGGCGGTGCCGACCTCGGCGCCCGGGAAGTCGTTCTGCACGGCGAGTACGAGGGTCTGCATCATCAGGCCGACACCGGCGCCCGCGAGTCCGACGTACAGGCAGACCAGCCAGACCGGGTCGCTCACGTCGAGGCGGGACATCAGGAACGCGACGAGCATGATGATGACCGTGCCGACGATCGGATAGACCTTGTAGCGGCCGGTCTTGCTCATGATCGCGCCGGACGGCAGCGCCGTGGCCATGATGCCGACGACCATCGGGATGAGCAGCAGCCCCGACTCGGTGGCCGTCTTGCCGTAGACCATCTGCAGATACGTGGGCATGTAGCCGACGATCGCGAACATGCCGAGGCCGATGACGATCATGCCGAGCAGCGTGGCGACGTTGAAGATCGGGCTGCGGAAGAGGTGCAGCGGGATGACGGGCTCGGCGGCCCGCTTCTCGGCGACGAAGAACAGCACCCAGGCGACGACGGCGCCGACGCCGAGCCCGATGACCAGCGGGTCGGACCACGCGTACTGCGTGCCGCCCCAGCTGGCGAACAGCACGGTGCAGGTGACGGCGGCGGCCATCAGGGCGGTGCCGAGGTAGTCGAGAGTGACCTTGACGGCCTTGCGCGGCAGCTTGATCGCGACGGCCGCGACGAAGAAGGCGAGGATGCCGAGCGGCAGATTGACCCAGAACGCCCAGCGCCACGAGTGCTCGTCGGTGAACCAGCCGCCGAGGAGCGGCCCGACGACCGAGGAGAGACCGAACACGGCGCCCATGGGGGCCATGTACTTGGCGCGTTCCCGGGGCGGAACGAGGTCGGCGATGATCGCCTGCGAGGTGATCATGAGGCCACCGCCACCCAGGCCCTGGAGGGCGCGGCCGGCGACGAGGGTGCCCATGTTCTGGGCGAGCCCGCAGACCACGGAGCCGACCAGGAAGAGCGCGATGCCCGCGAGGAAGATGTTCTTGCGGCCCATGAGGTCGCCGAGCTTGCCGTAGACCGGCATGCCGATGGTGGCGGCGAGGATGTACGCGGTGGTGATCCACGCCATGTGCTCGATGCCGTTGAGCTCGCCGACGATGGTCGGCAGGGCGGTGCTGACGATGGTCTGGTCGAGCGCGCCGAGCAGCATCGTCAGCATCAGCGCGCCGAAGATCAGCCCGAAGTTGTGCGGCTTGGCTATGCCGTCCTCAGGGGCGGGATCGGAGCCCGCCGGTGCGGGGGCGTGGGTCATGCTCAGGTCTCCGTAAGTGAAGGGATGGGGTGCGCGGCGCGCGAGCGGTCGCCGCCCGGGGAGGCTGGGGAGTCTTCGGGGCTCGGGTGGGGAGTCGTGTGGGGCCTTGCGCGGGGAGCGCGCGCACCGGTGTCGTGGGGGCGGCGACGGGTCGCGCTTCTGGAGCCGCGCCTCAGGCCTCCCGTTCGGTGGTGGCGTGTGGGAAGTCCGCCGGGGAGAGGAGGCCGCGCAGGGCGGTGAACGAGTCGCGCACCGAGGCCGCGGGACCGTCGGGGTGCTGCTTGTCGCGGGCCCATCGCATGAGGCCGTTGCGTACGGCGGTCATGGCGATCCCCGCGAGAAGAGCCACGGTCTGCCCGTCGGGGGCGTCTTTGGTGCGGCGGGCGATGGCGCCGGCGAGATCCCGTTCGAGCGCGTCGCACTCGGCGAGGAACGCGCCGAGTGCCGAGGGCACCTTCTCGACGATGGCGAAGACGTCCTCGAACGCTCCGGCGCCGGGCGCCATCTCGTCCACGTGCGTGGCGAACACCTCGCCCAGGTCCCGCAGCACGGCGTCCGGGTCGCGGCCGGGCGCGGTGACGAACTGCTCCGCCTCGGCCTCTGTCAGGCCACCGGGCCAGGCGAAGAGCGCGGTCTCTTTGGTGCGGAAGTAGTTGAAGAAGGTCCGCGGGGAGACGCCGGCCTCCTTGCTGATCATCTCGACCGTGACGTGTTCGAGGCCGTGTGCACCCGCCAGGCGGACTGTGGCGGCGTGCAGTTCGGCCCGGGTCTGGCGCCGTCGCCGGGCGCGCAGCCCCTCGACCGGCGCCTGCTCGCGGACCGCCGACGTCGCGGTGCCTGATGTCATCACGCCAGAGATTCTTGCACACACTGCAATCTTTGCGCGCACTGCACCTATGGCAGGCCCTCGGGCCCATAAATCCCACGCACCCGTGGGCACGTCAGCGACTCAGGCACCGGCTTGGACACCGGCTCAGGCACCGACGCGGGCACTGGCGTGGGCAGAGGCATTCATCCGAGATAGGCTCCTTAAGCCTTGTTTCAGGTGAAATGTGAAAGCCACTGTTCGCCGGGAGACCAGACTGATGCCCACTCGCACCGTTCTTGCCGCCGCCGCCGCGCTCCTCGTGTCCGCGACCGGCGTGTCAGCCACCGGCGCCTCCGCCGCTGCGTCGGCCGACCCCCGCCCCGCTCACCCCGCCGCCGCGCCGGCCGCCGCCCTCAAACAGTGCGCGGAGAACGCGCTGACGCTGCGGGCGGCCGCATCGGGCGAGGACCACGTCCTGCGCCTGAGCGTCAAGAACCACTCCTCGCACGCCTGCCTCGTGGGCCATGTCCCGCTGGTCACTTACGGTGATCTGGACGGGGCCGCCGTCCCGTTCCCGCTCTCCGGGAGCGCCACGTACAAGCTGGACGCGGGGAAGACCGCTCACGCCGCCGTGCGCTCCTTGTCCGCGAGCGGTGACAGCGATGTCCGGTCGGTCGGCTACGTCGTGGTGGCGGCGAATCCGGAACACGATGGGCAGAAGTTCACCGCCGCCGCGCTCGCCGAGCCGGGCGGGCTGCGCGTCTGGTCGCCGGTGACGACGCTGTGGCAGCCGACGCGGGATCTGGCGGACGAGGTCCTGGCCGAGTCCACCGGCGCAGGGGTGCTGAAGGTCTGATCCCGCCCGTTAGGCCGCGGCCCGGACCGCGAGGAGTGAGGCGTCGTCCTGGAGCCGGACCTCCGCGTGGCGGAGCAGGTCGGCGCCCGCCGCCACCCCGGCGCAGGCCACCGACAACGTGCCGTGCCACAACACCGTGAAGCGGGACCTGGTCGACCCGTCGTCCGGGCACACCTGGCCCGGGACCGCTGTCATGTACTGCAACCTCACGCGCGGTCACGTCCCGGTCCACGCGAGCCGCTCCCCCGGCTGCCGGGCCGCGACGGCTGCCGGGTGCCCCTGCCCTGGACGCAGGACGGACCCTCGTACGGCTTCGGGCCGGCCGGGGAGCCCTGGCTGCCGCAGCCGGCGGACTGGGGGACGTTCGCGGCCCATCGACAGGACGCCGATCCGGGCTCGATGCTGTCGCTCTACCGCGAGGCGCTGCGCCTGCGCCGCACGGAGCCGGGCTTCGGCGACGGGCCGATGTGCTGACTCCCAAGTTCCCCTGGCGTACTGGCTCTTGCCCGGGGCGAGGGACTGCTCTGCGTCGTCAACTTCTCCGATCCGGCCGCGCCGCTCCCGGCGCATTCACGTCTTCTGCTGGCCAGTGGCCCCTTGGACGACGAGGGGCGGCCCCCACGGGACACGGCGGTGTGGCTCCGCGCCTGAACCGGACGGCCGGAAGGACTCAGGTATATGCCAGAAGCATCACCGCACCGGGTGTTGCCAAACCCCTTACGGGGCCTGTCCGGCTGTGCGACAGTCATTAACGGTCCTTCCGTCAGTCTTGGTCGTGCCGCGCCTGTATCGGAGTACGTCATGCCTCCCCATGTCTTCGCGGACCGCCCCGCCGCCCAGCCGCCGGAGCACGGTTCGGTCGACGCGCTGATCACGCAGACGCGTCGGCTGCTCGGTGATGTCGACGCCGTGCGCCGCGAGGCCGTTTCGGACGACGGTGACCCCGAGCGACGCTGGCAGCGCGCCCTCTACGAGCTCGCCGTGCACCAACTCAGCGATCTCGACAAGCACTTGGCGCAGCTGCGCGACGGGCCACCGCGCCCGAGTGTGGATTCGCCGGTCCCCGAGTCCCGCGGCTGTGCGCCGGCCGAGCCGCCGAACGGTTCCCTGCTCAGCCGCGTGGGCAGCGCCGAGTGGAATCTCCTCACCGACGAGGCGAGCTGGTCCGGGGAGCTGTTCCAGATCCTCGGCCGCAGCCCCGACGCACCGCCGCTGACCCTCGACGAACTCCCGTCCGTCGTGCACACCGATGACCAGGCCATGCTCACCAGAATGGTGACGGACTGCCTCATCGAGGGGAAGCCGATCGACGGCGAGTTCCGCATCCTGCGCACCAACGGCACCGCCCGCACCGTGCACATGATGGGCGAGCCCGTGCTCGACGCCGACGGCTCCACCGCCTCGATGTGGGCGGTCCTGCGCGACGTCAGCGAGCTGCGCCGAACCCAGCGGACCGTACGCGAGACCCATGACTCGCTCCAGCGCCGGCGGCACGTCGAGCAGACGGAACACCGGCTCGCGGCCGAGCTCCAGGAGGCCGTGCTGCCTCCGTGGCGTGGCTCCCTTCGGTTCTCCCAGGGAGCACCGCACGACCTCGACCTCGCGGCCCGCCATCTGCCCTCGTCGACGGGCGAACTCGTCGGCGGCGACTGGTACGACGCGCTCGAACTGCCGGACGGACAGACCCTGTTGAGCGTGGGCGGCCTGACCGGACACGGCGTGACCGTGACCTCCGCCATGGCGATGCTCCTCGGCGCCCTGCGCGGCATGGCCGTCACGGGGACCCGCCCCGACGCGCTGATGGGCTGGCTCAACCAGCTGACCGACACGTCGGTTCAGCCGTCACTGGGCAGCGCGGTCTGCTGCCGCTACGATCCCCGGTCGCGCACGCTGACCTGGGCGCAGGCGGGACACCCCGCCCCGCTGCTCTTCCGCGACGGGGTGGGGCGTGCGCTGACGCCGCCGGAGGGCGTGTTGCTCGGAGCGACACCGGGTGCCACGTACGGGCTGGCCGAGGAGTCGCTCCGCGCAGGCGATCTGCTGCTGCTGCACACCGACGGCCTGGTCCCCCACCGCAGCGGTGCCGCGGCGGCGAACAGGCTCCTCGATCTCGCGCCACGACTCACCGAGGCCGCCACCGCGCAGGACTGTGTGCGGACGGTCTTCGAGGAGTTCGCCGCGCACGAGCGCGCGGACGAGGCCTGTGTGCTGGTCGCCAGGATCGGCTCCTGACGCGGACAGCCATGTGTTGAAGTCGGTCAATGTGTTGAAGTCGGACCGCGTGCCCCTGAGGGTCACGCCTGGGCGCGCTTGCCTCCCGTGGGCTTTCCAGGGGACTTCGGCAGCGCGAGCTTGATCTCCTCGCGCAGGTCCACGATCTTCGGGTAGCCCGCGTACTGCCCGGTGAGCCGGTACATCTCGCGGAGCCGGTCCCAGGTGCGATGGGAGGAGTTGGCCCCCATCGACACCAGCGCCAGGCGCGCGTACCGGTCGGCCTGCTCCGGGTCGTCGGCGATGAACAGGGCCGACGCGAGCGAGATGTAGTCGAAGATCTGCGACCGCTGCCGCCCGTTCGCCCGCAGTTCGAGGGCTTCCTTGGCGTGGCGCTGCGCCGTGCTCGCCGCGGCCGGCTCGTGGTCGGCGAGGGTGCGGTACGCCAGGGCCTGCATCCCGTGCAGGTCCGCCTCGTCGAACATCTGCATCCAGCTGGGCGGCGGGACGTCGCCCTTGTCGGAGACGAAGAGGTCCTCCGCCTGGCCGAGGGTGCGCCGCATGGCCTGGCCCTTGCCCATCGACGCCTGTGCCCAGGCCTCGATGGTGTAGAGCATCGCCCGGGTACGCGGCAGGGTCTGGTCGCCGGATCCGGACTTGGCGAGCTTCATGAGGTCGAGTGCGTCGTCGGGCCGGCCGAGGTGCACCATCTGACGGGCCGCCCTGGACAGGGCCTCCCCGGCGCGCGGCCGGTCGCCGCCTTCTCGGGCCGCGTGCGCGGCGATGACGAAGTACTTCTGGGCCGTGGGTTCGAGGCCGACGTCGTGCGACATCCAGCCCGCGAGGACGGCCAGGTTGGCGGCGACGCCCCACAGGCGCCGCTGGAGATGGTCGGGGTGCCGGTAGCTGAGCATGCCGCCCACTTCGTTGAGCTGGCCCACCACCGCCTTGCGTTGCAGGCCGCCACCGCGGGCCGCGTCCCAGGCCCGGAACACCTCGACGGAGCGCTCCAGTTCCTCGATCTCCTGCGACCCGATGGGGGCGGCCTCATAGCGGTCGAACCCGGCGGGGTCGGCGTGCAGGGGGTCTTCGAAACGTGGGGCGTCGGCCGCGAGGGCCGGATCGGTGTGCAGCCAGTCATGCATGGCGCCGCTGAGTACAGATCCTGTGGCGAGCGCGGCACCCGCGCCCACCAAGCCGCGTCGGTTGAGCATGAGGTCCATTCCCGTGAATTCGGTGAGGACCGCAGCAGTCCGCTCGGGCGCCCATGGCATTCCGTCGGGGTGTTGCACAGCCCCGTCGTCACGCCGTTTCCCCGTGCGCCCGTGCCGGACCAGACCGAGGTCCTCGATGGTCACGACACGGCCGAGCCGCTCGGTGAACAGCGCCGCCAGCACCCGTGGCACCGGATCGCGCGGGATCTCTCCCATGTCGATCCAACGCCGCACCCGCGAGGTGTCGGTCGCCAGCTGGGGGTGGCCCATGGCCGCCGCCTGCCGGTTCACCATTCTCGCGAGCTCCCCCTTGGACCAGCCGGCGAGGCCGAACAGGTCGTTCAGGCGGGTGTTGGGTTGTCCGTTCACGTCAAGCCCCCAGGTTCTCGGCTGAGTTGACAGTAACCCTCTGTCAGTTGCTGAGCGACTATTCGCCAGGGTTCGCCAGGGTGCGCCAGATGGTGTGCCAGTGGGCACCGGGTGTCAGGTAGGAATGCGCCACCCCGACCCGGTTGCCGCGGCTCACTCCCCAGGGTGCACCACGGTTCCCCGGGGCGGGTGGCGCAGGCAACCAGCAGGCACACGAAGGGATCTGTTCGCCCATGTACGCAGCATCGTCCTCCGTGTCCGCTCCGCCCCGGCCGCTCTACGCCCGGCCCCCGGCTCGCGGCAACGGCCGCGCAGGGGAGGCCCCACCGGCGGGCGGCGGCCCGTATCTCGACCCCGCGCGACCTGCGGCCGCAGCGCTCGGCTCCGGTCGGACAAGGCGCGTCCCGGGGGTCGGCACCCAACCGCTCAGCGGGAGACTCGACTTGTCCGGTCCCCAGGGCGCGCAGCTGCGCACGGCGATCGCCTCGGTGCACCGGATCTGCCCGGAGTTCAATCCGGTGCAGGTGCTGCGCCGCAGTGGACGGTCCGTGCTGCTCGTCGGCACCACAGGGCGCAGCACCGCCGTCGCCAAGTGTTTAGTGGACCACTCCCCCGTCTGGGCCGAGCGGATCCGCCATGAGATAGCGGCATACCGCTCGTTCGTCCGGCACCGGCCACCGGTCCGGGTGCCGCGGCTGATCGCCGCGGACCCCGACAACTGCACGCTGGTGATCGAGCGGATGCCCGGCCGGGTCGCCGCCCTGCAGCGGCACCCGGCCGAGGCACCGCCCCGGGCGGACGTGCGGGCCGCGCTCAGCGCGATCTGCCGGCTCAACCTCTGGCGTCCGCCGGCCGGCACGTTCAACGCGCCGCTCGACTACGCGGACCGGATCTCCCGCTACCACGGCCTCGGGCTGCTCACCGACCGGGACATGGGCGATCTGCAGAAGCTGCTGCACGGCATCGCGCACTCGTCGGGCCGCCAGGGCATGGGCCAGTTCTGTCACGGTGACGCACTGCTCTCGAACATCCTGCTGTCCCCGGCTGGCCCGGTGCTCGTGGACTGGGAGCACGCGGGCTGGTACCTGCCGGGGTACGACCTGGCGACGCTGTGGTCGGTGCTCGGTGACGCGCCGGTGGCGCGGCGCCAGATCAGCCAGCTCGCGCAGTCCGGCGGTCCAGCGGCCCGGGACGCGTTCCTGGTGAACCTGATGCTCGTACTGACGCGGGAGATCCGGACGTACGAGACGGCCGTGCAGCGTTCGATGCACGACTCGGCCCCGGCGGCATCGGGCACGGCCCCGCACGGTGCTGCGCCGTCCGGCGAGGAACAGCGGCTGCTCCTGAGGCGGCTGCACGACGACTGCCAGCTGGCCCGCAGGGCCGTGCGTGCGGCGGTCGGCACTCGCTGAGGGGACAGGAATCCGCGGTGCGCCAGGACAGCGGCGCACCGCGGATTCTCGTGTGCCCTTATCCCTAGAGGCTACGGGTTACTGAACTGCACGGCGTCCACGTCGAACGAGTTGTCCTGCGGGGACTTGAACACGAGGTACAGCTTGTGCGTTCCGGTCAGCGCGTCGACCGGGACGGCGGGTGTGGCCCGGTAGGTGTCCCAGCCGCCGGTGTTCGGGACGGGTGTGGTGGCCAGGAGCTTGCCGTCGGGGGCGTCCGCGCGCAGCTCGATGGAGCCGACTCCGTACGGTGACGACAGTTTTTGACTTGCACCTCGGGCTGAAGCCCGAGGATTCTGGCCTTCTCGATCGTTGCTGTGCCGCTACGCGGCACGGGGTTCGGTCGAGAATCCGTGGCTTCCTGTTTCTGCGCGCTGGGCCAGAACGGGTTCTGGTCTTACCGGCGCTCCGCAGGCCGATACCGCCAGTCCGGCGGCCGTCTTCACGTTGATCGCGGCGTTGACATCCCGGTCGTGCCGGGTGCCGCAGGCCGGGCAGGTCCACTCCCGTACGTGCAGGGGTTTGGGCCCGTCCCGGTGTCCGCAGGCCGAGCAGATCTGGCTGGTGGGCTCGAACCGGCCGATCTTGACCAGGGTGCGGCCGTACCGCTTGGCCTTGTATTCGAGCATGGTCACGAACTGGGACCAGCCCGCATCGTGCACGCTCTTGGCCAGCCTGGTGCGCGCGAGCCCAAAGACCGCCAAGTCCTCCACCGCGACCGCTTGATTCTCGCGGATCAACTGTGTGGAGAGCTGGTGGTGGAACTCCTTGCGCGCATCAGCCACTTGAGCGTGGGCACGGGCGACCTTCAGGCGGGCCTTGGCCCGGTTCTTCGACCCCTTCCGCTTACGCGACAGCTCCCGCTGAGCCTTCTTCAGCTTCTTCTCCGCCCGGCGCAAGAACCTCGGAGAGTCGATCTTCGTGCCGTCGGACAGGACCGCGAAGTGGGTGAGACCGAGGTCGATGCCGATGGTCCGGTCGGTTTCGGGCATCCGTGACGCGTCGGTGTCGGGGTCGGTGTCGATGAGTCGGGTAGCCGGAGCGCGTCACCGCGCCCCGGCCCCCTCAGAACCGTGCGTGCGACTCACGCCGCACACGGCTCAAGCAGAACCCGAGGGCGTTTGCTCTTCCGTGCGGTTGCTCGGTCACCGGCTTCGTGGTGCCGCCGATGACAATCCGCGTGTACAAGGCGGAGGTTGTTCAACTCGTTCCCGCCCCCTACCCGCCGGAACACGAAGTGATGCTTGTGCAGCTTCTTCGCTACGGCTGCGAACCACTCGATCCACTCCCGTGGATTGTCCGGTTCGTATTCCGCTCCGGTGATCAGGGTCCCGCCGCAGAGCGGACACACCCCTTGCTGGCGGAACGCCAGGTGCAGGCTGGTCTTGTCCATGACGGGAGGCGCCTTCTTCCGGCGCCGTTTCGCCCAGTAGTCCTGGAGGGCAGGGTCATCCATGGATGCCGCGCCTTTGACCATGACGTGCCGGACGATCGGGGTCCAGGCGAACTTGTAGAGGTAGGCACCAGAGATCCGGTCGCCAAACACCCACTTGTCCGCCCGGGACTTGTTGAACGTACCGAAGTACCGCTTCACCACCCAGTCCTTCGGCTTGTTGGGGTGGCTCCGTCTGGCCCACTTGTAGGTGAGTTTCCAGACGTAAGTATCCAGCGATTGAAAGATCTTCGAGGACACCACCCCCCGGTAGTACGTTGCCCACCCACGCACGATCGGTGTGAGCCGTCTCAGTACCGCTGCGGCGTTGGAGCCATTCAGCTCCTTGACCTCTATCCGCAGCCGTTCCCGGATCCTCTTCACCGCTTCCTTGCTCGGCCGGATGATGACCATGCGATTGCTGTTCCGCCGGATGTTGAACCCGAGGAAGTCAAATCCCCTGTCGAGATTGGTCACTTGGGTCTTCTCCTCGTTGAAGCGGAGCCCTCTCGGCTCCAGCCACAACGACAGCTCCTGCTTCATCCGTTCCGCCTCCTCCTTCGAGTGCGTAAGCACCACAAAGTCGTCCGCGTACCGCACCAGGACCGGGGTCCCGGACTTCGCGCCAGGTTCTTGCCCCTTGCGAATCCGGTATTTGACCCCTACGGCGCTCTCCATTCCGTGCAGAGCGATGTTCAGCAGCAGAGGGCTGATCACGCCCCCTTGCGGGGTGCCTTCCTCTGTCGGAGCCCATCTTCCATTCTCCAGCACCCCCGCCTTCAGCCATCCACGGATCATGCCCCGTCCGGGGAACGAGCCGACGGACTCCATCAGGCGGTCGTGGTGGATTCGGTCAAAGGCCGCCGACAAGTCCGCATCCAGAACCCACATCCGCTCGGGGGACTTGCCCCGTGTCATCGAGAAGATGCTCTGAATCGCGTCGTGGCAGCTCCGCCCCGGTCGAAAACCGAACGATCGGGCTTCGAACCGGGCCTCCCACTCAGGCTCCAAGGCATTCTTGGCACGCGCCTGCATGACGCGGTCCTTGATCACCGGGATCCCGAGCGGACGTTGCTTCCCGTTGCTCTTCGGGATGTACACCCGCTTGACCGGATGTGGCCGACGAATTGGTGTTTCCTGGATCTCCACCACGAGCCTTGCTCGTCCTTGTGGAGTGAGGATCACCTGTCCGTCGACGCCGGCGGTCTTGCGGCCAGAACTCTGCTGGGTGACCCGCCGCACGCTGACCAGCGTGTTGCTTCGTGACCGCAGCATGAGCTTCTGCAGGTTGCGGACCTTCTGCAGGTCCCCTTCCTGCGACGCCTTGAAGATCCGTTGGCGAAGTCGCCGTACGCTCTCTTCCTCGCTGGCCCAGTCGATGCCGTGCCAGTCAAGTTCGGGTCCGCCATCAGGTCCGTTCACCACACCCCGTGCGGCGTCCAACTTGCCCGTCAGTTCTGGTCCCTCCCCACTATCTCTTCAAGGTTCCACCTGATCCACGTCAGCTCCCTTTCGGGCCGGGCAGCGCCCGTATCCGACGGGTTATACGCGTCGTCTCAGAGCAGACGGTCGCGCTTTCCCCCGGCCTTTCGGCCGGTCGGCATTCGCTTCTTGGATCATCCTGTTCCCGCTGCGACATCGGCTGCCCTTGCGGTTCGCCTACTGCACGCAGATCACAACGGGGTTTCCACGTTCCGCACCATCAAGCTGCGACTGGGGAGGGTGCCTCCTTTACCCCGGGCCCGGTGGTGTCCTGCCTCCCCGCATTCGTCCAGGGAGGTCACCTGGCGCTTTCCAACGCCGAGGGCCTGTCGGCCAGTTGTACATCCCGTCGTCTGACCGTTTCGCTCACGAGGCATAGCCGGAGGTTCACGCGAGTTCACCCTGTCCAGTCTTCCCCTCGCCTGTTGTCTCCGGACGGTTCGAAGACTCTTGGGCTTTACGGTCCGGCTTCACACCCCGCCGTTACCGGCAACGCATGCGGACCCGGGGACTGACCATGGACACTGATCAGAGAAGCAGCCCGTATATCTCCTCTCTGTGGGCTGCCCCCACTTGAATGGAGCGACCTCGTGTCGCACCGAAGGAGGCGAAGTACCGCCCGGCCGCGTCCTTGACGACGGTGACCGAGGTAGGAGTGGCGGGCAGCGTGCGGGACCACTTCACCTTCACCGCCCCGATCTTCGGCAGGTTCAGCCGACCGCTGCCGCTGACGCTCCAGCGCGCGTTGGCGGTGAACCTGATCGACTGGCGGGAGTCCTTGCGGGACTTGAAGCGCGGGGGGCCGATCTTCGGTCCCTTCCGGGTGCCCTTCAGGGAGGCGAAAAAGTTGCGGTAGGCGCTCTCGACGTCCCGCAGTGACTGCTGCAGGACGACGGCGGAGACCTCACCCAGCCAGGATCGCGAAGCGGTCTGCTTCGCCCGGGTGATCAGACGGGTGGACAGCTCACCGATCTTCGGGAAGGCCGCCTGGGCCGCGCGGGCGTCCTCACGGGCGCGCACCGCGTCGTTGAACACGACGCGAGCGCACCCGAACGCCTTCGCCAACGCTGTCTGCTGGCTGGTGTCCGGGTACAGGCGGAAGGCGTACCGGAGCTGCATAACGATCACACTAGACATGCCGAACGCCCGCCGTCCCGGGGAACGTCCGTGCGGACTGTCACCGTTCACGCCCCACAGCCCGGCTCCGCCGCAAAGACGCCGCGACGCACCGCGTCGCAACCACCAGACTCGCTTCACCACCAGGCTGAAGCCCAATGCACTGCGAATGAATCCCGGTAGCTCACCTGTCCGATGCCCTCGACGCTCATCGGGTCGGCCGTCCACGACCAACTCCTCGCGGGCGTACGGGAAGCCGTGTGCCGCCGCTCCCACCCGCTGGCCACCCATGTGCTGCGCATCGAGCCGAGCCGCACCGGAGCGAACGCGGCCGTGGCCGGCGCGGCCATCCTGGCGATCGAGCACGCACTCTCGCCCGAGCAGGTGGACCGGGTCCTCGGGGGCGCGTCGCCCCGCTGGCCACGCCGGGCGACTCCCGGGGGAACACCCGCGCGGTTCGGTCCCCCGATCAGGTGGAGTACGCCGAAGAGTCCGGGTCGCCCTCCCGTATGCCGAGACGGCGGCCCCACTCCTTCCGGACGGTCATTGGTCCACTCCAGTGACGCGCCGCAGGCGGTGAGGCCTCCCCGGCGAAAGCCCGCCGACCGGGCGCTGACATGGGAAATCCCTTGACCTGAGCATGATTGACGGATCGTCGGCAAGCCGATACCACTGACCCACGATCGCCCCGCACACCGTCGAGCTCATCTGTCCCAGGACCGTTCCCAGGAGGCCGCTTTGCCCTCGACCACCAGCGACCACTCCCCGGCCGCCCGCAGACGCACCCACCAGGCGGCCCGGGCGGCGGGGACGCTCGCGACGGCGGCCCTGCTGCTCCCTCTCCTCGGCGCCGCGCCCGCGAGCGAGGCCCGGGGGACGTCGGACGCGGGTCTCCAGCACGCGTTCGCGAGCGCGGCGGCCGAGTACCGCGTGCCCCAGAGCGTCCTGCTCGGCGTCTCCTACCTCCAGTCCCGGTGGGACACGCACAGCGGTGCGCCCAGCGTCACCGGCGGCTACGGCCCGATGCACCTCACGGACGCCCGCGCCGCGCTCGCCGGTGTGGCGACGCACAGCGAGGCCGAGGGTGATCCGCGCGGCGACTCGTCACGGGCGGCACTCACCCCCACGGCGAAGGTGCCGCGGAACTCCCAACTCCCGGCCCGGCTCAAGTCGTTGACGCGTGCCGCCGAGCTCAGCGGCATCCCCGCCGAACAGCTGCGCTCCGACCCCGCGGCCAATGTGCGCGGCGGCGCCGCCCTGCTCGCCGCGGCCCAGAAGGCCCTCGGCAAGCCCCTCAGCTCCGACCCGGCCGACTGGTACGGCGCGATCGCGAAGTTCTCCGGCGCCGACGACACCGCCACGGCGGCGACGTACGCGAACGACGTGTTCGCCGTGATCCACGACGGCGAGCGGCGCACCACGGACGCCGGGCAGCGCGTGGAGCTCGCGGCCGACCGCGGCCTGAAGCCCGACGCGGCGCAGGTGCGGAGCATGGGTCTGCGCACGTCCGACGAGAGCGGCACCGAGTGCCCGGCGACCGTGTCGTGCGAGTGGATCCCGGCGCCCTACGAGGAGTTCGGGGACGGCGACTACGGCAACCACGACCTCGCGGACCGGCCGAACGACCAGAGCATCGACTACATCGTCATCCACGACACCGAGGCGACGTGGGACACGACGCTGCAGCTGGTGCAGGACAAGACGTATCTGGCCTGGCACTACTCGCTGCGGTCCACGGACGGGCACATCGCCCAGCATGTGAAGGCCAAGGACGTCGGCTGGCACGCGGGCAACTGGTACGTCAACGCCAAGTCCCTGGGCCTGGAGCACGAGGGCTTCCTCGCCCAGCCGGACTCCTGGTACACGGAGGAGATGTACCGGGCGTCGTCGCGCCTGGTGAAGTACCTGGCGAAGAAGTACGACATCCCGCTGGACCGGCAGCACATCCTGGGCCATGACAACGTGCCGGGAACGACACCCGCCGGGATCAAGACGATGCACACGGACCCCGGTCCGTACTGGGACTGGGCCCACTACTTCGCGCTGATGGGCAAGCCCTTCAAGGCGACCGCGGGCACAGAGGGCGGCCTCGTCACCGTCGCCCCCGACTTCGCCAGGAACAAGCCGGTGTACACGGGCTGCGTCAAGGCGGGCGAGACCTGCGCGGCGCACGGCTCCGGTGCCGTACGGGTGTACACCGCGCCCAGCGAGGGCGCCCCGCTGATCAAGGACATCGGGCTGCGCCCCGGCGGCGAGGACTCCACGATCGACGTGAACGACATGGGCGCGCGCCTGTCGACCGGCCAGCAGTATGCCGTCGCGGAGCGCAAGGGCGACTGGACCGCGGTCTGGTACCTCGGCCAGAAGGCCTGGTTCAAGAACCCGAAGAAGCAGCCCACGGCCGTGAACGCGGCAGGCCTGGTCATCGCCCCGAAGGCCGGCCGCACCGACGTCCCCGTGTACGGGCGCGCCTACCCCGAGAAGGAGGCGTACCCGGCGGACATCACGCCGCAGGCGATCTCTCCGCTGCCGTACAAGCTGCTCGCGGGGCAGCGGTACGTCGTGGGGGGCAGGACGACCGGTGAGTACTTCTTCTCGCCGACGTTCGACACGACGTCGCACCGGGTGGTGCGCGGCAAGGACGTCTACTACGAGATCCAGTTCGGTCACCGGGTGGCGTATGTGCGGGCCGCCGACGTGCAGGTGCTGCCGTCGGGCGCCTGAGGGCACATGACTCGGCCGGGTCCGGAACTGCCGTGGGGGCAGGTCCGGGCCCGGCCGGTTTTCCTGGCTCAGGCCTGCTGGAACAGCTCGGGGGGCAGCGGCTTCAAAAGCGCGTAGAGGTCGTCCGTGATGGGCCGGTCCCAGGCTGCGATGGTCACGAGGACGTTGTCGCTGCGGTCGAACTGCACGCACGAGATACGGCCCTCGGAGAGCTTGAGGCGGCGCACGATGAGGAGGTTGTCGCCCTGCATCACCGGGACGTCCTCGGTGCCGACGACGGTGACCTCCTCGTCGTTCTCCAGCGCGAGAAGGAGCTGGGCGACCTCGAAGGGGATCTCGCCCTCGGCGGTCTCGCGGGCCGATGAGCCCTCGGGGAGATTGCCGATGATCATCGCGGGGCCGCGGCCGCCGAACAGGTCGTAGCGCAGGAAAACACCCTGGCAGCTGCCGTCAGGGGCGGGCAGCAGGCCCGCGCCGAGATTGCCCGGCCAGTCGCCCGGGTCCATGGCGAGGACATCGAAGTCAGGACCCGCGGGTGTGGCGGAGCTGCGTCGGCGGAGGAAGGACATGCCGCAATGGTACGTGCACCGGGGCGCTCCGCGGCGCGGGGGCCGCGGCCCCGGCGGGGTCGTGGCCGGGCCGACGCGGGCGGTTCCGGGGGCGTCGGGGGTTCCCGCGGCGGCGCAATGGTCTGCTCATCGGTGTGCAACCGGCCGGGGACGACAGCCCGGGCCCACGCCGGCGCCCTCACTCAACACCCCCTCCCCGGCGGCGAGTTCAGTCTCGTACCGCCTCCGCGCGGTGCCGCTCGTGGTGCCGGGCGACCCGTGCGCGATTGCCGCAGGACGGCTTGCACCACTCCTGACGGGGATGGTCCTTGAGGAAGTAGCGCACGCAGCGCGGGGCGTGGCAGGCCCGCAGCCGCTCGCGGTCGTCGCTCGCGAGAAAGCCGACGGCGGCGCGGGCCAGGGCCGCGGTGAGCAGGTCGGGGGCGGGCGCGGGGGTGCGCGCCTCCTGACGTACGAGGGGGATGGCGCCGTCGTCCCAGGTGAGGACGGGAACGGTGGGGGCGAGCGCCGCCGCCTCGTTGAGCCGCCGCACGGCCTCGCTCACGGGGAGCAGCCGGTGGGCGTCCGCCGGGCTGGGCTCGCCGGGGCGCACGGCGTGAGCGAACAGCGCGCGGACGGCGGCCCGCACCTCGCGCACCTCGGCGAGCGCGGTCGCGTCCGCTTCGAACCCGGCGGCGCCCGGCAGCACCCCGGCACGCTCCCGCACCCAGGCCGTCAGCGCCTCGGGCCGGTCGAGGTCATCGGCGACACCGCCGTGCCCGTCGTGGCGGATGGTGAGGACGAGGTCCAGGGCGAGCGGTGTGCTGTGCGGGCCGGTGCTGATCTCACGCATGGGGCTAATGATAAGGTCCCGGGCATCCATTAGATCTCGGGGGAGGCCGGCTGTGCTCTCGTACTGGCGGGCGGGCCTGAGCGACGTACCGGACGAGGTGTGGGATCACCCCCGCCTGGAGGTTCTCCTCCTGCCCGACAACGCACTCACCCGGCTCCCCGACCGCATCGGATCGCTCCCCCACCTGCACACTCTCGATCTCGGGCACAACCGCCTCAACTCGGTCCCGGACACGCTCGGTGACCTGACGAGCCTGACCCGTTTCCTCTACCTGCACGACAACGAGCTCACGGCGCTCCCGGACTCGCTCGGCAGGCTCTCGCGGCTGGCCTATCTCAACGTCGGCGAGAACGCGCTGACCGGACTCCATGAATCGATCGGCTCGATGAAGGGTCTCGTGGAGCTGCGCGCCCAGCACGCCACCCTCACCCGGCTCCCCGAATCGATCGGCGGCCTGACCGCGCTGCGCGAGCTGTGGCTGCGCGGCAACCGCCTCACCGCCCTCCCCGATTCCGTACGGCACCTGCATGAGCTGCGGGAAGTCGAACTGCGCGAGAACGCCCTCACCGACGTGCCCGGATCCCTGCGCGGACTTCCGCTGCTGCGTCGGCTCGACCTGCGGTCCAACCGGCTGCGCAACCTGCCCGACTGGATCGCGGCGCTGCCCGCGCTGGAGAAGCTGGACCTCCGGTGGAACGACATCCGCGTGCCGTCCGGGCTGCTTGAGGCCCTCACGGCGCGGGGGTGCGTGGTGCTGCACTGATCCACTGAAGATCTTCTAGGGCTCCTCCAGAACCGGCGGCACGACCGCGACCGGGCTCGCCGCGTGCAGCAGTACCGCCAACGTCACCGAGCCGAGCATCGGCGCGGGGCGCGTGAGGCGGCGGCGATGGCGGCCCACGACCACGAGGTCCGCCTCGCGGGAGTTCTCGACGAGGTGCCCGGCCGCGTCGCCCGGCGCCACGTACAGGTCGACCTCGACATCCGGATGCGTCTTGCGGAAGGGCGCCACCGCCGCGTTCGCCAGTGTCAGCGTCTCGCGCTCGGCCGCTTCCTGGTCGACCGTCGTGGGCGTGAAGTCGCCGAACGTCGTCCAGGCGAGCACCGGCCACGGGAACGCGGCGATCACCTGAAGCCGCGCCCCGCCCCGCGCGGCCTCCTCGAAGGCGAAGGCGAGGACGGTGTCATCGGGCTCGTCCACGTCTACGCCGACGACCACACGCGGTCCGGGCGGTACGTCGTTGTCACCGTGCACGGAGCGCCCGGGCCTGGGCACCACGACGACGGGGCAGGCGGCGTCCCGTGCCGCGGCCACACCGTTCGAACCGAGCAGCAGGCTGGCGAAGCCGCCGCGTCCCCGTGAGCCGAGGACCAACAGCTGTGCCTCAGCGCCGAGTTCGGGCAGGACAGCTGCAGGAGCGCCCTCCAACGTCACGTATTCCACCGGCGGCAGACCGCCTCGGCCGGCCAGGGAGGCGCGCACCTCGTCGACGACCGGGTCACCCGCGGGCTCCGGCGGGCCGGACACCAGTACCCCTGGCTGGGTCCAGGGGGCGTACTGGCGCACATGGGCGATCCGCACGGGCGCCCCGCGCCTGCCCGCTTCGGTCAGCGTCCATTCCAGGGCGCGCAGGCTGTCTTCGGATCCGTCGACGGCGGCCACGACAGGCAGGGGGCGCGGGGTACTCATGTCCAACCTCCGACACCGGGGCACGGTGTCGACGGGCCCCGGCAAGAGCGACTGTTCCTGCCCCCCAGCCTCGCGCACACCGGGACCAAGGGGCAGGGCCGTATGTCACATGTCGCCAGAAAAGCCGGAAACGTCACCTGACCGCGGCTCGGGCCGGACCGGCTCAAGTCAGACCCCCCAAGGCCGGACCGGCCCAGGTCAGACCCGCTCAAGTCAGACCCGCTCAGGTCAGATCGAACTCCCCCTCGCGTGCCCCCAGCACGAACGCCCCCCATTCCGCGGGCGTGAAGATCAGGGACGGGTTATGGGGACTGCCGCCATTGCGCATCGCGATGAAGCCTTCGACGAAGGCGATCTGGACGTCCCCCAGCCCCTTGCTGCTCGAATGCCAGTCCGCGGCACTCAGATCGAGGTCCGGCTTGTCCCAACCCGCGAGCGTGTGCTGCTCCATGGTGCTTTCGGCCACGTCCGTGCTCCTCCCGGTTCGTCGTCCGCCGCCAGCCTAGCGATCGGCCCGCGCGGCGGACAGGCCGCGGCGGCGAGCCGTTCAGGACGTGGGCGGCTGCGCCCCGACGAGCCACATCGAGAAGAACTGCGAGCCGCCACCGTAGGCGTGCCCGAGCACCTTGCGAGCGCCGTCGACCTGGTGTTCTCCGGCCTGCCCGCGGACCTGGAGCGCGGCCTCCGCGAAGCGGATCATGCCGGAGGCGCCGATGGGATTGGTGGACAGCACGCCGCCCGACATGTTGACGGGGAGGTCGCCGTCGAGTTCCGTGACGCCCGATTCCGTGAGCTTCCAGCCTTCGCCCTCGTCGGCGAAGCCGAGGTTCTCCAGCCACATCGGCTCGTACCAGGAGAACGGCACGTACATCTCGACGGCGTCGATCTCCCGTCGGGGGTCGCCGATGCCCGCCTGCCGGTAGACGTCGGCGGCGCAGTCCTTGCCGGCCTGCGGCGAGACGAAGTCCTTGCCCGCGAACATGGTCGGCTCGCTGCGCATCGCGCCACCGTGTATCCAGGCCGGCTGCCGCGGCGAACGGGCGGCGCCCGCACGGTCGGTGAGGATCATGGCGCACGCGCCGTCGGAGGACGGGCAGGTCTCGGAGTAGCGGACCGGGTCCCACAGCATGGGCGAGGACTGGACCTTCTCCAGAGTGATGCCGTGCTCGTGCAGATGCGCGTAGGGGTTCTTCAGCGCGTTGCGCCGGTCCTTGTACGCGACCAGAGAGCCGACGTGGTCGGGTGCGCCGGTGCGCCGCATGTACGCGCGGACGTGCGGGGCGAAGAAGCCGCCGGCGCCGGCGAGCAGCGGCTGCGTGAAGGGGATCGGCAGGGACAGGCCCCACATCGCATTCGACTCGGACTGCTTCTCGAAGGCGAGGGTGAGGACGGTCCTGTGGACGCGGGACGCCACGAGGTTGGTGGCGACGAGGGCGGTGGAACCGCCGACCGAGCCCGCCGTGTGCACGCGGAGCATGGGCTTGCCGACCGCGCCGAGCGCGTCCGCGAGATACAGCTCGGGCATCATGACGCCCTCGAAGAAGTCCGGCGCCTTGCCGATCACCACGGCGTCGATGTCCGCCCACGTCAACTGAGCGTCCTTCAGAGCACGTTGGGCCGCCTCACGGACCAGTCCGGCGATCGAGACGTCCTTGCGGGCCGCGACGTGCTTGGTCTGGCCGATACCGACGACGGCCACGGGTTCTTTGCTGACCCCGCCGCTCACCCCGCCGCTCACCGTGCTGCTCATCGGGCGTCTCCTTCCAGGACGGCGACCAGGTTCTGCTGCAGACAGGGGCCGGACGTGGCATGCGCGAGTGCCCGGTCGGACTCACCACGGTGGATACGGGCGGCGGCCTCTCCGATACGCAGCAGACCCGCGGCCATGACCGGGTTGGCGGCGAGCGCGCCGCCGGAGGGGTTCACGGCCACGTCGTCGCCCAGCTTCAGCGCCTTGCGCAGGACGACCTCCTGGGAGGTGAACGGTGCATGCAACTCGGCGGTGTCCACAGGCCGTTCGAAAGCACCCGCTCGCTCGGCGGCGAGCCGCGAGGACGGGGAGTCGGTGAGGTCGCGGACGCCGAGACTGTGCGCCTCGATGCGGTGGTCCATGCCGCGGATCCAGGCCGGCCGCTCGCACAATGCGCGGGCCTTGTCCCCGGCAGCCAGGATCACGGCGACGGCGCCGTCGCTGACGGGCGGGCAGTCGCCCTTGCGCAGCGGCTGCACCTCGTAGTCGCCCTGCGGCACCGAACCCTTCACCTGCGCATGGGAGTTGGCCGACGCGGACTCCCGACTTCTTGCGGCGATCCCGGCGAGCGCGGACTCGTCGGTCTCCCCCGCGTCGATCAGGGCCTGCGCCTGGAGTGCCGCCAGGGCAACGGAGTCCGGCCACAGCGGGGCCACGTAGTACGGGTCGAGCTGGCGCGTGAGCACATCGCGCACCGAGCCCGGCGAGGACTTGCCGTACGAGTAGACGAGCGCGGTGTCGACCTCGCCGGTCAGCAGCTTCACCCAGGCCTCGTACATCGCCCAGGCACCGTCCATCTCCACATGCGACTCGGAGATCGGCGGCCACGCGCCCACGCCGTCGAGGGTCATGGTGAAGGAGAAGGCGCGGCCCGCGAGATAGTCGCAGGAGCCGGAGCAGGTGAAGCCGATGTCGCTGGTCTTGAGGCCGGTCTGCGCCAGGACCTGGTGCAGCACCGGCATCACCATGTCGACCTCGGAGAGTTCGTCGGTCGTGCGCAGATGGTCGCTCTGCGCGAAGGCGACGATCGCTACCTCTCGCATCTACACCAGCTCCTTGTACGTGTCGTAGTCGGCGTCCGGTTCGCCGGTGGGCCGGTAGTGGTCGGGGTAGCGCCCGCCCTCGGTCCACACCGGCTCGACCCTGAGGCCCATGCGCACCTGGTCGTACGGGATGCCGGCGATGCGGCCGTGGAGCGCGAGGTCGGCGCCGTCGAGCGCGATGTGGGCGTAGACGTAGGGCAGTTCGATGTCGAGGTTCTTGGCCTTGACGTTCACGATGCAGAAGGTGGTGACGGTGCCGGCCGGGCCGACCTCGACCCGGTCGGTCGTGGCGACGCCGCAGGTGGGGCAGGCGCCGCGTGGCGGGACGTAGACCTTGCGGCAGGACGGGCAGCGTTCGCCGACGGTGCGCCGGTCGGCGAGGGCGTTGATGTACGCGGTCTGGGCGCGGCCCGGGGAGTACACGTAGTCGAGACGGGCCGGGGTGACGATCCCGGTGACCGCGTCGTCGAACTGCCCGTCGTGCGCGGCGGGTTCGGCATCCGCGGTCTCGCCCTCGTACGGCTCGAAGCAGGCGATGTCGGTGATGGCGCCGGTGCGTTCGGCGGCCCAGCGGACGCGGACGCGCATGCCGGTGGTCACGGCGTCGGGGCCCGGCGCGTCGAGTACGTGCAGGAGGGCGGTGTCGGCGCCGTCGAGCTTGACCAGGACCCAGGCGAAGGGTGTGCCGAGGGGCTGGCCGCGGCGGGGTTCGGGATTCCAGGCCCAGGTGGTCACAGTGCCGGTGGACTCGACCTCCACGAGGTCGCGGAGTTCGTCGGCGGTGACGGGGTCGTACTCGACGGGCGGGACCATGACCTTGCCGTCGGTGGTCTTCACACCGAGGACGGTGCGTTCGCGCAGGCCGGTCAGGAACGCGCTCTGGACAGAGCCGAGCGAGCGGGTGAAGGGGAACTCGACGACGAGCGGTGCTTTGAGGACTTCGGGCACTTCATGACTCCTTGGCGGTCGGAGGGCTTCACGCGCGCCGGTAGACGGCGGGACGCTTCTCGGCGAAGGCCCTGGGGCCCTCCTTCGCGTCCTCGGTGGCGAAGATCGGCCAGCCGCGCTCCAGTTCGGACTTGAGGCCGTCGGTCTCGGTCATCTCGGCGGTCTCGTACACCGAGGCCTTCACCGCCTCCACCGCGAGCGGGCCGCAGGCGTTGACCTGCTCGGCGATCTCCAGGGCCTTGTCGAGCGCGGTGCCGGCCGGGACGACGCTGCCGATCAGCCCGATGGAGAGGGCCTCGGCCGCGCTGTAGTGCCTGCCGGTCAGCAGCATCTCCAGGGCGTGGGTGCGCGGGATCTGGCGCTGCAGCCGCACGGTGGAGCCGCCGATCGGGAAGAGGGCTCGCTTGACCTCGGAGAGTCCGAAGGTCGCGCTCTCGGCGGCGACGCGGATGTCGGTGCCCTGGAGGATCTCCGTGCCGCCGGCCACGCAGTGGCCCTCGACGGCGGCGATCACGGGTTTACGGGGCCGGTGGTGGCGCAGCATCGCCTTCCAGTGGAGATCGGGGTCGGCCTTGAGGCGGTCCCGGTACTGCTCTCCCTCCATCCCCTTGCCTGCGAGGGCCTTGAGGTCCATGCCGGCGCAGAAGGTGCCGCCCGCGCCAGTCAGGACGACCGACCGGATCGAGTCGTCCTCGTCGGCGGCGACCCATCCGTCATAGAGACCGACGAGCATCGGCAGAGAGAGCGCGTTCCTGGCCTCGGGCCTGTTGAGCGTGAGGACCAGGGTGGCGCCTTCGCGCCGCACCGCGAGGTGTTCCGTCCCGTGCCCCGTTCCGTGTCCCGCGTCGTGTTCCGTGCCACCCATGGCCGTGCTCCCGTCTCGGATGCGTCGCGGATGCCGCGTACGTCTCGGATGCGAGAACAGGTTGCAGTAGGCGGGTGGCCAGTTCAAGAGTTTTCTGACAGTCAGTCAGATTTCTTGTGCGGGGGCCCTTCCCTGTTCCCTGCGGCTCTGCTGAGATGACGGCCACATCGAGATGGCGCCTGGGTCAGGAGGAGCGGTGGAGTACAACCTTGCCGACCTGTTCGAGTCGGTCGTCGACGTGGTCCCCGACCGCGAGGCGCTCGTGCACATCGACCATCCCGGTACGGGCGCGGAGCGCCGGCTCACGTACGCCGGGCTCGACGCGGCGGCCAATCGCCTCGCGCACCATCTGATCGACAGCGGGATCCGCCCCGGCGAACACCTGGGCCTGCACCTCTACAACGGCATCGAGTACCTCCAGACGGTGCTCGCCTGCCTCAAGGCGCGGATCGTGCCCGTCAACGTCAACTACCGTTACGTGGAAGAGGAGCTGGCCTACCTCTACCGTGACGCGGACCTCGCGGCGCTCGTCTTCGACGTCGAGTTCACCGAACGCGTCGCGGCTGCTCTCCCGCAGACGGAGAAGCTGCGCCACCTGGTGCGCGTGGGGACCGCGCCGACCGGCGCGCCGCCCGTCAAGGCCGTGGACTTCACGGAGGCGGAGGCCACGGGCTCGCCGGAGCGCGGCTTCGGGCCGCGCTCGGCCGACGACCTCTTCATCATCTACACGGGCGGCACGACCGGCATGCCCAAGGGCGTGATGTGGCGCCAGGAGGACCTGTTCTTCTCGGGGCTCGGCGGCGGCGCGCCGACGGGCGAGCCGGTCAGCAGGCCGGAGGAGCTGTCCGAGCGCGTGGCGGCCGGCGGCGACGGGATCACCTTCTTCCCGACACCTCCCCTGATGCACGGCACGTCCACGCTCACCGCCTTCATCGGCTTCAACTTCGGCCAACGCATCGTCATCCACACGAAGTTCGTGCCCGAAGAAGTGCTGCGTACGGTCGAGAAGGAGAAGGTGACGAGCATGTCGCTCGTCGGGGACGCGATGCTGCGGCCCCTGATCGACGCACTGAACGGGCCGATGAAGGGCACGGACTGCTCGTCGATGTTCAGCGTCTCGTCGTCGGGCGCGATCATGTCGGAGACGGTGCGCGCGCAGTTCCAGGCGCTCGTCCCGAACGTGATGCTCCTGAACAACTTCGGCTCGTCCGAGTCCGGCTTCAACGGCACGGCGACGGACGACTCCGGCCCGGAGAAGGGCTTCCGCCTGCGGGTCAACTCCCGTACACAGGTTGTCGATCCGGCGACGTATGAGCCCATCGCTCCCGGAGAGCCGGGCCGCATCGCCCAGCGCGGGCACGTCCCGCTCGGCTACTACAACGACCCCGCGAAGACGGCCGAGACGTTCTTCCAGAAGGGCGACGAGCGGTGGGTGCTGCTCGGGGACATGGCGACGGTCGACGAGGACGGCATCGTCACAGTCCTCGGACGCGGCTCGCAGTGCATCAACACGGGCGGCGAGAAGGTGTATCCGGAAGAGGTCGAGCAGGCCCTGAAGTCCCATCCCGACGTGTACGACGCTCTGGTGGCCGGAGTGCCCGACGCCAAGTGGGGCCATCACGTCGCCGCGGTGGTCCAACTGCGCGACGGCGCGGAACCTCCCTCGCTCGACGACATCCAGACCCACTGCCGCACCCGCCTCGCGGGCTACAAGATCCCCCGCCAGCTCGTCCTGACCGACCGCATCCAGCGCTCGCCCAGCGGCAAGGCGGACTACCGGTGGGCGCGGGCGGTGGCGGCGGACGGCTCCTAACGGGACACGGCGACGGTCGTAACGGACGCGGCGCCGGCTCCTACGGGACACGGCCGCGTGCCGGGGCACAAACCGGTTGCCGCCCCGACGCGCCGGTGCTGGAGTGACCGGATGGATCATCAAGCGGTGTTGTCCCTGTTCGACCGACAGATGAGGCAAGACGCCAAGCCCGACGGCCCCGGCGCGCGGGTCGAGCGGGCGGACGGCGTGGTGCGGCAGACCGGCGCCGAGGGCAGCTCCTGGAACGGCGTCGTGTGGTCGGACCTCGACGAGGACTCGGCCGACGCGGCGATCGCCGCGCAGGTACGCCATTTCACCGGCCTCGGACGCGCATTCGAGTGGAAGGTGTACGGGCACGACCTGCCGCACGACCTTCCGCAGCGGCTCACGGCCGCCGGATTCGTCCCCGAGCCCGTGGAGACGCTCCTGGTCGCCGAGGTCGCGGACCTGCCGGCAGATGTCCCGCCTCCCGAGGGGATCCGGCTGCTCCCCGTCACCGACGAGGCCGGCGTCGACCTCATGTCACAGGTGCACGACAAGGCCTTCGGCAGGAGTCTCGGCCTCACCCGGCACCAGCTCCTCGCCCAGCTCGCCGAGGACCCGGACGCCGTTCCCGCGGTGCTCGCGCTGGCCGGGGACGTGCCGGTGAGCGCGGCCCGTATGGAGACGCACCCGGGTGCGGACTTCGCGAGCCTGTGGGGCGGCGGCACCGTCGCCGAGTGGCGCGGGCGCGGGATCTACCGCAGCCTCGTCGCGTTCCGTACCCGCATCGCCGCCGAGCGCGGCTACCGCTACCTCCAGGTCGACGCCTCCAGCATGAGCCGCCCGATCCTGGAACGCCTCGGCTTCGCGGCCCTGAGCACGACGACTCCGTACGTCCACGAGGCCGCCGGCGGCGCCTGAGGGATCTGAGGGCGCCCGGCCGGCGATTGAGTCCGTCCCGCCTCTTGACGCCTGCCCCCGCCCCTTGAATTACTGGCCCTGAACGGATCAACCGAATGATCGGTCGGCCGATTCGCCCATGAATGTGGATCCGGGTGGACGGTCGGCCCTCAGGGCTCGGGAGTGCGGTCGACGATGACAGAACTGCTGGACGCGGGGGAACAGCTCGGCCCCGAGGAGCTGCACGCACAGCAGCTGGAGCGGCTGCGGGCGACACTGCGCCGCGTGTACGAGCGGGTGCCGTTCTACCGCGCGTCCTTCGACAAGGCGGGCGTGCACCCCGAGGACTGCCGCTCGCTCGCCGACCTGGCCCGCTTCCCGTTCACCACGAAGACCGACCTGCGGGACAACTACCCGTTCGGGATGTTCGCCGTGCCGGAGACGGACGTGCGCCGGCTGCACGCGTCCAGCGGGACCACGGGCCTGCCCACCGTCGTCGGCTACACGGAGAACGACCTCTCCATGTGGGCCGACATGGTGGCGCGCTCCCTGCGCGCGGCGGGCACCCGGCCCGGCCACAAGGTCCATGTCGCGTACGGATACGGCCTGTTCACGGGTGGGCTCGGCGCGCACTACGGCGCCGAGCGGCTCGGCTGCACGGTCATCCCCGCGTCCGGCGGCATGACCGCCCGCCAGGTGCGCCTGATCCAGGACTTCCGCCCCGAGATCATCATGGTCACCCCCTCGTACATGCTGACGATCCTCGACGAGTTCGAGCGCCAGGGCGTCGACCCACGCAGCACGTCCCTCAAGATCGGCGTCTTCGGCGCCGAACCGTGGACCGAGGAGATGCGCCGCGAGATCGAGGAGCGCTTCGCCATCGACGCCGTCGACATCTACGGCCTCTCCGAGGTGATGGGCCCGGGCGTCGCCCAGGAGTGCGTCGAGACGAAGGACGGGCTGCACATCTGGGAGGACCAGTTCTATCCGGAGGTCGTCGACCCGATCACCGGCGAGGTCCTGCCGGACGGCGAGCAGGGCGAGCTGGTGTTCACCTCGCTCACCAAGGAGGCCATGCCCGTGATCCGCTACCGGACACGTGACCTGACCCGGCTCCTGCCCGGCACGGCCCGCCCCTCCTTCCGCCGCATGGAGAAGGTGACGGGCCGCAGCGACGACATGGTGATCCTGCGCGGCGTGAACCTGTTCCCGACCCAGGTCGAGGAGATCGTCCTGCGCACACCGGGCGTCGCCCCGCACTTCCAGCTCCGGCTCACCCGCGCGGGCCGCATGGACGCCCTGACGGTACGCGCGGAGGCCCGCGCCGACGCGACCGCTTCCGAGCGCGACGCGGCGGCCCGCGCCATCGCGACCGGCGTGAAGGACGGCATCGGTGTCTCGGTGACGGTGGAGGTCGTGGACCCGGAGACGCTGGAGCGTTCGGTGGGCAAGATCAAGCGCATCGTGGACCTGCGAGGGCGGGAGGGGTAACCCGCCCCCCATCCGTCCCGTGTCCGTCAGCTCGGGTCGCCCCACAGGTCGTGCCTGTACGCGTCGACGACTGCCCCGATCCTGGCGAGCGCCTCCTCGGCGGGCAGCGGGGCAGGGCGGCGGCCGTCACGCAGGCGCAGCGCGACCCGACCGTCCACCGCCTCTCTCGCGCCCACGGCGAAGCCCCGGGGCACTCGCCCCGGGGCTTCGGACTGAGACAGCTGTCAGCGCGCCGGGACACTCTCCGGCGTCGTCGTCATGGCAGCTGCGCGTCGCTTCATGGCCGGACCGTAACAGGGCCCCGGTCTGGTCAGCGCGTCAATTTCCGACGGGCTCAGTCCGCCGCACTGAACCGGTCCCGCAGCTCGCGCTTGAGGATCTTGCCGCTGGCGTTGCGCGGGAGTTCGTCCACGAAGACGACCCGCTTGGGCGCCTTGAAGTGGGCGAGCTTCTCGCGCGCGTGGGCGATGAGCTCCGCCTCGGTCACCTCTCCGCCGCCGCGGACCACGACGGCCGTGACGGCCTCGATCCAGCGCTCGTCGGGCAGGCCGATGACGGCGGTCTCGGCCACCTGCGGGTGGGTGTAGAGCGCGTCCTCGACCTGGCGTGAGGCGACGAGCACTCCCCCGGAGTTGATGACGTCCTTCACGCGGTCGACGACGGTGAAGTAGCCCTCGCTGTCACGCACCGCGAGGTCTCCCGAGCGGAACCAGCCGTCGCGGAAGGCGGCCTCGGTCTCCTGCGGCTTGTCCCAGTAGCCGTCGCACAACTGCGGTGAGCGGTAGACCACTTCACCGGCGGTACCGTCGGGCACCTCCTTGCCGTCCTCGTCGACGACCCGTGCTTCGACGAACAGGACGGGCCGCCCGCAGGAGTCCATGCGGCCGTCGTGCTCGTCGGGTCCGAGGACGGTGGCGAGGGGCCCGATCTCGCTCTGGCCGAAGCAGTTGTAGAAGGCGAGTCCGGGCAGGTGCGCGCGGAGCCGCTCGAGGACCGGCACCGGCATGATCGACGCGCCGTAGAAGGCCTTGCGCAGGCCGCTCAGGTCCCGGGTCGCGAAGTCCGGGTGCTGCGAGAGGCCGATCCAGACGGTGGGCGGCGCGAAGAGGCTGTCGGCGTCACCGGCCTCGACGTGGTCGAAAATCTTCGCGGCGTCCGGCGCGTCGAGGATCGTGTTCTGCGCGCCGACGGCGAGGTACGGCAGCAGGAACACGTGCATCTGCGCCGAGTGGTAGAGCGGCAGGGAGTGGACGGGCCGGTCCGTCTCCGTGAGGCCGAGGGCGTGGATCGCGCTGACGTACTCGTGGACGAGCGCCCGGTGCGACATCATCGCGCCCTTGGGCAGCGCGGTCGTGCCGGAGGTGTACAGGAGCTGCACCAGGTCGTCGGCGTCGGGCTGCGGTCCGTCGTACGGCTCGGCGGACGGGATCCGGGCGAGCAGGGAGTCGTCCGCGTCGCGCAGTTCCAGGGTGCGCACACCCGCGGGGAGCCGGTCCGCCAGGTCGGGGTCGGTCAGTACGAGCACGCAGCCCGACTGGCCGACGATGTAGGAGAGGTCGTCTCCGGTGAGGTTCTGGTTGACCGGCACGTGCACGAGCCCGGCGCGCGAACAGGCCAGGAAGCCGATCAGGTACGCGTCCGAGTTGTGCCCGTACGCGCCGACGCGGTCCCCGCGTCCGAGTCCCAGGCCGCGCAGCACGCCGGCCGCGCGCGAGACGGCCGCGTCGAGTTCGGCGTACGTCCATGCGCGCGGGCCGTAGCGGACGGCGACGCGCTCGGGGGCGCGTCGCGCGCTGCGGCGCAGCGTCCCGTCGACCGTGCTGGCGCGTACGTCTTGTGCATCCCGGACACCCGTCATGGCGCGATCCTGTGCCCCGGCCGACGCGAAATCAAGGCCGGTGACGCGCGTCGCGGGAAGGTCGTGCCGGACCCTGCACGGCGGAGCCCGGCCGGTGTTGCTTCCCGGCCGGGCTCCGCCGTGCAGCGTGGGGAAGGTCAGTGGTTCCACTCGATGCGGACGCTCTCAGGGGCGAAGTAGCCTCTGCCGGAGCCGGGCACGAACCCGGCGGGGCGGCCCTGGCGCGCGGGCAGCAGGGTGACCGTGGCCAGCGTGGTGAGGATCTTCCGCCGCCGGTCCAGGGTGTACGTCTCGCGCCACCAGGCCAGCGCGGCCTCGGGGTCGTCGGCGTGCAGCCTGACTAGCTCGGCCAGGTCGACGCCGACGAGCGGGCCGGGCTCGGCAGCAATGGCTGCCGCCGTGGCTGCGTCGGTGATCTGCTGCTCGACGGCCGCGAGTCTCTCCCTGAGCTTCCTGGCGGCGGTGCGGTACGCGACGGGGTCGGAGTCGTCATCGTCCGCGAACGTCTCGGCCAACGCCTCCAGCCGGGCGGTGAGCGCCGCGTGACGGGCATTCAGGTCCTCGTCGGGCGTTCCCGCCGGGACCCCCGCCACCGGAGCGGAGAACACGGCTCGGACGTCCTCGCGGCCCAGCCGGGCGATGACCGCTCGCTCCACGAAGTCGTCCACGGGCGCGGTCGTGCGGACCATGTGGGACTTCGCTATGCAGCGGTAGAGCTGCGGCTTTCCGGCGTGGGCGCCGCCGGGGCGGACGACGGCCCCGCAGTGGCACTTGTACAGGCCGGAGCCCAGGTAGGTGACCGTCTTGCCGTCGTGGCCGGAGCTGAGGTGCGAGCGGCGGGACTTGTCGTTGAGCACGTTGCGCACGGCGAGCCATACGTCATGTTCCAGGATCGCGTCCCACTGCGCCGGGCCGAACTCCTCACCCTGGTACGCGATGCGGCCAGCGATGCGAGGAGAGAGAAGCGTCTTGCGCAGACTGGGCACGGTCCACTCGTTGCCGCGCGGGGTGAGGACGCCTTGTCCGCTCCAGGAGCGGCAAATGCCCGCCAGGGTGAGCCCGGATTCCGGATCGGCCGCTCGGGCCAGCACCGCATCGGCAGCCTCGCGCAGCAGCCGGGCCTCCCTCTCGTCGACCTGCGGCACCTCTGGGGCCTCACCCTTGACCTTGCGCTTGACCGGCAGGTACCCGAACGGGCGGGGGCCGCCGTTGTGTACCCCGGCGGCGCGGTTGACCTTCTTCTTGTCCTTCATACGCTCTACAGCGTGCTCGACCTCATGCGTGGACACACTCGCGAGGATACGGGCGACCATCCGGCCGGACGCGCTGGCGAGGTCCAGCTCGCCCTGCCTGACCGGGCGGATCACGGCGTGGGTGCGGTCCACGATCTCGATGAGCGGTTCAAGGTCGCGGGCCTGGCGGTACAGGCGGTCGGTGTGCCAGACCAGCACGGCGTCCGCCTCGCGGGCGGCGAGCATGTCGAGTAGCGCCGCGTATCCGGGGCGCCGGGCGCGCTGGCCGCTCTTGCCGATGGCGGTGCGGTCGTCGTCGGTCTTGACGTCGATGACGACCCAGCCGAGTTCGGCGGCGAGCTTACGGCAGGCGTCCTCCTGCCTGGTGACCCCTTCGGCATTGCCGTTGGGGTCGTGCGAGATGCGGGTGTAGATGACTGCGCGGAGCGCTGTGCATTCGGTCCTGACCATACGTCTAAAGTACGCCCTGACAGCGAACTTGGAGACCTCGAACAACAGTGCATGGCTGGCCAACGCAAGATCGCCGACCGGGTACCCGCAGGTGATCTGGCGGCGGCGGACACGGCGCGCGCGTGCGCGGCGCTACCCGGCGGCACGGCAACAGCAAGCGACGGCAAGGCTGTTGAGGTGAGCCAGGCCTGCGATGTGCTCAAGAAGTGGGATCACACCATGCGCACGTCGAGCCGGGGAGCGCTGCTCTTCGACCGGTTCTGGCGCAAGCTCACCGCGGCCGTGCCGAGCGACAAGCTGTGGAAGGTGCCGTTCTCGGCCGCCGACCCTGTGCGCACGCCGAACACGCTGAACACGCAAGCGCCGGGCTTCGCGACCGCGCTCGCCGACACCGTGGGTGAGCTGCGGGCGGCCGGGATCGCCATGGACGGCCCGCTCGGCGCGCACCAGTTCGTCGTACGCGGCGGCAAGCGCGTCCCCGTCCACGGCGGCACGGAGTCCCTCGGTGTGTGGAACAAGGTCGAGACGGTGTGGGACGCCAAGGCGGGCGGCTACACGGAGGTCGTTCACGGGTCGAGCTACATCCAGGCCGTCGGCTGGAACGGCGGCGCCTGCCCGGTGGCCCGCACCCTGCTGACGTACTCCCAGTCCTCGAACCCCAACTCGCCCCACTACAGCGACCAGACGCAGCTGTACTCGGACGGCGACTGGGTGACCTCTCGCTTCTGCGAGAAGGACATCCTGGAGTCACCGGCACTGAAGGTGGTGCGGGTGCACGGCTGAACGACGGGAGCGGCCCGCGGATCTCTCCCCCGGCCGCTCCTTCGTCGCACCTCCGCGTGGGTCACATCGCGCGCGTGCGGCCCTCCCAATAGGGGTCGCGCAGACGGCGCTTGTAGAGCTTGCCGTTCGGGTCGCGTGGCATCGCCTCGATGAAGTCGACGCTCTTCGGCCGTTTGTAGCCCGCGAGCTGGCGCTCGCAGTGGGCGAGGATCTCGGCGGCGAGGGCGTCTGTGGCCATGTGCCCCTCCGCGGGTTCGACGACCGCCTTGACCTCCTCGCCCCAGTCGTCGTTGGGGATCCCGAAGGCCGCGGCGTCGGCGATGGCCGGGTGGGTGAGGAGCGCGGACTCGATCTCGGCGGGGTAGATGTTGACGCCGCCCGAGATGATCATGTCGATCTTGCGGTCGCGGAGGAAGAGATACCCGTCCTCGTCGAGAATGCCGAGGTCGCCGACGGTGAAGAAGTCGCCGATGCGGTTCTTCTTCGTCTTGGTCTCGTCCTTGTGGTACGAGAATCCTCCGGTGCTCATCTTCATGTAGACGGTGCCGAGTTCGCCGGGCGGCAGCCGGTTGCCGTCGTCGTCGAACACGGCGAGTTCGCTGATCGGCCACGCCTTGCCGACCGTGCCCGGCTTCTTCAGCCAGTCCTCGGCGGTCGCGAAGGCGCCGCCGCCCTCGCTGGCCGCGTAGTATTCCTCGACGCTGTGGCCCCACCAGTCGATCATCGCGCGTTTGACGTGGTCGGGGCAGGGCGCGGCGCCGTGGATGGCGTGCCGCATCGCCGACACGTCGTACGCGCTCCTGACGCTGTCGGGCAGGGCGAGCAGGCGGTGGAACTGGGTCGGCACCATGTGCGTGTGCGTGCACTTGAAGGTGTCGATGAGGCGCAGCATGTCCTCGGGGGTCCACTTGTCCATCAGGACGAGGGTGTGTCCGATGTGCAGGGACGCGCCGGCGAACTGGAGCACGGCGGTGTGGTAGAGCGGCGAGCAGACGAGGTGGACATTGTCGTCGAACGGCTTGATGCCGAAGATGCCGAGGAAGCCGCCGAGGTAGGTCTCCTCGGGAAGCTTGCCGGGCAGGGGGCGGCGGATGCCGCGGGGGCGGCCCGTGGTGCCCGAGGTGTAGTTCATGACCCAGCCGAGAGTGCGGTTGTCCGGCACCGACTCGGGCTGTCCGTCGAGGAGTTGGACGTACGGGCGGAAGCCGTCGATGGCTCCGACCGCGTACCGCCGCCCTGCCGGGAGTGCCGCCTCGTCGGCGGCGGCCACGGCCTGTTCGGCGAACCGCTCGTGTGCGATGAGGACCTTCGCTCCGGAGTCGGCGACGATCCAGGCGATCTCGGGGCCGACCAGATGGTGGTTGACCGGGACGAGGTAGAAGCCGGCCTGGGCGGCGGCGAGATACGCGGTGAAGAACTCGACTCCGTTGGGCAGGACGACGGCGAACGCGTCGCCTCGTTCGAGCCCGGCGGCCCGCAGACCGTGCACGAGCTTGTTGACGTCGGCGTGCAGCCGGCCGGCGGTCCACTCCTCCCCGTCGGGTGCGACGACGGCGGTCCGGCCGGGATCCGCGGTGGCCTGGGCCCAGAATCCGTTGGGGGGCGCGCTGTTGGGGCTGGGGCCGGTGCTCACGACTGGCCGCTCCTTCCTGCGATGCGGTTGATGCGGTCGACGGCGCGCTCGAAGCCGCGCGTGAGGTCGTCGAACACGGCCTGGACGGGGCGTTCGCTCGTCATCCGGCCGACGATCTGCCCGACGGGCGTGCCGAGCAGCGGATCGACCTCGTACTTCTGGATACGGGAGACGGCCTCGGCGACGAGCAGCCCCTGGAGGGGCATGGGCAGGGTGCCGGGGCCCGACGGGTCGTCCCAGGCGTCGGTCCACTCCGTGCGGAGCTGGCGCGCGGGCTTGCCGGTCAGGGCGCGGGAGCGGACGGTGTCGCCGGAGCCGGCCGCGAGGAGTTTGGCGGTGAGTGCGCGGGAGTGGAGGTCGGCCTCGGTGGTGGTGAGCCAGAGGGAGCCGAGCCAGACGCCCTGGGCGCCGAGCGCGAGGGCCGCCGCGATCTGTTCCCCGCTGCCGATGCCGCCGGCCGCGAGGACGGGCAGCGGGGCCACGGCGTCGACCGCTTCGGGCGTGAGCACCATGGAGGCGATCTCGCCGGTGTGTCCGCCTGCCTCGTAGCCCTGCGCGACGACGATGTCGATGCCGGCGTCCGCGTGTTTACGGGCGTGCCGGGCGCTGCCCGCGAGAGCGGCTACGAGGACGTCGTGGTCGTGGGCGCGCTGGATGACGTCGGCGGGCGGTGAACCGAGCGCGTTGGCAAGGAGTTTGATCGGGTAGTCGAAGGCGACATCCAGCTGGCTGCGGGCGACCTGCTCCATCCAGCCGGTGATGCGCCAGCCCGAAGCCTCGCCCTCGGCGAGCCCGGGCACCCCGTGCTTGGCGAGGGTGTCTGTGACGAACTGGCGGTGTCCTTCGGGGATCATCGCCTCGATGTCGGCCTCGGTCAGTTTCTGGTGGTTGGGGCCCTCGACCTTCTTCGCGGGCATCACGACATCGAGCCCGTAGGGCGCGCCGTCGACGTGCTCCTGCATCCAGTCGAGATCGCGGGCCAGGTCGTCGGGTGCGGTGTAGCGGACCGCGCCGAGCACGCCGAACCCTCCGGCCCTACTGATGGCGGCGGCCACCGCCGGGAAGGGCGTGAAGCCGAAGATGGCGTGCTCGATCCCCAGTTTCTTGCTCAGCTCCGTCTGCATGGGCGCAGAATGCCGCACTCCTGCGAACGAGGGAAGACACTTTCTGATGCTGCGTCAGATTTCTGCGACGCATTTCCGAGGCTTGACACGACCGGAAGCTGACATGAAAGTTTCATGCGTCGAGCTAGATCCCGAAAGATTCTTTCAGAAGGGGTTCGTTCATGACCGACGGCGCGGCGGGCAGATTGCACGACACGGACGACGGGCTGTCCCGTCGCCAACTGGGCGCGGGTGTACTGGCATTGGGTGGGGCACTGGCCATTGCCCCGTTCCCGGCGGGGCCCGCCTCAGCGGCGGACACACCCACGGGCGGGCACGCCGACGGGCAAGGAACCACGCTGCGCCGCGGGTCCCCCGAGCGGGCCGGCCTGATCGCCGGGCATTTGCGCCAACTCGTCGCCGACGCCGAGAAGTTCCTCGCCCCCTCCCCCAAGCACCCCTGGTACGCGGGCGCCGTACTGCTCGCCGGCCGCGGCGGCACGGTCGCACTCCACCAGCCGATCGGCAAGGCTGTGCGCTACTCGGCCTACGACGACAAGACCGACACGGGTGTGGAGTTCCCCGCCGACCAGCAGATCGCGGCGGCCGAGGACACGGTCTACGACCTGGCCTCCGTCTCGAAGCTGTTCACCTCGCTCATCGCCGTACAGGAGATCGAGCGCGGCAAGCTGGAGCTGGAGGCCACGGTCGCCTCGTACATCCCCGACTTCGCGGGCGCCGGCAAGCAGGACATCACGATCCGTCAACTCCTCACGCACACCTCGGGATTCCGCGCCTGGATCCCCCTCTACAAGGAGACGACGCGCGAGGGCCAGCTCCGCCTCATCTGGAACGAGGCGCCTCTCAACCCGCCCGGCACCGTGTACCTCTACTCCGACCTCAATCTGATCTCGCTCCAGCTGGTCCTGGAGAAGCTGACGGGCCAGAGCCTGGACGTGCTCCTGCGCGAGCGGATCACGGGCCCCCTCGGCATGCGCCGCACCCGCTACAACCCGCCCGCCTCGTGGAAGCCGAAGATCGCCGCGACGGAGGACGCGCGCCTGCCCTGGTCCGGCCTCGACCGCGGACTCGTCTGGGGCGAGGTGCACGACGAGAACGCGTTCGGGCTGGGTGGTGTGGCGGGCCACGCCGGTGTCTTCTCCTGCGCGTGGGACCTCGCGATCCTCGGCCGCACACTCCTCAACAAGGGTTCGTACGGCGAGGCGCGCATCCTGTCCGAGGACTCGGTACGGCTGCTGTTCACCGACTTCAACCAGGCTTTCCCCGGCGACGAGCACGGCCTCGGCTTCGAGCTCTACCAGCACTGGTACATGGGCGCGATGGCGACGCCACGCACGGCCGGGCACACCGGCTTCACGGGCACGTCCATCGTCCTCGACCCGACGACGGACTCGTTCCTCATCGTGCTCGGCAACTCCGTGCACCCCGTTCGTACGTGGCGATCCGGCTCCGCTCCCCGGGTCGCCACCGCGAACAACCTCGCCCGCGCCGTCGCCGTACGACCCGCGCACGGCCGCACCGCCTGGTTCTCCGGCATGGTGAGCGCCACGTCGGCGACGCTCACGCTGCCCGGCCTCGACGTCACCTCCGACACGGCGAGCCTTGCCTGCGACCTGTGGTGGGACACGGAGCCGCACTCCGACTTCCTGTACCTGGAGGCTTCGGCCGACGCCGGGGCGACCTGGCAGGCCCTGCCGTTCACGACCACCCGCAAGGGAGAGGACGCCGAGGACCACCCCAAGGGCACGGCCGACGGCTGGTCGGGCCGCGCCTGGCACCGCCTGACCGCCGCCCTCGGCGCCTTCAAGGGCAGCCAGGTCCGCCTGCGCTGGCGCTACGCGACCGATCAGTTGTACGTGGGGCGCGGGGTGTACGTGGACGGGGTGGGCGTCACCGACGGCCGCCGGACCGTGTTCGACGAGGCACGCCCGTCCGACGCGGCGCGGATCGAGGCGGTGGGGTGGTCACCGTCGCAGGACTGAGCGGGGCGCGGGCCCCCTTCGGGGGCCTGGGCCGGGCCTGAGCCGACGGCTTGAGTCGGGGGTCTGGGGCCGGCGGCTCACTTCCCGAGTACGGCCATCGCCGCGTTGTGCCCGGGGATCCCGCTGACCCCGCCGCCGCGCACGGCGCCCGCGCCGCACAGCAGGACGTTGGCGTGGGCGGTCTCGACGCCCCAACGGCCCGTCCCCTCCTGGGAGTACGGGAAGGACAGGTCGCGGTGGAAGATGTTGCCGCCCGGCAGGCGCAGGTCCCGCTCCAGGTCGAGCGGGGTCTTCGCCTCGATGCACGGCCGGCCGTCGGCGTCCGGGGCGAGGCAGTCCTCGATCGGCTCGGCGAGCTGCGCGTCGAGCTGGGCGAGGGTGGCTTTGAGGAGCTCGGCGCGGGCGGCGTCGTTGTCGCCCGCGAAGAGCCGGGCGGGCGTGTGCAGGCCGAACAGGGTGAGGGTCTGGTAGCCGCGCGCGACGAGGTCCGGGGCGAGGATGCTCGGGTCGGTCAGCGAGTGGCAGTAGATCTCCGACGGGGGCGCCGCGGGCAGTGACCCGGCCGCCGCCTGGCCGTACGCGGTCGCCAACTGCTCGTAGCCCTCGGCGATATGGAACGTCCCGGCGAACGCCTCGCGCGGGTCGACGGACGTGTCGCGCAGCTTCGGCAGCCGGGTCAGGAGCATGTTGACCTTGAGCTGCGCACCCTCGGCCGGGGCGGGCGGCTCGTCGCCGACGAGGGCGGCGAGGGCCTGCGGCGACGCGTTGACGAGCACGTGCCCGGCGCCGACGCGGCCCGCGCCGCGCTCCGACTCGTAACTCACCTCGGCGTACCGCCCCTCAGTCTCGACGCGGGTCACCTCGTGCCCGGTCACGAGCTCGGCGCCGGCCGCGCGGGCGGCGCTTGCGAGGGCGTCGGTGAGGGCGCCCATGCCGCCGACGGGCACGTCCCAGTCGCCGGTGCCGTTGCCGATCACGTGGTAGAGGAAACAGCGGTTCTGCTGGAGGGAGGCGTCGTGGGCGTCGGCGAACGTACCGATGAGGGCATCGGTGAGGACCACGCCGCGCACCAGGTCGTCCCTGAAGCGCTCCTCGACGGCGGCGCCGATCGGCTCCTCGAAGAGCATCCGCCAGGCGGCCTCGTCGTCGACGCGCTGCCGGAGCGCGTCCCTGGTCGGCAGCGGCTCGGTGAGCGTGGGGAAGACCCGCTCGGCGACGCGGCGGGTCGTCTCGTAGAAGTCGGTCCAGGCCGCGTACTCGCGCCCGCCGCCGGTGAGGCGCTCGAAGGAGGCGCGGGTGCGCTCCTCACCACCGCCGACGAGCAGCCCGGTCGCCCGCCCGTCGCGCTCGGTCGGCGTGTACGAGGACACGGTGCGGCCGCGCACGGCGAAGTCGAGCCCGAGATCGTCGACGATCTTGTGGGGCAGCAGGCTGACCAGGTACGAGTACCGCGACAGGCGCGCGTCGACCCCGGCGAAGGGCCGCGTCGACACGGCGGCACCGCCGGTGGTGCCGAGCCGCTCGAGAACCAGGACGGAACGTCCGGCCCGGGCGAGGTAGGCGGCGGCGACGAGGCCGTTGTGACCTCCGCCGACAATGACGACGTCGTAGCGCTCGTGTGCTGGCATCCCTCTTGGTAACACGAGCGGATCATGCCGGGCCAGAGTGTCCCCCCGACTCAGTGTTCCCCCGACGCCCGCTGCTGGCGCAGCGCCGCCACTCGGCGGTACAGCTCGACCGCCTCCGTGCCGCGGCCGAGTTGTTCCAGGCAGTGTGCCTCGTCGTTGCGGCTGGCGAGGGTGTCGGGGTGGTCGGCGCCGAGGACCTGTTCGCGGGCCGCGGCGACCCGGCGGTACTCGGTGAGCGCGTCGGACCACCTGCCGAGCCAGCCGAGGCCGACGGCCACCTCGCGCCGGCTGACCAGCGTGTCCGGGTGATCGGCCCCGAGGACCCGGGCGCGGATCGCGCAGACGTCGCGGGCCTCGGCGAGCGCTTCCTCCCAGCGGCCCATCCGTCCCAGGTTGACGCCGAGGCCGTGGCGGGTGCGCAGGGTCTCGGGGTGGGCCGGGCCGCTGACGCGCGTACGGTCGTCGATGAGCTCGCGGTAGAGGCCGAGGGCCTCGGCGCTGCGGCCGAGCCGGCCGAGGCTGATGCCTACCTCGTAGCGCGAGGCGAGTGTGTCCGGATGGTCGGGGCCGAGCGCCTGTCCGCGGGCCTCAGCCACCTCGCGGTAGGTGCGCAGGGCCTCGGCCCAGCGCCCCAACTGACCTAGCGCGTAAGCGACTTCGTAGCGCGTGACGAGCGTGTCCGGATGGCCGGCGCCGAGGACGCGGGCGCGCGCCGAGGCGACCTCGCGCGCCATGCGGTACGAGTCCTCAAGTCGCCCGAGCCGGCTGAGGTTGTACGCGAGGTTGTGGCGGCAGCGCAGGGTGTCCGGATGGTCGGGGCCCATGGCCCGCTCACGCGCCGCGAGCACCGATGTGTACACCTGGTGCGCGTCGAAGTGGCGCCCCAACTGGCCGAGGACGTACGCCATTTCCTGCCGGGTGCCGAGCGTTTCGGGGTGCTCGGGGCCGAGGACCCGCTCGCACCCCTCGGTGACACGGCGGTACTCGCGCAGGGCGTCGGCGGGGCGGCCGGTGCGGCTGAGCGTGAAGGCGACCTCGTAGCGGCTGGCGAGCGTCTCGGGGTGGTCGGGGCCGAGCGCGTGCTCGCGCTCCGCCGCGACGGCGCGGTGGACCTCGCCGGCCTCCTCCCAGCGCCCGAGCCGGCCGAGGCTCAGGCCCGCATTGTGCCGGGCGGCGAGATGGGCGACCAACTCCGGTGCCGGCGTGGGGCGTTCCGTACGCACAGGCTGCTCCCCGCGCCGTGACTCGGGGCGCGTGATCCACTCCCCGGCCAGTCCCGCGGCCGCGTCGGGCGGCGTGCCGCGCAGCAGGGGTGGGCCGGCCGCCTTGTGGCCCGTCGTCATGCCGCGCGTCCAGGACGGCAGCCGCGGCTCACGGGACACCGGCTGGTGCGGCTCGACCGCAGTCTGCCGTACCGGGGCGGTGGCCGCCGTCGGCACATATCCGGACGGGGAACGGCCGTCACCGATCCGCCGGGCCAGTTCGCGGGCGTCCCGCGGCCGTTCGTCCGGGTCCTTCGCGAGGAGGTCGACGATGATCCGGTCCAGGAAGCCGGGGAGCCCGGCCCGGTGCGTGCGAGGCGGTTCGGGCACGGTGTCGCGGTGCCCGACGAGGACGGCCCAGGCGTCCTCCAGGTCGAACGGCGGCGCTCCGGTGGCGATCTCGTAGAGCACGCAGCCGAACGAGTAGAGGTCGCTGCGCTGGTCGACATGGTCGCCGCCGATCTGCTCGGGCGACATGTAGTGCGGGGTGCCCATCGCGATGCCGGTGCCGGTGAGGCGTGAGGTGAAGCCGATGTCGTGGCCGAGGCGCGCGATGCCGAAGTCGCAGATCTTCACCGTGCCGTCGGCGAGCCGCATGATGTTCGCGGGCTTCAAGTCACGGTGGACGATGCCCTGTTCATGCGTGTAGGCGAGCGCGGCCGAGACCTGGCCGGCGATCTCGACGATGTCGGCGACGGGTAACGGGTGCTGCTTGTTGTCCTCCAGGAGCTGGCTGAGGTTCTTGCCCTCCAGAAGCTCCATCACGAGGTACAGCACGCCTTCGTGCTCGCCGAAGTCGTGGACGACGGTCACCCCGCGATGCTGAAGGGCGGCCGCCACTCGGGCCTCCCTGCGGAAGCGCTCCCGCAGGACCCGGGTGAAGGACTGGTCGTGCTGCGGCCCCATCGGCTTGAGGCACTTGACCGCGACTCTGCGCCCGAGCGACTCGTCCCTGGCGCGCCACACTTCGCCCATACCGCCCCGCCCGATGAGATCGAGCAGCCGGTACCGGCCCTGGATCAGCCTGGTCTCCCCCGACTCCGGCATCTCGCGCTGTCGCCCCCGTCGCCTCGCTGCGCCCTCCCCGGCCTGTCCAGTATGGCCGTCCGACTCCCGATTTTGTACGGTGCCGGGCGGCTGCCGGGGCCGAGTCGTGACATGGCGCGCAGGATGTGTTTCGGCGGGAGTTGCCAGCGCACACCTGCGGGAACGCAGCGCAGGACGGTGCCGGTGAACCGCAGCCCTCGGGTCACGGCGGCCGGTGCCGGGGCCGGCCTGCCGTACAACTCGTGGGCGTAAGGCGGCAGAGAGGCGTACGCCAGATGCGACACGCGCCTCCAGAGCGTCGCGCGCGCCGGGATCAGCAGCGGGTGGACGGGCGGCCTGCGCAGGAAGTCGTCCACGTCCTGGGCCTCCGGACCGGCGGCGAGCTGGGGTCTCATCCGCTCGAAGTACGCGGCGAGTTGTGCTTGGTCGCCGGGCACGTCGGCGGGGTCGAGGCCCACCAGCCGGGCGCTGGTGCGGTGTTCGGCGATGTACTGGTCGGCCTGCGCGTCCGTGAGCCGGAACCCGGAGCGGCGCGCGACATGGAGGTAGGAGTCGATCTCGGCGCAGTGCACCCACAGGAGCAGCTCCGGCTCATCGACGCCGTACCGTTCACCGGTATCGGGGTCGGTGACCTTGAGATGACTGTGGATCTTCCGCACGCGGGCACCGGCACGCTCGGCGGCCTCAGTGGTCCCGTACGTGGTCGTACCGACGAACCCGGCCGTCCGCATCAGCCGCCCCCAGGCATCCTTGCGGAAGTCCGAGTTCTGCATGACGCCCCGCACGGCGCGCGGAAGGAGCGCCTGGAAGTAGAGCGCACGCACACCGGCGACCCACATCATCGGATCCGCGTGCACCTGCCAGGTAACCGACCCGGGCCCGAAGAGCCCGGGATCACCCCGCCCCTCTGCCGCTCCTGTGCCCACCACGTCGCCGCCTCTCCCTCGCATCAGCGGTCCCAGCCGATCAAGGATCTCCACTTGGCGCTTCAGCACCACGCTACCGGTGAGTTGACATGGTCGCCCCAGGGGTTCAGGTCTTGACTGCCGCCGTCCCGGACCGCGTCCGTACCTCCGCGTCCGCGTCGAAGCCGATCGGCTCCCAGCGCTACGCCAGCAGGGCCGTCAGGCCGAGGACGGGGCGGCGAGGACGGGGGCGGCGAGGATGACCCGGGTGGAGCTCACGAGCGCCTTCCGGTGTGGTGCGAGGACGTACCGTCGGATCGTTTGCACCGGCCGGAATTCGCCCCTCCACATGTCCATATCGTGGGCACGCCCTGTGGACTCGGCAGCGGCACATGATCCAAGCTGTGACCATGGACCCATCCCGGCCGCGGACACAGGCGACATCCGGCGTTTGCCGTTCATTGGGGCAGAGCTGGTGCAGCGATCCGGAAAGCGCTCTACCTTCGTGCGAATGAGAGCGGCGGATAGCGGTATTCGGGTCTGGGCACAGCGCGGCACGTGGGGTTCTGTGCTGCTCTCATGCGGTGCCTGGGGCGCCGGCGCTCTGCCGCGCGGCCTGCCGAACGGGATCTGGGGAGCCCCCGGACCCGCCCTCGCGCTGATCGGTGCGACGGCGGCGTATGCGGGGCTCACTCTGCTGCTCTGGTCCTGGTGGCAGTTGGGCACGCTGCTGCGGGCCGGTGCGGTGATGAGCAAACGGCGGCAGTGGCTCACGCTGGGAGGCTGGGCGCTGCCTCTGCTCCCGGCGCCGGCGCTGTTCAGCATGGACATCTACAGCTACGTGGCCCAGGGCGCACTGGCCGGGCGCTCCTGGAACGTGTACGAGATCGGCCCCTCCGCACTCGGCGGGCCGCTCGCCGCGAACGTCCCTCAGGTGTGGCAGGACGCCCCGGCTCCGTACGGGCCACTGTCCGTTCTGGTGAGCCGAGCCGTGGTCTTCGTGACCGGCGAACACCATGTGGTCGCCGCCGTCTTCCTCCATCGGGTGGCCGCGCTCGCCGGACTCGCCCTGCTGGCCTGGTCGGTTCAGCGGCTCGCGACGCGGTCGGGCGGCGACGGCGCGGGAGCCTGGTGGGCGGCACCGCTGAATCCACTGGTGCTGGCCCACCTGGTGGGCGGGGCGCACAACGAGGCGCTGATGCTCGGCTTGATGATGGCCGGTCTTGTGGCGTGCCGGTCCGGACGATGGGTTCTGGGCGTTGTCGTGCTGACGTGCGCCGCGTTGGTGAAGGCCCCGGCCGCGGTGGCCCTGGGGTGCGCCGCTCTGGTGGCGGTCGCCGGACAGACGGGCTGGTGGCGACGTCTGGGCCGCGCGGCGGGGATCCTCCTCGCAGCCGTCGGGACGCTGGTACTGACGGTGGCGCTCTGTGGGCTGGGCTGGGGTTGGCTCGACACGATCCGCACACCGACCCACTCGTACACGCCGATGTCGGTGACCACGGACGTCGGCCGGCTGCTGAGGTGGATCGGGGCCGAAGCCGGGTGGGTCACCACACCGGACCCGGTGACGGTGATGCGTACGCTCGGGACCTTGGCAGGGCTCTGCGGGGCCCTGTACTTCCTGGCGCGCGCTCCTCGCCTCGGCGCCGAACGCGCAGCGGCCCTGGGTCTGTTGGCCCTGGTGGTGTGCGCTCCCGCCGTGCAGGGCTGGTACTTGCTGTGGGGGGCGGTACCCCTGGCCACGGTCGCATGGGGCGCGCTGGCGGACACCCGGATCAAGACAGCGGTCGTCGTTCTGGTTCTCATGGTGATGCCGTCGGGCCGGGGACCCACCGTCACGGATGTGGTCGGCGTTGCCCTAGGGGGCTTGGCGATCCTGCTGTGGGTGGCGTGGACGTCTCAACGAGAGCGCGACGCAGGGCTTCCCCCTTCACCTCGGCCCAGTTACGGAGAGGTGCCCTTGCGGTTTCCATGACGCTCAGTCATGGACTCCGTACCCTGGTCGAGCCCCGATGACCGCACCACTGAGGAGGCCGCCCCATGGAACCCGTCACGCTGATCACCGGTGGCTCGACCGGAATCGGCGCGGCCACCGCCCGCGCCCTGCTCAAGCAGGGCCACCGCGTGGCCGTCACCGGACGTGACACGGACAAGCTCGCCGCCTTCGCCGCTTCGGCCGCGGCGGGCGAGCGGCTGCTGACGATCACAGGCGACACCAGCGACGAACACGACGTCGCCTCCGCCGTGCGCCATGTGGTGGACGGGTGGGGCCGGCTGGACAACGTCATCGCCAACGCCGGTTTCTCGCTGCCCGGCAACCTGGAGAGCCACGCCCCCGAGGACATGCGCGCGATGGTCCTCACCAACGTCCTGGGCCCGGCCCTGCTGGTGCGGGAGACCCTGCCGCACCTCAGGGAGTCCAAGGGCCGGATCGTGATCATCGGTTCGGTCGCCGGGGTGCGCAACACGCCCGGCAACCTGTACTCGGTCACCAAGTGGGCCGCGCACGCGCTGGCCGAGAACACCCGGCTGCTGGTCGGCAAGGACGGGGTCGGCGTGACCGTCATCGCCCCCGGGGTGGTCGACACCCCGTTCTGGGACCAGCGCGGCGGCACCCCCGAGGCGGCGCCGGCTATGACCGCCGAGCACATCGCGGACACGATCGTCTTCGCCGTCAACCAGCCCGCGGGCGTGGACATCAACCACATCACCATGCGGCCGTCCGGGCAGCTCGGCTGACCCGCGCCCCCAACGACCGTACGAAAAGGCGCTGTGACCGGGCTTGCCAGTTGGCACTTGAATACGTCCGCCACCTGCGCTGATGCCAGCACGATCAGCAAGCCTGAGTAGGACGTGGGCACGGCACTCTACTTGGCACATCGGTACAGCCTCGGCGACATGGAACCTGGGCGAGATTCCCCGCATGAGTCTCAGCACGATTGGGGAAGTGCCGCTCCGGGGTAGCCCCACGCAGTTGCGAGCTTCGGGTGACGAGAAAGGCTGGTTTCAACCGCACCCTCTGGCTCTTCCGGGAACTCCCTGGGTTCCGTCCGTTGGGTCTGCGGGTCCGGGTTTGACTGCCAAAAAACTACGCGGCTCCATTACTTGGGAAACCGGCGGCCGGAAGACGCGTTGTATCTGGTCAGGGCCTATATGTGGCGGCCGGGGAAGGACACCTCGGGGCTGGGCCAACTTGCCCCGGGAGCGCCGGCGAAGATCGTTCCGTCGTTAGGGTCCAGCGATATGGCCCTTCCCTCAGCAGCGCCGCCGGTGACGGCAGCGAATTCCGAACCCGTCCCTCCCGCGATCCTCATACGGAACCTGCGGATGCGCTACAACGCACGTGATGTGCTCCACGGAGTGGATCTGGAGGTGCGGCGGGGGGAGGTGCTGGCGCTGCTGGGGCCCAACGGGGCCGGTAAGAGCACCACCATCGAGATCCTGGAGGGTTTCCGGCGGCGCTCCGGTGGTGACGTCAGCGTGCTGGGCACCGATCCCGAGCACGCCGACGACGCCTGGCGGGCACGGCTGGGGATCGTCATGCAGTCCTGGCGCGACCACGCCCGGTGGCGGGTCGGGGAGTTGGTCGAGCACTTCGCGCGGTACTACCCGAATCCGCGCGACGCGGGCGAGCTGCTGGAAACCGTCGGGCTGTCGGAGCAGGCCGGCCAGGAGTGCCAGAAGCTCTCCGGAGGCCAGCGGCGGCGTCTGGACGTCGCGCTGGGCATCATCGGCCGGCCCGAGCTGCTCTTCCTCGACGAACCGACCACCGGGTTCGACCCGGAAGCACGGCGCGACTTTCACACACTGGTGGAGCGGCTGAGCTCGGTCGAAGGCATGACGGTCCTGCTCACCACCCACGACCTCGCCGAGGCCGAGCGGCTGGCCGACCGCATCGCGGTACTCGTCGCCGGCCGGCTCGTCGCCGCGGGGTCCATCGACGAACTGGCCGCGCAGATCCAGGCCGACGCCGACGTGCGGTGGTCCGAGGACGGCCGACGGTGTCGGCAGCACACCAAGGACCCCTCCGCTCTGGTGTGGGACCTCCACACCCGGCTCGGCGGACCCATCCCTGACCTGGAGGTGCGCCGGCCCACGCTGGAGGACACCTATCTGGGCATGCTCCACCAGGAGGAAGCGTGATCAGCCGACAGTCCCTTGCCGTTGGGCTGCACCGAGGGCGGACCGAACTGCGGCAGACCGCACGCACCCCGCGCGAGTACCTGAGCCATCTGGCCAATCCGGCGATGTTCCTGCTCACCGCGTCGTTCCAGACCGGCACCATCCCCGGCAGCCCGGTTCCTTCCTCGCGCATGGTGATCGCCGGAAGCGTCGCCGCGCTCCTCGCCATGATCGCGATGGTCTGGCTGCCGCAGCAACTGGCCACCGAGCGCGAGGACGGCACGCTGCTGCGCCTGCGCGGCACGCCTGGCGGCATGGCCGCCTACCTCGTGGGCAAGACGGTGATGGTCCTCGCGATCGCCGGCCTGAGCACCGCGCTGCTGCTGGCCACAGGCGCGCTCACCACCGACTCGGGCTTCCCCCGGAGCGCGGATCAGTGGGGCACCCTGCTGTGGGTGACCACGCTGGGTCTGGTCGCGCTCTCCCTGCTCGGCGCCGCGGTCGGCGCGATGCTGCCCAACCCACGCCAGGCCCTGGCCTGGGTGATGATCCCCATGCTCGGACTCCTCTTCATCTCGGGGATCTTCTTCCCGGTCACGAGCATGCCGCGGTGGCTGCGGATCACCGGCGAGGTCTTCCCCCTGAAGTGGATCGCCCAGGGCATCCGTTCCGCCCTCCTTCCCGACAGCGCGCTGGTGGCGGAGACAGGCCGGAGCTGGCAGCACTGGCAGACCTTCGGCGTGCTCGGCGCGTGGACCCTGCTGGGGCTGCTGCTCGCTCCGCGGCTCCTGCTGAAGTCCTCACGCCGGGAGTCCGGCAGCCGCCTCGCGGCGCGCCGTGAGCTCGTCGGCCAACGTTCCTACTGAGGGGTGATCCCGTGACCTCCACGCACAACACCAGCATCATGTACCCGATCCAGCCCTCCAACACCGGGCAGATCCTGCCCTTCGCCCGGCTGTTGCAGCGCCGCGGCGCGGGCCGGCTGTGGCTGGGCCAGTCCCTGCGGCTGGACACCCACCAGCTCTTCGCGGCCCTGGCCGGCATGGGGTACCGCATCCCGATGGGCAGCGGGGTGACCCTCGCGCCGCTGCGCCACCCGTACGACGCCGCCGTGCAGGCGCGTTCGGTGGCCGCGCTCAGCGGCGCCCCCTACGTGGCCGGCATCGGCCCGGCCGCACCGGAGTTCCAGGACTCCCTGCTTCCCGAGCGCTACGCCAAGCCGCTCACCGCGATGCGGGAGTACGTGACGTCCATGCGCGAGCTGCTGGACGGCGGACTCGCGCGCCGCGACGGCGCGTACCACTCCATCGACGCCCAGCTCATCGCCCTGGACGCCCCGCTGGTCGAACTCGGCCTGGGGGTGCTGCGCCCGCGGATGGCCACGATGGCCGGGGCGGTCGCCGACGTCGCCGTCACCTGGATGACTCCGGCGGACTACATCGCCGACACTCTTGTGCCCGCCCTGGCCAAGGGCGCCGCGGCGGCGGACCGTGCCGCGCCGCGGGTGGCGACCGTGATCCATGTCGCCGTCGCCCGCCCAGGCCGCGACATCCGCCTGGCGGCGCGCCGCGGCGCCGGCGCCCACCTCAGCGCGGCCCACTACACCGACATGCTGCGCCGCGCCGGCGTCCCCGCCCACGCGCACGACCCGGACGCCGGCGCGGACGCCCTGGTCGAGGCAGGGGTGTTCGTCGCCGGAACGCCCGACGAGATCGCCGCCGAACTCCACCGCTACCGTCAGAACGGCGTCGACGAGGTCGTACTCAATCCGGCGGGCGTCATGCACATCGAGGGTCTGGGCGCCGCCATGACGGACCTCCAGGACATCCTCGCCGCCCTGGACCGCCTCCATGGCTGAGAACGCGCCCCCGCCCGAAGGACCGGCACCGGACTTCGGCGCCCGCAGGGTGCTCTTCGCGGGCACCGGCTCCCTCGGGGTGATGTTCATGCCGATGTGGCTCAACTGGCTGCGGACCGCGTACCCGGACATCGAAGTACGCACCATGCTCACCCGGTCCGCGCAACGGTTCGTCACGCGTGACGCACTGACCGCGTTCGCGGGCGGAACGGTGCTGCAGGACGTCTGGCCGGACGAGCCGGAGGAAGGCGCCACCCACGTCGAGCTCGCCCAATGGCCTGACGCGATCGTCGTCCACCCGGCGACCTACAACTTCGTCAGCCGGCTGGCCCTGGGCGCCGCCGACACCCCCCTGCTGCTGGCCCTGCAGTGCACCCGGGCGCCCATCGCCGTCGCTCCCGCGCTGCCTCCGGGCGGCGCGGAGTCGTACGGCTACCGCCGGCACGTCGCGGCACTGGCGGAGCGCCCCAACGTGACCGTGGTGCCCCCGCAGCCGGGCTACAGCGTGACGACCGGCGGCCCGGGCGCCACCGTGGCCACGCCGCTGCCCGCCGTCATCCCCGCCCTGGAACGGCTCAGGGCCCGTCTGGCGGCCGCCCCTTCACCCGGAGAGGACGAGGGACGATGACGCAGCCGGCCGCGTCCGCCGTGCAGGAGTTCGCCACCGGCTTCCTGCGCACCGCCATCCACCCCCACGGCCCGGGCTACGTGTGGATCCGCCGCCCGGGCGACGACCGCCCCGTCCCGCTGAGCGCGCCCAACGCGCCGGTGCGCGCCGCGCTCACGGCGCTGCGCCCGACCGGTCTGCGGTTCGCGCTCCCGGAGGCGGTCGGCGACGCCCTGCACTACCAGGTGCCAGGCCCGGTCCCGGTGGCGAAACTCTGCGTGGGCCGCGACCTCGGTCTTCCTCCCGGGCTGGTGGCCGGAGCCCTGTCCGGGACGGGCGCGGCGCTGCGCCTGCTGCACACAGCGGTTCCGGCGTCCCTGGCCGTCTCCGGGCCGCCGGGCCCTGCCCGGCTGGCGTCCTGGATGCACGAGGGCAACGGGCCGCGAGCCGCGCCGGCCTTCCACACCATCATCCGCCGCCAACTCGGCACCGCCCGGTGGAACCTGGTGCGGGAGTGGTGCCACGCCCTGGCCACCGACCTGAGCGGCGGGGTCTTCCTGCACGGTGGGCCCAGCCTGGGCTCGGTGGTCGTGGGGGACGCGCCGGATGACGGTTGCCTGCTGTCCGGTGAGGATGTGGCCCGCGGTCCCGCCGACTTCGATTTCGGCTGGCTGCTGGGGGAGTTCGTCGAATGGCGGATGACGCTGCTGCGCCGGACGCCGGGTCTGGACCTGGACCCGGACGACTTCCACACCGCTCGGGACGCCCTGGCCCACGGCTATGGTGCGCCGGCCGATCCGGTGGCGGCCGGGCGGGCCGCGGTGCTGCGGGTGTTCACCCATGCCCATGACTTCGCCGCGTACATGGGGTGGCATCCCGAACTGCTCGAATACACCGTGAAGATCGCCGAGTTGATCGACGACGAGGGTGCCCAGGCGCTGCTCTGACCGTGGCGCGGCCCGGCGTCCGTACGACGATGTGCCCCCCGGTGGCGAACGCCACCGGGGGGCACAGGTCATCCGCGGGCCGGACCGGCCTCACCCGTGTCGGGGCGGGCCGGCCGGGCGGGGATGTGGTTCATCTTCCAGCGCGTGTAGGTGCGCCGAGGGATTCCCAGGATCTGGCAGTACCTCGAGACGTTGATCCCGGCGCTCTCCCTGATGGCTTCGAGGTCTGAAAAGGGACCGTGCGGTACTCACCCGATTTACGCCGTACGCGCAACTGGACGTAGGCTTCCCCGAGTGCGGTCTTCAGTTCCGTGATCTCGGAAAGGAGGTCGCGTTCCCGCTGGGCATTGCGGGACGTGCCTCCTTCGAGGCCGGCGCGTCCGCCGTCGAGGAACTGTCGTTTCCAGTTTCCGATGGACTGCTCGGATACGCCCGCGCGGCGGGCGGCCTCGGCGATCGTCCGGGATCCGGACAACACCTCGAGGACGATCTTCAGTTTTTCGGCAGCTGGCATTACCGGAGGGCGTGACATCGCCTCTTGTCTCCAATTCATAACGCGCGGGGCGCTGTTGGGTGCGCATCCCGCGGTAGATCTGGCGGAGTGCCGGGCGGAGCGGCGGTCATTCCGTTCCGTCGGGCTGTCCCCGCGTGAGCTGCAGCGCCTGTGCGTCAAGGTCCAGACCGGCGACCTGAAGACCCGACTCAAACAGGGCCGTGGCAGTTCACGAAGATGTACGGGAATCCGAATGCCTGCGACGGACGGCGTCCGTGCGGGCGCATGCCGATCTGACTTCTGGTGGCTCCATTTGTTTCCCCCTTGGAAAGACGGGTCAGGTCTTTCTTGTGAACTCGCGTATGTCCTGCCGTTTTTGTGGCAGTGGTGAGGCGTCGCGACCGGGCCGCGAAAGACTGTCCGGAGCCCGATGAATGCCTGGCGATAAGAAGATCATATCCCTGGCTCATTATGGAGGGCAACAAACTTGGGCCGTATTTGAGGTTGCACATTGCGGACATATTTGAACGTAGCGCATGTGATGTTCCCGTCCCCGTTTCCGTCGTGGCCCGGCGGCAGGAAACGCCCGGCCCACCGGAGCCGGACGGCTACCGGCAGGCCGCCCGGCCGCGACCGGTCACGCCTCCACCGCAGCACCGTTCGCGACCTCGGCGTCCGCGATCTGGACCCCTCCGACCGCGCGCAGCCGGGAGGCCAGACGCTCCGTGTCCCCGACGATGACGCCGCTGAACGCGTCGGGATCGAAGAACTCCCGGGCCACTAGGGCGACCTGGTCGCGGGTGACGCCTCGCAGCAGGTCGGGGAAGGCCGTCACCCGCTCCGGCTCGTGCCCCAGGCACACCGCGGTGGCCACACTGCCGGCGAAACCGGCCTGGGACGCCAGGGTGAGCATCGTCATACCGACGGTGTACTCGCGTGCCGCGTCCACCTCCGCCGCCGACGGTGCCACGGTCGTCAGACGCCCCAGCTCGGCCCGGATCTCCTGGTAGGCCGTCGCCGTCGCCTGCGTCGCGGTGTCGGCGTCGACGGTGAGCATGAGGCGGTCCAAGTGGTCCTCGAACCCCGCCTCCGCACGGTAGGCCAGCCCCTTGTCCTCCCGGATGTTGGTCACCAGCCGGGAGGAGAAATACCCCCCGAACACCAACGTGGCCAGACTCAAGGCCGGAAAGCATTCATCGGTGCGTGCCACCGCCGGCCGCACGAGCTTGATCTGCGACTGCACCGCCTCAGCCCGTGGCGCCAAAGCAACACGACCGGCGCGCAGCGGCGGCAGCGGCAAGGGTGCCGGCAAGGGCCCGCCCGCGCGCCAAGAGCTCGTGGCCGCGGCCACCGACTCCACCGCCCCCTCCGGATCGAGGTCCCCCACCAGCACCAGCACCGTGCCCCGCGGGCGCAGTCGCTCGCGGTGCAGGGCCCGCACCGCCGCGCCGGTGACCGCGGCGACCGGTTCGGCAAAGGGCACTTCCTGCAGCGCCGGCACTGCGCCGTAGCAGTGCGTCACCAGGGCCTCCTGCGCGACCACCTGCGGCTGCGCGCGGATCAACGCGATCTGCCGCACCATCCGCTCGCGTACCGGCCCGATCTCCGCCTCGTCCGCGCTTTCCTCGGTGACCGCGTCGGCCAGCGCGCCCACCAGGGTGTCGAGGGCATGACCGGGCGCGGACCCCGACACCTGCAGCCACCGCGAGGAGCGGTGGGCGGTCAGCGTGACGCCGTGCCGGGCCATTTGGGCTTCCCGGCCCGCCCCTTTGCCGCGCCCGGGCCGGAACAGGACGGTGGCCAGGACTTCGGCCGTGGCCGCGTGCGCGAAGGTGGCGCCGCCGAAGGGCACCGACATCCGCAGTTCGACCATCGGGGAGGAGGGCTGCCGGGCCGCGATCACCCGCAGGCCGTTGGGCAACACGGTGTCGGCCATCGCCGGCAGACGGTGGCCGCGGCGGGCCTCCAGCGGCGGCAGCGCGCGCGCTCCGGCCGCGGTACGGCCGATCTCCTCGGCGCTGCGATGGGCACGGGCGGGCTCCCCGGCCGGGGAGGGGACCAACGAGGTGACGGTCACGGGTCAGCTTCCTGACAGGATCGGGTGGAGGGACGGTGACGCGGCGGGGTGCAGACTCAGCACGGCGCGCGCGTCCGGCCGCAGGGACGCGGCGGCCTGCGCCAGGTCCCGCGCGCTCACGCGGGCGAGCCGGCCGGGCAGTTCACCGACGAGCTCGGCCTTGCCGAACAGCACCTCCTGCGCCCCCAGGGCGCGGGTACGAGCCGGCAGCATGTCGTACTTGCGGTGCATTCCCACGCTGCTGAGGGCCGTGGCCCGCGCCAGCTCCTCCTCAGTGGGGCCCTGCGTCGCCAGCGCCGCGAGCTCCTGGTCCAGCACCTCCAGCAACTGGTCCGTCGCGGTCTCCCGCGGATGTGTCGCCACGCACAGGAACGTCTCGGGAGCCCGGGCCTCCAGCGCGCCGAACAGCCCGCAGCCGGTGCTCACATCGGTCACCAGGGGCGAGGGGCCGTGGATCATCCGCCGCCGGAGCCTTGACGACTCGCCCGCACCGGTGAGCACCACGCACAGCACCATGTGCGCCAGGTAGGCGTCCAGGTCGCTGTTCGGATCCGGCATGCGGTAGCCGACCGCGGTGGCCGGCATCGGCGCGTGCGGGTCGGCGTGGCCGCCCCGCAGTTCGCGCTCGGGTGCCCGCTCGCTCAGGTCGACCGGAACCGGCGGGCGCCGTGCCGGGACGTCGTGGAAGTGCCTGTGGACCAGCTCGGCCGCTCGGCCCGGGTCGATGTCACCCGCGATGGTCAGCACCGCGTTGCCCGGCGCGTAGTAACGGTCGAAGAACGCGGCGCATTCCTCGACCGTGGCCTGTTCCAGGTCGGTGAAATCGCCATAGCCGTTGTGTGCGTTGGGATAGGTCCTGAAGAGCAGTCCGGGCAGCACGGTCCAGGGGAAGCCGCCGTAGGGTTTGTTCATGACGTTGAGGCGGATCTCCTCCTTGACCACGTTCACCTGGGTCCGCAGGTTGTCCTCCGTCAGTTTCGGGGCACGCATCCGGTCGGCTTCCAGGAAGAGAACGCGCTCCAGTGCGGCGGACGGAACCACCTGGTAAAAATCCGTGTAGTCCTGGTGCGTCGATCCATTGGCGGTACCGCCGGCCGCCTGCACATGACCGAAGTGCTCGGTCCTGGCCACGCTCTCGCTGCCCTGGAACATCAGATGCTCGAAGAGATGGGCGAAGCCGGAACGCCCCCGGGGCTCGGACCGGAAACCGACGTCGTAATGCACGCTGACGCCCACCGCCGGAACTCCGGATATCGAGTACAGGACGACCCGCAGGCCGTTGGGCAGCGTGAAACGGTGCAGGTTCTCAGGGGGCATGCCCGGTACCTTAGGGGACCTCGGCGATGCCAAGAAGGCCGCAGATAACCGGTTACTTTGGTCCGGAAAGCCCCGCCCGCACCGCTGCTGACGGCGCGTCTCCTCGGTGCCCCGGTCCGCCCCCACCCAAGAATGACGCGATAGTGAGCCATCTGTTGTCGGCGACCGCGGACGCTTCCTACGCTCCGTGATCGTGATTACAGATCAAGAATCGAAGCCCCTCCCGACCCGCGTCCGCTTCGATCCGGTCCACCTGGACAAGGCTCCCGAAGTGGAGGCGTTCCTCGGCCGGCTCGGGCTGGGTTCCTTCGACGCGGACACCGTCGTCGCCCACATCGGCCGCAACGACAACTGGGCCGGCACCACCACCACCGGCGCGAAGGTCTTCGTCAAGCGGGTCGGCGGCGGCGACCCGGCCGACGTCCTGCGGCGCTACCACCGCATCCTGGCCTTCGAAACGATCGCGTCACGCCTGAACGGCAGCGAACTGCGGGGTCCTGAACTCCTCGGCTCCGACGAGGAACACCGTCTGGTGGCCTTCACCCGCCTGGAGGACGCCCAGTCGGGTTTCGAGCTCTCGACCGACGACGCCTTCGACGACGCCCTGTGCCGCCGGGCCGGCCGCATCCTCGGCATCCTGCACACGCTGCCGCTCGAACCCGGCACCTTGGACGACGACCCCCACCCGTCCCCGTCGATGGACCACTTCGACGCTCTGTCGCTGCCCGTCTTCATCCACTCGGCCTTCGCCGAGATCGAATCGTGGTCCCTGCTCCAGTCGGACGCCGAGCTGGCCGCAGCCCTGCACGAGCTGCGCCGCCGCGAAACCGCCGCGCCCCAGGTGCCTACGCACGGCGACATCCGCCTGGACCAGTACCTCCTGGCCGCCGACGACCTCTACCTGACCGACTGGGAGGAACTGCGGTCCGGCGACGCCGCCCGCGACATCGGCGGGTTCGCCGGCGAGTGGCTCTACCGGGTGATCCAGGGCATCCCGAAGTCCATCAGCGAGGACCCCGGCAACACATTCGGCCGCGAAGCGACGCACGAGGACATCCTCACCCACGGCGCGCGCGAGATCGACCGCCTGCGCCCGCGCATCGAATCCTTCTGGGCCGGGTACCGCGAGACGCGCCCCACCCTGGACGACGGCTTCACCACCCGTGTCGCCGCCTTCACCGGGTGGCACATGATCGACCGCATGCTCGCCGGCGCCAAGTTCGGCACCCGGCTGTCGGCCGGCGACCGCGCGGCCGCCGGCATCGGACGGACCGTCCTGCTGGCCCCGCAGAACTTCACCTCCGTACTCGGTCTGGAAGGCACCTCATGACGACCGCCCTGGGCCTCATCGCCCCTGTGATCTCGACAGCACTGGCCAGGACCGAGGTCGCCGCAGACGGCCTGACCGCCGCCGTCGGCGAGAAGGAACTGGACGCCAAGACCCCCGGCGCCCTCGCCAAGCAGCTCGGTGACCTCTTTTACCAGGACCTGCACGCCGGGATGGAGGACCAGGACGACACCGCCCGGCAGCGCAGCCTGCGCGACGACGCGTTCGACCAGCAGCTCTTCGCCGCGATGCCGCACCGCACCAGCCTCGTCCCGGCCACCGTGCTCGGCGACGGCTCCCGGCCGGACACCGTGATCGTCCAACTCGACGGCCTGCGCGTCCAGGTCCCGCGCGACAGCATCACCGGCCACCGGCCGGACGCCGCTACCGCGCGGGTCACCCTGCGCATCCCCGCACCGCGCCCCTCCCTGTCGACCGGGTTCTTCCTGACCGACGGCTCCCGCGGACGCGTCGGCGGCTCCCCGATGCTGCGCCTGTACTTCCACCTGACCCACGCCGAGGCGGCACCCGAGGCCTGGGGCACGGTGCTGTCCCAACTGGAGGCGCTGCGCCTGCGTTACCGGGCCAAGGTCACCTCGTCGCTGAAGCACTTCCCGCGCCGTGACGCGCTGGTGGTGTACCTCGGCTCCGACGCCTGGCACGCGGCCGCCGACATCGCCGCATCCGTCCGGGACCTGCCCGGACTGGGCGACGCCACCTCGCCGTTCGTCCGCCGGATCGCCGACGGAGTGGGCGCAGCCTGGGAGCCGGACGACCCGCGTTCGGGCAAGGACAGACTCAGCTTCGGGGAACATCGCTGCCAGGTACTGGCCGAGGCATTGGTGAGACATGCCGTGCGAGCCGACGGCGGTTCGCGCGAGGCCCTCATCGCCGAGGCGTACCTCAACGCCGGCGTGGACCCGCTCATGCCCGCCCGGAATCTGGACTCTCCCGTACTGCCGGGAATCGGCCTGGCATGACCACGGGTCGGTGAGCCGATGAACCACACCCCGCACCCCGTCCCGCCGGCACTGACGGCCGAAGACAAGGCCGGCATCGTCCTGAGCGTGCTGTCCGGCCGCGAGACCGTCGGGGAAGCCGCCGGACGGCACGCCCACCTCTGCGAACAGTCCCTGCTGGACTGGCGTGAGGCGTTCATCGCAGGAGGACTGCGCGAACTCCAGGGGAGCGCGGCCCACCGGCCGCCGCCGCGCGAAAGCCTGCTCGAGGCCGAGGCGGCCGAGCTGAAGAGCGCACTGGGCGAGGTCTGCCTCGAACTGAACGTATGGCAGGCCCTCAGGAGCTACCCGCGGCGCCATCCGGAGCCCGGATGACCGCCGTCCGCACACCCCGTCCAAAACCCCCCCACTCCGCGGTGGGGGGTTTCGCGTTCCCGGGGTGGTTTCCCCGGATGGGCCGTTCCCAATTTTGAAAAGACGGAAGTGTGAGCCATTTCCTGTGGATCGGGCGAGAATTTCGCAGGCCGCGTGGGTCCTGGCAAAGTCTCTGATAATTTTCTCGTAGCGCGGACGACGGAATGTGCGGTCGAATGGATGCAGAGCGGGAAAGCCCTCGCTCCACACCTCACTCATCGAAGGAACGTCATGAACACCGCAGACCAGCTCCTGACCGGCTACACCGCCTACACCAACGCCCAGGAGTTCGGCGCCAGCGCGGAGGCCCAGGCCCCGGCAACGACGCCCACCGTCACCGTTTCCTCCCCTGAGTGCGTCTACTTCTCCCTCGGTGCGTCCGCCGGCAGCATCGCTAGCACCAAGGCATGGGGCTGCTGACCCAGCATCACTGATTGACCAAGTGGGTGTCCGCCGTAACAGGCGGACACCCACTTCTGCGTTATGCGGAACCGGGCGATTACTGCTGGGGGGGTGCGGCCCCAACTTTCCCGCCGCGATATGTGCGCAACGAGGTTGGGTTCCGCTGCGGAAAGCGCAGGTCGCGAAGCCGACATTGCCAAATATGCATAAGATTTCCGCGGTCGCGCCACCGGGAAATGTGATCGAATGGATCTCGGGCAGGAAAGATCCGGCCCATCTCGTTGGATTCAGTAAAGGAATCTCATGAACACCGCAGACCAGCTCCTCGCCGGCTACACCGCCTACACCAACGCCGAGGAGTTCGGCGCCAGCGCCTCGGCCGACGCCCCCGCCACCACCCCGAGCATCCTCAGCTTCATCGGTGGCTCCAGCGGCGGCTGCGGCGCGGCTGTCAGCGCCATCTCCGGTGCCGGCGTCTCGGCCACGGCGCACTGGGGCTGCTGAACCACCTGCCTGCTCGCAGGCAGTGCTCCACCGCTGGGCGCCTGTGCCCCTTCAGGCGCCCAGCGGCATTTCTATGTCCGCTCCCCTTCGGCACCACCGGCGCCCGGCGCCTCGGCTCCGGCCCGGCGGGCGGCTTCGGCCAGCGCCTCCAGGGCGGCCAGGTGCGCGGCGAGCCTCTTGCGGCCGGTCTGGGTGAGAGCGACCCAGGTGCGGGGCCGCTTGCCGAAGTAGCCCTTGCGGACACTCACGTAGCCGGCCTTCTCCAGCGCGGCGACCGTCTTGCTCAGTACGGAATCGGTGACCCCGCAGTAGTCCCGCACTGTGCTGAACTCGGCCTCGGCGCAACTGGAGAGGAACGCGGCCACCGTCAGCCGGGTGGGGTGGTGGATCTCCTTGTCCAGGCCGGGCGGGCCCGCGTCGGTCACGACGCCTCCTGGGCACCGGCGCGCCCGCGGCCGGCCTGCAGCCAGGACACCGCGCCGGCCACCACGCCGAATCCGGCGAACGCTCCGGCCGTACCGAAGAGGAGGGCCCCCACCAGGCCCGCGGCGAAGGGGATCAAGGGCAGGACCCACGCGCGCCACGCGGTCCCGTGCTCGCGCCGGGCGAACCACGGTGCGACTCCGGAGGCGTGCTGCACCCTCCAGGTCACCACGAGGAAGGCGCCCGCGCAGAGCAGTGCGGCCGCGAGGATCCAGCCCTGCCACCGGGGCCATACCCGCGCCAGGCCGAAGCCGCTCATGGCCGCGGCGAGCAGCAGGCCGTGGGCGGCGGGATACCAGGCCGGCACCGACCGCGCCGACTGCCGTGCCGCGTTCTCGGCGGCCCGCGCGGTACGCAGCGCCGCTGCGGCGGACTCGGCGCTGGGCCGCATCGCTCCTGAGGTGTTCATGGGTTCTCCGGCTTCCGTACGACGAGGTGCGCTTACTCATGCCAGGCTGGCATCTACTTTCCAATTTGGCAAGTAGTTTCCGTCTCGGCGATTCGGGGACACGAGGGCCCCGCCGGGAACGGATCCCGGCGGGGCCCTCGTCAGCGCAAGTGGGCAGGTGAACGCCGACCCTGAGCACGCGTCACCTACGACAGGCGGACGTCACGCCTGCTGGGCGAGCTTCGCCTCCCGCGCCAGCTCGGTGGCGGCCACCAGGCTCAGCCCCGGCAGTTCCTGACGCAGGGCCCGTATCGCCGCCACCTCGTGGGCGACGGGGTCCACGCCGTCGCGCTCCAGGATCCCCCGGGCCCACCGCACCCGCGGCTCCCCGTCCCGCTCCGCCAGCTCGTCCAGGATCTGCGCGGCCCTCCGCAGCCCGGGAGCCTCGTCGGCGGCAGCATCCGACAGGGCCTGGCGCACCGCGTTCCGCGCGTCGCCGAGATCGCTGAGCGCGATCAGGTGCACTTCCTTCTTGTTGAACATTCCCGTTCCTTCTCTCTCCCCGGCCGTCCGCGATCGCCGCCCGGAGAAATGCCGGACGGATGAACTCCCGGCCACGCTACAGGCTGCCCCGGGGGCACCCTCCGCCGCGCAGAAGAATCCCTTCCTCGGCACCAACTTTGCGGCGCTGCCACCTGCGCCAAACTATTGGAGGGCCAACGGAGTACGGCAGTTGGCCCCGGCGGACCAAGGATAGGAGTTACTTTGCCGCGCGAGCGTGTGGTGGACTGACTCAGCTCGAGCGCGGACGACGGAGACGGGTTTTCGTCATGCCACCGCAGAGGAATTCGTGCTTCACCAGAACGGCCTCCGGTCGCATACAGCACCCGTCCTGGAAGGACGGTGCCCTACTCGCGGTCGCCGCCATTGCCGGTATCTCGGCTATGGCAGTGAAAGCGCGCCTCCCGCCGACTCTCGTTCTCCGTCATATGTCCGGGACGGCGAACTCCAGGACACCGCACCGCTGAACACGATCTCTTCTCACACGAGGTGGAACAAGCGCATGTCAGTCGCCCGCGACAAAACCGCCCCCAGGCTGAGACTGGGCTCCGACCTCATCAGCGGCGCCCGCCTCCCATTGGCCGTCGCAGCCCTGCTGGCGCTGATATCCGCCGCCGCGACACTGGTCGTGCCTCTGATGGTCAGAGACCTCGTCGAATCCCTTTCCGGCACCGGTGGGCTCGTCCGGCCGGTCACGTTGATGACCGCCGTCGCTCTCGCCGGCGCCCTCGCCGCCACCGTCTCGGGTTACCTGCTCGCCCGGGTCGGCGAGAAGATGATCCTGCGCCTGCGCTCCCGCGTCATGGAGCACACCATGCGTCTTCCGCTGCGCGAAGTGCGTACACAGGGCCCCGGCAACCTCGTCGCACGCGTCACCTCCGACGCCATGATGCTCCGCTCCGTCATCGACGTCGGGGCGATCCAACTGCCGTTGTCCGTCATCACCGTGATCGCCACCCTGATCGTCATGAGCGTCCTGGATTGGGTCCTCGTGCTGATCACCGTGGGGTCCTTCGCGCTGGCGGGCGCCGTCATCGGCTTGGTCATCGTCCGGGTGCGCCGCAGCGTCAACGCCCAGCAGACCGCCCTGGGCGAACTCGCCCAGCGTTTCACCGCCACGCTCGCGTCCCTGCCCACGATCAAGGCCTACCGCGCGGAAGCCCTCACCACCCAGGGCCTGGCCCAGGACGCCTCCGACCTGACCGACTCCACGCTCCACAGCGCCCGCCTTCAGTCCCTCATCGGCCCGGTGATGGGCCTGGGGCAGCAGATCGCGCTCGTCAGCATCATCCTCGGCGGCGGTGCCCGCATGGCCTCCGGCGACCTGACCGTGCCGGACTTCATCGCCTTCCTCCTCTTCCTGCTCCAACTCGTCGCCCCGGTCGCCGTCGTCGCCTCCAGCATCAGCCAACTCCAGGCCGGCCTCGCCGCACGCTCACGCTTCGACGACCTGCTCTCCCTGCCGCAGGAGGCTTCCGGCACGGCCACCACCAGCCCGGTCCCCGTTCAGGGCGCCCCCGGCGTCGAGTTCGCCGACGTGGCCTTCGCCTACGACGGCGAACCCATCCTGGAAGACCTGACCTTCTCCGCCCCCCGACGTGGTCTCACCGCCCTCGTCGGGCACTCCGGCGCCGGTAAGTCCACCGTCCTGACCCTGGTCGAACGCTTCATGCACTCCGACCACGGCACGATCCGCGTCCTGGGCCACGACGTGGACGACTGGCCGCTGGACGACCTGCGACGCCGGGTGGCCTACGTCGACCAAACCTTCACCCTGCTCGAAGGCACCGTCCGCGACAACCTGCTGCTCGGCAGCGACACCCTCCTCGGCGACGACGCCCTGCTGGACGCCCTCGATGCCGTGGCCCTGCGCGACGAGGTCCTGCGGCTCCCGGACGGCCTCGACACCACCCTCGGACGCCCCACCGACCTCTCCGGCGGCCAGCGCCAGCGCCTCGCCCTGGCCCGCGCCCTCCTCACCGACGCCGACGTGGTCCTGCTGGACGAACCGACGTCGCAACTGGACAGCATCAACGAGCAGCGGCTGCGCGATCTGGTCACCCAACTCGCCCAGGACCGAGCCGTGGTGGTCGTCGCCCACCGGCTCTCCACCGTCCAGCACGCCGACCATGTACTCGTCATGGAGTCCGGCCGCGCTCTGGACGCCGGAACGCACCCCGAACTGCTCGCACGCTGCCCGCAGTACCAGGACCTGGTCCGCAACCAGCAGTGGTCGGCGGAAGCGCACACCGTCCCCCAGGGCGTCCCCGCATAGTGTCCTGCGCCGGAGCGTCCGGGTTCGCGGCGCCCGGACGTCGGTGGGACGGTCGCTCTTCCGGCGAGGCGAACGAAGGCCGTCAGCGCCGGCGGCCAGATGGCCGCTCCACACCGGCGTGAGTCCCCAGGACTGAAGCGACAGGCCCGAGACTTGACTCGCTCCCTCGTGCGCCACCTGTCCGGACCGATGCCATTCATCTTGCCTATAGGCCGACTAGAACGCCCAGTCGCAGGCGCCTCAACGGCGGACGCGGGGCATGCCCAGGCCTATCCAGGAGATGATCTCGCGCTGGATCTCGTTGTTGCCGCCGCCGAACGTGAAGATCACGGCTGAGCGGTAGCCGCGTTCGAGTTCGCCGTGCAGGACGGCGCCCGCCGAGCCCTCCTTGAGCGCTCCCGCCGCGGCGACGACCTCCATCAGCCAGGCGTACGCCTCGCGGCGCGCCTCGGAGCCGTACACCTTTACGGCGGAGGCGTCCTGCGGGGTGAGGCTGCCTTCCTGGACGGCGTTCACCATCTGCCAGTTGAGGAGTTTCATCGCGTCGAGCCGGGTGTGCGTCTGGGCGAGGCGCTTGCGCACCCAGCCGAGGTCGATGACGCGGCGCCCGTCGGCGAGCTTGGTGTCCATGGCCCAGCGCTGCACGTCGCGCAGCGCGCGGATCGCCATGGTGCCGTGGGCGGCGAGCGTCACGCGCTCGTGGTTGAGCTGGTTCGTGATGAGCCGCCAGCCCTTGTTCTCCTCACCGACGCGGCGGCTGACGGGAACGCGGATGTTCTCGTAGTAGCTGGCCGTGGTGTCGTGCGAGGCAAGGGTGTTGATGATGGTGCAGGAGTAGCCGGGGTCCGACGTCGGCACCAGGAGCATGGTGATGCCCTTGTGCGGCGGGGCGTCCGGGTCGGTGCGCACGGCGAGCCACACCCAGTCGGCCGTGTCGCCGTTGGTCGTCCAGATCTTCTGCCCGTTCACCGTGTAGTGGCCGGTGGCCTCGTCCCCGTCGCGCACCGCCCGCGTCTTGAGCGCGGCGAGGTCGGTGCCCGCGTCGGGCTCGCTGTAGCCGATGGCGAAGTCGAGCTCCCCGGAGAGGATCCTCGGCAGGAAGTACGCCTTCTGCTCGTCGCTGCCGTACTGCATGATCGTGGGGCCGACGGTGTTGAGCGCCATGAGCGGCAGGGGCACGCCCGCCTGCGCGGCCTCGTCGAAGAAGATGAACTGTTCCATGGGCGTCAGGCCGCGCCCGCCGTACTCCTTCGGCCACCCGACGCCGAGCCACCCGTCGGTGCCGAGCCGGCGCACCGTCTCGCGGTAGAACCGCTTCTGCGCGGCCGGATCCTCGTAGCGGGCGTAGGCGTTGTCGGGCACCAGCTCCGCGAAGTAGGCGCGCAGCTCCGCGCGCAACTGCTGTTGCTCGGGCGTGTATTCGAGGTGCACGGCCCCTCCTGGCGGTCGCTGGTACACCGGGTCCCGGTCCTGACGGCGCACACAGTAGAACTCGTTTCAGAAATAGGGAATGGGCGCGAGCGGACGGTTCCGGCGCCGAGCCGATGCGTGGTCAATTCCTTTGCGGGGCTCGAGCCCACGCGGTTAGGTTCGGCCGCGTCCTCAACTCTCCGTACAGGGAGCCCTCTTGTCGCTGCACCTCACACCGCTGACCGATCCGGCCGGCGGTCCGGACGTCCGCCGCCTCGCCTGGCTGGCGTCCGACACCGACGGGAACCCCGTCGGGTCCGCGTTCCTGCGGCTCATCGACCGGGACGGGCAGCGGCATCTCGCCCAGCTGGCCCTCCAGGTCCATCCCGCGGAACGGCGTCGCGGCGCCGGCACCCGGCTCCTCGACGCGGCGGTGACGGCCGCGAAGGACGACGGGCGCCGCTCGCTCACCGCCCCGGCCGACGACGGCTCACCCGCGGACCTGTTCCTGGCCGCGCGAGGGTTCCGCCGCGTGCTGAACCTGACGTACGCGCGACTCCCGCTCGCGGACGCGGACATCCCGGCCCTCACGCGGACGGCGCGCGCGGAGCACCCCGGATACCGGCTCGTCTCCTGGGAAGGGACGGTTCCGGACCACCTGGCCGCGACGTTCGCCGCGTCGCGTCGCGCCATGGACGACATGCCCATGGACGACACCGACTACGGGACGGTCGCGTGGGACGTGGACCGCGTCCGCGCGGTGGCCAAGGCGGTCGAGCAGCGCGGCGAACACCTCGACACGGTCGCGGCGGTCGACGCCTTTGACGGCACCGTTGTGGGGTTCACCGAGCTCGTCGTCCCCGGCGACGGCACGGGCGACGGACAGCACTACGGCACGGGCGTGCTGCCCGAGCACCGCGGCCACGGCCTCGCGCGCTGGATGAAGGCCGAGGCCGTTCTCCGCGCCCGCGGCCGCCACCCGAAGCTCGGGGGCCTGCTCACGGACACCGCCGACAGCAACACGCACATGCGCGCCGTGAACGACGGACTCGGCTACGTGCCGACGCACCGGACGTACGAGTACCAGCTCGAGCTCCAGCAGAGCTGAAGGCACGCGCGGTGGCCGCCGCGGGGCCGCGGTGGCCACCGTCACACCCTCCCCCGTACCCCATCCGGCCAAGATAGTTGTACGGTACAACGTGAAAGGTTGTAAACACCAACCCACCCGGCTGGAGGTCCTGCCCATGCCCGCCGATCACCAGGCACACCGCTCCGAGTCCGCGGGCGCCGTGCACGGCGTGCGGAATCCGGCGCTGCGCCATGTCCTGACCCACCTCATCACCCCGCTGCTGATGTGCCTGGGCATGGGGCTCGCCTACATGGGGGCCTTCGTGGCGCCCGAGCCGCACCATCTGCCGGTGGCGGTCGTCGGGGCGGGGCCCGAGGCGAAGGTCTTCGCCCAGACGGTGAAGGACAAGGCCGGCGACGCGCTCGACGTCCGTACGCTCGACAGCCGCCCGGCGGCCGTGGAGCAGCTTCAGTCCCGTGACATCGACGGCGCGTACGTCCTGAGTGCGAAGTCCCCCGAGCTGATCGTCGCCACCGCCGGTTCCGACATGAGCGCGATCACCGCCGAGAAGATCTTCACCCCCGTCGCCACGCAGCAGGGCGTGCCGCTCAAGGTGACGGACGTGACCCCGACCGTCTCGGACGACCCGACGGGCCAGGGCCTGTTCTTCCTGCTGGTGGCGCTGAGCATCGGCTCGTACGCGTCGGTGGCCGTGGTCGGCGCGGCGGGTTCCGCCCTGTCGATGCGGACGCGGGCCGCGCTCGTGGTCGGTGTGTCCGGCGTGGTCAGCCTCGTCGGCGCGGCTCTCGCGGGACCCGTGTTCCACCTGGCCCACCACGGCCTGTGGGGCATGTGGGCCATGTCCTGGCTCTACTCGGCGGGCATTCTGTTCATCGGCGTGGGTCTGCACACGTTCCTGAAGCGGTGGACGACGCTCGCGCTCATGGTGTTGTTCGTGATGCTGAACTTCACCAGCTCCGGCGGCCTCTACCGGCCCGAGCTGCAGAACGGCTTCTTCGGCACCCTGCACGCCTTCTGGAACGGCGCCGGCTTCGTCGAGGGCTCGCGCAGCCTGCTCTACTTCGGCAGCCACGACCTGGCCAGGAACGTGTGGACACTGGCCGTCTGGTTCGTCGTCGGCCTGGCCGTGATGGGGCTTGCCGCGCTCACGGAGCGGCGGCGCCGTGCCGTCGAGGTCGCGGTCGATCCCCGGCAGCACGCCGCGCACAGCGTGACTCAGGCGCCTGCCCGCTCCACGGAGGCAGCACAGGGAGAGGCGGCAGAGGAAGAGATGGAGGAGACGGTCGCGGTCTGACCGTCACCGACAGACCGCAGCCGTCACGCCGGGCGGCCCGATGCGGGCGCCCGGCGCGCGCGTATCGGCCTTCAGAAGCCCCGTCACATCCCCTGCGGAATCCGCTTCGCCTTGCTTCGCAGCTGGAACGCCGTGACGATCTCCACGACGCCGACCGCCAGCAGCCAGCAACCGCCGACCAGGGTGAGTACGGCGACGGACTGGAACGGCGAGACGATCAGGACCACACCGGCCAGCGCGCTCACGACGCCGAGGAAGATCTGCCAGCCGCGCGCCGGCATCGCCTCGTCGGAGACGGCCGCGACGGTCTGGGTGATGCCGCGGAACAGCCAGCCGATACCGATCCACAGCGCGAGCAGCAGGATCGACTGCGTCGCCCCGCGGAAGCAGAACAGGCCGAGCAGGATCGACAGCGCGCCGCTGATGAAGGCCATCACGCGCAGCCCGGTGGTGACATGCGTGCCGAACGCGGCCACCACCTGGAAGACGCCGGTGACCAGGAGATACACGCCGAAGAGCACTCCGGCGGCGAACAGGGACGCCCCGGGCCAGACCAGGACCAGTACGCCCAGGATCAGGGCGGCTGTGCCTGCCAGAAGCACTACCTGCCATGCGGATTGAGCCAGGCGCCCGAGGGGACCCTCGGGCGGCGTAGTGCGCTCTTCGCGGGTCTCTTCGGCCGCCGGGGTTCGGGGTTCGTGCGGTGCGTGCGTCATGTCCGACTGTTCACACGACGTCGGCGCGCCCGCCACTCGGGTGAGGCGAACGACGTACGCCTGCGGCATCCGGGGACCGTCGCCGAAGCGGCGCACGACCGCGGACACGAAGCCGGGAAACTCCGCACCATTGGGCCATGACAGAACGCTCCAAGAGCTCCGAACCAGGCTTCCGCGTCCGCTGGGTCTACGATCCGCCGTCGGCGGACGACGGAACACGGGTCCTGGTGGACCGCCTGTGGCCGCGCGGCGTCTCCAAGGAGCGGGCCGACGTCCAGGAGTGGATGAAGGACCTGACGCCGTCCTCCGCGCTGCGCTCCTGGTACCACGAGGACCGCGCATCCCGCTTCCCGGAGTTCGAGCGCCGCTACCGCGACGAGCTCGCGGAGCCCGACCGCGTGGAGCTGACGGACAAGCTGCACGCGCTGGCCCGTACGGGCACGGTCACGCTGGTCACCTCGGTCAAGGACATCGAGCACAGCCATGTGCCGGTGCTGGTGCGGCATCTGACCGAGGGCTGACGGTCCGGGGACGGCGCGGATCGGGTCCCGCCGCACCCCTCGTGCGTACGGGCCGACCCGACAGCAGGTGCGAACCGGCACAAGCTATGCCAATTTTGTGCAACGACGCGACCTGGGAGGGCCCGTATGACCACCATGGATGTCCCGTCCGACGAACCGAGACCGCGGACGAGGACAGCGGCACCGGTCACGGCGCCGCCGTGACGTGGGGGACGCCGGCGCTGATGACGACCGCGTCGGTGGCGGGTCCGCGGGCCGACGAGAGCGTGGACCCCTCCGAGATCGAGCACATGGCGCAGGTGGTGGCACTGTTCCTGCGCGCGTACGGCACTGAAGCGCGCCGCTGACACCATCCCTGGGAGACCGAAGTGACCACCTCCGACACCCCCGACTCCGCCCCCGACTTCGCCGACCGGTCCGACTTCGAGGAGGCCGACCGGGGCCTTGTCTCTCCGCCGCTCTCCTCGACGGTCACGGCCGAGGACGGGCGCGTCGTGTGGAACTTCGACGACACGGCGTTCCTCGACGAGGACTGTCCCGACACCGTGCACCCGAACCTTTGGCGGCAGTCCCAACTGTGCGCGCGGGCAGGCCTGTTCGAGGTGACCGAGGGCGTCTTCCAGGCACGCGGGTTCGACCTCTCCAACATGACGCTGATCGAGGGCGACCACGGCGTCGTGGTCGTCGACCCGCTCGCCTCCGCGGAGACGGCGGCCGCCGCGCTGGAGCTCTACCGGTCGCAGCGCGGCGAACGGCCCGTCGCCGCCGTCGTGTTCACCCACTCCCACCTCGACCACTTCGGCGGTGTGCTCGGCGTCATCGGAGCCGACGACGACGTCCCCGTGATCGCTCCGCAGGGCTTCATGGGGCACTCCGTCGCCGAGAACGTGTACGCGGGTGCGGCGATGCTGCGCCGCGGCACCTACTACTCGGGCGCGAACCTGGAGCGCGGGCCCGAGGGTCTCGTGGGCATGGGGCTCGGCTTCACCGCGTCCACCGGCACCGCGGGGCTGGTGGCGCCCACGGTCGAGGTCCGGCACACGGGACAGGAACTGACCCTCGACGGCGTCGTGTTCCGCTTCCAGATGACGCCGGGCACCGAGGCGCCGTCGGAGATGAACTTCCTGCTGCCGCAGCGGCGCGCCCTGTGCTTGGCCGAGAACGCCACGCACAACCTGCACAACATCCTGACCCTGCGCGGCGCAGTGGTCCGCGACGCCCGGATCTGGGCCCGCTACCTCAACGAGGCCATCGAGCTCTTCGGCCACGACGCGGACGTCCTGTTCGCCTCGCACCACTGGCCGACCTGGGGCTCGGACCGCATCAGGTCGTTCCTCGCCGAGCAGCGAGACCTGTACGCGTATCTGCACGACCAGACGCTGCGGCTGCTCAACCAGGGGTACACGGGGGCGGAGATCGCCGAGCTGATCGAGCTGCCGCCCGCGCTCTCCGCGGCCTGGCACGCGCGCGGCTACTACGGCTCCGTCAGCCACAACGTGAAGGCCATCTACCAGCGTTACATGGGCTGGTACGACGGCAATCCCGCATCCCTGTGGGAGCACCCGCCCACCGAGACCGCCGAACGCTATGTCGACTGCATGGGCGGGCTCGAAGCGGTGCTCGGCAAGGCGCGTACGTACCTGGAGGAGGGCGATCTGCGGTTCGCCGCCCAGCTCCTGAAGCACGCCGTGTTCGCCGCGCCGGACAGCGCTGACGCCAAGGAGATGCTCGCGGAGACCTTCGAACGGCTCGCGCACGGCGCGGAGTGCGCGACCTGGCGCAACTGCTACCTCACCGGCGCCCAGGAGCTGCGCGGCGAGATCAAGGCGACCAGCATCGGCGGCGGCAGCATGGACGACGCGCTGAACGTCGAGCAGCTCTTCGACTCGCTCGCGGTCCGGGTCGACGGGCCCAGGGCGTGGGACCACTCGCTCACCCTGCACTGGCATCTGTCGGATCTGGGCGAGATGTACCGCATGACGCTGCACAACGGTGTCCTGGTCCACACCCGTACGACCCGGCCCGCCGACAGCGCGGACCTCTCCCTCACGCTGACGAAGCCCCAACTCCTCACCCTGCTGGCCGGGAAGGGTCTCCACGGCGTCTATCACTCGGGCGACCTGGGCGCCCTCGACACCCTGCTCTCGGTCCTCGACGAGAACGATCCGGACTTCGCGATCGTCACTCCGTGACGGTGGTGACGGGGTGCGGTGGCCGCCCATACGCACTAGTCCAGCGGGCCCTCGGTCACCGCAGGGCATCCCATGAGTACATGACACCGGACCGTGACGACCGTCCCCCGGCGGACACCAGCGACGACATGGCGGCGCTGCGCGCCCGGGTCGCTCAGCTGGAGGCCGCGGCGCCGGCCCGGCACCGGCCCCGGCACCATCTGCGCTTGTTCTTCGCCGGCCTCCTGATCGTCCTCGTGGCGATCCTGACGCCGCTCAGCGCGGTCGCGACCTGGGCCAGCGACATCGTCGGCGACACGGATCGCTATGTGGCGACGATGAAGCCGCTCGCTTCCGATCCCGATGTCCAGGCGGCCGTCACGAACCGCGTCACGAACGTCGTCATGGAGCACATCGATCTCAAGGCGCTCCTCAAAGACGTGGCACCCGCCGACCGGCCGAGGCTCGAAAAGGCACTGGGCACCCTGAGCGGCCCGCTCACCAGCGGACTCAGCGGCTTTGTGCACAACACCGTCCAGAAGTTCGTGTCGAGCGACTCGTTCGAGAAGCTGTGGACCGGCCTCAACCGGCGCGTGCACATGGCGGTCGACAAGGCGCTGACCGGGAGCGGCGGCGGCGCCGTCAAGCTCACGAACAACGCGGTGACGATCGACCTGGCGCCCGTCATCGACGAGGCGAAGCACCGGCTCGTCGACCGCGGCCTCAAGGTCGCCTCAAAGATCCCCGATGTGCACACCGACTTCACTGTCATGACGTCCGACTCCATCGGCAAGATCAAGAAGGGCTTCCGGCTGCTCCAGCTCATGGGGGTCTGGCTGCCCGTCATCACCCTGGTCCTCGCCGCCTGCGCCGTCCTCCTGGCCGTCCGCAGGCGGCGCGCGCTGGTGGCGGCCGGGATCGCGATCGCGGTGGGCGCCGCGATCCTCGGCATCGGTCTGTGGGCGTTCCGCGCGTTCTATCTCGACGGGCTGCCCTCCGAGGTGTCGCAGCCGGCCGCCGGCGCCGTTTACGACGCGCTCGTGCGGTTCCTGCGGACGACGGTGCGCATGCTGATCACCGTCGGCATCGTGGTGGCGCTCGCGGCCTGGCTGAGCGGCGACGGCGGTGCGGCGACCCGGGTCAAGGCCATGTGGCGCGGCGGGATCGGCGCGGTGCGCGACGCGGCGGGCCTCACCGGCGGGCCGGTGGGCGCGTGGGTGCACCGGGCGAAGACGTCGCTCAACTGGACGGTCGTCGCCGTGTCTGGCGTGATCATGCTGGTGTGGGACCGTCCGACGGGCGTCGTCATCGTGTGGATCGCTCTTTGCGCGCTCATCGCTCTCGCGGTGATCGAGTTCCTGGACGACGACGGATCGCCGCATGTGACGGCCGCCCCCGCGGGGTGACGCGGCTTCGGTGTCAGGCGCGCGCGGGTCGGCGTACCGCGCGCGGGCGGTACTCGACCACCGTCAGCGCCAGGGCCACGTACCGCTCCACCAACTCGTCCACGGATACGGGTCCCTCGGACTGGAACCACTCCCCGATGGCATTGCACATGGCGATCACCGCGCGCCGGGCGTCGTCCGGGTAGGGGGTGAGGAAGATGCCCTGCGCCACGCCCAGCTCGACGACGTCGCCGAACTGCCGGCTGCCGCGCGCCTCGTTCTTCCGGTAGCGCGCCAGGTGCTCGGGCTCCAGGCTGCGCCCCTCGGTCAGCACGATGCTGCTCTTCACGGGGTGTTCCGTACGGAACCGAACGGTCGCCGCGACGAGCGCCTCCAGTTGTTCGGCCGGGTCGTCGCCCGCCGCCTCCAACGCCTCGTCGCAGGTACTGAAGTAGGCGTCGAGACCGTCGTCGAGTATGGCGACCAGCAAGTCCTGCTTGCCCTTGTAGTAGTAGTACAGGGCAGACAGGCTCACCCCGGCGCGCTGGGCGATGTCGCGGATCGAGGTGGCTCCGTAGCCGCGCTCGGAGAACTCATGCCGGGCAGCCTCGACGATGGCCTTGTGGCCGGTGGGTCGGGTGGACACGGCTCTCCGATCTCCTGCTCCTGTCCCGGTGTCTGGACACGTGCCGACGGGGACCGTAGCTTAACGAATGTTCTGACTGCACGCCCGTCGCCCTCGTCGACAAGGGAGTTGCCGCGTGATCCGTCGCCACCCGAAGGGCATGCCGGCCCGCCTCTCCTACCCCGAGGCGTCCGTGGGGGACATCCTCGCCGGCTCGGCCAGGAGATACCCCGACCGCGTCGCCCTGCGCGACGGCGACGACACGCTGACCTTCGCGGAACTCCACGAACAGGCGCTCCGCTTCGCGCGGGGGCTGCGCGAACGCGGCATCGCCGAGGGCGATGTGGTGGCACTGCACCAGCCCAACTCCCTCTGGTTCCCGGTCACTTACTACGGGGTCCTGCTGGCCGGCGCGATCGTGGCACCCATCAACCCGACCCTGCCCCCGGCGGCCCTGCGCGCACAGCTGGACGAGGCGGGGGCCCGGGCGGCCGTGACGCATCCGGCGACGGCACCGGCGCTCGTCGCGGCCGGCACCGAGGAGCTCGGACTGCTGGCCCTCGTACCACCGTCGGCCGTCGCGCCCGGCGATCCGGCACACCTCGACGGCACCGTGCCTCTCGCCGACCTGCTCACGGCGGCCCCCGAGCCCGGCCCACCCGTCACGCCCGACGCGGTCGCCCACCTGTCCTTCACGGGCGGCACGACGGGGCGTTCGAAGGCGGTCCAGGTGCTGCACCGCCAGGTCGTGGCGAACTGCCTCCAGTTCACCTGCTGGCGTGCGGCCGCCGTGCCCGCGGTGGACCCCGACGGGGGCATCTTCCTCGACCCGGTTCCCGAGGCCGCCACCGAGTACACCAACCCCCCGGGGCAGGGCGTCTCGGTCGCCGTCGCGCCGTTCTTCCACGCCATGGGCCTGGTCGGCCAGTCGATCGGCGTGCTCGCCGGGCTGACGAGCGTCCTCGCGGGACGTTTCGACCCCGAGCGGTTCCTCGAACTGGCCGAGAAGTTCGGAGCCACCCAGATCGCCGGGTCCCCCGCGCTCTTCCACGCCCTGCTCGCCGCCCCCGCCGCACAGGGCCGTGCGCTCCCCGCGGTCCGCGTGGTCAACTCGGGCGCGGCGCCCATCGATACGACGACACTTCGTGCCCTGGGGACACTGTTCCCGCGGGCGTGCGTCGTGGAGGGGTACGGACTGACCGAGGCCACCATGGGCGTCACGTCAGGCATCGTCGACCCCGATGACCCGGTTCCGATCGGATCGGTCGGCGTGCCCGTGTTCGACACCGAGGTCGAGATCCGCGACCTCGTGCAGACCGGGAGCTGCGTGCCCGACGGCGAGACGGGCGAGCTGTGGGCCCGCGGCCCGCAGATCACGGCGGGCTACCTCGGCCATCCCGAGCTGACGGCCGAGCAGTTCGTCGACGGCTGGCTGCGCACGGGCGACCTGGCGCGGTGTGACGAGCGCGGTCATGTCTACATCGTGGGCCGCGCCAAGGACATGCTCATCTACAAGGGGTACAACGTCTATCCCGGCCAGTTGGAGGAGATCCTCAGCGGCCATCCGGCGGTCGCGCAGGTCTCGGTGATCGGGGTGCCCGCGGCGGACGCGGGCGAGATACCGGCGGCGTACGTCGTGGCGCGCCCGGATGCCTCGCCGGCTCCCGGCCCGGCGCTCGCGGAGGAGCTGATGGCGCACGTGTCCGCCCGCGTCGCTCCGTACCAGCGGGTGCGCGAGGTGCGGTTCCTGGAGGCGCTGCCCACCTCGGCCGCGGGGAAGGTCCTGAAGGCGGAGCTGCGGCGGGCACACCAGCCGTAGATTTAACGAACGTTCAACACACTCGGTGCCGGGTCCCCCGATGAGTGGTGGCCCGGCCCCGCCCCCTCACACCTCCCCCGCACCCCCTTTACACCCCCGGCCGCCCTGAGCCGCATGACAGGCGGCGTTCCGGGCAGGCGACCACCGAACGCGCACGCCCCACCACCCGAACGGGCTAACCCGAGATGTCGTGGAGCCGATCCGCACGCACGTTTGGAAGGTAGAGCCCGTGGGGTGCGTACCCGTCGGCAACCGCGCCGACGACCGGACGGGCGCCGGGGAGGTGCGTGATGCCGGAGATTTCCGTGGACGTCCACATAGGCCGATCCGTCACTGAGGTGTACGACTTCCTCTCCGACGCACGGAATCTCGAACTCTGGTTCTCGGGGGTCGACACCGTCGCCGAGAGCGCAGAACCCGCAGGTCCGGGCGTGGCTCATGTGTACCGCTTTCCGGGGCGCCACCGGGACCAGCTGCTCCAGTGCGTGGCGTACGTCCCTGGCGAGCACCTCGTCTTCCGTGGCGACCGGATGTGGAACCTGCTCGGCGCCCAGACGCCGGTGTACTCGTTCACGCTCTCCCCGCGCCGCCGCGGCACGCTCCTGCGCCTCACGGTGCAGTGCCGTCTCGTGGGCGCCCTCATGCTGCTTGCGCCCGTGGTCGCCATGGCCTGGCGGCGCGACCTGCCGAGGGACGTGCGCCGGCTCGGCGAGCGCCTCGGCGCCCCGCACTGCCACGTCATAGCCGCTCCGCGACGGGTGCGCCTGCCCGGGCCGGCGTTCACCCCCGCCGCCGAGCACACGGCCGCTCCTGCGGCCCTCACACAGCCGGGCCCACCGCGCACACAGGTCCGCCCCGAACCGCGGCCCCAGGTCCCATCCGGGCCCCACCCCGAGCAGCACCCCGAGCCTCGTCCCGCCTCGGTCCCGGCCGCCAAGGAACGTGAGACGCGCCCCGCGGCATGAGGCGCCCCGATCCGCCCACGGGAAATTCCCGTGCGCCGGGTCCGCCCGGACCAGTAGCGTCCCCGCCCATGACTCTTCCTCGTATACGCCCTCCCTACGACGCCGACGAGCGAACGCAGTTGGTCGCCTGGCTGGACATGCAGCGCGCCATCGTCGAGTGGAAGTGCGAGGGCGTGTCCGAGAAGGACGCCCATCGCGCCGTCCTCCCCGCGTCCCCCGCCATGACCCTGGCGGGGGTCGTGTCGCATCTGCGGTGGGTCGAGCACTGCTGGTTCGAGGTCATGCTGATGGGCGGCGCGGCCGAGGGCCCCCAGTTCGACGACGGGCCCGAGGACGCCGACATGCTGGTCGACGACGTCCCCCTCGACCAGCTCCTCGGCGAGTACGCGCGCCAGTACGCCCGGTCGAACGAGATCACCGCGGCGCACTCCCTCGACCAGGCGGGCCGGCACCCCGACTTCCGCGCGGGCGCCGCGAATCTGCGGTGGATCCTCCTGCACATGATCGAGGAGACGGCCCGGCACGCCGGTCACCTCGACGCGATCCGTGAGCTTCTCGACGGCGAGAGGGGCTACTTCTGACCCGGTTCCCACCCGCTTGTGCCCCGGTTCCGACCCGGGGCGTTCACGGCCCGCCGGGCCCTGTACGGGCGCGTCGTGCGACCTGCGAGACTGTCGCCATGCCCAGTCCGGCCCGTACGTCGTCCGCTGCAGGCGAGGGCCTTCGCGCGAGGCGCCGCCGCGAGACCGAGCACGCGATCCACGCGGCAGCGGTACGGCTCGTCGAGGGGCACGGCCTGGCCGGGGTGACGGTCGACATGATCAGTGCCGCCGCCGGGATCTCCCCGCGCACGTTCTTCAACTACTTCCCGAGCAAGGAATCCGCGCTCACCATCAGCCCGCCCCCGCTGCCTGACGCGCTCCGCCTGCGCCTCACACACGGCGACCCGGCTCCGCGGGCCACGCTCACCGAACTGCTCGACGTCCTGTCCGCGCACATCACGGACGATGTCGTGCCCGACCGTGAACTCGTCCAGGCCACCTTCCGGATCGCCGACCGGCACCCGGAGCTGCGGGCGGCGCTGCACGCGCGGTTCGGCGCCTTCGAGGAACAGGTGAGGGAGGCGGTGGCCGAGCGGATGGCCGCCCCTGTGGCCGACCCCCGGCCCCGCCTCCTCACCGGCATCGCGCTCGCCGTGACCCGCACCGCCCTGGAGCAGTGGTCACTGGGCGCGGCCGGCGACCACGCATCTCCCGAGCCGGATCTCCGGAGTTGCGTCGACCTGCTGCACACGCTCATGCCGAAGACCTGAGGCGCGCGTCAACACGGCCTTCAGCGGCCGTCGGCGAGCTGCTGCGCGCGGGCCGTCAGATCCACCTTCCGGATCTTCATGGTCGTCGTCATCGGCATCTCGTCGACTATCTCCACGAGGGGAACCTTGTAGGACGCCATGCTTTCGCGGGCCCAGTCCCGTAGCACCGAGGCTTCCACTGCGCCCTTTTGACGGAGTGTCACGAAGGCCACCGGGATCTGGCCCTTCGTCGGGTGTGCGGCGGGGACTACGGCGGCCGTGTGTACGGCGGGGTGGCGGCACAGCAGCATCTCGACCTCCGCGGGGAAGACGCTCATGCCCTTCACCTTGATGAGGTCCTTGTCGCGGCCGAGGTAGTGCAGGCAACCGTCCTCATTGATCCTCCCGTTGTCGCCGGTGTGCAGCCAGCCGTCCCGAAGTTGGCGTTCCGTGGCGTCCGGCTTGTTCCAGTAGCCGGTCGTCACCGAGGGGCTGCGGACGACGATCTCGCCGGCCTCACCGAGCGGCAGCGGTTCACCGGTCAGGGGCGACACCACGGCGATGTCCGTGCCGGGCATGGGCAGTCCGCAGAAGACGGGTTCGGCGTGCAGATCCTCGTCCCCGCCCTGGAACCCGTAGGGCGTCACGTCGATGGTGTGCGTCTCGGTCATGCCGTACGCGGCCTCGCGCAGGACCGAGTGCGCTCCCGTGGCCGCCTCCCAGCGCCGCCGGACGCCGACGTCGAGCTTGCGGATGAACGAGGTGCAGAGCGGGTCGACGAGGGAACTCAGGTCGTACGAGGCGAAGTCGGGCCGGTCGAGAAGTTCGAGGTAGTTCTCCACGGTGCCGACCATGGTGGTGACCTTGTGCGCGTCGATCGCCCGCAGGACGCGCGCCGGGTCCCAGCGGGGCATGAGGACCGAGGTCCCGCCCAGCATCAGGGGGCTGAGGATTCCCAGGTCCTCGCCCGCGATCCAGAAGACGGGGATATAGCACAGGACCACGACCTCACCGTCCGCCGTCTGGCGGGTGGCCGCGGCGCTGGTGGCGATGGTGTAGATCATGTGCCGCTGGGTGTGCATGCAGCCCTTGGGAAGCCCGGACGTGCCGCCGGTGTAGTTGAGGGCGGCCAGGGCGTCGAGGTCGGCGGGGGCGCCGTCGACCGGCTTGTGGGCGGCGGCCTGCGCCCACGTGTGGACCGCGAGCCCCTCGATCGCCACGGCGTCCGGGGCGGTCGCGGCGTCGGCCATCTCGGTGAGCGAGGTGACGAACACCCGTCGTACGGCGGTCTGTTGGCGTACGGAGGCGAGCAGCGGGAGCAAGGTGTCCAGGGTGATGACGGTCTCGGCGCCGCAGTCCTCCAGTTCGTAGGCGAGTTCGGCGCCCTGGAACATCGGGTTGACCGGCACGTGCACCGCGCCGAGGCGCAGCACGGCGAGGAAGGCGACCAGGAACTGGGGGCAGTTGGGCAGGTGGACGGCGACCCGGTCGCCCGCGCCGACGCCCTCGGAGGCGAGCCGTCCCGCCACCCGGCGGCTCAGCTCGTCGAGTTCGCGATAGGTGACGGTGCGGCCCTCGAAGACGACCGCGGCCCGGTCGGGGCGCAGCCGCGCCCAGTGCGCCACATGATCCGGCACGGAGATCTCGCCGAGCGGGTACACGACGTCGGACGGTGTGCCGTGCGGGCGGACGCGGGCCTGACGGGCACGCAGATCCTCCAGGTACTCCTCGATCTTCATGCGGCTCCTCGGTTTGTTGTCCCGACCTGACCTACCTGGACCTTCACCGCACCGGCGTCACCACGTGTCGACGAATCGACCGCGGGTGTGCCCCTCGGGCGTACGCGGGTGCGGATACGGATCCGGATGCGTGGGGTGCTGGGCGAACGTCGTGGTGATCCAGCGGCGGGTGTCCGCCGGGTCGATCACGTCGTCGACCTCGAAGGTCGTCCCCGCGTTGAGCGCCTTGCCCTGCTCGTACTGCTCCGCGAGCAGGGCCTCGTACGTGGCCTGTCGCTCCTGCGGGTCGGCGATGGCTTCGAGTTCGCGGCGGTAGCCGAGCCGGACGGCGCCTTCCAGGCCCATCGGGCCGATCTCGCCGGTGGGCCAGGAGACCATCGCCGTGGGGGCGCGGAAGCCGCCGCCGGTCATCGCCATCGCGCCGAGACCGTAGCCCTTGCGCAGCACAGCGGAGAAGACCGGGACGCCGAGGTGGGCTCCCGCGACGAAGAGCCGGCTGAAGTGCCGTACGGTCGCGGTCTTCTCGGCGTCGGGGCCGACCATGAACCCCGGGGTGTCGCACAGGGTGACCACGGGCAGGCCGTGGGCGTCGCAGAGTTGCAGGAAGCGTGCCATCTTGTCGGCGGCGTCGCTGTCGATGGCGCCGCCGAGGTGCTGAGGGTTGTTGGCGACCAGGCCCATCGGCCGCCCCTCGACCCGTACGAGCGCGGTGATGACGCCGACGCCGAACTCGCGACGCAGTTCCAGGACCGAGCCGGTGTCGGCGAGGAGGGTGACCGCCTCACGTATGTCGTACGCGCGCAGCCGGTTCTCGGGGACGACGTGTCGCAGGAGGCGCTGGTCCGCGCAGTCCCAGTCACTCAAGTCGCCCTGAAAGTAGGAGAGATACTGCTTGGCGACCGCCACGGCCCCGGCCTCGTCGTCGACCAGGATGTCGACGACGCCGTTCGGTACCTGGACCGGCATGGGTCCGACCTCCTCGGGCAGGAACTGCCCGAGGCCGCCGGCCTCGATCATCGCGGGGCCGCTCATGCCGACGGTGGCATCGGCGGTCGCGATGACGACGTCGCAGCAGCCGAGGAGCGCGGCGTTGCCCGCGAAGCAGCGCCCGGCGACGATACCGACCGTCGGCACCTGCCCGCTGAGGCGGGCGAGGGTGGCGAAGGTGGGGACGTCGAGTCCGGCGACGGCCATCATGTCGGTGTCGCCGGGACGTCCGCCGCCGCCCTCGGCGAAGAGCACGACCGGGATCTGCTGCCGCTCGGCGAGTTCGAGCATGCGGTCGGTCTTCTTGTGGTTGAGCATCCCCTGTGTGCCGGCGAGGACGGTGTAGTCGTACGCGAGGACGGCGCACTGGCTCCGCCGGTCGCCGAACTGATCGCCGTTGACCTGGGCGACGCCGGTGACGATCCCGTCGGCCGGTGTGTTGGCGATCAGGTCGTCCAGGGTCCTGCGGCGGCGCTGTGCGGCGATGGCCAGGGCGCCGTACTCGGTGAAGCTGCCCGGGTCGCAGAGGTCGGCGAGGTTCTCGCGTGCGGTGCGGTGGCCGGTGCGCCTGCGGCGCTCGACGGCCTGGGGCCTGGCCTCGTCGAGACCCACGCGGTGGCGCTCGACGACCTCGGCGAGGTCCGGCCTGATCACGTCGAGACCGACGTCGGCCGCCCCCTCGTCGACGCTGTCCTCGCCCTTTGAAGGTGCGAAGACGACGAGTTCGGCACCGGCCGGGACGACGTCCCCGACGTTCGCGCGGACCTCGCGCACGATTCCGCCGCGGGGCGCGGTCAGGACGTGTTCCATCTTCATCGCCTCGAGGACGACGAGTGGCGCACCGGCCGCCACCTCGGCGCCCGGCTCCACACAGACGTCTACGACACTGCCCGCGGAGAGGGCGGTGAGGACCGAGCCGTGGCTCTCCTGAGAGGGGGCGGCACCCGGTACGAGCTTGTCGAGGTGTTCGTTGACGAAGGCGGTCGTCACCGTGCCGTCCCGGAAGGCCTCGTGGCGCAGAACGGCGCGAAGGAGCGGGATGTTCGAGGGGACCCCGCAGAGCGTGAACTCGGCGAGCGCCCCGGCCGCCTTCCCGGCCGCGTCGGCGAAGCCGCCGCGGACCGTACGCGTGATCACCTTGGCGACGAGCGAGTCGTACGAGCCCTTGATCTCCAGGCCCGCGCGGCCGTGGGTGTCCACGCGCACGCCGGGGCCGCCGGGTGCCTCGAAGGCGGTCAGCGTGCCCTGCGAGGCGCGGGCCGCGCCGTCCGCGGACAGCTCTTCGAGGTTGACGCGCGTCTGGACCGCGAAGCCGCGCGGCTGCGGGATGTCCTCCTGGAGGAGGCCGAGTTCGGCCAGCGACCTGCCCTGGGCGAGGCGCAGTTGGGTGGCCACCAGGTCTACGCCGGTGAGTTCCTCGGTGATGGTGTGCTCGACCTGGAGGCGCGGATTGGTCTCGATGAAGTAGTAGGCGTCCGGGTCGTCCACGTCGACGAGGAACTCGAAGGTCCCGAGGCCGAGATACCGGGTCGCCGAAGCCATCGTGACCGCGGCCTCGATCAGCAGGTCACGCGTGCGCGCGGGGAGCCACGGGCTGGGCGCGACCTCGATCAGCTTCTGGTTGCGGCGCTGGACCGAGCACTCCCGGTCCCACAGATGGGTCACCTGTCCGGTGCCGTCCCCGACGACTTGGATCTCGATGTGCTTGGCGCGGGGCAGGAGTTGCTCGACGTACACGTCGCCGTTGCCGAAGGCGCGCTCGGCTTCGGAGCGGCAGCGCTCGTACGCCCGGGCGAGGTCCGAGGCGTCGTGCACCGCGCGCATGCCGCGGCCGCCTCCCCCGGCGACCGCCTTCACCATGACGCCGTCGCGCGCGCCGGCGTGGAAATCTGTGGCCTGCGCGAGTGAGGTCGGGGCGCCGGTGGCCGCGAGGACGGGGACGCCGTGTTGCACGGCGAGCACCCGTGAGCTCGCCTTGTCGCCGAAGAGAGCGAGGAGTTCGGGGGTGGGACCCACGAAGGTCAGCCCCGCCTCGGCACACGCCTTCGCGAAGCCGGCGTTCTCACTGAGGAACCCGTAGCCGGGGTGGACCAGGTCGCATCCCGCGCGCCCGGCGATCTCCACGATCTGACGCGCGTCCAGATAGGCGGCTACGCCTTCGCCCTTGAGCAGGTGGGCCTCGTCGGCGAGCCGCACATGGGCCGCCGAGCGGTCGTCCGCGGAGTGCACCGCCACGGTCCGCAGGCCGAGCGCCGACGCCGCGCGGTGGATCCGGACGGCGATCTCGCCCCGGTTGGCGATCAGCACACCTGTCATCGGACGTCTCCTCCACGGGCTCGGAACGCGGGCCTTCTGTACGTGACGGCTTCGGGCTGCAGTGCGTGCGTCGGGCTGTACGTGACTGCTTGGGCTGTACGTGACACGGCTTCGGGGCGTGCCGGACGTACCGATGCGCCAGTGCATTGACGCTGGTGTCAACGCCAATGGCGCGCCCAGTCTGCGTTGACGCCGTCGTCAACGTCAATAAGCTGGGGCCATGCCGATCGCGAGAAATTCCTGGACCGTGCGCGACAAGCTGGACCGCCAGGACAGCGCCACGCGGGCCCGACTGCTCACGGCGGCCCGCACGGTCTTCGAGCAGCGCGGCTATGCGCGCACGACGATCGCCGACATCACGGCGGAGGCCGACGTCGGCCGCGCCACGTTCTACGTCTACTTCGCTTCCAAACAGGACGTCTTCGCCGTGCTCGCCGCCGATCTGCGGGACCGCTTCCTGGCGGCCCAGGAAGCGGCGGCCCCAGAGGCCGAGAACCCGTATCTGCTCGCCGAGCGGACCAACGCGGCGTTCCTCGACGCCTACGTGGACAACCTCGCGTTCCTGACCGTGCTCGAGCACCAGTCGCTCACGGATCCGGCGATGCGCGTGCTGCGCGACGAGATCAACGACCGCCCCCGCGGGCGCACCGCGCGCTACATCGCCCGTCTGGTGCGCCAGGGCCTCGCCGAGCCGGCCGGTTCGCCGGAGTCCGTGGCCACCGCCGCGGCCGGCATGGTCGCGGGCTTCGCACGGGCCGTGGCCGCCGACCCGGGCTACCGGGACCGGGCGGTCGCCGATCTGACGGCGATGTACCTGCGGCTGCTCGGCCTCACGCCCCGCGCAGGCGCCACCGCCCCCAGTCGCGACTGACCCCACACCCCCACCGGCCCGTCCAATCGGCCCACGCCCCCCGCGCCACCCCGCCGCCCCTCTGTTGACTTGAGCCACACATCCGGACGGCGCGGTGCGCGGCCGCTGACCGCGTGTGCCATGCCCCGGCTGCGAGTGGGCGACCGGCCCGGAGCTACCGTTGCGGCATGGAACTCATAGGTGAGATCACCGCCGGCCGCCCCCTGCTCGTGCTGGCCGTGAAGGAAGAGGCGCAGTTCCTCGACACGGATCTCCCCGTCCTGCTCACCGGGATGGGCAAGGTCAACGCGGCGACCGCGCTCGCCACCGTCCTGGCCCGCGGCCCGCACCCCTCGGGCATCGTGAACCTGGGCACGGCGGGCGCGCTGCGCCCCGGCTGGACGGGCACCCACGTCATCGGCTCCGTGATCCAGCACGACCTGGACAACGCCGTGCTCGCCTCGCTCACGGGCGAGATCTACGGTGCGCCGATCGACCTGCCCGACCACGGCGGTCCCGTCCTCGCGACCGGCGACTCCTTCATCTCCGACGAGGCGGCCCGCGCCCGCCTGGCCGCGCACGCCCCGCTCGTCGACATGGAGGGCTACGCGCTCGCGTCCGCCGCCCAGCAGGCCGGTGTTCCGCTGCGGATCGTCAAGCATGTCAGCGACGAAGCGGGCGACGGGGCGGCGAGGACCTGGCGCGAGACGGTCGCCGACTGCGCACGCGTCCTCGCCGACTGGACCGCGCGGAACGTCCCCGTACGCCCCTGATCCACGACTCCCCCGGCACGCTGCGGGGTCGGCGATGAGATGATCGCAGACCATGTCCCGCGCACACCGGCGCTCCCGCCGAGGCCGTCGGGCGCCCTCCGACCGAGACGAGCACGCCTTGGGAACCCGGCCGACGGCCCAGGTCACCCGAACCGTCCCCTCCCCCGCCACGGCCGCCTCCTCCGCCACCGACGAAGGCGACAACGACCAGGGCGACGGCCCCGTGCCGGGCGCCGAGTCGATGTCCTGGCGCCGGCTGTGGGCGGCGCTGCGTCGCACGCCGGTGTCGATGTGGAACGACGACGTGTCGGACTGGGCCGCGGCGTTGACGTACTACGCGATCCTGGCCCTGCTGCCCGCCATGCTCGTGACCGTCTCGCTCATCGGTCTCGTCAGCCCGGCGACGACGGACGCCCTGATCGCGCATGTGACGGCCTGGGCGCCCGCAGAGTCGGGTGCCGCGCTGCACGGCGCCCTGCGCCACATGGCACACGAGCGGTCCGCGGCGCTCACCGTGACGATCGCGGGCGCCGTCAGCGCCCTGTGGTCGGCGTCGAGTTACTCGGCCGTGTTCCGCCGGGCCCTCAACAAGCTGCACGGTGTCCGCGACACCAGGCCCGCGTGGCGCAAGGCCCACCGCATCCTGCTGACCGCCTGCACCCTGCTGGCGCTGCTCGTGGCCAGCGCGCTCGTCCTCGTGCTCAGCGGATCCCTCGCCCAGTCGCTGGGGCACTGGCTCGGGCTCGGCGACTTGGGCGCCGCGGCCTGGAACCTCCTCAAGTGGCCTGCCCTGCTCTGCCTGGTGGCGCTGCTCGTCCTGGTGCTGTTCCGCTCCGGGCCGCCCGCCGCCCGAGGGTGGCGGCACGGCCTGCCGGGCGGTCTGCTGGCCGCGCTGATCTGGCTCGTCGCGTCGGCCGGCTTCACGCTCTACGCCTCGCAGCTCGGCACCTACAGCAAGCTCTACGGCTCCCTGGCGGGCGTCGTCGTCTTCCTCGTCTGGCTGTGGGTGTCGAACCTGGCGCTGCTCGCGGGGGCCCGGTTCGGGGTCGAACTGGACCGGTCCGCACCCCACGCGCCGCTGGTCAGCGCCGGCGACGCAGCGCCTGCGGAGTGAGATCGGCGAGCGTCGGATAGCCGTCGACGGCCATGATCAGGTCGGTCTCCGCGAGCAGGGACCGCAGCACGTGGACGATGCCGTCGACGCCGCCGAGGGCGAGGCCGTAGGCGTAGGGGCGGCCGATGCCGACCGCCGTCGCGCCGAGGGCGAGCGCCTTGACCACATCGGCTCCGGAGCGCACCCCCGAGTCGAACAGCACGGGCAGACCGTCGGCGGCCTCCACCACCTCGGGCAGGGCGTCGATGGCGGCAAGGCCTCCGTTGGCCTGCCGCCCGCCGTGGTTGGAGCAGTAGATCCCGTCGACGCCGCCGTCCTTGGCCCGCCGTACGTCCTCGGGGTGGCACAGGCCCTTGACGATGAGCGGCAGGTTGGTGAGCGAGCGCAGCCAGGGGAGGTCGTCCCACGTCAGGGGGTTGCCGAAGACGCTCGCGAACTGCATGACGACGGCCTGCGTGTCATCGGCGCGGCCCTGCGGGAGCCGGGAGCGGAAGACCGGGTCGGAGGTGTAGTTGCTGAGGCAGTGGCCGCGCAGCTGGGGGAAGTTGCCGGTGGTCAGGTCGCGGGGCCGCCAGCCGGTGACCCAGGTGTCCATGGTGACGACGATCCCCTTGAAGCCTGCCGCCTCGGCGCGGCTGACGAGGCTCTCGGCGAGGTCGCGGTCGGTCGGCGTGTAGAGCTGGAAGAAGCCGGGGGTCTCCCCGAACTCCTTGGCCACGTCCTCCATGGGGTCCGCGGACAGGGTGGAGGCCACCATCGGAACTCCCGTGCGCGCGGCGGCCCGCGCCGTCGCGAGGTCCCCGTGCCCGTCCTGCCCACAGAGCCCGATCACGCCGATGGGACACATGAACAGCGGGCTGTGGAGCTTGAGTCCGAAGAGGTCGACGGTCAGGTCCCGCTTGTTCGCCCCGACGAACATGCGCGGAATGAGCCCCCACTGTTCGAAGGCGGTGACGTTCTCGCGCTGGGTGAACTCGTCGCCCGCGCCACCCGCGACGTACGACCACACGGACGGCGCGAGCGCCTCGCCGGCCCGCTGCTCCAACTCCGCGAAGGCCATGGGCAGCTCGGGGACGACGCCCCCGAGCGCGTTGAAGTAGATCTCGTGCTGGTAGTCACCGAACTGCTGCGTCATCGCGGCCACCCTCCTCGTCGAACGCCACCGTGTCCTGGCGGTGGCGATCAGACCCTAGTGCGCAGGCCGATGGATGGGGGCCCGTGGGGTGCGGGGTCAGGTCCGCACCCCACGGGCGGCTCGAGGCCCGCTACGCACCGGGGGTTGGCCGGAGATCAGGCGGAGATCAGCCGGAGGTCATGCGGATGCGCTCCGCATGGCGGAGTTCCTCGCAAGAGCACGCTGAAACGGCCCCTGACGGCTGTCAGGGATTCTGCAGCTCGGCCCAGATCGTCTTGCCGCGGGCGGAGTGACGCGTGCCCCAGCGCCTGGCCAGCGTCCCGACAAGGTAGAGGCCGCGGCCTCCCTCGTCGGACTCGTCGGCGAGACGCAGGTGGGGTGCTGCGCTGCTGGAGTCCGTGACCTCGCAGGTGAGCGCGTCGTCACGGATCAGACTCAGGCCGATGGTGCCCTCGGCGTAACGAACGGCGTTGGTGACCAGTTCGCTGACGATCAGTTCGGCACCGGGGATCACGTCGTCCAGCCCCCATTCGGCCAGTCGGCCGGCAACCAGCCGCCGGGCCCGGGAGGCGCTGCGCGGGTCGTGGGGCAACGTCCAGCACCCGAGGTCGTGGGGGCCCAGGGCCCGGGTGCGGGCGAGAAGCAGCAGCGCGTCGTCCTCGGGGCCGTCGGGCAGCACGGTGGTCACCAGCGTGTCGCACAGCTGCCGCAGCGGGCGCTCCCAGGCCCGGGCCAGGTGGTGCATGAGGAGGGGAAGCCGATCGTCGTCCCGAACTGTGCCGCGCACCAGGCCGTCGTTGAACAGCGCGAGCACACTGTCCGTCGGCAGTTCGACGGTCGTCGACCGGTACGAGGCGGCCCCAAGCCCCAGCGCGGGACCGGGAACCAGCTCCAGCAGGTACGGCGCTGTCTGCGGGGGCGTCACCACGGGCGGCGGGTGCCCGGCGCTGACGGCCTCGCACTGCAGGGTCACCGGGTCGTACACGACATACAGGCAGCTCGCCAGCGCGCCATCATTCATCTCGCGGTCGTGCGGCGCAGAGCCGTCGACCTGCGCCGGGAATTGCGCCGGCCGCTTTTCCATGGCGACGCCGGCCGCCAGCTCATGCAGCCTCGTCAGGAGTTCGACAGGCTCCAGGTCCATAGCGGCGAACGCGTGGACGGCAGTGCGGACTTGGCCCATCGCGGTGGCTGCGCGCAGCCCACTGCCTCGTACGTCACCCGCCACCAGCGCCACGCGGACCCCGGACAACGGGATCACGTCGAACCAGGCTCCGCCCGCCGCCACGGGCAGATACGTGTAGGCCGTCTCCACGGCACGCGTGGCAGGCATGCGCCTCGGCAACAACTCCCGCTGGGCGATCCGGGCCAGAGTTCGCTCGCGCGTGTAGAGACGCGCGTTGTCCAGGCAGAACGCGGCCCGCGTCGCCAGTTCCCCGGCCACGTCGGCGTCCGCGTCGTCGAACGGCTCCGACTCCCCCGTACGGTAGAACGCGACGAGGCCCAGCACCACGCCGCGAGCGGCTAGGGGCACCACCAGCAGCGAGTGCGCTCCGGCGCTCCGGAACAACGCTGCCCGGTCCGGATCGTGCGACAGCCACGCTGCCGCGTCGTCACCTCCGAGATCGTTCACCACGCGCGGGGTCAGATCGGCGAGCACGTAGGCGTACGGTGTGCCCTGCCGCATGACGCGCACGCAGCCCACCTCATGCACACCCCCCCTGCCCGCTCGCGCCGTCGCGAAGCCCGCCCGGCGTACGGTGACCGGGTCAAGGAGCGGCCCCGGCGCGGGAGCGTCGCCGTGCAGCACGGTGTCGAGCACGTCGACGGCGGCCGCGTCCGCGAGGCCGGGGACCGCGCTCTCGGCCAGTTCCTGCGCGGTACTGAAGACGTCCAGCGAGCTGCCGATCACCGAGTCCGCCCGCTCCAGCAGCTCCAGTCGCTTCTCGGCGCGCTCGCGGGCCGTGATATCGGTGACGGTCACGGCCAGGCCGAGAGGTTGCCGGTCCCGATCGCGCAGGGGATAGGCCGAGAGGGACAGCGCCCGCCGCTTTCGCCGCTCTCCGTGGCCAGCGTTCACCAGGCAGCGCAGGTCACGCACGGGCTCACCTGTTGCCAGGGATGTGCGCAGCGCCCGTTGCACGTGGGGAAGCGACAGGCCCGCCTCCAGGGAAACACGCTCGTCCGTGGCAGCCGGGGCCGGCGTTGCGGGAGCGCTGCTGTCGCAGCGCAAGCTGCGCAGGTCGGCGTCCAGAACGTACAGGCCGCCCGCTGCCTCGGCGCACAGGACATCGAGCAGCGCCATCGCCCTTTCCGTGCCCAGTTGCCGCAGCACACCCGCAGGTGCGGACGTCGGCGGCCTGTCCCCCTGCGGGCCCTCTGTGTCTTCCACGCCTGGCAGATCTCCCGTGATCTCCCCCGCCTCGATCGCATCTCCCTTCTCACGATGCCAGGGAGGGAGCCCCTCCGCCTCACAGGGCGGCGGGGCCCGGATGGATGCCCGGGCCGAAGCACAGGCGGCTCACCGAACTGATCAGGAGCTGGACGCCGACGACGTGGGGCTGGCGCTGCCCTTCGGTGCGGCTGCGCTCAGACCGAACTGGGCGGCCTCCAGGGTGCCCGTGCCGGTGGCCGAGGATTGGGTGCCGGCGACGCCGAGGGTGAGGTCGCTCTTGGTGGCGTAGCGGGTGTACCAGATCTCGTCGATGCCGAGCTTGTCCAGGGCGGTTTTCTGGGCCTGTGTGGGCTTGGTGACGTATTGCTTGCTGACGATCAGCTGGTTGGTGTCGGTGAAGGTGACGTCGGCCTTGTCGTTGCCGTTGCGGTAGCTCCAGTGAACCTTGCTGTCATAGTCCTTGGGGTAAGCGGGGTTGGGGTACGCCTTCGGGGCCGACTCCTTGGCTTTCACCGTCTGGGTGCCGTACGCGCCGACCATGCGCTTGCCGCTCTTCGTGTCGTCCACGAGGAAGACGGGGACGATTGCGGAGTCGTACTCCTTGCGCAGGTGGAGATCGGCGCCGATCACCGAGTACTGGCCGGCGCTGCCGCGGCCCCGGCGCCAGTGCTCGACGCCGTAAGGGAAAGGCTGGTTGCCCCAGTTGCGGTCGTGATACCCGTGGCCGGTGAAAGAGCGCTTTTTACCGTTCACGGTGATGGTTCCGGTGGCGGTGCCGGAGGGCACCACGGCCAACCAGCCGAAGTTCTTGTCGGTGTCACCGAAGTAGATGATGCCGGTGCCGGGCCGGAAGGGCTGCGCCACGCTCGTCAGGGTGAGATCGACGCCCAAGTCGCCCAACTGGCCCTTCATGTGGTAGGTCTTCAGGTCGCCGCTGAAGGTGAAGGGCCCCAGGCGTACGTCGCAGCGGTCCTTGGAACTGGAGAACTCGTCCCAGCCGAAGGTGTGCGTTCCTCCGTGGCTGGTTCCGTCGGGATCGGTCACGATGACGCTGGACTTGGGTTTGCGCCCGGCCTCGCCGGGCTCGGGCACGAAGCCGTCGTCGAGCCGGGTGCTCAGGGTGAAGGACACGACGGTGCCGTCGTCGCCGGTGAAGTCGGAGTACCACCACTCGAAGACGTTCGGATCGTCGTTGTGCGAGGCCGTGCGGAAGCCGTCCTCCCAGAGCTCGATGGTGTCGCGCTTCAACCCCACGCGGGCAAAGTCGGCGTCTGTGTGGCCGTAGCCGTTGGCCGTGAGATCGCTCCCTGAGGCGTTTGCACCGGGCCCGGTCGGGCTGGGCGAGGCCGCTGCGGCCTCCGTCCGACGGGAACTGGAGCAGGCCGACACCGCCAGGCCGGATACGGCCGTGACCAGTCCGGCGGCTGCCGTGCTCCGCAGGAACGCGCGGCGGGACGGCGTGGAGTCTTCGTGCATGAGGGGACCTTTCACGACGAGCGGGAAGGGGCGGGCGGCGGCTACGGCGTTGCCACGAGCGGGCCGTGCCCATGTACCCGACCGGACTTCGCCGTATCGAGCAGGCGGCAAGGGCGGGCTGGGGCGGACGTGGGTACCGTCCCTGCCGGCCTGACCAGGTGCCCGGAACCCGATGAGCCGACCTCGTACGGCTGTCACCGTCGACGCCATAGCTCCTGCGGTGCCTCCTGGCTGGTCCCAGTCAACGTCCCGGGAGGCGTGGGGGCATGCAGAGCGACTGCGAACGGGTGAGCGTGGCGCGCAGGCGAATGCCGCGGGAGGAGGCGCCGGCGGCCTGCGGTCCGCTCGCACCATGCTGCTGGTCCGCGTGGGATGCCAACGGGTCGTCCGTCGGTAACCGACAGTTACCCAGCCAGACGTAGAGGACAAAGCATAAAATTATGGGGCGAGCTGCAACGAGGGAGGTTGCTCTCCATGTCAACAGGAACTCTTCTGGCGATCGTCATCCCGGTGGCCGTGGTGCTGGTTCTGATCGGCGTGGCCGTGGCGCTCTTCATGCGCCGTCGCCGCCTCCGTGAGCAATTCGGGCCCGAGTACGACCGGACGGTGGAAGACGCTGAGAGCCGCACGGCCGGCGAGCGGGACCTCAAGGCCCGAGAGAAACGCCATGACGCACTCGACATCAAGCCCCTGGAAGAGGGTCGCCGGGAACGCTACCGGCACGACTGGGACGGCGTACAACAAGAGTTTGTCGACCGGCCCGAAACGGCGGTGCACGACGCGGACCGTCTGGTGACTTCACTCATGCACGAAAGGGGCTACCCCACGGAGGACTTCGAACAACGCCTCAAAGACCTCTCCGTAGAGCACGGGAGCACCCTGAAGCACTACCGGGAAGCCCACGAAATCGACACCCTCAGCACGCAACACAGAGCAAGCACCGAGCAGTTGCGAGGGGCCATGACGCACTACCGCACGCTGTTCGATGAACTGCTCACCAACGGCGGCCAGTCGCGCCACGCACGTGCCTAACCCATGCCCAGCCGCGCCAGGAGGAGGAACTATGCAACGCGACTCCACGTCGGACCCTATCCTCACGGGCCGGTCCACCGAAGATCTCGCCGGGCCGAAAGACGGGGCGCCGGACGCACCGCCGCCGGATGAGGCACCCCCGCCAGAAGAGGCACGGCCGGAGGCAGCTGCGACGACCGAGCCGGCCCAGCAGGAGCAAGACGAACAGCCAGCCGAAGAAGAGGCGCCCCCGCTCCTGACGACCGGGGACGCCCAGGACTTCCGCGATCGCTGGAGCAAGGTCCAGAGCACCTTCGTGGACGAGCCACGGGAGGCCGTTCAGTCAGCGGACGCTCTGGTCGCCGATGTCATGCAGACGTTGGCCGCCACCTTCGCCGAACAGAAGCGTGGGCTGGAAGGCCAGTGGAAGAGCGGCGAGGAAGCCAACACCGAAGACCTGCGCAAGGCGCTCCAGCACTACCGTTCCTTCTTCAACCGTCTCCTCACCTCCTAGCGAGTCCGGCAGATCGGCGCCGGACCGATGGGCTCGCGGTACAGCGCGCCGGTGAGTATCCGGGTGTCGTACTGCGGTGCGTAGACGCCGGGCGGCCTCAGAAGCCTTGGTGCGGGAGTGGGTGCCCGCACCAAGGCTTCTGGTGCCATCGGAAGGCTCCTATCCGCGGAGCGAGCGTGACATCAGCTGCCGACCACGACGAGAAGCACACGCCACTACGACGAGATGCACACGCGAGACGTCTGTGACAGATCGTGCGAGCGCGCGCGGGCCGAGGAAGGTGTCACCAATAGTGTCGACGCCCACCCACAGCGTGACCAACCCCGCCGAGGATCCAAAGAATGCACCCGATGACCAGTAGGACGATTCCGATGGTCCAGAGGATGCCGATCCCCGTGACAAGTCCGACGACGAGCAGGATGATCCCCAAAACAATCATGTGGGCCTCCAGGTCAGTGACCCCACTGTCCCCTGAACAGCAGGTACCCCTCCCGGATGCCACGACACATACAGGAGCGAGGCGGACCCGTATAAGGATCCAGTTGGGTCTGACGGCCGCCTCGGGCAGTCGGGCGGGCAGCGTTCCCAACACGACACCGGCGTGTGGAGCGGAAGACCGGTCACGCCAGTCAACATCATCGTCCCCCGCTCTGCGTCAACCGCGCCCCGGTGTACCGGCACAGGCGTGTGAATCCACCACGAAGTGGTGGCACCCAAGCACGACGGCCCGGCCCGGGTGCATGGCTGGATATCCGTCTTCGCGCCGGACGGTCGTCCGGTCACAGTGCGGTTCGGGGTCCCGGCCTCCCACCGACCCAGGGTGAGGCGTACTTCGAGGTGCCGGGGGTGCGGGCATCGCCCCAGCTGCTGGAAGGCACGGCGGGCGCGATCACCTGGCGCCTGACGGTCACCGGGGGCAGAGAGTCCCTCTACACCTTTCCGCGCTGGTCCTGGCAGCGTGAACTACTGCCCGCCGCCCAGATCGTGCCCGCCCCCGACGCCCTCTTCGAGGGGGAACTCGTCGTCGGAGAACGGCGCTTCCCCCTCTCCGACGCCATGGGAGGCGTCGCCCGGATCGCCGGGCACGGCAATGCCCAGCGATCGGCGTGGCTCCACGCGGGCCTCGGCGGCGGGGACGTACTGGAAGTGGTGGCCGCCGTCGCCCGCCGTCCCACGATGCGGTGGCTGCCACGGGTCGCTCGGTGACCGGCGGGACAGGATGTGTGGATCACGCCCGGTGGGGCACTCGGTGGGGCACTCAGACGCAGGTCAGGCGCTTCGGCGCGAACCAAGCCCCATGGGCAGGATGCCATGCCTCTTTCTGTGCAGAACCCGCCCTCGCCCCGCGTCGCACCCCGCGTGTACAGGCCCTGGAGGCGGCAGGGAGTCGTCGCCCTGCCAGGCGTGTACAGACCTCAGTGCGACACGGAACTGCTGGGCCGGGTCCTTGAGAGCGAGGGCCTCGGGCCGGGGACCGATGTCCTGGACCTGGGCACCGGAAGCGGAGCGCTCGCCCTGCGGGCGGCGAGACTCGGGGCGCGGGTCACGGCGGTCGACATCTCCCGCAGGGCTGTCCTCACGGCACGGCTGAACGCTGTCCTGGCCCGGCAGCGGGTATCCGTCCGGCGCGGTGACCTGACGGCGGCGTTGCCGGACCACAGTTTCGACGTCGTGGTCAGCAACCCGCCCTACGTACCGGCGCCCACCCCGGGGCCGTACCGCGGCGCGGCCCTCACCTACGACGGCGGCGTCGACGGACGTGCCGTCGTGGACCGCGTCTGCGCGGCGGCGCGCGGCCTGCTGCGGCCCGGCGGCACCCTGCTCGTCGTGCACTCCGCGCTGTGCGGCACCGACACCACCCTGCGGCGCCTCGCCGACGAGGGGCTGAGGGGTGAGGTCGTCGCCCGCGCACACGTGCCGTTCGGGCCGGTGCTGCGGGCCCGCCGCACATGGCTGTGCGGCGCCGGCCTGCTGGACGAGGACGCGGACGAGGAAGAGCTGGTGGCCATCCGTGCCGAACGTTCCTGAACGGCCACGCCGGGTCACCGTCGACCCGGAAGGCCCGCTGCTGATCGAGGGCCCCGTCGAAGTTGTCGGCGAGGACGGGGAGATCCACACTTCCGACCGCTTCACCGTCGCGATCTGCACCTGCCGGCGCAGCGGCGCCTACCCGTGGTGCGACACGAGCCACCGCAAGTGTCCTGGGCGCTCGGAGGAGGAGACATGACGACGGCCAGTGCGTCCAACGACCCGCGCCGCCTGAGCCCTGCGCTGCCCGCCCCGCGCGGACCGCTGTCGTCCCTCGTGATCGAAGCGCTGCATTCCGACCAAGCGCTCCCGGCACCGCCGCTGGTGACGGATCCCTTCGACCCGTACGGCGACGACCTGCACATCGCGCTCTACGTCCTGTACGAACTGCACTATCAGGGCTTTGACGCGGTACCGGACGAGCGGGAATGGGATCCCGAACTGCTGTGCCTGCGGAGGAGGTTGGAGCGGTGCTTCCTCGATGCGCTGCGCGCCGACGTGTTACCTGGCGGCGGTGTGCGTGAGGCCCTGGACGAGATTCTGGTGGAGCCGATGGGTCACGACCCGTCCAGCGTCACCCACTTCCTCCAACGATCGGGCGAACTGTGGCAGTTGAGGGAGTACGCCGCCCTGCGCTCGCTGTACCACCTCAAGGAGGCCGACCCGCACGCCTTCGCTATTCCACGACTGCACGGGCGGGCCAAGGCGGCGCTGGCCGCGGTCGAGTTCGACGAGTTCGGGGCGGGCCGAGCCGAGGAGATCCACGCCCGGCTGTTCGCCGACCTCATGACCGACCTCGGCCTGGAGACCCGCTACGGGCACTACGTGGACGCGGCACCGGTGCAGGCCCTCGCGACGGTGAACCTGATGTCCCTGTTCGGGCTGCACCGGGCGCTGCGGGGCGCGCTCGTCGGGCACTTCGCCACTGTCGAGGTGACATCCTCGCCGGGCTCGCGGCGCCTCGCACAGGCGCTGCGCAAGGCAGGGGCTGGGGCCGCTGCCCAGAAGTTCTACGACGAGCACGTGACGGCGGACGCCGTGCACGAACAGGTCGTACGTCGTGACGTGATCGGAGGCCTCCTGGAGAGCGAGCCGGAACTGACCGCGGACGTCGTCCTCGGGATCCGGGCCACCGGTCTGCTTGAGGACCGCCTCGCCGCCCGACTGCTGGCCGCATGGCACAACGGCCACAGCGCGCTACGCCTGCCACTGACAGCGGCGACTGCGACGGATCTTGCGGCGCCCACCACGAACCTACGCAAGTGAGGAGACGAGCTCGATGCGATGGCGCACCCTCGCCTGGGATGTCTCCGCGGCCTGACACTCGGTCCACAGCGCGCCGGCCGGCCCCGGACGCGAGCGGGACACCGCCGTCCAGTCGCTCGAGGCGGGCTGGTACGGCGCCGCTGCTCGCCTGGCACTGGCGCGCTGGTGGTGGAACGCGCCGATGGCCCTGTTGGCGCCGTGGACATCGATGTTCGTCGTGCAGACCTGCGTCTGAGTGCCCCACCGAGCGTGATCCACACATCCTGTCCCCCCGGTCACCGAGCGACCCGTGCATATCTCGGGGCCGCCTGCGGAGTTTGGGAGGCCATCGTCAGGACACCCGCCCTGTGATCGCTCCCCGCCTGTGCAGCGGGCCTGGACCGAAGCCGAGCATTCCCGAAGAGAGGACTCATTATGTTCACGGCCATCGCCGACGTCCTGCGCGCCATCGGCGGCGCTATCGCCACAGTCGTCACCCTGCCCTTCCGCGCAGTGGCCCGCCTCTTCGGCGGGGCCGCCGACAGCGCACACGGTCGGCACTGAAGACGCCGACGGCACATGCGTGCCTTACCGCGGCAGTGTCAAGGGCTTGGTCGCGGACCGCGGCACGGCTCCGAGGCATGCGGGGTTGGAACTGTCAGGGTCACGACAAGTCCAGGTACGGCACGGCGCCTCAAGGCCCCGCCATCCGTGCAGGGCACAACGAGGTCTGCAACCTCAGCCAGCGGGCGGGAGCAACGAGCCCAGCGGCCCAAGGTCCAGGTTGAGCTCCTCCATGGTCAGTCCGTACTGACTGCAGAGATCGCTCATACGATCGTGGAGCAGCATGAGCGTCGTTCCCAGCCGTTCCTCCTGTTCGTCGGTGAGGTCCGCTTGATCAACACGGTGCATTGCCTGCCGCTCCATAACCGGGGTTCGACGTAATTCGGCGGCCTGGAGGATCGAATCTGGGGTCTGACCTGGGCGGACGTGGGTGTGGCCGCCTGGAGGGCGTTTCTCTAGGCGGTCGCGTTTTGGCTGGTCAGCGGGATGCGGGCTGAAGGGCGATGACCTGCTTGGGGGCGGGGATCTGCAGCTTCGCGAGCAGGTCTCGCTGGGGCTTCGTCAGGGCGGTGACCTGCTGGAAGGTTCCGGCGGGGCCGGTGAAGGTGCCCAGATGGAGGCGGTCGAGCTCGCGTCGGATGTGGGGCCAGGTGTTGCCGGTGGTGGTCTCGGTGATGCGGATCAGCAGGAGGGCGAGCCAGCAGAGGATGACGTGGGCTCGGATGCGTTCTTCGAGTCGGTGGTAGACGGGCCGCAGGTCGATGATCTGCTTCATGTCGCGCCAGCCGCGCTCGACTTCGAGCAGTTGCTTGTAGCCCAGGGCGATGTCCTCGGCGCTCAGGTGGGGGTCCGAGCAGCGCAGGAGGTACTTCCCGTCGAGGTTCTCCTCGGCCTTGATCTTCGCCTGGTCGATGCGGAGCTTGCCGGCCGGGGTGGCGCGAAGGTAGCGGTTCAGGCCGGGCTTGTCGGCGATCCGTCCGCGTAGTTCGCCTCGCTTGAAGTCGCTGAGCTTGTCGGTGTCGGCGATCAAGTCGGCCAGCTGGGCGACGAGTTGTTCGCGCATGTGCCGGTCGCGCTCGGCCGCTTCGGGGTTGTGACAGATGACGAACCGGTCGGTGTCGGATATCCGCACCTCCTTGACGCGCATGTTCTCGCCGACGTCCTGGTAGCGGCCCTGGCGGGACAGGGCGGCCTGCGCCTCGGGGCTTCCGGAGCGGAGCTTCTCGCCGATGATGTAGGCGTGGTCGCCCTTGCGCAGGTAGCGGCGGTTCTCGGCGGAGGAGAAGCCGCGGTCGGCCACCCACACGATCTTGGAGAGGGTCCAGTCCCGCATCTCGTCCTTGACCTGGCGGATCAGGGTCTGGTCGGAGGCGTTGCCCGGCCAGCACCAGCAGCGGACCGGGATCCCGTCCCTGGTGACCGCCATGCCGATCACGATCTGCGGCAGGTCGTCGCGGGAGTCCTTCGACTTGCCGTAGGTCCGGAACCCGGCCTGCTTCGCGTCGCCGCCGGTGTCGTCGGCGTCCAGGCGGCGGCCTGCGTCGTCGCGGGCGACGGGCTCGTCGGGCTCCTCCAGCTCGAAGTAGGTGCTGGTGGTGTCGAAGAACAGCAGGTCCACCTCCAGGTTCAGCAGGTTCGCGACCTCGTCGAAGACCTGCTTCTCCAGGTCGTCCTTCACCTCGTGCAACCAGTCCATCGCCCGGTAACAGGTCTGTTCGCCGGTCTCCGCGAGGCCGTCGATGTGCACGTCGTTCGTGATCCAGTCCGCCGCGGCGAGCTTGGAGGACGGGGCCAGTGCGCGGTTGGCGACCAGGGCGAACAGGACCCGCTCGGTCGCGGTCATGTCGCGGCGGCGACCCCGTTTGGGCTGCCCGACCCGGGCCACGATCTGGTCGATCCGCAGCCGGCGCCACAGCTGGTCGAGCGCGTAGGCGCCGCCGAACGGCACCGAGGAGACAAACTCCAGGTCCGAGGCGGCGGTCGCGGCCAGCGCGTCACCCGGCTCCAGGAGCTTCGATAGAGACGCGACCAGGCGCCTGACCGCGTCGCGGTCCAGGTCATCCTCGCGGCCGAAGGTGAACAGCACCTTCGGCACCGCCCGGCCCTTCACCGGATCCCACTCGTTGTGGGCGAGGTGCAGGTACCGGACCGTGCCGGACTTGTTCTCCCGCTTCGTCGTCTTCACGTACACGGCTCCAGACCATAGGCCGAAGCAACAAGCCAGCGCAGGCGAATCAAGAAAATCGCGTCTCTAGGCATTCTCGGGCGTCCACGCCCATCGCGACACGGTGACCTGCGCGTTCACCCCTGCGGGACCTCTAGAACCCGCGAATTACGTCGAACCCGGGCATAAGCTGGCGCAGCAATTCCACAAGAGTGAGAACCAGCTTCATGAGGTCTCGTTCCACCGTGTCGGGGTCAGAGCTGATCCGCCGGGCTGGAACAGCCAAGCCGTCGCCGACGGGGGGCGATGTACGTGGAGCGGCAGGGAGTAGCCGGAAGGCGCGTTCGGCGGCCTGCGCGACCTCGTCGGCGCGGCTCGGTGGCTTGCTGGCTCCGTCAGCCTTCATGGTCGCCTCTTAGCTGCGCGTTCGTCGGCCATGGGGAGGGGTTCTGTTCGCTGATGGATGCGATAAGGGCTCGCAGTGAGACGCGTACGAGATCGATGTCTGCGATGGACAGCACAACGTCCCCGGTCAGTACGACGCCGCCGCTCAAGAGACGGTCCAGGAGATCGATGAGAGCCACCTGCCGCTGAGGCAGGGGCTCTGCCGGGGGCGGCACGGCGGAGCGCTACCTGGCATCGCCGGGCGCATCCTCGAAGGCGACTCTCCCCTGAAGGCCATCGCCGGCGAGAAGGTCACGGGTCTCAAAGACAGCGTGCTGGGCAAAGCACAGAGCGTGTTCGGCGGGGCAGGCGGCAAAAAATCCGGCAGCAACAAGTCGATGAATATCATTGAAGTCCTGGACGTGGGTGTACCGATCCGCACGGCTTACAACCTGTGGACCGAGTACGAAGAGTTCAGCACCTTCACCAAAGGGGTCCGCAGCGCGTCCCGCAACGACGACGTCACCAGCGACTGGAAGGTGAAGGTCGGTCCCTCAACTCGCAGCTGGAAGGCAACCGTTCAGGAACAAGTGCCTGACGAGCGGATCGTCTGGTCCTCCGAGGGATCGAAAGGCACGGTCCACGGCTGCATCAGCTTCCATGAACTCACACCCAACCTGACACGTCTCGTGCTCGTCGTCGAGTACTACCCGTCGGGATTCTTCGAAAAGACCGGCAACTTGTGGCGCGCCCAGGGGCGTCGCCTGAGGCTCGACTTCAAGAACTTCCAGCGCCACGTCACCTTCACTGATGAAGAAGCCGAGGGCTGGCGCGGAGAAATCCGCGACGGCGAAGTGGTCCAAAGCCACGAAGAAGCACTCGAAGAAGAGGCGGCACGTGAAGACGACGGTGAGTACGACGAAGACGAGGAGGAGTACGAAGAAGAAGAGCCCGAGGACGAAGCAGAGTACGACGAGGAAGAGGAGTACGAAGAGTGAGCAACTCCATCGCTAATTGCCGGAGTTGACCAGGGCTTCGCACTCGATGAGTCCCGCCGTACGCCACCGGATCGCTACTCAGACGGGATTGCGAAATCGCAGGCCCCGGCGCGATGAGGGAGGTGGACTACTAGCCGCCCCTAGGTCGGTCCGGGGCCAGCCCCTCTCCCGTGGGTCGCTCGTCGAAACCACAACGGTTCGATCAGTGTCAACAACTCGTCGTCCAATATTTCCGGCCGAGGTGTCACATCCCCTCGAACGGCCATGGGTCACACCGGCCCTCTTCGGTTCCGTTGGCGTCCGCGATGGGCCGGCCGCGCGGGAGCGCGACGCCCTGGCGCAGAACCCTGACGCACGCCGAATCGGCGGAGAGAGGAAGCGGCCAAGGACGCACGGGAGACGCAGGCGGGGGCCCTGCGGACCTTCGCGTTCCGCAGGGCCCCCGCCTGCCCTAAGGGTGCATGGTGCTGGCGTCCACGCGGACACCGATCGACACATCCTTAGAAGTAGTGCCTACGTCCCCCCACGGTGCGCCCACTGGCGCCGAGGATCCACAAGACTGCACCGACGACAACGAGGACGCCGCCGACCGTCGTCAGCAACGAGATATCGACCAACAGGCCGATTACGAGCAGAATGGCGCCGAGGACAATCATGGGTGTTCCTCTCATCAAGTCTTGTCGGTATGCGCCGGCCTTCTGTTCGGCCTGCGGCATCTGCTTCCCCCCGTCTGCGTAGCCGGGAGGGGGCCAAAGCCCTGCCACCCGCGAATCTTGCGGCCACTGGGTCTCTGCCGTGCTAGGTCCGTGTGCCCGTCTCTCTGCGGCCCATGCGCCGGCAATCCACGCCCTTGCCTTCGCCGAGCTTGCTCCGCCGACGTAACAGGCGGCAAAGACTCGCGGCGAACACCCCAACTCCGTTGCACAGCAGCGTCACCACGTTGCTCTTCCTGTCATCTCTCCAGTCAGGGACGCCGCCGACCTCCGTCTCTACCCGACCGAGTACCTCTAATCAGACGGACACCCCCTTCCATTGACCCTTCGAGGGGACTCTGCGTAAGTGAGGAAGGCACGACTCGGGAATGTGCCAGGGGTCGGCTCCTCCAGCGGGGGCAGGCGGTGGATATGACTCCTGGATCGGCAGCGGCACGCGGACGCGGTCAGGCGCAACGCGCCGCGAACAGCACGGCAGTTGCGGCGGCAGCCCGTGCAGGCTTCGTCGCTCGCGGCATCATCTACGTCCTGATCGGCGTACTCTCGCTGCGGATCTCCTTCTCGGGCGACGGTGGCAAGCAGGCGGACCGGGGCGGAGCCGTCGCCGAGATCGCGGGCAAGCCCTTCGGTGCCGCTCTGCTCTGGCTGCTCGGCACAGCCCTGGCGGGTATGGCCCTGTGGAGGCTGTCCGGGGCTGCGTTTGGCCAGGCAGGGCCCGATGGCAAGAGGGCGAGCAAGCGGGCGATGGCCGGAGGCCGTTGTGTCTTCTACGGATTCGTCTCGTACTCCGTGCTGTCCTACGCCGCCGGCGACAAGCGCAGCGGGAGCGGAAACTCGGACGAGAACTCCCGCGACGTCACGGCGAAGGCCCTGGATTGGCCGGCAGGCCAGTGGATCGTCGCCATCGCCGGAGCCGCGGTGGCCGCGGCCGGTGTATGGATCGTAGTGAGGGCCCTCCGGCGCAAATTCCAAGAGCACCTGCAGATGTCCCGGGTGTCACCGAAGACCCGTCAGATGGTCACTGTGCTTGGGGTGTTCGGCGGAACGGTTCGGGGCGTCACCTTCGCTGTCGCGGGCGGCTTCGCCCTCACGGCGGCCGTCCAGCACAAGCCCGGCAAGGCCAAAGGTATGGACGACACTCTGCGCTCTTTCGCGGATACACCTGTCGGTCCCTGGCTCCTGGTGTTCATCGCGGTAGGCCTAGTGGCTTTCGGGGTGTTCTCCTGGGCCGGCGCCCGCTGGCGAACGCTCTGATGCTTGACATGCACCTCGGGCTGAAGCCCGAGGATTCTGGCCGTCCCACGGGCTGCTGTGCCGCCGCGCGGTACGGCTTCCTGAGGATTTGGGCCCGTCACGGTGTCCGCAGGTCGAGCACACGTGGCTGCACATGTCGGTCGGAGTCGTAGGCAGGCACGGCCCAGGGCCTTTCCCGGCAAGATCCGCCGGAAAGGCCCTGGGGGTGGTCCACCGCCGTCGCCCATCCGCCCGCCGAAGGCTCCTCCTCCGCGTCGGCTGGTGATTCAAAGAACTGCGCTTCGTCGGTGGTTCACACTGTCCTGTCACTCCGGCTCAGGCGTGCCAGTCGCAGGATCGCTGGAAGCCCGCTCAGGCTTTGCGCTGCATGCTGCTCCGGGCAGGGTTGGCCTGCTCCGTCGCCTTGGGGTCCTTCTCGTCCGCCTTGGCGCGCACGCCCTTCTGGATGCGCTCGCCGACGGACTTGTCGATGTTGGACCAGTACTCGAAGGCCCTGGCGAGAACGGGTTCACTCACCCCGTTGAGCAGGTGCCCGACGACGTTGTCCACGAGACGGTCGCGCGCGGCGTCGTCAAGGACCTCGCGCACCAGCGTGCCCGGCTGGCCCCAGTCGTCGTCATCGGCATGGTCGACGTACGCGGCGCGCGTGATGTCGCCGTCCGCGTGCCAGGTGGGCGGCGCGTAACGGTCCGTGTCGGCTGCCGGGCCACCCTTGGAGTTGGGGGCGTAGACCGGGTCCTGGGTATTGCGGTACGCCATGGCTCCGTCTTTGGAGTATGTGTTCAGCGGCGCGATGGGAGCGTTGACCGGAAGCTGCTGGTAGTTGCCGCCGATGCGGTGACGGTGCGCGTCGGCGTAGGAGAAGAGTCGCGCCAGCAGCATGCGGTCGGGGCTGGGGCCGATGCCGGGGACGAAGTTGTTGGGCTGGAACGCGGCCTGTTCGATCTCGGCGTGATTGTCCGTGGGATTGCGGTCGAGGGTCATCCTGCCGACCTCGATCAGCGGGTAGTCCCTGTGCGGCCACACCTTGGTCAGGTCGAACGGGTTGAAGCGGTAGGTGGCCGCATCCTCGTACGGCATGACCTGCACGTTCAGCGTCCAGCTCGGATACTCGCCGTCCCGGATGTGCTCGAAGAGATCCCGGGTGTGGTAGTCGGTGTCGACCGCGCACATCTGGTCACCCTCGTCCTGGGTGAAGAACTCGATGCCCTGGTCGGTCTTGAAGTGGTACTTCACCCAGAACCGCTCGTCCTGCGCATTGATCCACATGTACGTGTGCGAGGTGTAGCCGTTCATGTGGCGCCAGGAGCGCGGGATGCCCCGGTCGCTCATGAGCCACGTGACCTGGTGCGCGGACTCGGGTGAGAGGGTCCAGAAGTCCCACTGCATGTCGTGGTCGCGGAGGTTGTTGTCCGCACGGCGCTTCTGGGAGCGGATGAAGTGCTGGAACTTCATCGGGTCCTTCACGAAGAAGACCGGGGTGTTGTTCCCGACCATGTCGTAGTTGCCCTCGGTGGTGTAGAACTTCACCGCGAATCCGCGCGGGTCACGCCAGGTGTCCGGGCTCCCGCGCTCGCCGGCGACGGTCGAGAACCGGATCACCAGCTCGGTGCGTGTGCCCGGCTGGAAGACCGCGGCCTTCGTGTAGGCGCTGACGTCTCCGGTGACTTCGAAGTGGCCGAAGGCGCCGCTGCCCTTGGCGTGCGGCTGCCGCTCAGGAATGCGCTCCCGGTTGAACTGCGCCATCTGCTCGATCAGATAGGAGTCCTGCAGGAGGATCGGGCCACCGGCGCCGACGGTGAGCGAGTGTTCGTCGCTCTCGACCGGACCGCCGGCATCCGTGGTGGTCGCCTTGCCTGTGACGTCATTCATGAGCAACGTGTGCCTTTCGATCGGTGTGTTCGGCGCCCCGCGAGGTCGGGCCCACTGCTACAGAGAGACACGGCGGGGCAGCTTCGCGGCCTATCGGCAGATACGTGGGCGTACCGGTCCACATCCAGCCTGCGGCTTTTCTGCTCATTCGGCGCTTTTTCCTGCTCCGCCCTCCCGCTGGGTGATCTCTCGGCGGTCGGGGTCCGGGTGGCCTCGTTCACGCCGCCGAAACGTGTCGGGGCCCCGGTTTCCCGGGTCTGAGGTCAGCGTCCGCCGGGACGGGTGAGGTTCTTGCGGATCTTGGCGATGGCGAAGCCCCAGCCCTGCTGGACGGTCGGCTTGGCGGGCACGGCGATCTCCTCCGGGTTGGTGAGAACGTCCACGAGGACCGGTCCCGGCGTGGCGAAGGCCCGGCTGACACGCTCGGCCAGGTCCTCGGCCCGGCTCACCCGGATGCAGGTGATGGAGGCCGAAGGCAGCCGTCCGATCCGCTCCTCCGGTGTTCGAGCGGGAGCCGGCCAGGACCCGCTGGTTCATCTTCCTCGGCCCGAGCCCGGCGGGACTGCCGCAGCGCGCTGCGCGCACCGTTGACGCCGTCACCGGCCAGGTTGACGCGGCGTCGCACAGCTGCATGAGAGCCTGGCGGCCGGGCACCCGGTGCGGCGGGAGGTGGACTCATGGTTCGTGCCGGCGCGGGCTTTGCGGCAGTGCGCGGGTCAGCTGAAGTGGTCGGCTGGTGGCTGGTGTTGACGGGGCTCTGGCTCGTGCTGGTCTCCCGCGTCGACCTTCTGGAGTGGGTGGTCGGCTCGTCCGCCGCTCTCTGCGCAGCCTTCGCCGCGCGCGCGGCGCGCCTCGCCGCGGCCAGGCGGAGCGAGTCGTCATGAAGCCCCATTCGCCCCCGCGTTCCGCCCTTGGCGTCCCCCTTCAACTCATCCTTCGATTCGCCCCTCGGCTCGCCCTTCAATTCGTCATCCCGTTCGTCATCCAACGCCTCCTTCCCGACGGTGGTGTCCCTGGGCCAGAGCGGACTCCATGAACGCCTGGCTTGTCGCGGCCGCAGCCCTGCTCGCACTCGGTGTGGCCCCGGCCCTCTGGGGCGCGACCACCGGGCCCGTCCGGCGCCGCGTCGTCGCGCAGAACCTCGCGACGCTCCTCGTGTGCCTGGTCATGCTGTTGCTCGCGCAGGGCTATGCCCGCACCTCGTACATCGATCTGGCACTCGCCCTGGCGGTCCTCGGGCCGGCCGGAACGCTCGTCTACGCACGTCTGCTCGCCGACGAGCTGGCCGCCGAACCGCCCACGGTCCGTGTCACGCGCATCATGACGGGCCTCGCAGTGGCCGCCCCGGCGCTCGTCATCCTGCCGCTCTGCGTGGCGACGGGGCCGGGCCGCGCCCTCGTGAAACTGCTGGTCATCGGGGCGCTGCTGATTGCGGGTAACACCGTCGCGGGCCGGGCGGTGTCGAGGAAGGTGTCCATGTCACGGAAGGCACACGATGGCTGACCTTCTTGTCGCCCTGGCGCTCGCGCTCGTCGTCGCCGCCGCGACAGCCGCCGTCCTGACGCGCGACCCGGCCCGTCAGGCGCTCGTGCTGGCCCTGCTCGGGCTCGCGTTCGCGGTCCTGTTCACCGTTCTGCAGGCTCCGGACGTGGCGCTCTCGCAGCTCGCGGTCGGCTCCGCGATGACGCCGCTGATGCTCCTGCTCGCCGTCCGCAAGGTGCGCGGCAGGAGTCGGCGTGGCGGCCGGGAAGGACGGTCCGAGTGAGCAGGAAGGCCCGGCTGTGGCTGCTGTTGGCGGGCGGTCTCGGTGTGGCCGTTCTCTTCGCCTGCGCCGCGTTCGACATGCCCCACTTCGGAGGCCGCTCGCATCCTTACGGCGAGCGCGCCGTCCGAAGTGCCCTCGCGCGGCACACCGCCAACGTCATCTCCTCCGTCAACTTCGACCAACGCGCCTTCGACACCCTCGGCGAGGAATCCATCCTGTTCACCGCCGTCCTCGGCACCGTCGTCCTGCTCCGCGAGACACGCGACGAGCACACCGAACCGCCCGAAACCGTCCACGTCGACCCGCCCGTGCGCCGCTACGCGCTGATCGCCCTCCCCGTCACCCTGCTCATCGGCCTCTACGTCATCGCGCACGGCCAGCTGAGCCCTGGCGGTGGCTTCCAGGGCGGCGTCATCGTGGCGACCGCCCTGCACCTCCTCTACGTCGCCGTCGACTACAAGGCGCTGGAACGCATCCGACCGGCGGCCGCGTACGCGGTCGCGGACGCCGCGGGCGAGGCCGCCTACGTCCTGCTCGGCGCGGCGGGGCTGTTGGCCGGGTCGGCGTTCCTGGACAACTTCCTGCCGTACGGCACGTTCAACACCCTGTCCTCCGGCGGAACCGTCCCGCTCCTGAACGCCGCGATCGGTGTGGAGGTGGCCGCAGCGATCGTCGTGCTGCTCGCCCGGTTCCTCGACCAGGCCCTGGAGATCGAGAGCCACGGTCGGGCCGGGACCGGGCGAAAGAACGGGGAGGGCGGCCGGTCGTGAGTGTGCTGCCCTATCTCACCGCGGGCTGGATCTTCCTGGTCGGCTGCTACGGGCTGGCCACGAGCCGCAACCTCATCCACGCGGTCGGTTGCCTTTCCGTGTGCCAGAGCTCGACATACGTACTGCTGCTCGCGGTGGGCTACCGGCGAGGCGGCACCGCTCCCGTCTTCTCCGACATCACGCCCGGGTCCCGCCCCGTCGTCGACCCGGTCGTCCAGGCGCTCACCCTGACGGACGTCGTCGTGGGCGCCACCGTCACCGCGCTGCTGCTCGCCCTCGTCATCCAGACCGCCAAACGGCACGGCACCGTCGACCCGGACGAACTGTCGGAGCTACGAGGATGACAGCCCCACAGCTGCTGCCCTTGATCGTGGCCACACCGCTCCTCGGTGCGGCGCTCCTGGTCGCGGCGGGCCGGCGGCTGCCCAGGTTCGCCGCCGAGGTGATGGGCTTCATCTTCTCCGCGGGAGCGGCCGCGTGGGCCGTCGCAGTCCTCGTACGGGCGCCGTCGGCGGGCTCGCGTGCCGTCGAATGGATGGGCGGCTGGCGGCCCCGCAACGGGGTGAGCGTGGGAATCGTGCTCGTCGGCGACCGCGTCGGCGTCGGTCTCGCCGCGCTCGTCTCCGCCCTCGTGGTCGCGGCACTCGCCTATTCGTGGCGGTACTTCGACGAACCCCCGCACCAGCACGCGGGCTCGTTCCCCGCGCTCATTCTGCTGTTCCAGGCGGGCATGTGCGGCTTCGTCCTCACCGGCGACCTCTTCAACGCGTTCGTTTTCTTCGAACTCATGGGCGTCGTCGCCTACGCCCTGACCGGCTACCGGGTCGAGGAAGCCCGGGCGGTACAGGGCGCGTTGACGTTCGGCATCGTCAACTCCCTCGGCGGCTACACCACTCTGCTCGGCATCGGTCTGCTCTACGGACGCACGGGCGAGCTCGGTCTCGCGCAGATCGGCGGCCGCCTCGACGCGCACCCGCACGACGCCCGCCCCGACGCCCTGGTCCTGGCCGCCTTCGTCCTGGTCGTCACCGGGCTCCTCATCAAGGCGGCGGCGGTGCCGTTCCAGTTCTGGCTTCCCGATGCACATGCCGTCGCGCCGACGCCCGTCTGCCTCCTGCTGTCAGGCGTCATGGTCGAGCTCGGCGTCTACGGCACGGGACGTGTCTACTGGACCGTGTTCGCGGGCCCCGGTGGCGTGCCGGGGCCCGACGTGCACCGCGCGCTGCTCACCCTGGGCGTGGTGACGGCCCTCGTGGGCGCCGTGATGTGCTGGCAACAACGCCACCTCAAGCGACTGCTCGCCTACTCCAGCGTCTCCCACACGGGGCTGTTCCTCATCGGGATCTCGCTCCTCACTCCGGAGGGCCTCGACGGGACCATCCTCTACGTACTCGCCCATGCGGGAGCGAAAGCCGGGCTCTTCGCCTGTACGGGCATCCTCCTCGATCGTTTCAGCAGCGTCGATGAACACGAGCTGCACGGCCAGGGCCGCCAACTCCCTGTCGTGGGCGCCCTTTTCACGGTCGGTGGTCTGGCACTCGCCGGGCTGCCGCCCTTCGGTACGAGCCTGGGCAAGGCAGTCTCCGAGGAGGCTGCCGGGGCGTGGCCGACCGTCGTCTTCGTCATCGCCTCCGCACTCACGGGAGGAGCGGTGCTGCGGGCCTCGGCGCGGGTCTTCCTGGGCTGGGGGCCGCGCCCGTCAGGTGACGTGGAGACCACGACCGGCAAGGACGAGGAACCGGAGACACGCGGGCGGTTGCGGCGCATCCCGGACCCCATGCTCGCCGTGCCCGCGCTCCTCCTGGCGGGTGCGCTGGCGGTCGGGGTGGTGCCGGCTCTGTGGCCGGCCGTCCGCACAGCGTCCGACGCGTTCACCGACCACGCCGGATATAGGGCGGCCGCCCTGCTTACGGGTGAGGCGGCAGCCCCGCCGGCCACACCCGCCCCGCACTGGACGGCCATCGGCGTCGCCCTCGGCCTGCTCTCCTCGGTACTGGCACTCGCTCTCGCCTGGTCGGCGGTGCGCCGACCCGCGTCCGACGAACCGTCCAGGTGGGTCGCGCCCCTCCTCCGCCTCCAGTCGGGCCACCTGGGCGACTACGTCGCGTTCACGCTGGCGGGGATCACGCTGCTGACCGTGCTCCTGTGGTGACGAACGGGCGGCACGGTCAGCGCCTGTACGGGGGCACCGCGGGCGCGTGAACAGGCGCAGCCGGGGCAACTGTCGGCACAGTAGAAGTCATGGGAAAGACCGCGGTCATCGTCATCGACATGATCAACACGTATGACCACGCCGACGCCGACCTGCTGCTCCCCGCTGCCGAGGAGGCTCTGCCCGCCATCGTGAGGCTGCTCGAGAACGCCCGCCGACACGATGTTCCCGTCATCTACGCCAACGACAACTTCGGGCAGTGGCGGTCCCACCACGGGGAGATCCTGGAAACGGCTCTCGCGGGGCCGCACGCCGACCTCGTCCGCCCTCTCGGCCCTGACCAGGAGTCGCTGTTCGTCGTCAAGGCACGTCATTCCATCTTCTTCGAGACGCCGCTCAGCTATCTCCTGAGGCAGCAGGGGATCGAGCATGTCGTGCTGTGCGGGCAGGTCACCGAGCAGTGCGTCCTGTATTCGGCGCTCGACGCCCACATCCGGCACCTGGACGTCACGGTCCCCCGCGACGCGGTCGCCCACATCCACGAGGACCTGGCCGACGCGGCTCTGCGGATGATGGAACGGAACATGGGCGCCAACATCCGGGTCACCGACGATCTCGAGTTCTGACGCCGTCCGGGCGCCCGCATCAGGATGAGGTTCTCCGCATCAGTACCGTTCGATCCAGCGCTGTACGACCCAGTCGCCGACGACGAACATCCGCGCCATCGCTTCACCACGTACGCCGCCTGGCAACTCTCTGCGACTGCCGGCGGCAGGTGCGGGTACTTGGGCCTCGAAGGAGGGATCGGTCATGGCTGACGGCCTCGAGCGGACCCCACGTGTCGTGGTGGGTGTCGATGGTTCCGCGGACTCGGCCGGGGCACTGCAGTGGGCGTGCCGCTATGCGCGCCTCATCGGAGCGACGGTGGACGCGGTGGCGGCCTACGAGATTCCCGGCACAGCGGCGTTGTCGGCTCCAGCAGTGGAGGCCGGCTTCGACGAAGGGCAGATCAGGGAAGCGGTGACCGACGAGATCCGCAGCGTCGTCAGCCGGGAAGACGACCCCGTGGAAGTGGAGCAGCGCATCGTGCGCGGCAACGCCGCCAGCGTTCTGATCCAGGCGTCCGAAGGGGCTGAGCTGCTGGTCGTGGGCAGCCGGGGCAGAGGCGGTTTCGCCCGTCTCCTGCTGGACTCCGTCAGCAATGTGTGCGCCCATCACGCGTCCTGCCCGGTGGTGATCATCCGCCCGTCCGTGATGAGCGAGTGAGCGGTCGTGCCCGTCCCATAGGGCAGGGGCACCAGAAGCTCTCCCCCACTCGTCCGCAGTGCCGCCTGCATGTCCAGGCGGTGCGCTGCGGCAGTCAGGTGACCGGCTCAGGCGGCGGGACCGGGCCGGGCAGGGGGCCCGGTTCCGGATGCGGCTCGGGCCTCGGGGCGGGTGGTGGCTGTGGGTCGGGTTCGGGCTGTGGCGGCGCCGGCGGCACGGGGTCCGGTCCCGGAGCGGGAACGGGGCCGGGGAGCGGGCCGGGCTGCGGTCCGGGTCCGGGCGCCGGAGTCGGATTGGGAGGCACGGGATCGTTGGGAGGTGTGCCCATGATGACCATCTCGGCTCTAGATGTATTGCCTGGGAGCAGCCCCGGACGGAGGCGCCGGTGGAGGAAGCGGTCCGGGTTCTCCATCCGGTTCGGGCGCAGGCGGGGGTTTCGGCGCCGGGGCGTGGGGATCGACCGGGAAAGGGTGCGTAGGGGGCGCCGGGAGCGGGTTTGGGCTCGGTGGGAAGGGATGGGTCGGCGGCCCCGCATTCATGTGGTTCATGGTGGGCCCCCTTCCAAGCAGGTGAGAGCCATCCATGTATCGACTGCCCTATTGCGCGTTTCCGAATCGGCAGTCGCGGACGCGATATGGCTGCGGACGGCCGAGCGGCGGCAGTAGATCTGTCCGGACCGCATCACGTGGATGTCGCACATGCCGGCGCGCCCTCAGCCGACGGAGGCGATCAGCGCTCAGTCCGCCGTGGTCTCGGCGATGATCATGTCGGTGACTGCCCGCATGTCTCCGTCCTCCAAGGCACGCCGCTGTCGGTCCGAGGCCGTGCCCTCGCGCAGGAGGCGGTGCATGAGTGCGGCGACCTCACGGTTGTCGCCCGCCTCCAGGAGTGCGGGCGTGATGCGATCCGTCAGCTGGGACAAGACGTCCCCGACGCTACGGAGTCTTCCTTCGGCGTCCACCAGCGATCCGCCGAGCCCGTGGAGGGCAGCGTGCCAGTTCATCGCCTGCAGCAGTTCCGGCGGGCAAGGTGGTACGGGGGCGCCCCCGTCCATGATCGCGGTGGCGACCAGCGCGCGGACGATCCCGGTAATCATGACCGCCTCGTCCGCCCGGAGCTGGACGTCCGGGCAGCGCACCTCCACGGTCGCAGAGTGGCTTGAAAGACGGGCCTGCCAGAAGATCTGGCCCAAGTCCGTGATCACGCCGCAGGAGAGGAGTTGCTGGACACGCTGCTCATGGTCGGCGAGGCCGTCGAAGTGTGGCGACGGACCGCTCACCGGCCACCGCCCGAACACGACCGTCCGCCAGCTGGCGAACCCGGTGTCCTGTCCGGCCCAGAAGGGCGAGTTGGCGGCCATGGCGACGACGACCGGAAGCCACAGCCGGATGCGGTTCAACACGGCGACGCCGATCTCCGGATCGGACACCGCGACGTTCACCTGCATGCCGCACACCAACTGCTCGGACGCCAGCTGCGCAGAGGTCGCACGCACGGCGTGGTAGCGCGGCAGGTTCGTCACCGGCGGCGGCTCCACCTCCTTGAGCGGCGGCGTGGCACAGGCGGCGAGACGGCAGCCGCGGCTCTCCGCCGCGCGCCCCAAGGCGTGGCGCAGTCGCAGCAAGTGACCCCCCACCTCGTCGAGGTCGGCGCACCCCGGGGTGACCACCTCGATCTGAGCCTGAGTCAGCTCCGCCCGGATCTCACGTTCTTCCGCGATCGGTTCGAGCCCGGCGGCGCCGCGCACTTGATCCGCCTTCGGCGCCGGTAGGCCGGTGTCGGCGTCAAGCAGCAGATATTCCTCTTTCACACCGACCGGGAGCCGGCTCACCGCGCCACCGCTGTTGTCGCCGGCACGGACGACCGCGTCCGCCCCCCGCTGCGGCGGCCGCACCGGGGCAGCCGGGCCGTGAGAAGTAGCCATGACGACGTCCTTCCGTACACCCCCAACGGGGCCGACTGCCAGGCGAGTACCCCCGGCGCCTTCCCTCACGCATTCGGACATTCGACACGGCAGCAACAGCGGCACACACTCCGGCCCAGGGTCACGGGGCATCCTGAGCCGGTCGCACGGCGCCGTGCGACCGGCTCAGAAGTAGTTGGTTTCCCTCAGCGGTGGAAGGCGTCCTTCGCCTTCTCCTTGGCCTGGCGCGCGTACCCCTTGATCTTCTCCCCACGACCTTCGGCCGTCGTCTCGTGACTCCCTGTGACGCGCCCGACCGCTTCCTTCATCCTTCCCTTCATCTGTTCCTTCTTGGCTTTGGCCTTCTCGCTCCCAGACACATCGTTCTCCCATTCCGCCCCGTCGAGGCAGGTTCTCCCTGCGTTGCCCTCGTCGCGAGTACCCCTCTTGCGCGTGGTCACGCGCAGGATCTGGCCGCGGATGAATGGTCTCCGAGCAGGTTTCTCCACGTGCTTCGGGGATACCCGAGCCTCAGTGTTCGCACGACCCGTTGCACGCTGCGGGAGGCCGTGCGGTCCGGCTCATGCGCGCCGGCGGTCGAGCGCTTCCGGAGGTCCGAGCCCATGGACAGGGATGAAGGCATGCCGCCGAACCGACCTGTGGACAGGGCGGCTGCACCGGCTGCCACCGAGGTCGCCGCGCCGGCGGACCTGACGGCGCTGGAAGAGGCGCTGCGTGGCCGTGTCGAAGGCGAGGTGCTCTTCGACGCGGGCACGCGCGGTGCCTACGCCACGGACGGATCGAACTATCGGCAGGTGCCCATCGCAGTGGTGGTGCCGCGCAGCATCGAGGCGGGGGCCGAGGCCGTTTCGGTGTGCGCCGGATTCGACGTGCCCGTGTTGTCACGGGGCGGCGGAACCAGCCTGGGCGGCCAGTGCACCAACACCGCCGTCGTCATCGACTGGACGAAGTACTGCCATCGGCTGCTGTCGGTCGACCCCGAGGCCAGGACCTGCGTGGTCGAGCCAGGAATCGTGCTGGACGAGCTCAACCGGCAAGTGTCCCAGCACGGCCTGAAGTTCGGTCCGAAACCTGCCACGCACAGCCACTGCACCCTGGGCGGAATGATCGGCAACAACTCGTGCGGCGGATCGGCGCAGGCCTACGGGAAGACCGTGGACAACGTACGTCGCCTGGAGATCCTGACCTACGACGGAACGCGCTGCTGGGTGGGCCCCACCTCGAACGAGGAGTTCGAGGAGCTCGTCGCCGAGGGCGGGTCGGAAGTCGACCTCTACCGGGGGCTCCGGCAGTTCGTCGAACGCCACCTTGCCGAGATCCGCCAGGGCTTCCCCAAGATTCCCCGGCGCGTCTCCGGCTACAACCTCGACTCACTCCTGCCGGAGAACGGCTTCGACGTGGCCAGGGCCCTGGTGGGCAGCGAGGGCACTCTGGTGACAGTGCTGCGCGCCGAGCTGGACCTGGTGCCCGTTCCCCCGTACGAGGCCATGGTGGTCCTTGGCTACGACGACATCTGTGCGGCGGCCGATGACGTGCCACGGATTTTGGCCCGCAGCGACCCCGAGCTGCTGGAGGCGCTCGACGGACGAATGGCGCAGTTGATGCGCGAGGAAAGCGCCTACCTGGACTCCCTGGACCGCTTCCCGCAGGGCGAGAGCTGGCTGCTGGTCCAGTTCAGCGGGCAGAGCCGGGACAAGGCCGACGAAAAGGCCCAGGCCCTGCTCGAGTCGCTGGGCCGCAGCGAGAAGGACCCTTCCGTGGCGTTCTCCGACGACATCGCGCGGGAGCACCAACTGCTCAAGGCCCGCGAGGCGGGACTCGGCGTCACCGCCCGGCCGCCCGACGAGCGGGACACGTGGGAGGGCTGGGAGGACTCGGCCGTGCCTCCCGAGCGCCTGGGTGAGTACCTGCGGGACCTCAAGGGGCTCTTCACGGAGTTCGGCTACGGCCGTCCCTCTCTGTACGGGCACTTCGGGCAGGGCTGCGTCCATACTCGTATCCCTTTCGACATGACGAGCGCCGACGGCGTGGCGAGGTTCCGGGACTTCCTCTTCCGTGCGGCTGATCTGGTTGTCTCCTACGGCGGTTCGCTGTCCGGGGAACACGGCGACGGGCAGGCGCGCGGGGAACTGCTGACGCGGATGTTCGGTACGGCGCTGGTGTCGGCATTCGGTGAGATGAAGGCCGTCTTCGACCCTCACAACCGGATGAACCCGGGAAAGGTGGTCGCGCCGAACCGGCTCGACGACAACCTGCGTCTGGGGCCGCACTGGCAGCCGACGACCCACGACACGCACTTCGCCTATTCGGAGGACGATCGCTCCTTCACCCGGGCGGTCATGCGCTGCGTCGGTATCGGGAACTGTCGCTCCCACAAGGGAGGCGTCATGTGTCCCTCGTACCGGGTGACGGGCGAGGAGGAGCACTCGACCCGGGGCCGGGCAAGGCTGCTGTTCGAGATGCTGGAGGGCCACGCCGACTCCCCCGTGACCGGTGGCTGGCGCTCCATGGAGGTCCTGGACGCCCTCGATCTCTGCCTCGCCTGCAAGGGATGCAAGTCGGACTGCCCGACCGGGGTCGACATGGCCACGTACAAGGCCGAGTTCCTCTCCCACCACTATGCCCGCCGCCTTCGGCCCGCCGCGCACTACTCGATGGGATGGCTGCCTGTGTGGGCCCGCCTCTCCCGTCTCGCTCCGTGTGCTGTCAACGCGGCGCTACGGGCGCCTGGGCTCGCTCGGATCGGCAAGCGCGTCGCGGGCCTGGCTCCGGAGCGTGAGGCGCCGGCGTTCGCCGAGGAGTCCTTCGTCGAGTGGTGGACGGCGCGCACCGTCCCGGAGCCGGACCCCGCTGATCCACGGACGGTGGTGCTGTGGCCGGACACCTTCAGTACGTACTTCCACCCGGCGATCGCCAAGTCGGCGGTGCGCGTGCTGGAGGACGCGGGATTCAAGGTCGCTGTCCCCACGCAGGCGGTGTGCTGCGGGCTCACCTGGATATCCACCGGTCAACTGGCCACAGCGAAGGGTGTGTTGGGCCGCACCCTTCGTGTGCTGCGGCCCTGGATCGAGGCAGGCACCCCGGTCGTCGGCCTGGAGCCTTCGTGCACGGCGGTGTTCCGCTCGGACGCGCCGGAGCTTCTGCCGGGCGACGAGGCCGCCGTACGGCTGTCCCGGCAGTTCCGCACGTTTGCCGAACAGCTCGTGAACCACGCCCCCTCCGACTGGCGGCCACCGGCCCTCGCCCGCGCGGCCGTCGTGCAGACGCACTGTCATCAGCACGCCGTGACAAAGTACGACGCCGACCGTGAACTCATGAGGCGCGCCGCCATCCACGCAGACGTCCTGGACGCGGGATGCTGCGGCCTGGCCGGCAACTTCGGATTCGAGCGGGAGCACTTCGAGCTGTCGATGAAGGTCGGCGAGCAGGGCGTCCTGCCCGCTGTCCGGCACAGTGCGCCGAGTTCCGTGATCCTTGCGGACGGCTTCAGTTGCCGCACCCAGATCGAACAGGGCGGCACCGGGCGCCGTGCCCTGCACCTGGCGGAACTTCTGGCGCTCGGCCTCGACGGACCGCTGCCCGCCGACCATCCCGAGAAGCTGACCCACCGCCCGGACGTGTCGTCCCGGTCCGGACGCAGGGCGACAGTCGCCACAGCAGCGACCGCTGCCACCGCCGCCGTCACGGTGGCTGTCGTTCTCCGACGCGTGCGCAGGTGACTCTCCGCCGGCACGGCTCTCCCCCAGAGCGAACTACCCCAGAGGAAAGGCTGATCCTGTGTCCACAAAAGTCGCCGACCACGTTCTCCAGCGACTGCGCGAGTGGGAGGTCGAACACGTCTTCGCCTACGCGGGCGACGGCATCAACGGCCTGCTCGCGGCCTGGGGACGCGCCGACAACAAGCCCGAGTTCATTCAAGCCCGGCACGAGGAGATGGCCGCCTTCGAAGCAGTCGGCTACGCCAAGTTCTCCGGCAAGGTGGGTGTCTGCGCCGCCACGTCGGGGCCCGGCGCCATCCACCTGCTCAACGGCCTCTACGACGCGAAACTCGACCACGTACCCGTCGTCGCGATCGTCGGCCAGACCGACCGCAGCGCCATGGGCGGCTCCTACCAGCAGGAGGTCGACCTGCTCAGTCTCTACAAGGACGTCGCCTCCGACTTCTGCACGATGGTCACCGTCCCCCAACAACTCCCGAATGCCATCGACCGCGCGATGCGCACCGCATACGCGAAGCGCACCGTGACGGCTGTCATCATCCCCGCCGATGTTCAGGAGCTCGACTACGCACCGCCCACCCACACCTTCAAGATGGTGCCTTCCAGCCTGGGCCTGGCCACCTACGCCCCTGTCCCCTCCGACAACGAGATCGCGCGGGCCGCCGACGTCCTCAACGCCGGTGAGAAGGTGGCCGTCCTCATCGGGCAGGGCGCCCGCGGGGCCCGGGCCGAAGTCGAGGAACTCGCAGACGTCCTGGGCGCGGGGGTGGCCAAGGCCCTCCTGGGCAAGGACGCGCTCCCCGACACCCTCCCGTACGTGACGGGCTCGATCGGACTGCTCGGCACCCGGCCCTCGTACGAGCTCATGCAGGACTGCGACACCCTGCTCGTCATCGGATCCAGCTTCCCCTACACCCAGTTCATGCCCGGCCTCGACCAGGCCCGCGCCGTGCAGATCGACATCGACCCGTACATGGTCGGTCTGCGCTATCCCTTCGAGGTCAATCTCGTCGGTGACGCCAAGGAGACGCTCACCCGCCTTCTCCCCCAGCTCGAACGCAAGAAGCACGACAAGTGGCGCGAGAAGATCGAGGAGGACACCGCACGCTGGTGGGAGGTCATGCAGCGGCGCGCCGCAGTGGACGCCGATCCCATCAACCCGGAGTACGTCGTCCACGCACTCGACGCCCTGCTTCCGGACGACGTGATCCTCACGGCCGATTCCGGTTCCGCCGCCAACTGGTACGCGCGTCACCTGCGCATGCGCGGATCGATGCGCGGATCGCTGTCCGGCACCCTCGCGACCATGGGTTCCGGCGTGCCCTATGTGATCGGCGCCAAATTCGCCCACCCCGACCGGCCCGCGATCGCGCTCGTGGGTGACGGCGCCATGCAGATGAACGGCCTGGCCGAACTCATCACCGCGGCCAAGTACTGGCGGGAGTGGATCAACCCCCAGCTCATCGTCGCCGTCCTCAACAACCAGGACCTCAACCAAGTCACCTGGGAGATGCGGGCGATGAGCGGCGCACCGCAGTTCCTGCCGTCCCAGGCGCTGCCCGATGTCCCCTACGCCGACTTCGCGCGTTCCATCGGCCTCGGCGGGACGCGCGTCGAGAAGCCCGGTGACGTCGAAAAGGCGTGGCAGCAGGCGCTGGCCGCCGACCGCCCGTACATCGTCGAGTTCCGTACGGACCCTGCCGTTCCGCCCATTCCCCCGCACGCGTCCCTGGACCAGATCGAGGCTGCCGCGTCCGCCATCGTGAAGGGAGACAGCGACCGCACCGGCATGATCCGCCAGGGCATCAAGGCCAAGGTGCAGGAGATGCTCCCCGGCCACCGGCACCGGGACGACCGGCCGGGCGCACAGGACGGGGGGTGAGGCGCCTCTGAATCCCCTCAGCCGGATCGTCGCTCAGGCCGCCCCCGCCCCCCGAGTAAGGCATTCCGTCATGTCGCAGACCGTTGTCATCACCGGCGCAAGTGCCGGAATCGGCCGTGCCACAGCCCGGCTCTTCGCACAGCGCGGCGCGAACGTCGTCCTCCTCGCACGAGGCCGCAGGGGACTGGAAGCCGCGGCCGCGGACGTCGAAGAGGCGGGCGGCAGGGCCCTGGCCGTGCCCACCGACATGGCGGACCCCCTTCAGGTAGAGGCTGCGGCCGATCAGGCCGAAGGCGCGTTCGGCCCGATCGACGTGTGGGTCAACGTGGCCTTCACGTCCGTGTTCGCGCCCTTCACCGACATCGGAGCGCAGGAGTATCAGCGCGTCACCGACGTCACCTACCTCGGGTTCGTCCACGGAACCCGGGCGGCGCTGCGCCGGATGCTGCCGCGCGATGCCGGCGCGATCGTCCAGGTCGGCTCGGCGCTCGGTGAACGGTCGATCCCGCTGCAGTCCGCGTACTGCGGCGCGAAGCACGCGGTCAACGGCTTCACTTCGGCCGTGCGCACAGAACTGCTCCACCAGGGAAGCCAGGTACGCATCACCATGGTGCAGATGCCGGCGGTGAACACACCGCAGTTCTCCTGGGTCCGCTCACGCCTGCCCAGGCACCCCCAGCCGGTCCCGCCGATCTACCAGCCCGAAGTCGCGGCCCGCGCCGTACTCCACGCGGCCGACCATCCCGGCCGCAAGCAGCGCTACGTCGGTGTCACCACCCTCGCGACGATCTGGGCCAATCGACTGGCCCCCGCCGCACTCGACCGCTACCTCGCCCGGACGGGCTTCGACGCCCAGCAGACACCCGAACCGGCACGCGCCGACCGGCCGGACAACCTGTGGCGGCCTGCCGACGACCGGACCGGCGACGACTTCGGCGCCCACGGGATCTTCGACGACGACTCGACGGCCCGCTCTCCCCAAGCGGCACTCGCCCGCCACCCGGTTCTCGCCACGGCGCTCGCGGCCACCGGCGCGATAGGCGCGGGAGCCCTGGGCGCGCTCGCACGCCGCAGGCGGGGCACCGTAGCGGGTCTCTGGAAGAAGGGCGCGCGCAAACCGTGACTCATCTCCCGGCCGAACCCGCGGTGGACAGCGTGGAGACCGCTGTGTACACGGTCCCCACCGATGCTCCCGAGGGCGACGGAACGCTCACCTGGAGTTCCACAACCCTGGTCCTGGTGCGGGTTCGTTCCGGGGACGTCACGGGCCTCGGCTACACCTACGGAGCTGCGGCCACCGCCTGTGTCGTGACAGAGCACCTGGCCCAGGTCGTGAGGGGCCGCAGCGTCTGGGACGTACCCGCCGCCAACGAGGCAATGAACCGTGCTGTACGCAACGCCGGACGGCCCGGTCTGATAGCGGGCGCCATCTCCGCCGTCGACATCGCCCTGTGGGACCTCAAGGCCCGTCTGCTCGGGCTGCCCCTCATACGTCTGCTCGGTTCCGGCGGCCACGACGTTCCCCTCTACGGCAGCGGAGGCTTCACGACGTACGACGACGAGCGGCAGGACCGCCAGCTACGCAACTGGGTAGAAGAGCAGGGAATCCCCCGCGTCAAGATCAAGGTCGGCGCGTCGTGGGGGCAGGACGAGCAGCGGGACCGCGAGCGCGTCGCCCAGGCCCGCCGAAGCATCGGCAGCGACGCCGAGCTCTACGTCGACGCCAACGGCGGCTACACCCTCAAACAGGCGGTCCGTCTCACCGCGCACCTCGACGCCCACCACGTCACCTGGTTCGAGGAACCGGTGTCCTCCGACGACCTCGCGGGACTGGCGCGGATCCGGACGGCAACTGACGTGGACATCACGGCCGGTGAGTACGGCTACACCCTCTCCTACTTCCAGCACATGCTCGCCGCCGGAGCGGTGGACTGTCTGCAGGCCGACGTGACACGTTGCGGCGGCATCACCGTATGGCTGAGGGTCGCGGCCCTTGCCGAGGCTTACGGGCTGCAGATCTCGGGCCACTGCGCTCCGCACCTTCATGCGCACGCGGGCGCGTCGGTGCCCAATCTGCGTCATCTGGAATGGTTCCACGACCACGTACGCATCGAGGAGTTTCTGTTCGACGGGGCCCTCAGCCCGATCGGTGGACAGGTGCGGCCCATGGCATCCGGGGCCCCGGGACTCGGCCTGATACTCCGTTTGCAGGACGCCGAGCGCTACCGCGTCGCCTGACCACGACGGAGAGGGCACAGCGTGTCCAGCAGAATCCGGCCTCGACTCAGCGGCAGTTGCGAGGCAATCTGCCCCAGGCATGCGTACATGCGTTGATGCTCGAAGCCGCTGCCACGCCGGCCGGCCCGCCGCGCGGGCCGTCTTGAAGCCCCGCCGCCTCGAAGCGGTGCTCGCTCTGCCGCATGGCTACGCGGACGACTTGCGGCCGTGGGCCTTACCTCTGCCCTGTGCGGAGAGCGCCTTGACGAGATCGTCGCGGTTCATGGAAGAGCGGCCGGGAATGTCGGCCTCGGTGGCTCTGTGGTACAGCTCCGCCTTCGTCAGGGAGTCGAGGCGGGCGGACTTCGGCGAGTTACCGGACGTCTCTTTCTCCGCCTTTGCCCCGCCCCGGGACCTGCGCTTCTTCGCCGCTTCCTTGATGTCGGTCGGAGGACTTCCGGACGACGCGGTCGTCGTCTTGTTGCCCTTCTGACCCTGCTTGCCCTTCTGGCCCTGCGAGTTCTTGGCCCGGTCCACACTGGCACGCAGAGCTTCCATGAGGTCCACGACGTTGGTGGACTCCGGCGGCGGCTCCGACTTGTCCACGGCCTTGCCGGTCCGCTTTGCCTCGACAAGCTTGGCCACCTCTGCCTGATAGGTGTCGTGGAAGTCCTCCGGCTTCCACTCCATGGTCAAGGCGTCGATGAGCTGTTCGGCCATCCGCACTTCGCGATCCGCGACCTTGGTCCGGCCCGGGAGAGTGTCAATGTGGCGTGGGTCCCGGATCTCATCCGCCCAGTGAAGCGTGTGGAGCGTCAGCATCCCCGCCTCGGCCGTGACAGCCACAAGGTACTCACGGTTGCGCATGACGAAGGTGGCGATCGCGGCCTTGTTCTGGCCCTCCATCGCCAGGGCCAGCAGCGCATACGTCTTGCCGTAGTCCTTGTCCTTGGGGCCGAGGAAATACGTCCTGTCGAAGAAGATCGGCTCGATGTCGTCCAGGCCGACGAAGCCGACGACCTCGAGGGCTTTCGATCGTCCTGGCGCTATGTCGTCGAGTTCGCCGGGTTCGAGGAGTACGTACTCGTCCCCGGCGTCGTAGCCCTTGACGATCGAGCTGGGCGGCACTTCCTCGCCGGTGCGTTCATTCACTCGCTGGTTGCGCACGCGATCCGACGTACCGCGCTCCAACTGGTGAAAATGAATCGTGTGACTGTCCGTCGCGGTGAACAACTGCACCGGCAGGGACACCAGCCCGAAGGTCAGGGCGCCTCCCCACACCGCACGTGCCATGGCAAGTGCCACCTCCTCTCCCTCCATGGCACCCCTGTCCGCCACGGACCGCATGTCGGGGGAGCACACGTCGACAGACCTCGGCGGCACGACGGGCACGGTTCACGTTTCCTCACGCGCCCCCGGGCCACTCGGGTGGGGAGCCCGTTCGTCGCGGTGAGGAGAGTCGTCATGACGGAGTTCGGCTATTTCCTGTCGAGCGAGGAGCACACGCCGGCCGGGCTGGTGGAACAGGCGAGAATGGCCGAGCAGGCCGGGTTCACCTCGCTGTGGATCTCCGACCACTACCACCCCTGGAACGGCGGACAAGGCCAGAGCCCGTTCGTCTGGTCGGTGATCGGCGCTCTGTCCCAAGCCGTCTCACTCCCCGTGGAAACGGCTGTGACCTGCCCCATCATGCGGATCCACCCCGCGGTCGTCGCCCAGGCCGCGGCCACGAGCGCCGTGCAGCTCGGCGGCCGGTTCCGGCTCGGCATCGGCACCGGCGAAGCGCTCAACGAGCACATCCTGGGAGACGGCTGGCCCGAGGCTCCTGTGCGGCTGGAGATGCTCGAGGAGGCGGTCCAGGTGATGCGCCGACTCTTCACCGGAGATCAGATCAGCCACCGCGGCAAGTACTACACGGTGGACAACGCCTGCCTTTACACCGTCCCCGACGAACCCGTACCCATCGACATCTCCGCCTTCGGAGCACACGCCGCCGAGGTGGCCGGGCGGATCGGGGACGGCCTCATCACCATGGCACCCGACGCCGCGGCGATCGAACGTTTCCGCCGTAGCGGCGGCGGGACCAAGCCCGTGACGGCGGGGGTCAAGGTCTGCTGGGGCACCGACGAGGCGGAAGCCGTCCGTACCGCTCACCGGCTGTGGGCCAACGAACAGCTGCCCGGAGAGCTGCCCCAGGTACTTCCCACCCCCCGCCACTTCGAGCAGGCCTCCGAACTCGTCACCCCCGACCGTGTCCGGGCCAACGTCACCTGTGGGGCGGACGTGGACGCACATGTGGCAACGGTCAGGGAGTACGTCGACGCCGGCTTCGACACCGTCTACATCAACCAGATCGGCAAGGACCAGCAGGGGTTCTTCGACTTCTACCGCACCAAAGTGCTGCCACAGCTCGGACCCGTCTGAGTCGGCCGCACGCCTGTGCCGAGCCCCGGGGACACGGACGAAGGGGTGATGCGCCGCCAGGGCGCGGGGCATCGGCCCCCCGGCCGGCAGCCGCCGCCGCTTTGGGTCTTCAAACCGGTCGTTGCCGATGGGCGCACGTTCCGAGCCCCCGGCATACGCAAGCCGCTCACCTTCGTGATCGTTGGTGCTCTATGCGAGAGCGCGCGCCGCGACATCGAGATCGGAGACGAGACCCGCATAGGCGCTCTTACGGTCGTCCGCCCTCAGGACCGCGGACGGATGGACGGTGCAGACGAGGCCGTGGGCAGGCGGCCGGCCCGCCCGGGCACGGCCCGCCCCGTCCCCTTGCGCGAAGGCGCCTTGGCCCAGTTCGTCCCATGAAGGCGCGTCCAGCAGAAGGCCGCGCTGCTCGCTCACGCGGAAGGAGTTGCCCATCAACGCTTTGCCGGCCGTCGCCCCGAGCGCCACGACGATGTCTGGGTCGACGGCCTTCAGCTCGGCGACGAGCCACGGTCGGCAAGCCGTCATCTCACGAAGGTCCGGCGCCTTGTGGATACGCCGCTTGGCAGAGCCCTCCCGTACGAACTTGAAATGCTTCACGGCGTTCGTGAGGTACATGTCCTTCTCCTCGATGCCCACCTCACCCAGCGCTTTGCGTAGCAGGCGCCCCGCCGGGCCGACAAAGGGCAGCCCACGAACGTCCTCCTGGTCACCAGGCTGCTCTCCGATCAACACGACACGCGCGGTCCTGGTTCCGGCACCGAACACGGTCTGCGTCGCATCCTCGTGCAGCGGACAGCCCCGGCAGTCGGCTGCGGCACGCCGCAGAGTCGGCAGACCCCCACGCTCAGGGATATACGGGGCGGCACTGTCTGTCTTCCGGGCCCGGCGTGACATCGGCTCTCCTTCGTCGGTGCGCCAGTTGGTTCACGGGCTCCGCCTCCCATGATGTCGGCGTTGCACACCGGGTGCACGCCCGTACCCTGCAGGGCTCAGCCGCTCCGCGCAGAGGTGCGGGCAGGCAATAAGTACGGGCCCTCGCCGGCGCCCGGTGATCGATCGTGCCACCAGTCGAGTACAGCGGCGGCGAGCGCGCAGAGGAGCGCGGCGGTGCCGCAACCGACCGACGCGGCCACGGCGACGTGAAAGTCGCCATGGGTGGCGTTGAGGACCACGAGGTCCGCGGTCCTGCCGATCGTCTTCCGATCGATCCGGGCCGGCGGCTCGACGAGTGACATGGGTGGACCAGGAATACCCCCGTCGTCCCTGGACACCCGTGGGAGGTGTCATTCCTGAGCAGTCACGCTGAGGAGCAGGGGTAGCCATGACCGACAACAAGAGGGCTGACGACAAGAGGAACAAGGAAGTGATGCGGCAGCTGCTCCGCCGTCACGGACAGACCTATGCCGCCGAGGCCCACATCCCTTTGAAGGACACACCTCAGCCGCTCTACCGGACACTCGTACTGGCGCACCTGCTCAGCGCGCGGATCCGTGCTTCCGTCGCGGTCTCGACATCGCGGTCCCTCTACGAGGCCGGGCTGAGGGACCCGAAACGCATGACCGAAGCCACCTGGCAGCAGCGCGTCGATGCCCTCGGGCACGGTGGATATCGCCGCTACGACGAGCGCACGGCAACCCAGCTGGGCGAGGCCGGCGACATCCTGGTCGACCGCTGGGGCGGCGACCTGCGCCGGATGCGGCAGCAGGCGGACGGCGACGCGGACGAGTTGCGGCGCCTGTTGCAGGAACTGCCGGGAATCGGCGCGACGGGAGCGGACATCTTCCTGCGTGAGGTCCAGGACGTGTGGCCGGAGTTCGGACCCTTCGTGGACTCCAAGGCTCTGCAGGGCGCCGGGCGTCTGGGACTGCCGCAACGAACCCCCGACCTCGTCCGGCTCGCGGACGAGGCGACCAACGCGGAGCTGGCCTCGGCGCTGGTGCGCGCTGCCCTGGACAAGGAAGTCGCGGCGGACTGCCTGGACCACGTCGCCTGACTGCCGCTCCGGGAGACATGCCGGAGTCCGAGGAACCATCACGACGGGGCATCGTGTCCGTCCCCCCGCGCGAGCCGTAGGCCCCGGTGTGAGACTGCACAGGTAAGCATCGGCCGTGGACCAGGCTGCGGACGAGACGAGGGGTGATGACGTGGCCGTCCCTGAGAGCCCTGACGTTGCCCTCGGCGAGTTCCTCGCGGATTCCGGCAACTCCGCGCTCGACCTGACAACCGCTGTGGCGCGTTGCACCAACGCCCTCGGCCTCCAGCACTCCGTGGTCTACGTGGCCGACCTGCAGCAACGACAGCTGACGCCGCTCAACGATCTGGTGCCGGCGCTCCCTATCGACGGTTCGCTCGCCGGATGGACCTACCGCACCCAGTCCCTTCGCGTCGAGGAGTCCGACTTCGGAGGGATGACAGCCTGGTTGCCGCTGGTGGACGGGGCGGAACGCCTCGGCGTCCTCGCCGTACTGACGCCGTCCCTCGACCCGCTGTCACTGCGGCGCTCCAGGACGCTCGCGGCCCTGCTCGCCCTGATGATCACGTCGAAGCGGGCGTACAAGGACACCTACGCCCGCCAGAGCCGAACCGAGCCGATGCAGCTGTCGGCCGAGATGCTGCGCGCCTACCTCCCGCCCCGCACGATCGGCACGACACGCGCGGTGTCGACAGCCGTCCTGGAACCGGCATACGAGATCGGCGGGGACGCGTTCGACCACGCCCTGACCGACTCGTCCCTGCACACGGCGATCCTCGATGCCATGGGACACGACCTGGTGTCGGGGCTGACCTCGGTGGTGTCGATGGCCGCCTGCCGCAACGCGCGGCGCACCGGAGCAGACCTTCCCGACCTCGTGGAGTCCGTCGACGCGGCCCTCACCAAGTGGCTGCCGGACCAGTTCTGTACTGGGGTTCTCACCCAACTGGACCTGGCCACCGGCAAGTTGCGCTGGATCAACTGCGGACACCCCCCGCCGCTCCTCATCCGCGACCAGCGCCTGGACGCCGGAGCCATGGACCGCGACGCCGACCCGCCCATGGGCATGCCGGCCGCCTTCACCTCGACGCAACGACGGGTCCACGAGATCGCCCTGCAGCCGGGTGACCGCGTGCTGATGTTCACCGATGGCGTCACGGAAGCCCGGACGGCGGACGGCGGCGAACTCGGTCTGGAACGATTCGCCGACTACGTCGTCCGGGCCTCCGCGACGGGTGAGCTGGCGTCGGAGACGCTACGGCGCCTCATCCACACGATCCTGGACGCCCAGGAAAACCGTCTCCGCGACGACGCGACGATCCTCATGTTCGAGTGGCGGCCCACAGCCCGGGCAGCAGAGACAAGTGGTCGGTGATGTCGGTGTCTTCCACGCCGCGCCGAACCTCGACCAGGGCAGACGTACTGCCTCGGACCGGCCCTCGCAAGACGCGCGGAGCAGCGGAGGCAAGGACATCGTTTCCACCGGCCGGGGTACGCGTGTGACGCACCAGCCCGCCGAAGAAGGGAGAGCGCTGTGAGTGACAGCCGACCCGAAGCACCCGTTCCGGACCCCACGCCGAGGGACATGCCCGACCAGCAGGCAGGAACCGGCCCGGATCCCTGGGACGACGACGATACTCGGCCGGCCGACGAGGAGCGCCCCGGGCCCGACACGGACCTCCCCGACACGGACGAGGCCGGTACGGGCCGGCGCGGCGCCCCGCACTCCGCAAGCCCGAACCCTGACCACCCTGTGCCCGACGAGCCGTCTGGCTGACGCACCGCGCGACGTGCCAGTCCAGGCAGGGCAGCCTGGACATGAGGCCCGCCACCGACGCAGGACCCCCGGCGGCCGAGCCGCCAAGGCCGGGCCCGCGCCCCTGCTGTGCGGCGCGCGGCAGCTCACCGCGGCTGGCGCCGATGGCGGACTGATGCCCGGCCGCCGCAGCCGCACGGCGGCCGTGGCCAGTGGTCTGGCCGTCCTCGCGCGCTCGGCCTGCACGCGCTTCGGCATCTTCGCGGCGGGGATCGCCTCGGCCGAGACCCGAAGTACGCGGTCGTGCCTCAGCCGAGCGACAGGTCCGCCAAGGAGCACCAGGTCCGAGTACCTGGTGGGCCAGGTCGGGGCGGCCGGGTGTTGCTTCCGCGGTTGACAAGGCCACCACGGCCACCACGGCCCGAGCGCCCCGCTCGGCCCGTGATGGTCAGCCAGGTCCTTGGCCGCAGGAACCCCGACCGTGTCAGCCACGACGGGATTGGAGCAGGCGTCTGGCCGGTCCGAGGGACCTTCCGTGGTTCATCAGCCCGTCCCAGGGGTCGGCGCGGCCCTGCTCGGCGGCGTCGGCAATCGTCCAGCGCTGGGCGTCCAGGCGTGGATCGTCCAACTGGCTCCAGGAGATGGGGACGGCGACGGGCGCACCGGGCTTGGCACGGACGGCGAAGGGAGCCAGGGCGGTCTGGGCGTAGGCATTGCGTTGCACGTCAAGGTAGAGCCGGTCGCCACGGTCCTTCTTGCGGACCTCGGTGGTGAGTTCGTCCGGGTGCGCGTGCGCGAGAGTGTCGGCAACGTCCGCGGCGAACTCACGCACCCCGTCGAAGTCGTGGCGCCTGATCAGGGGGACGACGAGGTGCAGGCCACGCGAGCCGGTGGTCATCAGCCCGGAAGGAAGTCCCAGCTCGTCGAGCAACTCCCCCAGGAACCTGGCGGCTTGACGAACGGAGGCGAAGTCACCCCCGTCCGCCGGGTCGAGGTCGAAGACCAGACGGTCGGGCCGGGCGATCAGGTCGGTTCGGTCGGCTCTGGACAGCCATCGGTGGAACGTGAGGCAGGCCTGATCGGCGAGGTAGACGAGGGTCGCGGTGTTCGCACACACCGGGTGCACGACGGTGCCACCCTCCTTCGGCACCTCGACGCGCTCGATCCAGTCCGGGTAGTGGTCCGGGGTGTTCTTCTGCATGAACTGGGGGCCGTCGATCCCGTCGGGATGCCGTTCCAGCATCAGAGGGCGGCCCCGCAGGTGCGGCAGCATGAAGGGGGCGACCGCCCGGTAGTAGGCGACAAGATCGCTCTTCGTGTACTCCTTGCCGCTTCCACCCGCAGGGAACAGCACTTTGTCCGGCCGGTGCACGTCGAGAGTCCGACGGCCCACCCGGACCGTCTCGGTGCTGGTCATGGCGATGTCCTCGGGTCAGCGCACGACGGCCGTCTCGACGAGCAGCCGTGCCGCCGTCGCGATCGACTCGGCGTCGATGCCGGCCGCGTGCAGTTGCTCCGCGGGGCTCGCCGAGCCGGGCATCGTCCGGACGGCCAGGCGCACCAGGCGCGGCATGGGACGGCCGTCCGTGAAGGCGTCGAGCACCGCGTCCCCGATACCGCCCTCCTCGCGGTGGTCCTCCACGGTCAGGAGGCAACCGGTGCTGTCCGCGGCCTCGTGCAGGGTGCGGCGGTCGACCGGCTTGACCGAGTACAGGTCGATCACCCGGACCGGGATGCCCTCACGGTCGAGCAACTCGGCGGCGGCCAATGCCTCGTGGAGGGTGACGCCCGCCGCGACCACGGTCAGCCGGTCCGCTCCGGAGGCGCGCAGCACCTTGCTTCCACCGATCGGGAACCCCTCGGTGGGGCTGTAGATGACGGGGGTGCCGCCGCGGGACGTGCGCAGGTAGCGGATGCCTTCGAGGCCGGCCATCTCCGCGACGAGTTTCGCCGTCTGGTTGGCGTCGCACGGGTACAGCACGGTCGAGCCGTACACCGCCCGGAACATCGCCAGGTCCTCGAGGCCCATCTGCGAAGGCCCGTCCTGGCCGATGGCGACGCCCGCGTGCGACCCGACGAGATTGATCCCGGCCCCGCTGATCGAGGCCATCCGCACGAAGTCATACGCGCGGGTGAGGAACGCGGCGAACGTGGATGCGTACGGCACCCAGCCGCGCGTCGCCATCCCGACCGAGGTCGCGACCAGCTGCTGCTCGGCGATGTAGCACTCGAAGAAGCGGTCGGGGTGCTCCTTGGCGAAGAACTCGGAGCGCGTGGAGTCGCTCACCTCACCGTCCAGGGCGACGACATCGCCCCGCACCGTTCCGACGGCCGCGAGCGCCTTCCCGTAGGCGTCGCGGGTCGCGACCTCGTCGCCGATCTCGTAACGGGGCAGCTCCGCGCGGCCCGAACCCACGGGATGCAGCATCCGTGCGGCGGGCGGATGGTGCACCTCGACGCGCAGGTCGCGCACGCCGCCGAGCTCGGCGATCGCCTCCTCGGCGTCCGGCAGCGGCTTGCCGTGCATGCCCTCGCGGTCCTGGACGGAGGCCACGCCCTTGCCCTTGAGGGTGCGGGCGAGGATCGCGGTCGGCTGCCCGGCGGTGGACAGGGCCTCGTCGTACGCGCGGTCGACGGCGTCGATGTCGTGCCCGTCGATCTCGACGGTGTGCCAGCCGAAGGCCTGGAAACGGCGCGCGTAGGCCTTCAGGTCGTGTCCGTGCCGGGTCGGGCCGCGCTGGCCGAGGCGATTGACGTCGACGATCACGGTGAGATTGTCCAGATGCTCGTATCCGGCGTGCTCCGCGGCCTCCCAGATCGAGCCCTCGGCGAGCTCGCTGTCACCGCACAACACCCAGACGCGGTATCCCGTACGGTCGAGCCGCTTGCCGGCCAGTGCGATGCCGGCGCCGACGGGCAGCCCCTGTCCGAGCGAGCCGGTGGCCGTCTCGACCCACGGCAGCCGCCGGGGCGTCGGATGCCCTTCGAGCCGGCTGCCGAGCCTGCGGAAGGTCAGCAGCTCGGTGTCGTTGATCGCGCCCGCCGCCTTGTACGCGGCGTACAGCAGCGGTGAGGCGTGCCCCTTCGAGAGCACGAAACGGTCGTTACCCAGGTGTGCGGGGCGGTCGAAGTCATAGCGCATGTGGTTGGCCAACAGGACGGCCATCAGGTCGGCCGCGGACATCGAGGAGGTGGGATGCCCGGAGCCCGCGGCGGCGGAGGCGCGGACACTGTCGACACGCAGCTGCTGGGCGAGTTCTGTCAGTGGGTGGGTGGTCATGTCACTCCTTCCGGGGGGTGTCACGCCGGTCGGGGGCGCCCGCTGCGCGCGCCGACGGTTGCTTGCGCACCGGGTCGTCGGTGAGCGGTTGCCCGTGCGCGTGACCGCGACGCGACACACGATGGCGCTCACTACCCGCTTACCGCGTCCCCCTGGCAAGAGCAGCCAAACACGCGGTGGTGACCCTGCATCGCAGGCGTCATACGCGCTGTACGCAGCGTCACCCCCGAACCAGGCGCGGCCCGGCGGACCGATGTCGCAGCGCAGGTGCGGGGCGGCGCCGCTGGCGTCGGAAACCTCGCACGTCAGGGTGGATTGGAGGATCATCCGCAGTTGGACGGGGGTCTTGCCGTAGCGGATCGCGTTCGTCACGAGTTCGCTGACCACAAGCTCCGTGGTGAAGGCCATCTCCTCCAGGCCCCAGGCTGCCAGCAGATCGGATGCATAGGTCCGCGCCTCGGAGACGACGGCCGGATCGGAGGGGAGCTCCGGGGTGGCGACGTGGTCGGCGTCCAGTGCTCGGGTTCGCGCCACAAGAAGAGCGACGTCGTCGGCAGCTCGACTGGGCAACAGTGTGTTGAGCAGTGCGTCGCAGGTCTCCTCCAGCGGCGCCGACGCCTGCGCCTGCGCCTGCCCAAGGACGTCGGACAACGTCGCGAGGGCGGCGTCCACGTCGCGAGCGCGACTTTCGATGAGGCCGTCGGTGTAGAGCACCAGAAGACTGCCTTGTGGCAGTTCGAACTGCGCGGTTTCGAAGGGGAGCCCTCCCAGGCCCAGGGGCGGGCCGATCGGTAGTTCCGGGAAGACGACCGCGCGCTCGGCCGGCGCATCACCGGGAGTCACCACAGCCGGCAGAACGTGTCCCGCGCTGGCCGGGGAGCACTCGCGGGAGACGGGGTCGTAGACCGCGTACAGGCACGTGGCGCTGATCTCGTCCATGCCCCTTTGCTCCGCGCGCTGCAGCCGGATGACCACGTCGTCGAGGTGTGTCAGCAGTTCGTCGGGAGTCAGGTCGATGTCGGCCAGAGTGCGGACGGCTGTCCGCAGTCGGCCCATGGTGGCCGCGGCTTGGATGCCGCGGCCGACCACGTCGCCCACCACGAGGGCGACGCGGGCTCCGGAAAGCGGGATCACGTCGTACCAGTCGCCGCCCACGCCCACCCGAGACCCGCTGGGCAGGTAGCGGGCGGCTGTGTCGACGGCGGATTCTTCCGGCACGTTCTGCGGCAGCAGGCTGCGCTGGAGGGTGAGCGCGGCCGAACGCTCCTGGGTGTAGCGACGGGCGTTGTCGATGGAGCAATGCTCAAGATCTGTGGATCGGTCCTGGGAGGGCATGCGGAGGGCGTACCTTCCCGGGTGATCGATCGAAGGTCACCGAGCAGACCGGTGTAGCAGCACCGGTCGGGAGGGTACGCCCGTGCTTACCGTAGTGAACAACGAGGACTCGCCGCGAGACGGCTCCCTGATCGACGGCATCGTCGGGAGGGCGCGCGGCGGATGCTGGCCGCCGCGCTTGAGGCCGAAGTCGACGCCTACATTGTCGAGTTGGCCCACGAGAAGGACGATCGTGGCCGCCGCCTAGTGGTACGCAATGGCCACCACCAGCCCCGCACCGTGGCCACCGCCGCCGGCGCGATCGAGGTGGTCGCCCCACGTGTCAACGACAAGCGCACCGATGAGGCGACCGGTGAGCGCAAGCGGTTCTCCTCCGCCATCCTGCCGCCGTGGTGCCGCAAGTCACCCACGATCGCCGAGGTGCTGCCCCTGCTCTACTTGCACGGACTGTCCACCGGCGACTTCGCCCCCGCCCTGGAGCAGTTCCTTGGCTCGGCGGCCGGTCTGTCGGCCCCGACGGTCAACCGGCTGACCGCCCAGTGGCAGGACGACCACCGCGACTTCGCCCGCCGCGACTTGTCCGCCAGCGACTACGTCTACCTGTGGGCCGACGGCATCCACCTACGCATACGCCTGGAACAGGCCCGCTCCTGCGTGCTGGTGATGATCGGCGTGCGCGCCGACGGCACCAAGGAGCTGATCGCCCTCGCGGAGGGCTACCGGGAGTCGACGGCCTCCTGGGCCGACCTGCTGCGTGACTGCGTCCGTCGAGGCATGCGCGCGCCTGCCCTTGCCGTCGGCGACGGCGCGCTGGGGTTCTGGAAGGCCCTCGCAGAGGTATTCCCCGAGGCTGACCAGCAAAGATGCTGGTTTCACAAGATCGCCAACGTGCTCGGTGCGCTCCCGAAGTCCGCCCACCCCGGGGCGAAGAAGGCGCTGGCCGAGATCTGGAACGCCGAGGACAAGGACCACGCCCGCAAGGCCGTTGCCGCGTTCGAGGCGGCCTACGGCGCGAAGTTCCCCAAGGCGGTGGGCAAGGTCACCGACGACGCCGAGGAGCTACTGGCCTTCTACGACTTCCCCGCCGAGCACTGGATCCACCTGCGCACGACAAATCCCATCGAATCAACCTTCGCCACGGTGCGGCTTCGGACCAAGGTCACCAAGGGTGCCGGCAGCGCGGCGGCGGCGCTGGCGATGGTCTTCAAGCTGATCGAGTCGGCTCAGGCCCGCTGGCGGGCGGTCAACGCACCCCACCTCGTTGCCCTCGTGCGAGCCGGCGCCCGCTTCGAACGCGGCAAGTTGGTCGAACGACCAGAGGCTATCGCAGCCTGATCAGACGTCACCCGAACCACACGTCTTGACAATAACGTAGTGGAAGAGGCAACACGGCAACGGTGATCAGTGCTTCCAGCTCTTACGGTCAGCGGCGCCGGGTCATGTCTCGGTAACTGGCACCAGCGGGCCCGGGTATTCATCACCTGCGATCATCAAGCAATACCAGTCGAAGAAGAAGGGGCGCACGATGTCGCCACGGTTGCGTGTAGCAGGTCCCGACGACGCCGAAAAGGTAGCGATGCTGCACACCGACAGCTGGCGCCGGAACTACCGCGGCGCCTATGCCGATTCATACCTGGACGGCGACATCCTCACCGACAGGTTGGCCGTGTGGTCTTCGCGGCTCGCCGCCCCGGCCAAGGGTATGACGGTCATCGCCGAGGATCAGGCCGGGCTGGCGGGCTTCGTGCACGTCGTCTTCGACGACGATGATCGATGGGGCAGCCTCATCGACAACCTGCACGTCTCCCACGACCGTCAGCGCACCGGTGTGGGCAGGGTATTGCTCGCCCGCGCAGGCGAGTCCATCGCCGGACAGGCGACTGGCAAATCCATGTATCTGTGGGTACAGGAACAGAACACCTCTGCTCAGCAGTTCTACCGGGCTATGAACGGCACCTGCGTTGAAAAAGCGCCGATTTCGCCCCCTGGCGGCGTGCCATTCCGGCTGAACGGGACCCCCAACAAGCTCCGCTTCACCTGGCCCGACACCTTCACGCTGGCCTGCACCACCGGCCGCTGAACTCTTCGGAGTCCGAACCAGCGGATCAAGCCACGATCACTGATCCACAGGTCTTGACAATAGCTCTGTCGATGTTCACCGCCGCTCTGGACGAGATGTCCTGGGCCATGAGCAGGTCGTCGTCATGGAAGGGGTCAGACGTTTGACTGCGGAAGAACTGCACGAGCCCCAGGGCGTTTCCACGGGCCCACAGCGGAACCAGGAGCACGGAGTTGATGCCGTTGCCTGTGCCGTCGGTGCCCACGGCACCTCTGTGGTCCGCGGACACCTTCAGCCGTGCCGCGCAGGGGCTGCGCAAGAAGGAGGCCAGAGCGCGGGCCGACACGCTCTTCGCCGACTTCGGGCTCGACGGCTTCCAGCAGGCATATCCCTCGCAGCTCAGCGGGGGCATGCGGCAGCGGGCCGCGCTGTTGCGGACGGTCGTGCTGGAGCGGCCGGTACTGCTGCTGGACGAGCCGTTCGGTGCGCTCGACTCGCTGACCAGGACCGACATGCAGTTGTGGCTCGCCAAGATGTGGCAGCGGCACCGCTGGACGGTAGTGCTCGTCACCCACGACATCCGTGAGGCGGTCCTGCTCGCCGACACCGTGCACGTTCTGTCACCGCGTCCCGCCACGGTGGTCGAGCGCATCGTGACGTCGCCCGGGAGGCCGCGCGGCGCGAACGACTTCACCGCACCCGGGTTCGCCGCCACCGAGCTCCGGATATTGGAGGCTTTCAAGGGCACAACGGCGGTGAGCACGACGTGAGTTCGCATCCGTCCCACGGTCTGGGCTCCGAACCCGTCGAGCCCGATTGGGCACCGCTCACGGACGCGGAGGTGACCGACGTCGTCGGTCTCGCGCGCGTGGTGTGGCGCAGCCCGCGGCCCCTGTCCGCGGCGGCCGTCGTGGAGCGGGAGGGACGGCGCCTGTTCGTGAAACGGCACCACGTCCGCGTACGGACGCCGGAAGGGCTGGCCGAGGAGCACGCGTTCCTGCGCCATCTGCTGCGGCACGGTGCCCCCGTGGCGGAAGTGCTGGACATGGCGGTGCGCGGTGAGTGGGTGTATGAGGTCCACTCGGCCGGTGTCGGTATGGACCTCTACCGTGACGCGCTGTCCTGGTCGCCGTTCCGGTCCGCCGTCCACGCGCGGGCGGCCGGTGCAGAACTGGCCCGCTTGCACCCGGCAGCAGAGGGTTTCGACACACCTCGCCGCCAAGTGCAGCCGCTGGTCGCGTCGTTCACGGTGTTCGCGTCGCACGAGCCGCTGCTCGCCCTGGAACGTCATGTGGCCGAGCGGACCGAACTGGCCGAGGCGCTGAAGGACTTCCCGTGGCGCGAGGACACCGAACGTGTGCTCATGCCGCTGCACGAACGACTGTCCCCGCACCTGGCCGGCCTCGCCCCGCTGTGGACCCACAACGACTGGCACGCCTCGAACCTGTTGTTGGACGCCGACGGCCAGGTGGCCACCGTCCTGGACTTCGGTATGAGCGACCGCACGACCGCCGTGCACGATCTGGCCACGGCGATCGAACGCAACGCGGTCCAGTGGCTGCAACCCGGCTACCCGGTGCGTGAGGAGGACGCCGTGTCCCTCCTGGACGGCTACCGGTCGGTGCGACCGCTGACAGCCGACGAGTCGGCCGCGCTCCCCGCGCTGCTCCCGCTGGTGCACGCCGAGTTCGCGCTCTCCGAGCTAAGCTACTTCCACGGCGTCACACGTTCTGTGCACAACGCCCGCCTGGCGTACGAGTACAACGCCGGCCACGCGGAGTGGTTCGCCGACACCGCAGGCAAGCGCCTCCTGCGACGGCTGACGGAAGGGTGATCCCGTGCTCATCGTCATCGGCGGCCTGCCCGGCACCGGAAAGACCACGCTCGCCCGTCTCCTGGCGGCCCGGATCGGCGCGGTCCACCTGCGGATCGACACCATCGAGCAGGCGATCGTCCGCTCCGGGCTGGCCCGACATCCCGTCGGCCCCGGGGGCTACGTCGTCGGATACGCCCTGGCCGGGGAACATCTGCGGCAGGGGCTGACCGTGATCGCGGAGTCCGTCAATCCGCTGGGCGTGACACGTGACGCGTGGCGGGCCACGGCCGTCGGGGCGGGTATGCCCGTCGTCGAGGTGGAGGTGGTCTGCTCCGACCGGGCCGAGCACCGGCGTCGTGTGACCTCGCGGTCGGTCGACATTCCGGATCTGCCGTTGCCGGACTGGCAGCAGGTTCTCGACGGGGAGTACGAGCCATGGGACCGTGAGCACACGGTCGTCGACACCGCGGGGCACAGCCCTCACCAGTCACTGGCCGTCCTCCTCCACGGCCTCGGACTGGACTGACCGGCACCAGGCGATCACGGAGCACGCCCGCGAGGTGGCCGGCGTGGACCACATCGGTCTCGGCGGCGACTACGACGGCGTTGACCACCAGCCGACGACCGGCCTCGCCGACGTCTCCGGCTACCCGGTCCTGCTCCGCGAACTCGCCGACCGCGGCTGGTCCCGGCCCGAGCTGGAGGCCCTCACCGGCCGCAACGTCCTGCGCGTCCTGCGCGAGGCCGAGGAGCGGGCCGCCGAACCACTGTGGCCCACGGCCCCACTGTGGTGAGGGACCGATGTCACGCGGACGGCGTTGGGCCGACCTGCCGGCCCTCTGGACGCCGGGCCTGCTCGCGATGGGCCGCTGCCTGTGGGGCCTGCCCACAGCGGAGGCGCCGTTCCGGGAGGGCCCGGCGCAGCCGCCTCCCGGCCACCCGACCCGGAAGGCGCGGCCGGTCACATCCCTCCCAGCAAGGTGGAACGGGAGCTGTGGGCCCGGCTGGGCCTGGGGCATGGCGTCTTCCCGTCAAGTGCCCTTGACACTCGCAGGGGCGGACGACGTACGTTCAACTGGCACATCTCTGATGGGTGGAGGCTTTCGATGCACGTACCTGGCGCGGCACCGCAGGGTGCGTGCACGGGTGCGCGGCTGATCACCCGGCGGCATGTCGACTACTGCCGCACCTCCTCCGCCGTCTGTCCTTCCGTACACGTCTGACCCCTGCCGGCCTGTCCCGCCGGCTGTCTCGTAGTGGCCTACGCCTTACGGCCGCGAGTCCGCGTGTATCTCGGAAGGAACACCCCTTGTCCGGCCCTGCCCTGCACCTCGCCGTCGAGATCGACGGTGACGGCGCCCACCTCGCGGCCTGGCGCCGCGCCGCCCACTCCCCCGACCAGTTGCTCACCCCGCGGCGCGTGGCCCGGGTCGCCGCCGTTGCCGAGAACGCCGGGTTCACCCTGATCACCCTGGACGACGGCGTGCTGCCGCCCGGAGCCGTACTGGACCCCGTGGGCCGTATCGGCGCGGTGGAGCGGGCGGCCTTCGTCGCTGCGTCCACGAGCACCATCGGGATCGCGCCCGTCGTCCCGGTCACGTATGCCGAACCCTTCCATGTCTCCAGCCAGTTGGCGTCCCTGGACCACATCTCCGTCGGTCGCGCCGGGTGGGTGGTGACGGAGGAGGAGCGTCCCGAGGCGGCCCGTGCCTGGGGGCGTCCCCTGGTCTCCGACGCCGACGCGCGGGCCCGGGAGTCCCGGGACGGTGTGGAGGTGGCCCGCGCCCTGTGGGACTCGTGGGAGGACGACGCGGTCATACGGTCCCTGGCCACGAGCCGCTACCTAGACCGCGAGCGGCTCCACTACATCGACTTCACCGGGGAGACGTATGCCGTCAAGGGCCCGGCAATCGTGCCGCGCCCGCCCCAGGGGCAGCTCGTCGTCCTGGGCCGCCCGGGCCGGATTCCCGCCGCACAGCTCGAGGTCGCTCTCGTCGAGGGCCGCGACCTCACGGCAGTCGCCTCGGCTGCCACTGCCGCGGGTACGCCCCGCGTCTTCGCCGAGGTCGAGGTGGCGCTGGACACGCCGGACGCCACGGCCGCCGAGCGCGTCGCCGACCTGGAACGGCACGCGCCGTGGACCGACCGGGGCAGGCTGCGGCACATTGGCTCGGCGGACCAACTGATCGCCCTGCTGGACGCGTTGAGCCGTCACGTCGACGGCGTACGGCTGCATCCGCTGGTGCTGGACGAGGACCTGCTCGTCCTCTCCCGCCTCGTCCTGCCGGCCCTGTCCGAGCGACGCCTCGTCGCCCACCCCCTGCCGGGCACGTCCCTGCGCTCGACCCTGGGGCTGGAGCGCCCCGCCAACCGCTTCGCCGCCGAGCGCGTCCAGGAGGAAGCCCGATGACCCGCACCGATCCCCTCGACGTCCCCCGGCCGCACGCCCAGCTGCACTTCGGGGTGTTCTTCCAGGGCGTCAACCACTGGACCATCTGGTCCGCCCCCGACAGCGGCTCCCAGATCGACCCGGCCTCCTTCCGCCGGGTCGCCCAGACCGCCGAGCGGGGCCTGTTCGACGCGTTCTTCCTCGGCGAGGGGCTACGGCTGCGCGAGGTCGACGGCAGGATCCACGATCTCGATGTGGCCGGACGGCCGGACGCCATCACCCAGCTCGCGGCGCTGGCCGCGGTCACCCGCCGGATCGGCCTGGTCTCCACTTCCAACTCCACCTTCAACGAGCCCGCCGATCTCGCCCGCCGCCTCTCCGGCCTCGACCTGCTCTCCGAAGGCCGCGCCGGCTGGAACGTGGTGACCACGGACAACGCCTGGACGGGTGCGAACTTCCGCCGCGGCGGCTACCTCGACCACGCCGAGCGCTACCGTCGCGCCGAGGAGTTCCTCACCGTGGCCCGCGCGCTCTGGGACGGCTGGGAGGACGGAGCGGTCGCCGGCTCCGCGAGCGCACCCGCCTGGTCGACGCCCGGTGCCGTACACCAAGTACGCCACCGCGGACCGCAGTTCGACGTCGAACTCGCCCCGACCCTGCCGCGCAGCACCCAGGGACACCCCGTCATCTTCCAAGCCGGTGACTCCGGCGAGGGACGCGACTTCGCCGCGCGCAACGCCGATGTCATCTTCTCCGCGCACGGCAACGACTTCGACGACGCACTGGCCTTCGCCGAGGACCTCCGCAACCGCCTGCGCGCCGTCGGCCGACCCGACGACGACCTGCGGATCCTGCCCGGCACCGAGATCATCCTCGGCGCCACCGAGGAGGAGGCCCAGGAGAAGAAGCGCTGGATCCGGCTCCAACAGGTCACCCTTGCCACGGCCTTGGGGATCGCCGGGCTGCTGTGGGGCATCGACCTGTCCGACCGCGACGCCGACGGGCCATTGCCCAAGGAGGATCCGGTCGTCGCCGAGAACGACGGCTCCTTCGGCGCACGGCGCATCGCCGACCCGCGGGCCGTCGTGGCCGAATGGCGTGCGAAGGCGGAGGCGCACGGCTGGTCGCTGCGCGAGACCGTCATCGCGCTCGGCCCGCAGCGCGGGCACGTCGGCACCCCGTCCGGCCTGGCCGACAAGTTCGCCCACTTCGTACGGCACGGCGCGGTCGACGGCTTCAACGTCACGCCGTACCTCATCCCGGACGGCCTCGACGACATCGTCGACCTGCTCGTCCCGGAACTGCAGGAACGCGGGGTCTACCGCACCGAGTACACCGGCACCACACTCCGCGACCACCTCGGCCTGCGCGCACCCCTCACCCACCGGTCCGCACCCGACCGGCGCCAGGCGGGCTGACCGCCTCGGCCACGGGCCGGAGCAAACCGGTGCTCTGTACACAGGACTGACAAGAAGCTGTAACACGGGGACCGGAATGGGGGTTCGGCCGGCGCCGGTTCTTACTGACATGACTGTTGGAGTAGCGCTCAACACATCCGACGCAGAGAACCAGGTCGACGCCACCGTGGAGCTGGCCCAGGAGGCCGCGGCCTTCGGTCTGCGGTCGGCCTGGTTCGGCCAGACCTTCGGCGCGGACTCACCCCAGCTCGCGGCGATCGTCGGGCGCGAGGTGCCCGGACTGCAGGTGGGCACCTCCGCGATCCCCGTCTTCGGCCGCCACCCGCTGCTGGTCTCCAGCCAGGCCCAGACCGCCCAAGCCGCGACGCACGGCCGCTACCACCTCGGACTGGCCCTGGGCACAAAACTCCTCACGGAGACCGGCTTCGGCCTGCCCTTCGAACGCCCCATCGCCCGCCTGCGTGAATTCCTCACCGCACTACGGCAGTTGACCGAGACCGGCACCGCCGACTTCCACGGCGAACTGCTCACCGCCAGCACCCCGATCCCCGCGCGCGTACCCGGCGCCGAGAACGGCGTCCCCCTGCTGGTCGCCGCGATGGGGCCGCAGGCGCTGCGGGTCAGCGGCGAGCTGGCGGACGGGATCCTGCCCTACCTGGCGGGACCGCGCGCCCTGGCGGAACACATCGTCCCCGCCGTGACCGCCGCGGCCGAGGCCGCCGGCCGTCCCGCGCCGAGGATCGTGGCCCTGGTGCCCGGCGTGGTCACGGACGACGTGGACGAGGTGCGGGCGAAGGCTACCGAGAACCTCGCGTTCTACGAACAGTTCCCGTCCTACGCGCGGGTCATCGAACTCTCCGGCGGCCGTCGGGCCGCCGACCTGGCCGTGATCGGCGACGAGAAGGCGGTCGAAGCCGAGGTGCGCCGTTACCGCGACGCCGGCGCCACCGAGGTCGTGTTCTCGGGCACCGAGATCGCGGGAGAGGCGGACCGCCGACGCACCTGGACACTCCTCGGCGAACTGGCCGGCTGAGTACGCCGACCGGACGGTCGATGGATGAACTGCACCCCCGTGCGAGGCCGAGCCTCGCGTGACGAAGGAGAACCTATGACCACCGAGGCCACCGCACCGGACCTCCAGGCCTTCACCGAAAACTGGCTGGACTGGTACCGCGCCCAGGAGGCCCGGCTCGCCGACCCGCACGGGTTCCTGGCGATCACCGGCCTGCACTGGCTCGACGACCGGCCGCAGCGCTTCCCCGACGCGCCCGGTGCGTGGCACACCAGCCCCGACGGGGTCGTCGTAGCCCTCGACGACGGTGAGGAACTCGTCGTCGACGGAACGCCGGTGCGGGGCGAACACCACTTCGGCGTGCTTCCCGAACGCGGCGGCGTCGACGCGGTCTGGGGAGACGCCGTCATCGAGGTCGCCAAGCGCGGCGGCAACGACATCGTGCGCCCCCGGCACCCGGACGCACCGCTGCGCACGGCCTTCACCGGAACACCCGCCTACGCCCCCGACCCGCGCTGGGCCGTGACGGGCCGTTACATCCCCTTCGACGAGCCGCGGCCAACCACCGTCGGCGCCGCGGTCGAGGACCTTGAGCATGTGTACGACGCTCCAGGCAGGATCGAGTTCGAGCTGGACGGGCGCCTGCTGTCCCTGATCGCGTTCCCCGGGCGTGGTGAGGGCCGGCTGATGGCGCTCTTCACCGACGCGACCTCCGGGATCACCACCTACGCCGCCAACCGGGTTCTGGCCCTCGAGCCGCCCGCCGCCGACGGCACCGTCGTCCTGGACTTCAACCGCGCCGCGAACCTGCCGTGCGCCTACACGGACCTGGCCACCTGCCCACTGCCACCGGCCGAGAACCGACTGCCGGTGGCGATCGAGGCGGGTCAGAAGATCCCCCGCGAGCGCGGCGGGTCCTGAGCCGGGCTGCCGGCCAGACGAAGTGACGGCGACCGGCCGACAGCCCGCGCCCCCGCCGGCTCAGTGTGCGCGACAGGGTCCGGCGGGCACCCGCCGGACCAACAGGACACACGCTCCATGGCCCGGTGCTGCCTCGCCGCACGACATCAGGGACGTGCGATCGTCCTCACCGCCACCGCCGAGCCAGGCCTGCGCCTCACCCTCACGGTGGCCGGGACCGAGCGCGCCGCCACGGAACCGGTCCATCAGCTGTCGGCATGGCGCCCGTCCAGGGCATCAGCCTGAGCCTTGCCCGCAAGTCGCCCGTCGCTCGTCCCTTCCTGGCCGGCACCCTTCAGCAGCGCCGGTACGTCGCCGCCCCCGCCTCCGACGGCACCAGCTCTGGCCGGGACGGCTGACCGTCACACCACGCTCACCGGATGCCGCACCACGGCGTCGAACAGGTACCCCTGCGTGTTCGGCACGGCGGTGTCCGGTTGAGTGCGGCCGGCCGTGTCCGTGGCGCGGGCCAGCAGGTGGGTGGCGCCGGGTGCGTCGGGCTGCCAACCGAGGGACCAGCGGGTCCAGGTACCGGCGCGGGGCCGGTCGTGCAGGCGGGCGGGCCGCCAGTTCGCCCCGCCGTCGGTACTGACGTCGACCCGGGCGACGGCGCCCGCACCCGACCACGACCGTCCGTGCAGTACGTGCCTGCGGCCCGCCGTGAACGTGGCCCCGCTCGCCAGCTCGAAGGCGCTCTTCGTGGCCTGCCGGGTGAGCGGCGCACTGCCGCCCTCCGGGTGGGAGGGGCCGAACAGCCGGTAGAAGGTGGTGTTCCAGGGCGAGAAGAGCGGCTGCGCAGACACCTCGATGTCGCCGACCCACTTGATCGACGCGATCCCCACCCAGGAGGGCACCAACACCCGCACCGGATACCCGTGGTCGTACGGAAGCCTCTCACCGTTCATCTCGTACGCGAGCAGTACGTCGTCCAGCGCCTTGGCCAGCGGCAGCGGACGGCGTACCCGGCCCAGGCTCTCGCCGCCGCTGACGTACTCGGCGTCCAGGCCGCGCGGCTGCACGTCCACGGTGTAGGGGGACAGCCCGGCCCTGCGCAGCACGTCGGCCAGGCGCACCCCACGCCAGCGTGCGACGCCGATGGCCCCCAGAGTCCACGGGGTGCCGGCGACCGTCTCGCCCTGCTGCGTCGCGTAGAAGGAGCGGCCGTTTCCGGCGCACTCGACGAAGGCAGTACGGGTGACGGCCGGCAGGGCTCGCAGATCGTCGTACCCGAACTCCACCGGCCGGTCCTCGCCGGGGGTGCCGCGCAGCCCACTCCCCCACAGCCGCAGCCGCCAGTCCTCGGCTTTCAGAACGGGGGTGGCGGTGTGGTTGCGCACGAAGAACAGCTCGTTGGGAGTGTGGTGGCCGGTTCCGCGCAGCGCCTCCCAGCGCGTCTCGGCGTTGGTGCCGCGCTCGATGAACCACTCGGGCGGCAGGGGCTTGACGATCGGCCCGTCGGCGGCGTGGGCGGGCCGCGTGGCGCCCAGTGCGGTCCCAGCGGCGGTCGCGGCGAGCAGGGTGAGCAGCCGGCGGCGGGTGACCCCGTCGGCCCTGGCCTCACCGGCCAGCCACTGGCGCAGCCTGCGGCGGTCGTAGTCGGTTTCGTAGCGGTGACCGGCGGGAGTGGGTGAAGGCATGGCGGGTCCTCGTCATGATGGGGCGAAAAGAACGAGAGGGGTCGGCGCGTGCCTGGGCACGGGCACGGGCATCCGCGGGTAGGGCCGACGCCTACACAACTGGCTTGTTCAACAGGGCTACTGACGGAGCTGCGAGGAGGCGCGTGATCAGCCGGTCGTCCGACACAGCGCGGCGGCCACCCGTACGAGGTCCACGGCGCGGCGGCGGGTCAGGGGCTCCGACAACGGCATGACGGGATGCAAGCACGTGGGGCGGAAGGTGTCAACGGAGCGTTCGCGTCAGGAAGCCGACCGCCCTGGGACGTCGGTGCCTGTGGCTGCGGCGACCCGCCGCCGGGGCGATGGTGGTGCGCCGTACAGCAGGAGTCGTACCTCGCCAGTCCGCTGTTCCCGTGGCGCCCGGTGGGTAGCAGCCGCTCGTTCGCGTCGGCACGGTACGGCGCCGCATTGCGCGAACGTACCGCGCTCGTCGAGGAGTTGCCCTCGTGTCGGGTGGCCGCAGCTGTCTTGCCTTTGACGTGCGCGTCAGGGGTTAGCGTCTGCGCGCCGACAGCCGGCCCGGTCCGGCTGTCACAGCCCGCGCTCACCCTCGAACCTAATCAGGAGCCCCGACATGGCCGCTGTCCTGCCCTCCACGACCCGCGAGATCCTGCTGGCCGACATCCCCGGCGGGCTGCCCGGGCCTGAGCACTTCACGATCACCCAGAAGCCGGTCCCGGTCCCCGGTCAGGGGCAAGTCGTCGTCCGGAACCGGTACTTCCTCGTGTTCCCCGGGCTGCGCACCCTGATCGGCGGCCAGGTCGACGGCGTCCCGCTGCCCCGCATCCACGCCGGCGACGTGCTGTTCGGTCCCGCTGTCGGTGAGGTCGTCGCGGCCGCGCCCGGCGGTCCGCTGCGCCCGGGGGACACGGTCACGCATCTGCTCGGGTGGCGCGAGCACGCGCTGGTGGCGGCGGCCGACTGCACTCCGCTGGGCGATGCCCTGCCCGACCCGGTGGCCCACCTGTCGTCCGGGTCGGCCGCCTACGGAGCGCTGACCCGGCTCGCCGAAGTCCGCCCCGGCGACACCGTGTTCGTCACGGGCGCGGCGGGAGCCGTGGGAACGCTGGCGGGCCCCGTCGCGCATCTGCTGGGCGCCACGAGGGTCATCGGGAGCACCCGTTCACCGGACAAGGCCGAGCGGCTTCGGGCCGAACTGGGCTACGACGCGGTCGTGGTGCCGGGACCCCGGCCGATCGACGAGCAACTGGCCGCGGCGGCGCCAGACGGCATCGACGTGCTGCTGGACACCGTCGGCGGTGACCAGCTGACCGCGGCTGTTCGCGCCGCGCGCCGGGGCGCCCGCTTCGCACTGGTCGGCGCACTGTCAGGACAGTTGTCGCCGCGCCGGGACGATGGCAGCGCACCCGCGGAGATCGACACCTTCCGGCTCGTCAACCAGGGCGTCTCGCTGCACGGCTACCGGGGTGCGGACCATCCGGAGGCGACGGAGGAATGGACCAAGCGCTTCGGGGACTGGCTGCGCTCCGGCGAGATCGCCTTCCCGCATGTACGGATCCCGGGCATGGATCACGCGCCGCGGGCGTTGCAGGAACTGTTCGAGGGGCGGCATTTCGGGACCGTCGTCGTGGAGTTGCCGCCCCGGTGATGCGTCGTCGCGCTCGGTCGCGGTGACGGAGGCTGAGGCGCGAGGTCGGACATGCGGATCGGAGATGCGGCGGCAGCGGCGGGGACCACCCCACGGGCACTGCGGTTCTACGAGGAACGCGGACTACTGCCACCACCGCGGCGCACCGCCACCGGGCAACGTGAGTACGGGCCGGGCGAGGTGGCCAGAGTCCGCGTCATCCGTGAGCTGCTGGCGCTCGGGCTCACCGTCGAGGATCTGCGCGGTGTCGCCGACCGGATCGGCCTGCTGGTCGAGAATCCGCAACGGCGGTGCGGGCACCCCGACTCCGCAGTCCCCGCCTCCGGGGTGGTCGACCGCAGACTCGCGGCCCTCGACGCCGAGATCGACCGCCTGACCCGCCTGCGCACCCGCCTGGCCCTGCGCACATACGGACAGCCGTGACGACACGTCTTCGGCAGCAGCATCGGCCCCGTCGAGAAGCTCCAGGGGGAGGCGGAGCCCGCCGCCTCCCCCTCCCGTCGGCCGCCGCGCTGCGCACCGCTGTGCGGCGCGAACCCGGGCCTCACACGGGATGAGAGGGCCGTGCGCCCACGGCCAAAGGGCGGCAGGCGCACGACACTTCGCCGAGCGTCTCAGGCAATGGCTGGCGCACCGGGGCTCCACTCCGATGACCTCGCGGTTGGCGCGAGCACCGTCGCCGTAGTCGCCCACGGCGTAGTGCCGGGTGGCACGACGTCCGCACGGCCCGTTGCCGAGGCACCGAGGAACGGTCGCCTCCGCGTCACCCATTCATGCATCGCCGCATGCCACGCCAGTCGCTGACCTGCCGCGCCGCTGCGTCGACCTCGTACCTGTCGCAACCGCGCTCTGTCGCGCCGCCACCCGCTGATCACCCGTCAGTTCTGGCGCTGAACGTCTCGCACCTCACCTCTTGCGCCATTCCTCGGCCAGCAACTCGTAGGATCGCACCCGGTCCGCGTGGCCGTGGGTGATCGTGGTGATCAGCAGTTCGTCGGCGCCGGTGGCCTCCTGGAGCTGGGCCAGCTGGTCGGCGACCCGGCCCGGGGAGCCGACGAACTGAGTGTCGAGGCGGTCCTGGACCAGCGCCCGGTCAGCGTCGGACCATGCGTGGGCGCGGGCCTCGTCCGGCGTGGGGAACTGAATCGCGCCCTCGGCCGTACGGATGCTGCGAACCCACAGGCCGTAGCCTGTGGCGAGTTCGCGGGCGGTCTCGTCGTCCTCGGCGACCACGACGTCCGCGGACACGCTGACGTACGGCTTGTCCAGGACGTCGGAAGGCTGGAACGCGGCGCGATGGCCCTCCGCCGCCTCCAGTACCGTAGCCGGACTGACGTGGTAGTTCGCCGCGAACCGCAGACCGTTGCGGCCCGCAACCTCGGCGCTCTCGCCTCCACTGCTGCCCAGGATCCAGATCTCGACATCGGCGCCCTCCCCCGGCACGACGTGGGCCTCAACACCGTCAGCGGAGCGGTACGTGCCCGCCAGCAACGCCAGGATGTCGTCGATCTGCTCGCCGTAGGGCTGCGACTCGGCGTTCGGCAGGAGGAGCAGCTTCCGCTGGAGCGCGACACGCGGTGAGCCGAGCAGGTGCTCGAACGAGAACCGGGGCGGGATGCGCAGGCCGCCCGGGGCGCGGCCGTCGACCACCGCAGTCGCGGTCGGCAGCGGGGTGGCGGGCCCGCCGGGCGGGCGTCCGCCGGAGCGGCCGAGCCCCAGGTCGAGGCGCCCGGGGTGCAGTGCGTCGATCAGGCCGAACTCCTCGACCGTGGACAGGGCGGTGCGGTGGCCCAGTTGTACGGCACCGGACCCGAGCCGGATGGTCGAGGTCGCGGAAGCGGTCAGAGCGAGGACGACCGCGGGCGAGGTCCCGGCCACGCCCGGGTTGAGGTGGTGCTCGGCGAACCAGTAGCGGGCGTACCCGAAGCTCTCGGCCTGCCGGGCCAGGTCGATGGAGTTGCGCAGCGCCTCGGTGGCGGTGGAACCGGACGAGATCGGGACCAGGTCCAGGACGCTGAGGGGGATGTCGGACATGTACGGAGAGCTCCTCAGTGGTCGGCGGGCACGGGCGCGGGCACGGGCTCCGCGAGGACCGGGCCCCATGAAAACGGCGGATCGGGGATCTCGCGGCGCAGCACCGGCGCGATGTCCGACTGGAAGAGTTCGAGGGAGTCTCGGTGTTGACGTTCCGTCAGTCCTCCTGCGTCCGCTTGCAGATGCAGCACCGTGTGCCCGAATCGTTCGTGGTAGCGGTGTACCTTCTCGATGATCTGCTGGGGGCTGCCGATCAGCGCCGAGCTGCGCTCCACGAAGTCCTCCAGGGTCGAGAACACCGGCTCGAGACCCAGCCGCTCCTGAAACGCCAGGTTCCCCTCGAACACGGGCCGGTAGGCGGCGATCGCCTCCTGGGAGGTGCGGGCCGCGTAGAGGCCCGCCGTCCCCGCGCCGACCGCGATGGCGGCCGGATCGTGGCCGTAGTACTCCCAGCGCTCTCGGTAGTAGCGGATCAACTCGGCATAGGGCTCTATGGAGTTGGTGACGTTGGCGGAGAAGAGCGGGTCGCCGTAGCGGGCGGCCAGGTCGACCGACTCCTTGCTGGTCGCGCTGCCGTGCCAGACCCGGATCGGCTGCTGGAGGGGCCGGGGCCACACCTCCGCGTCCTCGAGTCCCGGGCGGAAGCGGGTCGCGGCGGTCACCTTGTCCTGGCGCCAGATCTTGCGGAACACCTCGTAGCTCTCGGCGTTGCGGTCCCACTGGTCCTCGGGGGTGACCTGGAACAGGTCCCGCTGGGCGGCCCCGTTGCCCTTGCCGATGATCAGCTCAAGGCGTCCGCCGGAGAGATGGTCCAGAGTCGCGTAGTCCTCGTACGCCCGCACCGGGTCGAGGAGGCTGAGCGTAGTGACTGCCGTGAACAGGCGGATCCGAGAGGTGAGGGCGGCGATGTGACTGAGGACGACGGGTGGCGAGGAGGAGATGAAGGGCCGTTCGTGCCGCTCCCCCACGCCGAAGCCGTCGAAGCCCAGCTCCTCGGCGAGCAGCCCGTTGTCGAGCACCTCGCGGAAGCGGTCCTGGGTGGGCTTTCGTATGCCCGTCACCGGGTGCGGGGCGTGCACAATCAGGGTGATGGCGAGAAACTTCATGATGCCGCCCGCTCGTCGCGCACCTCGTCGGGGTGGGCCAGGCCGAGGTGGTCGCGCAGGGTCGGGCCCTCGTACGCGGTGCGGAAGACGCCCTGTTCCTGGAGGAGCGGGACCACCTTGTCGGCGAAGGTGTCGAGGCCGCCCGGGGTGATGTGCGGGGCGAGGATGAAGCCGTCGCTGGCGTCGGCCTGGACGAAGTCGCTGATGGTCTTCGCGACGGTGGCCGGTGAGCCGATGAAGGACTGGCGGTTGCCGGTCTCGATGACCAGGTCGCGGATGGACCACTTGTTGGCCGCGGCGAGTTCGCGCCACTCGCGGGCGGTGGCCCGCGGGTCGCGGTACATGCGCGCCTGGGCGCGCCCCTTGGAGATGTGGTTGTCGCTGACGTCCGGGTCGATGTCGGGCAGCGGGCCGTCCGGGTCGTACGAGGACAGGTCCTGGTTCCACACGAACTCGAGGTGCTTGATGGCGGTGGCGCCGCTGACCTGCTGGCGGCGCACCTCCTTGGCCAGGTCCTCGGCCTCGGTATCGGTGTCGCCGAGCACGAAGGTCGCGGCCGGGAGAATCAGCAACTGGTCCGCCCTGCGGCCGTACTTGGCGAGGCGGGCCTTGACGTCGGTATAGAAGGCCTGACCCCCGTCGAGGGTGCTGTATCGGCTGAAGACGGCGTCGGCGCTGGAAGCCGCGAACTCCCGGCCCTCCTCCGAGTCCCCGGCCTGGAAGATCACCGGGCGGCCCTGCGGCGAGCGCGGCACGCTGAACTGGCCGTGGATATCGAAGTGTTGCCCCTGGTGGACGAAGGCGCCGGCCTTGGCGTCACGCAGGAAGGCGCCGGTGGCCTGGTCGGCGAGGATCTCGTCACCGTGCCAGGAGTCGAACAGCTCGTTCGCGGTCGCCAGGAACTCCTTGGCCCGGGAGTAGCGCTCCTCCTGCGGCAGGAAGCCGCCCCGGCGGAAGTTCTCACCGGTGAACGCATCCCAGGAGGTGACGACGTTCCATGCGGAGCGGCCGCCGGAGAGGTGGTCGAGGCTGGTGAACTGGCGGGCCACCTCGTAGGGCTCGTTGAAGGTGGAGTTGATGGTTCCGGTCAGTCCGAGGTGCTCGGTGACGGCGGCGAGCGCGGCGAGGATCGTGAAGGTGTCGGGGCGGCCGACCACGTCCAAGTCGTGGATCTTTCCGCCCTGTTCGCGCAGCCGCAGCCCCTCCGCGAGGAACAGGAAGTCGAACTTGGCGCGCTCGGCAGTCCGCGCGAAGTGCGCGAAGGAGCTGAACTCGATATGGCTGCCGGCCTCGGGGTCGCTCCACACTGTGGTGTTGTTGACGCCGGGGAAGTGGGCGGCCAGGTGGATCTGCTTCAGGGGCTTGCTCATGTCGTACGGTCCCTCCGGCTCAGGCGGTGGCTGCGGCAGCGGCGTAGCGGTTGGCGGGACGGGTGAGCCCCAGCAGCCCGCGCAGGGTGTCGGCCTCGTAGTCGCGGCGGAAGGCGTCCCGGCGCTGGAGTTCGGGGACCAGGCCCCGGGTGATCGCCGGCAGGTCGTGCCCGGCGACGGCGGGACGCAGCCGGAAACCGCTCAGTCCGGCCGACTGCAGTTCCTGGAGCAGATCGGCGAGTTGGGCGGGGGTGCCGGTGAAGATCCGGGCGTCGCTGGTGTACGGCTCCCCCGCGACGGCGTCCAGGCGGTCCCGGCGGGCCACGGCTTCGGCGGGATCGTCGTCGAGGAAGACCAGCAGGTCGCCGAAGACGTGCAGGGTCTCGTCGGCGCGGCCGGCCGCCGTCTGCTCGGCACGGATCTCCGCGACGATGGCACGGGCCTGGCCTGCGTCGTGCGGGGTGACGTAGCCGATGTCGGCGGCCCGGGCCACCAACCGGTAGGGGATGGTCGCGTGGGCCAGGGCGCTGACGATCGGCTGGCCCTGGGGCGGGCGGGGCGTGATCGAAGGGCCCTTGACGCTGAAGTGCTTGCCCTCGAAGTCGATGTAGTGCAGCTTGTCCCGGTCGATGAAGCGGCCGGTGGCGACGTCCCTGATCTCCGCGTCGTCCTCCCAGCTGTCCCACAGCCGGCGCACGACCTCGACATGGTCAGCGGCCTCGTCGAAGGCGTCGGCCATCACTTCCTGCACAGCAGGCGTGTCGTAGTCCTCTATCCGCAACGGCGGCAACGTACGACGCCCGAAGTGCGCGGCCTCGTTCTGGCGAGCCGTGATCTGTACGCGCAGGCCCGCACGGCCGGTGCTCACGTAGTCGAGGGTGGCGATCGCCTTGGATATGTGGAACGGCTCCGTATGGGTGGCCACCACCGTCGGCACCACACCTATGTGGCTGGTCAGCGGGGCGACCCGGGCGGCGATGAGGACGGCGTCCAGGCGTCCGCGGACCTGGTCGGTGCGGCCGTCGAGTTCGGCGAAGGACGTGGACTGAAGGCCGAGGGCGTCCTCGATGGTCACGAAGTCGAGCAGACCGCGCTCGGCCTCGGTGACGAGGTCGGTCCAGTAGGCGGCGGTGAGCAGTTCGCGGGGCCGGGCGACGGGCTCGCGCCAGGCGGCCGGATGCCAGCCGGCGCCGTCGAGTGCGACGGCGAGGTGCAGAGGGGAGGGTGACGAGGACAAAGGAGTGACGCCTTCCTGATCAGCCGTACGAGGGAGCCGGCCCCGTACGAAGGGTGCGGCTGCAAGGTGGGGGTCCCCCGGCCGAAGGTTGGGGGAGGGTCAGGAGCAACAGAGCTCGCCGGCCACGCGCAGCAGGTCGATGTGTGGCCGGGAGTACAGGTGCAGGCGGCGGGGCGGGCCGGTTTTCACGACGCGGTGACGGGACACGGGACGCATGTGCCTCACCTCCGCCCGCCCGGCCCAGCGATCCCGGGGTCCTTGTCGGCCTCGCGCTCGCGCCTCACCGAAGGGGCGCCACTCGCTGATCAGAAAGCACAACACCACGACTATGCCTCGTCTTCCGGCTGTCCGGCTTCTTGTCCGTCCCGGCCTTGCGTTTCCGGCTGTCCGCCCGGCGTGCGGACGAGCGCGAACCGCGTGCGGCGGCGCAGGGTGAACCCGATGGACTCGTAGAGCCGGATCGCGTGGGTGTTGCTCGCTGCGGCGTGGAGGAAAGGGGTGTCGCCGCGTTCCCTGATCCCCGCCGCGACCGCGCGGACCAGCCGGGTGGCCAGGCCCCGGCCGCGGTGGTCCGGGTGGGTGCAGACGGCGCTGATCTCGGTCCACCCCGGCGGACGGAGGCGTTCGCCGGCCAGGGCGATCAGCCGCCCGCGGTCCCGGATGCCGAGATAGGTGCCCAGCTCGACGGTACGGGGCCGGAAGGGGCCCGGCTGGGTGAGGGCGATCAGGCCGAGGATCTCGGGCACGTCGGCGGGCCCGAGACGTACCGCTTCGGGTGCGGGTTCGGCGTACAGCGCGGTGTCGACCATCTGGACGCCGTCACCGCTCTGCTCGATCTCCCAGCCCTCGGGCACAGTCTGAACCCCGGTGACCGGGGTGACGGTGCCGGGTCCGACCAGTGCGGCCAGGTCGTCCCAGGCGCCGGGATCGGCGGGGTCTTCCAGGGCGGTGAACGGGGAGACGTCCGTGGGGTAGCGGGCGGCCCGGCCGACGCGCTCGGCGAGGTGGGCGTGCGGGCCGGTCAGCGCGGCCCAGGCGGCGTTGTCCAGGATGTGCGGTTCCGTCGGGCTCGGGGACGGGGCGTGGTGGACGCTGGTGGACATGGCGGTGCTGAGTCTCCCCTGTCTGGGACGCTGCGGGGCGCGGCCGGGACCCCGCCGTGTCACGGCGGAGCCCGGTGGGCGGACGGCGGTCAGGAGTTGTCGAGCGGCAGGCCGGCCGGGTTGACCTCGGACGTGGCGACGGCCTCGTTGGAGAGGTTGTAGGCGGCGAGCCACTTGGCGTACTGACCGTTCTTGATCAGGTAGTTGATCGCGTCGGCGATGGGCTTGGCGAGCCCGCTGTCCTTCTTGGTGGTCGCCGCGATCAGGCCCTGGATCGTGGCACCGGCCCCGGAGAACGTGCCCCCGCTGCGCGTCGGGTTGGGCGACTTGGCCGTCTGCGTGATGTGGTAGGCGACGCCCGGGTTGGCGGAGAAGTAGGTGTCGATCTTGCCGCCGGTCAGCGCCAGGTTGACGGCATTCTTGCTGGCGTAGTTCTTGACAGTGAGGGTCTTGCCCTCCTTCTTCAGCTTCGCCTGCCACTCCAGGAGGATCTTCTCCTGGTTGGTGCCGTTGTCGACGGCGACCGTCTTCCCGGCGAGATTCTCGTAGTTGTCGTCGAAGTTCCAGGTGCTCTTCTTCAGCACCTCGAAGCCGAGATTGTCCTTGCGGTAGGAGGCGAAGTCGTACTTCTTCTTCCGCTCCTCGGTGTCGGTGATGTTGGAGAAGGCCACGTCGACCTTGCCGCTGTCGATACCGACGAACATGTTCTCCCAAGTGGAGTTCTTCAGCGCCGGCTTGAGGCCGAGGACGGCGGCGACCAGGCGACCGAAGTCGGGTTCGGCGCCGGTGAGGGTCTCCTGGTCCGAGCCGACGTACGCCAGCGGCGGGAATCCTGCGGGCAGGGCGCCGACGCCTATCTCCAGCTTGCCGCTCTTGCTGACCGACGCGGGCAGCTCGGCGCTGATCGACTTCACCTCGGCCACCTTGAGCGCGGTCTGCTTGGCGGCCCCGTTGGACAGCTGTCCCACGGTGACCGTGCCGGCGGCGTCGGTCGTGGTGGCGGCCTCGCCGCTGCCCCCGCAGGCGGCGAGTCCGGCGGCGAGCGTGGCGACGGCGGTGCCCGCGGTCAGGCCGTGGAGGAGTCTGCTGCGAAAGCTGAGGGTGCGCATGGATGTCCTTGATGGTGAGCGGTGAGCAGTGAGGTGGAGTCGGTGGCGGTCAGAGGACTTTGCTGAGGAAGTCCCTGGTGCGCTCGTGTTTCGGGTGGTCGAGGACCTCGGACGGCGGTCCCTGCTCGACGATCCGGCCGTTGTCGATGAACACGACCTGGTCGGCGACCTCGCGGGCGAAGCCGATCTCGTGCGTGACGACGACGAGGGTCGTGCCGCTGGTCGCCAAGTCCTTGATGACAGCGAGGACTTCGCCCACGAGCTCGGGGTCGAGGGCGGAGGTGGGTTCGTCGAAGAGGATCACGCCGGGCCGTAGGGCCAGGGCGCGGGCGATGGCCACCCGCTGCTGCTGGCCGCCGGACAACTGCCGTGGATAGGCATCGGTCTTGTCGGCCAGGCCCACCCGGCCGAGCAGTTCCCGGGCCAGCTCCTGAGCCTGGGGCTTGGTGAGCTTCCCGGTGGCGACCGGGGCGGCGGCCACGTTGTCCAGGACGGTGAGGTGGGGGAAGAGGTTGAAGTTCTGGAAGACGAAGCCGATACGGCTGCGCTGGGCCAGGATGGTCCGCTCGCTCAGCTCCTTGAGCCTCCCCCAGCCTTCGGCCGGGGGGACCCCCATCTCCCTTCGGTCGCCCTGGCGCCGTACGCCGATCAGCTCGCCGTTGACGCTGACATAGCCGACCTCGGGCTTCTCCAGGTGGTTGATGACCCGCAGCAGCGTGGACTTGCCGGAGCCGGACGGGCCGAGAATGACGGTGACCTCGCCGGGCCGTACGGTCAGGTCGACGCCGTCCAGCACCCGGTGGGCGCCGTACCACTTGTGCACGTTGTGCACCTCGACGGCGGCGGGCGCCGCGGTCGTCAGGATCTCGGCGGTCTCGGTGCTCATACGGCGACCTCCCTGCGCGCACGCTCCCGCAACTCCCTGAGGCCGGCGCGGAGTTTCTGCAACGGGGTCGGCGGCAGGGTGCGGGTGGCGCCCCGGGAGAAGTACCGCTCGACGTAGAACTGGACGACGGACACGGCACTGGTGAGGATCAGGTACCAGACGGTGGCGACCAGCAGCAGCGGCACGATGTCGCCGGGGTAGGTGCTGCCCATCGTCTGCACCGAGCCGAACAGGTCGAGCAGCGACACGTAGAACACCAGCGATGTGCCCTTGATCAGGCCGATCAGCTGGTTGACGTAGTTCGGGGTGATGGACCTGAGGGCCTGCGGGAAGACGATCCGGGTGAACTGGTAGCCCTTGGGCAGACCGAGCGCGGCGGCCGCCTCGTGCTGCCCCTGGTCGACGGAGAGGATGCCGCCGCGCACCACTTCGGACGCGTACGCCGCCTCGTTGAGGCTGAGACCGACGACCGCGACCACCATGTCGGTGGCGAGCTTCGACTCGTCGAAGGTGAAGAAGGCGGGCCCGAAAGGCACCCCGAGGCTCACCGTCTTGTACAGGGCACTGAAGTTGTAGAGGAAGATCAGCAGGACGATCAGCGGCACGGACCGGAACAGCCCGGTGTAGACCCAGGTCACGGCCCGCAGCACTGGATTCCCGGAGAGCCGCCCGAGCGCGATCAGGATCCCGCCGAGCAGCCCCAACACCGCGCTGAACGCGGTCACTTCGAGGGTGATGACGAGCCCGTCGAGGATGGTGGGGCGCAGGAACCAGTAGCGGAAGCGGTCCCACTGGTAGAACGGGTTGGTCACCAGCCCGTGGGTGATCTGGGCGACAAGCACGAGCACGACGGCCGTGATGATCCAGCGGCCGGGACGCCGCAGCGGAAGGACCCGCTGCGCCTCAAGGGGCTTTGGCGCGGCGGGGGTGTCGAGGCGGGGGATCGCCTCGGCGGGCGGTGCTGATCCGGAGGACACAGCGATGCCCGGAGATTCACTCATGGTGGGCTCCAGCGGATTCGGACACCCCGGATCACGGAATGCGGCAGTACCGCGCCGAGCGGGAACAGCTCGGCACGACGCGACGCACGGGTACACGCGGATCGGGGGCTGGGCGGGGAGAGGGCACACCGCGACAGCGGTGGTCGTCAGAGACTCAGAAAGCCATCAGCCTTGACAGAGGGCGCAACAAGCGGCCGTACACAGGGCGCTGTTGACACGCATCAGGTCGACGGAGCGGTTCGCGCACAGCGAGACGCGGCCGAGGGGCCGCCATGCGGCCGTCCCGTCAGCTGCGTACATCGCTGTCACCATCACTTCTCCGGCCCTGGGGCATCTCGGTCTGCGCCGCAAGTTAGGCAGGTCCTGAAAAGAATGTCAACGCGAGTGACCACCAGGTGAGACCGCGTGCTCGGCCTTCTCGACGTCGTCACGGAGCGCGTCGAAACTGACGGACGGTCACGATTGTCAGCGCCCACGGCGCGGGTTCGCCCCGCTCATGTGGTCATCGGCCCCGGCCCGCTGACAGGCAACCCTTCCTGTCCCGCTCGGAACTACGATTCTGGGTCTGGCCTGCAGCTTCTCCGCGCGAGGCAGCGGCCTCCACGGCGCCTGGGATGATCCTTCGATGCCGCTGTCGATCGTCACCACGCTGGTCCGCATTTTGATCAAGGTGCCTGCTGCCGTGCTGCGCAGCCGCATGGCGAAAGACGCCGAGGTGTTGGCGTTGCAGCACGAGAACGCGGTGCTGCGCCGCCAGATCGCCCGGGTCCGCTATGAGCCCGCCGACCGGATCTGGCTGGCCGTCCTTTCCCGGCTGGTCCCGCGGGAACGCTGGCGCCAGGTCTTCGCAGTCACAGTCTCCCGGTCGTCGAGCCATACGCAGTGGGCGACCACGGTGTGCGGGCCGAGAATGCCCCTGTTGTAGAACTCCTCGATCGGGCGGCGTCCGAACTGCCGGAGGGATTCCTCGACTTCCCAGATGGTCTCGGGGGAGTGTGTGCAGTCCGGTGTCGAACTCCTCGGCAAGCGCGGCGGCCGCTTTGAAATTCTCCGCGCTGCAGTAGAAGAGGTGCTCGAGTCCGACTCAGGAGCGGACGCGGCCGCCCGCGCAGGTGCGATAGTTCTCCAGCAAAATCGGTGCCGCAGCCTGCTCGTCCAGGGCCCAGGGGTTGACCCCTTGCGCCGGATCCGCGACCCATACAGCCGAGCGCGAGCCTGCTGACCAGCAGATCGGTGCGCCCGAGCGGAAGATTCCTCCATCGTCGCCACGCTCAGGCCGGGTAGGGAGCGGCGTTGCGCGCCGAGCGGAGCGCGGCCGCCCACCAGGCCAACTGGTCGAGCAGCTTCTTGGCGTACCCGGGGGCGTCAGGGGCGAGGGGACGGCCGTCCTGCCACGCCGTGAAGTAGTTCGGGAAGGCCAGACCATCGCGAATCGTCACCGCGTGCAACTCGGTCAGCACGTTCTCCAGGTGCAGCACCGCGTGCCGACCACCTGCTGCACCGCCGTAGCTGACGAAGGCGACGGGCTTGGCTGTCCACTGGGTGAAATGCCAGTCGATGGCCGCCTTCAACGACGCGGGATAGCTGTGGTTGTACTCCGGTGTGACCACGATGAACGCGTCAGCGTTCTCCAGAGCCGACGTCAGTGCCGCCATCCCGGCCGGACGGGGGTAGTCGTCGCCGGCGTACTTCGGCGATGCCGCAGGCAGTGCCAACGGGATGTCGATCTCGGCCAGATCGACGACTTCCACATCGAAACCACGGTGAATGCCTGCCTGTTCGACGACCCACGAGGCCACGACGGGGCCGAACCGTCCATCCCGGACGCTTCCGACGATGATCAACAGCTTGTGCCTGTTCTTTTCCATGCCCACCACGATCAGCCCGCGCCGTGGAGCCAGCCAGACCGTGTTCAGGCTGGCCCCCACAGGGCCAGTCTGAGCACTCCGCGATCAGCGGGCCGCAGCCTATGCTCCCAACATGGGTACGCCGTTAGGGGACTTCATCCGGGCCAAGCGCGACAGCACCCAGCCGGAATCGCTGGGCCTACCGGATCGCGGCCGACGTCGGTCACCGGGTCTACGACGCCTGGATCTCGCCGCGCGGGCGGGCATCAGCGTCGAATACCTGACCCGCATCGAACAGGGCCGTGACCGTAATCCTTCGGTGGCGGTGGTGAACGCTCTGGCCGATGCGCTCAGCCTCGACCCGTCGGAACGCAACCACCTGCGCTACCTTACGAAGATCACTGGCGGCGAATGTTCCGCTCACACCCGGCCCGCACCACCGCGCCGCGACGTCCGTACGTCGGTCCTGGAGACACTCCGCCTCCTTGAACCCGGAATCGCCATGGTGACCAACCGGCTGGGCGACATCCTCGCCCACACCAGCGGCTACGAGTCCGTGACCAGCGGAACCGGACTGCTCGACGCCGACGCCCCGAACCTCACCCGCTACCTCTTCACCGACCCTCGCGCCCGGACGTTCTTCGCCGGCTGGGACGACGTCGCGGACGAGCAGGTCTTCGACCTGTGGCTCGCACCGTCCGTCGAAAACTCCGAGTGGTTCAGGGCAGAACTCGCCCCCACCGGCGGCGCCGACTTCACACGCCGCCTGAACCGTCACGTGGTTCCGCAACGTGGAGCTCTCCGCCTCAACCACCCGTCCGGAGGCGAACTTCGGCTGCTCCGCGAGACGCTCGAACTCCCCTCGGATGCTCAGCAACTGGTCGTCTTCCTCCCCGCGGACGAGAGGACGGCCCAGGCCGTCGACCAACTCCGCCGCCGGTCCCCCAGCCGGCTCCGGGCAATCTCCTGACTCGCTTTGACCTTCATCCGACGTCGAGTCGCGTCACCGTTACGTCAGAGACCAACTACGCCATCAACGACCGCGTCGACGCCGCCTACCACATCAAGTACGGCCGCTACGGCGCAAGCTACGTCCACGCCATGGTGACCTCCGGCACGCGAGCCACCACCCTCAAGGTCGTCCGGAGACCGTAGACCGGTGCCTGCGCGGAACGGATTCAGCACACATGCGGCCGGGAAGCCGCGTGAACACGCGAGAGCTACGGAGGAGTATTTACCCAGGCCAGGCATCCTGGTGCACCTCTGCTTCTCTGTTGCGTCCAGGTGGATTTCGCTAGGCAAGATCGCGTATCGAAAGCAGCGGCTCGGGCGACCTGAGTTCGGTCGGCAGCCGTACGCCCCCTGCACCAACATTGCGAGTGCCGACACATCATCCGGCCAGGTCACGACCTTGATCACTGATCTCGGCCGTGCCCGTCGCTCCCCGGCTGTCTTCACCTTGACCGGGGACGGCATCATGACCTGTCGTGCTGTTGCGCCTGGCCTACCTCGCTGCGTCCAACGCCCTCGCCCTGCTGCGCTGTTGCCGATGAGCGGCCGGGAGAAGGACGTGGAGATACTGACGCTGCGGGACCAGCTACTGGTCCCGCAACGCCAGGTCGGCAGGCCCACGTTCACCGACATCGACCGCACCATCCTCGCCGCAGCTGCTCCACCACGTGCCGGTGGAGCAGCTGCGGCACCTGCGGGTGCCGAATACCTCATCCATCGTTCGTGACCTGCGTGTTCTCATGAGTGGCCGACGGTTGCCGGATGGGCGTGTCAGGCTGCTGGATCGTGCTGCTGCGACTGACCTACCTCGCCGTGTCGAGCGTGTTCGCCTTCATGCGGCTGCTTCCGATGGACAAGGTTGACAAGAAGATCGAGATATTGACGCTGCGCCACCAATTGGCCGTCCTGCAGCGCCAGATCGACAGGCCGCGTATCACCACGGCGGACCGAGCCTTCCTCGCTGCGCTCCTCCACCAGCTACCCAGGCCCAGGCCGCGGCACCTGCGCCTGATCGTCTCACCGGACACGATCCTGCGGTGGCACCGCGACCTCATGCGCCGCCGCCACACCGATGCCTCCCGCCGCAAGCGGGCCGGCAGACCGCCGACCCGCCGCGCCATCCAGGCTCTCGTCCTGCGCCCGGCGGACGAGAATCCAGGCTGGGGCTACCGGCGGATCCACGGCGAACTCGCCGCCCTCAGCATCAAGGAGGCCGCACCCTCCACCGTGTGGGAGATCCTCCGGGCACACGGAATCGAGCCCGCACCCGAACGCGACCGCCAGAGCTGGGCCGCCTTCCTGCGCAGCCAGGCCCACGCAATCCTGGCCCGCGACTTCTTCACCGCCACCACGCTCAGCGGGACGACCCTGTGCATCTTCGCCGTCATCGAACATGCCAACCGCCGCGTCCGCATCCAGCAGGTGTCCAGCAGGGCTTTGTGGTCGATGGCGTAGCGGACCGCCTGGCGGGCAGCCCGGTCTCGGGGCCGACGAACTCCCGGTCCCGGCCGCGGTCCCAGCACACGACCGCTCCCTTTGAGGCTTCCCCTGGTCATGGACACCTGGAGACCGGCACCTGAGGTTCCGGGGGGAGTAGTGCCAGGTGGGATGCAAATACGCGCACGCCACGGTCGCCGCCGATGTCGTCGGCGACACCCAGGGCAATCTCAGGGTCGTGCCGAACGCGATGACCGCCGAACGTCATCGCCGGGCCGATGTTGATACCGCCCGACGGGATCGCGTAGCAGGGGCCCTGTTCGATGGGGCCAAGGGACGGGTTCGGGCCCGTGTGCGCGTAGTCGCCCGACTTGGTGTTGTACGCCGTCTCGCCACGGGCGAAGTCGGGACCGACGCCACACTTGGCGTTCTCGTTGAGCTCCTCGACGGCGCTGCGTAGTTGGACCGGGTCGATGCCGCAGACGCGGGCCGGTTCCTCCAGTGAGCTGCCGTGCTGGACGCAGCCGTTGCGGACGTAGGGGAACTGCGGGATCGGGAAGTGGTGGGACATTTCGATGGGCAGCGCGCGCGTCCGTCGCGGGCGGCGCGACGCACGGACCGTCCCCACTCGGGTTCCTGGACCCTGGCGACGAGCGGAGGCGACATCCGCGGCCAGGACAGACTCGGCGGTGACGGACATGGTCCACTCCCGTGGTCGGGTCAATGCGAGTCACGGGGGACGGCGTGTCCGCGGCAGCCACGGAGAAAGTCGAAGTCGGCACCTCGGTCGGCGCCTTCGACGTGCTGCGTGTACAACCAGGCGTAGCCGCTGTCGTGTTGCGGCGCGGGTGGTTGCCATGCGGCGGCGCGCCGCTCCAACTCAGCCTCATCGACGTCCAATTGCAGCGATCGCTTCGACACGTCCAGGGAGATTGTGTCCCCGTCCTGTACCAGCGCCAGGGGACCGCCGATCGCCGCCTCCGGGGCGACGTGCAGGACGACTGTGCCGTACCCGGTGCCGCTCATGCGGCCGTCGCAGATCCGCACCATGTCGGTGACGCCCGCCTTCAGCAGCTTCGTCGGCAGCGGCACATTGGCGACCTCGGGCATGCCGGGATAGCCCTTGGGGCCTGCGCCGCGGATGACGAGGACCGTGCTCGCGTCGACGTCCAGGTCCGGGTCGTCGCACACCGTGTGGTACGCCTCCGGGGAATCGAAGACGCGGGCCGTGCCGGTGTGGGTGAGCAGGTGCGGGGATGCCGCGGACTGCTTGATGACGGCGCCGTCCGGGCAGAGGTTGCCGCGCAGCACCGCGGTGCCGGTGCCGGCCGGCTGGAAGGGGGCGTCGACGGGCGTGATCACGTCGTCGCCCACGCGCTCGGCGTCCGCGACGTTCTCGCGGATGCTGTTGCCCGTCACGGTGAGCTGTCCGGCGTGCAGTAGCCCGGCCCGCACCAACTCGTTGTGGACGGCGGGCAGTCCGCCCGCGTAGCAGAAGTCCTCCATCAGGTACTTCCCGGACGGCATGAGGTTCAGCAACGTCGGTACATCGCGGGCGAGTTGGTCGAAGTCCTCGGCGTCGAGGTGTACGCCGACCCGCCCGGCCAGGGCCGTGAGGTGGATGATCGCGTTGGTCGAGCCGCCGATCGCGGCGTTAGTGCGGATCGCGTTCTCGAACGACTCCCGGGTGAGGATCCGCGAGGGGCACAGCCCCTCCTCGACCATCTCCACGATGCGGCGGCCCGCCCGCTGCGCGGTCTCGTAGCGACGCATGTCGACGGCAGGCCACGTGGCGGAGCCGGGCAACTGCATGCCGAGGGTCTCTGCCATGCACGCCATGGTGGAGGCGGTGCCCATCGTCATGCAGTGGCCGTTTGAGCGGGCCATGCAGCCCTCGGCGAAGAGGCACTCCTCCTGTGTCATCCGCCCGGCCTTGACGTCGGCCTCGAACTGCCAGACAGCGGTGCCCGAACCGACGTCGCGACCCTGGAACTTGCCGTTGAGCATGGGCCCGCCGGTGACCATCAGCGCTGGCAGGTCGACACTGGCGGCGCCCATCAGCATGGCCGGCGTCGTCTTGTCGCAGCCGGAAAGCAGCACCACGCCGTCGAGCGGGTTGGCGCGGATCAGCTCCTCGACCTCCATCGCCATGAGGTTGCGGTACAACATGGCCGTGGGCCGCATGAGGGTCTCGCCCGTCGCCATCGTGGGGAACTCCAGCGGGAATCCCCCTGCCTGCCACACGCCTCGCTTCACGGACTCGGCGACTTGGGTCAAGTGGGCGTTGCAAGGCGCGAGTTCTGACGCCGAGACGGCGACTCCGATCACGGGCCGACCGTCGAAGACCTCGGGCCCGAAGCCCTGGTTGCGCATCCACGAGCGGTACACCATTCCGCCGCGGCCCTCGGCTCCGAACCAGGCCTGGCTGCGCCGGCCGGACGGGTGGGGGTGGCCTTCGGACATGCGGATCACTCCTTTACTACGTGAACGGGGGTCGGGGCGAGGGGCCTCAGCCGAAGAGGTTGTCGAGCTGCTGCCGCACCGTCAGGACGGACAGCACACCGAACAGCAGCACCGCCCACACCAGCGCGGCCACCCGGTAGCCGTGCACCTTCAGGGGTTTGGGCAGTGCGGTGCGATTCATGACGAGCAGCAGGATCGCGTAGACGAACATCATCAGGCCGGACACGCAGGCCGAGATGACGAGCAGGACGAGCGGCTGGTCGAGGCCGAGCAGCAGCACCAGTGCGCCGACGGCCACGAGGATCCACACAAGACGTGCGTAGATCCGCGACTCGCTGAGCCGACTGCCGTGCAAATACGTCGACTTGAGCACGTCGGCGGTCATCCGGCTGGTGTAGTCGACGATGCCGGTGGCGGCGCTGAACAGAGAGAACGCGCCGATCAGCCAGAAGAACACGCCGAACCAGTCACCGACCCTCTCCTGCAGGACGAGGCCCTCCTTCTCGACGAAGCCCACGTTGTTCTCGAGCCCGCCGGTGCCGTACAGCGTGGAGTGCGCCAGCATCGACGACAGGATGATCGTGACGATGGTGACCAGGGCAAAGGTGATTGCCTGCTCGGCGTTGGCGAACCGCCACCAGCGGCGCCAGCGCGCCATGTTGGTCTCGTTCGGCTCGAAGACGTAACCGACGGCCGAACCGCCGGCCTCCTCCTTGCCGGTGACGGGGCTGACCAGGCGAGGCACGTAGTGGCCCATACCAAAGCCCTTGTCGCGGATCCAGTTGCTCTGCACCAGGTTCTGCCCACCGCCGGCGCCCGCGTAGGCGAGGGCGCCCATGAGGACGGCCACGCCGAGCTCGGACGGGAACGTCGCCTCGGTGACGGCCTTCGGCAGGTCGCCCACGGTGGCGGCGGTGATCGCGAGGGCGAGGGCCACCACGAAGAAGCCGCCGATCAGGACGATCTTCACGCCGAGCATCTTCTCGAGCGCGTTGTAGACGACGGGCGCGAGGGTGAGGATCAGGCCGATGACGACCAGCAGGCCGATTCCGATCCAGGCGGGCTTGCCGCCGAAGACATAACTGAGCATCGTCGCCGAACTGATGGCCCAGCCCGGCCACAGGTTCGCCGCGTACGTGAGTGCCACCATGACCAGGCCCCAGTGCCGCCAGTAGCGGTTGAAGCCGGTGACTGCGGTCTCGCCGGTCGCGAGCGTGTACCGCTCGATCTCCATGTTGAGGAACCACTGAGTGACCACGCCCACCACCGCACCCCACAGGAAGACCAGGCCGGCCTGCGAGGCGATGTAGGGCCAGAGGATGAACTCGCCCGAGGACAGGCCGACTCCGGCAGCCACGATGCCGGGTCCGATGATGCGCCATGTCTTCACGGGCGGGGCAGGCAGCTCCCGGACGGCCGGTGCCGGGAGGAGCTTGGTACGCAGGGGGAACGGCGGGGGCGGGGAGGATGGGGAGGGCGTGCGGTCGGTGTCGGTCATCTTTGGCGTCTCCGGGAGCCGTTGGGGACAGGAGCGCGTACGATGCCGGGCAATCATTGAATGATTCGATCGAACCGTCCAGGGGGTGCGCACGAGATGGTGGCGAAAGCCCGTACCGGCCGAACGGACCGAACGGATCCGAAGAACCCAGCGGTCCGCATCGGCCGAACAGGGCATCAGCAGCTCGTCGACGAACTCGGCCGCCACATCGTCTCGGGCGCCTTCCCGGTCGCCTCGCCGATGCCCGTCGAGGACCACCTCGCACTCGAACTCGGCGTCAGCCGCGGTGCGTTGCGGGAAGCCGTCAAGGCACTCGCCGCGAAGGGAATGCTCACCACCCGCCCACGCACCGGCACCCGGGTACTGCCCCCGGATCAGTGGAATCACCTGGACCGTGACGTCCTGGCCTGGCAGCAGGAGTGCGATCCACGCCAACTGCTGCGCGACACGGGCCAGCTACGCCGCATCGTCGAACCGGAGGCGGCACGCCTGGCGGCGGAGCACTGCCAGCCCGATCAACTGGCCGCGCTGCGGGCCGCGATGGACGCCATGGAGGTCGCCGAGGCGCGCGGCGACCGGACGGCCTACGTGGAGGCGGACACCGCCTTCCACCGCACCCTCCTGGCCGCGGGCGGCAACCGTCTCCTCGGCTCGCTCGGGCGCGCCATCGACGTGGCCCTGCGCCACCACTTCGCCATCAGTACGCAGACGCCGGGCGCCGTCGCCTCGTCACTGCCCGGACACCGGGCAGTGGTGGACGCGGTGACGGCGGGCCGCGGGGCGGACGCGGCGGACGCCGTCACCGGCCTCATCACGGCCGCAGAGCGGGAAGTCGCCGATTCACCAGGATTCCCCGCCCCCTGACCTTGCCCTTGCGGCGTCTCACGCAGCGAGGCGGACCGCCTCCGGGAGACGGTCCGCACCCAGCTGACGGGCAGCGGCTCGATCGCGGAGACGGCCGACGCCCTCTGCCGCCACCGCAACACAGTCCAGCACCGCTTCGTCCGCTTCCACGAGCTGACGGGCCGTGGCATCCGCAGGCCGGACGACGCGGCACTGGTGCCGGTGGCGCTGGGGCCCGCTGAGCGCGCGGACCGGTTCGGTTCAGCTCCCGAGCCCCGATTCCAGCAGTCTCCCCACCGGCTTGCGTACGGCGAACAGGACCAGACCGATACCGATGCCGCACACGGCGGTGACGGTGAAGCACGAGGCGTTGTCGATCACGGTGAACAGCTGCCCGAGGAGCCCCGCGAGCGACGAACCCAGCGCGAGCGTGTGGAAGTTCAGGCCGACCATCTGCGAGCGGAACTTCTCGGGTCCGATCCGGGTGGCCAGCGACAGGCCGATCGGCCCGATGAACACCTCCGAAGATCCGGCGGCCATCATGAACAGCAGGATGAGAAAGAGCGGGATCGCCGCGTCGCCGGTGGCCTCGGAGATGATCAGCAGGAAGAGATAGGCGCAGCCGATCTGGGTCAGTCCGATGGCGACCTTGGTCACCGGGCCCGGCTGGCGCTCCCCGAGGCGCTTCCGCAACCGGGCGATGAGCGGGGTGATGAGGACCGCCGCCAGGGGGCTGACGGTGGTGATCCAGGCGACGGGGAACGTCCAGCCGCCGATGTGGAGATCGATCCGCTCGGTGATCAGGATCGAGATGGCCGTGAACTTCTGGAACAGGGAGCCGAAGTAGACACCTGAGGCGAGGAACAGCGGCAGATAGCCGAGGATGCGCCGGCGCTCGTCGCGGGTGACCTCCGACGATGTTGTCATCGTGAGGAAGTAGGCGGCCGCGGCCACCAGCGCGGTGATCGTGACCACGGTGGACAGGTTCCCCGCCCGGAGCAGTCCGGTGGCGACGGCGCCGCCCACGACCGCGACGCAGGCCAGGACCAGAGCGGCCAGGAGCGGCCGACGCCCCGTCGGCGGTGGATTGTTGACTGTCTTGGCGCGCTCGGGGAGCCGGTTTCATCGACACGACGTACTGGATGAGCGCCCCGGCCATGCCGATGGCCGCGAGCCCGAATCCGAAGTGGAAACCGAGCTCGTTCTGGGCGAGCCCGGTGGTGAGCGGGCCGACCACCGCGCCGATGTTGATGGCCATGTAGAAGTACGAGAATCCGGCGTCGCGGTAGCGGTCGTCCGTGTGCTGGTCGAGGACGAAGCCGACGATCGACGTGATGTTCGTCTTGAGCGCGCCGGTGCCCAGCACGATGAGGACCAGGCCGGCGCCGAGGCCCGAGAAGCCGGGCGCGAAGGCGAGCACGACATGCCCCGTGGTGATGACGACGGCCCCGTACAGGACCATCTTCTGCGGGCTGACGAGCCGGTCACCGAGCCAGGCGCCGAGGATCTGCGACAGATAGACCGCGCCGCCGTATGCGCCGACGATGCCGGAGGCGAGGGCCGGATCGAGGGCGAGGCCGCCCTCCCCGATCTCGTACAGCAGACGTCACGGTCCTGGAGAAACACGGGGACTTTCTGCGCGACTTCCGCGGCGACACAGTGCGTCCCTCGACCCTGGCGCTGCTGGACGATCTCGGTCTGGCCGAGCGCTTCGCCCGTCTGCAGCAACGTCGGGTGACCACGGTCCAGCTGCCTCTCGGCAGATACGAACCCGCGGACCGGCTGTGGCTCGCTGCCCTGTCCTCGCTGATCCCCCGCCGCCGCTGGACGCACGTCTTCCCCCTCACGCCAGGCACACTACTGGCATGGCACCGCAAGTTGGTCGCCGTGGGACTACTTTCAGCAGCGCCACGGACCAGGGCGGCCGCCCACGAACACCGCCATCAAATAGCTCGCGCTGCACCTCGCTCAGGAGAACAGCCGATGGAGTCATCGCCGGATCCAGGGTGAACTGGCCCGGCTCGGACACCCGATCGCCGCATCGACGGTCCGGGAAAGCCGGCACTCGGCCGGCATCGATCCGGCCCCGCGCCGGGCCGGCCCAACCTGGCGCGAGTTCCTGTCCGCGCAGGCCGATGGCATCATCGCCTGCGACTTCTTGAGCATCAACACCATCGGCCTGCAGCGCCTGTACGCCCTGGCCTTCCTCGAACACGGCACCCGCACGCTGCACGTCGCCGGCGTCACCGCACACCCAACAGCTGCCTGGGCCGCCCAGCAAGCCCGCAACGTCGCCACCGACCTCGGCGCGCGTATGGATTCACTGCGCTTCCTCATACGAGACCGCGACAGCATGTACACCGACGCCTTGGGCACGGTGTTCCAGGCCGACCCAGCCCCGCTCTCCGTCCCCACTTGGTTGTGGGCTTTGACCAGGGGGCAGGTCCGTCCGATAGCCGCCAGATTACGAGGGGCGTCGCGGACTGTCAGGGGGTGGCCATAGACCCTCGCGGGGCGACGCTCGAAGGACCCTTGACCGGCCGTGGCGCTCCCGCACCCTCCGGAGGCCGGGCGGACCCGCTCCTGTGACTGGGCGCTCTGGTTGACCCGTCGGGCAACCAGAGCGCCCAGGAAGCACCGGCCCGCGCGGTCGCCGGAGGCGGGGCACCACCCCGGCGCCCGGTCAGCGGGTGGCGAGGAACTCGAGCGTGTCGATCACGCGGTTCGAGAAGCCCCACTCATTGTCGTACCACGCGACCACCTTGACGTGGCGGCCCTCGACGCGGGTGAGGGCCGAGTCAAAGATCGACGAGGCGGGATTACCCACGATGTCGGACGACACGAGCGGGTCCTCCGAGTACTCGAGGATGCCGGCGAGCGGCCCCTCCGCTGCGGCGCGGTACGCCGCCAGCACGTCGTCGCGCGTCACGTCGCGGGCGACGGTCGTGTTGAGTTCGACGATCGAGCCCACCGGCACCGGTACGCGGATCGAGTCGCCCGACAGCTTGCCGTCGAGGTTCGGCAGCACCAGGCCGATCGCCTTGGCGGCACCGGTAGTGGTCGGCACGATGTTGACGCCGGCGGCCCGGGCGCGACGGGCGTCGCGGTGCGGGCCGTCCTGCAGGTTCTGCTCCTGCGTGTAGGCGTGCACCGTCGTCATGAACCCGTGCTCGATACCGGCGAGTTCGTCGAGGACCGCGGCCAGCGGCGCGAGCGCGTTGGTGGTGCAGGAGGCGTTCGAGACGATCGTGTGCACGGCCGGGTCGTAGGCGTCGGTGTTGACCCCGAACGCGAGCGTGACGTCGGCGCCGTCCGACGGCGCGCTGACGAGTACCTTCTTCGCGCCCGCGTCGAGGTGGGCGCGGGCGGCCTTGGCCGAGGTGAAGCGGCCGGTGGCTTCCAGGACGATGTCGACGCCGAGTTCGGCCCACGGCAGCTGCGCCGGTTCCCGCTCGGCCAGCACCGTGATCCGACGGCCGTCAACGACGAGGGCGTTCCCGTCGACGGTCACCGGGCGCCCGAGCCGGCCGGCCGTACTGTCGTAGGCGAGCAGCCGGGCGAGAGTGGCGGGCTCCGTCAGGTCGTTGACGGCGACGATCTCGAGGGCGCTGTCGCGCTCCAGTAGTGCGCGCAGCACATTGCGTCCGATGCGGCCGAATCCGTTGATGGCGATGCGAGTCATGAGTGATGTCCCTTCCCTTCGCCACCAGGGTCGTCCGCGGCTCGAGCCGCTGACAGTGGCGGGATCGCCATGGTTCAAAAGGATCCCGCCACGCGGTGCCGGGCAGGTTACTCGCCCCGGGTGAAGGTGCGCCGGTACTCGCTCGGTGTGGTGCCGAGGATGCGCTGGAAGTGCAGGCGCAGGTTCGCGCCGGTGCCGAGCCCGACGTCGGCGGCGATCTGCTCGACACTGCGCTGCGAGCGCTCGAGCAGTTCGCGGGCCAGGTCGATGCGGGCGCGCATCACCCACTGCATCGGCGTGTAGCCGGTCTCCTCGACGAAGCGCCGGGAGAACGTGCGCGGCGAGACCCCCGCCTGCCGCGCCAGTGTGTCGAGAGTGAGGGGCTCGCCGAGCCGGTGCAGCGCCCACTCGCGGGTGGCGGCGAACCGCTCGCCGAGCGGTTCGGGGACGCTGCGCGGCACGTACTGGGCCTGGCCGCCGCTGCGGTACGGGGCGGCAACCAGACGCCGGGCCGCGTGGTTGGACGCGGCCACTCCGAGGTCGCCGCGCAGGATGTGTAGGCACAGGTCGATGCCGGAGGCGGCGCCAGCCGAGGTGAGCACGCTGCCCTCGTCGACGAACAGCACGTTCTCGTCGACCTGGACGAGCGGATGCCTGGCCACGAGTGCCCGCGTGTAGTGCCAGTGCGTCGTGGCGCGCCTTCCGTCGAGCAGCCCCGTGGCGGCGAGCGCGAAGGCGCCCGTCGAGATGGCGGCGAGCCGCGCGCCCCGGTCGTGGGCGGCGATCAGTGCGTCAATGACGGCCTGCGGCGGGTCGTCACGGTCCGGGAACCGGTAGCCGGGGACGAAGACGATGTCGGCCCACGCAAGCGCGTCGAGGCCGTGGGCAACGTAGTACGCGAGGCCATCGCCGCCGGTCACGAGACCGGGTGCCGCGCCGCACACCCGCACCTCGTACGGCATGCTCGCGCGGGTCGTGAACACCTGCGCGGGAATGCCGACATCGAGCGGCTTCGCACCCTCGAGCACAAGGACGGCGACGCGATGCAGGCGGGAGGCTGACACAGGAAGAGGTTACGTGGGGCGTGACTTCGATACGCCCACTGCGCGGACCGGACAGACGACACATCGCCCGGTCTGTCTTCCACGTTGCAGTCCACCGCCGTCCCACCCGTCGCCCGCCCCCAGCCGACCTGAGACCAAACACGCGCTCAGGAGGAACCTCCCTCCCCCCCCCACGCTCTCCAGTCCCCCATTAGCCCCGGCGGGCCAAGTCGGCCTGCTCACGGGCCGACCAGGTCTCGGCGAGTGAAGTGGACCCGCCAACCCGTCGAGCACGGCACCCGGCGCATCCGGATCCTGGGCGCCACCGCACACCTCACCGCGGACTGGGCGGTGCAGCTGGGACGCAACCTCGCCATGGACCTTCAGGACGCAGGCAACAAGACCAGATTCCTCATCCGCGACCAGGACTCCAGGTTCGCTGCCGCCTTCGACGCGGTGCTGGCCGTTGCCGGACTCGAGATCGTGAGGAGTGGCGTTCGGATGCCACGACTGAACTCCCTCATGGAGCGCTGGATACAGACCTGCCGCAGGGAGCTGCTGGACCGTACCCTGATCTGGACCAACGCCACCTGCTCCACGCTCTGCGCGAGTTCGAGTCCTTCTACAACGGACACCGCCCCCACAGGCGGAACCATCCACGAGTACCACCGTGCGGCGGCCTGAGCAGGGCGGATGAATTTTCGGCACCCGCAGGGCAATGGCCGGCACGATGCGGCGTTGCCGGACCTGGTCACGGTAGATGTCTCGAGTCACCCCCCTACTGGCCGACGACGCGGGCGTCGTCCCCAGCTCGCGCGCCTGCCTCCTTCAGCAGGGTCCAGCCGTCGACTTCCACCAGCCGTCGCTCCCCCGGCTGCCAACCGTGGGACAGCGCCACCTCGAGCAGGGCCCGTACGGCGCCCGGCTCGTGCAGGTTCAGGGACTTGCCCCGGGTGAAGCCCACGTCCCCGGAGCCCAAGGGGGCTCCGCCCGGGACGAACCGGCCGGGGCCGCCGGCGAACACGATGCGCAGCGGGCCGCCGGTGCCGACCGGCTGCGGGGACAGGGTGAGGGTCTGTCGGCAGTCCACGGACCGGCCGCCGTCATCCGTACTATGGCTGTGACGCATGGTCCACATGTACACACGCCCGTTGGCGACGAGCCGACGGGGCTTCTTCGCATTGCGGGGCACGGAACCGAGGATACGTGGACCGACCCACGCGACGCCCTCTACCGGTGATCAAACTTGGATGAGGCGAGTAGGGCAGCCGTTCCTTTGAGTTCCCGATGTACCTGGACATCGGGTTCGATCGGCCGTTCACGGTGCTGACGTCGTCCACCGCCGTACAGCGTGGCGCCGGTCTCTTGGCTCGTTTCCTCATGGCTGTTCGCCCCCCTGTCCCGTTCGGCGGGGGAAAGATATGGCCTGGATTTATCGGTCCGAGCTTGGAACCAAGGGCTGAGCGCCGAGGCCGCCAACGACGCGGTGATGGCCGCCCCGACCGCCGACCGGGCTGCCGCGCTTCGGTGAATCCCTTCGGGAAGGGCCGCGTAGTCCGCCGCGTCCGTGGAGCAGGAGGACAACGCGGGGGTGCGTCAGACGGGCTGAGTGGTGATGCGGGCTCCGACCACAGCCAGCTTGGCGACACGCGCTTCGTAGCCACGCTCCAGATAGCGGTTCCGGCGATGGTGCTCGTGCCGTCGGCGACGAGCGCGGCGAGGACGTAGCCGAAGCCGGCCCGCAGGTCAGGGATGACGAAGTCGGCGCCGCGCAGGCGCCGGGGACCGCTGATCTTGGCGGTGTGCTGGAAGTACCGCCCGTGGAAGCGGCAAGCGACCGCTCCCAGGCACCTCGTGGTCAGCTCCACCGAGGCGCCAAGCTCGGCTACACCTACGCCGGGTCTACGAAGTACGCCTCCGCCACCTCCATCGGCTCGGGCCAGACGGTGAAGAAGTCGTTCGGCCTGGGTGCCACCGCGTACTGCAAGAGCATCACCGGCGTACTCAACTACAGCGGCGGCACGTTCCAGACACCCGCCACTCACTGCTGAAACCAACATCCCGCAGGCCCCGTCTGATCAAACGGGGCCTGCGGCCCTGTCTACCTGACTCTAACTACGCAAGGACCGCGCCGTGTCTTCCGCGATCTTCCAACATCACGTCGGCTACCCGTCTGGCAGGGCGGCATGAAGGGCGCGCTGATCGCCTCCGCGAGTCTGATGCAGGTTTGGGTGACAGGTTCGGTCACGCCGTTCTCGCGGACTGTCCCGTTTGATCACTTTGCGTCCAAAGCTGCCCGGGACGCGCGATGGGTGGCAGCGGATATACCTGGGGAGGTGAGCGGCAGAGTCCGCCTGCTACGGTGCGCCGATGTCAGCGATCAAGAAGTTCCAAGTCACCTTCGACTGCGCAGAACCTGAGCGTCTCGCTCGATTCTGGTGCCAGGTGTTGGGGTACGTAATACCGCCGCCACCAGAGGGGTTTGTCACTTGGGACGATTTCAAGCGTTCGCAGCCACCTGAGCAGCGGGATTCATGGTTCGCCTGCATAGATCCCACAGGCGTGGGCCCGCGACTGTACTTCCAGCGCGTTCCCGAGGGGAAGGCCGTCAAGAACCGGGTTCATCTTGATGTGCGGGTCGGCACCGGACTCGTGGGTAAGGAGCGCCTCACCGCACTTGAGGCCGAATGCACGCGACTGGTCCCTCTCGGTGCGGTACACGTGCAAACGCTGTATGACGGCAACGACGCGTGCATCCCGATGCTGGACATCGAGGGCAACGAGTTCTGTATCGACTGAGCATTCTCTGAGCCCGGGCGGCGGGGAGCCGCCTCCCTTGGGTCTCTCCGGCCTCGTATGGGGCGGGAGTTACCCCGTGAGGGCGAGGTTCTGCAGATGGGCAATGTGGCAATGCCCAGCATGGCGGCGCCGACGTCTCTATGCCTGGCGTGACAGGCCGGCCACCAAGAGGTCGAGGGTGGCTTCCTCGTGGAGCGCGACGCCGAGAGCGGTCATGGCAGGAGCGAGATCCGGGGGCGCTGACCGGCCGTCCCTCGAGCGCCAGTTGAGGGATGCCCTCAGCCTGACTGCGCGCGGCCAGGTGCTCGTAGTCCGCGGCACTCATGCGCCACGACAGGGCTTCGTAGCGGCGGATGACTCGGTTGACCAGAGTGATCCCTGGCCAGTCGAAGTCGCCGTGGTACGCGAAGCGGCAGCCCGTGGTGGCGAGGGCGTCGAGAAGCGTGAAGACCACCGTGGCCGCGCTGCCGGACGTGCAGACCAGGGGCTGTGCGCAGGCCGCTTCAGCTGCGGCTTCCACCACGCGCGGGTTCTCACAGATGTGGATGAGCGTGCCAGTGGGGAGTTGCAGCCGCAGAGTGTGCAGGTCGCGCGGTGTGAGGTGGGCTTCGGCGTGATTCTCGGCCCGTTCTCGTAGGCCGCGCTCCTGCCAGCCCTCGCCTTCTGGGCGTAGCCCGTAGGTCAGCACCGTGCTGGAGACCTCGTCCGGCGTGACGGATACCAGTCGCCACAGGGCGCGTCGGCCGGCCGCGTCGTCGGGGAACTCGGTGTCATGGGCGAGGGCGACGCCGCGTTGGACGAGGCGTGCGAGCCAGGTGCCGTCGTCCAGGCCGTGCGCGGAGCCGGTCGCCATGGCGGCGAGTTCTCCTCGGCCGAGTGCGCCGTTGCGCTCGGGCCCGAGGACAGTGGTGAGGACGTGGACTGCCTGCTGGAGTGTCTGTATCGCCGCTTCGGACGGCACTCCTTTCGGAACGCCGGCACGGCGCAAGAGGTCGTACCACTGCGGGGGCCATTCCTGGTCGGCGAGCGGGGAGGCGTCCAGCGACGAAGTGAGGGACGACCACACCTGCTCCCGCTGTGCCGCCAGGTCCGCGCGGGCGGCACGGCGGTCGTTGAGTGGCGGGCCGAGTTCCTCCAGGGTCTGTCTGAGGCCGAGTGCGGCGGCCGAGGCGCGTAGCCGTGCGTCGAGCATGTCGAGCCGCACGGTCACGGTGGTACCGGTGAGGGGTTTGCCCAGCAGGAGAGACAGGTCGTTGCGTTCCTGGGCGTTCACCGCGGTCAGCCGGAGCGAACCGGTGGCCTGTACGCCGTTGCTCTCCAGGCGCTTACGTGCCCCCTGCCAGAGCCGGGTGAGTCCAGATCCCGTCAGCCAGTCGCGCGTTGCGGCGGGTAGCGCGCTCATGCCACAGCCAGCGCCCATCGACGCCCGGCGCGGGCACCAGCCGAAGGCTCTTGTCGCTCAGCAGCAGGCCCGAGCGGTAAGCTGCGACTTGGACCGCCGCGCCGACGTGATCAGGGGAGTTGGCGCGGCACAGCAAGATGTCGCCGGCTCTGATCTCATGGCGCTCATCGATGCGTACTCCGGCACGGACAGCCTTGTTCTCGGTCTCGTGGAAGGCCCCGCGTGTCATGGCGCTGGTCTTGATCACTCCCCACTCGTCGTCGCGCGCAGGCCGCCTGTTGTACTCCAGTGACCGGCCCGATTCGATCCCCTTGATGACATCGTCGAGCCGCCCCCATGACCAGCCGTCAGGAAGATGTCCGAGGGGCGCATCACATTCCGGTGCCAGGGCATCATGGGCCGCGCCCTGCAGAGCCGTAATTCCTGCTGCCGCACGGCGCAGAGCCTCACCACCACGATCCAGGCGCCGGAGCCGTTGCCGCAGTATGCCGAGGGTGCGATGCTGCTCCGCCAGCGGCGGCAAGGGCAGTCTGACTTCTTGCAGTGCGCTCACGGTCAGCGAGCGCATGCGACCGCCGCCCGCAGCCGCCTCGAGCTGTTCACGCACCTGGGAGGACCGCCACAGGTGCCCCAGAAACTCGGGGTGCAGGATCCCGGGTCGCACTTGTACCCTCATCATGCTGCTCGGAAGGGCCGCCGGCGCGAACCCGTCCCCAACCAGCGCCCCTCGGCCAAGCCGGTCCAAAGTCCCCGCGCTACGGCAGATGAGAAAGTCGCCCTGGCACGCAAGAACCGGAGCCCTTCGCCCAACACCCCCCGCACTCTCGTCGGCATCTCTGCAGTCAACCCATGATCCGGACAGTGCCGTTGGACGCAGCACCGGCCATCGCCCGTTGGCTCCTCCCGCCTTCGACCGCCCGGTGACCAGGGGGCTACTCAGAGGGCGTTTGATCTAGGCGGAGTGCGGCTTATGCCCTAGTAAGTTCCTCGCCAGGTTGGTGTGGACTCGTCGGTTATGCGCTTGGCGGTGTTGTCGATCGAGGCGATCTGGATCATGGCCTCGGAGCTGGCGTCCAGGCTCTCGTAGTCGCGGGCGAGCCGCCGGTGGAGCATGATCCAACCGATACTCCGCTCAACCACCCAACGTCTTTTTACGACGTGAAATCCGCGGACGTCGGATTTCCTGTTGACGACTTCGACGTCGATACCGAGCGTGGCTCCGTGCTCGATGACGGTCTTCTTGAAGCCGGTGTCGACCCAACTCTTTGTAATGGTCGGGTAGGTGGCCCTCGCCTGGTCGAGGAGGCGGACGCCGAAGGTGTTGTCGGAAAGGCCGGCGGAGGCGACGGTGACGGCGAGGAGGAGGCCGATAGTGTCGGTCAGGATGCCTCGCTTCCGCCCGACGATCTTCTTGCCAGCATCGGTTCCCTGGCTGGCCACGGGCACGTTGGTGGAAGTCTTGACGCTCTGGGTGTCGATGACGGAAGCGGTCGGCTCGGCCTTCCTGCCCTCCTTTACCCGGGCCAGTCCAACGAGGTCGTAGTTAAGCTGCGCGAATATTCCTTCGTCGCGCCAGGCTGCGTAGTAGAAGTAGACCGTGCCGTGGCTGGGGAAGTCGTGCGGGAGGTACTTCCACGGGATTCCGGTCCGGTTCAGATAGAGGATCGCGTTGAACGCGTCCCGCAAGTCGACTTGAGCCGGTTTTCCCGTGGGGCGTCGGTCGAGCCGGGCTTGTCGCCAGGCCGTGAGGGTCGGCTCGATCAGGGCCCAGCGGGCGTCGGACAGGTCGCTGGGGTACGGCTTGCGCGCGGTCACCGGGCAACGCGATCAAGGTCGGGCCGGAAGATCCGATTCCGCCAGAGCTTGGCGTTTCTGTCATATCTCTACGTCAGACGGTCTTCGAGGATGAAGTACGCGTGAAGCGGACTGGCGCGGGTTGCAGCGCGCGAGGGGCCAACAAGACAACTAAGCAGAATCAGCGCAAAGTTACCCAGCGGCAAAGGCAGCACGCCTTCCCCTGTTCTGGCAGTTCGTTGGCTTCGGTGACCCTGACAGCAACGAGTTCACGTTCTTGCGGAAGCTGGATACTCTTGCCGTGCCAGCCTGCCGCGTCGTCGACAACGCCGGCTTTTCCACGCCGGCCGCGCTCCGAAGGCCACTGCCGACCACCGGCTCTTCGACCAGCTGCTCGACGAATTTCCCGACTGGCTGGCCGCCGCCCGCGCCGCCCGCATCGCGCATTGAAGTCTCAGGACGGCGCCAGCCCCTACCGGCTGGCCTCTCTTCAGGCATACCTCCGTTAACGTGATCGCCCGTCCGGCAGGAGACGGTTCGCCCCGGCGACGGTGCGCCACCCAAAAGCGGCTTACGGGTTCATCCAGCGGCCGAACGCGTCGACCAGGCCCGCGTAGAACCTGTCGCCTGGGACGGATCCCGGACTCTTGCTCGCGTCGTAGAAGGCGACGTTGGTGAAGGTGGCCGAGGCTGAGGCGTTCAGGTTCTTGTCGAAAGCCAGCTTGCCACGGCCGAAGCCGACGAACAGCCAGAAGACTCCAAGGGTGGCGGTGTTCTGCAGAAGGGACCGCACTTCGGCCTTGTCCCATGGTTCGTCGCCGAGCCTCGCGAGTACAACGATGCCCACGCCTGACACCGCACCCCGCAGCGCGCGCCTGCCCCGCCGGAACACTCCGGCGGGACATCGTCGTCGCACGGCCTCTCACACAAGCCAACCGTGCGGACTCCCCCGGACGATAGGTCCCTGACGTGGCATCAGGCCCCTGCGTTGGACCGGCTGGCGTTGGAGGCGACGGCCACCGCGCAGGTGCGGCCCGACGAGTCTCGGCAACCCCGGCGTCGACGAGCGCGGCCAGTTCCTTGGTGCGGTGCAAGCGCGGCCCTCGGCCATGGGGGCGCACCAGTGGTCGTCGTCGCGGCGGGACGTACGTACCGTGCCGTCCAGTACGCCCAGCACGTTGTGGCGCGCAACTTGCACAGGAGCTCCGTGTTCGCACCGTCCATCGTCCTGCGGATGGTAGTGCGATCAGCAGTCATTGCCCCGCGGGGGACGCCCTGGCCGGCTGCAGCTCTCCTACGCCCCGACAGACGGCTTTCCCGGCGCCCTCCTCCTGGTCGCCATGCGGTCGAGGTGGGCCACCACCCCGGTGTGGAACTTGTGGATTGCTTCGTCGACACTGCGGATGAATCCGGATTCCGTGTTCCCCCGTTGGGTGCCCATGCCCTTGTACAGGGACAGCCGGAATCCGGTGATCTTTGCCCCGCCCTTCGGGAGGAGATCTCCCGGCTCGGGGCGCAGCCGTTCCAGCGTTCCCCGTGGTCCTCCCGCATCGCCATCGACCAAGGTCTCGATGTGCAGGTCCGCGGGCGCTTCAGCCAGTTCGCGGACGATTCGCTTGGCCCAGGAGAGTGGGTAGCCCTGCTCCGGGGGCGAGATGTCGATGGATGTGCGGATCTTGCTAGTGCGCAGGTCGGCGGTGACGGCGAGTACTCCTGGTGTCTGCTCGATGCGCAGCTCGGCCTGGAGCTTGCCGTTCTGGCACAACTCGTCGGCCATGCGGGTGCGGCGGGCCACGGCGTCCGTGCCGCGGCGGGCACGCTGCACGGGAAGGACCTTTCGTCCAAGTTCGCCCCCCAGGCCCAGCGAGACCTGACGTACCAGACGCTCCCAGCTCTCGACGGCCTCGAGTGCCCGTGGGTCGCCCGGGCCGAGCGTCTCGTCCTGGATCCCGTTACGGACAGGCACCCATGCCGGCCCCATGTTGTGGAAGCCGTGACAGCCCGAGTTCTCGTGGAGCAGGTAGTGCAGCAACTCCTCCAAGAGCCATGCGTGTGTGGGGTTCCCGACGCCCTCGTGCCGGATCAGCATCTGCGCCTGGTGGGCTACCTCGGCCCAGGACAGATGCCACAGGCTCACCTTGTTCTTACGCCGCCGGTCGATCTTCACATCGACCAGCGGGCTGCCTTCCAGCGCCACGTCGTTGGAGAGGGTGATGACCGCTTCGTAGCCCCTCCTGGCGGCGATGTCCGAGTAGTCCTGCACCTGCTCGGCCCTGAGCGGATTGCCATTGGTCTTGGTCTCGACGAGTGCCGTCCACAGCTTGCCCGCTCGTTCCACCCGGATGACACCGTCGGGGCGCCGAGGCGATTCTCCGTGGGGCAGCGACACCTCGGTGAAGGTCTCCATACGCCCGGCGGGGGCGCCGAACCCGGCGGTGAGCCGCCGGCCGAGCTCGGGCACCTGCGCCATCACAGCCAGCAGGACCGAGGTGGCGCGAGCCTCCCGGTCACGGTCACTCTTCAACGCGGACACGGGGAAGAGGCGCGCGACCCTCCAGGACTCGTTCTCCGCGAGGGACTTCTGCGGCGTCTTGGAAACAGTGACCTTCTTCTTCGACGTGCGCGGGCGCACCGGCTTCCTGGCGGGCGCCGCTGCCTCGGCTTCTTGTCGTGGGCCGGGGACGGTCACTGTGACGATGGGGTCCGGCGCCGATTCCGGCGCGGGGTTCTGCTGGAGGACGTCAGAGGCCGGGAGCTCTTGGGAGCCTTCCTCTGCCTGCGTGGCGTTCGCCTGCTCGGCGTCGTCGTCGATGTCTACGCCGTGATCCCCTGCCAGGGCTGCGAAGCCTGCCTCGTAGCCCTGCCCTACAGCCCGGAATTTCCATTCTTCCCCGCGCCGGTACAGCTCCCCAAAGATCAACGCGCTCACGTCACCGGCGTCATCGATCGCGAACCGCAGCAGCGGCTCGCCGGACCCGTCGCTCAACCTCAGCTGCAGATCCTCGAGTTCGTCGAACCGGGCCGACTCGTACCGGCTCGCCGCGATGAGGATGGTGGCGACATCGCCGGGAACTGCCGTCAAATCGAAACTGATCCGGTCCTCGCCGCCTTCCCCCACGGGCGTTTTGCCCAGTAGCTGCACGCTCCCGTCCGGCGCGCAGGCGTTGTTGTAGAAGTAGAAGTCGGTGTCGCTGCGGACCTTGGCGTTCTCGTCCAGCAGGAGCACGGAGACATCGGCGTCCCCCTCACCCGTGGGACTCACCCAACCCAGACTGACGACCACCGAATCGACGTCGCCGCCGCTCAGGCCCCCCAGCCCAACATTGGCCCCCTTGACCATCTCGTACATGCGGCCTCCCAACCGATCACCCAGGTACGAGGACCCCCCTCACTCACCCCGTCGACACATGTGTGCATATGGTGAGTCTGGCGTGAAGGAAATGAGTCTATCGGGCAGCAGGGAAGGCTGGCCCCCACAACGCCAGAGCTGGCCGCGCGCCTGAAGTCGGCCCTGCACACTGGCGCTGCTCTACTGAGACTCAAGACGGTCACGGCCACAGCGGCCGGGGTCCGTCGGTCAAGGCCGACGCCATCTGCCAGGCGTCGAACCGCTCCAGGGCCACATCGCCGTCGGCACCGATACCGACGCCGACGGCCTCGTCCGGGCGGGTGGGGTAGGTGCGGGCGGTGAGGGGCCGACCGTTGGCGAAGATCTCCAGTGCGGAGTGGTCGACGAGGACGCGCAGGTCGACCCGGCCCTCGGGGTCCAACGGCAGGTTGCCGTACCGGGGTTCGGTGTCGACCGTCGGGTCGAGGCTGCTGGTCTCGCGGTGCAGGCGGAGGGTGCCGCCCGTTCCGTCGTGCGACCGGCTCACCTCCACGACCGTGCGTTCCGCGCCGTCCGGTGTCTCGCGGAGCACGAGCCGGGCGGTCGCTCCGGGGGCGAGACGCAGGGTCGTCTCGATGTCCAGCTGGTCCCCGCGCACGGCGGGCAGCGGGGTGTACGGGTCGGCCAGCCGGCCCGGAGCCACCTCTACGCGCTCCCGCCGCAGCTCGGTCAGCTCCGGTACCGGGGTCTGGTGCAGGCCGCCGTCCGTGGCGAGCGTGACGACCCTCGGCAGGGACATCACACCGCACCAGCCAGCCTGCGCGTTCGCCTCGTCCGTCCGGCCTTCCTGGAGCCAGCCGAACATGATGCGGCGGCCGTGCTCGTCGCGGGTGGACTGGGGGGCGTAGAAGTAGCGGCCGCCGTAGTCGAGGCGCTGGAGGGCGGTCGGGGTGAAGGTGTCGCCCTGGTAGCGGCCGGTCCAGTACAGGGGGTGGTGGGTGGTGCCCTCGTCCCAGGCGGAGAAGACCAGAACGTCGGTGCTACCGGCCTCCTGGTCCTCGCCGAGCCGGAAGAGGTCGACGCACTCCCACATCGTGCCGGTCCAGTCGAGCTCGCCCCGGTTCTGCGAGGCGTCACCCGTCAGCAGCTGGCCGAGGTACCGCCAGCTGCGCAGGTCGTCGGATTCGTACAGGAAGGCCGTTCCGCCGACGCCCCGGATGCCCGAGCCCACCAGCTGGCGCCACACCTGGCCCTCCCGCCAGACGCAGTGGTCGCGGAAGGCCGTGATGTCGATGCCCTCCGGCGGGGCGGCGATGACCGGGTTGGCCGGGTCCTTGGTCCAGTACCTCAGATCCGCCGATCCCTTAGAGGTCCTAACAAAGACGTTGAACGTGGCGGTGGGTGATGAGGCAGGTGGCGATGCCGAGGAAGGCTTCGTGGATGTCGTCGCGTCTCTCCCAGCGGATGCGCAGGCGGCGGAAGCCGTGTAGCCAGGAGATCGTCCGCTCGACGACCCAGCGGAAGACCCCCAGACCGGTGCCGTGCGGCTGACCGCGTTCGGCGATCACAGGGCGGATGCCACGAGCCCGCACCAGGCGCCGGTATTTGTCGTGGTCGTAGCCGCGGTCAGCGAAGAGCAGGTCGGGCCGATGCCGTGGCCGGCCGACGACGCCGCCGATGGCCGGGATCTTGTCGAGCAGGGGCAGCAACTGCGCGACGTCATTGCGATTTCCACCGGTCAGCGACACCGCGAGCGGAATGCCCTGCCCGTCGGTGATGACGTGATGCTTGCTGCCCGGCCGGGCACGGTCGACCGGGCTGGGACCGCTTTTGGGCCCCGCCGGGCCGCCCGGACGTGGGAAGAGTCGATCACCGCCCGAGACCAGTCCAGCTGGTTCTTCGACCGCAGTTCCTTCAGCAGCACCGCGTGGAGCTGGTCCCACACGCCGGCCTCGTTCCAGGCGGCCAGGCGCCGCCAGCACGTCATGCCCGAGCCGAAGCCCAACTCCTGGGGCAGGTACTCCCATTGGATGCCGGTGTGCAGGACGAACAGGATCCCGCAGAACGCTTGCCGATCCGGCACCCGCGGTCGGCCCTCGACCAGCTTCGAGCCCGGCTCGGGCAGTAACGGCTCGATGAGCGACCACAGTTCGTCCGACACGATCCACGGCCGCGACTGACGTTTCCCCATGAACAGACCAACGAACCGACAAGCCAACAGTCACATGATCAACAGCTTTTGTTAGAGCCAGTAAGTGGGTGATGACGACCTTGCCGAAGTAAGCGCCGCTCTTCGTGTTCGTCGTGTGTGTTCGTGGCGTGCCGGCGCTGCCGCCCTCGTGCCGTTGCGTGCACGAGAGTCGCGTCGGGTGGCTCAGCGGTGGGCGGCGCGGTTCATCTCGACGACGTCCTCCAGGGTGGCCGTGGCCGGGAGGGTGGCGAGCCGTTCCGGCACGCTGTCGCGGATGCGGGCGTCCTTCACACGGTCAGCCGCGGCCAGGGCCGCCGGCAGCTCGTCGAGGGTCAGTTCGGTGCAGTAGGCGGGGCCGTTGGGCTGCTGGCGCCAGGAGTCGGCCAGCGGGCCGGCGTCGTAGGGGTCGAAGCCGGTGTCGTCCACGAGCCGCATGGCCACGCGCCGAGCGTTCTCGGTGTCGCCGGCGACGGGGATGGCGATGCGGCCGGGCGTTCCGGCCGGGACACCCCGGGTCCGCTGAGTTTCGGCCAGGGCGGCGTTCCACGCCTTGACCACGGGGCGCCCCAGCTGCTCGGCGTTCCACACGCTCTCGACCTGGCCGTTGTCCACGGCCTCGATGTGCCCGCTGAGGTGCGGATAGTAGTTCGAGGTGTCGATGATCACCGTCTCGTCCGGGACCGAGGCAAACAGGCCGGCCAGCTTCCCCGCCACCCCGAAGGGGATGGCCAGGACGATGACGTCCCGGCCCTGGACGGCGTCGGCAAGGTCCGCCGCGCGGGCCCCGGACTCCAGCACCTCGGCCCGGACGGCCTCGGGGCCGCGGGCGTCGGCCACCTGGACGTCGTGGCCCGCCGCGCTGAGCTTGGCAGCGAGGTTCCCGCCGATGGCACCGGCGCCTATAACAGCAATATTCATGATTTGTCCCTTGAATGGTTGTGCCGCCCCTGAGGGCAGCGCGATGTGATGGCCGTGTGGTGGCGCCGCCTGGCGTTGCGGGGGCCGGGGCTGGGTGTCTGGCGGTTTACGCCTGGGTGTCCCGCTGGCGGTAGCCGCTTGCGATGAGCGTGCGGAGCCGGTCGAGCGACTCCTCCTCGGTACCGGTGCCCTTGATCCAGGCAACGGAACAGGCCGCGAGGAACAGGTCGTGTCCCCGCACCGACGCGCGCACGCGCCCCGCGAGCTGCGCGGCTCGCACGTACTGATCGGTGGCGGAGATGAGGATGTCGCAGGGAATCGTGAGCGGGTTGTCCGGCTCCTGCGCCCGGGCCGCGGCCATGAGCGGGTCCGGCAGCCCGCTGAAGGCGCTGAAGTACTCCTCCATCGCCCGCAGCCACTGCTCCAGCGCCTCGGCCGGATCGCCGAGCTGATCGATGTCCGCCTGGCGGGCCACCAGTTCTTCGGAGCGCGTCTGCAGCACAGCCGCCAGCAGCGCCTCCCGGGTGGGGAAGTGCCGGTACAGGGTGGCGGGCCCGACTCCCGCCTCCTTGGCCACCGCCTCGAGGGAGGTGCCGACCCCGTGCTGCAGGAAGTGACGCTGCGCGGTCTTCAGCAGGGCCACGCGGTTGCGCTGGACGTCCGCGCGGGGCTTGCGTCCCCGCAGTTCACCGGCGCTCATGCACCCTCCTGCCTGCCGTGATCGTGCGGCCGCATCAAAACGGATGCTGCCTCCGTACACATTCGAGAGTAAAACGGAGAGGGCATCCGGTCAAACGGGCGGCCCGACCACGATGCCCGGACAGAGCAGGGGGCCGACATGTCTGGCCGCAGAGCGCAGGGCACAAGCCGTGCGGGCTGCACCATTCCAGACTGCCCTTGTCCGGCCCCTCCCGCGCCGAGCCTGGCCCCTACCCCCGGGCCAGGACATCAGGGGGTGACCTGCTGGTGCCCGATCACGGAGAGCAGTTCCAGCTTGCTGTGGCTCTCCGTGCCGGGGCGAGTGGTCAGGACCACCAGAGTCTGGGCGCGGTTCTCGGTGAACAGGACCTGGGCGTCGACATCGATGCGGCCGAGTTCGGGATGGAGGATGGTCTTGCAGTCGTCGTAGCGTCGGGCTACCTCCTGAAGTTCCCACATGCGGACGAACTCAAGGCTGTGTTCCTGGAGTTCGGCGAGGATCCGGGCGGCTCGTGGGGTGTCGCTGCCGGCTGTGAGCGCGGCCGCAGGAGTGCTGCCTGGGCGCGGCCGTGGCGCTCGCGGCTCTCCTCCGGAACCATCAGACGCTCGGCCGGATCCATGAACCAGCGGTAGTAGGCGCTGCGGGCCAGACCGGTGTGGCGGGTCTGGTCGCCGAGCAGCGCCACGGCCAAGGGGTTCATCGCAAGGGTGTCGACCAGATCGGTCTGCACCAGGGCCGGCGAGTCGTCCAGGCGGTCCAGGACCCGCATCAGCGTCGGGCTGACATGTTCGGAGCGCTGGAAGCGGGCCGGGGCGTTGTGGCCGATGAGCACGAAGAGATGGTCGCGTTCGTCCAGGGTCAGCCGCAGCGCCCGGGCGAGAGCTTCGGTGATCTGGACTGACGGCTGCGGAGCACGCTGCTGTTCCAGCCGGGCGTAGTAGTCGGTGGACATGCCGGCGAGCTGCGCGACCTCCTCGCGGCGCAGCCCCTGCGTACGCCTGCGCGGCACCTCGACCAGACCGACGTCGCGGGGCCGCAGCGCCTCACGCCGGTGGCGCAGGAATTCCGCCAGTTCCTTCTTGTTCATGCCCCCATCCTCGCCGCATCCCGCCCGACTAGCCAGAGACCGCCGATCCATGGCTGAGCCCTCCTCTCACACCCCCGCGAAGCCGCCCGTATGGCCGACGCCGAGAGCGCTCCCAGCGAGACGACCCGATGGTCACCTTGACCCGCTGGGAGCGCCGCGGGCCGTCGGTCTGGAAGACGGCCCGCCGCGACGGTCCCCCGTCGAGGACACCCAAAGCTTTGGACCCAGCGCTTTGACCGGCCCCGGGCCTCGTCGCCCGGCCCGTCTGACACGACGATGTCCGCCGTGTCAGACGGGCGTTCGCGTGCCCCTCGGCACTCAGGACGGAGCCGGTCGCCTCCCGTCCGAGGACCGGGGCGAAGCCGCAGACGCTTCCTTACCGTTCCGCGTCCTCGGTGAGGACCACCCCGAGGCGGTCCTCGCGTTCGCCCATGATGCGACCCCACAGTGCCCGACCGCCTGCTCTTGTTCCGCGTCGGTCCCTATAGGTCGTCAGCTGCCGCTGATCATGGCGAGGACGTTGTCGTAGGAGCCGTTGGCCTCTGCGTCGCGGATGAACCTGGCGCGCTCGACGACAAGCTCCCTCGCGTCGGGCTTCTCACGCAGCAGGTCGAGGGTCTCGGTGAGGAAGTCGTCCAACGGCATGGCATGGTCGTCGTCCTGCTGGCCCAGCAGGGTCGTGCGCACGCCCGGCGGGACCACCTCTATCACCTGGACACCGGCGTCAGCGCCGGCGAGCTGGATGCGCAGGCTCTCGGAGAAGGAGTGCAGCGCGGCCTTGGTCGCGCTGTAGGTCGGGGTGCTCTGGTACGGGACGAACGCCAGCGCGGAGGTGACGTTCATGACGACCGCGTCGTCCTTGCCCACCAGCAGCGGCAGGAAGGCGTACGTCATCCGGATCGTGCCGAGCAGGTTGACCGTGACGTGATCCTCGGCGATCGGGAGTCCGGCGGGGTCGAGGAGGTTCTCCCGCAGCATGATGCCGGCGTTGTTGACCAGGACGTTCAGCCCCGGGTGGCTCGATGCCCGGGTGCTCGGCCGTGATGTCGTCGAGGAGTTCCTTGCGCCGGCCGGCGACGATCACCTTGTTGTCGGCCTCGTGCAGACGCAGGGCCAGGCCGAGGCCGATGCCCGAGGTTCCGCCGGTGATCAGGATCGTGTTGCCGGTCATCTTCATGGGGGTCTTGCTCCTTCGGTACGGCGGGCCGGTGAGCGCCCGGTGCCTCGACCGTAGGGGCGCCCGCGCAGGGGCGGGAGAGGAAGGTTTATCCATGGATCGGCGGTCTCTGCCTCGTGAAGCGGCCCCGCGCAGCGGATCCGGTGTCGTGGGCGGCGATGGTGACGTCGATGCCGAGGCGGTCGGCGTCGGATGAGATGACGTCGGGGGTGGTGACCGAGCCGCCCAGCCCCTCCATGGTGGCTGTCAGCTGGGATACCGCGTTGCCTGACGCGGGACTTCGAGCCGGATGGTCATCGAGTAGGAGACGCTGGGCGTGCTCACGGAAGGGTCCTCATCTGTCCTGGTGCACGGCACCCTGGAGGATGCCGCCGGCGGGTGACTGCACTCGACGGGCACGGCTACTTGCCGGCACCGACCTTGGCGGTGTCCAAGTCGGCCTGCGGCGGCGTGGTGGTGCGGGAGTGCAGGACCTTGCGGGCCTGTTCGGTGTCGAAGTCGTTCTCCCACTTGCCGATCACGATCGTGGCGACGGCGTTGCCGAGGACGTTGATGAAGACGCGGCCCTCGTTGAGGATGCGGTCGACGCCGACGATCAGGGAGAGTGCGGCCAGCGGGATGTGGCCGACCGCGGTGACGGTGCTGGCGAGGACGATGAACGCGCCACCGGCAATGCCCGCGGTGCCCTTGCTGGTGAGCATCATGACGCCGACCATGACGAGTTGCTGCTGCCAGGAGAGGTCGATGCCCATGGCCTGGGCCAGGAAGAGGGAGGCCATCGTGAGGTAGACCGCGGAGCCGTCCAGGTTGAAGGAGAACCCGGAGGGGATGACGATGCCGACCACGGGCCGGCCGATGCCGAGGATCTCCAGTTTGCGTACCAGCTGGGGCAGGACGGCCTCGCTGGAACAGGTGCTGAGAGCGACGAGCAGTTCTGCCTTGAGGAAGCGCATGAGGCCGAACAGGCTCAGGCGGCAGGCCCGCATGATGGCGCCGAGGACGACCAGGACGTAGACGATGCAGGTCGCGGTGAACAGGATGATGAGGTAGCCGAGCTGTTTGAGGCTCTCTGCGCCGTAGGTGGCGACCACGGTGGCCAGCGCGCCGAAGGTGCCCAAGGGGGCGAGCCGCATCACCCAGCCCACGATGCGGAAGACGACGTCCGACAGCGCCTTGATGCCACGGGTCAGTGGTGCCCCTTCTTCTCCGGCCATGTTCAGGGCCACACCGAAGACGATCGAGACCATCAGCGCGGCCAGGATCGCGTCCCCGGTGATCGCGCCCAGCAGGGAGGCGGGGATGAGGGAGGAGAGGAAGCCGGTGAAGGTGGCGTGCTCGGCGGCGGTCTTGGGCACGTCGTCGGCGTTCAGTGACGAGGGGTCGACGTGCAGGCCGGTGCCGGGCTGGAAGATGTTGGCGACGACCAGCCCGATCAGCATGGACACCAGGGACAGCACCAGGAAGTAGCCGATCGCCTTCACACCGATCCGGCCCGCCTTGCGCAGGTTGTCCATGGAGGCGATGCCGGTGGTGACGACGCAGAAGACGACCGGGATCACGATCATCTTGACCAGCGCGATGAACCAGTCGTTGAGCGGCTTCAGGTCCTCACCCAGCCCGGGCGCGAGGATGCCTACGGCGATGCCGAGGACGGCGGCCAGTACGACCTGGAACCACAGCTCACGTATGAGACGGCTCAGCCGTGACCGCTGCGGGCGGCCGGCGGCGGCGGTGCTTGTCATCGTTGGTGCTCCCTTGCACGACGATTGTGTGTAGCCCTGTCCCGTGGGGGGTGCGGGGGACGCGACGCGGCTCGCGCGCCCCCGATCTCGTGTGTGGCGCCCGTGTCCGGCGGCGCCGGCCGACGGCGCCCGCCCGGTGGCGGGCGCGTCCGCGGTGGGGTGGCGGTCAGCTGTGCAGGGCGCGCAGCACCTTGTAGAAGGCGGCCTTGCTCTCGAAGCCGATGCCGGGGGTGTCGGTCAGGCCGACGCGGCTCTTCTCGACGACGGCGTCGTCGGCGAAGCCGCCCGTGGGCTGGAACTCGCCCGGGTAGGACTCGTTGCCGCCGAGCTTGAGGGCGGCTGCGATGTGCAGGGAGAACTGGTGCCCGCCGTGGGGGATGCAGCGCCTCGATGACCAGCCGTGCTGACGGAGCATGTCCTGGATGCGCAGGTACTCCACCAGACCGTAGGAGAGCGCGGGGTCGACCTGGATGGTGTCGCGGTCGGGGCGCAGGCCGCCGTAGCGGATCAGGTTGCGGGCGTCCTGGAGGGAGAAGAGGTTCTCGCCCGTGGCGATGGAGCCGGTGTAGTGCTCGGCGACGGTGGCGTTGAGGTGGTAGTCGAGCGGGTCGCCGATCTCCTCGTACCAGAACAGCCCGTAGGGCTCGATGGCCCGCCCGTACTCCAGGGCCGTGTTGAGGTCGAAGCGGCCGTTGACGTCGACGGCCAGCCGGGAGCCGTCGCCGTCCAGGACGTCGATGACGGCCTCGATACGGCGCAGGTCCTCCGCCAGGTCGGCGCCGCCGATCTTCATCTTGACGACGTCGTAGCCCAGGTCGAGGAAGCCGCGCATCTCGTCCTGAAGGTCGGTGAGGATCTTGCCCGGGGCGTAGTAGCCGCCGGCGGCGTAGACGAAGACGGAGTCGTCGGGCTGCCCGTCGCCGTAGCGCTCGGACAGATACCGGTACAGCGGCTTGCCCTCGATCTTGGAGGCCAGATCGAACAGGGCCATGTCCACCACACCGACCGCGACCGAGCGCTCGCCGTGCCCGCCGGGCTTCTCGTTGTTCATCATCACGTCCCACGCCTTGGCGTGGTCCAGGCCGTCCCGCTCGTCGAGCAGGCTGCCGGGCTCGGCCTCGAGGAGGCGGGGCAGGACCCGGCGGCGCAGGATCTCTCCGGCGCTGTAGCGGCCGTTGGAGTTGAAGCCGTAGCCGACCACGGGCTTGCCGTCCCGGATGACGTCGCTCTCGATCGCCACGATCGAACAGTCCATGGAGCTGAAGTCGATCCAGGCGTTGCGGATCGAGGAGCTGATCGGAACGACGCCCTCGTAGACGTTGGTGATCTTCACTGCGAAGCCTCTCTCATATCTTATAAGATGTGACGGCTGTTAGAGTGAGCGGGTCCGATACGGGATGTCAAGAGGTGGGGAACCTCCGGAAAGGAACGGTCAGGGGGCTATGGCAGGACAGAACCTGTTCTTCAGCAAGAGCGACCTCGCCTACGCAGAACTCCGCGATCAGATCCTCTTCGGCACTCTTCCTGCCGGGTCACGGCTCGCCCAGTACGACCTCGCCGAGTCCCTCAACATGAGCATCACGCCCCTGCGCGAGGCCATCCGCCGCCTCAGCAGCGAGGGACTCGTCACCGTCGACACCCATCGCGATGTCCGGGTCTCCGTCATGAACTCGAACGAGGCCCGCCAGCTGTTCGAGGTCCGCCTGTCCCTGGACCCGACCGCCGCCGAACTTGCCGCCCAGCGACGCACCGACGACGACATCGCCACGATGCAGGCCGCCGTCGACAAACTTCTCCCCGTCACCCGCCAATGGGGGGAGGAGGCACTGACGGCCCACCGCGCCTTCCACCAGGCGCTGTACCGGGCCTCGCACAATGACGTCCTCATCCGTCTCCTGGACGACCTGTGGGACAAGTCCGATCGCTACCGGCGCCTCGGCCTCGAACTCCCGCCCGGCGACGAACCCCGCACCCGGGACCTCGAGGAACACCACCGTCTCGTCGACCTCATAGTGGACGGCCAGGCAGGCCAGGCCACACAGCTCATGCGCGACCACATCACCAACAGCCTCACCGCCACGGCGATCAGCGCACTCGAGGAATGCGAGAACCGCTCGTAGCCCTGGAAGCCGTTCGTCGCCGATCGGACCAAGCCCATCTGGAGAGTGCTGATGGCCATCCGCCAGCTCGAGAACTTGCTGGCGATCGTCGACTCCGGTGGCTTCAACGGGGGGCCACCGCACTCCTCGTGAGGCGGAGCGGGCGTCGGCGGAGCCGACAAGCGCAGTTGCTAGCCCTGGCCGATGTCGTCGATCGAAGACGAGTATCTACCGCACCCTGCGCAGCCAGGTGACGCCGGTGACTGCTTTGTCCGCGCTATGAACCCCCCACCCGCAGCTTCCGGGCCGGGTGTCTCCACGGTGCACGTCGAGATCCCCATGTGATCGCCGCTCGGTGAGCGCTGCTCAACGAGCCCGGAGTCGCGGTGCAGGATGCGGCGGGATGGACACCGTTCGAGGCCCGGGGCCGTTCGGACCGCACGAGCTGAGGGGCTACGCGTATGGATTCACTGCGCTTCCTCATACGAGACCGCGACAGCAAGTACACCGACGCCTTCGACGCGGTGTTCCAGGCCGAGGACGTAGAGATCATCAAGACGCCGGTCCGCGCACCGAGGGCAAACGCCACTGTGAGAGAGTCATCCGCACCTCCGCCGAGAGGTCCTCGACCACGTCCTCATCCTCGGCGAGGCCCACACGCGCCAGGTCCTAGCCGATTGCCAGACGCACTACAACGCTCACCGCCCCCATCGCAGCCGAAACCAACTACCACCCCAGGCCCAGGAACAGCCGCCTTCAGTCCAAGCGTGCGCCGCCCACAGACTTCTCCGCACCCACGTCCTCGGCGGAGTGATCAGCGAATACCGGTACGTCTCTTGACCAGCGGCAATGATTATCCGAGCCCCACAGGCTCCGGCGGCCGAGCCGCGCAGTGCGGCCTCGGAGGCGGTGAAGATGACGGAGCCCCGGCCAGCCTCAAGCATGTCGGCAGCGCGGCACGGGTCAGCAGGAACGGTGCCGTCAGGTTGATGCGGATCAGCCGCTCCCACTCGGCGTCGCACGTCGGCCAGCAGCACTTCAGCGCGCGGTAGATGTTGACCTGATTCCCTCGGCCCACCCCGTCGGCCTCCAACTCGCCCAGGAAGCGCTCGACCATAATGGCCGTGACGGAATTGAGCTTCCGCGACCCCAGGCGCGGATATATGGGCTTCCGCAACGGGCGGCTCCGTGCGCTCCTTCTCCGCGTATATCTGCGTAAGGCGCTTAATCGCGTCGTCCTGCGTTCTGTGGCCGGCCTCCTCGCGCTGCTTACCGAGCCCGTCCCGGAAACCGATCGTGCATGGGTGGGGGCAACGGAGCGGCCTGGCGCAATCGCAGTCCTTGAAGAACGACCCCATGCCACGGGCGAGCTGTCGAGCCACTTGGCGAACCTAACCACCCACGCCGCACACGTGACCAGGGCTCCGCGAGAGCCGATACTGCCGTGAGTGAGCGGTTGGGAGCGCCGGTCCGCAACTACACGCCCACCTGATACTCCGTCAGTAAAGTCAGCGACAGGTCAGCAACAGCCCCGCCAGAACCCGCTTCCAGCCGCCACGGACCGCCAAGATCGAAAACCTTCCAAACCCGCTTTGGCCAGAGAAAACACTGGCCATAGGCTCAGACGCTACGCTCACTTGGAGGCACCCATGAAGATGCTCATCAACGTGGCCGAGACCGTGGTCGCCGACGCGTTGCGGGGAATGGCCGCGGCCCATCCGGAGCTGCTCGTCGATGTCGAGAACCGGGTGATCGCGCGCCGGGACGCTCCCGTCGAGGGGAAGGTCGCGATCGTCTCCGGTGGCGGGTCGGGCCACGAGCCCTTGCACGGGGGGTTCGTGGGGCACGGGATGCTGTCGGCCGCCTGTCCCGGCGAGGTGTTCACGTCGCCGGTGCCCGACCAGATGGTGCGGGCCGCGGCTGCCGTGGACAGCGGCGCCGGGGTGCTCTTCGTGGTGAAGAACTACACAGGTGACGTGCTGAACTTCGACATGGCCGCGGAACTCGCCGAGGACGAGGGGATCCAGGTCGCCAAGGTCCTCGTCAACGACGACGTGGCCGTCACCGACAGCCTGTACACCGCGGGCCGGCGCGGCACGGGCGCGACCCTGTTCATCGAGAAGATCGCGGGCGCGGCGGCCGAGGAGGGACAGCCGCTGGAGCGCGTGGAGGCGATCGCACGTCAGGTCAACGCGAGTGCGCGCAGCTTCGGCGTTGCCCTGAGCGCGTGCGCCACGCCCGCCAAGGGCAGCCCGACCTTCGATCTGCCGTCCGGCGAGCTGGAGTTGGGCGTCGGCATCCACGGTGAGCCGGGCCGCGAGCGGCGCGCCATGATGACGTCCCGCGAGATCGCCGACTTCTCCGTGGACGCCGTTCTCGAAGACCTGCAGCCGAGCGACCCGGTACTCGTCCTCGTCAACGGCATGGGCGCGACCCCGCTGCTCGAGCTGTACGGGTTCAACGCCGAGGTCCAGCGCGTGCTGACCGAGCGCGGTGTGCCGGTGGCGCGCACGCTCGTCGGGAACTACGTCACGTCGCTCGACATGGCCGGTGCCTCCGTCACTCTGTGCCAGGTCGACGAGGAGATGCTGCGCCTGTGGGACGCGCCCGTGAGCACGGCGGGCCTGCGCTGGGGCATGTGAGGCAGCCTGTCGTCCGAACCATCACCACCACGCAAGGAGATGACGTGCTCGACGCCGATTTCTTCCGACGCTGGCTCAACGTGGCCACCGCGGCCGTCGACCGGGAGGCGGCCCGGCTCACCGAACTCGACTCGCCGATCGGCGACGCCGACCACGGCAGCAATCTGCAGCGCGGCTTCATCGCCGTGAGCGCGGTCCTGGAGAAGGAGGCACCGGCCACCCCAGGCGGTGTGCTCACCCTCGCCGGGCGTCAGCTGATCTCGACGGTGGGCGGCGCGTCGGGCCCGCTGTACGGGACGCTCCTGCGCCGTACGGGCAAGGCGCTCGGGGACGCCCCCGAGGTGAGTGAGGCGGAGTTCGCGGCGGCGCTGCGGACCGGCGTGGACGCCGTCATGACGCTGGGCGGGGCGGCGCCGGGCGACAAGACCATGATCGACGCGCTGGTGCCCGCGGTCGACGCGCTCGGCACCTCCTTCGACGCGGCCGCCACCGCCGCCGAGCAGGGCGCGCTCGCGACGACGCCCATGCAGGCGCGCAAGGGGCGGGCGAGCTATCTGGGCGAGCGCAGCATCGGGCATCAGGACCCGGGCGCCACGTCGTCGGCGCTGCTGATCGGGGCCCTGGTCGAGGCGGCCCGCGATGAGTGAGCCGGGGGGCGTGGGCAGCGGGGGCAGTGGTCAGGAGAAGGCCGTCGGAATCGTGCTCGTGTCGCACAGCCGCGCCGTCGCCGAGTCGGTGGCGGAGCTTGCGAAGGGGCTCGCGGGCGGCGGCGCGGTCGTCCCCGTGGCACCGGCGGGCGGCACCGAGGACGGCGGGCTCGGCACCAGCGCCGAGCTGATCTCCGGGGCCGCGCGGTCAGTTGACCGGGGTGCGGGCATCGCGGTGCTCGCCGATCTGGGCAGCGCGGTGCTCACCGTGAAGGCGCTGCTGGCCGAGGGCGATGAACTCCCGGACGGGGCACGCCTGGTGGACGCCCCCTTCGTCGAGGGGGCCGTGGCCGCGGTGGTCACGGCGTCGGCGGGGGCGGATCTGGACGCGGTCGAGGCGGCGGCCGTCGAGGCGTACACATACCGGAAGGTTTGAGCGATCCGGGGCGGCGGCTGGTCCGTCGCCCCGACTGCCGCGTTCCTGCTGTCACCCAACTCACCCTGTTCCTCGCCAAGTTGGCGGCGACGAGCTTCTTCGCCTGTAGCTCGCCAAGACCATTCAGTCCACCGCTCAGGGTCCGGACGTGCACGACGCGCCACCTCTTGATGTGACCCCGCCACTCATGGCATACAGGTCTGCACCAATGCTTCCGAACGGAAGGCCCGTCGTGCGACGCACCCCCGGACGCACCCCTCTGGCGTACGCGGCCTGCGCCGCCGCGCTCCTCTTCGCCACCTCGTGCGGCCTGCTCGGCGACGACACCCGGCAGGGTCCCGCACTCACGGCCCCCGCCGGCGTCACGGCGCAGGCGGGCAGCGCCACCTCCGTGCACGTCATGTGGAGCCGCCCCGAGGGGGACGCCGACGTCAAGGGCTACACGGTGTACCGGGACGCCACCAAGGTGAAGGAGGTGCCGGGCGAACAGCACATGGTGGACGTCGTCGGACTGCGCCCGCGATCCGCGTACACCTTCTCCGTCCGGGCCGAGGACACCGATGGCACGCTCGGGCCGCTCAGCGCGAAGGTGCCCGTCACCACCCCGGCCGCCGTGGCCGAGGACCGGTCGGCGCCGACCCGGCCGGGAGCGCTGCGCGGCCGGGCGGACGGCGGCCGCGCGGCGTCGCTGTCGTGGGGTGCGTCGAAGGACGACAAGGGCGTCGTCTCGTACGACATCTACCAGGGCGCCTCGAAGATCCACAGTGTCGGCGGGGGCGAGACCCGGGCGCTGATCACCGGGCTGCGGCCGGGCACCGCCTACGCGTTCACCGTGAAGGCGCGCGACGCCGCCGACAACACCTCACCCGCGGGCCCGGCCCTGAGGCTCACCACCGCGAAGGGCTCCGACGAGGGTCCCGGCACCGCGCCCACCGACTTCCGCGCCGCGTCCCGCCGGGCCGGCGGGGCGTACTACATCGACCTGTCGTGGACGCCGCCGCGCACGGGCGGCACCGTGCCCGCGTACCGCATCTGTCTCGACGGCCGGCAGGCGACCACGCTCGTCTGGGGCGACGCCCCGCCCAAGGGCACGGCGCGGAACAGTTTCTACGTGGGCAGGGAGTCCGGCGTCCGGCACCGGGTGCGGATCCGCGCCCAGCTGCCCGACGGGACATGGGGCGCCTACTCCGTCGAACGGAGCGTCACCACCGGGTCCTGAGCCAAGGTTCTTGTGGCCGAGGGAGCCGGCGGCAGCTCTTGGTTCCCGCGCAGGCGTGGGGCACACCACCGGATCCGGGTCCGCGGCATCTCTGTGTCCAGGCCCGGGACGCGCCCTTGTCCGCTCCCCTCGAAGCGTCCTACCGTCTCCGGAGCCGCGCGGGAGCGGCCGCACCATCTACGCATCCGCCTTGGGGGCAGTGTGAGTTCGGGGCCGGTCGGTGTCGCCGTCGTCGGAGCGGGCGTCATCAGCAAGGAGTATCTGCGGACGCTGTCCGCCTTTCCCGATCTGCGGGTGGTGGGCGTCGCCGACCTCGACGCGGACCGCGCCACGGCCGTCGCGCGCGAGCACGGCGTACCGGTCGCCGGCGATGTGGCGACGGTGCTCGCCGTTCCCGAGGTCGAGCTCGTCGTGAACCTCACCGTGCCGACCGCCCACGCGCAGGTCGCGACGCTGGCGCTGCGGGCCGGTAAGCACGTGTACGGCGAGAAGCCGATCGCCCTGGCCCCCGGCGAGGCGGAGAAGGTGCTCGCCGAGGCGACGGAACGGGGGCTGCTCGTGGGGAACGCGCCGGACACGTTCCTCGGCGCGGGGCTCCAGTCGGCGCTGCGGGCGGTCGGTGCCGGGCACATCGGTGAACCGGTGGCGGCGACGACTGCGGTGCAGGGTCTCGGACCGGAGCGGTGGCACCCCGATCCGGCATTCTTCTACCAGCCGGGCGCGGGCCCGCTCTTCGACCTCGGGCCCTACTACCTGACGTCCCTGGTGGCGCTGTTCGGCGGGGTGTCGCGGGTGGCGGCCTCGGCGGCACGCGCGCGTGAGGAGCGCGTTGTCGGCTCGGGGCCGAGGGCGGGGCAGGTGTTCCCGGTGGCGGTGCCGACGCATGTGTCGGCACTCGTCGAGTTCGCTTCGGGGGTGCGGGCGACGTCGGTGTTCAGCTTCGACTCGGCGCTGCCGCGCATCCAGTTCGAGGTCACCGGCACGGAGGGCGTCCTCGCGGTGCCGGACCCCAACACCTTCCGCGGGCCGCTGCAGGTGCGGGCCAACGGGGCGGACGACTGGCGCGAGCTGCCGGTCGCGGGGCGCACCGACGGGCGGGGGCTCGGCGTGCTCGACCTGGCGCGCGCGATCCGCCGGGGCGGTGTGCCGCGTGCGTCGGGGACGCTGGCCCTGCACGTCCTGCAGACGATGACGGCGATCACGCGCTCGGCCGAACACGCCGAGTTCACCCACGTCGACACCTGTCCCGCGGCGCCGCCGCCCGTACCGGCCGACTGGGACCCGCAGGCGGCGACGCTCGTCCGGACGAAAAGCCGAGAGGGCCTGCCAGGCGTCGCGGGGCAGGCGGGAGCTTGAAGTCAGGGCCATAGGACAGTCCTAGGACGGGGGACAGTCCTAGGACGGGTCGAGGCCGAGTTCCTCCAGGGTCTGTTCGAGCCAGCGCGCCCAGAACGTCTCCAGGTCGATGCCCGCGCGCAGCACGACGTGTTGCAGCCGGTCCTCGACGGAGTCGAGGCCGGGCGGGAAGTCCCGCCTCTCGATCTCCTCGTACTCCGCCAACTGCCGCCGGTGCAGGTCGAGATGGCGGCGCAGGTCGGCCTCGATGCCGTCGGTGCCGACGACGGCGGCGGCGCGCAGGCGCAGGAGCAGCGGGTCGCGCAGCGGTTTCGGGTCCTGGCTCGCGGCGGTCCAGCGGGCCAGTTCGGCGCGGCCCTCGGGCAGGACCTCGTACTCCTTCTTCTGGCCGCGCGCGGGCGTCGGCGCGGGCAGGGCCCTGATGTACCCCTCGCGTTCCAGGCGGCCCAGCTCGCGGTAGATCTGCTGGTGCGTGGCCGACCAGAAGTAGCCGATCGACTTGTCGAAGCGGCGCGTCAGTTCGAGGCCCGACGACGGTTTCTCCAGGAGGGCCGTGAGGATCGCGTGCGGGAGTGACATGGCTGCACCTTATGCGGAGGCGGTCACGCGGCCGGCGGGCCCGGCCACGTGACCGCCGGTCTCACAGCGCCGCGGCCAGCTCGGTGCCCTGGCGGATGGCGCGCTTGGCGTCCAGCTCGGCGGCCACGTCGGCGCCGCCGATCAGGTGCGCCTCGCGGCCGGCGGCGAGCAGGTCGTCGTACAGGCCGCGGCGCGGGTCCTGGCCGGTGCACAGGACGACGGTGTCGACGGGGATGACCGTGGAGCTGCCGTCGACGGTGACGTGCAGGCCCGCGTCGTCGATGCGGTCGTACGTGGCGCCCGCGACCATGGTGACGCCGCGGTGGCGCAGTTCGGTGCGGTGGATCCAGCCGGTGGTCTTGCCGAGTCCGGCGCCCACCTTCGAGGCCTTGCGCTGGAGGAGGTGGACGGCGCGCGGCGGGGCGGGCCGGTCGGGCTTCGCGAGTCCGCCGCGGCCCTGGTAGTCCATGTCGACGCCCCACTGCCGGAAGTACGTCGCCGGGTCCTGGCTCGCCTTGTCGCCGCTGTCGGTGAGGTACTCGGCGACGTCGAAGCCGATGCCGCCCGCGCCGACGATCGCGACGCGCTCCCCGACGGGCGCACCGTCACGCAGGACGTCGAGGTAGCCGACGACGCTGGGGTGGTCGATTCCCTCGATCTCGGGGGTGCGCGGGGTGACGCCGGTGGCGACGACTACTTCGTCGTACGCGTCCGGGGTGAGGTCGGCGGCGGTGACGGGGGTGTTCAACCGGACGTCCACGCTGTGCAGTTCGAGCTGCGCGCGGTAGTAGCGCAGGGTCTCGTCGAACTCCTCCTTGCCGGGTACCTTACGGGCGATGTTGAGCTGGCCGCCGACCTCGGACGCGGCGTCGAAGAGGGTGACGGCGTGGCCGCGTTCGGCGGCGGAGACGGCGCAGGCGAGGCCCGCGGGGCCCGCGCCGACGACGGCGACGCGCTTGCGCAGGCGGGTCGGCGCGAGGAGCAGCTCGGTCTCGTGGCAGGCGCGCGGGTTGACGAGGCAGGAGGTGATCTTGCCGCTGAATGTGTGGTCCAGGCAGGCCTGGTTGCAGCCGATGCAGGTGTTGATGGTCTCGGAGCGCTCGGCCTGGGCCTTTGCCACGAAGTCCGGGTCGGCGAGCAGGGGCCGCGCGAGGGACACCATGTCGGCGCAGCCGTCGGCGAGCAACTCCTCGGCGATCTCGGGGGTGTTGATGCGGTTCGTGGTGACGAGCGGGATGGAGACCTCGCCCATGACCTTCTTGGTGACGAAGGTGTACGCGCCGCGCGGTACCGAGGTGGCGATGGTCGGGATGCGGGCCTCGTGCCAGCCGATGCCGGTGTTGATGATGGTGGCGCCGGCCGCCTCGATCTCCTTGGCGAGCTGCACGACCTCTTCGAGGGTGGAGCCGCCGGGCACGAGGTCGATCATCGAGAGCCGGTAGATGAGGATGAAGTCCGTGCCGACGCGCTCGCGGACGCGGCGGACGATCTCGAGGGGGAAGCGGACGCGGTTCTCGTACGAGCCGCCCCAGCGGTCGGTGCGCTGGTTGGTGGCGGCGACGATGAACTCGTTGATGAGGTAGCCCTCGGAGCCCATGATCTCCACGCCGTCGTAGCCCGCCCGCTGCGCGAGTTCGGCGGCGCGCGCGAAGTCCTCGACGGTCTGCTCGACCTCGGCGTCGGTGAGTTCGTGCGGCGGGAAGGGGCTGATCGGCGCCTGGAGGGGGCTGGGGGCGACGAGGTCCTCGTGGTACGCGTAGCGGCCGAAGTGGAGGATCTGCATCGCGATCTTCCCGCCCGCCGCGTGCACCGCGTCGGTGACCTGGCGGTGCTCGTCGGCCTCCGCCTCGGTGGTCAGCTTCGCGCCGCCGGCCCAGGGGCGTCCCGCCTCGTTGGGGGCGATGCCGCCGGTGACCATGAGGCCGACGCCGCCGCGGGCGCGGGTGGCGTAGAACTCCGCCATGCGCGCGAAGCCGTTCTCCGCCTCCTCGAGTCCCACGTGCATGGAGCCCATCAGGACCCGGTTGGGCAGCGTGGTGAATCCGAGGTCGAGCGGGGTGAGCAGGTGCGGGTATCGGCTCATGGTGGCCCTCCGTGCGCGGCGAACGTCGTCACAGTTGTAGACGACGACAGCTCGCTTTTGCAACAAGTTGCATAAGAGAGCTGCGCCACGGTGGGCCCCTGCACGGCCGCGTGGCCGGTCAGTCCGCGGCGATCTCCGCCACCCAGCCGTACGGCAGCTCCTCGCCGTCGACCGTGACAGCCTCGACGGAGCGGGTGAGCGGGTCGATCTCGACCTGCACCCCTTCACCCTCGAAGCGCGGATAGCCGGACTCCCCGGACGACCCCGTGGCCTCGACGGACACCACGCGCAGGGGGTTGCCGTGCACGGGGTGGCCGTCCTTGTCGGCGAGTTGGGGCTTGACCAGGACGGTGTAGCGGGCGGGCACATCGCTGGGGTCGCTCATGCTCAGGAGGCTAGCTCCGGGCGCGGGAACTCGCCTGCCCGCGGCGCACCCCGCCCCTCGGTTGTAGAATGCAACGAGCAGCGGGAGAGGACCGTACGTGACAGACCGCGAGACGGCAGTCGAGACCATTCAGCGCGAGATGACGTCCTTCGCGCGGCGCGCCCGAGCGATGGCCGGACGGATGCACCCCGAGCTGTCCCTCGTGTCGTACACCCTGCTCAGTCACCTGGACGAGAAGGGCGGCTGCCGGGCGACGGACCTCGCCACGCACTACGCCCTCGACAAGTCGACGGTGAGCCGGCAGGTGTCCGCGCTGGAGCGGGCCGGGCTCGTGATGCGCCGGGTGGACCCGGACGACCACCGCGTCCAGGTCCTCCATCCGACCGAGGCGGGCGCCGACATCCTCGCCCAGGTCACCGTCAGCCGCCGCCAGGCGTTCCAGGAGCGGGTGGCGGACTGGCCCGAGGAGGATCTCGTCCGCTTCGCGGACTATCTGCTGCGCTACAACGCGCAGGCCGGGGAAGAGGCCTGAGCCTCCCCGAGGACCGCTCGCGTCGCGCTCAGCGGGCGGCGGCGTGGTCGAACTCCGGGACCCGGGCCGTCATGAACTTCGTGGTGCGCCGCAGCCGGAAGCCCAGGGACTCGTAGAGCCTGATGGCGTTCGTGTTGCCCGCCGCCGTGTGCAGGAACGGGGTCTCGCCGCGGTCCTTGATCCCCGCCGCGACGGCCAGGACGAGGCGGGCCGCGAGCCCCTGGCCGCGGTGGTCCGGGTCGGTGCAGACGGCGCTGATCTCCGTCCAGCCCGGCGGATGCAGGCGCTCCCCCGCCATCGCCACGAGCGCGCCCTGCCTGCGGATCCCGAGATACGTGCCGAGCTCGACGGTGCGGGGCAGGAACGGGCCCGGCTGGGTGCGCGCCACGAGGTCCAGCATCTCGGGCACGTCGGCCGCGCCGAGGAGCACGGCCTCCGCGTCCGGCGCCGCGGCCACGCCGTCGTCGACGAGCTGCACGCCGTCCATGCTCATCGTGAGTTCCCAGCCCTCGGGCGGCGCCGTGCGCATCCCCAGCAGCGGGACCGTCTCGCCCGGCCCGGCGAGCGCCGCGAGATCCGCCCAGTCCCCGGGTCCGGGCTCGTCCGGCAGCGCGAGCCACGGCGTCACGTCGAGGGGGTACCGCACGATCCGGCCCCGCCACTCGGCGAAGTGCGCGTGCGGGCCGGTGAGGGAGGCGTACGCGGGGTGGTCGAGCGGGTGGGCGGTGGCGGCGGCCGGGACGGACATACGGCGGGCTCCCAGGAGGCGGCGGTGGACGTTCGGACGGGTGGAGCGGCCGTGCCGACCATGGCCGCCCTCTCATGAAAGCCCGTGTCACCGCGGTCTCATTCCCTCACCGGGGGATGTTCACGAGTCCGCAACGATGCGCGTGGCGGGGTGGACGTTGCCGACGCGTGATCCTTCTTGGCATGCTGGCGCGATGTCCCCCGTACCCCTGAGTGACCACGTCGAGGAACTGCTCGCGGGCGAGCACCCGTTGCCAGTGGTGGAGGCGGGCGACCCCGTGCTCCGGTCCCCCGCGCAGACCTACGACGGTCAGCTCGCGCCCGCGCTCCTGGAGCGTCTGATCGTCGCGATGCGTGCGTCGATGCACGCCGCCCCCGGCGTCGGGCTCGCCGCACCGCAGATCGGCGTCCCGCTGCGGATCGCCGTCATCGAGGACGCGGCCGAGGTCCCCGACGAGGTGCGGCAGGCGCGCGGCCGGGTGCCGCAGCCGTTCCGCGTCCTGATCAACCCGTCGTACAAACCCGTGGGGGCCCACCGCGCCGCGTTCTTCGAGGGCTGTCTGAGCGTGCCCGGCCTCCAGGCCGTGGTCTCCCGGCATCAGCACGTGCGGCTGCGGGGGCTCGACGAGCGGGGCCACGCCGTGGACGAGGAGTTCACGGGGTGGCCCGCCCGGATCGTGCAGCACGAGACGGACCATCTGCACGGCACGCTCTATCTCGACCGGGCGGAGCTGCGCTCGCTGTCCACCCGCAACGCGATGGCCGAGCGCTGGACACAGCCCACCGCGGAACTGGCCGCGGGCGCGCTCGGCTTCTCGATTCCCTGACGGATCCGGCCTCAGGTGAGCTCGGGCATCTCGCCCTCGGTCGTGCTCAGGTCGATCACCGAGAAAGCGGCGCCCTGCGGGTCCGTCACCGCCGCGAAGCGGCCGAACGGGGTGTCCATCGGGCCGTAGTGGAGCTTTCCGCCGAGCCTGGTCACCGTGGCGACCGCCGTGTCGCAGTCGTCGACCGCGAAGTAGACGTTGACGTACGACGCGACCTCCGGCGGGAAGTCCTCGGTCATCTTGAAGCGGCCGAGCTGCGGCTCTCCGTCGAGCTGCCAGATATTGAAATCGACGCTCTCGTCGGCCATCTTCCGGACCTCGTACGGGAAGGCGGCCTCGAAGAACCCGTCCGTCTTCTCGGCGTCACGTGTGGTCACCTCGGCCCAGGCGTACGAACCGGGCTCTCCCACCTTCTCGAACCCGTCGTGCGTGCCCGGCTGCCAGAGGCTGAAGAACACGCCGGCCGGGTCCTGGACGGTGACCATCGTGCCGAAGTCGCCGACCTCCATGAGCTCCGTCAACAGGGTGCCGCCGGCCTCCTTGACGCGCGCCGCCGTGGCGTTGACGTCGGGCGTGGCCAGGTACAGGTTCCAGGCCGGCGGGGTGCCCTCCATGCCCGGCATCTGCGGCGCGAGCGCGCCGACCCGCTTGCCGTCCGACCTCGCCTGGGTGTAGTTGCCGTACTCCTCCTGCCCCTCCTCGAACGTCCAGCCGAGGAGCTCGCCGTAGAAGCGCTTGGCGGCCTCCAGGTCGGGGAACATGGCGTCGGCCCAGACGGGCGCGCCCTCCGGTCGTGCGGCCATGGCGCGAACCCTTCTTCCGAGTGGCGGTGCCGGGGGTGAGATGTTCCGGGCGACCCCGGCGCGTTTCGTCCCGGTTCCCCCGATTCACGCTAGTCGTGTACGAGCTGCCGCGCGATACCGAACTCCGTTCGCACAAGCCTTACGGAGCCGTGACGTATCGGCGCGCAGAGCCCTCCCGGCGCCCCGCCCCGCATAGCGTGGGCGGCATGCGTGTACTGGTCACCGGCGGTGCCGGGTTCATCGGGTCAGCGGTCGTGGACACTCTCCTCGCGCGAGGACATGAGGTCGTCGTGCTCGACGTCCGGCCGCCCGGCCCGGACGAACCGCACCCCTGGGTCGTCGCGGACGTACGCGACCCCGCCGCCGTGGAGTCGGCCCTCGCCGGCATCGACGCCGTGTGTCATCAGGCGGCGAAGGTCGGGCTCGGCAAGGACTTCGCCGACGCCCCCGACTACGTCTCCCGCAATGACCTCGGCACGGCCGTGCTGCTCGCCGCGATGGCCTCGGCGGCGGTGAGGGACCTGGTGCTCGCCGGGTCGATGGTCGTGTACGGGGAGGGGCGGTACGAGTGCGAGCGCCACGGAGTCGTGCGCCCGGGGCCGCGCGCCGAGGCCGACCTGCGCGAGGGCCGCTTCGAGCCCGCGTGCCCGCAGTGCGGCGCCGCGCTGAGCCCCGGCCTCGTCGGCGAGGACGCCCCCACGGACCCCCGCAACGTGTACGCGACGACGAAGCTCGCCCAGGAACACCTGGCGTCGTCCTGGGCGCGGGCCACCGGGGGCCGCGCCGTGTCGCTGCGCTACCACAACGTGTACGGGCCGGGGATGCCGCGCGACACCCCGTACGCGGGCGTCGCGTCGTTCTTCCGGTCGGCCCTGGCCCGGGGCGAGGCCCCGCGCGTCTTCGAGGACGGCCGCCAGCGGCGGGACTTCGTGCACGTGCACGACGTGGCCGCGGCCAACGCGCTCGCGCTCGAGACGATGAGCGACCGGCCCTCCGACAGGTGCGTCGCGTACAACACGGGCAGCGGTGACCCGCACACGGTGGGCGAGATGGCCCATGCCCTCGCCGCCGCGTACGGCGGGCCGATGCCGGTCGTGACGGGCGAGTACCGGCTCGGCGACGTACGGCACATCACGGCGGACCCGGCCCGGCTCAGGGCCGGGCTGGGGTGGCGCGCCGAGGTGGGATTCGAGGAGGGGATGACGGAGTTCGCCAAGGCCGAGCTGGGGTGAGGTGAGCGAGGCGGCGCTCCCGGCGACGTGGCGCCTGCGGGCTACACCCCCGCCGCCGGGAGCGTCACCTCGAAACAGCAGCCGCCCGCCACATTGCGCACGGCGGCGCTGCCCCTGTGGGCCTCGACGATTCCTCGGACGATGGCGAGCCCGAGGCCCGCGCCCGACGGGGGTGTACGGGCGTGGCTGCCGCGCCACCCCGTGTCGAAGACGCGGGGCAGATCCTGCTCAGGGATGCCGCCGCAGCCGTCCGTGACCGTGAGGACCACGCCGTCCGTCGAGCCGGCCGCCGCCACGGCAACCGTGCCGTCCGCCGGGGTGCGACGGATCGCGTTGACGAGGAGGTTGCCGAGGACGCGGCTCATCTCCTTGCCGTCGACCTCGACGGGAATCTTGTCGATGCGGTCGCCGACGAGGCGTACGCCGTGTTCGCGCGCGAGCGGGTCGGCGCCCGCGAGCGCGTCGCCCACCAGGTCGTGGAGGGAGACCCTGGACGGGCTCAGGACGAGGGTCCCCGCGTGGATGCGCGACAGTTCGAAGAGGTCGCCCACCATGTCGTTCATGCGCTCGACCTCGGTGCGGATCTGGCGCAGATAGCGGTCCGGGTCGGCCGCCATGCCGTCCTCCAGGGCCTCGGACATCGCGCGGAGCCCGGCGAGCGGGGTGCGCAGATCGTGCGAGATCCAGGCGACGAGCTCGCGGCGCGAGGTCTCCAGGGCGCGCTCACGGTCTCTGGACGCGGCCAGCTTGGCGCTGGTGGCCTCCAACTCCCTTGAGAGCGCGGCGAGTTCCGCCGTCGCGGGGGCGAGGGGCGCCGCGAAGCTGCCGCCGTCACCGAAGGAGCGGGCGGCGAGGGTGAGTGCCTTGCTGCGGGCCACGACCCAGCGGCCGAGGAGCAGCGCGGTCGCAAGCGACACGGTGGCGGCCATCGCGGCGACGGTCGTCACGACGGACAGGTCGTGCGGGGACAGGAACATCGCCCAGGCCACGACGAGCGTTCCGGCGAGCATCGCCGTCACGGCGACGGCGGCGACGACCGTGAGCGACACCGTCAGGGAGCGGCGGCGAAGCACGAACAGGGCGAGCGCGCCCAGCAGGCCGGCGCCGACGGCGCCGAGGAACGCGTAGAGGGCGATGAGGAGCATGTCATGCACGGCGTTCGGTCCGGTCTTCCGGCGCCCGGTCGGGCCGAGAGGCTTGCGATGCACGATCCAGCCCAGGGGCGTCGCTGTGCGGGCCCGGGTCCAGGCGGTAGCCGACGCCCCAGACCGTCTGGATGAGGCGCGGCGCCGCCGGGTCGTCCTCGATCTTGCCGCGCAGCCGGCGCACGTGGACCGTGACGGTCGACAGGTCCCCGAAGTCCCAGCCCCACACCTGCTGCATGAGCTCCTCACGGGAGAAGGCGCGGCGCGGGTGGCGCAGGAAGAAGGCGAGGAGGTCGAACTCCCTTATCGTCAGGGCGAGTTCGTCCCCCGACTTGGTGGCGCGACGGGCCGCCGGGTCGATGGTGAGGGTGGCCGCGCGCAGCGGTCCCGCCGGCTTGGGTGCCGTGGCCGCGCGGGCCCGGCGCAGCACCGACTCGACGCGCAGGACCAGCTCGCGCGGGCTGAACGGCTTGGTCACATAGTCGTCCGCGCCGACCTCCAGGCCGAGGATGCGCTCGTCCTCGTCGCCGCGCGCCGTCAGCATGATCACAGGGACGGGGCCGCGGGCCCGGAGCCTGCGGCACACCTCCAGGCCGTCCATGCCGGGCAGCATCAGGTCGAGGACGACCAGGTCGGGCCCGTGCGCGTCGGCGCGGTCGAGGGCGGCCGGGCCGTCGGCTGCGCGGTCGACGTCGTAGCCGGCGCGGTCCAGGTAGCCCGCGACGACCTCGGCGACGGTCGGGTCGTCGTCGACGACGAGGACGCGGCCGAGCGGTGGTGTCTGCATTCCACCAGCGTCGCACCCGGCGGCGCCGATCGGAGTCACCGGAGGGGCCGTCCGCGTCCGACGTCCGCGTTTCGTAAGGAGCTGAGGGCCTAAATGTCCGGTTTGGATTCGTAGGGTGACACTGTGATCCCCCCTGACTTCCCCTCACTTCGCGACCTGGCCCCCTCGGTCGATGTCGTGCTGCCCTGCCTCGACGAGGCCGCCGCGCTGCCGTGGGTGCTGGCCCGTATCCCGGACGGCTGGCGGGCACTCGTCGTGGACAACGGGTCCACCGACGGCTCTGACGACATCGCCCGTTCCCTGGGCGCGACCGTGGTGACGGAGCCCCGGCGCGGCTTCGGGGCCGCCTGCCACGCGGGCCTGCTGGCGTCCGACGCGGAAGTGGTCTGCTTCTGCGACTGCGACGCGTCGCTCGATCCGGCTCTGCTGACGACGTTCGTCGAGGACGTCATCGAGGGCCGGGCCGATCTCGTGCTCGGCCGGCGCAGGCCGCAGGGCCGTGGCGCCTTCCCCGTGCACGCGCGCGCCGGGAACCTCGCGCTGGCGGGGATGCTGCGCCGGCGCACCGGGCTGCGGCTGCACGACCTGGGCCCGCTGCGGGCCGCGCGCCGCGCGTCCCTCCTCGGCCTTGATCTCACGGACCGCCGCAGCGGCTACCCCCTCCAGATGGTCGTCCGGGCCGCCGACGCGGGCTGGCACATCGAGGAGCGCCCGGTGCCCTACCGGCCCCGTACGGGAAAGTCCAAGGTCACGGGCACCTGGCGGGGCACCTGGCAGGCGGTACGTGACATGCGCGGGGTCCTCGCGGAGAAGCCCCGGACGGCCCACCCCGCGCGCGGAGCGGCGGCGTCCCGGTGACCGCCGACGAATTGCCCGCGGCGCGGCGGCACGACACCACGCTCCTCGTCATCGCCAAGTCCCCGGTGCCCGGGCGGGTCAAGACGCGGCTCACGCCGCCGTTCACGCCCGAGGAGGCCGCGCACCTGGCCGAGGCCTCGCTCGTCGACACCCTGCACGCGGCGCTCGCCACGCCCGCGCGGCGTCGCGTGCTGGTGCTCGACGGGGCGCCCGGTGCGTGGCTGCCGCCCGGGATCGACGTGGTCCCGCAGTGCGGCGGAGGCCTGGACGAGCGGCTCGCGGCTGCGTTCGCCGGGTGTACCGGGCCGGCCGTCCTGATCGGGATGGACACGCCTCAGGTGACGCCCGCGCTGCTCGCTCCCGCGCTCGGGCCCGACGCCTGGCGGGGCTGCGACGCATGGTTCGGGCCCGCCGACGACGGCGGGTTCTGGGCGCTCGGGCTCGCCGCGCCCGACCCGGAGCTGCTGCGGGGTGTGCCGATGTCGACGGCGCACACGGGTGCGGCCCAGCGGGCCCGGCTCACGGATGCCGGGCTGCGCGTTCGGGACCTGCCGGTGCTGCGGGACGTCGACACGGCTCACGACGCCGCCCTGGTGGCGGCCGACGCGCCGGACGGCCGGTTCGCCGCCGAGCACGCGCGGCTGACGCGGGTGGTCCGCTCATGACCTCGACGCGCGAGGTGGCACCGGCCTGGTGTACGGATCCCTACACCGATGCCCTGCGCAACGAGCGCGGCCCGCTCTTCCTGCGGCGCGCCGACGGATGGCTGCTGCCGCTCGAGGTGGAGCGCTGGTGCGCGGTCGCCGACACGGCCGACCTCTCGGCGCTGCGGCGCTGCGAGGGCGCTGTCCTCGACATCGGCTGCGGCCCCGGCCGCATCGTCGCCGCACTGGCCGCGGCCGGGCACCGCGCGCTCGGCATCGACGTGAGCGAGGCCGCGGTCGCGCGGACGGTCCGCCTCGGCGGAGCCGCTCTGCAGCGGTCCGTCTTCGACCCCCTGCCCGGTGAGGGGCGTTGGGGGACGGCGCTCCTGCTGGACGGCAACATCGGGATCGGCGGCGACCCCGGGGCCCTGCTGTCCCGTGCCGCCGAACTCACCGCCCCCGGCGGGCTGTTGATCGCAGAGACGGCACCGCTCGACATAGACGAGCGGATGGAGGTGCGGGTGGACGACGGACAGGGCGCCGCGGGCTCGCTGTTCCCGTGGGCCCGGGTGGGCACGTGGGCGCTGCTGCGGTACGCGCGCCCGCTCGGCTGGCTGCCGGTCGCTCAGTGGTCCGAGGGCGGGCGCTCCTTCGTCTCCTTGCGCCGCTGACGCTCCCGTTCGCGCTCCCGCGCCCGCTCTTCCCGGCGCGCCCTGCGTGCCTGCCTCCAGGGCGACGCGGGAGCGAGGAACGTGACGGCCACGAACCACAGGGCCGACGCGGCGAACAGCGCGGCCGTCAGCAGCAGCCACCGCGGCAGGAACGCGTCCCCCGAATGTCCCGTCACGAGGGCGTAGTGGTCCGCCCGCGCCCGCGTGATCAGCGGGAACCACACCAGGAGCAGCAGGCCCGACAGGAACGCGGGGACGCGTACATACATCGTCGTTCTGCGGCTCCGGTCACCGAGCGCCTTCTGCGCCGCGACGTCCGCGAGCGAGTACACCGGTACGAGCAGCAGGTCGTGGACGAGGGCCGCGCCGACGAACCAGACCGCCACAGCCCACGGATCGTTCTCGAGCAGCCGCACGCCCGCATATCCGGCGAGGGCGAACGAGGCTGCCAGGAGCGGGAGTTGGAGCGGGCTCTCGCCGTACCAACGACTCAGTCGGTTCATCACAGCGCTCCGAACGTCATGCGGGCGACCCACTTGGTGTTCAGGACGCCCGGCGCCGCGGGGACGATGACACGGGCCGGGTAGCCGTGGTCGAGGGTGAGGTCGGCTCCGTTGACCCGCAGGGCCAGCAGGGAGCGCGGGTCGTGGACCTGGTTGTGCCGCAGGGCCGCCTTCCGGAACGCGCCGTGTTGTTGCAGCGATTCGACGAACACGTCGGTGTCGCCGTCGGTCCCGGCGAGGGCGGCGAGGTCGCGCAGCCGTACGCCGCTCCAGTGCTGGTCGTCCGTGGACCAGCCTTCGACGCAGGCGATGGGCAACGCGCTGGTGTGCTGCGGGAGTTGGAGGAGGTCGTCGCGGGTGAGCCGGTGGACGGTGCCTTTCGGCCCGGTGACGACGAGCCGCCACGGCTCGCCCGTGTCGGCGGTACGGATGCCGGCCACGGCGGCCGTCTTGTTGATCTGGAAGCGACCGGGGCCGGTGCCCGGGTCGGCGCCGCCGTGCGGCGCGAGCAGAGCGGTGCGGCGCCATACCCCGCCGATGCTCTGGCCGGCCGTCGTGACGAGCAGCAGGAGCGAGCCCGCGCCGACCATGGCGAACGCCCCGCGCCGCGAGACCGTGGGCTCGGCCGGTTTCGCCGGCACCAGGTCACCCGTCTCGGGCAGGCCCGCCTTCCGCTCACGCAGCACGCGCAGCGCCTGCGGTACACGCAGCACCGCGTGGACGATGAACGCACTGATGAACACCCAGGCGCCGTAGAAGTGCAGCGGATAGAAGGAGCCGGGGAACAGGTAGTCGAGCTGCACGTTGAGGATGCCGGTCACGAACTCGAAGAGCGCGCCGCCCACGAGCAGGAGCAGCGAAAGTCGCTCCAGGGCGTGGCCGAGGGAGCGTACGGGTGGCAGCTCGAACAGTTTGGGCACGACCGACCACAGCTTGGCGAGCAGCACGGGCACGAGCGTGATGCCCACGGTCACGTGCAGTCCCTGGGTGAGGCGGTACAGCCAGTGCGGGTCGGTCGGCCAGGAGAACAGATAGAAGCCGAGCAGCCCCTTGCCGGGCGTCTTGTCGTTGACCGCCGCGAGGTTCGGGTTGTAGGCGGCGTACGACAGGAGGCCGGTCACGAAGAGCAAAGTCATGCCGACGAGCAGGACGAGGCCGAGGACCGCGGTGAAGCGCGGGCCGCGCAGCGGGCTGCGCCACGGATCGGGGAGAGTGCGGGGGAGGACGCCCATGTGGTTCCTTCAGGCTGTGCGCGGCGGGGGCCCGCCGACCTGTTCCGACCGTATTGCGCACAGCCCGCGGATCGGCGCAGGAAGATCTGACGGTTCGGTGACGCGACCTCGCGGTGCACCAAACGGGCGGTGCGGGCGCCTAGCGTTCCGGGTGTGAAGCTCGAAGCTCCCCCTGAAGCCCCCCGCACCGCGCCACCCTCCACCGGGACGCGCCGTGACCTGCTCGCCGCCGCTGCCGCCGCCACCCTGGTCGCGGCGGCCGCGCTCGTGGGCCGATACATCCAGGACCGCTACGGCACCCTGCACGTCGACTGGGCGCCCCTGTACGCCCATTGGGATCCCCACGTGGGCCCGGGCACCCCGGCGGCGATCGCCGTCGCCGTACTGGTCATCACGTACGGGCCCGTGGTGGCGGCCCGGCTTCGGTGGCGGCGGCTGCTGCCCGCCGTGTGGGCCGCGTCGGTGGCGTGGACCTTCTCGCTCGCGCTCATCGACGGCTGGCAGCGGGGCATCGCCGGGCGCCTCACCACGTCGTACGAGTATCTGCGGGTCATCGACCGGTTCGACGACGTCGGCGCGACGCTGCGGGATTTCACGCGCCACATCCTGCTGCAGTCCCCCGGCCACTGGCCTCCCCATGTCGCGGGGCATCCGCCCGCGGCGACCCTGACCTTCGTGGGCCTGGACCGGATCGGGCTCGGCGGGGGTGCTTGGGCCGGGGTGTGGTGCATCACGGTGGGGTGCACGGCGGCGCTCGCCGTCCTCGTCACCGTCCGCGCGCTCGCCGACGAGGGGACCGCGCGCCGCGCTGCGCCGTTCCTGGCACTCGCGCCGGCCGCGGTCTGGACGGGCACGTCGGCGGACGGTTACTTCGCGGCGGTCGCCGCGTGGTCGGTGGCGCTGCTGGCGGTGGCGGCCACCCGCGGCAGCCGCTGGGCGGCCCTCGGCAGCGGACTGCTGTTCGGGCTCACCTGCTATCTGTCGTACGGGCTGACGCTGATGGCCCTGGTCGCGGCGGCCGCGCTGCTCGCGGCGCGGACACTGCGGCCGCTGCCGCTGTTCGTCGTGGGGGCGGCCGTGGTGCCCATCGCGTTCACCCTCGTCGGGTTCAACTGGTGGGAGGCGTATCGCCTGCTGACGGAGCGTTACTACCAGGGTGCGGGCGGGATCCGGCCGTACGGCTACTGGGTGTGGGGCAACCTCGCGTGCACCGTGCTGATCGTCGGGCTTGCCACGGCGGCGGGGCTGCGCCGGGTTCCGGGACGTGTCCTGCGTGAGCGGGCGGAGCCGCAGGGGCGGCTCGCCCTTGTCGTCCTCGGCGCAGCGCTCGCCCTTCTGGCCGCCGATCTGTCGGGCATGAGCAAGGCGGAGACGGAGCGCATCTGGCTCCCGTTCGCCGTCTGGCTCATCGCGGCCACCGCTCTGCTGCCCGAGCGGTGGCGCCGCGGGTGGCTGACCGCACAGGCGGTGCTCGCCCTGCTGGTCAACCACCTGCTGGTCACGGGGTGGTGACCTGCACCGGCTGCGGCTTCTCCTCGCGGGCGGCGGGCCGGCTCCTGAGCAGCTGACGCAGCCGCTCCGCCGGGCGCGGCAGGACGACGAACGCCTCCGCCTGGAGGCAGGCCCAGCTGATCCTCGGCAGGTCGCGCACCGTGGGATAGACGACGAAGCGCGGCTCCCACTCCGGGCGGAACTTCGCGTTGAAGCGGTACAGGGACTCGATCTGGAACCAGCGCGACAGGAACACCAGCAGCCCACGCCACACCCGCAGCACCGGTCCCGCGCCGAGGCGTTCGCCGCGGGCGAGAGCGGCCCGGAACACCGCGAAGTTCAGCGACATACGGCGCACTCCGAGCCCGGGCGCGCCCCGCAGGGCGGCCACGATGAGGAGTTCGTTCAGGCCGGGTTCGGCCGTGCGGTCGCGGCGCATCAGGTCGAGGGAGAGACCGTCCTCGCCCCAGGGCACGAAGTGGAGCAGGGCGCGCACGCGGTCGTTGCCCGCCTCGTCGTCCTGGTGCGCGGTGACGACGACGCAGTCCCCGTCGTCGGGGTCGCCGAACCGGCCGAGCGCCATGGAGAACCCGCGTTCGGTGGCGCTGCCCCGCCACGCGGCGGCGGCCTCGCGCAGCCGCTTCTTCTCCTCGTCGGGCAGATCGCGTACGCGCCGCATGCGGCAGGTGTAGCCGGCGCGTTCGATGCGGTTGACCATCTGCCGGACGTTGCGCATGGAGCGTCCGGAGAGGCTGAAGGCCGCGCAGTCGACGATGGCCTCGTCGCCCAGCTCCAGGGCCTTGAGGCCCCCCTCGCGGATCCACACCTGTCCGCCGAGTTCACTGCACCCCATGACGGCCGGGGTCCAGGCGTGCAGGGCGCACTGCCGCAGGAACTCCTTGATGGCGCCCGGCCAGGCCTCGTAGTCGCCGATGGGGTCGCCACCGGCCAGGGCGACGCCGGACACCACGCGGTAGGCGACGGCGGCCTTGCCGGACGGCGAGAAGAGGACGCTCTTGTCGCCGCGCAGCGCGAAGTAGCCGAGCGAGTCGCGCCGGCCCTCGTCGGCCAGGAGGGCACGCAGCCGTTCGTCGCTGTCGGCCGGGCGGAGGGTTATGGGCCGCAGAGCGAGATAGACGCTGGTGGCGGCGGTGACCACACCGAGCGCGAGCAACGAGAACTGGACGATGTCGGCGGCCTTGTCGCTGCTGTACGCGATGGGGCCCGACGCACCGAACAGGCCGTAGGCGACCTCCTTGACCCGTTCGGTGAACCCGATGGAGTGGCCCGCCTCCTGGTTCGCGCGCACGCCGACGACGAGGAGCCCGAGCCCGAAGCTGCTGCCGCCGAGGACGACGAGGTTCCACAGGGCTCGCGTTCTGCCGCGCGGATCGCCGAGCGCGTAGAACTCCTCGCGGTAGGCGACGAGCGCGACGCACAGGACGGCCGAGACCATCGCGGGGATCAGGGCATGGTGGCGCACGCCCTGGACGAGCGCGCTGACCGCGAGCAGCCCCACGGCCGCCTCCCAGGCGCGCCGCTTACGGCGGCGCAGGCCTCTGGCGAGCATGACGAGCAGCAGTCCCGCGGCGAGCGCGGCGGCGCGGGCCACCTCCTCGGCGAGGCCCGGCACGTAGGGCGCGATGCGCTCTATGCGGGTCTCGTGCATGTGCGGGGAGATCGCCGACGCGATGTCCAGAATTCCGATGATCAGGCACGTGTGACCTGCCACGGCGGCGGGGCGTTGTTTCACAGTGACCGAGCGTAGGAGCGCTCCACGTCGCTGGAGTAAGAGCGACACAGGAGCACGGTAAGAACGCGGTGGCCGGCAAACCTTCCTCGGCCGTCGCGCCTCTTTCCCGGTGAAAACTGCCGAACAGCGCAGATGACGGCTGAAAGTTGAGGAAACCATGGGCCTGACGAGCCGGGCACTCGAATACGCGACGGTGCTGGCCGCCCTGGTGTGTGTGGCGTTCACGGTCTGGGTGTGGCCACGGCTCGCCCGGCGCGGGCCCGCCGCCGTGCTCGGCCGACTCGGCGTGATCGGCGCGACCCAGCTCACGATCCTCACCGCGTTCGCCGTCGCCGTGAACACGGACTTCGACTTCTACGGCTCGTGGGACGAGCTGCTCGGCCATGTCGACACGGCGCCCGCCGAGGTCACGGCGCTCGGCCACAGCGGCGTCTACACCACGGTCGGCGCGGTGCGCGGCGGTCTGGTGCAGCACGCCGGGCCGCAGGGTCTCGATCGGGTGAAGGGGATTGCGCACGGACCCGCGGCGCAGGTCGGCCGGGTCGAGTCGGTCAAGATCGTCGGACGGCGCAGCCGGGCCGTGAACCCGGCCTTCGTGTATCTGCCGCCGCAGTACTTCCAGAAGCAGTTCCACCGCCAGCGCTTCCCTGTGATGGTCGCGATCAGCGGCTATCCGGGCGGCATCATGAACCTCGCCCGGTACCTCCAGGTCCCCCAGACCGCGGACCGGCTGCTGCGGGCGGACAGGATGCAGCCGACGGTGATCGTGATGGTGCGCCCGACGATCGCGCCGCCCCGTGACACGGAGTGCGTGGACGTGCCGGGCGGTCCGCGGGCCGAGACGTTCTTCACGAAGGACCTGCCGGAGGCGCTCAAGCAGTCGTACCGCGTGGGCCACGACCCGAGCGCGTGGGGCGCCCTCGGATACTCGTCCGGCGGAACGTGCGCACTCCAGCTCACCCTGCGCCACCCCGGTGTGTACACGTCGGCGGCCGCGCTGTCGGCGGACTACAGGATCGGCGACGACCTGACGACGGGCAGCCTCTTCGGCTCGGGTCCCGACGCCGCGCGGCGACAGCGCGAGCACGACCTGATCTGGCGCCTGGAGAACCTGCCCGTGCCGCGCGTGTCCGTCCTCGCCGCCAGCAGCAGGTCGGGCGAGAAGGACTACAGCGACACGATGAGGTTCCTGCGCGCGGTCAAGCCGCCCATGACGTCGGCCCAGATCATCCTGCCGCGTGGCAGCCACCACTTCACGACATGGCAGCGGGAGATCGCGCCGGCCATGCAGTGGATGAGCGGCCAGCTGACGTTCCCGCAGGACACGACGCCCTCGCCGCACCGCCCGCCCACACCACAGGCCGCGAACCTGCCGCGCCCCTAGCTAGGGCCTGCGTCCAGGGCCTGCGTCGGTATCCCGTCCACCCGCCTGTCGCTGCGGCCCGACCGGTCGCCCGTCACCTGCGACCCGTTACGGTGGCCTGGCATCCGCGTCGCCCCGGCGCGCCTCCCCCGTCCGACCAGGAGCATCCCTCATGCCCGAGTCCGCCGTGTCCGCCCGCCCCGCACTGGCCAGGCCGGGCGCGGCGCCCGGCGACGTGGCCGCCGTCTGGTCCGTCGTGACCGGCATGTACGAGGCGTACGCCACCGGAGACCGCGCCCAGATCGACGCCCGGCTCGACCCGGAGGCGACGATCTGGGACCCGGCCGCCGAGCCGCTGCTGCTCGGCAAGCCGGACCTGGACCGGGTGCGGGACGAGCGGCCCGAGTCCGAGGACGGGCCCGTGGGGAGCGGGCTTCGCCCGTACGACCCGGTCGTCGACGTCTTCGGTGACACCGCGGTCCTGCGCTACTGGCTGCGCGTCGCATACGCGCCCGGCCCGGACGGCACCCCGCTCCGTCCCGAGCTGCTGCGGAACACGGCCGTCCTGCGCAAGGACCCCGCGGCGGGACGCTGGCTGATCGTGCACCTGCACGAGGACGTACGGCAGGCTGGCGGGGCGCCCGAGACCGCCTAGCGCGGCGGGCCGGTCTTCGTGGCCACCAGAAGGCGGCACCGGGGGCTGCCGTCGGAGCGCTCGCCGAGTTCGGGCAGCGCCTGGAGCTCCACGCCGAAACCGGCTGCGACCAGCTCGCTCCGCACATCGCCGAGGCGGAAGCCGCGGTAGTACATGACGAAGGACGGCCGCCACAGCGCGTTGCGGACCCGCATCGCGCCGTCGAAGGCCAGCATCGACCAGTAGCCGCGGGAGCCGGGCCGCGCGGGTGCCGGCAACGGGAACGCGAAGCGTCCGCCCGGCCTCAGCACGGAGTGGACCTGGGCGAACAGCGCGGGCCGCTGCCGTGGCAGGAAGTGGCCGAACGCCCCGAAGCTGACGACCAGGTCGAAGGCCGGCCCGAAGGGCAGCGCGAGGGCGTCGGCGCGCACCAGGCCCGCGCCGCTCGTGCGGGCCGCGCGGCCCGCCGTGAGCATGCCCGCGCTGATGTCGACCCCGACGGGCCGCTCGCGGCACACCTGCCGCAGCACATCGAACCCCGCGCCGGTCCCGCAGCACAGGTCGAGTCCGCGCTCGAAGGGGCCCATACGGCGCAGGGCACGGGTGACCGGTGCGAGGACCGACCGGGGCGTGCGGAACGGCGTGCGGTCGAACTTGGGGGCGAGCAGGTCGTAGCCGTGCTCGACGGAGGACAGCGCCTGGACGGCGAGCTCGCGGACGGTGGGGCCTTCGGGTGCGAACATCGTGGCTCAGCATAGGCCGCGCCCGGGGCCACAGGGGCTGTGGTGAAGGGTTCGAGCAGGGCTCCCGGGCCGGGTCGGCATCGCGGCCCGTGACGTAAGCCCTTGCGGGGCGGCGCCCCCATGGTGTTACAGTGCGAATGGCACGTCTGCTAGCCGCCTCTCCGGCGCCGGTGCCAGTCTCCCCCTCCGAATCGCCGCTACAGCGGGATTCGTCGAATCGATGTCAGCGATGCGCCAGGCGGCGCCGACGCGCCGTACCCCGCATCGCTTCTTCCCGGCCACAGGCTTTTCAGGGCTTTCACGGGCCGCTTCGCCCGCCCGCCTCGCGGGGCGTGCAGTCACCGCCCCGATCCCGCCGGATCCCACCTCACTCATGCTCTCGTACGAACGTCCTCGAAAGGACCGATTCCGATGACCACCACTCTCGAACCCCCCACCACCGCAAAGGCGTTCACGACGCAGCCGAAGGAGGTCGCGGTCCAGGCCGCGGGCGTCCTCGACACCTCCGGCAACGGGCCCGGGTTCCTGCGCCTCGCCGACCTCCTGCCGACGTCGCACGACGTCCAGGTTCCGACCGCCCTGATCCGCCGACTCGGCCTGCGCAAGGGCGACTTGATCCAGGGGACGTGCGGCAGGCCGCGCGTCCTCGCCGAGGTCGAGCGCGTCAACGGGCGCCCCGTCCAGGAGCTGCGCGGGCGGCCCAGGTTCGGTGATCTCACTCCCCTGCACCCGCGGCAGCAGCTGCGTCTCGAAACCGCGAAGGGCGGCGTGACACCCCGCGTCGTCGACCTGTTCACCCCCATCGGCAAGGGGCAGCGCGGTCTGATCGTGGCTCCGCCCAAGACCGGCAAGACGGTGCTGCTCCAGCAGCTCGCCGCGTCCGTCGCCACGAACCACCCCGAGGCCCATCTGATGGTGGTGCTCCTCGACGAACGGCCGGAGGAGGTCACCGACATGCGGCGCTCGGTGCGCGGCGAGGTCTTCGCCTCGACGTTCGACCAGCCTGCGAAGGCGCATATCGCGCTGGCCGAACTCGCCGTCGAGCGCGCCAAGCGGCTCGTCGAGGACGGCCGTGACGTCGTCATCCTCCTGGACTCGCTGACCCGCCTGTGCCGCGCCCACAACAACACGGCCTCGTCCGGCGGCCGTACCCTCAGCGGCGGTGTCGACGCCTCCGCGCTGATCGGCCCCAAGCGGTTCTTCGGCGCGGCGAGGCTCGCCGAGGAGGGCGGCTCGCTCACCATCCTCGCCACCGCGCTCGTCGACACCGGCTCCCGCGCCGACGACTATTTCTTCGAGGAGCTCAAGAGCACGGGCAACATGGAGATCCGCCTCGACCGCAGCCTCGCCGAGCGCCGGATCCACCCCGCCGTCGACCTCACCCAGTCCGGCACGCGTCGGGAGGAACTCCTCCTGCCGGAGGCCGAGTTGGCGGTCGTACGCGGTCTGCGGCGGGCGCTCCAGTCGCGGGACGGACACGCGGGGCTCGAGACGCTCGTCGAGCGGATCCGGCAGACACCGGACAACGCGACGTTCCTGCGGCAGGTGCAGTCCACCGTTCCCACCGCGTGAGACGGTCGGCGAGCACCGTCCCGGGTCGATCGGCGCGGCAGGATGCGTAATACTCTCACTATGACTTCGAGCATTACTGGTGCGGAAAGCGCGGGGGACGGTGCGACGGTCCGGGTGCGCCGGGCGACCACCCGTGACGCCAAGCGGCTGACCCGGCTCGTCCGCACGTCGCGCGCCTACGAGGCCCCGTACGCGTCGATGGTGGCCGGCTACCGGGTGGGGCCCGACTACATCGAGGCCCATCGCGTCTTCGTCGCGGTCGGCGCCGATGACCTGGTGCTCGGTTTCTACGCGCTCACGCTGGTGCCGCCGGAGCTCGACCTGATGTTCGTCGCCGACGCGGCGCAGGGACTCGGCATCGGGCGGCTGCTCGTCACCCATATGAAGGACGAGGCGCGCGCGGCAGGACTCACCTCGGTCCGCGTGGTCTCGCACCCGCCCGCCGAGGGCTTCTACCGCAGCGCGGGAGCCATACTCACGGGCACGGCCGCCGCCAACCCGCCCGCAGTGCTGTGGGACAGGCCCGAATTGGAGTTCCCGATCGGCTGACGCGCCCGCACTCCCGGGAGGACACTCGGGGTGGACGAGGAGGCCGGCTTGGACAACGAGGTCCGACACACCGACGCAGCCCACGGCACCGACGCGGTCCACGCGTTCGACGTCACCGTGGAGATCCCCCAAGGCTCCCGCAACAAGTACGAGATGGACCATTCCGTCGGCCGGATCAGGCTCGACCGGATGCTGTTCACCTCCACCCAGTACCCCGCGGACTACGGATACATCGAGGGCACGCTCGGGCGTGACGGCGATCCGCTCGACGCGCTCGTCCTGGTGGGCGATCCGACATTCCCCGGCTGCACCGTCGAGTGCCGCGCGATCGGCATGTTCGTGATGCGGGACGAGAAGGGCATGGACGAGAAGGTCCTGTGCGTGCCCGCGCACGATCCACGCCATACCTCCGTGCAGGACATCGAGGACATCCCCGAGTTCGACCGCCTGGAGATCACGCACTTCTTCGAGGTCTACAAGGACCTGGAGCCCGGCAAGTCCGCCGAGGGCTCGCACTGGGAGGGGCGCGACCTCACGTACGCGGAGATCGCCGCCGCACGCAGGCGGGCCAACGGCCAACGGGACTGAAGGACAGAGCAGCCGGCCACGACGGCGCGCACGTGTCAGTGCGCGTCGTCCGTCGCGCACTGCTTGAGAAGGTCCGCGGTCGCCGCGTCGACGACGCGGTAGCGCACGACCCTGCCCTCCTTCTCCCCCTCCACCACTCCGGCCGCGCGCAGCAGCCGCAGCGCCTGCGAGACCGCCGGGTCGTTCATGCCCGTCGCGACGGCGAGATCCGACACGGCCAGCGGCCCCGCCCGGTACAGCGCGAGGAGCAGTGCGAGGCGGCGGGGATCGGCGAGCAGGGAGAACCGGTCGGCCCAGGCGCGCAGATGTCCTGGCTCACCGATGGCGGCGATGGCTTCGCAGACCCGGTGGCCGTCGATCGTGCGGCGGTCGGCGCGCTCGGCAGGGACGAGATGCATGGCCCCATCCTCGCAGCCACCGATGTGATCTTGAATACCCGCGCACACCTACGCAGCTGTGCAGCCTTGCAGGCGTCGCCGACCTGCCTCTACTGTGGGCGGGCCGTGGTGCTCGGGAATTCGGTGACGGTCCCTCAAAGGACTCAGACCGAAGCGGCCCTCGCCACTGTGATCGGGCCCCGGGTCCCTCGGCAACGAGACGACTCGGGACGCCTCGCCCCACTACGCCACTGGCTGCCGCGCGCAGCTGGGAAGGCAGGGGCGGACGCGGACACCCGTCAGCCAGGAGACCGGCCACGGCATCTCACGAAGTGATTCCACGAGGTGTTGGAGCGTGACCGCATGGCCCTGCCCGTAAAGTCCCCGGCGACCGGACGCGACGCGTTCCACTGGCGGCGCGAGGACACCGTCCGCACCGCCGGGCTCCTCGCGGTGATCGCCGCACTCCATGTCGTCGCGTTCGGCGTGCTGTTCCTGCTCGTCGTGCCGGAGCACTACGAGGTGGGGTCGAAGGCCTTCGGCATCGGCCTCGGCGTCACCGCGTACACCCTGGGGATGCGGCACGCGTTCGACGCGGACCACATCGCCGCGATCGACAACACCACCCGCAAGCTGATGGCCGACGGCAAGCGCCCGGTCTCGGTGGGGTTCTGGTTCGCGCTCGGCCACTCCAGCGTCGTGGTCGTGCTCGCCGCACTGATCGCCGGCGGCACCCAGCTCGCCGGGCGGATCATGAACGAGGGGTCCGCCACCCATCAGACGCTCGGCGTCATGGGCACCACCATCTCCGGGTCCTTCCTCTACCTCATCGCGGCGCTCAACCTCGTCGCCCTGGTGGGGATCCTGCGGGTGTTCCGGGCGATGCGCGCGGGCTCGTACGACGAGGCGGAGCTCGAACAGCACCTGGATTCACGGGGGTTCATGAACCGGATCCTCGGCCGGTTCACCAGGTCCATCACCCGCCCGGGCCAGATGTACCCGCTCGGCTTCCTCTTCGGCCTCGGCTTCGACACGGCGACCGAGGTCACGCTGATGGTGATGGCGGGCAGCGGCGCTGCGGCCGGACTGCCCTGGTACGCGATCCTGTGCCTGCCGCTCCTGTTCGCCGCCGGTATGAGCCTGTTCGACACCCTGGACGGGACGTTCATGAACTTCGCGTACCAGTGGGCGTTCTCGAACCCGGTGCGCAAGGTGTTCTACAACCTGGCCATCACCGGCCTGTCGATCGCCGTCGCGTTCCTGATCGGCACCATCGAGCTCGTGGGCGTCCTGCACGACAAGCTCGACCTGCGGGACTCGGTGACCAGCTGGATAGCCGGGCTCGACCTGGACAACGTCGGGTTCATCATCGTGGGCCTGTTCGTCGTCGTCTGGGCGGCCGCCATCGGGTACTGGCGGCTCGCGAAGGTCGAGCAACGGTGGGCCGTGCGGACCTGATCCGGCGGGCCGCCGGGGCCGGGACTCCGTAAGGTCGTGCGGGTGAGTGAAGCCAGCGTTCCACCAGCGGCGCCCGCGTCCGTGCCGCGCAGGTCCACCCTCCCCGCGGCCCTCACGGTCCTCACGGTCGTGAGCGGCTTCGTCGACGCGGTCAGCTTTCTGGGCCTCGGCCACGTCTTCGCGGCGAACATGACCGGCAACGTCGTCATCATCGGCTTCGCCGCCGCGGGCGCTCCCGGGTTCTCCGTCCTCGGGTCACTCACCTCCCTCGGCGCGTTCCTCGCGGGGGCCGTGTGCTCCGGCCGGCTGGCGGGGGTGTTCGCCGGGCGGGCGCGGGGGACCTGGGTGCGGTCGGTGTTCGTCACCGAGGCGGTCCTGCTCGCCATGGCGGCGGCCGTCGCGTTCGCCTGGCCGGGCGGGGCTACGTACGCGCTCATCGCGGTCCTCGCCTGGGCTATGGGGCTGCGCAACGCGACGGTCCGCAAGCTCGCGGTCCCGGACATGACCACGACGGTCCTCACGATGACGCTGACCGGGCTCGCCTCGGAGTCCTGGCTCGCGGGCGGCACCGAACCGCGGGCGGGGCGTCGGATCGTCTCCGTGGCGGCCATGCTGGTGGGCGCCGTGCTCGGCGCCCTGCTCGTGCTGCACCACGGCCTCGGCTGGCCGCTCCTCGTCGGCACCCTGCTCGTGGCGGCCGCCGCGGCCGGATATCGCGAACCGGTCGCCGACGGGGACGACCTCCGATCGGCCTAGTACTGCGGGCGCCGCCCGCCCGGGGTCACTAGCGTCCTGACCAGGACCGCAGCTCTCCCTGCCGCTGCGGCACAGGGACCGGAGACGCCTCATGTTCTGCCCCATAGCCACCGTCATCACGACAACCGCCTGCCTGACCGCGCTCGCGCCCGGGTCCGTGAGCGCTCACGAGTCCGTCACCGCGCCCGCCTCGGTGACCGCACCCGGCGGGGTGGGCCGGACCGACTCGGTGGGCCGGACCGACCCCTTGACCCGCGCCGACTCGGACGACGAGACCCGCGACCGGGGCTCGGACGACGGAACCCGCGACCAGGGCTCGCCGGACGGGACCCGCGACCGAGGCTCGGAGGACGGGACGCGCGACCGGGGCTCGGAGGACGGAACCCGCGACCGGGGCTCGCCGGACGGCGACTCCTACGCGGAGGCGCGCCTCTCGCCGTCCGCGGTGGTGGGGGCCTCGTCCACCGCCGAGATCACGGTCTACTGCGCCCGCGGCGGGCGGGGCTCCATCACGGCCCGCTCCCAGGCCTTCGCCGGCGGCTCCGTCACGCTCCCCCAGCTGGGCGGCGGGATCGGGCAGGACGGCCGCACGCAGTACCGGGGCACGGCACGCCTCGCCGTCGGGGCCGAGTCCAGCTCGCAGGTGTCCGTGCAGGGAGCCTGCCCCGACGGCAGGCAGTGGAGCACCCCGATGAACGTGAACCGCGACGGCTACCGCGGCGCACGCGCCGGAGTCGGCAGCACCGCGGACGGCGGCGTGGACCTGGGCAGGATCGGCTTCGGCGCGGCGCTCACGGGCGGGGCCGGCTACCTGCTGTGGCGCAGGACGCGCGCCCCGCACGAGGACTGACCGGCCCATCCGCCAACCGTCATGTTCGGGGCAAGTGCACAGTACGTCCGTTCCACCCCCGACCAACCGCGCGTTGCCGACCATCGCCTTCATTACGGCCGCCCGAAACGCGGCCCGGCCCGAGTGCCGTCGCGCCGGGTCGCGCCCAACACTCCGACCGGCTCATCGACGCGTCCGCCGGCAGCGGCCGGGCCGAGCTGATGGGCGCGTTCGCGCACGCCCTGCCGATGCGGGCGGCGGTGCAGTTCTGCGGGATGCCCGCGGGCGGCATCGACACGGAGCAGCTGGTGGACGATCTGCGGATCTCCCTGGACGCGGCGGAGGGCGACGACCCGGTGGCCGCGTACGGCCGAGTGGGCGCGCGGATCCAGCAACTGGTCAAGGAGAAGCGGGAGTCGCCCGGTCCTGACGTCACGTCACGGATGCCGGCGGACCCGGCAGGCCTCACCGACGAGAGGTCGCCCAGGACCTGATCTCCGTCATCGCGGCGGCGCAGCAGCCCACCGCCAACTGGATCTGGAACCGGTGCAGTTCACTCCCGTGTCGCACTGAGACCCACGGAGACAACGCGGCCGGGACCGTTCAACTGCCCGTCCCGGATGCATGGTTCAGGCCGTGACGGGAGTGAACCGCACCGGCAGGGACTGCGGGCCGCGAGTGAACACCCCTTGTTCCACCGGGTCGAAGCCGTCGGTGAGCCGCAGTTCGGGCATCGCGTCGAGGAGCTGGCCGACGCCGATCTCGACCTCGGCCTTGGCGAGCAGCGCGCCGACACGGGAGCACCGGCCGAGCGCTAAAGAGAGAGGGTCGGCCGCCGCCGAGAACGCGTTCGTCGCGGTGAGGTCCTCGCGGAAGATGTCGAAGCGGTCAGGTTCCGCGTGGCGGTCCGCGTCGCGGTTGGCGGCGCCGATCAGACAGGTGACGGTCGCTCCCGCGGAGATCGTGCCGCCGCTCACCTCCACGTCGGTCGCCGACTGGCGCGCCGGCGGGCCAGGGTCGCTCAGTCGTCCGAGCGGCAGATGATGAAGTCGGGGAAGACGTGCCGGCCGGGCCGGTCGCCGATTTCCCCGATCGCGCGGCGGATGTCCCGCAGTTGCCCGACTGTCATCTCCAGCGGCGGCTCCTCCGGCTGACAGGTCGTCAGGACCGGGTAGTCGACGCCCCGCTCGCTGCTCATCTCGATGTGGCAGCCCAAGACGTGGGTGACCGTACGGGTGCCCGCGAACGCGACCATGCGGTCGATGGACTCGGCGAACGCCGCCCAGTCCTCGACGTACAGCCGCCCGGGATAGACCGTGTCACCGGTGAGCAGAAAACCGGCGTGCGGGTCGTCGTAGGTGACGGCCGCCGCATGGTGGCCCGGCGTGGCCAGGCACTCCAGCACGCGGCCGCCCAGGTCTACGCGGTCCACTTGGCCCTCGTCGTCCGAGAACCTGAAGAACTCCCAGGCACTGTCACGATCGGCCCCCACAACGCGCATATGGGGCCGGTCGGCGAACTGGACGTCTCCCGCGACATGGTCCCCGTGGGCGTGCGTATGCAGGACAAGGAGTTCGTACGTCCCCCTGGGGTGCTCGGCCAGCCAGTCCTCGATGAGCCCGTCGACGACCCGGCGCAGGGGAATACCGGGCGACGGCGGTGGCCCCCGTGTCGATGAGTACGGCGCGTGCGTTGCCGAACAGCAGAAACAGGAACGGTGCCTCGTCATGCACGGCCATGTTCTGCCGCAGGACGACCGTGTGCTCGTCATAGGCGTGCACCTGGATGTCCGGGTCGGTGTTGTGCTTCGCCGACACCGACCCACGGATCCAGCGGACACCCAGCGCATACGGCTCGGGCCCGTCGGTCACGAAGTCGACCTGCCGCGCGGTTCCACCCATTCCGCCCCCTTAAGAGAGTCACGTTCCGAGGGCATCATCCCGGCCTCCGGACCGGGCTGAACGCGTGACGTGGGTAACACGGAGGGGGCCGAGCCTGTGAGGCGCCCCATAGGAGCCAGATCACATACTAAAGGCGGTAGTAGCCGACAGGGCAGCCCTGCGGTCCGCAGAGGGCGCCCATTCGGTCATTTCGGACATTTCTCCGAAGTGGGGTAGTACGTCACATCCTTGCGCCCCCTCTCGGGCATCGCTAACTATGGCTGTCGTCCGGAGAGCGGGGCGGAGCACGAGCGAAGGCGCTCGTTCCGAACCCCGGGTCAGGACGCGGATCACCACTCCGCACCAGGCGCCGCCACACGGCCCGGCGCCGCACGACGTCCCCGAACATGAAGAGGTACTCCCGTATGACCTTCTCCACCCCGATCGCCGCTGCCGCCCGCCCCACCCGCTTCAAGCGCGCCACCGTCACGGTCCTGGCCGCGGCCGGTCTCGCGGGCGCCGCACTCACCTTCGCCCCGTCCCCCGCGCAGGCCGCCGAGCCCGCCGCGGCGCCGAAGGCCGCTCACTCGGTCTCGACCAAGAAGGCCACCGACGGGAACAACGTCGACGGCTGGATCAACGAAGCCCTCAAGGTCATGAAGGCCAAGGGCATCCCCGGCTCCTACGAGGGCCTGCACCGCAACATCATGCGTGAGTCCTCCGGCAACCCGAACGCCGTGAACGGCTACGACGTGAACGCGGTCAACGGCACCCCGTCCAAGGGCCTGCTCCAGGTCATCCAGCCGACCTTCGACGCCTACCACGTCGCCGGCACCGCCAAGAGCCTGACGGACCCGGTCGCCAACATCACCGCGGCCGCCAACTACGCCGCCGACAAGTACGGCTCCATCGACAACGTCGACTCCGCGTACTGAGCCGTCGTGACCGCACGCCGTAACTGACCACGGCACATCTCAACCCTCGAACGGAGGGCAGCCCCCATGCCGCACAACAGCGGAGACGAAGGGCACGCGCCCTCAGCCGATGCCCTTGACCACCCCGGCTACGGGTCCGCGAACCTGCACCGCTCCCGCGGCAGGTCACGCAAGAGGCGGCTGCGCGTCATCACGTACACCGCGCTCGGCGCCGTCCTCGTCGGCGGCGGCGGTGTCGCCTACGCGTGGTCGCACCTGAACGGGAATCTCAAGGGCACGGACATCAACGCCGTGCTGGGCAAGAACCGCCCGGACGCGGGCCACGACGGGGCGATGAACATCCTGCTCCTCGGCTCCGACTCGCGCGCCGGCACACACGGCAAGTACGGCAGGGGCGTCACCGGCGCCCGCTCGGACACGGCGATGGTGATGCACGTCGACAAGAGCCACAAAATGGCCTCCGTCGTGAGCATCCCCCGCGACACGATGGTCGACCGGCCGCAGTGCGCGAAGCCGTCGGGCGGTACGGCGCCGGGCGAGCATCAGTCGATGTTCAACGCGGCGTACCAAGTGGGCGGTCCCGCCTGCACCGTGAAGACGGTGGAGAAGATGTCGGGCGTCCGCATGGACCACTATCTCGAGGTCGACTTCAAGGGCTTCCAGAAGTTCGTCGACGAGCTCGGCGGTGTCGACATCAGCACGCACCGGGCCATCAAGGACGCCGGCAGTCACCTGTCCCTGAGCGCCGGAAAGCACACCCTCAAGGGTGAACAGGCCCTGGCGCTCGTGCGGACCAGGCACGCCGTCGGCGACGGCAGCGACCTGGGGCGGATCCAGCTCCAGCAGACTTTCATCAAGGCACTGATCCACCACGCCGAGTCGATCGACGTGGTCGGCAACCCCGCCAGGGCGTACGAGCTCGCCGACACCGCGACCAAGACCGTGAGCGCCGACTCCGCTCTCGCGTCCGCGGACAAGCTGCTCGGCCTGGCGAAGGACCTGAAGGGCATCAGCCCCGACCACATGAACATGGTCACGCTGCCGGTCAGCTACGACGCCGAGGACGCCGGCCGTGTCCTGCCGCTGGCCAAGGCGTCCCACCAGGTCTGGCAGGCCCTGCGCGACGACCGTCCGATCCCGAAGTCCGCGACCGAGAACTCGGTGGCCGCGCGGACCGACTCACCGGTGTCCGCCGGAGCCTAGAGGGTCACGGCAGGTCGGTGCGGCCCAGCCAGGCCGGTTTCACCGGCACCCCGTCCTCGTACCGGTCCGCAGTCGGGCCCGAGGGCGCCGGAGCGGCGTCCTCGGGCGGTGCGGCGGTCGGGGTGGCGGTGTCCTCGGGCATCGGCACGGGAGTCGGCTGCGGCTCGGGCGGCGGCGCGGCACTGTCCTTCACCAGCTCCGCAACCGTGAACCGGGAACTGAAGGACTGCCAGGCACCGTCGATGACGAGCAGAAATCCGTCGGCGGTGCGGAAGATGCGGCTGCGCTTCGGACTGCGGGGATGCTCCGGCGTATAGCGCCCGATCCGCTCCGCCAGCTCCGCGAGGGCCTGTTCCCGCGAGCCCTCCACATGCCCGAGCACGGACGCCTCCACGTGCTTGCGCTCCCCCGTCCCCACCGTCATCTCGACGATCAGCCCCCAAGTGGCCATGTGCCGCCCCCTTTTCCCCTCGTTCGGCTCACCCACAGCGTAGGGCGCTGCCCACCTGGGCGATCAGCGGTGGCGGGCCGGAACACCCGCTCGTAGCTTCGCCATATGACCAAGCGACAGATTGCATACCTCGCATGCACCGCGGCCGTCGTCGTGTCGGGGGTGGGGGCCGCGGCCCCGTCGGCCGACAGCCGGACAGTGCACCGGGTGAACCCGGGCGAGTCGATCCAGAAAGCCGTGAACACGGCAAAGCCGGGAGACGTCATCGTCCTCTCCCCCGGCACCTACCACGAGAGCGTCAGCATCACCGTGTCCGGACTGACGCTGCAGGGCGCGAGCACCCGGTCCACCGTCATCGTCCCTGACGCGGCGTCCGCTGCCGGCAGCTGCGCCAAGGCCGGCAACGGCATCTGCGTCACCGGGACCAAGACCAAGCCCGTCGAGCACGTCACCGTGCGCTCGCTGACCCTTCGCGGTTTCAAGAAGAACGGTCTGTTGGCGACCGGGACCGATCGCCTCCAGGTCGAGAGAGTGACCTCCGAGAAGAACGGCCAGTGGGGCATCGGCCAGGAGAGGTCCGTGCGCGGGGTGTTCCGCCACGACATCGTCCAGGCCAACGGCGACGCCGGCCTCTTCCTGGCCAACACGATCGACGCCGAGGAGGGGGCCCCGGACTCCAAGGCGGTCATCAGCCACAACCGTCTGCTCGGCAACCGGATCGGCCTCACCGTGCGGCGGCTGCGCAACGTGGCCGTCGATCAGAACGAGGCGACCGGCAACTGCGCCGCGATGATGCTCGTGGGTGACGAGAACAAGCCGCGCCCCGGCGCACTGAAGGTGCGCAACAACTTTGTCCACGAGAACAACAAGTACTGCGCCGCGACCGCGCGACTGCCCTACATCCAGGGGTCGGGCATCGTCCTCACCGGCGTCGAGGACTCGCTGCTGGCGCGGAACATCGTCGTGGACAACGTCGGCAAGGCCCCAATGTCAGGTGGCATCGTGCTCGCCAAGAACTTCAAGGGTGCCCTCAACCAGCGCAACGAGATCCGCGACAACCTCGTGATGGGCAACGGCCCCGCCGACCTGGTCGTCCAGGACAAGGGCAAGGGCAACACGTTCCGCAACAACAGGTGTGCGGTCTCTGTGCCCGCCGGAATGTGCTGAGGGCCGACGCCATGTCCGCACACACAACGCCAGCAGAAGCGAGACAACAGATGACGACTGTTGATGAGGCCTCCCAGTCACCCATGCGCCTGCGGGAGCTGGTTTTCGGGGCCGCGTGCGCCGCCGCCGTGCGCGCGGCCGCCCGCCTGGGTGTCGCCGACGCCCTGGACGACACACCCATGAGCGCGGAGGAACTGGCGGCTGCGGTGAAGACCCAGCCGTTGACACTGCGCCGGCTGCTGCGCGCACTGTCCAGCCAGGGCGTCTTCACCGAGCTCCCGGACGGCACGTTCGCGCACACGGACATGTCCCGGCTTCTGCGCGAGGACGACCCGCACAGCCTGCGCTACATCGCGCTGTGGTGCACCGAGCCGTGGACCTGGAACGTCTGGCCGAAGCTCGACGAGGCGGTGCGTCACGGCCGCAACGTCTTCGAGGACGTGTACGAAACTGAGTTCTTCACCTATCTCAACCAGCAGGCCCCCGAGTCGGCGCACGTGTTCAACCGCGCCATGACGACGTCCAGCGAGCAGTCCGCGCGCGATGTCGCAGGCCTCCTCGACCTGACGGGCGTGGCCTCGGTCGCGGACATCGGCGGCGGTCACGGTCAGGTCGTGGCCAGCCTGCTGGAGAAGCACCCCGAGATGCACGGCACCCTGCTCGACCTGCCGGGGGTGGTCGAGAACGCCGATCCGCGCCTGCGCGACGGCGGTTCGCTGGCCTCGCGGGTGCGCATCGTCGCCGGTGACTGCCGCGAGGACATCCCGGTCCAGGCGGATGTCTACATCATCAAGAACATCCTGGAGTGGGACGACGACAGCACCCGCAGGGCACTGGCCAACGTCCGCAAGGCGGCGCGGCCCGGTGCCCGCGTCATCGTCATCGAGAACCTCGTCGACGACACCCCGTCGATGAAGTTCACGACGTCCATGGACCTGCTGCTGCTGCTCAACGTCGGCGGCGCGAAGCACACCCGGCTGAGCATGGTCGAGCGGCTGACGGACGCGGGTCTCGTCATCGGCGAGGTCCGTCCCGTCAACGCGTATCTGCACGCCTTCGAGTGCACCGTCCCCGCCTGACCTGGCATCACCTCCGGACACACGGACACAACCCGAGGCCGCCGGCTCCGCGTCTGACGCGGGACCGGCGGCCTCGGGTTGTGTCGTGCCCTCACTCAGGAGGGGTTGTTCCGGTCCCAGTGGTAGAAGCGGTGCGCCATGGCGTCCTTGGGGCTGCGCCATGTCTCGGGGTCGTACGCGCTGACGTACGCCGACAGCTGATCGCTGACGCTGCGGAACTCGGGGTGCCCGGCCACCTTCGCGATGACGGGCGCCGGGTCCTCGTCGGACTCGATGAGGTGCAGGTACACGTCACCGAACTGGAAGAGGCTGCGTCGGTTGACACCGATCAGGTGCGGGAGCTCACCTCGGTCGGAGGCGGCGAACACGTCGGAGATCGCCGGCGCCGAACCGGGCGCCATGCGGGCGACGATCAGGGCGTGATGCATCGGGTTTTCCCTTCCGTGCGGGCGATCAGCGGGGGACGGCGGCGTGCTGGCGGTCACGGGCGACGCGCTCGATCCGGTCGCGGATGAGGCCCATCTGCGTGACGGAGTTGCGGTTGATGTTGTCCGTCATCCAGGCGTCGTCGACCGGGGCCTCGGGCTTCATCGCGAAGTCCTGCACCCAGTCCATACGGGTGCCTTCCGGGGTCTCCGTGTAGTCCCACCGGATGTCCATGTGCGCGAAGGGCCCGGTCTCGACGCGACGGGCACGCACGGACCGCTTGGCGCGGTCCACGGTCCGCTCCGAGACCCAGCTCCACACCTTCCCGTTGTCGTCCGGGTGCATGGTCAGGCGGAAGGTCGTCTTGTCGCCCTCGCGGGAGAGGACTTCGAGGGACGCGTACTCGCTGAAGAGCTGCGGCCAGTTCTCGATGTCGTTGGTGATGTCCCAGACGAGGTCGATGGGAGCGTCGATGGTGATGCTGTTCTCCGTGTGTCCGGACATGTCAGGCTCCAGCTTTGAGGGTGCTGTTGACGAGGTCGAGGAACTCGCGGGGCGTCTTGCAGCGCTCCGAGTCCGGGGGAAGCGGCTGGCCGGACCGGTTCTCGAGCTCGCCCACGATGCCGAGCAGGCCGAGCGAGTCGAGGCCGACGGAGTCGAACGGGGAGTCCGGTGACTGCTTGAGCTGATGCGGGTCCACGGTGACTCCGGCCGCCTTCTTCATCAGGCGGGCCAGTTCGTCGAAGGTCAGTTCTGCGGTGATCATGCGGGTGTTCTCCTTCCCGCCCGGTCGTTACCGGGCGGAGTCGCCACCGCGGCGCACTACCAGCGCCGCGTTGGAGCCCATGAGTCCCCTGCTGAGGACCAGGGCCGTGCGCAGCTCGGCGGGGCGAGCGCGAGACATCACCAGGTCGAGGTCGTGGCAGATGTCGAACACGTTGGGGGTGGGGGGTACGAGGCCGTTCTCCATGGCGAAGACGGCGGACGCGACGTCCAGGACGGGCGCCGCGCAGTAGGCCCGTCCCGTACCGGTCTTGGGTGCCGTGACGGGTATACGCCTGCCGTGTGCACCCAGGACGTCGGCGATGGCCAGCGCCTCGGCGCGGTCCGCCGCAGGGACGCCCATGGCGTCGGCGAAGACGACGTCGATCTCCTCGGGGGCGCAGCCCGCCTCGTCGAGGGCGCCCTTGATCGCGCGGGCGAGCCCCTCGCGGGACTCCTCCCACTGGGAGGCGCCGGTGAAGGTGGCCGAGTGGCCGGCCACCACGGCCCGGATGTCCGCCCCCCGCTCGCGGGCACGGGTCTCGTCCTCGACGACGAGCATCGCGCCGCCCTCGGCGGGCGCGAATCCGCGGGCTCCCGAGGTGAAGGGCAGGTAGGCCCGGTCGGGGTCCTCGGCGGTGCTGAGCTCGGGGTAGCCGAGCTGGCACACCATCGAGTACGGGGCGAGAGGTGCCTCGGCGGATCCGACCACCATGGCGCCGGTGCCGCGCCGTACGCTGCGGGCCGCGTGCGCGATGGCGTCCAGGCCGCCCGCCTCGTCGCTCGCGACCACTCCGCACGGCCCCTTGAAGCCGCTCCAGATCGAGATCTGTCCGGTGCTGGCCGCGTAGAACCAGGCGATGGACTGGTAGGGGCCCACGAACTTGGAGCCCTGACCCCACAGCTTCTGGAGCTCCCGCTGCCCGAACTCGCCGCCGCCGGAACCGGCCGCGGTGACCACGCCGATGGAGTACGGCTCCGCGGGGTCACCGCGGCCGAGGCCCGCGTCGTCGAGGGCGAGCGCCGCGGCGGCCATACCGAAGTGGGTGAACCGGTCCGTCTGGACGAGGAACCGCTCCTCGATGAGGTCCGCGGGATCAAAGCCGCGGACCTCACCCCCGACGCGGAGCGGCAGGTTCTCGCATCCTTCGCGGGTGATCCGGTCCAGGACGCCGAGGCCCTCCCGGACGGATTTCCAGTACGCCTCGGCGTGCAGTCCGTTGGGCGCGATCACACCGATCCCGGTGATGGCCGCGCCGCGGGCGCGTTCCGTTCTCATCGTGTCCTCCCACCTGCCTCAGTCAGGAGCACCGCGGACTGGAATCCGCCGAATCCGCTGCCGACGGAGAGCACGTTCCGCAGCTTTCGCGGACGTGCGGTGCGCGGTACGTAGTCCAGGTCGCACTCGGGGTCGGGGGTCTCGTAGTTCGCCGTGGGCGGCACCACCTGGTGCTTCATGGCAAGGACGCAGGCGACCACCTCTATCGCGCCGATCGCGCCCAAGGAGTGGCCCACCATGGATTTGATGGAACTCATGGGTGTCTCGTAGGCGTGAGCTCCCAGGGACACCTTGACCGCGGCCGTCTCGTGCCGGTCGTTCTGTCTGGTGCCCGAACCGTGGGCGTTGACGTAGTCGACCAGCGAGGGGTCGAGGCGGGCCTGGCCGAGCGCGGTGTCGATCGCCCGGGCCATCTCCAGGCCTTCGCTGGTGAGACCGGTCATGTGGTAGGCGTTGCCGTAGGTGGCGTAGCCGCTGAGCTCGCAGTAGATGTGCGCACCTCGCGCACGGGCGTGCTCGTAGTCCTCCAGGACGAGCACCGCGGCGCCCTCGCCCATCACGAAGCCATTGCGCTCGGCGTCGAAGGGGCGGGAGGCGTGCTCGGGATCGTCGTTGTTGGGCGACGTCGCCTTGATGGCGTCGAAGCACGCCATCGTGATCGGGGAGATCGGCGAGTCCGACGCCCCGGCGATGCAGATGTCGGCGCGGCCTTCCTCGATGGTGTGGAAGGCGTAGCCGACCGCGTCGAGCCCGGAGGTGCAGCCGGTGGATACCGTCTGCACCGGGCCCTGGGCACCGAACTGTTCGGCGACGACCGAGGCGAGTGTGCTCGGCGAGAACGCCATGTGGAGTTTCGGTTCGGCCGCGCGGTGGTCCACGTCCCACCGCTTCCCGCCCTGGCTGACCCGCACGTAGTCGTGCTCCAGGCGGGTGGTGCCGCCGATGGCGCTGCCGAGCGAGACTCCGATGCGCCAGGGGTCCTCGACCCCGGCGTCGATTCCGGAGTCCTTGACGGCTTCGCCGGCGGCGATGACGGCGAACTGAATGTACCGGTCTGCGTGTTCGACCAGCTCCGGGTCGAGCCCGTGTGCGAGCGGGTCCAGGTCGCATTCGGCGGCGATGCGTGAGCGCAGGCCCACCGGGTCGAAGAGCGTGATGCCGCGGGTCGCGGTACGGCCGTTGGCGAGAAGGTCCCAGAACGCGCTCGCCCCGATGCCACCCGGGGCGACTACACCGACACCGGTGACAGCCACCCGCCGGGTCACGTTATGGCCCCACTACGCTCGGACGACTGTCCGTGGTGCGGCGCGGACAGGTCGGGGCCACCGGTGATGAACCCGGGTCCGGATCCGGCGCCCTCGGTCGCCTCCGTGTCGACGTGGCCGAGGCTGGGACGCGGGGCGAGCGGGCCGAGGTGGAAGACCATACGGGCCTCCACGTCGCCGACGTTGCGGAAGCGATGGCGCATGTTGATCGGGATCAACAGACCCTGATCCGGGCGGAGTTCATACGTCTCGCCGTCCAGGTCCACCTCGAGGGCGCCGTTGACGACGTAGACGAACTCCTCCGAGTACGGGTGGTAGTGCTCGCCGATGCGCTCGCCGGGCTGGACAAGGGCCAGGCCCATGAAGCCACTGGTGGAGCCGACCGTCGCGGGCGTGAGCATGGCCCGCAGATCACCTCCTCTCCGGCGGTTGGGCTCCGTATCGCTCAGGTCCACGATGCGTGGATTCTTGATCATGGTTGATACCTCCGGGTGCGGCGGTGGCGTCCGGGGCCCTTGCCCACGGACACCCCGCGGTTGTCCGTCAGGAACCCGCCGAGCTGCGGTCGGTGATGGGCATCATGTCGGCGTGCGACAGAAGCCGGTTGATGTTGCGCTCCGTCTGCAGGGAGCCCTCGACGCCGATGGCGGCGCCGTCGAGGAGCTTCTCGAGCTCCGCGCACTTCTTCGCGCCGTTGAGGCCGAGGGAGGCGACGGGGTCGGCGTCGAGCTCACCCGTGATGTCGATGAGACGCACCACGATGTCGTCGCGCTGGAAGACGGTGCTGCCGTACACCGGGTTGCCCGGGGCGTCCGCCGCGGCCGCGTCCTGCTCGGCGAGCAGCCGGGCCAGGTCCATCCCGCGGCCCTTCTTGGCCGGGTAGTACAGGGCGTGACGCCGCAGGTCGGTCGGTACCGGAACGTCAGCCACGACGTGGTGGACGGCCGGGAGCGCGGCCCGGGTGAAGAACACGCGGGCATCTCCGGGGTCGGTCAGGTCCCGGTGCTGTTCGAGGTAGGGGTTGATGGCTTCCTCGACCGTCTGCACCTCGGGCTGAAGGGCGACGTGGCGCAGAGCGGCGAGGAGGTCGCCCTCGACCTCCACGGCCCGCACGACGCGGTTGCCGTGCATGAAGATCGAGGTGCGGCGCAGGCGCGTGGTGCCGTCGACCTGGGCCTGAGGCGACTGGTAGCCGGCCAGGATCTCCGCGACCTTCGACTCGGAGCCCGGCTTGACGGTGAAGGTGAGGGCGTGGCGTGCCGCGCCGTCGCCCACCCGGGCCGCCACCGCGTTCGCCGCCGCCGGCGCCGGCGGAACCGGGTCGGCGGGGCTGGTCTCCCGGAGGATGCTGTAGCGCATCGACCGGGTGTCCTTGACGCAGCTGTGCATCGGCTTGACGGTCTCGACGTGCTCCTCGCTGTTCACCCACGCGAGGAAGGGCGGGGCGCTCTCCCACTCGCTGGTGATGAGCCACTGCGAGGGGTTCTCGATCGACTGGCAGAGCTGGTCACTGAGGTGACCGGGCACGGACGCGACCTGATTGCGCATGTGCTCGTACGCGTCCAGGAACTGCTGCTGGGCTCCCTCGTACAGATCGAGCAGAAGGATCACTCGCAGCTTGGATCCGTCGAAGGCCGATTGCGATATACGTCCTGAGATCGGGGTCATACGGCACACCTCTCCTCTTCTTCGCAAAAGCTCAGGAACGACCACCGCGTCCGAAATGCCGGGGTCGCATGAGCCGATCGTTGTTCGGCCCCCCGGCGGGCGCGATCCCCAAGCGCCGTACGGGTGAGCGGAACACCCGTCCGGGTGCTCCGGGGGGCGAAGCGGCACGGGGAGGCATGGACTGTGATCCCAACCACTGACCCAGGTCGCCGCTACGGCTGGAGGCAAATATGAACCGATCGCAAGAGGCCCCGGAGGGCACGCAGGACGTGCCGGTGCTCATAGTCGGCGGCTCCCTGGTGGGCCTGTCGACCTCGCTGTTCCTGGGGCGACTCGGCGTCCCGCACATGCTCGTGGAGCGCCACTCGGGCACATCGATCCATCCACGCGGGCGCGGCAACAACGTGCGGACCATGGAGCTGTTCCGGGTCGCCGGAGTCCAGCAGCGCATCGAGGACGCCGCGTCGGTCCTGGCCGACAACCACGGCATCCTGCAGACGCCGACCCTGGTGGGTGACGCCGGCGAGTGGCTGTTCAAGGAGATCGACCCCGGTGGCGGGCTCGCCCGCTTCAGCCCCGCCGGATGGTGCCTGTGCAGCCAGAACGACCTCGAACCCGTACTCCTGCAGAGCGCGCGGGAGCTGGGCGGGGACCTGCGGTTCCACACGGAACTGATGTCGTTCGAGCAGGACGCCGAGGGCGTGACCGCACAGCTCAAGAACCGCGACACGGGCGAGCACACCACCGTCCGGGCGAAGTACCTCGTCGCGGCGGACGGGCCGCGCAGCCCCATCCGCGAGCGGCTCGCCATCGGGCAGAGCGGTCCGGGCGACCTGTTCCACAACGTGAGCGTCACGTTCACCTCGCGCGGCCTCGCGGACTTCGTCGGCGACCGGCGCTTCATCGTGTGCTACCTCACGAACCCCGAGGCCGACGGCGCGCTCCTGCCGGTCGACAACCGTGAGCACTGGGTGTTCCACGCTCCCTGGCACCCCGAGAACGGGGAGACGCTCGAGGAGTTCACCGACGAGCGGTGCACGGAACACATCAGGCGTGCCACCGGAGTCCCGGACCTCGACGTGCAGATCACCGGCAGGGCCGCCTGGCACGCCGCCGAGCGGGTCGCCGAACGGTACTCGGACGGGCGGGTGTTCCTCGCCGGCGACTCGGCCCACGAGATGTCCCCCACCGGGGCGTTCGGGTCCAACACCGGTATCCAGGACGCGCACAACCTCGCCTGGAAGCTGGCCGCCGTGCTGGGCGGCTGGGCAGGTCCCGGTCTCCTGGAGTCCTATGACCTGGAGCGCCGGCCGGTCGCGGAGGCGACGAGCGCCCGCGCCTCGTCGCGATCGGTCGAGCACAGCCACCCGGGATACACCCCTGGCCCGGAAGCCGGCGGCGCCGGCGGCGTCGGTGGTCCCGGCGGCCCTGGTCGTCCTGGCGGTCCTGGCGGTCCCGGCGGTCCCGGCGGTCCCGGCGGCAAGAAGGGAGGCATCCTCAATGTGGCGCTGGGCTACCGCTATCCGCGCGGCGCGGTCCTCGGCGTCGACCCGGCGACGCCGGTCGTACCCGAGGGAATGCGGCTGACGGGCGAACCCGGAAGCCGCGCGCCCCACATGTGGCTGCACCGCGCCGGCACCCGGATCTCCAGCCTCGACCTGTACGAGAGGTCGCTGGTGCTCCTGAGCTCCGGAGACAGCGCGTGGCACACCGCGGGGACGGACATCGCACAGCGGCTGGCCGTCCCGCTCGACTCGTACCGCATCGGCAGTGGGCCCGACGCGGAGCTGACCCCCGTGGGCGACGTGGACTGGGCCGAGGCCCATGGCGTCGCCCCGGGAGGTGCGGTCCTCGTCCGCCCTGACGGGTTCGTCGCGTGGCGGTCCGAAGGGCCGTCGGCGGATCCTGGGAAGGAACTGCGGGACGCTGTCGTGGGAGTCCTGGACCGGGACTGACAACTCCCAACGGCCTCAGACAAGATGGGCGAAGACCACCAGGTTGTCGGTGTAGTCCTTCTTGCCGTGGTCGTATGCCCCGGCGCAGGTGATCAGCCGGACCTGCGCCTGGGGCGTGTCCCCGTACACGCGCTCGTCGGGGAAGTTGTCCTTCGCGAACTCCTCGACGCTGTCGACCACGAAAGAGGCCGTGCGCAAGTCGTCCCTCTCGACGCTGAAGCGGTCCCCCTTCTTCAGGGCCCTGAGCCGGGCGAACACCGCGGCGGACGTCTTCGTGTCGACATGCCCGGCGATGATCGAGGTGCCGATCTCGCCCGGGGACACGCCGTCGGCCTGCCAGCCGACCAGGTTCGTGTTGGCGGCGGGCGGGGGCTGGAGCTGGCCCGTGGGGCCGATGGCGAGGCGGGTGAAGGGGGCGTCCACGCCGATCTTCGGAATGAGCAGCCGCGTGGGATTCGCCCACGGCAGATGCTTTCCGACGGGCGCCGCGGTCTCTGCGGGCGCTGCGGACTCGGTGGGCGCTGCGGGCTCCGTGGGCGCTGCGGGCGGAGCCGACGGAACGAGCGGAGCCGGCTCCGAGGATGGCGCGAGCGCCACCGCGGGACGCGAAGCGCCGGAGGAATCGGAGATGTCGGACGTCTCTTCTTGACCGCCGAACAGGCTCACCAGCAGGACGACGATTCCGACGGACCACACGATCCACGGGCCGCGGCGGGAGCGGCGCTCGGGCGGCGCGGACTCGGTCTGATTGGGGGAAGGCAACCGGGCTGCCATCTGGCACCACCTCACTGGGACGAGCAGATCTGGAACAGCGCAAGAAGATCGCAAGCAGCAAAAGAGTCCGGCAACAGCGCAAGCCGTCCGGAACCGTGCACATAGTCGGGAGCTTCAAGAGAGAACTGGGCAAAAAAAGAAAGCCAGCCGGGCCGCCGCGACGTGTTGACGCGGCGGCCCCGGCCGCTATGACGGGCACCGGTCAGGACGCGCTGTCGGACGCGCGCCTACGGCGCATCGCGAACGCGCCGGCCGCGGCGACCCCGAGGACCGCAATCCCGCCTGCCGTGACACCCGGCGACGTGGCGAGCCCGCCGCCACCGGTGTGCATGCCACCGCTGGGCTTGTCCCGCCCGGAGTCGGAGCCCCTCGAGCCCTTGCCCCCGTCGTGGTCCGAGCCGTAGTTGCCGCCACGGTCGTCGCCACGCTCCTTGCCGCCCCCGTCGCCGCGCTCCTTGCCGCCTTGGTAGCCGTGCTCGTCCGAGTCGCCCTGATAGCCATTCTCGTCCGAGTCGCCCTGGTAGCCGTGCTCGTCCGAGTCGCCCTTCTTGTTCTCGTCCTTGCTCCAGTCGTCACCCTTCAACACGGTGAGGGCGCCACCGCCGGTGTGGATGCCACCACTCGGCTTGCCGTGGTCAGAGCCGTAGTCGTCGCGCTCGTTCTTGCCCGAGCCGCGCTCGTCCCTACCCGAGCCGCGCTCGTCCCTACCCGAGCCGCGCTCGTCCCTACCCGAGCCGCGCTCGTCCCTACCCGAGCCGTGGTCGCCCTTGCCGGAGCCGCGCTCCTCCCCGTGCTCGTCCGAGTCGCCCTTCTTGTTCTCGTCCTTGCTCCAGTCGTCACCCTTCAACACGGTGAGGGCGCCACCGCCGGTGTGGATGCCACCACTCGGCTTGCCGTGGTCAGAGCCGTAGTCGTCGCGCTCGTTCTTGCCCGAGCCGCGCTCGTCCCTACCCGAGCCGCGCTCGTCCCTACCCGAGCCGCGCTCGTCCCTACCCGAGCCGCGCTCGTCCCTACCCGAGCCGCGCTCGTCCTTACCCGAGCCGTGGTCGTCGCCGCGATTGCTGTCCTTGTCGTGCTCTGTGCTGTAGGAAGAGTCATCGTTGTCCCAGTCGCCTGCGGCGACTGCGTACGCACCGGGAGCAGCCATGGCGAGTGCAGCCGTGGCTGTCGCGGTAGCGAGGAGCATGCGAGCAGAACGCATCGTCGAAGTCCTTCCGCCGCGGCCAGGCCACTGACACTTTGTCAGCTCGAATTACCCGGCCCCGACGTGTTAACCGTTGACCACAGGCGGCCCGCTCACCACTCGAACCGCCCGCCTGGCCGATAGTCGGGTTATCGCCCACTCGGCCCCCAAATGGCTCAACCGGGCGGGCGAGCCACAATCCTGACCAGGCATTTCGCCACGGGATTTACCTGACTTCCGGCTTGCGGACCGTTTATGACACAACCCGATCGGCCCCGACACGACTGCGCGTACCCGGCCCCTCGAACGCACCAGCCCGACCCACCCGTCTCGCTGACGATGGGTCCGATCCGCCCGTCCAGGTCCTTGACGCCCAGCCCGGTGCGACCACACCCGATCGCTGACGAAGAGTCTGATCCGCGCCCGCCGCGCTCCCTGACGACGGGTCCGATCCACTGACCCCGATCACTGACGGACAGTCTGATCCGCCTGGCCCAGTGACTACGGGGCCCCACAGCCGTCACGCTGTCGCGACACGCCGACACGCGATGAACTTGACGCTGCTCACCGTCTCCTCATGGTGGCTCCCCGCATAGCACCGCCCAAAACTATGGTGCCCCACCACATGTGCCGTTGACCTGCGTCTTTCTACCTTGTGCCGACACGTACCCGTCCCCGCCCAACGCCTGGAAGTGGTCCACATGGCCTCCGCAGCAACCGCTCCCCCACCGCCCGCGAGCCTCCGTCGGATCGTCGCCGCGAGCCTCATCGGCACCACGATCGAGTGGTACGACTTCTTCCTCTACGGCTCCGCCGCCGCGCTGGTCTTCAACAAGCTCTTCTTCCCCAACTCCGAGCCGCTCGTCGGCACGCTCCTCTCGTTCCTGACCTACGCCGTCGGGTTCGCCGCGCGGCCGATCGGCGCGCTCGTCTTCGGGCACTTCGGCGACAAGCTGGGCCGCAAGAAACTGCTGGTCCTGAGCCTGCTCATGATGGGCGGGGCGACATTCGCCATCGGCGTCCTGCCCACGTACGACACGGTCGGCATGGCTGCTCCGGTACTGCTCACCGTGCTGCGACTGGTCCAGGGCTTCGCGCTGGGCGGCGAGTGGGGCGGCGCCGTGCTCCTGGTCTCCGAGCACGGGGACGCCGAGCGGCGCGGCTTCTGGGCCTCCTGGCCGCAGACCGGAGCGCCCGCGGGACAGCTCCTCGCCACCGGCGTGCTCTCCCTGCTGACCGCGCTCATCTCCGACTCCGCCTTCACCTCCTGGGGCTGGCGCATCCCGTTCCTGCTGTCCGGTGTCCTCGTCATGGTCGGCCTGTGGATACGTCTCTCTGTCGATGAGTCACCTGTCTTCAAGGAGGCGCTGGCCCGGGCCGAGGCGCGCAAGGCCGCGCAGGGCGGCGCGAGCGAGAAGACGCCGCTCGTCGCCGTGCTGCGCCACCACTGGCGTGACGTCCTCGTCGCCATCGGCGCCCGCATGGCCGAGAACATCAGCTACTACGTCATCACCGCCTTCATACTCGTGTACGCCACCACATCGGCCGGCGTCTCCAGGCAGACCGCGCTGAACGCCGTACTCATCGCGTCCGCCGTGCACTTCGCGGTCATCCCGGCCTGGGGCGCGCTCTCCGACCGGGTCGGGCGCAGGCCCGTGTACCTGCTCGGGGCCGCGGGCGTGGGCCTGTGGATGTTCCCGTTCTTCTCGCTCATCGACACCGGCGGCTTCGGGAACCTGATCCTCGCCGTGACCGTGGGCCTCGTACTGCACGGGGCGATGTACGCGCCGCAGGCGGCCTTCTTCTCCGAGATGTTCGCGACGCGGATGCGCTACTCGGGTGCTTCCATCGGCGCGCAGTTCGCCTCGGTCGCCGCGGGAGCACCCGCGCCGCTCATCGCCACGGCGCTCCTCGCCGACTACGGCAACTCCACCCCGATCGCCCTGTACGTGATCGCCGCCGCCGTCCTGACGCTCATCGCCGTGGGCGTCGCGAAGGAGACCCGGCACCGCGATCTGGCCCACATCGAGGAGGACAGCGCCGCTGGCGAGCAGGCGGCCGCGGCCCGCACGGCGGACGCCCGCCCCGCCTGACCCGGCCACCGCTCCCCCGGCCCCCGTACGCACCCCCGCGTACGGGGGCCTCGCCGTCATGCGAGGCACGCCGCACGCCACGCAGCACCCAGCTCACCACGCCCCGGCGTCAGCCCGATACCGCCCCGGCCAACCGGTGCAGCCGCAAAGCGAGTTGGATCTCAAGGGCACGCGCGGGCGACTGCCAGTCCGGGCCGAGCAGGCGCCCTATTCGTTCCAGGCGCTGTGCCACCGTGTTCACGTGCACATGCAGCGCGTCCTTGGTGCGGGCGGGACTCATGCCCGAGGCGAAGTAGGCGTCGAGCGTGCGCACGAGGTCGGTCCCCCTGCGCTGGTCGTACGTCACGACCTCGCCCATGGTGCGTTCGACGAACCCTGAGATGTCCCGGCTCTCCGCGAGCAGCAGGCCGAGGAAGCCGAAGTCCTCCGCGGCGGCGCCCTCGCCGTCTCTGCCGAGCAGGCGCAGGGCGTCCAGGCAGCGCTGCCCCTCCGCGTACGCGGCGGCGACGGTGTCGGTGCGGGTGGTCAGGTCCTCCACGGGCGCCGACGCGCCGACGGTGACCTGCTCGTGGACCGCGGCGGAGAGGTGCTTGGCGGTGCGGCGGGCGAGGTCGGAGGCCCGGTCCCCCGTTCTCAGGGGAAGCAGCAGGACCGTACCCCCGTCACGCGCGGCGGCGAGCCCGTGCCGGGTGGCGGCGAGATGGGACGCGGCGGACCACAGGCGGCGCCGGGCGGCGGCCTCCTGTTCGGCGTCGGCGCCCGGGGTCTCCAGTCGCGCGGCCAGGACCACATGGGTGGCGTCCAGGTCGGCGTGCAGCCGCGCGGCCCGCTCCCGCAGCAGCCGCGGATCCCGGTCCCGCGCGTCGAGCAGGTCGTCCAACAGCTCGCCCCGTACACGCTGTTCGGCCTCGGAGGCGGAGCGCCGGGCGAGCAGCAGGAGCGAGGTGACCATCGCGGCCCGCTCCAGGGTGCGCTGGTCGACGGGGTCGAGCCCCGGGTGGCCGCGCAGGACGAGCGCGCCGAGGAGTTCACCACCCGCAGCGACGGCGGCGACCCAGTCGTCCCCGTCCCGCACGGCGTGCCCGTCGGCGCGGGAGGCGTCGAGGGGTTTGTCGGGGGCGGTGACCACGTCGGCGAACTCCACGGTCCCGTCGAGGACTTGGGAGACGGCCGCCGCCACGTCGTGGACGCCGCCGCCCCTCAGGACGAGTTCGGCGAGGCGGTCGTGGACGTCGGACGCGCGCTCGATGACGTCGCCGCGGTCCCGGATGATCTCGTTGGCGCGCTCCAGCTCACCGAGCGCCTCCCGGGTCTCCGAGAGAAGGTTCGCGGTGTCGATGGCGGCCGCGGCGAGCGCCGCGAAGGAGCCGAGCAGCGCGATCTGCTCCCGCTCGAAGACCCGCGCGCGCCGGTCGGCGGCGAACAGCACGCCGATGACATGGGGGCCGAGCATCAGCGGCACGCCGAGGATCGCGACGAGGCCCTCGTCGTGGACTCCGGTGTCGATGGTGCGCGTGTGCTTGAAGCGGATGTCCTGCGCGTAGTCCTCGGTGACGTACGGCCGGGCGGTCTGGGCGACGAGTCCGCCGAGCCCCTCGCCCATGCCGAGCCTGAGCTGCTGGAAGCGCGCGGCGACGGAGCCCTCGGTGACCCGCATGTAGGTGTCGCCCCTGGCCGGGTCGTTCAGCGTCAGATAGGCGACGTCCGTGCTGAGGAGGGAGCGGGCGCGCTGCACGATGGCCTGGAGGACGGCGCCCAGGTCGCGCAGGCCGGCGAGGTCGTGGGCGGTCTCGAAGAGCGCGGACAGCTCCGCCTCGCGGCGGCGCCTGCCTTCGAGGTCGGCGCGGACCCGCAGGGCGAGCCCCTTGGCGTGTTCGAGGGCGTCGATCCGCCCCTGCGGTTCGCCCTCGGCGCGGGCGACCAGCACGGGCTGTTCGTAGGCGTCGGCTGACGCGCCCCGGGCGAGGAGCTCGAGGAACGGCGCCTCGGCACTCGACGCGGGGCGTTCAGGGCCTGCGGGGCCTGACGGGGACTGTGCTGGATCGTGCTTCATGCTCAACAGGATTACCCGCCGTACGGCCGGCCCCGCCAGCCCTGTGGACAACTCAGTGGATCAGACAATCGCCGCCACCCGCGAGGGTGATCAGTGTGCGGTCCAGCCGCCGTCCAGGACGAGCGACGTCCCGGTGATGAAAGAGGCCTGTGGGCTGCACAGGTACGCGACCGCCTCGGCGACCTCTTCGGGTTCGATGAGCCGCTTGAGCGCGCTGTCCTGGAGCAGGACTTCGGCCAGGACCCGTTCCTCGGGGATGCCGTGGGCTGCGGCCTGGTCGGCGATCTGCTTCTCGACCAGCGGCGTGCGGACGTAGGCGGGGTTCACGCAGTTCGAGGTGACGCCGTGCGGAGCGCCTTCGAGCGCGGCGGTCTTGGAGAGCCCTTCGAGGCCGTGCTTGGCGGCGACGTACGCGGACTTGAACGCGGAGGCGCGCAGGCCGTGGACCGAGGAGAGGTTCACGATGCGGCCCCAGCCCTGCTCGTACATGTGCGGCAGGGCGCCGCGGACCAGGCGGAAGGGTGCCTCCAGCATCACCGTCAGGACGGTGTGGAAGACGTCCGGCGGGAACTCCTCGATGGGGCGCACCAGTTGGATGCCCGCGTTGTTGACCAGGATGTCGGCGCCCGCGGCGCACTCCTCGGCCGCGTCCAGGTCGGTGAGGTCGAGGACGCGCGGCTCGATACCGCCGGGGGTGGCGCCGGCCTGCTCGGCCAGCGCCTCAAGGCCCTCCCGGTCCCGGTCGACCGCTCTCACCTTGGCCCCGGCCGCGGCGAGCCGCAGCGCGCAGGCGCGGCCGATGCCGCCTGCGGCGCCGGTGACGAGTGCGATGCGGCCGCCGAGATCGAGCGGCGCGGTGAGGGGTGCGTTGGGCGCGGTCATGCTCCGCACCCTAGGCAGCGCTCGCGCCCCGCCCGATGTGGTCAGCACACATACTTCAGCGCTCGGACATGGTCTCGAACCATGTCGGCCCGTCGGAGGCCGCCTGCTTGATCCGGAGCAGGCAGAAGTCGCCCAGCGGCGGCAGCGAGTCCAGCGCGAACCAGCCCACTTCGAGGGACTCGTCGTCGTTGACCCGGGCCTCGCCGCCGGTCGCCCGGCAGCGGAAGGTCGTGTCCGTGAACTGGCACTGGTCGCCGTTCGGGTACGTCACCGGCTTGAGGGTCTTCACCAGGACGACCCGCTCGGGCACGCACTCGACGCCCGTCTCCTCGTACACCTCGCGTACGGCGGCCGCGGCAGGCTGCTCACCCGGCTCCGGAATTCCGGCGACGACCGCCCAATTGCCGGTGTCGGCGCGCCGCCCGAGAAGGACCCTGCCGTCGTCGTCGAAGACGACGGCGCTCACGCCGGGCAGCACGAGGAGCTGGTGGCCCGCGGTGGCACGGATCCTGCGGATGAACTCTGGAGTAGCCATGCCTGCGACCCTATCCGGCGGCGGACCCGCCCCGGCGGGAGCGCACCACCGCCCAGCCGAGACCGCCCACGCCGATGGCCACGAGCAGGAGCTCAGGCCATCCGCCCAGGCGCGTGGCGAGGGTCAGCGAGGTCCGCTTGGGCACGTCGGCGACCAGGGTGTCGGCGACGAACATGCCGGTGTGCTGGGCGACGGACCCGTCGGGCCTGATGACCGCGCTGACGCCGCTGGTCACCGGCACCATCACGGCGCGGCCGTGCTCCACGGCGCGTACCCGGTCCATGGCGAGCTGCTGGTAGGTCATCTGGCTGCGGTCGAAGGTGGCGTTGTTGCTGGGCACGGAGAGGATCTGCGCGCCCGCCTTCACCTGGTCGCGTACCACGGAGTCGAACGCGGCCTCGTAGCAGGTCACGGGCCCGATCCTGGTGCCCGCCATATCGAACACGACCGGCTTCTCGCCGGCCACGAAGTTGCCCGCGCGGTCGACGTCCTTGCTGAAGATGCGGAAGAAGCTCCGGTACGGCATGTACTCGCCGAAGGGCTGGAGCTGCCGCTTGTCGTAGACGGCGCCGGGGCCCGTCTTCGGGTCCCAGAGGATCTGCCGGTTGCGGGGCGTGCCGTCCTTGGCGGTGACGACGGCGCCGACGGAGACGGGCGCGCCGACCGCCCTGGCCGCCTTGTCGATCTCGGCGTACGCGTCGGGGTTCACGTAGGGGTCGATGTCGGAGGAGTTCTCCGGCCACAGCACGAGGTCGGGCTTCTTGACCTGGCCCGCCTTGATCTTCGTGGCGAGCTTCATCGTCTCCCGTACGTGGTAGTCGAGCACGGCCCGGCGCTGGGAGTTGAAGTCGAGGCCCATCCGCGGCACGTTGCCCTGAATGACGGCGACGCGCGCGGTGCCGTGCTCGGCCGCGGTGGAGACGAGGGGCGCCGCGGCCGCTCCGGCGATGACGGGCGCTACGGTGAACGCGGCGGCGACGGCCACACCCCGGTCACGTACGCCGCGTACGTCCTTGAGGCGCAGCGCGAGAGCGGTGAGGCCGAAGCCGCACAGGACGACGGCGAATCCCAGGAGCGGGGTGCCGCCCAGCGAGGCGAGCGGCAGGAACAAGCCACTGGGCTGACCGAACGCGACCTTGCCCCAAGGGAAGCCGCCGAACGGGAAACGTGCCCGCAGCGCCTCGTCCGCGATCCACACGCCCGCGGCCCACAGCGGCCACAGCGGCAGCCGAGAGACGTAGGCGATGCCGAGACCGGCCAGGGCCATGACCAGCGATTCGGCGAGGGCGAGGGCCAGCCACGGCAGCGGCCCGACGTCGACGCCCGTCCACGACAGGAGCGGCACGAGGAAGCCGAGGCTCATGAGGAAGCCGAGGCCGAACCCCGCGCGCATCCGCCGCCCGTACACGGACGCCCCGAAGAGCGCGAGGGCCAGGGGCGCGAGCCACCACAGTTCACGAGGCGGGAAGCCGGCGTACAGCAGCACTCCGGAGAGCACCGCGGCGGCGGCCGGAGCGATCCGTCGCGGCAGGCGTGCCCGGCGCGAGGCGGGCGCCGACTGCGGATCGAGCTGTTCCGGCTCGTCTACGGAGGTTGCGGTGGCGGTCACTCGGGGAGTGTACGGCGGGTCGTCTGCCGGGCGACACGGCGGTCCGCGGGGGTCGTGGCCGCCACGCGGACCACTGCGTGCAGCATCGTTCCTGCGCAACCCGTGCACAAACCGGTGCATCAGCCGTTACGGTGTGCCCTAGTCCCCGAGGAACGGCCGGATCCGGCCATGCCACTCGGGGCCCGTCACAGTCGGGGGGCGACGGGGTGGTGGGGACCACGGGGATGTCGTCGGCGGCCGGTCCGTCGGCGGAGTACGAGCGGCGCAATGTCGCCGACGCGTTGGGCATCGTCGCGCTCGGGGCGTGCGCTGTCTGGTCGCTGATCACCGCGACCGCCCGCGCGGGCAGGCCCGAGGGCGTGCTGCTCGCGGTGCTGGCCGTCGCGGCGGGCTACGCGTGCGGCCGGATCTCCGGCGCGCTGCTGCCCATGGCGGCGCCCTGTGCGGCGGCCTTCGCGGGACTCGGGCTCGCGCTCGCATCACCGCACGCGGTGCCCGCGCCCGACACGGGTTCTCCGCTCGGCCGCACCGGCGCGACGGCCGCACTCCTCGCGCTCTCCACCGGCGGGGCCTGCTGCGCGGCTTGGGCGGCGCGGCGCCTGCCCGTGCGCGCGGCCCTGTTCCTGCTGGCCGGCGGCACGGTCGCGGCGGCCGCCGCCGTCGGATCGATCGCCGGTGTCACCGCGTGCACGGGCGTGCTGCTGTGCTCCCTCGCCTCGGCCATGATGCGGCACCACAGGGGCGTCGGCCTCGCCGGTCTCGGCGTCATGACCGGGCTGGTGACCGGAGTTTCCCTGGCTCTGCTGAAGGGCGTACTGCCCTCGGGACTCACCGCCTCCTTGGAGGGGCAGCTCACGCAGCACCGGATCCTTTTGTGGCAGGACGCGCTGCGCCTGGCCGAGTCCGATCCCGGCCTCGGCAGCGGCCCGGGCCGCTTCGGAGAGCTCAGCCCCACGGTCGGCGAGACGCTGCTGCCCGACGGCAAGCCGCACTCCGCCCCGCTCCAGCAGGCCGCCGAACAGGGACTCGTAGGCGTCTGCCTCCTTGCCGCGGTGTTCTGCTGGCTCCTGTACGTCCTGTGGCGGTCGGCGCGCTCCACGCCGGTGGTCCTGACGGCGGGCGCGGCCCTGACCGCTCTCGCCGGTATGGCGACGCTCGGCAACGCCTTGAGCTTCACGACCGTCACCGCAGGCGCGGGCCTGCTCGCGGGGGTGGCGACGGCGAGACCCTGGGGCGACGAGCCCCCGGACAGCACTACGGCCGCCCCGGTGCGTGTCCGGAGCGGCCGTGTGTAAGGGTGCGGGTGCCGTCAGACCGCGGGGCCCATCGAGGCCGGCTTGAGCCTGGCGTGAATGGCGCGCACCGCCGCCTCGGCGTTGTCCACGGTCACCGTGAACTTCCTGCCGTCGACCATGATCAGAACGACGCCCTCGCCACGCCGGACGATGACGGCCGTGCCCTGCTCGGGACGCCAGCGGTAGCCCCAGCCGCCCCACTGCCGTGGCGTGACGCTGGGTTCGAACTCGGCTCCCGCCACATGGGCGAGCAGGATGCGGCGGCGCGGGACTCCTATGTGGCCGCACCGCACTTCCAGGTAGTCCTTGTCGACCTTCACGGCCACATGGACGAAGGCAAGGGTGCCGAACAGGATCAGGAGACCCGCGGCGATGCAGCCGACCACCGACATCACCAGCGCGACGATCCCGGAAGTCCACTGGGCAGCCACGGCGATCTCGATGCCGAGCGCCAGGCACGCGGCGCCGCCCAGCGCTGCCAGCCACTGCACGCGATTGCGTGCACGGCCTGTCCAGACCTCGGGGGCGGCGGACGCGCGCCGCTCACTACCGGAGTGGTGCCTCATGAAAACGAGACTACTCATGTTCCGCAGTGAAGGCACTGGGCTGCGGAGAGTGATTGCGTAAAGCCCCGGTGCGCCTGGGTCACGCCCGAAGTCCGGGCCACTTGGTCACTGTGCGTGGCTGACGGCGGCCTGGAGCAGCCTGCCCTCCGCGTACACGAGTGCGGCGGGCGGCAGCGCGGAGGTGCGGCCGCTGAGGAGGACGGTGAGGGCGCCCTGCGCACCGGTCTCGGCGCCGGGCCCGGCGCCGATCCTGCGCAGCGCCTGCGCGGCGACGGCCCCTGCGCTGCCGTGCAGGGCGAGCGGCGGCATGCCGGGCTGCTGGACGGCGGCGCGGATGCGTTCCGCCACGAGTTCGTAATGGGTGCAGCCCAGGACGACGGCCCTTACATCGCGCGGGGTGAGCGCTGCGGCGGCAGCGATCGTCCTGTCGATGGCGCCCTCGTCCGCGTGCTGCACGGCGTCGGCGAGCCCCGGGCAGGGCACCTCGGTGACCTCCACCCCGTCCGCGAAGTCCCGGATCAGTCCCCGCTGGTAGGGGCTTCCGGTGGTGGCGGGGGTGGCCCAGATGGCTACAGGTCCGGTGCCGGCGGCGGCCGGCTTGATCGCGGGGACCGTGCCGATGACGGGGATCCCGGGTTCGAGACGGGCCCGCAGCGCCGGCAGGGCGTGGACCGAGGCGGTGTTGCACGCGACGATGAGCGCGTCGGGGCCGTACTCCGCGGCGGCCTCGGCGACGGCCAGGGCCCGCTCGGTGATGCCCTGCGGGCTACGCGGCCCCCAGGGCATCCCGTCGGGGTCGGAGGAGAGGACGAGCCCGGCGTCGGGCCGCAGGCGCCGTACCGCGGCAGCGGCCGCGATGAGTCCGATTCCCGAGTCCATGAGCGCGATCTTCACCCGGAAACCATAGACGATGGCCCTCACAGCGAGCGGGCGGTGGGGCAGACTGCGGCGGATGGACGCCGTTGTGTGGATCACCGCAGCATCGCTGGCCGCGTGGGTGTGGCTGCTGGCCGGGCAGGGCTTCTTCTGGCGCACGGACCTGCGTCTGCCCCCGCGTACGGAGCCGGCCAAGTGGCCCTCGGTGTGTGTCGTCGTCCCCGCACGCGACGAGGCGGCGGTCCTCCCGGACAGCCTGCCCTCGCTGCTCGCGCAGGACTATCCGGGGCGGGCCGAGGTCTTCCTGATCGACGACGGCAGCACGGACGGCACCGGAACCCTGGCAAGGGAGCTGGCCCTGCGGCACGGCGGGCTGCCCCTCACGGTCGACTCACCGGGCGAACCGCCGGCGGGCTGGACCGGCAAGCTGTGGGCGGTGCGCCACGGGATCGGCCTGGCACGCGCGCGTGATCCCGAATATCTGCTCCTGACCGACGCGGACATCGCGCACGGGCCGGACAGCCTGCGGGAGCTGGTGGAGGCGGCCCGCACGGGCGGCTTCGACCTCGTCTCGCAGATGGCGCGGCTGCGCGTGGAGAGCGTGTGGGAGCGGCTCGTCGTCCCGGCCTTCGTGTACTTCTTCGCCCAGCTGTACCCGTTCCGCTGGATCGCGCGGAAGGGCTCGCGCACGGCGGCAGCGGCCGGCGGCTGTGTGCTCCTGAGCGCCCGGGCCGCCGAACGCGCCGCGATCCCCGACTCGATCCGGCACGCCGTCATCGACGACGTCGCGCTCGCGCGGGCGGTGAAGGGCGCAGGGGGCCACATCTGGCTGGGCCTCGCCGACCGCGTCGACAGCGTCCGCCCGTACCCGCGGCTCGGCGACCTGTGGCGCATGGTGTCGCGCAGCGCCTACGCCCAGCTGCGCCACAATCCGCTGCTCCTCGCCGGGACCGTGGCCGGCCTCGCGCTCGTCTACCTGGCGCCGCCGGGCGCGCTCGTCGCCGGACTCGCCACGGGACATGGGCTCACCGCGCTGCTCGGCGGGCTCGCCTGGCTGCTCATGACCGCGACGTACGTTCCGATGCTGCGGTACTACGCGCAGCCGCTGTGGCCGGCGCCGCTGCTGCCGGGTACCGCGTTCCTGTATCTCCTCATGACGGTCGACTCCGCGGTGCAGCACTACAGGGGGCGGGGTGCGGCCTGGAAGGGACGTACGTATTCCAGGCCGCACCCCGCGCCGGAGCGGCAGTAGCCGACCGGGGCGCTACTTTCTGCCCGGCGTCCAGTTCATGCCCCACCCGTAGGCGTAGTCGACGGTGCGCTGCGGGCTCACGCCGCGCTCGGGCACGAGGTAGCGGGCCTCGCGCTGCACGGTCAGGTCGCTGCCCGTGTTCGTGATGAGCGCGAGGGCGCACACCGTCGACGGCACGGTGCACTCGTCCAGGGAGAAGTCGACGGCCGCGCCGAACTGGGGCTGGAGCGTGACGGTCGCGTGCAGGTCCGCGAAACTGCGGGCGCCTTCGTAGATCGTGACGAAGATGAGGACGCGCCGCAGGTCCTTCATGTGGTCGAGGTTGATCGTCAGGTTCTCGCCGCTGGAGACGGCGCCGGTGCGGTCGTCGCCGTCGAGGTGGATGTACGGCGGCCGGTTCAGGGCGCCGAACGCGTTGCCCAGGGCCTGGACGACGCCTTTGCGGCCGTCGGTGAGTTCGTAGAGGGCACACAGGTCCAGGTCGAGGTCCGCGTGCTGCGCAACGGCGCGGCCCAGCTTGCTGCCCCACCCCTTGAACTGCTTGCGCACCTCCCAGTTGAGGTTCACGCGCATCGCGCCCGACGTGCCGCCCTGCTTGGCGAGGGAGACGGACGGCGCCGCCTTGGTGAGCGTCACCTTGGTGAGGCGGACGGGCTGCTGCGGGGGTGCGGTGGGGGGCGGAGGCGGCGGCGCGGTGACAGGGGCCGCGACGGGCGGTGCGGGGGCGGGCGTGACCGCGGGTGCCGATACGGGTGCGGGTGTCGGCGCGGGTGTCTGGGGTTCGTCGACCGTGATCCCGTAGTCGGTGGCCAGGCCCGCCAGACCGCTGCCGTATCCCTGGCCGACGGCGCGGAACTTCCAGGCGCCCTGGCGCCGGTAGAGCTCGCCGAGGACGAAGGCGGTCTCCATGCTCGCGTCGGCGCTGTCGTAGCGCGCGATCTCGGCGCCGTTCGCCGCATCGAGGACTCTGATGTACAGCCCGGGGACCTGCCCGAACGAGCCGCCGTCCGACGACGCGGCGAGCACCACGTTCTCGATCGCGGGCTCCACGCGCGCGAGGTCGACCGAGATCGTGTCGGTCACCTGGCCGTCCGCGCTCCGCTTGCCCTCGTGACGTACCGCCCCCGAGGCGTGCGCCGGCTGGTTGTAAAAGACGAAGTCCGCGTCCGAACGGACCTTTCCGGAGACGAGCAACAGCGCGGAGGCGTCCGCGTCGGGCACCCCCGCACCTGAACGCCACCCCAATTCGATCCGCACGGCCGGCGCCGCCACGACGACATTCGAACCCTTAGACATTGGCATGTCCGCCCCCAACAGAGATCTCCGGCTTCCTGGTCAACCTATTCCCCGCGACCGAAAGCGGCACAGGGGCCGGCGTTTGATGATCACTGGCCAACCGCCGGTAACCCATCAGAACTCGCCTTTACACGATCCGAACGCTGGACGACGACCGATTTTGCCAAGTTCGCTCGCATTGGGGATCGCGAGTCACTGCCGACACGCAAAACAACCCTCTTATCGGTCTCCCCAACCAGCACATCGTGGGCTTAACTTATGTGCCATGACCTCCCCCCGCTCCACCTATGGCGGCGGTTACTACTCCGCGCCGTCCTTCCCGGACACTCCGATCTACGACTCCCTCGTCGCAGAGCGGGGCACACCCCAGATCGCCCCGATCCGGGTTCCTGCCATGTACGACACCGGCAGTCATCTGCCCGCGCTCCCGTCCGCGCTTCCCGCGCTGCCGGCCGCGCCCTCCGCTCCCATGCCCCAGTACGGTTACGCGACCCCGCAGCAGGCGCCGCTCCAGCACGCGCCGGCGCCGTACATCCCGCAGCAGGCCTCCGGGCCCCGCGGCTACGCGGGCATGCAGCAGCCGCAACAACAGCAGCAGCGCCCGGCGCCCGGCACCGGCTACGAGGCCATGCGCCCCGCGGCGCCCCGCCCTGCCGCGCCCTACGAGGATCCGTACAACCGTCAGCAGTACCGCGGTTATTGATCTTCCGGACATGGGGCTGTCCGTGCCGGCTGGCAGGATGGCCCCATGCCGAATGCCTCGCTTCACTCGATTCACATACACCCACTGAAGTCGGTTCGGGGGCGCGCGCCGCGCGAGGCGGCCGTGGAACCGTGGGGTCTTGCAGGAGACCGCCGGTGGGTGCTCATCGATGCCTCGGGCAAGGTCGTCACCCAGCGCCAGCACCCGCGTCTCGCGCTCACTTCCGCCGAGACCCCGGACGGCGACGGTCTGCGCATGTCGGCACCCGGCCGCGCTCCCCTGACCGTGCCGGTGCCCCGGCCGGGCGGGACGACCACGGTGAACATCTTCGGGGACAAGGTCGAGGCCGTTCCGGCCGACGACGCGGCGCACACCTGGTGGAGCGCGCACCTTGAGGCCGACGTGCGGCTCGTCCACCTCGACGACCCGGCGACGCGGCGCCCCATCGACCCCGAGTACGCGAAGCCCGGCGAGACGGTCAGCTTCGCCGACGGGTATCCGCTGCTGCTCACCACCCTGTCCTCCTTGGACGCCCTCAACTCCCTCATCGCGCAGGGTGATCACGCGGACGAGGGCCCGCTGCCCATGAACCGCTTCCGGCCGAACGTCGTGGTGGACGGCACCGCGCCCTGGGCGGAGGACGACTGGTCACGCATCTCGATCGGCGACGTCACGTTCCGTATCACCAAGAAGAGCGGCCGCTGCGTGGTGACCACCACGAACCAGTCGACTTCGGAGCGTGGCAAGGAGCCGCTGCGGACGCTCGCACGCCACCGCCGCTTCGGTGACCAGCTGTGTTTCGGGACGAACCTGGTCCCGGAGACGACCGGGACGGTCCGGATCGGTGACGCGGTCACGATCCTGGGCTGACGCGTGGCCGCGTGGGGAACCCCGCGCCGGAACACGGTCGTTGGAGCACAATGGAAAGACATGGAGAGAGGGACAGGCGGAGAGCTTCGTCGAGTGGGGTGATTTCGCTCTCTCTTCGCCCCACCCGCGCGTGAGTCGTGCCGTTCACGGTTAAGACGGAGGCGGAAGGGGGTGCTGGCTGTGCGGGCAATCGCCGGTCTCTGGCGCTGGCGGCACAATCCGCTGCGCCGCGCGACCGACCTCGCCGAGGCCTGGGTCGCACTGGTGGCGCTGCTGCTGATCGTCGTTGTCGCACCGCTCATCGGCGTCGCGACGGGGACACTGGCGCACGGCGCCCTGATGCAGTCCGTGCAGGAACAGCGCAAGGAACGACGGGAAGTTCCGGCGACGGTCGTACGGAAGCTGCCCCAGCCGCCGCTGGACCCCGACCCCGAGACGTCCACGGCGAGAGACGCGCACAGCAGGGTCGTCGCCGGCTGGAAGGGACCCGACGGCGTCAAGCACACGGGTCGCGTCCTGTCGAGCCTCAAGACCCCGCATCCGGGCGACCGGTTCACGCTGTGGGTCGATGCCACGGGTCAGGTCGCCGGCCGCCCGCTGGACAACGCGACGGCGACAACACACGCCGCGCTGGCCGGATTCGGGACCGCGGCGGCCGTGGCGGGGCTCGTCGAGGGCGCCCGGCGCCTGGTCGTGTGGCGCATGGTGCGCCGCCGGTACGACCGTTGGGACCGCGCCTGGGACAACGCGGGCCCGGACTGGGGCAGGACAGGGACCGGCAGCTGAGCGGCCTTCCGCTCCGGTCAACTCCCGTCCTTCGCGCACGCTACGGTGGACCCACCTTCGCCGCGGGTAACGCAGCGAGGACCCGCGTACGACGAGGTGGGGGCACGACAAAGCCATGGCACAGGGCACGGTCCAGGTGACGCACACCGGCACGTCGCGGTGGCGGCGCCGCACTGGGGAGTACGGATCGCTCGCCGCGGCCCTGGAGGCCGCGGGCGACGGCGATGTGCTCACCGTGGCATCGGGCACGTACAGAGAGAACCTCGTCGTGGAGCGCGCGGTGACGCTGCGCGGTCCGGAGGGCTCGCCCGGGTCCGTGCGGATCGCCCCGGTCGACGGGGTGCCGCTCACCGTGCGCGCGTCCGCGACCGTCATCGATCTGCATGTCGAGGGGCAGGACTCGGCGGCCCCGGCACTCCTGGTGGAGGAAGGCGCTCCGGAGCTCTGCGATCTGCGGATCGTCACGCGCTCGGCGGCCGGCATAGAGGTGCGGGGCGGCGCGCGGCCCACCGTGCGGCGCTGCACCGTCGACAACCCCGGAGGCATCGGCATCGCCGTGCTCGACGGCGGGGGCGGTGTCTTCGAGGAGTGCGAAGTCGTCTCGGCGGGCCAGGCCGGAGTCGCCGTACGCGGCGGCGCGCACCCCCGCCTGGAGCGCTGCCGGGTGCATCACGCGTCGGGTTCCGGACTGTCCGTCACCGGCGAGCACAGCGGCCTGGAGGCCGTCGGCTGTGAGGTGTACGAGGTCAAGGGCACCGGCGTGCAGATCGCCGGGGGCGCCACGGCGCACCTCACGGACTGCGATGTGCACCGCACCACGGCGGACGGTGTCACGCTCGACACGGACGCGGTGCTCACCCTCTCCGACTGCCGTATCCACGAGATCCCGGAGAACGCGATCGACCTGCGCTCCCGGTCGGTTCTGACGCTGACCCGCTCGACGGTGCGCCGGTTCGGGCGTAACGGTCTGTCCGTGTGGGACCCGGGCACGCGCGTGGACGCCAACCAGTGCGAGATCCACGACAGTACGGGCGACTATCCGGCGGTGTGGGTGAGCGACGGCGCGACCGCCGTGCTCGACGCGTGCCGGGTGCACGACGTGCCCGACGCCCTCTTCGTGCTTGACCGCGGCTCCCGCGTGGACGTCGTCGACAGCGATCTCTCCCAAGTCCGCAACACGGCCGTGTCGGTGAGCGACGGCGCCACGGCCCAGCTGGACGACTGCCGGATCAGGGAGGCCGCGACGGGTGCCTGGTTCCGTGATCACGGGAGTGGCGGGACCCTCGCCAACTGCACTGTGGACGCCGTCCAGACGGGCGTGATCGTCACCAAGGGCGCCGACCCGACGATCGAGCGCTGCACGGTCACCTCCCCCGCCGAGGCCGGCTTCTACGTGTCGGCCGGGGGCCGGGGCAGCTTCCACGGCTGCCGCGTCACCGGGAGCGAGGGCTACGGCTTCCACATCATCGACGGCTGCCGCACGACGCTCAAGAAGTGCCGTACGGAACGGTGTTCGCGCGGCGGTTACGAATTCGCCGAGGACGGTCCCGTCGTCGAGGGCTGCACCAGCGACGAGAGCGGCGGGGTGCGCTCCGCGGGGCAGCCCGTTCCGGTGCCCGGCGTCCAGAAGGCCACGCAGACCGTGGGACTGCTCAGCGCGCTGCCCGACCAGCGTGTTCCGGCACCCGAGACAGAGGCGCCGGACACGACGCGTACGTCGGCCGATGTCCTCGGTGAACTCGACACCCTGGTGGGCCTGGAGAGCGTCAAGCGCGAGGTGCGCGCCCTGACGGACATGATCGAGGTGGGCCGGCGCCGGCAGCAGGCAGGCCTCAAGGCGGCTTCCGTCAGGCGGCACTTGGTGTTCACGGGCTCCCCCGGCACCGGAAAGACCACCGTGGCGCGCCTGTACGGGGAGATCCTCGCCTCGCTCGGTGTCCTGGAGAAGGGCCATCTCGTCGAGGTGTCCCGGGTCGACCTGGTCGGTGAGCACATCGGTTCGACCGCCATCCGCACGCAGGAGGCCTTTCAACGGGCCACCGGCGGCGTGCTGTTCATCGACGAGGCGTACGCCCTGTCCCCCGAGGACTCGGGCCGTGACTTCGGGCGTGAGGCGATCGACACGCTGGTGAAGCTGATGGAGGACCAGCGCGACTCCGTCGTGGTGATCGTCGCGGGCTACACCTCCGAGATGGAGCGCTTTCTCTCGGTCAACCCCGGTGTGGCGTCCCGTTTCTCACGCACCATCACGTTCTCCGACTACGCGCCCGAGGAGCTGCTGCGGATTGTGGAGCAGCAGGCCGACGAGCACGAGTACCGGCTCGGCGAGGGCGCGTCCGAAGCCCTCCTGAAGCACTTCACGGCGCTCCCGAAGGGACCCGCCTTCGGCAACGGCCGCACCGCGCGTCAGACCTTCGAGTCGATGGTCGAGCGCCACGCGGGCCGGGTCGCCCAGCTCGCCGAGCCGAGCACGGACGACCTGACCCTGCTCTACGAGGACGACTTGCCCGAGCTGCCCTGAGTCGCGGCGGGCTCGCCGTCCGGGCGTGGCGCCGGGACTTCCGGGCGCAGCCTGGCGAGGAGGCGGGCCCGTTCTTCGGCGAAGACGGGGTCGGCCTGGTAGTCGGAGTGGCCCAGGATCGGTGCGGGCAGCGGGTGTTGCTCGGTGCGGCCGTAGGCGAGGGGGTCCTTCAGCGCCGGGTGGTCGACCTGGGGGCCGTCCTCGCCGGGCAGCCGGACGGGGCCGCCGATCGGGTCGGTGGTGCGGTGCAGGTTGCGCCAGCAGTCGACCTGACGGTGCAGGGCGCCGAGCGCGGCGGGGCCGAAGTGGGCCGGGAACCAGCGGCCGTAGAGCCGCTCAAGGGGCGAGCCGTAGGTGAGCAGGGCGACGCGTCGGCGGACCGTGGGGTGCAGCTGCCAGGCGGCCGCGGCGGCGAGGACGCTGCCCTGGGAGTGCCCCGACAGGACGAGGCGGCCGCCCGTGGTGCGGGTCCAGGTGGCCATGCGCCAGGTCAGGTCGGGCACGGCGCGCTCCGCGTAGCAGGGCGGCGCGAAGGGGTGCGCGGCGCGCGGCCAGAACGTGCCGACGTCCCACAGGATGCCGATCGTGCGGCGGGCCGACGCGTCGCGGTAGGCGCGCCTTCCCCAGGTGACGAAGAGTATGAAGCCGAGGCCGATGAGCCAGGAGCCCATGGCCTGCGCGGTCTGCGCGGCGCCTTCCACGATGTCGTACGTGCCCTGTGCCGCCCGGCCCGGGACCTGGTGGGTCGCCCACGCGCCCGTGAGGGCTCCCGCGCCGAGGAGGAGGGTCACCGTGGAGACCGCGCCGATGATCATGGGCGCCTGGTCGGTGAGGGCGGCACGCGCGCGCGTGCCCGCGATGCGGCCGGTGCGGGCGGCGTCCTCGGGCTCCCCCGGGTAGTCGGTCGCGACGGTGGCCGTCTCACGGCGCTTGAGCCGCATGGTGCGCTGGGCGAGGACGGCGCACACCACGGCGACGACGATCAGCAGCGGCGGGATCACCGAGGCCTGCCAGGACAGCAGGACGGGGGGCCCCTCGATAGTGCCGCCGGCGCCCGGAGTGCCGGAGCCGTCCAGCCAGTCGGCGACGCGCTGGGACACTCCCCCGGACATCACACCGCCCAGGGCGCAGGCGAGCATCGCGGTCGCGGGTCCGCCGAGGCCGCGCAGGGCCGCACGGGGGTCTCGGGCTCGGCGGTGGATGGCGTGGGCGACCACGGCGAGCGCCACGATCACGGCGCCCTGGACAAGGACGATCCCGCCGAACGTCGCGTCTCCGGGCAGGCGCCCCTGCGAGCGCCACTCGGGGCGCGACCAGCCCGCGTAAAGGAACGTGAGCACCAGGAGGGCGAGGGCGGCCGCGGGCAGGAGGCGGACGAGGGTCCGGTCGAGGGTGCGGTCGACCGTGTTCTCGCTGCGGCCCCTGCGGCACACCACCCAGACGACGATGGCGGTGCCCACGACGAGCGCGCCGTCGAGGATCCGGCCGAGCACGTCGAGGAGGACGGGGCCGCCGCTCTCCCGGTCGAAGCGGGCGGCCGAGGTGCCGACGGCGGCCGCCACCGTGAGCAGGCCCGCGGCGGTGTGCGCGGCGCGCAGCCGGGCGACAAGACGGCGGCCGTACCAGAACCCCGGCCGGCCCAGCGCGTTGGTCGGGGCCTCCTCCTCCGGGTCGGGCTGGTGGGGCAGCGGCTGCTGGGACTCGTACGCGCCCCAGGTGCGGTGGGAGAGGTACCAGAGGAGTCCGGTGAGGGCGGCCGGGACGAGGGCGGCGAGGGCGAGGCGGCGGCCGGGCTGGCTCCACCAGCCGCCGTGTCCGTGCGCGTCGACCGACAGGAAGCCGAGCCAGGAGCGCCCCTCGGAGCACGCGCGCGTGCCCGCGCACTGCCAGGCCACCAGGTCGAGCGCCACCTCGCAGGCGGCGGCGACCAGGAGGACGGTGAGGCTGAGGCCGACGAGGCGCACCAGGAGTCCGTAGGCGCGCACGGTCCGCGTGCGGCGGTGGGCGTTGGGGCGCATCCAGTGGGCGAGGTTGACCACCATGAACGGCAGGAGCAGCAGCCATAAGGCGCGCGAGCCGTTGCCTGACGTGAGGTTGCACCAGACGTATGCCTCGGGGACGGGCTTGCCCCGGTAGTCGTCGGGGCGTTCCTCCGCGTCGGCGTCGTCGGCGCGGCGGTAGACCGCGGCAGTGTCGTCGCCGGAGACCCGGACCGTGCGCGGGTCGCCCAGCATCGCCTCGGGGGTGGTGCCCCCTACGCCGTGGACCAGAAGTTCGAGGGCGGTCTCGTCCGCCGTGTCACGCTCCACCGTTCAGCATCCCCCGATTGACGTGCGCGTGTGGTGCCGGAATCAGAATCCCCGCTCACGCCCGCGCTACGCATCCCTCGTCACCGAATCTCCCCCATCCGTGCCACCGCGCGCCATACTGCCCACGCGAGCGGGCAGTGGTCCGGGTGTCGGTGGCGCGTGCGAGGATGTGGCGACCATGGACGGATGTGACGAGGCGAAGGGATCCGACAGGACGTGAGCGAGAATCAGAACCTCCTCGCGGAGCAGCGCCGGGCCTTGATCCTCGACGAGGTCAGGCGCCGTGGCGGCGTCAGGGTCAACGAGCTCACTCGCAAGCTGGGCGTCTCCGACATGACGGTCCGCCGTGATCTCGACGCGCTCGCCCGGCAGGGCGTCCTGGAGAAGGTGCACGGCGGCGCGGTCCCCGTGGAGGAAGCAAGCACGCACGAGCCGGGCTTCGAGGCGAAGTCGGGTCTGGAGCTCAGCGCCAAGGAGGACATCGCGCGGACCGCCGCGGCCCTGGCGGCGCCGGGCACGGCCATCGCGCTGTCCGGCGGCACCACGACGTATGCGCTGGCCCACCACCTCCTCGACGTCCCGGACCTGACCGTGGTGACCAACTCGGTGCGGGTGGCGGACGTGTTCCACGGTGCGCAGCGCTCGTCGGGACAGCGGCAGGGCGCGGCGACCGTGGTCCTCACGGGCGGCGTGCGCACGCCTTCCGATTCTCTGGTGGGGCCGGTCGCGGACCAGGCCATCGCGGCGCTCCACTTCGACGTGCTGTTCCTCGGTGTGCACGGCATATCGCTGGAGGCCGGCCTGTCGACGCCGAACCTGGCGGAGGCGGAGACGAACCGGCGCCTCGTGCAGTCCGCGCGCCGGGTCGTCGTGGTCGCCGACCACACCAAGTGGGGGACGGTGGGCCTGAGTTCGTTCGCCTCGCTCGACCAGGTGGACACGCTCGTGACGGACGCGGGGCTGCCCGCGGACGCGCGCGCGGAGATCTCGGAGGAGCTGCGGCTCGTCATCGCGGGCGAGCCCGGAACAGGTACAGACATCTGACGGTTCGCCAGCTATGGTGACCTCTGCCCGGTCAACCGCCCGATTCCGCTTGGGGGCTGAACGTCCATGGCACGCCGACTGAAGCCCGTGGGGCTCGAGTTCACCGAGTCCGCGCCGCTGCGCCTGGTCTTCGCCCGTGAGGTGTCCGCGCCTCCGCAGGCGGTGTTCAGGGCGCTCTCCGAAGACGTGACGGGCTGGCCCGAGTGGTTCTCCGCCGTGACGCTGGCCCGCCCGACGGACGGCGGCACAGGGCGCGAGGTGCGACTCAGGGGCGGTACGCGCATGCGGGAGACCATCCTCGCGGCCGAGCCCGACACGGTGTACGCGTACCGGGTGGACGAGACCAACGCGCCGGGGATACGTGCCCTGGTCGAGGAGTGGCGGCTCACGCCGTCGGGCACCGGCGGGACGCGGGTGCAGTGGACGTTCGCCGCGGACGGCGCCGCCGCTTTCCGGGTGGGGCTGCGGCTCGGCCGAGCCGGACTCGGCCGGGCGTTCCGTGACGCGGTGGCCGCGCTCGACCGCAGGATCGCCGCGAACTCCCGGGATTCCAGGACGAGTTGAGACAGGTTCCGGGCCTCAGTCGGCGCTCGGCCACACTCCCGTAGCGAGCAGCGTCTCGATGGTCCGCGTGTACGGCGCGATGTCCATACCCTGGTGGGCCAGCCACTGGTCGGAGTAGTACTTGTCGAGGTAGCGGTCCCCCGGGTCGCACAGCAGGGTGACGACGCTGCCGGTCCTGCCCTCGGCCACCATCTCGGCGACGATCTTCAGCGCGCTCCACAACCCCGTACCGGTCGAGCCGCCCGCCTTGCGGCCGATGGCGCCCTCCAGGGCGCGCACGGCAGCGACGCTTGCCGCGTCCGGCACCTTCATCATGCGGTCGATCGCGCCGGGCACGAAGCTCGGCTCCATGCGGGGCCTGCCGATTCCCTCGATGCGGGAGCCGCAGTCGCAGGTGACGTCCGGGTCCCCGGTCGTCCAGCCCTCGAAGAAGCAGGAGTTCTCGGGGTCGGCGACGCAGACGCGGGTGTCGTGCTGCATGTAGTGGACGTACCGGGCGATGGTCGCGGAGGTGCCTCCGGTGCCGGCGGTGGCGACGATCCAGGTGGGCTCGGGGTAGCGCTCCAGCTCCAGCTGCCGGTAGATCGACTCCGCGATGTTGTTGTTGCCGCGCCAGTCCGTGGCCCGCTCCGCGTACGTGAACTGGTCCATGTAGTGGCCGCCGGTGTCGACCGCGAGGGCCGCCGACTCCTCGTACATCGTGCGCGAGTCGTCGACGAAGTGGCACCGGCCGCCGTGGAATTCGATCAGGCGGATCTTCTCGGGGCTGGTGGTGCGGGGCATCACGGCGATGAAGGGCACCCCGATGAGCTTCGCGAAGTAGGCCTCGGAGACGGCGGTCGAACCGCTGGACGCCTCGATGACGGGGCGGCCGGGCCGGATCCACCCGTTGCACAGGCCGTAGAGGAACAGCGAGCGGGCGAGCCGGTGCTTCAGGCTGCCGGTGATGTGCGTCGACTCGTCCTTCAGATAGAGGTCGATGCCCCACTCCTCGGGGAGCGGGAAACGCAGGAGGTGGGTGTCGGCCGACCGGTTGGCGTCGGCCTGGACCTTTCGTACGGCTTCTTTGAGCCAGCTTCGGTACGCGGCGTCCGTGTGGTCCACGTCCAGCGTGGGCACCGGTTCCGGCCCTTGGGGGATCACGGCTGACGGGTCCTGCCGAGGGGTGCTCACCGCATGGCTCCTTAGCGTCGTGCCGAGCGCCGGTGCGACGCCGTCCACACCCGGCCGTCGTCTTTACGACCGGTCGGACGCCCCGATCATAGACACCTTCCACACGCTTCTCACCTGCATAAACATCCCTTTGAGCAACTCAAAGGAACGCCTGCCCCAGGGCAGGAACAGGCGTGCCGAGGAACAAAGGCGTGAGTCGGCCCTTCCCCTGCCGGGCGCACTCCCCCGCGCACTGGTGCGGACGCGTTCGTGCGGGCAGACTGCACCGCGGGGCCGGTGAGAGCTCACACCAAGGGGGCGGACGACATGGCGGAGCCGGAGTTCACGGCGACGGGTGTGCGCATAGGGCGGCTGCTTCGCTCGCTCACCCGGGCAGGCGAGGTCCGCATCAAGGGCGGCCGTCTCGAACTGCTCACGAGTTACGGCAGCGAGATCGACAGCGCGCCGCTCCAGGAAGTCCGCGCCGGCAAGGTCTGGTTCGCGCCCGGCGACCGGGCGCTCGCCGATGTCGGCGGCAGGCGCTACCTGCTGAAACTCGGCGACGATCATGAACCCGGCGATGCGGTGCCCCGCCTCGCCGGCGAGAGCGGGCCGCCCACGACGCGTCGGTTCCTCGACGCGGTGCGCAGGGCGCGCGGCCGGCTGACGTAGTCGGCGGCGGACTGGGGGACTGCGTGCGCGAGTTGCAGGCTCGCACCCCCTGAGTCACTCTGGTCACACATCACTACTCAGGGTTTACCGGCGATAACGCTGCGAACCAGCCCGCCGGACATGCAGCAGGCGGGCCTCGGCTGACAACGCGACCCTCTGCTGGCTCGGTACTCCGCCTTCTTCCGGACCTTCAATTCGGGGAGTCGCAGCCGTGATCAGCCACCCAAGCAAGCATTGCACGGTGGAGCTCCAGGCCCTGCCGTCGCGGATCCGCCAGGTCCGCAGGATCGTATCGGCGCAGCTGCGCTACTGGCATCTGGATCCCCTGATCGACGAGGCGATGCTCGGCGTGACCGAGCTGCTGACCAACGTCCATCGGCACGCCGGTCCCGACAAGATGTGCACCGTCGAGATCGAGCTGCTGCGCGACCGCCTCACGGTGTCGGTGCACGACCACGACCCGCACCTGCCGCAACTGTGCGACACCGACCCGCTCGCGACCTGCGGCCGTGGCCTCGCCCTGGTCGCCGCGGTCAGCGAGAGCTGGGGCGCGCGGCCGCAGGGCGAGGACGGCAAGGTCGTGTGGTTCACGCTCCCCGCGCCGCCGGCGGCGCTGCCGCTGCCGCCGATTCCCGAGTACCGGGTGGCGGACGTCTTCCCCGAGCTGGACTCCCCGGCGGACCGCCGCGCGGCCCGACATGCTCCCGCCCGGTCGGCCGTTGCCGGCTGACCGGGCGGTGACCACCCCCTCGTACGGCACGGACCGCGTCACTCCTTACGGCACGGACCACGTCATTCGGTGGCGATGGCCCGCAGCACGTCGAGGCGTGCGGCGCGGCGGGCCGGACGCAGGCCCGCGAGCGCTCCGGCGGCGAGGCCCACCAGGGCCACGACGACGAGCTGGAACGGGGGCAGGGCGAACGCGAACGCGCTGTCGCTCGCGCCGTCCGAGGCCTCGACCAGGACCCAGCCGAGGAAGCCGCCGAGCACCAGGCCACCCGCGGTGCCGAACGCCGCGACCAGGACGGACTCCCACCGGACCATGGCCCGCAGCTGGGCGCGGGTCTGTCCGACGGCCCTCAACAGGCCCAGTTCACGGGTGCGTTCGTGGACGGCCAGGGTGAGGGTGTTGGCGATGCCGAGCAGAGCGATCAGCACGGCGAGGGCCAGCAGCGCGTAGACCAGGGTCAGCATCATGTCGATGCCGCCGGCGGACGACTGCGCGTACTCGTCGCGGGTCTGCACCTCCGGATTCCCGTACGCCGCCGCGACCTTGGAGACGGCGGCCTTGCCGTCGGCCGTGCTCACGCCGTCCTTGAACGTGACGGCGATCAGGGTGTCGGAGTCCTGGGCGCGGTGCGGGGCCCAGGCCTCGCGCGTGATGACGTAGTCCCCCGCGAGCTCCGACTGGCCGTAGACCGCGCGGACGGTGAAGGTCTGCTGCTTGCCGTCGGTGAAGGCCAGTCGGGCGGCGCTGCCCGGTTCCAGGTGCTGCTTGTCGGCCTCCTTGCGGGTGATCGCGATGCCGTCCGTGCCGAGGTCGTTCAGCGAGCCCCGGACGGTGCCCAGGTCGAATGACCTGGCGAGCGCGGCCGGGTCGGTGACGGTGAGGGCGCGGCCCTCGCCGTCGACGTCCGCGACGCCCTTGCCCAGGCCGACGGCTGTCGCAACCTGCGGCTGCTCGGCGATGGCCGGGGCGAGCTTCGGGCTGAGGCCGCTGCCGCCCGCGCCGAACGACGGCGCGGACACGGCGATGTCGCCGGCGAAGGAGCGGGACACCGTCTGGTCCATGGTCGCCTTCAGCGAGGCGCCGAAGACGGTGAACAGGGAGACGACGGCGACACCGATCATCAGGGCACTCGCGGTGGCGGCGGTGCGCTTGGGGCTGCGCAGCGCGTTGCGCCGGGCGAGGCCGCCGGTGACGCCGCGCAGCTTGTCGAGGGGGCTGCCGAGGACACGTACGGCGCGCGACGAGGCGACGGGACCGAGCACCACGAACGCGACGAGGATCAGCACGCTGCCGAGGCCGGCGAGCCAGATGGACGGCGACGCGAGGACACCGATCAGGGTGACGGCGACCGCGGCGACGCCCAGCGCCGTACCGATGACGGCGCGGCGGCGCGAGGCCCCGGACTGGTCGACTGCCGTCTCGCGCAGGGCCGCGAGGGGTGCGGTGCGTCCGGCTCGTACGGCGGGCAGGAGCGCGGAGCCGAGGCAGACGAGGATGCCGACGGCGAGCGGGAGCAGCATGGACAGGCCGCTGATCACGAGAGCGCCGTCGGGGAACGGGAAGCCGATCGCGGGGAAGAGCGCCTGGAGCCCGGCCGCGATGCCGATGCCGCCGGCGAGACCGGCGACCGACGCGAGGACGGCGACGGCGCTCGCCTCGACGAGCGTGGTGGCGGTGACCTGGCGGCGGGAGGCGCCGAGGGCACGCAGGAGCGCGTTCTCCCGGGTGCGCTGGGCGACGACGATCGCGAACGTGTTGTGGATCGAGAAGGTCGCCACAAGCAGGGCGATGCCGGAGAACACGAGGAGGAAGGTGGTGAAGAGGGTCAGGAACTGGCCGGAGATCATGTCTGTGTTCTCCTGCGCCGACGCCTCACCGGTGATGGCCTCGACTCCCTTGGGCAGTACGGGAGTCAGCTCGTCGACGAGTTCCCGCTGGCTGATGCCGGGGCCGGCCCGCACCTGGATGGACGCGGCCTCGCCGGGCTTCGGCGTGAGGTACTTCTCCGCGTCGGCCTGCGTCATGCCGGTGTACGTCACCTGGGCCATGCCGTCCTCGCCGCCGAACGTGGCGAGGCCGACGATCGTCACCTTGACGGGGTCGGGGGTGCGCAGGGTCGTGGTGTCGCCGATCTTGAGGTCGCCCTTCTTGGCGGCTCCACGGTTGACGACCACCTCGCCGGTCTTCGAAGGGGTGCGTCCTTCGGCCAGGCGGTACGGGTTGAGTTCGGGATCTGCGATCCAGTTGCCCGCGAGGGTGGGCGGGCCCCTGGCCGCCGATCGCCTTGCCGTTGCTGCCGACGAGCTGGCCCGCGCCCTGGATGCCGGGCACGGCGGCGGCGACGCCCGGGGTGTCCGCGAGCTTCTTCGCGAGCGACGCGGCGACGGGCTGCCGGGTGCCCTGGCTCTCACCGGGGGTCGTGATCACGTTCGTGCTGCGGACGACGGCGTCGGTGCCGCTCGACGCGTTGCCGAACATGGTGTCGAAGCTGGCGCGCAGGGTGTCGCCCATGAGGAGCGTGCCGGCGAGGAACGCGACGCCGAGCAGGACGGCCAGGAAGGTGCCGGCGAAGCGCCGCTTGTGGGCACGCAGGGACGACAGGCTCAGACGCGCGGAGGTGCTCACGGAGCTCATGACGGTGTCTCCCCCGCGTGTCGTGCGCCGCCGGCCGCGTCGAAGGCCTTCATGCGGTCGAGGACCTTGTCCGGGGTCGGGTCCTGCATCCGGTCGACCAGGCGGCCGTCGGCGAGGAAGACGACCTCGTCGGCGTGGGCGGCGGCCACCGGGTCGTGGGTGACCATGACGACCGTACGGTCCATCTGCCGTACGGCGCGGCCGAGAAGCCCGAGCACCTCCTCGCCGGAGCGCGAGTCGAGGTTGCCGGTGGGCTCGTCGGCGAAGACGACGTCGGGGCGGCCCGCGAAGGCCCGGGCCACGGCGACGCGCTGCTGCTGTCCGCCGGAGAGTTCCGACGGCCGGTGGTGCAGGCGGTCGCGCAGGCCGACGATGTCGACCAGGGCGTCGATCCACTCCCTGGAGGCGGCGTCGTCCTTCGCGCCCGCGAGATCCATCGGCAGGGTGATGTTCTCCGCGACCGTCAGCGTCGGCACCAGGTTGAAGGCCTGGAACACGAAGCCGATGCGGTCGCGGCGCAGCAGGGTCAGGCGGCGGTCGTCGAGGTCGCTCAGGTCGGTGTCGCCGATGAAGGCGGAGCCGGCGCTGAGGGTGTCGAGGCCCGCCGCGCAGTGCATGAGCGTGGACTTGCCGGAGCCGGAAGGACCCATGATCGCGGTGAACCTCCCGGCCTCGAAGCCGACGCTCACGCCGTCCAGGGCCCGGACCGCGGTGTCGCCGCTGCCGTAGACCTTCACGGCGTCGACGACTCGGGCCGCGGTCCGGGTGAGAGTGGCGGTGGTCATTCCGCACCGCCCTTGGTGCGGCCGAACTCCTCGTTCAGGACGGAGCTGCGGCGCCAGTATTCGTCCTCGTCGATCTCGCCCGCGGCGAAGCGCCGGCCGAGCACGGTGAGGGGCGAGTTCTCGTCGGCGGCGGGCCGCCAGGGGCCGCCACGACGGCGTCCGCGCCACACGGTGCGGCGCAGCAGCGTGACGGCGCCGATGACGACGGCCGCCCAGATCAGTGGGAAGAACAGGATCCACGGGCCGGGCCCGCCGTCCCAGTTCGCCAGGGTCTGCATGAGAGTCATCTCCTCGGAACGTGTGCTCACGTTTTCTCGATGACTCGAGACTCGCTCCGAAGGGGGGTCGAAGTCGTCGTACAGCCAGCGGCAGCGCGCGTACCACCACGGGAGTACTGGGCCTGCTTCCGCCTACTCTCCTCGCTCTCGACCACTGTACCTACTAGTATGTACAGTGGCTGCATGAGCACTTCGGACCGGTTGATCGAGTCCACTCGTGAGCTCCTGTGGGAGCGGGGGTATGTGGGCACGAGCCCCAAGGCGATCCAGCAGCGCGCCGACGCGGGGCAGGGCAGCATGTACCACCACTTCGGGGGGAAGCAGGACCTCGCGCTCACCGCGATCGAGCGGACGGCGCAGGAGATGCGGGCCACGGCCGCGAAGTCGTTCGGCGGCGCCGGCTCCGCGTACGCCCGTATCGAGGCGTATCTGCGGCGTGAGCGCGATGTGCTGCGCGGCTGCCCGATCGGCCGGCTCACGATGGACCCGGATGTGATCGCGAGCGACGCGCTGCGCGCTCCGGTCGACGAGACGATCGACTGGCTGCGGGAGCAGCTCGCCGGGATCGTCGAAGAGGGCAAGGAACAGGGCGAGTTCGCGCCTTCGCTGGATGCCGAGGAGATCGCGGCGACGATCGTCGCGACGGTCCAGGGCGGCTATGTGCTGGCCCGCGCGTCGGGCTCGCCCGCCGCTTTCGACGCCGGGGTGCGCGGACTGCTCTCGCTGCTCGTACCCGCCGCCCGAGCCGAGGAGTGACACGACCGTGTACGCGATGCAGTACGAGATCACGCTGCCCGCCGACTACGACATGGCCGTCATCCGCAAGCGGGTGGAGACCAGGGGGCATCTCCTGGACGACTTCCCCGGACTCGGACTCAAGGCCTATCTGATGCGGGAGCGCGGCGTCGCCGGGTCACCCGTGAACCAGTACGCGCCGTGCTATCTGTGGAACACCCTTCAGGGCATGAACTCGTTCCTGTGGGGGCCCGGTTTCCAGGGCATCGTGGACGACTTCGGCCGGCCCGAGGTGCAGCACTGGGCCGGACTCACGTACGACGAGGGGCCGGCCACGCACGCCACCCCGAGGAGCGCGGTACGCCGCCGGACACCCCTCACCGGGCAGGCGCCACTCGCCGAAGTGACGGACGCCGCCGTGCGCGACGCGGCCCGCGTCGCCAGGCAGGACGGGGCGGTGTGCGCGGCAGTCGCCGTCGACCCGCGCCGCTGGGAGCTTCTCACCCTCTCCCTCTGGGACCACGCGTCGCCGGACACGCCGGGCGACCTCTACGAGGTGCTGCACCTGAGCGCGACCGAGCGCGACCGTCTTCCCCGAGGGAGGCAGTGGTGACCGCGACCGTACGGACCGTGCTCGGGGACGTGGTGCCGGAGGAACTCGGTGTGTGCGACGCGCACGACCACCTCTTCTTCCGCAGCCCGCTGCTCCCCGGCCAGGAACTCGACGACGCGGCAGCCGCCGAGGCGGAACTGCGCGCCTACCGGGAGGCGGGCGGCGGCGCGGTCGTCCAGTGGACGCCGCACGGTCTGGGACGCCGGGCCGAACTGCTGCCCGAGCTGTCGACCACGACGGGTGTACGCATCGTGGCCGCGACGGGACTTCATCAAGCCGCCCACTACACACCGGAGTTGCTCGACCGGCTGCGTCCCGTCCTCGCCGACGTGTTCGTGCGGGAACTCACCGAGGGGATCGGTGACTGCGGTGTGCGTGCCGGGCTCATCAAGGTCGCGGGCGGCTTCCACGCCCTCGACGTGCACGCGGTGTGGACGATGCGGGCCGCGGCCGAGGCCCATCACGCGACGGGCGCGCCGATCGCCGTCCACCACGAGCTGGGTACGGGCGTACTGGACGTACTCGACCTGTTGTGCGGGGAGTTGGGGGTGGCGCCGGAGCGGGTCGTGCTCGGGCACCTCAACCGCTCCCCCGACTTCGCCGTACACCGCCAGGCCGCCGAGTCCGGCGCGTATCTCGCCTTCGACGGGCCGTCGCGCGCCCACCACGCGACGGACTGGCGGATGCCCGACGCGATGACGGCGCTCGCCGACGCGGGGTTCGGCGACCGGCTTCTGCTCGGCGGTGACACGACGACCGCCGGGGCGCGTTCGGTGAGCGGCGGGCCCGGGATGCCGTACCTCCTGCGCCGCGTCCGCCCACGGCTCGAACTGGCCCTGGGTGAGGAGTTGGTGGACCGGATCCTCGTCGACAACCCGGGCAGGGCGCTCGCGGTGGAGCGGCTGCCCGGGTGACGGACGGACTTCACTCCGCGCGCGCGGGTCCGGCGGAGGGTGACGGGACGTCCGGCGCGAGTCCGACGGGCGCCGGCGCCGTCGCCTTGACCGGGAACGTCAGCCTGTTGGACAGATACGCGAAGACCGGTCCGAGCGCGTTCATCGCGATGACGCTGGCCCATGCCGCCCAGGCGTTGCCCGAGTCGTAGCCGAAGCCGCCGAAGAACGTGGCGAAGTAGCCGGCGAAGCCGAAGAACATGCCGGGGATCAGCGACAGCGCCTTGATCCGACCCGAGTACATCAAGGCGCTGTTGACAACCAGGATGACCAGGGCCTGCATCGCGTTGCGGGCGAACTGGCCCTCGCCGAGGGCCGTGCCCGCGTGCTGTTCGATCAGCACGATGGCGAGGGCGAAGGTCGAGCCCGCGGGCATCGCGAGCCACAGCCTGCGGGCGTTGGCCCAGCTCGGTCCGCCGAGCAGGAACGTGCCCGCCCACGATATGAAGATCGCCCAGGGCGGCAGATGGAGAGCGTTGCCGCCGATGAACGCCGTCAGGCCGGCGAGGACGGAGGCGACGATTTCGTGCGGGAGGCGTTCGCGCATGGGGATTCCTCTGCTGGAGGTTGGTTGACGGTGCGCGGGGCCGTGCGGGTGCGGGTGCAGTAGTGGGTGCGGGTGCTGCCGCGGTTGCGGACGCGGGTGTACGTAGGGGCAAGTGGTGTCAGCGGGTGAGGAGTTCGCTGGTCCTGGTCGTGCGGGCCACCACCTTGCCCGCCTTGATGACATGGGCGCGTTCGGGCCGGTCCAGGACGATGTCGTCGTAGACCTGCGTGTCGAGGACCACCAGGTCGGCGCAGGCGCCGGGCCGTACGCCGTAGTCGTCGGCGATCCCGACGACGCGGGCCGCGTCGTGCGTGACCATGCGAAGGACCCGATGAAGGTCGTCGGGCCCGGACAGATGGCCGGTCTGCGCCAGCAGGAGCGCCGTGTCCAGGGGGTCCGCGCGCCCGAACGGGGTGAAGGCGTTGCGGATGTTGTTGGAGGAGCAGGCGGCGAGCACGCCGTGGTCCCACAGTTCTCGGACCGGGGCGATCCCCCGCCGGACCGACCGGGTGTCGCGTCGGCCACCGAGGTGCAGCTCGGTCGCCGGGAGCGGCACGACGGCGACGCCCGCGTCGGCGAGTGCCGCCATCGCCCGCGCCCGGTCCGTCGGCTCCCGGCCGCCGAGCGAGGTCATATGGCCGAGCGCCACCCGGCCGCCCAGGCCCCGGCGCATGGTCTCACCGGCGATGAACTCGGCGAGCGCGTACCGGGGGTCGGACGCGTCGTCGGCGAAGTCTGCGTGCAGATCGGCCGGAACTCCGTGCTGTGCGGCGAGGTCGAGTACGAGCTCGACGTGGCGGCGGCAGTCGTCCAGGGTGGCCTCGTTGTACGTGCAGCCGCCCACCACGTCGGCGCCCGCCGCCAGCGCCGCGATCAGCAGCTTCTCGGTGCCGGGTGAGCGCAGGACGCCCTCCTGGGGGAACGCCACGATCTGGAGGTCCACCACATCCGCGTATTCCTGGCGGAGTTGGAGCAGGACCTCGACGCCGAGCAGCCCCGCGATCGGGTCGACGTCCGGATGGGCGCGGATCACCGTCGTGCCGTTGAGGACCGCCGCCTCGAGGACGCGCCGCGCACGAGCCAGTACGTCCTCGTGCGTGAACGCGCTCTTCAGTTCGCCGGTCACCGCGATCGCTCCGGCGAGGGTTCCGTCGGGGTTGCTTCGTACGCCGTCCAGGAGGGCCTTGTCGAGATGCAGATGCGGTTCGACGAAGCCGGGCAGGACGACCCGGCCGGCGCAGTCGATCACCTCGTCGGCGTCCTGGCCCGAGGCGTCCCCGACCGCTCGCACCCGACCGCCGTCGATCACCACGTCGCAGGGCGACCGGGCGTCTTCGACACGTGCTTGACGCAGTACCAGTTGAGGCATGCGGGCTCCCGGTGGGTGGATGGGCGGGGCGGATGCGGGGGGGGATGACTGGCATACGCGGAAGGCGCGATCGGACTGGATGGAACTGGATCAGTCAGGGAAGTCCGCCTTGCGGATGAGGCAGTGCACTCCCTGGACCTGGTCGACGACCTGCGAGATCTCGAAGTCCGCCGCCGCGCTCAGGTAGGCGTACGCGGCCGGACCGTCCATGCCGAAGCGGTCCGTGAGGAAGCGGACGGCGGCGCGGACCGCTTCCCGCATCGCCTCGTCGAGGTCCTCGTGCAGCCCCACGGGGATCCAGTGCCGGTCGGTCTCGCCGAAGGGATGCGTGAGGGCCGCGGCGGCGGCGCGGGCCCGTGCGCCCTTGAGAAGGGTGAGCCGGAATGTGGCGCGTAGCGGCGCCTCCAGGGCGGTGAGGGCGACTTCGCCGTTGCCCTGGGCGTAGTGCGGATCTCCGGTGTAGAAGCCCGCGCCGGCCGTCTGTACGGGCAGATACAGCGCGGAGTGCGTCGCGAGGTCCTTGATGTCGAGGTTGCCACCGTGCCGTCCTGGCGGCACGGAGTGCTCCGGGCGTTCCGTGTCGGTGGCCACGCCCATGATGCCCATGAAGGGCCGCAGCGGGAACCGGGCCGCCGCCCGGCCGTTGCCGTAGCGGATCACTCCGACGTCCCGGCCGTCCGCACGCTCCACCGCGCAGAAGGTGAACTCCGGCCCTGTGCGGGCGAATTCATCAGGCAGGGCGCCACGGCCGTGCCGGCTGGAGATGACTCCGTAGTCGGCGCGCCGGTGCAGGGACAGCACTTCGGCCTTGAGGAGGTCGCCCGGCTCGGCGCCCCTGATGTGGACGGGCGCACTGACGACGTGAGGCCCGTCCCGGTCCGGGTCCCGTGGCGGCGGGGACTTCGCCAGCAGGCGGGCGTCGGAGAGCACTTCGGTCGCGGCGATGCCGTACCGCCCGAAGAAGGCCGCCGGATCGCGCCCCTGGTCCTCCAGGATGCCCTCGTGCGAGACGGTGTCGAAGGTGACGCTGTCGCCGGAGTCGATCGTGAGCGCCGGCGTGGTGGTGCGGCAGGGCAGCCGCCCCCAGCCGACGGTCTCCGGTGTGGCCCGCAGATAGTGCGTGCCGTCGATCGGGCCCTGTCCCGCTTCGAGTATCACTGCGGCCTCCCTGCCGTAACGGTGCCGTTGAGGGGTTCTTCGGTGGTCCGCGCCGGTTCGCTGTCGAGCCAGGTGCCGCCGCGCCCGTCGAGGGCGGCGCCGAGCTGTTGCGGTGACGTGGCCTGAGGGCCGTTGCCATGGGTGACGACGACCCGCCACCCCGTGTCGGCCGGCGCCACGACGGGGGACGCGAGCCGGCGCGCGGCCTCGACCTGTTCGGCGACGGTGGCGTGGGTGCCGCCGCGCAGCAGCGCGTTGCCGCCGCCGGCGACCACCGCTGTCCTCGGCACGGCTCGGGGAGTCATGCGGGTCACCGTAAGAGAGGCGGGCCGAGCCGGTCATGGGCACCGGACGCCAGGATGAGCGGCCCGCCGTTGACACCCGCTGACAAGGGGCGTCCCCAACCGTGGTGGGAAACATGGAAGTTACACGCGGGGTATTACAGGTTACTCGCGGCCGTCGCATAGTGACTGTGCATGACAGGCATCGGTACCGGTACCGCCCAGACCGTCCCCTACGGTCTCTCTCCCGGGCTGACCGTGAGAGAGGCGCTGGCCCTGCCCTGCCTCAGCGGCGCACGACTCGTCGCCGGGGCGAGCGGCCGCGACCGCCGTATCCGCGTCGTCAACATCATGGAAGTCCCCGACATCGTGCGCTGGATGCGCGGCGGTGAACTGCTGCTGACCACCGCCTACGCCGTCCGTGACGACGCGGAGGCGCTGAGCGCCCTGATCCCCGTACTCGCCGAGCGCGGCCTCGCAGCCCTGGCCGTGAAGGTGGGCCCTTATCTGCCCGCGTTGCCGCCGGTGATGCTCACGGTCGCGGACGAACTCGGCTTCCCTGTCGTCGAGTTGCCGGGCGCTGTCATGTTCAACGACATCCTGTCCGAGGTGCTGGGCACCGTACTGAACCGTCAGGCCCTGGAGTTGGAGCGTTCGCGCGCCATCCATGAACGGCTCACGGAGGTGGCCCTCGACGGAGGCTCCTACCAGGAGCTCATGAACGTACTGCTCGAACTGTCCGGCTGCGCGGCCGCCGTGCTCGACGAGCACGGGTGGATCCTGGCCTCCGCAGGCTCCCCGCCTCCCGATCGTCCGCCCGCCGCCGAGCGCGCCATCGAGACAGGCACGGGCGCGAGCGGCGCCGTGGCGCTGTGGCGGGACGACGCGGAGGTGGCGGACCACGGGGCCGGGGCGGCCATGCCTTCCCCTCATGAGCTCGACACTCATCAGCGGATGGCGCTGGAGCACGCCACGACCGTCGCCGCCACCATCGCCGCCCAGGAACGCGCCCTGGCCAGCCGCCAGCAGCGCTACCGCACGCTGCTCCTGATGGAGCTGGTCTCCCGGCCGCCGCGCGACCGCGCCGAGACCGCGCGCCGGGCCGCGGCCATGGGCTGGAACCTGCGGCTGCCCCGCGCGGTCGTCCTCGTCGAGGTTGCCTCCACCGGCACCGGCAGTCCCACCGACACCGAACTCGCTCTGGAGGAACGGCTGTTGCCGCTCGTACGGTCGGCGGCCGGGTCCGGCGCGATCATCTGGGGCAGCCAGAGCGGACTCGTCCTGCTGATGGAACCGGGGCCGTCACTCGCCGGCCGGTGTCAGGCCCTGCATGCGGCTGTCACCGCCGCGCACCCCGGCTGGGACGTGGCTGTCGCCTCCGGGACCGTCCGGGACGACTTCACCGACTATCACCACAGCTACGAGGAAGCGGTGCAGACCCTGACGCTCGGCCGCGAACTGCACGGCCCCGACTTCGTTCGCGGCTACGCGGACCTGGGGGTGTACCGGCTCCTCGGACAGCTTCCCGCGGCGGAGCTCACGGCCCTCGTCGACGACGCGCTCGGCCCGCTGCTCGCCCATGACGCCGAGCACAAGGGCAGCCTCGTCGAGACCCTCAGCGTCTATCTCCTCCAGGACCGCAACGGCGTGGCCACCGCCGCGCGGCTGCACATCCACTACAACACCCTGCGCTATCGACTGCGCCAGATCGACCGCCTCACCGGCGGTCTCGAACGCCGGCCGACGGCCCGGCTCCAGACCGAACTGGCCGTCCACGCCCACCGGTTGCTCTCCTCGCGCGACCGGCACTGAACAAGCCCTCCATGCGGCTGACGCCGACCCCCGCAAGGCGGGTCACTGTCACCCGTTGCCGGTAAATCCCCGGCCGGTTCTGGCACCTCGAGCCATGCTGCCAGGGGCGGGCCGCTGCCTAGAGTCGGAACCATGGTGCTACGAAACGCCGTGCACAAGGATCTCTACGCCGACTCCGTCGCCCTCATGAGGGTTGCCGCCCGCCTGGCCGAACCGCCGGGCGTCGAAACCATCAGCCTCGTGATGGGAACACCCGCCAACCGCGACGTCCTCGCGCGGTCGGGGCTGCTGACCACCCCGGGCCACGACGCCGGACCCAACGACCTGCTCGTCGCCGTCCGCGGCGAACCCGACGCGGTGGACACCGCCCTCGCCCTGGTGGTCGATGCCCTGTCCGGTCCCGGCGAGGGACCGGGCGCAGGACCGGAGGCCGGTGCGGACGCCGGGCCCCCGGTGCGCTCACTCGCCGGCGCACCCGCCGACGCGAGTCTCGCGCTGATCTCCACCCCCGGCCCGTACGCGGCCGCCGAAGCTCTCAAGGCACTGCGCCTGGGCATGCACGCCTTCGTCTTCAGCGATCACGTGCCGATCGAGCAGGAAGTGCTCCTGAAGCGGGAGGCCGCCCGCCGCGGGCTGCTCGTCATGGGGCCGGACTGCGGAACCGCAGTCATCGGCGGCATCCCCCTCGGCTTCGCCAACGAAGTGCGGGCGGGCTGCGTCGGCCTGGTCGGAGCCTCCGGTACGGGACTGCAGCAGGTGTCGAGCCTGCTGCAGTCCATGGGCGCCGGGGTCAGCCATGTGATCGGCACGGGCAGCCGGGACGTGAGCGCGGAAGTGGGCGGGCTGACGATGCGGGCGGGGCTCGACGCCCTGGCCGCGGACCCCGCGACGGACGTCATCGTCCTCGTATCCAAACCGCCTGCCTCACACGTGGCCGAGCAACTGCTGTGGCACGCGGACGCGTTGGGGAAACCGGTCGTGGCCTGCTTCCTCGGCACGGACGAGACCTCCCCCGCCCCGGCCCGCGTCACGCTCGCTCCCACCCTCTTCGAGGCGGCACGGTCCGCGGCCTCCCTTGCTGTCGGCGGGGCGCTCCCGCCCGCCGAAGAGCCGCCCAAGCTGCCCAAGCTGCCCGCCCCTGCTCCGCCTCGCCGCCTGCTGCGGGCCCTGTACGCGGGCGGCACGTTCGCCCACGAGGCGGCCTGGCTCCTCGGCCCGGTGCTCGGTGGCATCACCCGTACCGCTCCCCCGCCCGCGCCGGGCACAGCCCCGCGCCTGCCGGACCGGCATCTCGTACTCGACCTGGGCGACGACGAGTTCACCGCCGGGCGCCCCCACCCGATGATCGACCCCACGGTCCGCACCGAGTATCTGCGGGCAGCCCTCGCGGACCCGCGCAGCGCCGCGGTCGTCCTCGACGTGGTCATCGGACACGGCGCCGCGCCGGATCCGGCAGCGGCTCTCGCCGGAGCGCTGGCCGAGGCTCCTGCCGACGCACCACCGGTGATCGCGTTCGTCGTGGGCACCGATGACGACCCGCAGGGGCTCACCGCACAGCGGCGGATTCTGCGCGACGCGGGCGCGTATGTCGTCGACAGCAGTACGACCGCTGCGCGGCTGTGCGCCGAACTACTGTCCAGCAGCGACGACTTGGCACTCACTCCAGCCGCGTCTGCCCCCGCCCCTGGCTCCCGGATCGGAGAGACCGCATGACCGCACGGGCCACCCCCGCACAGGCCACCCCCGCACAAGCCGTGCCCGCGCAGGGCCTCCTGACCGGCGTCCCGCACGTCGTGAACGTCGGTGTCGACGCGTTCGCCGGGCCGCCGCGGTCCGCGGGCGCGACGGTGACCGCGGTCGACTGGCGCCCCCCGGCCTACGGTGATCCGGAACTCGGCGCCGGGGTCGCCCGCCTGGTCGCGCACCCGGCCGTCGAGGCCGCCAACTCCGAAGCACTCGAACGGATCCTGGGCGTCGTGCCGATGTGGACCGACGTCCGCCCGGCCGGAGAGCTGATCCCTGAACTGGCCCAGGAGAGAGTCCTGTTGCACGCCGGGCCGCCGATCGAGTGGGAGCGTATGTGCGGCCCGATGCGGGCCGCCGTCGTCGGCGCCGCGCTCCTGGAGGGCTGGGCGGCGACGCCGCCGGAAGCGGAAGCGCTCGCCGACGCGGGCGCCATCCGCTTCGCCCCCTGTCATCACCACGACGCGGTCGGCCCGATGGCGGGCGTCATCTCCGCGTCCATGCCCCTGCTCGTCGTGGAGGACGAGGCCACGGGGCTTCGGGCGTACTCCAACCTCAATGAGGGACAGGGCCGTTGTCTGCGCTACGGCGCACTCGGCGACGACGTCATGGAGCGGCTGCGCTGGATGGGAGAGCGTCTCGGCCCCGCGCTGCGCGCTGCGACCGGCTCGCTCGCCGAGCCGGTGAACCTGCGGTCGGTCACCGCGCAGGCCCTTCAGATGGGCGACGAGTGCCACAGCCGCAACACCGCGGCGAGCGCCCTGCTCACCCGCGAACTCTCCGCCGCGCTCGCCCGGCATGCGGACCTGGGCGGGATCGAGGCGCTGGACTTCCTGCGCGACAACAACTACTGGTTCCTCAACTTCTCCATGGCTGCAAGCAAGCTGGCGCTCATGGCCGGGCACGGCGTGCCGCACTCCACGGTCGTCACAGCCTTCGCACGTAACGGTGTCGACGTCGGCATCCGCGTCAGCGGCCTCGGCGACACCTGGTTCACCGCACCCGCCGCCCCCGTGGACGGCCTCTACTTCGCCGGTTACGGACCCGCCGACGCCAATCCCGACATCGGAGACAGCGCCATCACCGAGATGCACGGCCTGGGCGGGTTCGCGCTGGCCGCCGCCCCGGCGATCGTCGGCTTCGTGGGCGGCACGCCCGAAGGGGCCCGCCGCATCAGCCAGGAGATGGGGACACTCACCGTCGGCCGGCATCGCGACTACCGGCTCCCCGGCCTCGACTTCGTCGGCAGCCCTGTTGGCGTCGACATCCGCAAGGTCGTCGACACGGGCCTCGAACCGGTGATCACCACGGGCATCGCCCACCGCGAACCGGGCATCGGCCAGATCGGTGCCGGTCTCACCCACGCCCCGATGCGCTGCTTCACGGACGCGCTGAGCGCCTTCGAGGTGCCCCCGGAGCCCGGGGAGTGACGGGCACGGCGGCCGGCGGGGGTTCTGTACGGGCTGGGGTGCCCCGCCCTGAGCACGTGCACCTCGGCGCCCTCAGTCATGTACACCCCGGCGCCATCAGTCACATGCGCCTCGGCACCATCAGCACGGCCGTCGCCCCGCTGCTGCACGGCCCGTTCCGGCCGGTCCGCGTCGTCGCCGCCACCCGCTACGCGCTCCATCTCGCCACCGGCGAACGGGAGATGCCCGCGCTCGCCGTGGTGACCCGCGACGCGATCCGACTGCCGAACGCGCTCGTCCTGCCGTTCACCTCGGCGGACCGGCCGTTGGACCTGAACACACCATGGGCCGGCTTCGGGGCAGGCCGCGTCGTTATCGGGCCCGTTCACTTCGAGCCGGAGGCGTCCTGGTCACCGCCCTGTGTCCAGGGCGCCTCCTCCCCACCGGACCCAGCGCGCATCGGACAGGTGACGGTGCTGCTCGACGCCCTGGCCCAACCCCTGCCGCCCCCGCTGGCGCCCCGCCTGACGGACCTGCGACACGCCCTGCGCGCCAATAGGCCGAGCGAAGTCCGGCGGGCCGCCCGCGCACTGGTCGGCCTCGGCCCCGGACTCACCCCGTCCGGTGACGACATTCTGTGCGGCGCACTCCTGGCGAGCCGGGCGTGGGGAGGCCCTCTCGCGCCTCTCTCGGACGCGGTCGCGGACGCGTCCCGCCGCACCCCGCTGCTCTCGGCAGCGCTCCTGCGGCACGCGAAGCGCGGCGAATGCGTACCGCAGGCCCACGCGTTCCTGCGGGCGCTGAGCGGGGAGGGCCTTCCCCTGGAACTGGAATCCGCCGTACGCGAACTGCTCGCCGTCGGGCACCACTCGGGAGGCGACCTGGCGCGCGGGGTGCTCGCGGTGGGCCTGAGCAGAGCGTGCGCGGCGGCCGGCGACCGATGACCGTAACGATTACCCGGTAGAAACCGACGTAGCGCTGTGCGCTGTCCACGACGACGGGGCGCGCGAAGCAGGCGAAGCGGTTGCGCTGCTGCTGTTCGGCCCAGGCCATGCGGCCGGATCGACGCGCTCGCGGCGGGCCGACTTCCGGATGCGCTGGATGGCCACCAACCTCCACCGGGCCGATTCACCAGTCATGGCGGTGATTGTGCACGGTCAAGCCCCTGCCGGACCGGTCGGGGTGCGACGGAGTCCCGCGCGTCAGGCCAGGCCCAGTGCCGAGAGCGGGTCGTCGAGGACCGGCTGCCACGCCAACTCGGCGGCTCCCACGAGGCTGTTGTGGTCGAGCGTGCACGCCAGGATGGGCACGCCGCCGCTGCGGCCCCACAGGCTGCGGTCCGCGACGACGGCCCGCAGGCGGTTCGGGTCCGCGTCGAGGAGCGCCCGGTGCAGGCCGCCCAGGATGATGCGGTCGGGGTTGAGGATGTTCACCAGGCCCGCGAGGCCGAGTCCGAGACGGTCGATCAGGGCCTCGGTGGCCATCCGCACCTTCGGGTCGTCGAGGCTGCCGGCGATCAGGTCGCGGGCCTGCTGGAGCAGGGAGCCGTCGGGGCCCGGTTCGCGGCCCGCCGCGTCGAGCAGGGCCAGCGGGTCGGTCTCCACGTCGAGGCAGCCGCGGCTGCCGCAGTAGCAGGGCCGGCCCTCGGGGTTCACGGTGAGGTGCCCGACCTCCAGGGCGAGACCCGAACTGCCGGTGTGCAGACGGCCGTCGAGAACGAGCGCGCCGCCGACGCCGCGGTGGCCGGTGGCGACGCACAGCAGGTCGCGCGCGCCACGGCCCGCGCCGTGCCGGTGCTCGGCGAGGGCGGCGAGGTTGACGTCGTTCGCGGCGAACGCCGGGCGCCCGATGCCCGCCTCCCGTACGCGCTCGGCGAAGATCTCGCGGACGGGCGAGCCCGCGGGCCAGGCGAGGTGCAGCGGGTTGAGGGCGGTGCCGTCGGGCTCGGCCACCGCGGACGGGACGGCGAGGCCCGCGCCGACGCAGTGGCGCCCGGTCTCGCGCAGCAGTTGGGCGCCGGCCTCCACGACCGAGCCGAGCACCTGCGCCGGGTCCGGTTCGATGATCTCGCAGCCGGGCGTGGTCGCGACGATCCGGCCGCCGAGGCCCACCAGGGCGGCGCGGTAGCCGTCGGCGTGCACCTGCGCGGCGAGGGCGACGGGTCCGTCCTCGGCTACGGACAGCCGGTGCGAGGGGCGCCCCTGCGAGCCTGCGGCGGCGCTCGGCTTGGCGTCGATCCTGATCAGCCCGAGCGCTTCGAGCTCGGCGGCGACCGCGCCTGCCGTGGCCCGGGTCACGCCCAGTTCGGCGGTGAGGACGGCGCGGGTCGGCGCGCGGCCGGTGTGCACGAGTTCGAGCGCGGGCCCGAGCGCACCACGGCCCCGCTCGAGACGTGGCGAACGCGCGGAACCCTCCGCCTCGCCCGCCGTCTGCCCCCCGGCCCCGGAGGCCGCCTTGCCACGCATCAGCAACTCCTCGCCCTGATCACCGTGTCGCATCGTAACCGGTGAACGTCGCAGCCCCTGCGGGTGAACTCACCCCTATGGGGAGGGTGGGGAAGGCGCGGAGGGCGGTCCAGTGAGTCCGGTGACGCGCATCGTGAGATTCAGGCGGCCCTGGGAGAGCCCGGTGGCGGGGTCGCCGGTGCCGGGGTACACCTTCGGCACCCCGTGGAAGGCGAGCCGCGACGGCCCTCCGAAGACCAGCAGGTCCCCGGAGACCAGCTCCACGTCCTCGTACGGTGTGCCGCGGTTCTCGGTGTTCCCCAGCCGGAAGACGCAGGTGTCGCCGATGCTGAGCGAGACGACGGGTTCCCGTGCGCGCTCGTCCTTGTCCTGGTGCATGCCCATGGCGGCGGCGCCGTCGTAGAAGTTGATCAGTGCCGTGTCGGGGTCGTAGCGGTCGCCGGCGGCGTCGTCCTCGTAGGCGTCGACGAGCGCGCGTCTGCCCAACTCCCTCAGCCAGTCCGGGAAGGGGGCCACCTGCTTGCCGTTCACATCGGCTGCCGTACGCGTGTAGCGGTAGGGCTGCCAGTGCCATCCGACGCACACGGTCTGGACGGACATCACGCCGCCGCCCGGCAGTCGTGTGTGGCGCATCGGCACGGGCCCGGCGGCCCAGCCGCGGCAGGCTTCGACGAGCGTGCGCTGGGCCCCGGCGTCGAGCCAGCCGGGCACGTGCACGGCGCCGGGCGTGATCTCCCGGCGCTCCCGGTGCACCGGGAAGAGCGGGGGTGCGTGCGGTTCGTGCCGGCCGGCCATGGACCCATTGTCCCCGGTACGAGGTGCCTTCCGCGTACCGGGGCGGGAGCGGTGGACGGGTCAGCGGCGCATCACCTCGACCAGCTCCGTCACGGTGCGGGCCATCGCCTCGCGGCCCACGCTCAGGTACTTGCGGGAGTCGACGGCGTCGGGATGTGCGGCAAGGAACTCCCGGATGGCCGCTGTCATCGCTATGTTCAGGGCCGTGCCGACGTTCACCTTGGCGATGCCGCCCCGGACGGCCCGCGAGAGTTCGTCGTCACCGACACCGGAGGAGCCGTGCAGGACCAGCGGTACGTCGAGGCCCTCCGAGAGCTGCTTGAGGAGGTCGTGGTCGAGCGTCGCGGTGCGGGTGGTCATGGCGTGCGAGGAGCCGATCGCGACGGCGAGGGCGTCGACGCCCGAGTCCGTCACGTAGGCGCGGGCCTCCCCCGGGTCGGTACGGGCACCCGGCGCGTGCGCGTCGAGCGGCGCCGAGGCTGGTTTCCCCCGCTCGCCCGGCCCGGCCTTGCCGCCGACCTCGCCCAGCTCCGCCTCGACCCACAGCCCGTTGGCATGGCCCCAGTCGGCGGCCGCGCGGGTGGCCGCGAGGTTCTCGTCGTAGGGGAGCCGGGCCGCGTCGTACATGACCGAGCTGAACCCGGCGTCCGCGGCCTGGCGGAGCAGCTCGTCGCTCTGGACGTGGTCGAGGTGGAGCGCCACGGGCACCGAGGACGCCTCGGCGGTGGCGGCCGCGGCCCTCGCGAGGGGCAGCAGGCGCCCATAGCGGTAACGCACGGCGTTCTCGCTGACCTGGAGGATCACCGGCGCGTTCGCCGCCTCGGCGCCCGTCACGACGGCCTCGATGTGCTCCAGGGTGATGACGTTGAAGGCGGCCACCGCGGTACGCGCCGCGGTGGCCTCGGCGACGAGCGCGCCGGTTGCTGCGAGGGGCACAGCCCCTCCTTTCGGAAGGCTCGGAAGCTCGGTCGACGGTCAGCCGGCGGTGAGGATCACCGAGCGGGTGAGGTGGCGCGGCTGGTCGGGGTCGAGTCCGCGGGCGGCCGCGACGGCGACGGCGAGGCGCTGCGCGCGCACGAGTTCGGCGAGCGGGTCGAGGCTCCCCTCGACCCAGAGCGCGCCGGTGCCGGCGACCTGCTCGGCGAGCCCCTCGGGCGCCGCGCCGATCATCCAGGTGGCGGTGCCCGCGGTGGTGACGCTGATGGGGCCGTGGCGGTACTCCATCGCGGGGTATGCCTCGGTCCACGACAGGGATGCCTCGCGCATCTTCAGGGCGGCCTCGTTCGCGAGTCCGACGGTCCAGCCGCGTCCCAGGAAGGTGAACTGGCCGCACTCCACGAGGCCTTCGGGCAGCGGCGTCTCGAGCGCGGTGCGCGCGTCGGCGACGGCCTGCTCGGTGTGCAGGCCGAGGTGGGCGCGCACGAGCGTGAGCGCCGTCGTCGCGAAGCGGGTCTGGACGACGGACTGCTCGTCGGCGAAGTCCAGGACGATCACGTCGTCGGCGGCGGAGACGATCGGTGTGTTCGGGTCGCCGATGACGGCGGTCGTCCGGATGCGGCCCTTGACCGCGGCGAGCAGCTCGACGACCTCGGTCGTGGTGCCGGACCGGGACAGCGCGATGAGGCGGTCGTAGGGGCGCCCGGCCGGGAACTCCGAGGCCGCGAACGCGTCGGTCTCGCCCTGCCCGGACTCCTCGCGCAGCGCGGCGAAGGCCTGCGCCATGAACCACGAGGTGCCGCAGCCGACGATCGCGACGCGCTCCCCCGGCGCGGGCAGCTTGGCTGCCTCGCCCGCGGCCAGGCCCGCCGCGCGCGTCCAGCACTCCGGCTGGCTGTTCAGCTCGTTCTCGACATGGCTCATGCCGTGCCCACTCCCTGATGTGTCGTGTCCGTGGGCCGGTCGAGTACGCCGCACGCGCCGCGCTCGACCGACCCCGTCGAGCGTATGCTCGTTCCTGCAAGAATTCGATATGTTTCGAGCATAACCAAGCATCAGGTAGTGCGCTAGGGTCACCGGAGATCGACGATTGGAGGCCGCGGATGTCCCGCGACGCCCGCTGGAAGTCCCTGCTGGAACTCCTCGTGGAGCGGGGGCGCCTGGATGTCGAGGAGGCGGCGGCCGATCTGGGGGTGTCCGCGGCCACGATCCGGCGCGACTTCGACCAGCTCGCCGAGCAGCAGATGCTCGTACGCACCCGGGGCGGTGCCGTCGTCCACGGCGTCTCCTACGAGCTGCCGCTGCGCTACAAGACGGCGCGCAACGCCTCCGAGAAGGAACGGATCGCCAAGGCGGTCGCCGAGCTGATCACGCCGGGCGAGGCGGTCGGTCTGACCGGCGGCACTACGACGACCGAGGTGGCGCGCGCACTCGCGGTCCGCCCCGATCTCGCCTCCGGCTCCCCGGCCCTCACGATCGTCACGAATGCGCTGAACATCGCCAATGAGCTCGCGGTGCGGCCCCAGTTCAAGATCGTGGTCACGGGCGGAGTCGCCCGGCCTCAGTCGTACGAGCTCATCGGCCCGCTCGCGGACGGCGTGCTGAGCCAGATCACCATCGACACGGCCGTGCTCGGTGTCGTCGGTTTCGACGTCGCGCACGGCGCCGCGGCGCACGACGAGGCGGAAGCGGCCATCAACCGGCTGCTGTGCGAACGGGCGGAGCGCGTGATCGTCGCGGCGGACTCCAGCAAGCTGGGCCAGCGCGCGTTCGCCCGGATCTGCCCGACGGAGCGGATCGGCACCCTGGTCACGGACAGCGCCGTGGACGCGGCGACGGTGGAGCGCTTCGAGGAGGCGGGGGTCAAGGTCCTCGCGGTGTGACACTCCGAGCCACACCTACGGTTTTCATGACTGCGGTCCCGCCCCCACGGGTGGGGCCGCAGTCATTTCCCTGCGCCCGGTCCGGCGGATGTCGCGGCCGTCACGCCTCGAACCGTCTTGTCGCCGGCCTGGGTGGCGCCCTACCCTGACTTTGTGCCGACACTAAACAAACTCCGGACCGTCAAGGACGACAGCCCACGAACCGCGTCCCTCACCCGCCTGCGTATCGCGCTCACGGTCTTCTTCGCGCTCGACGGCTTCATCTTCGCGGGATGGGTCGTGCGCATCCCCGCCGTGAAGGAGCAGACCGGCGCTTCGGCGAGCACGCTCGGGCTCGCACTCCTCGGCGTCTCCGCGGGGGCCGTGATCACGATGATGCTCACGGGGCGCCTGTGCAGGCGCTTCGGCAGTCATCCGGTGACCGTGGTGAGCGGTGTGCTCCTGGCGCTGAGCGTCGCGCTGCCTCCGCTCACCCACTCGGCGCTCGCCCTCGGCCTGGTCCTGCTCGTGTTCGGCGCCGCGTACGGCGGGATCAACGTGGCGATGAACAGTGCCGCGGTCGATCTCGTCGCCGCCCTGCGCCGCCCCGTCATGCCGAGCTTCCACGCGGCGTTCAGCCTCGGCGGCATGCTCGGCGCGGGGCTCGGCGGCCTGGTCGCGGGCCACGTCTCCCCCACCCGGCACCTCCTCGCCCTCACCGTCATCGGCCTGCTCGTCACGGCCGCCGTCGGCCCCACACTCCTGCGCCACGACGCCCCCACGGCCTCGGACGACCACGGTCGTATACGGGACGAGGCCGCATCGGCGTCCGAGCGGCCCTCCGGGCGCGTGCGCGGGCTCGTCCTCGTCTTCGGCCTCATCGCCCTGTGCACCGCGTACGGGGAGGGCGCGCTCGCGGACTGGGGCGCGCTGCACCTGGAGGAGGACCTGCACGCCCATCCCGGCGTGGCCGCGGCAGGCTATTCCTGCTTCGCCCTGGCCATGACCATCGGCCGGATCAGCGGGACGACGCTGCTCGAACGCCTGGGCAGGACCCGCACTCTGGTGTGCGGCGGCGCCACCGGCGCGGTCGGCATGCTGCTCGGGTCGCTCGCCCCCACTGTGTGGCTGGCGCTCCTCGGCTTCGCCGTCACAGGCCTGGGTCTCGCCAACATCTTCCCCGTGGCGGTCGAACGCGCCGGCGCCCTGGCCGGACCCACAGGCGTCGCCGCCGCGTCCACGCTCGGCTACGGCGGCATGCTCCTCGGACCGCCGATGATCGGCTTCATGGCGGACTGGTTCTCGCTCCCCGCCGCGCTGACCAGCGTGGCCGTACTGGCGGGCGTCGCCGCCCTGATCGGCTTCGCGACCCGGCGCGCAGCCGTCTCCTGACCCGCACGCCACGAGCATCCCGCAAGGACGCATTCAAGCCAGGTCCCATCGGGCAGACTCCCGCCATGGAGACTGCGGAACACATAGAGACGCTCGACGAGGAGGGCCGCCTCCTCGCCCGCGCCGCCGAGACGGCAGGCACCGACGCCAAGGTGCCGACCTGCCCGGGGTGGGACGTACGGGACCTGCTGCGGCACGTGGGCATGGTGCATCGCTGGGCCACGGCGTTCGTCGCCGAGGGGCACACGTCGTACCACCCCGACGACGGCCTGCCGGATCTGGACGGAGCGGAGCTCATCGCCTGGTTCCGCGAGGGCCACGGCCGGCTCGTCGGGACGCTGGCCGGCGCCCGGCCCGACGTGGAGTGCTGGACGTTCCTGCCCGCGCCGTCGCCGCTCGCGTTCTGGGCGCGGCGACAGGCGCACGAGACGACCGTCCACCGGGTGGACGCGGAGTCCGCGCTGGCCGGGACGCCCGGCGTGATCCCCGCGGAGTTCGCCGTCGACGGCATCGAGGAGCTGCTGCTCGGCTTCCACGCGCGCGGCCGGAGCAAGGTGCGGTCGGACACCCCGCGCCTGCTGCGCATACGGGCCACCGACGCCGGCCGGGCATGGACCGTACGGATCTCGCAGGAACCGCCGGTCACCGAGCGGGACGGAGCGGGCGAGGCCGACTGCGAGCTGTCGGGTCCCGCGGCACGGCTCTATCTGTCGCTGTGGAACCGGCTCCCGTTCCCGAGCCTCACCGGCGACACCTCACTGGCCGCGCTGTGGCGGGAGCAGTCGGGGATCACCTGGAACTGACGACCTGCCGGGCCGCCTGCGGGCCTCAGCCCTTCGGGCCGTCCGCGAGCATCCGCCCCAGTACCGCGCGCTGCAACGGTCGCACCTCGGTGTGCAGGTCGCGGCCCTTCTGCGTCAGGCAGACCCGTACGCCGCGGCGGTCCTCTGCGCACATTCCGCGCGTCAGGAGGCCGTCCTTCTCCAGGCGGCCGATCAGGCGCGACAGGGCGCTCTGGCTGAGATGGACCTGCGCAGCGATCTCCTGCACGCGGAAGGAGGAACTGCCGTCCTCCGCCGTGCCGGCGGCCAGGACGTCGAGCACCTCGAAGTCGCTGGCGCCCAGTCCGTGCTGATGCAGCTCGCGATCAAGCTCGCACATGGTGCGCGCATGCACCGCAAGGATGTCCCGCCACTGATCCACGAGGCCGGGCTCGGCCCTTTTCGCCGCCATAACCGCACGGTAGCAGAAAAGACAGGCATTGTTGCATCGGAATTAAATGCACTTGCAGTCAATGCATACGCATGTAGTGTGCTCCGCATGACCTCTCCGCTCGCCCACACTCCTGCGTCCCAGGAGCGTTGGTCCCCCCGTCTGTGGGGCACACTGCTCGTCCTCTGCGCCGCGATGTTCCTCGACGCGCTCGATGTGTCGATGGTCGGAGTCGCGCTGCCGTCCATCGGCTCGGAGCTCGACCTGTCCACGTCGACCCTGCAATGGATCGTCAGCGGCTACATCCTCGGCTACGGCGGCCTGCTGCTGCTCGGCGGCCGCGCGGCCGACCTGCTCGGCCGGCGCCGGGTGTTCCTGATCGCCCTCGGCGTCTTCGCCCTCGCGTCCCTGCTCGGCGGACTCGTCGACTCCGGGCCGCTCCTGATCGCCAGCCGCTTCATCAAGGGCCTCAGCGCCGCGTTCACCGCGCCGGCCGGCCTGTCCATCATCACCACGACGTTCGCCGAGGGCCCGCTGCGCAACCGCGCGCTCTCCATCTACACGACCTGCGCCGCGACCGGCTTCTCCATGGGCCTCGTCCTGTCCGGCCTGCTCACCGAGGCCAGCTGGCGCCTGACCATGCTGCTGCCCGCGCCGATCGCCGTGATCGCGCTGCTCGTCGGCATCAAGCTCATCCCGCACAGCGAACGCGAGAAGAACCACCGCGGCTACGACATCCCCGGCGCCATCACCGGCACCGCGTCGATGCTGCTCCTCGTGTTCACCGTCGTCCAGGCACCGGAGGCGGGCTGGGCCTCGGCCCGCACCCTGCTGTCCTTCCTCGCGGTCGCCGCCCTGCTCGCGGTGTTCGTCTCCATCGAGCGCCGCTCCCCGGGCCCGCTGATCCGTCTCGGAGTGCTGCGCTCCGGATCGCAGATCAGGGCGCAGCTGGGCGCGATGGCGTTCTTCGGCTCGTACGTCGGCTTCCAGTTCCTCGTCACCCTGTACATGCAGTCCCTGCTCGGCTGGTCCGCGCTGCACACCGCGCTCGCGTTCCTGCCGGCGGGCGCCCTCGTGGCGCTCTCCTCGACGAAGGTCGGCGCCATCGTCGACCGGTTCGGCACCCCGCGCCTCATCGCGGTCGGCTTCACCTTCATGGTGATCGGCTACGCGCTGTTCCTGCGCATCAACCTCGACCCGGTCTACGCGTCCGTCATCCTGCCGACGATGCTCCTGATCGGCGCGGCCTGCGCCCTGGTGTTCCCCTCGCTCAACATCCAGGCCACGAACGGCGTCCACGACGACGAACAGGGCATGGTCTCGGGCCTGCTCAACACCTCGGTGCAGGTCGGCGGCGCCATCTTCCTCGCCGTCGTGACGGCCGTCGTCACCGCGAACTCCGGCGAGGGCTCCTCCCCGCAGGCCGTCCTCGACAGCTTCCGGCCCGGTCTCGTCGTCGTCACCGCGATCGCCCTGGTGGGCCTGCTGATCACCCTCACCGGACTGCGGACCCGTCGTCCGCAGGACACGATCCTGATCGCGAAGTCGGTGCAGGAGGAGGGGTCGGCGCAGGAGTCGATGAAGGACGAGGCGGACGCCGTCGCGCGTACGGAGCCCGTCGCGGTCCGCGACTGACCCTCAGGTCCTCGACCCCATCGCATGGGGTGCGCCCGGCCGGCAGTCCCCTGCCCGCCGGGCGCACCCGCGTGTCAGCGGCGCGTGTCCGCTCAGCCGAGCCAGCCGGGCCGCACGAGGCCCGACTCGTAGGCGAGCACGACCAGTTGGGCCCGGTCACGCGCGCCGAGTTTCACCATCGTGCGGCTCACATGTGTCTTCGCGGTGAGCGGGCTGACGACGAGACGGCGGGCGATCTCCTCGTTCGACAGGCCGATGCCGACCAGCGCCATCACCTCACGCTCGCGCTCGGTGAGCTGCCCGAGCGACTCGGCCGCCGCGGGCTCCTTGGAGCGCGCCGCGAACTCGGCGATCAGACGGCGGGTCACCCCCGGCGAGAGCAGCGCGTCCCCGTGCACCACCGCCCTCACGGCACGCAGCAGTTCCTCGGGCTCGGTGTCCTTGACGAGGAACCCGGACGCTCCGGCGCGGATCGCCTCGAAGACGTACTCGTCCAGTTCGAAGGTGGTCAGCATGACGACCTTCACGCTTTCCAGCGCGGCGTCGTCGCTGATGCGGCGGGTCGCGGCGAGCCCGTCGAGGACCGGCATGCGGATGTCCATCAGGACGACGTCGGGCCGCAGTTCGCGTACGAGCCGCACCGCCTCGTCTCCGTCGGAGGCCTCCCCCGCGACCTCGATGTCGCTCTGCGCGTCGAGCAGCGCCCGGAATCCGGCGCGGACGAGCGACTGGTCGTCGGCGAGCAGTACGCGGATCAACGGTTCTCCTCCGTCGGCGTGAACGGCAGTTCGGCGAGCACCCGGAAACCGCCGTCGGGCCGCGGTCCCGCCTCGATCGTGCCACCCAGTGCGGCGGCCCGCTCACGCATCCCCGCAAGCCCGTTCCCGCTGCCACCGGCCGCCTCATGGCTGGCCGGCCCGTCGTCGTCGATGCGCAGGGACAGCGCGGTACCCGAGTACCGCACCTCCACGCGCGCGTTGCGCGACTCCGAGTGCCGTACGACGTTGGTGAGCGCCTCCTGCACGATGCGGAACGCGGCGAGGTCGGCGCCGGGCGGCAGCGCGGCGCGGGATCCTTCCGTGTCGATGTCGACGGTGAGGCCCGCGCTCGCGGCCTGCTCCACGAGTTCCGGGAGCCGGTCGAGACCTGGGGCGGGGGCCCGCGGCGCGTCGCCCGGGGTCCGCAGGGTGTCGAGGACCTGGCGGACCTCGCCCAGCGCCTCCTTGCTCGCGGACTTGATGGTGGTGAGGGCGGTACGGGCCTGCTCGGGGTCGGAGTCGAGCAGCGCCAGTCCCACGCCCGCCTGGACGTTGATGACCGAGATGGAGTGCGCGAGCACGTCGTGCAGCTCCCGTGCGATCCTCAGGCGCTCCTCGTCGGCGCGCCGCTCTGCGGCCTTCTCGCGCTCGGCGTGCTCCTTCGCCCACTGCTCGCGGCGCGTTTTGACCAGCTCGGAGAAGGCCACGATCGCCAGGACCCACGCGGCGATGAAACCCTCCTGCCCCCAGGACACGGCATCGTCCCCCGACGGCGGCAGATGCGCGTACAGCCAGTGCGCCACGAGGACATGCCCCACCCAGAACATGCCGACCGCCGCCCACGCGGCTCTGCGGTGCCCCGCGACGATCGCCGCGTAGCAGCCCACGGCCACGGTGATGAAGACCGGACCGTACGCGTAGCCCGCGCCGAGATAGACCGTCGCGCACGCCGCCGTACCGAAGGCCACGAGGACCGGGTAGCGCTGACGCCACAGCAGGAGAACGCCACCCGCGATCAGCAGCACGCGGGCGAACACGTCGAGGCCGGCGCGATCGGTCTGGGCGTGCGCCGCGAAGGTCGAGCCGACGAGGACGAACGCGGTGATCAGGACGGTGGACCGCCAGGGCCAGCGCGGCCCCTGGCCCGAGGCGCCCCACCAGGGCGGCCCGTAGTGGCCTCGCCGGGCGGCACCGGTCGCCGTCCAGGGCGGCCCGTAGCGCCTGAGGTGCGGCGGACCCGCCCAGGTCCGGTGCGGGCCGCCGGCCCCGCGTCCGTGCTGCTCATCCATGACCGCAACGCTAGACGCCGCACGCCGTCGCGGGCGTCAGCCGGGCGAGGTGATCACGCCTACTCCCCGGGGAGTACGCGACGCGGTTCGGGCGGCGTGCGTCACGCCCGGGCAACGACTTTCACTCCCGGGCCGGGGGCGTGTCATTCCCGGGGCAGCACCAGGCCCACGCCGTGGGCGAGCTGTGTCGCGGCGTGCGTGAAGAAAGTGGCACGGTCCTCCACGACCCGGTTGAACTGGCCGAAGAGCTCGAAGCCGATCAGGCCGAACAGCTGTGCCCAGGCGGCGACGAGCGCGGCCACCGTCGCGGGCGGCAGGTCCGGGGCCAGGTCGGCGCCGAGCCGCTCGGCCTCGGGCCGCAGCTCCTCGGGGAGCGGCGGCTCCGCGATCCCGCGGCCCTGATGGGCGTCGCGGACGATGCCGAAGAACAGCAGCCCGACGCGCGACGCTGCCGGGACGGTTGTCATCGGCGCGGTGTATCCGGGCACGGGCGAGCCGAAGATGAGCGCGTACTCGTGCGGGTGGTCGAGCGCCCAGGCGCGGACGGCTTCACTGACGGCGACCCAGCGGCGCACGGGTGCGATCGCCTCGGTCTTGCTGTCGGAGGTCTTCGCCCTGCCGGTGCTCTTCGCCGCCTTCTTGAGCAGGGCGGCGTCCGCCCGCTCGGCCGCCTCGCCGACGGAGTCGTACGCGTCGATGATGAGCGCTGTCAGGAGGTCGTCGCGGCTGGGGAAGTATCGGTAGAGCGCCGAGGAGACCATGCCCAGCTCGCGGGCGACGGCGCGCAGGGACAGCTTGGCGGCGCCCTCGGCCGCGAGCTGTCTGCGGGCCTCGTCCTTGATGGCGGCGGTGACTTCTTCCCGGGCCCTGGCCCTGGCTCCTCGTGCGGTGCTCATACGGGCAGTGTGCCACGGCTTCGGAGCAGTGCACACGTTCCGGATCGATGCACTCGTTATGGATCAGTGCACTCATTTGCGAGCAGTGCACTCAGTGGCGAGCGGCGCGCTCAGCGGCGGCGAACAGAAAAGAGAGCACTGCTCTTGCTTTGGATCACCGATCTCGTGCACACTGATCTCAGGCGAGAGCGGTGCTCTCGCAACCGAGGTCGAGACCGCCTCCAGCGGCGCCCGCATCGGGCCACCCACACCAAGGAGAACCCCCATGACCGCGAACGCCCAGTCCGGCTCGTCCTCCTCCCCCAGCCCTTACTACCTGAAGGGCAGCCGCCTCAACGTCCGGCTGAATGGCGTGATCGGCTGGCTCGCGCGGCACGGCGTCAGCCTGATGGGGTCCGCCGAGCTCTCCGTGCGCGGCCGCAAGAGCGGTCAGATGCAGCGCATCCCGGTCAACCCGCACACGTACAAGGACGCGCAGTACATCGTCTCGGCCCGCGGGCACTCCCAGTGGGTGCGCAACATGCGCGTCGCCCAGGCCGGCGAGCTGCGCGTCGGGCGCAAGGTCCGCACGTTCACCGCGACCGAAGTGCCCGACACCGAGCAGAAGACGGCGATCCTGCGCAGCTACCTGGAGAAGTGGGGCTGGGAGGTCAACCAGTACTTCCAGGGCATCACTGCCAAGTCGACCGACGACGAGCTGGCCGCGGCCGCGCAGGACCACCCGGTCTTCCTCATCACGATCGAGAAGTAGCCTCCGGATCGTCGACCGTCGGCACGGCCGACGGATCAGCCGAGGACGCGGCCGGGGATGCCGGCCGGTCCAGACGGCTCAGGACGCGACCCGCCATCGGATACGTCCTGACGATCTCGCCCAGCGTCGTCGATCCGCGGGTGATGCGGGCGAACGCCTTCCACGCGGGCCTGAACCCGGTGATCGCCGCGTGCAGCACGCCGGGCCTGCGCTCGAAGACGCTCAGCATCCACCTGCCGACGCTCATCTCGACCCCGAGCCCCGCCTTGACGGCGAACGCGTAGTTCAGAGCCTGCCGGCGCGCGTCCACCGCGTCGTGCGCCTCGGAGACGCGGACGGCCCACTCCCCCGCGAGACGACCCGACCGCAGTGCGAACGAGATGCCCTCGCGGGTCCACGGTTCGAGGAGACCCGCCGCGTCGCCACACACGAGTACGCGGCCGCGCGAGAGCGGTGAGTCGTCGGCACGGCAGCGCGTCAGATGGCCGGAGGAGACGGACGGTTCGAAGCCGGCGAGGCCGAGCCGGGCGATGAAGTCCTCCAAGTACCGCTTCGTGGCGGCGCCCTCGCCCCGCGCCGAGATCACACCGACGGTCAGGGTGTCCCCCTTGGGGAAGACCCAGCCGTAACTCCCGGGCATCGGGCCCCAGTCGATGAGGACGCGGCCCTTCCAGTCCTCGGCGACCGTCTCGGGAACGGGGATCTCCGCCTCCAGACCCAGGTCGACCTGGTCGAGTTTCACCCCGACATGAGCCCCTATGCGGCTGGCACTGCCGTCCGCCCCGACGACGGCGCGCGCCAGGACCGTCTCGCCGTCCTGGAGGATCACCGCGACCGTGCGCCGGTCGGGCACGGCCGAGCCGTGCTGCTCGACCCGCGAGACCGTCGTCCCCGTGCGCAGCTCGGCGCCCGCCTTCTCGGCGTGCTCGACGAGCTGGTGGTCGAAGTCGGCGCGGTTCACCAGGCCGAAGAGCATGTGGCGGGAGCGCCGGGTGCGGGTGAACTTCCCGTCGAGGGAGAACGTCACCGCGTCGATCCGGTCCCGGAACGGCAGCTCGAATCCCGGCGGCAGTGCGTCCCTGGAAGGGCCGATGATGCCGCCGCCGCACGTCTTGTACCGGGGCAGTTCCGCCTTCTCCAGAAGGAGGACGCTGCGTCCGGCGACCGCTGCCGCGTAGGCGGCCGAGGCGCCGGCGGGACCGGCGCCCACCACGACGACGTCCCACACCTGCCCGCCGTCACCGGCGTCCGCCGCGCGCTCGCCCGTTCCGTTGCCGTCCGTCGAGTTCTCGCTGCTCACGATGGTCTACTGCTCCCGATCCAGCCGCCTGCCGCACCTTTCCCAGGCATCCTACGGCGGTGTCCTGCCGACCCCTTGTGGCAGGATCGGCACCGCATGCCCTGTGCACGAAACGCTCACGCACACCAGCCGACGGCGGACCCGCACGGACGCGTGCGAAAGCCGCATACGTACACACACGTGCAACGTCGCACCCACGAGGAGCGTTCCCATGTCACCGAATCCGATCGCCGAGACCGTCGCCTCGCTCATGCCCGGGGCCCGGACCGAGCTCGCCGAACTGGTGGCGTTCAAGTCGGTGGCGGACTTCGACCAGTTCCCGAAGAGCGAGAGCGAGGGCGCCGCGAACTGGGTGGCGGACGCGCTGCGCGCCGAGGGCTTCCAGGACGTCGCGCTGCTCGACACCCCGGACGGGACGCAGTCGGTGTACGGCTTCCTGCCGGGCCCCGAGGGCGCGCCGACCGTTCTCCTGTACGCGCACTACGACGTGCAGCCGCCGCTGGACGAGTCGGCGTGGGTCACGCCGCCGTTCGAGCTGACGGAGCGTGAGGACGGCCGCTGGTACGGGCGCGGCGCCGCGGACTGCAAGGGCGGCGTCCTGATGCACCTGCTCGCGGTGCGGGCGCTCAAGGCCAACGGCGGTGTCCCGGTGAACGTCAAGGTGATCGCCGAGGGTTCCGAGGAGCAGGGCACGGGCGGTCTCGAGCGGTACGCCGAGCAGCACCCGGAGCTGCTGAAGGCGGACACGATCGTCATCGGTGACGCCGGCAACTTCCGGGTCGGCCTGCCGACGGCCACGTCGACGCTGCGCGGCATGACGCTCGTCCGCGTCCAGGTCGACACTCTCGGTGGCAACCTGCACTCGGGCCAGTTCGGCGGCGCGGCCCCGGACGCGCTCGCGGCGCTGGTGCGTGTCCTCGACTCGCTGCGCGCCGAGGACGGCTCGACGACGGTCGACGGTCTCGCGGGCGACGCCGTGTGGGACGGCCTCCAGTACGACGAGGGCCAGTTCCGCGAGGACGCCAAGGTCATCGACGGTGTCGAGCTGATCGGTTCGGGCACGGTCGCCGACCGCATCTGGGCCCGCCCCGCCGTCACCGTCCTCGGCATCGACTGCCCGCCGGTCGTGGGCGCGACGCCGTCCGTGCAGGCCGGGGCGCGCGCCCTGATCAGCCTGCGGGTGCCGCCGGGCACGGACGCCGTGGAGGCGACGAAGCTCCTCGTCGCGCACATCGAGTCGCACACCCCGTGGGGCGCCCGCGTCCAGGTCGAGCAGATCGGGCAGGGCCAGGCGTTCCGCGCTAACACCGGCAGCCCGGCGTACGCGGCGATGACGGAGGCGATGAGCGTCGCGTACGACGGTCAGGAGATGCAGTACGCGGGCCAGGGCGGCTCGATCCCACTGTGCAACACGCTGGCGTCGCTGTACCCGGAGGCGGAGATCCTGCTGATCGGCCTGAGCGAGCCCGAGGCGCAGATCCACGCGGTGAACGAGAGCGTGTCGCCGCAGGAGCTGGAGCGGCTCTCGGTCGCCGAGGCGCTGTTCCTCCAGAACTACGCCGCGATCTGAAACGCGTCACAGCCGTCGTCTACGCCCCGGGCAGAACTCTTCTGCCCGGGGCGTAGCCATGTCCCCCGGACAGCTGCGCGTCCCTACGGTCGGCGTATGAGTGTCTACGGCATCACCGATGTGATCGAGGTCGTCCCGCGGCTGCACCTGTTGCGCTTCCCGGTGGGGCAGGCCTATCTGTGGGACGACGGGGGCGAGTTGACGCTGGTGGACGCGGGGGCCGCCGGCGCCGGGACGGCGATCGCCGGCGCCGTACGCGCGCTCGGCCACCATCCGCGCCGGGTGCGCCGGATCGTCCTGACCCATTTCCACGAGGATCACGCGGGCGGCGCGGGCGAGTTCGCGGCGCTCAGCGGGGCGGACGTGTGGGCGCACCCGCTCGACGCGCCGTTCGTACGCGGCGAACGGCCCGGCCCCGCCCCGGAGTTCGAGGACTGGGAGCGCCCGCTGTACGCACAGGCGCAGAAGCTGCTGCCGCCACCGCCGGCGAATCCTGTACTACCGCGTGAGGTGAGGGAGTTGGCGGACGGAGACGTGCTCGACTTCGGCGGTGGCGCCCGCATCGTCGCGGTACCCGGGCACACGGACGGCAGTGTCGCGCTCCATCTGCCCCACCACGGCGTGTTGTTCACCGGTGACGCCGTGGCCGCGTCCCCGCTGGACGGGCAGGTCATGTTGGGCGTGCTCAACCTCGACCGCGCGCGGTCCGTCGAGTCCTTCCGCACCCTGGCCTCGCTCGACTCCGACGTGGCGTGCTTCGGGCACGGCGACCCGGTGACCGGCGGATCGGCGGCGGCCCTGCGTGCGGCGGTCACACGCCTCGATGCCGCGTAGGCATCCGCGTACGGCGTCAGCCCACCGGCACTCCGGCCTCCAGGTAGAGGGCGGCGCCGCGCTCGCGGGCCCGCAGCGCCCAGCGCAGGCGCTCGTACCGGACGGGAGGCAGAAGTCCGGCAGCTTCCTGTTCGGTGACGAACCGCCAGCCGCGCAGCTCCGGGCCCGGAAGGATCACGCGGCGGGCCTCGGCGCCGTCGAGGCGCCCGCCGTCGAAGAGCAGCCGCAGGCCGCCGTACGCGGGAGGTGCGGGCGCCTCCCAGTCCACGACGAGCAGGCCGGGCAGCTCGGGGAGCTGGATCCCGGTCTCCTCGGCGACCTCCCGTACACCGGCCCTGGCGGGGGCCTCTCCGGGTTCCACAACACCGCCGGGGAACTCCCAGCCGGCCTTGTACGTGGGGTCGACGAGGAGCACGCGGTCCTCCTCGTCGAAGAGGAGTACGCCCGCGGCGACGGTCTCACCGGTGGGCTCGGGCGTCTGGACGATGTCGCAGGGCTCGACGGCGCCGGTGCGCACGGCCTCGGCGATGCGTTCGGCCGCTCCGTACGCGCTGAGCGCGCTGGTGTCGACGGGGTGGGCGTCGGCGGTGAGCCAGGTGGCCAGCGCCGTGCGGTAGGCCTCGATGCGGTCGTAGGACCACTGGCGGACGCGGAGCTCGCCGTCGCGTGTCTCGGGCGGTATCTCGCGCCGGGCTATTCGCTCGCGCAGGATCGTTTCAGCCGGGGCGAGGAGCACATGGCGTACGGGGATCCTGCGGGCGGCGAGACCGCCGAAGATCTCGTCGCGGTACTCCTGGCTGAGCAGCGTCGCCGGGACGACGAGGACGCCGCCCACCTCGGCGAGCAGCGCGGCGGCGGTGTCGACGACGAGCCGCCGCCAGATGCGCAGGTCCTGGATGTCGGTCACCTCGGCCAGCTGCTTGGCGGGCAGCAGCTGCGCGAGTTCCCCGCCGATCGCGTCGGGGTCGAAGAGCGTGCTGTTCGGGATCAGCTCGATCAGTTCCCGTGCGGTGGTGGTCTTCCCCGCACCGAAAGCACCGTTGATCCAGACGATCACGGTTCCCCCTCCTCTGTCGGCCCTCTGAGGCTTGCCCGCAACAGCGTGCGGCGGAAACCAGCGCCTGATGGGGGCGCGCCTCGCGTACGCCTCGCGCACGTCACCGAGTTCCGCGAACCAGCCGCGGGGGCCGCTTAGGATCCGCTCCGTGGACCTTCCCGAAGAGTTGATTCGCCTGCAGCACGACGCCGATGACAAGGGCCGCACCCTGGAGCACCTCGATGACGGGGAGCGTCAGGCGCAGCGGGACGCCTGGTTCGAGGCGGCGGCCAAGGTCGAGGCCGCGGTCACGGCGTACGCGCAGGAACAGGGCCTGAACCGGCACGACGTGGCGAAGACCCTGCGCCAGGCCGCCCGCCGGCCGCACTCCCAGAGCTGATTCCGGAAGGTGTACGGGAGCGTTCCCTCCTTGACGTGTGTCCGCGCGGCCAGGGGGATCCATGCGACAGGGTGAACAGCGTCGCGGCGACACGGACGCGCCCCCGGCGCTCCCCGTGGTCTACGAGAGCGGTGACTGCGTCGTCGTCGAACTGCGCGGCGAGGTCGACATCGTGACGCTCCTGGACTCCGTCGCCCTGCTCGAGACGGTGGCGGCGGGCCAGGCCGCCACCGTGTTGATCGACCTGACCCGCACGACGTTCTTCGACTGCTCGGGCCTCACCCTCCTCATGCGCACCCGCCGCCGCGTGGAGTCCCGCGGCGGCCGCCTGAGGGTGGTCTGCACCCAGCCGCTGACGCTACGCCTGCTGGAGGTGACGGGCCTGCTGCCGCTCTTCGCCCCGGCCCCGACCGTCGAGGCGGCGGCACGGCAGGACTGGAGCGGCAGGGCTGGAGCAGCCGGCCCGGCTAGCCCTTACTCGACCCCAACGTGAGCCCCGCGATGAAGTGCCTCTGCAGGAGCAGGAACACCAGGATCGTGGGGAGGGCCACCAGGACCGAACCGGCGGCCAGGAGGTTGTAGTCGGTGAAGAATTGGCCGCGGAGGTTGTTGAGGGACGACGTGATCGGGAGTTTGTCGGGGTTCGAGATGAAGATCAGGGCCCAGAGGAAGTCGTTGTAGATCCAGGTGAATTCGAGCGTGCCGAGCGCCGCGAGAGCCGGGCGGCACAGTGGCAGCGTGATGCGCCAGAACTGCGTCCACAGTCCCGCGCCGTCGACGATCGCCGCCTCGAGGATTTCCTGAGGAAGCGTCCGCATGAAGTTCGCCAGGACGAAGACGCAGAATCCCAGCTGGAATCCGATGTTGACGATGATCAGGGCCCAGTACGAGTCGTACATCGTCAGCGAGTCCGACATCCACCACGGCAGCGGAATCTTCAGGAAGAGAACGTACAGCGGGGTGACGAGAACCTGGGGTGGCAGCAGGTTTCCCGCCGTGAAGAACATCAGGAGCACGATTCCGCCGCGCACCTTGATGCGCGACACCGCGAAGGCGACGAACGAGGCGAGAAAGAGTGTGATCAGGACGGCCGGGACGGCGATGATCAGGGTGTTCTTGAAGTACTCGCCCATCCCCGAGTCGCTGAAGGCCTCACGGTAATAGTCGAAGGACAGGTGCTTGGGCAGCGAGAAGTAGCCGTGCTGCGCCGTCTCCTCGTAGGGCCGCAGCGAGGCGTACACCGCGAGCAGGAGCGGCGCGAGGAACGCCAGCGAGACGGCCATGAGGAAGATGTGCACCCCGAACCGGCCGCGCCTGCGCGGGTGTTCACCGCGCCGGTCGCCGCCGGCCAGGGAGCGGCCCCGGGCGGCGGGGGACGTCGTACGGATGTCGGCGGTCATCGGTCGCGCGCACCTCGCAGCTCTTGGACCAGGAACGTCACGATGAATCCCAGGGAGACCGTGAGGAGGACGACCGCGATGGCCGAGCCGAAGCCGATGCGGCTGGCCTCGCCGATGACGTTGTCCGTGATGAGGACGGACAGCAGCTCCAGGCCGTTGCGGCCCTTGTTCACGGCGTAGACGATGTCGAAGGCGCGCAGCGACTCGATGACGGTGATGACGCCGACGATGACATTGACGGGGCGCAGGGTCGGGAAGACGACGCGGAAAAAGGTCTGGCGGGCGTTCGCGCCGTCGATCGCGGCGGCTTCTTTCAGTGTCGGGTCGACGGATTTGAGGCCGGCGAGATAGAGGATCATCACGTATCCGGTGTGCCGCCAGCTCGCGGCCAGCATCATCATCCAGATGTTGAGGTCCGAGTCGCCCAGCCAGTCGATCGGGTTCTCGTGGTTGTCGAGAACGGTGTTGACGACGCCCTGGTCGGTGCCGAGGACGAGCTGCGCCATGAATCCGACGACGGCGAGTGAGAGCACGACCGGCATATAGAGAGTCGACTGGTAGAAGCGGCTGAAGCGCACGCCGCGGTCGATGAGTACGGCGAGGAAGAGGCCGAAGGGTGTGGCGATCAGGCCGAGAAAGGCGAGCCACAGGAGGTTGTGGCGCACGGCCGGCCAGAACGGCGGATAGTTGTCGACGAGGTTCTGGTAGTTCTTTCCGCCGACCCAGTGGATGTCCCCGATGCCGTCCCACGACGTGAAGGACAGTCCGATGGAGGCGAGCGTGGGGCCCCAGATGATGACGATGTCGAGCAGTACGGGTATTCCCAGGAGCACGACGAGAACGGCGAGGTCACGGCGGGTGAACCGCCGCGACCTCCGCCGCCCTGCGCGCCGCGCGGTGTTCAGCGCCACGGAACGCATTCCCCCACTACTCAGCTGACGGCGGACGAGAAGATTTCCTTCTTCTGCCGTTCGATCCGGTTGACGAGGCCGTCGACGTCGTTCGGATTTCCGATGAAGTCCTGAAGCGCCTTGATCATCACGGTCTGCGCGAAGTCGGGCCGGGTGTCGCGGTCCATGAACTGCGATATCTGCTTGGCCCCGGAGACAAGTTCGGCGGACTTCTTCTGCAGCGGGGTGTACTTGGAGGTGTCGGCGCCGTCGTTCACGGCGACGTTGTTCGGGTCACCCGCGAGATAGATGTCCTCGGCCCCGGGAGTGCCGAGGTAGGTGAGGAGCGCCTTGCCCGCGTCGATGTTCTTGGCCTTCTTGGCGATCAGGAATCCGTCGATGGGAGCTTCCACCGCGTCCTGCCCGTACTGGGGATCGATCTCCGGGAACGCGAAGAAGTCGATGTCCCCGCGCTCGTTCTCCGGGAACTGCTGGCCCGGGTGCGGCATCCCGAAGACGGCCATGCCGGTCTGGCGCTTCTGCAGGCTCTGAGCGGCCTCCTCCCAGGTCCGGCCGAGCGCGCCCTTCTGGTAGTACGGCATGAGTTCGCGCCAGAGGTCGAACACCTTCTTGACCTTGGTGTCGGTCCAGGCTTCCGTACCCGCCATGAGGCCCTTGTGGAAGTCGTATCCGTTCAGGCGCATGTTGATGTAGTCGAAGGTGCCCATCGCGGGCCAGCCGTCCTTGTCGCAGAACGCGACCGGGGTGCCGTCCTTGTGCATCTGCTTCGCCAGGGCGATGAAGTCGTCCCAGTTCTTGGGCTGTTCGTAGCCCTTCTTCTCGAAGAGGCTCTTCCGGTGGAAAACGGCCCACGGATAGTAGTAGTACGGCACGAAGTACTGCTTGCCGTCGTGCGTGGACTGATCCTTGAGCGCCTGCGAGAAGCCCTTGAAGCCCTTCCAGACGTCGTCGACGTCCGTCAGGAGGCCCTTCTCGGCGAAATACTGCATGCGGTAACCGGCGAACCACATGAAGACGTCGTCCGGGGTGCCCTGGAGATAGCGCGTGATGTTCGTCTGGAACTCGTTGTGTTCCGTGGTGTTGACGTCGACTTTCTTCCCGGACTTCTTCTCGTACGCCGTGAAGGCCGCCGCGAACGCCTTCTTCGGCACCGCGTCCGAGGAGTTGGACCCCACGGTGACCGTCTTCTTGTCGCCGCCCGGGCCGGCCCCGCACGCCGTGAGCAGTGCCGGGAGCGTGAGCGCGCCGGCGCCCACCGCCGTACCCCGCAGGAGACCCCGACGGGACATCCGATGTCCTGTCGCGCCCCCGGGCGCGCCAGAACCGTAGAACGATGACTGTGCCATGTCCCCCTCCTGGGGCCGCAACCCAACACAACCGAACGCGAGGGTTGGATCCCACTCCCAACTCCCGTGAGGGTCAAGGGTTCTGACGGGACATCGGGCAACCGTTACCGCATCTCTTCCAACAGAGTCCAACACGGCCTACCGTAAACGCGCGCCACTGACGCGAACATGACGTCACCCCACCTTTCGCGAGTACGGAGGACGTAACGATGCGTCACCTTTCCACCCGCACCTCTCGCACCACCCGCCGAAGAGTCGTCGGAGCGTTGGCCACCGGGCTGCTGTGTGCCGCGGGCGTCACGGCGCCGGCCGCGGTCGCCGACCCGCCGAAAGGCGGTGCGACCGGCTCGCAGAGCGCAAGTGTCCAGGAGGTCTCGCCCACGCTCGACGACGGGCTCGCGCTGACCCCTCCCATGGGTTTCAACAACTGGAACTCCACGCACTGCCGCGCCGAGTTCAACGAGGCCATGGTCAAGGGCATCGCCGACATCTTCGTGGACAAGGGCCTCAAGGCCGCGGGCTACCAGTACGTCAACCTCGACGACTGCTGGGCCCTGCCGCAGCGCGACGCGAACGGCAAGCTCGTGCCGGATCCCGCGCGCTTCCCGGGCGGCATCAAGGCCGTGGCCGACTACGTCCACTCCAAGGGCCTCAAGCTCGGCATCTACACGAGCGCGGGCACCAAGACGTGCAGCGACATCGGCTTCCCCGGCGGCCTCGGCCACGAGTACAGCGACGCCCAGCAGTTCGCCGACTGGGGCGTCGACTACCTCAAGTACGACAACTGCAACAACCAGGGCGTCGACGCCAAGCAGCGCTACCGCACGATGCGTGACGCCCTGAAGGCCACGGGCCGGCCCATCGTCTACAGCCTCTGCGAATGGGGATCCAACAAGCCCTGGGAGTGGGCGGCCGACGTCGGCCATCTATGGCGCACCACCGGTGACATCAGTGACAGCTGGGGCTCGATGCTCTCCCTGATGAAGCAGAATCTGCCGCTCGCGCAGTACGCGGGGCCCGGGCACTGGAACGACCCCGACATGCTCGAGGTCGGCAACGGCGGCATGACCGCGACCGAGTACCGCACCCACTTCTCGATGTGGTCGATCATGGCCTCACCGCTGCTCATCGGCACCGACCTGCGCAAGGCCTCCGCCGAGACCCTCGACATCCTCGGCAACCGCGAAGTCATCGCGGTCGACCAGGACCCGCTGGGCAAGCAGGGCACGGTGCTCTCCTCCGAGGGCGGGCGCTGGGTCGTCGCCAAGGAGATGAAGGACGGCAGCCGCGCCGTCGCCCTCTTCAACGAGTCGGGCAGCGCGCAGCGGATCGCGACCTCGGCCGCAGCGGTCGGACTGCCGCACGCGAGCGCCTACACGCTGCGCGATCTGTGGCAGCACAAGAGCTACAACACGGCCGGGGCCATCTCCGCGACCGTGCCCGCCCACGGGACCGTACTGCTACGGGTCGCCGCCGACGACGAGTGGGCCGCGAACCCGCCCGCCGTCGAACTCGGCGTGAGCGGCGCGCCGTTCGTCGAGGCGGGAAAGATCGCCCGCCTCACGACGTCGGTCACCGACCTCGGCCGCACGACCGCACGCCAGGTGTCCGTCGCACTGGACGGGCCCGCAGGGTGGAGCGTCAGGCCGGCCTCGCCGACCGGCGCCGGATCCCTGCCGACGGGCAAGGCGCTCACCACGTCGTGGACCGTGACCGCGCCGGCGGGGACCGCGACGGGGGCGTACGACCTGTCCCTCAAGGCCACGTACCGCTCGCCGGGCGGGGTGCGGGCCCAGAGCGCGCTGCCGCTGACCGCGCACGTGGTGGTCGCGCCGCCGGCCGGGGCCTCGTCCCTCGGCGATCTGCCGTGGCTGTCCACGACGAACGGGTGGGGGCCCGTCGAGCGCAACACCAGCAACGGGGAGAGCGACGCGGGTGACGGGCATCCGATCACCATCGGCGGCGTCGTGTACGGGAAGGGGCTCGGCGTGCACGCGGACAGCGCCGTCGAGTACTACACGGGCGGATCGTGCGAGCGCGTCACCGCGAGTGTGGGCGTCGACGACGAGAAGGGCACGAAGGGCACCGTGACGTTCGAGATCTGGGCCGACGGCAAGAAGGTGGCATCGACCGGCACCCTCACCAACGCGGACGCGGCGGAGCAGCTGTCGGCCGACGTGGGCGGGGCTCAGGCGGTACGCCTCGTGGTGACCGACGCCGGCGACGGCGTGGACTCCGATCACGCGGACTGGGGGGACGCGACGCTGTCCTGCTGACGCGTCAGGGGGTGGCGTCGGGGCAGAACTTCCTGTCCCGACGTCGCCCCTTCGAACTCAGGTGACGCGTCTTCGAACTCAGGTGACGCGTCAGAGCGCCGACACGTCCCGGTCGCGCGTGAGCGCAGCCGCTGCCGCTGCCGCTCCGACGAGGCCCGCGTCCGTGCCCATGCGGGCCGGGGCCACCGTGAGGCGCTGCACGAACGACAGCGTCGCGTAGTCACGCAGCGAGCGGCGCAGGGGCGCGAAGAGGACTTCTCCCGCCTTCGCCACTCCCCCGCCGATCACCGCGATGTCGATCTCCACGAGCGTGGCCGTCGCGGCGATGCCCGCGGCCAGCGCCTGGGCGGCGCGTTCGAATGAGGCGATGGCCACCTTGTCGCCCGCGCCCGCGGCCGCCGCCACCGCCGCGGCCGACACGTCGCCGTCCGCTCCGGGACGCCAGCCGCTGTCCAGCGCGCGGCGCGCGATGTTCGGCCCGCTCGCGATGCGCTCCACGCAGCCGCGCGCCCCGCACGGGCACGAGTCCCCGTCCAGATCCACGCTGATGTGGCCGATGTGGCCCGCGTTGCCTGTAGGGCCCGGGTGCAGCTTGCCGCCGAGGATCAGGCCGCCGCCGACGCCGGTGGAGACGACCAGGCACAGCGCGTTGTCATGGCCTTGCGCCGCGCCCTGCCAGTGCTCGGCGGCCGTCATCGCCACGCCGTCCCCGACCAGATCGACGGGCAGGCCCCCGGTGACCGCGCGGACCCGGTCCACGAGCGGGAAGTCGCGCCAGCCCGGCACGTTGACCGGGCTCACCGTGCCGGTGGAGGCGTCCACCGGACCCGCGCTCCCGATGCCCACGGCCCGCACCCGCACCCACAGCGGCGCGGAAGTCAGCTCGCGCAGCACCTCCTCGACGGCCCGCATCACCGTGTCGCCGTCCTCCTTGGCCGGAGTCGGCCGCTGCGCCCGCAGCAGGATGCGGCCGTGGTCGTCCACCAGGGCCCCGGCGATCTTGGTGCCGCCGATGTCGAGCGCGGCGACGAGGTCGGTCTGCATCAGTGTGAGGTCCCCTGGTGAAATGGCAGGTCGGAGAATGCGATGCATAGTCTCTCCCGCATCTGACAACGTTGTCCAGGGCCTATGCTCGACGCCACATCCTCCTACAGCATGATGAACCCCCTGGAACCGCAGCGACGACAGGACAGGACAGCCCACCGTGGACCGCACCGCCCGCCGCCCCGACAGCCGTTACGGCAACCGCCCGACCATGAAGGACGTCGCGGCGCGCGCCGGGGTGGGACTCAAGACGGTGTCCCGTGTCGTGAACGGCGAGCCGGGGGTCACCCCCGACACCGAGCGCCGCGTCCAGGAGGCCATCGAGGCCCTGGGCTTCCGCCGCAACGACAGCGCGCGCGTCCTGCGCAAGGGCAGGACCGCGAGTATCGGCCTGGTGCTCGAGGACCTGGCCGACCCGTTCTACGGGCCCCTGAGCCGCGCCGTCGAGGAGGTCGCCCGCGCCCATGGCGCGCTGCTCATCAACGGGTCGAGCGCCGAGGACCCGGAGCGCGAGCAGGAACTCGTCCTCGCGCTCTGCGCACGCCGGGTGGACGGGCTCGTGGTGATCCCGGCCGGTGACGACCACCGCTATCTGGAGCCCGAGATCGCAGCCGGTGTCGCGACCGTGTTCGTCGACCGTCCCGCCGGGAAGATCGACGCGGACGTGGTCCTGTCCGACAGTTTCGGGGGCGCGCGTGACGGCGTCGCGCATCTGATCGCGCACGGCCACCGCCGTATCGGCTTCATCGGTGACCAGCCGCGCATCCACACCGCCGCCGAGCGTCTGCGCGGCTACCGGACCGCGATGGAGGACGCCGGGATAGTCGTCGAGGACGCGTGGATGTCGCTCGGTGTGACCGATCCGGAGCGGGTGCGGCGCGCCGCGGAGGAGATGCTCGCGGGGCCCGAGCCGGTCACGGCGATCTTCGCGGGCAACAACCGTGTGACGGTGACCGTCGTACGGGTCCTGTCCGAGGTGGACCGCCCCGTGGCGCTCGTCGGCTTCGACGACATCGAGCTGGGCGATCTGCTGCGCCCCGGCGTGACCGTCGTCGCACAGGACGCCGCACAGCTGGGCCGCACGGCCGCCGAGCGGCTTTTCCGGCAGCTCGACGGGCTGTCGGTGGCGCCGGAGCGGATCGAGCTGCCGACCCGGCTGATCACGCGCGGCTCGGGCGAACTGCCCCCGGCCGACTGACAGTTGAGGCCTCGGGTGGCTCGGCGGGCGGTCAGCAGACAGGCAGCCCGGGGAGCGGCGCGTTGTTGTCGCCGCCCTTGAGGTAGACGTCGCTGACGAAGACGTTCCAGTTGCCGCATCCGCCGAAGACACCGCTGCCCCGTGACGCCTGTTTCAGTGGCGTGAGACTACGGGGCAGCGGTGACAGGACCGGATACGCGTTACGGGACCGGGACGACCGTCACCGTTCCTGCGCGGTCAGGTCGCCGCGGCGCGGCCCCGCGAATCCCTGGAGGCGGGCCAGGGTGAGACCGGTGATCCGGGTGACCTCGCCCGTGTCGAGGGCGCCGCAGTCCAGGCCGCGCAGCAGATAGCCGGCGAGCGCCTTGGCGGTGGCCGGCTCGTCCGCCACGTCGCCGCCCTCGTGGTGACCGGCGTAGGCGGCCAGACGCGCGGCGGCCGACTCGAAGCCCTCGCGGTAGAAGGCGAAGACCGCGGCGTAGCGGGTCGGGATGTGGCCCGGGTGCATGTCCCAGCCCTGGTAGTAGGCCCGGGCCAGGGCGCGGCGGGTGAGGCCGTAGTGCAGGCGCCAGGCGTCGTGGACCTTCGCGGTCGTGCCGACGGGCAGGACGTTGGTGGAACCGTCCGAGACGCGGACACCGGTACCGGCTGCGGCCACCTGCATGACGGCCTTCGCGTAGTCGGCGGCCGGGTGGTCGCTGGCCTGGTAGGCGGCGCTGACGCCGAGGCAGGCGCTGTAGTCGAAGGTGCCGTAGTGCAGTCCGGTCGCGCGTCCCTCGGCGGCGTCGATCATGCGGGCGACGGCGGCGGTGCCGTCGGCGGCGAGGATGGACTGGCTGGTCTCGATCTGGATCTCGAAGCCGAGGCGTCCCGCCTCGAGACCGTGCGCCTTCTCGAACGCCTCCAGAAGCCGGACCATGGCGGTGACCTGCTCCGGGTACGTGACCTTGGGGAGCGTGAGGACGAGCCCGTCGGGGAGGCCGCCCGCCTCCATGAGGCCGGACAGGAAGATGTCGAGGGTGCGGATGCCCCGGTCGCGTACCGGCGCCTCCATGCACTTCATGCGGATGCCCATGTACGGAGCGGCGGTGCCGTTCTTGTACGCCTCGGCGACCAGCCGGGCCGCGCGGGCGGCGTCCTGGTCCTCGTCGGCGCCCTTGTAGCCGTCCTCGAAGTCGATGCGCAGGTCCTCGACCGGCTCGCGCTCCAGCTTGGCACGTACGCGCGAGTGGACGGCCTCGGCGAGGTCGTCGCCCAGACCGAGAACGGCGGCGAAGGAGGCGGCGTCCGGGGCGTGTTCGTCGAGCATCGCCAGGGCCTTGTCGCCCCACGTGCGCATGGTGTCGGCGTCGAACTGCTCACCGGGGACGTACACGGTGTGGACGGGCTGCCGGGTGCCGGGGTCTCCGGGGTAGCGGCGCTCCAGCTCCGCGTCCACCGGGGCGAGGGAAGCGCTGATGCCCTCGCTGACCGCACCGGCGAGGCTCGTTGCCACCTTCTCTTGCTGACCCATTGCTGCACCCTCCACACTCTCGACGTTCCAGAGTTTCCGCTTCACGGAATCAACAATCCGTATAGCGAAGTTATCTGCGCTCGCCACCTGCGTCAATGGTCCCTCGCACGCCAACGGGGCCGCGCGGTGAAGATCACCACGCGGCCCCGTTACCGGCCCGGAGAAGCTCAGCCCTTGCGGGTGTTGATTTCCTCGGTGAGCTGGGGGACGACGTCGAAGAGGTCGCCGACGACGCCGTAGTCGACGAGGTCGAAGATGGGTGCCTCGGCGTCCTTGTTGACCGCGACGATGGTCTGGGAGGTCTGCATGCCGGCCCGGTGCTGGATGGCGCCGGAGATGCCGTTGGCGATGTACAGCTGCGGGGACACGCTCTTGCCGGTCTGGCCGACCTGGTTGGAGTGCGGGTACCAGCCGGCGTCGACCGCGGCCCGGGAGGCGCCGACGGCCGCGCCGAGGGAGTCGGCGAGGGCCTCGATGATCGCGAAGTTCTCGGCGCCGTTGACGCCGCGTCCGCCGGAGACCACGATCGCGGCCTCGGTCAGGTCCGGGCGCCCGGTCGACTCGCGCGGCGTGCGCGCGGTGACCTTGGTACCGGTGGCCTGGGCGGAGAACGTCACGTCCAGCGCCTGGACGGTGCCGGGCGCCGGGGCGGGCTCGACCGGGGCACTGTTGGGCTTGACGGTGATGACCGGGGTGCCCTTGGCCACGCGGGACTTGGTGGTGAACGAGGCGGCGAACGCGGACTGGGTGGCGATGGGACCGCTCTCGCCGGCCTCGAGGTCGGTGGCGTCGGTGATGACACCGGAGCCGATCCGCACCGCGAGCCGCGCGGCGATCTCCTTGCCCTCCGCCGAGGACGGCACCAGCACGGCGGCCGGGGCGACAGTGTCGTAGGCGGCCTGCAGCGCATCCACCTTCGGCACGACGAGGTAGTCGGCGTACTCGGACGCCTCGTGCGTCAGGACGCGGGTCGCGCCGTGCTCGGCCAGCGTGGCGGCGGTGCCGGCGGCGCCCGCACCGATCGCCAGCGCGACGGGCTCACCCAGGCGGCGGGCCAGGGTCAGCAGTTCAAGGGTGGGCTTGCGGACGGCACCGTCCACGTGATCGACGTAGACCAGAACTTCAGCCATGGGACTTCTTCTCTCCTGCGTGCGAAAGATGAGGACAGGGGGACAGCAACGGGCGCGGGCTCTAGATGAACTTCTGGCCCGCGAGGAACTCGGCGAGCTGCTTGCCGCCCTCGCCCTCGTCCTTGACGATCGTGCCCGCGCTGCGCGCCGGACGCTCCGCCGCCGCGTCCACCACCGTGAACGCACCCGCCAGACCCACCTCGTCGGCCTCCACATCCAGATCCGAGAGGTCCCAGGAGGTGACCGGCTTCTTCTTCGCCGCCATGATCCCCTTGAACGACGGATACCTGGCCTCGCCCGACTGGTCGGTCACCGACACCACCGCCGGCAGCGAAGCCTGAACCTGCTCCGAGGCCGTGTCACCGTCACGACGGCCCGTCACCACACCGCCCTCGACCGACACCTGCGACAGCAGCGTCACCTGCGGCACACCCAGGCGCTCCGCCAGCAGCGCCGGCACCACACCCGCCGTGCCGTCCGTCGACGCCATCCCCGACACCACCAGATCGAAGCCGGCCTTCTCGATCGCCTTCGCCAGCACCAGCGACGTCCCCACGATGTCCGTGCCGTGCAGATCGTCGTCCTCGACATGGATCGCCTTGTCCGCGCCCATCGACAACGCCTTGCGCAACGCGTCCTTCGCGTCCTCGGGACCCACCGTCAACACGGTGATCTCCGCATCGTCCGCCTCGTCCGCGATCTGCAACGCCTGCTCGACCGCGTACTCGTCCAGCTCCGACAGCAGCCCGTCCACATCATCACGGTCCACCGTCAGATCATCAGCGAAATGCCGGTCCCCCGTCGCATCCGGCACATACTTCACGGTGACAACGATCCTCAAGCTCACGCCGGCTCTCCTACTGCAATCGTCTTTACTGGGCGGCCTTGCTCCCTGCAGGCAGCATAGGCGTCCGAAGCGGACTCTCCCGGTCGGGGCGGCCCGCGCCCCGAACGAAATATTACTCGTCAGTACACCCAGGATTCGCCCGCTAAGCAAGCGCTTTGAACTGTGATCCTAGTCGCGCAGAGCGTTGAAGCGGCCCTGGTGGTAGACGAGCGGCCGGCCGGTCCCCGCGGGGTCTCCGGCGACGGCCTCGGCGAGCACGATGCGGTGGTCACCGGCGGGCACGCGTGCGATCACCCGGCACACCAGCCAGGCCAGGACGCCTTCGAGTACGGGCACGCCCTCCGGACCCTCGTACCAACGCGTGGGGTCCCCGAAGCGGTCGGCTCCGCTCTTCGCGAACGTGGCGGCCAGATCCTGCTGATGCTCACCGAGTATGTGCACGCCGATGTGTTCGGCCTCGGAGACGACGGGCCAACTGGAGGCGCCCAGGCCGATACCGAACGAGACGACGGGGGGTTCGGCCGACACGGACGTCAGGGAGGTGGCGGTGAAGCCGACGGGGGCGGCGCCCCGGGCGGTGATCACGGCGACTCCGGCCGCGTGCCGGCGGAAGACCGAGCGCAGCAGGTCGGGCGATGCGGTCGTGGCGGTGCGGAGATCGGGCGTGGCCGTCATGGAGTTGTCCTTCTGCCGGAGGGGTGCGAGCGGGGTCCGTGGCTGCTCAGGAGCCGGGACAGCGCGCACTCGCGCAGCGGGCGAGGTCCACATGGACACGCTCGAAGAGAAGGAGTTCCGTCGACATACAGTCAGGCTGACGATAGGTGGTGCGTGCAGTCAAGTGCGTCCCGCCATCTGGGAGAAGCGTCACCACGAAGTCACCTCCCGTCAGACCGCCTCCCCGAGCGCGGCGATGACGTCGGCCTTGCGCGGCTGACCCGAGGCGCGGCGCACGATGTGTCCGGCTGCGTCGAGGACGAGCACGGTGGGCGTCTTGAGGACGCCGAGTTCCCGTACGAGATCGAGCCGCTCCTCGGCGTCGATCTCCACATGAGTCACGCCGGGAACCATTTCGGCCACCTCGCCGAGCACGCGCCGGGTGGCCCGGCACGGGGCGCAGAAGGCGCTGGAGAACTGCACGAGGGTGGCTCGCTCCCCCAGCTCCTCCCCCAACTTCGCCGCTCCGAGAGCCGCTTCGCCCTGCCGCACCTTCATCCTCCCGCTCCGCCGCCGTTGCATCAGCCCGAAGACGCTCGCCACGGCGAGCACGGCCACACACACCACAAGTCCGGTCATCGTTCCAGTGCAGCATTCACGAGACCGCAAAGATTCCCCGGGTCCGCGCCACGCACTTTTGCGGAATGCTGGGTTCATGGACATCGATGTGAGAGGGCCGCGGTTCGGTGCCGCGGTCACGACGGTCGTACTGGCCCTGGTGCTCGTCACGGGCAGCGCCTGGCTCCTGGCGTGGCAGACGCTGTGTTTCGCGCTCGGCGCGGCGGGCGGGGTGGGGCGTTCTCCCTATGCGTGGCTGTTCCGTACGGCGGTGCGGCCTCGGCTCGGGCCGCCCACGGAGTTCGAGGCTCCGCAGCCGCCGCGGTTCGCGCAGTTCGTCGGGCTCGTCTTCGCGTTGGTGGGTCTGGTGGGTCTGGTGTGGGGACCGGGCTGGCTGGGGCTCGGGGCGACGGCCTGCGCGCTGGCGGCGGCGTTCCTCAACTCGGTGTTCGGCTACTGCCTGGGGTGCGAGATGTACCTGCTCCTGCGGCGTGGCGCGGCACGATTTGGCTGATCAACGGGTTGTGCGGACCGCGTGGGAGTGACGAGGATCTCGCGCCCGGCCGGAACCAGGACTGGCTACTCAGCCGTTGATGGGGCACGATCTGCGCAAGCCACAAAACCTACGGCTGCGTAACTTCCCGCCGGGAGCCCCCTCCCCAGGCAGAGATGAAGGGTCCTCCCCCTCCATGGCAGAGCTCGTCTACCGTCCGGTCATCGGCGCGGCCCGCACGATGTTCAAGGCGCTCGATCTGAAGATCGACGTCAAGGGCGCGGAGAACATTCCGCGCTCCGGCGGCGCGGTCCTGGTCAGCAATCACATCAGCTACCTGGACTTCGTTTTCGACGGTCTCGCAGCGCTGCCGCAGAAGCGCCTGGTGCGCTTCATGGCGAAGGAGTCGGTGTTCCGGCACAAGATCTCCGGTCCGCTGATGCGCAGCATGAAGCACATCCCCGTGGACCGGAAGCAGGGCGAGGACGCGTATGCGCACGCCCTCGACTCGCTGCGCTCCGGTCAGGTCATCGGAGTGTTCCCCGAGGCGACGATCTCGCAGTCGTTCACGCTGAAGAGCTTCAAGTCGGGCGCCGCGCGCCTGGCCCAGGAGGCCGGTGTGCCGCTCATCCCGATGGCACTGTGGGGCACCCAGCGCCTGTGGACGAAGGGCCACCCGAAGAACTTCAGGCGCCAGCACATCCCGATCACGATCCGGGTGGGCGAGCCGATGGAGGCCCCGCGCGACCAGTACGCCGGTGCGATCACCCGGCGGCTGCGCGAGCGCGTGCAGGAGCTTCTCGAAGCGGCGCAGCGCGCGTACCCCGTACGCCCGAAGGGTCCGGACGACACCTGGTGGATGCCCGCGCACCTCGGCGGCACCGCGCCCACCGCGGCAGAGGTGAAGGCCGCCGAGGCGAGCTGAATCGGTACTGCGGACGTGCCGCGGGCCCACCGCGGTGCGTCTACTCCGGCGCGTGGACGGTGATCCGCGCGCCGGGGCTGAACTTCTCCAGGAGTTCGGCGAGTTCGGTGCCGGCCGCCACCACGTCGCAGTGCGGCCCCATCGCCTCCAGCAGGAAGAGCGCGTTCACCGACTCCTCGGTCAGGCGCGTACGGGTGCCCTGGCGCCAGTTCCAGCGGCGGCAGGTCACGCCGTCGTCGTCGCACCAGACGACCTCGCCGGCGTCGGGGTGTTCCACGACGTCCGCTCCCCCGGCCACAGTGGCGAAGCCCTCTTCGCCGGTGGCCCTGACCAGGCGCATGCCGCCCTTGATGTGGTCCAGGTCCTCGCCTCCGACCGGGATCAGATGGGCCACGCTGATCGCGTTGTAGACGTCGACCAGGGTGTTGATCCGCGGTAGTCCGCCGTCCGCGAGGGCCCTCTTGGCCAGTGCTTCGGCCGAGTTACGGGTGCGGGAGGGCTTGGAGCCGAAGGCCGTGTAGGCGGCGCGCCAGGCCGCCATGTGCGGGTCCTCGTGCGGGGCGCCACCGTCGAGGCGCGCGGCGAGGCGGCGTGCGGCATCGTCGAGAAGGGCCGAAGTCCCTTCACTGCTGGGGCCGTTGACCAGCCCGTACGCCTCGATGGCGACGTGCCGGAACTCGGGCGCGAGGGTCCGTACCGCGTCGGACACGGTGAGGTGGAGGGTCATCGTCCGCCTTGCTCTTCGGGGTGCGCTTGCTGTTTCAGAGTGCGTCGGGGAGGTGTTCCCACAAGTAGGGCCGGTCGGGGGCGTCGCGCAGGGCGCGCAGAACCGCCGACTCCGGTACATCGAAGAGTACCGGATAGTCCACCTCATTGGACTCCGCATCCACAATGAAGGCCAGCCGCTCGCCGTCGAGGGAGAACTGGGCGTCGACCCCGGGCTTGTTCCCGCGGCAGTCCTGCCGGTGCCAGGCCCCATGGAAGCGGACGGCGACCATGCCGTGCAGCACATACCCGGTCCCGGCGTCATGCGTGAGCCGCTGGTAGCAGAGCGCGGCGGGGATGTCCTCGGCGCGCAGGAGCGCGGCCAGCGCGTGGGATTTGGCGTGACAGATGCCCGTGCTTTGCTCCAGGACGTCCGAGGCGCGCCAGGTGACGCGCAGGTCCCCGCTGTCTGCGGAGTGCGGGATGGTGTCCCGCACGAACTCGTAGGCGACCTGGGCGTATGAATATGAGTCGGATGCCTGCGCGGCGAGCCGCTCGGCCGTCTTCCGTACGAGCGGGTGGTGATGGTCGATGACCTCGTCGGCCGCCAAGTAGGCAGACAGGTCAGGGTTCTTCTGGATCAGCCGCATGGACCGGGAGCATAGAAATGCGACCGACCGCGCGTCAATAGCTTTACGGTCGATCGCATATCTATACAGCCCAGCTGCGGGGAGAACGCTAGCGGGCCATTTCCTCCTTGAGGGCGGCGACGAAGCTGTCGACGTCCTCCTCACGGGTGTCGAACGCGCACATCCAGCGGACGTCGCCGGCGGCCTCGTCCCAGAAGTAGAACCGGAAGCGCTTCTGGAGGCGCTCGCTGACGTCGTGCGGCAGCCGCGCGAAGACCGCGTTGGCCTGCACCGGGTAGAGGATCTCGACGCCGTGCACGGCGCGGACGCCCTCGGCGAGGCGCTGGGCCATCTCGTTGGCGTGCCGCGCGTTGCGCAGCCACAGGTCCTTGGCGAGCAGGGCCTCCAACTGCACCGACACGAAACGCATCTTGGAGGCGAGCTGCATCGAGAGCTTGCGCAGATGCTTCATGTGGCTGACGGCGTCCGGATTGAGGACGACGACGGCCTCGCCGAACAGAGCGCCGTTCTTCGTGCCGCCGAGCGACAGAATGTCGACGCCGACCGCGTTCGTGAACGTGCGCATCGGCACGTCGAGCGACGCGGCCGCGTTGGCTATCCGGGAGCCGTCGAGGTGCACCTTCATGCCGCGCTCGTGCGCGTGGTCGCAGATCGCGCGGATCTCGTCGGGCGTGTAGAGCGTGCCCAGTTCCGTGTTCTGCGTGATCGAGACGACCTGCGGCATCGCGCGGTGCTCGTCGTCCCAGCCGAAGGCCTGCCGGTCGATGAGCTCGGGCGTGAGCTTGCCGTCCGGGGTCGGCACGGTGAGCAGCTTGAGGCCGCCCATACGCTCCGGGGCCCCGCCCTCGTCCACGTTGATGTGCGCGGACTCGGCGCAGATCACCGCGCCCCAGCGGTCGGTGACTGCCTGGAGCGCGACGACGTTGGCTCCGGTGCCGTTGAAGACCGGGAACGCCTCGGCCGTGGGGCCGAAGTGGGAGCGGATGATCTGCTGGAGGTTCTCCGTGTAGTCGTCCTCGCCGTACGCGATCTGGTGACCGCCGTTGGCGAGGGCGAGGGCCGCGAGGATCTCCGGGTGCGCGCCCGCGTAGTTGTCGCTCGCGAAGCCGCGGACGTCCGGGTCGTGATGCCTGCGGGCGTCGGTCTTCGGAGGATTCACGGCTTCTCGATCAGCCACAGACGGGTCCCGTTCAACTCTTGGGCGGGCCGGTCCCAGACGCCGGCGATGGCATCGGCCAGATCCGTGACGTCCGTGAAGCCCGCGAACTTCGCGTGGGGTCGCTCGGCGCGCATCGCGTCGTGCACCAGCGCCTTCACCACCAGGATCGCAGCCGCCTGCTGCGGGCCGGCGTCACCCCCCGCCTTGCGGAAGGCGTCGCCGAGGGCCAGCGTCCAGGCCTCGGCGGCGGCCTTGGAGGCCGCGTACGCCGCGTTGCCCGCGGTCGGCTTGCTGGCGCCCGCGGCGCTGATCAGCAGGAAGCGTCCGCGGTCGCTGCGCTGGAGGGCGTCCTGGAACGCGAGGGAGGTGTGCTGGACCGTGCGGATCAGGAGCTTTTCGAGGATGTCCCAGTCGGCGAGGTCGGTCTCGGCGAAGGTGGCGCTGCCGCGCCAGCCGCCGACGAGGTGGACAAGGCCGTCGACCCGGCCGAAGTCCTTCTCGATGCGGTTCGCCCAGTCCCGGGTCGCGTTCAGGTCGAGCAGGTCGACGGTGTCGCCGATGACGGTGGCCCCCCCGTGCGCGTAGCGTGCCGCGTCCACGGCCTCCGCCAGGCGTGCGGCGTCCGCGTCCGCTCCGACGACCGTCGCGCCCGCCTCGGCGAGGCGCAGCAGGGTGGCGCGGCCCGCGGGTCCCGCCGCGCCCGCGACCGCGATGACCGCTCCGTCCAGCGTGCCGTTCCCGTTGCCTTCGGCCATGGCCGTCGCCTCCTCGTCGCGAGTGCTCACGCGGCGGCCTGCTCGGCGCCCGCAGCGGTGATCCCCTTGGTGGAGGCGATCACGTTCTTCAGCTTCTTGGACAGTGCCTCATAGAACATGCTGAGCGGAAACTCGTCCGGAAGCACGTCGTCGACGAGCTTGCGCGGCGGCAGGCTCAGGTCGAGGGCGTCGGGGCCCTTGGCCCAGCGCGAACCGGGGTGCGGGGCGAGGTACTGGGACACCAGGTCGTACGCGGCGAACCAGTGCACCAGCTTCGGGCGGTCGATGCCGTCGCGGTACAGCTTCTCGATCTCGGCGCACAGCTGGTTGGTGACCTGCGGGGCGCGCTCCCAGTCGATCTGGAGCTTGTTGTCGGTCCAGCGCAGCACGTCGTGCTTGTGCAGGTACGCGAAGAGAAGCTGGCCGCCGAGTCCGTCGTAGTTGCGGTTGCGGTCACCGCTGACCGGGAAACGGAACATCCGGTCGAAGAGGACGGCGTACTGGACGTCGCGGCCGTGCGCGTTGCCCTCGGACTCCAGCTTCACGGCCTCCTTGAAGGCGGTGAGGTCGCAGCGCAGCTCTTCGAGGCCGTACATCCAGAACGGCTGGCGCTGCTTGATCATGAACGGGTCGAAGGGCAGGTCGCCGTGGCTGTGGGTGCGGTCGTGCACCATGTCCCACAGGACGAAAGCCTGCTCGCAGCGGGCCTGGTCCGTGACCATCTCGCGGATGTCGTCCGGCAGTTCGAGCCCGAGGATGTCGACGGACGCCTCGGTGACGGCACGGAAGCGGGCCGCCTCGCGGTCGCAGAAGATGCCACCCCAGGAGAAGCGCTCGGGAGCCTCGCGTACGGCGATGGTCTCCGGGAAGAGCACGGCCGAGTGGGTGTCGTACCCGGCGGTGAAGTCCTCGAACGTGATCCCGCAGAACAGCGGGTTGTCGTAGCGCGTCGCCTCCAGCTCGGCGAGCCACTCGGGCCACACCATGCGCAGGACGACGGCCTCCAGATTGCGGTCCGGGTTGCCGTTCTGCGTGTACATCGGGAAGACGACCAGGTGCTGCAGTCCGTCCTCGCGGTGCGCGGCGGGGTGGAAGGCCAGCAGCGAGTCGAGGAAGTCGGGGACCTGGAAGCCGTCTTCCGCCCAGCGCCGCAGGTCGGCGGCGAGCGCCGAGTGGTACGCGGCGTCGTGCGGGAGCAGCGGGGAGAGCTGCTCGACGGCGGATATCGCGCGGCCGAGCGTCAGCTCCGCCACGGCCTTGGACGGGGCGCCGTCGGCGCCGAAGTCGATCGAGCCGTCCTTCTGCTGCCAGGGACGGATCTCCTCCACGGCGGCCTTGAGCACGGGCCACGCCGGGTGTTCGACCACCCTGCTTTCGGGGCTTCCCCCGACCTTCTCCGGAGGAACCTTCCCCTCCACGCCCGACTGCACAAGAATTTCCGTCATTACCCATCCTCCACGGGAGAACCTCGCGTAGAGACACCGTAAGCGGGCGAGGTTCTTCACCACAAGTGGGGTCGGGAGGAAGTTATCCTGCGTGACCCCCTGGTTCACCGTCGTTTTTCCTGCCTGGCACCGTTGAAACGATGGCCTTCGCCACATCCGCCACGGCAGTACGGGCGTCGTCGAGCAGCTCGGGGAAACCGAAGAAGCCGTGGAACATCCCCGGGAAGTGGCTCTCGGTGACCTCGACGCCCACCGCCCGCAGGGCCTTCGCGTAGGCGAGGCCCTCGTCGCACAGCGGGTCACAGCCCGCGGTCACGATGTGGGCGGGCGGCAGCGAGGCAAGGTCGGCGAGGAGCGGCGAGACGTGCGGGTGGGACCGGTCGCCGTCCGGGCCGAGGTACTGCTCGGCGAACCAGCGGCAGTGCGCGGCCGTCAGGAAGTAGCGGTCGGCGTTCCGCGCGAACGACTCCGTCGACTGATGCGCGTCGGTGGCCGGATAGACGAGGGCCTGGAGCGCGATGCGCGGGCCGCCCCGGTCCCGGGCCAGGAGGCAGATGACAGCCGCGAGGTTCCCGCCCGCGCTGTCCCCCGCCACGACAAGGGCGCCCGCGTCCCCGCCCAGCGCGGCGTGGTGGCCGGCCGCCCAGCACAGCGCCGCGTACGCGTCGTCGACGGCGGCCGGGAACGGCGACTCGGGGGCAAGCCGGTAGTCGACGGAGACGACCACGGCCCCCGCCTCGCGGCACAGGCCGCGGGCGGTGGAGTCATGGCTGTCCAGGCCGCAGATCGCCCACCCTCCCCCGTGGAGGAAGACGACGGTGGGGCGCGGGCCCGGGGCCTCGTCGGGGTCCGGACGGTAAATCCGTACGGGGATCCGGGGCGCTCCGGCGGGGCCGGGGATGTCGCGGTCCTCGACCGAGCCGACGACCGGTGGCGGGAACGGTGACGCGGGAGCCGCGGCCAGGATGCGGCGGGCCTCGGCCGCGTCGGTGACGGCGCCGCCGAGGTCGGGGAAGAACGCGGTCATCGCGTCGACCAGGGCGCGGACGTCGGGTGCGAGGCGGTCCTCGGATGCGGGGTGGTCCTCGGATGCGGGGCTCATGCGGACACCGCCTGCTCCTGGGCGCGGAAGTGCGGAATGACCTTCTCGCCCCACTGCCGCAGCGTCTCCAGGCAGGCCTCCTGGGGGACGGTGCCCATCTGGACGAGACACATGATCTCGTCAGCACCCGCGTCGCGCAGGCGCTCGACGTAGGCGATGGCGTCGTCGGCGGTGCCGTAGGCGTGGTCGGCGTTGAAGGTGGCCGTCGCGGTGGGACGTACCGGGATCCGGTGTTCGTGGAGGCGGGCCACGACCTGTTCGGCGGCCCTGCGCATGCCGGCCGCCTCGTCGGCGCCCTCCACCACGGCCTCGTCGGGGACGCCCGCGCCGCCGTACCAGTGCCCGATGGACTGCGCGAAGAACCGCTGGCCGCGGATGCCGATGTTCCGGGCCGTCTCCTGGTCGTCCAGGACGATGGTCGGGCACAGGACGGAGAAGTGGTCGTTGACGACGCCGGACACGAAACGGTCGGGGGTACGGGCGGCGATCGCGTCGTCGTAGGCGCGCCGCATGCCGGCGATCGACTCGGGGCCCGCGAAGCCCATCACCAGGGCGCCGATGCCGAGTTCGGCCGCCTGGGCGAGCGTCTCCGTGCGGCTGCACGCGAGGAAGAGGGGCGGGTGGGGCTCCTGTTTCGGGCGCGGCAGGACGGGGTGCGGGTCGATATCGAGGAGCTCCCCGTGGTGCTCCAGCTCGTCCTTCTCCCAGGCTTTCCCGATGATCCGCAGCGCCTCCTCGACCTCCTGCGTCGTGCGGTCCTTGTCGACACCGCACAGGGAGGTCTCCTGCTGGGTGCCGCCACGGCCGGCCCCGAGGTCGAGTCGGCCACCGGAGAGCAGGTCGAGCATGGCGGCCCGCTCGGCGACCCGCACGGGATGGTTGAAATTGAAGGGCATGCAGACGACGCCGTGCCCGATCCGGATGGTGCTGGTGCGGGCGGCGACCCAGGTCAGGAAGATCTCGGGGGCCGACATGTGCGCGTACCACTTGAGGGAGTGGTGCTCGACGGCCCAGATGCGGTCGAAGCCCATCTCCTCGGCGAGGACCGCCTGCTCCACGCAGTCGCGGATGACCTGGTGTTCGTGTTCGACGGTGGGATCGGCGAGCTGCGCCTCGAAGATGACGGAGAACTTCACGCTGCCTCCAGGGAGTTGAGCCACAGGCACTGTTCCGGTTAGCTATATGACTAACCGTCAGGTCCTCAAGGAGCAAGACCGGCGACGGTATTCGGCAGTGACAAAGGCTCCGGGGTCTTGCGGTGACCGCTTCCGGTCACTTCAATGCGGCGCATGGCTGACGACCTACCACCGACCGCCTGGGCCGTCCTCGGGCTGCTGTCCTTCCCCGGGGAACGAACCGGATACGAGCTGAAGAAGTGGGCCGACGCCTCCCTGCGGTTCTTCTACTGGTCGCCCGCCATCAGCCAGATCTACGCCGAACTGCGCCGCCTCGAATCACTGGGCTACGTCACCTCGCTGCACTCCGGGGCCGAGGAGCCGCGGGCCAAACGAACGTACGCGATCACCGAGGAGGGGCGCGGGGCGCTCGCGGTGTGGGCCGGGGGCGGGCAGGGCCTCGGCACGCCCGTGCTCAAGCACCCCGTACTGCTGCGCGTGTGGCTCGGGCACCTCGCCGCGCCGGAGCACCTGCGTGGCCTGGTGACGGAACACGTGGCGCGCACGAAGGGCGAGCTGAAGGAGGTCCGGGACGCGCTCGAGCGGGCCGACGGGGTGGAGGCGTGGGCCCATCCGCAGATCGCGCTGCGCTGGAGCGAGCGGCGGCTCGCGGCAGAAGTCGAGCTGGCCGAGGCCATGCTGGACGACCTGGACGCGGCGCCCGGTCAACCGCCGGGGAACTCGCCCACCCACGGGTGACACTTCCCGCGGCAGGCTGCCGAGGCGGTAGGACGGACCGGTCCCCGCCCCTTCCCTGCCCCTCCGCCGTCTGGAGCCCTGAGCGTGAGCATCCGCGCCGTCCTGGTCGCAGCCGTCATCACCGGACTGGTCCTCGGAATCACCGCAACCAGAGCGGACCACTCCACTCCCTCGCGTCGGACCGGTCCCATCGTGGAGACGGGCCGTTAGGCTTCGGCCGTGCCGCGCGGGCGACCCCGTCCACGACCTCGCGCGGATGCCGAGCCGCCGTCGACGGAAGCGAGACGATCTTGAACTTCCTCACCATCGGGCATCGCGGAGTGATGGGTGTCGAACCCGAGAACACCCTCCGGTCCTTCGTCGCCGCGCAGGGCGCGGGCCTCGACCTCATCGAACTCGATCTGCATCTGAGCAAGGACGGCGCCCTCGTCGTCATGCACGACGCCGACGTCGACCGCACGACGGACGGCCGGGGCCCCATCGCCGACAAGACGCTCGCCGAGCTGCGCGCCCTGGACGCGGGGCGCGGCGAACGGGTGCCGGTCTTCGAGGAGGTGCTCGACGCCGTCTCCAAACCGCTCCAGGCCGAGATCAAGGACGTCGCCGCGGCGCGCGCCCTCGCCGAGGTCATGCTGCGCCGTGATCTGGTGAGCCGCGTCGAGGTGATCTCGTTCCACGACGAGGCCGTCGCCGAGATCGCCCGGCTGGTGCCGGGCGTCCGTACGGCGCTGGTGGCCAGCCGCTACGGCACCGACGTGGTGGAGCGCGCCACCGCCGTCGGCGCCACGTCCCTGGTCCTCAACATCCGGCGTCTGACGCAGGAGATCGTCGAGCGGGCCCGCAAGGCGGATCTGCGGATCATCGGCTGGGTCGTGAACACGCAGGACGATCTGCGCCTGGTGCGGGCGCTCGGCCTGGACGGCGCGACGACCGACTACCCGGAGATCAAACGGACCGGCCGCTTCACGGCCTGAGCCGCGCGAGCGGCCCGACTCAGCCGCGGGACCCGGGTGTCGGCCGAGCGGCCCACGTCAGCCGAGGGGCTTGACCAGCAGCTCGAACTGGAGGTCGTCCCGCTGCGGGATGCCGAAGCGCTCGTCGCCGTACGGGAAGGGGGTCATCTCTCCCGTACGGCGGTAGCCCCGGCGCTCGTACCAGGCGATGAGGTCCTCGCGTACGGAGATCACCGTCATGTGCATCTCGCGCACGCCCCAGGCCTCGCGGGCGGTGCGCTCCGCCTCCGCGATGATCACCTTGCCGAGCCCCGCGCCCTGGAGGGCCGGGCTCACGGCGAACATGCCGAAGTAGGCGTGCTCCCCGCGGTGCTCCAGCTGGCAGCAGGCGACGACCGCGCCGTCGCGCTCGACGGTGAGCAGCCGGCTGTCCGGCGACTTGATGACGTCGACGACGCCCTGCGGGTCGGTGCGCTGCCCCTCCAGGATGTCCGCCTCGGTCGTCCAGCCGGTGCGGCTGGAGTCCCCGCGGTACGCCGACTCGATCAGCGCCACGAGCACGTCGACATCGGCGCCGGTGGCGTCCCGGAAGGTGAGGTCGCCGGTCGTGGGGCGGGGAGCGATGGACATGGGACGGTCTCCGATCTCGTGCACGGCTGTCGGCGCGGGCGCCGTCGAGCCTAACGCCGAGCCTCTACGCTGCGTTCGCATGGTTCACGTACTGAGCAGCAGGACGCTTCTTCGCCCCACCGATCCCGAGCGGTCGCGGGCTTTCTACGGTGGGGCGCTCGGTCTCGCCGTGTACCGGGAGTTCGGGACGGGGCCCGAGCGCGGGACCGTCTACTTCCTCGGGGGCGGCTTCCTGGAGGTGTCCGGCCACTCCCAGGCGCCGGCGTCACCCGGACTCCAGCTGTGGCTCCAGGTCGCGGACGCGGCGGCCGCGCACGAGGAGCTGGCGGCGCGCGGCGTCGAGGTGCTCCGGCCGCCGGTCAGGGAGCCGTGGGGGCTCATCGAGATGTGGATCTCGGACCCGGACGGCGTGCGCATCGTGATCACCGAGGTACCCGAGGACCATCCGTTGCGCTACCGGCCTTGAGAGAGCGCGTTCCGGGGTACACGCGAGCGGAAGGACCCGTTCAGCGTGCGCGCCACCGGCGCACGGAAGAGTATGAGCGGGATGGCCGCAGACCGGCCCCTTCGCGTCCGGACGAGCCCGACCCTGGAGAGACATCACATGGCAGCTCCTCGGATCCTGATCGTCGGCGGCGGATTCGCCGGCATGGAGTGCGCGCACAAGCTGGAGAAGATCCTCAAGCCGGGCGAGGCCCAGCTGAGGCTGGTCAGTCCGTTCGACCACCAGCTGTACCTGCCGCTGCTCCCCCAAGTCGCCTCGGGCGTGCTCACCCCGCAGTCGGTGGCCGTGCCGCTGCGCCGCATGCTGCGGCACACCGGCATCGTGCCGGGCGGCGCGGTGGGTGTGGACCCCGAGGCGAAGGCCGTCGTCGTACGGAAGATCAACGGCGAGACGGTGGTGGAGCGCTACGACTACCTCGTCCTGACGCCGGGCAGCGTCACGCGGCAGTTCGACATCCCCGGTGTGGACCAGTACGCGGTCGGCGTGAAGACGCTGGCGGAGGCGGCCTGGATCCGCGACCACGTCATCTCGCAGCTCGACCTGGCCGCGGCAAGCACCGACCCCGCCGAGCGGGAGTCGCGACTGCAGTTCGTGGTGGTGGGCGGCGGGTACGCCGGTACGGAGACGGCCGCCTATCTGCAGCGCCTGACCACCGCCGCCGCCAAGCGCCTTCGGGGGCTCGACCGGGCGCAGATCAAGTGGCATCTCGTCGACATCGCCCCCAAGTTGATGCCCGAGCTCGGCGACCGGCTCGGCGAGAAGGCCCTGTCGATCGTGGAGCGGCGCGGGCTGCATGTGTCGCTCGGGGTGTCCGTGGCGAAGGCGACCGAGGACACGGTGACGCTCACGGACGGCCGTGTGCTGCCGTGCCGCACGCTGATCTGGACGGCGGGTGTCGCCCCGAGCCCGCTGATCGCGACGCTCAGCGCGGAGACGAACCGGGGCCGGCTCGTCGTGGAGCCGGATCTGACGGTTCCGGGGCTCGACGGTGTGTTCGCGCTCGGTGACGCGGCCGCCGTGCCGGACCTGGAGAAGGGTGCCGACGCGATCTGCCCGCCGACCGCCCAGCACGCCATGCGGCAGGGCTGGGCGGCCGCGAAGAACGTGGCGGCCGCGCTGCACGGACAGCCGCTGAACCCGTACCGGCACAAGGACCTGGGGCTCGTGGTGGACCTGGGCGGCGTTCAGGCGGTGTCCAAGCCGTTGGGTGTGCAGCTGACCGGGCTGCCCGCCCAGGCCGTCGCCCGCGCCTACCACCTGGGCGCGCTGCGCACCGTGACGGCCCGGTTCCGCACGGCGGCGAACTGGGGGCTCAACGCGGTCGCCGGCGACGACTTCGTGCGTACGGGGTTCCAGGCGGAGCGGCCCGCGACGCTGAAGGACTTCGAGAAGACGGACGCGTATCTGACGCCGGAGGAAGTGCACGCGATGGTGACGGCGCATGTCGAGGGCCAGTGACAGGGGCCTTGGGTTATCGCTGCTCGCGAGTTCACCGGTACGTGACTCCCCCGTCCCGCGTACACCCGGCCGCCGCCCACATACGTCGCCCTGACCGGGATCGACGCGATGCCGTGCGGGTCAGCGGTCAGGAAACTCTCGTCGAGGACGACGAACATCAAGACTCGTTGGTCGGTGCCGCCGGGGTCGCCGAGGTCGCCGAGGTCGCCGAGGTTACGGCGGACGGCTTCCGGTCGGGAACGCGCGGGCCCGGCGCCGCGCCCGGCGACACCCGCGTGACCGCGAACGTCACCACGAGGTTCGCGGCGAGCGCGATGATGCCGCCGTTGATCCCGTGCCACGGGTCGTTGTCAGTGGCCCACAGACCCGTCATCACGGCGAGCCCGACGAGCATGCCGGAGATCCCGGCGCGGGCGGTCATCCGACGCCAGAACAGGGAGAGCAGTACGACGGGCACGAGCTGGGCCAGGCCCTCGTACGACAGGACGGACAGCTGGACGAGCGTGTTGGGGTAGAAGAGGCTGCCGCCGAGCGCGACCAGGCCCGCGAGGACGCAGACCGCCTGCGAGCGGCGCTTGGTGCGCCGATCGTGGTCGTCGGTGACGGCCGGCCGCGGGCGGCGCGGGTCGGCGCCGTTGCCGCCGCCGAGGACGGTCTTTCCCCACAGGGTGCCGATGGACAGCATGAAGACACTCATGGGCACGATCGCCGACAGGGCGCCCGCGACGCCGATGACCGCCACGACGGGCGACGGCAGCGAGTCGGTGACCAGCTTGAACAGCGCGAGGTCGGGGCTGCCGAGGCCCGGCAGCACGAACAGCGCGGTGGCGCCGACCATCATCGGTACGAACAGGAGCAGCTGGTACCACGGCAGCAGCAGAGCGTTGCGCCGCAGCGCGTTGGGGCTCTTCGCGCTGAGGTAGCCGGCCACGGTGGTCGGGAAGATGGTGATGGTGACTGCGTTGAGGACGACGGTGCTCAGGAACCAGGCGGCGTTGCGTCCGCCGGACACGTGTCCGGGGAAGGTGAGCCACTCGGGCTTCTCGGTGACCATGCGCTGCATGAAGTCGGAGAATCCGCCGAGGTAGTGCAGGGGGATGTAGACGGCGAGGAAGACGACCGCGAGGATCACGAGTACGTCCTTGAGGGCGCTCACCCAGGCGGAGCCGCGCAGTCCCGACACGAGGATGAACACCTCGGCGACGACGAACGAGATGACGGCGGCGACGTGCAGGTCGACGCTCCCGTACGTCATCGCGTTGACGACGACGCCCATGCCCTGGATCTGCACCTGGATGTACGGCACGAGGAACACGGTCCCGACGACGGCGACGAGAATCCCCAACGGCCTTGAACGGAACCGGAATTCGGCGATATCGGCGATCGAGATGAGACGGTGCCGGGAGGCGTACGTCCACAGGGCGGGGCCCACGATGTAGGCGACGGCGAAGCCTACGGTGAGGTAGGCGACGAGGTAGAGGATCGGGGCGCCGAAGGAGTACGACCAACCGGCGGTCCCGAGGAACGAGAAGCTGGTGTACGTCTCGCCGGCCATCAGGAGCCAGATGAACATCACGCCGAGGCCGCGGCTGGACACCGACCACTCGGCGAGGCCCTTGGACCGGCCGCGCGCGCTGAGCAGGCCGATCAGGATGGTGGCGGCCATGGCCAGGCCGAACACGGTCGTGGCGACGGCTGCGGAGCCGCTCATCGGGTGCCTCCCTCGTCGGCGGGGACGGGTTCGACGGCGCCGGTGCGGTACGCCGGGTCGAGGCGGGCGACCAGCCAGATGGCGACGGGGCTGATGACCGTGGCGGCGATGACCCAGGCCAGCAGGAACGGGACACCCAGGATGCGGGGTTCGATGCGGTTGGCGACGAAGGGCGCGGCGCCGTAGAGGACGACGGGCACGAGCAGCATCCAGAGGGAACGGCGGGCCTGGCCGCCGAGGGTGGGGAGACCTTCGAGGGGGTCGGGCTCCGGGGAATCGAGGGGGTCGGCCTCGCGCGGGTCCGGCTCCGGGGAGCGGCCGGCGGCCTCGTCTGTGGGGGACATGGACTTCCTTGGGGGGAAGGGTGGCGGATTGTTCAGAGGGCGGGGTCGTAGCGGCCGTCGACCGCGGTCCAGCCGCCGTCGACGGTCAGGACGCTGCCGGTGACGTACGTCGACGCGTCGGAGACCAAGTACGCGACGGCACCGGCGAGTTCGTCGGCGCGCGCCCAGCGCCCGAGCGCGGAGGCCCGGGCGTAGGCGTCGTACCAGGCGGGGTCCGCGGCGATCTGGTCGGTGAGCGGGGTGCGGACGACGCCGGGGGCGACGGCGTTGAACCGCACGCCCCGTGGGCCCCATTCGGCGGCGGCGGTGCGCAGGAACTGGATGAGGCCGGCCTTCGACGCGGCGTACACGCTCTGGCCCGCCTCCACCTGGAAGGCTCGCATGGAGGCGAAGCCGACGACGCTGCCGCGCCCGCGCTCCGCCATTGCAGGGGCGAATGTCTGGACGAGGCTGACGTAGGCCCGCAGGTTCAGGGCGATGACGCGGTCGAACTCGTCGAGCGTGTAGTCGGCGATGCGTTTGCGTACGTTGGCGCCGACGGTGACGACGAGCGCGTCGAGGGGGCCCCACGCGTCGGCGGCGGCGCGGATCGCCTCGGGGTCGAGGACATCGAGGGCGTAGGCGGACGCGGTGCCGGACCGGACCGCGTCCGCGCCGGCCAGGGCGACGGTCTGCTCGGCGCCCTTCTCGTCACGGTCGGCGACCACGACGTCGGCGCCCTGGGCGACGAGCGCGCGGACGGCCTCACGGCCGATGCCGCCCGCGCCGCCGACGACCGCGACGCGCCGGCCGTCGAGCCGGAACAGATTCGCGTAGTCCATGGAGTGCTGCTGCCTTTCTGTCTGCTGAGGTGATCCGTCAGGGGCGGATGACGGCCATCCGCGTGACCGTCAGCTCCTCGATGGCGAACCGTGGCCCCTCGCGTCCGGTGCCGGAGTCCTTGACGCCTCCGTACGGGGCGATGTCGCTGCGGTAGCCGGGGACTTCGTTGATGACGACGCCGCCGACGTCGAGCGCGTCGACCGCGCGGAAGGCGGCGCCGAGGTCGCGGGTGTAGACCGCGGCGTGCAGCCCGTACCGGCTCGCGTTGACCAGGTCGTACGCGGCATCAAGGCCGGGGACGGTGCGCAGGCACACGACGGGGCCGAACACCTCCTCGTCCCAGGCGGGTTCGCCGTCGGGGACGTCCGCGAGCAGGGTCGGGGCGAGGCACCTCGCGCCGGTGCGGCCCCCGCCCGCGACGACCCGGGCACCGGCCGCCCTGGCCCGGCCGATCCAGTCGAGGACGCGCTCGGTGGCCGCTTCGTCGATGAGCGCGGAGACCCGGGTGCCGGCGTCGCGCGGGTCACCGACCACGACGTCGGTCAGCCGTTCGGCGATCTTCTTCTCCAGGGCGCCGGCGATCTCCTCGACGGCGATGACCCGCTGGACCGAGATGCACGCCTGCCCGGACGCGTAGTAGCCGCCGCGGGCCACGGCGTCGGCGGCAGCGTCGAGGTCGGCGTCCGCCGCGACGACGAGCGCCGCGTTGGAGCCGAGTTCGAGGACGACCTTGCGGGGCGCCGCGTCGCGCGCGATGCGGTGGCCGACCGTGGCGGAGCCGGTGAAGGAGACCGCCGCGACGTCGGGATGCGTGGTGAGGGTGCGGCCCACCTCGGTGTCGCCGGTCACGAGTTGGACCGCTCCGGGCGGCGCGCCGGCCGCGGCGAGGCGCTCGCGGACGAGGTGGGTGAGCCAGAGGGTGGCGAGCGGGGTCGCCGGTGCGGGCTTCACGATCACGGGACAGCCCGCGGCGAGCGCCGGGGCGATCTTGTGGGAGGCGAGCAGTACGGGGTAGTTGAAGCCGGCGATGCCGACGACGACCCCGATGGGCCTGCGCGTCCAGAACCCGAACATGCCGTCGCCGGAGGCCTGGAGGTCCAGCGGGACGGTCTCGCCGTGCAGGTGGGCCACCTCGTCGGCGGCGGCCCGCCAGGTCGCGGCGGCGCGCTGCATCTCGGTGTCGCAGTCGGCTCGCGGCTTCCCGGTCTCCAGGACGAGCAGCTCCGCCATCCGGGACGAGACGCCTTCCAGGTCGGCCGCGACACCGGCGAGCACGTCCCGCCGCACCCGAGCAGGCAGGGCCGCGGCCTCCTTGCGGAGCCCGGCGGCGTGCTCGACGGCGCGCCGCGCCAGGTCCACGTCGCCGACGGGCGCCGAAGCGAACTCGCTCCCGTCGTACGGGAAGACGACGGGCTGTTGCGACGGCGCGGGAACCCAGGCGTCTCCGACCGGCAGGCCCGTGGGCACTTCTCGCGGATACGTCATCGCGCCGCTCCCCCGTCCGATCGCGCCGCTCCCCCGTCCGTACGGGCGGTGAGGAAGGCCTGCGCGGCGGCCGCGTACACGCGCGTGTACTCGGCAATCTCACGCACCTCGACGTACTCGTCGGCCTGGTGCGCGATCCATTTGCCGCCGGGGCCGTACACGACGGTGGCGAGTCCGGCGTCGCGAGTCAGGATCGTGCCGTCGGTGGTGCCGGGCACGGCTCCGAACGGTGGTGCTTCGCCGTGCACTTGGCGGTGTGCGTCCACGAGCGCGGTGACCACGGGGTGGTCCTCGGGGATCTCGATGGCGGGCCGGTCGTCGACGACGGTGACCTCGACGGACACCCCCGCTCCGGAGGCCGCCCGTTCCGCGAACTCCCTCACACGCTCGATGAGTTCGGCGTGGTGGGTGCCCGGGACGGTCCGTACGTCGATGCCGACGACGCCGTGCGCGGGGATCACGTTGAGCTGGTCGGGGTCGCCGCCGAGCAGCACGGTCGGGGTGACGGTGACGCGGCCCGCGTGCGGATGCTCGCCGTAGCGCTCCTCGGCCCACTCCTGCACGGCGGCGAGCGCCTCGACGATGCGGGCGCCGGCGACGATCGGGCTTCTGCCCTCCTGCGGCATGGCACCGTGGGCCATCACGCCGTGCAGGTCGAGACGGAGGCGGATCCCGCCGCGCGCCGAGGTGCACACCTCGTAGCCCTCGGGCTCGCAGACGATGACGCCGTCCACCTCGCGGGCGAGCGGTGACGCGGCGAACGCCTTCGCGCCGAGCATCAGCCCCTCCTCGTCGCAGAGCACGCCGACGACGATCCGGCCGGGGAAGGGCCCGGCCAGCTGAAGGGCCCGGACCCCGTAGATCATGGCGGCGACACCGGACTTCATGTCGGCCGAGCCGCGGCCCCAGAGCTTTCCGTCGCGGATCTCGGCGCCGTACGGGTCGACGGTCCAGTCGGCCGTGTCGCCCTCGGTGACGACATCGATGTGCCCCTCGAACATCAGCGTGGGGCCGTCCCCGCCGCCGCCCTCGACCACCGCGACGGTGTTGGGCCGCCCGGGGACGACGTCCACCACCTCGTACTTCCAGCCGAACTCCGTGAAGAGCCGCTGGACGAGGTCGGCCGCGGGGCGCTCCACCTCGGCGGCTCCCGCGGCGTTGACGGTGCGCAGCCGGACGAGTTCCTGGGTGAGGGCGACCGCGGCCGCGGCGTCGGTCTCGGGGACGGGCAGGGCTGTTGAGCGGGAACGCATCGCACCTCCAAGTCGGGCGGCCACGAGGCCAGTCGACTGGTCAGACCAGTTGATTTCCCGTACTCTGCCCCCACGTTCACGCCCGGGTCAATGGCCGGATCATGGATTCACTCCGGCACAACTGCCCGACACGGAGAGGCACATGGCGCCCGACGACGATCTCTTCCAGCCGGTGAAGCCGGTCCGCGCCTATCAGCGGGTGGCCCAGCAGATCGAGGAGCGCATCCTCAGCGGCGACCTGCCGCCCGGCTCCCGGCTCCCGGCGGAGCGCGAACTCGTCGTGCGCTTCGATGTGGGCCGCTCCACGGTCCGCGAGGCGCTGCGCGTGCTCCAGACCGCGGGCCTGATCCGCTCACGCCCGGGCGACCCGCTGGGCGCGGAGGTTCTCGGCGTCTCCCCGGACAACCTCAGCCAGGCCCTGAGCCGCCTGACCCGCTCCCGTATCGCCTCCCTCGGCGAACTGGTCCAGTTCCGCATGGTGCTCGACGCGGAGAGCAACCGTCTCGCCGCGCGCCTGCACACCCCCGACGACCTGGCCCGCATGCGGGAGCAGATCGACCGGATGGAGCGCCTCGGCGAGTCGTCGACGGGAAACCTGCACGCCTTCAGCGAGGCGGACGCCCTCTTCCACCGGGCCATAGCCGAGGCGAGCGGCAACGCCCTGCTCGGCCTGTGCGCCCGCGCGGTGCACGAGGCGGTGGTCGGGGTCATCGAGGAGAAGATCGCGGGCGCCACGGACGCCGCCGCCTGGATGGAGCGCTCGATCACCCACCACCGGCAGGTGCTCGACGCGATCAGCTCGGGCGACGCGCCGCGCGCGGCCCGGCTCGGCCGTGAGGCGCTGTACGAGTACTACGCCGACCATGTGGAGCCGGAGACACGGCGGTTGCTCGCGGCGGCCGTGGAGGACCCCTCGGAATAGGGCCTGACGCGGGCCACCGCCGGAGACCTCCAGCCCGGAACGCCGCTACCCCGGGCCACCGCCGGAGGCCTTCAGCAGGGACTCCATCAGCGCGATCTCGGCCTGCTGGCCCGCGATCATCAGCCGCAGGAAGACCTCGTCGGCCCGCTTCCCCCGCGCGCCGCGCAGGGTGTCCAGCTCGGCGACGCTCGCCATGCCCGGCCAGCGGCACGGCGCCGAGTACGGCGAGTGCCGCGGGGATCCCGCCCGGCCTCGGGATGACGGTGAGCGTCGCGAGCACGAGAAGCAGCAGACATATTCCGATATACGGCCCTCATGCATCGGGATCAGGCGCGCGGACCACCCGGACGGCCTTCGAGCTGACCGAGCAACTCGCCGAGCAGCACACTGAGTTGCCCCTGCCCGGCGCCACCGAGGCCGGAAAGCACCGTCTTCTCGTACACGAGCTGGTCGGGCAGCAGCGCGTCGACGAGGTCGCGGCCGGCGTCGGTCAGGCTGAGGTGGGATACGCGCCGGTCACGGGTGTCGCCGCGCCGGCCGACGAGACCGCGCTCCTGGAGCTGTTTGAGCCGCTTGGTGACTGCGGCGCCCGAGGAGAACGTCTCCCGGGCGAGGTCACCCGGGGTGAGTTCGTGGCCGGTACGGCGCAGCGCGCCGAGCAGGTCGAACTCGGCGCGAGTGAGCCCGGCGCGGCGCAGCGGGGCGTCCTCGGCCTGCTGGAGGAGGGCGGCGCAGCGGTTGATCCGCCCGATGACCTCCATGGGCCCGGTATCGATGTCGGGGTGGACGGTCTGCCACTGCCGCACCACCGCTGCGACGGTGTCGTCCGCCGCCGCCCTGCCGTTCCGTGTCGTCATGCTCGCGTGTTCTCCCGGGCGTCCATGCCGCCCCTGTGCTCGTCTGGGTTCTCTGGGTTCTCGGGGTTCGCTGGGTTCCGGACGGTCCACGACGTCGCGCGTCGGACCGTCGCCGCGAGCGTACGGTGTCCGGCCTGCTCAGCGGTGACCACACGCTCCTCGGGCAGGGCGCGCTGCCACCATTCGCCGGCCGCGGTGTCGTCGGCGGCGCGCAGTTCGACGAGGGCTGTGGCGAGCCTGCGGCGCGCGGTCTCCAGGGCGCCGGGCTCAGGACGCGGGGCGCCGAGGGTGCGTTCCGCGGCCTCGCGGGCGCGGTCGGTCGCTTCGAGGGCCAGCTCGATGTGGTCGGCGGCGCGCCGGTTGGTGACGATCACTGCGGCGACGATGCCCAGCAGCGCCCCGACAAGGGTGTCGACGACCCGGTCCGTGATGAGCTCGCCGGCCTCCTGCGTCCTGGCGAACTCGGTGATCAGCAGCGCCATGGGGGTGACGCAGACGCTGCCGAGCCAGTAGTTGCGGGAGATGAACGCCTCGGCGCCGAAGCTGAAGAGCAGGCAGAACAGGACTACGAAGATCTGGCCGGCGTGGGCGAGGGGCACCACGGCGGCGAAGACGAGCACTCCGGCGAGATTGCCGGCCACGCGCTGCACGGTGCGGTTCCAGGTGAGGGTGACATTGGCCTGGTAGAGCGAGGCGGCGGTGACCAGGGCCCAGTACGGGCGGCCGATTCCGAGGGCGAGGGACCCGTATCCGGCGAGGGCGCAGCCGACGGCGGTGCGCAGGGCGACCGGCAGGAGAGGCGAGCCGGGGGCGAGCCTGCGCCACAACGACGGCTTACCGAAGGCGAGTTCGGCCTCGACGCCGAGGACTTCGTCGTCGACTTCATGGGCGTGCGCGTGGTTGATGCGCGGGACGGGGCCCGTGCCGCGCAGGCCTGCGGCCCAGTCACGCAGGAGTGCGGGGTCGGTGTCGGCGGGGGCGGCGAGAGCGACCTCGGCGCGCACGACCAGGCGCTCCAGGGCGCGACGGGCGGCGCCCCGGCCGCCGGTGGCGAGGAGGGACTGCCAGGCGGCGTGGACGGCGGCGGCAGCACCGCCCCTGGCCCGCTCGCGCGCATCACCCTCGGCGCTCACGTACGTGGCGGCGGCGTTCAGGGCGCGGGCGGTGGCGCGCCGCTCCGGGCCGTGCGGCCGTACGAGGGCGGGGGCCATGCCGACGAGCCAGGCCACGGCGCCCGCACCGGCGGTCAGGGCGAGGTGGCCGGGTATCTGCCCCAGGTGCTGCGGTGCGAAAAGGCTGGCGGAGCTGATGAACGTAAGGATCAGATGGCCGGGCGGGCCGATGCGGGTCGCGTCGCACAGGGTCTTCTGGGCGGCTGCGAGAAGCGCGCCGACCGCCACGAGCACGGCCGCCGAAGAGGTGAGCGAGGCGGTGAGCAGGGCCACGGCGAGGCTCGCGAGCATGCCGAGGACGACCCAGGCGAGGGCCCGGGCACGCGCCGCGTACGGCAGGTTGTGCGCGTAGAGCGCGCACAGCGACCCGGCCATCGTGTACATCGCGAGGTCGAGGCGGCCGAGGGCGAGCAGCATCAGATTCGGCACCGCCGCGGACACGACGACGCTCGTCGCGGGCTTGAACCAGATGTCGGACGGCTTGTGGAGACGCAGCACCCCAGCGAGCGGGAGCGGACGGACGGGCCGTGGCCTGGACGGGGACGGGGTAGGGGTTGTCGTTTCTGCGCTGCTCATACGGAGAAGTTTAGCAGGTGTTTTACCTGGAAACATTCTGCTCTCCTATCCGACCCCCGCACCCGCTCACTGCACCTCGGCCGGCCGCCGACCGCGCAACACCCGCGCACGGTGGCACTGCCGAAAGCGCCCAGTGCTCCCCTGCGCTCGATTGCGCCCCGCCGTGCACGGGCATCTCGTCCCCGACGCGGTACGGCGTCCGACTGGGGGTGGTTCGCGTGCACGGACCGGGCTCGGCCGCCTGGCTGCTCGTCGCGCTGTGCGCGGCGACGGGGGCGTACTGCCTGCTGCGGATGCGCAGCGGAGTCGAGGAGCAGCGCCGCACGGCGGGCAGCGAGGCTCTCATGGGGTTCGGCATGGCGCTCATGGCGATACCCGCCGCGGTGGTCACGCCGCCGCCCGCCGCCTGGGTGGTGTACGCGGCCGTGTTCGGGGCCGCGGCACTGCGCGCGCTGTGGGCGGCGCGTTCGAGCGCGCACCATCTGCACCACCTGGTGGGCGCGTGCGCCATGGCGTACATGGCGGTGGCGATGGCCGCGGCGCCGGGCGGGCACGCGGGTCACGCAGGGGCGGGCGCACCGCTGGTGACCGGTCCGCTCCTGCTCTATTTCGCGGGGTACGTGCTGTGGTCAGGGGCGCGGCTGGTGCCGGTGGCGACGGCGACCGGCGGCGGCCCGCCGGCGTCCGGGTGGCGCGACCGCCCGGAGCTGGCACGGGCCTGCCGGCTCTCGATGGGCATCGGAATGGTCGCGATGCTGCTGACCATGTAGACGCGCAGGACATGTCGAGCAGGCAGACGCGCAGGACATGTCGAGCAGGCAGACGCGCAGGCCGGGGCCGTTGAGGTATCGCGGCGAGCCCGTACGGACAGGGGTCCCGGGAAACTGTTCCATTGCGGACAACTGCCCGCTCAAAACCGTGGCGTACGTCACTTGACGCGACAGCCCGTACCCTCCGGTAGCCCCGGCTCATAGGCTGAGGCCATGACGGTCCCCGTAGCACTGCTGCTGCTCGGCACCCTCGCCGCTGTCCTCGCCCCGCGCCTTCTCGCGCGGGCCGACTGGCCGGAGCGCGAGCCGGTGGTCGCCCTGTGGGTGTGGCAGTGCGTGGTGGCCGGCGTCCTCCTGTGCTGCGCGCTCTCGATGACGCTGAGCGCGGCCGCCGCCTGGCAGGCCGTCCGCGGCCATGTGTTCGCGTCCGCCCCGCATGCCGTCGTCGACGCGTACGCGCTCCGGGCAGCCGGCGGATGGGCGGCGACGCTGGCCGTGACGCTCGCGCTCGGCGGGCTGTGGACCGCGGCGATGCTCGCCCGGGAGATCTTCCGCTCGGGGGCCGGGCGCAGGCAGCGGCGCGCCGAACTCCTGGTGCGTTCCCCGCTGTTGCCGGGCGAGGAGCCGGGCAGCGACCGACTCGTAGTCCTCGAAGGTGAGCGCCCCGACGCCTGGTGGCTGCCGGGCGCCGCGCCCCAACTGGTCATCACCACGGCCGCCTTGCGCCGTCTCAAGGGCCGTCAGCTGGACGCGGTCCTCGCGCACGAGATGGGCCACGCGCAGTGGCGGCACGACTGGCTGCTGCACTGCTCGGGTGCGCTGGCCACGGGCTTCCCGCAGGTTCCGGTCTTCGCCGCGTTCCGCGACGAGATGCACCGGCTCGTCGAACTGGCCGCCGACGACATGGCGTCGCGCCGCTTCGGTCGGCTGACCATCGCCCTCGCCCTGGTCGAACTCAACGAGGACCGCGGGGTGTTCGGCCCCTGCCCCACGCCGCAGGCCCATGTGCCGCAGCGCGTGCACCGGTTGCTGACCCCGCCGCGGCGGCTCACCCCGGCCCGGCGTCTGCGCCTGACCGCCGCGGCAGCCCTCGTACCCGTGGTGCCGCTCCTGGTGACGTTCGTGCCGGGCCTGCGCGCGCTGGGCTGAGCGACAACCCGAGCCGGACGCGCCCGCTCCGCATGATGGCCACCGGCGCCGTCCATGGGTGAGGATCTTCCCCATGCACCCGGCACCGGTCGACTCCCCGCCCCGTCCCCGGCATCCGCGGCCCGCACGCGCGACGGCGGTGCTCGCCGCCCTCAGCGCGCTGCTGCTGATCGCGGTGGCGATGCGCTGGGAACCGCTGATGACGCTGGACGGCGAACTGGCGCGCACCGTCCACCGCTGGGCCGTCGACGATCCCGGACTGACGCAGGCGAACCGGATTCTGACGGACTGGTTCTGGGACCCGTGGACGATGCGCGCCCTGTGCGCCGTGGTCGTCGTCTGGCTTGTATGGCGCCATAACACCTGGTGGCTCGCGCTATGGGTGGTAGCCACATGTGCGGTGGGCACACTGATCCAGCAGGGTCTGAAGGCGGCCGTCGGTCGTGACCGCCCCGTGTGGACCGACCCCGTGGACTCCGCGCACTACGCGGCCTTCCCCTCCGGGCACGCCATGACGGCGACGGTGACGTGCGGGCTGATCCTCTGGCTGCTGCACCGCTACGGCGCGGGCCGCGTCCTCTGGCACACGGCGTGCGCGCTCGCGGTGGTGTCGGTCGTCGGCGTGGGCCTCACGCGGCTGTGGCTCGGCGTGCACTGGCCCTCGGACGTACTCGGCGGCTGGCTGCTCGGGGCACTGACGGTGACCGCGTCGGTGACGGCGTACGAGCGGCTCGCAGCGAGCAGGTGACCGTCAGGGCTGATCTGTCAGGGCTGATCTGTCAGGGCTGATCCGTCATGCCTGATCCGTCACGGCTGAACCGTCACGGCCGATCCGGAAGAGTTGATCCGTAAGAGCTGATCCGATGGGGCCTGGTCGTCACGGCGCCACCGGGCCTCACGACTGATAGCCCTCGACCTGCGACTCGGGCCTGACCCGCGCCTCGTCGGGGTTTTCGCCGAACTCCGTCTTGGCCCGGCGCTGGCGCAGCAGGTCCCAGCACTGGTCGAGTTCGCGCTCCACGGCGGCCAGGCGCTCGTGCTCGGTCGCACCGTCGATCTCCCCGGAGGCGAGCGACGCGCGGAGCCGCTTCTCGTCGTCGACCATCGCCGTGATCCGGGCCAGGATCTGCTCTTGATCCATGTCGGTACGCCTCCTGGTTGGCCCCCGTCACCCCTTGCCCACTGTAGGGAGGGTTCGCCCGGTGTGCGATCCGGATCGGGTGGGCGCCCAGTACCGCAGCACCCCGTAGCGGAAACCCGTACCGGGCCGGTGTCCGGACGGCACCGACGCCGTCCGGACACCGGCCCGGCAGGACCGGGCGTATCCGACGATCCCCCGCGTCGCCGGATACGCCCGAGAGCCCTGGCCAAAGGTTCCGCAAAGGCCCCTCTGGCAGGGACGCGACGAGTATACTGGCTCCGAGCCAGTCAACGCAGGAGTTACAGAATGTCCCCGCGCAGCGCATCGGTCAATGAGGAGTTGCGACGGCGATCCCGCGAGCGGCTTCTGCAGGCGACGGTCGAGCTCGTCGGGGAGCGCGGGTACGACGCGACGACCCTCGGCGACATCGCGGACCGTGCCGGTTCGGCGCGAGGCCTGGTGTCGTACTACTTCCCCGGCAAGCGGCAGCTGCTCCAGTCCGCGGTGCACCGCCTCATGCACCAGACGCTGGAGGCGGCCCTGGAGCGCGAGCCGCACACCGAGGACGGGCCGGAGCGCCTCGCGCGGGCCGTCGACGCGATCCTTGGCCTGGCCGTCGACCGCCCCGTCCTGATGCGGACGCACATGGCGGGGATCCTCCAGGCCGAGGGCTTCGTGCAGTGCCCCGAGCAGCAGCGGCTCGCCGAGCTGCTGCGCGACACGGTCCTGCGGAACGGCTCGCTCAGCGTCGACCGCGACTATCCGCTGCTGCGCTCCCAGCTGATGGGTGCCGTGTTCGCGGCGCTGGTCCCGGGGGCGCCGATGCCGCTGCCGACGCTGCGGGCGGATCTGTTCGCCCGGTACGGGCTCGCGTGGGAGCTCGGAACCCCGCCGGACGACGCGGCGCCCGGCGGGAGAAGCCCGGAGAGCGCTCCGGACTTCTCCCGGTACTTCGAGCCGGGACGTCCCGGGTCTCAGTCGAAGTAGTCCGGCTGCGTCTGGACGTTCAGCTCGCCCATGCGGACCCGTTCGGCCGGGTCCGTGCGCCGGTCACTCAGCTTCAGGACGTCGAAGCCCTTGGCGATGTCGTTCGAGTAGATGTAGCCGTTGTAGTAGTACGCGGACCAGGCACCGCCCACCTGAAGGGTGTCCGTGGTGAGCGGACCGCGCTCGAAGTAGCCGATCTCCTTCGGCTTCGAGGAGTCGGTGAAGTCCCAGACCGAGACGCCGCCCTGGTACCAGGCCTGGACCATGATGTCCTTGCCCTTGACGGGGATCAGCGAGCCGTTGTGGGCCACGCAGTTCTCGGTGTCCGCCTGGTGGCGGGGGATCTTGAAGTAGCTCTTGAAGACCAGCTTGCGGTGGTCGCCCTTGCCGACGACGGCGTAGATGCCGTCGGCGCCGCGGTCCGGCCCGACGGCCTCGTTGCAGGTGGCCGCCCCGCCGCCGCCGAGCTCGTCCGTGAAGACGACCTTGTCGGCCTTCTGGTTGAACGTCGCCGAGTGCCAGAACGCGAAGTTGGTGTTGTCCTCGACCTGGTCGATGACCTTCGGGTTCTCGGGGTCCTTGATGGAGAACAGGATGCCGTCACCCATGCAGGCGCCGGCGGCCAGGTCCTTCGAGGGCAGGACCGTGATGTCGTGGCAGCCGGTGGTCTTGGAGACGCCCGGGTTGGTGGGTCCGCCCGGGTTGCCGCCGCCGTCCGGCCCCTCACCGGGGAACAGCACGGGGAAGTTCACCGTCGCGGCCTTCTCGGGTGCCTCGCGGGGCACCTTGATCACGGAGATCCCGTCGTGCGGCGGCTGGCAGTCCGGGAACGTCGCGCTCGGTGAGTACGAGGAGACGTACACGTAGACGTTCTTCTTCTCCGGGACCAGCGTGTGCGTGTGCGAGCCGCAGGCGGTCTCGACGGCGGCGACGTACTTCGGGTTCCTCTTGTCGCTGATGTCGAAGACCTTCATGCCCTCCCAGGAGGACTTCTCCGTGGCGGGCTGGGTGGTGCTGGCACAGGAGTTGTCGCTGCGCGAGGAGTCCGTCGACAGGAAGAGCAGGTCGCCGGAGACGGAGATGTCGTTCTGGGATCCGGGGCACAGGACCTGCGCGACGGTCTTCGGGGCCTCCGGGTTGCTGATGTCGAAGATGCGGAAGCCGTCGTAGTTGCCCGCGAAGGCGTACTTGCCCTGGAACGCGAGGTCCGAATTGGTGCCGGGCAGCACGTCCTTGGGGATGTTGGTGAGATGTTCGATGTTGTCGGAGTGGACGACCTCGTCCTGGGCGGGTATGTCGCCGTTCGCGATGGCCGCCCGGGTGTCGGCCGCCGCGCCCTTCGAGAGCCGCTCGGACTTGGCCGGGGTGTCGCCCGGATCCGGGGTCGCTGCCGCCGGGCTCCCCATGAGCAGCGCGGCCAGCAGCCCCGCCGCTGTCGCGGCAACTCCCAGGCGTCTGCATCGCGTTCGAGACGTGTCCAACAGGGTCACTGCTGTCTCCCTCGTCGAGAACTTCCCCGCATCCCCCGTTCACGCGGGAGCGGAGCACGAACCCCACGAGTATCGTCTTCATCATGCACAGATCAACAGATGGCAACGTACTCGTCATGAAAGTTGTTCTGCCGTTGACGATCGCGGTGGCCGCGCTCGTACTCGGCGGCTGTGACACGGCGCCGGACGGCGGGGGCGCTGACACCAACTCCCGAGCACGGCCCGGGCCTTCGGTGATCGCGCCGGGGAAGCCGGGCGAGGGCGCCGAGACGCTGTCGGCCAAGGACGCACAGAAGCGCAGGCCGGACGACAGCCCCAACTCGGCCGACTTCAGTTACGCGCAGATGATGATCGCGCATCACACGCAGGCCCTGCAGATGACCGAACTTGCCCCGAAGCGGGCCGAGTCGGGCCAGGTCAAGCGCCTCGCGGAACGCATCGCCGCGGCGCAGGGGCCCGAGGTCGGGGCCATGGAGGGCTGGCTCGACTCCCACGGCAGTAAGCGCGAGAGCGGCGGGCACCACGAGCACGGGGCGATGCCCGGGATGGCGACCGAGGCGCAGCTGAAGACCTTGCGCGCGGCGCGCGGCGCGGCCTTCGACGAGCTCTTCCTGAAGCTGATGATCACGCACCACACCGGGGCGGTCACCATGGCGACGGACGTGCTGTCCGTGGGGAACAACGTCCAGGTCGAGGAGATGGCGAACGACGTGATCGCGCAGCAGACGGCCGAGATCGGGCGCATGCGGAAGATGTCGTGACGCCCGACGGGTGAGTTCCGTGCGCGTCGCACCCTCCCGGCCCGGCCCCCTCGGTGTCATGCTGGAAGTCCGTCGGCCTGCGGAAGGAGTCCGCCGTGCTGCGCATCGCCGTTGTGGGGTCGGGGCCGAGCGGGGTGTACACCGCGCAGAGCCTGGTCCAGCAGGAGCGGGTGCCGGACGTCCACGTGGACGTCCTCGACCGGCTCCCCTGCCCGTACGGCCTGGTGCGCTACGGCGTGGCACCGGACCACGAGAAGATCAAGTCGCTGCAGAACAATCTGCGCACGGTCCTGGAGCACGAGCGCGTCCGATTCGTCGGCGGCGTCGAGATCGGGCCCGGCCTGCCGCCCGACCGGCTCCTGGAGATGTACCACGCGGTCGTGTACTGCGTGGGCGCCGCCACCGACCGCCATCTGGGCGTACCGGGCGAGGACCTGCCGGGCAGCTGGTCGGCGACCGATTTCGTCTCCTGGTACAGCGCGCATCCGGACGCGCTGACCGAGGGGTTCGTACGGGGCGTGGAGTCGGCCGTCGTCATCGGCGTGGGCAACGTCGCCGTGGACGTCACGCGGATCCTGGCCCGCGGCGCGGCCGAGCTGGCGCCCACCGACATGCCGCAGGCGGCGCTCGGCGCACTGGCCGACAGCCGGGTGCGGGACGTGTACATGGTGGGGCGGCGCGGCCCTTCGCAGGCCCGGTTCACCACCAAGGAGCTGCGTGAGCTCGGCACGCTGCCCGGCGTCGAAGTGATCGTGGATCCGGGCGAGTTGGCGCTCGATCCCGCCTACCTCGACCCGTCGGGGCTCCCGGCGGCGAACCGGCGGAACGTCGAGGTGCTGCGCGGCTGGGCCGAGCGCCCGTCGCCGGGTCTGGCACGCCGCATCCATCTGCGCTTCTTCCAGCGGCCGGTGGCGCTCCTGGAGGGGGCGGCGGGCCGGGTGTCGGGCGTGCGGTTCGAGCACACCGCGCCGGACGGCTCGGGCGGCGTGAGCGGCACCGGCCGGTTCGACGACATCGACGCGCAGCTCGTCCTGCGCTCGGTCGGATACCGCGGAGTGCCCCTGGACGGGCTGCCGTTCGACGCGGCCACCGGGACCGTGCCGCATCGCGAGGGGCGCATCCTGCGGGCCGGCGAGGTCTCGCCCGGCGAGTATGTCGCGGGCTGGATCAAGCGCGGCCCGACGGGCGTGATCGGCACCAACCGCCCGTGCGCCAAGGAGACCGCGCAGTCACTGCTCGACGACGCCGCAGCGCTTGCCGCCCGGGACGTTCCGGATGACGCGCTCCCCGGCCTTCGCGCGGCGGGCTGTGCGGCCGTCGAGTGGCCCGGGTGGCTCGCGATCGAGCGCGCGGAGGCGGAGCTGGGCCGGTCCCTGGGGCGCGGGCCGGTGAAGATCCCGGACTGGGCGGGCCTGCTGACGGCTGCCCGCGACGGGACATAGCGTCCGAGCAGCGATACGCACTGTCGCGTGGCGCCCGGGAAGGGCGACACATCCCGGCAACAGTCGTGAAATCAACAAAACGTTTAAGCCCCATACGGTCTCGTGCTGTCCGCCTCATCCCCGCACCCGCATTCGCCTGCGCGTTCGCGTTCCGACAGCCCCTTGGAGTGCCCATGGCAGCCCCGGCCGCCCCACCGTCCGTACACCCCGTCGACGAGGTGCCGCCCGTGCGGCAGCTGGCCGTGTTCGGTTTGCAGCACGTGCTCGCCATGTACGCGGGCGCGGTGGCCGTGCCGCTGATCGTGGGCGGCGCGATGAAGCTGTCGCCCGCCGACCTCGCGTATCTCATCACCGCGGATCTGCTGGTGTGCGGCATCGCGACGCTGATCCAGTGCGTCGGGGTGTGGCGGTTCGGCGTACGGCTGCCGATCGTCCAGGGCTGTACGTTCGCCGCGGTCTCGCCGATGGTGCTCATCGGCACGACGGGCGGCGGGCTTCCCGCGATCTACGGGGCGGTGATCGTCGCCGGGCTCGCGATGATGCTGCTCGCGCCGGTCTTCGGCAGGCTGCTGCGCTTCTTCCCGCCGCTGGTCACCGGCACGGTCATCCTGATCATCGGTGTCTCGCTGCTGCCGGTGGCGGGCAACTGGGTTGCGGGCGGCGCGGGTTCGCAGGACTTCGGCGCCCCGAAGAACGTCGCGCTGGCCGCGTTCGTCCTCGTGGTGGTCCTGGCCGTGCAGCGGTTCGCGCCGCCGTTCCTGAGCCGCGTCGCGGTACTTGTCGGCATGGTCGTCGGGACGGCCGTCGCCGTGCCGACCGGTTTCACGGACTTCGGCGGTGTCGGTGACGCGCACTGGGTGGGTATCAGCACGCCGTTCCACTTCGGCACGCCGACGTTCCACGGCGCGGCGATCGTGTCGATGCTGATCGTGGCGCTGGTGACGATGACCGAGACGACGGGCGACTTCATCGCGGTGGGCGAGATGACGGGGCGGCCCGTCCAGCCGCGCTCGCTGGCGGACGGCCTGCGCGCGGACGGCTTCTCCACGGTCCTCGGCGGCGTGTTCAACACGTTCCCGTACACCGCGTTCGCGCAGAACGTCGGTCTTGTGGGCATGACGCGGGTGCGCAGCCGCTGGGTCGTCGCCACGGCCGGCGGGATCCTGGCCCTGCTCGGCCTGCTGCCCAAGCTGGGCGCGGTCGTCGCCGCCATCCCGGCGCCGGTGCTCGGCGGCGCGGGCCTGGTCATGTTCGGCACGGTCGCGGCGAGCGGTCTGCGGACGCTGGCCCGGGTCGACTTCGCCGGCAACCACAACCTGACGGTCGTCGCCGTGTCGGTCGCGGTGGGCGTGCTTCCGGTGGGTGTGCCCGGGATCTACGCGAAGTTCCCCGACTGGTTCCAGACGGTCATGACGAGCGGGATCAGCGCGGGCTGCATCACGGCGATCGCGCTCAACCTGCTGTTCAACCACCTTCCAGGAAGCGGGAGTTCAGCCCCCGAGCCGGCCGTCCTGAAGGGCGGCGGCCTCGAGAACGCTGTCGAGCAGCCCAGGGAAGAGCGCCTCTAGATCGGCGCGGCGCAGCACGCTCATCTTGGCGGTACCCCGGTACATCTGCCGGATCACGCCGCTCTCGCGCAGGACGCGGAAGTGGTGCGTGGTGGTCGACTTCGTGACAGGCAGGACGAAGTGCGAACAGGAGAGCTCCGCGTCCTCACCCTCCTCGGCCGCCAGCTCCCGCACCACCCGCAGGCGCATCGGGTCGGCGAGCGCGTGCAGCACCGACTCCAGGCGGATCTCGTCACGCGCGGGGTGAACAAGCGCCCTGCTGCTCGGTGCTGCGGTCGTCACGGCGGCTCCACTTCGTTCGGCCCGGTGTGCTGATCGGGGTGGCGGGTGCGGTCCAGTTGCGTCAGGTCCATTGTACGAGACCTGTCGTAGTTTGACAGGCGTCGTACTACGATGACTATCGTACGAGGCCCGCCACGCCCGTCGTGAACGTAGAGGAGTCTGCCGTGAGCGCGCTGTTCGAGCCCTACACCCTTCGGTCGCTGACCATCCCCAACCGGGTCTGGATGCCGCCGATGTGCCAGTACAGCGCCGCCCCCGAGGGCCCGCTGACCGGCGTCCCGAACGACTGGCACTTCGCGCACTACGCGGCCCGCGCCGCCGGCGGCACCGGGCTCATCATCGTCGAGGCCACCGCGGTCAGCCCCGAGGGCCGCATCAGCCCGTACGACCTCGGTATCTGGAACGACACGCAGGTCGAGGCGCTCCGCCGGATCACCGACTTCCTCACCAAGTATCAGGGCACCCCGCCGGCTGACTTCGCTCTCTGCGCCTGACCCTGCCTCCACTCCACTGAACTGCCCAAACCGCATCAGGAGTCTTCCGGTGACCGAACTCTTCACGCCCTACAAGCTGCGCGATCTCACCATTCCGAACCGCGTATGGATGGCCGCCATGTGCCAGTACAGCGCCGCCCCGGAGGGTCCGGAGACGGGCGTAGCGACGGACTGGCACTTCGCCCATTACGCGGCTCGTGCCGTCGGTGGAACGGGCCTCATCATCACTGAGGCCACAGCCGTCAGCCCGGAGGGCCGCATCTCTCCGTACGACCTCGGCATCTGGAACGACACCCAGGTATCAGCACTGCGCAAGATCACAGACTTCGTGAAGAGCCAGGGCGGCATCCCCGGAATCCAGATCGCCCACAGCGGGCGCAAGGGCTCGACCGACCGCCCGTGGAAGGGCGGAGCGCCCGTCGGCGCGGACGAGCACGGTTGGCAGCCCGTCGCGCCCAGCGCCGTGCCCTTCGACGACGGGCACCCGGTCCCCCACGAGCTGACCACGGACGAGATCGCGAGCGTGGTGGGCCAGTTCGCGGACGCTGCTCGCCGTGCGCTCGCCGCGGGATTCCAGGTGGCGGAGGTCCACGGCGCCCATGGGTACCTCGTCGGGCAGTTCCTCTCTCCGCACTCCAACAAGCGCAGGGACGAATACGGAGGGTCGTTCGAGAACCGCGCCCGCTTCGCCCTGGAGGTCGTCGACGCTATTCGCGCCGTGTGGCCTGACGACCTCCCCCTCTTCTTCCGCATCTCCGCTACTGACTGGTTGGAGGAAGGCGGATGGACCGCTGACGACACGGTTCACCTGGCGACTCTTCTCCGGGATCACGGGGTTGATCTCTTCGACGTCTCTACCGGAGGCAACGCCGCCGGCGTGCGCATCCCGGTGGGCCCGAGCTATCAGGTCCCGTTCTCGTCACGCGTGAAGAACGAGACGCCGATGCCGACGGCAGCCGTCGGCCTCATCACTGAGCCGGAGCAAGCGGAAAAGATCCTCACCAGCGGTGAGGCGGACGCGATCCTCCTCGGGCGCGAACTCCTGCGTGACCCCTACTGGGCGCGTCACGCCGCCCGCGAGCTTGGTGCGGAGGTCTACACCCCGAGCCAGTACGGCCGCGCCTAGACACGACAAAGCCCCGCCCACTCCCCCATCAGTTAGGAGTGGACGGGGCCTTCGCCGCCGGAGCGGGCAGGGTCCCTAACGGCGACGCCGGAACCCTGCCGCCCCTCCGCGCGCCGGAGTGGGAGCCCCTGGCACGCGGGTCTGTGATGGGAGATCACTCCCAGTAGAAGATGCCGCCCCCAGGGAGAGCGGCCTCGTGGCTCGGGTGGTGGCCGTCAGGGAGGGCGCACCGGACGATGAGAGCCGAGAGGTCTCGCTGACACACCGCCAAAAGGCTCCGCACCAGGAGATGCGGGATCGTGGACACAGCGATGCACAGGGGCGGAGACGTCATAGCCACGGCCCCCGCCTCTCCTTCTGGCTCGCCTCCAGGCACGTCGGGGCACACGCCCACAGCTCGACGCGCACCTTCAGCCCGTGACGAACCTCCGTGACCGGAGGCAGCGCCCGATCCTCGTAGAGCCTGGCGCCACACAAAGCACACGCCCAGCCCCGGAGTTGGCCGCCGTTCAGCCGGCGCAGGTCGGGCGCCTCGATGGCGGCCGTCACGACGGCACCCGCTTTACGAGTGACCCCTCCGCGACGGATGCGCGGCGCCTCTCCGCCTCGTTTGCCTGTCGGACGTGAGCGGGGTCGGCGTCCCACTCACGTCCACCGCCCGGAGGGCGGAGCTGGAGATATGGCCCTGTGCGGCCCATGACGCGGCCGAGTCTGTCGTTCCTCGTGTCGACGACGAGTGCGCCGACTGCCTGGTTCACCGTCACGCCCCCGCCCCTTGGCCCCCTTGCCGAATTGCGTCGGCCAGACGACAGGCAATGTCCGCACGGACCCGCCCCAGATTCACGAGCCCTGTGCCGAATGACGCATCGTCGACTCCCAGCGAGGGGAGGACGATTCCCGCCTGATTAAGGGCAGCCCTCAGCACCTCTACTGCGTCCCGCGCTTCGGTGTTATCCGGCTCTCGCGTGCTGACCATGCGTTAGACGCTACGGACGGTAATTGCGGTCGGTCGACGCAATGTTCTCGAATGTTCTCGTCAAATGGCCGGATGTTCCCGTGTGTTCTCATGGCGGAAGGCGCATCCTGTGGAGAACACGGCCTCCAACGTCGACGCTGAACGGACCAACACCCGTGAGAGGAACCGGTCATGGCTCGCACAATCCGCTTCAACGGCACCGACAGTAAGAACGGTGGTTGCCCCGCCGTGCACGAGATTGTTGGCACGGACGACTTCATCGTTCAGGGAGTCCCTGTCACCGACCCCAACGAGGTGGCACAGCTCCGTCACCTAGGCCCCGATGACGTCGCCGTCGTCGTTCCGCGGGAGACTCTCGTCAACCACGGACCGAAGGAGCTTGTGCGCGTGGCGAAGCTGATCAACCTGGAGGAGTTCGGACGCCTCTTCGAGACGTTCGAGCACACGGCCTGGAGGCTGGAGACGCGGGGCCGCTACCAGTCCGACACCGAGGACCCGACGTACGAGGAGTTCGTCCGCACGGGCCGCTTCGATCTGGACACTAACGACGAGTGGTCACAGCTCATGCGACGCCAGACGTCAGCCGGCAAGACCGTCGGCCGCGTCCGGGTCGTCGACGAGACACCGACCGTCGGACAGCTCTTCCTTCTCGCCGACGCCGCGCGTAACGCTGCGGCGGGTGAGGACATGCGCTACCTCTGGCGCCCGGAGGCCGACGCGCGGAACCTCCCGCGAGAGGACTTCTGGATCTTCGACTCCCGCCTCGTCGCAGTGCTCCGCTTCGACGACGAGGACGTCCTCCACGGTGCAGAGGTCATCACGGAGCCGGCGGAGGTCAACCGCTACATGCAGCTCCGCGACATCGCCACGCATGGCGCCATCCCTCACGACGTCTTCGCGCAGAGCGTCGCCCAGCTCGATCAGTGAGTGAGAACCGGTGAGCACGGACTACCAACAAGCGCGGGTTGCCTTCGGGATCTCACTGCGGGAGATCCGCATGTCGTCCGCGCTCACCGGTACTCAACTGGCCTCCGCTCTCGGGTGGCCTCACTCGAAGATCTACAAGTGCGAGGGTGGCAAGCAGACCATGACGGAGGCGGACCTCCTTCTGTGGGTCGACGCCTGCGGCCAGCCGGACAAGTTCGCGGGGATGCTGTCCCGCCTGCGTGGCTTCGAGTCTCAGATCCGCTCGTGGCGGCGCCAACTGGCTTCAGGCCACAGCCCCGTTCAAGACGGTTGGAACGTCGAAGTCGGGCGCTCCACCGTCATCCACGCGTGGGAGGAGTCGGTCGTCGCCGGCATGTTGCAGACGGCCGACTACGCGCGCCACGTGTTCATGCGCTACGGCTCGTTCTACGGCACGGCCCGCGACGCCGACGAGGCCGTCCGCATCCGGGTCAAGCGCCAAGAGTGGATCTACCAGAGCGGCCACACCCTCCGCGTCATCATGTGGGAAGCAGCCCTCCGCGCCCTCGTGTGCCCTCCGTCCGTCCTGGACGCCCAGCTCGACCGACTCTCCAGCGTCGTCGGGATGAACACGGTGGAGCTCGGAATCATCCCGTTCAGTGCGTCGCTCAAGCTGCCGACGGCCAACGGGTTTTGGATCTTTGACGAGCGGCTAGCCGTCACCGAGGACTGGCACGCGGAGGTATGGCTCGACGACGCGGAGAACATCCGCCTGTACGGCCGTGTCTGGAAGACCCTTCAGGAGTCCGCCGTCTACGGTGCCGACGCGCACAACGTGATCAACGCAGCGCGGAGGGCGCTCAGTTCACGGTGACTCCCGCGAGGGCACCCGCGCCGCCAGGCTCGAGAGCAGCCTTTGCGCCTCCCACGCCCAATCCTCGTCGTCGCCCGCCGCAACGTGCGCCAGGACGTCCAAGACAGCCAGACCGACTTCAACATGAGCGAAACCGCCACGGCCCCCCTCTGGATCCGCCAGACTCTCGATCATGGATTCTGGACTGGCTGCAGTTCTGGGAGCCGCTGTAGGAGCAATCGGAACTGGTGGCGCAGCCATAGCAGCAGCTCTGCTAGGCCGCTCACAGACCCGTCTTCAGGTTCAAGCTGAGCACCACCGCATCCTTCGCGACGCCCGTCGCGTCGCGTACGCGCGACTGGCCGAAGCTCTCGCTGCCAGTTCTCTCGCCGTCCAACAATGCGAGCGAACGCTCCTCATCATCCACACCGTGGTGCCGGTGCCGGAAACGGACTGGGGGGAGCACCTCCTAAGAGCAGAGGAAGAGTTCGCCAAAGCCAGCCGCCTACATGCGGCCATCAAAGGACCTCAGGCCCTGGTTTCAATCGAGGGGCCCGAGGAAGTCTCGCTCTCGGCAGCCAAAGCGAGTTCGGACATCGTCGATCAGCGGCACGCAGTCATTCAGGTCATCCGAGTCATGGCCGCTGGAGGCCGCGCAGACGACCTCCTCGCCGGAATTGAGGGGCTCCGCGCCGAAGCGATCCGTAGCCAGCACGCTTACCAAAAGATTGCGTCAAGATTCCTCAGCAACCTCGATCGAACTTAGAAACCGGCCTCCTCAATGAGCGTGGCATCACGCCTGCCGCTGGAGCCGTCAGCCCGCCAGCCGCCACGTCCGAACCTGGCCGTCACCCAGTGTCACGACGCCCTGGGTCTCCATCCGACGCAGGTGGTAGAGCACGCTCGACGGGCTACTCAGCCCGACTCCGGCGCCGATCTCCCGGACGCTCGGGTACTCCCCCGTCTCCGCGACCCACTCCCGGATACAGCGGACGATGCGCTCTTGCCGTTCAGTCAGGAAGTCGATCATGTCTGCGTCCTTTTGCTGGTCCAGGAGCCACGACTCCTCGCCACTGATTAGAGCGTGTGTTCGAATTCTAGTGCAAGCGGGCACCGCCCCCGGGAACGCAAAAACCCCCGCCGGCTGACGGGGGCTGAAGGCTAGCCGCGGAAGGTGCGACAGGTACTGGGATTCTGCGGCCGGGGCGGAGGTAGAGCCGGCTGGGCAGTGAGTGACCTGCGCCAGGTTAGGCCGCCGGGTGCATGGCACTCCAGGACAATCGGCACATTCAAGGGGTTGCTGTGTACCCACTCCAGCTCCAGGCACAGTTCAAACGCTGCCCCTGGAGCGGGAATCTTCCACTCGACAGGCATAGGCATCCAGGCGTCGCTGTGCTTGGAGGGCCGGACTCCGCGAACATCGGACGAGTCCACGGCAATGAAGGAAGAGTCCAACGAGGAACCCGCCACCTGTTGAATCCTGATGATCGCGAACCACTCGCCGAAAGATTCCTTCACCGCTGACTCGACCCGGAACTCCGGGCCGGCATTCTCGTGCCGTTCCCGTTGCTCTGCGGCGAACTGCGTGCGTGCCAGCACCAACGCTTGTTGCGCAGTCTTGTTTGCTGCATGCGAGAGGGCGTTAGCGGCGTCAGCGGTCTCGTTTGCCTGCTTGGCGGCGCGACCCTGCGTCCAGGCGAAGGCGACAGATCCGAAGGCAGCAACTGCGCTGCACGAAGCTATCCAGTCCGAGGTGTTCAACACTCCCCCACTCCCCCATGCGGTCGACGGTCAGAGGGTACGCCGATGACGGTCACTCCGCGGACGCCGCGTTCCTGGCGCAGCCTTCGCGGTCATCTCAACCTCATAGCGGCTCATGCCCACGCCGTCCTGCTTCGCGTAGGCCGTAACCTCCTTCTGAAAGGTCCACGTCGCGTCATACCAGCGTCATGGGGTGCCACTCGACGACCATGCCGTCTTCCTCGCCCAGTACGCCGGCGGGAAGTTCGGGGCCGCGGAGTTCCTCGTCCGGCGTGATGACGGTCTCTGGCTCACCGGCGTTGCGCCGGCGGCGCTTGGTCGGGTCTTTCGGGGCGGGACCTCGTCCGGCCATCGGCGCCTCCCCTCTCTCAGGCTTCCTGCGTATGACGTTCTCAGGGTCAGAGTCAGAGCACTTCCGGTCTTTCGGGGCGGGGCCTCGTCCGGCCATGACACCTCCGCTCGGGCCCGTTTGTAGGGGTATGGGTACACACTTTTTGATCGCTAGGCGGAATGGGCCTTCTCCACCTACGAGGATGAGGAGATTAACTACGACTTCGACGAGCGCAAATACAGACCAAATAGGATGTTGGACTAGATTCCACTGCCGTGCACTCGTGATCAACGATCCAATCAGTGACACTGAGTGCCATTTCTAGTGAAATTCGTGACCCCGAGTGCACTCCAGGTGACACCGCCTGGAAGCATTGAAAGCTGATGACGCCCACCCAGGCAGGGCGTCGCAAGGTGCTTGATGGAGGGTCAGACCATGGAGAGCGACGACCACGGCACTCCCGCACTCGACATCCGTGTCGGCGGGTTCCGCATGACCCTTCAGCGCGTCCCCGTGCGCCTGCTGACGGCATTGATCACCTGCGCTGGGTCGGCGCTCACGGCATGGATCACAACGCGATGAACATTCATCGACCCGCGCCTGCGCAAGTCCCTTACGGAAGCGCGATGAGCCAACCCGACACCGCTGCAATACAGGCAAGCGCCGCCGCGGTGTTGCGCCGGCGGCGCTTGGTCGGGTCTTTCGGGGCGGGACCTCGTCCGGCCATAGCGGCCCCTCCAATCGGGAAGCATTACCGGTGGGAACTGTCCGTATTGAGTAGTTTTGGAAAGTCCATTTAGCCTGGAGAACGTGGCACTCAGCGCCCAACGCGCCGCACGTCAAGAGCTTGAGCCGGTGCTCTCGCAGTGCGGTCAGGCGCACCGCAAGAGCACCACGGCATCGGCTAGTGGCACCTCGACCAACATGGTGCGGTGTTCAGTGCGCCCCTCAGTTACGTCACGCAACGGCGCGCGACAGGAGCCACGGGACATGCCAGCCAAACAGAGCAACGCCCAGAGAGAGGACGACAAGATGAGCCGCACCACGGAAGCCGTCCCACCGATTCCGGCGCTCGAACTTCGATGCGGCGGAATCCACTTGACCGTTCAGCGCGCCCCCATCAGGCTCCTTACGGTGCTCACGACGTTCGGAGTATCCGGCGTGGCAGCGTGGCTGACGGCGCGTTAGGTATGGGCATCTACGGTGCCATGAGTAGAGCGGCGCCCACCCGTAGTCAGTGCCGCCGCGAGCGCGTGCAGCTGCACGTCAGATAGTGAGCAGCGCGCGCACCGTCGCAGATACGTCAGCGAGCACCGACGGGGCGTTGCCATGTCGGCGCCCCGTCATTGCGATGTAGCGGCCGGTCCCGTAGATCTCCACGGCCGTACCTTCGGGGCGCCGGATCTTCCGTGCATGTCGGACGTCAGCGCGACCCCAGATGTGCAGGCCGTCACCGGACGGAGACACCTCTACATAGGTGGCGCCTGCGTCGCGGACGATGGCAGCGGCCCACGGGGCGAGTTGCCCAGTGAGCGGGTTCAAGCAGTGGTCCAGGTCGAGGCAGGCGATGTCGTCGACGCCCGAGAGGACGAAGCCCAGACCGACGCCGGCCGTCGAAGCGGCGGTTTCCTTGTGCGTACTCCAGGTGCGGGGGCGCGTCGACGAGGCCGCCATGCCGGCGACTGTCAACGGGCGCTTGTCCGCGGCGCGTCGAACCCACCTGTCGCGGGTCGTCAGCTCGTGGGGAGTCGCATCCTTCTTCGCCGCGCGGTGCGATGCCACACGACAACGGGTCGAGCAGAGGCGCGCGCGGTGTGAGTGCCGCGCCCCCAGGTGCTCCGAGCATCGCTCGCATTGTCGTGTGTTCATGGCCCCATCTTAGCGCGGCGCGTAACGGTAAAACAGCGCTTGACCTGCATTGATTCAAGTCGAGGCCGGCGCGAGACTCGCGACGATCACCGTCCGCTAGCTCACCCTTGATCTCCAGGCGGCTCGGGACGAGCGTGATCGTCACCGTCGTGACGCTTCGATCGCGATCACTTCCAACGCTGATCTTCGGAGCTCTTGCGAGTCGACCAACATCAACACCATTGACCACGACGCGAGTCACCATGACTCCGTCCTCGCCCGTGTCGTCGGCCTCCTTCAGTACCACGTGTGCACCCGGCACAGCTCCCGCCTCCAGCCTGTGGGACTGCTGTGCAGCCTCAGTAAGATGCGCCCGTGAGACGCAAGATCAACCTTCGAATAGCGGCAGCGTGTTTCGCTGCCGTCGCCCTCGTCACCGCTGGGTGGTTCGTCACGCAGACCGTGCGGCCGGACTGTCACGTCTCAGTTGCATACTTCGCAGACAGCGACGACAACCCGCTGCCTGACGAGCACGGGAAGCGATGGACCGTTCACGAGCTCTACGAGCGCGCTTACCAACAGCGGGTACGCAAGGGCGAATGCGACCCTCCGCAAGCCCGTTGGCGCCAGTGGCTCGACTGATCACTTAGTCGTCGAGTGCAGGGTGCACCGGCGCCGGCCGTGCAGTACGTACGCGTGTGAGGGCCGCTGCTGAGCCGCCTTCACTACTGCTCTTGTGCGTGTGATGCCACGAGCACAGGAGTTGTAGGTTCGCGTCGCTGTGGTCGTCACTGTGGACGATGTGGTCCACGTCAGTACCAGGCAAGCCGCACTGTGTGCCATCGCTGTACGTGACTACACAGACGCCCTTGTCACGGCGGATGATGCGGCGTCGGATACGAGGCCAGTCCTTCGGGAGGCGCGCTCTGCGCGTGCTTCCCTGCCACGCCATTGCGCCTCCTCACCGTGCGCTCGTGCCTTACGCTGGCGGCTCTATGTGGCCAGGGGAGGTCGCTGTTCATGGGGGGGGTTGCTTTGCGTGCCTACATTCGACGTGTTGCTTTGCTGACGGCACCTGCCGTCCTCGTCGCCGTGCTGAGCGGCTGCACGAGCGCGGATGCCGACGTCGACAAGGCGGCGCCCAGTACGCCAGCTGTGGAGGCGTCCGCCTCGTTCGACGAGGTGGACGCCGGCAAGGAAGCTGACGCCCCGCCAGCGCCGTTGCTGGTCGTCGGCACGAGCGGTCCGTTCGACGTCTTCGACGACACAGGCGAGTCGGTACAGACGAAGATGAACGTCAAGGTGGAGTCCGCGAGGTACGTCACGGCCGCGGAACTCGACACGTCGAACAAGCCTGAGCATGGTCAGTACGTCGTCCTGAAACTCACGCTGAAAAACGTCGGCAAGGCGCCTGGACGGTTCAGCCCGCACGGCGCAATGAAGTGGCAGGACGACAAGACGGCCGCTCAGGACTGCACGACGCTGGAGTCCGTCGATGGGCAGGACGTCGACACGGAGTACGGGCCGGGCCAGTCCGTGACGGGGTCCGTCGTCCTGGACGTCCCGCGCAAGGGCGGCACCGTCACGTACTACGACACTCCAGGAACGGGGGCCTTCGCGGTGCTGTTGCCGAAGGCCTAGCTCCGGACGTAGCTCAGCCCCGCTCGCGGGAACTCTCCTCCGCGGCGGGGCTGCGTGTTTGGTCGGAAACCGCCCCGGAGGAGCAGCTCCTCGCCTGGCAGGTGCCCGGCACTCGCCAGGACTCCAGGGATCGAATTTGCTAGGCAAGGATCTCTTGTTACCGTCCGAGGGGCTCATCAAGGGGCCCTGAGTGGCGGGGAGTTGGGCATGTCACCGACGTCAACTAAGCCGTACTTCGAACTGCGTATCGGCGGCTTCCGCGTCACCGCTGACCGTCTTCCCATCCGCCTCATCGCAACGATGTCTAGCGCTGTGTCAGGACTCGCGGCGTGGTGGCTTGTGCGGTGATGTGGTCGGGACGGACGGATTCGGACCGTCGATCTCTCGCTCCCAAAGCGAGCGCCGTAGGCCGGACTGGGCTACGTCCCGTTGCACAGGCGGGAGGAATCGAACCTCCGCGGGCGGTTTTGGAGACCGCTGCTCTATCACTGAGCTACACCTATCCGGACGTCGCGCCACGGTGACAGCACCGAGACCACGTCCTCTGTGCGCGGCCGTGTAGCCCCGTTCCCGGCGCCTCGCGCTACAGCTACGTCGGAACGTCGTCAGAGCGGGCGTGACCCCGTCCTAGCTCCAGCGGAACGCTCCGCGTCTCCAGGAGGACCGTTAGGCGCGTCAATCAGGCAGGCGCCTTCACGTCCGTGTGGATGGCGAGCTTGAGCTCCGCGAGCATGAGCGGCGTCGAACGCTTCGCGTCGCCGGCTCCCCGGGCCGCTGCCTTCAGGCCCAGTGGGGTCCCGCGCCGCACGAACATCTGCCACATGTACGAGCGGTACTGTCCGCCCTTCGTCGGCGTGCTGTCACTCGTTGCCGTGGCGTCGTAGCCCGTCGACAGGCCGAGCGGGTCACGCAGGAACCGCGGCCGGTACTCCAGGGCGTCAGGATCCGCCTCCCAGAACACGAGCGCGGACAGCACGCCCCAGCCGTCGTGAGACGGCCAGATGAGCCCGGAACGGGCGTCAGGGAACTTCGACGCGGCAGAGCCGCCGTTCTTCGGGTCGTGCATCTTCCACGGGTCGTAGGACTCGCCGGCGGCCGTGTAGGGGAAGCGGACGAGATGGTAACCGTCCTTGTCGTGCGTGATCTTCTGCGTCCCCGCGACGCTGGCGACAACGCTCATGTTTGCTCCTCGCTCGGTGGGTTCGTGAGTGTGTCCGACGGGATTCGAACCCGCGTCGCCCCCTCTCCGGGGGAGTTCTAGACCGCTGAAGAACGGACACCGCTACGCGCTTCCGGGGATCAGCCGTAACGCGGAGCCTGCGGGAGCTACCCGCATGGCGCTTCAGACCGGACTCGAACCGGCGGCTACCCGCTCGACAGGCGGGGGCTCTGGCCTCTGAGCTACTGAAGCAAGTGACATCAGCGGTCCGGAATCGAACCGGCACCCTCGCAGGTTGGGGATTGCGTCCCCGTCGGCCGCACCAATAGCCGACACACCGCACTGACGTCCTCGTCCGCCAGGCTCGCCCGGCGGGAAGCATTGGGACGACCGGGGCCGCTCTACCGCGCGTCTACCCGGAGGAGAGTGCGGGGAGCGCAGGAGCGGCGCCGGTCGCCAGGGAGGGAAGCGGACACCGCGCCATTCGCCGGCGTCGCGGTCCTTCCCTCCTACCTCTGTTATGGGTCGCGTGTGACGCGGTAGTGATCTTACTCCGCGTCCACCCCTTCCGGGGCCGTGCACGAACTAGCAAACTAACCCCCTATTTCACAAACCTCTTAGCGCGCGTTAGAGGAAATTGAAATAAGGGGTTGGTTTGGCACTTTGACCCCCAGAATGGCCACCCGTGTCACTCGGCGTAGCGAATCCACAGAACTCCGTCACTCGCTGGAGTTATCCACAGCACCCTGTGGACGACGTGGACGGCTGCCGACGTCGACGAGGTGGCCAAACCCGCGCCGGGAGCCCTGGCGTTGACCCGCCAGGGCTCCCAACTCCTTTACCTGAACGTGACCTTAGAGGGCGTTCACATAGGGTTCTTCCGGTATGCGGGTTTTGACTGTGCCCCGCTTTGAGCGCCTTCGCCCGGGTGGCAGTCTTATGTTCCCCTGCGGTCCGCGCACTCGACTGTCCGCCTCATGCACTTCTGTAACCAGAAACCCGTCTGATTTGAAAATGCCCCGGAACCGCCCGATCTCCGGCGGAACCGATCCCTCCAGCATGCCCATGATCACGCTGTGCCGTGAGCGAGCGCAAGCCGTACCCCAGCGACCTGTCCGACGCCCGATGGGCCCTGATCGAGCCGACGCTGACGGCCTGGCGGAATGCCCGACTCGCACGCCGTCCCACCGGAAAGCCGGCCCAAGTCGATTTGCGTGACGTGTTCAACGCACTCCTCTACATCAACCGCACCGGAATCCCTTGGAAATACCTCCCGCACGACTTCCCGGGCCACGGCACCGTCTACTTCTACTACGCCGCCTGGCGCGACGAAGGAATCTTCGCCCAGGTCAACTACGACCTCACCGCCCTCGCCCGCGTGAAAGACGGCCGCAAACCCGAGCCAACCGCCTCGGTCATCGACACCCAGAGCGTCAAGACCTCCAATAACGTGCCCCTGACCAGCCAAGGAACCGATGCCGCGAAGAAGATCGTCGGCAGGAAGCGAGGCATCCTCACCGACACGATCGGCCTCATCCTCGCTGTCACCGTCACTGCTGCCAGCCTCTCGGAAAACGCCCTGGGAATACGCCTCCTGGACCAGGCGAAGGCGAAGTACCCGACCATCTCCAAGAGTTGGGTCGACACAGGCTTCAAGAACGCCGTCATCGAACACGGCGCCCGCCTTGGAATCGACGTCGAAGTCGTCAACCGAAACCCGGAGAAACACGGATTTCACGTTGTGAAAAGGCGCTGGGTGGTAGAGCGAAGCATTGGTTGGATCATGATGCACCGCCGCCTCGCCCGCGACTACGAGACCCTCACCGCCAGCTCCGAAGCCATGGTCCACATTGCCTCGATCGACAACCTCAGCAGGCGCATAACGGACGAGAGCACGCCAACCTGGCGAGGTACCTACTAGGGCATACACGGCAATACGCCTAGATCAAATGCCCTCTTAGAGACTCTCTTGGTGGACGACATCGTCCAACGCGTCCTGCACCGGGTCGACGTGTTGGCCGACGTGGAAGCGCAGTCGCGTGGAAATGTCCGGGCGCCACCCTTCAGCCGGCAACGCCTCCACGCGCACGCCGACGGACCGCATGAGGACAGCCTTAGCGGCCCAGTCGGGGGCTGCCCTCCAGGCGTCTCCCCACGTCTCGTCAAGCTCCACTACCTTCTGACTCGCCGGCACGAACGGCGCCTCCCGCAGCTCTTCGAGACGGTTGGAGCGCCCGGCTAGCTGCTTCTCCACGGCGTCAGCCGCGGGGCCACGGAGGCGGGCCAGGCGAGCCGACAACTCGTCTACGTCCGACTGGAGTTCCTCGATCTCCGGTCGGTGGTCAACGCCGGGAGTGGTGATGACCTGAGTGCGGCGGAACGGCCCGATGTGAGCCAGGAACTGACCATCGATCCACTCGAATACCTCTACCACCTTCATCGAGAGGCCCGGCACGCCCTCGGGGTGGTGCTTGCCGTTGCACCTGAAGATGTCGACGCGGACATCGGTACGAACGCGGTTCTTCCCCCTGCCCTTTGTCTCCGATGTCCAGGACTTGACTAGATTCCTCTCGCAGATGGAGCACTCCAGGATTCCCAGGAGCTCATGCCCGTCGCTGCGCGGCTTTCCGGCCAGTCCGTTTTCCAGGAGCTTCAACGCCTCTTTGAGTTCGTAGGAAGTCGCGTCGTCGATAAGCGGCTCCGCCTGGAGGATGGGGGCGCCTTCGTCATCGCGAACCACCGTGCCGTCACGCTTGACGGTGTGGCCACGATTCAGCGCGGACTGAAGCATGTCCCGCACAACGGTGACGTTCCACGAGCTTTCGGGGTCCAGCTCGCGCGGCGGGGTCGCGAGCAACGCCCGGTGATTCCACGGCGTGATGGCGTTCATCTCCACCAACCAGCGGAGAATTTCGGTGTAGTTCTTCCCGGAGACAGCCCGCGCGATCATCCCGACGCGGATCTCCGACGTTGATCGCGACGGGTCGTCGTCTGTGTGCTTGAAGAGCCACCACCCTTCCTTACCGTCTTCGAAAACCTTGCGCCCTGGCGTCCAGCCGTAAGGCACTGGACCGCCGGCCCAGCGCCCGAGCGACTCGAGATGCGCTGCCGCACCCTGAGTGCGCTCCATGATCGTCTGCCCCTCCATCTGGGCAGCGAACGCGAGGATGAGCATGATCAGCTCAGACATGGGCGACGCAAAGTCCAGCTCCAGCATGTCCCCGCCGGGCCCGGACGCGAAGATGAGCCGCTTCCTGTGCTTCCTGGCGTAGCGCCCGAGATCCGCCATGTCCGCCATTGAGCGAACCGCGCGGTCCATGCGCTGCCAGATCAGAACGTCCCAGAGTTCGGGGCGCTCCAGCCAATACACTAGTTCCGGGCGCTCCCACGGCGTCGTCTTGATGGCGGAGATGTCAAGGTCCGTCGCCCATCCGACGAACTCACCGCCCACGCGCCGTTGCGCGCCAATGATCATTTCCTCTTGGACTTCAGGCGACGTAGTGGCGTCGGTGAAGCGGCTCAACCGCTTGGCCCCGACGACGCGTAGCCCTCCCCAGTGCGGCGTTTGCCGCAACTCTCCATCGACCATGGGTACAACGATACTCACTAACACTGGCGTACGTCGGCCGCAAGGCGTCGACCGACCCTGGAAGGGCGGCGCCCCGGTCGGCGCCGACGCCCACGGCTGGGACTCGGTCGCGCCGAGCCCCCTCGCCTTCGACGACAGGCACCCCGCCCCGGCCGAGCTCACCGTGGAGCGGATCCGCGAGATCGTCGGCCAGTTCGCCGACGGCGCCCGCCGCGCCCTGGACGCGGGCTTCGACGTCGCCGAGATCCACGGCGCGCACGGCTATCTGATCGGCCAGTTCCTCTCGCCGCACTCCAACGTCCGCACGGACGAGTACGGCGGCTCCTTCGACAACCGGTGCGTTTCGCCCTCGAGGTCGTCGACGCGGTCCGCGAGGTGTGGCCGCAGGACAAGCCGCTCTTCTTCCGTATCTCCGCCACCGACTGGCTGGAGGAGAACGGCTGGACGCCCGACGAGACCGTGCGCCTGGCCACCCTCCTCAAGGAGCACGGCGTCGATCTGCTCGACGTCTCGACCGGCGGCAACGCGTCCGGCGTCCGCATCCCGGTCGGACCCGGTTACCAGGTCCCCTTCGCCGCGCGCGTGAAGGCCGAGACGGAGCTGGCCGTGGCCGCCGTCGGCCTCATCACCGACGTGGAGCAGTCCGAGAAGATCCTCGCCAACGGCGAGGCCGACGCCGTCCTGCTCGGCCGTGAACTGCTGCGCAGCCCGTCGTGGGCGCGCTCGGCGGCGCGCGAGCTGGGCGGGGACGTGCACGTGCCGGACCAGTACCACCGCTCGGTCTGAGCCCCAGCGGTACGGTCCGATCCCCCGGCGGTACGGCGGTCGGTCAGGCGCCCGGGCGGTCAGCCCTTGTCCTGCTCGCCGTACCGCTTCTCGAACTTGGCGACCTGCCCCTCGGCGTCGACCACCCGCGCCTTGCCCGTGTAGAAGGGGTGCGACTCGGAGGAGATCTCCACGTCGACGACGGGGTAGGTCTCGCCGTCGTCCCACTCGATCGTCTCGTCGCTGGAGGCCGTCGAGCGGGTCAGAAAGGCATAGCCCGCCGACCGGTCGCGGAACACCACGGGGCCGTAGCCGGGCTGTTTGTCCTGCTGCATCGTGTCTCCTTCAGCGCGCGGTTTCAGCGCACCGGCTCGTCGGCAGCCGGTACGGGCCTCTCCAGCCTCACCCGGAAGCGGCCGCTCCGCGACTCCGTCGGCCACCCGTCCGCAAGAGCACGCCCGCCTACAGGAGCACGGCCGTGAGGTCGGGGCCCGGCCCGTCCGCGTACGCGTCGTCGTCGAACGGATACAGCGGCCGCTCGACCCGGTGGTGCCCCAGGCGCAGGAGGTCCTGGTCGACGCCGCCCGGGGTGAGGGCGAGCAGCCAGTCGGCGGCCATGTCGTGGAGTTCGGGCTCCAGATAGCCGATCTTCACGACGACCAGGTCGTACGTGCGCGGGTCGACGCCGAGGCCGCCCTCGGCGGGGCCCATGAAGTCTACGAGCGTGTGGAACGGCTTGCGGCGCTCCACGAGGACGACGGTGAGTCCGCCGACGCGCACGGCCGCCATGTCGACGCCGCGGTCGTAGGCGCCGCCCTCGGCCCGGTCCTTCTGCTCGGTGGCGCGCTGCAACGCCGTGACAGTACCGGTGAGTTCGTACGGTCCGCCGTGGCCGGCGTCGACCTTGCCACCGACGCTCAGCGTCACCTCGGAGCCCACTCCCGCCTCGAAGCAGCGGGCCACGGCGACCGGGTCGGTGATGCCCGGGTGCACGGCCGTGACCTCGCCCGTGCGGATGGCGTCGTTGGCGAGGAGCTTGCCCAGCATGTACGCGAGGTCGCCGGCGCCGCCCGCGGTCGGATTGTCGCCGGAGTCGCTGATGAGGAAGGGGCGCTTGTCGGAGGCCACCGCCCTCTCGATGCACTCCTCGGCGCTGCCGGTGGGGCCGACGAAGACGAAGTCCCTGCGGGCGTCCCAGTAGCGCCGGGCGAGCTTCTCCGCCTCCGCGGCGGCGAGTTCGGCGTCGTCGCCGGTGACGACGATGGCGGCCTTGCAGCGCGGCTCGTCCGCCCAGGCGTAGCCGACCCACATCGCCGCGTCGAGGATGCCTTGAAGCTTCTCCATCTCGGCGAGCGAGGCGTACAGGGACCTGGCGGGTTCGAGGCGGGTGCTGGTCTTCTCGCCGGGCAGCAGGACGGGCACCTGGACCCAGGCGCGGTGCGGGCGTGTGCCGTCGCGCAGGCAGCGTACGAGATTGCGGGCGGCGCGCTCGCGGGTGTCCCACGCGTCCTCGTGCGGGGCGAGGCGGTGGGCCGTGAGCAGGTCGCAGGGGTGGGCGAAGCGGCGCGACACATTGCCGTGCAGGTCCATCGCGGCGGACAGCAGGGGGCGGGTGCCGTGCGCGTCGAGCGCGGCGCGCACCGCGTCCGTGAGGTCGCCCTCGGCGTCGGTGAGGCCGATGACGCTCATGGCGCCGTGGATGTCGTAGACCATGCCGTCGAGGGGGCCCGCCTCGCGTATGCGGGTGACGAGTTCGTCCTTGAGGACCAGGTACGACTCCGCCTCGACCGGGCCGCCGGGGAGCGAGGTCGCGTGCAGCAGCGGCACCCACTCGACCACGTCGGCGAGGTCGGAGTCGGGCCTGGTCCAGGTGTAGCGGTCGAGGAGTTCCTGGCCGCGGGTCTGCCGGAAGTCGTCCTTGGTGGAGCGGTGCGGGCAGAACGTGGAGGACTCGATGCCGATGCCGCCGATGCCGATGCGCAGGCGGCGTGCGGGGGCCGTGCTGGTCATGCTGAGGCGCTCTCTTCCTGGGGGACGGGTGCGGTGGGGAGGTTGTGGCGCAGGGCGGTGAGTCCCGCGCCGAGCAGTCCTGCGTCGCGGCCCGTGACCGTCGTGGTGATCTCCAGGTCCGACGTCGCGAGCGGCAGGCAGCGCTCGTACAGGACTCCGCGCACGGCGGCGACCAGGGGCTCGGCGGCGGCGAGCGCGCCGCCGAGGGCCACGGCCTGCGGGTTGAAGAAGTTCACAACCACGGACAGGACCGTGCCGATGTGCCGGCCCGCGGTGCGGACCAGCGTGGTGGCCTGCGGGTCGCCGTCGGCGACGAGCTGGAGGAGCTCGGTGGTGGAGGCCACCTCGACGCCCTGCCCGGCGAGTTCACGGATGAGCGCGGCGCCGCTGGCGACCGTCTCCAGGCAGCCGATGTTGCCGCAGCTGCACGGGCGGTCCTGCGCGGCCTCCACACGTACGTGGCTGATGTCGCCGGCGCAGCCGTTGGCCCCGTCGTGCGGACGGCCCGCCGAGATGATGCCGCTGCCGATGCCGCGGCCCGCCTTCACCACCACCATGTGGTCGAGGTCGGGGCGGGCGGCGCGGTGCTCGCCGACGGCCATCATCGTGGCGTCGTTCTCCACGATGACGGGCAGGCCGAGGCGTTCGGCGAGGACGTCGCGCAGCGGGTAGCGGTGCCAGCCGGGCATACGGGACGGGCTCAGGACTCGGCCCTCGCCCGGCTTGACCGGGCCGGGGAAGCCGACGCCGAGCGCGCGCACGGTGCGGCCCGCCTCACGCTGGCGCGCGGCGAGTTCGGCGACCTGGCCGCAGAGCCAGTCGACGGCCGACTCCGGCCCCACGGTGATGTCGTGCGGCAGGTCGACGGCGTCGAGGACGGTCCCGTCGAGGCCGATCACGCCGAGCCGCGCGTGATGGCTGCCGAGGTCGGCGGCGAGCGCGACGCCGCCCTGGGCCCGCACGCGCAGCAGGCGGGGGCGCCGCCCGCCACGGGAGGCTCCCTCTCCGGACTCGGTGAGCACGCCCGCCGCTACGAGTTCCTGCACGCGCAGCGAGACGGTGGAGGGGGCGAGGCCCAGCTCCCGTACGAGATCGGCCCGGGAGGTGGCGGCGCCGGAGGAGACCAGGTGCAGGATGTGCTGCGCCGACCCCGGTTCACCCTGCGATGTGTCGGACATACGCCCTCTTCGTTGCTTGGTTGCTTGCTTCAGCGCGCTGGTTCGTTCGGCGGGCTCGTTCGCCTGGTTAGTTCGATGAGTTTCTTCGATTGCAACTCGAACCCTAGGCGGAACCGAACCAAGTTCGCCATACCTCCAGGCCGAAGAACTATTTGCCGAATGAAGCTATTGACTTGGTTTTGCCGACCGGCCTAGCGTTCGGGCGCCGCCCCGTCGCACTCCGGTACGGGGCGGCGCCCGTCCCCTTGGAGGCCCTCCGGCATGCGCTCATTCAGGTCAACGGCGGCCGCCGTCCTCGTCCTCGCGGCGGCGCTCACCGGCTGCACGCACGAGGGCGGCAGCATCGCCATGGGGCCGACCGGCGGCACCCCCGTGGAGGGCGGCACGGCCACGATGGCCCTGCCTCCCGCGGCCACGCCGAACTGGATCTTCCCGATCGGCGCGCCCGGCTACGGGGCCTCGTACAACTACGCCATCCAGACCCTGCTGTTCATGCCGGTCTACGACGCCGTGCAGCTCAAGGGCGAGCTGACCACGCACGGCCCGAGCACGCTCGGTCTCGAACCGAAGTACAGCGACGGCAACAAGACGGTGACCGTGCCGCTGCGCGAGGGCGTGAAGTGGTCCGACGGGAAGCCCGTCACCTCCCGCGACCTCGAGTTCTGGTTCAACCTCGTCAAGGCCGACAAGGCGGACTGGGGCAGCTATTCGGTCGGCACGATGCCGGACAACGTGAAGCGGTTCGAGGTCGTCGACGACCACACGGTGCGACTGCACCTCGACCGGGCGTACAACCCTGACTGGTTCACGGCCAACCAGCTCACGCTGATGCGGGCCTTGCCCCAGCACGCCTGGGACGCCACGACCGACGGCGGCAGGGTCGGCGACCACGACCGCACCACCAAGGGCGCCAAGGCCGTCTTCGCCCGGCTCACGCGGCACGCCAAGAGCCTCGGCTCGTACGGCAGCGACCCGCTCTGGACGACGGTCAACGGCCCCTGGAAGCTGGCAGGTTGGCGGGACAGCGGTCAGGTGACCATCGTCCCGAACGAGAAGTTCACCGGCCCCGACTCCGAGCGGCCGCACCTGGACAAGGTCGTCTTCAAGCCCTTCACCACCGCCGACTCGGAGTACAACGTGCTGCGCTCCGGCGGCGTCGACTACGGATACATACCGCCGTCCGTCATGGCGCAGAAGGCGAAGTTCGAGGACAAGGGGTACCGCGTCGATCCGTGGGAGGGCTGGGCGGCGACGTACATCGTCTACAACTTCAACTCCACCCACGCCGGGCCCCTGATGAGCCGGCTGTACATCCGGCAGGCGATGCAGCACCTCGTCGACCAGAAGGCGATGAGCGACGTCATCTGGCAGGGCAGCGCCACACCGACGCTCGGCCCGGTGCCGGTGACACCGAAGAGCCAGTACCTGTCCCCCGCCATGGCGAAGAACCGGTACCCGTTCTCCGTGCGCACGGCGCGCGAGCTGCTCGCCGCGCACGGCTGGAAGACGCGCGACGGCATCGCGCGCTGCGCACGCCCCGGCACCGGCGACGACGAGTGCGGCGCCGGCGTCAAGGAGAACGCTCCGCTGGAGATGACCCTGCTCTCGCAGTCGGGCTCCACCGAGACGACGAACATGATGCAGGAGCTGAAGTCGTCGCTCAGCCGGGCGGGCATCGATCTGACCGTGCGTCAGCAGCCCCTGAACTCCGTGCTCGGCAACTCCGTGCCGTGCACCGCCAAGGCTCCGGGCTGCGACTGGGACATGTCGTTCTTCGGTACGGCCGGCAGCTGGTACTACCCGCTCAACCCGAGCGGCGAGCAGCTCTTCTCCACGGGCGCCTCAGCCAACTTCGGCAACTACAGCGACAGAAAGGCCGACCGGATCATCCGGGCCGTGCAGTACTCGCCGGACATGAAGGCCGTCCACCAGTACGGCGAGTACCTCGCCGGGCAGCTGCCGGTGATGTGGATGCCGAACCCCGCGTACCAGGTGTCGGTGATCCGCAACGACCTGCGGGGCATCCAGCAGAACCCGACGGTCACGTTCGCGCCCCAGCACTGGTACTTCGTCAAGAACGACAAGCAGCACACGAACGACACGAACAACCAGCACGCCAAGAAGGGAGCCGCGAAGTGACCGGCTTTCTGGTCAAGCGCTTCCTGCAGGCCCTCGTCGTCCTGTTCCTGGTCTCGGTGATCGTCTTCACCCTCCTGCACCTGCTGCCGGGCGGCCCGGCCCGCGCCATCCTGGGCCCGAAGGGCACCCCGCAGCAGATCGAGCACTTCAACCACCAGCAGGGCTACGACCGTTCACTGCCGATGCAGTACGTGATGTATCTGAAGCGGCTGTTCACCGGCGACCTCGGCGACTCGTACAAGCTCAACTCGCCGGTCTTCGACCTGCTCAAGCAGCGCCTGCCCAAGACGCTGCTCCTGACGGTCCTGTCCACGGTCCTCGCCGTCGTCATCGCCGTCCCGCTGGGCCTGCTCCAGGCCGTGCGGCGCGGCAAGGCCTCGGACTACGCGCTCACGGGGCTCGCCTTCCTGCTGTACGCGACGCCCGTCTTCTTCCTCGGCCTCATCATGATCATCCTGTTCGCGCAGGTCATGCCGATCTTCCCGGCTGAGGCACCGCAGGGTGAGACGATCGGTCAACTCCTGGGCGACTTCACAGGGTTGATCCTGCCGGTCGTGACGATGGCCTTCGGCATCGTGGCGATGTTCAGCCGCTACATGCGCTCCGCCGTGCTCGACAACCTCACCGAGGAATACGTCCGCACGGCCATGGCGAAGGGCCAGTCCAGCCGGCGGATCATGGTCAGGCACGTCCTGCGCAACGCCCTGATCCCGCTCGCGACCCTGCTCGGGCTCTACCTCCCGACCCTGTTCAGCGGCGCTCTCGTCGTCGAGTCGATGTTCAACTACCCGGGCATGGGGCTGCTGTTCTGGAACGCGGCCCAGGGCTCCGACTTCCCGGTCCTCCTCGGCGTGACCCTCGTCGTCGGCATCGCCACGGTCCTCGGCTCGCTGCTCACCGACATCCTGTACGCCGTCCTCGACCCCCGGATCCGGAGCGTGGCATGAGTACGTCCGCCGTCCTTCCCGTCCAGCCGGGCCAGGAGGAAGCCGCGCAGGCCACCCCCTCCCTCGCCCGCCGCACCCTGCGCGTCTTCACCGGCAACAAGCTGGCCCTGACGGGCGTCGTGGTCCTGGTCCTGCTGCTGGCCTTCTGCTACCTGGGCCCACTCGTCCACCCGACCGAGCAGATCCACACGGATCTCGCGCAGGCGAACCTCTCCCCCGGCACCGCCGGACACCTCCTCGGCACCACCGACCTCGGGTACGACCTGCTCGGCCGGCTCATGGTCGCCGGGCGGACCTCGCTCGAAATCGGCCTGACGGCAGGCCTGTTGGCGACGCTGTTCGGCACCGTGTACGGGGCGGTCGCCGGGTACTTCGGCGGCTGGGTCGACGCCGCGATGATGCGGGTCACCGACGCGGCGCTCGCCATCCCCGCGATGTTCCTGCTCGTCGTGGTCGCCGCGATCATCACACCCAGCAAGGGCGTCCTCATCCTGATCATCGCCGGGGTCGCCTGGCTCTCCCCCGCCCGCCTGGTGCGCGGCGAGGCACTGTCGCTGCGCAACCGGGAGTACGTCCAGGCCATGCGGATGATGGGCGGCGGCGGCATACGGGCCGTGTTCAGGCACATCGTGCCGAACGCGATCGGCACGGTCATCGTGAACTGCACGTTCCAGATCGCCGACGCCATCCTCTACGTCAGTTATCTCGCGTTCCTCGGGCTCAGCATCCCGCCGCCGTCGGCCGACTGGGGCTCGATGCTGTCCGCCGGCATCACCTATACGCAGAACGGCTACTGGTGGCTGATCTTCCCGCCGGGCATCGCGATCGTGCTGGTCGTCGCCGCGTTCAACTTCATCGGCGACGGGCTGCGTGACGCGTTCGAAGTACGGCTGCGGAAGTAAGGGACCGAGGCATTGAGGAAGACAGACATGACCGAGCCCCTGCTCAGGATCGACGACCTGCGCGTCGACATCGCCACCCGCGACCGCACCGTCCACGCCCTCGACGGCATCTCCCTCGACCTGGCCGCCGGTGAGGCGCTCGGCGTCGTCGGCGAGTCCGGCTGCGGCAAGACGATGACGGCGCTCAGCGTCCTCGGACTGCTGCCGCCCGGCGGCCGGATCACCGGCGGGCGTGTCCTGTTCGACGGAGCGGACCTGGCCGCCGCGCCCGCCCCCGTTCTCCAGGGCGTACGCGGCAACACCGTCGGCATGGTCTTCCAGGACCCGCTGACCTCGCTCAACCCGACCATGGCGATCGGCCGGCAGGTCGCCGAGCCGCTCCTCCTGCACCGCGGCGTCTCCCGCAAGGAGGCCTGGGCACGGGCCGAGGAGACCCTCCGGCTCGTCGGCATGCCGCAGCCCGCCGAGCGCATGAAGGCGTATCCGCACCAGCTGTCGGGCGGCATGCGCCAGCGCGTCGCCATCGCGATGGCGCTGGTCTGCGAGCCGAAGCTGCTCATCGCCGACGAGCCGACGACCGCGCTCGACGTGACGACCCAGCACCAGATCCTGGAGCTGATCGACGACCTGCGCGGGCGGCTCGGCATGGCGATGATCCTCGTCACGCACGACCTCGGCGTCATCGCGAACCGCGTGGACCGCGTCGCCGTCATGTACGCCGGAAAAGTGGCCGAACAGGCCGACGTACGCGACCTGTTCGCCCGCCCGCGCCACCGCTACACGGAGGCCTTGTTCGCGGCGCTGCCGGAGCGGGCGGGCGACGGCGGCGGTACCGAACTGCACACGATCCCCGGGCTGCCGCCGAACCTGACGGTGCGTCCGGAGGGCTGCCGGTTCGCGCCGCGCTGCCTGTTCGCCACGGACGAGTGCCGCGCCCAGGAGCCGCCGCTCGCCGACGACGAACTACGGGGAGCGGAGCACCGGTTCGCCTGCTTCCACCCCGTGCCCGACGCGTCCGAGGAGGGCGAGACGGCCGGCGTCATCGCCCCCGCCGCCATCCCCGCACAGTCGGCCCCGGGCGCGCCGCTTCTCGAACTCGACACTCTCGTCAAGGAGTTCCCGCTCAAGGGCGGCCCGTTCTCGCGCAGCCGCGGCACGGTCAGTGCGGTGGGCGGGGTGTCGCTGACCATCCGTAAGGGCGAGACGTTCGGCATGGTCGGCGAGTCCGGGTGCGGCAAGACGACGCTCGGCCGGATCGTCGCGGGCCTGGAGGACCCGACGGCCGGTTCGGTGCGCTTCGGCGGCGAGGACCTCGCGGGCCTCACGCGGGCGGGGCGCCGGGCGCACCGCCGCCGGATCCAGCTCATGTTCCAGGACTCGACCGCGGCCATGGACCCGCGGATGCGGGTCGGCGAGATCCTGCGCGAACCCCTCGTCATCCAGGGCGTCGGCAGCCGCGCCGAGCAGGAGGCGCAGATCGACGGGCTCCTCGACGCCGTGGGGCTGCCGCGGGGCGCCGTCCACCGCTATCCGCACGAGTTCTCCGGAGGCCAGCGCCAACGCCTGGGCCTGGCACGGGCGTTGACGCTGTCGCCCGATCTGGTGGTCGCGGACGAGCCGGTGTCCGCGCTCGACGTGTCCGTGCAGGCGCAGATCCTCAACCTGATGCGGGAGCTCCAGCGCGAGCGCGGCCTGACGTATCTGTTCATCTCGCACGACCTCGCGGTGGTGCGCTATCTCGCCGACACCGTGGGCGTGATGTACCTCGGCAAGCTCGTCGAGACCGGTCCCGCGGAGGAGGTGTACGCGCGGCCGCTGCATCCGTACACGCGGGGTCTGCTCGACACCGTCAACGTGCCCGATCCGTCGGCCGCCGCCGGTTCCGGGGCTCCTCTTACAGGTGAGACGCCGTCCGCTGCGAAGCCTCCGTCGGGGTGCCGGTTCCGCACCCGCTGCCCGCTCGCGCAGGACGTCTGCGCCGAGGTCGAGCCGCCGGTCGCGGCGCCGCGCGGAGCCGGCCACCAGGTGGCCTGTCACTTTCCACTGCCGGCGCCGGAGGAAGCGGCCGCCCAGCCGGTGTGACCTGCGACGATGCCGGCTCTGGGGGTGACTGTCAGTGGTCGGGTGCAGACTGGGCCGTACCTGAGACAAAGGCGTCTGCGGAGGTGTCCGGCATGACTGAAGTGCTACTGACGGTTGGCACGCGCAAGGGGCTTTTCATCGGCCGCAAGCGGGGCGGCGGCGCGTGGGAGTTCGACGAAGGTCCGTACTTCAATTCGCAGGCCGTGTACTCGGTGGCGATCGACACGCGGGGCGATGTCCCGCGGCTGCTTGCGGGCGGGGACAGTGCGCACTTCGGCCCGTCGGTCTTCCACTCCGACGACCTGGGCCGTTCGTGGACCGAGCCGTCGCACCCCGCCGTCAAGTTCCCGAAGGACACGGGGGCCTCGCTGGAGCGCGTGTGGCAACTGCATCCGGCCGCCGCCGAGCGGGACGTGGTGTACGCGGGCACCGAGCCGGCAGCGCTCTACCGCTCCGAGGACCGGGGCGAGACGTTCGATCTCGTGCGTCCGCTGTGGGAGCACCCGACGCGGTCGAAGTGGGTGCCCGGCGGCGGCGGTGAGGGCCTGCACACGGTGGTCACCGATCCGCGTGACGCGAACGCGGTGACGGTCGCGGTGTCCACGGCCGGGGTGTTCCGCACGCGAGACGGCGGACAGAGCTGGGAGCCCGCCAACTCCGGGGTCTCCGCGGTCTTCCTGCCGGATCCGAACCCCGAGTTCGGCCAGTGCGTCCACAAGGTCACGCAGGACGCGGCCGACCCGGACCGCCTCTACCTCCAGAACCACTGGGGGGTCTACCGCAGCGACGACGGCGGCTCCCGGTGGAACGACATCGGGGCGGGCCTCCCCTCGACGTTCGGCTTCGCCGCCGCCGCGCATCCGCACCGCGGGGACACGGCGTACGTGTTCCCGATCAACGCCGACTCGGACCGCGTGCCCGCCGACAGGCACTGCCGCGTCTTCCGTACCGAGGACGCGGGCAGGTCCTGGGAGCCGCTGACGGCGGGGCTCCCTCAGGGCGATCACTACGGGACGGTGCTGCGCGACGCGATGTGCACGGACGACTCCGACCCGGCGGGCGTGTACTTCGGCAATCGCAACGGCGAGGTGTACGCGTCGGCCGACGACGGTGACAGCTGGCGGCAGTTGGCCTCCCATCTGCCGGACGTGCTGTGCGTGCGGGCGGCCGTGGTCGGTTGATCGGCCCGACCGTCACGGCAGTAGGGTGACGCCCGTGGCACCACGACCCTTGCACGAAATCGTAGAAGCCGGCTGGGCGAAGGCCCTTGAACCCGTCGCGGATCAGATCACCGCGATGGGCGAGTTCCTGCGCGCGGAGATCGCGGCGGGACGCACGTACCTCCCGGCCGGGGCGAACGTGCTGCGCGCGTTCCAGCAGCCGTTCGACGAGGTGCGGGTCCTGATCGTCGGCCAGGACCCCTATCCGACGCCGGGACATGCCGTCGGGCTGTCGTTCTCGGTCGCGCCCGAGGTGCGGCCGCTGCCCGGCAGCCTCCTCAACATCTATCGCGAGCTGAACACGGACCTGGGCCTGCCCCAGCCGTCGAACGGCGACCTGACGCCCTGGACGCAGCAGGGAGTGCTCCTGTTGAACAGGGCGCTCACCACGGCCCCGCGCCGCCCCGCCGCACACCGCGGCAAGGGCTGGGAGGAGGTGACGGAGCAGGCGATCAGGGCGCTGGCCGCGCGCGGCCGCCCGCTCGTGTCCGTCCTGTGGGGCCGAGACGCCCGCAATCTGCGCCCGCTCCTCGGCGACCTGCCGTCCGTGGAGTCCGCGCATCCCTCCCCCATGTCGGCGGACCGCGGTTTCTTCGGCTCGCGCCCGTTCAGCCGGGCCAACGACCTGCTGGCGCGGCAGGGCGGACAGCCGGTGGACTGGCGGCTGCCGTGACCCGCGGGCCCGCCGCTGCCGGGCCGGGCGACGGAGGGAACTGTCCCGCGGGCCCCGAGTGGGTCCTCGGCGTCGATTCCGGTGGCTCCGGTCTGCGCGTGGCGCTCGCCGCCGCCGGGGACCTCACACGTCCCGAGACGACGGTGTCCCGCGAGCCCGTGCGGACCGGTGCGGCGGGCATCGACGCCGGGCATCTGCTCGCACAGACGGTTCCGATGGCCCGGGAGCTGCTCGCCCGCGTCGGCGACCGCGGCCGGGGCGTCCCGCGGGTGAGCGCGGTCGCCGTCGGCGCGGCCGGCATGGCCACGCTCGGCGACGGACTGCGGGCCGGGCTCCCGGACGCGCTCGCGGCCGAACTGGGCGTACGGCGGCTCGCGTTGGCCGCGGACGGTGTCACCGCGTACGCGGGCGCGCTCGGCCAGCGGCCCGGCGCGGTCGTCGCCGCGGGCACCGGCATGATCGCGCTCGGCACGGACCTCGGCACCTGGCGCAGGGCCGACGGCTGGGGGCATCTCCTCGGCGACTGCGGGGGCGGCGCGTGGATCGGCCGTGCGGGCCTGGACGCCGCGATGCGGGCGTACGACGGACGGCGCGGGGGCTCCGCCGCGCTGCTCGCCCTGGCAAAGGAGCGGTTCGGCCCGGTGGCCGGGCTGCCCGCACGGATCTATCCGCGTACGGACCGTCCCGCCGTCCTTGCCTCCTTCGCGCCGGACGTGGCCCGCGCCGCGCTCGACGACTCCGTCGCCGCCGGAATCCTGCGTGAGGCGGCAGCCCATATCGCCGAGGCGGCGGCCGCGGTGTGCCCTGCGGGCGACGGCAGTGAAGTGGCGTTCACGGGCGGCCTGTTCAAGATGGGCGAGCCGCTGCTCGCCCCGCTCCGTGCCGAGCTCGCGGAGCAACTCCCGTACGCCGAAGCCGTGTCGGCGACCAACGACCCCCTGCACGGTGCGCTGGTGATCGCCGCCGCGCTCGCGCTCGACGGCCTGCTCCTGCCGTGCGACGGCCGCCTCCTCCACGTCCCCCGGAAGGACGCCGGCCACTGAGGGCGGCCCTGGCACCCCCTCTGACCTGGACAGTTGAGCCATTCGTCACCGAAAGGATAAATCCGGACGGATACCGCTCAGCTGCCCCCTCCCCGAACAAGGGAGACCCGCGAGCCAGTAGCATGCGGCGGCATGAGCTCCCCCACTGGGCCTGCATCCGGCCTGCCTGTACGAATGCCGCGACCCCGTCAGCCCGGTCGGCACCGCCGCCCGGAACCCGTGGCCGCCCCCGAGGGCGCACCCGCACTCGTCCTCGCGGTGCCCGGCACGCCCAGCAGCACCTCTCGCAGCCTCGCCGAAGAGGTCGTGAGCATCGCCCGCTCCGAGCTGCCGGGCCTCGACGCCCGCATCGGATACCTCGACGGTGACGACTCGGAGGCCGCCGAGGCCTCGGCCTTCGCCGAGTTCCCCTCGCTGCGGGCCGTGCTGTCGCGCGCCGCGAAGGAGCGCACCGCCCGTTTCGAGCAGGCCCGTGCCGCGGGCGCCGACGTCGCGGAGCCCGACGGACCGGTCGCCGTGGTCGTGCCCCTGCTCGCGGGCCCGGACAGCGCGCTCACGCGCCGTATCCGGCAGGCCGTGATCGACAGCCGTACGGCCGCCGAGCTGACGGATGTCCTCGGCCCGCACCCGCTGCTCGCGGAGGCGCTGCACGTGCGTCTGTCGGAGGCGGGCCTGGCCCGTGCCGACCGCGCCCGGCTGTTCACGGTGGCGACCGCCGCCGACGGCATCATCCTCGCCTCGGTCGGCGGCGACGAGGCCGTCCAGGCGGCCGGGATCACCGGCATGCTCCTGGCCGCGCGCCTCGCGGTGCCGGTCATGGCGGCCGCGCTCGACGAGGAGGGCGCCATCGCGGCGACCGCCGAGCAGCTGCGCGGCTCGGGCTCGCAGCAGCTGGCGCTCGCGCCGTACCTGATCGGTCCGGAGATAGACGCCAGCCTCCTCCAGGCGGCGGCGAACGAGGCGGGCTGCGCGTCCGCCGAGTCGCTGGGCGCCTACCCGGCGATCGGCAAGCTGGCCCTGTCGAAGTACGCGACGGCGTTGGGCATCGCCCCGCAGCAGCCGCAGGGCGCGCCGGTCCTCTAGGGGACCAGGCACGTACACAGGCACCGGAGACGGGCCCGAAGCCCCATGGGGTCGGGCCCGTCTCCGTATCCGGCCGGGAACGGTCTCAGCCGAAGATCACGCAGGACGCGGCGGGCACCTCGATGGAGCCGCCGCGGCGCGGGAGGCCGGTCTCGCGGTCCACGGAGAACCAGGTCACGTCGCCGGACCGCTCGTTCGCCGCGTACAGGAAGCGGCCCGAGGGGTGCAGGGCCAGGCCGCGTGGCCAGTCGCCGCCGCAGGACACGGTGGCGCGCAGCGTGGGGCGGTCGCCGGTGGCGTCGAGGGCGAGGACGGAGATGACGTTCGCGCCGCGTGTGGCGGTCCACAGGAAGCGCCCGTCGGGCGCCACGACGACCTCGGACGGGAAGGCGTCGCCGTGCGCGTCCGGCAGCACGGAGGTCTCGCCGAGCGGCTGCAGGGCGCCCTCGGCGGCGTCCCACTGGCAGACGGTGACGGTCGGCGTGAGCTCGTTCAGGATGTACGCGCGGTCGCCGCGCGGGTGGAACGCGAGGTGCCGAGGTCCTGAGCCGGGCCGCAGCGCGACCTCGCGGTGGACGTCCAGGCTTGTGCCCTTCATCGAGCAGACGCGTACGGAGTCGGTACCGAGGTCCACACTGACGGCCCAGCGGCCACTGGGGTCCGGCACCACCTGGTGGGTGTGCGGGCCCTGCTGGCGCTTGGGATGCGTGCCCGAACCCTCGTGGCGCAGCACGTCGACGGAGTCGCCGTCGAGAGTGCCGTCGGCGCGCAGCCGTACCGAAGTAACGCTGCCGGAGCCGTAGTTGGCGGTGAGTACATGGCCGTCGTACAGGGCGAGGTGGGTGGGGCCCGAGCCGCGAACGGGGACGCCGCGCCCGGCGAGTTCCGGCTTGCCGTCCCCCGTACGGAACGCCGCCACGAACCCCTCGGCGGTCTCGCTCACCGCGTAGAGGAAGTCGCGCGCGGGCGAGAGCGCGAGGTACGAGGGGTCGGGGAGCGTGTCGACGGCGCTGAGCACGGTGAGTGAGCCGCTGTCCATGTGGACGGACGCGGTGACGATCCCGGAGCCTCCCGCGGCGGTGAAGGATCCGATGTACGCCCGTCCGCCCTGCCTGTCGCCCACGCGAATCCCCTTGCGCCGGATGCACGGTGAGCCCGGTGCTCGCCGTTCGTGCGGCCGACGGTAGCAGCGGGTCCAGGGCCTTTCGATTGGATCAGGCCGGATCCGGGAGCGGGGTCAGCCGGATCCGGGAGCGGGGCATGGGGGTCCCGTGCTCTGGCGAAGCCGAGAGCTCGGGGGAGTCGGCGACTGACGACAACGCCACGGACGGGCGGGGCCCTAGACCAAGAACTCGCCGGAAGCTCTGGCGAGCGCCTCGGGATGCTGCACGTACGCCGGCGTGCGCTCCGTGGTGTCGTACGTGCGGTGGAAGACGGGGGTCGCCGAGCCGGAGATCGGCGGCACGATCCAGGACCAGTCGGCGCCCGCGGTGCGGCCTTTGCGCTCCTCGCGGTCGAGGTGGGTGAGGAAGCGCCTGGACTCGGTGTGATGGTCCGTGACGGTGACGCCGGCGCGGTCGAAGGAGTACAGGACGGCGCGGTTCAGCTCGACGAGGGCGCGGTCCTTCCACAGGGACCGGTCGCTGGTGGTGTCGAGGCCGAGGCGTTCCGCGATGCGCGGCAGGAGGTCGTAGCGGTCGGTGTCGGCGAGGTTGCGGGCGCCTATCTCGGTACCCATGTACCAGCCGTTGAAGGGCGCGGCCTGGTAGCAGACCCCGCCGATCTCCAGGCACATCGTGGACAGGGCCGGCACGGCGTGCCAGCGCAGGCGCAGCCCGGCCCACCAGTCGTGGTCCTCGTGCTCGATGGGCACTTCGAGGACCGCGTCGGGCGGCAGGTCGAAGCAGCGTGGCTTGTCGTCGGTGCCCTGGACGATCAGGGGCAGTACATCGAAGGGGGTGCCGTCGCCGCCGCGCCAGCCGAGGCGCCGGGCGAGCGCGGTGAGGCCTTCATTGCGCGGGTCGCCGACGACGCGGCCGTCACGCTGGACGTACCCCGCGTACCGGATGAGCTGTTCGTTCCAGATGCGGGGCCCGGGGCGGTCGGGCGCGTCGGGTGCGAAGACGGTGATCAGAGGACGGATGCGGCCGCCCTGCGATGCCTCGCGCAGATGGTCGGTGCAGGCGGCTGCGATGTCCTCGGCGGCGGTGAGGTGGCGGCGGTCGCGGACGTGCAGGGAGTTCCAGTAGAGGCGGCCGATGCAGCGGTTGGCGTTCCGCCAGGCGACGCGGGCCCCGAAGGTGAGCTCGCGCTCGGTGTGGCGATACGTTCCTGTGTCCGCGATCTCGGCGTATGCCTCCGCGAGGCGGGCGGCCGGGTCACCGAGCCTCTCCTCGGCGTGGTGGGCGCGGATGAAGCCGGAGGCCGCGGGCCAGAGCTCTGGGGTGCGGGGGGCTGGGTTACGGAGGTCCGGGCCGCGGGAGTCGGGGCTGCGGGAGTCGGCGCTGCGGGGGTGGCCGATGCCGGCGGCGGGGGCGGGGGCGGAAGAGTGATGGCGGGCGGCACCTTCCGGGCAGTCCCAGGGCGCGGCCCCATCCCAAGGCACGGCTCGATCCCAGACCGTGGCTCCGTCCCTGGCCTCGGCTCGGTCCAGCCATCCGGCGGGCCCGTCGGTTCGCTGCGGTGTATCGGGCATGGCGCACTCCCAGGGGGTCCCCGGCCGCGGACCCTCCCGCGGGCCGCGCACTCCGTGCGTCCACATGATGCCGCTGCGTCACCCACCCGGGGGCCGATCCGTCGTCTACGTGAACAGGCGAACCCGCTCCGGAATGTGCCGGACCGTCCACCTCACGAGGCGTTGCCGCAGGTGGGACGAGTGACGCAGGGCCGCGGCCGTACGCGCGACCGGGCTCCGAGGAGAGGGGAGCGCACAGGGCAGTACTGGGGCGTGAATTGCGTGGCGCGCGCCCCTCGGGAGGGCCTGCGCCGCGACGGCTCAGGCGCTGACCGGAACGCGGTTGGATCCGCGCAGGGGAACGGCGAGTTCGAGCAGGGCCTGCTCCAGGGCGTGGAGATGCGCCAGCACGGGTTCGCCCTCGACGAGCTGCGGCAGCGACGCGGATTCGATCTGGCGACGCGCCCCGCCTGCCAGCGTATCCGTGAGCGCCTCGACGGCTGTCTCCACGCGCCAGCAGGCCGCGGCGAGCCGCGCGTCGTGCGAGGCCTCCGGGTCGGCGACGACGGAGGCGAGCCCGCGCACCTCGCGCGCACAGTCGTCGAGCAGCGCGAGTACGTGCCGGGCCCGGCCCATCCGGGCCCGCATCGGGCTGAACGGATGCACCAGCGGCGCGAGCGAGAGCCGCACCCTGCCGAGGATCGACTCCAGCTCGGCCACACGCCGGGCCGGGTCGGCCGTCGGTGAACCCGCCAGCCGGGCGGCGGCCTCGGCGGTGCAGGCGTGCACGCAGCGCAAGGCACGTTCGACCCACGCGTCGGTGACGGAGTGCGTGGTCACCGGCAGCACGAGCATCACCGCGAGCACGGCGCCGAGCGCCCCGACGGCGGTCTCGCCGACCCGCAGGGCCAGCAGCGCCGGGTCGAGCACGCCGAGCAGCCCGTACAGCATGCTCGCCATGACGGTGACGGCGAGCATCATCCACGTGTACGAGACAGCGGCGGTGTAGAAGATCCCGAACACGCTGAGGGCGACGATCACGGCGGCCACGACGGGCTGGTCGTGCAGCGGCACGGCTACGGCGAAGCCGAGGACGATGCCCAGCACCGTGCCCAGGAACCGCCGGAACCCGCGCACCACGGTCTCCCCGCGGGAGGTGGTGTTCACGAACACCCACCACGTGGCGCCCACGGCCCAGTACCACCGCTGGTCGGACAGCACCTGACCGGCGGCGAGCGCGAAGCCGGCGCCCACCGTCGCCTGCACGGCCTGCCGCGTCGTGATGCGTGCGAGCCGGCTCCCGCCGGTGGGCGCCGCTATCGCCGCGGGCGCCGGCAGGCGGCGCTCGTAACACCACAGGCCGAACCGCACGACCGAGGCGGCGGTGAGCGAGAGGAGTACGGCGGCGTACAGCTCGGGGAGCTGGTCCGGCACGGTGTGCAGGAACTGCGCGGCGAAGAAGGTCATGAACGCGAACACGCCGAGGGAGTGCCCGCGCGGCCCCCACCGCCGCGCGTACACCCCCACCCCTACAACAGTGAGGAACAATGCGTCCCGCGCGACAGGCACGTCATGCACCACGGCCGCGAGCGCAAGTACGGGCAACCCCACGACCGGCAGCAGCGCCGTCGTCACCGCCTGCTCACGTACCGTCGCATCCGTCACCGTGAACAGAGCGAGAAGCGCAGTCAGTCCCCCCGCGATGGCCGGCACCAGCGAGTGCCCGACCACGCCGCACAGCGTCACCGCGAGCCCGATCCCCAGCACGGCCCGGCTCGCGAAACGCAGCCGCATCCGACCCGGATCCGCCGCCACGAACACCCTCTTCAGCAATGTGCCCCGCCCCTTCCGTCGGCCGCCGTACGCGCACACGACAATGGCGCCGCGGAGACCCTTTAAGGACAGCAGCGCCATTGACGCACCTATCTCAGCATCTGTACGACTGTTGGTTCAACAGAGCTCAAACTCCCTATACCAATGGCCCAACACGATCACATATCACTCGGCCACAGCAGTACCAACGGACCACCCCCCGGGCATCTGGACACGCACAGCAGCGAACCCCACCGACCACCTACGTGGTCAGCACAGCTTCTGCTGCCGAACTCATGCTTCCGAACCCTGAACTGGATCTTGGCCTTGACCTCGCCCGCTCGACGGCACCCCCGCGGCCTGGAACGCGATCACGGACGTTCCCGGCGTCGAGGTCGGACACGTCACCCTGATCGAGGGCGAAGGTGTCCGCACCGGCGTCACCGCCCTGCTGCCGAGGGGCCGCGACGGGGTCGGCGCGCCCTGCGCGGCCGGCTGGTACTCGCTCAACGGCAACGGCAAGATGACCGGCACCACCTGGATCGAGGAATCCGGCGGCTTCCACCTGCCCGTCTCACTCAGCAACACCCACGCGGTCGGCGCGATCCACACCGGCGTGGACCAGTGGGTCGCCGAGCACCACCCGCGGCTCGCCGCGCAGTGGATGCTGCCCGTGGTCGCCGAGACGTGGGACGGTTACCTCAACGACATAAACGGCCGCCACGTCCGCCCCGAGCACTCCGGGGAGAGCCAGGTCCCGGTGTCCGTACGGAAGCGGAGTCGTAGCCAGTTGGGGAGGTTGACCATGTCTTCGTTCTCGACTCTGCGTCCCGCCACGTGCGAGGTGAGCCGGTTGTAGCAGCCGGCTGCGTACGTGCCCGGATAGTGGACGGCGTCGGCGGCGCACTCCGGTGCCACTCCGCGGGTCGCGAAATAGCCGTTGCCGAGGGTGCACAGCGACTCACGCAGCCTCTCCTGGGCGGGATCGTAGCCCTCGTACTCCAGTGTCCAGTCCCCCATCGTCAGCCCTCCCCCATCAGTTCGCCCAGGTCGTCGACCACCAAATCTGCGCCGTGCTTCAGCAGCGCGCCCCGGGTGTCGGGGGTGCGAGCCCGGTCCACCCCCACGACCAGGCCGAAGCCGCCGCGCCGTCCGGCCTCGACTCCGGCCAGTGCGTCCTCGACGACGGCGGCTTGTCGGGCGGGGACGCCCAGTCGGCGTGCCGCCTCCTGGAAGAGCGCGGGATCGGGTTTCCCCGGCAGAGCAAGACGTCCTGCCTCCGCTCCGTCCACCAGGACGTCGAAGAGGTCACGCACGCCCGCGCGCTCGAGGAGTTCCCCGGCGTGCCGGGAGGCCGACGCGGCGGCCAGCACTTCCTTATGGGCGGCGACGGCCTGGATCTCCGTACCGGACGGGCGGAGCCCCCGGGCGCGGAGGAACGCGGCGGCTCCGTCGAGGCGTGATCTGCCGTCCACGTACCGCAGATAGTCGTCGCGCATGTCGAAGGGCGGTTGTCCCCGCGGGTCCCGGGCGTGCAGGAAGCTGTCGAAGGCCGTCTTCCACGCGGCGGCGTGCACCCGGGCGGAGTCCGTGACGACACCGTCGGTGTCGAAGACCACGGCTGCCGTACCCCGCAACGCGCGGGGCACGGCTGCCGTTCCGCTCCGTTCACCACTCATCGTTCGCCGGCCATCGAATTGGCGTCGTGCTACGCGTCGCGTCCGTCATGGCGGTGAACTCCTTTGCAGAAAAGGCGCCTTACGCGCTCCAGGCCCAGTCGGCGACCTCGGGCAGGTCGGTTCCGTGTTCGCGGATCCATCCGTGGTGCCGGGTGCGGGCATCTGCCATCCGCTGGCGTACGGCGGCGGCCCGGACAGCGAGGCCCGGCACGCGGTCGATGACGTCCATCACCAGGCGGTAGCGGTCCATGTCGTTGCGGACAACCATGTCGAACGGGGTCGTGGTCGTGCCCATTTCCTTGTAGCCGCGGACATGGAGGTTGCCGTGTCCGGTACGGCTGTAGGCGAGACGGTGGACCAGCCAGGGATAGCCGTGGTAGGCGAAGATCACCGGTTTGTCCGTCGTGAACAGCCCGTCGTACGCGAAGTCGCTCATCCCGTGGGGATGTTCCTCGCGGGGCAGGAGGCGGGTCATGTCGACCACATTGACGACTCGGACGGCGAGTTCGGGCAGGTGGCGCCGCAGCAGGTCGGATGCCGCGAGGATCTCCTGGGTGGGGACGTCGCCCGCGCAGGCAAGGACGACATCGGGTTCGCGGTCCCCATCGGCTGACCCAGCCCAGTCCCAGATTCCGGCGCCGCGGGCGCAATGGGCGCGGGCCTGGTCCATGGAGAGCCAGTCGAAGCAGGGCTGTTTGCCCGCGACGACGACGTTGACGTAGTCCCGGCTGCGCAGGACATGGTCCGCGACGGACAGCAGCGTGTTGGCGTCGGGCGGCAGGTACACCCGTACGACCTCGGGGCTCTTGTTGAGGACGTGATCCACGAAACCGGGGTCCTGGTGCGAGAACCCGTTGTGGTCCTGCCGCCAGACGTGCGACGTCAGCAGGTAGTTGAGCGAGGCGATCGGGGCGCGCCACTCCAGTGTTCGCGAGGTCTTGAGCCACTTGATGTGCTGGTTCACCATCGAGTCGACGATGTGGACGAACGCCTCGTAGCACGAGAACAGTCCGTGTCGGCCGGTGAGGAGGTAGCCCTCCAGCCAGCCCTGGCAGAGGTGTTCGGAGAGGATCTCCATGACGCGGCCGTGTCGGTCCAGGTGCTCGTCCACCGGGAGGCTCTGTGCCTGCCAGGCTTTGCCGCTGGCCTGGTAGACGGCTTCCAGCCGGTTGGAGGCTGTCTCGTCCGGCCCGACCAGACGGAAGTCACGGCGGCCGGAGGTGGCCTCCATGATCCGTTCCAGGAGGCTGCCCAGGACACGGGTGGGCTCGTGCAGGGTGGCACCCGGCTTCTCCACGGGGACGGCGAAGCCGTCGAGGGGCGGGATCGGCAGATCGCGCACGAGTCGGCCGCCGTTGGCGTGCAACGTGGCGCCGAGGCGGCGGTCGCCCTCGGGGACGCACGCAAGGACGTCCGCGCTGGGCCGACCCGCTGAGTCGAAGAGTTCCTCGGGGCGGTAGGAGCGCAGCCAGGCCTCCAACTGCCGCAGGTGATCCGGGTTTTCGCGTACACCGGCCAGGGGGACCTGGTGGGCCCGCCAGGTCCCCTCGACGGGCACGCCGTCGACCTCCGCCGGTCCCGTCCAGCCCTTCGGCGTACGCAGCACGATCACGGGCCAGCGCACCCGCTCGGCCACGCCGCCCGCGCGGGCCGTGCGCTGCATCAGCTCGATGCGATCCAGCGCCCGGTCGAGAGCGTCGGCCATGGCGCGGTGGACCTCGTGCGGGTCGTCGCCGGTGACATGGATCGGCTCGTGCCCGTATCCCCGCAGCAGCTCGTCGAGTTCGGGCTCGGGGATGCGGGACAGTACGGTCGGGTTGGCGATCTTGTAGCCGTTGAGATGGAGGATCGGCAGGACAGCGCCGTCGTGGACCGGGTCGAGGAACTTGTTCGAATGCCAGGACGCGGCGAGCGGACCGGTCTCCGCCTCGCCGTCGCCGATCACGCAGGCGACCAGCAGGTTCGGATTGTCGAAGGCGGCGCCATAGGCGTGAGCGAGTGAGTAGCCGAGTTCACCGCCCTCGTGGATCGACCCGGGCGTCTCGGGCGCCACGTGGCTGGGCACGCCGCCCGGGAACGAGAACTGCCTGAAGAGGCGTTCCATGCCTGTCGCGTCACGCGTGACGTCCGCGTAGGTCTCGCTGTAGCTGCCCTCCAACCAGGAGTTCGCGAGGACCGCGGGACCGCCGTGGCCCGGTCCCCACACACACAGAGCTTCGAGATCACGGGCTTTGATCACGCGGTTGAGGTGGGTGTGGACGAGATTGAGGCCGGGCGACGTTCCCCAGTGGCCGAGCAGGCGCGGCTTGATGTGGGCGGGTGTCAGGGGCTCGGCGAGCAGCGGATTGGCCATGAGGTAGATCTGGCCCACGGCAAGGTAGTTCGCGGCCCGCCAGTGGGCGTCCAGGGTGCGCAGCTCGTCGTCGGTCAGTACCGTGCTGTCCTGGTGTTCGACCTTGGGCATGGTGGCTCCGTAAGTCATCGAGGCAAGTCATCGGGCGGAGGAGGCGGCATGGCCGGCGAGAAGGCCGCGAAGGTGCCGCGCGCGGCGTACGAACGGGAGCTGCTGCGTCTTCAGACGGAGCTGGTGAAGCTTCAGGAGTGGGTGCGCACCGAGGGCGCCCGGCTGGTGGTCGTCTTCGAAGGACGGGACGCGGCAGGCAAGGGCGGCACCATCAAGCGGGTCTCCGAACACCTCAACCCCCGCGTCGCCCGGACCGTCGCTCTCCCCAAGCCGACCGAACGCGAACGCGGCCAGTGGTACTTCCAGCGTTACGTCGAGCAGTTGCCGGCTGCCGGGGAGATCGCGTTGTTCGACCGGAGCTGGTACAACCGCGCCGGTGTCGAGCATGTGATGGGCTTCTGCACCAAGGAGGAGTACCAACTCTTCCTCCGCCAATGCCCCGTATTCGAGCGCATGCTCATCGAGGACGGCATCCTGCTGCGCAAGTACTGGTTCTCGGTGAGCGACGCCGTGCAGCAGGAGCGATTCAGCCGCCGGCTGGAGGATCCGACGCGGCGGTGGAAGCTCTCCCCGATGGATCTCGAGTCGATCAGCCAGTGGGAGGCCTACTCCCGGGCCAAGGACCAGATGCTGGTGCACACCGACACCTCGGACGCGCCGTGGTTCGTGGTGGAGAGCGATGACAAGCGCAGGGCGCGACTGAACATGATCGCCCACCTGTTGGACTCCGTGCCCTACCACGAGGTGCCCCCTCCGGTGCTCGTGCTGCCGCCCCGGCCCCCGTCGACCGGCTACGAACGCCCATCGCGTGACCTGCAGACATACGTCCCCGACCACGCGGCGGGCATCTGAGCCGGACACGTGCTCAGCCCAGCTGTGGAACGACGGCGACGGGACATCGCGAATGGTGCAGGACGGTGTGCGCGACCTGGCCTAGCTGAAGACCGAGGTGGCCCCGGCGCCGCAGGGCACCGACAACCAGCAGGTCGGCCCGCGTCGAGGCATCCAGCAGCACCCTGCGGGCGGGCCCCTCGGCAGTCCGTCGACGCAGTTCCACCGACGGGTACTCCGCCGCGAACTGGCTCAGCGCCGACTCCAGGATCTCCACCGCCCGCTCCTCGTGCAAACGGGCGGGTTCTCCCGCAAGCAGCGGGTGCTCGACCGACTCGTGCGCCGGGCAGCGCCAGGCCCGTACCGCGTCCAGAGCGGCCCCACGACGTTGTGCCTCCTGGAAGGCGAAGCGCACGGCCTCCGAGTTCTGCTGCTCCTCGCCGACTCCGAGAGCGATCGTGTGCAGCATCCCGGTCCTGGCCTGGTTGTCGTGACTGCCGCGCAGCACGAACACGGGGCAGTCGGCGCGGGCGGCCACCGCGAGGCAGACCGAGCCGAGCAGTAGCTCGGCGACACCACTGCGGCCACGCGATCCGAGGACCAGGGCACAGGCGTTCCGCCCTTCGTTCAGGAGAGCGCTGACCGCGTCTTCGGGCAGCACCTCGGTGGTGACCTGCAGATCGCTGTCACGCTGGTGGGCGCGCCGCGCCGCGGTATCAAGAATGTCGTCGGCCAGCACCTGTTCCGAAGGCTTGTCGAGGGTCTCGTCGAGCGCCGCTCCCTCATAGCGCTCCCACAACGACGCGTACACCAGTCGAACCGGCACCCCGCGCAGGACGGCCTCGTCCGCCGCCCAGTCCACCGCGCGCATGCTCGACTCGGAGCCGTCGACACCCACGACCAGGGGGAGCTCCACGGCCTTCACCTACCTTCACCGTCGTTTTCGGAGTCGGTCAGCGCCACGACGCAAGCCCACACCGGTGCTGTTCTCACGAGAATCACTCCTCCCAGGTGATCACTCATGGGGAACCACCGCGACAGGGGCGGTCGCATGGTGCAGTACGGCGTGGGTGACCAGCCCGATGTGGGTGCCGAGCGCAGAGCGGGGGCCACGACGGCCCACAACCACAAGGGAGGCGTTGCGAGAGGCCTCGACCAGGTCGTCGGGCGCATCGCCACGTCGGCATCGTCACCACCTTCGTGAGGAGGCCACCGCCACTGCCCCGGGGCATGGCGGTCCTCCCGCCACCGGACCTTTCCTCCATTCTCCGCGCCGTCGTCACGCAGCCGCACGTCGAACCATCCGCCGATGACGACACGGCCGCCACGGCGACGACGTGACCGTGGTCATTGGTCGACCGGGACCACATAACCCGCCGCCGGGGGGACGTCTTCCCCCCTCACGCCGGGGACGCTGCCGGCCTGGCACCGCATGCTGATCGCCGCCAAGTGGGACCACTCCGACCACACCCGCAACAGATTATCGATCAGTACGAGACCGACATCATCGCCGACCGGGAGGACCTCGCCTGACAAGTGCCATTCGTGAAGAGTGCCGACGGAGCGGGATGGAGATGCGGCAATCGTGGGAACCGCACAAACACCCCTTCAAGTCGGCGACGCTCCGCAAGGAATCGCGCTTCATGGGGATGAGCGCCTGCGCTCTGCGTTGGGGCACCCGATCAAGGGCCCTGAAACAGGAGCTCAGATGGTCGGGCGTCGACCGGGTCTCTGTGCCGACAGGAACCTGACGTGGCGTCAAGAAAGTCAGCATTGGGTCAGCATAAGTCTGATGAGAACTGCCCACGGTTGACGAAACCTGTGACTCGCGAACATGGAGTCACAGTCCCGGAGGAACGTTTGCGATCGCGGCGACGCGGAGCCGGGCGAGTCGACTACGCCGTACGCCCGGCCCTGCATAGGTCACGCCGCAAAGAGGCAGTTCAACGCACCCGGCCTCGGGGTTTAAGCGGCACAGGCGGCAGCTCGGGCGCAGCCAACGGGCCCCCGTCGTACCCCTTTACTTCCCCAAATCTCGACCCGCCCATCCAGTCCTCCCGGGCCTGACTGATATCGTCCTGCGATCTGCCGATGAAGTTCCACCACATAGCCGGTGTTTCGCTGCTTTGCGCAGGTCAGAGGCATCTCGCTCCTCGGGCGGTCAGCAAACCGTCAGCATCGGACCTGAGGAGTCGGCGACACGATGGCGAGCAAGACCCTGGCGCACGGCATGGGCGCCTTCTTCAAGGACTGCGATCACGCCCAGTCGAGATGGCCCAAGTGCCCGCACCTCTACAAGATCCAATTCCGCAACGCCGCTGGGAAGCAGACCGTCGAGTCCGGGGTTCGAGACCGATGTCGCGGCGATCACACGCTTGACAGATATCTACAACGCGAAGAGAGCCGCCCCCAGCCGCGCGAGCAAGGCGGTTCGTGTTCCGAAGTACGGGGCAATGCGGTTCGAGGAGTATGTGAAGGAGTGGCGGTAGAGCCAGCGTCATCTGGAGGGCTCCTCGCTGCGGCATCTGGACTCGCTGCTGGAGCACCACATCCTCCCGGCGCTGGGGAGCCGGCGGATGGAGGCGTTCGACCACAAGGTCGTGGACGGGTTCATCAAGACGGTGACTCCACCCACGACTAAAGTCGCGGGCTTCCTGCGTCGGTGGCTAAGCCTCCGCGCAGAGGGCCAGCCCGGCCCTGTGCTCGACGTTCAGTGCGCCCACGATGTCGGCGTTCTCTACGAACCCGCACTTGACGCACTCGAACTTCGCTTGGGTGACGCGGTTCTCCTTGGCGACGTGCCCGCATCCTCCGGCGGAGGGTGGGCAGGTGCGGGAGGTGTTGCGGGCGTCCACCGGGATCACTCGGCGACCGGCACTCTCAGCCTTGTTCGCCAGGATTGCGAGGAACAGCCCCCAACTCGCGTCGAGGATGCTCTTGTTCAGTCCGGCCTTCGCGGCGGCACCGTTCGGGAGGAACACACCGTCCTGGTCTGGGTCGGGCTTGGGTGCGGGCGTCTTGGTCATGCCCGCCGTGTTCAGCGCCTCGTGCCCGATCACATCGTTGTCACGGACCAGGTCGAGGGCGCGCTTGTGGTGGTGGTCGAGACGCTGCCGCCGGATCTTCGCGTGGATCTTCGCCACCCGCCGGGCGGCGGCCCGGTGCTTCTTCGTGCGGCGGCCGGTCTTCTTCGGGAAGGTTTCCAGGACGCGTTGAGCGGCTGCCAGCTCATCGGCGGACGCCCGCAGGAAGCGCGGGTTGGGAACGTGCTCGCCCTGCGACGTGGTCAGGAAGTGGGTGATGCCCATGTCGATACCGACGATCGCCCCGGTGGCCGGGAGCGGTTCGGCGGGGACCTGGTCGCAGGTGATGACCACGTACCACTTATGTCCCTCGCGCTTGACGCTGAGCGTCTTCACCCGGCCCCGTACGGGGCGGTGCTGGTGCACGCGGACATGCCCGACGCCTTGCAGCCGTACGCGGGTCTGGGTGTCGTCAGGGGTGGAATCCCACCGGCAGCCGTCGCCGTCCTTGGGGAACGTGACGGTGTCGAAGTGCCCGACGCCCTTGAAGCGCGGGTACCCGGCCTTCGGTGCCAGGTCCCTCGGCACCCCACGGGCAAGCGCGGCCTTGCGCTGGTGCGCCCGCTTGAAGAACGCGACGAACGCCACGTTCAACCGGCGCAAGGTGGACTGCTGGCTGGAGAACGACCAGCGTCCCTGACGCTCCGGGTCGAACGTGCGGATGTCCTTGAGCTGCGCCGACTGGTCCCCGTACTTGATCTTCGTCTGGGACGAGTGCGCGTAGGCGTCGCGGCGCTCCTGGAGCGCGCCGTTGTAGAGGCAACAGTGGGCGGCGAGCATCGCGCGCAACGACGCTTCCTGACCGGCCGTGGGGCGAAGAAGGAACTTGTACGCCCGTATCACGAGGCGTCCTCCTTCTCCTTCTTCGAGGGGCGCTCCCACTGGGTGTTGATGTATTTCTCCACCGTTGCCGCCGATACCGCGCCGGCCGAGGCTGCGAAGTACGACGACGACCACAGCGTGGGCATCCGCGACTTCAGGTGCGCGAACTCCGAGCGAAGGATGCGGGAGGTGAAGCCCTTGAACTGGTTCGCGACGTACGAGGCCGACGATTTGGGGTCGTGCTTGACGAACAGGTGCACGTGGTCGGGCATCACCTCAAGAGCGATGATCTCCCACCCGCGCTCGTCTGCCTTCTGCCGGATCAGCTCGTCCAGGCGTTCCGCGACCCTGCCGCCGAGGACCGGACGGCGGTACTTCGGGCACCACACCACGTGGAGCCCGAGGTCGTACACGCCGCCGGAGAATCGGCGAACCTTCCTGGTCACAGTCACACGATCAATATACAGGCGCCGCAGGTCTAGTGCGGCAGGAAAGGCGGTTCAGGTGGACAGTGCAGATCCGTGCACACAGTTGAGGTCAGAGCAGGGCTCAGAAGCCATTCCCCACCCCGCTAAAGCGGGGCGTCCCCTGGCTAGGTTCTGATGGAATACAAGATCGCCTACGAAGGTTGCGGCAGACGTCGGACATTGATCCACCTGGTAGCGGGAGACAGCTCATGAGCTTCAGGGACAGCAGCACGCAAGCATCCGCGATCGGCAGGTACGGCCTGTGGAACACCGGGCTGCGCGACCCAGACCCTTCTCGGGCGGCCGAACTCGCCGAAACCGCAGCGGAGTTGGAACAGCTCGGCTACGGCGCGCTCTGGCTCGGCGGCAGCAGCGGCATCGAACACGCCGCCCCGCTGATCGAGGCCACCTCGAAGATCACGGTCGCGACCGGCATCCTCAGCATCTGGCAGCACGAGGCGCAGGAGACCGCCGACCGCTGGGCCGCCCTGGAGGCCGCCCACCCCTGCCGGTTCCTGCTCGGCCTCGGCGTGAGCCACGCGAAGCTCACCGCGCAGTACAAGCGTCCGTTCGCCGCCATGGTCGACTACCTCGACGCGCTGGACGCCGCGGGGATCCCGGCCGACCGCCGCGTGCTGGCCGCGCTCGGCCCGCGCATGCTGGAGCTCTCCCGGGACCGCGCCGCCGGCGCCCACCCGTATCTGGTCACCCCGGAGCACACCGCGCAGGCCCGTGAGGCGCTCGGCCAGGGGCCGCTGCTCGCGCCGGAGTTCACCGTGGTCCTGGAGGCCGACCCGGACCGCGCCCGGGCGACCGCCCGCGAGACGCTTGCGCTCTATCTGCAGCTGGCCAACTACACCAACAGCTGGCTGCGTCTTGGCTTCACCGAGAACGACTTCGCGTACGGCGGCAGCGACCGGCTCGTCGACGCCCTCTTCGGCTGGGGTGACGAGCAGCGGGTGCGCGAGCAGATCGACGCCTTCCTGGACGCGGGCGCGGACCACGTCGCCATCCAGGTGCTGGCCCCGGGCGAGGACCGGGCCGGCCTGCCCCGCGAGCAGTGGCGGCGGCTGGCGGCGGCACTGGAGCTCTGAGGCCAGGGTCGTGAGATCCGCGCGCACAATCCTGTGCCTCCCAGGCCTGCCCCTGTCGCACGCCCAATGCGCCGCGCACCCTCATACGGTTGCGGAATGACCGGCGGCAGTGATCTGCCCGGCCACAACCACCGTGAGAAATGAGTGTGTTGAGATGCGAGACATCATTCTGGGCATGTCGGTCTCTCTCGACGTTACCTCGAGGGACCGGGCCGCGACATCAGCTGGCACCGGGTCGACGAGGAGCTGCACCGGTACTTCAACGCGGAGCTCGCCGAGATGAGCGCCTTCATGGACGGGCGGGTCACCCATGAGCTGATGGTGTCGGTCTGGCCGACCGCCGACGCCGACCCGGACTGCGGCGAGACGATGGCCGAGTTCGGCGGCATCTGGCGGAACATGCCCAAGATCGTGTTCTCCAGGACGCTGGAGAACACCGCGGAGAACACCGACTGGAACACGACGATCGTGCGGGACGTCGTCGTGGAGGACATCCTGGCGCTCAAGGCGCAGCCCGGCGGGGACATGTCACTCGGCGGGGCCGGTCTCGCTGCGACGTTCATGGAGCTCGACCTGGTCGACGAGTTCCGCGTATACGTCCATCCGGTACTGATCGGGGGCGGGAAGCCGCTGTTCCCGGCGGCGGGCCGCGCGGTCGCGCTCCGGCTCATGGAGACCCGGACGTTCGGGAACGGGGTCGTCATGCTGCGCTACCGGCGCGCGGCGGAGGCGGCCTCGTAAGTCACCCGTACCGCGGATACGGGACCGCCCCGGTCGGCTGATGCCGACCGGGGCGGAACACGTCAGACCGGGAGTGCTCAGGCGAGCGACGCGATGGCCTGGTTGAACGTGGCCGACGGGCGCATGATCGCCGCGGCCTTGGTGGCGTCGGGCTGGTAGTAGCCGCCGATGTCGGCCGGGTTGCCCTGGACCGCGATCAGCTCGTCGACGATCGTCTGCTCCTGCTCGCCGAGGGTCTTGGCGAGCGGCGCGAACGCCTCGGCGAGCTGGGCGTCGTCGGTCTGCTTGGCCAGCTCCTGCGCCCAGTACAGGGAGAGGTAGAAGTGGCTGCCGCGGTTGTCGATGCCGCCCAGCTTGCGGCTCGGCGACTTGTCCTCGTTGAGGAAGGTGCCGGTCGCGCGGTCGAGGGTCTCGCCCAGGACCTTGGCGCGGGCGTTGCCCGTGGTGGTCGCGAGGTGCTCGAAGGAGACGGCGAGGGCGAGGAACTCACCGAGGCTGTCCCAGCGCAGGTAGTTCTCCTTGACGAGCTGCTGGACGTGCTTCGGGGCGGAGCCGCCGGCGCCCGTCTCGAACAGACCGCCGCCGTTCATCAGCGGGACGACGGAGAGCATCTTCGCGCTCGTGCCCAGCTCGAGGATCGGGAAGAGGTCGGTCAGGTAGTCGCGCAGCACGTTGCCGGTGACGGAGATGGTGTCCTCGCCGCGGCGGATGCGCTCCAGGGAGAAAGCGGTCGCCTCGACCGGCGACATGATCTCGATCTGCAGACCGTCCGTGTCGTGGTCGGCCAGGTACGTCTTGACCTTCTCGATGAGCGTCGCATCGTGCGCGCGGCCCTCGTCGAGCCAGAACACGGCCGGGTTGCCGGTCGCGCGGGCGCGGGTGACGGCGAGCTTGACCCAGTCCTGGATCGGCAGGTCCTTGGTCTGGCAGGCGCGGAAGATGTCGCCCTCGGCGACCTCCTGCTCCAGGACCACGTTGCCCGCGGCGTCCACGAGGCGGACGGTGCCCGCGGCCTGGATCTCGAAGGTCTTGTCGTGGCTGCCGTACTCCTCGGCCTTCTGCGCCATGAGGCCGACGTTCGGCACCGAGCCCATGGTGGACGGGTCGAAGGCGCCGTTGGCGCGGCAGTCGTCGAGGACGACCTGGTAGACGCCGGAGTAGCTGCTGTCGGGCAGCACCGCGAGGGTGTCGGCCTCCTCGCCGTCCGGGCCCCACATGTGGCCGGAGGTGCGGATCATGGCCGGCATGGACGCGTCGACGATGACGTCGGACGGTACGTGCAGGTTGGTGATGCCCTTGTCGGAGTCGACCATGGCGAGGGCGGGGCCCTCGGCGATCTCGGCCTCGAAGGACGCCTTGATCTCGGCGCCCAGGTGGGGCACGGAGTCCAGGCCCTTGAGGATGGTGCCGAGGCCGTCGTTCGGGGACAGGCCGGCGGCGACGAGCGCCTCGCCGTACTTCGCGAACGTCTTCGGGAAGAAGGCGCGCACGACGTGGCCGAAGATGATCGGGTCGGAGACCTTCATCATCGTGGCCTTGAGGTGCACGGAGAACAGGACGTCCTCGGCCTTGGCCTTGGCGATCTGCGCCGTGAGGAACTCGCGCAGCGCGGCGACGCGCATGACGGAGGCGTCGACGACCTCGCCGGCGAGCACCGGGACGGACTCGCGCAGGACGGTGGTGGTGCCGTCGGCCGCCGCCAGCTCGATGCGCAGGGTGCCGGGCTCGGCGATGACTGCGGACTTCTCGGTGGAGCGGAAGTCGTTGACGCCCATGGTGGCGACGTTGGTCTTCGACTCCGGCGTCCACTTGCCCATGCGGTGGGGGTGCGCCTTGGCGTAGTTCTTGACCGACGCGGGGGCGCGGCGGTCGGAGTTGCCCTCACGCAGGACCGGGTTGACGGCGCTGCCCTTGACCTTGTCGTAACGGGCGCGGACGTCCTTGTCCTCGTCGGTCTGCGGGTCGTCCGGGTAGTCCGGCAGCGCGTAGCCCTGACCCTGCAGCTCGGCGATGGCCGCCTTCAGCTGCGGGATGGAGGCCGAGATGTTCGGCAGCTTGATGATGTTCGCGCCCGGCGTCTTGGCCAGCTCGCCGAGCTCGGCGAGCGCGTCGTCGATGCGCTGGCCCTCCGCGAGGCGCTCCGGGAAGCTGGCGATGATCCGCCCGGCCAGCGAGATGTCGCGGCTCTCCACACGGACGCCGGCGGTCGAGGCGTAGGCCTCGACCACGGGCAGGAACGAATACGTCGCGAGGGCCGGGGCCTCGTCGGTGTGCGTATAGATGATGGTCGAGTCAGTCACCGGGTGCTCCGCTCCACAGTCTGCGTCTCTCGTCTGCAACATTGCTCGACATCAAGATATCTCCTGACCGACCCCCTCTCGACAGGACCCCGCACCGGATCCCGCACCGGATCCTGAGCCGCTCCCCGGGTGCGCTCCACTGGCCCGTACAATCCCGGATCCACTGGACCATTGGTACAGTCGTCCGGCGATCACCGCCCCGCGAAGGAGGCCGCAGCCCATGACCGTGGACGAGTTGGACACCCGCATCCTGCGCCTCCTCCTGGAGCAGCCGCGTACGAGTGTGCGTGAGTACGCCCGCATTCTCGGCGTGGCCCGCGGCACGCTCCAGGCGCGGCTCGACCGGCTGGAGCGCGACGGGGTGATCACCGGCACCGGCCCGGCCCTCTCCCCCGCGGCCCTCGGCCACCCGGTCCTCGCGTTCGTCCACATCGAGGTCACGCAGGGCCATCTCGAAGACGTGGGCGACGCGCTCGCCGGCGTGCCGGAGATCATCGAGGCCTTCTCGATCACCGGCGGAGGAGACCTCCTGACCCGCGTCGCGGCTCGCGACAACGGCCATCTGGAGGACATCATCCAGCAGCTCAACCGGCTGCCCGGCGTGGTCCGCACCCGTACCGAGGTGGCGCTGCGCGAGCGGGTGCCGCACCGGATCCTGCCGCTCGTCGAGGCGATCGGCCGGGCCGCCGCCGAGCGCCGGTGACCGCCGCCTTGGCATCCTGGAGCGCATGAGCACCCTGGGCAGCACCGCGGTCGTCCTCGACCTCGACGGAACCCTCGTGGACAGCGAGCCGAACTACTTCGAGGCGAGCCGGCGCACCCTCGCCGAGCACGGCGTCCCGGACTTCACCTGGCAGGAACACGAGTCGTACGTCGGCATCAGCACCCAGGAGACCATCGAGATCCTGCGCCAGAAGTACGGCATCCAGACCACGCTCGACGCGCTGCTCACGGAGATGAACACCCGCTATCTGGCGCTCGCGCGCGTCGGCACGCCGGTCTATCCGCAGATGCGGAAGCTCGTGGAGCGGCTGCACGACGCGGGGGTCCCGATGGCCGTCGCGTCCGGATCGTCGCCCGAGGCCATCGACGCGATCCTGTCGGGTACGGGCCTGGCCGCACACTTGAGGATCTACGTCTCCGCGGACGAGGTCGCCCACGGCAAGCCCGCGCCCGACGTGTTCCTGGAGGCTGCGCGCAGGCTCGGCACGATGCCCGCGCACTGCACGGTGATGGAGGACGCGATTCCGGGAGCGGCGGCCGCGTATGCCGCCGGGATGCGCTGCATCGCGATCCCGTACGTGGCCGCGCAGGCCGACGATCCCGCGTTCGCCACGGCGGGGCTGCTGTTCCGGGGCGGCCAGCGGGAGTTCACGGCGGAGGCAGCGTACGACTGGCTGGCGAGGACGGCGACTGCGGGCATGTGACCGCCCGTGCGTCGTGGGCGGCACCTGAAGTCTCTGGACGAACAGTCCAGCTCTTTATAAACTGTCAGCATGTCCGAACCCGGTCACACCCATCTCATGGAGCAGCTCCAGCAGGTCGCCAAGGGGCTCGCGGCCACGTTCGCACCGTTCTGCGAGGTCGTCGTGCACGATCTCGACGACCCGGACCACGCGATCGTCGCCATCGAGAACAACCTGTCGGGCCGTTCCGTGGGCGACCCCGCCACCGAACTCGGGCTCGCACGTCTGGCCGACGACGCGTACCCACAGGTCGTGGCGAACTATCCGAACCGGTTCGCCGACGGCCGCCGGGTCAAGAGCACGTCGATCGGCATCAAGGACGAGCGGGGCCACTACGCCGGCGCGCTCTGCCTGAACATCGACATGACCGTCTTCGACGGCATCGGCACCGTGCTCGACCACTTCGGCCGCTCCGACGGCGCCGCCGCCCCCGCCGAGTCCCTCGACCCGGCGAACGGCGACGCCATCCGCGCCCGCATCGACGCGTTCGCCGCCGACCGCGCGACCACTCCGCGCGCCCTGCGGACGACCCAACGCCGGGAACTCGTACGGGAGTTGAAGGCCCAGGGCTTCATGGAAGTACGCCGGTCGGCAGGCATCGTCGCGGACCACCTGGGTGTGTCGAGGGCGACGGTGTACGCGGACGCCAAATAGGCGGATGCCGTATGCCCGAATGCCCAGACGCCCGATACCCGGATGCCCGGATGCCACATGATCAGCTGCCGATTGAGAGGAAGCCCCCCCATGGCCGACCTGACGCCGTCCGACCTGCCGACCTACGAGGACGTCGTGCGCGCGCACGAGCGCGTCGCCCCGCACGCCCACCGCACACCCGTGCTCACCTCGCGCCTCACCGACGCCGAACTCGGCGCCTCGCTCCACTTCAAGTGCGAGAACTTCCAGCGCATGGGCGCCTTCAAGTTCCGCGGCGCGTTCAACGCGCTGTCCAGGTTCTCGCCGGAGCAGCGCCGCGCCGGCGTCGTCGCCTACTCGTCCGGCAACCACGCACAGGCCGTGGCCTTGTCCGCCGCCATCCTGGAAATGCCCGCGACCATCGTCATGCCGCACGACGCCCCCGCGGCCAAGCTGGCCGCCACCAAGGGGTACGGCGCGGAGGTCGTGATGTACGACCGTTACACGGAGAACGTCGAGGAGATCGGGCACCGGGTCGCCGCCGAGCGGGGCCTGACGCTGATCCCGCCGTACGACCACCCGGACGTGATGGCGGGTCAGGGCACCGCGGCCAAGGAACTGTTCGAGGAGGTCGGTGAACTCGACGCGCTGTTCGTGCCGTTGGGCGGCGGCGGGCTGCTCTCCGGGTCGATCCTCGCCGCCCGCGCCCTGTCCCCGGGCTGCGCCGTCTACGGCGTCGAGCCCGAGGCGGGCGACGACGGCAGGCAGTCGCTGCGCGAGGGCCGCATCATCGACATCGACACCCCGCAGACCATCGCGGACGGCGCGCAGACGCGGCACCTGGGCAAGCACACCTTCGCCGTCATCAAGGACGGCGTCGACGACATCCTCACCGCCACGGACGACCAACTGGTCGAGTGCATGCGGATCTTCCACACCCGGATGAAGACCGTCGTCGAGCCGACGGGCTGCCTGGGCTTCGCCGCCGCGCGCGCCCTGGCCGGGCAGCTGCGCGGCCGCCGCGTCGGTGTGATCGTCAGCGGCGGCAACGTCGACGTCGCACGCTTCACCGAGCTGCTCCGGCCCTGAGACGCTTCTCGGTTGCACTGCGCACTCAGCAGCACCGCACCCTCAGCAGCTCTGCGCTCTGAGCAGCACTGCGCTCTCAGTACCTCTGCGCCTTGGTGATCTTCGCGGTCAGCTTCATCTCCGGGGGCTTGCGGCTGATGGCCAGGGGCTGGGCCCGCTCGTCGGGGTCGAGGTTCTCCGCGCCGACGTACCGGGTCTCGACGACCTTGCCGTCGGCGTCCTTGAAGTCGACCTGCACGGCGTAGGACGCCTTCTTGTCGGTGCGGTTGGTGATGTTGACGACGACGGCGAACACGCCGCCCGTCTGGGACCGCGGCTTCCCGGTGAGGGCGACATCGGCCATGGCGTTGCCCTGGCCCTCGACCTTCACGAGTTCGCTGGCGGCCGCGGCGTTGGCCCGTTCCACCTCGGCCGACACGGACGCCTCGAACTCGGAGGCCCGGGCCGACGCGGAGCTCGCCGCCGCCGAGGCCTCCGCCTTCGCGGAGGCGACGGCCGACTCGGCGGCCGACGCCATCGCGGAGGGCGGGGTGCCCGAGAAGGAAGCCGTATTGGGGGGTGTAGGGCGCGGGCTGACGCTCGACGAACTGCCGTTGCCGCTGTCCGTGCTGCACGACACGAGGGCCGCGGCGCTTGTCGTGGCAGCGAGCACGGCCAGGACGGCCGTCATGGACCGCCGACGGCGCGACGCTGGCTTCTTCCCGGAGGGACCGGCACTCATTCAGACGTCTCCTTGCATCTATCCGAAAGCTCTGGCTCAGTAGCGCATGATTCCGACGATTCCCGACTCGTCCGGGAGGGTTCCGTCAGGGACGAAGCGCACCTCGGCGCCCGTCTCCAGGGCCCGTTCGACGATCTCGTCGACGATGTCGTCGTGGGCGTCCAGGTCGCCGGGCTCGGCCGGGACCAGGTGGTCGCCGTCCTGCCGGACGGTGGTGCGGAAATGCTCTTCGACGACCAGTGCACGGACCCGCCCGGCGGCGACGTGCTCCCACACCTCGTCCACGCCCGCGGCGAACTCCTTCCAGTCCCGCGCACGCTCGATGTCCGCCATGGTGGCGGCCACACTCTGCTGCTCCTGAGCGGTGACGGCGGGCCGCACCGCCTCACGCACCGCCTCCGCACCGGCGTTCGCGAGTCCGCCGTGGGCCACGGGGACGGCGTGCTCGGTGGCGGTTCCGACCTCGTTCAGCAGGGTGACGGCCGCCTGCTCACCGGCGACGTACAGCCGCGCGGTGGGAGCGAGGGCTTCGTCGAGCGCCGTGTCGACCTGCCGGAGGAACTGGCGGGTCTGCTCGTCGCGGTAGGTGCTCGGCAGGTCCCCGACGCGCTCCTTGCGCTCGGCGTCAGGGTCGTCGAGGCTCCGGGTCAGCGGGAATCCTGCCGTGTGCTGCTCCACGAGGCGCCGCGCGTCACCCTTCCACAGAGCGGCACGGTCCGCCGAGACCGCGAGGACCCAGTAGGGCTGTTCGGCGCTGTACGCGGCGACGAGGTTGCGGGTCAGATACGTGTCGGCGAGCACGACCCGTTCGGGGACGGTGCGCGGCAGCGACCACACGTGGTGCTCGCCCGGCGAGGCGAAGATCGCCAGACCGTCCTCGGCGTGGTCGAGGTCGATCTCCGCGAGCGCCAGATCCAGCTGCTCGACGACGTCCTGGCGGCGCTCCGGGGTCACCGCGGGATCGGCCTCCAGCTCCTTGGCCGCCTCGGCAAGGAGATTGCGCAGCCGGATGGGGTCCTGCGCATTGTCCGGCTTCCGCCGGTGCGTGGGCACGAGGACCGACACCGCCGGATAGTGCCGGGGCCGGCGCAGCGACGCGAGCACGGCGGGGGTCAGTTCGGGCTGCATGGGGGCGCCTTCCCAAAGGCGTGAGGCTTCACAAGGCTTCCTCGATGCACGATATGCCCGAATTTCCGGTTCGGCGCGCGGCGCTACTCCCCTTGGCGCCCCCAACCCTCAATGGGGCATACCAGACATTTTGCGAATATGGTCGTCCTCTGTCGGTTCCAACGCCCCATGGCCAGAGGAAGACATGACCCAGGCAGAAGGCACCCTTCCCGCCGACCAGCCCGAGCAGTCGCCCACAGCCAAGCTGACCCTTCTCACGCTGACGACGATGGTCGTCGGATCCATGGTCGGCGCCGGCGTCTTCTCCCTGCCGAGCCGCTTCGCGCAGGAGACCGGCGTGGCCGGCGCCCTGATCGCGTGGGCCATCGCAGGCACCGGCATGCTGATGCTCGCCTTCGTCTTCCAGACGCTCGCCGTGCGCAGGCCCGATCTGGACGCCGGCGTGTACGCGTACGCCAAGGCCGGTTTCGGCGAATATCTGGGCTTCTTCTCGGCCTTCGGCTACTGGGCCAGCGCGTGCGTCGGCAATGTGACGTACTGGGTACTGATCATGTCGACCATCGGCGCGATCGCCCCCGCCCTGGGCGCCGGCGACACCGCCCTGGCGATCATCCTGTCCTCGGCAGGGCTGTGGGCGTTCTTCCTCCTGATCCGGCGGGGCGTCAAGGAAGCGGCCACGATCAACCGCGTCGTCACCGTCGCGAAGGTCGTGCCGATCCTCGTCTTCGTCGTGCTGGCCCTGTTCTTCCTCAAGCCGCACGTCTTCGCGGAGAACTTCGGCGGCGCCGACTATGCGGGTTCACTGTTCTCCCAGGTCAAAGGGACGATGCTGGCCACGGTCTTCGTGTTCCTCGGCGTCGAGGGCGCGAGCGTCTACTCCCGCCACGCCAAACGCCGCGAGGACGTCGGCCGCGCGACCGTCCTGGGTTTCCTGAGCGTCTTCGCCGTCTTCGCCTCCGTCACGATCGTGTCGTACGGCATCCTGCCGATGAGCGAGATCGCCGAGCTGCGCCAGCCGTCCATGGCGGGCGTCCTCGAGGAGGCGGTCGGCACCTGGGGCAAGGTGTTCGTCAGCGTCGGCCTGATCATCTCCGTGCTCGGCGCCTATCTCGCGTGGACGCTGATGGCGGCCGAGGTCCTCCTCGTCGCCGCCCGGGACAGTGACATGCCGCATTTTATGGCCCGCACGAACCACGCCGACGTGCCCGTGCCCGCACTGGTGATGACCACGACCCTCTCCCAGGTCGTCCTGGTCATCACCTCGTTCTCGGACGACGCGTTCAACTTCGCGCTCGATCTGACCAGCGCCCTGTCGCTGATCCCGTTCCTGCTGGCCGCCGCGTTCGCCGTGAAGATCGCGCTGCGGCCGGACGAACTGATCGTCGGGGCCCGCGACTCGCGCGGCGAACTCGTCGTGGCGGTCATCGCGACGGTCTACACGGCGTTCCTTCTCTACGCGGCCGGGGTGAAGTTCGTCCTGGTGTCCTTCATCATCTACGCGCCCGCCACCGTCCTCTTCGTGATGGCCCGCCGCGAACAGGGCAGACGCCTGTTCTCCCCCACCGAACTCGTCATCCTCGCGGTGTCCGTGACCGGAGCGGTCCTCGGTGTCATCGCCCTGGCGGCCGGCTGGATCAGCCTCTGACCGGCCCGCGTCGCACCGACTCCCTGGAAAGGCACATCGTGACCAGCAACGACACCACGGCCGAGCCGGCGCTCGGCGTCCACTCCGAGGTCGGCACGCTGCGCAAGGTCCTGGTCTGCGCGCCCGGCCTCGCCCACCGCAGGCTCACCCCGACCAACTCCGACGACCTCCTCTTCGACGACGTGATGTGGGTGGAGAACGCCCAGCGCGACCACGCCGACTTCGTCAACAAGCTGCGCGGGCGCGGCGTCGACGTCGTGGAACTGCACGAGCTCCTGGCCGAGACCATGCTGATCCCCGAGGCGAAGGCCTGGCTCCTGGACCGCAAGATCGTCGCGAACGAGGTCGGTCTCGGCCTCATGGACGACACCCGGGCCTTCCTCGACGAGCTCAGCCCGCACCGTCTCACCGAGTATCTGATCGGCGGGCTTGCCACCACCGACCTGCCCGACGAGTTCCGCTCCGACTACGTCGCCCTGGTCCGCGAGTCGACGGGCGTACGCGAGTACCTCATGCCACCCCTGCCCAACACCCTCTACACCCGCGACACGACGTGCTGGCTGTACGAGGGCGTCACCCTCAACCCGCTGTACTGGCCCGCACGCCACGACGAGACCCTGCTGATGAAGGCGATCTACGCGTTCCACCCCGACTTCATGGGCTCCACCGTGTGGTGGGGAGACCCCGAACGGGACTGGGGCCAGGCCACGTTCGAGGGCGGCGACATCATGCCGGTGGGCAACGGGGTCGTCCTGATGGGCATGAGCGAGCGCACCTCACGGCAGGCGATCACTCAGGTGGCGTCCGCACTCTTCAGGAACGGCGCTGCGGAGCAGGTCATCGTCGCCGGTATGCCGAAGCTGCGCTCCGCCATGCACCTGGACACCGTCTTCACCTTCGCCGACCGCGACATCGTCACGCTCTACCCGGCCATCGTCGACGCCGTCCATACCTTCACGCTGCGCCCCGGCAGCGATCCGTCCGGCCTCCACATCACCGACGAGGGCTCGCGCCCGTTCGCCGACGTCGTGGCGAAGGCGCTCGGCCTCGGCGCACTGCGTGTGATCGAGACGGGCGGCGACGTCTACGCCTCCGAGCGCCAGCAGTGGGACAGCGGCAACAACGCCGTCGCGGTCGAGCCGGGCGTCGTCATCACGTACGACCGCAACACCCAGACGAACACGCTGCTGCGCAAGGCGGGCGTCGAGGTCATCACCATCGTCGGCGCGGAACTCGGCCGCGGCCGAGGCGGCGGACACTGCATGACGTGCCCGCTGATCCGGGACCCCGTCGACTTCTGACCGGCGCCGTCCTGACAGCGGGAACGAAAGCGGCAGGGTCACTGCCAGTCGGTGCGTCCGCCCGTGTCGCACAGCTCGAAGACCACTTCCCCGGCGTCGGGGTCGCTGCCGGCCACGGGGCGCACGCGCGCCCCGATCCACACCAGGTTCGGGGCGGCGCCGACGACGCGGCACCGGAACACGAAGCCTTCGGGGAAGCGGACGAGGGACTCGTTGCGCGCCGTCCCCGTGTACCGGTTCACGACGCTGGACTGCACGACGACGCCAAGACCGTCGCTGTGTTCGGGCTGCAGATCGCTCGACGCGCACACCGGACACAGGAGCCGCCGGAAGGAGGCGGTGCCGCACCAGCGACAGCGCTGGATCGTCAGGCCGGTCCCCTCGTGCCGGGTCGGCGCGGTACGGGACACCTCGTGCCCGATCGGCGCGGTGTGGGTTGCTGTCTCGGACACGGCTCGGCCCCCTGCGCTCGGCTCTGATGCGCCGCACCATCGCGTCGGCGCCTCCGCACCGTATGGCACTGAGTTCCCGACTGTAAAGGTACTGAGTGCCAAATCCAGCCGGATCCGTCCGAGGACCGTGCCCTCAGCCCTGCCCCAAGGCCGACTCGATCCGCTGCACGACCTGCCACATCGGGGCACCCTTCGGGGCGACCATCACAACGACCTCATCCTCGGCGGCGGGCCGCGCCGCGCCGTCGCCCGCGCCACTCCACACAGCGCGCACCATCCCGAGAGCGTGGTCCACGGCCGCGTACGGGTCTCCCTCACCACCCGAACGGAGCCATGTTCGGAGCCCGTTGTTGTGGGCGGCGACGACGGACGCCGCGATCACCTCGGCCCGCAGCGCGCCGTCCCGCTCCCCCTCGAAGCACGCCCGCAGATAGCCCGCGAGGGTGCGCTCGTAGCGCCGCACCACCGACAGTTCGTACGTCCGAAGTCCCGGCACCTCGCGCGTGAGGCGGTAACGCTGCACGGAGAACTCGGGGTTGGCCGCGTACATGCGCAGCACGAGGCGCGCCCCGTCGGCGACGGTGCCCACCGGGTCCCGGCCGTCGGCCTCCTCGAGGAACGCGGTCATGTCGGCGAGGCAGCGCTCGTGATCCGGGAAGACCGCGTCCTCCTTGGACGGGAAGTACCGGAAGAACGACCTGCGCCCGACGCCCGCCCGGGCGACGATGTCGTCGACCGTGGTCTGTTCGAAACCCCGGTCGAGGAAGAGCTGGAATGCCGCCTCGGCGAGCACCTCGCGCATCGGCGCCTTCTTGGCCGGTCTGGTCGCCTCAGTCATGCCGGGAACGTAACACCGAAGCGGCCTGTCTGGCACCACGTACCTTGCCAGAGGGTACTGAGTGCCATAGTGTCGCTTTGAGGAACCACACCAGGGTAGGAGAGCCGGCGTGAGCTTGAGGATCGTTGTCACCGTGAAGTATGTGCCGGATGCGACGGGGGACCGGCATTTCGCTGATGATCTGACGGTGGACCGTGATGATGTGGACGGGCTGCTGTCGGAGCTGGACGAGTACGCGGTCGAGCAGGCGTTGCAGATCGCGGACGAGGCGGACGATGCGGAGATCACCGTGTTGACGGTGGGTCCCGAGGACGCGAAGGACGCGTTGCGCAAGGCGTTGTCGATGGGCGCGGACAAGGCGATCCATGTCGAGGACGACGATCTGCACGGCACGGACATCGTGGGGACGTCGCTGGTGCTGGCGAAGGCGATCGAGAAGGCCGGCTTCGATCTGGTGGTGTCGGGGATGGCGTCGACGGACGGCACGGCGGGTGTGGTGCCGGCGCTGCTGGCGGAGCGCCTGGGTGTGCCGCAGGTGACGCTGCTGTCGCAGGTGTCGGTCGAGGGCGGTGTGGTGACGGGCCGTCGTGACGGTGACACGGCCTCCGAGCAGGTTCAGGCTTCGCTGCCGGCGGTGGTGTCGGTGACCGACCAGTCGGGCGAGGCCAGGTATCCGTCGTTCAAGGGGATCATGGCGGCGAAGAAGAAGCCGGTCACCTCCTGGGACCTCTCGGATCTGGACGTGGAGGCCGACGAGGTGGGTCTGGCGGGTGCGTTCACGGTGGTGGACGCGGCGGCGGAGCGTCCGGCGCGCAGCGCGGGCACGATCGTCAAGGACGAGGGCGAGGGCGGCAAGCAGCTCGCCGAGTTCCTCGCGGGCCAGAAGTTCATCTAGAGCCCGCGCCCGTTGCTGTCCCCCTGTCCTCATCTTTCGCACGCAGGAGAGAAGAAGTCCCATGGCTGAAGTTCTGGTCTACGTCGATCACGTGGACGGTGCCGTCCGCAAGCCCACCCTTGAACTGCTGACCCTGGCCCGCCGCCTGGGTGAGCCCGTCGCGCTGGCGATCGGTGCGGGCGCCGCCGGCACCGCCGCCACGCTGGCCGAGCACGGCGCGACCCGCGTCCTGACGCACGAGGCGTCCGAGTACGCCGACTACCTCGTCGTGCCGAAGGTGGATGCGCTGCAGGCCGCCTGCACCGCCGTCGCCCCGGCCGCCGTGCTGGTGCCGTCCTCGGCGGAGGGCAAGGAGATCGCCGCGCGGCTCGCGGTGCGGATCGGCTCCGGTGTCATCACCGACGCCACCGACCTCGAGGCCGGCGAGAGCGGTCCCATCGCCACCCAGTCCGCGTTCGCCGCCTCGTTCACCACCAAGTCCCGCGTGGCCAAGGGCACCCCGGTCATCACCGTCAAGCCCAACAGTGCCCCGGTCGAGCCCGCCCCGGCGGCCGGCACCGTCCATGCGCTGGACGTGACGTTCTCCGCCCAGGCCACCGGTACCAAGGTCACCGCGCGCACGCCGCGCGAGTCGACCGGGCGCCCGGACCTGACCGAGGCCGCGATCGTGGTCTCCGGCGGACGCGGCGTCAACGGCGCCGAGAACTTCGCGATCATCGAGGCCCTCGCCGACTCCCTCGGCGCGGCCGTCGGCGCCTCCCGGGCCGCGGTCGACGCGGGCTGGTACCCGCACTCCAACCAGGTCGGCCAGACCGGCAAGAGCGTGTCCCCGCAGCTGTACATCGCCAACGGCATCTCCGGCGCGATCCAGCACCGGGCCGGCATGCAGACCTCCAAGACCATCGTCGCGGTCAACAAGGACGCCGAAGCACCCATCTTCGACCTCGTCGACTACGGCGTCGTCGGCGACCTCTTCGACGTCGTCCCCCAGCTCACCGAGAACGTCACCTCCCGCAAGGGCTGACAGCAGCACGAAGGCCGGAGGCCCGGGACCGATATCGGTCCCGGGCCTACGGCCTTCGTGCGTATGCCTCAGCCGGCGCGGCGGACCCGCGCGGCCTTGCGGGCGTCGGCGAGCTGGCGGGCCTCGGAGGTACGGCGCGAGTCACCACCGGCGCGGCCCGGGCGTGAGCCCATGCCGCGGAACGGGGCACCGCCGCGCTTGGGCCGCTCCGTGGCCGGCGCGGGGCCGGCGATCGGGACGCCGGAGGGCGCCTGAGCACCGGTGATACGGCTCAACTCGGCCTCGCCGGACCGGACTTGGGTGATCTGCGGCCGGATACCGGCGTCGCGCATCAGCCGGCTCATGTCGCGGCGCTGGTTGGGCAGGACGAGAGTGACGACGCTGCCGGACTCCCCGGCACGGGCCGTACGGCCGCCGCGGTGCAGATAGTCCTTGTGGTCGCTCGGCGGGTCGACGTTGACCACGAGGTCGAGGTTGTCGACGTGGATGCCGCGCGCCGCGACGTTCGTGGCGACGAGCGCCGTGACCGTACCGGCCTTGAACTGGGCCAGGGTGCGGGTGCGCTGCGGCTGGGACTTCCCGCCGTGCAGGGCGGCGGCCCGCACGCCGCTGCCGAGCAGGTGCTTGGTGAACTGGTCGACGGCGTGCTTGGTGTCGAGGAACATGATGACCCGCCCGTCGCGGGCCGCGATCTCGGTGGCGGCGGCGAACTTGTCGGCGCCGTGCACATGCAGTTCGTGGTGTTCCATCGTGGTGACGGCGCCCGCCGACGGGTCGACGGAGTGGACGACCGGGTCGTGCAGGTAGCGGCGCACCAACAGGTCGACGTTGCGGTCGAGGGTGGCCGAGAACAGCATCCGCTGGCCCTCGGGGTGCACCAGGTCGAGCAGCTCGGTGACCTGCGGCATGAAGCCCATGTCGGCCATCTGGTCGGCCTCGTCCAGGACAGTGATCTTCACCCGGTCCAGGCGGCAGTCCTTGCGCTCGATGAGGTCCTTGAGGCGTCCGGGCGTCGCGACGACGACCTCGGCGCCACCGCGCAGGGCACTGGCCTGACGGCCGATGGACATGCCGCCGACGACGGTGGCCATCCGCAGCTTCAGCGACCGGGCGTACGGGGTGAGCGCCTCGGTGACCTGCTGGGCGAGCTCCCGCGTGGGGACGAGGATGAGGCCGAAGGGCTGCTTGGCGTCGGCGCGCCGGCCCGCGAGGCGCGCGAGGAGCGCGAGCCCGAAGGCGAGGGTCTTGCCGGAGCCGGTGCGGCCGCGGCCCAGGACGTCCCGGCCCGCGATCGAGTTCGGCAGCGTGGCCGCCTGGATCGGGAACGGCACGGTCACGCCGAGACCGGTGAGCGTCTTGAGGATCTCGGCCGGCAGGTCGAGCTCTCCGAAGGTCTCCACGGCGGGGAGGGCGGGCGTGACGGTGACGGGCAGGGCGAACTCACCCTGCGGTGCGGCGGACCTGCGCCCGTAGCCACCGGAGCTCTTGCCTCCGGTGCGTCCCTGGCCCTGGCCCTGGCCCTGGCCCTGGGGTCGAAAACGGGCGCCCCGGTCACCGCCGGCGGAGCCCCTGCGGGGGTTGGAGTAGCGGTCGTTCGTGCGAGCTGAACGGTTCATGGCGAACCTTCCTCGATATGGCACGTATCGAGGAATTCCCGGCGTATGAGTGCCGGACGAATTGCAAGAACGAGCCGAATAGCAGACTGAAAATCAGCCGGCGCGCCGGTACGGAGAATGGCGACGCCTGACGTAGGAATACTGGGATTCCGCTGCGGCAGGCGGCTCTCGGACAGGCCGGATCAATGGGGTGCGGGGGTCTTGGCGCCCCGCCGGGGTGGTGTGCCACCCGGTGGTCGTGCCTACCCGGGCGGGATGCCCCGCAAACAGCAACGAGCTGGTGCCCGTACCACTGGGGTACGGGCACCAGCTGCGCTCAACGCTTCAGCGTCAGGCGGGAACGATGTTCTCCGCCTGCGGGCCCTTCTGGCCCTGCGTGACATCGAAGTTCACCTTCTGGCCTTCCTGAAGCTCACGGAAGCCCTGGGTGGCGATGTTCGAGTAGTGGGCGAAGACGTCGGGGCCGCCACCCTCCTGCTCGATGAAGCCGAAGCCCTTTTCCGAGTTGAACCACTTCACGGTGCCAGTAGCCATATGCAAATTCTCCTTCGGGGCAGTGCCCGTGATCCGCACTGTGCGAACCTCGGCGTCGCCGCAATGATTGCCCCGCCCGGAAAAATGCATCCGGAAATAGAAAAGCGCCCGGCAACGTGAAGTCACCTAAGGCACTTGAAGTATCTATGGGAACCACAACTGCAACTGAGATCAAGACTAGCACGAAACGAGCTTCGGGGCACGGTGAGCCAGGATATTTCGCGCGTCGCCGCGAACCTTCACCCCAGGTTGAGCAAATCCCGGCGCCCCGGGCCCCGGATATTCACTTCGCCGGCTGTCGGACAGGCACGGATAGTCCGTGTAGCCCGTCTCCCCGCTCCTGGGGGCTAGGAAGCGCCGGGGACGAGGTCCACGGCCGCGTTCCGGGCGCGGGGTGCGCGACGGCCGTCGACGGTCACCTCTCCCCCGTCGCCAACAGGCGCCGCTCCCCCGCCTCGCCGTCATGATGGATCGGTGTGCGCGAGGTGGTCAGGGGTGCGCCCGTGCCGCCCTGCCTCGACGCGATGATCTCCGCGGCGATGGACAGGGCCGTCTCCTCGGGTGTGCGGGCGCCGAGGTCCAGACCGATCGGCGAGTGCAGGCGCGACAACTCCTCGTCGCTCAGGCCGACTTCGCGCAGGCGGCGGTCGCGGTCCTCGTGGGTGCGGCGTGAGCCCATCGCTCCGACGAACGCGACGGGCAGCCGTAGCGCGATCTCCAGGAGCGGGATGTCGAACTTCGCGTCGTGGGTGAGCACGCACAGGACCGTGCGTTCGTCGGTTGTGGTGCGCCGCAGGTAGCGGTCCGGCCAGTCGACCACGATGTCGTCCGCCTCGGGGAAGCGGGCCCGCGTGGCGAAGACGGGGCGGGCGTCGCACAACGTCACGTGATAGCCGAGGAACTTGCCCGCACGGACCATCGCCGCCGCGAAGTCGACGGCGCCGAACACGATCATCCGGGGCGGCGGCACGCTCGACTCGACGAACAGCGTCAGGTCGGCGTCGCAGTGGGAGCCGTCGGCCGAGAGGTCGAACGTACCGGTGCGGCCCGCCGCGAGCAGGGCCCGCGCCTCGGCCGCCACGGTCCGCTCAAGGCCGGAGCCTCCGTCGAGCCCTCCCTCGTACGAGCCGTCCGCCCTCACGAGCAGCGCTCCGCCCCGCAGTTCGTCCGGTCCGCGGGCCACCCGGACGAGCGCGGCCGTCTCGCCCCGGGCCGCGGCCGCGAGCGCCGCCGCGAACACGGGCCTGTCCGGCGCGTCGGCGCGCACCGGCGTGACGAGGACCTCGATGACCCCGCCGCAGGTGAGCCCCACGGCGAAGGCGTCCTCGTCGCTGTAGCCGAACCGCTCCAGGACGGACCCGCCGTCCTGGAGCACCTGCACACACAGTTCGTAGACCGCCGCTTCGACGCAGCCGCCGGAGACCGAGCCGATGACGGTGCCCTCACTGTCTACGGCGAGGGCGGCGCCGGGCGGGCGGGGTGCGCTGCCGCTCACCGAGACGACGGTGGCGACGGCGAAGTCCCGGCCCTGCCCGGCCCACCGGTTCAGCTCGTCGGCGATGTCAAGCATCGCCGTCACCCGCGGCAGGGGCCCCGGCCGACAGGACGCGGTCGGGCCGGATCGGCAGCTGCCGGTGGCGGACGCCGGTCGCGTGCCAGACCGCGTTGGCGACGGCGGCCGCCGCACCCACGATGCCGATCTCGCCGATGCCCTTGATCCCGACGGGGTCGTCCGCGTCCGGATCGTCGACCCAGTCCGCCTCGATCAGGGGTACGTCGGCGTTGGCGGCGAAGTGGTAGCCCGCGAGGTCGGCGCCGACGTGACCGCCCGTGGCCTGGTCCCTGATCGCCTCTTCGTGCAGTGCCATGGACAGTCCCCAGATCATCCCGCCGATGAACTGGCTGCGCGCGGTCAGCGGGTTGACGATCCTGCCGGCCGCGAAAACGCCGAGCATGCGCCGTACGCGTACCTCGCCGGTGGTGACGTCGACGGCGACCTCGGCGAACTGGGCGCCGAAGGAGTGCCGTTCCTTCTGGGTGAGGGAGCCGACGGCGGCGCTGGTGTCGGATCGCACGGTGATGCCCTGCGGGGGAATGTCGCCGCCGAGGGCCAACTGCTCCCGCAGGTCTCGCCCGGCGGCCGTGACAGCCCAGCCCCAGGAGCGGGTGCCCATCGAGCCGCCCGAGATCGCCGCCGGGCCGAAGTCGCTGTCGCCGATGCGCACATGGACGCGCTCCCGGGCCACATCGAGGGCCTCCGCTGCGAGCAGGGTCAGCGCGGTCCGCGCCCCCGTCCCGACGTCCGACGCGCCGATCCGCACCGTGAAGGTGCCGTCGGCCTCAGCGGTCACGGCCGCCGTGGACGGTGCCACGATCACCGGGAAGGTGGCCGCCGCCGTGCCGGTGCCGAGCAGCCAGCGCCCTTCGCGCCGCACGCCGGGACGTGGGTCCCGGTCCGCCCAGCCGAACCTGCGGGCCCCCTCGTCGAAGCAGGCCAGCAAGTTGCGGGAGCCGAACGGCAGCCCGGAGACCGGGCCCACGTCCGGCTCGTTACGGGCACGCAGCGCGATCGGGTCCATGCCGCATCGTTCGGCGAGTTCGTCGAGCGCGGACTCCAGGGCGAACGAGCCCGGAGCCTCGCCCGGCGCGCGCATGTAGGTCGGCGTCGGCACGTCCAGGCGCACCACCCGGTTGACGCTGCGGTGAGCGTCGGCGGCGTACATCGGACGTCCGAAACCGGCGCTGGCCTCGACGAATTCGTGGACCGTCGACGTGAGGCTGTGCGCCTGATGGTCGAGAGCACGCAACCGCCCGTCGGCGTCGGCGCCGAGCCTGACGCGCTGGGCCGTGGGGCTGCGGTAGCCGGCCAGCGAGAACATCTGACGTCGGGTCATGACGACCCTGACCGGGCGGTCGAGTACGGTCGCCGCCATCACGGCGAGGATCTGGTGCACGCGCACACCCTTGGACCCGAAGGCACCGCCGATGTGCTCGGACCGCACCCGCACCGAGGCCGGGTCGAGCGAGAACAGTTTCGCCAGCTCCTGCGCCACCCACATGCTGCCCTGGTTGGAGTCGACGACCTCGAGGCGTCCGCCGTCCCAGCGCGCCATCGCCGCGTGCGGTTCCATCGTGCTGTGGTGCTCTTCCGGGGTGGTGTACTCCTCGTCCACGACATGGACGGCCGCGGCGAGTTCGGCCGCGAGGTCGCCCTTCTCCGCCAGCATGCCGTCGCCGTCCGGTGTGTAGATGCCGGCGTGTCCGGCGGAGAACGCGACGTCGTGCGGCTCCTCGTCGTACCGCACCACCAGCGCCTCGGCGGCCTCCCTGGCCTGCTCCGTGGTCTCGGCGACGACCAGCGCCACCGGCCAGCCCACGAACGGCACCCGGTCGTGCTGGAAGACCTCGACGATCGGGTCGGGCCGCCCCAGCATGCCGACGTAGTTCCCGTCGACGCGCGGCGCGTTGCCGTGGTGCAGCACGGCCAGCACCCCGGGCATCTTGCGGACGGGGTCCGACTCGATCGAGCGGATGCGGCCGCGGGCGACGGTGGACAACACCAGCCAGCCGTGGGCGAGTTCGGCGGCGGGGACGTCCCCCGCGTACCGGGCCGCCCCGGTGACCTTCTCCAGCCCCTCCACCCGGGTGTACGAGGCGCCGGCGGTGCCCGTCACCGGGGCGGCCGTGGTCGTCGTGGTCATCGGGCGGCCTCCTCGGCGAGCTCGGTCAGCACGGCCACGACGAGATTGCGCATCAGCGTCACCTTGTATCCATTGTGGGGCAGCGTCTCGGCGGCCGCGAGTTCGGCGTCCGCGGCGGCGGCGAAGGCCTCGGCGGTCGCGGGGCCGCCGGTCAGGGCGCGTTCGGCCTCGTGAGCGCGCCAGGGCCGGGACGCGACCGCCCCGAAGGCGAGGCGCACTTCGTGGACCGTTCCGTCCCGGACGTCGAGCGCCGCGGCGAGGGAGCCGATCGCGAACGCGTAGGACGCGCGCTCGCGGACCTTGCGGTAGCGGGACAGGGCGGCGACGGGCGCCGGGGGCAGGATGACGGCGGTGATCAGCGCGCCGGGCGGCAGAGCGGTCTCCACGTGCGGGGTCTCCCCCACGGGCGCATAGAACTCCGCCAGCGCCAGCTCGCCCGGGCCGTCGACCGTTTCGTACGAGACGACTGCGTCGAGCGCGGCGAGCGCCACTCCCATGTCCGAGGGGTGGACCGCCACGCACTGCGCGGAGGCGCCGAGGATCGCGGCGTTGTGGTGCTCACCCTCGATCGCGGGGCAACCGCTGCCGGGCGTGCGCTTGTTGCAGGGTTTGGCCAGGTCGGTGAAGTAGCCGCAGCGCGTGCGCTGGAGCAGATTGCCGCCGACGGTGGCCATGTTGCGCAGCTGACCCGAGGCGCCGGCGAGGACGGCCTGCGCCAGCATCGGGTAGCGGCGCCGTACTTCGGGATGGGCGGCGAGGTCGCTGTTGGTGACCGTCGCGCCGATGCGCAGGCCGCCTTGTGGCGTCAACTCGATCTCGCCGAGCGGCAGTTCGCGTACGTCGACGAGCCGGGCGGGCCTCTCGACGCCGGTCTTCATCAGGTCGACGAGGTTGGTGCCGCCGCCCAGACAGCGCGCGTCGGGGTCGGCGTCGAGCAGGGCGACCGCGGCGGGCACGTCAAAGACGCGCTCGTAACCGAACTCCTTCATGCGACAGCCTCCGTTCCTGCGGCGCGGGCGACGGCGTTGACGATCGACACGTAGGCGCCGCAGCGGCACAGGTTGCCGCTCATCCGCTCCCGGATCTCGTCGGCGGTCAGTGCCGGAACGCCCGCCTCCGGCCGTATGTCGGCGGTCACGGCGCTCGGCCAGCCCGCCGCGTGCTCCTCGATGACCGCGAGGGCCGAACAGATCTGGCCAGGCGTGCAGTAACCGCACTGGTACCCGTCGAGATCGAGGAACGCCTGCTGCACCGGGTGCAGTCCGTCGGCGTCGGCCACGCCCTCGATGGTGGTGATCTCACGCCCCTCGGCCGCCACCGCGAGCTGCAGGCAGGAGACGGCGCGGCGGCCGTCGAGGAGGACGGTGCAGGCGCCGCACTGGCCCTGGTCGCAGCCCTTCTTCGTGCCCGGCAGATCGAGGCGCTCGCGCAGTGCGTCGAGCAGGGTGGTGCGGTGGTCGACGGGCAGCGTGTACTTCTCGCCATTGATGTTCAGCGTGATGACGCTGGACGTCGATGGGGCCATGATCAGCCTTCTTTCGCTCATGGGGTGAGAGGGCTGTACGTAGAGGGAGAACTTCGGGATTCCGCGCCTGTCGGGCGCTCTGCGGCCGAAAAGCCGCTTGCGGTGGTCACCGTCTCTCCACTCGAGCCGGATCTGCCGCTATGGTGGAGCTAACCGGACGACTGTCCACTACGCCGACGCTAGCGGACGACTGTCCGCTTAGCAAGGGCATACCGGTTCTTGGCACTGGGGTACGGATTCGCGATTCCCGGAAGGGGGACCCGTGCAGCCGAAGAAGGAAGCGCCGCTCCGCTCGGACGCGCAACGCAATCGCGACCGCATCCTGGAAGTGGCGCTGACCGAGCTGACACGGTCGGCGGCCGCCCCGCTGAGCACGATCGCGAAGAAGGCATGCGTCGGCCAGGGCACGTTCTACCGCAACTTCCCCAACCGTGAGTCCCTCGTGCTCGAGGTCTACCGCTACGAGATGCAGCAGGTCGCCGACACCGCGTCCCATCTGCTCGCCACCCGCGCGCCCGACGAGGCCCTGCGCGCGTGGATGGACCGCCTCGCCCAGTACGCCATGGCGAAGGCCGGTCTGGCGGACGCGCTGCGCCAGGCCACCACGCGCGGCAGCCTCGCCTCCCTCGGGCACGGCCCGCTGACGTCGGCCATGTCGCTCCTGCTCACGGCGAACGAGGAGGCGGGCACGATCCGCCCCGGGGTGACACCGGAGGACTTCGCACTCGCCATCGCCGGGCTCTGGCAGATCGACCCGCACGGCGACTGGCAGTCGCGCGCCGGGCGGCTGCTCGACCTCGTCATGGACGGCCTGCGCGCCGGTGCGCCGGGAGCCGCCTGAGGCGGGCGAGTCGCGCGCAGCCTCGGGCCGACGGCCGGTCAGAGTGTGGGCGGCCGGGGCCGCGGGGGCCTGGGCGGCCCGTCGTCCAGCGCGTCGGGGCTCGTTACGGGTGGCCAGACCGGCCGGTGCGTGGGAGGCAGCGACAACAGGGCCTGGCCGACGGACCGTTGGGCGGGGAGGAGATCGACACTGCCTGTCTGGGTGAGCAGTTCGGTCAGCCGGCGCCCCGCCCCCGCGAGCAGGAGCCTGCCGCCGCGGCGGTCCAGGAGCCACCGCATGGCCAGCAGACAGTAGAGACCGCGTGAGTCACAGAAGGAGAGCGCCGTGACGTCGAGGACGAGGTACGGGTGACCCGCGTCGACGCAGGCGCCCAGCGTGCCCAGGAAGAGTCCCTCAGCGCTCTGGTCGAGTTCGCCGCTGACCCGCAGCACCGCGCAGCCGTCGCAGCTCGCCAGCTCGGTGATCATCAATCGATGGCTCTGCGTGGACATCACACCTCCATCCGGCCGACGTACGAAGGCCCTTGGCGTCGAGCCTCGCACACACCGGCGCCGGTTCCCGAACCGGACAAGTGCCCCGGGGCCGGCACGATCAGGCCGTGCCGGGCCCCGGTTCACGGCCGGCGCGGGTGCCGGGCGGCCGTTGCGGTGAGGGCCTCCCACCATGCCCCCGATCGCGCGTGACGTCACGGGTCCGGCGGGGAGCAGCGTGGGCGTACACCCCGTCGGCGTGTGGCCGACGGGGTGTACGGCGCACCCGCGCGGGTTTCTTCAGCTCTTGCCGAGCATCTTGTTCATCTGCTCGATCTCGGCGGTCTGCGCGGTCACCACGTCTGCGGCGAGGCGCGTCGCGGGGCCGTACTTGCCGTCGGACTTCTCGGTCCTGCCCATCGCGACGGCGCCCTCATGATGCTTGACCATCATCGCGAGGAACTTCTTGTCGAAGTCGTCGCCGGACGCCTTCTTGAGCTCGTCCATGTCACCGGCGCTCATCATGCCGGGCATGGACGAGGACATGTCGTGGCCCATGCCCGACATGTCGGCGGGGACATCCTCACCCCATGCGGTGAGCCAGCCGGACATCTCCTCGACCTCGGGGTCCTGGGCCCCCTTGATCTTGGCGGCGAGGCTCTTCACGTCCTTCGACGCGGCACGGCCCTCGGCCAGTTGGGCCATCTCCACGGCCTGCCGGTGGTGCTGGATCATCTCCTTGGCGAAGGAGACGTCGGCGCTGTTGCGGCTGTCCGCGTTGCTGTGGCCATCGGCCTGGGCCGACGCGGCCGGACGGGAACCGGACTCCTTCGCCCCCATGTCGTGTCCCCCGGCAGGCTTGTCGCTGCCGCATGCGGCGAGGACCAGGGCGGCCGTCCCTGCGGTGGCGACGGCAAGGGCGCGGCGGACGAACGTGCGGTGTGCGGTCATGCTGAACTCCTGATGCTGATCTCGGTGAAGGGCTCGCGCGAGCGCGGCGCCGCCCCTTGGGGCATGCGGAACCGCGCGGGCCGTTCTAGATCCGCAGGAGTTGGAGTTCGGAGAGCGACGGAGGGGCACGGCCGCCGTCGGGGCCACTGCCGGCCGAGGACGTACGGGCCTCGGGGCGGGCGGGGCCGGCGATCACGTCGGGGAGCAGCGCGGGGGCGACTGCAGGGGGGCCGGCGACGGAGGCGGACGCGCAGACCGAGTCGGCGTGCGCCATGTGCCCTTCGCAGCCACCGTCTCCGTGGTCGCACATGCCGGAAGCCGAAGCCTTGACGCCTTGCCGCTCGGGCCTGGCATGGTCAACCGCGTCAGCGGCGCCGCCCGCACCCATCGCGGGCGCGGCCGCCGGGTGCATCCCGCCGTGCGCGCCTGCCGGTACGGGTCCCAGGCCGTGCATGCCGAGCAGGCCAAGGAGCACGGCGCCGACGAGCAGCCCGAGGAGCCGCAGCGTCAACTGCGGTCGCGTGGGCTGTCCTGGGCGGGTGGTCACCGCTGCATCGTAGGCACAGGGGATCGGCGTGCGCGCTCCGGGGCCGCCACGGATCTGCCGTTCGTGGCCCGCCCCGGTTCACCCGGCACCCCCGCACGGACTCCCCGTAAACGCTCCCCGCACTTGTGCCGGGAGCCTCAGGCAGCGGCGGGGGTGGCCTGGCTCAGGCGGCCGACGACCTCGGTCAGCGCGGTCGCGACCTCGGAGTCGTCGGCGGGGTGGGTCTCGGCGAAGCGCGTGAGGGAGCCGGGGATGGACAGCTTCACGTCCTCCAGGACCGCGGCACCGGCGATGCCCGCGGCCTTGCGCACGTCGTCCTGCGCCCACACGCCGCCGTACTGGCCGAACGCGGTGCCGACGACGGCGACGGGCTTGCCGGAGATCGCGCCGGCGCCGTACGGGCGGGACAGCCAGTCGATGGCGTTCTTCAGGACGGCCGGCATGGTGCCGTTGTACTCGGGCGAGAAGAGGAGGAAGGCGTCGGCCTGACCGGCCGCCTCGCGCAGGCGCGCGGCACCGGCCGGGACGCTTCCCTCGACGTCGATGTCCTCGTTGTAGAACGGCACGTCGGCGAGGCCGTCGAAGAGCTGGATGTCGGCGCCGGCGGGCGCGTGCTTGGCGGCGGCCTCGGCGAGCTGACGGTTGTGGGAACCGGCGCGGAGGCTGCCGACGAGGGCGAGGATGCGAACAGACATGGCATAACTCCAGATAAGGGCGAACGGATCTCGTGCACGGTTCAACCGGACCGAAGTCCGTTTAAAGTTGTACCACCTATCCGGACCGCGGTCCACTTGTCGCTTCCCGGCGCTACTCTGAAGCCATGACCGGCCCTATCCCTCCCCTCGTCACGACGTCCGGCGTCCCGGGCAGACCGACCGACCTCGCCCTGACAACGGCCGGCGAGCGGCCGGCGCTGCGCGCGGACGCGGCGCGCAACCGCACACGCCTGCTGGAGGCCGCGTCGCGCCTGCTGTCCGGGTGCGGGGCGGCGAACCTGACCATGGAGGCGGTGGCGACGGCGGCCGGGGTCGGCAAGGGGACGGTCTTCCGGCGCTTCGGCGACCGCACCGGGCTGCTCATCGCCCTCCTGGACCACCGGGAGCAGCAGCTTCAGGCGGCGTTCCTGTCGGGCCCGCCGCCACTGGGCCCGGACGCGCCCGCTCTGGAGCGCCTGCACGCCTTCGGACCCGCCCTCATCCGCCACGAGCGGGACCACCATGAGCTGATCCTCGCCGCGCGCACCGACCCCCTGCGCAACTACGCGGTCCCGGCGAACCGGCTGCGCCACACGCACGTCATGCTGCTGCTGCGCCAGGCAGGCATGGAGGGCGACACCGATCTCCTCGCGCACACGCTGCTGGCGGCCGCGGACACCGCGCTCGTCCACCATCTGACCGTCGAGCGGGGCATGCCGCTGGACCGCGTGGAGGCGGGATGGCACGACCTGCTCGACCGGCTCGCACAAAAGTCCTGACCGGCTTGCGCAAACACCATGACCGGCTCGCTCAAGCGCCGGACGGGTGACGCGTCACGGAGCCTTCTCCGGCCCGTCCGGGCCCCAGTTTTCGGGCCCCGCACCGTGCCAGTCGATCAGTTCCGGGTCGTCGACGGTCGTGTCCGTCTCGGGAAGGCCCGCGGCGCGCAGGAATTCCAGGACGTCGAGCAGGTTGTAGGCGGTCCCCACGTCCTTGCCGCGAATCGTCACCCGCCGGCCGCCGTCAGGCAGAGGGGGGTGCACGGTCACGGGCGCACCTTCGGACATACCTCCAGAATGGTCCCGTCAGCCCGATAACGCACCCCCAACCGAACTGATATCCGAAAATCAGGCCCCTCCTACGAACGGGGCTCGCCGAGCAGTGGGAAGGCGCGGACCTGACAGCCACGTCCACCGGGTTGACCACGTCGGCGTGCACCTTGGCGAGAACCTCACCGGAGAGCGGCTCCGGCCGTTCGGTCTCGACGACCTCAGGAACCTCGGGACCACCGAAGGACTTCTGAAGTCCTTCTGCAGGACTGCACGCGCGGTAACTCTCCCTGTTTCAGCTGGAGTTGAGGACACCGACCCCGGATCCGGCCCGGGGGGCCACGAGCAGCAACTCGCCTCGACATCCCTCAACACCGGCGCCGGCCACCCATAGGCCCCAAGCCGTGGCATGGATCACATGAGGACGAGGCCGGCCTGCGGAATGCCCTGGAGGCCGGAACGGTTGGCACACGCGGATTGCATGCTTATGCACATACCGTCTGGTACCTATGAGGAGCACTCTGTGACTGACGCCGCGTCGCCCGTTTCCCGCGCTGCCGAGATCCTGTCGCGCCCGATCGCGCTGAACGGCCTGAAAGTCCCCAACCGCATCACGATGGCGCCCATGACGCGCATGTTCTCGCCGAACGGTGTACCGGGCGAGGACGTTCGGTCCTACTACTCGCGCCGCGCCGCCGCGGGCGTGGGCCTGATCGTCACCGAGGGGACCTACGTCGGCCACGACTCGGCCGGCGAGAGCGACCGGGTGCCGCGCTTCCACGGCGAGGAGCAGCTGGCCGGTTGGGCGAAGGTCGCCGAGGACGTGCACGCGGCGGGCGGCACGATCGTGCCACAGCTCTGGCACATCGGCATGGTGCGCCAGCCGGGCAAGCCGCCCTTCGCCGAGGCACCGGCCGTCGGCCCCTCGGGCCTTCGCATCGACGGCACCGAGGGCACGGGCAAGGCGATGACCCAGGGCGACCTGGACGACGTCATCGGCGCGTTCGCGCAGGCCGCCAAGGACGCCGAGCGCATCGGCTTCGACGGCGTGGAGGTGCACGGCGCCCACGGCTACCTGCTCGACCAGTTCCTCTGGGCCGGCACCAACCGCCGTACCGACGGCTACGGCGGCGACGCCGTGGCCCGCACGAAGTTCGCCGCCGAGATCGTCGCCGCCATCCGCGAGAACGTCTCCCCCGGATTCCCGGTGATCTTCCGCTACTCGCAGTGGAAGCAGGAGGCCTACGAGGCGCGGCTCGCCGAGACCCCTCAGGAGCTCGAGGCGATCCTCAACCCGCTCACCGCGGCCGGCGTCGACGCGTTCCACGCCTCCACCCGCCGCTACTGGAACCCGGAGTTCGACGGCTCGGACCTGAACCTGGCGGGCTGGACCAAGAAGCTCACCGGCAAGCCCACCATCACGGTCGGCTCCGTCGGCCTCGACGGCGACTTCATCCGCGCCTTCATGGGCGAGGGCTCCGCGGTCAAGGGCATCGACGACCTCCTCGACCGCCTGGAGCGCGACGAGTTCGACATGGTCGCCGTCGGCCGCGCCCTGCTCCAGGACCCGGAGTGGGCGGCGAAGGTGCTGGAGGGCCGTTTCGACGAGCTGAAGCCGTATGACGCGGAAACGGCGCTCAAGACCCTGAGCTAGGGCCTGCCCAGTCCCGCGGCCGTCCTCCACGGCGCCCTCACACGAGCAAGGACAAATCGGCCTGGCGCCCCGGTTTGTCCTTGCTCGCGTCAGCGGGACTCCATTGGGACAACCCGTCGCCCTGCTGACTCGGCGTCACGTGCTCGGACCGCTCAGCGACCGTGCCCGCTCGGGCCGGTCGGAGGATGCTGTGACAGGGGTGTGACGCAGATGCGTTGCGGCAAGCGACGTGCGCTTGTGATGATGCACGGTATGTCTGAGTACGGGGGCGCGGTGGACGAACCGCCGCAGACACCAAGGTCACGTCTCGCCGACTACGCGGAGATGAGCGGCGCGCCTGCCGCCGAAGCGCCGGTGACGCCCTCACCCCCGCCTTCGCCCCCGCAGCCGGATCCGCAACAGGTCGTCCGGAGCGCAGAGCCCGTCGTCGCGGATCCGGTGGCCGACGATCCCGAAGTGGAGGCACGCAGGCGGGCGTTCGCCGCGTTGCTGGGCGAGTTCCGGCGGACGGCGGTACTGGTCCCGCTCGGCGACGAGGGCGGCCCGGACGGCGAACCGGGACTGCTGACCGCGGACTTCAACGGTATCCGCTTCATCCTCGCCTTCTCCGACGAGCAGGCACTGGCCCGGTATGCGCAGGCCCGGGGCGAGTTCGCACGCGAGTGGACTTACCGGACGGTTCTGGGCGCAAAGCTGCTGGACGTGGCAGTACCCGCGGCCGGAGTGCCGTGCGGGGTAGCACTTGACTGTGCGGACGGGCCGGACGGCATGGTGTTTCCGCCGGTGCGGGGCATCGTACCGGACGAGGCGGCGGTCGACCGTGACGAGGGCGAGAGGGGCAGCTCATGACCGGCGACGGAGGCGGTGGCGGCGCGGGCGGCGGCCAGGACCTCAAGACAGGCGGCCTGGATCTGATCGCCAAGGGCCTGACCGAGGCTCTGGCCGAGCTGAAGGAGCTCGGCATGGTCGGTGAGGCCGGGGCCGGGCGCGGCTTCGGAGACATCGCCCTGTCCGGCCTGGAGTTGGGGCACGAAGGGCTGACCGGGGAGTTCAAGTCGTTCTGCGAGCGCTGGGAGTGGGGCGTGCGCTCGCTGGTGAACGAGGGCAACGGATTCGCGGTGAAGACGGGCCTGTCCGCCGGCACCTATTACGAGACCGAGCAGTACGTCGAGGGATCGTTCAAGGTCGTCGCGAACTCCGCGATCGGCAACCCGTACGCCACCGAGGAAGAGGTCACCCAGAAGGGCTGGAAGGACATCGCCACGTCGGGCGCGTACGGCGGCGTGGACTACAGCAAGGAGTCCTTCGACCAGGCACTCGCCAACAGCGGCCAGGGCTGGAAGGACGCGGGCCGAGACGTCATGACGTCGCACACGCTGGGCCCCGCGGGCCTCAACCCGGAGAACCTGCACAACGCTGCCGGGGTCTCCGACGACGAGTACGACCAGATGCTCGACGACACCTTCGGCCCGTCCCCCGAGGAGCGGGCCAAGGCCGCCGGACAGCAGCAGGGCGGGGGCGAGGGCTGATGGGGCTCGGCGACATCGTCGACGGCGTCAAGGGCGGTATCAACAAAGGGCTTTCGGTCGGTGAGGATCTCATCGACGAGGGCAAGAAGAAGGTCGGCGAGGGCGTCGACTACGCGACGAACAAGATCGGCGACGGTCTCGACTACGTGGGCCTGCGCGGGGCGGCCGACGCGGTGGAGGACTGGGGCGACGACATCGCCTCGGATCTCGGTGCCACGCCCGGCGAGCAGCAGCTCGGACAGACCGAGGAGGCCAACGAGCTCGTCCACGGCAACCCGGACAAGATCCGCGAGTCCTCGAAGCATCTCAAGGACTTCCACACCGCGTTCGACCATGTCTCGCAGGGGATGAAGAAGGTCGACTCGTCCGGGTGGGCGGGCGAGGGCGGTGACGCGTTCCGCAAGAAGTTCGGCGTGCACCCCACCAAGTGGGCCCAGGCCTCCGACGCCTGCGACAAGGCTTCCGGCGCGCTGGACGCGTACGCCGATACGGTCAAGTGGGCGCAGGGCAAGGCCAAGGAAGCCGTCGAGCTGTACAAGAAGGGGCAGCAGGCGTCGAAGGACGCGGCCGACGCGTACAACAAGAAGGTCGACGCCTATAACGCCAAGATCAAGGCGAACGAGGACCCCGGCGCGAAGCCAGAGCCGTTCCAGGATCCCGGCAAGGCCGACATCAAAAAGGCCCACGAGACGCTCACCGAGGCGCGCAAGCAGCGCAACACCGCGGCCTCCGACGCCCAGGGCAAGGTCAAGGCGGCCCTCGCGCACGCTCCCGCCGAGCCGCCGCCGCTCGACCGCCTCGGCAACGACCTCGTCGACGGCTACCAGGCGTACAACACCGAACTCACCCACGTCGTCGGCGGCGCCCTCAAAGGCACTGCGGGCCTGCTCAACTTCGCCCGCGGCCTGAACCCCACCGACCCCTACAACCTCACGCACCCGGCCGCGTACATGCAGAACGTCTCCATGACGCTCTCCGGCCTCGTCTCCACCGCCGCCCACCCCGAACGCATCGTCACCGCCGCCGTCGACGGCTTCAAGAAGGACCCCTCCGAGTTCGTGGGGCGCCTCCTTCCTGAGCTCATCGGCACCAAGGGCGCCGGACTCGCCCGCGGGGGCCTGCGCCTGGGGCTCAAGAAGGGAATGGAAGAAGGCGCGGAGACAGGCGTACGGCGCGCCACGCGCGATGCCGAGCGCCACGCGGAGCCCGACGGGCAGAAGAAATGCAATGGCACCGACCCGGTCGACCTCGCCACGGGGCTCATGTATCTGCCCCAGACCGATGTCGAGCTGCCGGGAGCGCTGCCGCTCGCCTTCACGCGTCGCGCCGAGTCCGGGTACGAGCTCGGCCGTTGGTTCGGGCCTTCCTGGTCGTCGACGCTGGACCAGCGCCTGGAGATCGACGCGCAAGGGGTGGTCTTCGTCACCGAGGAGGGTCTCCTGCTCGTGTATCCCCATCCCGCTCCCGGGGTGCCCGTACTGCCCTCGCATGGCCCCCGCCGCCCACTGAACCGGGTCGACAGCGGTTACACGGTCAGCGATCCGGGCACCGGGCGCGTCTGGCACTTCGCCGACCGGGGCGAGCGATCGGCAGTGATCGAGCAGATCGATGACCGCAACGGCAACTGGATCACCTTTGAGTACAACTCCGAGGGCACGCCGCTGACCATCACCTCCAGCGGAGGCCACCAGCTGGTGTGCACCGTTTCCGACGGACGGGTCCGTGCTCTGGCGCTGGCCGACGCCGCCGGCGACCGCGGGAATCTGGAGATCAAGAGGTACGGCTACTCGGACGAGGGCCATCTCACCGAGGTCGTCAACTCCTCCGGGCTCCCGCTGCGCTTCAGCTACGACGAGCGCGGCCGCATCACCTCCTGGACCGACACCAACGACGGCTCGTACACCTATGAGTACGACGACCGGGACCGTTGCGTAGCCGAAGGCGGAGCGGAAGGCCATATGGCTCTTCGCCTGGCCTATTCAGAGCCTGACCCGCGCACGGGGCACCGCGTCACCACGACGACGACCGGCGAGGGCCACACGCGGCGATTCCTCGTCGATGCCTCGCACCGTGTGATCGCCGAGACGGACCCGCTCGGAGCCACCACCCACTACCGACGTGACCGCTTCGACCGGCTCTTGTCCCGCACCGATCCACTCGGAAACATCACCACGTTCCGGTACGACGAAGCGGGCAACCTCATCCACGTGGTGCGCGCCGACGGGCGCGAGGCCCGCGCCGAGTACAACCAGCTCGGCCTGCCGGTAAAGGTGACCGGTCCCGACGGCACGACGTGGCGCCAGTCCTATGACGAGCGCGGCAACCGCCTGACTGCCACGACCCCTGCCGGTGGGACGACGCACTTCACCTACGACGTGGCGGGCCGCCTCACCTCCGTGGTCGACCCGCTCGGCGCCACCACGACCATTCGCTGTGATCGCGCAGGCCTTCCGGTCGAGGTCACGGATCCGCTGGGTTCGACCACCACGTACGAACGTGATGCCTTCGGTCGGCCTGTTGCCGTCAGGGACCCGCTCGGGGCGACGACCCGCCTGGAATGGAACACCGAGGGCCGGCTCGCCAGCCGTACCGCTCCCGACGGCAGCACCGAGACGTGGTCGTACGACGGGGAGGGCAACTGCACCGCCCACACCGACGCCGTCGGCAACGTGACGCGAAGCACCTACACGCACTTCGACCTGGCGGCCACGCGCACGACGCCGGACGGAGCGCAGTACACGTTCACGCACGACTCGGAACTGCGCCTCACAAAGGTCACCAACCCGCAGGGTTTCACTTGGAGTTATGAGTACGACAGCGCCGGGTGGCTGGTCCGGCAGACCGACTTCGACGGACGTAGCGTCCAGTACGAGCACGACGCCGCCGGGCGCATGACAGCCCGGACCAACGCCCTTGGCCATACGGTGCGTTACGTCTACGACGAGCTCGGCAGGGTCGTGCGGAAGGAAACCTCCGCGGGAGCCACCACCTTCGCCTACGATCTCACCGGCCGGCTCGCCCGGTCCGACGGGCCGGACAGCTCGATCGCCATCCTGCGGGACCGCTTCGGGCGCGTGCGTTCCGAGACGGTCGACGGTCGCGTACTGAGCTATTCCTACGACGAGTTGGGGAGGCGGACCGGGCGGATCACACCCAGCGGCGCCGAGTCCGCCTGGTCCTACGACGTGGCAGGGCGCAGCGTACAGCTGACGACCGCGGGGCGTGATGTGGGCTTCGCGTACGACTCCGCCGGCCACGAGATCGGTCGCCGCGTCGGGACCTCCCTCGCACTGACCAACTCTTTCGACGAGCTCGGCCGCCTCACCACCCAGTCTGTCATCGCGTCGGGCGAGGGCCGATGCGTCCAGCGCCGCGCGTACACCTACCGCGCGGACGGCCACCTGCTGGGCGTCGAGGACCTCGTGTCCGGCACCCGGCGGTTCGAGCTGGACGTGATCGGCCGCGTGACCGGCGTCGAGGGCAACGGCTGGTCGGAGTCGTACGCCTACGATCTCGCAGGTAATCTGACCGCCGCCTCCTGGCCGGACGAGCATCCGGGCCATGCGGCCACCGGCGCGCGCTCGTACTCAGGAACCCGACTCACCCGGGCAGGACGTGTTCACTACGAGCACGACGCGCTGGGCCGTGTCACCGTGCGCCGCAAGCGCCGCCTCTCGGGCTCGACAGAGGTCTGGCGCTACGAGTGGGACCCCGAGGACCGACTCGTCTCCACGGTCACCCCTGATGGCAGGCAGTGGCGGTACACGTACGACGCGTTGGGGCGACGCAGCGCGAAGACCTGTCTGGCACCCGACGGCGAGACCGCCATCGAGCGCACCGTGTTCACGTGGGACGGCACGAACCTTTGCGAGCAGGTGACGATGTCGCCGGAGCTGCCCCGACCGGTCGCCCTCACCTGGGACCACGCCGGCCAACGGCCCATCACCCAGACCGAGCGGGTGCTGGCACCCGGGTCACCGGGCGAGGGGCGCGCGATGACCCGGCAGGAGGTCGACTCACGGTTCTTCGCCATCGTCACCGACCTCGTCGGCACTCCCACGGAGCTCATGGACGAGTCCGGGGACATCGCGTGGCGCCGGCGCAGCACCGTGTGGGGCACGACGGCCTGGGCGAGTGACAGCAGCACGTATACGCCGCTCCGTTTCCCCGGCCAGTACTTCGACCCGGAATCCGGCCTGCACTACAACTACTTCCGCCATTACGACCCCGAGACGGCACGCTATGTCTCACCCGATCCGCTCGGCCTGACTCCCGCACCCAACCCGTCCGCTTATGTGGACAACCCGCATACCTGGTCGGACCCGCTCGGGCTCGCGCCGGAGTGTCCACCCAAGGGCGAGCATTCCAACCCCTTCGAGCGCCGGGAGGACGCCGAGAGGGCGGCCTTCGAGGTGGCCGGCGTCCCCTACGGGGCCGCCCCGGACGCGGAATGGGTGGTCATGGGGGACAAGACTCTCAAGCACATGCCCGGGCACGTCTACTCGAAGGACCCCACCCACTGGGGCAACTTCCGGCAGTTCGAGACCCCGGACGGCTCCAGAGTGGTCGTCGAGCACACTCACGATCCGGCGGGACCCCACTTCCACGCCGGGGCACCCAAGGGCTTCACCGAGGCGGACCGGAGCCGAGACCTCGTCAACTTCGGCTGGGACAACACGCGAGAGGGCTACAGCACGATGGAACGCTATCGCGCGTTGGACAAACCGGGTGGAGACCACCACTTCTTCCACAAGAACAACTGACCGACAGGGACCACAGTGAACAACGAGGACATCACGGATCGCTTCCGTCAAGCCGGGCTGGATGTCGGGGGTTTCCTTGACGACGGGACGAGCCCGACGGTCACCGAAGCCTTCCGGGTGACGGCGCACATCGACACCGTGCCGTGGGCCCGGGTGCCGAAGCGGGACGACGATGCCCTGCGCCGGGCGCAGGACCTGTGGCTGTCGACGGCCCGCCGACGGGGCATTGTCACACCCGACGGCGCCTTCCTCACGGCCGCCGGCATGAGCCAGGGCTGGCTCCGCGTCTCCCTCACCGCCGGCACCGACCTCTCCCGGCTCGCGGATCCCTCCGGCGGCATCGAGTTCCTCACCCGCTCACCGGACGGGTCCCGGCTCTGCGCGATCTCCACCGAGGGCGGGGAACACTGGGTCATCGACGAGGCATACCCGCGGGCGGACGACGAGGACGACTGACGCGCCTCCCACGACCGAGGCGTCGGCCTTCCACCCCCGTCCTGAAACACCAGGTCAAGGGCCTGATTCTCATTGAGGATCAGGCCCTTTTGTCTCGGGTCACCGATTGCGAGCGATCTGTCACGTATCCCGGCCGTAAACGGGAGCCGCCGGATCTGCTGCTCGGCCCTCGACCGGCACACGAGCCGCCCCCGGGGTGAGTGACGTCAGGCGCGCAGCCCGGGGTGGACTCGCGGGCGGGGCGGGGCGCCCGGCTGCTCATGCGGATCCGCGAACAGCTCCGGATGGCTCGCCCGGATCGTTCCGATGTCGTCGAAGACGCCCTGAAGGTGTCCGCGCAGCGCGTCCTCGGCGCGCGCCCCGTCCCGCCGTTCCAGGGCGTCGACCACCGTGGTGTGCTCGTCGATCAGCGTCTCGATCCGGTGCGGCAGCGGCAGACTCAGCCGGCGGGCCCGGTCGAGGTGCGCCTTGGCGGTCGCCACCGTGCGCCACAGCGTGCGGTGGCCGCTCGCCTCCATCAGGCGGCGGTGGAAGGCCTCGTCCTGCTCGAAGAACACGTCCGCGTCCCCCGCCTTCAGCGCGGCCCGCTGTGCGTCGAGGATGGCGCGCAGCGCCGTGAAGTCCTGCGCGCCGGACTTCTTCACCGCCTCGCGCAGCGCCGCCAGTTCGAGCGCCTCCCGCATGAACTGGGCTTCCAGGACGGCGTCGACGCTGATCCGCGAGACGAACGTACCGAGCTTGGGGAAGACGTCGACCAGCGACTCCTCGCCCAGCAGGATCAGCGCCTCGCGTACCGGGGTGCGGCTGACGTCCAGCTCCCCGGCCAGCTCGTTCTCCGACAGGGGCGCGCCCGGCAGGAGCGCGAGGGAGGTGATCCGCGCCCGCAGCAGGGCGTGCACCCGAGTCCGGACCGACTCGCGCGGACGCGGTGCCTCCGCCTCGGTCCGTCGCGTCTGTCCCGTTTCCCGCCGCTGAGCTGCCATGACGCTCACTTTCTCACCTCAGCTGCGAGGATACTTACATACAAGGCTTGTATGTAAGTGCGGACAGGGGTAGAAAATGACGCGGAGGTCAACGGAACCCCTGGCCGCGCCGTGTCCCTGTCCCCGCTGTGGACACTCCTGTGCCCGGTCTCGCGAACCGCCTACCGTCACATCCGCACGTCCCCTCGACCGGAGGTCAACGATGACCACCCGCTCCGTCACCGAGAGTGAGGCGTCGGCTGCCCCGCCCGGCACCTCACTCCCCGCCCGCCCGCGCGGCCGGGGAAACAACGTCCGCTGGGGCATAGCCGTCCTGTGCTTCGGCGGCCTCGCGGTCAACTACCTGGACCGCTCCACGCTCAGCGTCGCGCTGCCGTCCATGTCGCACGACCTGCACATCGGTCCCGAGACGCAGGGCTTCATCCTCAGTGCCTTCTTCATCACGTACGCGCTGTGCCAACTGCCCGCCGGGGCGCTCCTGGACAAATACGGCGTGAAGCGGGTCTTCGCGATCGGCGCCATCTGGTGGTCGCTCGCCACCGTCGGGATGGGCCTGGTCCGCGGCGTCGGCTCGCTCGTCGGCGCCCGGATGCTGCTCGGCGCCGGTGAGGCCGCCGGCTATCCCGCACCCGCGAAGGCCGTCTCCCGCTGGTTCCCCCGTCACGAACGAACCCTCGCCAACAGCGTCTGGGACAACGGCGCGCGCGTCGGCACCGCCATCGCACTGCCGCTGGTGACGATGCTGGTCTCCGTGTTCCACTGGCGGGTCGCGTTCATCGCCTGCGGCCTGCTCGGCTTCCTGTGGATCATCGGCTGGTGGCGGCTCTACCACGAGCCCGCCGACCACCCGAAGCTGACCGCCGAGGAGCGCGCCTACATCGAGGCGGGCGGCGCTCACACCGACGAGACACCCGCGCAGGAGGCGGACGCGCCCAAGGTGCGCTGGCGGGACCTGTTCCGCTACCGGACGGTCTGGGGCATGATGCTCGGCTTCTTCTGCCTCAACTACGTCATCTACTTCTTCATCACCTGGTTCCCCAGCTACCTCGTCGACGAGCGCGGCTTCGACCTCCTCAAGCTGGGCTTCTTCGGTACGGTCCCGGGTCTGGTCGCCATCTTCGGGTCGCTGCTCGGCGGCTTCACCGCCGACCGGCTGCTCCGCAAGGGCTGGTCCACCACCAAGGTCCGCAAGACCTGCCTGGTCTCCGGCACGCTGTGCTCGTCCGTGATCGCGCTCGCCGTCGTCGTGCCGACCGCGTCCGGCGCCCTCGCGCTGCTCTCCCTCAGCTACGCCTCGCTGACCTTCTCCACCGCGTCCGTCGCGTCGCTGCCCGCCGACGTGGCGCCGACCGCCGGGCATGTCGCCTCGCTTGCCGGTATCCAGAACTTCGCCTCGAACGTGGCGGGGATCCTCGGCCCGATCGTCACCGGATTCCTGCTGGCGTCCTCCGGAGGCTCGTACCTGGTGCCGCTCCTGGTGTCCGGCGCCCTGTCCGTCGTCGGCGCCCTCACCTACGCGTTCGTCATCAAGCGCGTCGAACCGCTGCCGGTGCGCTAGCCCGCTCCATCCCCGTACGAGAGAAAGGGACGCCCCGTGGCCAAGTCGGTCGAGTCGGCCCAGTCGGTCGAGCCCGTCGAGTCCATGCATCGCGCCGCCGTGCTGCACGGTCCCAAGGACGTGCGCGTCGAGGACCGCCCGGTGCCCGAGCCCGGTCCGGGCCAGGTCCTGGTCGCCGTCCGTGCCGTCGGACTCTGCGGGTCCGACCTGCACTACTACGCCCACGGCGAGAACGGCCCGAACGTCCTGCGGCAGCCGACCGTCCTCGGCCACGAGCCGGCCGGCGTGGTCGTCGGCCACGGCGCGGGCGCCGACGATCTGCCCCACGGCACGGCCGTGGCGATCGAGCCCGCGCACCCGTGCGGCACGTGCGCGCTGTGCCGGGCCGGGCGCTACAACCTCTGCCCGAAGGGCACCTGTTTCGGTTCACCGCCGACCGACGGCGCGCTCGCCGAGTACGTGTGCGTGCCGCGGGACTTCGTGCATCCGCTGCCCGCGTCGACGGACGTCCGGCTCGGCGCGCTGATCGAGCCGCTCGCCGTCGCCGTGCACGCGGTGCGCCGCGCCGCGCTCGCCCCCGGTCACCGTGTGCTGGTCACGGGGGCGGGGCCGATCGGTGTGCTGGTCGCGCAGGTCGCGGCGGCCGTCGGCGCCGGGTCCGTGACGGTGTCCGATGTGGCAGCCGAGCGGCGGGAGTTCGCGGCGCGGCTCGGCCTGCACACGGTGGACGCCGCCGGCCTCGCGCCCGATCCGGAGCGGTCCCACGCGCTCGCCTCGCCGGACGGCTACGACGCCGTGTTCGACTGCTCCGGCGTGGGGCCCGCCCTGGTGTCGGGGATCCGCGCGCTGCGTCCCGGCGGCACCGCTGTGGTGGTCGGCAATCCGGGCCGGCCGCTGACCGAGCTGCCGCTGGCGTGGATGCAGCGTCAGGAACTGTCCCTTGTGACGTCGTTCCGGTACGGGGCAGGGGACTTCGCGGCGGCGGCCGCGTTGGCGGGCCGTGTCCAGCTGGCTGAACTGGTCACCTCCGCCTTCCCGTTGGAGCGGGCGGCCGAGGCGCTCGAGGTCGCGCTGACCGACCCGTCGCAGATGAAGGTCCTGGTCGAGCCGGCGCGGGAGGTCTGACGATGACCTTGCGCATCCGGCCCCGCCTGTCCCGTACCGCGCTCCCCGTGGCAGGCCTGAAGCTGCCTCCGCCCACCCCCGAACCTGGCATCGTCCACCTCGGCATGGGCAACTTCCACCGCGCCCACCAGGCTGTCCACACGGCCGACGCCCTGCGCCACAGCCCCGGCCCCTGGGGCATCACCGGTGTCTCGACGAGCGCGGCCCGAGGTCCGCGCCCTGTACTGACCGGCATGGCGGAACAGGACCAGCTCTACACGGTCCTCACCCTGCGCCGCGACGCGGGCGTCGCCGCGACCGTGCCCGGGGTGCACCATCCGGGCCTCGTCGCCGACGGACAAGGCACCGAGGTCGTCGCCGCGATCGGCAGCCCCACCACACGCATCGTCTCCCTCACGGTGACCGAGAAGGGGTACACCTTCGGCGCCGACGGCCGCCTCGACCTCGACGACCCGCTGGTCCGCGCCGACCTCGCGGGCGGCACGCCCCGCACCACCCTCGGCCTGATCGTGCGCGGGCTCCAGCACCGGGCCCGCACCGACGGGGCGCCGGTCGCCGTGCTCAGCTGCGACAACCTCATGGACAACGGGCACCGACTGCGCGCCCTCATCGACGAGTTCGTCGCCGCGCTGCCCGCCGCGGAACGCCCCGAGCTGCAGACCTACGTCGCGAGCTCGCTCACCACGCCGAACACCATGGTCGACCGGATCGCGCCCGCCACCACCGACGAGCACCGTGACCTGGTCGCCCGCGCCTTCGGCGTCCGCGACTCGGTGCCGGTGCCCGCCGAGCCGTACCGGCTGTGGGTCATGGAGGACGACTTCCGCGCCGGACGCCCGGCGTGGGAGCACGCGGGCGCACTGTTCACGGACGATGTCGCCCCGTACGAACTGATGAAACTGCGGCTCCTCAACGGCGCCCACTCGCTCCTCGCCTACCTCGGCCTGCTGCGCGGACACCGCTGCATCGACCAGGCGGTGACGGACGAACTCCTCGGCGGTGCCGTGGAGTTCGCGATGCGCGAGGAGATCCTGCCGACGATCCCGGAGCCCGAGGGAATGCCGGGCAAGGCCTACGTCACCGAACTCCTCGACCGGTTCGCCAATCCGGCGCTCGGCCACCGCACCGCGCAGGTCGGATCCGACGGTTCCCTGAAGATCCCGGTCCGCTGGGCGGGGGTGCTCGCCGAGTCGCTGGTGGCGGGGCGCGTCCCCCGCGTCCTCGCTCTCGGCCTCGCCGCGTACGTGCGCGTCATCACGGCCGACGCCGCATACGACGAGCGTGCGCTCGGCACGGTCCACGACGGTGCCCGCTCGCGCCTGGCCGAGCTCGCGGCCCGTGCGAGCGGTCCCGCCGACGCGGCCCGCCTGCTGCTCCGCGAAGGCGGCCTGCTGCCGCCGGAGGTCGCCCAGCACCCCGAACTCGGCGATGCGGTCGGCGAGTTCGCGCACACGCTGGCCGTGCACGGCATGAAGGCCGCCCTGCGTTCCGCGCGCACCTGATCCAGGTACCGGCCGCCGGACCCGTGCGCCGGCCGGTACCTCCCCCTGCCCCGCGCTCCCCCATCGAGAAGAACGGCACCCTATGGCCACCATCACCTCGGCCGAGGTCTTCGTCACCTGCCCCGGCCGCAACTACGTCACCCTGAAGATCACCACCTCGGACGGTGTCACCGGCATCGGCGACGCCACCCTCAACGGCCGCGAGCTGTCCGTCGCCTCCTACCTGCGCGACCACGTCTGCCCCACCCTGATCGGCAAGGACCCGGCCCGCATCGAGCAGCTGTGGCAGTACCTGTACAAGGGCGCCTACTGGCGGCGCGGCCCGGTCACCATGACGGCCATAGCCGCCGTCGACGTCGCTCTGTGGGACATCAAGGGCAAGGTCGCGGGCCTGCCCGTGTACCAGCTGCTGGGCGGCGCGGCCCGCGACGGCGTCACCGTATACGGCCACGCCAGCGGCAACACGGTCCCCGAACTCCTCGACGACGTACAGCGTTTCCTCGACAAGGGCTTCCGCGCGGTGCGCGCACAGGCGGCGGTGCCCGGTCTGGAGCGGGTGTACGGCATGCGCAAGGGCGACGGCGACACCTACGAGCCGGCCGACGGGGCGCTGCCCACCGAGGAAGTCTGGGACACCGGCGCCTACCTGGACTTCGTGCCGACCTACATGTCCGCCGTCCGCGAGCGGTTCGGCTACGGCTTCCACCTGCTGCACGACGTGCACCACCGGCTCACCCCCATCGAGGCGGGCCGCCTGGGCAAGTCCCTCGAGCCCTACCGCCTGTTCTGGATCGAGGACCCCACCCCGGCCGAGGACCAGGAGGCCTTCCGCCTCATCCGGCAGCACACCACGACACCGCTCGCGGTCGGCGAGATCTTCAACTCGATCTGGGACTGCCAGCACCTGATCACCAACCGCCTCGTCGACTACATCCGCACCTCCGTCTCGCACGCCGGCGGCATCACGCACCTGCGCAAGATCTTCTCGCTCGCCGAGCTGTACGGGGTCCGCTCCGGCTCGCACGGCGCGGGCGACCTCTCCCCCGCGTCGCTCGCGGCCGCGCTCCACGTCGACCTGTCGATCCCGAACTTCGGCATGCAGGAGTACATGGCCCATCTCCCGGGCTACGAGGAGGTGTTCGAGACGTCCTGGACGTTCGAGGACGGCCTGATGCACCCCGGCGACCGCCCCGGCATCGGCGTCGAGTTCGACGAGAAGGCCGCCGAGCGCTTCCCGTACGAGCGCAAGTACCTGCCGGTGAACAGGCTGCGGGACGGATCCGTGCACGACTGGTGAGGCGAGGGCCAGGGCAGCTGCCCGCCGTGGCGCCTCGGCGGCCTACGAGCCGGGACAGACGCTCGACGGGAGTCACGTCGGACGGGGCAGGCCGAAGTACTCCGCAGGCCCGCATCGGGCTGCCCGGTGTGCCGGTCGTCGAGGTGTCCGGGCTCACCACGACGTCCAGCAGCGAGTGCGGCGGAACCACGGGCAGCACCACGCTCACCCTGAAGATCGCGGGAGTTCCCGTTACGGTGTCGGGTAATCCGAATACGGAGATCCCGCTCGTCGTAGGTGGCCGGCTCATCGTGAACGAACAGCTCCCCTCGACCGGCTCCGATGCCGGTCTCAAGGTCAACGGCGTCCGCCTCGTCCATCCCGCCGGCGGTGGTCAGGTAGTCCTGGCCTCGACCTACAGCCACGATGCACAACTGCGGTGACTGACGAGCACGCCGACTGGGGCGGGCCGCAGGAGTACACGGACGTGTTCCTGCGGTCCGCCCGCCGGGCTGTGCTGGATCTCTGCGACCGGCGGGGCGGCGAGTTCGAGTCACTCACCGGCGAATCCGTGTCCGATGCCGCGGACACCGTGGTCGTCGCCGCCACCGCGGTGGTGCTCTTCCGTGGCCGTCGCTGCGTCTTCCGCCGCGGGATCTGGCCGCCGAACCACCCCGCCACCACGCAAGCGGCCCTCTACGCAACCGTCCTGGAGGAACGCCTGCTGACCCGGGTCCAGCCCCGGCTCGGCGAATACGCGTCGCCGGTCGATCTCTGAGAACACGCACTCACGAGTGTCGGCTCAATCCGCAGCCACTCCGCTCGGACCGGCCGTCGTGGCGCGAGCGCGCAACAGCCGATCGAGTACGGCGACCGGCGAGCGCGGGTGCAGGCTCCGACGGACGTCCAGACAGCCGTCGGCGTAGCCGCGAACTACGCACGGCCGCTCCCCCTCTTCCCTCTGGACACCGGGTCGGTCCCGGTACTGAGGAACCAGCACCGGGACTGATTTGCTATGTGGGGCCGTTGGGGAGCCGTCTGGCTGCCCCCTACCGATTGCGGCTGCGGGGGCCGTTGTACTGCTGGTCGGTGACGGGCTCGGCCCACACCGTCTCGGGGACGTCGTCGCCGGTGCCTTCCCACATGGCGATGTGCTCCATGAACCGGTCGGGTGCGGCGCCGTGCCAGTGCTCCTCGCCCGGCGGGCAGGAGACGGTCTCGCCGGGGTGGGCCTCGAGGAGCGTGCCGTCGCGGGTGCCGCTCCGAGCCGTGCGCGACGAACACATCGGCCAGCGAGCATGGGGCACTCTGTACCGCTGGGCGGGCACCCAGGAGTTCGCCGGTTCGGTCGTCGCGATCTGCCAACGCGTCCTAAGCGACCAGGCGGCAAGCGCCTCGATGGCCAAGATGGCCATGGTTCGACTGCGCCGCGTTGTTCACACTTCGCCTGCGGACGACACCAGGAACGCTGTTCTGGAGGTGTTCACCGAACTGTCCGGACGGCCTGACGGCATCGAACGACTGGCTGAGGAGGTACAGGCTTGGCAGGAGGCAAAGGCAAGCAGCCGAGCCGGTGCCCTTGCTTTCCTGGCCCTGATGTCGACCCCTCAGGAACCGCTCCCTCACCTGCTGACGCATGGCGAAAGCCTAGGCATCGATGTGGACCGCGCCCTCGGGGACCTTCTCGGCGACATGAGCACCGCGCCGGACGTCATCCCCCGTCTCTCGTCGTGGATCGCGGCGTCTGCCACCGATGAGAGCGCCTACGACGAGGTGGTCGCCCGACTCGTTCCCGTACTGCGCGGACATCGGATGTTCCAGGCATTCATGGACCTGATGCAGGCGCTCAAGGACGTTCGTACAGCCACTGGGGAAAACGCCGGGGCGGATTGCTACGAGCATCTCGTGGACAAGCGGCTCCGTCCCTTGATCAGCATCGAGGAAACGGAGGACCGGGCGTGAGGTGGTTTTGGCGCCCGGCCACGCGAACCACTCGCTGCCCAGTTCCACGGCAGCTACCGAGCGCCACCGAAGGAGTGTCGTTCGAGGCCACGTTCACCATCGCCTGGAGGCCGACCTGGCGCACTCGGCCGAACCTCGAGGAGTTAGTACGGGAACGCACCGTCACCGATGCTGCGAACGTCCTGGTACGCCAACCGGCCACCGACGTGCAGACTGCGCAGGACACAGTGAACGCCATGCTGGGCGAGCCGCGCCGTTTCCACACGGCCCACTACCGCCTCATGCGCGTCCGCGCCGACCTGCGTTTGACGGCAGCTTCCCACCAGATCCTGACGCAACGACAGGAAGACGAGGAACGGGTGCGCCGACTGCGCTTCCTCAGGGAGGAACTGTACGAACACCCCTCCCTTCTGCTCTTGGATCGCATCGAGCGAAGCACTGTTCCCCTAGAACCCAGGCAGGTAGCAGACTGGCAACGCGTGGCCCGATCAGTGGCCGCATCTGAGGAATGGTGGCGCCCACTCCTGGAGCAATGGGAACTCGTAGGACGCGGTTTCACTGGCGCCGAGATGCAGAACCGAGCACTCCTAGTGCTGCACGACGCCCTCGCCGCTCTCACCCAAGAGGCAGAGCCAGCAGAGGGAACCTCGTTGGCCGGACAGCCTCACCTGCGCAGCACAGGGTGAGCGAAGTGAAACTGACGCTGTGGCGGCTGATTCTCGACCCCGTCACCAGCTGGCGTGCACGCCGCCTGCAACGCGCGCACCCTGGTACGCCGTTCGATGCGGCCTGGCGCAGTTCGCGCATGCTGTCGGCGCCAGACGAGATGGTCTATCGGTTGCACGGCCACACTGCGGCCCCATACGTGTGCAGTGACAGACCAACAGAGGAGAGGTGACAGACCCACAGCTCTTTGAGAGGTTCCTGGTGAAGCGGTGCTTGCCCCAGAGACCCAAGCTGACCGGAGCTGGTCAACTGGAATCGACCGCGCTGGTCCACAAGCTGACCCATTCGGCGAAGATCGACTCAGCGCGGTGAGCGAGATCAGCTCCCGTCAGCAACTCGAGAGACCACAGCCAGTCCGGCTCACGTCGAACTGGGGAGGAGAGGTCCGGCAGTTCGGCACGGTGTGGTCGGAAGCCCCAGCGGCGCCGCCGGTACGGCCGAAAGATCTGAATCAATACCGGGAATCAGGCCGCGACGAGCTCCTGCTCGCGGTCCGGCGTCTTGACCTTGGGCTTCTTGTTCGGCAGCGAGAGGCGGAAGACCTTGTGCCACGCGGAGAACACCTGCTTGGGCAGCGGCCCGGTGACGTACTCCAGCTCGTACTTCTCGAACAGCGCGCGCACCTTCACCGCGACCTCGGCGTACCGGTTGCTCGGCAGGTCCGGGAACAGGTGGTGCTCGATCTGGTGCGAGAGGTTGCCAGTCATGAAGTGCATGGCCTTGCTGCCGCTGATGTTCGCCGAGCCCATCATCTGGCGCAGGTACCACTGGCCGCGCGTCTCGCCCTTGATCGACCGGCGCTCGAAGACCTGCACGCCCTCGGGGAAGTGCCCGCACATGATCACCGAGTGGGTCCAGATGTTGCGGACCAGGTTCGCGGTGAACGTGGCGGCGAGCGTGGGGAGGAACGACGGGCCCGACAGCAGCGGGTGGATCACGTAGTCCTTGAGCACCTGCTTGCGGATCTTGCGGCCCACGGCCTTGGCCCGCGCGCGGAACTCCGGGTCCTTGCGGCGGCGCTTGTGCAGGTTCTTGCCGAGCTCCAGGTCGTACGCTGCGATGCCGTACTCGAAGAAGCAGGCGTTGAGGAAGTTCCACAGCGGCTGGCCGAGGTGGAAGCGGTGCCACTTCTGGTCCTCGTCGACGCGCATGATGCCGTAGCCGAGGTCGTTGTCCTTGCCGATCACGTTGGTGTACGTGTGGTGCAGCTCGTTGTGCGAGTGCTTCCACTGCTGGGACGGCGAGACGTGATCCCACTCCCAGGTGGTGGAGTGGATCTTCGGGTCTCGCATCCAGTCCCACTGGCCGTGCAGGATGTTGTGGCCGATCTCCATGTTGTCCATGATCTTCGCCACGGACAGCCCGGCGGTGCCGATCAGCCACGCGGGCGGGAAGATCGAGAACAGCAGCACGCCCCTGCTGACCAGCTCGAGCTTGCGCTGCGCCGAGATGACCTTACGGATGTAGGCGGCGTCTTTCTCGCCGCGGCCGGCGATCACCTCGTCGCGGATCGCGTCCAGCTCGCGGCCGAGCTCCTCGATCTGCTCCGCGGTCAGGTGGGCCGTGGGGTCGATGGCGGTCAAGGTGTTCCTACCGTTCGATGTCGCAGGGGCCCGCCGCGGCGGACACGCAGGTCTGGATGAGGACGCCCGGCTCGGCCTCGGTGATCTCGCCGGTGCGCAGGTCGCGGACGGCGCCCGCCTTGAGCGGCGTGACGCAGCCGAAGCAGATGCCCATGCGGCACCCGGACGGCATGAGCACGCCGGCCTCCTCGCCGACGTCCAGCAACGGCGTGGCGCCGTCCGCGTCGACGGTCCTGCCGGTGGTGCTGAACGTGACCTCACCGCCGTCGCCGGCGGCGACGATGCTGGGGCGGAAGCGTTCGGTGTGCAGGCGCTCTTGGACGCCGTGTTCGCTCCAGTGCTTTTCGGCGGCGTCGAGCAGGCCCGCGGGCCCGCAGGCCCAGGTCTCGCGCTCGGCCCAGTCGGGCACGAGTTCGTCGAGACGGGCGATGTCGAGCATGCCGTCTGTGTCGGTGTGCACCTCGGTGAGCCGCAGCTTCTTGTCCGCGACCAGGTCGTGCAGTTCGTTGCGGAAGATCACGTCTTGCGGCTGTGGCGCGCAGTGGACCATGACGACGTCGTCGAACTCGGTGTCGCGCAGCATGCCCATCACGGGCGTGATGCCGCTGCCGGCCGTCAGGTAGAGCACCTTGGCGGGCTTGGCCTGCGGCAGCACGAAGTCACCGGTCGGCTGGTCGAGCTGGATCAGCGTGCCCGGTTTCGCCCTGCGGACCAGGTGGTTGCTGACCTTGCCGTCCGGGATCGCCTTCACGGTGATCGTGACGCGGCCGTCCTGGCGGTCTGTCGGCGAGGTGACCGAGTAGGCACGCCACAGGCGCACCCCGTCGACGTCGACCCCGATCCGCACGTACTGACCGGCTGTGTGGCCGCGCCAGCCCCGTCCCGGCCTGATCACGATGGTCGCGGCGTCACCCGTCTCGGGGTGCACGGCCTCAATGCGCCCACGCAGGTCAGCGCCCGCACGCAGCGGGCTGACCAGGTCGAGGTAGTCCGACGGCAGCAGCGGCGTCGTGACCATCTCCAGCAGTTTCCACGCCCTGCTGCGGAGGGCTGTACTCGTCATGACTCCAGCTTGCTGCGCCTCAGGGCGTAAAGTCCTGACCACAGGACGTAAATCTGGTCGGCTGAATTGTTCGTAGGGAACAAAACATGAGCCATGCAGTCCGGAGGGCCAGCGAACTGGCCTTGGATGAGACGACGGTCACCGCACTTCGGGCCGCGCTGAGGGCCACCGCCGACGAGGTCGTCCAGGCGATCATCGACGAGGTCCCTCCCTACGCCAACGCCCTTTCGGGCAGCATGGGCGGCACCATCCGCCGAGCCGTCCGCACCGCCCTGGGGCACTACCTGGACCTCGCGAGCGGGAACGCCACGGGCGGCGACGCCGGTGACGCGGCCTACGAGCTGGGACGCGGCGAGGTGCGCGACGGCCGTTCGATGGACGCCCTGCTCAGCGCCTACCGCGTCGGCGCCCGCGTGGCCTGGCGATGCCTGGCAGCGGGTGCCGTACCCGCAGGTCTGCCCGCCGCCGAGGTCGCCAAGTTCGCCGAGCTGACCTTCGCCTACATCGACGAGCTCTCCGCCGCGAGCGCCGCGGGCCACGCCGACGAACTGGCCGCCCGGGGCAGGGCCCACGAGCGCCACCTGGAACACCTGGCCCGCGACCTCCTCGCCGACGCGAGCCCGGATGTGCTGCTTGTCTCTGCTCAACGGGCCGGGTGGCAGCCTCCGGTTTCGCTGACCGCGGTCCTGCTGCCCGCCGCCCAGGCCCGGCCTGCCTACCGCGCGCTCGACCCGAGCACCCTCGTCCTCGACGATCTGCCGGACGCCACCGGTGTGCTGCTCGTCCCCGACGCCGACCGATCACATCTCTTGCGGCAGCTGACCGACCGCACCGCCGTGGTCGGCCCGGCCCGGCCATGGGCTCGTGCGTCCGCCTCGTACGCACGGGCCGCACGCGCGCGCTCCCTCTCCTCCGATATCCGCGACACCGAGGACCACCTGCCCGAGCTGGTGCTGAGCGCCGACGCGGACGCGTTCGCAGACCTGCGTGCCCGAGCCCTCGCACCGTTGCGGACCTTGCCTGTCGCGACCGCACGGCGGCTGGAGGAGACGTTGCGGGCGTGGCTGCTGCACCAGGGCAGGCGGGACGAGGTGGCGGCGGCGTTGTTCGTCCATCCCCAGACAGTCCGGTACCGGATGTCGCAGCTGCGGGAGCTGTTTCCGGATCTCGCATCGCCAGACCGGGTCCTTGAACTGACGCTGGCGGTCGGTCTTCGGGTCAGCTGACGCGTACTTCGACCGTCCACGACCGCGTCCGCGAGCGGTCCAGGATTCGTACCTCGTTCTCGGTGCCATCAGCTGGCTCATGCGGCCCGGGGAAGAGCGGTATGAGCCAGCTGAGACCCGGGGGTTGATGTGAAGACCAGACAAGGCCTCGGGAAGCCCGTCGGGGGCGCTGTCTCTGAGAAGCGCGGTGGCGGATACGGCTCGACTGTCCGGTGGACGATGCGCACCGGCCTGCTCGTCGACGCGCTCATCGAGCATCTGGTCGGCGATCTATGCGGCTATGCCCTGGAAACGGCTTTCATGTCGTCGTGGAGGGCGCTGTCCTGGCACGAACTGACCCACGGGCGCGCGGCGGGCTGCAGCTGGGTGACCGGCGGGGCGGCCAGGTCGGGTCACCAGGGGCGGGGGCCAGGTCGGGTCACCAGGGGCGGGGGGCCGGGCCGCTCGCGCCGGGGACCCCGTGGTTCTGCGACGGCCCCGAGCCTCCCTTCCGGCAGGTCAACCGGACGACCGACCGGGCCGGCCTGGCACACCGCGCGAGGGATGATGGGGATGGAATGACGGAACGTGAGGTCAGGAGCTTCCATGGCGAATCGGGTTCACCGACCCCGTGAGGACGCGGAGTTCAATTTCATCCTCGGGATGAGCGCAGTTCCGGTCCTCGCATACTTCACCGGGACATGGCCCAAGGCAATCGAGCCCTGCCGGGTGATGGACCTCGTCGTGGGTGGCATCGCCGACGACTACACGGGCCGCCTGACGGCCGTCCGCGCCGACATCACGCGTTGTCCGGCCGCAACCGAGCGATACGGGATCACCGGAGCCCCGTCCTACGTCCTGCTGAAGGAGGGAGAGGCGGTGGCGCACGGCACGGGGCCTATGACCATCGCCGAGGTACGGAAGTTCCTGGACGACCACCTCTGAGCGGCCGCTGCGGCACGTGGCCGCGACGCCCGTCACGTCTCGTCCATGGGAGCTGCGCCGCCTGAGACACCTTGGGGCTGAGACACCCCCACAGGCCACATAACGCCATCGAGTGCCGTTCCCACCGGTGCCGCGGCCCACTGACCCAGCTGCAGCGGCTTCTCATCCACGAGCTTCAGCAAGAGCGCAATCTCGTCACCGGTCGGTGCAACCGGAGGAGCACAGAGTTCACGGAGCTGCCCATTGCGCTGGTGTGTTCTCCGTATTCCTCGTCGGGGTCGTCCGGCTCCCAGCGCCCGAGTTCGATCTCCCACGAAGAGTCATCGTCGCCGGGTTTCGGCGCTTGTACCATCAGGTAGAAGCCGTCAGAGTCGTACGGCTCTGCAAAGAGCTGACAGCTCGCGTCGTCCAGTGACGCCATTCATCGCGGTCAACCCCGACTGGCCCTTCGCCCACCGCATCGGGAGCGTCATCGAGGACCGTCCCGCGTTCGGGTACGGGGCTGTGTACATCGCCGAAGACGGCCAGCAGGAAGTTCTGTCTCCCAGCATCCGAACGCAACTTAGCTGGTCCATGGCGTGAATCGCCCTTCCTCCGGGGACTACAAGTGCCGCTCGACGATCTCGTTGAGCGGCACTTTGCTCGTGTTTGTGCAGGGCCCATGCCGCCAAGCGTGCGAGGGGCTCTCATCTGCTCCGATCTTCACGCGCTGGGTCTCTGCCTATGACCACTCTCCTCTCCGGCCCGGCGCCGCCCTCCTCAGTTGGACGCCTATGGCGCCGAGCGAGATGAACTTGGCCGACCGCCTGGGTCTGCCCTCGACGGAGGTCCTCCTCGCGATCTCACCGAACCTGACGGTGACTGGATCCCGGTCGTCCGCCCCACACTGCTGAAGGTCATCGAGCCGCGCGCCGCACTGCCCGTGGCCAGGGCACGCCTCACCTGGCCAATCACCTTGGCCGGGACCTGATTTCGTTCTCCAAGTCGAACGGCCGAGAAGGCTACAACAAACACGTGCTGCCCGTGATTCAAGGGAGTTCGGTTCCCAGTGCCACTCTCGCGGCGTGCTGGAATGCACGGTCCGGCTCTCGTTTCGCCTCCGCCGCTCGTTTGAATCGCTCGTCGTGTGCTGGCAGGTGGCCGTTCCCTTCGTGGAGTGCGGCGGTGAACCATCGCATCACCTCCATGTCGAGGTCATACATCGCGCTCCGCAGCATGTCGGCTGCGTCGGCCACGGCTTGGGGGCCAGCGACGGTCACCGCAGCGGCGGCCGTGCTGAACTTCGTCCATGCGTCATGAGCGTCGGCGAAAGCCGAACGCCAGTCCTCGGGCGTGCTGTGCTCGTTCCAGGCGCAGTCGGAGAACTTCCAGCAAGCTGCGGACAGTTGCTTCGCGCTTGCGATGCAGGAGTTGTAGGTCTCCCTGCGCATCTCGTCGCGCCACCGCTCGCGTTCGGCTTCCCGTTGGTTGCGCTGCTGGCGCCCTTGGCCCAGCACAGAGAGCCAGGTTCCGCCCAGGCCGCCCATCGAACCTATCGCCGCACCCACGATCGCGGCCACGCTTGCTTCCATGTGCGGGCATTAGAGCGCATCGCTCCTCAACCAGCCAGAGGGCCTTATGGCCTCGTGCCGGGGAGGCTACACGGAGCGCGGTTCGGTGAAGTACGTACCGGCGAGGGCTCCGGCGTAGCCCATGGCCTGGGCGGCCGCCTCAAGGCTCGGGTGGTCGCGACCGCCGACGTCGATCATGGACTCGTAGTCCGCGCGGGTCAGTTCGGGCTCGACCCACTCGTGGGCGCAGCGAGCGGATGCGGATCGTGCTGCGATCGCAGATGACCATCCAGTCGCGGCGTGCACCGCAGTTCGAGCACATCACGGGGATACCCGTGATGCGGATCTCCTCCGGGTGAGTGGTGGCGCGCAGGCGGATGACGCCGTCGCCGAGCTGCGTCTCCTGCTGCAGCCGGAGCAGGGGGTCGTCGGTGCCGGCAGTGGCTGACGGAAAGGTTCTGGGCGTCTGGATGTTTTCGGTGAGCATGGACGACTTCGTCCTCCGCGCAACCACGGTCCGAGTTTCGGTCGCGTCATCGGGTCGGTCGCTCCCGAGACCTCCCAGTCATCGGCCCACCCGATGATGTGAGCCCCGACCGACGCAGCAGCTACGAGGACGCCCTCACGCTGCCGCTCGGGGGACGAAGTCGCGGCCTTCATACGGGACAGCCGGCGCACACCAAGCAAGCACTTGCCGCATCCGTCATAAGGCCGTTCGACGCCATCCAGGTTCGTGTCGTGCATCGCCTCTCCTCGTCGCTCGCAGCGTAAGGAGATTCGACGGTCCCTCCCAGGACGATCTTGCTCCGCCCCAGGTCACCCCAGGAAGCTCAACCGCACCTGACGGTCCGCGTTGTCCTTGTTCGTGTCCACCAGGCACACCGACTGCCACGTACCCAGTTCCAGGGTGCCGGCGATCACTGGAAGGGTGGCGTGGGGTGGGACCAGGGCCGGGAGCACGTGGTCGCGGCCGTGGCCTGGGGAGCCGTGGCGGTGTTGCCAGCGGTCGTCGGCGGGGAGCAGTGAGTGGAGGGCGGTGAGGAGGTCGTCGTCGCTGCCCGCGCCCGTCTCGATGACGGCCACACCCGCCGTCGCGTGCGGCACGAAGATGTTGAGCAGGCCGTCGCGGCCCGCGGCGACCTCGCTCAGGAAGGTCTCGCAGTCGTGGGTCAGGTCGACGACCCGCTCCGCGGAGCCGGTGGATACGTTCAGGATGCGCGTGGCGAAGGCGTCTGACATGCCTCCCATCCTCACTCACCCGGCGCCATGAACGCCCGACCCGCGCCCGTCACCTGATACAGCGCGTCCATCCATCGAGACGGCATTGACCATGCGTCGACAAGGTGGCTACTTTCTGCGGCATGTTGCGTTCAGTTCTGCTCACCACGCGCGGTCACATCGACCTGCTGCGGGTGGCCTCCGCCGCGTGTCGCCGCGGCTGCTGACGCCCTTCCCCCGCATCTCCGGCTACGCCACGTAGTCCCGTACGCCCCTGCCCCGACCCCGCGTGACCTCACGCGGGGGCGCTGACGCATACGCGTACCCCTTTCACCTTCACCGCTGTCCTCCCCTGCCCTCTGCGTGGAGCACTCATGAGCATCAGCCATGCCCCGCCGGACCCGGACGTCGTCGCCAAGTCGCCTGCCCCGGATGCCGTCCCCGCCGATTCCGATGCCCCCTCCCATGCCCCATCCCAGGCCGATTCCGTCGGCCGTCCCGAGCTCGTCCGTCTCGCTGCGTCCTCCACTCGCCGCACTCGGGTCCCGCGCTGGCTGCGTCGCACCTCCGGGCCGGTCCTGCTGCTCATCCTGTGGCAACTCCTCAGCGGTACAGGCGTGTTGACTGCGGATGTCCTTGCCTCGCCCGGCACCATTGCCCGCGTCGCCGGCGATCTCGTCTCCGACGGGTCGCTGCCGAACGCCATGGGCGTCTCGCTCCAACGCGTCGCGTTCGGCCTGCTGTTCGGCGTCGTCGTCGGTACCGGGCTCGCCCTCGTCTCGGGCCTGTTCCGGGTCGGTGAGGATCTCGTCGACGCCAGCGTGCAGATGCTGCGGACCGTGCCGTTCGTCGGGCTGATCCCGCTGTTCATCATCTGGTTCGGGATCGGCGAAGCACCGAAGATCGCGATCATCACGCTGGGCGTCTCGTTTCCGCTGTATCTGAACGTGTACGCCGGAATCCGCGGCGTGGACGCGCAGTTGATCGAGGCCGGCGAGTCGCTGGGGCTCTCCCGCTGGGGTCTCGTACGCCATGTGGTCCTGCCGGGCGCGCTGCCCGGCGCCATGACCGGGCTGCGGTACTCGCTGGGCATCGCATGGCTCGCCCTCGTCTTCGCCGAGCAGATCAACGCCGATGCCGGCATCGGCTTCCTGATGGTGCAGGCCCGTGACTTCCTGCGGACCGACGTCATCGTCGTCTGCCTGATCGTCTACGCGTTCCTGGGCCTGCTCGCCGACTTCGTCGTCCGTACCCTCGAAAGGCTGCTGCTGAAATGGCGACCGACGTTCACCGGCCGGTGACCACCACCAAGTCCCCGTCCGCACAGTCCGGTTCGGCCGTACGCGTGGAAGGGCTCACCCGCTCCTTCGACGGGCGGGCCGTCATCGACCGCCTCGATCTCGACGTGAAGCCCGGCGAGTTCGTGGCCCTGCTCGGCCGCAGCGGCTGCGGCAAGTCGACCCTGCTGCGTATCCTCGCCGGTCTCGACCGCGACATCGAGGGCACCGTACTCGTGCCGCGCCGCAAGGCCGTCGCGTTCCAGGCTCCGCGTCTCATGCCGTGGAAGCGGGTGTGGCGCAATGTGCTGCTCGGGCTGCCGGGCAAGCCCCAACGGGACGTCGCCGAGCAAGCGTTGGAGGAGGTCGGGCTCGGGCATCGTACGAGCGCGTGGCCCAAGACGCTCTCCGGCGGCGAGGCCCAGCGCGCGTCGCTGGCCCGCGCTCTGGTGCGCGAGCCCGATCTGCTGCTGCTCGACGAGCCGTTCGGCGCCCTCGACGCGCTCACCCGCATCAAGGCGCAGCGCCTCGTCGACGAACTGTGGCAGCGGCGCGGCTGCGCTGTCCTCCTGGTCACGCACGACGTCGAGGAGGCCGTCCTGCTCGCCGACCGCGTGCTCGTGATGGACGAAGGCGTCATCGCGTACGAGACCGAGATCGATCTGGAGCGTCCGCGCGGGATATCCGACCCGCGCTTCGGCGAACTGCGCGCCGAGCTGCTCCATCGTCTGGGGGTCGACACCCACGACAGCTCCCCGTCAGCCACTGCGGCCTGACGCTCAGTCAGCCCGACTCCCGACACACACAACCCGTACCGGCCCACCCGCCCTACGGCCATTCCAGCCTGCGCCGACGGACCGACGCCCACCAGCCGCGACCGACCAGCCATGACCAACCGCCAGGACCGACCTGCCATGAACCCACCGAACGGACTCCCCATGCGACGACGCCTCGCCCCCGCTCTGCTGCTCCCCCTGGCCCTGCTGCTCGCCGCCTGCTCCGGCACCTCCGCCGCCGATACGTCCACGGGCCGCTCGGGCAGCGGCAGGACCGACGGCAAGGGGAGCCTCACGCTCAACGTCGGTGACCAGAAGGGCGGTTCGGAAGCCGTACTCCGGGCCGCCGGAGAGCTCGACGACCTCGACTACAAGATCCGCTGGTCGACCTTCACGTCCGGGCCACCGCTCCTTGAGGCCGTCAATGCCAAGGCGGTCGACATTGGAGGGGTCGGCAACACCCCTCCCGTCTTTGCGGCCGGCGCCAACTCGAAGATCTCCATCGTGGCGGCCAGTCACGGGACCGCGAAGGGCGACACGATCCTCGTCCCGAACGGCTCGAAGCTGAAGAAGCCCGAGGAGCTCAAGGGCAGGTCCATCGCCGTGGCGCAGGGTTCGTCGGCGCACTACCAGTTGGTCGCTTCCCTGCAGAAGGTCGGTCTGTCGCTGAAGGACGTGCAGGTCAAGTACCTCCAGCCGGCCGACGCGCTGGCCGCGTTCACCGGGGGCAAAGTGGACGCCTGGGCCGTCTGGGACCCGTACACCTCCCAGGTTCTGCGGGGGAAGCAGGGGCGTGTGCTCACCGATGGGGACGGGCTCACCAATGGGCTCGCGTTCCAGGTCGCGGCGCCGTCCTCGCTCAAGGACAGCAAGAAGGCCGCTGCGATCGGCGACTACCTCAAGCGGCTCAAGCGTGCTCAGGACTGGGTCTTCAAGCATCCCGAGGCGTGGGCGAAGGTCTGGGCGAAGGACACCGGGCTGCCCTACGACGTCGCTCTGGACGCGGTGAAGCGCACCAACGGCACCCGGGTCACCGTCGCCGTGGACAAGCCCGCCATCGCCTCGGAGCAGCAGATCGCCGACACCTTCGCGAGGCTGAAGCTGATCCCCCGCAAGGTCGACTTCGCGTCGTTCGTGGACACCCGGTTCAACGGTGGTCTGCCGGCGTCGACGACCGCACCCCGCACCTTCGGCAAGGAGTCCTGACGATGAGCGTCCACCTTCACTGGTTTCTGCCGACGGGCGGCGACGGCCGCACGCTCGTGGACCGACACGCCTACACCGACGGGGGCGTGAAGCGCTCGCGGATCGCTCCGGTCAGCGGCGTGCGCGCGCCCGACATCGACTATCTGACCCAAATAGCCAAGGCCGCCGAGCAGTTGGGGTTCGAAGCGGTTCTGACGCCGACGGGCACGTGGTGCGAGGACGCCTGGCTGACGACGGTGGCCCTCGCCCAGCACACAGAGCGGCTCAAGTTCCTCGTGGCGTTCCGGCCCGGCGTGATCTCGCCGGTGCTCGCCGCCCAGATGGCAGCCACGTACCAGCGGATCACGCGCGGGCGGCTGCTCCTGAACGTGGTGACGGGTGGTGACTCGACCGAGCAGCGGCGCTTCGGCGACCACCTGGACCACGACCGGCGCTATGCGCGGACCGACGAGTTCCTCTCGGTCGTGCGCGGTGTGTGGAGCGGGCAGCCGTTCGACTTCGGCGGTGAGCACTACCAGGTGGAGGGCGGTCTCACCGCGTTGCCGCCCGACCCGCTGCCGGAGATCTTCTTCGGCGGTTCTTCGGCCGCGGCGGGTCCGGTCGCCGCGCGGCACACGGATGTGTATCTGACCTGGGGTGAGCCGCCCGAGCAGGTGAAGCAGAAGATTGACTGGATCCGGGGGCTCGCCGAGAAGGAGGGGCGCACGGTCCGGTTCGGGATCCGGCTGCACACGATGTCGCGCGACTCGTCGGCGGAGGCGTGGGCAACGGCGAACCGGCTGCTCGACGACCTGTCGCCGGAGACCGTGGCTGCCGCCCAGGAGGCGCTCGGCCGCAGCGAGTCTGTCGGGCAGCAGCGGATGCTCGCGCTCCACGGGGGCTCGCGCGACGACCTGGAGATCTCGCCCAATCTGTGGGCGGGCGTCGGGCTGGTGCGGGGCGGCGCGGGCACGGCGCTCGTCGGCAGCCACGCGGACGTCGCCGACCGGATAGAGGAGTACCACGCGCTGGGCGTCGAGCACTTCGTCCTGTCGGGCTATCCCCATCTGGAGGAGGCGTACTGGTTCGGGGAGGGCGTGATCCCGGATCTGGCGGCGCGCGGTCTGCTGCCGCGGATACCGGCGTCGCCTCTCACCAGGCCGGCCGTCGGTGGCGCGCCGCTTCTGGTCGCCGGGGGCCGCTGAATCGTCGCGCGCTCCCTGCGGGAAGATCCACGACCCCGGTGCAGTTAGTAGAAACGTGAACGATATCGGGGTGCGGGACACAGCGGACGTACGCGAGGTCGACGTGGTCGTCGTAGGCGCTGGGCAGGCAGGACTGTCCAGCGCCTACCACCTACGCCGGGCCGGCTTCGAGCCGGAGCGGGACTTCGTCGTCCTCGACCACTCACCGCGCCCCGGCGGCGCGTGGCAGTTCCGCTGGCCTTCGCTGACGTACGGCAGGGTGCACGGCATGCACTCGCTGCCGGGCATGGAACTGACCGGCGCGGACCCGTCCCGGCCGTCGTCAGAGGTGATCGCGGCGTACTTCGCCTCGTACGAGGAGACGTTCGACCTGCGGGTGCGGCGTCCCGTCGATGTGCGCGCCGTGCGCGAGGGGGGTGGGGGTCCCCCCTGGACGGAGCCTGTCGGAGTCCTTGGGGGAAGCAGGCTGCTCGTCGAGACGTCCGCCGGGACGTGGTCGACGCGTGCGCTGATCAATGCGACGGGCACCTGGGACCGGCCGTTCTGGCCGCGCTACCCGGGACAGGAGACGTTCCGCGGGCGTCAGCTGCACACCGCGATCTACCCGGGTCCGGAGGCGTTTCGCGGACAACGGGTGATCGTGGTGGGCGGCGGGGCCTCCGGGACGCAGCATCTGATGGAGATCGCGCCGTACGCGGCCGCGACGACCTGGGTGACGCGCCGGCCGCCCGTCTTCAACGAGGGCCCCTTCGACGAGAACCTCGGCCGCGCGGCCGTCGCCCTGGTCGACGAGCGGGTCCGGGCGGGGCTGCCCCCGCAGAGCGTGGTGTCGGTGACGGGGCTGCCGCTGAACGACGCGATCCGGCAGGCCCGTGCCGACGGTGTGCTCGACCGGCTGCCGATGTTCGACCGGATCACGCCGTCCGGCGTCGAGTGGGACGACGGCCGGCGCGTCGACGCGGACGTCATCCTGTGGGCCACGGGCTTCCGGCCCGCGATCGAGCATCTGGCAGCGCTGAAGCTGCGCGGGCCCGGCGGCGGCATCCAGGCCGAGGACACCCGGGTGGTCGCCGATCCGCGGATCCATCTGGTGGGCTACGGACCTTCGGCCAGCACGATCGGCGCCAACCGGGCAGGGCGCGCGGCCGTACGGGACATCAAGCGCCTGCTGGCCGGGGCGCCGGTCGCCGCCTGACGCTCCCGAACGCGACGCTCCGGCGCGGTCCGATCAGGCGGCGTGCGATCAGGCGCGGCCCAGTCAGTCGCGACCCGCTCAGGCGGACGACGGCTTGCCGCTCGTGCGCAGCTTGTTGAACTCCGCGACGTTCTTCTGCTGTTCGTTGAAGTCCGCCGTGAAGCGGGTGTCGCCGGGCTTGACCGTCACGAAGTACACCCAGTCCCCCTGCGGCGGGCTGATCGCGGCCTTCATGGCCTCGGCCCCGGGGTTGGCGATGGGGGTGGGCGGCAGCCCCATCCGGACATAGGTGTTGTACGGGTTCTCGGCCCGGGTGTCCTTGGTGGTGGTGTCGAGCGTGGAGCGGTTGAGCCCGTAGTTGATGGTCGAGTCCATCTGGAGCGGCATACCGCGGTCGAGCCGGTTGTAGATGACGCGGGCCACCTTCCCCATGTCTTCCTTGGTGGCCGCCTCGGCCTCGACGATGCTCGCGATGGTGAGGGTCTGATAGGGGTTCACCGCGTCCCGGTCGGCTCCCGCCGTCACCTGGCTGCCGTTCAACTTCCTGTTGGCGGTGTTGACCATGTAGGACAGCAGGCCCGCCGGAGTCGACTTGTCGTTGAGTGGATACGTCGCCGGGAAGAGGTAGCCCTCCGGGTTGCCCCCCGCGTCCCCCGGGAGCTTGAGGCCGGCCTTGGGGACGGCCTTCTTGCTCGTGCCTGCCGGTACACCGAGGGCCTTGTCCAGCGCCTCGTAGACCCGGCCCGCGCGCCAGCCTTCGGGGACGGTCAACGCCTGCGGCCGCTTGTCACCGCCCCCGTGGAGCGGGAGCAGGAGCGGCACCACCACTGCGGCGGACGCCGCCACGAGGGCCCCACCAGCGATCAGGGAGGCGCGGCCCCGGCGCTTCAGTCGCATCGTGCTCCTTTGCGGAGTCTCGTTCAGCATGGCCGAACGCTAACCCGCAGAGTGCGGCAAACCGGGCATATCGTAGCGTCGGTGGATCCACTTGGGCGTCACCCGCATGCCCGGTCACGGCCCAGGGTCTTTCGTTTGGATCAGGCTGGGCTCGCGGGCTCCAGTTGGGAGTCTCTGCGGACCAGGGCGGCATAGCGGCCGTCCCGTTCCAGAAGCTCCTCATGGGTGCCGCGCTCGGCCACCTGCCCGCCGTCGAGGACGACGATCTGGTCGGCACCCCGGATCGTGGACAGCCGGTGGGCGATGGTCACGGTCGTGCGGTTGGCCGACAGGGCGTCGATGGCTTCCTGCACGGCGAACTCGGTGCCGGTGTCCAGGGCGCTCGTCGCCTCGTCGAGGATGAGGATCGGCGGGTCGCGCAGGATCGTGCGGGCGATGGCGAGGCGCTGCTTCTCGCCGCCGGAGAACCGGTGGCCACGCTCGCCGACGACGGTGTCGTACCCGTCGGGCAGGGAGGCGATGTGCTCGTGGATCTGGGCCGCCCTGGCCGCCGCGTGCAGCTCCTCCTCGGTGGCGTCGGGCTTGGCGAACCGGAGGTTCTCCGCGACCGAGGCATGGAAGAGGTACGTCTCCTGGGAGACGACGCCGACGGCACGGGCGAGGGTGTCGAAGTCCAGGTCGCGCACGTCCACCCCGTCGAGGGTGACGCGCCCGCCCGTGACGTCGTACAGACGCGGCACCAGGTAGCTGAGCGTGGACTTGCCGGAGCCGGTGGGGCCGACGACGGCCAGGCTGCCGCCCGCGGGGACGGTGACGTCGATCCCGTCGAGTATCGCCGCGCTCTTGCCGTCGGCGGCGTCGTAACGGAACTCGACGTCCTCGAAGCGGACTTCGCCCTTGATCGTGTCGAGACGGACGGGCTGCTCGGGCTCGGTGATGTCGATCGGCAGATCGAGGTACTCGAAGATGCGCTGGAAGAGCGCCAGCGAGGTCTGCATCTGGACGCCGGTGGCGAGCAGGCTCACGGTCGGCCGGAACAGGCCCTGCTGGAGCGAGACGAAGGCGACCAGGGTGCCGATCGAGATGGAGGGGCCGCCGAGCTGGAGCGCGACGCCCGCGACCCAGTAGATGACGGCGGGCATGGCGGCCATGACGACCGTGATGACGGCCATGCGCCAGCGCCCCGCCATGTTCGACCTGACCTCGAGCCCGACGAGCTGGTCGGACTCGTCGGCGAAAGAGCGGGTGAGCGAGTCCGCGCGGCCCATGGTGCGGCCGAGGAGGATGCCGCTCACGGAGAGGGACTCGGTGACCGTGGCGGCCATCGCGGCCATCTGCTTCTGGCGCTCCGTGGCGATCTTCTTGCGCTCGCGGCCGACGCGGCGGCTGATCCACACGAAAACGGGCAGCAGGAGCAGCGAGACGACCGTGAGCCGCCAGTCGAGCGCGACCATCGCCACGATGGTGGCGACCACACTGGTGAGGTTCGAGACCAGGGACGTGGCGGTGGAGGTGACCGTCGCCTGCATGCCGCCGATGTCGTTGGCGATGCGGGACTGGACCTCGCCCGTGCGGGTCCTGGTGAAGAAGGCGAGCGACATGCGCTGGAGCCGGCCGTACACGGCGGTGCGCAGGTCGTGCATGACGCGCTGGCCCACCGTCGTGGAGATCAGGGTCTGCAGGACGCCGAAGACGCTGGTCACGACGGCGCTGAGGATCATGCCCAGGGCGAGCAGGCTCAGCAGCCCGGTGCGGCCCTGCGGGATCGCGGTGTCGAGGATCTCCTTGAGCAGGAAGGGCGTGGCGACCGAGACCAGCGAGGCGGCGCCGACGAGCAGACCGACCAGCGCGAGGCGGGCGCGATAGGGACGGAAGAGGGCCAGGATGCGGCGCATCTGCCGCGGCTCCGGCGACGTGCTGTCGGAGGGCGACGGCGTCCAGCCGGCTTCGTCGTGACGCATGAGCCTCCTACGATTCGTGATTCAAGGTCTCAGGGAGCATAGCTCATTGTTACCTATACTCACAATGAACAAAGTCCTGATATTGTTCCGCACATGAGTACCCCGGACGCCGACGGCCTTCTCGCGGAGCAGCTGCTCCGGCTGACCCGGCGGCTGCAGCGGATCCAGAAGCGCTATCTGGAGCCGGTCGGGATCACGCCCGCCCAGTCCCGGCTTCTGCGCACCCTCGTGCACTACGACACTCCGCCGCGCATGGCCGACCTGGCCGAGCACCTCGAAGTCGTGCCCCGCGCCGTGACGACCCTGGTCGACGGTCTGGAGACGGCCGGGCTGGTGCGCCGGGTGCCCGATCCCACGAACCGCAGGGTGATCCGCATCGAGCTCACCGAACTGGGCCGCAAGGCGCTGCGTGAGCTGCGCAGCGCGCGCAGGACCGCCGCAGAGGACATCCTGGCTCCATTGAGCCCCGACCAGCGCGCCCAGCTGGGCATCCTGATGAACGCGCTGTTCGAGACGCCGTACGACCATCGCTGTTAGGCCCCGGGTGTCAGGCCCCGGGCCCGCAGCGTCCGAGGAGAGGCTGGAGAGGCATGCCCCTGCTGGAGCCGAAGCCGGAAGCGCTGCGCCCGGGACCTCATGCGGAAGGCCCGGCCCCCGACCGGGTGCCGGACGCTCAGGCCGGCGGGACCCCGGAGCCGCTGCGCTCCGATCTGTCCGGGCTCCTGGGGGCGGACAAGGTCCTCACGCACATCTCGGACCTCGTGCGGTACGCGTCGGACGCGAGTCCCTACCGTTTCGTGCCGCAGGTCGTGGTGGTCGCCGAGGACGTCGACGACGTGTCGGCCGTCCTGTCGTACGCGCACGGCAAGGGCCGCGAGGTGGTCTTCCGCGCGGCGGGCACGTCGCTCAACGGGCAGGCGCAGGGCGAGGACATCCTCGTGGACGTCCGCAAGCACTGGGCGGGCATCGAGGTCATCGGCGACGGCGAGCGGGCCAGGATCGGCCCCGGTACGACAGTCGTGCGCGCCAACATCACGCTCGCGCGGCACGGGCGAGTGCTCGGCCCCGACCCGGCAAGCGCCATTGCCTGCACCATCGGCGGGGTCGTCGCGAACAACGCCTCGGGCATGACGGCGGGCACCACCAGGAACTCGTACCGAACGGTCGCCTCGCTCACCTTCGTGCTGCCCTCGGGCACCGTGGTGGACACGGCCGACCCCGATGCCGAAGCGCTCCTAGAGCACGCCGAACCGGCTCTCTGCGCGGGCCTGTTGGAGATCAAGGGCGAGATCGAGGCCGACGCGGAGCTGGTCGCCCGTATCCGCGCCAAGTACGAGATCAAGAACACCAACGGCTACCGCCTGGATGCCTTCCTGGACGGCGCGACACCCGTGGAGATCCTGCGCGGCCTCATGGTGGGGTCCGAGGGGACGTTCGGTTTCATCTCCGAGGTCGTATTCGACACGCTGCCCCTCGACCGGGAGGTCTCCACGGCGCTGCTGTTCTTCCCTTCGCTGCCCGCGGCGGCAGCGGCGGTCCCGCTGTTCAACGAGGCGGGCGCGATCGCCGTCGAGGTGATGGACGGCAATACGCTGCGGGCCTCGGTGAGCGTGCAGGGGGTGCCCGCCGACTGGGCGAGCCTGCCCAAGTCGACGACGGCGCTCCTGGTGGAGTTCCGCGCGCCGGACGAGGCCGCCCAGGAGCGTTACGAGGCGGCGGCCGCCGAGGTGCTCGAGGGGCTCGAACTGGTGGCGCCCGTGGCCTCGGTGACCAACACGTTCACGCGGGACGCGAAGACGATCGGTGGCTACTGGAAGGCCCGCAAGGCGTTCGTGACGGCGGTCGGCGGATCGCGCCCCTCCGGGACGACGCTGATCACCGAGGACTTCGCGGTGCCGCCGTCGCGCCTGGCCGAGGCGTGCGAGGCGCTCCTCGAACTCCAGACGCGGCACGGCTTCGACGCCGCCGTCGCCGGTCATGCGGCGCACGGCAATCTGCACTTCCTGCTCGCCTTCGACGCGGGCAGGCCCGAGGACGTCGAGCGGTACGCCGCCTTCATGGACGAGTTCTGCCGCCTCACCGTCGAGCGTTTCGACGGATCGCTCAAGGCCGAGCACGCCACAGGGCGCAATATCGCGCCGTTCCTGGAGCTCGAATGGGGCGCGAAGGCCACGGAGTTGATGTGGCGCACCAAGCAGGTCATCGACCCGGACGGCGTCCTCGCGCCGCGTATCGTCCTCGACCGCGATCCCAAGGCCCATCTGCGCGGCCTCAAGACGATCCCCAAGGTGGAGCTGATCGCCGACCCGTGCATCGAGTGCGGCTTCTGCGAGCCGACGTGTCCCAGCGAGGACCTGACGACCACGCCACGCCAACGGATCGTCCTGCGCCGCGAGATGATGCGCCAGCCGTCCGGTTCGCCGGTCGAGGACAGGCTTGTCGAGGCTTACGGGTACGACGCTGTGGACACGTGCGCGGGCGACTCGACGTGCAAGCTGGCGTGTCCGGTCGGCATCGACACGGGCGCCTTCATGAAGGAGTTCCGGCACGCGCGGCACACCCCGCGCGAGGAGAAGGTGGCCGCGTTCACGGCGAAGAACTTCAAGGCCGTCGAGGCGTCGGCGCGGCTCGCCGTGGCGGCCGCCGGCAAGATCGGGGACCGGCTCCTGACCTCCGTGACCCAGGCCGCCCGCAAGGCCGTCCGCCCCGACCTCGTACCGGAGTGGCTGCCGGAGATCCCCGCTGCCGCCGCCCGGAAGCTGCCCCGCACCGCGCGCGTGGGTGCTGCCGCGGTCTACTACCCGGCCTGTGTGAACCGCATCTTCGGCAGCCCCACAGACGTGTCCCTCGCGCAGGCCATGGTCGCCGTGTCCGCGCGCGCGGGACGGCCGGTCTGGATTCCGGACGATGTCGCGGGGACGTGCTGCGCCACGATCTGGCACTCGAAGGGGTACGACGAGGGCAACACCGTCATGGCGAACCGGATCGTCGAGGCGGCCTGGGGCTGGACCGCCGGCGGGAGACTGCCGCTCGTCGTCGACGCCTCGTCGTGCACGCTCGGCCTCGCCCATGAGGTCGTCCCCTATCTGGCGGACGACAACAGGGAGTTGCACAAGGAGCTCACGATCGTCGACTCGATCGTGTGGGCGGCGGACGAACTTCTGCCGCACCTGACGGTGCGCCGGACGGTCGGTTCGGCGGTCCTTCATCCGACGTGCTCCATGGAACACCTCGGCGATGTGCCTCAGTTGCGGGCCGTCGCCGAGGCCTGCGCCGACGAGGTGGTCGTCCCGGACGACGCCGGGTGCTGCGCGTTCGCGGGCGACCGAGGCATGCTCCACAAGGAGCTCACCGAGTCGGCCACACGCAAGGAGGCGGCGGAGGTGACCGCCCGGCACTTCGATGCGCATCTGTCGGCGAACCGGATGTGCGAGGTCGGCATGGACCACGCGACGGGCCGCGGCTACTACTCCGTGATCGTGGAGCTGGAGCACGCGACGCGCCCCTGAGGCCGGTCGCGCCTAAGGGGTGTCCGGCGGCGGATCAGGGTCGGCCCCCCTGACCCCAAGGGCCTTGTCACTCCGACTTCCGCCTCGCCGCTACCCGCAGGTCCCAAAGAGTCCGTAAAGAAAGTCCAACTCCCTGACCACTTCTGCCCCTTGCGCCCCTATGTCGTCCCCCTCCAGGGTGGCAAGCGCTTGCAGCGCACCCACCCATCGATGGAGGTCCGATGCACGACGACAACGCGACACCGGCACCCGACGCGAGCCACGAGCAGCCCGAGCACCCCGGACACGACGCCGCCGGGCAGTCCCGCAGGTCCGTCCTGCGGACGGCGGGCATCGCCGGGGCGGGGCTCGGGCTCGGCGCGTTCACCGGTGGCACGGCGCAGGCCGCCGACGGGCAGGCCGAGGCCGGGCGGAACGGGGCCGGGCAGGCCGGGGCGGCGGCCGCCGAGGCTCCGGCCCGGACGGGCGAGACGATGGTCGGCGTGCCCTTCGAGGGGCGCTCCACCGTGCGGGTCGGCATCATCGGGCTCGGCAACCGCGGCGGCAGCATGATCGACCTGTTCCTGGCGATCCCTGGCGTCCAAGTGGTCGCGCTCTGCGACCCGGTGAAGGACAAGACAGCGAGAGCGGCGGCCAAGGTGACGGCCGCGGGCCAGCCGGCCCCGGCGACATACACCAAGGGCGATCACGACTTCGAGAACCTGTGCAAGCGGGGCGACATCGACTTCGTGTACGCGGCGACGCCCTGGGACTGGCACTTCGAGATGGCCAAGACGGCGATGCTGAACGGCAAGCACGTCGGTGTGGAGTGTCCGATCGCCCTCCAGCTGGACCAGCTCTGGGAGTTGGTCGATCTCTCCGAGCGCACCCGCAGGCACTGCATGCAGCTGGAGAACTGCTGCTACGGCAGGAACGAGATGCGGGTCCTGCGGATGGCGCACGCCGGCAAGTTCGGCGACCTGCTGCACGGAGCGGGCGCCTACAACCATGACCTGCGCGGCCTGATGTTCGACCCCGACTACTACGAGGGCCCGTGGCGGCGGCTGTGGCACACGCGGCTGCGCGGCGATCTGTACCCCAACCACGGCTTCGGCCCGGTCGCCAACTACATGGACATCAACCGCGGTGACCGCGTCACGCACATCTCCAGCTTCGGCACGCCCTCGCTCGGCCTCGCCCAGTACCGCGAGGCCCATATACCGAAGGGCGACCCGAGCTGGAAGGAGACGTACATCGAGTCGGACCGCACCATCAGCCTGGTCCAGACGGCGAAGGGGCGCGTCATCCGGCTCGAACACGATGTGTCCACGCCCCACCCCTACTCGCGGATCAACAGCCTCGGCGGCACGAAGGGTGTGTTCGAGGACTACCCGGAGCGGATCTATATAGAGCCGGACCACACCAACGACTCCTGGGGTGACTTCTCCAAGTACACCGACTTCGACCACTGGCTGTGGAAGGAGCACTCCAACCCGCCGGGCGGCCACGGCGGCATGGACTACATCATGGTGTTCCGTCTGATGCAGTGTCTGCGGGTGGGCCTGGTACCGGACTTCGATGTGTACGACGCCGCTACGTGGACGTCGCCGGTGCCGCTGAGCCACTTGTCCATCAAGGCGAAGGGGGCGCCTCAGTCGATCCCCGACTTCACGCGCGGGATGTGGAAGAAGGCGCGGCCGGGGGTGGATTCCGAGAAGCCCGAGGAAGCCTGATGACACGGAGGCCCGGCGGCGTCATGCTTGCCGCCGGGCCTCCGCTCAATCTCAACCCACCGTCTCCGCAGCGGACTTGGGGTCCTGGGTCTTCGCGAGCTCCGGCGACCTGACCGGCTCGGCCCGGTCCTCCTCCGGTACGAACGCGATCTCGCCGCCCAGTACCTTCTTGGCCCTGGCCGTGTCGAGCGCGCCCTCCCAGCGGGAGACCACAAAGACGGCCACGCAGTTGCCGAGCAGGTTCGTGGAGACGCGCATGGCGTCCATGATGCGGTCGACGCCGAGCAGCAGGGCGACGGCGCCCGCCGGGATGACCCCGAGTGCGGACGCGGTGGCCGACAGCGCGAGGAAGGCCGAACCGGGCACCCCCGCCATGCCCTTGCTGGTGAGCATCAGGACGAGCACGACGGTGATCTGCTGGCCGAGCGAGAGGTCCACCCCGACGGCCTGCGCGATGAACAACGTACCGATGGAGAGGTAGATCGACGCTCCGTCGAGGTTGAACGAGTACCCCGTCGGCAGGACCAGGCCCACGGCGTCGTCGCGGCAGCCGGCGTGGCGCAGCTTCTGCATCATGCGCGGCATGACCGTCTCGCTGGAGGCGGTGCCGAGCGCGAGGAGCAGTTCCTCGCGCGTGTAGCGGACGAACTTCCACAGGCTCAGTCCGGTGACCGCCTTCATGGCGAGGGCGAGGAGCACGAGGAAGATCACGGCGACGGCGTAACAGACGCCGATGAGCTTGCCGTACGTCGACAGGGCGCCGAGGCCGTACTCGCCCACGAGGTGCGCCGTCGCACCGAACACGGCGAGCGGGGCCAGCTTCATGATGAAGCCGACGACGGCGAAGACCACTTCCTGGCCCTGTTCGATGGCGGGCAGGATCGCGGGGACCTTGGTGTGGCCGAGGTGCAGCAGCGCGGCGCCCACGAGGCAGGCGAGGACGAGCACTTGGAGCAGCGAGTTCTCGGCGAAGGCGCCGACCGCGCTGTCGGGGAGCGAGTGCAGGATGAAGTCGCCGGTCGACGGGAGCGAGCCGCCGCCGGTCTTGTCCTCGACGGCGGACGCGTCCAGCTTGGACGGGTCGACGTTCATGCCGATGCCGGGGCCGGCCAGGTTTCCGGCGAGCAGGCCGACGACGAGGGCGACGGTCGTCGCCACCTCGAACCACAGTAGGGCCTTGAGGCCGATGCGGCCGAAGGCCTTGAGGTCTCCGGCCTTGGTGATTCCGGCGACGACCACGCAGAAGACGAGGGGCGCGATCACCGCCTTGATGAGACGTACGAAGCCGTCGCCGAGCGGTTGGACGGCTGTGCCCGCGTGGGGCCACAGCCGTCCGACGACGACTCCGATCACGAGTGCGCAGGCGACCTGCGCGAACAGCGAGGTACGTAGTACGCGTGCGGCGCGTCGCGGCAGGGACGGTACGGACTGCGGCACGGGCATTCCTCCGGAGCAACGTCAGTGACTGTGCGGATTCTGCGATGCGGAAGTTGGATTCCAATTTCTGTTCCGCGAAGCGTCACTATGTCGGAGTAGCGGCTTCCGTAGAAGACCCCGATGTCACATCGGTGTAAATCTTGGATATTGCTCCAACACTCCGGCGCCGCTGCCTGCGGCCGTGCCTGCCGCCGTGCCCCTCAGCAGCGCCTGCGGTCCACCGTCAGCGCACCCTGTGCCGTGGCCAGCTCACGGTCGTAGCAGCCATCGGGGCTGGTCAGACGGTATCGCTCACGGCTGGTGCCCACAGCGTGCCGTTGGTCACGCGGAACGTTCGCCGTGTACGAGGCGTCACCCGCGTAGGTGTCGTCGAGGACCGTCCACGCCGTGCGGCCCGGGCCCGTGGCCCGTCCCGTCTCGGCCCGGTCACCGAGGTCGATCACCGTCCGCAGCCGGTTGTCCGCGTCGAGCGTGGTGGAACCGTCCATCGTGTAAGCCCGGTTCGTGCGAAGGGTGTGGTGGCCGGAGACGACGGTCTGGCGATCGGTCCAAGTCCCCTTCAGCGCGTCGTTGTTCTCGCCCTCGGTCCAGCGGTGCGTGGACGTGCTGGTCAGGTCGCGGGTGACGGTGGTGGCGACGCGGCCGTGCGAGGTGTTCACGTAGCCGGACACCGTCAGCCTGTGCCCGCCCTTCGCGTCGAGGCGGTACTCGTCCGTGCCGGGCGTGTACGTCGTCGAGCTGTCCGGCTCGCTCTCCTCGTGGCCGGTCAGCGCGCCCGTGACGCGCGAACTCCCGCCGTCCTGCCAGACGAGCACGTTGACCGGGGCGCTCCAGCCGCTCTGCCCCTTCGGGACACCCACGACGGAGACGTCGACCTGGTGCGGACGGCCGTCGTTGAGGAGTCCGGCGAACGGCGTCAGGTCGTACTCGAGGGGCCGGACGTCGAAGGCTCCGGGAGCCGGAATCACGTACCAGAGGAAGGGGTTGGACCAGCCGCCCGTCCAGACGTTCGGGAACGGCGAGGCGATGCCCGCGAGTTGGCCGTCCACGGAGATCTGCACCTCTCGGTACGGGCCGCCGTCCGCCTTGCACGAGTACGGGACCTCGTTCGGCACCCCCAGGTACCAGAATTCCTCGCAGCCGCCGCCCGATCCGGTGGCGTACACCTCGGCGACGATGCGCTCGCTGTTGCGCGGGGTGATGAGTTTGCCCTGGTCGAGCGTGAGCACGCGGTCGGGAGTGTCCGTGGCGGGCTGCCGCTTCACGTGCGGCGCGGCGGTGTAGAAGGTGAGCGTGGCCTTGACCTCGATGACGCCCGTGTACGTGTCGTCGACAACGTTGCCTATGAGCATCTCGACCGGCTGGTCGGCCCGCAGGGTGTCGCTGTAGCGGGTGACGTCCTTTTCCACATTCCAGGCGATGCCGTCGGGCGAGGGCTCGGGGGTGGAGGTGCGCAGGACTTCCACCCCGCCGATGTGCAGATAGCCGAGACGGTCGAACTGCCGCCCCTTGACCTTGCCTTCGAGGCGCAGGACGACCTTGCTCCACCGGTCGCCGCAGCCCTTGGGCGGGGTGTAACTGCCCTTGTAGGGCGTGAAGTCACGGAACTCGGTCTCCGCGAGCGTCACGCGGCAGGACTTGGTGGCGGGCTTGGCCACGGGCGGTGCGGCGGTGATCGGGTCGTGCCAGTCAGTGCCGAACTCGGTTGGCGGGTCGGTGGATTGAGGTGCGGCGGGATGGCTGCCGGCGGAGACCTCGGCGGGACGGGCCTCAGCGGAGGCGGCGGTGGCGTGGCCGGCGAGGGCTGCGGCCGCGAGTGTCACCGCGGCCAGCATGGACATGACGCGTCTTCTCATGAGGGGTGTTGTACGGGCCGGACGCGACGCCCGCAACAGCCCCCTCCTCCATGCCAGGCCAGGCCGACGCCGGTGCCTGGTGTCGCGTCAGCTCTTCAGTGACGCCATGTCGCCCATGACCACGACCGGGTGCTGCTTCGGGTCGATTGTGCGCAGCAGGTACTCCATGCCGGACTTCGACAGGCTCACGCATGCAGAAGTGCCGCTGCCGTGGTCCATGTGGAGCCAGATGCTGCCGCCCTTGGTCTGCCCCTCGGGCCGGGTCGGTTCGTTCGGCGCGGTGCCCTTGACGCGGTTGTAGTCGATGGCGATGACGTAGTCGAAGTCGTGCCAGTGCGACTTGGCCCAGTAGTGCGGGGCCTGGAACGACGCGGCCTGCGTGTACGGCAGTTTCGCGCCCGGGTCGGCGAGCACCCCGCCCGCGTCGGTGAGGGTGAACACCCCTATGGGGCTGCGCTTGTCGCCTTCGCGGTGGTCGGCGGTCCAGCCCTTCTTGCCGTTGTGCGCGGGCCAGCTGCGCGTCCTGTCCCAGGTGGAACCGGACTTCGTGTAGAGCACGACGGTCGAGTCACCGGAGTTCTTGCCGTCGCCGTAGACCGCGATGACCTGTCCCGCCTTCTGCGGGATCTTTGACTGGAGCTGGTCGCCGACGTCGGGAATGCGTTTGAGGTCGTCGGCGGGGCGGTCCTCCTGCCGAGCGCCGGCCGATCCCGACCCGGTCTTGCGCCCGGTCCCGTCGCCCCCGCTCGAACCACCGCAAGCGGACAGGGTCATGAGAAGGACGCTGCAGGCCGCCGCAGCGACCGCCGTTCGAACCGCACCCGCGTTACGCATACGGTCCATGGTCGCACCACGCACCAGGTGCCCCCGACCGGCCCTGCCCCGGGCGTCGAACGCGGGCCGAAACTTTGCCCCGCGGCGGAAAACCGTTTGCCTCCAGTGCCTGAATCCCGCGAACCTTGCACGGTTTGTTCCGTCCGTAACCCCGAATTCGCTCCCCCTTCCGAGCCCTGGGACGTCATGCAGATCCACGATCTTCCGTATCCCGACCCGGGCCTGCCAGATGCCCGCTCCGGCCCCCGTTTCCTGCTCTGGCTCGGCCGGAACCAGCTCGGCGGCCAGCTCAAGTCCCTCTCCTGGGGACTCCTGCACTTCCTGTCCGTCGCCTCCCTTCCCTACGGTGTCGGCGTCGCCGTGCAGGCCGTGGTCGACGGCTCCGGCTCTCGGCTCGCCCTCGCGGGCGGGCTGATCCTGCTCCTCGGCGCCGCGCTCGCCCTCGGCGACACGATGCTGCACCGGACGGCGGTCACCAACTGGATCACCGCGGCGGCCCGGGTGCAGCAGCTCCTCGCCCGCAGGACCGCGGCCCTGGGCGCCGCGCTGACCCGGCGGGTCGCCGCCGGTGAGGTCGTCGCCGTCTCCACGGGCGACGTAGAGAAGATCGGCTGGTTCGTCGAGGCGCTCTCGCGCTTCGCCGCCGCCGCGCTCACCGTCGTCGTGGTCTGTGTCGGGCTCGTCCTCTACCAGCCGGCGCTCGGCATCGTCGTCGCCATCGGCATGCCGGTCCTCGCGCTCGCCGTCCTCCCGCTCCTCCCCCGCGCCACCCACCGTGCCGACCAGCAGCGCGAGAAGGCGGGCCGCGCCACGGAACTCGCTTCGGACACCGTCGCGGGGCTGCGTGTCCTGCGCGGCATCGGCGGCGAGGAACTGTTCCTCGACCGCTACCGCCGCGCGTCGCAGGAGGTCCGCACGGCCGCCGTCCGCAGCGCCCGCATGTGGTCCCTGATCTCCGCGGTCCAGGTACTGCTGCCGGGCCTGCTGCTGATCGCGGTCGTCTGGTACGGCATCGAGCTCGCCCGCCATGGCCGGATCACCGTCGGTGAACTCGTCACCGTGTACAGCGCCGTGATGATCCTCAACTACCCTCTGCGGCACTTCGAGGAGATCGCCATGGCGTACTCCTTCTCGCGCCCCTCGGCCCAGCGCGCGGCACGCGTCCTCTCCATCGAACGGGTCACGGAGCCGGGCGGACTCCGCACCGCCGAAGCACCGGCCGGAGACCTGTACGACCCGGTGACGGGGCTGCTGGCCCCCGCGGGCCTGCTCACCGCCGTGGTGTGCGGCGACCCGGACCTCGCGGGCCGGCTCGCGGACCGGCTTGGGGGACACCCCACGGACACGGACACGGACAGCGGCACCGGTTCGGATCCAGGTTCGGATCCGGATCCGGATTCTCTGCCCTCCGTGCTGCTCGGCGGGGTGCCGCTCGACGAGCTGCCGCTCGACACAGCCCGCACTGCCGTCCTCGTCCAGGACAAGGACCCGGTGCTGCTTTCGGGCACGCTCGCCGAACTGCTCGATGTCCCCTCCTCTGGATCCGTACGCCCCGAGGAGGCACTGGCCGCGGCGCAGTGCGCCGACGTACTGGACGCGCTCTCGCAGGCGTCGCTTGACGACGACCCGATGAACGCGCGGATCACCGAGCGCGGCCGTTCCCTCTCCGGAGGCCAGCGGCAGCGGCTCGCTCTTACGCGGTCTCTGGTCACCGACCCGGAGGCTCTGGTCCTCGACGAGCCGACGTCCGCCGTCGACTCCCACACCGAGGCCAGGATCGCCGACGGCCTGCGGGCGCTGCGCAGTGGGCGTACGACCGTGGTGCTCACGTCGTCCCCGCTCCTGCTCGATCGTGCCGATCGGGTCGTCCTGGTCCACGAGGGCACGGTCGCGGCGGTCGGCGAGCACCGGGAGCTGGTGCTCACCGAGCCCCGGTACCGGGCCGTCGTGACCCGCGAGACCGACGAGGAGGCGGCGTCGGCGGCCCTGTCCCAGAACGCCGGCACCCCTGTGCGCGGCGAAGCCGGCATCGGCGACCCCGGCATCGAAGAACTCACCGAGATCGAGGAGACGGCATGATCGGCCTGGCGCCACCGGCCTACGACCCGGCGGCCCCGACCACGGCGAACACGCTGCCCGTCGGTGCCCCGGCGACCGTACGGTCCTACGTCCGCGAGCTGTACCAGCGGCACCGGCGAGCGTTTCTGCTGCTCATCGGCGTGAACACGATCGCCGTCGTGGCGTCGATGGTCGGCCCCTATCTCCTCGGCGCCCTGGTCCAGGACGTCTCGGACGGCACGGACCGGCTGCGCGTGGAGCATCTGGGCAGCACCATCACCGTGTTCGTCGTCGCGCTCGTCGTCCAGGCCGTGTTCGTACGGCAGGTGCGGCTGCGGGGCGCGATGCTCGGCGAGCGGATGCTGGCGGACCTGCGCGAGGACTTCCTCGTGCGCGCGGTGGGCCTGCCGCCCGGCGTGCTCGAACGTGCCGGTACCGGTGACCTCCTTTCGCGCATCACCACCGACATCGACCGGTTGGCCAATGCGATGCGCGAGGCCGTTCCCCAGCTGTCCATCGGTGTCGTGTGGGTGGGGCTGCTCCTCGGCGGTCTCGCCGTGACCGCTCCGCCGCTGGCACCGGCCGTCCTCGTCGCGGTACCGCTGCTCGTCGTCGGCTGCCGCTGGTACTTCAAGCGGGCCCCGTCCGCGTACCGCTCGGAGGCCGCCGGCTACGCCGCGGTGGCCGCGGCCCTCGCGGAGACCGTCGACGCCGGGCGCACCGTCGAGGCGCACCGGCTCGGCGCCCGCCGCGTGGGGATGTCCGACCAGCGGGTCAAGGAGTGGACGGCGTGGGAGCGCTACACGCTCTATCTGCGGTCGGTGTTCTTCCCGGTCATCAACGCCACGCATGTGACCGTCCTGTGTTCGGTGCTCCTGATCGGCGGAGTCTTCGTACTTCAGGGCTGGATCGGCGTGGGGCAGCTGACCACGGGCGCGCTGATCGCCCAGATGCTGGTCGACCCGCTGGGCCTGATCCTGCGCTGGTACGACGAGCTCCAGGTCGCCCAGGTGTCGCTGGCCCGGCTCGTGGGGGTCCGGGACATCGAGCCGGACGCGGGCGACGTCTCGGTGGCGCCGGACGGCCGGGACGTGCAGGCCGACGACGTTCACTTCGGGTACCGGGCGGGCGTCGACGTGCTGCGCGAGGTGTCGCTCGACGTGCGGCCGGGGACGCGGCTCGCCCTGGTCGGGCCGTCCGGAGCGGGCAAGTCCACGCTCGGCCGGCTCCTCGCGGGGATCTACGCGCCGCGGACCGGCCAGGTCACGTTGGGGGGCGCCGAGCTCTCCCGGATGCCCGCCGAGCGCGTGCGCTCGCACGTGGCGCTGGTCAACCAGGAGCACCACGTATTCGTCGGCTCCCTGCGTGACAATCTGCGGCTGGCCCGCACCGGGGCCGAAGACGCCGAGCTGTGGGCGGCCCTTGGCGCGGTCGACGCGGACAGCTGGGCGCGGGCGCTCGACGGGGGCCTCGACACCGAGGTCGGCTCCGGCGCGGTGGCCCTGACCCCGGCGCAGGCCCAGCAGATCGCCCTGGCCCGCCTGGTCCTCGCCGATCCGCACACCCTGGTCCTGGACGAGGCGACCTCGCTGCTCGATCCCCGGGCGGCCAGGAACCTGGAGCGTTCGCTCGGCAGGGTCCTGGACGGCCGCACGGTCGTCGCCATCGCCCACCGGCTGCACACCGCGCACGACGCGGATGTGATCGCCGTGGTCGAGGAGGGGCGGATCAGGGAGCTCGGCAGCCACGACCAGCTGGTGGCTGCCAACGGTGCGTACGCGGCGCTGTGGCGGTCCTGGCACGGGTGACCGTGCGGGCGGGGCAGGGGGTGTGCGACGGCTCAGATGACGTTGAGCGCGGCCGCGCACCCCACTCCGCCGAGCAGCATGAACACCGGCATCAGCACCTTGAGCTCGACCCAGCTGCCCGCTCGGAAGCGCATCATCTTGGGCGGGCCGATCGGGTACCAGCGCTTGCGGCCGATGGGGATGGGCCACAGGACCGGGCAGCCGGAGACCGTGAGCGCGTCCCCGATGTCGTGCACCAGGGCGCCCAGGACGATGGGCAGGCCCAGCCACAGGTACTCCTGGCCGGGCTGCGTGAACAGCCAGTCCGACCCGTTGCCCGGCTTGTCGAGGACTCCGGCGAGGATCCAGGCGCTGGTCCCGGCGAGCAGCCACACCAGGACGTCGCTGCTGGAGCCGCGTGCCGCCCGCCACAGCAGGCCCTCGATGGCCAGGACCATATGGACGAAGAGGAGGGCGAGGACCGCCCAGCGCCCGCCGAATATCGCCGCGGCGGAGGCGCCGGCGCCGATGAGGACCGCCCACAGCCAGGTGTGCGTGAGGGTGCGGTGTCCGCCGGAACGGCGCGGGTCGCCCTTCATACGCGTCGCCTTGTAGACCGCGTACGACAGCTTGTCGACGATCTCGCACAGGCCGCGCGACACCGGGCCGAAGGCCCGCGAGATGGTGGCCGCCTTGTGGTCCAGATCCGGGGCGAGGGCCGCGCCCGCGCAGATCAGCGCCCCGACGAGCACGACGGGCCAGGGCATGGGGTGTCCGGCGGCGGCTGCGGCCGCGCCCACCCCCAGCCAGGCCGCTGCTCCTGACAGCGAGTGTGCCGGTCCCATCATGGCTGCGTTCCGCCCCATTCCACTTGTGTCGGTGCCCAGTTGTCCCCACCCGGGCCACCACGTCCTGTCGCTCCGTCGGCGCCACAGCGTACCTTTCGTGATCTTCGTGCAGGCAACCGATTGCCGGATCGGGTCGGAAGGCAGGCAAGATGGGGGCGTGACCCTTATCGATCAGCTGCCGCAGACCGCCGACCCCGACGCCCTCTACGAGGCTTTCGAGTCGTGGGCTGTGGAGCGCGGGATCACTCTCTATCCCCACCAGGAGGAGGCGCTGATCGAGGTGGTGTCGGGGGCGAACGTGATCGTCTCGACACCCACCGGGTCCGGCAAGAGCATGATCGCCGCCGGTGCGCATTTCGCGGCGCTCGCGCGGGACGAGGTCACCTTCTACACGGCACCGATCAAGGCGCTGGTCTCCGAGAAGTTCTTCGAGCTGTGCAAGCTCTTCGGCACGGAGAACGTCGGCATGCTCACGGGTGACGCTTCGGTCAACGCCGACGCCCCCGTGATCTGCTGTACCGCCGAGATCCTCGCGTCCATCGCGCTGCGCGACGGGGCGCGGGCCGACATCGGCCAGGTCGTGATGGACGAGTTCCACTTCTACGCGGAGGGCGACCGCGGCTGGGCCTGGCAGATTCCCCTGCTCGAACTCCCCCAGGCGCAGTTCATCCTGATGTCGGCGACGCTCGGCGACGTCGCCATGTTCGAGAAGGACCTGACGCGGCGCACCGGCCGCCCCACCTCCGTGGTCAGCTCCGCGACGCGTCCGGTTCCCCTTTCCTACGAGTACCGGCTCACGCCGCTCACGGAGACGCTGACCGAGCTGCTCGACACCCGGCAGGCCCCGGTCTACATCGTGCACTTCACACAGGCGCAGGCCGTCGAGCGGGCGCAGGCACTCATGAGCATCAACATGTGCACGCGCGAGGAGAAGGAGAAGATCGCCGACCTGATCGGCAACTTCCGCTTCACCACCAAGTTCGGCCGCAATCTGTCGCGCTACGTGCGGCACGGGATCGGCGTGCACCACGCGGGCATGCTGCCCAAGTACCGGCGCCTGGTGGAGAAGCTCGCGCAGGCGGGCCTCTTGAAGGTCATCTGCGGCACGGACACGCTGGGCGTGGGGGTCAATGTGCCCATCCGTACCGTCCTGTTCACCGCTCTGACGAAGTACGACGGGACGCGGGTACGGACGCTGCGCGCGCGGGAGTTCCACCAGATCGCGGGCCGGGCCGGGCGGGCCGGCTTCGACACGGCGGGCCTCGTCGTGGCGCAGGCGCCCGAGCACGTCATCGAGAACGAGAAGGCGCTCACGAAGGCGGGGGACGACCCGAAGAAGCGCCGCAAGGTGGTCCGCAAGAAGGCCCCCGAGGGCTTCGTCGCCTGGACCGAGAACACCTTCGAGAAGCTGATCGGCTCGGCTCCGGAGCCGCTGAACTCCCGCTTCCGGGTGACGCACATGATGCTGCTCGCGGTCATCGCCCGCCCCGGCAACGCCTTCGCCGCCATGCGCCACCTCCTCGAGGACAACCACGAGCCGCGCAAGCAGCAGCTGCGGCACATCCGCCGTGCGATCGCCATCTACCGCTCGCTCCTCGACGGCGGCATCGTCGAGAAGCTCGACGAGCCCGACTCCACGGGCCGGATCGTCCGGCTGACGGTCGATCTCCAGCAGGACTTCGCGCTCAACCAGCCGCTGTCGACGTTCGCCCTCGCCTCCTTCGACCTGCTCGACAAGGACTCGCCGTCGTACGCGCTCGACATGGTGTCCGTCGTGGAGTCGACGCTCGACGACCCGCGCCAGATCCTCGCCGCCCAGCAGAACAAGGCGCGCGGTGAGGCCGTCGCGGCGATGAAGTCCGACGGCGTCGAGTACGAGGACCGCATGGAGCGCCTCCAGGACATCACGTACCCGAAGCCTCTGGACGAGCTGCTCTTCCACGCGTACGACGTGTACCGCAGGAGCCACCCGTGGGTGGGTGACCACCCGCTGTCGCCGAAGTCCGTGATCCGCGACATGTACGAACGGGCCATGACCTTCACAGAGTTCGTGTCCTTCTACGAGCTCGCCCGCACCGAGGGCATCGTCCTGCGGTACCTCGCCGGCGCGTACAAGACCCTTGAGCACACGGTCCCCGACGACCTCAAGTCCGAGGACCTCGAAGACCTGATCGCCTGGCTGGGCGAGATGGTCCGCCAGGTCGACTCCAGCCTCCTCGACGAGTGGGAGCAGCTCGCCAACCCCGAGGTCATGACGGCCGAGGAGGCCCAGGAGAAGGCCGACCAGGTCAAGCCGGTCACGGCGAACGCGCGTGCGTTCCGTGTGCTCGTCCGCAACGCCATGTTCCGCCGGGTCGAGCTGGCCGCCCTCGACAACGTCGACGAACTGGGCGAGCTGGACGCCGACGCGGGCTGGGACGCGGACGCCTGGGGCGAGGCCATGGACAAGTACTGGGACGAGTACGAAGATCTCGGCACCGGTCCCGACGCCCGCGGGCCGAAGCTGCTGCAGATCGAGGAGAACGCCGCGCACGGCCTGTGGCGGGTGCGCCAGACGTTCGCCGATCCGAACGGCGATCACGACTGGGGGATCAGCGCCGAGGTCGACCTCGAGGCGTCCGACGCGGAAGGCCGTGCGGTCATCCGCGTCACGGATGTCGGCCAGTTGTAGGTCCTGACCCGGTCGACCCCGGACGCAGCGCCCGGAGTGCGGTGCAGAGATGAGGGAACAACGCATGACGAACCCAGCTGAGCGGCTCGTCGACCTGCTCGACCTGGAGCAGATCGAGGTCAACATCTTCCGGGGCCGCAGCCCGCAGGAGTCCCTGCAGCGGGTCTTCGGCGGCCAGGTGGCCGGCCAGGCGCTCGTCGCCGCGGGCCGCACCACTGAGGGCGACCGGCCCGTGCACTCGCTGCACGCGTACTTCCTGCGTCCGGGCCGCCCCGGCGTGCCCATCGTGTACCAGGTCGAACGGGTCCGCGACGGCCGGTCGTTCACGACGCGCCGCGTCACCGCCGTGCAGCAAGGCCGCACGATCTTCAATCTGACCGCCTCCTTCCACAAGCCCGAGGACGGGAGCTTCCAGCACCAGCTGCCGCCGGCGCGCGAGGTTCCCGATCCGGAGTCCCTGCCGACGATCGCCGACGAGGTGCGTGCTCATCTGGGCACGCTGCCGGACGCGTTGGAGCTCATGGCGCGTCGCCAGCCCTTCGACATCCGGTATGTGGACCGGCTGCGCTGGTCCCCGGAGGACATCGAGAGCGCCGAGCCGCGCAGCGCCGTGTGGATGCGCGCGGTCGGGCCCCTCGGCGACGACCCGCTCGTGCACACCTGCGCGCTCACGTACGCGAGCGACATGACCCTCCTCGACGCCGTGCGCATCCCCGTGGAACCGCTGTGGGGGCAGCGCGGTTTCGACATGGCTTCGCTCGACCACGCCATGTGGTTCCACCGTCCCTTCCGCGCCGACGAGTGGTTCCTGTACGACCAGGAGTCCCCGATCGCGACGGGCGGCCGTGGTCTGGCGCGCGGCCGGATCTACGACGCCGACGGACATCTCCTCGTGTCCGTGGTGCAAGAGGGCCTCTTCCGCAAGCTCGGGGAGTGACCGGCGCCGACGACCGGGACGCATCGCTCGCGCGGGCCGTGCGGCTGCGCGAGGACGGCCTGCGCGACGAGGCCCGCGAGCGGCTCGTCGCGCTGTCCGCCCGGTTCCCCGACGACGCCGAGGTCGCGTACCAGACAGCCTGGGTCCACGACACCCTCGGACTCGAGGCCGACGCCGTCCTCTACTACGTGCGGGCACTCGCCGGCTCGGGCCTGAGCGCGGACGACCGGCGTGGCGCGCTGCTCGGTCTGGGCAGCACGTACCGCACTCTTGGCCGCTACCCGGAGGCGGTCGCCACACTGACCGGCGGCACCACCGATTTCCCCGAGGACAACGCCCTCAAGACGTTCCTGGCCATGGCCCTGTACAACGTGGGACGCGCGCACGACGGGATGCGGCTGCTGCTGACCGTCCTCGCGGAGACGAGCGGCGACCCGGACCTCATCGCGTACCGGCCGGCCATCGAGCACTACGCCAAGGATCTCGACGTCGTCGAATAGGCCCACGCCCGCGAACTTCCGCCGCCACGGGCCCGGTTCAGGCACCTCTGCGGCGGAGCCAGCCGAGCAATCCGCGCGACGGGCGGGGTGGCTCGGTGTCGGGCGGACTCTGCTCGCCCGTACCCTTTGGCGGTTCCGCCAGCACCACATCCGGCCCCGGAGGGGCCACCGCGGGAAAGCCCGCACTCGGTCGCGGCGCGGGCCGCAACCGGCGTGCCTCCGCCAGGCTGAGCAGCAGGCTCGCCCTCAGCCAGCTGGTCTCGTGCGGGTCGTCCGCCGTCATGATCCGCTCGGCGATGCGCGCCGATGGCGAGTCGGGCGCCCCGTGTCCGGTCGACTCGGGCCGCATTTTGCTCAGATATCCGCGCTCGTAAGGGCACTTGACGAGTTCCAGGACCGTCACCGGATCGAGGAGGGACGCGACCGCTGCGGCGCGCTCCCATGCGTCGTCGCTCTGCCCGAGCAGGTGGCCCGCGTGCCGCGACCGCCAGTTCCGGGGCCGCAGGTCGATCCCCGCCTCGAGGCGGGCGCGCATACGGTCGGGTGCGCGTCCCGTCATCAGCGGTGCGTTGACCTCGGCCGCCGCGAACTCCCTCAGCTCCTCGGCGAGATAGAGCCAGACCACGGCCCTGTAGCGATTCAAGTAGAAGCGAACCGGCGTCAGTATCCCCGCGCGGGCGAGTCGCGTGAACCTGGCCGTGGTGATGTCCATGAGGCCCGCGCCTTCCGTGGTCCCCACGGCCCGGACCTGCTCCCGCAGCGATTCGGGGAAGCCCGCGGTGCCACGCACCCGCTCGATCTCGTCGCGGGCCACGCGTCGGCGCCCGCCGGCGTCGGCCGGCACGGTGCGGACGCGTCCTAGCCGTACCGCCAGCTCGAACTCGCCCCGTTTCAGCCCCAGTTCGCGAGCCGCCCTGCTCTGTGCGAGCGAGGCGGCGGGTACCCGCGTGGCCGGTGTCGTGATGGTGTTGCCACCCATGTCTGATCTCCCCCGTGAGTCGTGATCGCTCCCGGGAAAAACCGTAGCCCGAAACCCGCCCGCGCCGCTGAGCCTGTGGATAACTCCGAACGGCCCGGCGTTTGCGCAGGTCAAGAGCCTTCTGCTCGACGGGCTCCCACGCCGAGGTGCTCGCCGACCCGATTGACGAGCAGCGTCATCTCGTACGCGACCTGGCCGATGTCGGCCTCGGCCGAGCTGAGGACGCACAGGCAGCTGCCGTCGCCGGCCGCCGTCACGAAAAGTACGGCGTCGTCGAACTCGATCATCGTCTGCCGGACCCCGCCCGCACCGAAGTGCCGCCCTGATCCCTTGGCCAGGCTGTGCAGACCGGACGACACGGCAGCCAGGTGCTCGGAGTCCTCCCGCTTGAGGTCGCTGCTCGCCCCGGTGACCAGACCGTCGTTGGACAGAACGAGAGCGTGGCGCACATGCTCGACACGCTCCGTCAGGTCGTCCAGGAGCCAGCCGAGCCCCTCGTTGTCCGCCATGATCCCGTCTCCCCCATTCCTGATCGCTCCCCTACCCGGAGGATCTGTCTCGCCAGCCTTCCCCACACTCGGCGTCTCGGCAAGCAGGATGACCCCATGGCACACAAGATGACCGATGAGGAATGGCGGGCGTTCGTCTCCGAGGGGACCCGTACCGCCAAGCTGTCCACCGTGCGGGCCGACGGCAGCCCGCACATCGCGCCCGTCTGGTTCGTACTCGACGGCGAGAACGTCCTGTTCAACACCGGCAAGGACACCGTGAAGGGCCGCAACCTCGCTCGGGACAACCGAGTGGCCCTGTGCATGGACGACGATCGGCCGCCGTTCTCCTTCACGGTGATCGAGGGCCGCGCCGAACTCATCGAGGACCTGGGGCAGGTGCGGGACTCGGCCGCAAGGATCGGCGGGCGTTACATGGGCGAGGACCGCGCCCAGGAGTTCGGCGAGCGCAACGGCGTGCCCGGCGAGCTCCTGGTGCGCGTACGGATCGAGAAGGTCGTGGCCCTGGCGGGGCTCACCGACTGACGACGTCGCACGTCAGCTCACGGAGTCGAGAAGCCGGGCGGTGTGCATCCGCCCGGCGTACTCGACGAGCCGGATCAGCACCTCCTTTCCCGAGTCGCGGTCGCGGGCGTCGCACAGCACGACGGGTGTCCCGCGGTCCAGGTCGAGGGCGCGAGACACCTCGTGGGCACCGTAAGCACGCGCGTTCGTGAAGCAGTTGACCGCCACGACGAACGGGATGCGCCGGTGCTCGAAGTAGTCCACGGCGGGGAAGCTGTCCTCTAGCCGTCGGGTGTCCGCCAGGACGACGGCGCCCAGCGCGCCCTGTGACAGCTCGTCCCAGAGGAACCAGAATCGGTCCTGCCCGGGCGTGCCGAACAGGTAGAGCGAGAGGCCGGACCGGATGGTGATGCGGCCGAAGTCCATGGCGACGGTCGTCGTGGTCTTGCGCTCCACCGCTCCGGTGTCGTCCACGTTCTGGCCGAGTTCGCTGAGCAGTTCCTCGGTGCGCAGGGGCCGGATCTCGCTGACGGCGCCGACCAGGGTGGTCTTGCCCACCCCGAATCCGCCCGCGACCAGGATCTTCAGAGCCAGGGCGGAGTTGTCGGCGTGGTCGGCGTGGTCGGCGTTCGTCTCTTCAGAGTGCTCGGAGGCCATCGATGACTTCCCTCAAGATCTTTTCGTCGGGTAGCTGTGCGGGCGGCACGGGCCTGCTGACCTTGACGCAGCCCATGTCGAGCAGGTCGCCCAGGAGCACCCTGACCACCCCTACGGGGAGGTCGGTGCCCGCGGCGAGTTCGGCGACCGACTGCGTCTCGGTGCGGCACAGCTCGATGAGCGCCCTGTGCTCGGGGCCGAGCGCCGTGTCGTCGTCCTGGCCGGGCGCGGCGTCGTCGAGCTTGACGAGTGCGATCAGGTCGAAGCGCACCCCTCTGGGCCCGGGTGACGTGCGCCCGCCGGTCATCGCGTACGGGCGGACCAAAGGCCCGGCCTCGTTGTCGTACCACTGGCTGCCCGACCGGTCGGGGCTGCCCCGTCCCTGTTCGTCCCTGTGCCCGTGATCGTTCATCGTCGTGGCCGTCCGGTCATCCGGCGGCGGGCGGGTGCGCGGCGAACCGCGGTGGGGTGTAGAGGTGTTCACCGACCCGCTTGACCATGCGGGCCATCTCGTACGCGACGAGGCCGATGTCGGCGTCGGCCGTACTGAGGACGGCGAGGCAGGAACCGTCGCCCGCGGCCGCGACGAAGAGAAACCCGTCGTCCATCTCAACCATGGTCTGACGGACGCCGCCCGCTCCGAAGTGCCGGCCCGCCCCCTTGGCCAGACTGTGGAAGCCGGAGGCGACGGCGGCCAGGTGTTCGGCGTCCTCGCGGCCGAGAGCGCTCGACGCGCCGACGGCGAGTCCGTCGTTGGACAGGACGACCGCGTGCCTCAGCTCGGCCACACGCTGCACCAGGTCGTCGAGGAGCCAGTCGAGTTCTCCGGACCGGGGCGCGGCGTCCATGGTCGGGTCCTGGATCATGTGGGATCTCCTTCGGTGCTGTCGCTGCGGGGCACGGGTCCTGAGCCGGCTCCTGGTAGGCGGCCGCCGCCCCGGACCCAGCCGTCACGGAACGCCGCCATGCGCTGCCGCGCCTCATCGGGCGTCCGTGCGTCGGATTCCTGGCGCTGTGCGGCGCCGTTCTGCTCCTCGGGCCGCTCGCGCAGCTGGGGCGCGAGGCTCGCCTGCCGCACCCGCTTGGGCAGTCCGTCCGGTGATTCGCCGTCGGTGTTGTCTGCGTTGTTCGCGGGCTGCCTGTGCAGGCGCAGGGCGGTGACGCCCGGGGGCGTTGGGGTGCCGTGAGCCGTGTCGGTGTCCGGCACAGCGTGTACGGCGGCAGCGATGGCGGGGCGTGGCCCCTGGGCGGGCACGGAGTTGCCGTTCATGTGAAGTGCTTCCGGGTCGGGCACGCGCGCGTAATGGTGCTCCGTCGCGTGTTCCTGGGGGGTGTCCGCCCGTTCCGGGGTTCCGGCGTGCAGCAGGGGTGTGGGCAGCAGGACGACCGTGGTGGTGCCGCCATAGGGCGAGGTGCGCAGGTGCACCTTGATGCCGTGGCGGTGGGCGAGCCGGCTGACCACGAAAAGCCCGAGCCGGTCGCTGTCGAACAGGTCGAGTGCTTCGGAGTGGGCGATGCGGTTGTTGGCCTCTGCGAGGGTCTCCTTGCCCATGCCCAGGCCGCGGTCCTCGATCTCCAGGGCGTAGCCGTTTCCGACGGGTTCGCCGCTGACCCGCACCTTGGTGTGCGGTGGGGAGAACTGGGCGGCGTTCTCGACGAGTTCGGCCAGGAGGTGGGTGAGGTCGGCGACCGCGGCGCCCTGTACGGAGGCGGCGGGCAGTTGCCGTACCTCCACGCGCGCGTAGTCCTCGACTTCGGAGACGGCCGCGCGGACCACATTGGTCAGCGAGACGGGGGTGCGCCAGGCGCGGCCCGGGGCGGCTCCGGAGAGGATGATGAGGCTTTCCGCGTGGCGCCTCATCCGGGTCGTGAGGTGGTCGAGGCGGAACAGGTCGCTGAGTTCGTTCGGGTCCTCTGCCCTGCGCTCCATGGTGTCGAGGAGGCCGAGCTGGCGGTGGACGAGGACCTGGCTGCGGCGGGCGAGGTTGACGAAGACACCGGAGATCCCGCTGGCGAGTTCCGCGCGTTCGGCGGCGGCTCGCAGGGCCGCCCTGTGCACGGTGCCGAGTGCCTCGGCGACCTGTCCGGTCTCGTCCTCGGCGGGAGGTCCTTCCGGCGCTTCCGCACGGACGTCGATCTCCTCGCCGGCGCGCAGTTTCCGCATGGCGTGCGGGAGTTTGCGCCGGGCGATCTCCAGTGCGGTGTTGCGCAGGCTGATCAGTTCGATGACCAGGCCTCGGCCGATGCGTACGGAGATCACGAGCGAGGCGGCGACGGCCAGCAGGCCGAAGAGGACGGCGGCGCCCGCGGGTGTGAGCAGTCCGCGGGTGAACGGATCCGCCCGGACCGCGGCCGTGCGCGCCGCGTCCGCCTCGATCGAGCGGAACCGGTTCTGCACGGTCGTGTGCGCACTGTCCCAGGTGAGTGCGGGCGCCGCGTCGAGCGCCGCGCGACCGGGCCGAGCGGTGATCGCCTTGTCCTCGACAGCACGTACGTCGCCGTACGCGCTCCCCTCCACGAGGTTGCGCCAGGCGGTCCGTTGCGGTGCCGGGAGATCGGCGACGGCCGCTTCGGCGAGGGTCCTGCGGGTGTCGACCGCTCCCGTGAACAGCCGCAGCCGTGCGCCGTCCAGCAAGCCCGCGAGCCGTGCGGCGGTGAGCAGGGAGTCCTCGCGGGCGAGCATCTCGCCGGACCGTGAGAACTCGAGCAGCACGCGCGCGTCGGAGCCGAGACGATCGTCCTGGATCCCGGTCACCGCTCCGTTGACGGCGAACGCCGAGTCGATCGTCTTCGTGTACTGCTCATACGTCCCCTCCCAACCGGTCCGCCGGCCGAGCACCGCGCTGCGCACGGAGCGCAGCTTCTCGGCGCCGGAGACAAACACCGAGAGGCGCTCACCGACCAGGGCGGGCAGATCGGCGCCGTCCGCGACGGTGTTGCCGTCGCCGAGGCGGAGCTTCGCCACGGCCTTGTCGGTCGCCGAGGTGCGCGTCCTGAGGGCGTCACCGCGGTCGGCCGCGGGCTTGGCGGAGTAGGCGACGGCCGCGGTGCGTTCGGCCTGGAGCGCGGCGACCGCGTCGGCGACCGGGCCGCGAACCGTGGAGTCGACTCGCTGCAACTGCCGCATACGGACGATGTCCTGGGCGGTGGTGACCGTCGCGTACGCCCACAGAGCGAGCAGGGAGACGACGGGCACCATCAGAAGGCACACGATCTTGGCGCGGACGGTACGGGGCCGCAGCCCTCGGCCGCCCGCGCGCGTGGGAGGCACGACAGGAGAGGACGGGCCGTCCACTGTGTGGTGCTCTTCCGCGGGCGGTCCGGCGTGCGCGCGCCGTCCGCGCGCCGGGGGCGCGGGCTTGGGCGGCGCGCCGTTGATGGGGGTCCTACGGGGTGTACGCATGGCCTCCTCGCTCGTGGTGCGCTCGTGGTGCGAAGGGTGATGACGCCGGTCCGATGTCAGCGGGCGACGCTCTCGACGGGCCGCTGGGCCGACGCGGAGGCCTCGCGCTCCCCAGTGGTGGGGGACAGCGCGACGAACGCGGAGGTCAGGAACAGGTAGGACCCGAGGCCGACGGCGAGGGGGAAGATGAACTGCATCGCCGTGGCCCCGGGCAGGGTCGCTGCGGAGGGCGCGACCTTCACGCTCACCGCCATCATTCCGGTGTAGTGCATGCTGGTCACCGCGCCTCCCATGACGAGGGAGGCGACCGCGACAGCGGCGGGCGACTTGATGTTGAGCCCAGCCCAGAGGGCGGCTGTCGCGGCGACGACGGCAATGGCGACGGAGAGCCCCACGAGCAGCGGGTCGTAGCGCACCTGGCCGTGCAGGCGCAGTGCCGCCATGCCCAGGTAGTGCATGCTGGCGACGCCGAGCCCCGTGGTGAGCCCGCCGAGGGCGAGGGCCCGGTTGCGGTCGCGGCCGTAGCCGACGGCGAAGACGCCGACGCCCACGACGGCCACGGCGACGACCAGGCTGAGGACGGTGAGCGGCACGTTGTAGCGGATCTCCGTACCAGTGATGCCGAAACCGAGCATCGCCACGAAGTGCATCGTCCAGATGCCGGTGCCGATCGCGGACGCCGCCGTGATCAGCCAGTTGCGCCGCGAACGGCCGGTGGCGCCAAGGGCGCGGACGGTGCAGCGCAGACCGAGCGCGGCGCCGATGGAGGCCATCACGTATGACAGCGCGGGGGTAAGCCAGCCGAAGGTGGCGTGGTCCAGGTGTCCCATGGCTCCGGGACGCTAGACCTCTCGGGGGCGCACAACAGGGGCGCATTTCGAAAGGTGCTGGAATATGACAGAGAGACGCATCTGAACGATCGCGTCAGGCTCGAACATGTGCACCGTCCGCGCATGCGGCGGTTTCGGTTCGCATCGGTTCTCATCGGTCGCATGCGGAGTTTTCGATCCCCACACGTCCCAGCGCCCCCGCCCGCACGCGAGAGATCATGGAGTCATGAGCGACGACCACACGCACGTACAGGAGTTCTTCTCGGCCCGCGCGGCCCACTGGGACACACGGTTCCCCGACGACGGTCCGCGCTTCGAGGCGGCCGTCGCCGAGCTGGGGCTCCGCTCGGGCGACCGGGTGCTCGACGCGGGATGCGGCACAGGGCGCGCCCTGCCGGCGCTCAGGGACGCCGTGGGGCCTTCGGGAGCCGTACTCGGTGTCGACCTGACGCCCGCGATGCTGGAGGCCGCCGTGCGGGCGGGACGGGGTCGCGCCGGCTCGCTGATGCTCGCCGACGTGACGCGCCTGCCGGTACGGTCCGAGTCGCTCGACGCCGTCTTCGGCTCCGGACTTGTCGCGCACCTGCCCCAACCCCAGGAAAATCTACGTGAGTTGGCGAGGGTGGTGCGCCCGGGCGGACTCCTCGCACTGTTCCACCCCATCGGGCGGGCGGCACTGGCCGCCCGGCAGGGCCGCGAACTCACCCCGGACGACCTGCGCGCCGAGCCGAACCTCCGCTCACTGCTTGCCGGTTCGGGCTGGCAGATGACGTCGTACGTGGATGAGGACGACCGTTTCCTGGCGCTGGCGGAGCGCCGCGCCTGACGCCGTAGGGGCGTTGCCCCCGTTACCCCCGTTACCCCCGTTACCCCCGCGCCGGGCTACGCGATGGCGTGGTCGCCCGCGACCGCCGCCGCGAAAGCCTCCGCGTTGTCGAACATGATGTTGTGCCCGGCGTCGGGCACGGTGCGCACGCGTACGCCCGCGGCCTCGAGGCCCCCGCGGTCCGCGAGTTCACCGCTGCGCGCACCCTGCAGATACAGGCGGTCGATGTCCAGGTCCATGAGCATCCGCCGCATGGTGGGGCGGGTACCGCGGGCGAGTCCGACGGCGGTGCGGTGCAGGGCGAGCGGGTCCGCGAGGCGCATGGTGGCCGCCCACAGGGGGCCGATCTTGGCGAGCACGCGCGCGTGGCCGCCGCCCGTGACGTACTCGTCCTCCCCGTAAGAGGCGATTCCGCTGCTGCCCTCCACGCGGGGAGGGTACGGGTCGAGGTTGGCCTCGGTGAGCACGAGCCGCGACACGAGGTCGGGGCGCCGGTGGGCGAGGACGATCGCCACGGCGCCGCCCATGCTGTGCGCGACGAGCTCGGCGCCAGACGTGCCGGATGCGTCGAGAGCGGCTGCCAGGGCATCGGCGTGGTCGTCCAGCGAGTACCCGAAGTCGGCGGGCCGGTCACTGATGCCGTGCCCCGGCAGGTCGACGAACAGCGAACGACGGCCCGCGAGTTCGGGCCTGCCGGCTATGTGCGCGTGGTAGACGGTCGAGGCGGACCCCAGCCCATGGACGTACACCCGCGACGCCCCGTCCCCATCGGCCTCGACCCAGCGGATATGGCTCTCCTGCGAGTCGAACCGGGCCTGCTTCATCATGCGCCCCCACTCCCTCTCCCCCAGCAACCGCACAGCCCCGCCCTTACGGGGCACTCCGTAGAGCATACATCGGTACCGATGTATTGCCAGGTCGATGTACACCGAATCCGGAGGGAGTGCGGCACAATGAGGGGATGCTGGAACTCGCCATCCTCGGCTTCCTCTACGACGCCCCTCTGCACGGTTACGAGCTGCGCAAACGGATCACGGCACTGACCGGCCACGTGCGGCCCGTCGCCGAGAGCACGCTGTATCCGGCGATCAAGCGCCTGGAGAAGGCGGGCCTGCTCACCCGCGAGACACAGCCGGGGTCGGTCGCGGCCCAGCGCCACGTCCTCAGCCTGACCGCCGCGGGCCGGGAGGACCTCCGCGGCAGGCTGGCGGAGCCCGGGCGGGCCGACATCACCGACGAGAACCGCTGGTTCACGGTCCTCGCGTTCCTGAGACACCTCGACGACCCGGCGGCGCAGGCGACGGTGCTCGAGCTCAGGCTGTCGTTCCTCGAGGAACCGGCCAGCTTCTTCTACGACGGTGAACGTCCGCTGCGCGCCGAGGAGTTGGACGACCCGTTCCGCCGCGGCATCCTCACCATCGCCCGCGCGACCAGCCGGGCAGAACTCGCCTGGCTGCGCTCCACCCTCGCGGACTTGCGAGCACCGTAGACGAAACCCTTCCGAGCCCTCCTGAGCCCTTCTGACGCTCGAACTCCAGCTCTACGTTGGTGATGCGACGCCCTGTCGCACACGACGCAGGAGGAAGGTGGCGTACATGTTCGACAGACTCCGCAAGGCCTTGGCCACACGGACACCGGCCGGCGCAAGCGTCGCCGAACGGCCGCGCAAGCGGCCGCACAACCTCTTCGAGGCGGCAGCCACCTACGTCTCGGCGTCCGTCGAGGACGACGAGGACAGGCTTGCCGAGGCCGCGACGTGGGTGTCTCCGGAGGCCCTGACGTTCGGCATCAACGAACTCGCGTGCCGCGCGGTCGTCGCGCTTGCGCGGGAACGCAACGAGTCACCCCAGGTCGTGGCGCGGATGCTGCTCGGCCTGCCAGCCGCCACCTGACCCGCGACGCCCGTCGGCTCTCCACGGAAGGCACATGAAGTGCGCACGGGATCCTCGCATGGTCCGCCCACGGGTCGCCACACCGGGTCCCCGGGGAGAATTTCCAGCTCAACGCCCTCGACGATCTCCACCGCGACTGGTTAGGGTGCGCCGACGGACGAAGCTCAGGGGAGGCTGGCATGGCCGGGACGGACGACACGGTCGCCGCCGGGGACGACGCGCTGTACGTACTGACGGCGGTGTTGCTGACCCCTGCGAAGTTCCCCAGCGTGCTCGGGGACGACTACCCGGAGGCATGCGCCGCACTCGGGCTCGCACCCCTCGCCGACGGGTATGGGCTCGTACTCGGGCAGGACGGGGCGGGGGCGCGCTGGACCGTCATCATCGACGACGTGTCCCTCGTCGCCGTCGCCATCGCATCCTGGGACTGCGGCATGGAGTATGAGTTGTCGCCCGACGACCGCACGGTGGTCTCGGCTCTGCCGGGGTGGCCGCTCGCCCTGTCCGTGTCCGCGCCGGGCGTCCCCGCCCCGCACGACCCGGCGCACGACCCCGAGATCATGGACGGTCCGCCCCTCACGCCGCCGAACACGCAGACGTGGGGCCCCGCCCAACGGCGCCTCGGCGCCGACGAGATCGCCCTCCAGTGGGCGTCCTGGCGGGGCCAGATCGACGACAGTGCGTTCTTGGCGGACGGCACGGGCGGCGCGGACATCACGGGCGGCACAGAGGGCTCCGAGGGCGCGCCTGGCGCAAAGGCCCCGGAGGGGGCCGGCGGCACGGGCTCTGACCGCCCGGACGCCGACAGCACGGCCACCCGCGATTCCGGCAACGCCACCGCCGCCGCTCCCGCGGCAAGCGACCCCGAGGCGCAGAGCACCCGCGCCCCGCACGCCGGCATCCGGCGGGTCCTCGCCGAGGTGCGCGCCTACGTGGACAGCCCTCCGCCCCTGGGCCGTGTCCGGTCGGCGTTCGCGTCCGGGGATGCCAGGACGCTCCGGGCCGACGGTCCCGGCTGGTCGATGGTGGCCCGGACGGACGACATCGCGTTCGTGCTCCTGGACGACGAGCCCGGTGAGGTGCTGCCCGTGGGGCGGGGCCCAGAGCTGCCCGGCCTCCTGGAAGCGCTCGACAAGATGGCCGTACGCCCCTCCTGACTCCTCCCGCGGCGGGCCGCCGTCCCGCCGCGCGCACGCCGCCCCAAACCCCGAGCCCCACATACCGCTCCCCTCCCCCATGTGGCGCCGGCCCATGGCCCGGTGACCCGTCCCGCCCGCACGATGGCCCCGCTCGTCACCCCTGCCGATCCCTCGTCGTCGCGGAGGCTCCCCATGCGCGTGCCCGGAACAGTCCCCCTCTTCGCCACCGCCCTGCTGGCGCTGGCCGCCTCGGGGCCGGCGCCCGCAGGAGCCGCCACGGAGAGCGGCGGGAGCGGGGCCCACTGCGCACACCAGGAGCGGATGCACGTCCCGGGTGCGGCTCTTCAACAGAGCGCCTGCCTGGACGACTTGACGACATCGGCCCTGGCGGGAACCCCGTACACCGACACCGCCGACCAGGCGGGCCTCACCGCGAGGGGGACCCGCAACCCGTCCGGCGTCCCCGGTTCGCAGATCGACGGGTACTTCCCGGACGGCTCCAAGACCAATACGACGCACGGCTGGCAACACGACGCCCAGTTCGTGATCAGGCTGCCCGACCACTGGAACGGCGGCCTCGTGGTGACCGGCTCACCCGGAAACCGTAAGCAGTACTCGACGGACGCGGCGATCTCCGACCGGGTCCTGGCCCAGGGTTACGCCTACGCCGCGACCGACAAGGGCAACACCGGACCCGACTTCTACCGCGACGGAAAGCGCCCCGGCGACGCGATCGTCGAGTGGAACAACCGGACCACTCAACTCACCAGAGCGGCGAAGAAGGCCGTGGCCCAGCGCTACGGGCGGGCCCCGCACCGGACGTACATGACCGGGATCTCCAACGCCGGCTATCTGACGCGCTGGCAGCTGGAGAACCATCCTGAGCTGTACGACGGTGGCGTCGACTGGGAGGGCACCCTCTGGACCACGGACGGCCCGAACCCGCTCACCTCACTGCCGACCGCCGTCGCCTACGGGCTCGGGAAGGCCGACGACGACGATCTGTATCGCGTGGGCTTCGCGCGCGGGTCCGAATTCCTGTGGGCCTACCACCAGAAGGCCTACTGGGGGATCACGCAGAAGATCTACCGCGCCGAGTTCGACCCCTCGTACGACTCCAAGTGCCCCGGCCCGTCGGCGGGTTCGACGACGGACGAGCTGCTCGCGCCGTGCGCGTCCGACGTCTCCTACGACTACGCGGCACGCCCCGCCTCCGTACACCGGGCCGTCGCACGGGTCGGGCTGAGCGGGAGGATCGGCAAGCCGCTGATCACGCTCCAGGGCGACCTGGACACCCTGCTTCCGATCGCGGCCGACGCCGATGTGTACGGGCGGATGGTCGAGGACCGGGGCCGCGGCCGCCTGCACCGCTCGTACACCGTGCAGGACGGCACGCACACCGATGGTCTCTACGACACCTATCCCGACCGGCTGCGGCCCGTGCTGCCCTGCTACCGGTCCGCGTTCGACCTGCTCACCGCGTGGGTGGAGGACGGCGCGCGGCCGCCCGCCGACCACACGATCGCCAGGTTGGCGAGCGGCGACGTCGTCAACAGCTGCTCGGCGACGGCAGCGGCGGCGGCCACCCGCCCGTAGCACCGTCTGTCACCGGCCGATCTCCCTGCGTGATGCGCGGCGGAGCCTGCGCCGCTGGGAGGGGTCAAGCGCCAGATAAGCCGCTGTGGGCACCCCGAGCACGATCAGGAGTGACGCCCACCAGGGCAGCCAGATCAACAGGATCAGTCCGGCCGCCACACCTCCTGCGGCGATCTTCGCGTTCCTCGACATGTCCGTCGCCTCCTTCGGGGGCGGCAAACCGCCCTCGCCATGAGAGGCGGGCCCCCGCCTCTACTCTCTGAAACGGACTCGCGGCCCGGGCGGTTCCTGTTCACGACCCTGAGACGCCCCTGAGCCTCCACCCTGACGCACCCCTGAGTCCCGCGCAGCCCCGCGCAGCCCCAGGCAGGACGCACGCCCTGAGTCCCGGACAAGGAACCCGGGGCTCAGGGCCGCACAGGACGCGCCGGGAAGGCGGGTCACTCCATGCGCAGCGGCTCCCCGACCTCGTACATGTGGCGCAGGGCCTGCCGGTAGGAGTCGACGAGACCGGTCTCCGTGAAGGGGATGCCCAGTTCGCGGCAGTGGGCCTTGACGAGGGGCTGGGCCAGGCGCAAGTGGGGGCGGGGCATGCTCGGGAAGAGGTGGTGCTCGATCTGGTAGTTGAGGCCGCCGAGGAACCAGTCGGTCAGTGCGCCGCCCTTGATGTTGCGGGAGGTGAGCACCTGGCGGCGCAGGTGGCCCCAGCGCTCGCCGTCCGGGTCGGGCATCTCCATGCCCTTGTGGTTCGGCGCGAAGGCCATACCGAGGTGCAGGCCGAAGAGTGCCTGGTGGATCGCCGCGAAGGCGAGGGCGTGGCCTAGCGGCATGGTGGTCAAGAGCAGGGCCGCGTAGCCGACGACGTGGGCGACGAGGAGGAGTCCTTCCACGGCGCGTTCACGCGGGGCCTGGCGGCGCAGGTCCTGGAAGCCGGACAGCTTCAGGGCGAGGCCCTCCAGGAGGGTCAGCGGGAAGAACAGCCAGGCCTGGTTGCGGGTGAGCCAGCGGCGGAAGCCGGAGCGCGTCGCGGCCTGCTTGCTCGTGAAGACGAGGACGTCGGCGGCGACGTCGGGGTCCTTGTCGATGTGGTTGGGGTTGGCGTGGTGCCGGTTGTGCTTGTCGTTCCACCAGCTGTAGCTCATGCCGAGCAGGAGATTGCCGTGGATGAGCCCGATGAGCCGGCTCACGGCGCGGTTGCCGGTGATCTGCGCGTGGCCGGCGTCGTGCCCCACGAAGGCGGTGCGCGCGCAGAGCACGGCGAGGACGGGAGCGAGGGCGAGGACCCACAAGGAACCGCCGATGAGCGCCATGCCCGTGCCGACGGCGGCGAGGGACAGGGCGTTCAGCGCGATGTTGCGCACGTACCACCCGGTGCGCCGCTCCAGGAGGTCCTGGCTCTTGACGGTGCGCAGCAGCGGCGTGAACTCGCTTCCTTGCGGCTGCGTCCCGTTCGTACCTGAGGAATGGTCCACTACGGGTTCGACGGCCAGGGTCATGGCAAGGTCTCCGGTCTCTGGGCATGGCGATAGGCCTGCGATGGGCACGGCGATGGGCGTGGCGGGGTGTGGCGAGAGGTGTGGGGATGGACGTACCGTCCGGACGCCCTGCTCACGAGACGGCCTGACCTCAACAAACCTAGAAATCAGCGGCCTTGGACACCATGAGGCCACCACCCGACTACGCGCGGGGTTAGCACCGCCCCTGGAGGGGGGCTAGCTCCACCCCTTTTGGGCAGGAGTGACCGGCGTCACCTTGTGACGCGGCACGCCGGGCGGAGTCTTGGGGTATCCTCGGCGATTCTGTCCGGTAGTCAAATTTGAGGAATACGTCATCGCTGCCCACAGGCGTCCCGTGGCAACACTCCCCGAGATCTCCGAACTGGTCCGCTGCTGCGCGGTCTTCGTGCCCAGCGACCCGGCACGCGAAGGAAGAGTCGCCTTCTGGCGCCCCGACGGCGGCCGGCCGCCGCACACGGAGGCCGGCACGCCCGAGGAGCTGAGTCTCGCCCTGCCCGCAGACGCCGGTGCCGAGCGCGCGTCCGTACCCGCCGTCCTGCTGCCCGTACGCGCCGCGCTGCCGGTTCTCACGCGTGCGCGTGCCACCGCGCAGGCGCACCCGACCGCCGTCTTCTGGGGCGCCGCCTCCGTGCTCGCCCTCCAGTTCGCGGCGCGCGGCCTGCTGCTGCCCGGGCTCACCGCGACCGATCACGACGCCTGGCGCGCGGGCCCGTTGCGGGCCGAGGACCTGGAGCGGGTCAGGGAACTGGCCGCCGCGATGCCGCCCGAGGCGCACGCGACACCCCTGGACGGACCGGAGCCCCTCCGCCTCCCCGCGCCCGAGGCGCTGCTGCGCGCCTTCCTCGACTCCGTCGCCGACACTCTGCCCCGCTCCCCAGCGGCGAGCCTCGCGGCGGGCGCGCCGGCCTTCGCCGCGACCGAGCCGCTGCAGGTGCCCGAACACCGCGCGTGGGCCGCCGATGTCGCCGCGGGACACGACGCGGGCGTGCGGATCTCGCTGCGCGTCGAGGTGCCGGGCGTCGACCGGGCCGTAGCGGAAGCCGAGGACGAGCAACGCGTCGCCTTCCGCGCCGTGCTCCAGATGCACAGCGTCAGCGACCCCGCGCTGGTCGCCGACGCCACCGAGGTCTGGGCGGCGTCAGGCGCTTCGGCCAAGGCCTTCGGGCCGCGGGCCCGCATGGACACCCTGCTCGCGCTGCGGCGCGCCGCCCGCGCCTGGACGCCCCTCGCGCCGCTGCTCTCGGCGGCCGTCCCGGACACCCTCGACCTGGCGGACGAGGAGGTCACCGACCTACTGGGCGCCGGCGCGCGGGCCCTCGCGGCGGCGGGTGTCGACGTGCACTGGCCCCGGCAGCTGGCCCGCCGGCTGAGCGCACGCGCGGTCATCGGCCCTCCGGGCGAGGGGGCACCCGGCGGGGAGGACCCTGACCGATTCCGGACGACCACCCCGTCATTCCTCTCAGCGGACGCCCTCCTCGCGTTCAACTGGCGCTTCGCGCTGGGCGACCAGGAGCTGAGCCGGGAGGAGCTCGACCGGCTCGCCGAAGCCAACCGGCCCGTCGTGCGACTGCGCGACCAGTGGGTCCTCGTCGACCCCGAGGAGGCCCGGCGCGCCCGCGAGCACCAGGACCGCAAGGTCACGCCGATCGACGCGCTCGGCGCGGTCCTGACGGGCTCCACGGAGGTCGACGGCCGCCGCGTCGACGTCCACCCGACGGGCTGGCTTGCGGAGTTGCGGGAGCGGCTCGCCGACCCGGAGGGCATGGCGCCCGTCGGACAGCCCGCCGCGCTGGCCGCCGACCTGCGCGACTACCAGCTGCGCGGCCTGAACTGGCTGGCCCGGATGACCTCCCTCGGCCTCGGCGCCTGCCTCGCCGACGACATGGGCCTCGGCAAGACGATCACGCTGATCGCCCTCCACCTGCACCGGCAGGACGCCCCGGAGACCGCCGCCCCGACGCTCGTCGTCTGCCCCACGTCCCTCATGGGCAACTGGCAGCGCGAGATCGAGAGGTTCGCGCCCGGCACCCCTGTACGCCGCTTCCACGGCGGGCGCCGCAGCCTGGAGGACCTCGATCCCGGTGAATTCGTGCTCACCACGTACGGCACGATGCGGCTCGACGCCACGCAGCTCGCGGGCGTCGACTGGGGCATGGTCGTCACCGACGAGGCGCAGCACGTCAAGAACCCGCACTCGGCGACCGCGAAGGAGCTGCGGACCATCGGTGCACGCGCGCGCGTGGCGCTCACCGGCACCCCCGTGGAGAACAACCTGTCCGAGCTGTGGGCCATCCTCGACTGGACGACCCCGGGGCTGCTCGGAAAGCTCGGCACGTTCCGCACGCGATACGCCCGCGCGGTCGAGGAGGGCAAGGACCCCGGCGCCGCCCAGCGCCTCTCCCAACTCGTGCGCCCCTTCCTGCTCAGGCGCCGCAAGTCGGACCCCGGCATCGCGCCCGAGCTTCCGCCGAAGACCGAGACCGACCGCGCCGTGTCGCTCACCACCGAACAGACCGGGCTCTACGAGGCCGTGGTGCGCGAGACACTCGCCGAGATCTCCGGAGCGGACGGCATCGCCCGGCGCGGGCTGATCGTCAAACTCCTCACCGGGCTCAAGCAGATCTGCAACCACCCGGCCCAGTTCCTCAAAGAGGACGCGCCACGTATCCCCGGCCGCTCCGGCAAGCTGGAACTGCTCGACGAACTGCTCGACACGATCCTCTCCGAGGACGCGAGCGTGCTGGTCTTCACCCAGTACGTGCAGATGGGGCGCCTGATCGAGCAGCATCTGGCTGCTCGCGGCGTGGCCTCGCAGTTCCTCCACGGCGGCACGCCCATCGCCGCGCGCGAGGCGATGGTGGGGCGCTTCCAGGAGGGCGAGGTGCCGGTCTTCCTGCTCTCCCTCAAGGCCGCGGGTACGGGTCTCAACCTCACCCGCGCCGAACACGTCGTCCACTACGACCGCTGGTGGAACCCCGCGGTCGAGGCGCAGGCGACGGACCGCGCGTACCGGATCGGGCAGAACAGGCCGGTGCAGGTCCACCGGCTGATCGCGGAGGGGACGATCGAGGACCGAATCGCCGACATGCTGGTACGCAAGCGGGAGTTGGCCGACGCGGTGCTCGGCTCCGGCGAGGCCGCCCTGACCGAACTGACCGATTCCGAACTGGCCGATCTGGTCGAGCTGCGAGGGGGCGCACGATGACGGACCGTCACGAGTATGACGACGACCTGTTCGACACCGAAGGCGACAGTGACGGGGCCGACGCAGCGGATGAGGAGCGCGTCTTCGCGGCGCTGGCGGCCGTCCAGGGGCGTGGCTTCGCGCAGTCGTGGTGGGGGCAGACCTGGCTCAAGGCGCTGGAGGACACGGCACTCGACCTTCAGCAGCTGAAGGCGGGGCGCGCACTGGCGCGCGGCGGGTCCGTGGGGGCCGTCTCGGTGCGGCCGGGGCGGGTCACCGCGCTCGTCAAGGACCGGGGTGGCGCCGTGTACCGCGCCGACGTGCTGCTGCAACGGCTGAGCGAGGAGGAGTGGGACCGGTTCCTCGGGATGGCGGTCGAGCGGGCCGGGCACATCGCGGCGCTGCTCGACCGTGAGATGCCGCCGCACCTGGTCGAGGACGCGGCGGCGTCCGGCGTGGAACTGCTGCCCGGTATCGGCGACTTGGAGCCGCACTGCGGGTGTGACGCGTGGGACCACTGTGCCCACACGGCGGCGCTCTGCTATCAGCTGGCCCGTCTCCTCGACCAGGATCCGTTCGTACTGCTGCTGATGCGCGGGCGCGGCGAGCGGGTGCTGCTCGACGAACTCCAGGTGCGCAGCGTCGCGTCCGCCTCGGCCGGATCCGCGGACGAGGAGACCGACGAGGGGCCGGTGGACGCGGACGGCGTCGACGCCATTGAGGCGTTCGCGGCCGGGAGCATTCTGCCGCCGCTGCCCGCCGCTCCCCCGGTGCCGCCCGAGGCGGCGGTCGTGCCGTCGCTGGATACGGAGACGGAGCCGCCCGCCGGGACGGATGTGGCGGCGCTGGAGTTCCTCGGGGCGCGGGCGGCGGCCGAGGCGCACGGGATGCTGACGGATGCGCTGACTCCCGGTCACGAACTTCGCGCTCCGGAAGATGAGTTGACGATTGATCAGGACGCTGTCCGGCTGGCTGCGGGCGCGCCCGAGGCGTGGATCGGGGCCCGGCTCGCGGAGGGTTCGGGTCGGGACCGCGAGAGCCTCGCGGCGGCGGTGCTGGCGTGGGAACACGGCGGCACCGCTGCCCTGTCCGTCCTGGAGGACGAGTGGACGCCGGACGCGGAGACGGCGGCACGCGCGCGTACCGCCGTCGAAGCGGCCTGGGACGCCGGGGAGCGCCCGCCGTTGCGGGTGACCCGCAACCGGTGGACGGCCACCGGCACGGGTGCGCAGGCGCGCCTGGGCCGCGACGGCCGCTGGTGGCCGTACCGCAAGAGCCACGACCGCTGGCTCCCGGCAGGGCCCGCGGCCCACGACCCGGCCGCGGCGCTGTCGGCTGCCGCCGGGGACGAGTGACGGCCGGCTGGGGCGGGCGCACACGTGCACCCGCCCCGGCGGGCCATCCGTACAGACAAGGGACGGCAGCTCGAGGTCCGCGACCACCCGGCGTACTCCGCACGGCCCTCCGGCGACATCGCCCGCAAGGTCGCCGCCCGGCTCTGACCACTGCGGCACGGCCACTGAAGCCGGTGCCCCGCGCCGCGCGAGGGGCACCGGCCGACTTGGCTAGGGTCTTTCGTTCGGATCAGGCTGGATCAGGGAGCGGGTCATGGGGGGTCCCCCCCTGCTCGAGCGCAGCCGAGAGCTTGGGGGAGCGTGCAGCTGCAAGGCGGAGGATTGAGGCGACGCGATGGGGGCCGCCCCTGCTCGAGCGCAGCCGAGAGCTTGAGGGAGTCGGTGATTGACGACAACGCCGCAGATGTGCGTGCCAGACCCCGCGAGCGCAGCCTGATCCAAACGAGAGGCCCTAGCGGACCGGCAGGCCCGAGAGCGTGCGGGCGATCACCAGGCGCTGGATCTCGCTGGTGCCCTCGAAGATCGTGTAGATCGCGGCGTCGCGGTGCATGCGCTCGACGGGGTACTCGCGGGTGAAGCCGTTGCCGCCGAGGATCTGGATGGCCTGGCCGGTGACCTTCTTGGCGGTCTCGCTCGCGAAGAGCTTCGACATGGAGCCCTCGGCCGACTCGAACTTCTTGCCCGTGCTCGCCATCCAGGAGGCACGCCACACCAGGAGCCGCGCCGCGTCGATCTGCGTGCGCATGTCGGCGAGCTGGAAGGCAACGCCCTGGTTGTCGATGATCGGGCGGCCGAACTGCGTACGCGTCTTGGCGTACTCCAGGGCCTCCTCGTAGGCGGCGCGGGCCGTGCCCACCGCCATCGCGCCGACGGCCGGGCGGGACGCCTCGAACGTGGCCATGGCGGCGTTCTTCACGCGCTCGCCGCCACCGGCCTTGGCACGCTCACGGGCGCGCGCCATGCGCTCGTCGAGCTTGTCCTTGCCGCCGAGCAGACAGGAGCCGGGGACGCGTACGTCCTCGAGGACGACCTCGGCGGTGTGCGAGGCGCGGATGCCGTGCTTCTTGAACTTCTGGCCCTGGGACAGGCCCGGCGTGTTCGGCGGGACGATGAAGGAGGCGTGGCCCTTGGAGCCGAGCTCGGGGTCGACGACGGCGACGACGACGTGGACGTTCGCGATGCCACCGTTGGTCGCCCAGGTCTTGGTGCCGTTGAGGACCCACTCGTCCTTGGCCGCGTCGTAGACGGCGCGGGTGCGCATGGAGGCGACGTCGGATCCGGCGTCCGGCTCTGACGAGCAGAAGGCCGCGACCTTGACATCGTTGGCGTCGCCGTACATCTGGGGGATCCAGGTGCCGATCTGATCCTCGGTGCCGTTGGCGAGGACGCCGACCGCGGCGAGCCCGGTGCCGACGATCGACAGGGCTATGCCCGCGTCGCCCCAGAACAGCTCCTCCATGGCCATCGGGATGCCGAGACCCGTCGGGTCGAAGAACTGCTGCGCGTAGAAGTCCAGGGAGTAGATTCCGATCTTGGCGGCTTCCTGGATGACCGGCCACGGCGTCTCTTCGCGCTCGTCCCACTCGGCGGCCGCGGGACGGATCACATCGGCGGCGAACCCGTGGAGCCAGTCCCTGACTTCCTTCTGCTCGTCGTTCAGATCCATCGTGAACTCGGCCATGACCCCTCCAGCACTGCGTACACTTCACACGTTACTTGCGGTAACGGCAGTCTGTTACTCGCCAGTAGCCCCTGTCAACTCCCGGCAGCCCGTTCGATGCACCCAGGGGGTCGAGTGTTACGTTTCGCGTGCGTCAGGCCATCGCACGGGCGGGGAGAAACCTCATGGAGACCACACAGCGGACGGAACAGCAGACGTCTGCCGAGCGCCGGCGGCGAGAGCTGCTGGAGGCCGCGGACCGCGTGGTGCTCCGCGACGGGCCCGGTGCGTCCATGAACGCCATCGCGGCCGAGGCGGGCATCACCAAGCCGATCCTGTACCGGCACTTCGGCGACAAGGGCGGCCTCTACGCCGCGCTCGCCAAGCGCCACACCGACGCGCTCCTCGCCTCGCTGCGGGCCGCGCTCGACGCCCCGGCCGATCGCCGTGAGCGGGTCGAGTCGACGCTCGACACCTATCTCGCGGCGATCGAGGCCCGGCCTCAGGTGTACCGCTTCCTCATGCACCCCTCGGAGAGCGTGTCCGAGAGCGCGGCACCGGGCGAGCAGGGCTTCTACGTCGGCAAGCACTCCGCTCCCCTGCTGCGCCGCATGGGCGAGGAGCTCGCCGAGGTCATCGAGGAGCGCGTCGATCTCGGCCCCGGCAGCCAGCAGCTCGCGCGCGTCTGGGGCCACGGAATCGTCGGCATGATGCACGCCGCGGGTGACTGGTGGCTCGGCGAAAGGCCCTGCTCGCGAAGCGAGTTGGTGCGCAGCCTCGCCGACCTGCTGTGGGGCAGGCTCGCCGCGGCGGGCGACAAGGTGGGCGGGCCGGGCTTCTAGGGCCTCAGGACGCTGCGTCGGTCGCCCAGGGGGCCCGCGCCGCCTGGCGCAGGACCCTGCGGCGGCGCCACCCCGTGACGTGGTCCGTGTAGACCCGCCCCTCCAGGTGGTCGCACTCGTGCTGGAGGCAGCGGGCGAACCAGCCCGTGCCGTGCACGACCAGAGGTTCGCCCCGCAGGTCCACGCCCTCGACGCGGGCATGGTCGAAGCGGGGCGTGCCCGCCTCCAGGCCCGGCAGCGACAGACAGCCCTCCGGGCCGCGCACGACCACCCCGTCCGCGTCGACGAGCCGCGGGTTCACGATGTGCCCGAGGTGACGGACGTCCTCGTCGTCGGGGCAGTCGTACACGAACACCCGCGCGGACTCGCCGATCTGGTTCGCCGCGAGGCCCACGCCCCGGGCGGCGTACATCGTCGCGAACAGGTCCTCCACCAGGCGGCCGAGCGAGGGCCCGAACTCTGTCACCTCCTCGCAGGGCGTGTGCAGCACGGGATCACCGAGCAGGGTCAGGGGTCGTACGCGCCCTGAGGCGCCCGGGATCGAGCCGTGTCGCATGGCCGTAAGGGTACGGTCAGGGCGAGCCCCGGATCCGGGGTGGTGCCGCGGTTCGGGCGCAAAGGTGGGTCTCGATAGGCTGACTCCACCAAGCGATGCCGGGGGCAGGCGCGGCGCCGTACGCAAGGAGGATCCAGAACGATGTCAGGCAACTCGGAGCCGCTGACTCCGCGGGCCAAGCTGGCCGTCACGGCGGGCAAGGCGGCCGCGGCGGTGTCCCGCGCGGCGGGCCGCGGCAGCGGATCGGTGATCGGCGGCAAGGTCGCGCTCAGGCTCGACCCCGAGCTGCTCGGGCGGCTTGCGCAGCATCTGGACGTGGTGCTCGTCTCGGCGACGAACGGCAAGACCACCACCACGCGGCTGATCGCGGAGGCCCTGCGCGCCGCCGGCCCCGTCGTGTCGAACGCGCTCGGCGCGAACATGCCCGCCGGCATCACCTCGGCACTCGCCGGCGGCTCGGACGCGAAGTTCGGCGTGATCGAGGTCGACGAGAAGTACCTGGCGGGCGTCGCCCGCGACACCGCCCCCAAGGCGATCGCGCTGCTCAACCTCTCGCGCGACCAGCTCGACCGCGCCGCCGAGACCCGCATGCTCGCCGAGAGGTGGCGTGAGGGCCTGGCCGGTTCGAAGGCGATCGTGATCGCGAACGCGGACGACCCGCTGGTCGTCTGGGCCGCCTCCTCCTCGCCGAACGTGGTGTGGGTCGCCGCCGGCCAGGAGTGGAAGGACGACGCGTGGTCCTGCCCGTCGTGCGGCGGCGTGATGCAGCGCCCCGGCGACGACTGGTACTGCGGCGAGTGCGGCTTCCGCCGTCCGACGCCCAGCTGGGCGCTCCAGGGCGACTACGTCCTCGACCCGCACGGCTCGGCCTGGCCGATCCACCTCCAGCTCCCCGGCCGCGCCAACAAGGCGAACGCGACCTCGTCGGCCGCCGTCGCCGCATGCTTCGGCGTGCCGCCCCAGGTGGCCCTCGAGCGCATGTACCAGGTGCAGGCGGTCGCCGGACGCTACGACGTCGTGCAGTTCCTCGGCCGCGACCTGCGGCTGCTGCTCGCGAAGAACCCGGCGGGCTGGCTCGAAACGTTTTCCCTGATCGACCCGCCGCCGACACCGGTGATCCTTTCGGTCAACGCGCGCGGCGCCGACGGCACCGACACCTCCTGGCTGTGGGACGTCGACTACACACGTCTGGCCGGTCACCCGATCTTCGTGATCGGCGACCGCAGGCTCGACCTCGCCGTGCGGCTCGAGGTCGCCGGCCTGGACTTCCGGGTCTGCGAGAGCGTCGACGAGGCGGTGCAGTCCGCCCCTCCCGGGCGGATCGAGCTGATCGCCAACTACACCGCGTTCCAGGACGTCCGCCGCCGCGTCGGCAACTGAGACCCCGCAGAGGATTCATGAGCATGAGCGACAACGGCCTTCGTCTGGTCTGGGTCTACCCCGACCTCCTGAGCACGTACGGCGACCAGGGCAACGCCCTCGTCGTGGAGCGCCGCGCCCACCAGCGCCGCCTCGACGTGCACCGGCTCGACGTGCGCAGCGACCAGCCGGTACCCACCTCCGGCGACATCTATCTGATCGGCGGCGGTGAGGACCGGCCGCAGCGTCTCGCCGCGGAGCGGCTTCGGCGTGACGGCGGTCTCCAGCGCGCCGTGGCCAACGGCGCGATCGTCTTCTCGGTCTGCGCCGGATACCAGATCCTCGGCCACGAGTTCATCAACGACCTGGGCGAGCGCGAGCAGGGCCTCGGCCTGCTCGACGTGGTGTCCACGCGCGGTGAGGGCGAGCGGTGCGTCGGCGACGTACTGGGCGACATCGACCCGCAGTTGGGGCTCCCCCCGCTGACAGGCTTCGAGAACCACCAGGGCATCACGCACCTCGGCCCGTCGGCGCGGCCCTTCGCGCGCGTGCAGATCGGCAAGGGCAACGGCACGGGTGACGGCACGGAGGGCGCGTTCAACGACACGGTGTTCGGCACGTACATGCACGGCCCCGTCCTCGCCCGCAACCCGCTGATCGCGGACCTGCTCCTGAAGCTGGCCCTCGATGTCAACGCGCTGCCGCCGGTCGACGACCGCTGGTACGAGGCGCTGCGCAACGAGCGGATCGCGTCGGCTCAGCAGCCCGCCTGATCGCTGTTCCGCACAAGTGAGCGCGTCAGTCCAGCAGGCGGACGTCAGGTGCGGCCCCGCCCCCTCCCGCCGGTAGGGTGGCGGGGATCCAGCCGGACAAAGTGGTCCGGTCATCGGCCCACTTTGCAAAGGTTCTCGGGCTATGCGTATTGGTGTCCTCACCTCCGGCGGAGACTGCCCCGGCCTGAACGCCGTGATTCGTTCGGTCGTGCACCGTGCCGTCGTCGACCACGGCGACGAGGTCATCGGCTTCCACGACGGCTGGAAGGGCCTGCTGGAGTGCGACTACCGCAAGCTCGACCTGGACGCGGTGGGCGGCATCCTCGCCCGCGGCGGCACGATCCTCGGCTCGTCGCGGGTCCAGCCCGCGCATCTGCGCGACGGCGTGGAGCGGGCCAAGGGCCATGTCGCGGATCTGGGTCTTGACGCGATCATCCCGATCGGCGGAGAGGGCACGCTGAAGGCGGCCCGCCTCCTGTCCGACAGCGGCCTCCCGATCGTCGGCGTACCGAAGACGATCGACAACGACATCGCCGTCACGGACGTCACCTTCGGCTTCGACACGGCCGTCGGCGTCGCGACCGAGGCGCTCGACCGCCTCAAGACGACCGCCGAGTCCCACCAGCGCGTCCTGATCGTCGAGGTCATGGGCCGTCACACCGGCTGGATCGCGCTGCACTCGGGCATGGCCGCGGGCGCCCACGCCATCGTCGTGCCGGAGCGCCCCTTCGACATCGAGGAGCTGGCCGCGAAGGTCGGTGAACGGTTCTCCGCGGGCAAGAAGTTCGCCATTGTCGTGGTCGCCGAGGGCGCCAAGCCCGCCCCCGGCTCCATGGAGTTCGACGAGGGCGTCAAGGACATGTACGGCCACGAGCGCTTCGCGGGCATCGCCACGCGGCTCTCCGGCGAGCTGGAGCAGCGCCTCGGCAAGGAGGCCCGCCCGGTGATCCTCGGTCACGTGCAGCGCGGCGGCACCCCGACCGCGTACGACCGGGTGCTCGCCACGCGCTTCGGCTGGCACGCCGTCGAGGCCGTGCACCGCGGCGAGTTCGGCATGATGACGGCGCTGCGCGGCACGGACATCGTGATGGTGTCGCTCGCCGAGGCCGTCGAGACGCTGAAGACGGTTCCGCAGGAGCGGTACGCCGAGGCGGAGTGCGTTCTGTAGTTCGCTCTTGAAGAGTCTGCCCCCGGTCGCGACCGCGACCGGGGGCAGTTCTACTCTGGTGCGGACAGACAGCCCATAACCAGTACCAATCAGGAGCCGGCGGATGGATCACAGCGGGCACGGCATGAACATGGATCTGCCGCCGTTCACGCTGGGGCGAGGCCTCGCATGGTCGGCGGACCCCTTCTTCCTGATCGGGTGCCTGGTGGCTCTCGGCCTGTACGGCTGGGGTGTCGTGCGGCTCGCGCGGCGCGGTGACCGCTGGCAGGTGGGCCGCACGCTGTCGTTCGTCATCGGCGTGCTGACCGTGATGCTGGTGATGTGCACCAAGCTGAACGACTACGGCATGGTCATGTTCTCCGTGCACATGGTGCAGCACATGGTGATCAGCATGCTGTCGCCGATCCTGCTCCTGATGGGCGCGCCGATCACGCTCGCGCTGCGGGCGATGCCGGTGGCGCGGCGCGGCTCGAAGGGGCCGCGCGAGCTGCTCCTGATGCTGCTGCACAGCCGGTACCTGCGGATCATCACGCATCCCGCGTTCACGATCCCGCTGTTCATCGCGAGCCTGTACGCGCTCTACTTCACGCCGATCTTCGACACCCTGATGGGTTCGAAGGTCGGGCACATCGGCATGATGGTGCACTTCCTCGCCGTCGGCCTGGTCTTCTTCTGGCCGATCATGGGTGTGGACCCGGGCCCGCACCGCCCCGGCTATGTGATGCGGATGCTGGAGCTCTTCGCGGGCATGCCCTTCCACGCGTTCTTCGGCATCGCGCTGATGATGGCGTCCGGGCCGATGATCGGCACGTACGAGCACCCGCCGGCCTCGCTCGGGATCGACGCGCTGGCGGACCAGACGGCGGCGGGCGGCATCGCCTGGGCGTTCAGTGAGGTGCCCTCGGTGCTCGTACTGCTCGCGCTGCTCTTCCAGTGGAAGAAGTCCGAGGACCGGCAGGCGCGCCGCAAGGACCGGGCCGCGGACCGCGACGGTGACCAGGAGCTTGTCGCGTACAACGCCTATCTCGCCTCACTGAACACGCGCGGCCGGTAGCGCCCGGCGCCCCTGAGGGGTGACCATGGTGTTCAGCCGTGGTCCGGGCGCTACGCCGTCCGGGTTGCCGGGAGGAGGCGGGCCATGCCCGGATCGATGAAGACGATGGGGGTGCTCACCATAGGCGCCCTCGTCGCGGTGACGGCCTACACGGTGGCGCTCGGGAGCAACGGCTGGCTGTGGTTCGGCTGGGTCGTGCTCGGTCTGCTCACCCTCGGGATGGCCGCGTCGCGCAGCACCTGACGCATGGCCCGGTGCCGCGCGAGAGCGGGTCCCGCGCGTCAGAAGCGGAAGACGGACCCGGTCGACGCGTTCATCGTGCAGGCGTTGGCGAACGTCTTCTTCCAGGTGATCTTCTTGCCGCGGTACGTGCCGTTCGCGCTCACGGTGACCGGGGCGTAGACCTGGGTGCACATCTCCGGGTCCGGGTTCAGCGCGTCCAGATTCCCCTGCGCCCCGTCGAGTGCGACGCACGCTTCTGACGCGTGGGGATGGTGTCCGGACGCCGCCGGCTCGCAGCGCAGCAGCTCACCGCGCATCCACGAGCCCTGATCCCCGGAGACGGTGAGGAAGAGCCCCTGGGGCGCGGGCGGGTCGGTGGCGGTGGCTCGGGCGGGGCCGGCCGTGGCGAGGGCGGTGAGGGCTGCGGCGGCGGCGAGAACGAGCGGACGCATCACGGGACCTCCGGTGAGGATGCGGGACGAAGGGAGGCCAGGGGACTCCCCGTCCCGGGCGGCCGCCAAGCGGACGCGCCGTGCGGTCCCCCGGCCGGAGGCCCGGCGAGGTCCGAACGGGCTCTCGCGCGCGGGCCGACGATTGGTTACTGTGCGCACGCATCTGGATCCACGGGGAAGGCGGCCCAGCATGTTCTACCGACTGCTCAAGTACGTGATTCTGGGCCCACTGCTGCGGCTGATGTTCCGGCCCCGGATCGAGGGGCTCGACCATGTGCCGGAGTCGGGCGCGGCGATCGTCGCGGGCAACCACCTGTCCTTCTCGGACCACTTCCTGATGCCGGCCATCCTGAAGCGGCGCATCACGTTCCTGGCGAAGGCGGAGTACTTCACGGGGCCCGGCATCAGGGGCCGGCTGACCGCCGCGTTCTTCCGCAGCGCCGGACAGATCCCCGTGGACCGCTCCGGCAAAGCGGCGGGCCAGGCCGCGATCCGCGAGGGCCTCGGCGTGCTGAGCAAGGGCGAGCTGCTCGGCATCTACCCGGAGGGCACGCGCTCGCACGACGGGCGCCTCTACAAGGGCAAGGTCGGCGTGGCCGCGATGGCGCTCAAGGGGCAGGTCCCGGTGATCCCCTGCGCGATGATCGGCACGTTCGAGGCGCAGCCGCCCGGCCAGGTCATCCCGAACCTCCACCGCGTGACGATCCGCTTCGGCGAGCCCCTGGACTTCTCGCGCTACGCGGGCATGGACGGCGAGAAGGCGATTCTCCGCGCGGTCACCGACGAGATCATCTACGCCATCCTCGGCCTGTCCGGCCAGGAGTACGTCGACAAGTACGCGGCCGACGTCAAGGCCGAGGCCGAAGCGGCCAAGGACAAGGCCCGCAAGTTCCCGCGGATGCCGCTGAGCTGAGCCGGGGCGGATCGAGCGCCCGGCAGCGGCGGCATGATGATGGCCCGGCCTCCTGGGGAGGCCGGGCCATCATGTGTTCACCGCGGGACGGTGGTTACGGCTTGGGCGTGGCGTGCGGGGCGCACGTCACGTCCTTGCTGTCCGTCTTGCCGGTGAGCAGGTAGGTGTCGACCCGGTCGTTGATGCACGGGTTGGTCAGGCCGGTGACACCGTGGGAGCCGGCGTCCTTCTCGGTGATCAGGCGCGAGCCCTTGAAGCGCTGGTGCAGCTCGACGGCGCCCTTGTAGGGGGTGGCCGCGTCACGGGTGGACTGGACGATCAGGACGGCGGGCAGTCCCTTGCCGGTCTTCACGTTCACGGGGGTCTGCTGCTTGGTGGGCCAGGTGGCGCACGGCAGGTTCATCCACGCGTTCGCCCACGTCATGAACGGATAGTCCTTGTGCAGACGCGTGTTGTCGCGGTCCCACTTCTGCCAGCTGGTGGGCCACTTGGCGTCGGCGCACTCGACGGCGGTGTATACCGCGTTGCCGTTCTCCGACGAGGCGTTGCCCGCGGTGTCCGCCATGTCGGGGGCCGCGGCGTCGACGAGCGCCTGGGTGTCGCCGGCGACGTACTTGCTCCACACCTGCGCGACCGGCACCCACGACGAGTCGTAGTACGGGGCGCTCTGGAAGAAGGCGATCAGCTCGGCGGGGCCGACGACGCCGCCGATGGGGTTCTTCTTGGCGGCGGCGCGCAGCTTCAGCCACTGGTCCTCGACCTTGGCCTGCGTGTCACCGAGGTGGAAGGAGGCGTCGTTCTTGGCCACCCACGAGGTCCAGTCGTTCCAGCGGCCCTGGAAGGCGACGTCCTGGCCGAGGTTGGCCTCGTACCAGATGTTGTCGCGCGACGGGTCGACGACGCTGTCGACGACCATGCGGCGGACGTGGCCCGGGAAGAGCGTGCCGTAGACGGCGCCCAGGTACGTGCCGTAGGAGACGCCCAGGTAGTTGAGCTTCTTCTCGCCGAGGGCGGCGCGGATGACGTCGAGGTCGCGCGCGGTGTTCGGCGTGGTCATCTGCGGCAGCATGTCGCCGCTGCGCTCGGCGCAGCCGTCCGCGTACTCCTTGGCGAGCTTGCGCTGGCCGAGCTTGTCGGCCTCGGAGTCGGGGACCGGGTCGGCCTTCGGGGCCTTCACGAACTCCTGCGGGTCGATGCAGGAGATCGGCGCGGAGTGGCCGACGCCGCGCGGGTCGAAGCCCACGAAGTCGTACGCCTTCGAAGTCTTCGTCCAGAGCGGGTTCTTGGTGGTCACGCGCGTCGGGAAGCGCATGCCGGAGCCGCCGGGGCCGCCCGGGTTGTAGACGAGGGCGCCCTGGCGCTCGTCCTTGGTGCCGGTGGAGCCTATGCGGTCGACAGCGAGCTTGATCTGCTTGCCGTACGGCTTCGCGTAGTCGAGCGGCACCGTCACCCAGCCGCACTGGATGGGCTTGGCTATGCCCCAGTCGGCGGGGCAGTCCTTCCAGTCGATGCCGGCCTTGGCGGCACGGGCCGCCGCGACGGCCGCACCGTGGGCCTCACGGTCCTGGCCGCTCCGGGAGTCCGCGCTGGCGACGGGCGCCGCCATGGCTCCCGCAATCAGGGTCGCCGCCACCAGGGTTCCGGCGGAGCCGATCACCGCCGTCCGGCTGCTTCGACTGGTAAGTCGAGTCCGTCTCAACTGAGTCCTCCGTACATCGATTCGATCATTACTTCGATCGGGTTCTCGATCAGTACGGGGATCCTTGCGCCTGCACCACCCCCGACAACAGGGACAGTTGACGTTCTTTACCAATCCGATAAACGGTATAACTCGTCCCGGTGAGCGGAATGGGCCCGTACGGTCGTTTGGTTCGGACCGGCCGGGCCCCTTGGGGCCGTCGTTCAGGACAGGCGGCGCAGGGCGTCGTCGAGCGTTCCGCGCAGCCGCAGCGCGTCGGACGCGAGGGCCGTGACCAGGACGGCGGGCCCGGCGAGCGGCGTCAGCGCGGCATACTCGCCGAGCAGCGCGGGCGACGGCTTGCCGTTCTCGAACTCGGGCCTTACGACGGCGAGTTGACCGAGCGCCCGGTGTCCCGCGAGCACGGCGGGGCCGTCCCAGCCGCCGGGTGCGCCGGGGCCGCAGGCCAGTTCCTGGTCGAGCAGGGGGCGGCCCGCGCGGTGGACGGTGAGCCGGCTGGTGAGCCGGCCGGGCTCCTCTGCGGTGCGGCCGAGCACCTGCTCCTCACGCAGCACGAGCCGGGCGCCCGGAGCGAGTTCGGCCCGCGTGGTGACGCGCAGGTCACTCTCGCACGCGGAGATCAACTGCTCGGGCAGCCAGTGCAGTTCGGCCCCGTCGTCGACCGTGAGGCGGACGTCGTAGCGCGCCTCGCCCTTGGCCTGGCCGGGCAGGGCGATGGTCGCGGCGACGGACCCGATGCGCAGGCGGGCACCGGCGGTCACGTGCGCCTCGACACTCATGTGGTCGCCGCCGAGCGGCCCGCTCATGGCGCCGACGAGCATGACGCGCGCGTCGGGACCGGTCGAGCGGATGCGGCGCAGGGCCAGGGAGCCCTCTCCGTCGAGGACGGGGAGGCAGGTGCCGCCGCGGCCGTCGTCGCTCGCCGTGATGCGGGCCGTGGAGCGTACGCCTGCGGTCATGCCGTCCACGCGGTGAGCTGTGCGCGCACCCAGTCGGCGACGTCGCGCACACCGTCGGGGGAGCGCAGGGACTGGAGGACGACGGGGAGTTCGGTGCGCTGCGCCTTGGCGTCGGCGGACATCCGGGCGAGGTCGGAGCCGACGTAGGGGGCGAGGTCCGTCTTGTTGATGACGAGCAGGTCGGCGGTGGTGACGCCGGGGCCGCCCTTGCGCGGGATGTCGTCGCCGCCGGCCACGTCGATGACGAAGATCTGCGCGTCGACGAGGCCGCGCGAGAACGTGGCCGTGAGGTTGTCGCCGCCGGACTCGACGAGGATCAGGTCGAGCGGCCCGACCTCGTCCTCCAGGTCCTCCACTGCCTCCAGGTTGGCGGAGATGTCGTCGCGGATGGCGGTGTGCGGGCAGGCGCCCGTCTCCACGGCGGTGATGCGCTCAGGCGGCAGCACGGCCTCGCGGAGCAGGAACTCGGCGTCCTCGCGCGTGTAGATGTCGTTCGTCACGACGGCGAGGGACAGCTCGTCGCGCAGCGCGCGGCAGAGCGCCGCGACGGTGGCGGTCTTGCCGGATCCGACGGGGCCGCCGAGGCCGATACGAACGGCGCGGCGGGTGCCGTCGGGACGGCGGGCGTCGGCGCTGACCGCGGCGGGGCCGTCGTGCGAGTGGTCGAGGTGCATGGTGTTACTCCAATCGTTCAATGGGGAGGCAGGGCGCCCTGAGGCGTGTCCGCCACGTCACGTCCTAGGACGCGAACAGGCGCACAGCCCAGGCCGCGTGGGCCTCGGCCCCCACCTCCAGCAGCGGCGCGGACGCCGCGGGCAGCGCGTCCACCCCGTCGGTGACGGCCCGTGCCGCCGCCTCGGCGGCCGCCGTCGCGACACGGTCGATGTCGTCCGCGAGGCGCGCGAGCCCCGCCGTCGCGTCGAAGGGATCGAGGCTGAGCAGCCGGACCGTCGCGGTGGCGGGCCCGCTGACGCTCTCGTACGCGGAGCAGTAGGCGGCGTCGGCGGCTCCGAGGCCCGCGGCCCGGGCGGTGAGGCCGAGGACCACCGGCTGGTGGGCCCCCTTGGGGAACCGCCGGGCGAGCGCGTCGAGTTCGGGATGCGGCCAGGACGCGCGCGCGGCGCGCATGAGCTGTCTGCCGAGCCTGCGCGCCGCGGTGCGCAGGGCGGGTGACGGTGTACGGGCGTCGGCGGCCTCATCCAGGGTGACCGGATCGAGGCCGAGCGCGGCGGCGGCCGCCAGGGACGCCGACACCAGTCCCGTGGTGTGCAGACGGCCCCGGCAGAAGTCCTCCAGGCTCGCCGCGCCCGTGATGCGTCCCGCCTTGACGGCGGCCTCCGCCCCGCCGGAGTGGGCATGCCCACCGGCGGGGAAGCGGCCGTCGGCCAGGACGAGTAGTGCGGCTCGTGTCATATCTCTTCTTCTCGGCCCGTCAGAACAGGAAGTACCGCTGGGCGAGCGGCAGTTCGGCGGCGGGCGCGGGTTCGACGAGTTCACCGTCGATGGTGACGGCGAAGCTGTCCGGGGCGACCTCGACCCGCGGTAGCGCGTCGTTCTCCCGCATGTCCGCCTTCGTGCGTCCCCGCGTCGAGCGGATCGGCACGAACTTCCTGTCCAGGCCGAGGCGTTCGGGCAGCCCGTCGTCGAGGGCGGTCTGCGTCACGTAGAAGAACGAGTTCGAGGCGGGGGCCCTGCCATGGGCGCCGAACATGGGGCGGGGCAGGACGGGCTGCGGTGTGGGGATGGACGCGTTGGCGTCACCCATTTGAGCGTACGCGATCTGGCCGCCCTTGATGACGAGCTGCGGCTTGACGCCGAAGAACCGCGGGTCCCAGAGCACCAGGTCGGCAAGCTTGCCGGTCTCGACGGAGCCGATCTCGTGGTCGATGCCCTGTGCGACGGCCGCGTTGATCGTGTACTTGGCGACATAGCGACGGGCGCGCAGGTTGTCGGCGCGGGTGTCGCCGGGGAGTTGGCCGCGGCGACGCTTCATGACGTGCGCGGTCTGCCAGGTCCGCAGGACGACCTCGCCGACGCGGCCCATCGCCTGGGAGTCCGAGGACATGATCGAGATGGCGCCGATGTCGTGGAGGATGTCCTCGGCCGCGATGGTGGTGGGCCGGATCCGGGACTCGGCGAAGGCCAGGTCCTCGGGGACGGCCGGGTTGAGGTGGTGGCAGACCATCAGCATGTCGAGGTGTTCCTCGACGGTGTTGACGGTGTGCGGCCGCGTCGGGTTGGTCGAGCTCGGCAGCATGTTGGGCAGCGAGACTGCCGTGATCATGTCGGGCGCGTGCCCGCCGCCCGCGCCCTCGACATGGAAGGCGTGCAGGGTGCGGCCGGCCACCGCGTCGAAGGTGGCGTCCACGAAGCCCGCCTCGTTCAGGGTGTCCGTGTGGACGGCGAGCTGCGCGCCGGTGTCCTCACAGACGTTCAGGCAGGCGTCGATGACGGCGGGGGTCGCGCCCCAGTCCTCGTGGATCTTGAAGCTGACGGCACCGCCGCGCAGTTGGGCGTACATGGACTCGGCGGACGTGGTGTTGCCCTTGCCGAGGAAGCCGACGTTGACCGGGCTCGACTCCATCGCCTCGAACATGCGGGCAAGGTGCCACGAACCGGGAGTGATCGTGGTCGCCTTGGAGCCCTCCGCCGGGCCGGTGCCGCCGCCGATCAGCGTGGTGACACCGGAGGCGAGCGCCTCGTCGACGATGGTCGGCGAGATGAAGTGGATGTGGGTGTCGATGGCGCCCGCGGTGACGATCTTGCCGTTGCCGGCGAGGATCTCGGTCTCGGGGCCGATGACGAGGCCGGGGTGGACGCCGTCCATCGTGTCGGGGTTGCCGGACTTGCCGATCGCGGTGATCCGGCCGTCCCGGATGCCGATGTCGGCCTTGACGATGCCCCAGTGGTCGACGATCACGGCGCCGGTGATGACGGTGTCGGGGGCGCCGTCCGCGCGCGTGGCGCGTGACTGGCCCATGGACTCGCGGATCACCTTGCCGCCGCCGAACACCGACTCGTCACCGGAGAGCCCGGGGCCGCCGGAGCGGTCCTCCTCGATCTCGATCAGCAGGTCGGTGTCCGCGAGGCGGATGCGGTCGCCGGTGGTGGGGCCGAACAGGTCGGCGTAGGCGGCGCGGGAGAGCTCAGCCATCGAGGGCACCTCCGGTCCGGCCCCGCAGGCCGGGCACGATGCGCCGGCCGGCCAGAGGCACGAGTTCGATGTCGACAGGGATGCCGGGCTCGAAGCGCACGGCGGTCCCTGCGGCGATGTTGAGTCGCAGACCGTGCGCTGCGCCACGGTCGAACTCCAGACCGGGATTGGCCTCGGCGAAGTGGTAGTGGGAGCCGACCTGGACGGGCCGGTCGGCGGCGTTGAGCACGGTCAGACGGGTGACCTCGCGGCCCTCGTTGAACACGACGGGCTCGTCCGCGAAGAGGATCTCTCCGGGAATCATGGAAGCGCTCCCCCCGTCAGACGATTGGATCGTGGACGGTGACGAGCTTGGTGCCGTCGGGGAAGGTCGCCTCGACCTGCACGTCGTGGATCATCTCGGGGATGCCCTCCATCACGTCGTCGCGCGTGAGCACCTTGCGACCGGACGACATGAGTTCGGCTACGGACCGGCCGTCACGTGCGCCTTCGAGAATGTGCGACGTGACGAGAGCGATCGCCTCGGGATGGTTGAGCTTCAGACCCCGGCTCCGGCGCTTCTCGGCCACGTCGGCGGCCACATGAATGAGCAGTCTCTCCTGCTCGTGCGGGGTCAGCTGCACGGCTCCCACCTCACAGTCCTTCACTCCGGACCGTGCGGGGTCCGGCTGCCGCGGCCACCGCGACGGGTATAGATGTAACACACAAGAAATGCACATGATCTTGTGCATCCCGGATACAAAAGCCCCTGGTGACGTGCGGTGCAGGCTAATTGGGGGGAGTTTCAACGAGGTTAACCGCCCTTTGACCCGCCCATGACTGTCAGCTGGCCTCGCCCATACTCATCAGGGCCCGCAGGCCGTTCTGCAAAGTTTTGACAGGGACGTGAACTTCCCCGAACAGGGCCTGCTGCGCGGCGAATCCCTGCGCCATGGCGATCATGATCCGGGCGACGTCGCCGGCGGGGATGACGGCGCGCATCATCCCCGCGGTCGGGCTCGTCTGCATACTGCTCGGCGGGCTGCGCAAGAAGCGGGGCGCCGGCGAAGGGGCCGGGGAGCCCGCGGTGCGGGACGCGGTGGCGGTCGGCTGACGCCGCGCGCCCTCATGACAGCCGTGCGTCCCCGCTGTAGCGGACGGGGGCGCACGGCCTTTTCCTGCCCGGAACAGTCACCCAAACCGCTTGAGCCGGGCGCCTCTTGAGGCCTGTGAGACGTACTGGACGTGGCGGACCGGCCGGATCTGCCAGATCTGCCGGATCTGGAAGATCTGCAGGGACTGCAGGGACTGCAGGATCTGCAGGGACTGCAGGATCTGCAGGGACTGCAGGATTACCTGACCTCCGGCCCCCGGTGCTCCGCGGCGATGCCGAAGCGGTGGCGGTCGCCGCCTGTGGATGAGGTCGAGCCGATGCCGGAGACGGAACTGATCACCTGCTCGTCCCCCGGCTCCCCCAGGGCCTCGAGTCGCTCGAGATCGGCGGCGGAGACCAGCGCGACGAGCGGCTTGCCGTGCCGGGTCACGACGACCCGTTCACCGCCGTACACGACGCGGTTGATCAGATCGGCGAGCTCAGCGCGGGCTTGCGTCACCGGAATCTCGTAGGCCATGCCCTCCAGCTTAGACCGGACCCCCGGCGCGGACACGGTCCGTGACCGCACGGCAACCCGCAGGTGGGACGGCGGCCCGAGGGGTACGGTTCGGGGCGCCGCCGTTGTCAGTGGCTGCGCGTAACGTCGACGTGTCAACTGTTCGTGCTGCATGGCTGCTTGCGCGGATCCGACGAAGCCCCGCCCGGAACAGCGCCCGCGGCGGGGCACCGTCCGCCTAGGCTCCGCGCATGGAACAGAGCGAGATCATCCTGCGCGCAATCGGCGTCCTGACCGAGACCCAGGAAATGGTGCGCAGGCTCAGCAAGGATGCCGAGCCCGACATCGAGACCGAGGACGCCCAGCTCGGACGCCTGGTGACAGAGGCGTTCCCCTCCATCGAGATCCCGGCGGAATCGAGCGTGGAGGAGGCGGCGGAGGCGACCATCGCGGCGCTGATGCCGGTGACGATCTCCTTGGTGGGCGCGTTCGCGTTCCTCTTCTCCGAACTCGCCGAGGTGCACGACTCGGGCAGGACCGACATCAAGAGCGCCGACCTCCTGCAACACCTCGCGCTGCGCCTGTCCAGGACGGACGAGGGCGACCGCTAGTCACGCCCCAGAAGCACGGAGAGGGGGTCGGCCACGCGCATCGGGCGCGGGCCGGCCCTTTTTCGCGTTTCTGGGAGCCTCGACCCTACCCTGCCATCGGTACGTCCTGTACATTTTTTACAGAAGCAGCGACAGAGTTCCGCGCTCACGGAGGCATGTGCCATGAACCGACCTTCCGCCCGCTACGTCCTGCCCGAGTTCACCGAGCGCACCTCGGCCGGGCACCGCACGCTCGATCCGTACTCCAAACTTTTGGAGGAGCGGATCGTCTTCCTGGGGACACCGATCGACGACACCTCCGCGAACGATGTGATGGCGCAGTTCATGCACCTCGAGTACGCCGCGCCGGACCGGGACATCTCGCTGTACATCAACTCCCCCGGCGGCTCGTTCAGCGCGATGACGGCGATCTACGACACGATCCGGTTCGTCAGCTGCGAGGTCGAGACCGTGTGCCTCGGGCAGGCCGCCTCCGCCGCCGCCGTACTCCTGGCCGCCGGGACACCGGGGAAGCGGGCCATGCTGCCCGGCGCGCGCGTGGTGATCCATCAGCCGGGGCTGGCCGAGCCCGCACAGGGCCAGCCGACCGACCTGGAGATCCAGGCCCGTGAACTGGTGCGCATGCGCGCCCAGCTGGAGGAACTGCTCGCGCGGCACACCGGGCAGAGCCGAGAGCGCATCGGCGCCGACATCGAGCGGGACAAGATCCTTCGGGCCCAGGACGCCGTGGAGTACGGGCTCGTGGACCGGGTCATCGAGAACCGCAAGCTGTCCGGTTCGGCTCACGGCGCCAGGTGACCCGGCGATGCTGCCGCCCGAGCTGCCCCCGCTGCCCGCGCTGACGCGCGCCGAGTGCGAACTCCTCGACCGCTATCTGGAAGTGGTCGACCTGCTCGGAAGGATCAACCCGGCCAGAAGCGACCACACGTATGGCGGACTGCGGGCCGCGCAAGCGCTCGTCGGCGGGGCGACGGCGCTCAGGGACGCCCTGACGCTCATGCATCAGCGGGGCGAGACCGAGCTCCACGCGACGACGCTGGCTCGGGCTTTGCGGGTCCTGGACGGAGAAAGGAGGACACAGCGGGTCACAGTGCCGCCGGAATCGGTCAATTGACGGCCCGTTCCAGACCGAAGTGATCGACCCGAACCGTCCGGGCCGGGTTCGAAACGGACCAGAAGAGGTACCCACATACGGCGTAGCCGGTACTCGAACATGCGAACCGGAAAAGTTGCGCGGACCGCCTACGCGGAATCGGGAATTCCGCCTTCCGCTGCTGGTGCGGGGCTCGTTGGGACCCCGCGCCGGGGTGGAAAGGTGTGCTGTCCACCCGAATGGATCACTCGTGAGGACACTCACACAACGCCGATTCGGCTCTGCGTTCGCGCCGTTTGTGCGTGAAGATCCCTTCCGACGACAAGCCCCCGCCGCCGCGGCGGGGCGGTCCGTGCGGACGCCGAGTCCTGCCGCCGTACGGATGCCAGGTCGACAGAAGTGGATCGGCAGGAGTGGAGGACCCGAGCACGACGGGCCGCCGGAGCTGTTCTCCGGGCCGGCCCTTGGGGTGAAGCCGCACTTCGCGGCCGGGCAACTTCGCCAGCCCGAATCCGACAGGTCATCCTTCACAGGCGGCTGACGAAGGGTTGCGCATGACCGCGCTCAATCGTGTCCCGTCGCTGCTGACCCGGGCCGGCACCGCCTCGGCTCTCACGCTCGCCGTAGCGGGCGGCAGCCTGCTGGTCCCAGGAGCCACGCCCGAAGCGGAGGCCTCGCCACCTGCGACGAAAGCCCTCCAGATCGCGGCCTCGAGGAAGGGAAGCCCCTACCAGTGGGGCGCCACAGGACCGCACAGGTTCGACTGCTCGGGCCTGACGGTCTACTCGTTCAAGCGGGTAGGCAAGAAGCTGCCCCGTACCGCCGCCCAGCAGTACAACAAGACCCGCCACGTCTCCGCGTCCCATCGCAAACGCGGTGACCTGGTCTTCTTCCATTCGGGCCGCGGCGTCTACCACGTCGGCATCTACGCCGGGAAGGGAAGGATCTGGCACTCGCCGAAGACCGGTGCCGTGGTGCGACTGGAGCGGATCTGGACGAGGAGCGTCTGGTACGGGCGTGTGCGGTAGCGCCACCTGACGGGTCCCCGGGGCCTGCGGGTCCGTCAGGCGTCACCGGGTGCACACGCCCGCCCCGGCCGTCTCACCACCGCACGATGGGGTACTCGTGGTCATATGGACGAGGACCGACCGGCCGGCGACGAGGACGCCCCACGCCACTCAGGCCCAAGGAGCGTGGGGCAGGACCGGCACGAGACACCGCTGGAGCGCGCGGACCGGAACTTCGGCGAGCTGCTCCAGGAGCTGAGAGTCACCCAGACGGGCGTGCAGATCCTCTTCGCGTTCCTGCTGACGCTGGCGTTCACTCCAAGGTTCCCGGCGCTGGACGGCGTGCAGCGCGCGACGTACATCGCGACGCTGCTGCTCGCGGTGCTCGCCGCCGCGCTGTTCACGGCGCCCGCGGCGCTGCACCGCGCGCTGTTCGGGCGGGGTGCCAAGCCGCAGATCGTGCAGATGTCCTCGCGGCTCGCCGCGGCCGGCCTGGGCGTACTGATGCTGGCCCTGGCCGGGTCCGTACTGCTCGTCGTGGACGTCACCGCGGGGCGGGCGGCGGGCATCGCGGCCGGGGCGGGCACGCTCGCGGTCTGTGCGGGCCTGTGGGGCGTGCTGCCGCGTCTGGTGCGGCGCTCACTCACGCGGGCGCAGGAGGGGACGCACACCCCGTCCCCGTAGCCGCGCCACCACCGCCGGTCTTCACACCGACTGGACAGGGACCGTCCACGGCAGGGCGATCCACACGGTCTTGCCGCCCTCGGCGGTGGGCCTGACCGACAGGCTTCCGCCGCACTCGGCGGTCAGACAGCGGATGATCACCATGCCGCGCCCGTTGTCCTGCTGGACGGCGGCCGGAAGCCGCTTCGGGTAGCGCGGGTGGCTGTCCGTGACGCCGATGCGCAGGTGTTCGTCGCGCTCCAGCTGCACGTCGACGGTGAAGACCGGCGACTGCCCACGGGTGTGCATCACGGCGTTCGTGGCGAGTTCGGAGACGATGAGCCGGACCGTGTCGGCTGTTTCCGCATCGCGCGGCATGCCCCATTCGGCGAGTACGTCGCTGACATAGGTGCGGGCCGAGGAGACCGAGGCGGGATCGCTCGGCAGAGTGACGGATGCTTCCTGGTGATCTGCCATGGCGGCGTCGTCCCTTTTTTCGCCGGGGCCTGAATCCGACACATGGCGGATGACTCGAGGCGACCCCCGGACTGGTGCTTCGCGCCAGAGTGCCACTCCCGCTCCGCCACTGGAGCCGATCCCCCGAGATATGCATATATCTGTCGCTCGAAGCGGTGAACTCTGTGTCGGTGGACCGCATTTGGGCGTACGCCGCCGGCTTCCTCTACCGTCGGCTCGGAACACGATCCGCCGGGCCGGAAGGAGCCGGGCCGCAGGTTCGAGGAGACAGAATGAAACACGGTCCGGCGGTGCGCCGCCGCAGGCTCGGCGCGGAGCTGCGCGCGCTGCGCGCCCGCGCGGGGCTCACCAGTGGCGAGACGGCCCGGCTCGTCGGCTGGCACCAGTCGAAAGTGAGCCGTATCGAGACCGGCCGCAGCGGCGTGAAGGCGTCGGACGTACGCCTCCTGCTCGACGCGTTCGAGGTCACGGACCCTGGCATACGGGACCTGCTGGTCGCGCTGGCCGGGTCGGGGCACGACGGCGGCCAGCACTGGTGGCACGCCTACCGGGGTCTTCTGCCGCCCGCCTACCGGGACTTCATCAGCCTGGAGTCGCAGGCGTGCCGGGTCAGGACGGTCGAGACGTCCGTCGTGCCGGGCCTCCTCCAGACGCCCGACTACGCGCGTGCGGTGACCAGGGCCGCGCTCGGCGGGCTGCCGGACGGGCAGGTCGACGCCCTGGTCGAGGTGCGGATCGCCCGACAGGATGTGCTGCGTTCGGCGTCGCCGCTGCGGCTCAGCGCGGTTCTCGACGAGGCGGTGCTGCGGCGGCCGGTGGGCGGTTCCCGGGTGATGGCGGAGCAGCTGCGCCATCTCGCCGCCGTGGCGAAGCTTCCCCATGTACGGCTACAGGTATTGCCGTTCGCCGCAGGGGAGCATGTCGGACTCACCGGCCCTTTCGTTGTGTTCTCATTTCCGAACACTTCTGATCTGGACGTAGTAGTTCTCGACCATTTGACGAGTAGCCTCTACCTCGAGCGGAAAGAAGACCTCAAGGCGTACACGGACGCCTTTGACACCCTTCGGATCCACGCCCTTTCGCCCGGGGACTCGCTGGATTTCATCGCCGGGATCGCCGGAGCGCACCGCCCTCCGGACAGTGAACGCACGTAAGGAGGCACCATGTCAGCTCTGCCTCGGTACGTACCATCCGCCACGGTTCCCAGCACCTCTCTGCACGACGCGCCATGGCGGCGAAGCAGCCGAAGCACCGGAATGAACAACTGCGTCGAGACGGCTCCGCTGCGCCGCGGCCCCTCGGCCGGACGACTCGCCGTGCGCGACTCCAAGCGCACGGCCGGACCCGCCCTGCTGTTCTCGCCCTCCGCCTGGGAGGGGTTCCTCAACTCCTTGCGGTGAACGCCGAGTCGGGCGCGTTGCGGCTGATCACCCGTACGGCCTCGGCGATTTGATCGTCGGTCAGGTCGGCGCGGGCGGTCAGCCGCAGCCGTGAGATGCCGTCCGGCACGGACGGCGGCCGGAAGCAGCCGACGGCGAGGCCGACTTCGCGGCAGTCGGCCGCCCAGCGCACGGCCTCTTCGGGCGACGGCGCGCGCACGGAGACGACGGCGGCGTCCGGCCGTACGGCCTGGAGCCCCTCGGCCGTGAGGAGTTCGTGCAGCGAGGAGGCGACGGCGCGCGCCCGTTCGGCGCGCTCGGGCTCGCGGCTCAGCAGGCGCAGGGCCGCGAGTGCGGCGCCGGCCGCCGCGGGCGCGAGGCCCGTGTCGAAGATGAACGTCCGTGCGGTGTTGACGAGATGGTCGATCACCCGGGCGGGACCGAGGACGGCGCCGCCCTGGCTGCCGAACGACTTGGACAGCGTGACGGTGACGACGGTGTCGTCGGCGCCCGAGAGCCCAGCCGCCTGCGGCGCCCCCCTGCCACCGTCGCCGAGCACTCCGAGCCCGTGTGCGTCGTCGACGATCAGGCCGGCCCCGAACTCCCTTGCCACTCCTGCCAGTTCGGCCAGTGGAGCCGCGTCGCCGTCCACCGAGAAGACGGAGTCGGAGACGACGACCGCCTGCCCCTGATGCGTGTCGAGGGCCTTACGGACGGCGTCCGGGTCGACGTGCGGGACGACCTGCGTGGCGCCGCGGGCGAGCCGGCAGCCGTCGATGAGGGAGGCGTGATTGCTCGCGTCCGAGACGATCAGGGACCCGTGCGGGGCGAGCGCGGTCACAGCGGCGAGATTGGCCGCGTAGCCGGACGACAGGACGAGTGCCGCCTCGAAGCCGCAGAACTCGGCCAGTTCGCGCTCGAGTTCCGTGTGCAGCTCCGTGGTGCCCGTGACGAGCCGCGAGCCGGTGGCGCCGCCACCCCAGCGCAGCGCCGCGTCCGCCGCTCCCTTGGTGATCTCGGGGTGGCGGGTGAGACCGAGGTAGTCGTTGCTCGCGAGATCGAGGAGCGCGTTCTCGGCGGGGCGGGGACGCAGCGTGCGGACGAGTCCGGCGTCGCGGCGCACGCGCTCCTGCTCGTCGATCCAGCCGAACGGCGATCCCGCCATGTGAGTCCCTCCGCCCGGCCGTCGGGCGACCGGTTCTCGAGTGGGGTGTGCTGTCCCGTGCCCGCTGCCGCTTTGTAGACAGTTTTGTAGGCAGTGCACAGACAGTAGCGGGACATCCAGCCGCCCAGGGTGTGGCAATACCCACACCTCGAACCGGCAGAGTTGTGCAAAGCCTCCTTGGCCTGAGCAGGCCACGTAGGTCAGGATCGGGCCATGGACCTGCTGAACACGCTGGTGGACAAGGGGCTGCGGCGCGAGCTGCCGAGCCGTGAAGAAGCGCTCGCCGTTCTGGCGACTTCCGACGACGAACTGCTCGATGTGGTGGCCGCGGCCGGCAAGGTGCGGCGGCAGTGGTTCGGCCGGCGGGTGAAACTCAACTATCTGGTCAATCTCAAGTCGGGCCTGTGCCCCGAGGACTGCTCGTACTGCTCGCAGCGGCTCGGGTCCAAGGCGGAGATCCTCAAGTACACGTGGCTGAAGCCCGACGAGGCGTCGAAGGCCGCGGCCGCCGGTGTCGCGGGCGGCGCGAAGCGGGTCTGTCTGGTGGCGTCCGGGCGCGGCCCGACGGACCGGGACGTCGACCGCGTGTCGGAGACCATCGGCGCGATCAAGGAGCAGAACGAGGGCGTCGAGGTGTGCGCCTGCCTCGGTCTGCTGTCCGAGGGCCAGGCCGAGCGGCTGCGCGGCGCGGGCGCCGACGCGTACAACCACAACCTCAACACCTCCGAGGGCACGTACGGCGACATCACGACGACGCACACCTATGCGGACCGCGTCGACACGGTGCAGAAGGCCCACGCCGCCGGTCTGTCCGCCTGCTCCGGTCTCATCGCGGGCATGGGCGAGAGCGACGAGGACCTGGTCGACGTCGTCTACTCCCTGCGCGAGCTCGACCCGGACTCGGTGCCGGTCAACTTCCTGATCCCCTTCGAGGGCACGCCCCTCGCCAAGGAGTGGAACCTGACGCCGCAGCGCTGCCTGCGGATCCTCGCGATGGTCCGCTTCGTCTGCCCCGACGTCGAGGTGCGGATCGCGGGCGGGCGCGAGGTGCACCTGCGCTCGATGCAGCCGCTGGCGCTCCACCTCGCCAACTCCATCTTCCTCGGCGACTACCTGACGAGTGAGGGCCAGGCGGGCAAGGCGGACCTGGACATGATCACGGACGCCGGGTTCGAGGTCGAGGGCACCGGCCAGGTGACGCTGCCCGAGCACCGGGGCGGGCCCTGCGGTTCTGAGGCTGAGGCGGCCTGCGGTTCCGGCGCGGGTTCGGCCTGCGGTTCCGGCGGGGGCTGCGGCTCCCATGAGGAAGGGGGCTGCGGCTCGCACGACGACGCTGCGGAGCCCCCGGTCGCCGAGGTCCCCGAGGCGCGTACGGACCTCGTCGCCGTACGCCGCCGGGGTGCCGGTACGGATCTCGCGCCCAATGCCTGAGGGGCCGGGACTGCCCGTGCCGGGGCTGCCCGTGGCGGAGCTGCTCGACCTCGACCGGCGGCACGTCTGGCATCCGTACGGTCCGATGCCGGGGCGGCAGGAGCCGCTCGTCGTCGAGTCGGCGGCCGGGGTGCGACTCCGGCTCGCCGGCGAGGGCGGTGGGGTCGGTGCGGGTGCCGAGCTGGTCGACGGGATGTCGTCCTGGTGGTCGGCTGTCCACGGCTACAACCACCCCGTGCTCAATGAGGCGGTGCGCGACCAGCTCGGCCGGATGAGCCACGTCATGTTCGGCGGGCTCACGCACGAGCCCGCCGTCCGGCTCGCGAAGCGCCTTGTCGACATGTCGCCCGAGGGTCTGGAGCATGTCTTCCTCGCCGACTCGGGCTCCGTGTCCGTCGAGGTCGCGATCAAGATGTGCCTCCAGCACTGGCGTTCCCTCGGGCGGCCGGAGAAGCGCCGCCTGCTGACCTGGCGCGGCGGCTACCACGGCGACACCTGGCAGCCGATGGCGGTCTGCGACCCCGAGGGCGGTATGCACGAGCTGTGGTCGGGTGCGCTGCCGCAGCACGTGTTCGCCGACGCCCCGCCGGCCGCGTACGAGGAGGCTTACGCGGATCATCTGCACGAGCTGATCGGGCGTCACGCCCATGAGCTGGCGGCCGTGATCGTGGAACCCGTGGTGCAGGGCGCGGGCGGGATGCGGTTCCACTCCCCCGCGTATCTGCGGGTCCTGCGCGAGGCCTGCGACGCGCACGACGTGCTCCTCGTGTTCGACGAGATTGCCACCGGGTTCGGGCGTACGGGTGCCTTGTTCGCGGCGGAGCATGCCGGTGTGACGCCGGATGTGATGTGTGTCGGCAAGGCGCTGACCGGCGGCTATATGACCCTCGCCGCGACGCTGTGCACGGCGCGCGTGGCGGACGGGATCTCGCGCGGCGAGGTGCCGGTGCTCGCGCACGGGCCCACGTTCATGGGGAACCCCCTCGCCGCCGCGGTGGCCTGTGCCTCGATCGACCTCCTGCTCGGGCAGGACTGGGCCACGGAGGTCAAGCGGATCGAGTCGGGTCTGCGGGAGTCGCTCGCCGCTGCCTCGGAGCTGCCCGGGGTGCGCGACGTGCGCGTGCTCGGCGCGATCGGCGTCGTACAGCTGGACCACGAGATCGACATGGCGGCCGCCACTCGGGCGGCGGTGCGCGAGGGCGTGTGGCTGCGGCCGTTCCGCGACCTCGTGTACACGATGCCCCCGTACATCACGGGGGACGAGGATCTGGCACTCATCGGCCGCGCGGTGTGCGCGGCGGCGCGGGAAGGCTGAACAGCATGACGGTACTGGTGGTCACGGGGACCGGAACCGAGATCGGCAAGACGGTCACGACGGCGGCCGTGGCGGCCGCCGCGCTGGCCGCGGGGCGGTCGGTGGCCGTCCTGAAGCCCGCTCAGACCGGGGTCGGTCCCGGTGAGTGCGGGGACGCGGACGAGGTGAAGCGCCTGGTGGGCGCCGGAGTGACGGCCGTCGAACTGGCGCGGTACCCCGAGCCGTTGGCGCCGGCGACGGCCGCGCAGCGCGCCGGCCTCCCCCCGGTGCGCCCGCACGAGGTGGCCGACGCGGCGGCGAAGCTGGCCACGGAGCACGACCTCGTCCTGGTCGAGGGCGCGGGCGGCCTGCTCGTGCGCTTCGACGTGGACGGGGGCACCCTCGCGGACGCCGCCAGGCAACTCGGAGCGTCGGTTCTCGTCGTCGCGGCGGCGGGGCTCGGCACGCTCAACTCGACGGCCCTGACGACGGAGGCACTGCGCGCCCGTGACCTGACGCCGCTCGGCGTCGTCGTCGGCAGCTGGCCGGAGCACCCCGACCTCGCGGCCCGCTGCAATCTGGCGGACTTCCCTGAGGTCTCGGGGACGAAGCTCCTCGGCGCGATTCCCGAAGGAGCAGGCGCACACCCCGACTTCCGTACATCCGCGCCGAGTTGGCTGGCACCGGAGCTGGACGGAACGTGGGACGCGACGGCCTTCGCCGCGAGTGTCGCCGGGTAGCCCCAGCGGCTCACAGGGTCCATCTGCGGAGTTCCTCCGCGATGTCGTGCACGGTCGCCCCGCCGTCCTTGACCAGGCGGGCCAGTTCCCTGACCTGGTCGGGCGACGTGGCGACCTTCAGGCCGCTGGCGACGAGATAGGCGTACGCGACGGCCGACGCGAACATGGCGTTCGAGCGTTCGAGGGCCGGGACATGAAGGAGCAACTGGAGGAGTGCCGCGGCCCGCGCGGGCGGGCTGTCGTAGACGGCGGTCCCGAATATCTCCGCCTCGTGCCGGCTGACGGCGGCGACGAGCGCGCCCCAGTCGGTCACCTGAGGGTCTCCGGGGGTCTTCTGTTCGGCGATCATGAGAAGCCAGGCCAGGTCGATACGCACGTTCTTCGATTCGCTCAAGGGCTCAGCGTCGGCCTTCGCGCTCCGCGCCGAACTCCTCGGCGAACACGGACTCGTACTGCTTCATGAAGTCGGCGGCTGCCTCGACGAACGTCCGGCCGAGCTCGCCCGCGTCCTGTCTGACCAGCTCCTCGATGTACCGGTTCACACTCACGCCGCGTGCGAGCGCACGCTCACGCGCGGCTCGGGCGGTGTCCTCGTCCACCCGTACGTTCAGCTGAGTCTTCGCCATGACTTCACGCTAGCGCCGACGTGCTAGCACCGGCAAGGAGACGGCGAAGGTGCCCCTTACACGCGTATCGGGAGCCCGACCTCGGAGGGATACCGCGGGCGTGACGCACCCCACTACCCTCGTACGCGGCACGGGAGTCGTGACGGCCAGGACGACGGCGGGATCCAGGAGGCGGCCTTGTCCACAGCGGCAGCAGAACAGCCCTACGGCCTGGCGGAGGCGGGCGACGTCGCGGCGCGCGCCCGCGGCCTGACCAAGGCGTACGGGTCCGGCGAGACCGCGGTCCTCGCGCTCGACTCGGTCGACGTGGACATCGCGCGCGGCCGGTTCACCGCGGTCATGGGCCCCTCGGGGTCGGGCAAGTCCACGCTGATGCACTGCCTGGCCGGGCTCGACTCGGTCTCCGCGGGTCAGGTGTGGCTCGGGGACACCGAGATCACGGGCCTGCGCGAGAAGGAGCTGACGCGGCTGCGGCGCGACCGGATCGGCTTCATGTTCCAGTCGTTCAACCTCATTCCGACGCTGAACGCGGCGGAGAACATCACGCTGCCGATTGACATCGCGGGCCGCACCCCGGACGCACAGTGGCTGAAGCAGGTCATCGACACGCTGGGCCTCGGCGACCGGCTCAAGCACCGTCCCGCGCAGCTCTCCGGAGGGCAGCAGCAGAGGGTGGCCTGCGCCAGGGCCCTCGCCTCGCGGCCGGAACTGATCTTCGCGGACGAGCCGACGGGGAACCTGGACTCGCGCGCGGGCCTGGAGGTCCTCGGGTTCCTGCGCGAGGCGGTGGACGACCTCGGGCAGACCGTCGTGATGGTGACGCACGACCCCGGCGCGGCGGGCCACTCCGACCTGGTGCTCTTCCTCGGTGACGGCCGCCTCGTGGACGAGATGCCGCAGCCCACGGCGGAGGCGGTCCTGGAGCGCATGCGCCTGTTCACCGGGGCAAACCCCCACAACTCCCAGCCGTAGAGAGGCCGTTGTGCTGAAGGCGACGCTCAGGAGTTTCCTCGCACACAAGGGCCGACTGGTCCTGTCGGGGCTTGCCATCGTCCTCTCGGTGGCGTTCGTGGCGGGCAGTCTGGTCTTCTCGGACACGGTGACCCGCACCTTCGACCGGCTGTTCGCGTCCACGTCTGCCGACGTCCAGGTGAATCCGAAGCAGGACTCCCTCAGCGAGTCGGTGCCGACCGGTGCGGTCGAGACCGTCCCGGCCCGCCTCGCCCGGCAGATCAGGTCCATAGACGGCGTCGCCGCGGCGAGGATCGACGCCGCCGCCGAGAACATCACCGTCGTGGACGACAAGAACACATCGGTCGGCCCGACCAGCGGCGCCCCCACCATCGCCACCAACTGGTATGTGACGGACCGCAGTCCGGTCCGCCTGACCTCGGGGCACGCCCCGCGCGGCAGTGGCGAGGCGCTGCTCGACGCCGACACCGCCGACAAGAAGCACATCCGCATCGGCGACTCGCTCACCGTCCTCGCACAGCCGGGCTCCTTCACCGTGCGGATCGTCGGCATCGCGACCTTCCGCACCACCAACCCCGGCGCCGCGCTCGTCTTCCTCGACACGGCGACGGCGCAGGCGAAGCTGCTCGGCAGTACGGACCGCGCGACGAGCATCTCCGTGGACGCGGCCCCCGGGGTGAGCGACGCCGCCCTGAAGCAACGGATCGCCCAACAGCTGGGCTCCGGCTACGACTTGAAGACCGCCGGCGAACAGGCCACATCGGACGCGGCGGACCTCGGCTCGTTCCTCGACGTGATCAAGTACGTGATGCTCGGCTTCGCCGGGATCGCGGTCCTGGTCGGGATCTTCCTGATCGTGAACACGTTCTCGATGCTGATCGCGCAGCGCACCCGCGAGCTGGGACTGCTCCGTGCGCTCGGCGCCGACCGGCGGCAGGTACGCCGCTCCGTCCTGACGGAGGCGGTGCTGCTCGGCCTGGTGGGCTCGGTGCTCGGCCTGGCGGCGGGCATCGGGCTGGCGCTCGGCCTCATCAAACTCATGAGCGCGTTCGGGATGAACCTGAAGTCGACCGAGATGGTGATCGGCTGGGGGACGCCCGTCGCGGCCTTCGCGGTCGGGGTCGGGGTCACGTTCGTGGCCGCGTATCTGCCGTCGCGGCGGGCGTCCCGGGTCTCCCCCATGGCGGCGCTCGCGGACGCCGAGATCGCGGGTGCGGGGCGGCCGCTGCGGGTGCGCGCCGTGGCGGGGACCGTGGTCGGCGTGACGGGGGCGGCCGCTCTCGTGGGGTGCGCCGCGGCCACGAAGACGGCGAGCGCCTCGCTGCTCCTCGTCGTCGGCATCGTCCTGACGCTGCCGGCCACCGTGATCGCGGGCCCTTTGCTCGTACGTCCCGTGATCCGCGTTCTGGGCGGCGCCTTCCCCGCCGTGTTCGGCTCGGCGGGACGGCTGAGCCAGCGCAACGCGCTGCGCAACCCGCGGCGCACCGGGGCCACGGCTGCCGCACTGATGGTGGGGCTCGCCCTGGTGGCGAGCATGTCCGTGGCGAGCGCGTCGATGAGCAAGTCGTTCGACGAGCAGATCGACAAGACCCTCGGCGCCGACTTCACAGTCCAGAATTCCAACTTCATGCCCTTCTCCAAAGAAGTGACCGACAGGATCCGCGCCACGGAAGGTGCAGGGCTCGTGGTGCGCCAGCGGTTCGTGCCGCTCGCGGTGCGCCTGCCGGACGGCAAGCGCGTGAAGACGACCGCCGCCGGCTACGAGGCGCAGCTCGACGACGTCGCGCACGTCACGTACTCCCAGGGCGACTCGGCGGCCGCGCTCGCGCCCGGGAAGGTCGCGATGGACGCGGAGTTCGCGAAGGAGCACCACGCGCGCGTGGGCACGGTGGTGCCGGTGGACCTGCCCGGCGGGCGCACGGACCGGCTCACTGTCGCGGCCCTCACCGACCAGGGCAGCGGGGACGGATTCGGCATGTCCGGCGGCCTGTTCATGGGGATGGGGACGCTGGAGAAGTTCCTGCCCGACGGCCAGGACTCGGCCGTGTACGTGAACGCCTCCCCCGGCACAGGCGCGGACGTGCTGCGGGCCCGTCTGGAGAAGGCCCTCGATCCGTACCCACAGGTACAGGTGCGCGACCTGGCCGACTACAAGAAGCTCGTGCACGACCAGATCGCGGTGCTGCTGTACCTGGTGTACGCGCTGGTCGGGCTCGCGATCGTGATCGCCGTCCTGGGCGTCGTCAACACCCTTGCCCTGTCGGTCGTGGAGCGGACAAGGGAGATTGGTCTGCTCCGCGCCATCGGGCTCTCCCGGCGCCAGCTGCGGAGGATGATCCGCCTGGAGTCCGTGGTGATCGCCGTGTTCGGCGCGGTGCTCGGGCTCACGCTCGGCGTCGTGTGGGGCCTCGCGATCCACGAGGTCCTCGCCCTCCAGGGCATGGAGGCGCTCGCCATCCCGTGGGGGACGATCGTCGCGGTCGTGGTCGGCTCGGTCGTCGTGGGACTCGCTGCGGCGCTCCTTCCCGCCCTGCGCGCCTCGCGCATGAACGTGCTGGCGGCCATCGCGCACGAATGATGTACTCGCCATGCGGTCTCCCTGCCGTTCAGCTCGTCCGACGTCATCTCGCCCGAGTTCGACTCCCGCTGGTTCAACTCGCCCGAGAGTGAGGAGAGTTCATGAGTCGCGCGTACCGGTTCGGCGTCAACATGGTCACCCCCGCGGCCGGCGCCGAGTGGCACAAGCGCTGCCGCAGGGCCGAGGAACTCGGCTACGACGTGATCCTCGTCGCCGACCACCTGGGCGTGCCCTCGCCGTTCCCCTCCCTGGTCGCCGCCGCCGAGGCGACCGAGCGCCCGCGTGTGGGCACGTTCGTCCTCAACGCCGGCTTCTGGAACCCGGTGCTCCTCGCCCGGGAGGTGGCGACCACGGACGCGCTCACCGGCGGCAGGCTCGAACTCGGCCTGGGCGCAGGCTACGTACAGGCGGAGCACGAAGCAGCCGGGTTGCCGTGGGGTTCGCCCGGGGAGCGCGTGAACCGGCTGCGGCGCGTCGTCGAGGAGCTGGACCGGCTGCTCGGGTCGGACGAGCATCAGCCGCGGCCCGCGCAGCGCCCCCGCCCGCCGCTGCTGATCGGCGGCAACGGCGACCGGCTCCTGAAGCTGACGGCCGAGCATGCGGAGATCGCGGCGTTCACCGGGGCGCGCTCCGTCCCCGGCGACCCGAGCGGGAAGCTCCAGCACCTCGCCCCCGGGGAACTGGACGAGCGCGTCGCCGCCTACCACCGTTTCGCCGCGGGCCGCGCGGAGCCCGCCGAGCTCAATCTGCTGATCCAGATGGTCGCGGTGACCGACGACCGGCGGGCCGCCATCCGGCCGGTCCTCGAACACATCCCGCAGTTCACGGAGGACGAGGCGCTGGAGCTTCCGCTGCTGCTCGTCGGCACGGTCCGCGAGATCGCCGACCAGGTGCGCGCGCAGCGCGACCGCTACGGGTTCACGTACCTCACGGTCCTGGAGCCGTACATGGAGGCGTTCGGTCCGGTCATCGAGGAGCTGCGAAAGGAATAAGGAATGAGGCCGTCCGCATCCTGAAATGGCGCACGGGCCCGGCCGCTCGGTGATGGGATCGGACCCATGAGTGATCTTCGGATACGGGCCGCGACGCCCGACGACCTCGATGCCGCCCTCGCCTTCTGGAAGGTGGCCGCCGAGGGCACGAGCATCAGTGACGACCGCGCGGGCGTGGAGCGGCTCGTCGCCCGCGACCCCGAGTCACTGCTGCTCGCCGAGCGCGGTGGGGAGCTGGTGGGCACCGTCATCGCCGGCTTCGACGGGTGGCGCTGCCATCTGTACCGCCTCGCAGTGCATCCGGACGCGCGGCGGCAGGGCGTGGGGTCGGCGCTGCTGGCGGCCGCGGAGGAACGGTTCGTACGGCTCGGTGGGCGGCGGGGCGACGCGATGGTCCTGGACCGCAATGAGCGCGCGCAGCACGCGTGGCGTGCCGGGGGTTACGCGCCGGAGCCGCAGTGGACCCGCTGGGTCAAGCACCTCACGGACTGATCCACACCGGGCTCACACTCCGGACTGACACCTTCCGGACGGACACGGTCCGGACTGACGCGGTCCGCACTGACACCGTCCGGACTGACACGGTCCGGACTGACACCTTCCGGGGCCGGGGCGACGGCGTCCCGGCCGCACCAGCTTTGCCGATCCTTTACCATGGTTGCTCGACTTGTCCCGTTGTTGTTCTGGTTCTTCTCTTGAAAGGTGTGAGCGTCCGCCCATGGGCGAGCCTCCCAGTACCCGGCGCTTGCGACATCGCGCGATACCCACCGCCCTGTCCGATCATGGGACGGAGGTGACCCGATGACCGAAGTGCTTCTGCTCGCCGTGGCGGTCCTGCTCTCGCTGGCCTGCGGTGCGTTCGTCGCGGCCGAGTTCTCCCTCACCACGGTCGAGCGTTCCGGCCTCGAGCGCGCGGTCGAGCGCGGCGACCGCGGCGCCGCCGGCGCCCTCAAGGCCGTACGGAACCTCACCTTCCAGCTCTCCGGCGCCCAGCTCGGCATCACCGTGACCAATCTGGTCGTCGGCATGCTCGCCCAGCCGTCCGTCGCCAAGCTGATCGCGGGCCCCCTGGAGAGTCTGGGGCTCTCCCGCTCCACCGCCACCTCGGTCGCTCTGGTCATCGGCACGGCTCTGTCCACGGTCTTCCTGATGGTCGTCGGCGAGCTCGTCCCCAAGAACTGGGCGATCTCGTCGCCGCTGGCCATCGCCAAGCGGGTCGCGACGCCGCAGCGCTTGTTCAGCGCCGCGTTCCGCCCCTTCATCACGCACCTCAACAACACCGCGAACCGGGCTGTGCGCCGCCTGGGTATGGAGCCCGCCGAGGAGCTGGCCTCCGCGCGCGGACCGCAGGAACTGGTGGCCCTGGCCCGCCACTCCGCCAAGGAGGGCGCCCTCGAGGCGGACACCGCCGAGCTGTTCATGCGGACCCTGAACCTCGCGGACCTGACCGCCGAGAACGTGATGACCCCGCGCGTCCAGGTCGTGGCGCTCGACGCGCAGGCCACCTGCGAGGACGTGGCGAACGCGACGCGGGCCACGGGCCTGTCCCGGTTCCCCGTCTACCGCGGCAACCTCGACTCGGTCGTCGGCGTCGCGCACATCAAGGACGTCCTCGCCGTGCCCGCCGAACTCCGGGGCCGCCGTTCCGTGTCCGATCTGATGCGCGAGCCGCTCCTCGTACCCGAGACCCTGACCGTCGACCGGCTCCTCGACCGGCTCTCCGGGAAGCGCACGATGGCCGTCGTCATCGACGAGTACGGCGGCACCGCGGGCGTCGCCACCGTGGAGGACATCGTCGAGGAGGTCGTCGGCGAGGTGCGGGACGAGCACGATCCGCACGAGACACCTGACCTCGCCCCGGCCGGCGTGGACGACGAGGGCCGCGCCCTCTACTCCGCCGACGGCGCCGCCCGCACCGACCAGCTCCAGCGGGTCGGACTGCGCGTCCCCCACGGCCCCTACGAGACGCTCGCCGGCCTGGTCGCCACCGAGCTCGGCCGGATCCCGGCCGTCGGCGACAGCGTCCAGGTGGCCGGGTGGCGGCTCGACGTCGTGGACGCCGCGGGCCACCGCGCGGCCCGCGTCCTGCTGCACGCGCCGCAGGCCGAGCAGTCCGACGACGCCCCGGAGGGGGACCGATGACCGCGATCCAGCTCCTGATCGGCCTGGCGACGCTCGTCGTCAACGCCTTCTTCGTGGGCGGCGAGTTCGCCATGATCTCCGTACGCCGCAGCCAGATCGAACCGCACGCGGACGAGGGCGACCGGCGGGCGACAAGCGTCCTGTGGGGCCTTCAGCACGTGTCGGCCCTGCTGGCCGCGGCGCAGCTCGGCATCACGCTGTGCACCCTGGTACTCGGCATCGTCGCCGAGCCCGCCATCGCCCATCTCCTTGAGCCGGTGTTCGACGCGGTCGGCGTGCCGCACGGCCTGGTCCACCCGATCTCGTTCGTGATCGCGCTGACGGTGGCCACGTATCTGCACATGCTGCTCGGCGAGATGATCCCGAAGAACGTCGCGCTCGCCGAGCCGGTGCGCAGCGCGCTGCTCCTCGGGCCGCCCCTGGTGGCCTTCGCGAGGGCGCTTCGCCCGGTGATCTTCACGGTCAACGCCTTCGCGAACGGGCTGCTCAAGTTGTTGCGCGTCGACGTCAAGGACGAGGTGTCCGCGACGTTCTCGGACGACGAGCTGGCCCGTCTCGTCAAGGACTCGGGCGACGCGGGACTCATCGACGACCGCGCCCAGGAGCGCCTGCGCGACGCGCTCGAACTGGGCCGCCGCCCGGTCAGGGACGTCGTCCTGCCGCTGGAGCGGGTGACCTACGCGCATGTGGGCGTCACGCCCGAGCAGCTGGAGCAGTTGTCGGCCCGGTCAGGGTTCTCGCGCTTCCCCGTGGTCGACGACAACCGCCGCATCGTCGGCTATCTGCATGTGAAGGACGCCCTGGACGCGTCGCCGCGTGATCTGCCGTTCCGGATTCCGGACATGAGGCCGATCGCGCGCGTCCGCGAGACGACGCCGCTCGACGACGTCCTTTCGGCGATGCGGGACAGCCGTACGCACGTGGCGGCGGTCCTCGGCTCGGACGGGCGGCTCGCGGGTCTGGTGACGATGGAGGACGTCCTGCGGGAGCTGTTCGGCCAGCCCGCGTGATCTCCGCGCCGTGTGCCCGACGTCGGGCACACGGCGCCCCGTCGGCTCTCGCGGGGCCCGGGTTACCATCGCTTCCGCCATGCAGAAAAATGCCAACCACACCAGCTACAGCAGCCTTGTCACGGTCGGTGACTCGTTCACCGAGGGCATGTCCGACCTGCTGCCCGACGGCTCCTACCGAGGCTGGGCCGACGTACTGGCCGGCCGGATGGCGGCCCGCACCCCCGGCTTCCGCTACGCGAACCTCGCCGTGCGCGGCAAGCTCATCGGCCAGATCGTCGACGAGCAGGTGGACGTCGCGGCCGCGATGGGCGCCGACGTCATCACGCTGGTGGGCGGGCTCAACGACACCTTGCGCCCCAAGGTCGACATGGGCCGGGTGCGCGGGCTCCTCGAAGAGGCCGTCGAGAAGCTGGCGCCGGCCTGCGAGCAGCTCGTCCTGATGCGCAGCCCCGGCCGCAACGGCCCGGTGATGGAGCGCTTCCGGCCCCGCATGGAGGAGCTGTTCGCCTGCATCGACGACCTCGCGGCGCGGCACGGCGCGGTGGTCGTCGACCTGTACGGGCCGCCCGCCCTCGGTGACCCCCGCATGTGGGACGTGGACCGGCTGCACCTGACACCCGAAGGGCACCGCCGGGTCGCCGAGGCCGTCTGGCAGGCGCTCGGCCACGAGCCCGAGCACGACTGGCAGGCCGTGCTCCCGCCGTCCGTGCCGCCGGGCTGGGGCGCGCGCCGCCTCGCCGACGCCCGCTTCGCCAAACAGCACCTGGTGCCCTGGATCGGCCGCCGCCTGACGGGCCGCTCCTCCGGCGACGGCCGCCCGGCGAAGCGCCCCGAACTGCTCCCGTACGAGGCCCCGCGGGGCTGACCTGCCGAGACGGGGGCGGCGCGCGCCGAGCGCCCCGCCCTCGTAGCTTCCGACGAACGGGGCCCTGGCGCTGGCCTGCACGAATCGCCAGTAGAATCCGTACACGTGACTGCTGCGCCTGCAAAGCCCCGTATCCCGAATGTTCTCGCCGGACGCTACGCCTCCGCCGAGCTCGCCACTCTCTGGTCCCCCGAGCAGAAGGTGAAGCTGGAGCGTCAGCTCTGGCTCGCCGTGCTGCGCGCGCAGAAGGACCTCGGGATCGAGGTGCCGGACGCCGCTCTCGCCGACTACGAGCGCGTCCTCGACCAGGTCGACCTGGCCTCCATCGCCGAGCGCGAGAAGGTCACGCGCCACGACGTGAAGGCCCGCATCGAGGAGTTCAACGCCCTCGCCGGCCACGAGCAGGTCCACAAGGGCATGACGTCCCGCGACCTGACGGAGAACGTCGAGCAGCTCCAGATCCGGCTCTCCCTCGAACTGGTCCGCGACCGCGCCGTCGCTGTCCTCGCACGCCTCGGCAAGCTGGCCGGCGAGTACGGCGAGCTGGTGATCGCCGGCCGCTCGCACAACGTCGCTGCGCAGGCCACGACCCTCGGCAAGCGCTTCGCGACCGCCGCCGACGAGCTGCTCGTCGCGTACGCCCGGGTCGAGGAACTGCTCTCCCGCTACCCGCTGCGCGGCATCAAGGGCCCCGTCGGCACCGCGCAGGACATGCTGGATCTGCTCGGCGGCGACGCGGCGAAGCTCGACGATCTTGAGCAGCGCATCGCGGGCCACCTGGGCTTCTCGCAGGCGTTCACCTCGGTCGGCCAGGTCTACCCGCGCTCCCTCGACTACGAGGTCGTCACCGCCCTCGTGCAGCTCGCGGCCGCGCCGTCCTCGACCGCCAAGACGATCCGTCTGATGGCCGGGCACGAGCTCGTCACCGAGGGCTTCAAGCCGGGCCAGGTCGGCTCGTCCGCGATGCCGCACAAGATGAATACCCGCTCCTGCGAGCGCGTCAACGGCCTCATGGTCATCCTGCGCGGCTACGCGTCGATGACCGGCGAGCTGGCGGGCGACCAGTGGAACGAGGGCGACGTGTCCTGCTCCGTGGTGCGCCGCGTCGCGCTGCCGGACGCGTTCTTCGCGCTCGACGGCCTTCTCGAGACGTTCCTGACGGTGCTCGACGAGTTCGGCGCTTTCCCCGCCGTCGTCGCGCGCGAGCTGGACCGCTACCTGCCGTTCCTCGCCACGACGAAGGTCCTGATGGCGTCGGTGCGGGCGGGCGTCGGCCGCGAGGAGGCCCACGAGGCCATCAAGGAGAACGCCGTCGCGTCGGCGCTCGCCATGCGCGAGCAGGGCGCCGAGCGCAACGAGCTGCTCGACAAGCTCGCCGCGGACTCCCGGATCCCGCTGGACCGCGCCGGGCTCGACGAGCTGATGGCCGACAAGCTGTCCTTCACGGGCGCGGCGAGCGACCAGGTCGCGACCGTCGTCGCGCGCGTCGAGGAGATCGTCAAGCAGCACCCGGAGGCCGCCGGCTACGCGCCCGGAGCGATCCTCTGACCCGCCCCCAAGCTCTCGGCTCCGCTCGAGCAGGGAGGGACCCCCTTACTCCCGCGGACCTGGAGGCCGCCCGTGACCGCATCGTCCCCGATGTGGTCGCGAGCGGCCTCTCCGTGCTTTTCTGCGGGATCAACCCGGGCCTGATGACGGCCGCGACGGGCCACCACTTCGCGCGCCCCGGCAACCGCTTCTGGCCCGTGCTCCACCTATCCGGGTTCACGCCCCGCCGGCTCGCCCCCGCCGAGCAGGAGGAACTGCTGCTCTACGGGCTCGGGATCACGAACGTCGTCGCGCGGGCCACGGCGCGGGCGGACGAGCTGAGCGCGCGGGAGTACCGCGACGGCGGCCGTCTGCTCACCGCCAAGGTGGAACGGCTGCGGCCGCGCTGGCTCGCGGTCGTGGGCGTAACGGCGTACAGGTCGGCCTTCGGGGAGCCTAAGGCGAGGATCGGCCCGCAGGAGCGGATGATCGGCGGGACCCGGGTGTGGGCGTTGCCCAACCCCAGTGGTCTGAACGCGCATTGGACGGCGGCGACGATGGCCGAGGAGTACGGGCGGCTGCGCGCCGCCGCCTCGGGGGACGACGGCACGGGGCTTCCCGGCTCACACGGCGCGTGACGGGTTGCGCGGTGGCTTGCGTCACGGCATGCGTCAGGGCTTGCGGGCCACGGCGCCGAACTGGGCGACGAGCGGCCCCTCGTCGGCGCCGTCCGTCCGCCAGCGCGCGCAGGAGACGAGGCCCGGCTCCAGGACGTCGAGTCCGTCGAGGAAGCCCTCGATCTCGGCCCGGCCGCGTGCTGTGATCGGCGGCGTCGCGTTCTCGTTCCAGAAGCGCATCGCCGCCTCGTTTCCCTCCCCGCCCAGTTCCAGCGTGGGGTGTGTGACCACGAGATAGCTGCCGGAGGGGACCGCGTCCAGGAGGTGGCGCACGATGGACGTGGCCTCGGCGGTGTCGAGGACGAAGTTCAGGATGCCGAGCATCATGACCGCGACCGGCCGGCTCAGGTCGAGGGTGCCGGACGCGGCGCGGAGGATGGCCGCGGGGTCGTGCGCGTCCGCGTCCACATAGCTGGTGGCGCCCTCGTCCGTGCTGGTGAGGAGCGCGCGGGCGTGCGTGAGCACGATCGGGTCGTTGTCGACGTAGACGACGCGGGAGTCGGGGGCGATGCGCTGGGCGACCTCGTGGGTGTTCTCGGCGGTGGGCAGGCCCGTGCCGATGTCGAGGTACTGGCGGATGCCCGCGCGGTCGGCGAGGTAGGTCACGGCGCGGCCGAGGAAGGCCCGGTCGGCGCGCGCCACTTCGCCGATGCTGGGGTACATGGAGGTGACTTGGTCGCCGACCTGCTCGTCCACGTCGTAGTGGTCCTTGCCGCCGAGCCAGTAGTTCCACACGCGGGCGTTGTGCGCGATGTGGCTCGCGGTCCGCTCCCCCGGCTCCTGCCCGCTCTGCTCGCTCACGTGCTCTCCCTCGCCTCGGTCGTGCCATGATCCGCTGCCAAGATCCCATGGTGGCACGGGAGTTCCCGCATACGGAGCCCCAGGCGCGTCGTCAGGGCGGGTCCACGTCCGTGACGGCGGCGACGAGCCGGAACGGCAGGTCCTCCGCGCCGAGCGGGATGCCCAGCACGATCCACCGCCCGTCGGCCTGCCACAACTGGACGTCCGGAACATACGCGCTGAGCGCGGCCCAGGGCTCCGGTATGTCCTCCCCTCCCTCGACCGCGCGCAGGCTGACGCTCCACAGGCTGAACCACTGCGGCTCCCCCCAGCGCTCGGTGAGCACCGAGGAGAGGCCGTCCCGGTCGGCGACCCACTGGTCCTGAGCGGCGCCCTCGGGGGCCTGCTCCCGGAGTTCGCCGCACGTCGCCAACTCCGCGATGTGGTAACCCGGTCCGCCGGAGCCCGCGTCCGATCTGCCGTGCTCCGCGGGGAACTCACGGGAGCGCAGCAGGTCGATTGTCGCGAGATGCTGTGCGGTGCTCATAACGTCCAGTAAAGCGGCCACCACTGACATCTGGCGGGGCGTCCGGCGGTTACGAGTCCCTGTCGTTACGCGTCCCTGCGGCGCAGTGCCCACCAGCCGGCAAGGAGCGCGGCTGCCGCCCAGGCGGCGGTCACGGAGAGCCCCGTCCACGGCCCGAGCGTGCCTGCCGGGTCCTGGCGCAGGACCTGCTGTCCGGCGTGGTCGGGCAGGAAGTCGGCGACGGAGGCGGCCATGTCGCCCACGACGAATGACACGATCAGGATGAACGGGATGAGCAGGCTCAGTACGGCGACCGCGCTGCGCAGGACGACGGTGAGACCGGCTGCGAACAGGGACATCAGCGCGAGGTAGACGCCACCTCCGACGCAGGCGCGCAGCGCGCCCGGATCGCCGAGCCCGAGGGCGTAGGACCCCATGAACGCCTGCCCCGACAGGAACGTGACGAACGAGGTGAGCTGGCCCGCGACGAGGGCCAGGGCTCCGACGACCGTCATCTTCGCGGCGTAGAGGAGATTCCTGTTGGGGACTGCGGCGAGGGAGACGCGCAGGGCGCCGTTGACGTACTCCGACGACACGGCGGTCGTGCCGAAGGCGATGGCCGCGATCTGGCCGAAGTTGAGTGCGTAGAAGGCGCCGAAGAGGAGGTCGGCTCCTTCGTTGTCCGCCTCGGCCTGTCCGACCGTGGCAGTGGCCAGGACAGTGATGGCGACGGTCGTGGCGAAGACCGCGACGAGTGAGCCGGCGCTGGCGCGCACCGATCTCACCTTGATCCATTCGGAACGCAGCACGGCGGTGGTCGACATCGTCAGGCCTCCTGGAGGGGCGTTGCGGCGGACGCGAACTCGGTGGCGTCCGCGGTGAGGGCGAGGTAGGCCTCCTCCAAGGAGGCGGATTCGTCGGCGAGTTCGAGGACGGGGATGCCGTCCGTGGCGGCGAGCGCGCCGATCTCCTCTGCGCGCGCCCCTGCGACGGTCCAGCGGCCGTCGCCGGTGGCCACGGCTTCGAGTCCCTTGCGGCGAAGCGCGGCGTGCAGGCTCGCGGGATCGGTGGTGCGCACGCGGACGCGCCGTTCGCTGTGCCCGTCGATGAAGTCCTGCATCGGGGTGTCGGCGAGCAGCCTGCCCCGCCCGAGGACGACGAGGTGGTCGGCGAACGTGGCGGTCTCGTTCATGAGGTGGCTGGAGACGAGGACCGTACGGCCCTCGCGGGCGAGGCCGCGCATCAGTTCGCGGATCCAGATGATGCCTTCGGGGTCCAGGCCGTTCGACGGCTCGTCGAGCATCACGACCTGCGGGTCGCCGAGGAGTGCGGCGGCGATGCCGAGGCGCTGGCGCATGCCCAGCGAGAACGTCTTGATCCGGCGCCCGGCGACGGCCGCGATCCCGGCTAGCTCCATGACCTCGTCGACCCGCCGCGCCGGGATGCGGTGGGAGGCGGCCAGCGCGCGGAGGTGGTCGCGGGCGGTACGGGAGCCGTGGGCGGCCTGGGCGTCGAGGAGGGCGCCGACCTCGCGCAGGGGTTCGCCGAGCGTGGCGTAGGGGCGGCCGCCGAGTGTGGCGGTGCCCGACGTGGGCCGGTCGAGGCCGAGGACGAGGCGCATGGTGGTGGACTTTCCGGCACCGTTCGGGCCGAGGAATCCGGTGACCCGGCCGGGCCCGACGCCGAACGTCAGGCGGTCCACGGCGCGGGTCGTGCCGTACTCCTTGGTGAGCTCTTGGACGTCGATGCTGGTCATGGCTCCAGCCTTCCGGCCGCCCCCCGCCGGGTCCTCCCCCGGGCGTGGAGAACGGCTCCCCCGTGAGGGGGAGCCGTTCGCGCCCGCACCGCTGGCACGATGGCGGCATGTCCCGCCTCCTCGCGCCGCTGACCCGCGCGGTCACGTACACCCGCTGGCTGCATCTCCTCGTGGGCGCGATCATCGCCGTTGTGTGCGGGTTCGTGTACCCGGGGTTCACGAGGCCGGGGTACGGGGACTGGGCGCTGATGGTGCTGATCCCGGTCCCGCTGCTCATGGCGGCCGCCGTGATCCCCGTGGTCCGCAGGGCCGAGGGGCTTCAGGCCCGCCTGCTGCTGTTTCCCGGTGCGCACGCGCGCGTGGAGGACGGTTCGGCTCCAGGGGAGGCGGGCGTCTCCGTGGCACCGTCGGTGTCGTGGCGCGACCGGGGCAGGACCGCGGTGTGGCTGGTGCTGCGTCTGTGGGCCGGCTGCGCGATCGCGTTCGTGACCAGCCAGCTCATGGCTCTCGCGCTGGAACTGCTGGACGCGACGTCGGGCGGCCCCGCCGAGGCCGAGTCCCTCGTCCCCGTGCCGGGGTACGGCTGGGCGTACGCGTTCCTCGTGCCGGTGCCGCCGCTGGTGCTTGTGGGGGTGGTCGCGCTCGCCGGGCGTCTGATGGCGTCGGCCGCCCTTGGCCTGCTCGGGCCGTCCGCGGCGGAGCGTCTGGCCGCCCTGGAGGAGCGCACCGAGCAGCTACTCGAGCGCAATCGCATCGCCCGCGAACTCCACGACTCCATCGGGCACGCGCTGACCGTCGCCGTCGTGCAGGCGGGCGCGGCACGGGCGGCCGCCGACCCGGCGTTCACCGACCGCGCCCTGGGTGCCATCGAGGAGACCGGCAGGGCAGCCCTGGAGGACCTGGAGCGGGTCCTGTTGGTGCTGCGCGAGTCGGGGCAGCCCGCGAGCCGCAGGCCCACGCTCACGGAGGCGGACCGCCTTCTGGACTCGGCGCGCGCCTCTGGCGCGGAGGTCGACGCGGAGGTGCTCGGTGCGCTGGACACGGTGCCCGGTCCCGTCTCCAGGGAGGGCTACCGCATCCTTCAGGAGGCGCTGACGAACGTGCTGCGCCACTCGGGGACCGTCCCGATCCGGGTCGCGGTCAGGGTCGACGACGCCCGCCTGTGGCTCGACGTACGCAATCCGCTTCCCGTGGGCGCGCCGGTGAACGGCCAGGGCAGCGGGACCGGCAGCGGTTTGCGGGGCATCCGCGAGAGGGCGGCGCTTCTCGGCGGACGGGCGCGCTCGGGTCCCGACGAGGGGCAGTGGCGGGTGCACGTCGAGCTGCCGCTCGGCTGATCCCCGCCCTCGCGTACGCCCCGACCGCGCGACCTGTCCGAGCCTGATCCGCCGGGCACCCCCTACGCTGTCCGGATGCCGCTCACCGTGCTCCTTGTCGACGATGAACCGCTGGTCCGCGCGGGGTTGCGCGCCGTGCTTTCGGCGCAGCCGGACATCGAGGTCGTGGGCGAGGCGGCCGACGGCGCCGCCGTGATCCCTCTCGTCCGGCAGCTGCGTCCGGACGTGGTCGCCATGGATGTGCGCATGCCTCTCCTGGACGGCATCGAGGCCACGCGCGCGGTGCTGCGCAGTGTGTCCGAGCCGCCCAAGATCCTCGTGATCACGACGTTCGAGAACGACGAGTACGTGTACGGGGCGCTGCGGGCGGGCGCCGACGGGTTCCTGTTGAAGCGTTCGCGGCCGGCCGAGATCGTGAACGCGGTCCGACTCGTGGCCGAGGGCGATTCGCTGCTGTTCCCCGCGGCCGTGCGGCGCCTAGCGGCCGAGTACGGCAACACGTCGGCGCGGGAAGCGATGGACCGCGCGGCGCTCACGGAGCGGGAGGCGGACGTACTGCGCCTCATGACTCGGGGCCTGTCCAACTCAGAGATCGCCGGCCACCTCGTCGTGGGCGCGGAGACGGTCAAGTCGCATGTGAGCGCCGTCCTCGCCAAGCTCGGGGCGCGGGACCGGACGCAGGCCGTCATCGCCGCCTACGAATCCGGTTTCGTCTCGCCCGGCTGAGCGTCACCCGTCCCAGAAGTGCACCCGCGCTCGCAGGGGTGCGCCGCGGCGAGTACGATCCGCCCAACACGCGCGCGAGCTGGGAGGACGGACGTTGGGGCGGCTGACCGGCGGGGACCCCTCTCTGCTACGGCGGATCAACTCCGCGGTGGTGCTGCATGCCCTGCGTGCCACGGATCTCGCGACGCTCACCGAGATCACCCGGGTCACCGGGCTGTCCCGGCCCACGGTCGAGGGCGTCGTCGAAGGGCTCATCGTGGCGGGGCTCGTCGTGGAGACGGCCGTCGACGACAGCGGTACGCGGCGCCAGGGGCGGCCCGCGCGCCGGTTCCGCTTCCGGGCCGAGGCGGGGCATCTGCTCGGTCTGGAGATCGGCCCGCACCGCGTGGCCGCGGTCCTGTCGGACCTGGACGGCAAGGTGCTCGGCACGGCCGCCAGGGACGTCGACGAGACCGCTCCGGCCGACGAGCGGATCGAGCGGCTGCGAACCGCGGTCGCGGACCTGCTGCGCCGCGCGGGCGTCGCACGTAACTCGCTGCGGGCGGTCGGCGTGGGCAGCCCCGGCATCGTGGAGGCCGACGGCACCGTGCGCCTCGGCACCGCCCTTCCTGAGTGGACGGGGCTTCAGCTGGGCGAGCGGCTGCGGCGCTCCTTCAAGTGCCCGGTCCTGGTGGAGAACGACGCGAACGCCGCGGCGGTGGCCGAGCACTGGAAGGGCGCGGCGACCGAGTCCGACGACGTCGTGTTCGTACTGGCGGGGCTCAGCCCGGGCGCCGGCGCGCTGATCGGCGGCCGGCTGCACCGCGGGTACGGCGGCGCGGCCGGGGAGATCGGAGCACTGCACCTGCTGGGACGCGAGGTGCGTCCCGAGACGCTGCTCTCGACGACGGACGAGCCGCTGCACCCGCTCGACGAGCAGGCCGTCGCGCAGGTCTTCGCTCTCGCGCGCCAGGGCGACGAGCGGGCGGGCGCGGCCGTCGACCGGTTCCTCCAGCGGCTGGTGCACGACGTGGCGGCGCTGGTGCTCGCCCTCGATCCGGAGCTGGTCGTCGTGGGCGGCTGGGCGACCGGTCTGGACGGCGTACTGGAGCCGCTGCGCCGGGAGTTGGCCCGCTACTGCCTGCGGCCGCCTCGCGTGGCCCTGTCGGTGCTGGGCGAGGCGGCGGTCGCGACCGGGGCGCTGAGGCTCGCGCTGGATCATGTCGAAGAGCAGCTGTTCGCCGTCGAGGGCACGGTCACGGCGCGCCGCTAGCCCGGAACGCACCAGACGCCGAAGGCCCACCGTGAAGATCACGGTGGGCCTTTACGGATTGCGGCGCGCCCGGCGTGCGCGGAATTGCGGCGCGCCCGGATTGCAGCGTGCGCGGGTCAGGAGGCGCGGCGGTCCGGGCCGTGGTGGATCTCGACGCCGCCCGAGTCGCCGAAGGTGAGGCGGCACGTGTCGGCTCGGTAGGTGGCCACGGAGACCGCGGCGGTCTCGCCCTCGCTGAAGAACCGGGTCGTGACGACGAGGACGGGCGCGCCCGGCAGCCGGTCGAGCTCCTTCGCGTCGTCGGCGCGGGCCGAGCCCAGCTCGACGGCGCGGTCCTGCCCTTCGAGCCCGAGCCGCCGCAGCTCACGCAGCACGGAACGCGCGCGGAAGGGGCCCGACGGTGCGTCTATGGCGGAGAGTTCGGCCACGGACGACGACGGTACGTACAGCAGCTCGGCGGCGACGGGCTGGCCGTGTGACACGCGCGTACGGCGCACCCGGTGGACGCGCTCGTCGGGCGCGGTGCCGAGGATGCGGGCCACAGCGGGCGGCGGCACCGCGAGCTCGCTGTCGACGGCCTGCCAGGCGTCACCGTCGGCGGCGCCGGGCCACTCCTGGTCGTCGGACGAGTCGACCGCCACGCCCACACGGGGCGGCGCGACGGTGGTGCCCACGCCACGGCGGCGCTGGAGCCTGCCTTCGAGTTCGAGCTGTTCGAGCGCCTGGCGGAGCGTGGCACGGGCGACTCCGAAGCGGGCCGCGAGGTCCCGCTCGTTCGGCAGGATCTCTCCCACGGCGAACTCGGAGTCGAGTGCCTCGGTCAGCACGGTCTTGAGGTGCCAGTACTTCGGCTCCGGCGCCGTTTCCAACTGCGTGGTCCCCACCCTGTCCTCCGCAATCGCCGTGTCCCGGCTGCGTTTAGCGCCCTTGTTTATTAAAGGTTCCTGCACTATCTCTGCGAGGGTAGGCCCGCCCTCCGACTTGGTCAAGACCAATCGTCGCTCCGCTCCGGCGGCCTCGGGGGCTCTGCCGCAGAGCGTTCATGAGGGTCCGCAGAGCGTTCACACCGCGTTCGCGAAACGACGAGAGCCCCCGCCCGGTCAGGGCGGGGGCTTTGGTGGCCACAGGGACGGCCATGGAGAGCGCCACAAAGAGGGCCGCAGGGAGAGCCTCAGGCGAGCGACATGAGTTTGTCCGGGTTGCGCATGATGTATACGCACTGCACGTGACCGTCGGCCACATCGACCTGGAAGACGCTGTCCGGCTTGCCGTCGACGAGGGCGAGCACGGCAGGCCCTCCATTGACCTCCACGATCCGGAAGGTGAATCCGGCGCCGCCGCCCTTGGCGGCCCCGAGCAGGAAACGGCCCACCTTGTCGGCGGACTCGATGACGCGCAGCGGCGCCTTGGACTTGCCGCCGCTGTCGCCGACGAGACGCGCGTCGGGCGCGAGGAGCGTCATCAGTCCCTCCAGGTCCCCGCCCGTCGCGGCCGCGAGGAAGCGCTCGGTGAGGTCGCGCTGCTCGACGGGGTCGACGTCGAAGCGCGGCCGGCGCTCGTCCACGTGCTTGCGGGCACGTCCCGCGAGCTGGCGCACGGCGGACTCGCTGCGTTCGAGCGTGGTGGCGATCTCGGCGTACGGGAACCCGAACGCCTCGCGGAGCACGAACACGGCGCGCTCCAGCGGCGAGAGGGACTCCAGGACGACGAGGACGGCGAGCGACACCGACTCGGCGCGTACGGCCGCCTCCGCGGTGTCGGGTACGGTCGGCCCGAAGTCGGTGACCAGCGGCTCCGGCAGCCAGGGACCCACGTACGCCTCGCGCCGGGTCTGCGCCTGCCGCAGCCGGTCGATGGCCAGGCGGGTGGCGACGCGGACGAGGTAGGCGCGTGGTTCGCGCACCTCGTCGCGGTCGGCCTGCGCCCAGCGCAGCCAGGCGTCCTGGACGACGTCCTCGGCGTCGGCCACGCGGCCCAGCATGCGATAGGCGACCCCCATCAGGACCGGCCGGTGTTCTTCGAAGACCTCAATCACGGTGTCGGTTGCCACCCCTCCATCCCAACGGACGCGGCGCCACGTGTCCAGGTGGAATCGGTGCGTCGGTGACCACAAACGGCTCCGCGCCGGGCTTCGCTCCCCCGTCCCTCTTGAACTGGAGGCTACTGAGCGGTAATTGTTGCTGACAGGCAGTCTAAGGAACCGTCGCGCCGGCGTCGGGGACAGGGAGCGACATGGCCACAGAGGTGTCCTTCAGCATCGAAACCCCCGATGGCCCCCGCGAGGTGACCGTCGCGTACGAACGCGTGGGCACCGGGGAGCCCCTGCTTCTCCTGCACGGGATCGGCCACCACTGGCAGGCCTGGGCCCCCGTGATCCCGGTCCTGGCCGCCGAACGCGACGTGATCGCCATCGACCTGCCGGGCTTCGGCGCCTCTCCCGCGCTGCCCGACGGCGTCTCCTACGACCTGCCGACGGTGGCGGCGACGCTGGGCTCGCTCTGCGCGGCCCTCGGCATCGAGCGGCCGCACGTGGCGGGCAACTCCCTGGGCGGTCTGCTGGCCCTGGAGCTCGGCCGCGAGAAGCTCGTACGGTCGGTCACCGCGCTGTCGCCCGGCGGGTTCTGGTCGCAGGCCGAGCTCCGTTACGCGTTCTGCACGCTGCGCGCGATGCGGCAGGGGGCGCGGGTGCTGCCCGTTCCGGCGATCGAGCGGCTGTCCCGGTCGGCCGCGGGCCGGGCGGCCCTGACGAGCACCATCTACGCCCGCCCCGGCCGCCGTTCACCCGATGCGGTCGTCGCGGAGACCCTGGCCCTGCGCCACGCCCCCGGGTTCGCGCAGACGCTCGCCGCGGGCCTGGAGGTGCAGTTCACGGACGACGTGCCGGACATCCCGGTGACCGTCGCCTGGGGCACCCGCGACCGCCTGCTGCTGCGCCGCCAGGGCATCCGGGCCAAGCACGCCGTTCCCGGAGCCCGCCTCGTGCGGCTGCCCGGCTGCGGTCACGTCCCCATGAGCGACGACCCGGCGCTCGTCTCCCGCGTCATCCTGGACACCAGCCGCTGACCGCGCGCCCAACATGCCGGAGCCCAGGGCCACTCCGGCGCCGACGAGCGCGCTGCCCACGGCCTGCGCGGCGCCGTACGTCCCGGTGCCGACGAGTGGCGCGGTGCACGCCGCCGCCACGGGGATGAGGCCGGAGAACAGGGTGGCGCGCTCGGTGCCGATGCGCTGCATGCCGATGTACCAGCACACGGAGCCGATCACTGTCACGACGGCGGCCTGCCACAGCAGTGCGCCCTGACGCCAGGGAGAGCGGCGGCCCGGATTAAGGTCCACGTTCATGACGCCATCGGGGACCAATTCGCGTGCCGCAGAAGGTGGCGGCCAACCATCCTCCGCCGCCTGGGAGTTACTGCTTCCTCTCGCATCGGCGCCCGCACGCGCGCGTGGCCGCGGTCTCCAGGCCGCGCTGCGGGACGCCGTCAGGTCGGGGCGGCTCGCGCCCGGGACACGGATGCCGTCGAGCCGCGATCTCGCGGCGGATCTGGGCGTCTCGCGCGGGCTGATCACCGAGGCGTACGAGCAGTTGACCGCCGAGGGGTATCTGCGCAGCGGGCGCGGGGCGGGTACGTGGGTGGGCGGGGCGGTGCGTGCCGCGGCGGCGGCCGGTGTGCGGGACCTGGCGCTCCGTCCGCCGGGCACGCGCGCCGACTTCGTGGCCGGCAGTCCCGATCTGTCGCTGTTCCCGCGGGCCGCGTGGGCGGCGGCGCTGCGCGGCGTGCTGGCCGAACTGCCGCACCACATGCTGGGCTACCCGGATCCGCGGGGCATCCCCCGGCTGCGTACCGCGCTGGCCGAACTCCTCGCGCGGCGGCGGGGCGTGGTCGCCGATCCGGAGCGGATCATCGTCTGCTCCGGGGTGGCACAGGCGGTGACATTGCTGGGTTTCGTGGTGCACGCGCGCGGGGAGCGGTCCGTGGGCGTCGAGGACCCGGGGAGCCCCGATCTCGGTTCGCTGTTCGCCTCGGCCGGTGTCGGCACGACTCCGCTGCCCCTGGACGGCGAAGGGCCGGCCCTCGGGCCGCTGCGGGACGCGGGGGTGCGCTCCGCGGTGACCACGCCGTCCCACCCACGCGCGCGTGGGCGGCGGCGTGGGCATGTGAGGCGACGCAGCGCGCCGGGTTCCCCGACCCCCAGGGGCAGTTGTTCACTTGGGGTTCGCGTGTGCGCCGTGGTGAGCCCGTAGGTGTGGCTTCGCCGCGGCGCCCCCGCAGTGGTGGCACCGCACTGTCGGAACCCGTTTCTGGAGGCGTATTCATGTCACACCGTCCGCCGAGTTCTCTGCCCGGCCGCCGCGGGGTGCTGCGCGGCTCGCTCGCCGCTTCGGCCGCCCTGGCGCTGCCCGCCGTGGGCTCGGCCGCAGCCCCGGCCTTCGCGCTGTCGGGTCGCCCGAAGGCGGCGTGGGGTGTCCAGGCAGGGGACCTCGGCGCGCACTCGGGGCTGATCTGGACGCGCTCCGACCGGCCCGCCCGCATGATCGTGGAGACCTCCGCGACGGAGTCGTTCCGCCGGTCCACCAGGTGGCACGGGCCGCTGATCGGCGCGGGCACGGACTTCACGGGAACCACCCGCCTGCGCGGCCTGCCGCCGGGCGAGCAGATCCACTACCGCGTGGTGCTCGCCGACCCCGACGACCCCCGCCGCACGGGCGAACCCGTCACCGGCACCTTCCGCACCACCCCCGTGGGCCGCCGCGACGGGGTGCGCTTCCTGTGGTCGGGCGACATCGCGGGCCAGGGCTGGGGCATCAACCCGGACATCGGCGGCTACCGCGTGTACGAGGACATGCGCGCCCTGGACCCGGACTTCTTCCTGTGCAGCGGCGACAACATCTACGCCGACGGCCCGATCCTGCCCAGCGTCACGCTGCCGGACGGCCGTGTGTGGCGGAACGTCACGACCGAGGAGAAGTCCAAGGTCGCCGAGACGCTGGCCGAGTTCCGCGGCGCGTTCCGCTACAACCTCCTCGACGAGAACCTGCGCCGCTTCAACGCGCAGGTGCCCACGATCACGCAGTGGGACGACCACGAGGTGCACAACAACTGGTACCCGGGCCAGATCCTGGACGACGCCCGCTACACGGAGAAGGACACGAACGTCCTCGCCGCGCGCTCCCTGAGGGCGTTCAGCGAGTACTTCCCCGTGTCCACCCTGCCCCCGGGCGACGACGAGGGGCGCGTGTACCGGGTCCTGCGGCACGGCCCTCTGCTCGATGTGTTCGTGCTCGACATGCGCTCGTACCGCAACGCCAACTCCCCGGGCCGGCAGCCCGACGACGCGACCGGGATCCTCGGCGCGCGGCAGCTGGCCTGGCTGAAGCGCGAGCTGTCGCGGTCGCGGGCCGTCTGGAAGGTGATCGCCTCCGACATGCCGCTCGGCCTGGTCGTGGCCGACGGCAAGGTGAACTTCGAGGCCGTCGCCCAGGGCGATCCGGGAGCGCCGCTCGGCCGCGAGCTGCAGATCGCGGAGCTGCTGCGCCACATCAAGCACGACCGGATCACGGGCACGCTGTGGCTCACGGCGGACGTGCACTACACGTCGGCGCAGCACTACGACCCCTCGCGCGCCGCGTTCCAGGACTTCGAGCCGTTCTGGGAGTTCGTCTCGGGTCCGCTGGCGGCGGGCGGTTTCCAGGCGGTGAAGCTGGACGCCACCTTCGGCCCGGAGCAGAGCTTCATCAAGGCGCCGGGCCGGGCCAACACCTCGCCGATGGAGACCCCGCAGTACTTCGGCGAGGTCGACATCGACGGCGGCAGCGGCGAGCTGACGGTACGGCTGCGGCAGGAGGGCGGCGACGTGCTGTTCTCGAAGGTGCTTCAGCCGGGGCGGGTAGGACAGGAGTGAACTAAAGCGACATAAGCAGTCTTTACCCATCGGTCACAAAGCGTTCGTGATCACGCAACACCGTTCCTTCACAGTGGCTGCATGAGTCCAGACATGTCTGATGTGACGCGAACCAGGAACGGCCGCCCCGTCCACCACTGGCGGCGCGACGTCGTCGAGCTCGCCGCCCTGTTCACGGCCGTGGCCGTCGCGGACGCCGTGGCGAACCTCGTCGGTCACGGCCCGGGCGGCCCCGCGCTGCTCGCCATCTCGGCGGTCGCGCTCCTCGCCACGGCCGGATTCCACACATGGTGGGCACGCCGCCACAACCACGCACCCCCGGCAGGCGATACCGACGCCCGGCGGCTCCCCACGGAGCGCGCCGGGCTGTCGGAACGGCCCGACACAGAGGTCCCCGCGGGCGCCGGCCAGCAGACCACGAACGAGGCCACGGCCACCGCGCTGTGGCGCATGCGGACGACGGTCCGTGACGAGCCGGGGTCGCTCGCGGCGCTGTGCACGGCGCTCGCCTCGCTGCAGGTCGACATCCTGAGCCTCCAGACGCATCCGCTGGGCGAGGGCACCGCGGACGAGTTCCTGCTGCGCGCGCCGCAGGACCTGCCCGCCGCCGGACTCACCCGGGTCGTGTCCCAAGCCGGCGGCTCCGGCACCTGGATCGAGCGGGCCGACGCCCACGACCTCGTGGACGCGCCCACCCGCATCCTCGGTCTCGCCACGCGCACGGCCCTGGACGCGGCTGAACTCCCGCTCGCCCTGCGCCAGTTGCTCGGCCGGTGCACCATCAGGTCGCTCCCGGCCACGACCATGAGCGGCCGAAGGCCCGAGAGCGCTCCCGTGGAGGGGGCACTCGAAGGGACCGTGATTCGGCTCCGGGCCCCGGAAGGCGGCGTGATCACCGTGGAGCGGCCGTATCTGCCGTTCACGCCCACCGAGTTCGCGCGCGCCCGCGCCCTGGTCGAGCTCGACGCGCGGCTCGGCCCGCGCATCCCGCGCAGCCAGGACGTCCTGACGCTCCCCGAGGGCAAAGCGATCACCGTGCGCCGGGCCGACTCGAACGACGTGGAGGCGGCCAAGGCCATGCAGGAGCGCTGCTCCCGCGCGACCCTGAGCAAGCGCTACCACGGGCCCGTCGGCAACGCGGACCGCTACCTCAACCACCTGCTCAGCCCCCGCTTCGGCCGCACGCTCGCCGCGCAGACCGCGTCGGGCCGCATCGTCGCCCTCGGGCATCTGCTGTGGGACGGCGACGAGACGGAGATCGCGCTGCTCGTCGAGGACGACTGGCAGCGCCGCGGCATCGGCACCGAGCTGCTCGGCCGCCTGGTCGCGATGGCGATCGAGGCGGGCTGCGAGAGCGTGTACGCCGTCACGCAGGCGTCCAACACCGGGATGGTCGCCGCGATGCGCGGCCTCGGACTGCCCCTCGACTACCAGATCGAGGAGGGCACGCTGGTGATCACGGCGCGCTTGGAGGCGACTCCGGTCAGGTCGCAGCTGCCGTACGAGGGGCCCCGCGCGGCGTACGAGCAGGCCGACCGGCACTGAGGACCGGGCCGGCCGGGACCGGCTCCGCGCGAGCCGGCCCGGACCAGTCCCCTCCTGCGTCTGTCCGGCCCGGACCGATCCCCTCCTGCTTCTCTCCGGCCCGGACCGATCCCCTCCTGCGTCTGTCCGGCCCGGACCGGTCCCCTCCTGCGTCTCTCCGGTCCGGGCAAGCGCCTCTACGTCACTCCGGCACCCGCAGGCGCGCCTCGGCCGCACGCCCCGTGACAGCGCCCGGCTCCCCCAATGCCTGGTCCAGGTCCGCCCACAGGTCCTCGACGTCCTCCAGTCCCACCGAAAGCCGCAGCAGCCGGTCGCTCACGCCCGCCGACCTGCGGTCGCCGGCGTCGACGATGCGGTGGCTGATGGACGCCGGGTGCTGGATGAGCGAGTCGACGCTGCCGAGGCTGACGGCGGGCGTGACCAGGCGGACCGTACGGATCACCTCGTGCGGGTCGCCCACGGTCTCGAAGGCGACCATCGCGCCGCCGATCCGCGGATAGTGCACGCGCGCGATACGCGGGTCCCCGGACAGGCGCGCCGCCAGTTCGGCCGCCGTCGCCGACGCCGCCCGCACGCGCACCGGCAGCGTCGCGAGGCCGCGCAGGAGCAGATAGCCGGCGAGCGGATGCAGCACGCCGCCCGTCGCGAACCGCACCTGGCGCAGCTGCCGGGCGAACGCCTCGTCGCAGGCCACGACCCCGCCCATGACGTCACCGTGCCCGCCGAGGAACTTGGTCGCGCTGTGCAGCACCAGCCGCGCGCCGTGCTCGACGGGCCGCTGGAGCACCGGCGTGGCGAAGGTGTTGTCGGCGAGGAGCGGCACCGTTCCGCACGAGTGGGCCACGGCCCGCAGATCGAGCTCGGCGAGCGTCGGATTGGCGGGTGACTCCACCATCACGAGCCCGGTGTCGGGCCGGATCGCGTCCGCGATGCCCGCCGGGTCCACCCAGGTCACCTCCGTGCCGAGCGCCCCCGCAGTGAGGAGGTGGTCGCTGCATCCGTACAGCGGCCGGACGGCGACGACATGGCGCAGCCCGGCGCCGTTGCGTACGAGCAGCACCGCGGTCAGGGCCGCCATGCCGCTCGCGAAGGCGACCGCGCTCTCGGTCCCTTCGAGCCGGGCGAGCGCGGTCTCGAAGCGGCCGACGGTCGGGTTGCCGAGCCGGGCGTACACCGGCGGGCCCTCGTCGACGACGCCGTCCGCCGCGAACGCGTCGATGCGGGCGGCCTCGCCGCGGCTGTCGTACGACGGGTAGGTGGTGGACAGGTCGATGGGCGGGGCGTGCAGACCGAGTCCCGCGAGGTCGTCGCGGCCGGCGTGCACGGCTTCGGTGGCCAGGGCGCGCCGGTGGGCGGGGCCCGGGCGCATCCCTGCGTACAGGTCGTTGTCCATGGACGGCAGCCTGAACAACGGCCGGGGTTCTTAGGACAGATCCCGTGCTACGTTCGGCCGATGGCCGATTCCGTCGTACTTGATCCGGTTGATCTGCACCTACTGCGCCTCCTCCAGAACGATGCCCGCATCACCTACCGGGACCTCGCCGCGCAGGTCGGCGTCGCGCCGTCCACGTGCCTCGACCGCGTGACCCGGCTGCGCCGGTCCGGCGTGATCCTCGGGCATCAGCTGCGCCTCGACCCGGCGAAGCTGGGCCGCGGGCTCCAGGCGCTGCTCTCGGTGCAGGTGCGGCCGCACCGGCGCGAGCTGGTCGGCCCGTTCGTGGAGCGGATCCGGACGCTGCCGGAAGCGCGGTCGGTCTTCCATCTGACGGGCCCCGACGACTACTTGGTGCATGTCGCCGTGCGTGACACCGCCGACCTCCAGCGTCTGGTACTCGACGAGTTCACGGCGCACCGCGAGGTGGCGCGCGTCGAGACACGGCTGATCTTCCAGCAGTGGGAGTGCGGCCCGCTGCTGCCCCCGTCCGCCGACGCCGTCGGTGAATCTTGATGACGCGGCCCCCCACCCCGTACGACGATGGCGGCATGTCAGATTCGTCAGCCACAGCAGCAGCCGTCACCGGACCGCTCCCGCGCGAAGTCGCCGACGCCTACGTCGACGAGCTCATCGCCCTCGACCCCGTCACCGGTACCTACCTCGGCGTGCCCGAGAGCCACAGCAAGCTGCCCGACCTCTCACCCGCCGGTCAGGAGGCCCTCGCCGATCTCGCGCGGGCGACCCTCGCGCGGCTCGACGAGGCCGAGCGCAGGCCCGGGGCCGACAGCGCGGCCGAGCGCCGCTGCGGCCGGCTCCTGCGGGAGCGGCTCACGGCCGAACTCGCCGTGCACGACGCCGAGGAGAACCTGCGGGCCGTCACCAATCTGGGCGGGCCGGTGCACAACGTGCGGGAGGTCTTCACCCTCACGCCGACCGCGACGGACGCGGACTGGGCGGCCGTCGCGGAGCGGCTGCGCGCCGTGCCCGGGGCGCTCGCCGGGTACCGCGAGACGCTGTCGCTGGGCCTGGAGAAGAAGCTCCACGGCGGACCGCGGCCGACCGCCACGTTCATCGAGCAGCTCACCGAGTGGGCGGGCGAAGGGCACGGCTGGTTCGAGGACTTCACCGTGGACGGACCCGACGCGCTGCGCGCCGAGCTCGACGAGGCCGGCAGCGCCGCGACGGCCGCGGTGGTCGAGCTGCGCAACTGGATGCGCGACGTGTACGCGCCCGCGATCGAGGGCTCGCCCGACACGGTGGGCCGCGAGCGGTACGCCCGCTGGTCGCGCTACTACAACGGCACGGACCTCGACCTCGACGAGGCGTACGCGTACGGCTGGGCGGAGTACCACCGCCTGCTCGGCGAGATGAGGACCGAGGCGGAGAAGATCCTTCCCGGCGCCGCGACGCCGTGGGTGGCGCTCGCGCACCTCGACGAGCACGGCACGCACATCGAGGGTGTGGAGGAGGTGCAGCGCTGGCTCCAGAGCGTGATGGACGAGGCGATCGAGGCCCTCGACGGCACCCACTTCGAACTCGCGGAGCGGGTACGGAAGGTGGAGTCCAGAATCGCCCCGGCGGGCAGCGCCGCGGCGCCCTACTACACGGCGCCGTCCGAGGACTTCACGCGGCCGGGGCGCACCTGGCTGCCGACGATGGGCCAGACCCGGTTCCCCGTCTACGACCTGGTCTCCACCTGGTACCACGAGGGCGTGCCCGGCCACCATCTCCAGCTCGCGCAGTGGACGCACGTCGCGGACAGCCTCTCCCGCTACCAGGCGAGCGTCGGCATGGTGAGCGCCAACGCCGAGGGGTGGGCCCTGTACGCGGAGCGCCTGATGGACGAACTGGGCTTCCTCACGGACGCCGAGCGGCGGCTCGGGTATCTGGACGCGCAGATGATGCGCGCGGCCCGCGTCATCGTCGACATCGGCATGCATCTGGAGCTGGAGATCCCGGCGGACTCGCCGTTCCACCCGGGCGAGCGGTGGACGCCCGGCCTCGCGCAGGAGTTCTTCGGCGCGCACAGCAGCCGGCCCGCGGACTTCGTGGAGAGCGAGCTGACCCGCTATCTGTCCATTCCCGGGCAGGCCATCGGCTACAAGCTGGGCGAGCGCGCGTGGCTGCTCGGCCGCGCCAACGCGCAGGCGAGGCACGGGGAGGCGTTCGACGCGAAGGCCTGGCACATGGCGGCTCTCTCGCAGGGATCGCTGGGCCTCGACGACCTGGTGGACGAGCTGTCCCAGCTGTAACTCGACTGCGGGCGGCGGCACTTGGCGGCTGCCGCCCGCACATCCACGTTCCCGGTGCTCGCTCAGCAGCCGCAGTCGTCCGAGTCCACCGGCGCCGTCAGCGGGTCGGCGTCGCTCTGCGCGGGCCCCTCCCACGTCTCGTACGCGAAGCCCTCCCGCGCCCAGTACTCGAAGCCGCCGAGCATCTCCTTGACCTGGAAGCCGAGTTCGGCGAGGGCGAGAGCCGCGCGCGTGGCTCCGTTGCAGCCCGGGCCCCAGCAGTACGTGACGACGGGCACGGACTTGTCGAGGAGCTGTTCGGCCTGCTCGGCGATGAGCGCGGTGGGCAGGTGGACGGCGCCGGGTACGTGCCCCTGGTCCCACGAGACGGTGGAGCGGGTGTCGATGACGAAGAAGCCCGGGTCCCCGCCCGCGGTGAGCGCCGAGGCGACGTCGGACACGTCGGCGTGGAAGGCGAGGCTCGCGCCGAAGTAGGCGGCGGCCGCGGCGGGGGACGCCGGGGGCACACGGAGCACGGCGTTCGGGGTGACGGTGGTGGTCGCGGTCATGATGTCGGCCTCCCTGGCGGATCGCTGCGGGCCGCACGACGGTGCCGCCCTCGACCAGAAATCTACGGTCCGTGGCGATCTTCCTGAAGTGATGATCCCCGGCATCCCTCTTGATCTGCCGGGGATGTCCCTGCTATTCCTGCCGCATGACCGGTGAATCCCCGTACACCCCCGACGCCACCGACTGGCGCATCCTCGACGTCCTCCAGCGCGAGGGCCGGGCGAGTTACGCCGAGCTCGCACGGGCCGTCTCCATGTCCGCGAGCGCCGTCACCGAGCGAGTGAAGCGCCTCGAGGAGGCCGGGGTGATCGCGGGGTACGCGGCGGTGGTCGTCCCCGAGCGGATCGGCCTGCCCATCCTGGCGTTCGTACGGCTGCGCTATCCGAACGGGCACTACAAGCCGTTCCACGACCTCGTCGAGGTGACGCCGGAGATCCTTGAGGCGCACCACGTGACCGGCGACGACTGCTTCGTCATCAAGGTCGCGGCGCGCTCGATGAAGCACCTGGAGGAGGTTTCCGGCAGGATCGGCGCGCTCGGCTCGGTGACGACCAGCGTGGTCTACTCGTCCCCGCTCCCCCGGCGCCCGCTCGGCCACTGACCCGCCGCCGGGCAGCCACGGCCGGGCTCAGGTCCGCTGCCGTACGACCGACCCCGACCGCCCCTTCACGATCTCCAGCTGCGCGTGCACCCGGCGCCGCAGGTCGGCGACGTGGCTGACGATGCCGACGCTGCGGTCCCGCTCGCGCAGGGAGTCCAGGACGTCGAGCACCTCGTCCAGGGTCTGGTCGTCGAGGCTGCCGAAGCCCTCGTCGATGAAGAGTGTGTCGAGGCGCACGCCGCCCGCCTCGTCCGTGACGACGTCCGCGAGGCCGAGGGCGAGGGCCAGCGACACGAAGAACGTCTCGCCGCCGGAGAGTGTCGCGGTGTCCCGTTCGCGCCCCGTCCAGGCGTCGACGACATGCAGGCCGAGGCCCGAACGGCCGCGCCCCGAACGGCCGTCGGAGTGCACGAGCGTGTAGCGGCCCGACGACATGCGGGCCAGCCGCGCGGTCGCGGCGGCCGCGACCTGTTCGAGCCGGGCCGCGAGCACATAGGACTCCAGGCGCATCTTGCGCTCGTTGTCCGCGGACGTCCCGGCGGCGAGGCCTGCCATGCGCGCCACGCGGTCGTACGCGGCGCGCAGCGGTGCGAGCCGTCGCACGGCCGTGGCGCAGCGGGCCGAGAGCCGGTCGATCTCGGTGCAGCGGCGAGCCGCGTCGTCGCGCGCGGAGGCCGCCTCGCGCACCCGTCGGTCGGCCGCCTCGGCGGCATGCCGCGCCGCGGCCACATCGGCGGGCGCCAGCCGGGCCGCTGCCGCAGTTTCGTGCTCGGCGAGTACGGCGCGCACCGCGGCCTCCTCGGACTGGCGGGCGTCGAGCCGGTGTTGCAGCTGCCGATGCTGGGCGTCGTCCAGGAGGGCGGCGCCGGCGGCCTCCGGCGTGTCGAACCCGGCGCGGAACGCCGCGTCGGCGAGTCGCGCGTCGGCGTCCTTGAGCCGCTTGGCACAGTCGTCGGCGTCGCGGGCTGCGTCCGCGGCGGCCGTGAGCTGCGCCGCGAGGCGCTCCAGCTGTGCGGCGCGCGCGCCGACACTGGCCTCCGTCCCGCGTGCCTGCGCCAACTCGCGCTCCAGGACGCCCTGTTCGCGGTCGACGCTTTCGCGCAGGGTGGCGCGGGCGACGGCGCGACGTGCGGCTTCCTGCTGCGCGGCGAGTCTGCGGTCGTGCTCGCCCTCGGCCTGACCGAGGGCCTCACGCGCGGCGTGCAGCCCGGAGGCGAGGCCGCGCGCCTCGGCGTGTCGCGCGCGCAACTCGTCGGCCGCATCGGCGAGTTCCAGGGCGGATGCCTCTCCGGCGGCGGCCGTCGCGGCGGCCAGTGACTCGCGCACTGCGGCGAGCCGGCTCTCCTGCGCGGTGCGCGCGTCGTCCGCGCGGCGGTACGCGGCGAGGGCGGACTCCTCGGCGTCGCGGCCCACGTGCTCCGCGGTCTTGCGCATGGGGTCGGGGTGGTCGGTGGACCCGCACACCGCGCAGCTCTCGCCGGGGACGAGCTGCGCGGCCAGCTCGGCCGCGATCCCGTTCAGCCGCTGTTCCTTGAGGCCGAGCCAGTGTTCATGGGCGGCCGCGGCGTCCTCACGGGCGCGCAGGGTGCGGGTCCGGGCGTCGGCGGCCTCGCCGGTGAGCCGGTCGCGGCGCCGGGCGGACTCCAGCTTCTGCTGCGCGGGCTCCAGCTGACCCGCCAGGTGCTCGGCGCGCGTCGCGGCGTCCTGCGCGGACTCGACGGCGTCCTGGAGCGCGGCCCGGGCGCTGTCCCAGCCGTCGAGCCAGCTCGCCGCGTCCTGGAGCAGCTCGTCGTCGGCGCGCTCCTCGCGGTCGAGTCCGTGGCGCTGCCCGGCGAGTTCCGTCAGGCGCAGCTCGGCGCGCCGGGCGGACTCCAGGCCGCCCAGCTCCTCGGCCGACTTCCGCGCGGCGGTGGCGAGGCCCGCCGCGCCGGCGCCGTCGTACGACTCGGGCAGCGCGGCACGCGCGCGTGTGTCCTCGCTCGTGGCCCTGCGGTGTTCGGTTTCCGCGGCCTCGCGCAGCGCGAGTGCGGGGGCGACGGCCTCGGCCTTGCGGCCCCACGCCATGCGCTCCTGGACCCGCCGGTGCTCGTCTGCCCGCTCGTCGAGCCGAGCGGCCCGCTCCCGCGCCTCCTCGAACCGCCGCTGCAGCCGCTGCACTTCCTGTACGGCGGCCAGGTCGCGCTGCGCCTCGGTGCGGGCCGCGTCGGCGGCGGTCAGCGCGAGGTGCAGGGCGGTGAGCCGCTCGCGAGCGGTGGAGCGGGCGACGGCGGCCCAGGTGAGGACGGAGTCGGCGAGCCCGGGGTCGCCGGGCGCGGCGTCGGTGGCGGGCAGTTCGACTATGTTCCCCGCGGCCTGCTGCATACGGTGGGCGTCGGCGAGCAACTCGGCGTCCGCCGCGCGCACTTCGCTCTCGGCGGCGCGGCGCCGCTCTGCGAGCCGCTGCTCGGCCGCGGCGAAGCGCCGGGTGTCGAAGAGCCGGCCGAGGAGCTTGCCGCGGGCCTCGGCATCGGCCCGCAGGAACCGCGCGAAGTCCCCCTGCGGCAGCAGGACGACCTGGCAGAACTGTTCCTTGCTCATGCCGAGGAGCTGGCTGATCTCCTCGCCGATCTCCTGGTGGGAGCGGCTGAGGTCCTTCCAGGTGCCGGCCGTGGCGTCGTACTCGCGCAGCCGGCTCTGGGCCTTGTCCGTCGTGGTGCCCGTGCCGCGCTTCTTGGGGCGCTCCCACGGAGGCTGCCGGGTCAGCTCCAGGCGGCGGCCCGCGACGGTGAGGTCGAGGGCGACCTCGGTGCGCGTGCCGGGTGCGGCGTGGTCGCTGCGCAGGGACGTGCCCTGGCCGCTGCCCTGCCGGGCGCCGGGCACCGAGCCGTACAGGGCGTAGCAGACGGCGTCGAGGACGGAGGTCTTCCCGGCGCCCGTCGGGCCGTGGAGCAGGAAGAGGCCCGCCGATGACAGGTCGTCGAAGTCGACTTCCTGGCTTGCGCCGAAGGGTCCGAAGGCGGTGATCCGCAGCCGGTGGAGCCTCATCGGGCGACCTCGCGCCGGGTGTCGTCGATGCGTACGGCGTCGAGCGCCTCCCGCAGGACGGCGCGCTCGCGTTCGTCGGGTCCGGCGCCGCGCACGTGGGAAACGAAGTCCTCCGCGATCTGCTGGTCGTCGCGCCCCTTGAGCCGCTGCGCGTACGAGATGTCGGGGTCCTCGGGGGCGCGCTGCGGGTCGAAGGCGAGGCTGAGGGTGTGCGGGAACCGCTCGGTGAGGCGGGCCATGGGGTCGTCGGGCCTGACCGGGTCGGTGAGGGTGGCCTCGACCCACGCCTCCTCGTGCGTGGCGAGGTCCGGACGCGCGAGCAGGTCCGCGAGGTCCCCGCGGATCCGGGCGAGCGGCCTGGGGACGGGGCAGTCGACGCGCTCGGCGGCCGCGAAGCCGCCCGCGTCCAGGTCGACGAGCCACATGCTCTTGCGGTGGTCGGCCTCGGAGAAGGAGTACGGGAGCGGCGAGCCGGAGTAGCGCACGCGCTCGGAGATGACCTGGCTGCCGTGCAGATGGCCGAGCGCCACATAGTCGACGCCGTCGAAGACGCCGGAGGGGACGGCGGCGACTCCGCCGACAGTGATGTCGCGCTCGCTGTCGCTGGCCTCGCCGCCGGTGACGAAGGCGTGCGCGAGGACGACGGACCGGGTGCCTGCCGGGCGCTCGGCGAGATCGGCCCGCACCCGGTCCATGGCGGCGGTCAGGACGGCCTCGTGGCCCGGCTTCGACACCGCGAACTCGTCCTTCACCAGCGCCGGTTCGAGATAGGGCAGTCCGTAGAAGGCCACGTCACCCGTGGCGTCCGGGATCAGGACGGGGGTCGCGCAGGCGCCGGGGTCGGTGCGCAGGTGGATGCCGGCGCGGCCGATGAGCCCGGCGCCGACGCCGAGGCGGCGCGCCGAGTCATGGTTCCCGGAGATCATCACCGTGGGGATGCCCTGCTCGGCGAGGCGGTGCAGGGCGTCGTCGAACAGCTCGACCGCGGCGAGAGGCGGCACCGCGCGGTCGTACACGTCGCCCGACACGACCACCGCGTCGACGTCGCGCTCACGGACGGTCGCGATGAGGTGACCGATGAACTCGGCCTGGGCGCCGAGCATGTTCACCCGGTGGAACGCCCGGCCGAGATGCCAGTCGGAAGTGTGCAGCAGCCTCATGATCCCCGAGACTAACGGGCGGGTCGGACATCACGGGCGGCTACTCGCGTACCGGTACCTGCTGCGCCGCGCACGCGTCCCGCCCGCCGGTGCCGGTCACGCGTCCCCGTACGCCTCTCCCCCCAGCTCGAACTCCGCGGTGCCGGCGGTGACATCGGCGAGCCACGCGCGGAACGCGTTCACGTCGGCGTCCGGCAGACCGATCTCGATCGTGACCGCTTCCCCGTAATGGACGTCACGCACCTCACGTCCTGTGGACCGCAGATCGTTCTGCACCTTGCCGGCGCGCTGGTGGTCGACGGTGACGGTGGCGAGCCGGAAGCGGCGGCGGGTGAGGGTGCCCAGTGCGTCGAGCGCCTCGCCGACCGCTCCTCCGTAGGCGCGGATGAGGCCGCCCGCGCCGAGCTTCACGCCTCCGTAGTAGCGGGTCACGACGGCGACGACGTACCGCATCTCGCGGCGCGTGAGCATCTGGAGCATGGGGACGCCCGCCGTGCCGCCCGGTTCGCCGTCGTCGCTCGCCTTCTGCACGGAGGCGTCGGCGCCGATGACGTACGCGTAGCAGTTGTGGGACGCGGTGGGGTGCTCCTTGCGGATGCGCGCCACGAAGTCCTGGGCCTCGCGCTCGGTGGCCGCGGGCGCGAGCGCGCACAGGAACCGGGAGCGGTTGATCTCGGTCTCGTGCACGCCCTCACGGGCCACGGTGCGGTACTCGTCCTGCATCCGGCCAGCGTATGCCGCGTGCCGGGGTTCGCTCGCCCCCGCCCGTCGCCCGGGTCACGCGGTGGTGAATACTCGCTCGTCGTCGCAGCGTCGCGGGGCGTTCTGTCCTGCGGCTTCCTGCGCGGATGCACCCCCGGGTCCGTACTGGCACGACAGAAAGCAGTTCCGCCCATGACCGGCACGCAGGCCGAACGCGCCGAAAGCACGGCCGTCCGGCCGCCGTCCCCACGATGGCGGTCCTGGCTCCTCGAAGGTCTGAGCGAGACGACGGCCCGGCATCCGGGACCGCACGGCACACCGCCGGCCGAGCACAAGGGCCACACCTGGTGGCGGGTGATGTGCCTGACGGGCGTGGACTACTTCTCGACCCTGGGGTACCAGCCGGGCATCGCCGCCCTCGCTGCGGGACTGCTCTCCCCGCTGGCCACCCTGGTCCTGATCGCGCTCACGCTCGGCGGCGCGCTGCCGGTCTACCGCCGCGTCGCCAAGGAGTCCCCGAACGGCGAGGGTTCCATCGCGATGCTGGAACGGCTCCTTCCGTGGTGGGCGGGGAAGCTGTTCGTCCTTGTGCTGCTCGGGTTCGCCGCCACGGACTTCATGATCACGATCACGCTGTCGGCGGCGGACGCCGCGGCGCACGTCGTCGAGAACCCCTTCGCGCCCGCCGCGCTCGACGGCGCGAACACCTGGATCACGCTGTTCCTGGTGGCGGGCCTCGGCGCGGTGTTCCTCAAGGGATTCCGTGAGGCGATACGGGTGGCGGTCGTGCTCGTCGCCCTATATCTCATGCTGAACGTCGTCGTCCTCATATCCGCCGCGTGGCACGTCCTCACCGAGCCGGTGAAGGTCGGAAACTGGTGGGACGCCATGACCGCCGCGCACTCCTCGCCCGCCGCGATGATCGGCGTGGCGCTCCTCGTCTTCCCGAAGCTGGCGCTCGGCATGTCCGGCTTCGAGACGGGCGTCGCCGTGATGCCTCAGGTACGCGGCGACGCCACGGACACGTACGAGCGGCCCGCGGGACGGGTGCGGGACACCCGTAAGCTGCTCACCACCGCCGCGCTGATCATGAGCGGTTTTCTGCTGCTCTCCAGCCTCGCGACGACCATCCTCATCCCCCAGTCCGCGTATCAGAGCGGCGGCCCGGCCAACGGCCGCGCCCTCGCGTTCCTCGCGCACCAGTACCTGGGCGAGGGCTTCGGCACGGTGTACGACGTCTCCACCATCGCCATCCTGTGGTTCGCCGGCGCCTCCGCACTCGCGGGGCTCCTCAACCTCGTGCCGCGCTATCTGCCGCGCTACGGCATGGCCCCGGAGTGGACGCGCGCCGTCCGCCCGCTGGTGCTCCTGTTCATGGCGATCGCGGTCTTCATCACGCTCTGGTTCAACGCGAACGTCGACGACCAGAGCGGCGCGTACGCGACCGGTGTCCTGGTCCTGATGCTGTCGGCGTCGTTCGCGTCGACGGTCGCGGTGCGCTCGCGCGGGCGCCGGGCCGCGACCATCGGCTTCGGGGCGATCACCGCCGTGTTCGGGTACACGCTCGTCACGAACGTCATCGAGCGGCCCGACGGAATCAAGATCGCCCTCCTCTTCATCGTCGGGATCCTCCTCACCTCGTTCGCGTCGCGCGTGCACCGCGCGTTCGAACTGCGGGCGGGCGACGTCACGTTCGACGCGACGGCGGCGCGGATCATCGACGAGGCCGCGAGCCACGGCCCGCTGCGGATCATCGCGAACGAGCCCGACGAGCACTCAAAGGCCGAGTACCGCGCCAAGGAGTACAGCCAGCGCGAGCAGACCCACATCCCGGACGGGCGGCCCGTCCTGTTCCTGGAGGTCTTCGTCCACGACTCGTCGGACTTCACCGCGCCGGTGGAGGTCCGTGGCGACGAGAAGCACGGCGTACGCCGCCTGCGCGTCCGGGGCGCGGGCGTGCCGAACACCATCGCGGCCGTCCTGATGAGCCTGCGGACCCGCACGGGCGAGGTGCCGCACGCGTACTTCAACTGGACCGAGGGCCACCCCGTCAGCCATCTGCTGCGCTTCCTGGTGTTCGGCGACGGCGAGGTCGCGCCGGTCACCCGCGAGGTGCTGCGCCGCGCCGAGCCCGACCCCGCCCTGCGGCCCCGCGTCCACGTGGGCTGAGACTGAGCCGGGCGATGGGCGTCTTCGTCCTCCTGCCGCTGGTGCTGCCGCTGACGGCACGACCCGTGGCGCGCCTGGCCGAGCAGCATCTCCACCCGCGCACCGCGACCCGTCTCCTGGACGGCCGTCACAGGAGTGATGGCCTCGTCCGGCGGGAATCCCGCAGGGCACCGCCCTGTTGACCACGGACAACGCCCGTCGACACCAGGAGGCAGCGCATGTACGGCGATCAGGAGACGGTCCGCAGGATCCTCACGGAGCTCGGTGACACCTGGGCGGTCGTGGGCCTCTCGTCGAACAGGGCGCGCGCCGCGTACGGCGTCGCCGAGGTCCTCCAGCGCTTCGGCAAGCGCGTCGTCCCGGTCCACCCGAAGGCGGAGACGGTCCACGGCGAGCAGGGCTACACGTCCCTCGACGAGATCCCGTTCAAGGTCGACGTGGTCGACGTCTTCGTCAACTCCCACCTCGCGGGCCAGGTGGCCGACGAGGCCCGCGCGATCGGCGCGGAAGCGGTCTGGTTCCAGCTCGGCGTGATCGACGAGGCGGCGTACGACCGCACGCGCGAGGCGGGCCTCGCCATGGTCATGGACACATGCCCGGCGATCGAGATCCCGCGCCTGGCCTGAAGCGCTCCAGCCTGAGCGTCCCCGTCCTCACATGCACGCGATCGGCTCGATCGCCCCCGGCCACCGCTCCACAACGCTCCCGGTGCGTACATACGCGTCCGCCTTGTCGGCGGCGAGCCACAGTTGGCGTCGGCCGTCGCGGTATCCGGTGTCCGTGGCCCCGTCGGGCAGCTCCGTCTTCGGCGCGTACGAGGAGTGCAGGAGTTCACGGGGCAGCGTGTGCTCGGGGTCCCGCAGGTACTGGTGGTCGCCGAGGTGGAGGAACTCCGCCGACTGCCAGTCGCAGTGCTCGGGGCCGGCCGTGCTGAAGATCTCGGACGCGGGGGCCGGTCGCCCCGCGCGGTCCGCCCACACCTGGATGTCGAGGTGCGCGCGGTCCCGGCGGGCGAATTCGGACGGATCGCACTGCGCATACGTCTCCAGACCCCAACCCGGCCTGCGCGGCAGATCCTTGGCGACGATCACGGCCACGCGGGTGCGGCTGCCGACGTCGTACGAGTACAGGACGCGGCGGCCCGCCTCGCGCTCGACGCGATAGCCGCGGCGCGGCAGGGACCGGGAGAATTCGTCGGCCACGAGCGCGCTCAGGGCCTGGTCCGGCGAGTCCGCGCCGTCCGACGCGCCCCAGCCGTCGTCCCCGCCGCCGCCCTGGTACGGCTTGCCCGCGCATTCGAGGGCGAGGACGGAGGCGCCCCCGCCCTGGACGTCGTCCTCGTCACCGTCGATGTCGGGCGCCTTCGCCTTGAGCGGCCCGCGGTAGGGGGCGGCCGGCGAGGATCCGGTCACCACCAGGTCCTCGGGGACCGGCGTGCCCGCATCGCAGGCCGCCACGGACACCAGCGACACCAACGCCGCCACCAGCACGGCCGCCGTCCGGATTCTCATTCCTCGCCCCACCCGCTTCCGAGCCCCTGCCCCGCGCCGCTGCACGGAGCCGCTCCTCAGACGCGGCGGCCGCCGGGTTCGTTCACCGGCGGGCGGATCAGTTCACGCCGAGCCCTTCGAGGACGACCGCGCCGGGCAGGTCGAGGAACGCCTTGCCGGGCACGATGAGCTTGCCGCGGCGCGTTCCGCTGCCGATCAGGACGTGCGGCCGGTCGACGACCGCCGCGTCCACGAGGAGCGGCCAGTCGGCGGGCAGCCCGATCGGGGTGATGCCGCCGTACTCCATGCCGGTGGCCCCGGTGGCCGTCTCCATCGGGCGAACGACGCCTTACGGGCGCCCAGTTGACGCCGTACGACGCCATTGACGTCGACCCGGGTGCCGGAGAGGACCAGGCAGGCGGCGAGCGTCGTCTCACCGCCGCGCTTGCCCGCGACGACGACGCAGTTCGCGGAGTCCTGGAGCAGCTCGGGGCCGTAGTGCTCGACGAACGTGGCCGTGTCCGCCCACTCGGGCTCGGTGTCGACGTGGATCAGCTGCTCCGCCGGGACCGTGCCGTGCCAGTTGCGTACGGCGTCGGCCACCGGATCCGTGAGCAGGTCGAGCGCTTCGGGAGCGGGGCGGACACGGTCGAAATTTCCGATGGGTGCGCGCATGCCGGCACGCTAACAGCCGTCCGGGGCGGGTGAGTCGGGCGCCTCAGCGTACGAGCGGCACCGATACGGCCATGGTCATCTCCATCGCCTCGGCGCCGTCGTTGCGGTACGTGTGCGAGGAGTCGGCCTCGAACGAGACGCTGGATCCGGCGGGCACGCGGTACTCGGTGCCGTCCACGACCAGGGTCAGCTCCCCGGCCGTCACATGGAGCAGCTCGACGGTGCCCGCGGGGTGGGGGTCGGAGCCGCTGCCGTCGCCCGGCTCCAGGCGCCAGTCCCACATCTCCAGGGGGCCGGGGGCCTCGGTCCCGGCGAGCAGGCGGTTGTAGCTGCCGCCTTCCGTGCTCCACAGGCGCACGGCCTGCTCGGGCGGGACGATGCGGACCTTCGGGCCCTGTTCGTAGTCGAGCAGGGTGGTGATGCTGATGCCGAGCGCGTCACCGATCTTGACGACGGTGCCGATGCTGGGGTTGGTGCGGGCCTGCTCGATCTGGATGAGCATGCCGCGGCTGACTCCGGCGCGGGTGGCGAGACCGTCCAGGGTGAAGCCCCGCTCGGTGCGCCAGCGCTTGACGTTACGGCCGAGGGACTGGGTCAGCAGATCGAGGTCCGACACATTCCGTCCAATATTCTGGATGACAGAGTTCAATTCATTGAACTAACGTGTGGTGCAACAAAGCATTCACCGATGTTCACCACACTGTACTGCGAGGCAGACCATGACAGCACTCTTCGCCCTGGCCACCAGCCTCATGTGGGGCCTGGCCGACTTCGGCGGAGGGCTCCTCACCCGGCGAACGCCCGCGCTCACGGTCGTGGTGGTCTCACAGGGCATCGCCGTCGCGGTGCTCGGCGCGATCGTGGCCGCGACCGGCGCCTGGAGCGAAGCGGGTCCGCAGCTGTGGTTCGCGGTCGCGGCCGGTCTCGTCGGCCCGGTCGCCATGCTCGCCTTCTACAAGGCCCTCGCCCTCGGCCCGATGGGCGTCGTCTCGCCGCTCGGCTCGCTGGGCGTCACCGTCCCCGTGGCTGTCGGCCTGGTGCTCGGGGAGCGTCCGGGGCTGCTCCAGTTCGCGGGCATCGGCGTGGCCGTCGCAGGGGTGATCCTGGCCGGCGGTCCGCAGTTCAGGGGCGCGCCCGTGCAGCGCCAGGCCGTCCTGCTCACGCTGCTCGCGGCGTTCGGCTTCGGCGCGGTGATGGCCCTGATCGCGGAGGCCTCGACCACCGTGACGGGACTCTTCCTGGCGCTCTTCGTGCAGCGGGTGACGAATGTGGCGGCGGGCAGCACGGCCCTGTACGTGTCCGTGCGGCGCGGCGGCCGGGCGCTTCCCGAGTACGGCGGGATGAAGGTCGTCCGGTCGGCACTCCCGGCGCTGGCGTTCGTGGGCCTCGCCGACGTGGCGGCCAACGGCACGTACGCGATGGCCGCGCAGCAGGGCCCGGTCACCGTGGCCGCCGTGCTCGCCTCGCTCTACCCCGTGGTGACGGCGCTGGCCGCGCGCGGTTTCCTCGGCGAGCGGCTGCGCGGGGTACAGGCCGCGGGGGCGGGCCTCGCGCTGGTGGGCACGGTGCTGCTGGCGACGGGTTAGGGCCCGATCAGCCCTGGGCGCTCGCGCCCGGCTGTTGTACGCCCTCTTCTAGCTCTTCCAGGTCGGCGAGCGCGAGGAGTTGTTCGGGGGTGACGCCTTCGGGGATCGGGGCGGGGGCGGGTGTGCGCAGCGGCGGCTGCCACCCGTTCTCCTCGTCCCAGCTCCGTACGACCCGGGCGGGCGCGCCGGCCACCACAGCGTGGTCCGGCACCTCGCCGCGCACGACGGCACCGGCGGCGACCACGACGTTCCGGCCGATCCGCGCGCCGGGCAGGATCACCGCGCCGGTGCCGATCCAGCAGCCGGGCCCGATCTCCACCGGCTCCATGCGCGGCCACTGCTTGCCGATGGGCTGGTGCGGGTCGTCGTACGAGTGGTTGGTCGAGGTCACGTAGACGTACGGCCCGAAGTAGCAGTCGCTGCCGATCGTCACCGTCGTGTCGGCGATGACATGGCTGCCGCGGCCGAGGACGACGCCGTCGCCCAGGCGCAGGATCGGCTCGGAACCGAGGTCGAGGTCGGGCATCAGCCCCGCGGTGAGAGTGACCTGTTCAGCGATGATGCAGTGCGCGCCGAGGTGGATCCAGGGCTCGCCGAAGACCGTGCCCTGCGGGAAGGCCAGCTTGGTGCCGTGGCCGAGGGACCCGAATCGGTAGCGGCCGGGATGCGCCGCGGTCACCGCGCCCGCGCGCTGCGCCAGGCGCCAGCCTGCCTGCACCACGCGATGGGCCAGGCGTCCGGTGAAGTCGCGGGATGAGAACGCGTTCCAGTTCTTCGGCACAGCCTCACGTTACTCAGCCGTTCGCCACCGCGCAGAGCCCTGGCCTGTGATCTTCGCCCCACGCGGCACCCGTTCGGGGCCGTCCCGTACGGTTCGCTCTGGCGCGACACAGGCTGTGCGGAAGACCGAAGAGGAGACAGAGCGATGGGCCAGCAGGCACTCATCACCGGGATCGGCGGCAAGGACCCGGACCTCGACCAGGAGGCGTTCGCCGCGCCGACCTCGGTCGTGATCGGCGAGGTCACCCTGCACGCCGGGGCGAGTGTCTGGTACGGCGCGGTGCTGCGCGCGGACTGCGGCCCGATCGTGCTCGGCGCCGACAGCAACATCCAAGACAACTGCACGGTGCATGTCGACCCCGGATTCCCGGTGACGGTCGGCGAGCGGGTCTCCGTCGGGCACAACGCGGTCCTGCACGGCTGCACCGTCGAGGACGACTGCCTCGTCGGCATGGGCGCCACGGTCCTCAACGGCGCGGTGATCGGCGCCGGCTCCCTGGTCGCCGCCCAGGCCCTCGTCCCGCAGGGCATGCAGGTCCCGCCGGGCTCACTCGTCGCCGGCGTCCCCGCCAAGGTGAAGCGCCCGCTGACCGAAGAGGAGCGGGCGGGCATCACCCTGAACGGCACGCTCTACGTGGAGCTGGCGAAGGCCCACCGCGCGGCGCACGAGGACAGCTGACCGGCCTGGTCAGTCGGCGGCCGGGACCGGTTCCGCCTCGGCCGCCGCCTTCTTGGCCTTGCGCCTGACGATCAGCATGGAGGCCACGCCGATCAGCACGGCCGCGCCGAGCCCGTAGTACGAGAACCGCTTGAGCCAGTCCTCGGCGACCACGCCGATGTAGTAGATGACGGCGGTCGTGCCGCCGGCCCAGATGACACCGCCGAGGAAGTTCGCGATGAGGAACTTCCAGTACGGCATGTGCAGCACACCCGCGAGCGGGCCCGCGAAGATGCGCAGCAGGGCGACGAAGCGACCGAAGAAGACCGCCCACATGCCCCACTTCTCGAAGGAGCGCTCGGCGGTCGCGACATGGGCCTCGCCGAAGTGGCGCGGGAACTTGTTGCCCAGCCAGGCCAGCAGGGGGCGTCCGCCCTTGCGGCCGATGGCGTATCCGATGGAGTCGCCGATGACGGCTCCCGCGCTGGCGCAGGCGCCCAGGATGACCGGGTTGACGTCACCGTGCTGGGAGGACAGCAGCGCCGCCGAGACCAGGACGATCTCTCCCGGCAGCGGGATGCCCAGGCTCTCGAGGCCGATGACCCCGGCCACCAGGGCATAGATGGCGACCGCCGGTACCGTGTCGAGCCACTCCTGGACGTGCAACGCCGATTCCTCCCGTGTTGGTGGGCGTGTGCCTGGCGCGCGCTCCCCCGGGTGCGCACGCCAGGCAGCCTACCCGGTCGAGGGAAACGGAGATGTCCGGCTCAGCTGTTGGGGCGCAGCGTCCAGACGACAGTCATTTCCCCGGTCACCGCACCGTCGGCGCGCTGGATCGCGACCGTCACCGGGAACTCGGGCCGCTCCCCCGCGTCGAGCTCGGCGACGACGTCGACGGCCGGGCGGCCGAGCGTGGCCGTCGCCGCGACGGGGCCCATGGCGAGCTTCTTGTACGCAATGTCGGCACGCACGGCGAGCGGCACCGCCCGCGACAGCTGGTCCCCGAAGGCGGCGAGGACGATCGCACCGCTCGCGGACTCGCCGAGCGTGAACATCGCTCCGGCGTGCGGTCCGCCGACGTGGTTGTGGAACTCGCCCTGGTCCGGCAGGGCCACGACGGCCTTCTCCGGGGTGGTCTCGAGGAATTCGATGTTCAGGGTCCGGGCCATCGGCACGGTGGCGGCGAGCATCTCGCCGATCGACATCTGTTCTGCGCTCATGCGGCGTGATGTTACCCGCGAGTAGCGACCTTGGCCATCCTCGGTCCTGCGGTGGCTCTATCGTTGCTCGCCATGTGGCCAGGAGAGCAGGGTCCCGGGGGCGAGCAGAACCCGCAGGGCCGCCAACCGAATCCGTACCAGCAGCCGAACCCGCATCCCCTGCCGTCCGGGCAGCAGGTCTGGAACGCGCCCACGATTCCCGCCGGTTCAGCCCAGCCGTCGCCCGAACTCCCGAAGCACCGGCGGACGGCTCTCATCGCCGTCGTGGCCGCCGCCGCGGTCGTCGTCGCGTCCGTGGTCACCGGGGTCCTCGTCCTCGGCGGCGACAAGGACAAGAAGGACGACAACGCCGGACCCGGTCCCACGAACTCGTCGGCAGCCGCGCCGAGCGCGACCGGCAACCCGCGTGCGGGCGGCGGTGTCGAGCCCACCGTGGACGGCTGGAAAACCGTGGTGAACACCGACCACGGCATGGCGTTCGACGTTCCCTCCACCTGGCTGGTGAAGTCGAACGGCTGGGTCAACTGGGTCTCCAAGGAAGGCGACCCGCAGGAAAAGCCGCTCATCGCCATGAGCAACCCGGCGTTCCTCAACGAGAAGTGGTGCGTGTCCGACGACGACAAGGACGGCAACGAGGAGGAGTCCTCCCTCGGCGCGACCGGGTCGCGGGGCAACAACGGCGCCAAGAGCACCGAGGACGCCGCCACCAAGGACGCCACGATGTGGGTCTACGGCGCGTACTCGCAGCCCGACAAGAAGAGCATCACCACCAAGCCGGCGGAGTCGTACACCACCGCGTCCGGCCTCACCGGCAGCCTGGTGACCGCCTCTTCGACGGGCGTCAAGCAGAAGAAGCACGGCAAGTGCTCCTCCGACGGCAAGGCCGCCGTGTTCGCCTTCAAGGACGCCGACGGCGACTTCGCGTCCTGGTCGTTCTTCGGGCCCACGGCCGTCAAGCGCGAGGTGCCCGACGCGACGGTCAGGAAGATCGTCAGCACGGTGCGGCTCGTGGACGTCAGCGACTCCTGACACGCGGCGCGGTGACGAGGCCGCCGGCGAACCGTTGCACGTCCGGTACAGGGCGACGGTGCCGGCGCCTGACGGGACCTCTATTGTTGTGCGCCATGTGGCCAGGACAGCAGCCGCCCGGGGGCGAGCAGAACCCGCAGGACCAGAATCCGTACCAGCAGCCGGGGTACCAGCAGCAGCCCAACCCCTATCAGCAGCCGGGCTACCAGCAGCAGCCCAATCCGTACCAGCAGCAGCCGGGACAGCAGCCTCCCGGACAGTGGGGCGCTCCCACCGTCCCGCTCGGCGCTCCCCAGCCGCCGAGCGGCAACGGTGGCGGCAACAAGACGAAGATCACCGCGATCGTCGCGGCCGCGGCCGTCGTCGTCGCCGCCGGTGTGACCGGGTTCCTCGTCCTCGGTGGTGACAAGGAGGACAAGGCGGACCCCGAGCCGTCCAAGTCCCCCACGAAGTCGGCCTCCAAGGACCCGAGCCCCGACGCGAGTGACGACGTCAACCCGCGCGACCCGTCGAACGCGCCGAAGGCCACCATTGAAGGCTGGCAGGTCGTCGTGAACCCCAAGTACGGGACCGCGTTCGACGTACCGGCCGACTGGGTCGTGAAGTCGGACGGCCTGATCACCGGCTTCGACGACGCGAAGGACGAGGGCGCCAAGCCCCTCATCACGATGTCTGCACCCGCGTTCCTCAAGGAGAAGTGGTGCACCTCCGACGACGACAAGGACGGCACCGAGGACGACAGCGCCCTCGCCGCGACAGGCACCAAGGGGCAGAACGGCGCCAAGAACACCCAGGACGTCGCGCGCAACGACTCGGCGTGGTGGGTGTTCGGCGGCTACACCGACCAGAAGGACTCCTCGAAGAAGCTCCTGAAGATCGGTAAGCCGAAGGACTTCACGACCGACTCCGGAGTCAAGGGAAGCGTGGCGACGACCACGTCGTCCGGTGTGCCGAAGAAGGGCAAGTGCGACACGGACGGCAAGGCCACCGTGTTCGCCTTCAAGAACTCCCAGGGCGACTTCGTCTCCTGGACGTTCTACGGCGCCAAGGGCGTGAAGGACGAGGTCCCGGAGGCCACGGTGCAGAAGATCCTCAGCACCGTCCGCCTCCAGGGCGACCCGAGCGTGGACTGAGCCGCACAAAAGCAGGGCGTCCGGCCTGCCCGGTGAAGGGCAGGCCGGACGCTGTCAGCGGCGTGATTCGATCAGCGCAGGTAGTTGCGGTGGAACCCACCTGCCGGAGATCGCGTCCTCGGACACCTTGCAACTGCCGATAAGTGACACGCCAGTAAGAATCAGGTTCGGCGAGGGCGGAAGAATCTCGTTTGGCAAGTCGGACCCGCTGCGGCGATAGTCCCTCAGTGAACTCTCCCGGCGCCTCCCCGCTCAGACCCCGCCGGCCCGCGTGGGCGGGTCGCAACTACAGCCTGCTGGCGGTGGCGGCGTTCGTGACGACGCTGGGCAGCAACGGCGCACTGATCGCGTCCGCGTTCGCGGTGCTCGAGACGGGGGGCGACGGCGGGGACGTCGGCCTCGTCGCCGCGTCACGCACCCTGACGCTCGTCCTGTTCCTGCTCGTCGGCGGAGCCGTCGCCGACCGGCTGCCGCGACACCACGTGATGGTCGCGGCCAACGCGCTCAACTTCCTCTCCCAGGGCGCCTTCGCGCTGATCGTCCTGACCGGGACGCCCGAGCTGTGGCAGATGATGCTGCTCAGCGCGCTGGGCGGCACCGGGCAGGCGTTCTTCAACCCCGCCGCCGAAGGCATGCTGATGTCGTCGGTCGACCGGGAGCAGGCGAGCCGCGCCTTCGCCCTCTTCCGGATGGCGATGTCGGGCGCGGCCGTCGGCGGCGCGGCGCTCGGCGGCGCGATGGTCGCGGCCATCGGGCCCGGCTGGGTACTCGCCGTGGACGCGGTGGCGTTCGCCGTCGCGGGGGCGCTGCGCTCGTTCCTCGACGTCAGCCATATCGCGCCGCGCGAGCCCGGCGGGGGTCTCCTCGCCGATATGCGCGACGGCTGGCAGGAGTTCATCGGGCGGCCGTGGCTGTGGAGCGTCGTCGCGCAGTTCTCCGTCGTGGTCGCGGTGGTCGGCGCCGCCGAGGCGGTCTTCGGCCCGCTCGTCGCGCGCGACTCCCTCGGCGGACCGGGCCCCTGGGGACTCGCCCTCGGCGCGTTCGGCGTCGGAACCGTCGCCGGGGCGTTCCTGATGATGCGGTGGAAGCCGCGGCGGCTGCTGCTCGCCGGGACCCTGTGCGTGTTCCCGCTGGCGCTGCCCTCGGCGGCGCTCGCGGTGCCTGTGCCGCTCGCCGTGCTGGTCTGCGTGATGTTCGTGAGCGGTGTGACGATCGAGGTGTTCAGCGTCTCCTGGATGACGGCGCTGCACCAGGAGATCCCGGAGGACAAGCTGTCCCGGGTCTCCGCGTACGACTGGTTCGGCTCCGTGGCGATGGTGCCGGTCGCCACGGCGCTCGCGGGCCCGGCGGAGGCCGCCTTCGGTCTGTCCCCGGCGCTGTGGGGCTGTGCGGCGCTCGTGGTCGTGGCGACAGGCGCGGTCCTGTTCGTGCCGGAGGTACGGCAGCTGACGCGCCGCTCCGACGCCGACAGGCAGCCCGCGCCGGAGCCGGTGTCAGCCGATGCCGAAGGAGCCGCCGGGCGGCTCGGGTGACGGCACCGCATCCTCGTCGCGTACGGGCTTCGCGCTGCCGGTGAAGCGGCGCAGCTGAGCGCCGTGCTCGACGCGGGCCGGGAACGCGTCGGCCGCGGCACGCCGGGCGAGCGCCGCGATGTCGAGTTCCTCGTGGGAGGCCACGAGGACGGTGTTCCCGAAGCGCCTGCCGCGCAGCACGGCGGGCTCCGCGATCAGCGCGAGATGCTCGAACACTGCTGAGAACGTGGCGAGTTGGGAGCGGAGGAAGGCGAAGGGCGTGCCGTCCGCGAGGTTCGCCGCATAGACGCCCGTGGGGCGCAGGACCCGCTCGGCGGCCTCTGCGTACGCCACGGTGGTCAGGTGGGCCGGGACGCGGGAGCCGCCGAAGACGTCCGCCACGAGTACGTCGGCGCTGTCGGCCTCGGCCGACTCCAGCCAGGTGCGGGCGTCGGCCCCGTGGACGGTGATCCCGGCGCCGTCGGGGACGGGCAGATGCCCGGCGACCAGGGCGAGCAGCCCGCGGTCCGCCTCGACCACGTCCTGACGTGAGCCGGGCCGCGTCGCCGCCGCGTATCGGGGCAGGGTCAGCGCGCCACCGCCGAGGTGCAGCACGTCGAGGGGCTTTCCGGGCTCGTCCGCACAGTCGAGGACATGGCCGAGCCGGCGCGCGTACTCGAATTCGAGGTGTTCCGGCGCGTCCAGATCCACGTACGACTGCGGCGCCCCGTCGACCGTGAGCAGCCAGGCCCGACGCCGGTCCACGTCGGGCATCAGCTTGGCGGTGCCGTGATCGACGGTCCTGGTCACGGGTATCGGCTCATCCACACCGTCCATTGTGCCGGGCGGTGGGGGTGGCGAGGGCCGGGCGGGGTTCACGGGGTGGACGGGGGCCGCGGGGTGGCGGGCTTACCGGGCGGCGTTCGGCCGGCGACGGGCGTGCCGGGTGCCGGGCGGCATTCGCCGGGTGTGCGGGCTGCGGGGGGGCCGGGCGGCATTCGCCGGGTGTGCGGGCTGCGGGGGGGCCGGGCGGCATTCGCCGGGTGTGCGGGCTGCGGGGGGCCGGAGACCGCACGGCACTCGTCGTCAGGGGGCTGCTCAGCCCCACACCTCCGCCACGCCCGCCGCCTGCGCCGTCGCCTGTTCCCGGCCTGCCCGGGCCGACGGGGCACGGTGGGTCGGGTCGAGGCTGTTGTGGCCCATTGCTTTTCTGGTGGTGCGGTTCGGGGTGGGACGCTTGCCGGCGCCGGCGTCCAGTGTGGCCGACGTGCGACCGCCCGCCTCCCGCGGGGTGCGGGAGGCGGGCGGTGCGGTTCAGCCGACGGAGCTGACGGTGCCCGCGCCGACGGTGCGCCCGCCCTCGCGGATCGCGAAGCCGAGGCCCGCCTCCAAGGGCATGTCGCGGCCGAGCTCGACCGTCATCGTGACGGTGTCCCCGGGCCGGGCGACGGCGGTCTCGCCGAGGTCGACGTCGCCGACGACGTCCGCGGTCCGCAGGTAGAACTGCGGGCGGTAGCCGGTGGCGACCGGTGTCGTCCGGCCGCCCTCGGCCGCCGAGAGGACGTACACCTGCGCCGTGAAGCGGCGGCTCGGGCTGACGCTGGCGGGGGCCGCGACGACGTCACCGCGGCGGAGCGCGTCGCGGGGCACGCCGCGCAGCAGCAGCGCCACGTTGTCCCCGGCCTGCGCCTCCTCCATGGGCTTGCCGAAGGTCTCCAGGCCGGTGACCACGGTCGCCGCCGCGTCGGTGTCCGCGCCGAGGATCTCGACGCGGTCGCCGACGCGCACCCTGCCGCGCTCGACGGCCCCGGTGACGACCGTGCCGCGCCCGGTGATGGTGAGCACGTTCTCCACCGGCAACAGGAAGGGCGCGTCCACGTACCGCTCGGGCATGGGCACATACGTGTCCACGGCGTCGAGCAGCGCGTCGATCGCCCCGGTCCAACGGGGGTCGCCCTCAAGGGCCTTGAGCCCCGAGACCCGCACCACGGGGACCGAGTCGCCGCCGTACCCGTGCGCGGAGAGCAGCTCGCGGACCTCCAGCTCGACGAGGTCGGTGAGCTCCTCGTCCCCCGCGTCCGCCTTGTTCAGCGCGACGACGATGTGGTCGACGCCGACCTGGCGGGCGAGCAGGACGTGCTCGGCGGTCTGCGGCATGATCCCGTCGAGCGCGGAGACGACGAGGATCGCCCCGTCGAGCTGCGCGGCCCCGGTGACCATGTTCTTGACGTAGTCGGCGTGGCCGGGCATGTCGACGTGCGCGTAGTGGCGGGTGTCGGTCTCGTACTCGACGTGCGCGATGTTGATGGTGATACCGCGGGCGGCCTCCTCCGGGGCGCGGTCGATGCGGTCGAAGGGCACGAACGTGCCGGCGCCGCGCTCGGCGAGGACCTTGGTGATGGCGGCGGTGAGGGTCGTCTTGCCGTGGTCGACGTGGCCCATGGTGCCGATGTTGAGGTGCGGCTTGGTGCGCACGTATGCCGTCTTGGGCATGACTGGGTGGTTCCTCCCGGAACGTGTTCCTCAACGGAACAGGGTGTGATGGCCTCCTTGATGAGGCGGGGACCCCTGAGTCCTACCGACCCTCCCCCTGCGGGGTCCGCCGGAATGTCCGGAGAGGGTCAGCTTCGGGCGCCGTCTGCTGCGGCGGCCAGGAAGACGGCAGCCTTCGCAGCGTCCGCGACTGCGGACGTGGCTGCGGAGAAGGCGTACCGGAACATGACGCCGATCATTGCCTACGGAACGGCGCAGGTCGAATGGTTTTCCGGCGGGCCGCCCGGCCCTGTCTCCCCTGGGGCGTAAGGGAGTTCAGGAGCCGATGTTCTTCAGGGCCTCGCGCACCGACAGAGGCGCGAGCCGGTCCCGATGGGCGGCGACGAAGGAACGTACGGCATCGGGGTCGGTCTTCGCGTACTCACGCAGGCACCAGCCGATGGCCTTGCGGATGAAGAAGTCGGGGTGCGGGGCCTGGCGCAGGCAGTAGCCGAAGAGGCGCTCCGTGTCGGTCGTCTCCTTGCGGCGGAGCTGGTGCAGGAGCGCGGTGCGGGCGATCCACAGATTGTCGTCCTCGATCCACGCGTCCATGTCCTTCTCAAGGCGCGGGTCGGCCGCGACGAGCGCGCCGACGACGTGCGCGGCGAGCAGGTCGACGGTGTCCCACCACGGGACCGTTGACACCAGGCGCCGGGCGACGGGCAGGAAGCCGGACGAACAGCGGCCCGCGTGCCGGCGCAGGTAGTCGACCGCGAAGTACGCGTACTCGCGCTCGGGCAGCTCCCAGCTGCGCAGCGCGAGCGCGGTGCAGTCGGCCTCGTTCGGGCGCGGGGTCCCGGCCAGGACGGTGCGCGAGAGTGCGCGGCGGACGGGGGTGGTGAGACCGAGGAAGGGGGCCACGTCCTTCATGTACGCGCGCATCTGCCCGGCCCGCTCGGGGTCGGCTGCCGTCGGGTACACGGAGGTCAGCCGCTCCAGCAGAGTGTCGGCCAGCGCGCTGCGCGGGACTGTGACGGTCATGCGACACAACCCTACGGCGAACATACATATGGGTCGGTTAGTCTCCCCGGATGCCCGACACCGTCGCGACACGTCCCGAGGGACTCGCCGCCGCCCGGCCGGCGGGTCTTGCCCTGCGCTGCACGAGAGTTCTGCTGTCCCCGTGGTCTCGGCTGTCGCTCCTGGTGGCACTGCTCGCCGCGGGCGGGGCGATGGTGTTGCTCCTCCAGCCGCAGAGGCTGCTCGCGGACGGCTGGCCGCCCCAGATGAGCGGCACCGCCGCGGTCGTCCTGTTCGGTGTCGCGTACGGCCTGTGCACGGTGCCCTTCGTACCGCGGCCGCTCCTCAACCTCGCGGCGGGTGCGCTGTTCGGTTCGCAGCTCGGCACTCTCGCGGCGCTCGGCGGGACGGTGCTCGGCGCCGGGTTGGCGTTCGGGCTCGGCCGAGTACTCGGTCAGGAGGCGCTGCGGCCCCTCGTTCGCGGCCGCTGGCTGAAGGCGGCCGACGGGCAGCTCAGCCGGCACGGCTTCCGGTCGATGCTGGCGGCGCGGTTGTTCCCGGGGGTGCCGTTCTGGGCGGCCAACTACTGCGCCGCGGTCTCGCGGATGCGGTGGGCGCCTTTCCTTCTCGCCACGGCGATCGGCTCGGTCCCGAACACGGTGGCCTACGTCGTCGCCGGGGCCAGGGCCTCGACGCCGACGTCGCCCGCGTTCCTGATCGCGATGGGTTTCATCGCGCTGACCGGCCTCGCGGGTGCGGTGGTCGCGTGGTGCAAGCGCGACCGCCTCCGCGGCTGACGCACCTCCGAAAACTCGGAGCGCCCACGAAGACTCAGAGCGCTTCGAGGACGGTCGCGTTGGCGAGACCGCCCGCCTCGCACATGGTCTGGAGTGCGTAGCGTGCGCCGCGGGCGCGCATGGCGTGGACCAGGGTGGTCATCAGACGCGTGCCGCTCGCGCCGAGCGGGTGGCCGAGCGCGATGGCGCCGCCGTGCACGTTCAGCTTCGCCGGGTCGGCGCCGGTCTCCTGGAGCCAGGCGAGGACGACGGCCGCGAACGCCTCGTTGACCTCGAAAAGGTCGATGTCGCCCAGCTCGAGACCCGCCCTGCGCAGCACCTTCTCGGTGGCGGGGATGACGCCGGTGAGCATCAGGAGCGGGTCCGAGCCGGTGACGGCGAAGCTGTGGAGGCGGGCGAGCGGGCGCAGGCCGAGCCGGGCCGCGTTCTCGCTCGTGGTGATGAGGACGGCGGAGGCGCCGTCGTTGACGGGGCTCGCGTTGCCCGCGGTCACCGACCAGTCGATCTGCGGGAAGCGCTCGCCGAAGTGCGGGTCGTAGTAGGCGGGCTTGAGCCCGGCGAGGATCTCGGCGGTGGTGCCGGGGCGCACGGACTCGTCGCGGGTGACGCCTTCGAGGGGCGCGACCTCGGCGTCGAAGAGCCCGCTCGCCCAGGCCTGGGCGGCCTTGCGGTGCGACTCGACGGCGTAGGCGTCCATCGTCTCGCGGGACAGTGACCACTTGGCGGCGATCAGCTCGGCGCTGACGCCCTGCGGGACCAGACCTTCCGGGTAGCGCTCGGCGACGCCGGGACCGAACGGGTCGGCGCCCTCGGGCACGTTCGACCACATCGGTACGCGGCTCATGGACTCCACGCCACCGGCGATGACCATGTCGTAGGCGCCGGAGATGACGCCCTGCGCGGCGAAGTGCACGGCCTGCTGGGACGAGCCGCACTGGCGGTCGACGGTCGTGGCGGGCACGGACTCCGGGAAGCCCGCCGACAGGACGGCGTACCGGGTGGTGTTCATGGCCTGCTCGGCGACCTGGTCGACGGTGCCGCCGATGACGTCGTCGATCTGCGCGGGATCGATCCCGGCGCGCCCGACGAGGGTGCGCAGGGTGTGGGCGAGGAGTTCGACCGGGTGGACATGTGCGAGGGTCCCGTTCGGCTTGCCCTTGCCGACGGGGGTGCGTACAGCTTCGACGATGACTGCGTCACGCATGGTGCGTGCCTCCTTGACCGACGGGTCGGCGCCCGGCGCCGATTACCGGTGAGTAGGAAAACTGAACTCACCATAGCCTCGTAGGTTGGAAAAACAAACCCTCACTTAGACTGATGCGCATGCCAGCTCCCAAGGACCCGCGCCCCTGCTCGATCGCCGACACGCTGGCCGTGGTCGGCGAGAAGTACTCGCTCCTGATCCTGCGCGAGGTGTGCCTCGGCAACGGACGCTTCGACCAGCTGGTGCGCAACATCGGAGCGCCGCGCGACATCCTTGCGACGCGCCTGCGCCGCCTCGTCGACGCCGGCGTCCTCAAGAAGGTCGCCTACCAGGAGCGCCCGCAGCGCTTCGAGTACCGGCCCACCACGGCGGGGCTCGAACTGGAACCGGTCCTCATGACCCTCATGGCGTGGGGCGACCGTCATCTGCGCGACAACGGCGACCGCCCGATGGTGATCGAGCACACCTGCGGCAATGAACTGGTCCCCGTCGTGACCTGCTCCGCATGCGGCGACTCCGTCCACCACGAGGACCTCAGCGCCCATCCCCAGGCCCCGGGCTGGACCAAGGCGGGGCCGGCCGCGGCGTAGCTACCGCCCGAGGGGAGAGACCCTGTCGTCGTTTCTTCATACAAGGGCGCTACGCTGCCCACGGCGGGCGCCCTTACATTTCCGTACCCCTTGACCAGTACGGCCTCGCCCGTCCGTCCTTCCTTTCTCCGTGTCCGCCTCTGGCCTGCGCGTCTGCGGTCAGCTCACGTCAGCACTTGGATCGCGTAACTTCATGTCTTGGTTCGAATCATTCATCCTCGGACTCGTCCAGGGGCTGACCGAGTTCCTGCCCATCTCGTCGAGCGCGCATCTGCGGCTGACCGCGGCCTTCGCGGGCTGGCACGACCCGGGAGCCGCGTTCACGGCGATCACCCAGCTCGGCACCGAGACGGCGGTGGTGATCTACTTCCGCAAGGACATCGCGCGGATCATCTCCGCCTGGTTCCGCTCCCTCACGGACAAGGCGCTGCGCAGCGACCACGACGCGCAGATGGGCTGGCTCGTGATCGTGGGATCGATTCCGATCGGCGTGCTCGGTGTCGCGTTCAAGGACCAGATCGAGGGCCCGTTCCGCGATCTGCGGCTGACCGCGACGACCCTCATCGTGATGGGCATCGTCCTCGGCATCGCGGACCGTCTCGCCGCGCGCGACGAGGTCGGCGGCAAGCACCGCGCGGTGCGGGAGCGCAAGGGCCTCAAGGACCTGAGCGTCAAGGACGGTCTGATCTACGGCCTCTGCCAGGCCATGGCCCTGATCCCCGGAGTCTCGCGCTCCGGCGCGACCATCAGCGGCGGTCTCCTCATGGGGTACACCCGTGAGGCCGCGGCCCGCTACTCGTTCCTCCTCGCGATCCCCGCGGTCCTCGCCTCCGGGGTCTTCGAGCTGAAGGACGCCGGCGCGGACGGGTCCGTCTCCTGGGGCCCGACCGTCTTCGCGACGATCATCGCCTTCGGCGTCGGGTACGTGGTCATCGCCTGGTTCATGAAGTTCATCTCGACCAAGAGCTTCATGCCGTTCGTCTACTACCGGATCCTGCTCGGCATCGTGCTGATCGCGCTGGTGACGGCGGGCGTCCTGAGCCCGCACGCCGGGGAGTCGGCGGGCTGACCGGTCCGGCTTCCGCCGGACGGGCCATCCCCCGCGCGGCGTTTACGATCACTTGGCGAATATGTTCCGTCGCTTAGGGTTCCCAGAGGGGGGCACGCACCCTAGCCTTACCGCATGCCGCTTGAGTGTTCGGGTTCCGCGCGGTCTGCCGAGGAAGTCAACGAGCAGATCCGCGGGTTGTGGTTGCGCGCGGGTGGCCGGCTCTCCACCGAGCAGCGCGCTCAGTACGCACGGCTCGTGACCGAGTGGGCGATCGCGGTCCGTACGGAGGTCGTCGAACCGGCCGCGGCCTGACGGCTCGTCAATCCTCAACACGGTCGGCGTTGTCGGCCCTGTCTGACTGCCTGCTGACGGACTTCGGCGTTCCAGCGCCAGGACGTGAGCCGCTCCACGCCGGGCAGCTCACCGCGCCCCGTCGCCCACAGCAACGTACGCCAGGGGTCGTCGCCCTGCGGCGCGTCGGGGAACAGCCGGGCGAGTGCCCTGGCGCAGAGGCCGGCCGGCGGGGCCCAGCCGAGGCCGAGGCCCTCGGCGATGTCCTGCGTGTGGACGAGGGTCTCCACGACGCCCATCGCGCCGAAGCCCGCGGGGTCCGAGAGGCCGAACACATGGTGGGCGCGGGTCTCGGGCGCGGCCGTCCGCACCATCGCGACCAGCAGGGCGCCGCTCGCGTCGAGCACCTGGAGCAGTCCCGCGGGGCCTGCGTCGCGGTTCGCGAAGATGACGTTCGCGGGTCCGCCCGGCCTGCGGCGCGTCCAGTCGAACGGCACCTCGGTGTCCAACGGCGGCTTCGACGGACCGAGTTGGGCCGCGTACGCGAACAGGTCGTCGGCGAGGTGCTCGGCCGTCTCCCAGCAGTCCCACTCCAGCGAGCCGGCCCTGACGCTCCAGTCGGCGGCCGACGCCCCGCCGAAGGTGTCCAGCGCGAGCCGCACGGAGTGCGCGAGGTCGTCGGCGGCGGTCCGTGAGGCGCTCTCTGGTGACATGCCGAGAAGGTATCAATGATCACTGTCGCGGCCTCTCCCCCGTCGCGCCCCTTGGATCTGCGGTTCCGGTGCCCAAGACTGACTCAATGACACAGCGCGTAGAACTCGCCACCGTGATGGACCGACTCGCCATCGAGGAGCTGATCACCGACTACGCGGTGTCCGTGGACGACGGGGACTGGACGGCGTACCGCGGACTCTTCAGTCCGGACGGGCGCGCCGACTACCGGCGGGCCGGCGGCATCGAGGGCAGCGCGGCCGAGATCACCGAGTGGCTGACCCGGACGATGAAGCTGTTCCCGATGCGCCAGCACCTGATCGTCAACCGGCGCCTGCGCTTCGGGCGCCTCGACAACGACACCGGCGACACGGCCGAAGTACAGGCCGACTACATCAACCCGATGCGGTTCGCCGGCGACGGCGCAGGTACCGCCGCCGATGCGCCCTCGAACGCTCCCTCCGACACTCCCTCCGGCGCGCCCGACTTTGTGTGCGGCGGCCGCTACGCCTTCGCCCTCGTGCGGACGCGCTCCGGCTGGCGGCTGCGCGGGGTGACGGTGCACGAGAAGTGGCGCCGCACCCAGGGCTCCGCGGCGGCCACCACGCGCTGACGCGACCGCCCCCGATGCCCCCCGATGCCCCCCCGATGCCCACTGTCAAAGATCGTCCCCGGCGCGCACACTGAAGGCACGTACCGGGCGTCGGACGACGAGGGAGGCGGCGCATGGACGGGTCGGGCGGGAAGGGTCGGTCGCGCTCGTCAAGTACGACGCAAGCGTGGCGGGTGTCGGCGGTACCGGCGTCGTGGACGGCGCCCGCCGCGTCGTGGCAGGGCATCACTCCCCGCCTCGCGGAGTCCCCCTGGTGGCGTGGCGTCGCCGCCGTTTCGGCGGGCGCGCTGCCCGCCCTCGCGTTCCCGGCTCCGTCGCTGTGGTGGCTGGCGTACGTCGCGCTGGTGCCGTGGATGCTGCTGGCCCGCTCGGCGCCCACGCCGCGCCGCGCGGCCCTCGACGGCTGGCTCGGCGGACTCGGGTTCATGCTGTCGGTGCACCACTGGCTGCTGCCGAGTCTGCATGTGTTCACCGTCGTGATCGCGGCGCTGCTCGGTGCGCTGTGGGCGCCCTGGGGCAGGCTGCTGCGACGGCTGCTCGGCGGCACGCCCACGCGTGGGCAGGCGGCCGCCGCCCTGGTCGCGGTGCCTTCGGCGTGGCTGATGGTCGAACTGGTCAGGTCCTGGCAGGGGTTGGGCGGCCCGTGGGGACTCATCGGGTCGAGCCAGTGGCAGGTGCAGCCCGCCCTGCGCGTCGCGTCGGTGGGCGGGGTGTGGCTGGTCAGCCTGCTCGTCGTGGCGGTGAACACCGCGATCACGGTCCTCCTCGTGGCACGCAGCGCCCGTACGCCCGCGGTGGCGGGGCTTTTGGTGACGGCCACGGTGACGACGGTCTCCTGGGCCTGGGCCCCGCGACCCGAGCCGGACGGCCCGGTCCGGGTCGCCGTCGTCCAGCCGGGCCCCATAGGCGGCGCCGACAGCGGCGACAAGCGCTTCGACCGGGAGGAGGAGCTGACCCGCGGCCTGGCCGGGCAGGGCGTCGACCTGGTGGTCTGGGGCGAGAGCAGCGTCGGCTTCGACTTCTCGCACCGGCCGGACCTGGCGCGCCGGATCGCGGCGCTCTCGCGCGAGGTGGGCGCGGACATCCTGGTGAACGTGGACGCGCGGCGCGTCTCCCCCGGCGGTGCCCCCGGCATCTTCAAGAGCTCGGTCCTGGTGGGCCCGGACGGCCTCACGGGGCAGCGCTACGACAAGATGCGGCTCGTCCCCTTCGGCGAGTACATCCCGGCGCGCGCCCTGCTCGGCTGGGCCACGTCGGTCGGCAAGGCCGCGGGCGAGGACCGGGTGAGCGGGACCCGGCAGGTCGTGATGGACGCGCGGTCCGCGCGGGACAGCGACCTGCGGATCGGCCCGCTCGTGTGCTTCGAGTCGGCGTTCCCCGACATGACGCGGCGCCTCACGCGCGACGGGGCGCAGGTGCTGCTCGCGCAGTCCTCCACGTCCACGTTCCAGCACAGCTGGGCGCCCGAGCAGCACGCGTCGCTCGCGGCCGTACGGGCCGCGGAGACGGGCCGTCCGATGGTGCACGCGACGCTGACCGGGGTGTCGGCCGTGTACGGCCCCGACGGTTCACGCGTCGGTCCGTGGCTCGGCACGTCGGCGAGCGCGGCCCGGGTCTACGAGGTGCCGACGGCGCACGGCACGACGCTGTACGTGCGCTTCGGGGACTGGCCGGTGCACGCGGCCGTCACCGTGCTCGCCCTGCTGGGCGCGTCGGAGGCCGTCCGCCAGTTCAGGCGGCGAACCGCTGCACCTCACGTACGACCTGCTCGCACAGCACATGCGTCTCCAGCGCGTCCTTGGCACTGAGCACCTTGCCCGCGCGCACGCCGTCGAGGAAGCCGAGGACCGCCTGCTCGATGCCGCGCTGGCGGGCCACCGGCACCCAGTCGCCGCGGCGGCGCACGGTCGGCTGGCCCTTGTGGTCGATGACTTCGGCGAGGTTGACGACCTGGCGCTTGGTGTCCTGCCCGGAGACCTCGAGGATCTCCTCGGTCGAGCCGCTGAGCCGGTTCATGACGCCGATCGCCGTGAACCCGTCCCCGCCGAGCTGGAGCACCACGTGGTGCAGCAGGCCGTCCTCGACCCGGGCGCGCACCGACACGTCGTCGATCGGCCCGGGCACGAGGTAGCGCAGGGTGTCGACGACGTGGATGAAGTCGTCGAGGACGAGCGTGCGCGGGTCCTCGGGCAGCCCGATCCGGTTCTTCTGCATCAGGATCAGCTCGCGGGGGTGCTCGGCGCACTGCGTGTAACCGGGCGCGTGACGGCGGTTGAAGCCGACGGTGAGGCTGACGCCGCGCTCCTCGGCGAGCCGCAAGAGGCGCTGCGAGTCGGCGAGTTCGTAGGCCAGCGGCTTGTCGACATAGGTGGCGACACCCGCTTCGAGCAGCCGCGTCACGATCTCGGGGTGGACGGCGGTCGGCGCGTGCACGAACGCCGCGTCGAGCCCCTGCGCGAGCAGCGCGTCCAGGTCGGTGTGCCGGCGCTCGGCGGGGATGTGGTGCGTGTCCCCGACCCCTTGGAGCGTCGCCGGCGTGCGGGTCTGCAGGTGCAGCTCGACCCCCGGCAAGGTGGTGAGCACCGGCAGATACGCCTTCTGCGCGATGTCTCCGAGTCCGATACAGCCGACCTTCACGTCCGTCTTCTCCCTGTCGCCCCGAGCCGGCCGTGTCCGCTGTCCGGCTACGCCGTCTGTGTCCCGGCAGCATACGGCCGCTGCGGTGGCCGCCAGTCGGCGATCTCGTCGAATCCGCGCAGCATGACGGCGGGTCCGGCCTTGTCGAGGGCGGCGATGAGGATGTTGCGCAGGGCCGTGGCGGGCCGGTTCCTGAGCATGTTCACCCGGCCGACGCGACGGCCCGAGCTGAGGGCGTTCTTCGATGCGACGGGACGGCAGTTCCGCGAACCGCTCACCGCGCTGCTGCGCGCCGCGGGGTCCCAGGATCCGGAGCGGCACACACTGTCGGTGGTGGCCTGGTCCGAGGGGATCATGTTCTCGTGCGTGGCCGGGGCATTCCACGCGTCGGTCCCGGACCTGGCGGACCTTTTGGAGGGGTTCGGGGAGATGCTGCGCGGGATGCTCGCCGCGTCCCCGTCCTGACCTGCGCGTCACCCGTGCGGGGCATCATCGGCCGACCGGCGCGCCACGAGGGTCCGTAGCCGACAGAGTTGCGCGGGTGCATCGATCGACGACCTCAGCAGCGCTTCTGCTCACGGTGGCGGCCACGGCCGCCGCGGTGTCCGGTTGCGTGAGCGTACGGCAGCCGGAGCCTTTCGCCGTGTCCCCCAGCGCACCGGCCGTTCCCGCGGCGCCCCGCCCCGAAGGCCGGGCGGACCCCCAGGTCGTGCAGGCGCCGGTGCGGGAGGCGCTGGACCGGATGGGCCGCACGCCGCCGGCCCATTCGCCCTCGTCCGAGCCGCCCCGTGCGCCACGCCCGCCCCGGCCGCCACGCCAGGAGGCACCCCGGCGGTCGGGCCCAGACCACGCGGCGCGCCCCGCGGCACCTCCGCCGCGCCACCCGCACACGGCGACCCCCGCGGCGCCGGGCGTCCCGGGCGATGTGTGCGCCCTGGGCCATCAGTACGGCAAGTGGAACCCGGACAGCCCCGAGGCCCGCATCTGCCGGGAGATGTACGGGCGGTGAGGCCGGACAAAGGGTGAGACGCGACGGAGGATGAGTGCGGGACGGCGGGCGAGGCGGGCCGCGCATCAAGTGGAGGGGACCGGCGAGGGGTGGCGGCCTAAGAGCTCCGTCTGGGCGGCCGCAGTGGCTCGCCCCCTGTGGAACCCCGGCCCGGACCCTCGCCCCCGCCGGGCGGCATCGCCGCGACCCGCTGTTCCAGGCGGGCGATGGCCGCCCGCACACCGTCCCCGTAACCGTCGTCCCCGAGCGCGCCCACCACGGCGTGCGCCTGTGTCAGATGGCTGCGGGCGGCCTCGGGGCGGCGGAGCTTCACATAGTCCGCCGCCAGGTTGAGGTGCAGCGAGGGGTAGAGCGCGCGGACCGCGAGCGACTGCTCGTGGCGCGCGAGCCGCGCCTCGGTCAGGCCCTCGGCGGCGGAAAGGGCCCGCAGGTCCCATGCCAGCTCGTCGTCCGGGTCGTCCTGGGCGTCCGCCATGTAGTGCGCGAGCGTGCAGCGGTGGAGGGGGTCGCCGTCCTCCCCGATCTCCGCCCACAGGCCGAGGTACCGGTCCCTGGCCTCCTCGCGGTCACCGGCGTGATGAAGCATGATCACCTGCCCGATCCGGGCCATCATGGCGTCGTCCGCCGCCTGCTCCCGCTGCTCAGCCACAGGTCCTCCACGCTCGCATGCCGATCGTCCAAGCTGGTAACGATTCCGACGCTATAGGCAGCCGCTGACAATCCCGGTCAGGCGCGGGCGGGGGCCTTTCCTCCGGGGCCGGGCGGTCACCGCACCCGGCTCAGACGTATCCGGAGGGACACAGGTCCGTGGACGTCAGCCCAGGTCCGGAATGCGCCAGTCGATCGGCATGTGACCCTGCGCGGCCACCGCCTTGTCGATCTGCGTGAAGGGATGCGAGCCGAAGAACTTCTTCGCGGAGAGCGGCGAGGGGTGGGCCCCCTTCACGACGACGTGGCGCTCCTCGTCGATGAGGGGGAGCTTCTTCTGCGCGTAGTTCCCCCACAGGACGAAGACGGCCGGGTCGGGCCGGTCGGCCACCGCGCGGATCACCGCGTCGGTGAACTTCTCCCAGCCCTTGCCCTTGTGCGAGTTGGCCTCGCCGGCCCGCACCGTGAGCACCGCGTTCAGCAGGAGGACGCCCTGCTCGGCCCACGGCATCAGATACCCGTTGTCCGGGACCGGGTGGCCGAGCTCCTCCTTCATCTCCTTGTAGATGTTCCGAAGGGAGGGCGGCGTCCTCACGCCGGGCCGCACGGAGAAGCACAGACCGTGCCCCTGCCCCTCCCCGTGGTACGGGTCCTGGCCGAGGACAAGGACCTTGACCCGGTCGTACGGGGTCGCGTCGAGCGCCGCGAAGACCTCCTCGCGCGGCGGGTAGACGGGACCCTTGGCGCGCTCCTCCTCGACGAACTCGGCGAGCTCCTTGAAGTAGGGCTTCTGCAGCTCCTCGCCGAGGACGCCGCGCCAGGACTCGGGCAGCATCGCGGTGTCGGTCACGTCAACAACCTCCGGGGTACGGTCACTTCACGGCCGTACGAGGCACGGCCGCTGCACACCCCAGAACCTACCCGCGGCCACTGACAACGGGCCCCGGCGGACCGCCTACCAGCTGGTCTTGCGCTGCAGCTCCCACATCATCATGATCGTCGACGGGTCGAGGGCCCGCTCGCCGCCCGAGATCTCCTCGCTGGCCGCGATGTACTGCTTGCCCTGCCACAGCGGCAGCAGCCTGGCGTCGTCGACGAGTATCTGCTGGGCGCGCTTGAACTGGCCCACCACGGCGGCGCGGTCGCTCTCGCGGCGCGACTGCGGCAGCAGATCGTCGGTGATCTCCTTGGACGCGTAGGGCGTTCCGAGCGCGTTCTGCTCGCCGACGAAGGGCGCGATGAAGTTGTCCGCGTCCGGGAAGTCGGGGAACCAGCCACGTCCGAAGGCGGGGTACTCGCCCTTGCGGTACCCGGCCTCGAACGTCTTCCAGGGGCGTCCCTTGACCGTGACGTCGAACAGTCCGGACGCGTCCAGCTGTCGCTTGAGCTCGGTGAACTCGGCGCCGGTCGCGGACCCGTAGCGGTCGGTGGTGTACCAGAGGGTGAGCGGGACCCGGTCCGTGATGCCCGCCCGGGTGAGGATGTCCTTGGCCTTGGCCGCGTTCGGGTCGCCGAATGCGTCGAAGAAGCCGGTGGTGTGCCCGGTCAGGCCCCTCGGGACCATCGAGTAGAGCGGTTCGACGGTGTCCTGGTAGATCTTGTGGGCAATCGCGCCGCGGTCGACGACCTGGGCGACGGCCTTGCGGACGGCGGACTTGCGCGCCCAGGGGTCCTTGGGGTTGAACACCAGGTAGCTGATCTCCATGCCCGCGCCCTCGACGAGCTGGATGCCGTCCTTGGCCTGCTTGCCCTGCAGTCCCACCGCGTCCGACGCGGCGAGCCCGCGGTACGTGGCGTCGATCTTCTTGGCGCGCAGGGCGCCGACCATCGAGGCGGAGTCCTTGAAGTAGCGGATGGTGACGGCGCTGTTCTTGCGCTCGGCGAACCCGTCGTAGTGGTCGTTCTTGACGAGCTCCGCCTTGTCGCCGTCGGTGTACGCGTCGAGCGCGTACGGCCCGGAGCCGGCGATCTTGCCGTCGTCGCGTACCGCGTCGGCCGGGTACTCGGCGGGGTCCACGATGGACATCGCCGGTGTCGCGAGCACGAAGGGGAAGGTCGCGTCGGGCTTGTTCAGTTTGAAGGTGACGTCACGGTCGCCCTTGACCTCGACCGACTTCAGGCTGCCGAGGAGCCCCTTGGGGCCGCCCTTGACGTTGATCCTGCTGATGCGGTCGATGGAGTACTTGACGGCCGCCGCGTCGAGCTTGTCGCCGTTCGAGAACGCCATGCCCTCGCGCAGTGTGCAGTGATAAACGCTGTTGGAGGGGTCGGTGAACTCGCAGCGCTCGGCGGCGTCGGGCTTCGGCTCGGAGGCGCCGGAGGGGAAGCTGACGAGGGTCTGGTAGACGTTCCTGAACAGCTCCCAGGAACCGTCCCAGGACGCGGCCGGGTCGAGGGTGCTCGGCGCGCTGGTGGTCCCGACGACGATGGGTTCGGTGTCGTCGGACTCTCCGGACGACATCAGTCCACATCCGGCAAGGAGCGATATGCACGTTATCGCCGCCAGTTGACGGGGGCCCTGGATCCGGTTGAACACGCGCGCGCTCCTCGATCGGCCATGCCACAGGTCGGCAGACCATACCGCAGTGCCCCGCCGGGCCAACGAGGCACTCCGGCAGGGCACTTGATGCGTACGTACGCGACATACGCGGGGAACTTCACTTAGGCGAACTTGGTCCGATATGACCCCGGCGGGGGTTTGTCAGGCGACGCCCGCATTGAGGAAGATTCCGCCGTCCACCACGAGGGTCTGACCGGTGATCCAGTCGGACTGCTGCGAGGTCAGGAAGGCGGCGGCGCCGCCGATGTCCTCGGGCACGCCGAGCCGGGCCAGCGGGTAGGCAGCCGCAGCCTCCTCCTCGCGCCCCTCGTAGAGGGCCGTCGCGAACTTCGTCTTGACGACCGCCGGGGCGATCGCGTTGACCCGCACCTTGGGCGCGAACTCGTGCGCGAGCTGGATGGTCAGGTTGATCATCGCCGCCTTGCTGATGCCGTACGCGCCGATGAACGGAGACGGGGCGAGGCCCGCGACGGAGGCGATGTTGACGATCGCCCCGCCGTTCTCGCCCTGCCACGCCTTCCACGTCTGCTGGGCGAAGCCGAGCGCCGAGACGACGTTGGTCTCGAAGACCTTGCGCGCCACGTTCAGGTCGAGCTCGGCGATGGGGCCGAACACCGGGTTCGTACCGGCGTTGTTGACCAGGAAGTCGACGCGGCCGAAGGCCTCCATGGTGCGCTCGACGGCGACGGCCTGGTGTGCCTCGTCGTGGGCCTTGCCGACGACGTAGACGGCCCGGTCGGCGCCGAGCTTCTCGACAGCCTCCTTGAGGGCGTCCTCGCCCCGTCCGGTGATGCACACGCGGTCACCGCGGGCGACGAGCGCCTCGGCGACGCCGTAGCCGATGCCGCGGCTCCCGCCCGTGATGAGGGCGGCCTTGCCGGAGAGCTCCGGGAGCTGGGATGAAGTCATGTCCGTTTCCCCCGGCCCTAGTTGAGCGGTCCGCCGGCGACGTACATGACCTGGCCGGAGACGAATCCGGCCGCCTCGCCGGTGAAGAAGGCGATGGCGTTGGCGATGTCGTCGGGCTTGCCCACGCGCTGGACGGGGATCTGCGTGGCTGCGGCGGCCTGGAACTCCTCGAAGCCCATGCCGACACGGGCGGCGGTGGCGGCCGTCATCTCGGTGACGATGAAGCCGGGGGCGACGGCGTTCGCGGTGACGCCGAACTTGCCGAGCTCCTTGGCGAGGGTCTTGGTGAAGCCCTGGAGACCGGCCTTGGCCGCCGAGTAGTTGACCTGGCCGCGGTTGCCGAGCGCCGACGACGAGGACAGGTTGACGATGCGGCCGAACTTGGCGTCCACCATGTGCTTCTGGACGGCCTTCGACATCAGGAACGCGCCGCGCAGGTGCACGTTCATGACGGTGTCCCAGTCCAGGGCGCTCATCTTGAACAGCAGGTTGTCGCGGAGCACGCCCGCGTTGTTGACCAGGATCGTCGGCGCGCCGAGCTCCTCGGCGATGCGCGCGACCGCGGCCTCGACCTGCGCCTCGTCGGCGACGTCGCAGCCGACCGCGAGGGCCTTGCCACCGGCGCTGGTGATCTTCTCGACGGTGTCCTTGCAGGCGGCCTCGTCGAGGTCGATCACGGCGACGGCGCGGCCCTCGGCGGCCAGACGTACGGCGGTAGCAGCGCCGATGCCGCGTGCGGCACCGGTGACGATCGCGACGCGCTGTTCAGTGGTGGACATGCTCTTCGGTCTCCTCGCCCTAGAGTGCGGCCCTCACGTCCCAACTCGGTGAGCGACCGCTTAGTACCCTGTGGACGTGACGCTAGAAGTCCTGGCACCCGGTGTCAACGTACCCACCGGGTGCGACTGATCACTCACCGCGAAGGGGCCACCGCGAGGTCACCTCACCAGGAGGTCGAGAAGCCTGTTGACCTCTGCCTCGGGGTCCACGGTGAGCCCGGTGTGCACGGGCCCGGGCTGCACGACCGTGGAGCGCGGCGCGACCAGCCACCGGAAGCGGCGGCCCGCGTCGTCGTCCGCCGCCTGACCGGCGTCGCCGCCGCCTCGGCAGTGCCTTTCGACGGCGGAGAGCGACGCGCGGACGCCGGTCACATCCGCCTCGGGGTCGAGGGCGCGCAGTTTCGCCTCGTCGAGATGCGTGAGCGCGCGGACGTAGGACTTGGCGCGGCAGTAGACGACCACGCCGGCGTTGATCTGCTCGCCGCGCTCGACGCGCGGGACGACGCGCAGCAGCGCGTACTCGAAGACGTCTCGGGCGGTCGCGGTCACCGGGTGCCGCCCTTCACACTCGCCGTGCCGGTCAGCCAGCCCAGGGTGCGCGGGAGCCGGTCGGGATCCGGCTCGGGCAGGCCGACGCGCTCGTGGATGGCCGCCGCGCGGGGCAGCAGCACGGCGGCGTACGCGCGTCGCACCGCGTCGGGGTCGTCGAAGCCCGGCTCGTCGGCGAGCCAGGCGTCGGGGACGTCGGCGGTGACCTCGGCGAGCAGCTCCTCGGTGAGCCGCGGAGCGAGCTCCGCCGCGGCCGCCGCGACGTCGGGCGCGAAGGGGGCGAGGGCGTGGTCGGAGGCGTCGTACGGACGGGCCGCCGCGGCCTCGGCGCCGCGCCAGTTGTGGTGCCAGATCATGCTCGCGCCATGGTCGATGAGCCACAGGTCGCCGTGCCAGACCAGCATGTTGGGGTTGCGCCAGGACCGGTCGACGTTGTTGATCAGGGCGTCGAACCAGACGACGCGGCCCGCCTCCGCGGGATCCACCTCGTAGGCGAGCGGGTCGAAGCCGAGCGCGCCGGAGAGGTACCGCATGCCGAGGTTCACGCCACCGCTCGACTTGAGGAGGCCCTGCACCTCCTGGTCCGGCTCGCCGAGGCCGATCACGGGGTCGAGTCCGATCCGCACGAGCCCCGGCACCCGGAATCCGAGCCGCCGCGCGAGCCCTCCGCAGATCACCTCCGCGACAAGCGTTTTGCGGCCCTGTCCCGCGCCGGTGAACTTCATGACGTACGGGGCGAGATCGTCGGCCTCGACGAGCCCGGGCAGCGATCCGCCCTCCCTCATGGGGGTGACATAGCGGGTCACGGTGACTTCACTCAGCAATTTCCCAGCCTCCGTAGCCCACTAGCCTTGCAATCAACGGTCAACTCCCGACGTCCGCGCCTGGGGGAGCCGACAGCGATTAACCCTGGGGAGAATCTGGGGAGTTTCGGCCGCCATGCCCATCCCCCTGCCTCCCCAGCAGTCCGTCAATGGCGGTGCGCCCCTTACTTCCTGCCTCCGGCATGAAATGAGCATAGTAACCGAGCGTGATGGCCGGCGAGGAGTGCCCCAGCCACTGCGCCAACGTCACCACGGACTCTCCCGCTTCGAGCATGACCGAGGCATAGGTGTGCCGCAGCGCATGGAAGCCGTCCTTCGGCGCTGCCTCCCACTGCCAAGGCTTCGCGCCCTTGGCGCGTGGCGGGATGATGCCGACCTTGGCCAAGGCGGGTTTCCAGGTGTAGGTATTCCACGTATGCGCCCCTGCGGCGTTGCCGAATCGCGTGGTGAGCAGGAGGGAGAACTTCTTTGTCGGCCTGTCCGGCCCCGGCTTCTCCCATGGGAGCTCCACCTCCAGCGGCGGGCACTGTTCGACATGATGCTTCAGCTCCTCGGCCACCGAGGGGGGCATGTCAACGGCGCGAGTCTTCCCGCCCTTCGGCAGGGCAAAGTACTGCTTCCCGTCGATCGACTGGACTTGGCGGCGGACGTGCAGCACGCCTCTCGCGTAGTCGATGTCCTCCGGGCTCAGCCCAAACACCTCGCCCTGCCGGAGTCCGCACCCCAGACCAAGCACGACGGCTATCCGGTTGCGCGAGTTGATGACGTCACGGACTCGGAGCGCCGTCTCCAGCCGCCACGCTTCGCGCCGCTCCTTAGAGATCATCTCAATTGGTGAGTCTGCGGTAGCAGATGAGGGTGCAGGCGATGCTGGTGAAGGCCAGGAAGTGGATGGCCTGCCGCTCGTAGCGACGGTGGAGACGTCGGCAGCCGGCGAGCCAGGCCATGGTGCGTTCGATGGTCCACCGGTGGCGCCCCAGCTTCTGTGACGTCTCAACTCCCTTGCGGGCGATGCGCGGTGTTATGTGGCGTAGGCGGAGCCATTGCCGCAGGTGACGGTTGTCGTAGGCTTTGTCGGCGTGAAGCTTGGCGGGGCGCCGACGGCGTGGACCGCGCCGGGATCTGATCGGTGGGATGCCGCGCACGAGCGGTTCGAGGGCCTGGCTGTCATGAAGGTTGGCGCCGGAGATGCCGACGGAAAGCGGCAGTCCGGTCCGCTCGGTGATCAAGTGGATCTTCGAGCCGTACTTGCCCCGATCTACAGGATTCGGACCCGTCAGGTCCCCTTTTTCAGGGCCCGCATGTTCACCGAGTCGATTGCGCATCGTGACCAGTCCAGCTCGCCTCGAGCCCCCAGCTCATCCAGGACCAGACGATGCAGTTTCGCCCAGACCCGTTGTCGGCTCCACTCCATGAACCGGCGGTGAGCCGTGGCCCCCGATGGCCCGAACACGGGCGGGACCTGCGACCACGTGCACCCGGTCGTGGCCACGAAGACAATCGCCGCCAACACCTCACGGTCCCCATGACGGCGCCGGCCACCACCCTGCGGCCGAGTCGGCGCCTCCGGCACCACCCGCTGGAACAACTCCCACAGCCCATCTGGGACCAGACGCTCAGTCAGCAACACAGCACCAGACTACCGGCATCACCAATTGAGATGATCTCTTAGAACCCGTTGTCGTACCGATCGCCGGGTCCGGTGGTTCGAACAGGGCTCCTGGTCAGGTGATTTTGCCGGTGGTCATCCGTGCACGTCTCCGCCGACTCCGAGCCCTTGATGGCGGGGGCCGATCAGCACCCCGGCCACCGTCTCACGCGCGATGACCAACCGCTCCAGCCGGCTCTCCACCTCGCCGAGTTCGGCCAGGATCCGATGGGCTTCCTCGGGCAGCCGCTCGAAAGAGCACTGCCACCACGGGCTGTTGTGAAGCGCTTTTCTGAGGTTCGGGAAAGAAAAAACAGAACAAGGTATTCCGTTTTCTCAAACCTGTGGATCACACTCGGCGGGCATCAAGTTCCTCCCTGTGGGCAAGGCCCTTTGCCGCCCACTCCCCAGTGAAAGGAAACCTGTGCGCAAGCGTCTTCTGGCTCTCCCCGCAGCGATACTCGCCTGGTCCGTCATCGTCGCCTCACCCGCGAGCGCCTCGCTCACCTGGGACGGTGACACCACCAACGGAATCGGTGTCTTCGGCAGTCTGGAGTGCCCGTCACCGGGCGGCATCGTCTCCGCGGCCCAGACCGACGGCCACGGAGCCATCTGGCGGTACACCAAGGCAGTTGGCATCGACCGCTGCGAGTCGAAGGGCATCAAGATCGGCGGCTCCAAGTACACGTTCCAGAACAACAGCACGTACTACCTGGGCTGGGAGAGCAAACTGTCCACCACCAGCCTGGCCAGCGGCGACTTCGTCGTCTTCCAGTGGAAGTCGTATCCCAACTCCAGCCAGAATTACCCGGTGTTGATGACGGTCTCCGGCGGCTCAGCCAACCTCTACTACATCGAACCGGGCGAGGTGTGGAACAAGATCTGGTCCGCTCCGATCGCGGCCTTCGACTGGCACCGGTTCGCCTTCGCGATCCACACCTCGGACTCGACCACCGGAGGCTGGATCGAGCTGCGGCTCGACGGGGCCCAGCAGACCTTCACCAACGGCTCCACGCGCTACACCGGCCGCACCTGGGACACCTACAACGATCCCAAGTGGGGCGCCTACGACCGCGATCACCCGGAGAACGAGATCATCAACCGCATCGACAGCCTCAAACTCGGCACGTCGTACGCGGACGTCGACTGAGGCTTGAGGCTGCCGGCGCCCTCCGCACTCAGGAGTGGCTGTGCGTTTCGAGCAGCCGCAGCCGTGGTAGCCGTCGGCGTACAGGCCCGCGCCCGAGACAGCACCCAAGTCGTAGTCCCCAGCGCATGCCACAAAGCGATAGCGTGGTTCAGCTTGATCTTTAGCCTCGCGCTTTCACGAGGTGGAGTGTCCGAGGCTTGATCAAATAAGCGGAGAGTGCTCCTGACCTGCAACGATGGGACTTGTCTAGGGTCCTGTTGGCTGCAGGGAAAGAAGCACTCTCCAGGTGAAGAAGCGTATCGGGTCGTACCCGCGTGTCCGCATCGAGGGCGGCGGCCGGGCGGTGGTCTCGCAGGCTGGGGGCGTGCTGCTGGTCGAGACCGTCCGCAAGGCCGGCCTGGACACCGCGATATCAGCGGCGCTGACGCCGTGGCGGAAGACTCGGGCGGTGCACGACCCGGGCAAGATCCTGCTGGACGTGGCCCTGGCGGTCGCGCTGGGCGGCGACTGCCTCGCGGATGTCGCCATGCTGCGGGCCGAGCCGGCCGTGTTCGGGCCGGTGGCCTCCGACCCGACGGTCTCCCGCCTCATAGACACCCTTGCAGCCTCCGGGGAGAAGGCCCTGCGGGCCATCCGTGCCGCGCGGGCTGAAGTCCGCCGACATGTCTGGCGGTTGGCCGACCGGGAAGCGCCTGATGCGGGCGGGACGGTGACCGTCGACCTCGACGGGGTGCTGGTGATCGCGCACTCGGACAAGGAGGACGCCGCGCCCACGTGGAAGCGAACCTATGGCCACCACCCGCTGATGGGGTTCGTCGACCACGGACCGGGCGGCACCGGTGAGCCCGTGGCGGCCCTGCTCAGGCCGGGCAACGCGGGATCGAACACGGCCGCCGACCACATCACCGCCGCCCGACTGGCCTTGGCCCAGCTGCCGAAGAAGTACCGGCGCGGGCGCCGGACGTTGATCCGCACCGACTCCGCGGGCGGCACCCACGACTTCGTCGCCTGGCTCGCTCAGCGGGGACGGTGGCTGTCCTACTCGGTCGGCATGGTGATCACCGAGGCGATCCACCAGCATGTGCTGAAGGTTCCGGCATCGGCCTGGACGGCGGCCGTCGAGGCCGAGGGCGGGATCCGTGACGGCGCCTGGGTCGCTGAACTCACCAGCAACGTTCTGGACGGCTGGCCGGAGGGCATGCGGCTGATCGTCAGGAAGGAACGACCGCACCCCGGTGCTCAGTTGCGGCTCACGGATGCGGACGGCATGCGGCTGACCTGTTTCGCCACCAACACCTCGGGCCGGCCGATCGCCGAGCTCGAGCTCCGTCACCGGCTGCGGGCCCGGGCCGAGGACCGCATCCGCGCCGCCCGGGCCACCGGCCTGCGCAATCTCCCTCTGCACCGCACGGCCCAGAACCGGATCTGGCTGGAGATCGTGCAGATCGCACTGGACCTGCTGGCCTGGATGCCGATGCTCGCACTGACGGGCAAGGCCAGGTGCTGGGAGCCCCGCCGACTGCGGCTCCGCCTGTTCACCGCGGCCGGACAGCTCGTGACCACCGGCCGTCGGCGAATCCTCCGCCTGGCCCGGCACTGGCCCTGGACCAGCCACATCACCACAGCCCTCGAACGGCTCGCACTCCTGCCGAACCCCGGCTGACCAACGGATTCCCGTCCCTACGACAGCAGCTCAACACCCGGAGCAGTGGAACCCGGCGCCACCCCGAGACGACACTCGGGTCCTGGGTATGCACAGCCTCAGCCGACGGCACGAAAACGGTCCACCGACTCCGTCGGCGGACCGTCACGAAACTTCGAGGTTAGAAGCCGTAATTCCTATCGATCACGAGGACGGTTCTGGTCGAACAGGGTGCCTGGTCGGGTGGTCTTGGCCGGGTGGGTGCATGAAGGCAGGGCCTCTGGTGCAGCACGAGGGTTGTTGAAGCCAACTCGTGAGACCGGAGGCCCTGTTGATGCAGTTGTGCGCGGATTCGTCCTCGGGGTTCAACTCGGCGCCGTCGGTGTGCGATTGCCTCGCTCACCGGTTCGGGAACGCAGCCGACCGGCCGGAGAGGGTGCGGCGGTATCCGTCGGACATGACCGACGCGGAGTGGGCGGTGGTGCGTGACGCGCTGCCGGTGCCGGCCTGGCTGGAGGGCAGGGGCGGCCAGCCGGAGGGCTACTGTCACCGGCAGATGCTGGACGCGGTCTTCTACGTCACCGACAACGGCATCAAGTGGCGCTCCGTTCCCGCCGACTTTCCCGCATGGGACCGCGTCTACGCCTTCTTCCGCAGGTGGCGCAGGAACGGCCTGGTCAAGGAGCTGCACGACCGGCTGCGCGGCAAGGCCCGCGAGGCCGCGGGCCGCGACTGCGAGCCGACTGCGGCGATCATCGACTCGCAGTCGGTCAAGGCGGCCGCCTCGGTGCCCGCGGCCTCACGCGGTTACGACGGCGGGAAGAAGATCAACGGCAGGCGCCGACACGTCATCACGGACACCCTCGGCCTGCTGTTGATGGTCCTGGTGACTGCCGCGGACGTCACCGACCGCCAGGCTGCCCGCATCATGCTGCCCCGGCTGCGTGAGCGGTTCAGGAAGATCAGCCTGGTGTGGGCCGACGGCGGCTACACCGGCCGCCTCGTCACGTGGGCGAGGGAGAAACTCCAGCTCACCCTGCAGATCGTCAAGCGCAGTGACGACATGAAGGGGTTCGTGGTGCTGCCGAGACGGTGGGTGGTGGAGCGAAGTCTGGGGTGGCTGATGCGCTCGCGGCGCCTGGTGCGCGACTACGAGACTCAGCCCGCCAGCAGCGAGGCGTTCATCCACTTCTCGGCGAGCATGCTCATGGCCCGTCGCCTGGCCCGCGCCGCCACAGGCAGGGCGGTCAACTCCCTGCAGCAGGCACAGACGAGGCTCGCGGCATGAACCGGCCCGACGGCGACGCCATCAGCCACTCCCGCTCGACCAGCCGTTTTGCCCTTGACCGCACTCCCTCGATCTTTGCCGGCACCAGCTCCAGCTCCAGCCGGGCCGCCAGTTCCTTCGCCGACACCCCCTCACCGTCGCCCGGTTCCGCCTGAAGCAACTCGACGATCCGCCGGTACTCCGGCGCGAGCGCCTCCACGGTCATCCCCTCCCGGCGCCGCACCACCGTCGCCCCGGCGACCGGCGCCTTGACCACCTGGGCCGGCGGCGCCGGATCCCGCACCTCCGGGCAGGGCGGATCTGTCACATCGTCGCCGGTGGCCAGGGCCTCGGACAGCTCCGCACACGCGATCACCCGGCGTTCCAACACCGCCTCGGCCACACTGAGTTCACCCAGGACCCGATCCACTTCCGCCTGGAGCTCCTCCACCCGCACCCGGGCAGCGGCTTCCCGCTCCTCCAGCAAGCCCATCACCGACGCCACCGGCCACCTCCGCATCATCGAGGCCGAACAGAACGTCCAACCCCTCCCACGACGACAGCGAAACCATGCCCGACCAGCGGAAACTCACCGCTCACATCCGGAAAGACAACGGCTTCTAAGCTTGATCTTTAACCTGTGCGGCCGTAGTGCTCGTCGAGTGTCTCGGCGCGCTTGACAGTCTTTCCCGGTGTGTGACGGGGTGCTCTCGCGCGGTTGCTCGATCCGCAGGGGCGCCCCGGGCCGGGGCGAGAGGGTTTTGGTGCGGCCGCGGGACGAGCGGTCTTCGCGCGGATGTTGCGGAATCCTCGCCGCACCCGGGCAGGCGTCAACTTGTTTGCCGCAAGCGGCCGTTCCCAGGGACGGCGCAGATCTCGCGCGGCGGGTCGGGCGAGCCACAACTGGGTGTGTGCGGCGATGATCAGCGTCGTCCACAGGTCGGCACTGGCAGGGTCTCGGAGCTTGGGCACGGTCCAGCCAAGTGTCTGCTTCAACAGGCGGAAGGTGTGTTCCAGGTCGAATCTGCGCAGGTAGGCCCGCCACAGCTGGTCGACATGGGCGGGGTCGGCCCCGGGGTTTGAGGACCACAGCCACACCGGGTCGGGATCCCGGCCGCCGGGCAGGCGCTCGACACTCAGGCGGATCACCAGGCCGTGCAGGATGGGAAGTTCGGCGTTCTGGTCGGTGATCCAGGCCGAGCGGCGGGTGAGCCGAGGGTGGAGCCGGTCCCATGCCCGGGCGGTCGCGGTGCCGTAACGCGTGGTGTTGGTCCGGGTCTCGGTCTGCGGGTCGCCCCAGGTGGTGGGCCTGGCCAGGGCGAACGGGGCACCGTGCATGCGCGGGCGACCCGGCCGTGGCCGAGCATTGTGCGGTGCCGGATCGCGGGCCATCACACGGTCCGAGCGCAGTCTGCCGCATACCTCCACGGGCAGGTCGGCGAGGAGATGGGCCAGGCGGGCAAGGTCGTAGCCGGCGTCGGCGACGATCAGCAGATCAGGGGCGCCGTCACTCCAGTGGCCTGCGGCGATCAACTGCGCCACGATGTCGCGGAGTTGCGCGGCGGTAACGGCTGCGGCGTCGTCGGCAGGGCCGAGCCGCATGGCGTCCAGCAGGCGGCACCAGGAAGTGCGGCCGGACTCCAGCACGGCGACGAAGGAGTAGGGCCAGCCGGGGATGAACTGGTCCTTGTTGCGGCCGCGCCCGTAGACGTGGCAGAAGAGCCGGTCAGAACTGGTCTCGGCGTCCGGCCGCAACCAAGTCGAGACGTCCACGGCCAGCACGATCCGCCCATCGACCGCACGCGGAACGGGTAGCGAGGCCAACAGGCCCCGCATCCGGGCCGGCTCGGCCCAACCGGCGTTCAACGCCTGGTAGAGGGCACCGTGCCCACGCCGGTGCTCGGCCTCCAGACTGAGGTCGACCAAGGTCTGCACAGGTCCGTCCTTGCACAGGATCGCGTCGGTGAGCTCGAAGAGGGCATCGGCGCGGGCGTACAGACAGTCGTAAAACTCGACCCGAAAGCGGGACAAGACTTCCAACCCATCACCAGCAGGACCAGAGACAGAGACACTCATACACAGCGGCCGTTCTCTCGCACTTCGTTACTCAACATCTCGAAGCCTGGAGAACGGCCGCCTCGGCTGTCCCGGGAAGAGCCGCAGATCAGCAGGTCGGGTGACACTCGAGGTTAAAGATCAAGCTAAGAGCAGCGTCGATCTGAACTGTGCGGGGCTCACGTTCGTGGATTGTTCCGGGCTGTCCGCGCTGCTGGCCGCCGCCCGCGCGGCGAAGGCCGACGGGGTGGAGCTGCGGCTGTGCGCCGTCCCGCACGTCCTGGCCCGCCTGCTGCGGCTCTCCCACACCGGCAGCGCCTTCACCATCGAGTAGCCGAGCCTACGGGCGGGTGCACCGGTGGCGCCTCGCCCGGACGAAACACCAGGCCAGTGGCGAAGGCTTCCGCCTGGTGGCGGCGACTCCGCCGTCCCCATGGCCGATTACGAGGAGTTCCGGATCGGGAAATACGCGATGTTCCACAGCGGTCCCGTTGTACCCGGAGGCTGCCGGATTCGCCGGCCCCTACGACTTCGACGTCCTGGCCGCCTACCGGCCCACCGGGAAGGGCCTGGTCGAACGCCAGGTGCTGATCGTGCGTGATCACGTGCTGTCCGGGCGGGCCTTCTCCTCGCTCGAGGAGGGGTCGGTGTGGCCGAGGTCAATGCCGAACATCACGCTGACGGCGAGGGCGTGTTGCCAAAAAGGCGCGCAGAATGGCCACTTGCTGTTGCCGAATAGCGCCATCTCCTGGGTGCTGAGCTGGTTCTGTTTCCGTGACCGGTCGGCCGGTCATCCGGTGAGTACGCCTTCCACTCACCCCATTCCCGGGTTGGTGCACTGCGTGAAGCAACCGGGGAGAAGAGCCTCTACAGCTCCGGCGTCGTCGACGGCCACGTCCGTTTAGGGCGATTAAGAGGCAGATATGTGGCCGGGACCCCTTCCAGCGGCTTCGCGCCCGCGCGTCCTGCTGCGATCGCGACCGTCACGGCATACCGTCGCCGCATCGTGATTACCGTGAGGCCCAGGGCAGGGTGCAGGTGCTTGCGTGCCGACTTCGCCGCCGCGGTGTGCGGGACCGCGAAGCCGGCTGCCGCCGCGGGAACTGCGGCACTGCCTATTGTCACAGCTTCAACAGAGCGACTTCCAGGCGGATTTGGCGCATAGGCTGGGATACCTGTGTGCAGGAATCAGGGCCAACCCTGTTCATCGTGCCGTGTGGCGCCAGGGTGCGGCCGCCGGTCCAGGATTCACCACCTCCGCCTGTTTGCGCACCGAAGGGAGGACACCTCCCGACTGGGAAGGAAACCACCGCTCCATGTCAAATCCCAGCGCGGTGAGGCGCCTCATCCTGCCCCGCTGCCCGCCGGGAGGCAGTCCACGCTCACCCATCACGGTATTGGTGTGCGCTCGCTGCGCCTCATGATGGGCGAGCACCAGGCCGTAGCCAGCCTCGGGTTGTCTGTAAGCACGCATTCGGCCCGCATGGTGCGGACGCCGATGGTTCACCCACCCGGGCCCCTGATGGCCTTCTCGCTGGCTGCCCTTGCGCATCAGCCCATCGCCAGCCCCGCAGCCGAACGCCTGTCGGCGCCAAATGAACCTGGCGCAGCGCGGCCCGAAGACGTGCTTACAAACAATCCCGTCCCGTACGCGTGTCTTGACACAGATCGGGGCCGCGCGTCCATTGCCGCGCGGCCCCGAGCACATATGCCACGGATCCCGCTACCTCCCGCGCAAGCCTGGTGCCAGCTGCTTGGGTCGGGCCCGCTCGAGGCAGGCGTCCCTTCGAGCGCGGCGCCCGCGGCTAACAGGCTGGTGAGGCGGGTCAGGCCAGGTTGATGTTCTCTGCCTGAGGGCCCTTCTGGCCCTGGGTGACGTCGAACGTCACCATCTGGCCCTCCTGGAGCTCACGGAAGCCCGTGGAGTTGATTGCCGAGTAGTGGGCGAAGACGTCCGGCCCGCCGGCGTCCTGGGCGATGAAACCGAAGCCCTTCTCCGCGTTGAACCACTTCACAGTTCCCGTAGCCATGTCTCATGCCTTCCAGTCACGAAAATGCCTCCCGCACCATGCGGAAGGCGGAGGTGGTCGTCCTGGTTCCTGCGACACAGCACAGCAAAACGCCCACGCCGAAGCGCGGGAAAAAGGGGAACCTCCGAACCACGACAGCTGACCCAAACGCTACACACCCTCACACCCTGTCACCATCGGAACTGGGCGCATGCACCACGCCCCCGACGAGTGCGCGCCGACACATTGCCGCCTCAGACCGCGGGCGGTGTACCCGATTCGGCGGCGCGGCGGTATTCGGCGTTGATGCGCTGGGCCTCTTCGAGCTGGTCCTCGAGGATGATGATGCGGCAGGCGGCCTCGATGGCGGTGCCCTGGTCGACGAGTTCCCGGGCGCGGGCGGCGATGCGCAGCTGGTAGCGGGAGTAGCGGCGATGTCCGCCCTCAGAGCGCAGCGGGGTGATGAGACGGGCTTCACCGATGGCCCGCAGGAAGCCCTGGGTGGTGCCGAGCATCTCGGCGGCCCGGCCCATCGTGTAGGCGGGGTAGTCCTCGTCCTCGAGACGTCCGAACGAGTCGTCTGCTGTCATTGCACCTCTCTGTGGAACACGCTTGAGGGGCCCTGGTGCCATGTGGCACCAGGGCCCCGAAGGAACTGCTACACCATCTGCCGGCCCTGGAACTGCGCCGGCCTTCTGTGTCCGCCGACCCGACCTGGGAGTTGTCGGGGGTGCGGGGATCGCGGTTGCTTGACCGGAGACCACCTCACTATCGATGTCCTGCGGTACCCGGACTCAACACTCCGCCCGGGCGATCCTGATGGCGCTCGTTCCTCCGTTCTTCCCTCGGTAATCAGCTACTTACTAAACGGGGGACTTGATACTGCTGGTACTGCTCTACTGCGTACTGCTCAGTGGCCTGTGACAGCGCCACCTTTCCGGCAGCCAGCCCCGTCGCCCATCGTGCATCTGCTCTGGCTTAGAACCCCACTGCCGAACCTCCCGGTGCGCGCGCCCGCAGCCGACGCCTTCACCGAGGTACCGCTCACTGACTTCACTGCCGGGTACCACCAACTGCACTCACGGGTTCCGCCACTCTTGGCTGCGGTCCCGCAGGCGGCCCCTGATCACTGCGGGCCACCCGGTCCGGTCGTCAGCCCCGTCGCCGTCCTGCAACTGCTCTGGCTTCGGAACTCCACCACCGCACCGTCCTGCGCACTGCAACTTCCGTAATGCTGCCCGGCAGTTCGTTTCTGCCGGGCCCTGCCGACTTCTGGCTACGAGAGAAACCATAACCACGCCGCCACCTAATGTCTACTCCGGCCAACATAGATTTCTGCGTGTTCGACGGTGAGGTAATCGGCCTCGAACAGTGAGGGCAGACCCAAGGGCTGTCATCGCCGAGTGCCGAGTAGGGACCGCAGACTGGGGCGCAAACAACCGGGCAGCCAGGGTCCGGCATCGCGGATCCAGAAGGTCGCGAGGCCGACCTGGGGTGTCAGCCGGCCCGGTTCTTCGGATCTGGACTGTCCGCCTGGCGGCGGCGCCGAACGCGCCACACGATGAGCCCGCCCACCACGATCACTGCGACGGCGATGGCAACGACGCGGCCGGCAACCGCCTCGACCCGCTGGTAGGCGGAGCCTGCGAAGTAGCCCAGCAGGGCGAAGCCGACTCCCCAGACCAGGCCGCCGAGGGCGTTGAAGAGGAGGAAGCGGCGGTAGTCCATGTGGGAGATACCGGCGAGCGCCGGCATCATAGTGCGAAGAAGGCGATGAAACGGCCCAGGAAGACCGCTTCAGGGCCTCGGTGGCGGATGAAGTCCTGTGCCTTCTGGCTGCGTTGCTCGTGTCGGCGCAGCGGTCGGGTAGTAAGGATTTTCGGGCCGAAGTGGTGGCCGACGGAGTGGCCCACGGTGTCTCCGGCGATTGCGGCGGGCACGACGGTCATAACGAGCCAGTAGACCGAGACCTGGGCCTAGATTGGCGAGTACGCCGCCCAGGACTACGGCTGTCCTACGCGGCAGGACGAAGCCGAAGAACAGCGCGTCCTCGGCGAACACCAGGGCGCCGACGGCCGGTAGACAGTGGGCCGGACAGGCCGCCGAGCCAGTCGGTGATCGCGTTCATGTGCGGTGTCCTCCGGGCCGTGGTCCCCGTGGCCCAGTTTCGAGGAACGACTACACCGATGCGCGGCATGTCGACCCACGCTGGCCGAGGCGAAACTCCTTGCCCCAGGCCCTCTCCCCGCAGTGGTGATCAAGCTGCTGGAACGAAGGAGGGCTGCAGATAGGACAGCCGACTCCTCCGGGCGAGGCGACGCGTCATGTGTCTTTCGCGGCCCAGGGACGCTGCTCGCCGACTCCGGTCCGCCCCGTCGCACTCACACCGCCGGTGGCGACTCGTACACCACGGCGCGGCACGGCCTGGTCGTCGTCGAGGTCCTGGCGGGGGCAACCCGGCACGCCGTGGTGACTGTGATGTGGAGCAGGCAGCCGCATTGGACGGCGGTCACGGCCGGGCGAAGAGGGCTTGTAACGAGGACGCCTCGTAGCTTGTGTGGTGGGGTGTCCGGACGGGCTTTGCGTCGTTTGCCGGTCATGACCGACACCGCTGCGCCGCTCCCGGCGCAACTGCGCCATCTGATCGAGAGTGACCCTGCTGCGGCTCGTCAGGCCATCGACGGTCTCCTGCTGGAGTTGCACTCGCTCACGACGACGGCGACGCGGACCGCTCGCAAGACTGGCGTGAACCTCGAGCAAGTCGGCCGGGCGCTACGGCGCGTTGATGAGGCCGTGGTGCTCCTGCATGAGGCCGCCGATCTGCTGCTCGGCGCGCTCGCCGACACCGGACGTACGAGGACGTAGGGCTTCATTGCATGCTGCGGCCACCGTGGCTCTGGTCCGCGGTTCGCGGTTCGGCGCTCGGGGCCCCGCGCGCGGCGCAGTCCGTACCTCCCATACGGCACGCGGTGCAGCAGAGCCCCAGGGCCACGCTCCGTGCGGATGACAAGCGGCTGGAAATGGCGGCACAACAACAGCAGTGAGGCTGCGTCTGTGGCCAACCGCCGGGCTCCGCAGCGACTCGAGGCAATATCTGCGCCGGCGAGGTCAGAGTTTGACGGACCACGCGGTGAGAGTTTTTGCCGCAATGGGCAGAGTGGAATTATTCAACGCACGACGGCCGTTGCGGCGTGCTACTGTCGATCTCAGTTGCAGTTGTGGTTCCCAAAACTTCAAGTGCCCTCACTCGGCTCCTGCCGGTGGGAGCACTTTTGTATTTCCGGTCATTTTCCGGGCGGGGTAATCATCGCGGCGACACGGTGTCCGCACAGTGTGGATTCCGATGTACTGCCCCAAAGGAGATATGACATGGCTGCTGGTACCGTGAAGTGGTTCAACGCGGAAAAGGGCTTCGGCTTCATCGAGCAGGACGGTGGCGGCGCTGACGTGTTCGCCCACTACTCGAACATCGCCGCCCAGGGCTTCCGTGAGCTGCTCGAAGGCCAGAAGGTGACCTTCGACATCGCGCAGGGCCAGAAGGGCCCGACGGCCGAGAACATCGTTCCGGCCTGACGCTGACGCACACTTGTAGCTGGGGCCCGCATCCTTAGGGGTGCGGGCCCCAGCTACACGCATTTCTGGCAGTGGTTTCGCCTGCGGGACGGCTCGGAGGGGTCCGCAATCTCGCGCAGCTCCTCCTTCAGGAATGCAGGCGCATCCTGAAGAGCTACACCGCACCTCGGCGCCCGGATTTTACGTCCCCACTGCGTCGCCTATTTCAGCATTTTCGCCCGCGCGGATTACCGACGGCCCGGATTTGCTTTGACATCGGTCCATACTTGTAATTCTCGATGCCGCTCATCGCTGCGGGGATTCCTTGATATGTGCCATATCGAGGAAGGTTCCCCACATGAACCGCACACGCACCAACGACCGTTCCACCCGCACCCGTAGCGGCACTGCTGACGCCACCAGGGGCGGCAGCCGCTTCGGCTCGCAGGCACCGCGCCGTTCCGGCGGCCCGGCCCGTTCCGGCGGCTACGGCCGCCGGCCGGCCGCAGTGCAAGGCGAGTTCGCGCTCCCCAGGACAATCACCCCCGCGCTGCCCGCTGTTGAAGGCTTCGAGGATCTGGGCATGCCCGCCCAACTGCTCGCCGAACTCGGCAGGCAGGGCGTGACCGCGCCGTTCCCGATCCAGGGCGCGACGCTGCCGAACTCCCTGGCGGGCCGTGACGTCCTGGGCCGCGGGCGCACCGGTTCCGGCAAGACCCTCGCCTTCGGCCTCGCCCTGCTCGCCCGCACCGCCGGGCAGCGTGCTGAGCCCCGTCAGCCGCTGGGGCTGATCCTCGTGCCGACGCGTGAGCTGGCGCAGCAGGTGACCGACGCGCTCACTCCGTACGCCCGCTCCGTCAAGCTGCGGATGGCAACGGTGGTGGGCGGGATGTCGATCGGCAAGCAGGCCGGCGCGCTGCGAGGCGGGGCAGAGGTCGTCGTCGCGACCCCGGGCCGGCTCAAGGACCTCATCGACCGTGGCGACTGCCGACTGAGCCAGGTGGGCGTCACGGTGCTGGACGAGGCCGACCAGATGGCCGACATGGGGTTCATGCCGCAGGTCACCGCCCTGCTCGACCAGGTGTGTCCGGAGGGGCAGCGGATGCTGTTCTCCGCCACCTTGGACCGTAACGTCGACCTGCTGGTGCGCCGCTATCTGACCGACCCCGTCGTGCATTCGGTCGACCCGTCCGCGGGTGCGGTCACGACGATGGAGCACCACGTGCTGTACGTCCACGGCGCCGACAAGCACGCCGCCACAACCGAGATCGCCGCCCGCGACGGCCGCGTGATCATCTTCCTGGATACCAAGCACGCGGTCGACCGGCTCACCCAAGACCTACTCAACAGCGGGGTACGGGCCTCCGCGCTGCACGGCGGCAAGTCACAGCCACAGCGCACCCGCACGCTGGCGCAGTTCAAGACGGGGCACGTCACCGTCCTGGTAGCGACCAATGTCGCGGCGCGCGGCATCCACGTCGACAACCTCGACCTCGTCGTCAACGTCGACCCGCCGACCGACCATAAGGACTACCTCCACCGCGGCGGCCGTACCGCCCGCGCCGGCGAGTCAGGCAGCGTCGTCACCCTCGTCACACCGCACCAGCGCCCCGGCATGGTCCGCCTCATGTCGGACGCCGGAATCCGGCCGCAGACCACCCAGATCCGCTCGGGCGACGAGGCTTTGAGCCGAATCACCGGCGCCCAGGCCCCGTCCGGCATCCCGGTCGTCATCACCGCACCGGTGGCCGAACGCCCCAAGCGCAGCGCCTCCTCCCGAGGCCGGCGCCGCCCCTCGTCGGCGACCCGGCGCGCGCCCGTACGCCAGTCCGTCTTCGACGCGGCGGCCTAGAACCTTCGTGATCAGGAAGCTGGCCCATCTCTGCAGGAGGCACCTTTTGACGCTGGTTCAGATGCAGCCCCGCCCGGCGAGCACCAACCCCGTGCACAGGAAGACGGTTGAGGCCAGGGACGCGGCCGGACCGCAGGTCTGTGACGACATGAGTGTCGAGGTGGCGCTGTCCGTCATGGCCGCAGCCCACACGGGTCGGCTGGCCGTCTGCGACCAGGACGGCCAGCGCACCGGCCTGGTCACCCAGACCGAACTCACCGCCGTCCGCGACAGCTCCGCTTACACGGACCGCGTCCGCCTGCGCGACATCACCGGCGATCGCGGGTCGTTCACTTCGCGCGAGGCCACTGGCTCCGAATCCGAGCACGTGCTGCGCTCCCGCCGGCTCGGACTGCCGCAGCGTCCCCTCACGATGATCGCTTCAGCGACACGGCACTGCCGCTAGTTCTCGTGAACATCCACGACTCGAATGCTGACCAACCGCTGCTGAAACTCATCGACAAACGCTGCTGCTGAACGTGAACGAAGCCAGTGGCCCAATCCAGTCCCGTCATGACGAAGACATGCGCCGCTGACCCGCGCACCAAACGACACCTGAGGGAGATCTGAGGTGCGGTGTCGCCATCACTGAACTCTCACCCGACACTGCCGGTGTCGAGGAGAACGAGCAGCCCGCCGAGCACCACGTACACCACCCACACCCGCCCGCGGAGCACGGCGTCGGTCGCGGCCGTGCTCCCGTGGCCGGCCGCTCTGTCCGCGGCAATGTCGTCGATGAGCGCGAGGGTCTCCTCGTGTACGCCGTCGGGCATCGCGGCGAGTGCCGCCTCGGCCCGGCGGGTCAGGTCCGCCCTGTGCATAACGTCCCGGGCTGTCCGTCCCCGGGACGTTGGGCGGAGCGGGACTGTCGCACGCCCGCACACCCCATGCAGGGCCGATGCCCTAGCACTTGGCGGGTGTAGCACCGTCTGCTGCCAGTCGCATGCCGCACCACCGTCATGTATCGCTCACATTAAGAGAAAAAGCTAAAATGGGCACGATTGGCGCATTGAGGGAGGTTCGGCCTCATGTTGAATGGGACACTTCTGGCGATCATCATCGCCGTCGTGGTGGTGCTTGCGCTGCTCGCAGTGGCGGGCTCTCTGCTTGTGCGCCGTCACCGTCTGCGCGAGCGTTTCGGTCCGGAGTACGAGCGAACGATCGAGGGCTCGGACAGTCGCAGGGCCGGTGAAAGCGAGCTCAAAGCACGCGAGAAACACCACGACTCGCTGGACATCAAGCCCTTGGACAGTGGCGCCCGAGACCGATACAGCCGGGACTGGACCAATGTCCAGCAAGAGTTCGTGGACCGGCCTGAAGACGCGGTGCACGATGCGGACCATCTGGTGACTTCCCTGATGCGCGAGCGCGGCTATCCCACCGAGGACTTCGAGCAACAGCTCAAGGATCTCTCGGTCGAACACGGGCGCACGTTGGAGCACTACCGGTCAGCCCATGAAATCGACGCACAAAGCACTGAGCACAGGGCGACCACCGAGCAGCTACGGGGCGCCATGGTGCACTACCGCGCTCTGTTCGACGAGTTGCTCTCCAACGGCGGCGGCCAAGCCCGTCACGCCCGTACCTGAAACGACCTCACCCTCGTTAGATGCGGCCCTCCATGCGGCCAGTGACGGAGGAGACATGCAGAGCGACGGCAATTCTGACCGATCGAGCGGGCTGTCAACGGAGGACCTCGCCCAGACCCCGGACCGTACCGACCGATCACAGGACGAGGCCGTAGAAGCGCGGAGCGAGGCTCCTGCCTTCCCCGGCGAGAGCACCCCCATTGCGTCGGCCGAACACTCCGAGACCGAAGGCGAGAAGACGGAAACGGACGCACCGGCCGAGGAGGAAGCCACCCGGCTCCTCAGCGCGGAGGACGAGGAAGTCTTCCGTTCACGCTGGGGAGAGACCCAGAGCAAGTTCGTGGACGATCCGCGTGACGCCGTGCATTCCGCTGACGCCTTGGTCGCGGACGTCATGCAGACCCTGGCCACGACGTTCGCCGATCGCAAACAGGAGCTCGAAGAGCAGTGGAGCCGGGGCGAGCGGGCGGACACCGAAGACCTGCGCGTGGCTCTGCGCCACTATCGATCGTTCTTCAACCGTCTGCTCACCGCCTGAACAGCTGCGGAGCCCGACTGGGCGGGAACAGCTGAAAGAGGAATCGGAAGCGGCCAAGGGGCGTGACCATGATCATCCTAGGCGTTATCTTGCTCGTCATCGGCTTCGTCGCGAACATCGCGATCTTGTGGACGATCGGCATCATCCTCGTCGCAATCGGAGCCATATTCTTCCTTCTCGGCGCCCTGGGACACGGGGTCGGAGGTCGGCGACATTACTGGTAGGCCGGGCAAGATTCGCCCTGCATCTCCGCATTCAGTAGCTGGCGCGACAACCAGTCGCGGTGCTGTGGGTCCCGACAGCGTGCCGCGTTCGCGGGGGCCGTGGTGTCCGCCGTAGTGCTCGTACCGAGCGGCGGGTGCACGACGATCAGCGCCACCGCCATGCGTGCATGGTCACCCGAATGGCCGGTCCGTGCATGCGGTGCGGGTGTCGGTCTCGGAGGATTTCCGCAGAGCCCCGCCCGGTCTCCCTCCCTTCCTTCCGGCCGGGCCTCTCTCATTCCAGAACGCCGAGCTCGGTGTCGGGCCGGCAGTGAGGGCCCGCAGTGCCTGGTCCCGGGCGACGCCGCGGGAGCGCTTGCCCGCCATGCCGCCGACGTGGACGTACACGGGGTCGCGGCGGCCGAGGCCCATTTCCATGAGTCAGCCCGGGTCCGGCGGCCGGTGCTCCTGGCCGTACCGCTGTTCAGCATCGCGGCGTTCGGTGTCCGCGATCGTGCGCGGGACGTGTTCCAGGGATATGGCTAGCCACGTCTCCAGAGTGCGGAGACGCGGCATATCCGGCGGCAAGTCGTTCGCGTATTTGAGTCTATGACTCCGGGGCCGACCTCCCAGCCCGCGCCTTCACTGTCCTGTGACACCGAACCTTGAGCGTGTGCCAGACTCCCTGAATCCGCGCAGTGCCTCACAGGCCGCGCGGGAGGCGATCTTCGCGACGACCCGATCGGCGACACGGATCGCACCGCGCCCGCCTGCGGGCACGGCCTGAGCGGCCGCCTCTGGCTGGGCCACCGGTCATCGTCGCCGGTCGACGCGCTCGCGGGACCGGAAGAAGTCACCGAGCTCCAGGTCCCCGTCCACGAACCGCCCGGCGACGAATCCGACGGCGCCCAGCGCCGCCACCAGGAGAAAAGCCCCGAAGCCGCCGAAGTACCCGGCGAAGCCGAGCGCCATCCCGGCAACCAAGCCCACCACGGCCATGCTCATCGTGCGCTCCTTCGTGTTCCATCGGACCCGCTATCGCAGCCGTGGCTGCTCTTCCTCTTCTTCCTCCTCGTCGGGAAGCTTCACGTCGCTGACCGCGATGTTGACTTCGACGACTTCCAGGCCCGCCATCCACTCGACGGCGGAGATCACGCTCTCTCGCACGGCGCCGGCCACATCCGTGATCGAGACGCCGTAGTCGATGATGATCTCCAGATCGATCGCCGCCTGCGTCTCGCCGACTTCGACCTTGACTCCGCGCGAGACGGATTTGGTCGTGCCAGGCACACGTTCCCGTGCGGTCCCGAAGGCCCGGGAGATGCCGCTGCCCATCGCATGGACACCGACCACATCGCGGGCCGCCATGCCAGCGATCTTCTCGACCACACCATCGGCGATGGTGGTCCGGCCCCGCGTGCCGGGGTCGCCGCGCTTCACCCCGGCGTTCTTCCTGGCGCCCTCGACCGTGGACTCCGCGCCGGAGGTCTCGGGCCGGTTCTGCTGTCCGGTATCGGTCATAGCCAGTCGTCCCTTCCCAGAAGATGAGCCTGCAGCCCGCTTTTCCACCTTAGGTCCGTTTGGCTGGCACTGCTCCAGGGATGCGGGAGGCGTGGGACCGCCCCACCGAACAGATGCCATGAGCAGCCGCAACAGGGTAGTTCCGGCAGTCTGGGCGCATCACGGCAGCTAAAGAACGCGGTAAGAGAAGTGGGAGAGCCGATGACGGGTGACGGATGGGCCAGGGCCGTACGGCAGCAACTCGGCCTTGGCCGACTGCTGCCGCTCGGCGTGCCCGAGGACGGGTCCTGGATCACCGAACAAGCGGCCAGCGGAGTACTGATTGCCCGTGCACGTCCGTTGGCCGTCGCCCGCTGCGGCGCGTCGCCACCTCGTCGATGACCCACAGAAGTCGGTCCTTGCCGCAGACGGGCTCGTCGCCGAGGTCATGCAACTGCTGGCCACCACATTCGCCGAACACAAACAGGGACTCGAAGGCCAATGGCACCGCGGCGAGGAGGTCGCCACCGAGGATCTGCGCCCGGCCCTGCGCCAATACAGGTCCTTTTTTGACCGCCTGCTCAGCGCCTGACCACCGCCCAGGCCCTCAGCGATCCGTCCAGCCGATCGCTGAGGGCACCTCGAGAAGGCGCATCATGACCGGATTCTCGCTACTGGGGGTGCAGAGTCGTCGCCGTGGCGTTGTGGACGGTGCGATTCTACTGTAGGAGCAGGTAGATCCTTGGAGCGCGTCATGATCGTCATCCTCGGACTCGTCATCTTCATCGCCGCGGTGGTCGTCGGCGTGGCCGGTGTTCTCACCAACAGCGCCAGCGGGCATGAACTCACCGGCGGGTTCTCGGTATTCGGCCACGAGATGATCGGCTCCACCGGCACGCTGTTCCTGTACGGCATCGTTGTCGGAGCGGCGGCCCTGTTCGGGCTGGCCCTGCTCGTGACCGGTGTGCGCCGCCGCTCTTCTCGCCGAGGCAGCGTCTCGCGCCGCGGACTGAAGCAGTCCCGCGGCGATACGGCCCCTGCAGGGCGAGACAGCCGCGACGACCGGGGCGACCAACGCGCGGACAACGCGAATGCGCGGGGGAACGACTCACTCCACGGTGATCGCACTCCCGGTGGTCGTCGGAGCAAACGGCACTTGTTCGGGCACCGATCCGCCGCCCAGTAGGCGTGCCGCCGCACACACAAATCGCCGACTGGCCGGTGCCACGGATGCCTTTCCCACCGAAGTCCAGCAGACAACTCACCCAGGGTGGCTCCCCATGAGTATCGGCAAGAAGATCGCGCACAAAGCCGAAGCGATGAAGGGCGGTGCCAAGAAGACAACCGGCCGCGCCACCGGCAACCGGAGCCTGCAGGCCGAAGGCCGCGGAGACCAACTCAAGGGCAACATCAAGCAGGCCGGGGCAAAGATCAAGGACGCCTTCAAACACTGACCCCCCACCCCGACCAGGCCCACGCCCAAGCGCGTGTCGGCGTGGACTGCGCCAGTTCATGGACGCGTGCAAGCGCGGCCGCTACGGACGTGTTTGGGGTCCGGGCCAAGGTCACCGGGCTGACCACGCCACCGGGCTGACACCGGGCATTGACGTCGTCTTCGCCTGCGGCTTACGTGAGTGGACGGCGAATCGCGAGCCTCCCAGAACTCACGACCTGACGTTGGCATGCCTTCATCCGCCGCTCACCGTCACTGGGACCGGGCCCCACGTTAGCGCCGGGCGGCCGGGGAAACCCTTAGGCCCTACGCCGTGCCGGGCGGGTCCTGGGGGTCCACACCGGTCGAGGCGGAGGCATCCTTGGTTCCGCTGGGACGCTGTGAGCGGCCTCGCGCCCCGAGGTCGTGCATCCCCTTGTCGCCAGAGCCCTTGCTCGCCTCCTCCCCGCGCCTGCCCCTGCTCTTGGAGGGATTGCCGTGAGGATTCCCCGCCTCCGCCGTCGAGACCGTCCTGCCAGGCCCCTTGGCGGGAGCGTGTTCATCCGGGTGGAAGGAGCGGTGGGCGCTCGGGTTCTCCTCCTGATGGGTCTCGTCCACATCCGGAGACCAACCGTGTTGCTTGGTTCCCTTGTGCCGGCTTGTGCCCTCGCCGTGTGAGGGCTGAGACGGCTTCGGCTGCTTGGTCATAACCTGACCCGCTGTCCTGTGATGGGAAGGAGAATGCACTGGAATACGCGCCCTACCGGTGGTAATGAAATTCTCCCACCTGCCCGCCGAGCGGTCATATCGGCCCGAAAGGGTTGCTCCCGTCTGGCGACCGGACGGTCCCGAGCGTCCCGCACTGTCCTGAGCGGGGCAGAATGCGGGAAATCCGAACCTCACCCCTTGCCGCCTCCGCCCACGTGCTATGCGGGGCAGATCATCGTGGAGCAAACGACCGACCAGCGCGCCGCCGAACACGACGACGACCAGCCAAGACCGGATGACCAGGACGGTCCCGAACGGGCTGTAGGTGGCGGCGCTGGATGCGATCTACGGTGAGAACACGAGTCCGGAGAAGCCCCTCGGGCTGTCAGGCGCTGCACTGTTGCGGGCTTCGTCGCGGAGCCCGGAGATCTCCTGGCGGGCGAGGAGAAGATCCGTGCGTGCACTGGTCGAACTGAGAGTGAGTCCAGAGCCTTCGGCTCGGACAGGTTCGAGGGCCTGGCGCTGACGGGCTTGGTCGATGTACTCGCGGACGCCGGGCGCCCTGACTTGACGAGTTAGACGCCTGAGGTGTTCTACGGAGCGATCATTCGCAATTGCTAATTGGCAGCCGAGTCGTCGTGGGGCGTCGGGCGGCCAATCGATGGATGCCACAAGCGGCAGAACTTTGAAAGCCACACCCGACGCCCCTGGGTGGGCCAACCATACGAAGGGCTCGCCCAGTCCCGCAGACGACGTAGGGAAGTTTGACGGTCCTCGGAATCGTGCCAGCGAAGTTTGGGTGGCAAGGGTTCCTGGTCGTCAGGGCCGGTGGCAGCCGACCGCACTGCGCATCTCCGCCGGTGCGAGCCGAGCAAAGGCGGTGTAGACAGGAGTCATGCCGCAGCGCCTCGAAGGACTTCGACGGCCGGTGCGAGCGGGGCGGGCGTTGCTCGCCATCCCGATCGCGTGGATTGTTGCGGTGTCCGTGGTCGACCTTCTTGCTCCGCCCAACATTCATCTGGGCCCGCTGCTCGTCGCGGCCCCGGCGATCACGCCATTGTTCGGCGGGCCCTGGTCGGTGGGCCTGGTCTCTGCACTGGCGGTGATCGCGCAGACGATCATCGGGCTGGTGCGCGATCCTGACCAGATGCTCTCGTCCAACCACCAGGCACAGATCATCGCCCTGGTGCTGGTCGGCACGAGCCTGGTGATCTTCTGTGTAGTGCGGGAGCGCCGCGCAAGAGTGATGGCGCAAGTACGGTACGTGTCCGAGGCCGCCCAGCGTGTGGTCCTGCCGCCCCTGCCCAGGAAGATCGGACCGCTGCGCGTCGCCTCCCTCTACCTTGCCGCAGAGGCCGAGGCCCAGATCGGCGGGGATCTGTACGCGGCGACGCGCACCACCTCCGGCACCCGGCTGATCGTCGGCGACGTGCAGGGCAAGGGGATGACCGCAGTCAATGACGCCGCCCTGCTGCTCGGAGCGTTCCGCGTTGCTGCCCACCGCCCGGCGAGCCTGAGCGAGCTCGTGGCCTACCTCGACCAAAGCGTGTGCTGGGACCTGATGGAGCCGGGCGAGATGGGCCGCTACGGAGAAACGTTCATCACCGCCACCATCCTGGACATCCCCGACCACAGCGGCCGGGTCCAGACGGTCGCCTGCGGACACCCCCCGCCCATCGTCCAGCGCAACGGCCGACCGACGACGATGGACACCCTTCATCCCGCACCTCCGCTGGGCCTGGGCGAACTGGCACATCCGCAATACCACGTCGACAGCTTCCAGTACGAGGTGGGAGACCTTCTGCTGCTGTACACGGACGGTGTCACCGAGGCCCGCGACTCCACCGGCACCTTCTACCCGCTCGCCGAGCGCATCACAGGCTGGACCGAGAACGACCCCGCCGCCTTCCTCGGCCGTTTGCGGCGCGACCTGCTGCACCACGTCGGCGGACACCTGAACGACGACGCCGCCATGATTGTCATAAAGCGCACCGCCCCATCCCGGTCCTGATCACCCGGCCCCACCCGGGGCCGCCGCAGCGACCGGTGCCCGCACTGCGGGCAGTGACCCGTCAGAGCGTTATGAGCTGGGCTTGCTGCGGGTGGCGCCGCCGCGCCCGCGCAGGGTGACTCCTGCCTCGGTGAGGAGGTTGTGGACGAACCCGTACGAGCGTTTGGTGCTGTCGGCGATGCTCCGGATCGAGGCGCCGCCTTCGTATGCGGCCTTCAGCTCGGCGGCCAGCTCGTCTCGCTCCGCACCGGTGATCCGCTTGCCCTTGTCCATGACCATCCCCCTCCCGGTTCGAAGGGCGATCATCGCGCACCCTGCGGCGCCCGTCAGGGAAACTGCCGGGTTCGACCGCCGGCCCGTTCGCATCGGATGCGGGCGCATGCCGGCGAGAGGTGACTGCGGAACCGGAAGGTGGCGGGTCTCGCTGCCCGGGCGCGGGTGCGTCGTCAGGACGTCTGGGGGCACGGCGCGGGTCAGGGGTTCGAGGTCGCCGTAGAGGGCGGCGTGCAGGGCGGCGGCCAGTTCACGGGCCCGTCCTTCGCTGTCCACGTCGTGCAGGACGAAGTCGACGGGGCCGGCGGAGGAGTCGGGACGGATCTCCCGGGAGCGGATGAGGAGGACGACGGCCTCTCGCACGGTGTCATGGACGGTGGTGGTGATGGTGTGCTGCGGGGCGGTGAGCGCGTCCGCCTTGACCATCCATAGCGGGCCCCCCTGGTGCTCCACGGCGATGAACACGACGCGCTGCTCCTTGGCCTCCTTGCACGCGGCCTCGAACGCTTCCAGACCGGTCGCGTCCGGGATCCGGTCCGCGGGACAGGGCGTCGGCAGCGGCTCCATGACAAGCATCCTCCCAGCAGACAGACGCAGGCGCTGCGCGTGGCCGCGGAGCGTGTCCCCATAGGCAGGCCAGGCGTTGAGATCGTGCGCGACAGCTTTCCGCTTCCCTGACCGCGTGAGTGACAGCCCTGGCCGCGCCCCCTCGGGTGCGCGGCCAGAGCTGCGTGCTGGGGGCGGTGTTCTGGCGAGCCAGCCGCGGTGATGGACTGGTGGGGCTGCCCAAGCGGCGGGGCCCCAACCTCGGTGCCGCCAACGCAGCCTGGGGCGCGGCGCCGGCGGGCGCCTCGCGGCTACACGGGGGTCCGGTGCGGGCGTGGTGGGGGCCACGCCCGCACCGCGCGGACAGCTATCGCCGCACACGCGACCCGAACAACCGCCCCCTCGGCGTCCGGATCACCGGCCCCCTGGCGGCCTGGAGTGCGAGCGACCCGCCGTGAGCGACTGTGAGCTGCGATAACGCCGCCCAACTGCCATCCTGGAACGCCGGACAGCCCAGCCCCGTCCCGGCCCGCCGGGACGGAGTACGGCCCGACGACACGGCGAGCGGAGGCCATCATGCTGATCAGTCACAGCGTCGACGGCGACACCCTGCGCCTGACCTTGCACCACAGCCTCGACGTCAACACCCGGGCCGCAGCCGCCGCAGAGATCGAAGCCCTCGCCCACACCCACACGCCCCGCCACGTCACCGTCCAGATCCCCGCCGGGGAACCCACCCCCGCCACGCTCAGCGTCGTCGTCCGCGCCCATCGCATGTGCAAGAACCTCGACACCCCCTCAGCCTGACCGGAGCCACCACGGCCGCCCAGCGCCTGTTCGCCACGAACACCACCTAGAGGCCTCCCCCGGCCTGCACGTCCGTTGACCCGGGCCGGGAGTGACCGGCCGGTCCAGCAGCCTCGGTTACCGGGCAGGTCGGCGAGGCTGCCGGCCGGTACAGCGGGTGCGGGGATGGGGGGAGTCCAGGCGCTGAACTCCGACCCGCGGGCCTCGGCGGCCGGGGGCGTGACGCCTTTCGCGTACCCGCTTGCGGGCCCGGTAGGCGGCCTGGCGGCACGCGTGCCGGCGGTGGAGTTTTCGACAGTGTGTTTCGGAGCCACTCAGGCAGCGAGATCGGGAGCCGCTGTTTGGACACCGGAATTGAACGCTGCGTCTCCTGACCGGGTGTGACATGCCGTCGTTGTCGTAATCGGCTCGTTGGGCCGGCTGACCGCGTCAGGCTGTGCGGATTGACGGGTCGTATCAGGAGTCCGTGTGTACCGATCACGTGATTGGGTCTTCCAGCGGATCCGTCAAGGGCGGGTGTGACTGTGACGGCAGGAGAGTCGCAGCCCGAAAGGGGCGCGGTGGACCGGTCGGAAGGATTCGGTGAGCGGCTACTGGGGGTGCTGCTGGACCAGGCCCACGAGATGCCACCGCATCTGATCGCCCCGCTGATCGTGGAAGTGGTGGGCCGGGTCGGGGGCCGTGACGTCTCGGTCCTCCTGCAGGACTACGAACAACTGATGCTGGTGCCGCTGCCGGGTAGGCGGCTGACCGTCGGCGAGCACGCGCCGATTGATGGCTCCCCCGCCGGCACGGCCTTCCGGAGCGGAACCCCCGTCGAGGTGCCGCAGGCAGACGGTGTACGGATCTACCTGCCGTTGCTGGACGGCAGCGAGCAGGTGGGGGTGCTGGCGCTCACCCTGGACACCGTCGACGACGACGACCGGCGGCTGCTGCACCGACTGGCCGGCCTGGCCGCCCACATGCTGGTCATCAAGAACAGCTACACCGACCAGTTCTTCCAGACCCGACGGCGCGAGCCGATGAGCGTGGCCGCGGAGATCCAGTGGTCCCTGCTGCCCCCGCTGTCGATGTCCACCCCGCAGGTCGCGGTGGCCGGCATCCTCGAACCCGCCTACGAGGTCGCCGGCGACAGCTTCGACTACGCCCTCAACGACGACAGCCTGCACGTCGTCACGGTCGACGCGATGGGCCACGGCCTGGAAGCCGCCACCATGGCGACCGTCGCCATCGGCGCCTACCGGCACGCCCGACGCACCGACGTCGGGTTGTCCGGGATCTACGCGTTCATGGACCGGGCCATCGCCGGGCAGTTCGGGCCCGAGCACTTCGTCACCGCACAAGTGATGCGCCTGAACGTTGCGACAGGCCACCTGCAATGGGTCAACGCCGGCCACCCGGCGCCTCTGCTGATTCGCAACCACCAGGTCGTCCGGCAACTGCACAGCCCCACCACCTTGCCGGTCGGCTTCGGCGGCGACGAGCCCCAGATCAGCGAGCAGACGCTCCAGGTCGGCGACCGGGTGCTGTGCTTCACCGACGGCCTGATCGAGGAGCACGATGTCCGCGGCGAGCAGTTCGGCGAGGAGCAACTCATCACCTGGGTCAACCGCATCGAGCACGCCGAGGAAGGGATTCGGGCGGTGGTGCGCTCCCTCTCCCGCACCCTGATCCGGGAGCGGGGCGGGATCACCAGCGACGACGCGACCCTCTTCCTGATCGAGTGGCGCGGGGGTGCTGCCGACCACCTTGCCACCCTGGAATGAGGGGGTATTCGAACTTGATGGGGGTGTCGGCCATCGGCGGTCCTCCCGCGTACCTTGGCGGACGGCCGAACGCCCTGGCCGGACAGCTCGCAGCGAGGCGGCCAGCGGGCGCGCGTCGGCGGCGCCCCCACCAACTTCGCAGACCCAAAATGAGCCGATACCGCCCGCCTGGTTGCGGCCGTTGGCGGTGACTCGGGCAGACGCGAGAAAACCGCGAAGGATCTATCGTAAAGGTATGAGCGTGTTCATCAAGCTGGTGGAGAACCGGCCCCCCAAGGAATACTCGGATCTGGCGGCTGCAGATATCTCCTACGACGACATCACCGAAGGGGAGTCGCCCGCCACGTACGAGTACGACCTGCTTCCGAGCGGCGCATTGCGGATCCTCAGAGTGACCAAAGGCGAGGCCGCTGTCGTCGAATCGATCTACGCTCCCGGACTCTGGTTCCGTGTCCAGGGGCAGTGGCGCGTCAATGCGGAATAGCAAGCACTCTGCCGGCGGCCGGGCGCGTGCCGGCTGCTGGGCCCGGTCGACGGTGCTTGAGGTCCGGGCAGAATGTGCTCATGCTTCGCGTCAGCCTACAAAATCACGTCGGAAACCATCTGCAGGTGTACCGTGAATTGTGGGTTGCGCACTCTCACGTGTTGCGCCTGAAAGGACGGCCCCGGCGGTTTCACCGGGGCCGGTTTGGGGGATCACGCTGAGCGTGCTGGCGCGGTCACACAGGCGTCATGGCCGCCCTCGGAGTCCCAGACCGCTTCACGGGCCTGGTCGACTTCTGTCACGATCCGTTGGAATTCGGCCCTCTCCAGCAGATCACTCGCTGCGCGGGCGTAGCTGACCGGTAGCCGCGGTCATCAGCCAGGCGCCGATGGCCGGATCCGTCTGCGCGGAATCACCAGCAGGTCCCAGCGGCCGACGGTGCAGGAAAGCAGCAACAGCTTGTGGGGGTCTTGCTCGGCCTTGAACCAGCGACGCTCACCACGTGCCCATCAACGGGCACCTTCCCTGGGATGACCGGCCACAGGGTCGGGTTCACCGTGACATGCGTGATGCGCCCCACCAAGGGGATCCAGCACCGCTGTCAACACAAGAAATTCCGCCGCCAGGTCGCGGGGCCACCAGGCACCGTCCAGAGAGCACCAGGGGTGTCCGTTGAGGCGAGCGCGAGACGCAGCGGCAGCGAAAAGGTCCGCTCCTCGACCGCCGACGTATACGGAATGGTCGCGGTCATTACGCGGACCTGTCCCCGGGCCGGTGTACACCGGCCCGGTGTTGTGAATCGCCGAGAACGACAGGAGCTTAGAAACTCTTATGCGAAATGTCCTCGGTAATTTCAGGATACTCCCGGATAGAGCCCGCCGGGCGGTTTCGTGGTTACGCATATCGGGGAGTTTTTTTGACGGGTCTTCGAAGGCCTCGCTCAGGCTGCTTCGATTCGTCGTGCAAGTCGCGGTTATCCCGGCGCCTTCCTCACGGCTTCTGGGCCTCCCGGACGGTGGGCCTCTGGGGTACAACGACCCCGTGGGCACGCGGTAGCGGGAGGTTCAGCGGTCGGCCAGAGCGCTGATCAACTTGCGGGCCGCCGCCTTGGTCAGCCGTTTCGAGGCCGTGGCGGTCCGCTCCCTGGGGGGCACGCGGCTTGATGTCGGTGACCTTGACGTCCAGGAGCCCCTCCCGGGACCGCGTGGTCTCCAGCCGCAGCAGGGCCGTGCCAGGTTTGACCGCCTGGTGGATCACATCCGGCAGGAGCAGTGGTGGCTTGTGGGGAATGTCGGAGTCGGCCACGTGGATCCGCCCGTCAACGGGGTGCGGCCGCGCCTCGTCGCAGGTCAGCGCCGATGTCGACCTGCTACGTCCGCGAGCCCGCCTCGTTTCACGGTACCCCCGCCGCCCGCACCGACGCTCTCCACAGCGCCTCCGCCGGAAAATACCTGGTCACACCGGACATCGCCCATCGAGCAGGCGTACAGTGAAGCCACCGGAAGCACTTCGCGCACCCGCTTTCACGCGGGTGTCATTTCCGGCGATCACCTAAAAACCGGTCTGCCGACGGGCAGTCCGGGGGCAGGTCCGCATCATGACCACCACCGTCGACCGGACCGCGCCCCGCGACCTCGCCGCAGAGCTCCCGGCACGCTTGTCCCTCACCTCGAAGACCACCCGCGCCGGCCAGCTGGACGGTGCCTGGTGGCCCTATTCCCGCGACCTTGCAGTCGAGATTCCGCCGCTCGCCGCCGCCCTGGAAGAACCCTGGGGGCGCGTCACCCGCGTCACCGTGAACCCCACCCGCTGGCCCGTCATCCCGCACACGGTTCCCGTGGCCGGGAACACAGTGCACGTGGGCTGGTTCACCGAACAGGACCCCGACAAGCTCATCCTGCTCTCCTACACCGTCGGCCGATGGGACCTGCTGGTGGTTCCGCCCGAGACCGAGCCCGTAGCTGCGGCCCGGCTGATGGCCGCCGCCGCGATCCCGGGCAGCGCCCTGACGGCAGGTGTCCTCATGGCCAACGAGACCGCCATCGGGCGCGGCATCCGCGACGCCCGCCGCCGGGAGGCCACCTGGGAGGGCGAAGGCGGGGCCTGTATGTCCCCCTTCGGGAACCCGCTTGACCAAAGCACCCTGCCGCTGCCCGGGAACGGCTGAAGGTGAGCTCCGTGGAGACCATCGTCCTCATCGCGGTGATCATCCTCGCGATCTCCATCGGAATGCGCTGGATCCACCTGCTGAACGCGCAGCACGACGCGCGGATCGCGGCCTACCACTTCAGCGACCCCCTGCCGAGACCTCCCGGTCTGCCGGACGACACCGGTCGTCGAGCCCACCGCACGGATGCCGACCGGTGAGGAACAGACCCTCCTCCGACCGGGGGCAGCGGTCGGGGCGCCACGGCGCCCCGACCTGCCGGCTTCTCGCCCACCCTGAAGGGAACACACTCACGTGAAGTACATCGAGACCCAGATACTGCCGTCGCTCGGGCACGCCGAGGTACGGATCATCGCGCACACGCCTGAAGCCGCCCGAGCAGTCGCGGAAGCCCTCCGCGGCTGCTTCGCCGGAACGGAACAGCGCAGCTATCCCGGCCTCGACGGTGACACTCGCCTCCACCTCACCGTGGACACGGCAGCATCCGCCAGCCCCGCCAGCTCCTGGCTGGCCGCCAGCCGGACCCCCGCCGGCGCGCGCGCCCACTCCGACGAGATCTGAGAGGGCATTTGATCTAGGCGTATTGCCGTGTATGCCCTAGTAGGTGCCTCGCCAGGTTGGCGTGCTCTCGTCCGTTATGCGCCTGCTGAGGTTGTCGATCGAGGCAATGTGGACCATGGCTTCGGAGCTGGCGGTGAGGGTCTCGCAGTCGCGGGCGAGGCGGCGGTGCATCATGATCCAACCAATGCTTCGCTCTACCACCCAGCGCCTTTTCACAACGTGAAATCCGCGTTTCTCCGGGTTTCGGTTGACGACTTCGACGTCGATTCCAAGGCGGGCGCCGTGTTCGATGACGGCGTTCTTGAAGCCTGTGTCGACCCAACTCTTGGAGATGGTCGGGTACTTCGCCTTCGCCTGGTCCAGGAGGCTTATTCCCAGGGCGTTTTCCGAGAGGCTGGCAGCGGTGACGGTGACAGCGAGGATGAGGCCGATCGTGTCCGTGAGGATGCCTCGCTTCCTGCCGACGATCTTCTTTGCGGCATCGGTTCCTTGGCTGGTCAGGGGCACGTTATTGGAGGTCTTGACGCTCTGGGTGTCGATGACCGAGGCGGTTGGCTCGGGTAGGTAGTTCCCGGCGTGAGATTCCCGGTCAGATAGCCGACGATGGGCTCCCGCTGCGTTGCGCTGTCCAGCTCGCCGAGCAGCTTCAGGGCGTCGGGCAGGGGGAAGAAGGCGGCCTGTTTGATGTCGTCGTCCTGCGGCGTGATGTCCCCAGACCACTCGTCGATCTCGAAGGCGGCGCCAAACGCCGACGGGTATGGCTCGGAGTCGATGTGCATGACGAAGGCGGTCCGCACCGGATCGCCCACCAGCAGCCCAGTCTCCTCCTGTAGCTCGCGCCGGAGGGCTTCGTTCATGAGCTCGCCGTCCTCGACCCCGCCACCGGGGAGGGACCAGAGGATCTCGCCGTCGGCGCCGAGGCTCTCTCGCACGAGGAGGATCTCGTTACCTCTGCGGATGATGCCAATGACCAGCTGCACCCGGGGCTTGGGGGCCTTCGAATCCTCTACGTCATGCCGCAGACCGTACGTGATGGCCAGCCCGCCGATAGCCAGAGCCGGTGCGAAAAGCGGGAGCGCCCACCGTTGACGTTGACCAGGATGTTGCCACCGCCGCAGTGGCCTGCGAGACCCTGCACCTCGAACACCGGGTCCGCGCCTGCCCTGCCGACATCGTGCGCCCGTCCCGCGGTCGTCAAAGGGGTGGGGCTGCCGGACCGGGAGGGGCCCAACCCCGACCGGCCGGTCCAGCAGCCTCGGTTACCGGGCAGGTCGGCGAGGCTGCCGGCCGGTACAGCGGGTGCGGGGATGGGGGGAGAGGGACCCGCACCACGCTGGCCTATCGGGTGGGCCATGGACAGCTGCCAGCCAGCCTGACCCATTCCCGGTCCACCTGGCCGGGCACGACACGCCCCTGCGAGCTCCAGCGGGCGGCTAACGCCGCAAAGATCGGCTCACCAGGCGAAGGCGGAACCGTTTCCTCGCGGCCGGTGACCGGAGCGGGCCGGGTCGTCGTGGTCACACAGGTCTAACGCGCACACCCGGCTGAGGTCACGCCTGGCAGCTCCCGTGCTCCCCCGCCCGGACGTGCCGGGCCATGCCGATGGGCATTACCGCCCCACGCTCAGGCGCCGATGCCGACCGAGGACACGTAGGCGTGGGCGGCGTAGTCACTGTCGAGGTCGGTGATGATGTCGTCCCAGATCTCATCCATCAGGCCGGCGTCCTGGGCGGCCCAGGCGTCGACCATGTCGGTCCAGACGTAGCGGACCGTGATCGAGCGCTCGGTGACGTTCGCCCGGGCGCGGCTGGGCGTGGCGTCGGACTGGTCGACGGGGTAGATCTCCACGCGGCGGCCTTGGCCGTCCCGCACCTTACGGCGAACACCCGCGCGAGGAGCGGTGGGAGAGCCAGCACCCCCTCGCGCCGCGACGGTGGAAGCGCTGAGAGCTGTGCGGAGCCGCTGTAGGCGCCCTGCCCCCTGCGTCTCTCAGTGCACCCTTTTCCGCAGGGCATCCCCGATTGTCAGACCCTCCCCGTAGCGTCGTGAGTCCTACTCGTGGCGGCTGCGGGGAGCAGCAATGGACGACGACCTTCAGATCGACAGCGACGAAGACCTCTTCCGTAACCCTGTCTACTACGAACCGGCCGGCCGCGACCTCGACCTGGACCGCCCCGACCTCGGCGTCCCGCAAGGCCAAGACCTCCTGGACGTGCTCCTGCGCATGCGAGGACGTGTCCCCGTCGAAAAGCGCGGCCTCATCTGCCCCGACTGCCGGGACCTCCGCGGTCGGCGCGTCCCCATGTACCTCGTCCAGCGTGACGGCGTATGGCTTGCCTCCCACTACCGGAAACCCGGGGAGAAGCCCATCAGCCACGAGTCCGACGAGCACCTCGCCCGCAAGGAACGCGTCGCGAAGGACTCCGAAGATCACGGCTTCCACGCCAACATCGAGTCGCAGACCGCCGACGGGCACGCGCGCCTCGATGTACGCATCAACGGCGCCAACGGCATCATCCTGGGCTACGAGCCTCAGCTGAGCACCCAGACAGCCCGCGGAATGCGTGCACGGGAGGGGTTCCGGCGCCGCGGCGGCATTCAGTCGGTCTGGGACTTCACCGACCCCGACCACGCAGGCATCGGCACCGTCCCATACGTCCGCACGCCCAACCTGCCGGCCTCCGTCATCCGCGTGCAGAAGAACCCCATCGCGGTCCAGGACGGCAACTTCGTCCTGGAGGAGGGCCAGTGCAGCCAAAACGGCGCGCTCACCCGGTGCCCCGAGAAGCCCTACGACCCGGAGAACCCCACCGACTCCGGGTACTGCGGAGGGTGGCACCGCGTCCTCATGCCCGCCCATCAGTCGAGCACCTTCACAGGGGAAGGCGGCCTGACCCTCACCCGGTTCATCGTGGAAGCTGCGGCCGGTGAGCGGATCCCGTTCCAGCGGGGCGGCCACCACGGTTGGCTCCCCGCACAGCAGTGGCAGAAGTACCTCGAGGCGAACGGGCCCGCCCTGGACGACAAGGAGCGCCAGCCATCCGTACGACAGGGGGACCGGCGCGACAGGTGCACCGAGGACCGTCCGGCTTCGGAGGTGCGGGGTGAACCGAAGCAGAGACGTGGCAGCCGCGCGATCGTCCTTGAGTCCCGCCCTCGGGAAACCGAAGCCGCCAAGGTTCCGGTCAACGCGTCGGGTCAGGCGATCCCGCTCTGCCACTTCGGCTGCGGTCAGCCCGCAAGCCTTCCAGGACCCGAAGGGTTACCCGAGCACTTCTCGTGCCGCAGGAAGCATGAGGCGTGATCCATCGGCCACCGCTGGCTGCCCCTCGCTGTGTCACCTGATGTCAGAGCCCCCTGCCCTGCTCGGGTGGGGTGTCGTCTCGGCGCTCCATCAACGCTCGCCACCTCGACATGGTCTGACCTGCCCGACAAGCCACCTGTCGCCCCATCAGAACGAGGGTCAAATGAGCGTCACGAGCGTCATTTCAGCGTCAAGATATCGCCCGTAACGCCCACACCGCACATAATGCGCACCAGCGAAACCGCAGGTCAGGCGCCCTTCCCAGCAGGCTCAAGGATCGCCACGCACTCCACATGATGCGTCATCGAGAACACGTCGAGGCAATGCGGCGGCTTCCGGCCGCCAGCGCAGGACTGAACAAACGTCGCCGACGTCGGACCCCGACCGGCACTTAAGGTAACCGTCGAGCCACCGCCTCGACCACACTGGCGAACTCCTCCAGGGCAAGCCCGCCGGGGAGAATCTGGGGAGAATCAAGGCCCCTGGGGAGCGCCTGGGGAGAATCGGCCGCACAAGGCCGCACGAACATGAAAGATCAGGAAAGACCCGTACACGCAGGTCAGGGCACTTCCAGGGCGCGAACGCCCTGGTCAGCGGGGTCAGGTAGACAACTTCATGACGTAGCAGCCCAGATCGCTCGCTTCGACCAAACCGGGCAACGATCCACCCTCCCGCAGGGGTGTGACATAGCGGGTCGCAGTTACTTCCGTGAGCATTTTCCCAGGCTATACGGCCGACAGAGCCCGGTAACCCGAGGTTCGCCCCGGGAGTTGCCTACCGCCTCGCAAGGGGCAAGGCGTTGACACTGGGGAGTATCTGGGGAGTTCCGCATGAAGTTACCGAGATCATCTGCCCCGACGCCATCGCGGCGAGCGAATCACCCTCGCGCAACGGCGCAATCTCGGGTTTTTAGCCCCATCTGTACGCAGCCTCCTGGACCACGCTGCGGGCCCAGCTTGAACCCGGGGAGAATCTGGGGAGTTTCAGCCGAGGTCGCCCGCGGCATCAGCACGGCACGGGGCACGGTCACGGAGCTGACCTCTTCGCTGTGCCTGGCCCTCCCCCACCTCAAGAAGCTGGGGTAACGGTCGGACCAGATGCCTCAGCCCGGATCCACCGGCTTGCCGCCTGTGGATAGTTCTTCCGGAAACGAGGAAGTGCCTTGTGACCTGCGATGATGGGGTTTCTCTAGGACCACATCAGGCACGATCGGCAAGGCACTTCCGAGATGCAATCTTCCCATGCCGCCACGGCGGTCTCGTCCGCGTTCGATGACCCGAATCTGATCGCGTACGGCGGGCTTGAGCCAGTGGTGCGCCTGGCCGAGCGATGCGGCCTGCCCACGCTGGCCGATGAGCTCATCCGGCTTCCGAAGTCGAAGGACGGCACCGGGGCCTTCCCCGCGGCGAAGCTGATGTCGCTGGTGGGCGGTATGGTCGCGGGTGCGGACAGCATCGAGGACATGGACCGGCTGCGGCACGGCGGACTCGGTCGTTTGTTTTCGGGGGTGCGGGCCCCGTCCACGCTGGGCAACTTCCTGCGCTCCTTTACCCACGGGCATGTGAAGCAACTGCACGCCGTGGCCCGCCGGTTGTTGCCCCGCCTCGCAGCGCACACCCCGCTGCTGCCCGGCGCGGATCAGGTCGCCTATGTGGACATCGACGACACGATCCGCCGCACCTACGGCTACGCCAAGCAGGGCGCCGGATACGGATACAGCAAGGTCAAGGGGCTCAATGCGCTGCTGGGGATCGTCTCCACACCCCTTGCCGCCCCGGTAATCGCCGCCACCCGGCTGCGCAAGGGACCGTCCAACTCCGCGCGCGGGGCAGCCGCGTTCGTGACCGAGACCATCCGCACCGCCCGCGCCTGCGGCGCGAGCGGCCTGCTGGTCGTGCGGGCCGACTCCGCGTTCTACGGCGCCGATGTCGTGAACGCCTGCCGGACCCTGGACGCCCGCTTCTCGATCACGGTGCGGATGAACGCCTCCATCAAGGCCGCCATCGCGCGCATCGACGAGAACGCCTGGACGGCGATCAAGTACCCCAAAGCGACCTGGGACGAGGAGGGCCAGTGCTGGATCTCGGACGCGGAGATAGCCGAGATCGACTACACGGCCTTCACCTCCAAGCCGAAGCAGCAGCAGGTCATCGCCCGCTTGATCGTGCGGCGGGTCAAGCGTCTGGCCCCCGATACCGTCCCCGCCGGTCAGGGCACGCTCTTCGATACCTGGCGCTACCACGCCGCGTTCACCAACTCCCCGCTCTCGCTGGTGGACGCCGAGCGTGATCACAGGCGGCACGCTGTCGTGGAACAAGTGATCGCGGACGTCAAGAACAGCGCCTTCGCGCACGCCCCCTCCGGCTACTTCCAGGCGAACGCCGCCTGGCTCACCCTGGCCGCCGTGGCGCACAACCTGACCCGTGCCGCCGGAACTCTGGCCGGAACCTTCCACGCCAGAGCGACCACCGCCACGATCCGCGACCACCTCATCAACGTGCCCGCCCGCCTGGCCCGCACAGCCCGCCGCCTCACCCTCCATCTACCCGAACGCTGGCCCTGGCGAGGCGACTTCATGCAGCTGATCACCGTCTTGCACGCGCCACCGTCCACGGCCTGACACGCCCTGACCGACCCGCCCGAAAGGGCCCGAGACCTACGGACATGTGGAAGAGCTGGGCAGACCAGCGGCCATTCCATGCCCGAACCCGCAGATCAACCTCGGACCAGCCCGAACACCCCCGAAACGATCACTCTCAAAACAAGCCGGTGGATCCGGGCTCAGACGATCCACTCCACCTTCGAGCGAGCCCTCGTCTTAGAGGGCGTTTGATCTAGGCAGATTGCCCTTTCTGTCCTAGCAGGTTCCTCGCCAGGTTGGCGTGGTCTCGTCCGTTATGCGCTTGGCGATGTTGTCGATGGATGCGACGTGGATCATGGCTTCGGAGCTGGCTGTGAGGGTTTCGTAGTCGCGGGCGAGGCGTCGATGCATCATGATCCACCCGATACTCCGCTCCACTACCCAGCGCCTCTTTACGACGTGAAATCCACGAACTCCGGGGTTTCTGTTGACGACTTCGACGTCGATTCCGAGCTGGGCTCCGTGCTCGACGACGGCGTTCTTGAACCCGGTGTCGACCCAGCTCTTGGAGATGGTCGGGTACGCCTCCTTCGCCTGGTCGAGGAGGCGTATTCCCATGTGTTCTCGGAGAGGCCGGCGGCGGTGACGGTCACAGCGAGGATGAGGCCGAGCGTGTCAGTCAGGATGCCGCGCTTCCTGCCCACGATCTTCTTGGCGGCATCGGTTCCCTGGCTGGTCACGGGCACATTGGTGGAGGTCTTCACGCTCTGGGTGTCGATGACGGAGGCGGTCGGTTCGGGCTTGCGTCCCTCCTTCACGCGGGCCAAACCCGCGAGGTCGTAGTTGAGTTGGGCGAAGATTCCCTCGTCGCGCCAGGCGGCGTAGTAGAAGTAGACGGTGCCGTGGCCTGGGAAGTCGTGTGGGAGGTATTTCCAGGGGATTCCCGTGCGGTTCAGATAGAGAATCGCGTTGAACACGTCACGGAGTTCGACTTTGGGTGGCTGGCCGGTGGGCCTGCGGTCGAGCCGGGCTTTCCGCCAGGCCGTCAACGTCGGCTCGATCAGGGCCCATCGGGCGTCGGACAGGTCACTGGGGTATGGCTTCCGCTGGCTCACGCCGTAGCGTGATCATGGGTCGCTCCGGAAGGCGGTGTTCCGCTGACCCTCAGGCGTTTCCGTGATCTTTTCGAACCAGACGGTCTTCAGGACACAACCTCGGACGAGACGGGCAGTCGAGTTCGCAGCCTCCGGGAACGCGATAGCCGCCCACCCGTTCATACACCCCAAAATGCGACACAGACGAAAGGTCTTTACCGGGCCTGACCTGCATAAACGCCCTCTTAAAGAGCGTTTCGTCCCGGTGAGGTTGTTTGGTTCGAGGTTCAGGTGTCGCGCCAGTTCGGGGTGGATTTCGCGGGTGAGGCGTCGGCTTATGAGGTCGATCATTGCGACGTGGATTATGGCTTCGGAGCGGTGGGGATGGGTTTCGTAGTCGCGGGCGAGGCTGCGGTGGTGCATCAGCCATCCGGATGGGTCGGCCGCGCGGAAAAGGAACTGCCACGGCAGAGACCTCGCCGCGCGGCCGACCCATCCGCCTGGCTCCACCAGTTCAAACGACTCCGCATCCGCGACGAGATACGTGCCGACCTCCACCTCGGACTCCTCCAACTCGCCTGCAGCATCATCTGCTTGAGACGATTCCGAACCTGATTCTGAAACGATCAGTAAAACGCGCGCCTCCGAGCGGCGCATCGCCCTTCCCACCCGCTGCGTCCAGTCGCTGAAGCTCCACCACGAGCAGCAGCAGCGCGAGCGTGAGGCCGCGGGCACCACGTGGCAGCACTACGCGCACGTGTTCACCACCGCGCAGGGCCGACCGCTCGACCCGACCAACCTCACCCGCACCTTCACCACGCGCCTCCGCACGGCCGGCCTCCGCCGCATCCGCTTCCACGACCTCAAACACTCCACCGCCACCCTGCTCTTGGAACAGGGCATCGAACTCGTCGTGATCAAGGAACGCCTCGGCCACGCCCACATCGGCGTCACCGCCACCGTCTACGCCCACGTACGCATCCGCCTTCAGCGCGACGCCATCGACCTGCTCTGCCACGCGCTCGACCGCCCCTGACAGCCAGACGGCGGCGGACACCACTGTGTCCGCCGCCGTTGCCGTCAGCTACTGCCGTCAGCCCGGCCAGAAGCCCCGTCAGACGATGCCCGACGCGGCCGAGATTCGCTAACGGGAAACAGGCTTCGGCCAGGGATCGAGTCCCGGATCGGAGTGCAGGCAGACCAGCGGGCGATTCCCGCAGACTGCCAACTCCAGGGAGTCTTCAAAGGTGGAACCGAGCTCCCAGATCCAGCCCATACCAGCAGCAACCACCCTTCCCCCAGCCTCGACGAATACGCTCGAATAACTGAGCCATTCACCGATTGGGAAATAGTACCCACCGAGAACACTCTCTACCTCTTCCGCTAGATCACGCTGCCCTGATCCAGCGGCGAAGGGGTCGAAATTGTAAGGCTCGTCATTACTGAAGTTCGGGCCGACTCGATTGACCGGATCGATCGAGAGCCCTCCCACCGCAGCGAGGATTTCTTCAGCCAATGAGTGAGACCGGTACCCTTCACCCTCCAACGGCTTCACCCATTGGCCAGCGTCAACCTTCCTGCCCACGCTCCATCCGGACGCAACAAGCGCCCCAAGCAGATCCTCGCTGAGCGAGTCGAAGCGAATCAGGGACATCAGTTGATCTCCAGATCTTCCAGCAGCCCCTTGCAAAGGCCACAGGGCCGACCCGGTTCACCATGCCCAACCGGATTCGATGTCGGCATGGAGTTATTCCGCGACTTTACCGTTCGCATGGTTCCACCCATGATGGCTTCGGACCCCTCTGCCGCCTGCGCCTGAATTAGACAGTGCACCTCCGCGCACCCTCCATGGTGACCCGTCCGTTCGATTGCATCCGCCAACGGGCCTTCTGCCTGCTGGCCGTGCTTATTGCGGCCGTAGTACTTCGCACCTGAAGGGGATGTGTACTCGGAGGCAAACTTCACCCCAGGTTCGTTGCGAATGCTGTCGGCATAGTCACCCAGGTTGCAGTTGTGAACGAGTACCGGCGTAGCCCCCGCCAGCACATAGTACGTGTGCAGACTGGCGACGGTGAGGTTGCGGACCGCCGCCGAATGCGCCGTCCACTGCTTGATGGCCGCGACCTGAACGTGCGTCCCGGCGCTTGTGCGCAGCCATTCGCCAGCCTTGAGGTCCGTAGCGTCAAGCCACTTGCCCAACTCCTGGACCCAGAACGGATGGCCGTCGGTTGCTGTGACCGATGCGGTCTTGGTGCCGCGCTCTCCGTCGAGGTCAATAGTGATCTTGACGAGGTGCTTGAGGCCCTGGCCCTTGATCTCAGCCGTGACCGTTTCGGTCTTCGACACGGTCGGGCACCACCTCAACCAGCCTCCCGTACCTGGTCATCGGCGCGCCTGGGGAAAACGTCACCAGCGGTGGCAAGGACTACGCCGACGCCGGCTGCATCCACTACATGCAGGGCACGACCAAGACCACCGCCAACGAGGACGACGCCGGGGTCCCTGGCGTCGTCGAGGCCCATGACCGGTTCGGCTACTCGCTCTCCGGGACGAACCGCTTCTTCGCGGTGGGCGCCCCGGGCGAGACCATCGGCACCGACGCCTCGTTCGCCGGCGCGGTAACGGTGTTCAACCACACCATCGCTGGTGGTGTGCCCACCGCGCTGGTGGGCCTGGACCAGGCGGAGGCCGGCGTGGGCCTGGCTGGCACTGCGGAGCCGAACGACCAGTTCGGTACGTCGATCGACATGACGAACTTCCGCCCCAGTGACCAGACGTACAACTCGGATGCCCTGTTGGCGGTCGGTACGCCGACGGAGTCGGTCGGCTCGGTGACCGACTCTGGCGCCGTGTCGGTGATCCGGATCCAGCCCTCGGGTGCCTACACCGAGCTGGCGGCGATCGATGCTTCCGCCGACGGGGTCGAGGGATTCCCGACGAAGGGCGATTTCTTCGGCCAGAGGGTGGCCATTGCCAACACCGACACCTCGGCCGTGAGTAGCGATGCCACCATCCGCCTCGCGGTGGGCATTCCGGGACGGGATGTCGCGGGTGTGAAGGATGCCGGCGTCGTGCAGATCCTGCGCCCTCTGGACGTCTCGATCGGCGCCAACGACAAGATCATTACCCGGGCGGTGAGCGGCAGTGTTCTGCCTGGAACCGCAACCGCACGCGACTACACCGGCATCAGCCTGACCGCGGGGACCACCAACCTTTATGTGGGCGTGCCTTACAGCAAGGCATCAGACACCCCCAAGGGCGCTCTCTACAGCATCCCGTGGACGGACATCACCGGGTCCACCACGACGGGTAGCACCACGTTCAAGCCGGGCGCAGGCGGGATTCCTGACGCGGGAACCTCCTTCGGCGTGGTCGGGTGATGGGCGACATGGCAAGAGAGAAGAACCCCAACGTGAAGCGCCATGCGAGCAGTAGCGGCGGTCGCCGCCGTGCCGCCGTCATCGCCACTACCCTGACCGCGCTCCTGGCCGCCGGCCTCGGTGTCGTCGCTGGTCGCCCCGCGCCTCAACACCGTCACCGACGTGCTGCCCACCACCGCTCGCGTACCGGCCGTGCGCAAGATAGGAGGACGCGAGCACCCCACCTACGCCGACTTCCTCCAACCACGCGTGGACACCGTCGACTTCCCCATCGACGTCGTCTACACCTGGGTGGACGGCTCCGACCCCGAGCTGCGGGCCAGGCGGGAGTCGTATCGGGTGGGCGTGCCACCAATCCACGACCGTGAGACCGGCGCCTCCCGGTACACCAGTCACGACGAGCTGAAGTACTCCCTACGCTCGCTCGACATGTATGCCCCGTTCGTTCGCAACATCTACATCGTCACCGACGGACAGATGCCCGCCTGGCTGAAGCCGGACGCCCTGGGCATCCAGGTCATCGACCACAAGGAGATCTTCACCGACCCCGACGTGCTCCCGGTCTTCAACTCACACGCCATCGAGACACAGTTGCACCACATCGACGGCCTGTCCGAGCGATATCTGTACTTCAACGACGACCTCTTCCTCGGCCGCCCCGTCACTGCCGGACACTTCATCCACGGCAACGGCGTCGCGAAGATCCCCTTCTCACCCTTCCAACTGGGCCTCGGCGAGCCCCACCCCGACGAGCCCGCGCCCAACTCGGCGGCAAGAACGTGCGAAGGCTGCTACTCGGCGAGCACGGACGATTCACCACGAACAAGTTCATGCACACCCCCCACCCGCAGATCCGAACGGTGATGGAGGAGGTCGAGGAGCGCTTCGCCGAGGACGTGGCACGCACCAGCAGCTCCCGCTTCCGCTCCGTGACGGACATCGCGATGGGCGCGTCCCTGCACCACCACCACGCCTACCTCACTGGCCGAGCCGTGCCCGGCAAGTACAACCTGCGCTACATCGATGTCGCGCATCGGGACGCGACAGCCGGGCTCGCCGGACTGGCCCGCTCCAGGCACTACGACTTCTTCTGCCTCAACGACGTAAACACCCCGGAATCCGAGCAGGAACGCATCACCGCCGAACTCCACACCTTCCTCGAGTCGTACTTCCCCTTCCCCAGCCGATTCGAAGGTTGAGCAACCTGGCCCGCGCCTCAAGGGCAGCCCTGGGGACCCGGGCCCACGTGCTCTGCACGGCAGATGGCCCGATCGCGAGCCAGAGGGGTAGGTGAGACGACATGCACTGCCCTCCCCAGCTCATGTCAGTCAGGTCTGCTGCAGCGTTGGGTGCCAGGTTGACCTGCCCCACGGTTTGGGTTCCAGCTGTGGTGGCTAACTGACGGCGGGGATGGTGTCTTGCTCGAAGCGTAGTTCGTATTCGATCGGTGTGCGGTAGCCCAGTGCTGAGTGGCGCCGCTGTCGGTTGTGGAAGACCTCGACGTACTCGGAGATCGCGTTCGCCAATTCAACCCGGGTCTTCCACCGTTTGCGGTTCAACAGCTCGATCTGCATCGAGGACCAGAACGACTCCATCATCGCGTTGTCCAGGCCGTCTCCGACGGTGCCGAACGAGGGCAGGAGCCCGGCGGAGCGGATCTTCTCACCGAAAACCCAGGAGGTGAACTGGGCGCCGTGATCGGCGTGCACTATCCCGCCTGGTTCGGGGCGGCGGTTGCGGATGGCCATGTCCAACGCGTTGACCACGAGGGTGGAGTCCCGTCTGGAGTCGATCGACCAACCCACGATCTTGCGGCTGAACGCGTCCAAGACCGCCGCGCAGTACACCCACCCTTCCCTGGTGCGGTGTTGCGTGATGTCGGTGACCCACAGCTCGTTGGGACGCAGCCGATGGAACTTCCGGTTGACCAGGTCGTCGGCGGTGACGACGCCACGCAGGCGCTTCACTCGCACTGGTCCGGGCAGTCCGTGGATCCCGGCCTGTGTCATCAGCACCGAGACGGTCCTCGAACACACCTGGAGTCCCATTCCCAGGGTGAGCTCGGCGTGGATGCGGCGGTAGCCGTAGGTGCCCCGTGAGGCGACGTGGACCTCCCGGATCAGCCCGGTCAGCCACTCCCGCCGTAACTGCCGCGGTGTGGTGGGGGTGCGCTTGTGTTTGTCGTAGTTCTGCCGGGCGACCCCGAGGATCCGGCAGCATCGGTCGACCGGTGCCCCGGCATCGACGAGGCGGTCGATCACCGGGTTCGCACGGGCGCGGAACTCAGCGGGGTAGGCGCGGGGCATGTCCGGCAGCCTTTCGTGAAGGCCGTCAGTTAGCCACCAGAACTGGAACCTGAGCCCGGATCCACCGGCTTGTTTTGAGAGTGATCGTTTCGGGGGTGTTCGGGCTGGTCCGAGGTTGATCTGCGGGTTCGGGCATGGAATGGCCGCTGGTCTGCCCAGCTCTTCCACATGTCCGTAGGTCTCGGGCCCTTTCGGGCGGGTCGGTCAGGGCGTGTCAGGCCGTGGACGGTGGCGCGTGCAAGACGGTGATCAGCTGCATGAAGTCGCCTCGCCAGGGCCAGCGTTCGGGTAGATGGAGGGTGAGGCGGCGGGCTGTGCGGGCCAGGCGGGCGGGCACGTTGATGAGGTGGTCGCGGATCGTGGCGGTGGTCGCTCTGGCGTGGAAGGTTCCGGCCAGAGTTCCGGCGGCACGGGTCAGGTTGTGCGCCACGGCGGCCAGGGTGAGCCAGGCGGCGTTCGCCTGGAAGTAGCCGGAGGGGGCGTGCGCGAAGGCGCTGTTCTTGACGTCCGCGATCACCTGTTCCACGACAGCGTGCCGCCTGTGATCACGCTCGGCGTCCACCAGCGAGAGCGGGGAGTTGGTGAACGCGGCGTGGTAGCGCCAGGTATCGAAGAGCGTGCCCTGACCGGCGGGGACGGTATCGGGGGCCAGACGCTTGACCCGCCGCACGATCAAGCGGGCGATGACCTGCTGCTGCTTCGGCTTGGAGGTGAAGGCCGTGTAGTCGATCTCGGCTATCTCCGCGTCCGAGATCCAGCACTGGCCCTCCTCGTCCCAGGTCGCTTTGGGGTACTTGATCGCCGTCCAGGCGTTCTCGTCGATGCGCGCGATGGCGGCCTTGATGGAGGCGTTCATCCGCACCGTGATCGAGAAGCGGGCGTCCAGGGTCCGGCAGGCGTTCACGACATCGGCGCCGTAGAACGCGGAGTCGGCCCGCACGACCAGCAGGCCGCTCGCGCCGCAGGCGCGGGCGGTGCGGATGGTCTCGGTCACGAACGCGGCTGCCCCGCGCGCGGAGTTGGACGGTCCCTTGCGCAGCCGGGTGGCGGCGATTACCGGGGCGGCAAGGGGTGTGGAGACGATCCCCAGCAGCGCATTGAGCCCCTTGACCTTGCTGTATCCGTATCCGGCGCCCTGCTTGGCATAGCCGTAGGTGCGGCGGATCGTGTCGTCGATGTCCACATAGGCGACCTGATCCGCGCCGGGCAGCAGCGGGGTGTGCGCCGCGAGGCGGGGCAACAACCGGCGGGCCACGGCGTGCAGTTGCTTCACATGCCCGTGGGTAAAGGAGCGCAGGAAGTTGCCCAGCGTGGACGGGGCCCGCACCCCCGAAAACAAACGACCGAGTCCGCCGTGCCGCAGCCGGTCCATGTCCTCGATGCTGTCCGCACCCGCGACCATACCGCCCACCAGCGACATCAGCTTCGCCGCGGGGAAGGCCCCGGTGCCGTCCTTCGACTTCGGAAGCCGGATGAGCTCATCGGCCAGCGTGGGCAGGCCGCATCGCTCGGCCAGGCGCACCACTGGCTCAAGCCCGCCGTACGCGATCAGATTCGGGTCATCGAACGCGGACGAGACCGCCGTGGCGGCATGGGAAGATTGCATCTCGGAAGTGCCTTGCCGATCGTGCCTGATGTGGTCCTAGAGAAACCCCATCATCCCAGGTCACAAGGCACTTCCTCGTTTCCGGAAGAACTATCCACAGGCGGCAAGCCGGTGGATCCGGGCTGAGAGGTGGGGCAGGTCAAGATGCCACCCGATCGTGCAGCAGACCCCTTTGACCACGCCGACAAGCCTTTACGAGGCAAGCCCGCTGGGGAGAATCTGGGGAGAACTTAGCCCCCTGGGGAGCGCCTGGGGAGAATCGGCTGCACAAGACCGCACGACCATGAAAGATCGAGAAAGACGCGTACGTGCAGGTCAGGAGGCTTCCAGGGCATGAACGCCCTGGTCAGCGGGGCCAGGTGGAAGACTTCATGACGTACGGGGCGAGATCGTCGGCCTCGACGAGCCCGGGGAGCGATCCGCCTTCCCTCATCGGGGTGACATAGCGGGTCGCCGTGACTTCGGTGAGCATTGCCCCAGGTTAGGCGACACACCATGGCCGTAGGAAAAGTCGATCCGGCATTGAACGTTCCGGTCCGGCAGCCCGTACGAGTGTGTGCCACCCCCCTGGAACGAAGGGAAACACCAGTAATGACCGCTTCGCACGAGTCCGTATCCGCCCCTACCCGCCGTACCGTCGTCGCGGCGGTGGGAGCCGCCGGTATCGCCGCCGCGCTCAGCGCGTGCGGCAGCTCGGACGATTCGTCGTCCGAGCCGTCGGGCGACGCGACCAAGGGCGGCGCGGCCCAGGACGGATCGGGGAAGGAACTCGCCAAGACCGCGGACATCCCCGTCGGCGGCGGAAAGATCTTCGGTGACGCGGGCGTGGTGGTCACGCAGCCGAAGAAGGGCGAGTTCAAGGCCTTCACGAACATCTGCACCCACAAGCAGTGCCCGGTCACCGCGGTCGAGGGCGGCACCATCAACTGCCCTTGCCACGGCAGCAAGTACTCCATCGAGGACGGCAGCGTGAAGCACCCGCCCGCCACGCGGCCCCTGGCCGCCAAGGAGATCACCGTCTCGGGCGACGAGATCACGCTCGCGTAGCGACTCGGGTCAGCGGCCTCGGCGCGGGCGTTTCCAGCAGGTGAGCACGTCCTGCGTGGATGTCACGGTGGCCACGAGCGCGAGCGTGTTGCGGATCATCGCGGCGGTGTAGTCGGACGGCACCCCCGCGATCGCGTCGGCGGGCACGGCGACGGTGTAGCCGCGGTTCACCGCGTCGAAGACGGCGTTCGGTATGGCGACGTTCGACGAGACGCCGGTGACGATCAGCGTCCGGCAGCCGAGGTTGCGCAGCAGGGCGTCCACGTCGGTGCCCGCGATGGGCGAGAGGCCGTGCAGCCGGCGTACGACGATGTCCTCGTCCGCCACCTCGACGGGCGACGCGATCCTGACCGCGTTGGTGCCGGAGATCTGCTGCACGGGCAGGCGCGCGGCGGCGCGGAACAGGCGTCCGTTGTGGTTGGCCCCGCGCCCGTCGGGCCGCCGCTCCGCGACCGCGTGCAGCACCTGTACGCCGCTCTCGTGGGCGCCCGCGACGAGCCGCGCCACATTGCCGAGCGCGCCGGACGACCTGGCCTCCTCGGCGAGTTCGGGCAGGGCGCTGTCAGGGCCGACGACCCCCTGCTGGCACTCCACGGTCAGCAGTACCGCGGTGGCCGGATCGAGCAGTTCGGCGAGCTCTTCGTACGACGGCACGTGGTTCCCCTGTCGCAGGCGTCCTGAGCGGCGAGAGATTAGCCACCATTGCGTCACAGGGGAAGACACCGCATGCTTCTGATCTGACACACCGTCAGCAAGAAGTCCGCGAAGGGGAGTACGCATGGCCGTCACACAGCGTCGGGGCCGCAAGATCATGATGACGCCGGCCGAGCTGGACGATTTCCTGGGGTCCCAGCGCACGTGCCGCGTCGCCACCGTCTCGCCCGACGGCGCCCCGCACGTCAGCACCCTGTGGTTCGTCTGGGACGGCGCCTGCCTGTGGCTGTACTCGATCACACGCAGCCGCCGCTGGGCCGACCTCCTCAAGGACCCGAGGATCGCCGTCGTGATCGACGCCGGCGAGGAGTACGGGGAGCTGCGCGGCGCCGAGCTGTCCGGCACGGTGGAGTTCGTCGGGGAGAGCCCGCGCACCGGCGAGCCCGTGCCCGAACTGGACGTCCCCGAGCGACTGTTCGCCCGCAAGAACTTCGCGATGGACGAGATGGTGCACGACGGCCGGCACGCCTGGGCCCGGCTCACGCCCGACAAGATCGCGTCGTGGGACTTCAGGAAGCTGGCCTCGCTCTAGCTCTCACTCGGGGAGCGCTCTCGTGGGAGCCCTCTCGTTTGGTGATGCCCCCGCCCAGGCTCGCGCCCACGCTACGGAGCTCCTTCACCGCCGCCCTGATCGACGGCCGCCGGTCCGCGTCGGCCCGCCACACGACGTAGACGTGCCGGCGTACGCGCTGCCGCACCGGCACGGTCACGACCCCGTCCGGCACCGGATCGCGCCCGAGGAGCGGGGCCACGCACACGCCGAGCCCGGCGGCGACGAGGCCGAGCTGGGTGTGGGTCTCGGCGGCGCGATGGCCGATGCGGGGCTCGACGCCCTTGGCGCGCAGCGTGAAGAGCAGCCACTCGTGGCAGAACTCGCCCTCGCCCCACGTGATCCACTCGTCGTCGGCGAAGTCCTCAAGGCCCACCTCGCGGCGCCCGGCGAGTGGGTGGTCCGCCGGCATCGCGACATCGGCGGGGTCGTCGAGGATCGCCGCCTTGACGAGCCCCTCGGGGAGCGGCATCGGCTTGTTGTACCAGTCGAGCACGACCGCCAGGTCGAGGTCGCCGCGCACGACCCCGGCGACCCCCAGCTCGGGCTCCAGTTCCTGCGAGCGCAGCCGCAGCCCCGGGTGCTCGGCGCGCAGAGCCGCGAGGGCGCGCGGGAAGAGGCCGCGGGCCGCGGTCGGGAACGCGGAGATCCGCAGCTCCCCCACGACCTGCCCGCGGTGCGCCTCCAGGTCTGACTGCGCGAGCTCGACCTGGGACAGGATCCGCCCCGCATGCTCGGCGAGCAGCCGCCCGGCGTCGGTGAGGCGCACCCCCCTGCCGTTCTTGGCGAGAAGCTGCTGCCCGACCTCGCGTTCCAGCTTGGCCATCTGCTGCGAGACGGCGGACGTCGTGACATGCAGTCCTGCCGCGGCGCCGCTGACGGACCCGTGGCGGGCGAGTGCGTCGAGGGTGCGCAGGCGCTCCAGGTTCAACATGTAAGTGATGCTAAGCGATACCAGGGAACAGATCTCGCTTGTACTAAGAGGTTCTGAGGCGGCATCGTTAGGTCCATGAGCACCGTCGCCTCCTCGTCGTCCGCTGCGACTCCGGCCCCCGCGCCTTCCAAGATCTCTACCGATAAACCGGTCTCCGGCCCTTCCGAGATCCCTGTCGAGTCCCCTGCCTCCGCCCGCCCCCGCCGCGTTCTCGACTGGCGCGTCCGCTTCGGCGTCCTGTCGCTGATCTGGGGCTTCAGCTTTCTCCTCATCAAGGTCGGCACCGAGGGCTACGCGCCGTTCCAGGTGACGCTGGGGCGGCTCGCGTTCGGAACGGCCGTGCTCGCCGTGGCCATGGCCGTGAAGCGTCAGCGGCTGCCGCGCGGCCTGCGGACGTGGGGGCACATCGCGGTGGCGGCGCTGCTGCTCAACTCCCTGCCGTTCTCGCTGTTCGCGTTCTCCGAGCAGACGATCCCGTCGACGCTGGCCGGTATCTGCAACGCGACGTCGCCGCTGTGGGGCATGGCCCTCTCGCTGGTGGCGCTCTCCGAGGACCGGCCCACGCGCCGCCGCGTCGCGGGGCTCGGCATCGGCTTCCTGGGGGTGCTCACGGTCCTCGGGGTGTGGCAGGGCTTCCACGGCCTGGACCTGGCCGGCACGGCCATGGCGCTGCTCGCCTCGCTGAGCTACCCCGTCGGCTGGATCTACCTGCGCCGCACGCTGGCCGGGACCGGCCACTCGAACCTGTCGCTCTCCGGAGCGCAGCTCCTGATGGCCACGGTCCAACTGGCCGTCGTCACCCCGGTGTTCACGACGCTCCCGGCCCACCTCCCGGTCGTTCCCCTGCTCGCGATCGTCGCCCTGGGCGCGCTCGGTACGGGCCTCGCGTTCCTCATCCAGTACGGCCTGGTGGCGGAGGTCGGTCCGACCACGGCGCAGATGGTCACGTACTTCATCCCGGTGATCGCGACGGCCGCGGGAGTCGCCCTGCTCAGCGAGTCCCTGACCTGGTCCACCCCGATCGGCGCGGTGATCGTGCTCGCGGGCGCGGCGCTCACTCAGTCCAGGGCGCGGACCCCTAGGCGTAGCGCTCAGCCGTAACGGCGGGCGGGGGCCGGCCCGGTGGCGGACGCGACGGCGTCGGCCACCGGGCCGATGTCGTCCGCGCCGAGCGTCGACACGGTGATCCGCACTCCGGGCGCCGCCCCCATCCGGAAGCGCGCCCCCGGTGCGACGGCCCACCCGGCGTGGAGCAGCCGCGCGACCGCCCCCGTTTCGTCCGGCACGGGCACCCACACGTTCATGCCACTGCGGCCGTGCGCCTCGACCCCGCGCTCGGCGAGGGCCGCGATGAGCGCGTCGCGCCGCTGCCCGTACGACGCGGCGACAGCGCGCGTGTCCACCGCCCCCTCGGTCCACAGCCGCGCGACGGCCCGCTGCACGATGCGGCTCACCCAGCCGGGCCCGAGGCGCTGCCGCCCTTGGACGCGGTCGACCGTGACCGCGTCGCCCGTCAGTACGGCGAGCCGCAGGTCGGGCCCGTATGCCTTGGCGACGGAGCGTACGAAGGCCCAGTGCCGCGTCACACCGGCCAGCGGGTGCAGCGGCAGGTCGACGATCCCGTGTCCGTGGTCGTCCTCGATGAGCAGTACGTCCTTGTGGGCCGCCAGGACTTTGCGCAGCGCACGCGCGCGTGGTGCGGTGACGGCGGCGCCGGTGGGGTTCTGGGCGCGGTCGGTGACGACCAGGGCCCGCGCCCCCGCGCTCAGGGCCCGCTCCACCTCGTCGGGCAGGGGCCCGTCGTCGTCCACGCCGACGGGCACCAGGCGCAGCCCGAGCGCCGGGACCAGGTCGAGCAGGCTGCCCCAGCCCGGGTCCTCGACGGCGACGGCGTCGCCGGGCTTGAGGTGGCCGGCGAGTACCCGCTCGATGGCATCGAGGGAGCCCGACGCGACGGCGACCGGACCCTCGGGGATCCCGTCCTTGTCGAAGGCCACGCGCGCGTGGCGTGCCAGCTCCGGCTCCAAAGGCCCGTCCCCGTAGAGGACGGGCACCTTGTCGCCCTGCGCGGCCGCCCAGGCGAAGGCCTCGGCGAGCGGAGGCAGCAGGGCCGTATCGGGGTTGCCGTTCGAGACGTCGCGCACGCCGGCCGGTACGTCTACGCGGATCAGCTCACGCGCCGTCGTCGCCGGCTTGGACCGTACGCGGCTGCCGCGACGCCCCGCGGTCTCGATCACTCCGCGCTCGCGGAGCGTGCGGTAGGCGGCCGCGACCGTATTGGGGTTGACCCCGAGATGCTGGGCCAACTCTCGCATGGGCGGCAGAAGTTGACCCGGCTGCAGGTCACCCCCGCCGACCGCGCGCTCCACGCTGGCCGCAATCTCTGCTGCGCGCCGTCCTTCGATCGGATACTCTCCTAGCACAAAGCAGATTATGCACTAGTGCAATGGAGTTTGCAATGAGCGTGGCATCCGAGCCCGGCACCGTCGCTTCCGGGGACGCCTCCGCCTCCTACCCGGCGACCGACCGCAACGTCCCGGCCCGCATGCGCGAGCGGACGTACTACGACCGCGAGCTGGTCCACTCGATACTCGACGAGGCGTACATCTGCCATCTCGGGTTCGTCCGCGACGGCTCCCCCGTCGTGCTGCCGACTCTGTACGGCCGCATCGGCGAGACCCTCTACGTGCACGGCTCGACGGGCGCGCGCGTCCAGCGCATGGCGGGCGCGGCCGACCCCGGACTGCAGGTCTGCCTGACGGTCACCCATGTCGACGGCCTGGTGCTCGCACGCTCCGCCTTCCACCACTCGCTCAACTACCGCTCCGTGGTGGTGCACGGCCTCGCCCACCAGGTGACCGACCCCGACGAGAAGCGCACGGCGCTCGACGCGCTCGTCGACCACGTGGTGCCGGGCCGTTCCCAGGACTCTCGCCCTGGGAACGACAAGGAACTCGCGGCGACGTCCGTCCTCCGCCTCGACCTCGCGGAGGTCTCGGCCCGCGTCCGCGCCGGCGGCCCCAACGACGACGAGGAGGACCTCGGCCTGCCGTACTGGACCGGCGTCGTCCCGCTCACCAAGGGCCACGGCGCACCGATCCCGGCCGACGACCTCGCGCCGGGCATCGCGGTACCGGACTACCTGACGGCTCCGTAGGGGCTGTTCCGGGGGTCTCCCAGGGCACCTTGGGAGACGAGCCTGCCCCGGTCCGCGTCGATACGCGCACCGGGACGCCCGGTCCACTACCTCGCTCGCGCCTCGGCGACGGCCAGCCCGGTCACCGCGGCCAGCATCAGGACCGTGCCGGCCACCGTCGGCGCGGTCAGCCGCTCACCGAGGAGCGCGACCGCGATGACGGCGGCGCTCACCGGTTCGAGCAGCATGATCACCGAGACGGTCGCGGACCGTACGACCGCGGCGCCCGAGAAGTACAGGGCGTAGGCGAGCGCAGTAGGTACTGACGCGATGTAGACCAGCATCGTCAGTACCTGGAGCGGCTGGGAGGTGTGCGGCATGAGTCCCTCCAGCGCGCCGAGCGGCAGGAGGCTGACCGCGGCGACGGCGAACGTCAGGACGGAGGTGTCGAGTTGATCGCCCGACCGGCCGTCCCGCCCGAACCAGCGCGTCAGCAGCGTCATCACGGCGTATCCGGCCGCGGAGACCAGGGCCCAGGCGACCCCGGCGGGACGCACGGTCGCGCCACCGCCGCCGAGCACAAGGACGGCAAGGCCGGCGAGCGCGCCCAGGACGGCCGGCAGCCCGCCGCCGCCGAGCCGTTCGCCCATGATCAGGCGCGCGCCGAGGGCGATGAGTACGGGTCCCGCGCCCAGGGTGACCACGGTGGCGACGGCGAGTCCGGTCGCCTGGACCCCCGCGAAGTACGCGGTCTGGAAGACGCTCAGGGCGATCCCGGTGACGGCGATCCGCACCGCCTTGCGCAGGCGCGGTTCCGCGACGGGCCGGGTTCTGCGCGGTCGCAGGGCCCGCGCCACGAGCAGCAGGGCGAGGCCGCCCACGCAGCGCCAGAACGACAGGGCGGCGGGGCCGAGGTCGCTGGCCCGGAAGACCAGTGAGGCGGCCGCTCCCGCGGTGCCCCAGGCGGCACCGGCGATGACGAGGTAGAGGAGCCCGCGCCCGACGGGCAGCAGCGGCGCTGCCCCGGCGGGCGACGTACGGGACGAGGTGTCGGCTGAGTCAGCCGCGACAGTGTGCGACACGTGGTTCTCCACGAGGAATGGCCTCCGCGCCCATGGATGGGGGCGGGGCAGGGACACGGACTGTCGTCTGCGGGCAGCCGTGACCCGCTCGGGGCGTCCCGAGCCGGATCTTCGTCAGATGTGCCGCTGGAGCGCGATGCTCCGGACGGCCACCGCCCGCGTCAAGCGGCCGGCGGCGGAAGCACGAGTGCGCGTGAATGCATGATCAACACCTTAGTTCGCGCCGCCGCGACCGGACAACGTCTTATCCGGCGACTCCGGCGATGCCTCGCCCGGGGCGGCCCCACCGGCCACGGCCACCACCTCGGGCTTCGCCGGGGCCGAGGACTGCGCGATGAACGCCCCGACCAGGACGACCGCGCCGCCTGCGATCTGCGGTGCCGACAGGTGCTCACCCAGGAGCACCCAGGCCAACACGGTCGCGACGACCGCTTCCAGGCAGGCCACGACGCCGGCCACCTGGGGCGAGAGCCGGCGTACAGAGAGGACTCCGGTGACGTAGGCGATGACCGTAGCGATCAGGACGATCCAGCAGAGCAGCAGCCACGCGGGCACTGAGGTGCCGTTCATCGAGGCGCTGCCGCCGAGCACGGACCAGTCCATGCCCCAGGGACGCGCCACGGCCGTGAGGACGAGGGCGCCGACGAGCAGCCCGTACGCGATCACGCCGAGCGGGTCCGGCGCCCGGTCCCCCGCGTCGCTGCCCTGATCGGACAGGACGAAGTAGCCGACCTGGCAGCAGGCGGCGGCGAGGGCGAGGAGCAGGCCGATCAGGTCGACGCTCAGGCCCGCCCACACCTCGACGACGCAGGCGAGACCGCCGACGGCGAGGACCACGCCGAGCGCGGCGGCGCGCGTCACGGGCCTGCGCTGCACGAAACGGACCCAGCCGAGCACGAGCGCGGGGGCGAGGTATTCGATGAGGAGCGCGACCCCGACAGGGATACGGGAGATCGCGGCGAAGTAGCAGGCCTGCACACCGGCGACGGCGAGCAGACCGAAACCGGCGAGCAGCGCGGGCCGCTGGACGACCAGGGAGCGGTAGCGCCAGGCGACGGGCAGCATGACGAGCGCGGCGCCGGCGACACGCAGCCACACCACGTCGAGCGGGTCGAGACCCGCCTCGATCAGCGGCTTCGCCGCCACACCCGAACCGCCGAAGGCGAGCGCCGAGACAAGGGCGAGCCCCAGTCCGACACCTCGCCCGCGGTTCGCCTGAAGTCCCTGAGACGCATGCACCGGCACATCATGACAGCCGACGTCATGACCGTCACCCCCGATGACCCCTGTCTCATGTGGCGGACGCGCCGGGCATGACGAACGGGGGCTCGGCCTCACAAGCCGCGCCCCGAACAGAGCCAAGCCTCAACCGGTAACCGCTCGCTTCAGCACCCGGCCTCGACATGCCGCCGCAGGCTCTCCGCATCGACGCCGGCCCGCCCGAGCACCTCGACCGCGCGGCACTCGTGATCCGCCGCGAGGGAGGTGAGGAGGTCGACTCCGCGCGCACGCGGGTCGCCGCGGCGCTCGGCGCGGTCGAGCGCGGCCTCCATCGCGGCGGCTGCGGCAGGCGACCAGCCGAGCCCCGTCACGACGGGCACGGCACCCGAGTCCTCGACGGCGCCCTGCCACTGGAGGCCGTAGCCGATGCTCCGCTGCACGAGATAGCCGAGGAGGCGGGCCAGCTGCGGGCCGCCGTCGAAGGCCTCGCGCACCTGCGGGTCGGTCTCGAGGAGCGAGTGCAGGAGGTGCGCGGTGTCGATCTGACGGTCCCCGTCGCGGACGGCTCTGCGGCGAGCGCCGGCCACCACCGAGGCGAGCTCGGGACTGAGCCTGGCGTCAACATCTGCACGGCTGTGGCCGCTTGCCGCGGCCTCGGACGGGGTAGGGCTTTGCACATCTCCCACCTCATCAGCCCCTGTCCGGCCGGGCATCCCCGGCGGGAAGCATTTCCACGTCCGACACAAGGTGGGCACGCGTGAGCGGGTTCTCCTCCTTACGGATGAGATCGCGTCTTTTTACCCGGAGGGGCGCGCGCCGCCTTGCACAGCGCCCCTCACGCAACCGCAGACATACCGGGACTCGTCCTTCACACGTATGAAGAGCAGGTGCTGGCTCGTGGTCCTGCCAGCAATCGACGGCAGACAGTACGTGTATCGGGTGTACGCACCCGACGACGCACTGCTCGCCGACCTGTTCTGGGACGCCTGGCACTGCCACGACGAGGGACCGTTCCCGCGCGCATCGGACCTCTTCGACGCCGCGGTCATCGAAAAGCTGGCTGACGACGGCCTGCCCTCTCCCCACTTCTGACGGTTCATCAGTATTGAATGTTCGAGGTCCTGCGGCTACTTTCCGCGACACCACGGCTGCGCCCGCCGCAGCTCTCGTCGAGAAGGGGTGGTCGCATGGCCGAAGTCAGCGCGGAAGCACGGATCGGGGCACCCGCAGAGAAGGTCTGGGCCCAGCTCACCGACTTCACCGCATACGGGGAGTGGAATGCCACGCACACGAGCTTCCCGAAGGGCGCCCCGACGGCGCTCGAAGTGGGCGGCACCTTCGAGGAGAACATGAAGCTCATGGGCTTCCCGGCGGAGGTGACCTGGACCGTCGAGGACCTGGAGGCCACCCGCACCCTGGCCATCAGGGGCAAGGGACCGATGGGCGTGAACGTCGGCACGCGCTACACCCTGACCGCGGACGGCGACGGCACGACGGTCCGCATCGACGGCGAGTTCACCGGCGCCGCGGTGTCCCTGATGGCGGGCAAGCTCAAGGACTCGGCGACGGCCGCGCTCAACGAGTCACTGCGCAAACTGGCCGGCCTCGTCGCCTGAGCCGGCCCGACGCGCGCGCGAACACGTGAAAGGCGCCCCGCACGCTCGGTGCGGGGCGCCTTCAACTTTCGGTACGGAGCCCCCGGGGACGTCAGCCCTCCGGTACGGAGCATCGCCCCCGGGGACGTCAGTCCTCGTCGGCGAGGATCAGGTACAGCTTCTTGCGGGCGTCGTTGATGACGGTCAGCGCCTTCTCGCGCTGCTCCTTGCTGCCGGTCTTCCAGACCTGCCCGAACGCCTCCATCAGACCGAAACCGGCCTGCCGGATCTCGTTCAGGGAGTCCCAGTCGACCCCGCGCCCGGCCTCTTCCCAGGGGGCGTCAGGCCCCTCGTCGGCCGCGGAACGGCCCGACTCGGTGAGCGCGAACAGCTTCTTGCCGCCCTCGCTCTCGCTGGCGATCAGGCCCTCGTCCTCCAGCAGCTGGAGGGTCGGGTACACCGAACCCGGGCTGGGCTTCCACGCCCCGCCGCTGCGCTCGGCGATCTCCTGGATCATCTCGTAGCCGTGCATCGGACGGTCCTTCAGGAGGGCCAGGATCGACGCGCGTACGTCGCCGCGCCGTGCCCTTCCGCGAGGTCCGCCCCGGCCGCCACGCCCTCCGCCGCCCCAGGGTCCCGGGCCGAAGCCCGGCCCGAAGGGGCCGAAGGCGGCACGCCGCCCTTCGAAGCCGCCCCGACCGGGATGGCCGGGCCCGCACTGTCCATGTCCGTGTCCGTGTTCATGCTCGTAGCCATGGGAACGCATCTCCATCATTCCTTCCATCGTTGACCGGTCGCGATGCGTCAACGATATATCGGAACTGTTCGGCTGGCAATCCCTTGCCGGTCCAGCTCTCCCGAATTGGCCTTGGCCTGCGCTTTCACCGTCCCCGTAGCGTGCGCCCCATGCGTATTCGAATCGTGGACGCCTTCACCGACCGCCCCTTCGCCGGCAATCCGGCCGGCGTGCTGCTCCTCGACGCCTTCCCCGACGACGCCCGGCTGCTGGACATCGCCACCGAGGTCAACCACGCCGAGACGGCCTTCGCCCACCCGCTGCCCGCCGGCGGCCCCGCCGACTGGGCGCTGCGCTGGTTCACCCCCGCCACCGAGGTCGACATGTGCGGCCACGCCACCCTGGCCACCGCGCACGTGCTGCACAGCACCGGCGCGGCCGACGGCCCGGTCCGCTTCGCCACCCGCAGCGGCATGCTCGTCGCGACCCCGCACGAGGACGGCACGATCACGCTCGACTTCCCGACCGCGCCCCTGACCCGTATCGACAGCCCCGAAGGGGTCGCTGCAGCCCTGGGCGCCGAGCCGCTCTCGGTGCACGACACCGGCCGCCAGGTGGGCGACCTGCTCGTCGAGCTCGCGGACGAGAAGACGGTGCATGCCCTCGCACCCGACCTCAAGGCCCTCGCCGCCTGTTCCGAGCGCGGCGTCATCGCCACCGCCCGCGCCGCGGACCCCGACGGCGCCTACGACTTCGTCTCCCGCTGCTTCTTCCCGCGCGTCGGCATCGACGAGGACCCGGTCACCGGCAGCGCCCACACGGCCCTCGCACCGTTCTGGTCCCCGCGCCTCGCCCGTGCCGAACTCACCGGCCTCCAGGCCTCCGCCCGCACGGGCTTCGTCCGCACCGAACTGCGCGGCGCCCGCACCCTGCTGACCGGCCGCGCCGTCACGGTCATCGAGGGCGACCTGCTCGCCTAGGGACTCTGCCCCGGTCCGAAGGAAAGGCCCCGGCACGCCGCAGGGGGCGTACGAAGATCTCGTACGCCCCCTGCGTCCGGCACCCGCCCCGGCCTCACGCCGTGGGCAGCCACCCGACCTTTCCCGCGAGCAGCGCGTATCCGACGAACGCGCCGATGTCGAGCAGCGAGTGCGCCACCACCAGCGGCCCGACCCGCCCCCACCGCCGGTACAGATACGCGAAGGCCAGGCCCATCGCGAGGTTCCCGAAGAAGCCGCCGATGCCCTGATAGAGGTGGTACGAGCCGCGCAGCACCGAGCTGGCCACGATCGCCGTGCCGGGCGTCCAGCCCAACTGCCCCAGCCTGCGCAGCAGATAGCCGACGACGATCACCTCCTCCAGGACGGAGTTCTGGATCGCCGAGAGGACCAGGACCGGGTACTTCCACCACACGTCGGGCAGCGCCTCCGGCACCACCGTGAGGTTGAAGCCGAGGCCACGGGCCGCCAGGTAGAAGGCGATGCCCGTACTGCCGATGACCGCCGCGATCACCGCGCCGCGGGTCGCGTCGAAGAACGGTCTCGTACAGTCGAAGCCGATCGTCCGCATCCCGGCGCCCTCGCGCAGCAGCAGATGCGCGACGAGCGCGACCGGGACGAGCGCGCTCGCGATCCCGAACAACTGCCACGCCAGATCAAGCCATGGCCGCCCGGGAGCCGCCGAGGCGTTCAGAGTCGCCGCCTGGTCCTTCAGACCCCCCGGTTTGGTGACCGATCCGACGAAGCTGATCAGCGCGGACACTCCGCTCGCACCGAGCGAGAGCGCAAGAACGAGCAGTGTCTCGTTCCGAAGAATCCGTCGCGAAAGCCGCTCGTTCGGAAAAGAATCGGCCACCGCACCCGCCTCCGCCTCCGCCTGCACACCTGCCTCCAGTTGAGTAATCCCGCCTCATCCCCCACCTAGCCCAGCTAGGGTCTCGAATACAGGTACGAAGATCGCGCGCGACAGGCCGGGGGGACGAAGGCCGTTCTTTGGTGTACCTCTCCCCTTCCGTCGGGCCAGGCCGAAGGAAGGGCACCACCGCATGGGACGTCACAGCTTGCCCGACGAGTATGGGACGGACGCGGTCGGCCCCCGCCCGCGCACGCGCGGCCGGACCATGGCCATCGCGACGGCGCTGGTCCTGGTGGTCGCCGGGGGCACGGCTCTCGCGGCCAGGAGCGGCCTGCTCTCCTTCGGCGGGGCCTGCGACGGCAAGACGGTCCACCTCGACATCACCGCCTCGCCCGACGTCGCCCCCGCGCTGCGCGACGCCGCGAACCTCGCCCGCAAGAAGCATCTGACCTCCGACGGGCAGTGCCTCGACACTCGCGTGCAGGCGGGCGACTCGTACAAGATCGCCGATTCTCTGCGGAAGGGCGTGAGGGGCGCCGGGGATTACGAGGCGTGGGTGCCCGATTCGAGTCTGTGGATCCAGCGTGCCGGTCTCGGCGGGAACGCCACCCCGGTCACGGCGATGGGCAACATAGCCTCCTCCCCCATCGGCATCAGCATGGTGCCGTCGGCCGCGAAGAGCATGGGCTGGCCCGCGAAGCAGTACACCTGGGCGCAGTTGACCGGCGCGGCCATGGAGGGCGACAAGCTGCGGCTCGGGACCGCCGACCCGGCGCGCAGCGCGACCGGTCTCCTCGCCCTGACCCAGCTGGGCGCCTCCACCAAGAAGTCCGGGGCGGAGGGCGACACCCAGGCCGCCGCCATGGCCAAGGCGCTCTCGCAGCGCACCACCGACAGCGACGGCCGGCTGACCGACACCCTGGCGCGCGACTCCTCCGGCACCGAGCAGGGCAATCCGCGCCGCAATCAGGCGCTGTTCCTCTCCGAGCAGTCCTCGTTCCGGTACAACGCGACCGCCGGCGACAAGGACGGGCTCGACCTCTTCTACCCGAAGGACGGCTCGCCGCAGCTCGACTACCCGTTCGCCCTGGTCGACGAGGGCGACAAGTCGACGGACGAGCGGCGCGCCGCGATCCGTTTCATGACCCTGCTCGGTGAGGACGCCGGCATCCGGATCCTGGACAGGCACGGCTTCAGGACGGACGACGAGGAGCCCTCGGACGCCGTGGTCGCCGGGGCGGGCGGCCGCAGCCCGCAGCCGTACGCGACGTCGGACTCCGAGCCGCCGACGGACAAGGAGCTCCAGGAAGCCCTCGGCATGTGGACGATCACGGTGCAGAGCGCCCGGATCACCGTGGTCGTGGACGCCTCCGCCTCCATGGCGAACTACGTGCCGGGCCGCAACCAGTCCCGCATGGAGGTCACGAAGGCGTCGATGCTCCAGGCGCTCGCCACGTTCACGCCCGAGGACGAGATCGGCCTGTGGGAGTTCGCCACGCTCCTCGACGGGAACCGCGACTACCGCAAGCTCGTCCCCACCGAGCGTCTCGGCGACCGCAAGGGCAGCGGCACCCAGCGCGACGAGCTGTCCGAGGCCTTCAGCGGTCTCCAGCCTGTGCCGGGCGGCGCCACAGGTCTCTACGACACGACGCTCGCGGCCTACGAGGAGGCGACGTCGTCCTACCGGAGCGGCAAGTTCAACGCCGTCGTGGTCGTGACCGACGGCGCGAACCAGGACCTCGGCTCCATCTCGCGCAGCCACCTCGTCTCGCGGCTCCAGAGCCTCGCCGACGCCCAGCACCCGGTGCCGCTCATCGCCATCGCGGTCGGCCCTGACGCGGACAAGGACGAGGTCGAGCAGATCGCCGGGGCCACCGGCGGCTCCGGGCACCAGGTCAGCGACCCGGCCGAGATCCACGCGGTGATCCTCAAGGCGATCGTCGAGGCGGGCGCCAAGGGCTGACCGAGCTCAACCGACAGGCCCGTCAGCCCAGTTGCACCGCCGGTGCCGGGAGCCCCACCGGCCACATGTGCACCGGGTCCCCGGCGTGCATCAGCTCGCAGTAGCGCCGGGTGGTCGCCGCGAGCGCCGCGTCACGCTCCAGGCCGCTCTCCAGCGCGCGGTGGAACGTGGCCGCCTGCCACGACGCCCCGTTGACCCGCCGCCGGCAGCGCTCCTCGATCACCCCGAGGTAGAAGTCGCGGTCGGCCGCCTCGACCCCCCAGGCATCGAGCCCGGCGGCGGCCAGCGGCAGCAGCTCATCTCGTACGAGCGTCACGGCGGGCACCTTCTCGACCCCGCCGAAGCGGCCCCGGCGCGGCCAGTCCAGGCGCGCCTCGATCCCGTACCGGCAGGCCTCGTCGAAGTTGCGGGCCGCCGCGTCGAAGGGCAAGCGGGTCCAGACGGGGCGGGCGTCCTCGGCGAGGGCGCGTACGACGCCGTAGTAGAACGCAACGTTCGCGATGACGTCGGTGACGGTGGGACCCGCGGGCAGGACGCGGTTCTCCACGCGCAGGTGCGGCATGCCGTCGGCTATCCCGTACACGGGCCGGTTCCAGCGGTAGACGGTGCCGTTGTGCAGGACGAGTTCGCCGAGCGCCGGAACACCGCCGTCGTCGATGACGCGCAGCGGCTCCTCGTCGTCGCACAGGGGCAGCAGAGGCGGGAAGTAGCGCAGGTTCTCCTCGAAGAGGTCGTACGCGCTGCTGATCCAGCGCTCGCCGAACCAGGTGCGCGGCCGCACCCCTTGGGCCTGGAGCTCGGGCGGGCGGGTGTCGGTCGACTGCTGGAACAGGGGCGGCCGCGACTCGCGCCACAGCTCATGTCCGAACAGGAACGGCGAGTTGGCGCCGACCGCGACCTGTACGGCGGCGACGGCCTGCGCGGCGTTCCACACGTCGGCGAATCGGGCGGGCGTGACCTGGAGGTGCAACTGCACGGAAGTGCACGCCGCTTCGGTCGCTATGGACCCCGAGCTGCAGCGCAGGTGCTCCACCCCGTCGATGTCGACCACGAAGTCCTCGCCGCGCGCGGCCACCATCTGGTCGTTGAGAAGGCTGTAGCGGTCCACGTCGGACAGGTTCGCGGAGACGAGATCATCGGGCGCGAGCGTCGGGAGAATGCCGATCATCACGATCCCGGCGTCCACCTCGTTCGCTTTCCGGTGGGCATAGGCGAGGCCGGTCCTGAGCTCCTCGGCGAGCCGGTCGAGAACCCGGCCTTCCAATCGATGGGGGGCAATATTCACTTCCAGATTGAACATTCCGAGTTCGGTCTGGAAATCACGGCTCGCGATGCGCTCGAGAACTTGCGCATTCATCATTCTCGGCATGCCGTCGGGCCCCGCGAGATTCAACTCGATCTCCAGACCCATCAGATTTCTCGGACGGTCGAACCTCTCCTCTTCCAGGAGTCGCCCGAGCCCCACCAGGCACTGCTGCAGCTTCCTGCGGTAGTGCCGTCGATCGGACAGGTCGAACGCGCCCGCCACGACCTTCTCCCCCATGGAAGCGTCCCTCCTCGCATGGACGACCCGGCCACCCGGCCGCTGTGTCACGGTGGATGATGCCCAGGCAATGTGATCGATAACGCCTCGCTCTCCGCCACGGGCGAGTAGGCTCGCAGCAGTTGTCACGGGGCACATTCACGAGGCATGCAGCATCTCGAAGAGTCGGTTCCACCTGGCCTGGTGATAAACACCGACGAGAATCGGCCGTCCGCTCGCCGTGAAGATTACGAGGTCACGGACCCGGCCCCGCTGAAAATCGGGAGATTTCCCTCATCTCGCCGACCGAATAACGCCTTGCCGAGCATTTTCGAGACGGCTAGCCGAAACACCGCGTGAACACGTGTCGTATAAACTCCGCGAACGAGGCAGAGAGTTGGCGCTCGCGGTACCTGCCCCCGCCCCCTCTGGCCCGGTCAGCAGACACCGCCGTCCGCTCGTCCCGCCACGCCCTCGATCCACCGTGCCTGTCGAATGAGAGGCGACCCACCATGCCGCTGCATGTCCCTCCGGCTCCCGCGCCCGCCCTGCGCACCGTCCTCACGGCCCTCGGTTCCCCCACCGCAGTCCGCGAGGCCCGCACCCCATCCCTGCGCTCCGCCCAAGGACCGGCAAGCCCCGAACTCCCGTTGCCCGTCCATGTACTGGACCGGGTCACGGGCAGCGCGGGCCCCGCGCCGACCCGACTCGCCGGCTGGCGGTTCCTGATCCGCTGCGGGGAGCGCGCGGTGGCCGCCGCCGACACGATGCTGACCGCCGACGGCTGGGCGTTCTCGCACTTCTTCGAGGGTCCGTACGTCGCGGCCACCGAACGCGCGCTACGCCAGGCCGAGTCCCTGCCCGCCGCCTACCAGCCGCGTCTGCTCTCGGTCCCGGAGCTGTACATGCTCACCCTGTGGCTGCACGGGGACTGCAACGCCGACGCCTCCACGGGACATCCCGCGGCCAGTGACCTCCTGGTCCCGCTCGCGCCCGCGCCGCCCGGCATCGCCGCCCACCGCCCCCACCGGGTCGCCGAACTGCTGCCCGTCCTCACCCATCGACTGACCCCCTCGCCCCTTCTGGGCTCGCCCGCCTGACGCGACCGGGCCGCCTCACGCGCCCGCGCCCCGCTACCGATGCCGACCGGTCGCGGGGCGCAGCCGTGCCCTCGCCCGCCCTTCCGGACTAGCCCGGTCAGGCCACCCCGAACCACCCGAAGGGACAGTGCAGTTGGGGTGAACCGTCCGCACGGGTGACGCGTCCTCATCCAGTGAGGACCGCTGCGACGAAATACCTGCGGATTGACGCCCGTGGGGCAACACTGGGTTCCGGACCGACCGACAAACGGGGGGCGGCCATGAACAACGCTTCGAGCCGCAGGACAGACAGCGACATCACACCCATCACCGACATCACTTCACAGGGAAAGATCCCATCCATGTGCCAGCACCAGCCACCGTGCCCGTCCGCAGACTCCGCCGACCGGGAGGCCGCGCTCCCTGTGGCCCACCACCCCGAACAGGGCTGGAGTCTGCTCTGCAACGGCGTCCTGCTCTTCGAGGACACCGGTGAGCTGCTGCCCAACGGCCAGATCATCGCTCCGCACCGCCCCGTGCACGTCGTGACCGCGGCCTGAGCGGAGCCGGACGCCGACGGCGTCCCCCGTACGAAAGGGCCGGCCCCGGGAAACCCCGGAACCGGCCCTGACGCATGTCAGCGCGAGTATCAGTCCTCGTACGCGTCCATGGGCGGGCACGAGCAGACGAGATTCCGGTCGCCGTACGCCTGGTCGATGCGGCGGACCGGCGGCCAGTACTTGTCGGCGGCCACGACACCGGCGGGGAAGACGGCCTCCTCGCGGCTGTACGCGTGCTCCCACTCGCCGCCGAGCGCGGCCGCGGTGTGCGGCGCGTTGCGCAGCGGGTTGTCCTCGGCGGGCCACCGGCCTGAACCGACCTTCTCGATCTCCCCGCGAATGGCGATCATCGCCTCGCAGAACCGGTCGAGCTCGGTCAGGTCCTCGCTCTCGGTCGGCTCGATCATCAGCGTCCCGGCCACCGGGAACGACATGGTCGGCGCGTGGAACCCGTAGTCGATGAGCCGCTTGGCGATGTCGTCGACGCTGACGCCGGTCGCCTTCGAGACCGGGCGCAGATCGATGATGCACTCGTGCGCGACGAGGCCGCCGGGGCCCGTGTACAGCACCGGGAAGTGCGGCTCGAGACGCTTGGCGATGTAGTTGGCGCTCAGCACCGCGACCTGCGTGGCCCGCTTGAGGCCCTCGCCGCCCATGAGACGCACATACGCCCACGAGATCGGCAGGATGCCCGCGGAGCCCCACGGCGCCGCGGAGATCGGGCCGACGCCGGTCGCGGGTCCGGCGGCGGGCTGCATCGGGTGGTTGGGCAGGTACGGCGCGAGGTGCGCGCGGACGCCGACCGGGCCGACGCCCGGACCGCCGCCGCCGTGCGGGATGCAGAACGTCTTGTGCAGGTTGAGATGCGAGACGTCGCCGCCGAAGTGGCCCGGCTTGGCGAGGCCCACCAGGGCGTTCAGGTTGGCGCCGTCGACGTAGACCTGGCCGCCGGCGTCGTGTACCTGCGCGCAGATGTCGGCAACGTGCTCCTCGAACACACCGTGCGTCGACGGGTAGGTGATCATCAGGACGGCGAGCTCGTCGGCGTACTGCTCGATCTTGGCGCGCAGGTCGGCAATGTCGATCTCGCCGTCGTCGGCCGTCTTCACGACGACGACCTTCATGCCGGCCATCACGGCGCTCGCGGCGTTGGTGCCGTGCGCGGACGACGGGATGAGGCAGATGGTGCGCTGGTCGTCGCCGTTGGCGCGGTGATAGCCGCGGACGGCGAGGAGACCGGCCAGCTCGCCCTGCGAACCGGCGTTCGGCTGGAGCGACACCTTGTCGTAGCCGGTGACCTCCGCGAGGCGCTCCTCCAGCTCACGGATGAGCGTGAGGTAGCCCTGTGCCTGCTCGGCGGGCGCGAAGGGGTGCAGCTGGCCGAACTCGGGCCAGGTGACCGGCTCCATCTCCGTCGTCGCGTTGAGCTTCATCGTGCAGGAGCCCAGCGGGATCATGCCGCGGTCGAGCGCGTAGTCACGGTCGGCCAGCTTGCGCAGGTAGCGCAGCATCGAGGTCTCGGAGCGGTGCGCGTGGAACACGGGGTGCGTCAGGTAGTCGTCCCCGCGCAGGAGGTCCGCGGGCAGCGTGTCCTCGGCGGCCGCGTCGAGCGCGTCGACATCGGCCTCGACACCGAACGCGGTCCAGACGGCGCCCAGTTGGGTACGCGTCGTGGTCTCGTCACACGAGATCGACACGTGGTCGGCGTCCACCAGGTGGAGGTTGACGCCACCCTCGCGCGCGGCGCTGACGATGTCGGCGCCGCGCCCGGCGGCCTTCACGGTCAGGGTGTCGAAGTAAGCGCCGTGCACGACCTCGACACCGCCGGCCTTGAGGCCCGCGGCGAGCAGCGTCGCGTACCGGTGGGTGCGCCGCGCGATGCCCTTGAGTCCGTCGGGTCCGTGGTACACGGCGTACATGCCGGCCATGACGGCGAGCAGCACCTGAGCGGTACAGATGTTGCTGGTGGCCTTCTCCCGCCGGATGTGCTGCTCACGGGTCTGCAGCGCGAGGCGGTACGCCTTGTTGCCGTCGGCGTCGACGGAGACGCCCACGAGGCGGCCGGGCAGGCTGCGTGCGAACTTCTCGCGGACCGCCATGTAGCCGGCGTGCGGACCGCCGAAGCCCATCGGGACTCCGAAGCGCTGCGTGGTACCGACGGCGATGTCGGCGCCGAGCTCGCCGGGCGAGGTCAGCAGCGTGAGGGCGAGCAGATCGGCAGCGACCGTGACGACGGCGCCCAGCTCGTGAGCCTGCTCTATGACCGGCTTGATGTCGCGGACAGCTCCGGAGGCGCCCGGGTACTGGATCAGGACGCCGACGACGCCGCGCTCGGCGACCTCGGCCGGGATGCCCTCGGAGAGGTCGGCGACGACGACCTCGACACCGGTCGGCTCGGCGCGCGTCTGGATCACGGCGATGGTCTGCGGCAGGGCGTCCGCGTCGACCACGAAGGCACCGTTCTTGACCTTGCCGATGCGCCGCGACAGCGCCATGGCCTCGGCCGCGGCCGTGCCCTCGTCGAGCAGCGAGGCGCCCGAGGTCGGCAGGCCGGTCAGCTCCGCGACCATCGTCTGGAAGTTGAGCAGTGCCTCGAGCCGGCCCTGCGAGATCTCCGGCTGGTAGGGCGTGTACGCCGTGTACCAGGCCGGGTTCTCCATGACGTTGCGCAGGATGACGGGCGGCGTGAACGTGCCGTAGTAACCGAGTCCGACCATCGAGTCGAGGACCTGGTTGCGGTCCGCGAGGGAGCGGAGTTCGGCGAGCACCTCGGCCTCGGTGCGGGCCCCGGGAAGATCGAGCGCCTCGGCGCTCTTGATCACGTCCGGGACCGCGGCCGCCGTCAGCTCGTCGAGCGAGCCGTACCCGACCTGCGCGAGCATCTTGGCCTGCGCTGCTTCATCCGGACCGATATGGCGCTGCTCGAAGGGGATTCCCTGCTCCAGCTGGGAGAGCGGAATACGGTTGGCGGTCATTGCGGAGGCCTCCTGGTCATACGACCTGCGAGGGGCACCACGGCGCGGGTGCCCGGACGGCCTCCCCCTCTGTCATCTCAACCTGAGAGCTTCACCGGCGTACCCCACATCACGAAGGGCATGCCGACTTTCACCGTCGGTGAGAGCGGAGGCCTGAACGCCCGCCCTGCTTTCCAGAGTGACCTCGTCCGTGCGGTACAGGGGCCTGAGAGATTCCGGGGAGGAGTTGCTCCTTCGGCGCCTCCGGTGTCATCCGGAGGACTCTCCCGCACGGGGTCAGCAGCCATCGCCAGCCTACCAGCGGCGACAACGCCCCCGGCTTCGAGTGGCCGCCGTCACCAATGTGCACTTTGGTAGTGCTTACGGATGAGTTGCGAGCAGCTGGAGGGCCCCGTGCAGACCGATGTCGATCCGCGAAACCTGATCGGCCGCAAGGCGTTCGACCGCAACGGAGCCAAAATCGGGACTGTCGACGAGGTCTACCTCGACGACGCGACCGGGGTCCCGGAGTGGGCGGCCATACGCACAGGCCTGTTCAGCCGGGACGCCTTCGTCCCCCTGGAGCCGAGCGAGCTGGTGGAGGGCACCCTGCGCATCCCCTTCGAACGCTCCCTGATCAAGGACGCCCCCGACTTCGGGGTCGGCCGTCACCTCTCTCCCGAGCAGGAGCTCCAGCTCTACCACCACTACGGGCTCGACGTCACGGGCCCGGACGACCCCGAGCCCCCTCAGGACCGCAACTTCGGCAAGATCGCCGGCACATCAGACGACACCTGACCCGGCACCCTGCTCCCCCGCGTCAACCCGCCTCACGTCGCCCTCCGCCACCAGCGGCAGCGGCTCCGCGGGGACGAGCGCGGGGTCGTCGGTGCGGAACGTACGCACTCGCCCCGGCTCCGAGTACGGCGTCTCGAAGCGCACCGTCACCCTCCCGAGCCCGCTCCCCTGCACCCACCCGTGCCCGAACTCCTCGTGCCGCACGTCGTGCCCGGCCACCCAGCGCCGGTCCGCGGCCTCGACGACCTCCTCGGCAGCCACCTGGCCCTCATCCCCCGCACCATCCACCCCTTCCGTCTCCCCCTCACCCTCGGCCGCGTGCGCCTTGGCCTCGGCCTGCGCCTGCGCGAACAGATCCTCCTGCGTGTAGTCGGCCAGACCCGTCACTCCCACGCCCAGCAGCCGCACCCCGCCCGTCGTGTCCACGGACTCCAGGAGCCGCGCCGCCGCCTCCCGCACCACTGCGGGGTCGTCGGTGGGCCCGCGCAGGGTCTCGGATCTCGTCAGCGTGGAGAAGTCGTAGCGCCGCACCTTGAGGACCACGGTCCGCCCCGACCGCTCCGCCCCCCGCAACCGCTGCACGCACCGCTCCGCAAGCCGCTGCACCTCGGTCCGCACCCGCACCCGGTCGTGGATGTCCACGTCGTACGTGTCCTCGACCGACACCGACTTGGCGTCCCGCTCTGCCACCACGGGCCGGTCGTCGTGCGCGAGAGCCATGGCGTACAGCGACGCCCCGTGCGACTTCCCCAGCAGCCGTACGAGCTCGTCCTCGCCCGCCTCCGCGATCTCCTCGACCGTGGTGATCCCGGCACGTCTCAGATGGTCCCCGGTCGCCGGCCCCACGCCGGGCAGCGTGCGCACGGACATGGGCCCGAGCATGGCGCGCTCGGTGCCGGGCACGATCAGCCTCAGACCGTCCGGCTTGGCCTCCTCGGAGGCGATCTTCGCCAGCATCTTCGACGCCGCGATCCCGACAGAGCCGGTCAGGCCGGTCACGGCCCTGATCTCCTCCCGCAGCCGCTCACCGGCCAGCCGCGCCGACGCGGCGTCCCAGGCCACCTCACCGGCCTCAAGATCGACGAACGCCTCGTCGAGGCTCAGCGGCTCCACCAGCGGCGACAGCTCCCGGAGCAGCCCCATCACCTGCTCGCTGACCTCGCGGTACAGCTGGAAGCGCGGTACGAGATACGCCGCATTGGGCGCGAGCCTTCGCGCCTGTCCGATCGGCATCGCCGAGTGCACCCCGAACACGCGGGCCTCGTACGAGGCGGTGGCCACCACCCCACGAGGTCCGATCCCGCCCACGACCACGGCTTTCCCGCGCAAGCTCGGCTTCGATGCCTGCTCCGCCGAGGCGTAGAAGGCATCCATGTCGAGATGCAGGATCGTGGGCGCGGTTCTCACATGTCCGATGCTGCCCTATGGCACTGACAATGCCCCGGCGGACGCATCGACCCAGCTCACACCGCGCGGTTGCGCCGTCTCGCCAGCTCGTCAGCGGGGTTGTTCCCGTGGAGCGTCTCACCGGTGTCGATGCGCTCTCCGTGCAGCTGCGACAGGGCGCTCTCGACGTCCCGCCACACCACACCGACCGCGATACCAAAGATGCCCTGACCGCCCTGGAGCAGATCGTGGACCTCCGTCGGCGAGCTGCACTCGTAGACGGTGGCGCCGTCGCTCATGAGGGTCAGCCGCTCCAGATCGCCGAAGCCGCGCTCCCGCAGGTGCTGCACCGCGGTGCGGATGTTCTGCAGTGAGACACCGGTGTCCAGGAACCGCTTCACGATCTTCAGGACGACGACGTCCCTGAAGCTGTAGAGCCGCTGGGTCCCCGACCCGTGGGCGGGGCGCACACTCGGCTCGACCAGACCGGTCCTCGCCCAGTAGTCCAGCTGCCGATAGGTGATACCGGCCGCCGCGCACGCGGTGGGTCCCCGGTATCCGACCTGCTCGGGCGTCGCCTCGTCATCCCCCTGAGCGACCACCGGCAACACCGTCGGCCGACGCGGAATGTGACCGGCCGCGTGGCCGTGAAGCGAGTACGGGCCGCTCTCCGCCGGAATGTGTCCGACGCCCCCAGCCGTACCGTCGCCGCTGCTTCTCACGCCGACCTCCTCTTTGACCTGCCTTCTCGACGGTAGGCAGTCACCAGGGGTGCGTCAACGATCGCCACACTCGGCACGCCGAGTGATAATCACCCTACGAGTGGTTTCCCGTACCTCACCGCGGGGAAAGGCTAGCCGAATGGTCCGGCCGGGCCCCCGGCGCGGCAGCGGCCGCCTTCCGGCGGCCGCTCGCGTCACTGACTGTTGGTCCCGAAATCCTCGGGCGAGATCTGGTCGAGGAATTCGCGGAACTTCTCCACCTCGTCCTCCTGCTCGTCCGGGATCGCGATCCCGGCGTCATCGAGCACACCGTCACTGCCGTAGATCGGCGTACCGGTGCGCAGCGCGAGCGCTATGGCGTCCGACGGGCGGGCACTGACCTCGACACCGCTCGAGAACACCAGTTCCGCGTAGAAGACGCCTTCGCGCAGGTCGGTGATGCGTACTTCCGTGAGCTCCTGCCCGACCGCCTCCAGCACGTCCTTGAAAAGGTCGTGCGTCAGCGGGCGTGCGGGGGCCATGCCCTGCTGTGCGAAGGCGATGGCCGTCGCCTCCCCCGGTCCGATCCAGATGGGGAGGTAGCGGTCGCCTCCCACTTCACGCAGGAGCACGATCGGTTGGTTGGAGGGCATTTCGACCCGGACACCTACGACGTCGAGCTCGTTCACACAGCAACCCTAGGACGTGCCCGGCAGGTTTGGGTAGTCGGGCACCCGTCGACCGCCGGTCGCACACCGCGCGAGCACCCCTCGGATCAGGGCAGACGCACGCCGAGCGCGGTCTGCACAAGCGCCCCGTGAAGCTTCACGGTCAGCCCCGCCAGCTCCTTCGCGCGGGCCTGCGCGTGAGCCCTGGTCTGGGGATTGCGGTGCCGTCGCAGAGGCGCGACGACCTGGTCGACCAGACCGGCCTCCCGGTCGGCAGCGGCCTTCATCGCCCGCAGATGCCGCGGCTCGATCCCGAAACGGCCCAGTTCCATGACCAGCTCCGCGACCGTGACCGCCTCCGCGTCGTATCCGCCGTCGGGCAGCGGCGCGATGAGGCCGTACGACTCCCACTCGTCCAGCTCGGGGGACTCGATCCCGGCGGCGGCAAGCAGCTCGTCACGGCCCACACGGGCCACTGTCGGGCCTTCGCCGCCCTCCGGGGCCGTGCCGTCCTCGCCGTCACCCGGCCGCCCCGGAGAGGGCAGCGTGATCGCTTCTCCCCGCTCCAGGGCGTCGAGCTGTTCCTTGATGACCTTCAGCGGCAGATAGTGGTCCCGCTGCATGCGCAGTACATGGGCGAGTCGCTCGACGTCGTCCGGGCTGAACTTGCGGTACCCCGAGGGGGTTCGCTGCGGCTCGATCAGCCCCTCCGACTCCAGGAACCTGATCTTGGAGATGGTGACTTCGGGGAACTCGTCGCGCAGGACGTTCAGCACGGTGCCGATGCTCATCAGCCGACTGTCCGTGAGGGCGATGCCGTGACCGGCACCGCCCTTCGGTGTTTGAAGCATGGACCTTCCTGACAGGTCAGATGCCCCGCTGGCTCGCGTAGAAGACCAGCCGGTACTTGCCGATCTGCACCTCGTCGCCGTTCGACAGCGTGACCGAGTCGATCCGCTCCCGATTGACGTACGTGCCGTTGAGGCTGCCCACGTCGCTGACGGTGAAGGCGCCGTCAGCCCCGCGACGGAACTCCACGTGACGGCGCGAAACAGTCACGTCGTCAAGGAAGATGTCGCTCTGCGGGTGCCGTCCCGCCGTGGTCAGTTCGCCGTCGAGGAGGAAGCGGCTGCCCGAGTTCGGACCACGTCGCACCACCAGGAGCGCCGAACCGAGCGGCAGGGCGTCGACGGCGGCCTGCGCCTCCGGGGAGAGCGCCGGCGACAGCGTCTGACCGGTGACTTCGGCGTCGTAGGCCTCAAGGCCCGAAATGGAAATCGTCGAGGTCGTCTCGGACGGACGCTCGGCTCCGGCGCGCAGGGGCGCACCGCAGTTGGAGCAGAACCGGCTCGCCTCGGCGTTACGGTTTCCGCACCTCGTACACACCAGTGCCGACATGGACGGATCCTCCTGCCGCGGCTGCCCCGCGGGGGCATGGGACGCATACGGATCGGAGGTAAACCCTCCACCCGCACTTGAGGTTGACGGTTCCCCGAAACCTATGCGGCCGGACACGGCAGGGTCAACAGACGACGCGCCCTGTCCGCCCGAAATGTCACCGCCCTGAGGACCGACCTGATCACGGAACAGCGGGCGCTCCGCCCCCTGCACCTCCGCGTCCTGGGTGCGCGGTGCACGATGGCGGGCAGTGGCATTGGCATTGCCGCTGTCCTCACGTGCGCTCTTGCCGAACAACTTCGCAAACAACTTCACGGGCGATTCCCCTTGACCGAAACAGACCCGCCCGTGGGGCAGGACGAACCCTGATTGCACACACCGCCATACATCGGCGACACAGACATCCTCACAACGTCCGTATCCGCCAAACAGTTTCCACCACGCACCCCGCTTACGGTGCGCCGACCCCCCGCAACCTCATGCCCTGGCCGGACTGCCCCCATGCGCCACCGTCTCACTGGGACGACGACTGAGCGTAGTCAGGCCGCTTCGCCGGTCGCAAGGCGTCCACGACGATCTTCTGTGCCTGTGTCACGGTAACGGTGGCCTGCTCCTTCTCCAGAGTCTGAACCACCCCACCAGGGATGTTGAGCGCCGGCTCCAGGTCCTGCGGCTTGCCGATGACCTTGAAGACGAAAGGCTCGCCGATCTTGTGACCGTCCACACTCACCCGTCCGCCGCTCGCGTCCGTCAAATACGTGTCGGCCACGACCCGGACGTCGTTCACCTGGATCGCCTCGGCGCCCGCCGCGCGGAGCTCCTGGATCGCATCGAGCAGCATGTCCGCCTGCACCGCGCCCTTCTTGTCGCTGACCGTCAGCGTGATCCCGGGGCCCTGCGCCGCCACGGTGCCCGCCAGAATGCCGAGTTGCCGCTCCCTCTCGACCGTCTGCTTGCGGGCCTCCTCGGCCTGGTCCGAGCTGTTCTCCAACTCGGTGCGCTGCCCCTCGAGACGCTGCTTCTCATCTCCCAGACGCTGAGTACGGTCGTCCAGTTCATCGAGGATGCGTACGAGATCTTCCTGACGTGCGCCGCGCAGCGCGCTGCTGTCGCTGTTGGACCGCACCTGGATGGCCAGACCCAGGCCGAGCACGAACAGCAGGACGGCGACGATGAGTTGCGCACGGGAGACCCTCGGCGGCCACAGGCCCTTGGCCAGCCGCTGGCGTCCGGTCAGTGCGGGGTCCTTCGCCTCCGCCGCGGGCGCTTCCGTGTCGTCCGCGCCGTCCGCGCCGTCCGCGTCATCCGCCGCTTCGGGCGCGACCTCGTCCGGCAGTTCCTTGCGCAGGCGGTGCTGCTCGTCGTTGTTCTTGTTCTCGTCCTCGGACATCGGCCTCACGCCCGGAAGATGTGCCGCCGGATGGCGGCCGCGTTGGAGAAGATGCGGATACCGAGCACCACGACGACGCCGGTGGACAGCTGCGCGCCCACGCCCAGCTTGTCGCCCAGGAACACGATCAGGGCCGCCACGACGACGTTCGACAGGAACGACACGACGAAGACCTTGTCGTCGAAGATCCCGTCGAGCATCGCCCGCAGGCCGCCGAACACCGCGTCGAGGGCCGCCACCACGGCGATCGGAAGGTAGGGCTCGACCACCGCCGGAACCTCGGGGCGGACGAACAGTCCGACCACGACTCCCACGACGAGGCCCAGTACGGCGATCACGATGTGCCCTTCTCTGTTCTCGGCTGTGCTGTACGTACGGTCACGCTCGGCGCTGCGGGCAGGCGGACGTCGTCCTGGGCGGAAATGCTGGTCCGGATCCCGAAGTTCTCCTGCAGCGCGTGCAGGTACAGGCCGTCAGGGCTGTTCTGGAACCGGGTGCTCAGCCGCTGGCCGTCCCCCACCGCGAGCACCGTGTACGGCGGCACGAGCGGTCTGTTGTCGACCAGTATCGCGTCACCCGCCGCGCGGATCGCGGACAGGGCCGTCAGCCGCTGTCCGTTGATGGCTACGGCCTCGGCACCGGACTGCCAGAGCCCGTTGACCACCCGCTGCATGTCCCGGTCGCGCACCCGCCCGGTGTCCGAGAACCCGGTGCTCTCGCGCGGCCCTCCGCCGCCCTGGTCGGCTTCCTTGGCGTCGTCGACGGCCAGCTTCACTCCCGGCCCGTGCACCGCCGTCGCGCCGGAGAGCAGACCGACCAACTCGCCTTTGTCGCCGCCGTGTTTCTTCAGCGCCTCACGCTGGCGGTCGCTCACGTCGTTGCGGAGCGAGTCCACCGTGCGCTCGAGCTTGTCCGCGGCGTCCGTCTCCCGGTCGATACGGGCGATGAGCTCCTCGCGCTCCTTTGCCACGACCGGTGCCGCGACCCGCGCCTGCGCCGCCCCCACCGTCACCACGAGCGCCGCGAGGACGAGCCCCGCCGCGAGCCCGAGCTTGGCCCGCAGGGTACGTGGCATGCCACCGCTGCCCTCGGCCTTCTTACGGGCCGCCGCCTCCGCGTATCCGTCGTCGAGGCTGTGGTCCATCACGTTCGTCAGCAGCGACATGGAGGCGTCGGGACGCCTGGGGCTCACGGGGTGTGAGGGACTGCTCCGATCGGGGGGCTGCTGCGGCATGCCGCACATCGTCGCACGTGGTGGCCTCTACCTCCGAATGGCCCCACCGACGGGCCGGTCGGCGCCCGTGACAGGCGCCGACCGGCCCGTACGACGACTCAGCGACCGGCGCTGTCCACTACTGCCGCCCACTCGTCGAGCAGCTGCTGTGCCGACGCGTCGTCGGGCCCCTCGGCCCACAGATGGGTGACGGCCTCGGCCGGGTCGGGCAGCACCATCACCCAGCGCCCGTCCGCCTCGACGACCCGCACGCCGTCGGTCGTGTCGACGGACCGGTCGCCGGCCTCCTCGACGACCCGCCGCATCACGAGCCCCTTCACCGCCCACGGAGTCGCGAGGTCCCGCTTGAGTACATGTGCCCGCGGGATCCGCGCGTCGATCTGACTCAAGGTCAACTGCGTCCGCGCCACGAGCCCGATCAGCCGGACAAACGCGGCCGCGCCGTCGAAGACGGAGCTGAACTCCGGAATGATGAACCCGCCGCGACCGTCACCACCGAAGATGGTCCCCTCGTCCCGCCCGACCCGAGTGAGGTCGTCCGGCGACGTGGTCGTCCACTCCACCTGCGTCCCGTGGTACGCGGCCACCTGCTCGGCGATACGGGTCGTGGTCACCGGCAGCGCGACCCGGCCGCTGCGCCGCTCGGCTGCCACCAGGTCCAGCATGACCAGAAGCGCACGGTCGTCCTCGACGATGCGGCCCTTCTCGTCCACCAGCGACAGCCGCTCGCCGACCGGGTCGAACCGGACGCCGAACGCGGCCCGCGCGGACGCCACGATCTCCCCGAGGCGTACAAGCCCGGAGCGGCGCGCGTCCCGCGTCTCGGTCGGCCGGGACTCGTCGAGCCCCGGGTTGATAGTCAGCGAGTCGACACCGAGCCGCCCGAGCAGGCTGGGCAGCACCAGACCGGCACTGCCGTTCGAAGCGTCGACGACGACCTTGAGCCCCGCCTCGGCAATCCCCGTCGTATCGACATTCCGCAACAGGGAACCGGTGTACGAGTCGAAGACGCTCGACGGGAAGTGCAGGTCGCCGATCTCGCCGGGGAACGCCCGCCGGTACTCCTGCCGCGCGTACACCCGGTCCAGCTTCCGCTGGCTGGCCTGAGAGAGGTCCGCTCCCCGCTCGTCGAAGAACATGATGTCGACAGAGTCAGGCACTCCGGGCGTCGTGCGGATCATGATCCCGCCGGCACTGCCCCGCGCGGTCTGCTGCCGGGCGACGGGCAGCGGCACGTTCTCCAGATCGCGTACGTCGATGGCGCTCGCCTGCAACGCGGAGATGACCGCGCGCTTCAGGGCTCGCGCACCACGCGAGTGGTCACGGGCCGTGGTGACGGTCGAGCCCTTCTTGAGCGTCGTGGCGTACGCCCCCGCGAGCCGTACAGCGAGTTCCGGGGTGATCTCCACGTTGATGATGCCGGAGACGCCACGGGCGCCGAAGAGATGCGCCTGGCCCCTGGACTCCCAGATCACCGAGGTGTTGACGAAGGCGCCGGCCTCGATGGTCTTGAACGGATAGACCCGGACGTTGCCCTGGATAATCGATTCCTCACCGACCAGGCACTCGTCGCCGATGACGGCGCCGTCCTCGACGCGGGCGGCCCGCATGATGTCGGTGTTCTTGCCGATGACGCAGCCGCGCAGATTGCTGTGCTGCCCGATGTACACGTTGTCGTGGACAACGGCCTTGTGCAGAAAAGCCCCGCTCTTCACGACGACGTTCGAGCCGATCACGGTGTGCTCGCGCAGCTCGACGTCGGCTTCGACCTTGGCGTAGTCGCCGATGTACAGCGGACCGCGAAGCACAGCGTCCGGATGAACCTCGGCACCCTCTGCGACCCATACGCCGGGCGAGATCTCGAATCCGTCGATCTCGACGTCGACCTTGCCCTCGAGCACGTCGGCCTGCGCCTTGACGTAGCTCTCGTGCGTGCCGACGTCCTCCCAGTAGCCCTCGGCGATATAGCCGTAGACCGGCTTGCCTTCCTTCATGAGCTGCGGGAAGACGTCACCGGACCAGTCAACCGATACGTCGGCCTCGACGTAGTCGAATACCTCGGGCTCCATGACATAGATACCCGTGTTCACGGTGTCGGAGAAAACCTGGCCCCAGGTGGGCTTCTCGAGGAAACGCTCGACCTTTCCCTGTTCATCGACGATGGTGATGCCGAATTCGAGGGGGTTGGGAACGCGGGCCAGGCAGACCGTGACCAGCGCACCCTTTTCCTTGTGGAAATTGATGAGGTCGGTGAGGTCGAAATCGGTCAGAGCGTCACCGGAGATCACAACGAAAGCGTCGTCCTTGAGTGCTTCCTCTGCGTTCTTCACGCTGCCGGCTGTGCCGAGTGGCTTCTCCTCATTGGCATAGGTGAGCTCCATGCCGAGCTCTTCGCCGTCCCCGAAGTAGTTCCTGACGAGTGATGCCAGGAACTGCACGGTGACGACGGTCTCGGTGAGCCCATGCCGCTTGAGCAACCGCAGCACATGCTCCATGATCGGCCGGTTGACGACCGGCAGGAGCGGCTTGGGCATACTCGAGGTCATGGGGCGAAGGCGCGTGCCTTCGCCTCCAGCCATTACGACGGCCTTCATGTCGGAAGCGTCCTCCTTGAAGAGACGACTGTCTAGCCGACTTCGCCCGTCCGGATGGACCCGCAGATCTCAGAGTGCGGGCCGATCTGGCCTCGAATACCGCCACATGGGCGAGCTCAATCGGCCTCGGAGTCCGCCCTGACCAGTCGGCGGACCTGTACTACGTACAGGATCCCTGCCCACCAGTAGAGCGTTGTACCCCATCCTGCGAACGCCCATCCGAAAATAGCAGCGAGCGTGTTGATCCAGCCGCTTCCGTCGCTGAGGAGCAACAAGGGGAACGCATACATGAGGTTGAACGTGGCGGCCTTGCCGAGGAAGTTCACCTGCGGCGGCGGATAGCCGTGTCGGCGGAGGATACCCACCATCACCAGGAGAACCAGCTCCCGGGCAAGCAGTACGGCCGTCAACCAGATCGGCAGAATCTCGCGCCAGGTGAGTCCTACGAGCGTGGACAGAATGTAGAGCCGGTCGGCCGCTGGGTCGAGGAGCCGGCCGAGGTTGCTGATCTGATTCCAGCGCCGGGCGAGCTTCCCGTCGAGATAGTCACTGACACCGCTGAGCATCAGGACCAGAAGGGCCCAGCCGTCGCTTTTGGGCCCGCCGAACTCGGGCCTGAGGATGAGCCACAGGAACAGGGGTACGCCAAGGAGACGCGCCATGCTGAGGATGTTCGGGATGGTGAGCACCCGGTCCGTCTGGACACGGGTCTCCTGGACCTCCACCCGGGGGCCTCCTGTGGGGAAACGAGCCAACGATGCCCCCCGACCTTACCCTCAGCACACTTGGGGCAGTGCAGAGGGGTGCAACAAGAATTGACGCACAACGCTTGGCACATAACGCAGAAAACCCCCGTAACCGGATTCTCATCCGTTACGGGGGTCTTCTTCAAAAATAGTTCGGCGGCGTCCTACTCTCCCACAGGGTCCCCCCTGCAGTACCATCGGCGCTGTGAGGCTTAGCTTCCGGGTTCGGAATGTAACCGGGCGTTTCCCTCACGCTATGACCACCGAAACACTATGAAACTGTCAACCGCACCGTACGTGACCATGTACGGGGTTGTTCGTGGTTTCAGAACCAACACAGTGGACGCGAGCAACTGAGGACAAGCCCTCGGCCTATTAGTACCAGTCACCTCCACCCGTTACCGGGCTTCCAGATCTGGCCTATCAACCCAGTCGTCTACTGGGAGCCTTAACCCCTCAAAGGGGGTGGGAGTCCTCATCTCGAAGCAGGCTTCCCGCTTAGATGCTTTCAGCGGTTATCCTTTCCGAACGTAGCCAACCAGCCATGCCCTTGGCAGGACAACTGGCACACCAGAGGTTCGTCCGTCCCGGTCCTCTCGTACTAGGGACAGCCCTTCTCAAGACTCCTACGCGCACAGCGGATAGGGACCGAACTGTCTCACGACGTTCTAAACCCAGCTCGCGTACCGCTTTAATGGGCGAACAGCCCAACCCTTGGGACCGACTCCAGCCCCAGGATGCGACGAGCCGACATCGAGGTGCCAAACCATCCCGTCGATATGGACTCTTGGGGAAGATCAGCCTGTTATCCCCGGGGTACCTTTTATCCGTTGAGCGACGGCGCTTCCACAAGCCACCGCCGGATCACTAGTCCCGACTTTCGTCCCTGCTCGACCCGTCGGTCTCACAGTCAAGCTCCCTTGTGCACTTACACTCAACACCTGATTACCAACCAGGCTGAGGGAACCTTTGGGCGCCTCCGTTACTCTTTAGGAGGCAACCGCCCCAGTTAAACTACCCATCAGACACTGTCCCTGATCCGGATCACGGACCCAGGTTAGACATCCAGCACGACCAGAGTGGTATTTCAACGACGACTCCCCCTGAACTGGCGTCCAGAGTTCACAGTCTCCCACCTATCCTACACAAGCCGAACCGAACACCAATATCAAACTGTAGTAAAGGTCCCGGGGTCTTTCCGTCCTGCTGCGCGAAACGAGCATCTTTACTCGTAGTGCAATTTCACCGGGCCTATGGTTGAGACAGTCGAGAAGTCGTTACGCCATTCGTGCAGGTCGGAACTTACCCGACAAGGAATTTCGCTACCTTAGGATGGTTATAGTTACCACCGCCGTTTACTGGCGCTTAAGTTCTCAGCTTCGCACACCCGAAAGTGCACTAACCGGTCCCCTTAACGTTCCAGCACCGGGCAGGCGTCAGTCCGTATACATCGCCTTACGGCTTCGCACGGACCTGTGTTTTTAGTAAACAGTCGCTTCTCGCTGGTCTCTGCGGCCACCCCCAGCTCATGAAGTAAATCCAATCACCGGTGATGGCCCCCCTTCTCCCGAAGTTACGGGGGCATTTTGCCGAGTTCCTTAACCATAGTTCACCCGAACGCCTCGGTATTCTCTACCTGACCACCTGAGTCGGTTTAGGGTACGGGCCGCCATGAAACTCGCTAGAGGCTTTTCTCGACAGCATAGGATCATCCACTTCACCACAATCGGCTCGGCATCAGGTCTCAGCCTTAATGTGTGACGGATTTACCTGCCACACGGCCTACACCCTTACCCCGGGACAACCACCGCCCGGGCTGGACTACCTTCCTGCGTCACCCCATCACTCACCTACTACAAGTCTGGTCCGTCGGCTCCACCACTTTCCTTTCCCCGAAGGGTCCGGAACGGCTTCACGGACTTAGCATCGCCTGATTCAATGTTTGACGCTTCACAGCGGGTACCGGAATATCAACCGGTTATCCATCGACTACGCCTGTCGGCCTCGCCTTAGGTCCCGACTTACCCTGGGCAGATCAGCTTGACCCAGGAACCCTTAGTCAATCGGCGCACACGTTTCTCACGTGTGTATCGCTACTCATGCCTGCATTCTCACTCGTGAACCGTCCACAACTCGCTTCCGCGGCTGCTTCACCCGGCACACGACGCTCCCCTACCCATCCCAGCAGGCGTTGGCCCTCACGCTGGAATGACACGACTTCGGCGGTACGCTTGAGCCCCGCTACATTGTCGGCGCGGAATCACTAGACCAGTGAGCTATTACGCACTCTTTCAAGGGTGGCTGCTTCTAAGCCAACCTCCTGGTTGTCTGTGCGACTCCACATCCTTTCCCACTTAGCGTACGCTTAGGGGCCTTAGTCGATGCTCTGGGCTGTTTCCCTCTCGACCATGGAGCTTATCCCCCACAGTCTCACTGCCGCGCTCTCACTTACCGGCATTCGGAGTTTGGCTAAGGTCAGTAACCCGGTAGGGCCCATCGCCTATCCAGTGCTCTACCTCCGGCAAGAAACACACGACGCTGCACCTAAATGCATTTCGGGGAGAACCAGCTATCACGGAGTTTGATTGGCCTTTCACCCCTAACCACAGGTCATCCCCCAGGTTTTCAACCCTGGTGGGTTCGGTCCTCCACGAAGTCTTACCTCCGCTTCAACCTGCCCATGGCTAGATCACTCCGCTTCGGGTCTTGAGCGCGCTACTAAACCGCCCTATTCGGACTCGCTTTCGCTACGGCTTCCCCACACGGGTTAACCTCGCAACGCACCGCAAACTCGCAGGCTCATTCTTCAAAAGGCACGCAGTCACGACTGCATGTGCAAGCACATACAGCGACGCTCCCACGGCTTGTAGGCACACGGTTTCAGGTACTATTTCACTCCGCTCCCGCGGTACTTTTCACCATTCCCTCACGGTACTATCCGCTATCGGTCACCAGGGAATATTTAGGCTTAGCGGGTGGTCCCGCCAGATTCACACGGGATTTCTCGGGCCCCGTGCTACTTGGGTGTCTCTCAAACGAGCCGCTGATGTTTCGACTACGGGGGTCTTACCCTCTACGCCGGACCTTTCGCATGTCCTTCGCCTACATCAACGGTTTCTGACTCGTCTCACAGCCGGCAGACTGTGAAAGAGAGATCCCACAACCCCACATGCGCAACCCCTGCCGGGTATCACACGCAAATGGTTTGGCCTCATCCAGTTTCGCTCGCCACTACTCCCGGAATCACGGTTGTTTTCTCTTCCTGCGGGTACTGAGATGTTTCACTTCCCCGCGTTCCCTCCACACTGCCTATGTGTTCAGCAGCGGGTGACAGCCCATGACGACTGCCGGGTTTCCCCATTCGGAAACCCCCGGATCAAAGCCTGGTTGACGACTCCCCGGGGACTATCGTGGCCTCCCACGTCCTTCATCGGTTCCTGGTGCCAAGGCATCCACCGTGCGCCCTTAAAAACTTGGCCACAGATGCTCGCGTCCACTGTGCAGTTCTCAAACAACGACCAACCACCCGTCACAACCCACCGAAGCAGATCTTTACCGGGGCCGGCACTGAAGGCGACCGTTTCGGCCGTACCTTCAGACACCCAACAGCGTGCCCGACCCGGTGACGCCCGGAGATCATGCTTTCCACGCCCCGAAGGGGCAGTAC
>NZ_CM147085.1:1790000-2297500 GCF_055760475.1 Streptomyces sp. DS1-CR2
CGTCTCTCTTCACCCGCACGCCTATGTAGTGGTGGACGAAGAGGGCCACGGCGTCCTGACGCACCTGGGCATCGACACCGTTCAGCTGAATGGCGAGGGCTTCGAGCTGCTCGTCAACAAGGGCGACACCGTGCAGCGCGGTCAGGAGATGGTGCGCTGGGATCCGGCCGCCGTCGAAGCCGCCGGCAAGTCCCCGATCTGCCCGATCGTTGCCCTCGAGGCCACCGCCGAGTCCCTCTCCGATGTGATCGAGGACGGCGACGTCAAGTCCGGCGACGCACTCTTCAGCTGGAAGTGACGCGGGCCGTCGCTGGCGGCATTCAGGTCAACCACCGCGGCGGCTGGGCCCGCCGCACTATCGGAGACGGTGAGATGGAGACAACGCTGCGAGGCGTCGGCGTGAGCCACGGTGTGGCCATCGGCGAGGTTCGGCACATGGGGACGGCGGTTCTCGAGCCGCCGGCCAAGCAGATTCCGACGGAGGACGCAGAGCGCGAACAGGGGCGCGCCCGTCAGGCCGTGGAAGCTGTGGCGGCCGATCTGATTGCGCGCGGCAATCTGGCGGGTGGCGAGGCACAGCATGTGCTCGAGGCCCAGGCCATGATGGCGCAGGACCCGGAGCTCATGGCCGATGTCGACCGACGTATCGCGGTCGGCAGCACGGCCGAGCGTGCGGTGTACGACGCCTTCGCGTCCTATCGGGCGCTGCTGGCCGGTGCAGGTGAGTACCTCGCGGGTCGCGTCGCCGACCTGGACGACGTGCGGAACCGGATCGTGGCGCGGCTGCTCGGAGTGCCGATGCCTGGTGTCCCGGACAGCGACAAGCCCTACGTACTCATCGCGCGGGACCTGGCTCCCGCGGACACGGCGCTGCTCGACCCAACGCTCGTGCTCGGCTTCGTCACCGAGGAGGGCGGGCCGACCAGCCACAGCGCGATTCTGGCGCGTGCGCTCGGGGTGCCGGCCGTGGTCGCGCTGCCCGGTGCGGGTGAGCTCGCCGAGGGCACGGTGATCGCTGTCGACGGCAGCACCGGCGACATTTTCGTCAATCCGAGTCCGGAGAAGCGGGCCGAGCTGGAGGCCGCCTCCGCCGCGCGGAAGGCCGCGCTGGCCGCGTCGTCCGGTCCCGGTGCGACGTCCGACGGTCACAAGGTGCCGCTCCTTGCCAACGTCGGCGGTCCGGCCGACGTGCCGGCCGCGGTCGAGGCCGGTGCGGAGGGTGTGGGTCTCTTCCGTACCGAGTTCCTGTTCCTGGACGACAGCAGCCGCGCTCCTTCCGAGGAGAAGCAGGTCGAGGCGTACCGGAAGGTTCTCGAGGCGTTCCCCGAGGGCCGGGTCGTGGTGCGCGTCCTCGATGCCGGTGCGGACAAGCCGCTGGACTTCCTGACGCCCGCCGACGAGCCGAACCCGGCTCTGGGTGTGCGTGGACTGCGCTCGCTGCTCGAGCACCCTGAGGTGCTGCGTACGCAGCTGACCGCACTGGCCAAGGCGGTTGAGGGCCTGCCGGTCTACCTAGAGGTCATGGCGCCGATGGTCGCCGACCGTGCCGACGCGAAGGCCTTCGCCGACGCGTGCCGTGAGGCGGGACTCGATGCGAAGTTCGGCGCGATGGTCGAGATTCCGTCGGCCGCTCTCCGGGCGCGTTCGATCCTTCAGGAGGTCGAGTTCCTTTCCCTGGGGACCAATGACCTGGCGCAGTACACGTTCGCCGCTGACCGGCAGGTCGGTGCGGTGTCCCGGCTTCAGGACCCGTGGCAACCCGCACTGCTCGACCTGGTCGCCCTGTCCGCTGACGCGGCGAGGGCCGAGGGCAAGAGCTGTGGCGTCTGCGGTGAGGCCGCGTCCGACCCGCTGCTCGCGTGTGTCCTGACCGGTCTGGGCGTCACCTCCCTTTCCATGGGTGCGGCGTCGATTCCTTACGTGAGGACGACGCTCGGCAAGTACACGCTGGCCCAGTGCGAGCGTGCGGCCTCGGCCGCGCGGGCCGCGGACTCCGCCGAGGAGGCCCGCAAGGCCGCCCAGGCGGTGCTGTCAGGCGAGTAGCCCAGAAGCCGGTTCGCTGTCGTGGGGCGCTCCACCTTCGTGGTGTAGCGCCCCACGGTCGTTTCAGTGGGTGTGCCCGCCCTCGGGGCCGGTGTCTCCGAGGTCGGGTGCCGCGCAGTAGTCGACGCCGGACTCGGGTGCGACGAGGTCGCCGGACTGGGCGTCGGTGCAATAGGCGTCGAAGACTTCCGCCGCGGTGAGCGGTAGCAGGCGTTCGTCGCGCAGGCGCCAGCCCTGGACGCGGTCGTCCCTGTCCGGGGCGGTGGTGCGCATGACCAGGCCGCCCGGGCTTGCGGTCGCGAGGCCGAGGGCCAGGACCGTGGTGAACTCGAGCGCCTCCTTCTCGTCGAGTCGTGTGCTGTCTTCGGTGCAGCGGTCGACGTGTAGCACCGACAGCAGTGATTCGGCGTCTGTGGGGACGCTGCACACGAGGTGGTGGGCGCCGATGCCTGCCGTGTCGAGGACCCGCGTCAGGAGGAGCGAGGCGCGGGCGAAGGCGTCCCTTCCGATGTCCCGGCCGCAGGCACCGCACACTCCGATCCGGGCGAGGACGGACGAGGCGTACTCCCAGGTGGCCTGTCGGACCGCTTCGTCGACCAGGTGGTGCAGGAGGTCGGCCAGGGGCTGACCTTCGTAGGGGACGGTGGCGCCCATGACAGCCAGTTCAGCGGTGAAGCGGGTGCGGCTGGAGGGGGTGTCCGGTTCGAGGCCGGCCTCAGCGCAGAACTCCGCGTACTCCTCGGGGTCGAAGAGGGCGACGGTTGTGTGTCCGCCCTGTGCGGCGAGTGCCTGGAGGAGGTTCTCCACCTGCTGGAGGTACGCGTCGTGGTCGTCGAAGGCGAAGGTGCGGTAGCTCCGCATTGCCGTGAAGTCGCGTTCGTCGGCGAGTAGGCCGATGATGCCCGCGACTTCACGGCGCAGGACGCGTCGCATGCCGGTGTGCCGGGTGTTCTGGGTGTGCGCCATGGTTCCCCCTGAGAGCTGTGGTCAATGCTCACTCACAGTAATCGGGGGCACTGACAACGGCGGCGGAACCGGGTTCGGTCAGGGGCGGTTGCGGGCGATTTCCTCGTAGAAGCGCAGGAGTTCGACGCTGTCGACCGAGCCGAGGTTGACGGCCTTTTCGAGGGGGGTGCCCTGGAGGAGGCGTTTGACGGGGACCTCGATGCGCTTGCCGGTGAGGGTGTGCGGGACGCCTGGGGCTTCGATGATGTCGTCGGGGATGTGGCGCGGGGAGAGGTTCTCGCGGATGGTCAGCTTGATGCGGGCGCGGAGGTCGTCGTCGAGTACGGCGCCGGGCGCGAGGTGGACGAACAGGGGCATCCAGTAGCCGCCGTCGGGCTGTTCGAGGCCGATGACGAGGGACTCGCGGATTTCGGGGAGGCGTTCGACGGCCTCGTAGATGTCGGCCGAACCCATGCGGACGCCCTGGCGGTTCAGGGTGGAGTCCGAACGGCCGTGGATCACGACCGAACCGCGGGAGGTGAGGGTGATCCAGTCGCCGTGCCGCCAGACGCCGGGGTAGGTGTCGAAGTAACTGTCGTGATAGCGGCTGCCGTCAGGGTCGTTCCAGAAGCGGATCGGCATCGAGGGCATGGGGTTGGTGACGATGAGTTCACCGACTTCGTCGATGAGCGGTTTGCCCTGCGGGTCCCAGGACTGGAGGTCCGTGCCGAGGCAGGGGGCCTGGAGTTCGCCGATGTGGACAGGCAGGGTCGGGACGGCTCCGGCGAAGCAGGAGCAGACGTCCGTGCCGCCGCTGACGGAGGCGATCCAGAGGTCTTCGCGCACCTCGTCGTGGAGCCAGCGGAAGCCGTCGGGCGGGAGCGGCGAGCCGGTCGTGGCGACGCACTTGACGCGGGACAGGTCGTGGTCGCGCGAGGGGTGGACGCCGGCCTTGCGGCACGCCATGACGTAGGCGGCCGAGGTGCCGAAGAGGGTGGCTCCGGTGCGTTCGGCGACGGCCCACTGGGCGCCGGTGTCGGGGTAGCCGGGGCTGCCGTCGTAGACGACGATCGTGGTGCCCGTGAGAAGGCCGGAGGCGAGGAAGTTCCACATCATCCAGCCGGTGGACGTGTACCAGAAGAACCGGTCGCCGGGGCCGAGGTCGCAGTGCAGGCCGAGCTGTTTGAGGTGCTCGACGAGGATGCCGCCCTGGGACTGGACGATCGCCTTGGGGAGTCCCGTCGTGCCTGAGGAGTACAGAACCCACAGAGGGTGGTCGAAGGGGAGGGCTTCGAAGACGGGCTCAGTGTCGGCGGATGTGAGCTCCGACCACTCAAGGGTCCCTTCGGGGGCGTCCGTGCCCAGCAGCGGGATGTGGACGACCGCGCGGAGGGTGGGCAGTTCGGCGCGGAGTTCGCCGACCGTGTCGCGGCGGTCGTGCTCCTTGCCGCCGTAGCGGTAGCCGTCGACGGTGAACAGGACGACGGGTTCGACCTGCTGGAAGCGGTCAAGGACACTGCGGGCGCCGAAGTCGGGGGCGCAGGACGTCCAGACTCCGCCGACGGCCGCGGTGGCGAGGAGGGCGACGACGGCCTCGGGGATGTTCGGCAGGTAGCCGCTGACGCGGTCGCCCGGGCGGACGCCGATGGCCCGCAGTTCGGCGGCGAGCGAGCCGACCTGGCGGCGCAGTTCCGCCCAGGTCACGGGGCGAGGTTCGTGTGTCTCGTCCACGTGGAGGATGGCCGGGGTGTCCGCGCGCTCGGGGTCGGTGGCGGTGCGCAGGGCGTGTTCGGCGTAGTTCAGGGTGGCGCCGGGGAACCATTCGGCTCCGGGCATGGAGCGGTCGCCGAGCACGCGCGCGTACGGGGTGGTGAACCGGATGTCGAACCAGTCGGCGACGGCCTTCCAGAACGTGTCGAGTTCGGTCACCGACCAGCGGTGCAGCGCTTCGTAACCGCCGTCGGCGGGGGCTCCGTAGTGTTCGGACGCCCAGGCCTGAAAGCGCGTGATCTGCGCTTCGGCGATGAATTCCTTGTCGGGCTTCCAGAGCGGCGTCGGATTCGCTGCGGACGGCATGGGGCGGCTCCCGGATGTACGCGTGGTGTGCGTCGGTCCCGCGCACGGGCCGGTGTGCGCGCGTGACGCGGCTGACAGGGACGATGCCACGTGATCGACTTCCGCACCAGGTTGCGCCCCACATAGTCCGTGTCGTGAAGATGTGCCGCCACCACGGATGAACGGCAGTTGAACGACTCACTATTGCGCGCCCCGCAATGACAGGGTGAGCAGCATGAACGGTCGTGACCTGGTACGCGCGGTGAGGGCGGTCGGCTTGGTGGGTGCGGTCCAGGGTTTGCGGGCGGTGCGGTCCTCGTGGCGCAGGAAGCGTGCCGATGCTGTGGGTCTGCGGCGCCGGGGGCCGGAGCGGGCGAGGGTGCCGGGTCCGGTGACCGGGGCCGAACCGGCCCCCGGTGGTGGTGTCGTCCGGTTCACGCGGTCCCGGCTGCGGATCACGGTGACGGTGACGGGCGCGGTCTTCTGGGGCTGGGACGGGGCGGACCCGGAACCGTCGTACGCGCTGGCGGGTTCCTGTCCGCAGCCGGATCCGCGGGCTGTCCTGGAGCCGGACAAGGACGGCGGCTGGCGGGTGGTGGCGGAGCGGGTGACCGTCGTCGTGTCGCGGCACGGCGCCGTCTCCGTGTGCACTCCGGGGGGTGTGGTGCTGCGGCGTGATCTGCCGCCGCGCTGGTGGGAGCCCGTGGACGGGGGCGAGGCGCGGTGGGTGCAGCGGTCCGAGGTGGCCGCCGACGCGCGGTTCTTCGGTCTGGGGGGCCGGGCGTCGGGGCCGCGGCTGCGGGACGGCACGTACCGCCTGTGGAACACGGATCCGGGCGGTTCGTTCGGGCCGGGGGACGATCCGCTGTACCTGACCATGCCGGTGCAGATGGTGGTCGCCGACGCGGGCACCCATCTGGTGTTCCACGACAACTCGTGGGACGGCACGGTGACGCTGTCCGAGGGCGAGGAGGGTGCTGGTTCCGGGCATGACCGGGCCGGGACGTGCGAGGTCCGGATGGAGGGCGGTCCGCTGCGCTGCTGGGTCATGGTGGGTCCCCCCGCGCGCGTGCTGCGCGCGTGGGCGTCGCTGACCGGTGCTCCCGCGCTGCCGCCGGCCTGGGCGCTCGGGTATCAGCACTCGCGTTGGGGCTTCGGCGGGGAGCAGGCGGTGCGGCGGATCGTCGAGGGCTACCGGGAGCGGGGGCTTCCGCTCGACGTGGTCCATCTGGACATCGAACATCTCGACGCGTTTCAGGTGTTCACGGTCGACCGGGAGACCTATCCCGGTCTTCCGCGGCTCGCCGAGGACCTGCGCGCTGATGGTGTGCGGCTGGTGTCGATCGTCGACCCCGCGGTCAAGGCGGAGGCGGGGAACGCCGTGTACGACGCGGGAGCGTCCGTGGACGCCTTCGTGAAGGACGCGGCGGGGAGGGCGGTGCGGGGCGTGGTGTGGCCGGGTGAGTCGGTGTATCCCGACTTCACCGACCGGGCGGTGCGCAAGTGGTGGGGCGGTCTGTATGAGGAACGTCTCGCCCAGGGCTTCTCGGGGTTCTGGCACGACATGAACGAGCCGGTGTCCTTCGCCGCGTTCGGTGACCCGACGCTGCCCCGCTCGGCACGGCACTCCCTGGAGGGGCGGGGCGGCGACCATCGGGAGGCGCACAACGTGTACGGGCTGTGCATGGCGCGCGCCGGGTACGAGGGGCTGCGTGAACTGCGGCCCCAGGAGCGGCCGTTCCTGTTCTCGCGCTCGGGCTGGGCGGGGATGCAGCGCTACGGGGGGACGTGGTCCGGGGATGTGGCCACGGGGTGGCCCGGTTTGCGCGCGTCGTTGTCCCTGGTGCTGGGCCTCGGGTTGTGCGGAGTGCCGTATTCGGGCCCGGACGTGGGCGGGTTCGACGGGGATCCGTCTCCTGAGCTGTATCTGCGGTGGCTCCAGCTGGGTGCGTATCTGCCGCTGTTCCGTACGCATGCGGCGCTGCGGGCGGGGCGTCGGGAGCCGTGGGAGTTCGGTGACGAGGTGCTGGGGCACGCGCGCGTGGCGCTCGTCGAGCGCAGGCGGCTGCTGCCGTACTTCGTGACGCTGGCTCATCTCGCGCGGCGTACGGGCGCTCCATATGTGCGGCCTGTGTGGTGGGGCGCTCCGGAGGACAGGGCGTTGCGGGACTGCGAGGACGCGTATCTGTTGGGTGACTCCTTGTTGGTGGCTCCGGTCCTGGAGCCCGGTGCGGACCGGCGGGCGGTGCGACTGCCGCGTGGGCGCTGGTACGACACGGAGAGCGGGCAGGCTCACGAGGGGCCCGGTCAGGTTCTGGTGGACGCGCCGCTGTCCCGTGTTCCCGTCTTCGCGCGGGCGGGCGCGGTGATCCCGGTGCGGGGCGAGGACGGGGACCTGTGCCTTGAGGTGTGGGCTCCGGCGCAGGGGCGTACCGGCGGCGGGGTTGTCGTGCCCGACGTCGGTGACGGCTGGCAGGCGCCGGACGTTCAGCGCTACACCACGCGGTGGAGCGGCGGCAGTGTGGTGGTGGAGCGGCAGGACGAGGCAGGGCCCGCCGAGCCCGCGTACCCGGTGCGGATCCGCGGGCTGTGAGCGTTCAGAGGGCTGGGGAGGTCATGCGGCGGTGCGCGTCACACGTAGCGGCCCTCGAACCAGGCGCGGGCGGCCAGGGTGTGGAGGGGGAAGGCGAGTTCGGCTGGGCGGCGCAGGAGGTGCCAGCCTTCGGTCTCGTCCGTGACGGCGGGCTCGGGCAGTTCGGCGGCCGGGCGTTCCGGGAGGAGGCCGAACAGGAGCAGATGTCCGTCGGGCGAACTCATCGCGTCGGCGAGGCGCACGTCGCGGCTCGCCGCCTCGATGCCCGTCTCCTCCTTGAGCTCACGGACGACAGCGTCCTTCCAGCCCTCCCTGTGGTCGACGAACCCGCCGGGCAGGGCGACTCCCCCGCGCGCGGGGGCGATGGTCCGGGTGATCACGACGAGAGCGGAACCGCGGCTGTCGTAGACGGCCTGGAGGGCGACCGCGACCGGCAGGGGGTTGCGGTAGCTCACGTTGGCGCAGGCCGGGCACGTGCGCGGCCAACCCGAGACCTCGGGTCCGTAAGCGGTTCCACAGCTCGAACAGTGGGAATCCGGAACGGCGTTGGTTATGTGGTGGGGTTCTGACACGCCGCGGACTGTATCCGATCGCGACGCGGCGCTCTTCCCTGGCCACCCTTGATCCTGATAGATGCAGGTTCATGACACGAACAGCAACTGCCGTACGCAGACTCGCCGTCACCGCTGCCGCCGCGCTCCTGTGGACTGCCACCGCTCCCGGCGCCGCGCAGGCGAAGCCCGAGCCCAAGGCTCCCGCGCAGTTCGTGGCGCTGCGGGACGTCGACCCGACGATCATCCAGGAGATCCGCTACATCACTGCGCACAACTTCGTCGGGGCGCCTGTAGACGGCTACGAGAAGCCGATGTGCATCCTCACCGAACCTGCCGCGAAGGCGCTCCACAAGGCGCAGGCAGGGCTCCTGAAGCGGGGTTACTCGCTGAAGGTGTACGACTGCTACCGGCCGCAGCGTGCGGTCGACCACTTCGTGCGCTGGGCCAAGGATCTCGACGACCAGCGGACGAAGGCGGAGTTCTATCCGCAGGTCGACAAGACGCGACTGTTCGCCGACGGTTACATCGCGGAGAAGTCCGGGCACAGCCGGGGCTCCACGCTCGATCTGACCGTCGTGAAGCTGCCGGCGATGCCCACGCGCGCGTACGTGCCCGGTGAGCGGCTGGCGCCCTGCTACGGACCGAAGAAGGACCGTTTCCCCGACAACTCGGTGGACATGGGTACGGGCTTCGACTGCTTCGACACGCTCGCCCACACCGATGACCCGCGGATCCAGGGGGCGCAGCGCGCGAACCGTGACCTCCTGCGGGACGCTCTGGCCGCGCAGGGATTCGTGAACCTGCCCGAGGAGTGGTGGCACTTCACGTACAAGCCGGAGCTCTTCCCGGACACGTACTTCGACTTCCCCATCTCGCGACGTTCCCTGAGCGGTCGGCCCATGGCACACTTCTGACGGTCCATCAGATCTGCTGGTGTTCTGGTGGCGTCGTCGGATCCAGCGCGGGAGGGGCCTTGTCGCATACGCGCACACCTGTCGTGGCCGATTGGTTCACCGGGGAGGGAGAGGACTTCCGGCTGCTCGGCACGCGCTGCTCGGCCTGCGCCTCGGTCTTCTTCCCCCGCGAGGACACCTTCTGCCGCAACCCCGGCTGCACCGGAGGGGAACTGCTCTGCGTGCCGCTCTCCCCGCGCGGCCGGGTCTGGTCGTACACGGACAGCCGGTATCGGCCGCCCGCGCCGTACGTGTCCGATCCGGAACTTCCATGGCAGCCCTACACGTTGATCGCTGTGGAGCTGGAGGCGGAGCGCCTGGTGGTGCTCGGGCAGGCGGTTCCCGGAGTCTCCGTGGCCGACCTGGAGGTGGGCATGGAGGTGGAGGTCGTGCCCGGCGTGCTGGACGAGGACGGGGACACGACCTGGATGACCTGGCACTGGCGGCCGACGGGGGTGGCGGCATGACGGACGACGTGGCGGTACTCGGCGCGGGCATGCACCCCTGGGGCAAATGGGGGCGCGGCTTCGTCGAGTACGGGACGGCGGCGGCGCGGGCGGCGCTCGCCGACGCCGGAGTCGACTGGCGCGACGTGGACTCCGTCGTGGGTGCGGACACGGTGCGGGGCGGGTACCCGGGCTATGTGGCGGGCGCGACGTTCGCGAAGGCGCTCGGCTGGCAGGGCGCGCGGGTCGCGAGCGTGTACGCGGCCTGCGCCTCGGGCGCCCAGGCGGTCAACGCGGCGCGTACGCAGATCCTCGCTGGGCTCGCCGACGTCGTGCTCGTGGTGGGCGCTGACGCCGCTCCCAAGGGGTTCTTCCGCCCCGCGGGCGGGGACCGGCACGACGACCCGGACTGGCTGCGGTTCCGGGTGCTCGGTGCCACCAACCCGGCGTACTTCGGCCTGTACGCGCGCCGGCGTATGGCCGTGCACGGGGACACGCTGGAGGACTTCGCGCAGGTCAAGGTGAAGAACGCCGCGGCGGGCGCGCTCAATCCGAATGCCCGGTACCGCAAGACGGTGACGGCCGAGGAGGTGGCCGCGTCGGCGGTCGTCGCCGATCCGCTGCGGCTCCTGGACATCTGCGCCACGTCCGACGGGGCGGCCGCGCTCGTGCTGTGCGGCATGGACTTCGCGCGCAAACACGGAGTGCACAACCCGGTGCGGATCCGCGCGGTGTCGACGGTCACGCCGACGTATCCGAACACGGTGCTCGACCTCCCGGACATCGCCACCGACTCGGCCGCGGCCGTCGAGCCGGACGGCGTCACCTTCCGCGCCTCCATCGCGCGGGCCGCGTACGAGGAGGCCGGAATCGGCCCGGAAGACCTCTCCCTCGCCGAGGTGTACGACCTGTCGACCGCTCTGGAGCTCCAGTGGTACGAGGATCTGGGGCTGTGCGGCGAGGGCGAGGCGGCGAAGCTGCTGAGGGAGGGGGCGACGGCGCCGGGCGGGCGGATACCCGTGAACGCCAGTGGCGGACTCGCGTCCTTCGGAGAGGCGGTCCCCGCACAGGCCATCGCCCAGGTCTGCGAGCTGACATGGCAGCTGCGCGGCACGGCGGGCGCCCGGCAGGTGGCCAACGCGCGCGTGGGAATCACCGCGAATCAGGGACTGTTCGGGCACGGCTCGTCCGTGGTCGCAGTCCGCTGACCGGCGGCCTCCGATGGATCCGTACGCTGCGTGTTCGGCCGAAAAGGGCGCGTGAACAGCTCGTGAACTGCGCCTGGGCACGCGTCGGGGGCGCCATTATGCTTCCGTGCCTTCCTGGACGGACGCTCTCCGTTTCGCCTTCCAGCCGGTCGTCAACCTGACGACCGGCGCCGTGGCGGCCCTGGAGATACTCGCCCGTCCGGAGGTCGGCGACGTGCTGGCACAGGCCCGGCGCGACCCTGAACTCGACGGCCGACTCGCCGCGTTGGCGGTGCGCTCGGCGGTGCAGCGGGAGACGTTGCTGCCGCTGCACGTCAATGTGTTCGCGGGGACGGTGGCGGACCTCGGTGGTCTCGCCGCACTCCGGGACGCCGTCCGGGACGTGGGGCGGCTGCCCTGGGAAGTGACGGTCGACATCGGTCCCCCGTTCACCCACGTGCCGCACCGGGCGCTCCTGGAGGGGGTCACGGCCCTGCGCGAGGAGGGCTTCCGGATCTGTGCGGACGGCGTCGGTGACGGCGACCTGCCACTGCGGCTCCTGGTCGACCTGGCGCCGGACCTCGTGAAGCTCGACGCCTCGCTGCTGTCGCGTCCCGCGTCGGTGAGCGCGATGCGGACGCTGTGCGAGGGGCTGGGCGCGCTGCTCGCAGTCGAGGGCGTGGAGACGGAGTTGCAGTGCGGCGCCGCTCGTCAGGCCGGTGCGCAGCTGGCCCAGGGCGAGCTGTTCGCGCCCCCGTCGCGGCTGCCGGCGGCCGATGTGTACGTCCCGGCGCTCACTCCCCCGGTGGCGTCGCCGCCGCCTTCGGGGCCGCCGGTGCGCCAGTTCGTGCGGCCCGCCGCATTGCTGCCCGCATCGGCCTCGGCAGGGCGCGTACGCGCCCTGCTCACCGGGTCTCCCGACGTGTCCGGCGTGCTCCTGGTGGACTCGGCAGGCGCACCGGTGCGCTCGGTGCAGCGGGACCGCTTCCTGTTGTCCCTGTCGGGCCGCTACGGTCACGCGCTCTACGCCGACCGGCCGGCCGCCCGCCACGGTGACCGGCCGCGCACGGTGGGCGTGGACGCCACAGCCTGGGAGGTCCTCGACGTACTCGCGGACGGCGAGCGCAGCCGTACGGCCGACGACGTCGCGGTCGTCGACAAGCGGGGCCGGTGCGTGGGCATCGTGCGGCTCGCCGATCTCGTGCGCGCGCTGGCCGAGAGCCGGGTCGAGGAGGCGGCGGCGCTCAATCCGCTGACGCGGCTGCCCGGTTCGGACTCCATCACGGGCGAGGTGGACCGGCGGATCGCGCAGGGGCGCGGATTCGCCCTGAGCTGGCTGGACATCGACGGGTTCAAACAGGTCAACGACGGGGCGGGGTTCGCCGCTGGTGACGATCTGATCCGCGAGGTGGGCAGGTCCCTGGAACGGGCCGCGTCGGGGGCGACCAGGGTGGGGCACATCGGGGGCGACGACTTCCTGGTCCTGGCCGATCCGGACGGGCTCGATCCGCTGGCTTCCGCGGTGCTCGACGTGCCCTGGGCGGCGGGCGGGCGGCCCGTCACGATGTCGCTCGCCACAGTGCTGTGCGCGGCGGGCAGCGTCACCGACCACCGGCAGGCGGCCGCGTCGCTGGCGCCGCTCAAACAGGCCGCCAAGGCCCTGCCGGGGGCGAGTTGGGTCATCGGACGCTCGGACACGCCGGGGCACGAGGTGCGGCGGGGTATGCGTTCGGGGGCGGCACCGGTGTCCGGGGCCGCATGGGCGGGGACAGGACCGCGCGCGGAAGCGGAATCGGGCCGGGCAGCCACGGGATGAGGCGGGCGCGGGCCGTACGGACGGGCGCCGCCAACCGTTCCCGTCCGCGACCTTGACGCTCCATCACGGCCGGTGAACACTTCCCCGTGTCAGTCGGCATCGCCGCACGTCGTCCCACCGCCGCTCAGGGTCCCTGCCTGTCCGTCGGGCTCCTCCTGTCGCGTTCGGGCAGGTCAGGTCCTTCTCCCTGCGGCGATACGAGTGATCCGACTGAGCGGGAACGCTTGTCGCGGGCGCCCGGCGGGGCGCGGGAACCCCTGCCGTCGGCCGTTGCAGCCAGAGCCATCCAGAACCAGCCATGGAAAACGCACCCTGCACTGAGGACCGGGGCGTATCGCTCCGGGCGAGGGCCTAGGAGCCGCCATGAGCAATGGAGACATATTCGTCGGTGAGGTCATCGGGACCGCGATCCTGATTCTGTTCGGGGCCGGCGTGTGCGCCGCTGTCACGCTCAAGCATTCCAAGGCGAGAGCCTCGGGATGGGTCGTCATCGCGTTCGGGTGGGGCTTCGGCGTGCTGGCCGGGGCGTACACCGCCGCGCCGCTGTCCGGGGGCCAGCTCAACCCGGCGGTGACGATCGGCATCGCCGTGGACACCGGCAAGTGGGACAAGGTCTGGGTCTATCTGCTCGGCCAGATGGTCGGCGCGATGCTGGGCGCCGTGCTGGCCTATCTGGTCTATATGGCCCAGTTCAACGCCAACGTCACGTCGGGGTCCGGCGAGAGCGAGGCGGACGACGACGGGCCCACTCCGACGCTCGGGATCTTCTCCACGATCCCCGAGATCAACAACCCCGTGGCCAATCTGATCACCGAGATCATCGCGACGATCGCCCTTGTGCTGCCCATCCTCGCGTTCGGACTCACCAAGGGGCTCGGGGAGTCCGGTACGACGGTGCTCGTCGTGGCTTTCCTGGTCGTCGGGATCGGCCTCTCGCTCGGTGGGCCCACCGGGTACGCCATCAACCCGGCGCGCGACCTCGGTCCGCGCATCGTGCACTCGTTCCTGCCGATCCCCAACAAGGGCACGTCCGGCTGGGGTTACGCCATCATTCCGGTGGCCGGGCCGCTGATCGGCGGCGCGCTGGCGGGGCTCATCTACAACGCGGCGTTCTGACCGCGGCCGCGCAGCCGCCACGCCGCTTTCGCGTCCCCGCGCGCGGGGACCTCGGACGAAGTCGAAGGGGAGTCACATGCCCGACAACGATGAGAAGTACGTCGCCGCCATCGACCAGGGCACCACGTCGAGCCGCTGCATCATCTTCAACCACGGCGGCGAGATCGTCGCCGTCGACCAGCGCGAGCACCGCCAGATCTTCCCGAAGCCCGGCTGGGTGGAGCACGACGCCACCGAGATCTGGTCCAAGGTGCAGGCCGTGGTCGCCGGCGCGCTCGCCAAGGCCGGACTGCGGGCCGACGACCTCAGCGCGCTCGGCATCACCAACCAGCGTGAGACGACGGTCCTTTGGGACCGGGCCACGGGCCGGCCCGTGCACAACGCGATCGTGTGGCAGGACACCCGTACGTCGGCGCTGTGCACCGAACTGGGCGGCACGGACGGACAGGACCGCTTCCGGGAGCAGACCGGTCTGCCGCTCGCGAGCTACTTCTCCGGGCCCAAGGCGGCCTGGCTGCTCGACAACGTGCCGGGGCTGCGCGCCCGCGCCGAGCGGGGCGAAATCGCGTTCGGCACCATCGACTCCTGGCTCATCTGGAACCTGACGGGCGGCACGGACGGCGGCGTGCACGTCACCGACGTGACCAACGCCGGGCGCACCATGCTGATGAACCTGGAGACGCTCCAGTGGGACCAGGGGATCCTGTCGGCGATGAACGTGCCGGAGGCGGTGCTACCGGAGATCAGGTCGTCGGCCGAGGTCTACGGGACGGCCGTCGGCCAGCTCTCCGGCGTGCCGGTCGCGTCCGCGCTCGGCGACCAGCAGGCGGCGATCTTCGGGCAGGCCTGCTACGACACGGGGACGGCCAAGAACACGTACGGCACGGGCAGCTTCCTGCTGCTCAACACCGGGAACCGGCCCGTCCCCTCGAAGAACGGGCTGCTCACCACTATGGGGTACAAGATCGGCTCCGAGGCTCCCGTGTACTGCCTCGAAGGGTCGATCGCGATCACCGGCGCCCTGGTCCAGTGGTTCCGCGACCAGCTCGGGATCATCCGCACGGCCGACGAGATCGAGACGCTCGCGGCGAGTGTGAACGACAACGGCGGCGCCTACATCGTGCCCGCGTTCTCCGGTCTGTTCGCGCCGTACTGGCGCTCGGACGCGCGGGGCGTCATCACGGGCCTGACGCGGTACGTCACCAAGGCCCATCTGGCGCGGGCGGTCCTGGAGGCGACGAGCTGGCAGACGCGCGAGGTCGTCGACGCGATGTACCAGGACTCCGGAGTGCAGATCACCACACTGAAGGTCGACGGCGGCATGACCAAGAACAACCTCCTGATGCAGCATCAGGCGGATGTCCTCGGCGTGCCGGTGATCCGGCCTCGGGTGTCGGAGACGACGTGCCTGGGCGCCGCGTACGCGGCCGGGCTCGCGACGGGGGTGTGGAACGACCTGGACGAGCTCAAGGCGCACTGGCAGCGCGACGCGGAGTGGACGCCGGCGATGGACGGCGGGACGCGTGAGCGCGAGTACCGCAACTGGCGTAAGGCCGTGGAGAAGAGCTTCGGCTGGCACGACGACGAGGCGTGACGGTCGGCGCGCGCCTCTTGTGACTGGCACGTGGTCCTGGCGAGGGCCACGCGCGCGTGGACGACGGTCCGCACCCCGGTCGGCGAGGGTGCGGGCCGTTCCCATGGGGTCCGCTCCCATGGGGACCGCTCCCATGCAGCCCGTTCCCATGCGGTCGGTTCCCATGCGGTCCGCTACCGCGCCGGCGGATCAGGTGGTGGCCGGCTGGCGGCGGCGCGCACCCACGGCCAGCGCGTGCTCGACGACGCCGATGAGGACCTCCTTGACGGTCTCCTTCTCACGCGCGTCGCACATCAGAACGGGCACGTCGGAGTCGAGGTCGAGGGCCTGGCGTACGGCGTCTGCCGGGTAACGGGCCGATCCCTCGAAGCAGTTGACGCCCACCACGAACGGTATGGAGCGCCGCTCGAAGTAGTCGACGGCGGCGAAGCAGTCCTCCAGGCGGCGGGTGTCGGCGAGAACGACGGCTCCCAGGGCGCCGGTCGCCAGCTCGTCCCACAGGAACCAGAAGCGGTCCTGCCCGGGCGTGCCGAAGAGGTAGAGCACCAGGTCCTCGCGGAGCGTGATCCGCCCGAAGTCCATGGCGACCGTGGTGGTGTGCTTGCCCTCGACGCCGCGGGTGTCGTCGAGCGGGCGGCCCGCCTCGCTCAGCAGCTCCTCGGTGCGCAGGGGCTTGATCTCGCTGACCGCGCCGACGAGCGTCGTCTTGCCCACGCCGAATCCGCCGGCCACGAGGATCTTGAGCGTGACGGGCTCCACGGGGGGCTTGCCGCGCTCAGAACGCCCGAAGATCATGGGTCTCTTCTCCTGCCTCACTGCTGTCGCTGTGGTCGTTCCCGACAGGTGGCGGCGGACCGTATCCGCCACCTCCGGGGGTTTCGATGACAAGTACGTCGCCGGGGAGCACGTCCGCCGAGTCGCTGCCGGCGAGCCGGTCGACCGTGCCGTCGGGGTGTTCCACGGAGTTGGCGCCCAGGGCTCCCGGCCCGCCGCCCGCCATGCCGTAGGGCGGGACTCTGCGGTGCTGCGAGAGCGTTGAGACGGTCATGGGTTCGAGGAAGCGGAGGCGGCGTACGGCGCCGTCGCCGCCGTGCCACCGGCCCCGGCCCCCGCTGCCGCGCCGCACGGCGAACTCCTCGAGCAGGACGGGCAGTCGCCACTCCAGGACCTCGGGGTCGGTGAGCCGCGAGTTGGTCATATGAGTCTGTACGACGGGCGCTCCATGGAAACCGTCACCTGCCCCGGAGCCCGAGGCCACGGTCTCGTAGTACTGGTGGCTCTCGTTGCCGAAGGTCACGTTGTTCATCGTCCCGGAGCCCTCGGCCTGGACGCCCAGGGCCGCGTAGAGGGCTCCGGTGATGGCCTGGGAGGTCTCCACATTGCCGGCGACAACGGCGGCGGGTGGCTCGGGGGCGAGGAACGAGCCCGGGGGGACGATGATGTGCAAGGGGCGCAGGCAGCCGTCGTTGAGGGGGATGTCGTCGTCCACGAGGGTGCGGAAGACGTACAGGACGGCCGCGTTGACGACGGCGAAGGGCGCGTTGAAGTTGGTGGCGAGCTGTGGCGAGGTGCCGGTGAAGTCGACGGTCGCGCCGCGCTGTTCGCGGTCCACGGTGACGCGGACGCGGATCGTGGCGCCGGAGTCGGTCTCGTAGGCGAACTCACCGTCCTGTAGGGCGTCGACAACGCGGCGCACGGCGTCTGCGGCGTTGTCCTGGACGTGCTTCATGTACGCCTGGACGACGTCGAGCCCGAAGTGGTCGATCATGCGGGCGACTTCGTCGACGCCCTTCTGGTTGGCGGCGATCTGGGCGCGCAGGTCGGCGAGGTTGGTCCGCGGGTTGCGGGACGGATAGGGGCCGCCCGTGAGCAGGGCCAGGGTCTCCGTCTCGCGGAAGCTGCCCCCCTCGACGAGCAGCCAGTTGTCGAAGAGGATCCCTTCCTCGTCGATGGTGCGGCTGCCCGCGGGCATGGAGCCGGGGGCGATGCCGCCGATCTCCGCGTGGTGGCCGCGCGAGGCGACGTAGAACAGGATCCGCTCACCCTCCGTGTCGAAGACCGGGGTGATGACGGTGACGTCGGGGAGGTGGGTACCCCCGTGGTAAGGGTCGTTGACGGCGTACGTGTCCCCCGGCCGCATGCGCGTGCCGCGGCGGCGGATGACCTCCTTGACGCTGGTGCCCATGGATCCCAGGTGGACGGGGATGTGGGGGGCGTTCGCGACGAGGCTGCCGTCGGGGTCGAAGAGCGCGCAGGAGAAGTCGAGGCGCTCCTTGATGTTGACCGACTGGGAGGTGGACTCCAGGCGGGCGCCCATCTGTTCGGCGATCGACATGAAGAGGTTGTTGAAGACTTCGAGGAGTACGGGGTCGGCTTCCGTGCCGATGTCGGAACTCTCCGTGACCGCCGCGCGTTCCATGATCAGGTGGCCGTCATCCGTCACGGCCGCTCGCCAGCCGTCGTCCACGACCGTCGTGGAGCCGGACTCGGCGATGATCGCGGGTCCGGTGACGCTTTCGCCGGGCGGCAGTTGGTCGCGTCGGTGCAGGGGCACGTCGCGCCAGGTGCCGCCGGTGTGGAGGCTGACGGTCTCCGGGGCGGCGGGCGGGGCCGAGCGGGGTGCGAGGGCGGACAGATCGGGGGGTGCGGTGAGGCCGGTTGCTTCGACGGAGAGTGCTTCGACGACGAGAGGGCGGTCGAGGGTGAAGGAGTAGGTGGCGCGATGGCGTTCTTCGAAGGCGGCGCGCATCGTGTCGGGGTCCGTGAGTTCCACGGTGAGCGTGGTGTCGGTGCCGTCGTAGCGCAGTTGGGCCCGGCGGGTGACGCGAATGCGGTCCTCGGGCACGTCCTCGGCGAGGAGTTCGGCGCGGGCCGCGCCCTCCAGGTCGTCGGCGGTCTTGTGGACATGTGGCATGGCGGACGGTTCGAGCGGTGCCTCGGCGGACTGCTCGCGCATGGCGGTCGTGTCGGCGAGACCGATGCCGAGCGCGGACAGGACTCCCGCCATGGGCGGTACGAGGACGGTGCGGATGCCGAGCGAGTCGGCGACCCGGCACGCGTGCTGGCCACCGGCCCCGCCGAACGTGGTGAGGGCGTAGCGGGTGACGTCGTGGCCCTTCTGGACGGAGATCCGTTTCACGGCGTTCGCGATGTTGGCGACGGCGATCTGCAGATAGCCCTCGGCGACCTGCTCCGGGGTGCGGTCGTCGCCGGTGCGGTCGCGGATCTCGCGGGCGAGCGCGGCGAAGCGGTCCCGTACGAGGGTGTGGTCCAGGGGCTGGTCCCCCTCGGGGCCGAACACTCTGGGGAAATGGGCGGGTTGGATGCGCCCGAGGGCCACGTTCGCGTCGGTGACGGTGAGGGGGCCGCCGCCGCGGTAGCAGGCGGGTCCGGGGTCGGCGCCCGCGGAGTCGGGGCCCACGCGGTAGCGGCTGCCGTCGAAGTGGAGGACGGACCCGCCGCCGGCCGCGACGGTGTGGATGTCGAGCATGGGGGCGCGCAGGCGCACGCCGGCGATCTGCGTGGTGAAGACGCGCTCGTACTCCCCCGCGTAGTGCGACACGTCCGTGGACGTGCCGCCCATGTCGAATCCGATGACGCGGTCGAAGCCGGCGAGGCGGGAGACCCGGGCCATGCCGACGATGCCGCCGGCGGGGCCGGACAGGATGGCGTCCTTGCCGCGGAACTGTCCGGCCTCGGTGAGCCCGCCGTTGGACTGCATGAACATGAGGCGTACGCCCGCGAGCTGGTCCGCCACCTGCTGGACGTAGCGGCGAAGGACGGGCGACAGATAGGCGTCGACGACCGTCGTGTCCCCGCGCGGGACGAGCTTCATCAGGGGGCTGACCTCGCTGGAGAGCGAGATCTGCGGGAAGCCGATCCGGGCCGCGAGGGCGCCGATCTGCCGCTCGTGGTCGGGGTACAGGTGGCTGTGCATGCAGACGACGGCGAGGGCCCTGATCCCGTCGTCGTACGCCTGGCGCAGCGACACTTCGAGGGCGTCCGTGTCGAGGGGGGTGAGGACGGCGCCGTGGGCGTCGATGCGCTCGTCGGCCTCGATGACCCGTTCGTGGAGCAGCTCGGGCAGCTCGATGTGGCGGGCGAAGATGCGCGGCCTGTTCTGGTACGCGATGCGCAGGGCGTCACGGAAGCCCCGGGTGACCACCAGGGCGGTGCGTTCGCCCTTGCGTTCCAGGAGGGCGTTGGTGGCGACGGTGGTGCCCATGCGGACGGAGTCGACGTGGGCGTGCCCCGACTCGCCCTCGCTGTCGAGGAGTTCGCGGATCGCGGCGACGGCGGGGTCGCGGTAGCGGGCGGGGTTGTCGGACAGGAGCTTGTGGGTGAGCAGGCGTCCGCCGGGGTGCCGCGCGACGACATCGGTGAACGTGCCGCCTCGGTCGATCCAGAACTGCCAGCCTGTCACGCGCGTCTCCGTTGTTCGCCCCGCTGCTCGCCTGGTCCCCACCCTCGTGTGTGGCCTCGGTGTACGTGTGGGTCAGAGCGCCCTGAGACCGTTGATCACGTCGCGCAGAATACTCTCGTCCGGGAGCTCGGCAGGGGGTACGGGCCGGGTCACATGGACCAGTTCCTCGTCGACGAGATCGCCGATGAGGACGCGTACGACGCCGATGGGAAGGTCGAGTTCCGCGGCGAGCTCGGCCACCGACTGGGGGCTGTCGCGGCACAGTCCGACGATGTCCACGTGCTCCGGGGACAGCGTCTGGTCGGCGGCGGGGTCGCCGGTGCGGTGTTCCGCGACGACGACCGCGATCAGGTCGAGGCGATGCTGGGCCGCGCTGGTGGTGCGGCCGCGTGTCATGGCGTACGGGCGAACCACCGGTCCGGCGTCGTCGTCGAACCAGTGGTGCGTCTCCTGCGTCCCCTCCCCGTCAGGGCTCATACCGGCCCACTACCCGCCGGCGGACAGATCGGTGCGCGGAGCGGTCCCCAGGTGCACGCCGACCCGCTTGACCAGCAAGGTCATCTCGTATGCGACGAGACCGACGTCGGAGTCCGCATCCGACAGGACGGCGAGGCAGCTGCCGTCGCCGGCTGCCGTGACGAAGAGGAAGGCGTCGTCCAGCTCCACGACGGTCTGGCGGACGCTGCCCGCCTCGAAGTGCCGGCCGACCCCCTTGGCCAGGCTGTGGAAGCCGGAGGCGACGGCGGCGAGATGCTCGCTGTCCTCCCGGGTGAGGTCCTTGGAGACCCCGGTCGGCAGGCCGTCCCCGGAGAGCACGAGCGCCTTGCGGATACTGGCGACGCGCTCCACCAGGTCGTCCAGGAGCCAGTTCAGCTCCCCGGAACCGCCGTTCGCGGTGGTGTGTGCGGCGGCCTTCGGTGCGGTCATCGACCGTCCCCCTCAGATGTCGTTCCCTGTGCTGTGCCGTCGGAGGCGTCGTCGCCTGCGGCGTTCTCCTCACGGCCGCGGCGCCAGCCCCGTTGGAGCGAGGCCATCCGGTTGCGGACCTCGTCGGCGTCGCGCTCGGCGGGGCTGTCCGAGTGGTTGGGCCCCTCCCGGTCCGCGGCGCGGTCGGCGCGCAGGTCGGGTCCTTCCTTGAGCTGCGGGGCGAGATTGGCCTGGCGCACACGGCGGGGCAGGCCACTTGGCAAGCTCGGCGCGGGGGCGTCGGCGGCCGGTTCGGGCGCGGGGTCGCGCAGCGGCTCCGGGCGACGTGCGGGAGTGGCGTCCTCCGCGGCCTCGGCACGGGCGCGCCTGCGCGGCAGATCCGGCGCGGACGCCGAAGTGAGTCGGCGCTCGCGCGGTCCCTCCGGGGCTTCCGCGCCGTACGCGTTCCCCGGGGTGTCCGGGGTCGGGGCCTCGGGATCCCGTGGGACGCTGCCCGGGTTCTCGGGTCGGCCGTCCGTGCGTTGGTTGTCCGATGCTGACTCACCGGGCCTCGTGTGGGTGACGGGCCTGCCGTGCGAGCTGACGAGCTTCGGTGCCCTGCGGCGCGGCAGCGGCACGGGCGCGTCGTCGCCGTCGGGGCCGCCAGCCCGGTGGGTGGGCTCGGCCCGGTCCTCGAACTCGTCGCGCGCGTGCTGGTGCTGCTCTCCGGGGAGCCCGGCGGGGCGGCGGCGCGGCCGGAAGAGCCCGCCCCGCTCGCTGTCTTCGTCGTCGAGAGCGCCGGGGAAGGGCGCGAGATCCGACGCCGCAAGCGGCGCCTCCAGCTCCACGGGCCCGTCCAGGAGAGAGGCCTGAAGGCCCGGGAGCGGGCTGCCCGCCGTGGAGAGCTTCGGGGAGCGCACGCCCGGGGCGTCGCCGCGTCCGGCGCTGTTGGGACGGTCGAGACGGAAGCCGGCGCCCTCGGTGTCGGGGGCGTCGGTGAGCAGGGTGTCCGGGATGAAGACGATCGCGGTCGTGCCGCCGTACGGGGACGGCTGGAGCGAGACGCGGACGTTCTGGCGCTGGGCGAGCCGGCTGACCACGAAGAGGCCGAGCCGGTCGGTGTCGGAGAGTTCGAACTCGGGCGTCTCGGCGAGCCGCAGATTGGCGTCGAGGAGCGCGTCGGCCGCCATGCCGAGGCCCCGGTCGTGGATCTCCAGCGTGAAGCCGTTCGCGACGCTCTCGCCGACGACGTGCACGGCGGTGTGCGGCGGCGAGAACACCGTGGCGTTCTCCAGGAGTTCGGCCACGAGGTGGGTGAGGTCGGCGACGGCGGGGCCGGTGACGGCGATGCGCGGCAGACGCCGGACCTCGACGCGCTCGTAGTCCTCCACCTCGGCGACGGAGGCCCGGACGATGTCCATGAGCTGGACGGGCCTGCGCCACTGCCGGGAGGGGGCGGCTCCGGAGAGGATCACCAGGCCTTCCGCGTGGCGCCGCATGCGCGTGGTCAGGTGGTCGAGGCGGAACAGGTCGGCGAGTTCGTCGGTGTCCTCGGTCCTGCGCTCCATCGTGTCGAGCAGGGTGAGCTGCTTGTGGAGGAGCACCTGGCTGCGCCGGGCGAGGTTGACGAAGACCTCGGAGACGCCGTGGCGCAGTTCGGCCTGCTTGACGGCGGCCTCGACGGCGGAGCGCTGAAGGGTGTTGAGCGCCTGGCCGACCTGCCCGATCTCGTTCTTGTCGTACTCCAGGCGGGGGGCCTCGGTCTCCACGTCGACGTGTTCGCCTGCCGCGAGACGGCGCATCACGCTGGGCAGCCGCACACCGGACGCCTCGTGGGCCTCCAGGCGCAGCCGCCGCAGATCGCGGACAAGGCTGCGGCCGATGCGAACGGACAGGAACAGCGAGAGCAGGAGCGCGAGCAGGCCGAGCACACCGGCCACTCCGGCCTGCAGGAAGACATTGATCGCGACGGGGCGCGCCCGGTCCTGGTAGCGCTCCGTGGCGGCGGTGTCGCGCTTGACGAGCTCGTCGAGCACCTGGCCCGAAGCGTTGTTCCAGGCACGTGCGGTGACGCCCCGGGGGATGCCCGCCGTGGAGTCGGCGAGGGTGTTCTCCGCCATGCGCAGGGCCGCCGTGTCCGCGCTCTTCCAGTAGCGCTCGAACTCGGCGCGGTCGTGGTCGGGGAGCAGCGCAAGGCTGGTCTCGTACAGGATGGCGCGCTGGGCGACGAGGTCGGAGACCTGGCGCAGTTCCTTCTGCGTGATCCGGCGGGCGACGAGCGCCGAGCCGACCAACGCGTCCTCGCGGGACAGCAGTTCACGCGCGCGCAGCACGCCGATGACCGCGCGGCCCTGGCGGTCCATCGCCGAGTTGTCGAAGCTGCTGAGCGTGAGCAGGAAGTCGTACGTAGGGTCGATGAGGCGGTTGTAGAAGTCGAGGGCCTGCGCGCGGGTGACGGTTCCTTCGTCGACGTTGCGGCGCAGGGACTCGATGCCGTCGAATCCCTCGACGACGGTGCCGATGCGGCGCCGGGAGTCGTCGCTCATATCGTCGCGGATCCCGGAGTTCTCCGCCTTCGTCCTGATCTGGGCCATCGCCTCGTCGGAGGCGCTGCGACGGCTGCGCAGCTTGGAGAGGGCGTCTGAGGCACGGGGATCGGCCAGGTAGACAAGGGTCTGGCGGCGCTCGTCCTGGAGGGCCCGCCCGGCGTCGGATATCGGGTAGCCGATCTCGTCGGCGACCTTCGCCGCCGAAACGAGCTGAGTCGCGGCGCGGCCCGTGATCACCGTGGAGAAAGCCCAGATGGCGGTCAGGGACACCAGCGGCACCAGGAGCAACGCCACGATCTTCCGGCGGATGGACTTCCCGCGAAAGCGCATGGCCTCCCCCAGATCGACCCCTGCGGTCAGGGGTACACATGTGCGGCAACAAACGCCGCGAGCCTACTACTGACGCAGGAGCAACTCGAAGGACTGTCCGGATGCTGTCCGCTGGCGAGTGGCGTGGGACGTCAGCATGTGTCCGGCCATTGCAGGAGATTGCACCCCGCAAAGTGGCGCTCGAAATCCGGCACCATCCGGCCGGACGGGGAAGGCAGTTGGCCGGAATCGATCGATCTTCGGCGGAACGGAAATGACCGCCGCAATCCGGGGGAATCTTTCGAGGCCGCCGTACGTCCTTCCTCACGGGTCATACGTGATGAGGCCCGCACGAGGTGAGCGGGCAGCGTAAAGCGGCGCAATCCGGGCAGCCATCGAAGAGCCCCGGTGCGGGAGCACCCAGGGCGGCGGGCTGTGACGGCGGTGGGGAGTGACGAACTGATGGGCACGGCAGAGCGGCGCGGGGAATTGTGGGTCGAGGAGCCGGCGAGGCGGCGCCGGTTGCCTGATCCGGTGCGAACGGCGGCGGTACGGGCGGTGCTCATCGTCGCGCTGACGCTGATGCAGGCGGTGATCGCGTTCCTGTGCACCCTCGCCGACTCATGGCTGGCGTTCCCGATGGTGCTGAGCAGCGTGGGAAGTACGGTCGTGGCGACCTGGGGCGTGCTGGACGTCTGGGTGACCCGACAGGTGTGGAACCAGCGCAACGGCGTGGTGTCCGCGCCCAACAGCACGGCGCGGCAGCTGCGCAGGGAGCGTCGCCAGGCGCGCCGGCAGGCACGCGCGCAGGGCCGTCCGGCCCCGGAACGCATACGGAGGCGTGGCGGGGCCGGACAGTTGACGCATACGTAGGCGCGTGCAGGCAGTGCGTCGGTAGATACGCGCGCGTGCGGGGGGGGCGCGTAGGCAGGTGGGGTGGGATCGGTGACGGTTGCGTAGCGCTGGGGCATGTGTCGGCTACCTACGCACGCCCAAGGCGAGAGCCATCGTCACAGCGCCACCGGCTCCGCGACGTTCTGCACGGCCGGTCGCGCCTCGCGGCGTGCCAGCTCCCGGCGTACCCGTGTGAACGGTCGCGGCCGGTTCACCGCGAGCGCGGCCGTGGTCTCGCCCCCGCGCTCGTAGAGTGCGAGGAAGCTCCCGTCCTCCACGGCGCCTTCGATGACGCGGACCAGGTCCCCGTCCCTCCTGCGCCCGGCGAACTGGATGCGCGAGCCGTACTGGTCCGACCAGAAGTACGGCAGCGGCCGAACGGTCTCGACGGTGCGGCCCGCCAGCAGATTGCGTACGGCCACGCGCGGCTGGGCCGTGGCGCTCGTCCAGTGCTCGGCCCGTGCCCCGCCGACGCGTGCCACATCACCCACGGCCACGACCTGAGGAAGCGCCGTGACGCAGCCGTCGTCGCAGAGCACCCCGTCGTGCAGGGCGAGCGTCGAACCGGCGAGCCAGCCCGTGTTGGGGACGGCCCCGATGCCGACGACGACCACGTCGGCGGGCAGCACGCGCCCGTCGGCCAGTTCCACGCCGTGGACCGCGAGGTCGCCGTGGAGTGCCGCGACCCCGACGCCCGTGACCAGTTCCACCCCGCCGCGCGCGTGGAGCCCCGCGCACACCGCGGCCATCTCCGGCCCGAGTTGGGGCAGGAGCGGCAGCGGCGCCGCCTCCACGACGGTGACCGCGTGGCCGAGCGCGGCGCACGAAGAGGCCGTCTCGGCGCCGATGAACCCGCCGCCGATCACGACCACGCGCCGTGGCCCACGCAGCAGTTCGGCACGCAGGGAGCGCGCGTCGTCGAGAGTCCTGAGCGTGTGCACGCCCGCGAGGGAGGGTCCGGGCAGCCGGCGAGCGCTCGCCCCGGTGGCGATGACGATCCCGTCCGTGGACACCGTGCGGCCGTCCTCCAGGAGGACCGTGCGTCCGCGCGCGTCGAGCCCGCGGGCCCGTACGCCGAACATCCACTCGGCGCCCAGTTCCAGCGTCTCGTCGACGTCGGAGAGGGCGAGCTGGTCCTCGCCGGCCTTCCCGATGAGGAAGTCCTTGGACAGTGGCGGGCGGTCGTACGGGCGGTGCGGCTCCTCGCCCACGATCACGAGACGGCCGTCGAAGCCCTGGGCCCGCAGCTCGCGGGCGGCGTACAGTCCGGCGAGCGAGGCGCCCACCACGGTCACGGTCCTCATGCCGGATCCCGTGCTCATTCCGTTGACAGTGCTCATGCGGCGGTACCTTCCTCGGCGGCAGGATGGACGTGGACCACGCCGTCGTCGACGGTCACCCGGTGGGTGCGTACGGGGCGGCGGGCGGGCAGGCAGGTCGGCCGCCCGGTACGGAGATCGAATGAAGCCTCGTGGAGCGGGCATTCGACCAGACAGCCCTCCAGCCAGCCCTCCGACAAGGAGGCGTCCTGGTGGGTGCAGGTGTCGTCGATGGCGTACAGCTCACCGTCAGCGTTGAAGACGGCGATGGGCGGTGCTGTGTCGATGCGGACGGATCCGCCCTCGGGGAGGTCTTCAAGGCGGCAGACGGGTATCACGGGCCCCCCTCTTGGTCCAGGACTGTCTGGCTCAGGACTGTTCGGTAACATGGCGTTTCGTATGGCGCATGAGGGAGCGCTATGCGCAACAGAATCCGGTCGAGATGCCCGCCGCGTCAAGGGCTTCTCGAAGATGCGACCCGCCAAGGGGTCGCAAGGTGGTGAGAGTTGAGTGATGACCCGCAAGGAATCGCAGGCTGAACCAGGCACGACGGCACCGGAGAAAACCCCGAAGGGCGCGGCCGGCGCCGTCCAGTCCGTGGACCGTGCGGTGAGTGTCCTCGAGATCCTCGCCCGGCTCGGCGAAGCGGGAGTCACGGAGATCGCCGACGAACTCGACGTGCACAAGTCCACCGCGTTCCGGTTGCTCGGCGTACTGGAGAACCGGGGCCTGGTCGGGCAGGCCAAGGACCGTGGCAAGTACTACCTGGGGGCGGGTGTACTGCACCTCGCGGGGGCGGCGGCAGTGCGCCTGGACATCTCCCAGGAGGGCGTGCCCGTCTGCCGTGAACTGGCCGACGAGCTGGGCGAGACGGTCAACATCGCGATCCTCGACGACGATGTCGCCGTCAACATCATGCAGGCGCGCGGCTCCGCCTCCGTGACGGCGCAGAACTGGCTGGGCAGACGCACCCCTCTGCACGCCACGTCGAGCGGCAAGGTGCTGCTCGCCCATCTGCCGCCCGCACTGCGCGAGGGCCTGCTCGCCCGCCCTCTGGCCCGCTTCACCCCGCACACGGCGACCGGGGCGGTGTCGCTGCGAGCCGATCTGGAGGCCGTGCTCGACCAGGGATACGCCGTCGCCGTGGAGGAGCTGGAGGTCGGCCTCGCCGCGGTCGCGGCCCCCGTGTTCGCCCACGACGGAAAGGTCATCGGCGCGATCAGCGCGTCGGGTCCCGTGTACCGGCTGACCGAGGAACACCTCCCCGAGCTGGCCAAACGCACGGTCGCGGCATCGACCGAGCTGTCGCGCCGGATGGGGTACGGCTTCTAGCAGGGCGTTTCGCAGCACGGTTACTGAACGCGGGGTCAGGGAAACCTGGCCCCGCGTTCTGCGTGTGTCGACGAGGTTTCGGTACGTCCGATCGTTTTGCCAAGCATTAACTCCCACCCCTTGACGGGGCCTTGATGGCGTTTCCAAGATGTTCCTCATCGCGCAACCGATCGTGCGATGCGCAACAGCAGAGGAGTTTGGTCGTGCCACATGAGGTCCGCGCCGTCGTCGCTGTGAAGAAGGGCGCACCCGTCGAGGTACAGACGATCGTCGTGCCCGATCCTGGCCCGGGCGAGGTTCTGGTCAAGGTGCAGGCGTGCGGGGTCTGCCACACGGATCTGCACTACCGGGAGGGCGCCATCAACGACGACTTCCCGTACCTGCTCGGCCATGAGGCCGCCGGCACCGTCGAGTCCGTCGGCGACGGGGTCGCCGACCTCGTCCCGGGTGACTACGTGGTGCTCGCCTGGCGCGCACCCTGCGGCAACTGCCGTTCCTGCCGCCGCGGTCGCCCCTGGTACTGCTTCGACTCCCGTAACGCGACCCGGCCGATGACCCTTCTCGACGGAACGCCGCTGAGCCCCGCGCTCGGCATCGGCGCGTTCGCCGAGAAGACCCTGGTCGCGGCAGGGCAAGCGATCAAGGTCGACCCGGCGGCGCGCCCCGAGGCCGCGGGCCTGATCGGCTGCGGCGTGATGGCCGGCTACGGCGCGGCCGTGAACACGGGCAACGTCCAGCGCGGCGACACCGTCGCCGTCATCGGCTGCGGCGGTGTTGGCAACGCGGCCATCGCGGGCGCCTGCCTCAACGGCGCGCGCCGCGTGATCGCCGTCGACATCGACGACAAGAAGCTCGACCAGGCCGAGCGGTTCGGCGCCACGCACACGGTCAACTCCCGTGGCACGGACCCGGTCGAGGCGGTGCGCGCGCTCACCGGCGGGTTCGGCGTCGACATCGCCATCGACGCGGTCGGCCGCCCGGAGACGTACAAGCAGGCGTTCTACATGCGCGACCACGCGGGCGTGCTGGTCCAGGTCGGGGTGCCCGAGCCGGACATGGCGGTGGACATTCCGCTCATCGACCTGTTCTCGCGCGGCGGATCGCTCAAGTCCTCCTGGTACGGGGACTGCCTGCCGAGCCGTGACTTCCCGGTCCTCATCGACCAGTACCTCTACGGGCTGCTCGACCTGAACGCGTTCGTGACCGAGACGATCGCCCTCGACCAGGTGGAGGCGGCGTTCGCGAAGATGCAGCGCGGCGAGGTGCTGCGCTCGGTGGTGGTCCTGTGAGCCCTGCGGCCCGCACCGAACGCGTCGTCGCCTCGGGCACGTTCAGCCTGGACGGCGAGGCGTTCGACGCCGCCGTCCTCCTGCACCCCGCGGAGCGCGCCGACACGCCTGCCGCATAAGGCCATTCCATCCCCACCAGCATGAGGAGGGGCATGTCCAGCACGCCCGAAAAGCCCGGAACATCCAGCCCTCGCGTCGTCGTCATCGGCGCCGGAATCGTCGGCTGCTCCCTCGCCGACGAGCTCACCGCCCGCGGCTGGACCGACGTCACCGTCCTCGAACAGGGCCCGCTGCCGGCCCCCGGCGGCTCCACCTCGCACGCGCCGGGCCTTGTCTTCCAGACGGGCCCGTCCAAGACCCTCACGGAGTTCGCCCGGTACACAGTGGAGAAGTTCAACACCCTTGAGGTGGACGGTCTTCCCTGCTTCAACCCGGTGGGCGGCCTGGAGCTGGCGACCACCCCCGAGCGCTGGGCCGACCTGCACCGCAAGTCCGGTTACGCCGCCTCCTGGGGCGTGCGCGGCGAACTCGTCAGTGCCGCGCGCTGCAAGGAACTGTGGCCCCTCATCGACGAGTCGGCCGTACTCGGCGGCTTCCACACCCCCGACGACGGCCTGGCCCGCGCCCTCCTTGCCTCCCGCGCCCAGATGCAACGCGCCCGCGAACGCGGCGCCACCTTCCTCGACCGGCACACAGTCACCGGCATCGATCAGGACGACGGCCGGGTCACGGCGGTGGTCACCGACCGCGGCACCTTCCCCGCCGACCACGTCGTCTCCGCCGCCGGATTCTGGGGCCCGGTGATCGGCCGCATGGCCGGCGTGGACGTCCCGCTCCTGCCCCTCGCGCACCAGTACGCGAAGACCAAGCCGATGGCGGAGCTCGACGGGGCCAACGACCCCCGCACGGAGGCCTCGAAGCCGATCCTCCGCTTCCAGGACCGTGATCTGTACTTCCGTGAGCACACCGACCGCATCGGCATCGGCAGTTACGCCCACAAGCCCCTGCCCATCGATCCGTTCAAGGTCCTCGACTACGACACGGCGCGGGCATCCGAGCTGGACATGCCGTCGTCGCTGCCCTTCACCCAGGAGGACTGGGCGCCCAGCTGGGAGGACTGCCGGTGGCTGATCCCCGCGCTGCGTGAGACCGAGATCGAGGAGGGCTTCAACGGCGTCTTCTCCTTCACGCCCGACGGGATGCCGGTCCTCGGCGAGACCCGTGCGCTGCGCGGCTTCTGGCTGGCCGAGGCGGTCTGGGTCACGCACTCCGCGGGCGTCGCCAAGGCGGTCGCCGAGTGGATGGTCGACGGGCGGCCCTCCGTCGACGTGCACGAGTGCGACCTCACCCGGTTCGAGGACGCCCAGCGCTCCCCCTCCTATGTGCACGACCGCGGGGCGCAGCAGTTCACCGAGGTCTACGACGTCCTGCACCCGCTCCAGCCGGCCGAGCGGCCGCGCCCGCTGCGGGTCAGCCCCTTCCACGCCCGCCAGGAGCAGCTCGGCGCGTACTTCCTGGAGGGCGGCGGCTGGGAGCGTCCGCACTGGTACGAGGCGAACGCGGACCTGCCCACCGGCGACCTGCCCGAACGCGACGCCTGGTCGGCCCGCTACTGGTCGCCCGTCGCGGCCGCCGAGGCCAGGGCCACCCGCGAGAAGGTGGCCCTCTACGACATGACGCCCCTGCGCCGACTGGAGGTCACGGGCCCGGGTGCCCTCGCCTTCCTCCAGCGCATGACGTCGAACAATCTCGCGAAGAAGCCGGGCGCGGTCACGTACACGCTGCTCCTGAACGAGGCGGGAGGCATCCGTTCGGACCTGACCGTCGCCCGTCTCGCGCCGGACCGCTTCCAGATCGGGGCGAACTCCCCCGCCGACCTGGACTGGCTCACGCGGCACGCCCCCGCTGATCTGCAGATCAGGGACATCACCTCCGGCACCTGCTGCATCGGCGTGTGGGGCCCGCTCGCCCGCGACCTCGTCCAGCCGCTGACCCGCGACGACTTCTCGCACGAGGGCTTCGGCTACTTCCGCGCCAAGGAGACCTACCTCGGCCATGTGCCGGTCACCGCGATGCGCCTGTCGTACGTCGGTGAGCTTGGCTGGGAGCTGTACACCACGGCCGACCTGGGGCTGCGCCTGTGGGACACGCTGTGGGAGGCGGGGCGGGAGCACGGCGTGATCGCGGCCGGGCGGTCGGCCTTCAACAGCCTGCGCCTGGAGAAGGGTTACCGCTCCTGGGGCCACGACATGACCGAGGAGCACGACCCGTACGAGGCGGGCGTCGGATTCGCCGTCCGCATGGACCGCGGTGACTTCCTGGGCAGGGCGGCGCTGGAGCGCAAGGGCGAGCAGCCGGCCCGCAGGCTCACGCCGCTCCTCCTGGACGACCCGGGGGCCGTCGTGCTCGGCAAGGAACCAGTCCACGTCGAAGGGGTCCCGTCCGGCTACGTCACCAGCGCCTCGTACGGCTACACGCTGGGCCGCTGTGTCGCGTACGCGTGGCTGCCGCCGCTCCCGTCCGGTACGGGGGTCCACATCGAGTACTTCGGCGAGAAGGTCCCGGCGACGGTCGCCGACGAGCCCTTGTTCGACCCGAAGATGACCCGCATCCGCCGCTGATCGCGCGGAGGTCCGGACATGTCACGCACCTATGACGTGTCCGGCCTCCGCGAGCGGGCCACCGAGTGCGTGCCCGTCGTCGGTGGGATCGTCGCCTACCTCGCGCTCACCGGCGCCACCGCGCACCCCATCGACCTCTTCGACCTCTTCGACCCCAGCCGCCCAGGGCCTCTCCGGCGAACCACGCCGGAGTCGCGGGGTCTGGCACGCACTCCCCCAAGCTCTCGGCTGCGCTCGAGCAGGGGGGACTCCCATCGCGTCGACGCCCTCCTCCGCCTTGCGGCTGCACGCACCAGACCCCGCTCACCAGCACGAACCATGTACGGCCACCCAGTTCCGGCCTGGTCCGCCGGACAGGCCCTATCGCCGCGCCCGCCTGAGGAGTCCGCACGTGACGACGACCCCGATTTCCCCCAGCCTGAGGGCCACGCTGCCCGGGCACTACTACACCGATCCGGAGATCTTCCGGCAGGAACAGGAACGCATCTTCGAGTCGATGTGGTTCTGCGCCGTACGCGCCGCCGACCTCGACAAACCGGGCGCGTTCCGCACGGTCCAGGTCGGCCGCGAGAACGTCCTCATCACCCGCTCCCGCACCGGCGAACTGCGGGCCTTCCTCAATGTCTGCCGCCACCGCGGCGCCCGCCTGTGCACGGAGGCGTCCGGCCAGGTCCGCCGCAACCTCCAGTGCCCGTACCACGCGTGGACGTACGACCTCGACGGCAAGCTCATCGCTGCGCCGAACCTCGTGCAGATGCCGGACGTCGACCGTACCGAGTACGGCCTGGTCAAGGTCGCCCTGCGCGAGTGGCTCGGCTACGCCTGGGTCAGCCTGGCGGATGAGCCGCCCTCCTTCGAGGAGACGGTGATCGGCGATGCCGTCGAGCGGCTCGGCGACACGGCCTCGATCGAGCGGTACCACACCCAGGATCTGGCTCTCGGCAAGCGCATCACATACGACGTGAAGGCCAACTGGAAGCTGATCGTCGAGAACTTCATGGAGTGCTACCACTGCGCGACGATCCACCCCGAACTGACCGATGTCCTGCCGGAGTTCGCGGACGGCTACGCCGCCCAGTACTACGTGGGCCACGGCGCCGAGTTCGGGGACGGCGTGAAGGGTTTCACCGTCGACGGCAGCGAGGGCTTCGGCCGGCTGCCCGAGGTCGCCGAGGACCAGGACCGCCGCTATTACGCGATCACCGTGCGGCCGACGGTCTTCATCAACCTCGTCCCCGACCATGTGATCCTGCACCGGATGTTCCCGCTGGCCGAGGACCGCACGGTCGTCGAGTGCGACTGGCTGTACGCGCCCGAGGTCATCGAGTCCGGGGCCGATGTCTCCCGGTCCGTGGAGCTGTTCCACCGGGTCAACGCCCAGGACTTCGAGGCCTGTGAGCGGACCCAGCCGGCGATGGACTCCCGTGCCTACCGGCGCGGCGGCGTACTCGTCCCGACCGAGCACCACATCGGGATCTTCCACGAATGGCTGACCTCCAAGCTGGGCGGTGCCCATGCCTGACCTGTTCATCGGCGGCGTGTGGACCACCGCCCGCGACGAGCGGACGCGCGAGATCCGCTGCCCCGCCGACGGTTCGCTCGTCGCCGTGGTCGACGAGGCGGCCGCCAAGGACACCGCCGACGCGATCGCCGCGGCCCGCCACGCCTTCGACGAAGGCCCGTGGCCCCGGATGTCGGCGGCCGAGCACGGCGACCTGCTCCTGCGCGTCGCGGACCTGCTCGTGCGCGACAAGGACGCGCTGGCCCGCGCCGAGTCCCTGGACACCGGGAAGCGGCTGGTCGAGAGCGCGTACGACATCGACGACATCGCGAACTGCTTCCGCTACTTCGGGAGGCTCGCGGCCTCCGACACCGGACGCGTCGTGGAGACGGGGACGGAGGGCGCCGAGAGCCGGGTCGTGTACGAGCCTGTCGGGGTGTGCGCCCTGATCACCCCGTGGAACTACCCGCTCCTGCAGACCGCGTGGAAGGTCGCCCCGGCGCTCGCGGCCGGGAACACCTTCGTCCTGAAGCCGAGCGAGCTCACCCCGCACACGGCGATCCGTCTGATGAGGCTGCTCGACGAGGCGGGGCTGCCCGCGGGCGTCGCGAATCTGGTCCTCGGCGCGGGTCCGGAGGCGGGCGCGCCGCTCGGCGACCATCCGGACGTGGACCTCGTGTCGTTCACGGGCGGTCTGCAGACCGGACGGCTGCTCATGGCCGCCGCGGCGGGCTCGGTCAAGAAGGTCGCCCTCGAACTCGGTGGCAAGAACCCGAACATCGTGTTCGCGGACGCCGACTTCGACGCGGCCGTCGACATGGCGCTCACCGCGGTGTTCCTGCACTCGGGACAGGTGTGTTCGGCCGGCGCGCGGCTCCTCGTGGAGGACTCGCTGCACGACCGCTTCGTCGACCAGGTCGTGCGGCGCGCCGAACTCATCAGGCTGGGCGGCCCGTTCGACGAGGACGCCCAGACGGGGCCGCTGATCTCGGCCGCGCACCGCGCCAAGGTCGAGGCGTATGTCGCACGGGGCATCGAGGAGGGGGCGGTTCTGCGCTGCGGCGGCGGACGGCCGCGTTCGGCCGCGTACGAGCAGGGCTTCTACTATCTGCCCACCGTCCTCGACGAGTGCACGAGCGGCATGTCCGTCGTGCAGGACGAGTCCTTCGGCCCGGTCCTGACCGTCGAGCGGTTCACCGACGAGGCGGGTGCGGTGCGGCTCGCGAACGGCACGATCTACGGGCTCGCAGGGGCCGTCTGGACGAGCGACGAGGCGAAGGCCGCGCGCGTCGCGGGGGCCCTGCGCCTCGGCACGGTCTGGATCAACGACTACCACCCGTACGTCCCGCAGGCGGAGTGGGGCGGCTGCAAGCAGTCCGGCACCGGGCGCGAACTCGGCCCCGCGGGGCTCGCCGAGTACCGCGAGACCAAGCACATCTGGCGCAATACGCAGCCGGTGGCACAGGGCTGGTTCGACGCGCCACCGGAGTGTTCCGGGGGCGGTGAGCCGTCATGAGCCAGGACGAGAGCAGGGAAGGGGGCGGGGACGACGCGGAACTCGCCGAGTTCGGCTACCGGCCCGAACTCAAGCGCACGCTGGGCAACTTCCACACCTTCGCCGCGGGCATCAGCTACATCTCCATCCTCACCGGCACCTTCCAGCTCTTCTACTTCGGATTCGCGAACGGCGGCCCGGCGTACTGGTGGTCCTGGCCGATGGTGTTCGGCGGCCAGTTCATGGTCGCCCTGTGCTTCGCCGAACTCGCCGCCCGCTATCCCGTCGCGGGTTCCGTCTACAACTGGGCGAAGAAGGTGGGCAATCCGCACATCGGCTGGCTCGCCGGCTGGATGATGCTGCTCGCCTCCGTCGTGTCGATCGCGGCCGTCGCGCTCGCCTACCAGCTGACGCTGCCGCAGATCTCGTCGGCCTTCCAGTTCGTCGGGGACGGCACCGGCCCGTACGACGTCGCGACCAACGCCGTCGTCCTGGCCTCCGTACTGATCCTCTTCACCACGCTCGTCAATGCCTTCGGTGTGAAGCTGATGGCCACCATCAACACGGCCGGCGTCTTCCTCGAACTGATCGCGACCGTCGTCCTGATCGTGCTGTTCGCGGTGCACATCGTGCGCGGCCCGCAGGTCGTGACCCATACGGCCGGGGCGGGCCACGGCCAGCCCTTCGGCTACCTGAGCGCGTTCCTCGTCGCGTCGCTGGCCTCCGCGTACGTGATGTACGGCTTCGACACGGCGGCCTCGCTCGGCGAGGAGTCCCTCGACCCGACGCGGGGCGCGCCGCGCGCCATCATCCGCGCGATCGTCGCCTCGTTCGTCCTCGGCGGGCTGATCCTGCTGCTCGCCCTGATGAGCGTGTCGAGCCTGACCGGCGGAAAGCTGTCGACGGACGGCCTGCAGTACGTCGTCCTCGACGTACTCGGCCCGACGGCCGGCAAGGCGATGCTGTGGTGCGTGCTGATCGCGGTCACGGTGTGCGCGCTCGCCGTGCACACCGCGGCGATCCGCCTCGCCTTCGCGATGTCGCGCGACAACAACCTGCCGGCGTCGTCCGTCCTCGGCCGGGTCAGCCCGCGCTTCAAGACGCCGGTCGTGCCGGCCGTGGTCATCGGCGTACTGGCGCTCGCGATCCTGGTCGTCAACATCCGCCAGCCGCAGATCTTCACCGTGGTCACCAGCATCGGCATCATCATGATCTACCTCGCCTATCTGCTGGTCACCGCCCCGATGCTGGTGGCGCGGCTGCGCGGCACGTGGCAGCCGGCGAGCGACGGGAAGTTCTCCCTCGGCCGCTGGGGGCTTCCCGTCAACATCATCGCCGTGCTGTGGGGCGGCGCCATGACGCTCAACCTGATCTGGCCGCGCGCGGCCGTCTACAACAGCGCCGCCCCCTACCACTGGTATCTGCGCTGGGGCGCCGTCCTGTTCATCGCGGTGATCGCGGGCGGCGGCTTCGCCTACTACTGGTTCGTCCAGCGACACCGCACCGGTGTCCTCGCCGAACACGCGGCCGAGCCCGCCCGAACCGTTGCCCCACTGGAGGAGGTCACCACCCCATGAACTCTGACGTCTTCGACTACGTCGTGGTCGGCGGAGGCACCGCCGGGAACGTCGTCGCGGCGCGCCTGTCCGAGGACCCGTCCGTCAGCGTGTGCGTCCTGGAGGCGGGACCGAGCGACGTCGGCGACGACAACGTCCTCCAACTGGACCGCTGGATGGCCCTGTTGGATTCCGGATACGACTGGGACTACCCGGTCGAGCCCCAGACCAGCGGCAACAGTTTCATGCGGCACGCGCGCGCCAGGGTCCTCGGCGGCTGCTCGTCCCACAACTCGTGCATCGCCTTCTGGGCGCCGGCCGAGGACCTGGACGACTGGGCGGCGGCGGGGTGCACGGGCTGGGGCGCGGCCGACGTGTTCCCGCTCTACAAGCGCCTGGAGAACAACGACGCCCCCGGGGACCACCACGGCCGCTCCGGCCCGGTGAAGCTGCGCTCCCTCAAGGGCGCGGACCCGTGCGGCAGCGCGCTGCTGGCGGCCTGCGCCCAGGCGGGCATCCCGACCACTCCGTTCAACACGGGCCGCACGGTGGTGCGCGGCGCCAACTGGTTCCAGATCAACTCCGACGAGGACAACATCCGCCAGTCGTCCTCGGTCGCCTATCTGCACCCGGTCATGGGCAAGCGGCCCAACCTCTCTGTGCGGACGGGGGTGCGGGCCAAGCGGCTCGTCTTCGAGGGCCGGCGCTGCGTGGGCGCCGAGTACCTCGACCCCGACCTCATCCACACCAGGACGGTGCGGGCCCGCCGCGAGGTGGTCCTCTCCTGCGGCTCCATCGACTCGCCCAAGCTCCTCATGCTGTCCGGGATAGGCCCGGCCGGTCATCTGCGCGAGAGGGGCGTGGACGTGCTCGTGGACTCCCCCGGGGTCGGCGAGAACCTCCAGGACCACCCCGAGGGGGTGATCATGTGGGAGGCGAAGCAGCCGATGACCACCACGTCCAGCCAGTGGTGGGAGGCCGGCATCTTCTACGACACCGAGCCCGGCCTCGACCGGCCCGACCTGATGTTCCACTACGGCTCCGTGCCCTTCGACATGAACACCGCGCGGTACGGCTATCCGACGTCGGAGAACGCCTTCTGCCTCACGCCCAACGTGACACGCGCGAAGTCACGCGGCACCGTGCGGCTGCGCACCCGCGACTACCGGGACAAGCCGCTCGTCGACCCGCGGTACTTCACGCACGAGCACGACGCGCGCGTGATGACGTACGGGCTGAAGCTGGCGCGGCGGATCGCGGAGCAGCCCGCGCTCGGCGGCTGGGCGGGCGCGGAGCTGGCCCCCGGGCCTGATGTCCGCACCGACGAAGAGCTGCTCGACTACATCCACAAGACGCACAACACCGTCTACCACCCGGCCTGCACGGTGAAGATGGGCGCGGACGACGATGCCTCGGCCCCGCTCGACGCGCGGCTGCGCGTGAAGGGGACCGAGGGCCTGCGCGTCGCCGACGGTTCCGTGATGCCGGACCTCGTCACGGTCAATCCGTGCATCACGACGATGATGATCGGCGAGAAGTGCGCCGATCTGCTGCGCGCGGAGGCCTGATGCGACGGGCTCGGCTCTCGCTCTCCAGGGGGTGTGCGGCGGATCAGGGCCGGACACCCCCTAACCGGGCTGGTTCGCGGGGCGCTTGTACATGCGCGTTGCCGTGATCTCTCCGTGCACGGTCTCCTCGGCCGGGTCCTGCTGCGGCAGGCCCGGCCGCAGGTGCTCCTCGACGCTGATGTACTTCAGCCCGGCCCTGAGGTCCGCGTCGTTGCGCAGCCTGATGACCAGCGGGAACTCGGCGAGTGCCGTCGTGTCGAACAGGCCGGTGGTGTACAGGAGCTGCACGCCGAGCGCGTCCGACACGGCCCGCTGGAGTTCGAGCAGGTACGTGGCGTTGGCGCGGCCGATCGGGTTGTCGAGGAACAGCGTGCCCGCGTGCCGGTGCTTGTCGCGGCCCCGGTCGTTCGAGCGCAGGGCGGCCATCGTGCAGTACAGGGCGATGGCCGCGGTGAGGAGCTGGCCGCCGGAGAACACGTCGCCCATCTGTCCGACGGGGACCCGCTCGGCGCGCAGCACGGCGTCCGGCTTGAGGATTTCCACGGCGATGCCCTTGGGCTGGAGCGCCGCGCCGACACCGCGCAGGAGCAGGGACATGCCGTCGCGGCGCAGGTCGGAGTTCTTCTTGACGGCGGCGCGGGTCGCCTCGTCGACGACCTCGCCGAGCCGCTCCACGAGGGTCGCCTGGTCGGGCTCCTCGAAGCGGATGCGCACGAACTCCTGGCCCGACCACTCGCCGAGCCCCTCCGGGAGGCGGGACAGGCGCTGGGCGGACCGCAGTGTGGCGAGCGCCGACTCGACGAGCCCGCGCAGCCGGTCCACGATCGAGTCGCGGTTGCGCTCCAACTGCTCCAGCTCGTCGGTCAGGACGCGCAGCCGGGGTGCGAACGCGTCCGCCCACTTCTGTGCGTGCTCCGGCAGCGCCGAGGCGGGCAGCTCGCGGATCTGTTGCCGGGCCGGCGTGCGCACCTGCTCGTAGCGGGTGGCGTTCGCGTGCCGTACGAGGATGTCACTCGCGTCGCGCACGGCGGCCTCGGCGGCAGACAGGTCGGCGGCGCAGCCGCGCAGGGAGCGCCGGGCCTCGGCCGCCGCGTGCCGGGCCTCTTCGAGGGTCCCGGGGTAGGGCTCGGGCTCGTCCTGCTCGCTCTCGTGCCGGTCGGGATGCTCGCGCAGCAGGTCCTTGAGGAGCGCTGCGGTCTCCTCGAAGCCGCCGGTCGCGTCCGCGGCGGCGCGGTGGGCGTCGAGGAGTTCAGTGTGGGCGGCGCGGGCCACGGTCAACGCCTCGGTGCGCGCGGCGAGTTCGCCCGTGGCGGTGCGCAGGAGCGTCTGGGCGTGCTCGGCGCCGGTGGGGACGAGGTCGTCGGGCAGCTCGGTGTGGGCGTCGCCGTCCTCGGGCGCGTGCCGCTCGGCCTCGCCGCGCAGACGTCCGAGCTGCTCACTCGCGGTGGAGACGCGGGCCTCCAGGAGCTGAACGAGCTCGTCGGCGCGGGCCGCGGCGGCCTGCCGTGACGGTCCGTCGGAGCCGTCCGGGGACTCGAGGAGCTGGGCCGCGCGGGTGCGGACCTTGTTGCTGAGCCGGTCGAGCTCGGCGAGCGCGGCACTCTCGTCGCTCTCCGCGCGGGCCTGCTCGGCTCGCAGGTCGGCGCCGACACCGACCTTCTCGTAGACCTGGGAGGCCGCGCGGTACGCCTCGCGCAGCGCGGGCAGCGACGGCTTCGGCGTCTTTGGGGCGGGCTGCTCCGGGTCCGCCGGTACGTCGTCGGGGGCGCCGGCGATCTCCGCGCGTTCGGCGCGCAGGGCACGGGCGGTTCGGCGGGCGTCATCAGCGGCGCGCTGTGCCGCCCTGCGGTCCTCGTCGGCGGAGCGGGCGCGCTCCAGGCAGGTCTGGGCGCGTGCCTCCGACTCGACGGCCTCGTCGGCGAGTTCGCGCACCTTGACCTGCCAGCCGGCGCGCTCGCGCAGCCGGAACGCGAGGCCCGCGAGGGCGTCGGCGACGCGCCGCGCGCGCTGGGCCGCGTCCTGCCGCTCGTCGCGTACGCGGGTCGCCTCGACCGCGGTCTCCTCGGCCTCGGCGCGGACCGTGCGGGCCTCGGCGAGCTCGGCCTCGGCCTCGTCGGCGAAGGCGCGTGCCTCCTGTGCGGCGGCGGCCAGTTCGGCGAGGCGTCCGGCCGGGCAGCCGGTGCGCCAGGAGCCGATACGGGCGGCGAGCTCCCGGTCCTTGGAGAGCCGGGCGGCCAGGGCGCGGATCTCCTCGTCGCGCTCGGTCGCGCGCGTGCGCAGCGCCTGCCGCTCCTCGTCGGCGGCCTGCTCGTCGTGCATCGCCGGGTTCGGCGGCACGAGGAATACACCGAAGACACCGGAGACGCCGCTGTCGCCGGTCTCCTCGTGGGGTGTCGGGGCGAGCAGGGCGGCCGCCGTGCCGACGGCGACGGCGGAGCGGGGCAGCAGCGCGGCGCCGGCGAGTGCCTCGCGGGCCCGGGCGTGCGTGTCGGGGTCGGTGATGACGACGCCGTCGACGAGCTCGGGGCGTGCGGCGAGCACGCGCGCGTGGTCGGCGGGGTCGACGGCCTGGGCGAGGTAGCGCCAGCCGGGCAGGGCGGGGATGCCGTGCTCGCCGAGGAACTCGACGGTGGCGAGGACGTCGGGTCCCGGCGGCAGGAGCCCGCCGTCGCCGAGCGCGCCCAGGATGCGGGCGTCGTCGGCCGCGGCCGTGCGCAGGTCGAAGAGCTGGCGCTCGGCGGAGGCGACGCCGTCGTCGAGCAGCGCCTTGAGGTCGTCGGCCGCGCGGTCCAACTCCTCGGCCGTGAGCCGCGTTTCGGTGAGGTCGCGGGTGACGGTCGCCATGCGCGCGTGCCCGGTCGAGGCTCCGTCGGCCGCCGCGCCCCGGGGAGCGGGCACCCCTGCGGCGGGGATCCCGGGGACCCCCGTCAGTCCGAGCAGCTCCGCGACGCGCTCTTCGCCCGCGAGGGAACCGGCGGCGCGGTGCTCGGCCCCGTACGCGTGCTCGGCGGCCGTGGCGGCGTCCGCGGCGCGGGCCGCGGTGAGTTCGGCGCGGGCCTCGGCGCCCGCCGCCTCCCGGGCGTGCTCGCTCGCGCGCCGTGCGGCGTCACGCGCCGTGTCCCAGGCGGCGACCGTGGTCTTCTCCGCGTCGCTCGCGGCGAGCGCCGCGCGCGCGGGGTCGGCGTCGGGCGCCGTGTCGTCGAGCCAGCCGGCCCGTACCGCCTCGGCGGTCTCCTGTTCGACCTCGGAGAGCCGCTGCCGCAGGTGCCCGACCTCGCTGCGGGCGCGCTGCGCCTCGGTCGCGGCGACGGTCGCGTCGCGGTGAGCGGTCTCGCCCGTCTCCTGGAGCGCGGCGGAGCGCTCCTCGCCCTCGTTGGCCAGCTCCTCGGCGCTCTCGGCGGCTGCGTGCAGGGCGCGTACGAGGTCGGCGGCGGCCTTGGCGCGGGCGGCGAGGGCCGGGGCGGCGTCCCGTTCGGCCTCGCGGATGGCGACGGCCACGCGCGCGGAGCGGTCGGCGGCGGCGCGGTGGCGCAGGACGGCCTCGGCGGCCTGCCAGGCAGCGTGCAGGGTGCGCGCGTCGGCCAGCTCACGCTTCTGCGCTGCGGCGGCCTTCTCGGCTCCGGCGAGCGCCAACGAGGCGTGCCGGTATGCGAGTTCGGAAGCGATCAGGGCGCCGCGGCCGCGGGCCTGCTCCGCCTCGCCGACGGTGTGCGCGGCGGCGGTGACCTGCTGGGCGAGGTCGGCGCCACGGCCGCGCTCCAGGGCGGCACGGGCGGCGAGCCTGCGGGCCAGGGTGCGGGTGCGGCGCTCGGCTCCGGCGTGCACGTCACGCGCGCGTGCCCGGGTGTCCGCGGCGTCCACGATGCGGCCGAGGAGGTCCACGGAGCCGGCGGTGAACTCGCGCTCGGCGATCAGCTCGGCGCGCCGCCCCAGCTTGTTGCCGAACCCGCTGACCAGGTCTGCCAGCCCGTCCGTGTCCCGGGTGTCGGTGACGGCCCGCAGGAGCAGGTCGGTGAAGTCGGAGTCCTTCTTGACGGCGAAGAGGCCCGCGGCCTCACCCTCGTCCGCGTTCATCTCGCGCTGGTAGCGGAAGAGTTCGGGGTCGAGGCCGAGGTCACCCAGGTGCTCGTTCCACCGGTCGTGGATCTCTTCCCAGTGCACTTCGAGGTGCGGGTACGCCTTGCCCGCGTCGGTCAGTGCGTCCCGGAAGCCCTTCATGGTGCGCCGCCGCCCCTGCGCGCCCGAGACGCCCTCGGCCGAGGACCGTACGGCCGAGGACTCGGCGACGGGCAGCGAGTCCAGGCTCATGCCGGGCCCGGGCCGCAGCGAGTACCAGGCCTCGGCGAACTTGCGCGGGTCGTTCGAGACCTGCCGGCCCCGCCACTCACTGACCTTGCCGACGACGACGCACTCGCCCGTGAGGGTGTGCTGCCACTCCAGGGCCACGTGCCCGCAGTCGTCGGCGAGCAGGAACTTGCGCAGCACGCCGGAGCTGGCGCCGCCGAGCGTGTTCCGGTGGCCCGGCAGCATCACGGAGAAGATGAGCTTGAGGAGGACCGACTTGCCGCCGCCGTTCTCCAGGAAGAGCACGCCCGCGGGCGCCGGGCGCCGCGGCGGCCCGACGGGCTCGTCCTCGAAGAACTCCGCCTGGGTGGGGGCGGGGTCGGGCACGGGCTCGCCGACGCCCCGCAGGTCCAGGACGGTGTCGGCGTAGCGCGCACCGGCGGGCCCGATGGAGTAGAGGCGAATCCGGGACAGCTCGTACATGGCGGCGGACTCTCGTCGTAGTAAGTCGGTGAGGCGGTGTGTCGTGGTGCGTGGGGCGGTAGCGCGTGGCCGGTCAGGAGTGGAACGGGAGTCCCGCGTCGGCCACGAGCTCCCCGTCGTCCTCGTCCGCAGGCGGCAGGAGGCTCGCGGAGCCGTCCGTGACGGGCACGATGCCGAGGTCCGCCAGCTCGGAGAGGGCGGCGGTGCCGGCCAGGTCGCGGACCTGGAGCTGGTAGCGGGCCGTGGTGCGGTAGGTGCCGCCCGAGTCGTCGCCCGTTCTCTGCAGGAACCCGGAGTCGGTGAGGAACGCGACGGCCTTGGCGACGATGCCGGTGGTGGATCCGGCGAGGCGGCGCGCGTCCTTCGTCGCGCCGGTCGAGCTGCGCCTGGCCCAGATGCGCCACGCGGCCTCGAGGCCCGGGGCGTCGGAGGCCGGGTCGGTGTTCTCGCCCCGCTCCTCGGCGCGCTCCTCCAGGCGGCGGCAGGCCTGGCGGACGAAGGCGTCCACGCCGTTGACCGTGACGCGGCCGATGTAGCCGTCGTCGGCGAGGTCCTCGGGGCGCGGGAACGCCATCGCGGCGACGGCGAGGTGCGCGAGGCCGTGCAGGAAGCGGTCGCTGCCGTCGGCGGAGGTGCGGCGCGCGTAGTCGCCCATCCGGACGGCGAAGACGGAGTCCTCAGCGGCGGTCACGGCCATCCCCGCGCGCGTGGAGACCTCCAGGACGACGAGGCCGAGCCCGGCGGCGACGGCGTCGGCGAGCCGCGCGAACGGCGGGTCCTCGCGGTAGCGGCGCAGCAGCTCGGCGTACTCCTGGTCGCGAGCGGGCTGCAGCTTGGGCTGGAGGCCGAAGGCCACGAGGCGGGCCGCGTCGGCGGCGTCGGCCGGGGTGACGGGCGCGCCGGCCGCCGGAGCCTGAGAGGGCTCCGTCTCGCCCCACGCGGCGTGCTCTGCGGGGTGATCGGTCACGGCTGGTGCTCCTTGGTCGGGTCTACGGCGAGGCTCGGGAGTACGTCGGTATCAGCGACGCGCGGCGGTGACGCCCGGTGCGATGCGGTCGGCACTACGCGGCCTCCGTCCGGTCGGCCGCCATGCCTGCGGCGTCCAGGAGGGCCGTGCCGACGACGAGGTCGGCGCCGCCGAACTCCGGGTCGTCGAGCTCGGTGCCGTCGTCCACGGCGAACAGCAGCTTCTCCTCGCCCTGCCGGTAGGCCGTGCCGACCGGCGGGCTGGCCGCGTGGACGGACAGCAGGGCGACCAGATAAGGCAGTTCGGGGTCGCGGCGGCGCGCCTCGGCGAGCAGTCCGGAGAGCCGGCGCGGCGCGTCGGAGGGCAGGTCGAGCAGCTCCATGGCGCTCGCCAGCTGCTCCTCGCTGAACCGGCTGTCGTCGGGCGTCGCGATCAGGTCGGGCTCGGGCATCTCGACGCCGAGGTGCTCCCGCTCCTGGGGCGGCGTCAGCAGTATGTCGATCAGGTCCCCGACCCGTACGGACACGGGCGTGCGCATGCCTGTCCCGCGCGCGAAGAACGCGTCGGTGACACGGCTCGCCTGCTCGACCGGCAGCGGCAGCAGCGGCGCGACGAGCTGCCCGTACAGGTCGAGGCCCGTGCGCGCGGACGGAGCGGCGAAGGCCTGCCGGTCCTGCTCGGCGCGGAACAATGGGCCTGCTTCGAGGAGGCGGGACTGGAGCTGTGTGTGCCGGCGGATGCAGTCCTTGACGATGTCGACGAGCTCGGCGGCGCGCCGCTTGTGCTCGGGGTCCTCGGACTCGTCGCGGGCCTTGCGGATGTTCGTGAGGATCGCGTTCTCGTGGCGGTACCGGTCGGCGACGTGGTCGAGCGCCTCGGCGATCATGTCCGGGACGGCGTTCAGCCAGTCCACCGCTCGGACGTTCCTCCGGGTCGCGTCCAGGGCCCTTCGGAGGGTCTCGGAGTACTGCACCGTCCGGTACCTGGCCTGCTCGGCGGCGAGCTGGGCATCGGCGAGACGGCCGCGGTTGATCAGCACTTCCAGCTTCACCTCGGCGGCGATCTGGGCGCTCGTGACGTCGGTGTCGAGGGCGCCCACCAGGACGTTGACCGCTTCGTCGGTGGTGCGGAGGTAGACGCTGCCCCCGTAGCCGGCGACTTCCTCGATCAGCTTGAAGTCGTAGTCCCTGCGGACATAGGAGCCGTCGGGCGCGAACGTGCCGTACACGGCGCGGAAGCCGCGGTCGACGCTGCCGACGTTGATCAGGTTCTCCAGGACCCAGCGGGCCACGCGCTCGTGCTCGGCGGCGGGGCGCTGCGGGGCCTGTGCGCCGACGCGGGGGATGAGCCTGGCCACTATCTGCTCGTGGTCGGCGCCGGTGTCGAAGTCCATGTTGAGTGTGACGAGGTCGATGGCGGAGAGCGCCACCTCTGCCATGCCGTATCCGGAGTACTCGCCCGCGAGATTGGCCTTGCGCACGTCGAGGTCGTGCAGCGGCGCGGTGCAGGCGAGCGCGCGAAGGCGGCGCGCGAGCCCTTCGTCGGCGGCCGGGCCCGGTGCGGGCCGCGGTCCCGCGCTGAGCTGGGGCGGAACGGATTCCGTGGTGGCAGGCGAAGTCACGGAGCACAGACTAGGTCCTAGGTCTGACAACGGTCGAAACGGCGCAGAAGCGACCGCCCGCACCGCACGCCCCGCGAACCCCCGCACCGCCGGGAACGGTGGCTGTCAGGCGTCCGGCCGTTCGCCTTCCGCGACCCGTCGGCCGTACACGTCGACCAGACCCTCGCGGGAGTCGTCGAGGTACTGGGAGAGCAGCCGCTCGGCGTCGTCGCGGCGCCCCGCCTCCAGGGTCTCGAGGATCTCCTTGTTGCGGGCGAGATAGGGCTCGTGCAGGCGGCGGGGGTCGTCCACGACGTGGAACGCGAGGCGCAGTTCGGCGAAGACGCTGCGCATCAGCTCGTCGGTCCGCGCGCTGCCCGCGAGTGCCACGAGCTCCCGGTGGAAGTGGATGTTGGCGGTGGAGACGCCCTTCCACTCCCGTGCCTTGGCGGCGCGGTGCCCGTCGGCGACCGCGTCGGCCACGGCGCCGAGGTCGTACGGGGGCCGGCCGAGGCCGCGTACGACGGCGCACTCGACGAGGCGGCGCGTGAGGTAGATGTCCTCGACGTCCTCGACGGTGAGCACGCGCACGAAGACGCCGCGGTTGAGCTGGTGCACGAGGAGCCGCTCGTGGGTGAGCAGCCGGAACGCCTCGCGCAGCGTGTTGCGCGAGACGCCGAGTGCGCCGCCGATGCTGTCCTCCGACAGGCGCGTCCCGGGCGGGAAGTACCCCTCCGCGATGCGGCTCCTGAGGATGTCCGCGACCCGCTCGGCGGTGCTGGTGCGCCCCAGGAGCGCGCGGTCGTCCGCCAGTCCGTTCAGTTCGGCCACGCCCGAATTCAAGCGCAGATACCAGAACGAAACAACATGGGTATTGAGGGATCGTTCAACGATCCTCTACCTTGGCGGACAGGCGCTGTTCCCCGCACGGACCGCGCCCATCGGTTCAGCTCACTCAGGAAGCACCCAATCCCCTCCTGCGAGGTGCCCATGAGCACGACCCCACCGCCCGACGCGACCGTGACCGACTCCCCCGCACGCCCTGGTGAACTCCCGCCCTCCGAGGGCACGTTCGGATGGCTGCGCGATCTCGGCCCGCGCGGCCGACGCGCCTTCGGGGGCGCCTTCGGCGGCTATGCGCTCGACTCGTACGACTACTTCACGCTGCCACTGAGCATGGTCGCGCTGGCCGCGTACTTCGGTCTCGACAGCGGCCAGACCGGCCTGCTGACGACGGTCACGCTCGTCGTCTCCGCGGTCGGCGGCGCCGTCGCCGGAGTGGTGGCGGACCGCATCGGCCGCGTGAAGGCCCTGCTGATCACGGTCATCACGTACGCGGTCTTCACCGTGGCCTGCGGCTTCGCCCCCAACTACGAGACACTGCTGGTCTTCCGCGCCCTCCAGGGCCTCGGCTTCGGCGGCGAGTGGGCGGTCGGCGCGATCCTCGTCGCCGAGTACGCCACGGCCAGGAACCGCGGCCGCACCCTGGGAGCGGTGCAGAGCGCGTGGGCGGTCGGCTGGGCGCTCGCCGCGGTCGTCTACACCCTGGTGTTCCAGTTCCTCGGCAACGACCTCGCGTGGCGCGTGATGTTCTGGACCGGGGCGCTCCCCGCGCTCCTCGTCCTGTGGGTACGGCGCCGCGTGCACGACGCCCCCAAGGCGACCGAACAGCTGGGCACGAGTGCGCAGAAGGGCTCCTTCTCGGCCATCTTCGCTCCGGGCCTTCGGCGCGTCACCCTGTTCGCCGTCCTCCTGTCGACGGGTGTCCAGGGCGGCTACTACACACTCGCCACCTGGGTGCCCACGTACCTCAAGACGGAACGCGGCCTGACCGTCGTCGGCACGGGCGGCTATCTCACGTTCCTGATCTCCGGCGCCTTCGCCGGCTATCTGACCGGGGGCTATCTCACCGACCGTCTCGGCCGTAAGCGGAACATCACGCTCTTCGCGGTGCTGTCCGCGGCGAGCATCGCCGCCTACACGAGCATTCCCGACGGGTCCAACGGCCTTCTCCTTGTGCTCGGTTTCCCGCTCGGCTTCTGTATGTCGGCCATTTTCAGCGGCTTCGGCTCGTTCCTCAGCGAGCTCTACCCGACGGCCGTGCGCGGCACGGGACAGGGCTTCACGTACAACACCGGGCGTGCCGTCGGAGCGGTCTTCCCCACGCTCGTCGGGTACCTCGCCGACAGCTGGGGTGTGGGCGGCGCCCTGATCTTCGGTGCGGTGGGGTACGCACTCGCTGTGATCGCCCTCTTCGGGCTGCCCGAGACCCGTGGAAGGGAGCTCCTGTGAACCGCACGCAGGACCGCGCCACGGAGTCCGTCACTCCCGACTCGCCCCCGACCGGCACGGAACTCGTCGACGGCCACGCGCACGCGTGGAGCCCGGCCGAGGCCCGCGCCCGCATCCGCGCCGGCGCCTCGGGGCCGACCGCGGGCTGGTCGCGCGGCCACACGCAGGCCAACCTCATCTCGGTCCCCGCCGACTGGGCCTACGAAATGCTGCTGTTCTGCCAGCGCAACCCCAAGCCCTGTCCCGTACTGGACGTCACGGACGCGGGGGCCTGGACCACCCCGCTGGCTCCCGGCGCCGATCTGCGTACCGACCTGCCGCGCTACCGGGTGTGGGAGCACGGCGAGCTGACCGACGAGCCCACGGACGTCGTACGCCACTGGCGCGACGACCTCGTGTCGTTCCTCATCGGGTGCAGCTTCACGTTCGAGTGGGCGCTGTCCGAGGCCGGTGTGCCGATGCGCCACATCGAACAGGGCCTCAACGTCGCGATGTACACGACCAGCCGCCAGTGCCGGCCCGCCGGGCGGCTCCAGGGGCCGATGGTGGTGTCGATGCGCCCGGTCCCGCCGGAGCATCTCGCGGCGGCGATCCGGGAGAGCGCGCTGCTGCCCGCCGTCCATGGCAGCCCGGTGCACTGCGGTGAGCCGTCCGGGCTCGGCATCGAGGATCTCGGGCGGCCGGACTTCGGCGATCCCGTGGCCGCGCAGCAGGGCGACATCCCGGTGTTCTGGGCGTGCGGCGTCACTCCCCAGGCCGCGGTGATGGCCTCCCGGCCGCCGTTCGCCATCACGCACGCGCCCGGCCGGATGTTCCTGACCGACGCGCGCGACGAGAAGTACCGCGTCGCCTGATCCCGCAACACCCCACCGGAAGAAGAGGGTTCCATGACCTCACTGACCACGCAGGCCCCACCCGCGGCCGTGACCATCGACCTCAACGCCGACCTCGGCGAGGGCTTCGGCCGCTGGCGCCTCACCGACGACGAGCAGCTCCTGTCCGTCGTCACGAGCGCCAACGTGGCCTGCGGCTTCCACGCCGGGGACGCGGCCACGATGCGCCGCGTGTGCGCCCTCGCGGCCGAGCATGGTGTCCGGGTCGGCGCCCAGGTCTCGTACCGGGATCTGGCGGGTTTCGGGCGGCGCGCCATGGACGTGCCGCCCGACGAGCTGGCGGCCGAAGTGGCGTACCAGATCGGCGCCTTGGAGGTCTTCACGCGCGCGGCGGGCACGCGGGTGGCCTACGTCAAGCCGCACGGAGCGCTCTACAACCGTGTCGTCCACGACGAGGAACAGGCCCGCGCGGTCGTCGACGGCGTCCGCCTCGCGGATGACACCCTGCCCGTCCTCGGACTGCCCGGGTCACATCTCCTGAAGGTGGCGGGCGAGGCCGGACTGCCCGTGGTGACCGAGGCGTTCGCGGACCGGGCCTACACCGCGCGGGGCACGCTCGTGCCGCGCGGCAGCGAGGGCGCCGTGGTGACGGACCCCGAGTCCGTGGTCGAGCGGTCCGTCGGCCTGGCCCGCTTCGGAACGGTCGCCTCACACGACGGCGAGCGGATCTCCGTACGCGCGCGGTCTCTGTGCCTGCACGGGGACACCCCGGGCGCGGTGGACCTCGCCCGACGGGTACGGGCGCAACTGGAGTCGGCGGGAGTCCGGGTGGAGGCCTTCGCATGAAGGCCCTTCCGGTCGGCGACCGGGCCCTGCTCATCGAGGTCTGCGGAGGCGAGGAGGCCGCGGCGCTCCATGCCGAGCTGCTGCGCCGCCGCGCCGCGGGCGAGCTGCGCGTACGCGAGATCGTGCCCGCGGCCCGCACGGTCCTCCTCGACGGCCTCGACGAACCCGCGGGCGGGCTCGCCGCGCAGCTGCCTCACTGGGAGCTCCCGCGGCTGCCTCCGCGCGCGGACGACGCCGTGCACCTCCCCGTCCGCTACGACGGTCCCGACCTGGCGGACGTCGCCGCGCTGTGGGGCGTCGCTGTCGAGGAGGTGCCGCGCATCCACGCGGAGGCCGAATTCCGGGTGGCCTTCTGCGGGTTCGCGCCCGGCTTCGGCTATCTGACGGGGCTGCCGGCCCGCTACGACGTGCCGCGCCGGACGACGCCGCGCACGTCCGTCCCCGCGGGCTCCGTGGCGCTCGCGGGGCCTTACACGGGTGTGTACCCGCGCTCGTCGCCCGGCGGCTGGCAGCTGATCGGGACGACGGACACCGTGCTGTGGGACCACGCGCGCGTGCCCGCCGCGCTCCTCGCCCCGGGGACCCGGGTCCGTTTCGTGCCGGAGGTGACCGCGTGACGGACCGTGCCATGGCCGTCGTCCGGGCCGGAGCGCTGACCACCGTGCAGGACGAGGGCCGGCCCGGGCACGCGCATCTCGGGGTGCCGCACTCCGGCGCGCTCGACCTCCCGGCGGCCCGCCTCGCCAACCGCCTCGTCGGCAACCCGCGCGGGGCCGCCGTCCTGGAGACCACCCTCAACGGATGTGCCGTACAGCCGCGTTGTGATGTGACGGTGGCCGTGGTGGGCGCGCCGTGCGCGATGACGGTGGACGGGCGTCCGGTCGCCTGGGGCACGCCGGTACGGGTCCCTGCCGGGGCGCTCCTCGACCTCGGACCCGCGCTCTGCGGAGTACGCAGTTACGCGGCGTTCGCCGGTGGGGTGGCCGTCGAGCCGGTCCTCGGCAGCCGGTCGACCGACCTGCTCTCCGGGCTCGGCCCCGCCCCCCTCGCGGACGGCACGGTGCTCCCGCTGGGCACGGTGTCGTCGGCGCACGCGCGCGTGGACGTGGCCCCGCAGCCGGCGCCGCCCCGCGAACTGGTGCTGCGGATCTCGCTCGGGCCGCGCGCGGACTGGTTCACGGCGGCGTCCCTGCGGACGCTGACCACGCGCGCGTACCACGTGTCGTCGGCGAGCAACCGCATCGGCCTGCGCACACAGGGCCCGCCGCTGCTCAGGGCATCGGAGGGTGAACTCCCCAGTGAGGGAATGGTCCTGGGAGCCGTACAGGTACCGCCGGACGGCAGGCCGGTCGTGTTCCTCGCCGACCACCCGACAACGGGCGGCTATCCCGTGGTCGCCGTCGTCCGCCAGGCAGACCTGCCCGCCGCGGCACAGGCGACCCCTGGCACACCGGTCCGTTTTGTCCTGGCGGCGGGCCGCTGACGGAAGACCCCACAGCGACCGCCGGCCACCGGAATACCGGGCCACCGAGCCGCCGTCGCGTGGTGCCCCACACGCCCCTCACCACGTCACCTCACCCGCCGTCCGCCCCTCACGCCGCGTCCGCCTGTTCCACGGCCGCCAGCGCCGCGAGCGCCGAGACCACCGAGCTGGACGCCCGCAGGTCGAGGCGGGCGCTGGTACCGCGGGCCCGGTGGCGCAGTTCGTCCGCGGCGAGGGTGAGGAGCTGGGGGAGCAGGTCGGTGCACCGCCGTGCGACCCAGCCCGTGCCCGCCGTGGCGAGCCACAACAGGCTCGCCGAGCGCGTGGGCGCGGGCCGTTCGGGCTGCTGCGACGGCGGTGTGCCCTGGGCGCGCCCGTCGGCCGCGAGCAGGGCGTGGAACCGCGCGGCGAGCATGCGGTGCCCCCGTTCGCCGGGGTGCAGCCGGTCCGCGCTCCACATGGCACGGTCGGCGACCCATGCCCCCTCGGCCGCGTGCAGATGCACGGCGCCGTAGCGCTCGGACAGGGCGTGGACGACCGAGTTCACCGCCTGCTGGCGCCTCGCGAGAGGCTGGCCGAGCAGACCGGGCAGCCCCAGCATGGTGCCGGGGTCGGGCAGGCACGCCGTGAGCAGGACCGCGCCCTGCTCCGTGAACGCCGCGTACACATGGTCGAGGCGGGCGGCCACGGCGTGGATGTCGAACGTGCGGCGCAGGGTGTCGTTCACGCCCACGAGGACGGAGACGATGTCGGGCCTCAGGGCGAGCGCCTCCGGCATCTGACGGCCAAGGACGTCATGCGTCTGGGCGCCGCTCGCCGCGAAGTTGCGGAACTCCACGGGCATGCCGTCCGGGGCAAGCCCGGCACAGAGCAGCGCGGCCCAGCCCCGCCAGCCGTCGCCGACCGGGTCGCCGAGCCCTTCGGTGAGGGAGTCACCCAGGGCGACGAACCGCAGGACCGCGCTCATACGGCATCCCGCCCGCTCACCCGTACAGGCACGTCGGCCGTCCCCAGGAGAGACACGTCGGCGGTCGTCTGGCGCGGCACGTCGGCCGTCACCCGTACCGCGTCATGCGCCTGCAGGAAGGCGTCCACCGCGGCGTCCCATCCGAAGCACTCGGCACGCGCGCGTGCCGCCTCGCGGCGTTCGTCCCTGGGCCGCGCGACGAGCTCATCGACCGCGACGGCGAAGGCCTCGCCGGTGTCCTGCGCGACTCCCCCGGCGGGGCCCACGACCTCGGGCAGCGCCGACGACGCGCTGGCGACGACGGGAGTGCCACAGGCCATGGCCTCGAGCGCGGCGAGCCCGAACGTCTCCGCCGGACCCGGCGCGAGACACACGTCGGCGGCGGCCTGCAACGCCGCGAGTTGCCCGCGGTCGGCCACGTGCCCGAGGAACGTCACCGGCAACCTCCGTGCGCGCGCCTGCTGTTCGAGCCGGGCCCGCAACGGCCCGTCCCCGGCGACGACGAGCACCGCCTGCGTCCCGCGGCGGCGGAGCGCGGCCAGGGCGTCGAGCGCGGTGCCGGGCCGCTTCTCCACGGAGAGCCGCGAGCACATGACGAGCAGCGCCTCGCCCACGCGCGCGTACCGCTCCCGCACGGCCGGGTCCCGCAGGCTCGGACGGCACCGCTCCAGATCGACGCCGAGCGGGGCGCGCACGACGTTGCGCGCCCCGATGCGGATGAACTCGCGCTCCGCGTACTCGGTCGTGCACACCACGCGCGCGTAGGCGTGCGCGGTGCGGGAGTTGAGCGCGTCGGCGGCGCGCAGGGCGAACTTCTCGGGAAGTCCCCAGGTCCGCAGGACCCCGTCGGCCGTCTCGTGGGACACCATCACGGCGGGCACCCGGGCGCGCCGCGCCCACTCCCCCGTCCACCTCAGCGTCGTGCGGTCGGACACCTCGATACGGTCGGGAGCGAGGCGTTCGAGCAGTTCGCTCACGCGCCGCCGGTCGGTGAGGACGCGGTAGCCGCCGGTGCCGGGAAGCGGCGTCCCCGGCAGCCTGATGACGCGGCCCTGCGCGCTGTCGTGCTCGTCGGCCCGCTCTCCCGGAACGATCAGGACGGGCTCGTGCCCGGCGGCGCGGTAGCCGGCGCCCAACTCCCGCAGGGCGGTGCGCAGTCCGCCCGAGGAGGGCGCGACGAAGTTGGCGAGACGTACGATCCGCAGCCCGCTCATGCCGCCACCGCCGTCCGCGCGTCGAGGACCTCTTCGTAGTGGCCGACGAGTTGGTCCCCGACAGCCGCCCAGGTCCGCCCTTCGACCGTGCTGCGGCCGGCCGCCCCGTAGGCGAGGCGGCGCAGCGGGTCAGCGGCGAGCGACCAGACGGCGTCGCGTACGGCGGCCGGGTCGCCGGGTGCGACGAGGAGCCCGGTCCGGCTGTGTGCGACGAGGTCCAGCGGCCCTCCGGCGGCGGGCGCGATCACCGGCACGCCACTGGCCATGGCCTCCTGCACGGTCTGGCAGAACGTCTCGTAGGGGCCCGTGTGGGCGAAGATGTCCAATGAGGCGAAAATGCGGGCGAGTTCGGCGCCGGTGCGGCGGCCGAGGAAGACGGCGCCGGGGAGTGCCTCGCGCAGGCCGGGCTCGCTGGGGCCGTCGCCGACGACGACCACGCGCACGCCGTCGAGGGCGCACGCGCCGGCCAGCAGGTCGACTTGTTTCTCCGGGGCGAGCCGGCCCACGTAGCCGACGATCAGCTCGCCGTCGGGCGCGAGTTCGCGCCGCAGGGCTTCGTCGCGCAGGTCGGGCCGGAAGCGGACGGTGTCCACCCCTCGCGGCCAGAGCCGCACGCGGGGCACCCCGTGCACCTCCAGGTCGTGCACGGCGGCGCTGGACGGGGCGAGTGTGCGGTCGGCGGAACCGTGGACGCTGCGGATCCGCCGCCACGCGGTGGCCTCACCTGCCCCCATGTACGTACGGGCGTAGCCGGCGAGGTCGGTCTGGTAGACGGCGACGGCGGGGATCCGCAGCCGTGAGGCGGCGGCCATGCCGCGCACGCCGAGGATGAACGGGCTGGCCAGATGGACGAGTTCGGCGCCGTGCGCGGCCAGGGCCGCCGCGACCCGGCGGCTCGGCAGCGCCACCCGGACCTGCGGGTAGCCCGGCAGCGGCAGGGAGGGCACCCGTACGACGGGGCAGGGGGCATCGGTGTCGGTGTCAGGGCCCGGCGCGGTGGCCGGGGCGATGACGAGGGGGTCGTGACCGCGCGCGGCGAGGTGCCGGGCGGTCTGCAGGGCGCAGTGAGCCACACCGTTGATGTCGGGGGGAAAGGACTCGGTGACGATGACGACACGCATACCGGTGTTGTCGTCGCGTCGAGCGTGGGCACGTCAACGTGGATCTTTCCTGGCGAGGAACGTCCCATGAGCGTTGGCCCTCGCTCGCCGCCGGCCGGGAGGCAGCGTCCATCGCGCGTTGCCTCCCGGAAAGCCGCCGGTCACAAAGCCGTCGCGTCGGGGCCTATTCTGCTGCGCACCGCGGTCTGCACCTCGGCCTCCTCGGCCGGGTCGGCGGCGAGTCTTCTGAGCTGGTCCACGACGCGCGCGTCGCCTGTCTCCGCGTGGCGCGCGGCGACTTCGCGGGTGGATTCCTCGCAGTCCCACAGGCATTCGACGGCGAATCCTGCGGCGAAGGAGGGGTCGGTGGCGGCGAGGGCCCTGGCGGCGTGGCCGCGCAGGTGGGACGAGGCGGTCTCTCTGTAGACGTGGCGCAGAACGGGGGCGGCGCCGGCGATGCCGAGGCGTCCCGCCCCGTCGACCAGGGGCCACAAGGCCGGTGCGTCGGCGCCTTCGCCGCGCACCGCCTCGCGCAGGGCGGCCAGGACCGGTTCGGCGTCCTGGGCTCCGCCGCGGCAGGCGAGCATACGTCCCGCGGCGGCACCGAGGGCGTCGGGCCTGGGGGCCCAGCGGCGGGCACGCTCCAGGGAGGCGACCGTCCGCATGCGTTCGAAGGCGTCGAGGGCGGCGTCCACCACGGCGTGCGAGGGGCTCTCCACGGCGGCCTCGATCAGATCGAGGACGTCGGGATCATGGGTGTCGGCGAGATAGCGCAGGGCCGTGCTGCGGGCGCCGTCGTGCCCGGTGAGCGCGGCCTGGACGATCTCGGCCCTGTCGTCGGGTCCGGCGACGGCGGTCAGGCAGCGCGCGGCGGGCACGTACAGGACGGCTCCGCGTTCGAGGCCTTCCTGGGCCCAGTCGAAGACGGCCCGCACGCTCCAGCCGGGGCGTGGCCCGGCGGGGCGCATCTGGCGCTGCCACTGGTCGAAGGAGCCGCGTTCCTGGGCGGCGCGCACGCGGGCGCCGATGGCTTCCCTGGGGTCGTCGGCCCACAGCCGCCAGGGGCGCGGTTCATAGGCGTCGCGCACGGCGGCGGCGAGTTCGGCGTCGCCCTCGGGGTCCTCGGGGAATCTGTCGAGGATGGGGGCGGCGAGCACGCGCAGCCCCGCGTCGTCGTCGCGCAGGGCCAGCTCGTCGAGCGCCCAGGCCCAGCTGGACCCGAAGGCGGCGTAGCGGCGCAGCAGCTCCAGGGCGTCGCGCCTGCCGTACGAGGCGAGGTGGCCGAGGACCGCGAGCGCGAGGCCCGTGCGTGACTCGTCCGTATTGAGGACGTCGTCGGGGTCGAAGAGGTGGCGCTCGATCTCCCCGAGCTCTCCGTGGAGGTCGAGGTAGAGGCGGGCGTAGTAGAGCGAGCGGTTCTCCACCTGCCAGTCGTGGCGGGGGTCGCTCAGCACACAGTGGTTCAGAGCCGCGAGCGCTTCGGCGCGCGGCGCCGTCAACGCGTGCAGGGTGCCGTCGCCGCGGCCCCTCTGCAGCAGGCCGAGCAGCGTACCGCTGGGCGCTATGACCGGATCGAACATGGGAAACAGCCTCACATCAAGCGTCGACGCAACCGGGGGAACCGCACTACCTGGCCGCGTGACAACACTGCGGGGCGCCCGCCGTCTCTTGCTTGCTGTAGACCATCTTCCTCTGCCTCTCGTCCGTGGTCCGAATCGGACCGTTCACGGCCCACGCGGTGTGGCACCATCTGCCCCGCCGTCGCGTCCGTGAATCACGTCGTCATGATGACCCAGCGGTTCTTCTCGCCGCGACCACATTTCCTGCTCCCCCGTTCTGCCTGGTCAATGGCGGTGTCTCAGGAAGCGCCGAAGAGCTCCACAAGCTCCGCCTTGCCGAACATGCGGGCGGTGTCGACCGCCGACGGAGTTCCCGCCGCCGGGTCGGCCCCGCCGTCGAGCAGTGCCCGGATCACGTCGTCCGCGCCCTTGAAAACAGCGCCCGCGAGCGGGGTCTGGCCCCGGTCGTTGGCTCGGTCGGCGTCGGCGCCGCGGGCGAGCAGCGCGCGGACGGCCTCGGCGTGCCCGTGATAGGCGGCGAGCATCACCAGAGAGTCGCCACGGTCGTTCGTGAGGTCCGGGGATACGCCGGCGTCGACATAGGCAGCGAGCTGTCCGCTCTCACCCCGGCGCGCAAGATCAAAGATCTTGGTAGCCAGTTCCACGACCTCGGGGTCGGGGACTTCGCTCATCGGAACAGACCGCCTTTGCGTATACGGAGTGCTACGACCGTGCGGCCGTACGAGTGAATCGACAGAGTACTGCCCGGTTCAGCACATGAGCAGCGGCGACCGAGGCAAAGATCACGAAGAGCCCTGACGGCCGAACACCACACACCCAGGAGGCTCACGGGGCGCCTGCCGAACGGGTGAAATCAAGAATATTCCACCCGTTTGCACCTTTTATCGTATAGATACATGCTGTGATCCTGGAAGGACTCATGGTGACTGTCCCCATCAACCAGGAGAACTCAAATGATCCTGTCCATCTCAGGCGTGGTGCTGCTCGGAGTCGTCGTCTTCCTCTTCTTCCGCAAAGACGGACTCAAAGCCTCGCACGGCCTGACCTGCGCCCTCTTCGGGTTCTACCTCTCGGGCACCGCCATCGCCCCGAGCATCAAGGCCGGAGGCGCGAGCCTGGCCAGCCTGCTCGGCGGGATCAAGTTCTGACCCCCTCCCCCCTCGCACGTGACTTCAGGAGGCAGACGTGGCCCGGCGCCCCCTCCCCCGCATTCTGAGCAACGGCAGCGCCCCCATCGCCCGGAGCCGGGAACTGGCACGGACGGCAGCCGACGGGGCCATCGACGTACTCCATCCCCTGATCACGATCACCAAGGGCCTGGGCCGCCTGGCATCCGCCGGACGGCACAAGTGGGCCGACACCCCCAAGGACCGGCGCGGACCGCTGCTGTTCCTGATGGCGGCCGTGGTGCTGGTCGTGGTGCTGATTCCGTACGGGCCGCTGCTGGCGCTCATCACCCTGATGGCAGCGGCCGCATGGAAGGGCCGGGACCAGACGCCGCCGGCGCCCACCGGTCCCGACGAGTCCCAGGTCAAGCGGCTCACCGCGCTCTACGAGGCGCTCGTCCCGTACTTCTCCGTCCCAGAGGACCCGAGCCCGCTCTACGCCCACGGCGGCGACTGGGAGAAGGCCTTCGAGTCGTACGACTTCGACGACGACGGGCGCGTCTCACGGTTCGTGCTGCACTACCCGGCGTACTTCACGGACGGTGAGGCCGACTCCCGCGCCCGTATCGAGCAGCTCCTGCACGCCAAGTCGGGCCGGGGCCGCGAGTACCACTTCGAGTGGGACGAGGAGGGCAACCAGCTGACGGTCACCGTCATGCCCCCGCTGCCCACCGACATCGCCGCCCAGCGATTCGTCACGGCACCGGGCGAAATGGTCCTCGGCTTCACCGACGCGAGCGGTACCCAGCGGACCCTGCCCCTCGGTGACGGCGACGAGCGGCGCGACGTACCGCCCGTCGTCTGGCGTACAGGGATGCGCTCCACCGAGCCGCACCTCCTCGCCGTCGGCCACCCCGGCAGCGGGACCACCTCACTCCTGCGCTCGATCGCGCTCCAGGCCCTCCAGCACGGTGACGTCCTCATCGTGGAGGGCAACGGAACGGGCGACTACGCGTGCCTCACCGGACGCAGCGGTGTCCTGGCCGTCGAGTGCGGGCTCGCCGGCGCCCTGGCCAGCCTGGAATGGGCGGCCCACGAGACGGAGCGGCGCCTGATCGCCGCGAACCGGGCGCGCCAGGCCGGCCACCCCGCGCCGGACGACACCCGGCGTCCCCTGTGGATCCTGCTCGACCGGCCCAGCGTCCTCGGTCATCTGGCCGCGGCCGACGGGCGCAAGGACCCTCAGACCCTGCTCCAGGTCCCCCTGCGGCACGGGCGCGCGGCCAACGTCACGGTCGTCGTGGCGGACCAGTTCGACAGCCTCGACTCCCTGACCGACACCGTCTGTCAGCACACACGCGCGCGCGTGGTGCTCGGCCCGGCCACGTACGACCAGATCGAGGACGTCCTCGGGGTCGCGCCCCACACGACGCCCATCCCGGACGTCCCCGCCGGACGGGGCTACGCGCGCCTCGGCGCGGGGGCCGTGCACCGCCTCCAGGTGCCGGCCACCCCCGACCCGTACGACGACGCGACGAGTGACGCGCACCGGCAAGCGGTGCTCGGGCTGCTCCCGCAGCGGACGACGTCTGCCGACGACAGCCCCGAGCCCGAGCCGGTCGAAGCGGCCGAGCAGGTCCACGTCGTGGAAGCGGTGGGTACGGTGCAGACGGTCGCCGCCGAGGGGTGACGGCCGGCCCCACCGGCCCTATGCGATGAGCGTCCGCGGCGGCTCCGCCCCGGACGCTCCGCCTTCCCGCACCAGCCGCGCCGCCGCCGCGAGCCGCACCGCAGCCTCGTCGGCGACCGCCCCGGAGACCGTGAACGGCAGTCGCACGTACCCCTCGAAGGCGCCGTCCACCCCGAAGCGGGGGCCCGAGGGGACCCGTACGCCGACGCGTTCGCCGACCTCCGCGAGCCGCGACCCCGACAGGCCTCCGGCACGCACCCACAGCGTCAGACCGCCGACCGGCACGTCGAACTCCCAGTCGGGCAGCTCGCGGCGCAGCGCGGCGACCAGCGCAGTGCTGTTGTCCCGGGCCTGGCTGCGGCGCAGCTGAACGGCCTCCTCCCAACCGCCGGTGCTGAGCAGCCAGTTCACGGCAAGCTGCTCCACGACCGGGGTGCCGAGGTCGGCGTAGGCGCGCGCTGCCACGAGGCTGCGGATCACATCGGGCGCCGCCCGCACCCAGCCGATGCGCATGCCCGCCCAGAACGCCTTGCTCGCCGAGCCGACCGTGATCACGGTGGAGCCCGCCGGGTCGAACGCGCACACCCGCCGGGGCATGTCCAGGTCGTGGTCGAAGTGGAGCTCGGTCATGGTCTCGTCGACGACGAGCACGGTGCCGGCCGAGCGCGCCGCGTCGACGAGCTGCCTGCGCTGGTCCTCGTCGGCGAGCGCCCCGGTGGGGTTGTGAAAGTCGGCGACGACGTAGGCGAGGCGGGGCGCCGCGTCGCGCAGGACCTGCCGCCAGCGGTCGAGGTCCCATCCCGCGAGTCCCTCGGCCATGGCGACCGGGACGAGCCGGGCGCCCTGCTCGCGCATGAGCTGGAGGATGTTGGCGTACGAGGGCGACTCGACGGCGATGCGCTCGCCGCGGCCCGCGAACAGATGGCAGATCGCGTCGATCGCGCCCATCGCACCGGTGGTCACCATGATCTGCTCGGGCATGGTCGGGATGCCGCGGGCGGTGTAGCGCTCGGCAAGCATCTCGCGCAGGGCGGGCAGGCCGGCCGGGTAGTCGCCGTGGGTGTGCGCGTAGGGCGGGAGTTCACCGAGCGCGCCCTGGACGGCGCGGGTCAGCCAGGGTTCGGGGGCGGGCAGGGCCGCGGTGCCGAGGTCGATCATCGAGCCGAGCGCCTCGGGCGGCAGGGGCTCAAGGCCGCGCGCGGGCAGCGGGTTTCCGGCCGGTACGGCCGTCCAACTGCCCGCTCCCCTGCGAGATTCGAGGAACCCCTCGCCGCGCAGCGCCTCGTAGGCGGCGGCGACGGTCGTGCGGCTGACGGCCAGGGAGACGGCGAGCTCGCGCTCGGCGGGCAGGCGCGCCGCGACGGGTACGCGCCCTTCGAGGACGAGGAGGCGGATGCCGTCGGCGAGGGCGCGGTAGGCGGGCGGGCGGCGGCTGCCGGGGCCCGGGGGGCGCGTCTGCTGGGAGGTGAGCAGCCGGGCGAGCTGGGCCGCGCCGACCGCCGAAGTCCACTGAGCCATGGAGTCCAGTCCACCTTCCCCGAATTGGCCATGGTTGGCCTGTGTTCCCAAGCCACAGAGTGTCACGCGACAGGCCACTACCACCACAGGGGGCTCCACTTGTCCGCGTCGTCCACGCCACCCGGCCCCGGTCTCCCACGGCGCCTTCTCCAGCTCTACGTCGGCCTGGCGCTGTACGGCGTGAGTTCCGGTCTCCTCGTGGAGGCGGGGCTCGGCCTGGAGCCGTGGAACGTGCTCCATCAGGGCCTCGCCGAACTCACAGGGCTCTCCATCGGAGTCGTGTCGATCATCGTGGGCGCCCTGGTGCTGCTCCTGTGGATCCCGATCAAGCAGCGCCCCGGCCTCGGCACCGTCTCGAACGTCTTCGTGGTCGGCATCGCGATGGACGGCGCGCTGGCCGTCGTCCCCGATGTGCACGCCCTCGGGATCCGGATCCCGCTGATGGCGGCGGCGATCGTCCTGAACGGCGCGGCGACGGGCCTCTACATCGCCGCCTCCTTCGGACCGGGCCCGCGCGACGGCCTGATGACCGGGCTGCACCGGCGTACCGGGCGCTCGATCCGGCTGGCGCGCACGACGATCGAGATCGCGGTGGTGGCGACGGGCTTCGCCCTCGGCGGCACCATCGGCGTCGGCACCCTCCTGTACGCCGTGGCGATCGGCCCGCTGGCCCAGGTGTTCCTGAAGGTCTTCGCCGCCCCCGCGCCGCCCGAGGCACCCACCGCGGTTGCCGGCGCGTCACCCGAACGGGCGATACTTCCGCGGTGACCACGCGCGTACGCCATCCGTATCTCGACCGTTCCGGACCGCTGGCCTTCGCCCATCGCGGCGGGACGGCCGACGGCCTGGAGAACACGATGGCGGCGTTCCGGCGCTCCGTGGACCTCGGCTACCGCTATATCGAGACCGATGTGCACGCCACGTCCGACGGCACGCTCGTGGCCTTCCACGACGCGACGCTCGACCGGGTCACGGACGCGGCGGGCCGCATAGCGGACCTGCCCTGGAGCGACGTGCGCCACGCGCGCGTGGCGGGCCGCGAGCCGGTGCCGCTCTTCGAGGAACTCCTGGAGACCTTCCCCGACGTGCGCTGGAACGTGGACGTCAAGGCCGAGCCCGCACTGCTCCCGCTGCTCGACCTGATCGGCCGCACGGACGCCTGGGACCGCGTCTGCGTCGGCTCATTCTCGGAGGCCAGGGTCGCCAGGGCCCAGTCCCTCGGCGGCCCACGCCTCGCCACGTCGTACGGCACGCGTGGCGTGCTCGGCCTGCGGCTGCGGTCCCTCGGGCTGCCCGCGGCGCTGCGGGCTTCGGCGGTGTGCGCCCAAGTACCCGTGGCCCATTCGGGGGTACGAGTCGTCGACCGCCGCTTCGTCCGCGCGGCCCACGCGCGCGGGCTCCAGGTCCATGTGTGGACGGTCAACGACCGCGCACAGATGAGTGAACTCCTCGACCTCGGCGTGGATGGCATCATGACCGATCACATCGAGACGCTGCGTGACATGCTCAAGGACCGGGGAGCCTGGACCTGACGGCTCGCCGGCGGCGTAGGCGTCCGGACACGGGGACAGCGAGGGGGCGCGGGTGGGCAGCGACACCGTGCGGGCGCAGACAGCGGGCGGCGACGCGGCGCAGCGGCGCCGGGAGCAGCGCGGCTGGTACTTCTACGACTGGGCGTGCTCGGTCTACTCGACGAGCGTCCTCACGGTGTTCCTGGGGCCGTATCTGACGGCGGTCGCCAAGTCGGCGGCGGACGCGGACGGGTTCGTGCACCCCCTGGGGATTCCGGTCCGGGCCGGCGCGTTCTTCGCGTACACCGTCTCCGCCTCGGTGATCGTCTCGATCCTGGTGATGCCGCTCGCGGGCGCGGCCGCCGACCGTACGGGACGCAAGAAGCCGCTGCTCGCGATCTCGGCCTATCTGGGGGCCGCGGCGACCGCCGGGATGTTCTTCCTGGACGGGGACCGCTATCTGCTGGGCGGGTTCCTGCTGGTCGTCGCCAACGCCTCGCTCGCGGTGTCGATGGTGCTCTACAACTCCTATCTGCCGCAGATCGCGCCCCCTGAGGAACGCGACGCGGTCTCCTCGCGCGGCTGGGCGTTCGGCTACGCGTCCGGGGCGCTCGTCCTCGTGGCGAATCTCGTCCTGTACTCCGGCCACGACTCCTTCGGAGTCTCCGAGTCGACGGCGGTACGGATCTGCCTGGCCTCCGCGGGCGTGTGGTGGGGCGCCTTCACGCTCGTACCGCTGCGGCGCCTGCGGGACCGGCGCACGGCACCCGCCGACGGTGAGGCGGCCGCCGTGCCCGGCTGGCGTCAGCTGGCCTCGACCGTGCGCGACATGCGCCGCCGCCCGCTGACACTGTCTTTCCTGCTCGCCTATCTGGTCTACAACGACGGCATCCAGACGGTGATCTCGCAGGCGTCCGTGTACGGCTCGGAGGAGCTCGGCCTCGACCAGTCGACGCTGATCGTGGCGGTGCTGCTGGTCCAGATCCTGGCCGTGGCGGGGGCGCTCGCGATGGGGCGCCTCGCCCGCACGTACGGCGCGAAGAACACGATTCTCGGCTCGCTGGTCGCCTGGACGGTCACGATCGGGGCCGGTTACTTCCTGCCGTCGGGGGCACCGGTGTGGTTTTTCGCGCTGGCGGCCGGCATCGGGCTCGTCCTCGGCGGGACGCAGGCACTGTCCCGTTCCCTGTTTTCGCATCTGGTGCCGGCCGGCAAGGAGGCCGAGTACTACTCCGCGTACGAGATGAGCGACCGCGGAATGAGCTGGCTCGGACCGCTCGTTTTCGGCCTCGCGTACCAGCTGACCGGCAGTTATAGGGACGCGATCGTGTCCCTGGTGGCGTTCTTCATGATCGGCTTTGCACTGCTTGCCCGGGTTCCGGTGAGGCAGGCGGTGCGCGACGCGGGAAATCCCGTACCCACCCGGATTTAGCACCTGGGGCCAAAGGCCGGTAGTGTACGCCTTTGGCCTGCCAGGCGTACCGTTACTGCACGTCAATATCGCAAAACACTGGGTGACATCTGCTGGCAGATGTGACAAACCAGGCGCCGGTGGGTACAACAAGGGGCGGCTACGACGGCGACGCATGACCCGGAATCGGGAATCTTTACCGCCGACCGGACGTTGACCGGATGACGACGACAGCGACACCTGTCCTGTGGGCGACAAGCCCGGGAGGCACGATTCATGAGTGAGCGAGCTCTTCGCGGTACACGCCTGGTAGTGACCAGCTACGAGACGGACCGCGGCATCGACCTGGCCCCGCGCCAGGCCGTGGAGTACGCATGCGAGAAGGGACATCGCTTTGAGATGCCCTTCTCGGTGGAGGCCGAAATTCCGTCGGAGTGGGAGTGCAAGGTCTGCGGGGCCCAGGCACTCCTAGTCGACGGTGACGGCCCTGAGGAGAAGAAGGCCAAGCCCGCGCGTACACATTGGGACATGCTGATGGAGCGGCGCACTCGCGAGGAGCTCGAAGAGGTCCTCGCGGAGCGGCTCGCCGTTCTTCGATCGGGCGCCATGAACATCGCGGTGCATCCGCGCGACAGCCGCAAGTCCGCCTGATTCCCTCGGGAGCAGCGGGAGCGCGACTGCACGAAGCCGTGGGCTGGACACACATCATGTGTGTCCAGCCCACGGCTTTTCGCATGTCCGGCGCCGGGCGGGGCTCAGTGAGCTTCTGAGCCCCGCCCGGGCTCAGGGAGTGATCGGGGGGCGCGGACCAGCGTCGGGGCGCTGTGCGGGCCGCTCATCGTCCTTGATCACCTCGCCCTGGATGACCGTGCCGTCCGGCCGGTGCATCCGCGCCTGCTGGAACGCGTCACCGAAGGTCCCGGGGGTGGCCGACTGCATCTTCCGCTCGATGGTCCGCTCCGTGTAGCGGCTCAGGGCCGTTCGGACGGGCGGCACGAGCAGGACGAGACCCAGGGCGTCCGAGATCAGGCCGGGGATCATCAGGAGCAGGCCCGCCAGCATCAGCAGACCGTTGCCCCCGGAGCGCTGCTCGCCTGCCGGGACCGCGCCGCTCTGCTGCTGTTGCAGCGTCTCGCTCAGATTCTTGAAGGCCCGGCGCCCGGCGCGCTTGATGACGACGGCGCCGAACACCATCCCGGCGAGCAGCAGCAGGAAGACGGTGAACCCGCCGACCGCGCCCGCCACCACGGTCAGCAGCCAGATCTCCAGGACCAGCCACGCGGCGATACCTAGCGGCAGGAACGTGCGGACCCGGGAACGCCGGGGCGTGGCGGGGCGCGAAGGGGGCGGTGTGCCAGTGGTCATGCCCCCAGTGTGCCTGGGCCCCGGCCCGAGTGGCGTAAGCGGGAGATCAAGATCGACGGAGGCTGCGGATCGGGCCTACTTGCGGCCGATCACCCGCCCCATGCGCTCCCCCACGCCCCAAGCGGTGACCCGCCACAGCGCCTCGACGACGATGTCACGGCTCATCTTGGAGTCGCCGAGCTCGCGCTCGACGAACGTGATGGGCACCTCGACGACGTGATAACCGGCCCTGACCGCCCGGCGCGCGAGGTCGACCTGGAAGCAGTAGCCCTGCGAGGAGACCTCGCCGAGCCCGAGGCCTTCGAGGGTCTCGCGGCGGAAGGCACGGAAGCCGCCGGTGACGTCCCGGATCGGCACGTCGAGCAGCAGCCGCGAGTACGTGCTGCCGCCGCGGGAGAGGAACTCGCGCGACTTGGGCCAGTTGACGACCCGTCCGCCCGGCACCCAGCGCGAGCCGAGCACGAGGTCGGAGCCCTTCAGCGCGGTCAGCAGCCGGGGCAGTTCCTCGGGCTGGTGGGAGCCGTCGGCGTCCATCTCCACCAGGACGCCGTAGCCGTTCTCGAGGCCCCAGCGGAAGCCCGCGAGATAGGCCGCGCCCAGGCCTTCCTTGCCCTGCCGGTGCAGGACCCGCACCTGCTCGTCGCCCGAGGCGAGCTCGTCGGCGAGCTTTCCCGTGCCGTCGGGGCTGTTGTCGTCGGCGACGAGGACATGCGCCTCGGGCACGGACGCGCGCACCCGGCCGACGATCGACTTGATGTTCTCCGCCTCGTTGTAGGTCGGGATGATCACCAGCGCCGTACCGAGAGGGCCGAACTGCCGCCCACCGCCGTCGTTCACAGCTTCCCCTTAAGACTCCTGTACGAGGGGACCACCATAGCGAGGGTGCTTGTCGGCGCTGGTAAGGCGCCCTGCGCGGGACTGCGGGATCGGGGCCCGGTGCCCTTCGGGCCGGCCTGGGACCGCTGGCTGCGGGTCTACCGAGAGCCGTTGTCTACTGAGCGTCCGGGCCCCACCCGGGTCGCACCTTCCCCCGTGCTCCCGCGGAGCAGGGAGGGACCCCCATCCGGCCGGAACGTTCCAGCGCCCCATGGCGCGGGTGCTGGGCCTGGCTCCCAGTGGCGGTGCGCCGGTGCGGCACACCGCCCCATGACCCAGCGGCGTTCATCGACTGCGCGGAGGTTCCCCGGTCGGACGTCCTGTGGTGGACCCGGCCGAACCTACCCGGCGACCGCGCCCAGCTGTCAACACCCCTTTGATCTGCGGTGATTGAGGAAACCACCTGGTCAGCGCCGAGGACTCGCAGGTCGCGCGAGCGTGCGGCGGACCGCTGTCGGCGGTACTGCGCGTGCCGACATCACTCGTCCGGCCCTGCGTACACGGTCCGCCCGCCGACCACCGTGCGCAGGCAGAGCGGCAGTTGGGCCCCCGGCGTGAGATCGGGGAGACCGGGCGTCCCGGAGCGCGGGTCGGTCGACCAGCGCGCGACGCGGTCGTCCGGCGCCTGGACGACGAGCTCCTCGGTGCGCCACACGGCGTAGTCCGCCGGGGCGCCCGGGACCAGGATTCCCGCGTCGTCCCGGCCGACGGCCCGCCAGCCGCCGCGGGTGTGCGCGGTGAACGCGGCCCGCACGGACACCCGGTGCTCGGGCGTGCGGTGGAAGGCCGCCGCGCGGACCGTGCCCCACGGGTCGAGCGGGGTGACGGGGCTGTCGGAGCCGAAGGCCAGCGGGACCCCGGCGCGCAGGAGCGCGGCGAACGGGTTGAGGGCGCGGGCCCGTTCAGCGCCGAGGCGGTCCGCGTACATGCCGTCCTCGCCGCCCCACAGGGCGTCGAACGCGGGCTGTACGGAAGCGGTGAGGCCGAACTCGGCGAAGGAGGCGATGGTTTCCGGCGACAGCATCTCGGCGTGCTCGACGCGGTGCCGCGCGGCCCTGACACGGGCGAGGCCGACCTTCTCGGCGGCGGCGCGCACGCCGTCCACCACGGCGGTCACCGCGGCGTCCCCGATGGCGTGGAAGCCCGCCTGAAGCCCCGCCTCGGTGCAGGCGACGACGTGGGCGGCGACGGCGTGGGCGTCCAGGTAGGAGGTGCCGGTATGCCCGGCGGCCGCGTCTGCGTACGGCTCATGCAGGCAGGCCGTGTGCGAGCCGAGGGCGCCGTCCACGAACAGGTCACCGGCGGCGCCGACGGCGCCCAGCGCGCGGGCCCGGTCGATGTCCCGGTCGGCCCAGTAGCCGATGACCCGGGGGCCGGACTCCTCGGCGGCCAGCCGCAGCAAGCCGGTGAAGTCGTCCTCGGAGGAGATGTCGGGGCCGCCGCACTCGTGCACGGACCCGATCCCCAGGGAGGCCGCGTGCCGCAGGGCCGCGCGCTGGGCCTCCGTGCGCTGCTGCGGGGTGACGGCGGCGTGGGCGGCGGCGCGGACGGCGTGGTGGGCGTCGCGGGTGAGGGGTCCGTCGGGGGTGAATCCGGGGCGGTCCGCGATGCCGGGGACGAGGTCGAGCAGGGCCGTGGTGACAGCGGCCGAGTGGACGTCGATGCGCGAGAGGTAGAGCGGGCGGCCGCCGGTGGCCTCGTCGAGCTCGGCGCGGGTGAGGGGCGCGCCGTCGGGCCAGCGGGCGGCGTCCCAGCCGTGGCCGAGGAGGATCCGGTCCGTGGGGCGGGCGGCCGCGTGGGCGCGGACGAGGGCGAGCGCCTCGCCCCGGGTGCGGGCCGAACCGAGGTCGAGGCCGGTCAGCGCGAGCCCTGTCGACGTGGTGTGGACGTGGGCGTCGGTGAACGCGGGAGTGACGAGGGCGCCTTCGAGGTCGACGACCTCGTCGACCCCCTCGGCGAACGCGTCTGCCGCGCCTTCGGAGCCGACCCAGGCGACATGCCCCCGCTCGACGACCATGGCCGTGGCGAAGGGGTCGGCGGGGCTGTGGACGTCGCCACCGCGCAGAAGGAAGGTGCGGGACTCGGCCGGTGCGGGCGGCGTGGGGGTCGTACTCATGGGGACAGTTTCCCGCGTTTGCGCTCCCGGGCCGCACCCGGGGGCCCCGCAGCGGTCGGACCCGCGTCGGTCAGACGCGGGGCGGCCGTGCCTCGTACGGCGTGGAGAGGACCACGGTCGTGCGCGTGGAGACGCCGGCCAGGGAGCGCACCCGGGCCAGCAGGTTCTCCAGGTCGTGCGGGGTCTCCACGCGGACCTTGAGAATGTAGTTCTCGTCGCCGGCGACGCTGTGGCACGCCTCGATCTCCGGGACGCCCGCGAGACGTTCCGCGATGTCGTCGGGGGCGCTGGGGTCGAACGGTTTCACCGAGATGAAGGCGGTGAGCGACAGGCCGACCGCCTCGGGGTCGACGACCGCGGCATAGCCGCGGATGACCCCGCGCTGTTCGAGTCGGCGCACGCGCTGGTGCACCGCGGACGTGGACAGGCCTGTGGCCTTGCCCAGGTCGGTGTAGCTCATCCGCCCGTCCTTGACGAGCAGCTGCACGATCTGTCGGTCGAGCTCCTCCATGGCGCAGAACCTACAGGGCCCTTGATCCCCGGGGATACCCGAGCGGGCCATGGGGCGGACACGCCTACCTGCTGCCGGGCCTCCGCAATCGGCATGTGACGAAGACCACACCTGCCGAACCGTGTCCAGACGCGTGCCACGATTACCCCCACGACGGGACGGGAAGTGCTTGCTGTGGTCGAGGCCGCAGCGCCTTGTCGGCCCACCCGAGGGGGAGAGTCCCATGCAGAATGTGAAGCGTCCCGGTCGTCCTGCCCGCAGTCGGCAGCAGCCGGTGATCGAGCCCGAGCCGGAGGGTGTCGAACCGGCGGACACCGGCATCGACGCGTTCGACGCGTACGACACCTTCGAGATGTACCGGGTGTTCTGCCCGGACTGCGCGCAGCCGATCGCGCTGCTCGCCGACGAGGTCGTGCTGCCCGAGCACGCGCTGTGCGCCTCGCCGTGGAACCCGTTCGGTCTCACGGTCTGCGCCGGTACGGGCCGCCCGGCGGCCGACGCCCGGCCCGCCGACGACTCGACGGAGGCTCAGGAGCAGGACACCGCCCTCCTGTTGACGCTCCCTCAGGGCCTTGACTGGCGGATGCAGCCCTTCTCGCACGTGGGCGGCCCGGGTTCGCGCCCGCTGCGCGTCCCCGAGCAGGAGCGGCGCACGGCCGCCTGACGTCGCCTCAACTCCAGTAACTGCCCTGCACCATGGCCCGCAGACTGGCGTGGTGCAGGATCAGTGTGTCCGGATCGTCCGGCACGGCCACCTCTTTGAAGTACGCCTGCCGGTAGGCGACGCGCAGCATCACGATGGCGTGGCGCAGAGCGGCGTACAGGGTGTGGAAGTCCATGTCGCGCGGTGCGTGGCCGGTGAGCCCGGCGTAGCGGCGCTCGATGTCCTCGCGGCGCAGGAAGCCGGGCAGTCCGGCCTGGCCGAAGCTCTCGGTCAGGTCCTGGAAGAAGCGGTGCAGGTACACGGTCCAGCCGAGGTCGACCTCGCGCGGGGCCAGGGCCGCCATCTCCCAGTCGAGCACGGCGGCCGGTTCGAAGCCGTCGTAGATGATGTTTCCGATGCGGGCATCGCCCCAGTTGAGGACGGGTTCGCCCTCGTCGGCGGGCCAGAGTTCGGCGAGCCGGTCGAAGGCGCTCTCGATGAGCGGTGACGGCGGCAGTCCGTCCACCACCCAGGCATAATAGGCGCGTTGGGCCTCGACGTGGCGGCGTAGCGCGCTGCCCTGTCCGGGTGCGGCGAGGAACTCGGCCTCGGACGCCGGGACTCCGTCGTGCAGCCGGGCGATGAGCCGCACGGTCGCGTCCTGGAGCCGTGCGCGCTCGGCGTCCGTCGCGGCGTGCAGCCAGTTGCCCTCGTACGTGTAGGGCATGACGTCCGGCGGTACGCGCCCCGCGACACGCTCCATCACGAAGAACGGAGCGCCCAGCGGCCCGGGATCCTCCTCCAGCCACAGCACGCGCGGCACCGGCAGCCCGGCCCGATCGGCGGCGAGCCGCATCGTGCGGTACTGCCGCGGCATGTCGTAGTCCGGGAAGATCGTGTACGCGGAAGGGTCGGCGGCGAGTCTCAATGCGCAGGCCCGGACCGGGGGTTCGGGGTGTTCGATGTCGAAGAGCAGGGTCTCGCTGGACATACCGTTGGACTCGGGGACGGTCACGTTCACCGCTTCGGCGCCCGGCAGCCGGGCGGCCAGCCAGGACGTGAGCCTTCGGGACACCTCCTGCGGGTCACGGGTGCTGGTGCGCGGTCTGGGGGCTGTCGCCATCGCGGGATCCTTTCAGGGCGCCACGGAGTCGTAGCCGGTGAAACCGCTCGCGTCGTGCCTGCCGAAGCTGCCGTGCTCGAAGATGCCGTGGCCGACCTGGCCGTCCAGGGTGAAGCGCGCCGCGTGGTCGATGACGCCGTAGGCGGCCGGCGGGTGGGCGGCGGGGTCGGAGAGGTCGTAGCTGCGGCGGTCGGTCCAGTCGCGGCCGCGCCAGGTGCCGTGCTGCCAGTCGTCCGCGGGCGGGTATCCGGCGCCGACGGCGAGCGGGGACGAGGCGAGGATCTCGACGCCGAGTTCCACGGGCTTGCGGGACAGCGGGTCGGTGAGATGAACGACGGCGCTCTCGGGGTGGCGGGTGCCGGTCCGGTAGGTGATGTCGGCCTGGGGCCAGCCGAGTTGGAGGTCCGGGTGGCCTTCGCGGACGAGGGTGGCGTCGTTGAGGGTGCGGTAGCCGTCCGCGTCCTCCTGGACGATCACCATCAGGAAGCGGTCGTCGAAGCGGACCGGTGACCAGATCCAGTGGAAGCCCTCGGTCCTGTTCTCCTCGGCGAGCCGGCCGCCCTCCTCGCCGGGGACCGGGCGCACGCCCCAACTGCGGTCGCGGGTGCCGGTCCAGCCGTCGAGGGACACCTCGCGCCCGCCGACCCCGAGCCGGCCGTCACAGCGCCCGGCCTGCACGAAGCGCCTGCCCTCAAGGGTGAGGCGGCCGCCGCGGCGCTGGGTGTGGTGGGGCTCCCAGAGGGCCGGAAAGGCCGCCGACCAGTTGATCTCGTACGAGAGTCCGTCGGGGTCGTCCGGGTCGGCCGCGCAGGTCAGGACGAAGTCCCGCAAGGGGCGTTCGACATGAATCCGGAGCGGGCCGACGGCGAGTTCCATGCGGGCGTCGTCGCGCAGGGCGTCGGAGGCGCGGACCGCGTGGAGGGTGTCGCCGACGCGCAGGGTCGCATACGCGTCGATGACGCCGAGGTTCGGATAGACACCGAGGCCGAGGATGAGCAGGAACTCCCCGGTGGGGTCGACGAGATGGAAGATGCACCGGTCGTAGGCGTTGCGGTCACCGGTCGCGACGTGCTTCATGGACAGCGGCACCTGGTGGACCGGGTATTCGTCGAGTGCGACGGGGCGGTCGTCTGCCACGCGTTCCTCCCTGGGCGTACGGCGGTTGACGTCGCCCGGAGGGGTGCGGCCCCCGGCGGCCGAGTTGACGGTACGTCAGCTGAGGCGCCGGAGCCAGATGCGTGCGCCGACCCGGACACGGCGATGGCCGGATCAGGCCGGGCGCGCGGGGCCGACCCTGATCCGATCCGATCCGATGCGATCTGATCTGATCTGATCTGATCCAGCCCGATGCAAACGAAAGGCCCTAGAACTCACGCCCCCATGTCCCGGACGGTGACCTGCCCGGCGCCGGCGCGTTGGCCCGGGCATGCCCCTTACACAGAGCGCCACCGGCCGTCGCCGCCGCCTCCTGGTCCCCACCACCGCAGAATCGGTTCCGCAGCCGCCGCCCCCGGAGCGCCCCGCACCCCCTGACCCGCCGATCTACCGCGCTCTGGTCAGCCACTGGGCCGAGCGCGGCAAGACCCTGCCGGGACGCCACGATCCGGAGTGGGCCCGGCTGGTGGCGTCCCCGGTCAACACCGGACAGCTCAGCGGCTTTCAGGACCGGCGAGGTGCCGGGCGATGACCATGCGCTGGATCTGATTGGTGCCCTCCACGATCTGGAGCACCTTGGCCTCGCGCATATAGCGCTCGGCCGGGAAGTCGGCCGTGTAGCCGTACCCCCCGAGCACCTGGACGGCGTCCGTGGTGACCTTCATCGCCGTGTCCGTGCACATCAGCTTGGCCATGGCGGCCTGCTTGGAGAAGGGCCGGCCCGCGTCGCGCAGACGGGCCGCCGTCAGATAGAGCGCGCGGCCGGCCTCGATCTGCGTGGCCATGTCGGCGAGCATGAAGCGCAGGCCCTGGAAGTCGGCGATGGGCCGCCCGAACTGCTCACGCCCTGTGGCGTACGCGAGGGCCTCGTCGAGGGCCGCCTGGGCCACGCCGATCGCGCAGGCCGCGATGCCGAGCCGCCCGGAATCGAGCGCGGAGAGCGCGATCGCGAAGCCCTGCCCCTCGTCGCCGATCCGGCGCGCGTCGCTCACGCGCACCCCGTCGAAGTGAACCTGCGCCGTGGGCGAGCCCTTCATCCCCATCTTCTTCTCGGGCGCCGCCGCACTCAGCCCCTCCGCGTCGCCGGGGACCAGGAACGCGGTGATGCCACGCGCCCCCTCGGCGCCGGAGCGCGCCAGGACGGTGTAGAAGTCGGCGATGCCGCCGTGTGTGATCCATGCCTTGGTGCCGGTGATCACCCAGTCGTCGCCTTCGCGGACGGCCTTGGTCCGCAGGGACGCGGCGTCCGATCCCGACGACGGCTCGGAGAGGCAGTACGCGCCGAGGAGGCCACCGCCGAGCATGGCGGGCAGATGCTCCGCCCGCTGCTCCTTGGTGCCGAAATTGGCCAGTGCGTGACAGGCAAGCGAGTGGACACTGACGCCGAGGCCGACGGTGAGCCGGGCGGCGGCGAGCTCCTCAAGGACCTGGAGACAGACCTCGTACGGCTGGTCGCCGCCGCCGAAGTCGGAGTCGTAGGGGAGGCCGAGCAGGCCCGACTCGGAGAGCAGTGAGAACGTCTCGCGCGGGAAGCGTCCGGCGTCCTCCTCCACGGCCGCGCTCGGGGCGATCTCGCGCTGCACGAGCTCACGTACGAGCGAGAACAGATCCCGGGCCTCGTCCGTGGGCAGTTGACGGTCCACCGGCTGCGGGGCGCGGTCGGGCATATCGACGCTCTCCTCCCTGTCGGGCACTGCGGCGGTCGCGCGCGGGGTGTGCGGCGGCGCCGTGTTCGAGCCGCTGCCGAGGGCTCCCTTCCGGGTCTCGGACGGGCGCTGACCAGCGGCTGCGGCCCGTTGAGTATGCCCGTTCGACGGCGGCCAGTCACCAGTTAACGACCGCTCACTTTAAAGATACCGAAAAGACGGCGCCGAGGCGGCCGGGGGCGGCCCGGAGCCCTCACCGGCGGCTCCCGGAGCCCACGCGAGAGCCGAGCGCATTGGTCCGCACCATTGACCCCACTGGTCTAGTCCTCCTAAGGTTCCCTGCAACGTCTTAACGCGTTCATGCCAAAGATCGTGATACGGATCGCGTGACGACGCCCCCGAGGTCCACAGCAAATCCCCCCACGCTCCCCTCCCCCACGAGGAGACACGATGCTCAGACCGCACCGTCCCCGCGCCTCCTTCCGGGCGCTCCTGTCCGCCGCGTGTTGCGCCGTCCTCGGCGCCGGACTGCTCGCCTCCGCGGGCACCGCCGCAGCGCAGAACGACGCCGGCCCCCAGCAAGCCGCGGCCGGTTCGAAGGTCGTCGGCTACTTCACCGAATGGGGTGTCTATGACCGGAACTACCACGTCAAGAACATCGAGACGTCGGGCTCGGCCGACAAGCTCACGCACATCAACTACGCCTTCGGCAACGTCACCGGCGGCAAGTGCGCGATGGGCGACTCCTACGCCGCGACCGACAAGGCGTACACCGCCGACCAGGCGGTGGACGGCGTCGCCGACACCTGGGACCAGCCGCTGCGCGGCAACTTCAACCAGCTGCTCAAGCTGAAGAAGCTGCACCCGAACCTCAAGATCCTCTGGTCCTTCGGCGGTTGGACCTGGTCGGGCGGGTTCACCGACGCGGCCAAGGACCCGGCCGGGTTCGCCCAGTCCTGCTACGACCTGGTCGAGAACTCCAAGTGGGCCGATGTCTTCGACGGCATCGACATCGACTGGGAGTACCCGAACGCCTGTGGCCTGTCCTGCGACACGAGCGGGCGCGACGCCTACAAGAACCTGATGAGCGCGCTGCGTTCGAAGTTCGGCTCCAGCGCGCTGATCACGTCCGCGATCCCGGCCGACGCCTCCGACGGCGGCAAGATCGACGCCACCGACTACGCCGGCGCCGCCCAGTACGTCGACTGGTACAACCCGATGACGTACGACTACTTCGGGGCCTGGGACGCGCAGGGGCCGACCGCCCCGCACTCGCCCCTGACCTCGTACAGCGGCATCCCGAAGGCGGGCTACAACACCGACGCCACCATCACCAAGCTCAAGGGCCTCGGCGTCCCGGCGTCGAAACTGCTGCTCGGCATCGGCTTCTACGGGCGCGGCTGGACCGGCGTCACGCAGGCGGCGCCCGGCGGCACGGCGACGGGTCCGGCGGCCGGAAAGTACGAGCAGGGCATCGACGACTACAAGGAGCTCAAGTCGAAGTGCCCGGCGACGGGCACGGTCGGCGGCACCGCCTACGCGTACTGCGGCAACAACTGGTGGAGCTACGACACCCCGGCCACCATCGCCGGGAAGATGGACTACAAGAACCAGCAGGGCCTTGGGGGCACGTTCCTCTGGGAGCTCAGCGGTGACACGACGAACGGCGAGCTGATCAAGGCGATCAACTAGCCGCTCGAGTCCGGCACTTGGGGCGGGGGATGCGCGGCGTCCCCCGCCCCTTCACACATCGCGTCAGGCTGGACTCGGTGAACGGAGTCCAGGGCGAGCGTGGCAGGTTCGGGCTCCAGGCGCACGGCATCGAGGTCGCCTAGGTCAGGTCGCACGCCTGGTCCGCGACCGGCGGGAACTTCCGGCTCAGGGCATGAAGGTCGATGTGAGCATCGGCGGCAAGAAGTGCTTCTGAGGGGCGGCGGACGGCTGAGCGACCGGCTGCCGCCTGCCCCGGCGCTCTCCCGTGCGGTGGCTCTACGGGCTCGTGGGGCTCCCGGACCGGCACTGGCGCGTCGAGCCGGGCGCCGGGGAGAGCCGGGTCACATCAGTCCGGCCTGCGTGACGAACATGGCGAGGACCACGACGAAGGTCCAGCCGAGGACGTGCTCCAGGATCTTGGGGCCGTTGTCCTTGGGGCCGCCGGTGCGGGTCCGGGCGGCGCGGTTCGTGGCGGTGGTCGCGGTCATGGCATCTCGCTGAGGTCGTCCGGCAGTGGCATCCCCCCACTGACCCGTCCACCATGCCACCGCCTCGGCCGGATGTGGGCGAGAGCTTGGTCACGCACAACTACGCCGTGGCGTCGTCCGTCTCACATCGGTGACACCGGGGCAGTGCCAGGCCCGACACCGGCCGCGGCCCCTCCCTGTCGCGCGGGGAGGGGCCGTGGCAGGTTCCTCAGCGGACGCCGACCGCCTCGAGCGCGCCGCGCTGCTTCGGGGTCGGCTGGGCCGGGAAGTACAGGTAGCAGACGCCGCCGGTGCCGGACACGACCTTGCCGGTGGCGTTGTACCGCTTGGTCCTGAGCCAAATATTTTCCCACTCGGCCCGCTTGTAGACGCGGCGCACGGCCGCGTCGCTCGGCGACGCCGGGTCGTTGGCGATCACGTCGCCGTCCGCCGTGAAGCCGATCACCGTCATGAGGTGTCCGGACGTCCCGTAACCCGCGCCTGTCAGCTCCTCCTTGAGGAACGACTGCGACGTTATGGCCGGGATCCCCGCCGCGATCAGGGTCTCCAGATCACCGAGCGAACCGAGCCGCGTGACGACTCCCTGGAGGTCCTTGTACGTCGCCGCGTAGGCCGCGTTGAAGGGCCAGTTGCCACAGCCCTCGTACTGGTAGTCGTACGTGAAGCGGGCCGCGTGGCAGACCTGCGGGTCCGTGTAGTCCGGGTTGACCCAGGAGAGGTCGTCCGACGAGGGCTCGCGGCCCCAGTACTCGACGATCATCTGCGAGGACGTGGGGCTGCACCAGGCCTCGCCGCCGTTGTCGTACTCGGGGTACTGGCCCGCGTGGATGCTCTGCGAGTAGCGCGGAACGGCCAGCTCCTTGGCGAGCCCCGGCGTCGAGGCCGGGACCGAGAAGCGGTCGGGCACGTCGGAGCCCATGGCCCCGAGCCGCCACACGAGGGGCGAGGCCTTGGAGCCCGGCGCACGGTACAGGGTCAGCCGCAGGCGGTACGAGACGAGGCGCAGGCCCGAGGCCGCGTCGTCGATGGAGAAGGTGTCCGTCCAGATACTGGACTTGCCGTCCGACTGGTCGTCGACGGAGGTGCGCCGGATGTCCTGGTCACCCGCGGCCCAGCGGCCCATCACGTACCAGGGCGTCGCCGCGCCGTCGGAGTACGTGCCCTGGAGCTCGATCTGGATCCAGGTACCGGCCGGTGTCCGCGCGTTCCAGGAGGCGATGACCTCCGTGGCGGGCACCGACAGGCGGTGTGCCGGGGAGGTCCACCGGCCGTACTCCCAGGTGGCGGTCTTGCCTGTGTGCGGATCCGTGTAGTCGGTGCGGCCCTCGGGCGTCGCGAGCGTGAGTCCGGGGCGGGACCCGGCGACCGCACGGGTGCCGGCCGCCGTTCCGGAGCGCCAGTCCGCGTACGAGGTCCAGGCGTGGTTGTCCACGAGGCGCGGGGCCGCGTGAGCGCGCGCCGGTGCGCCGGTGCCGGCGACGGCGGTGCCCGCCGTCGTGGCGAGCGCCGCTGCGCCCGCGGTGGCCGCGGCGGCGGTGAGCAGGGTTCTGCGGGACAGATGTTCGGGTCGGGTCATGGGCGGGGCTCCCCCAGTCGACGAGATATCCGTAAAGGGGTGGGTGAGGCACGACAGTGCGCCAACTATGGCCGGTACCCGCTGACTTCCACCAGCGTTTCCGGGCCGGTCATCGCCACCAATATTGGCCTGTACCACTGGCATGACCTGCGGCGGCGCGCGGGAAGCCGGCCGGGCACCTCCCGTACCCTTGCGGGCGATGACCTTCCAGCACCTCCCGCTCCCCCGGCTCGCCGCGACCCTGCGGGCCCTGCCGCCCTCCTGCGGCCCGGTCCGGCTGGTCGCCGTCGACGGCCACGCGGGGTCCGGCAAGTCGACGTTCACCGCCCGGCTCGCCGAGGCACTCGGGCAGGCGCCCGTCCTGCACCTCGACGATCTCGCCAGCCACGACGCCCTCTTCGACTGGACGGCGCGGCTGCGCGAGCAGGTCATCGATCCGCTCTCCCGCGGCGAGAGCGCCCGGTACGAGCCGTACGACTGGAACGCCCGGAGCTTCGGCACCCCGCGCGCCCTGCCGCCCGCGCCGGTGGTCCTGATGGAGGGCGTGGGCGCGGGCCGGCGGGCCGTGCGTCCTTTCCTGGCGTGGCTGTTGTGGCTGGACACGCCCGAGGAGGTGTCCTGGGAACGGGGGCGGCGACGGGACGGACCGGCGCAGAGGGAGTTCTGGGACGGCTGGATCCGTGCGGAGCGCGCGCACTTCGCCGACGACCCCTCGCGCCCCTTCGCTCAGACATTGGTACGAGAGTGTCCGGAGGGCTACGAGGCACGTGAGATGCCTCCCGGGACCGGACTTTCGACGCCTTCCGTCACTCAGCGTGAGGATCCGTCGGCAGCGTGCTGAACGCTCCTGAGACGCCTTCCGCCAGTTTCCGCGAGTGCCTCAACTCGGCTTGACCGAGGGGCCGTACAGGACTTACGTTCTGAATGTGCGGCCCTACGGGGTCGCCCGCAGACGCGAAGCCCCCGGTTGTTCCCCCGTGATCGGGGGCTTCGTTCTGCCCTGTTCACCCTTTCAGGGGTGCGGTGAGCCCCGCTTCGTTCACTCTCGGTCACCGTCCGGCTCCGCCCCCACCTGCGCCGTCCGCCTTGGATCCGGTCCTGCGGCGCCCTCGGCCGACGACTCCTGCGCAGGTACGATGCCTTTCGGTGCGGCCTACGGACGGCTCGCGGCCCGTACCGTGACAACTCCCGTCCACAGCACATCGGTTCGGCGCAGGAGCCGGCGGGCACCGGCCCGGCGGCGCACCACGGGGGCACGGTTTGTGGGGGACGTGATGGACTTCGGCACACAGGGCTCGCCCGGCCCGGCCGACCTCGCCTGGGTGCGTGGCGTGGACGCCTACACCATGGGCGCCTATCCGCAGGCCGAGGAGGAGTTCCGGGCCGCGGTCCGGATGGATCCCGGCATGGCCGACGGCTGGCTGGGGCTGCACGCGTTACGCATCGACACGACGACGGCGCTGCTGCGCATGTTCCGGCACCGCGACCGGTTCGGCGAGCAGCGCACCCGGCACCGGCGCACTCTCAACTCCTGGTACTGGCTGGGCTGGTGGGTGCAGCCCGTCCTGGAGCGGCCGCGCGATCTGCTCCTTGCGCACGCGTCGCACTGGCTCGACGGGCGCCATGTCCCGGACCTGGACGGGGCGCTGGCGACGCTGCCGCGCGTGGACGCCGATCCGCAGGTGCGGTTCCTGCACGCCTGCCGCGCCTACCTCGTCAAGGACTGGGAGCAGCTGGTCCGGCATACCGATCCGCTGCTCGACGACGGGCTCCTCGGCATCGAGGCCGGGCTCTTCGGCGGGATGGCCCGGGTGCGCCTGGAGATGTACGGGCAGGCCGAGCCGCTGCTGTCCGCAGCGCTGATGCGCTGCCGGAGCGAGCAGCCCCAGCGCAAGGAGCTGCGCTACTGGCTGGCCCGCGCGCACGAGGGCACCGGCCGCTCCGCCGCCGCGCTCCCCCTGTACCGGGCCGTGCACCGCGTGGACCCCGCCTTCATGGACACCTCGGCCCGCCTCGCGGCCATCGCCGAGGGCGACGGCTACGGCGACTTCGGCGACGGCACCGACCTCAGTCCCCTCACCATGACCGGGCTCGGCCAGGAGGTGCTGGACGGCTCCGAGTCGATGGACCCGCTGTACGAGGGCGACGGCCGGAACCTGAAGGTGAGCGAGCCCGATCTGCCGCCGCCCGGCGCGGTGCCCGCCGAGACCGACGCGGTCCGCGAGAAGGCCGTCGTACCGATCACGCCGCAGCTGCCCGCCGGGCCCGCCGACCCCGCGCTCCTTGAGGAGGCACTCGCCGAGCTGGAGCGGATGGTCGGCCTGGAACCCGTGAAACGGCAGGTCAAGGCTCTCTCGGCCCAGCTGAACATGGCGCGCCTGCGGGCCGGGCAGGGCCTGCCCGTGCAGCCGCCGAAACGGCACTTCGTCTTCTCGGGCCCCTCCGGCACCGGCAAGACCACCGTGGCCCGCATCCTGGGCCGCGTCTTCTACGCGCTCGGGCTGCTCGGCGGCGACCATCTCGTGGAGGCCCAGCGCGCCGACCTGGTCGGCGAGTATCTGGGCCAGACGGCCGTGAAGGCGAACGAACTGATCGACTCGGCCATCGGCGGCGTCCTTTTCGTCGACGAGGCGTACGCCCTGTCGAACTCGGGCTATGGCAAGGGAGACGCGTACGGCGACGAGGCGCTCCAGGTGCTCCTGAAGCGCGCCGAGGACAACCGGGACCACCTGGTGGTGATCCTCGCGGGCTACCCGGAGGGCATGGACCGCCTCCTCGCGGCGAACCCCGGACTGTCCTCGCGCTTCACGACGCGGGTCGACTTCCCCTCGTACCGGCCCCTCGAACTCACCGCGATCGGCGAGGTGCTCGCCGCGGAGAACGGTGACGTGTGGGACGAGGAGGCCCTCGACGAACTGCGCTCCATCAGCGGGCACGTCGTCGACCAGGGCTGGATCGACGAGCTCGGCAACGGCCGCTTCCTGCGGACGCTGTACGAGAAGTCGTGCGCCTACCGGGATCTGCGGCTGACGGGATACACGACGACGCCGACGCGGGACGACCTGTCGACACTGCGGCTGCCCGATCTGATGCAGGCGTACGGCGAGGTCCTCTCGGGGCGCGGGCCCCAGGACCCGTCCGCGATGTGACATGCCGAAGGGGCGGGCCCGGTCGGCGGTTTCTGGGACCCGCCCCTTCGCCGTGTGCGCCTGTCAGCCGGCCAGCGCCTCCTCCGGCGCCTCGGCCCGCGGCTCCGCGACCCTGGCTCCGAGCGCCGGAGCGTCCCGGTGCGCGGGGTCACGGACCTCGCCGACGAGCATCTCCAGGACGTCCTCCAGGGCGACCAGGCCGAGGACCCGGCCCGAGGCGTCGGCGACCTGCGCGAGGTGCGTCGCGGCGCGGCGCATCACCGTCAGGGCGTCGTCGAGCGGGAGTTCGGCCCGCAGCGTCGTCATGGGACGCCAGATCTGCTGCGGCACCGCGCGGTCGTGGTCCGCGGAGTCGATCAGGTCGAGGACGTCCTTCACATGCAGATAGCCCATGAAGGCGCCCCCCTCCGCGCAGACGGGGAAGCGGGAGTAGCCCGTACGGCCCGTCAGTTCGATGACCTGGCCCGGGGTGACCGAGGGGCCGACCGTGACGAGGGACGACCGGTCGAGCAGGACGTCGGTGACCGGGCGCGAGCCCAGCTCCAGGGCGTCCCCCAGGCGTTCCTGCGCCTCGGGTTCGAGCAGCCCCGCCTGTCCGGAGTCCTCGACGAGACGGCCGAGCTGCACGCTGGTGAAGACCGCCTCGACCTCGTCCCGCGGCTCTACCCCGAACAGCTTGAGCACGAGCCGGGCACAGGCGCCGAGGGCGACGGTGACCGGCCGGCACAGCCGGGCGAAGGCGACGAGGCCGGGGCTGAACCAGAGGGCGGTCTTCTCCGGCGCCGCCATCGCGAGGTTCTTCGGGATCATCTCGCCGACGACGAGGTGGAGGCTGACGACGGCGGCGAGTGCGATGACGTAGCCGAGGGGGTGGATCGTTCCCTCGGGCAGGTGAATCGCCTCGAAGAGCGGCTCCAGCAGATGGGCGACCGTCGGCTCGGCGACAGCGCCGAGCGTCAACGAGCAGACGGTGATGCCGAACTGGGCCGCCGCCATCATCTGCGGCAGGTGCTCCAGGCCGTGCAGGACCTGGCGGGCCCGCTTGTTGTCGATGGGCTCGATCTGGCTCCGGCGCACGGAGACGAGGGCGAACTCGGCGCCCACGAAGAAACCATTGGCCAGCACGAGGAGCAGGGCGAACAACAGTTGGAGCACGCTCATCGGGCGGCCTCCGCCAGCTGGGCGGCGTCCACGGTCCGTACGATCCGGACGCGCTCCGCGCGGTAGTGGTCGACCTGACGCACCGCGAGCCGCCAGCCGGGCAGCTCGGCCCGGTCACCGGGCGCGGGGATCCGGCCGAGCAGATCGGCGACGAGACCGGCGACGGTCTCGTACGGGCCTTCCGGTACGTCGAGTCCTATGCGGCGCAGGATGTCGACCCGGCAGCTGCCGTCGGCGTCCCAGGCGGGGCGGCCGTCCTCGGGCGGGGCGACCGCGAGTTCGGGCAGGTCGAGGCGGTCGTGCTCGTCGCGGACCTCGCCGACGAGCTCCTCGACGATGTCCTCCAGGGTGACGACCCCGGCCGTGCCGCCGTACTCGTCGACGACGACGGCTATGGGCTGCTCACTGCGCAGGCGCTCCAGGAGGGGCTGCACGGGCAGGGTCTCCGGGACGAGCAGCGGGGCCTGGGCGATGCGGCTCACGGGGGTGCGCAGCCGGTCGTGCGCGGGCACCGCGAGGGCGTCCTTGAGATGCACCATGCCGACGATCTCGTCGATCCGCTCGCGGTAGACCGGGAAGCGGGAGAGGCCGGTGGCGCGCGTGAGGTTGACGACGTCCTCGGCGGTCGCCGAGGACTGGAGCGCGCTGACCTTCACGCGCGGCGTCATGACGTGCTGGGCGGTGAGCTCTCCGAGGGACAGGGTGCGGACGAACAGGTCCGCCGTGTCCTGCTCCAGGGTGCCCGCCTGTGCGGAGTGCCGGGCCAGGGAGACGAGCTCGCCGGGGGTGCGGGCCGAGGCCAGCTCGTCGGCGGGCTCGACGCCCAGGGCGCGTACGGCGCGGTTGGCCACGGCGTTGAGCAGGGCGATCACGGGCCGGAAGAGGCGCGAGAACGCGTGCTGGGGGCCCGCGACGAACCGTGCGACCTGGAGCGGCTTGGAGACCGCCCAGTTCTTCGGCACCAGCTCGCCGATCACCATCTGCACGGCGGAAGCCAGCAGCATGCCGAAGACGACGGAGACGCCTGAGACGGCGCCTTCCGGGATGCCGACGGCGGCGAAGGGCCCCGCGAGCAGCGTCGCGAGCGCCGGTTCGGCGAGCATGCCGACGACCAGCGAGGTGATGGTGATGCCGAGCTGGGTGCCGGAGAGCTGGAAGGACAGCTCCTTGAGGGCGTTCACGACGGTACGGGCCCGTCGGTCGCCGTCGGCCGCTGCCTTCTCGGCGTCGGCGCGCTCCACCGTGACGAGGCCGAACTCGGCCGCCACGAAGAAGCCGTTGGCCAGGATCAGCAGGAATGCCGCTCCGAGGAGCAACAAGGGGATGGTCATGCCGCCGCCTCCGCGCACACAACGCGCAATTCGGTCGCGCTATGTCGGGAGGGGGCGGCGCATGTACTGCAGGACGAACCGTCCATCGCCGGAGGGAGTCACTCCTCGGGTAGCAGGAAACCCCCGGGGCCCTGGCGGACCCGTCGTCGGGGGCGGGGCGGCGATGTGCGCGCGCCCGCCACCAGATTAATCAAGACAGGGGTGGAAGCGTCAGTGCGTGCGGCCCTGAGTCAGCCCTGAAGTTCCCCGGATCGCCCGGATCCCCCCGAAAACACAGAACGGGCCTCGGTGAGGGCGCGCAGGGCACGCGCGTCGGTGAGGGCACGCTCCTTGGCCATGGCGGGCTGGATGCCCATGGCGGCCAGGCTCGTGCCGTCGCTGAGGTTGAGGAACACCCAGGGGTCGCCGGGCCGCAGGGTGACCTGGACGATCTCCGCCCAGGCCAGGCGGCGGCTGCGGGCGATGTTCACGACGGTGACGCCCTCGTCGTCCGCCACGATCTTGGGCCGGGCGAGCAGGACGAGTCCGCCGGCGAGGAGCACCCCGGTGAAGATGAAGGTGAGGCGGTCGCCCGGGTTGAGGCTGCCCAGCATGAGGGCGATGGCCGTGAGAGTGACGAACATCGCTCCGCCGAGGCCGAGCAGGACGGCCCGGGTGCGGGCCGGCCGGAAGGTGACGGGCAGCGTGGGTACTTCGGACATGACTGCGGTCCTCAAAGGCGGCAGGCGTGGATGGCCGTGGTCAGGATGGCCCGCGCGCCGAGGTCGTACAGGTCGTCCATGATGCGCTGGGCGTCCTTGGCGGGGACCATCGCACGGACGGCGACCCAGCCCTCGTTGTGCAGGGGCGAGACGGTGGGCGACTCGAGGCCCGGGGTGAGAGCGACGGCCTGCTCCAGGTGCTCGGCGCGGCAGTCGTAGTCCATCATCACGTACGTCCTGGCGACCAGGACGCCCTGGAGGCGACGCAGGAACTGCTGGACCTTGGGCTCCTCCGCGGCCGCGCCGCAGCGGCGGATCACGACGGCCTCGGACTTCATGATCGGCTCGCCGAAGACCTCGAGGCCCGCATTGCGCAGGGAGGTGCCGGTCTCGACGACGTCCGCGATGACCTGGGCGACGCCCAGCTCGATGGCCGTCTCGACGGCGCCGTCGAGGTGGACGACGGACGCGTCGACGCCGGACTCGGCGAGGTGCTTGGCGACGATGCCCTCGTAGGAGGTGGCGATCGTCTTGCCCGCGAGGTCCTCGAGACCGGAGACGGTGCCGGGCTTGGCGGCGAAGCGGAACGTGGAGCGGGCGAAGCCGAGCGGAAGGATGACCTCGGCGTTGACGCCGGAGTCGATCAGGAGGTCCTCACCGGTGATGCCGATGTCGAGCTTGCCCGACGACACGTAGATCGCGATGTCCTTGGGCCGGAGGTAGAAGAACTCCACCTCGTTGACCGGGTCGACGAGGACGAGCTCCTTGGACTCCTTGCGCTGCTGGTATCCGGCCTCATGGAGCATCGCCGACGCAGGTCCGGACAGTGAACCCTTGTTGGGGACGGCGATGCGCAGCATGAGGTCGGATTCCTTTGCGTGAGAGACGTGAAAGAGGGGCGTGTCGCGTGCGACGGTGAACCGGGCGCCGGCTCTAGAGGTGGGCGTAGACGTCGTCGAGGGAGATTCCCCGGGCGACCATCATCACCTGGACGTGGTACAGCAGCTGCGAGATTTCCTCGGCAGCGGCCTCCTTGCCCTCGTGCTCGGCGGCCATCCAGACTTCGGCGGCCTCCTCGACGACCTTCTTGCCGATGGCATGGACGCCCTTGTCCACCAGTTCGGCGGTGCGGGACGTCGCGGGGTCGCCGTTCTTGGCCTTGAGCTGAAGCTCGGCGAAGAGTTCTTCGAAGGTTTTGTTCGCCATGATGGCCCTAAGACTACGGGGTACGCCCGGCCACTCAGCGCCAGGGTTCGCTGACCGAGCGCAGTGTGGCCGCCGTGGCGACCGCCGCGGTGACGGCCTCGTGGCCCTTGTCCTCGTTCGAGCCCTCGATCCCGGCGCGGTCGAGGGCCTGCTCCTCTGTGTCACAGGTCAGCACGCCGAAGCCGACGGGAACGCCGGTGTCGATGGTGACCTGGGTGAGCCCCATGGTGACGCCCTGGCACACGTACTCGAAGTGCGGTGTGCCGCCGCGGATGACGACTCCGAGGGCGACGATCGCGTCGTAGCCGCGGCCCGCGAGGACCTTGGCGACGACGGGGAGCTCGAAGCTGCCCGGGACCCGCAGGAGGGTCGGCTCGTCGATGCCCAGCTCGTGCAGGGCGCGCAGGGCGCCGTCCACGAGGCCGTCCATCACCTTCTCGTGCCACTGCGCCGCGACGACGGCGACGCGCAGGTCACCGCAGTTGCGTACGGACAGTTCGGGTGCGCCCTTGCCACTCACGTTGCTCCTCAGTGCTTGTGTGGTGCTGTGTTCGGTGTGCGGTATGTCGTCTGAAAGGGGTACGGGCTACTGGTTCGCGCAGGTCGTGGACGCGGGGGCGTCCAGCCAGGGCAGGTCGTGGCCCATCCGGTCCCGCTTGGTGCGCAGGTAACGGAGGTTGTGCTCGCCCGCTTGGACCGGCATGGACTCGCGGACGACGACCTTGAGGCCGTGCCGCACGAGCGCGTCGGTCTTGTCGGGGTTGTTGGTCAGCAGGCGCAGGCCGCGCACGCCGAGGTCCTCGAGGATCTGGGCGCCCGCCGCGTAGTCCCGCGAGTCGGCCGGCAGGCCGAGTTCCAGATTGGCGTCCAGCGTGTCGCGGCCGCGCTCCTGAAGCTCGTAGGCGCGCAGCTTGGAGAGCAGGCCGATGCCGCGCCCCTCGTGGCCGCGCAGGTAGACGACGATGCCGCGCCCCTCCTCGGTGATGCGCCGCATGGACTCCTCCAGCTGGGGGCCGCAGTCGCAGCGCAGCGAGTGGAAGACGTCGCCGGTGAGGCACTCGGAGTGGACCCGGACGAGAACGTCCTCGCCGTCGCCGATCTCGCCGTGGACGAGGGCGACATGCTCGACGCCGTCGACCGTGGAGCGGTAGCCGTACGCGGTGAAGTCGCCGAAGGCGGTGGGGAGATTGACCTCGGCCTCGCGGCGGACCGTCGGCTCACAGGAGCGGCGGTAGGCGATCAGGTCCTCGATGGAGATGATCGTCAGACCGTGCTTGCGGGCGAACGGGATGAGCTCGGGCAGGCGCAGCATCGTGCCGTCCTCGCCCGCGATCTCGACGATCGCTCCGGCGGGGCGCAGGCCCGCGAGCCGGGCGAGGTCGACGGCTGCCTCGGTGTGGCCGTTCCTGACCAGGACGCCGCCCGCCTTGGCGCGCAGCGGGAAGATGTGGCCCGGCCGTACGAAGTCGCCGGCCTCTGCGGTGCCGCCGGCCAGGAGCTGGAGCGTGGTGGCGCGGTCGGCGGCGGAGATGCCGGTGGTCACGCCGTGCGCGGGGCCCGCGTCGACGGAGACCGTGAAGGCCGTGCGCATCGACTCGGTGTTGTTCTCGACCATCTGCGGCAGCTGGAGGCGCTCCAGCTCGTCGTTCTCCATGGGAGCGCAGATCAGGCCGCGGCACTCGCTCATCATGAAGGCGACGATCTCGGGGGTGGCCTTCTCGGCCGCGATGACGAGGTCTCCCTCGTTCTCGCGGTCCTCGTCGTCGACGACCACGACGGGCCGGCCGTTCGCGATGTCGCGGATCGCCTGCTCGACGGGGTCGAGCGACAGGTCCGAGATGTCCTCGTCGTGCGAGGTGCTGTACCAGACGCTGGTGCCTGAAGGGGCGGCGCGCAGCGCCTCGTTGAGGGCGGTGGTGGGAGACGGGTGGGGGGTCATGCCGGTGCTCCTTCCAGGGCGGGCTGCGAGGCCGAGCGGGACCGCAACCACCAATCGCGCATGCCCCACAGGACGAGCGCGCCGTAGATCACATAGACGAAACCGGAAAAGGCGAATCCGTTGGCGAAGTTCAGCGGTACGCCCACCAGGTCGACGAGCAGCCAGGCGAACCAGAACTCGACCATGCCGCGCGCCTGTGCGTACATGGCGACGATCGTGCCGACGAATATGTACGCGTCCGGCCAGGGGTCCCACGACAGCGTGGGGAATGCGGTGAACAGGCCGCCGACCGCCAGGGTGCCGAGTGCGGCGGCGCCCAGCAGGTAGCCGCGCTCGCGCCAGGTGGCGAACCGGACGGCGAGGGAGCCGTCCTGGGCCTGCCCCTTGCCGCGGTTCCACTGCCACCAGCCCCACGCGGCGACGACGATGACCACGAGCTGCTTGCCCGCGCTGCCCGAGAGGTGGGCGGTCGCGAAGGCCGTGAGGAGGATGAGACCGGAGACGAGCTGCGCGGGCCAGGTCCAGATCGAGCGGCGCCAGCCGAGCGCGAGGGCGACCAGACCGACGGTGTTGCCGATCATGTCGGACCACATGATGTGCTGGCCGAAGAGCGTGAACGCCTCGGAGTTCAGCCAGTTCAGGCTCACTTGGTCGCCTCCTGGGCACGGTCGCCGAGCAGCCGCTCGACGTACTTGGCGATGACGTCGACCTCGAGGTTGACCGGGTCGCCGGCCTGCTTGAGGCCGAGCGTGGTCAGGGCGAGGGTGGTGGGGATGAGGCTGATGGTGAAGTAGTCGGGGCCCGCGTCGACGACCGTGAGGCTCACTCCGTCGACGGTGATGGAGCCCTTCTCGACGACGTAGCGCGCGAGGTGCGCCGGGAGCGAGACCTTGACGATCTCCCAGTTCTCCGACGGCTTGCGCTCGATGATGCTGCCCGTGCCGTCGACGTGGCCCTGCACGATGTGTCCGCCCAGGCGGGCGCCGACGGCGGTGGGGCGCTCCAGGTTGACCCGGGAGCCGACCGCGAGGGCGCCGAGGCTGGAGCGGTCGAGGGTCTCCGCCATGACGTCGGCGGTGAACTCGTCGCCCTCGTGCTCCACGACCGTCAGACAGACGCCGTTGACGGCGATGGAGTCGCCGTGCCGGGCCCCTTCGGTGACAACGGGGCCACGCAGCCTGAAGCGGGAGGCGTCGCCGAGTTCCTCGACGGCAGTGATCTCGCCCAGCTCTTCGACGATTCCGGTGAACACTTCAGTGCTCCTTCGCTGCAGGGGCCGCGGGGCCGACAAGGGTGGCGGTGAGGCGCAACGCCTCAGGGCCGGCGGGGATTCCTGAAGGAGCGAAGGACGCGTGCGGGCGCACGGCTGCTCGCCGGGCGGGCACTGCGGAAGTGGGGGCCACCGGGTCCTCCTGCCTCTTCGGGCACGGACTCCGGGGCACTGTCGCGATACGGCGACAGAACGTACGGGTGAGGACACCGAGGCCGACGCCGAATGAGACCTGCCCCTGAGGACACGTCGAAACAGACGGCGGCGCGCACGAATGCCCGCCCGCCGCGCACTGCCTCCCATCCGGACTTTAACCGTCGGTCCAGGAATTTCACCTGGTCAACCGGCCGCTGGAAGCGACCGGGTCGCGGACTGTAACCGCCGGTTCGGACTTTCACCGACCCCGGAGTGCGCTGCTTCTGGTACAGGGCCAGTGTGCCACGTCCCCACGTGGGCCAAACGGGTGATCGGCTGTGGGCTGGCTCACAGGCCGTGTGCGTGGACTCGCGCAGCGTTCCGGGCATTCCCCTCTACGTTCGAGGAGTTCCTCGCGCGGCGGTTCCCCGCGAGCCGACCCGGGTGCGCGCGGACTCAGCGGTCCGTCGGCGCGAAGAGGTCGTCCTGCGCCCCGTCCCGCGCCATGAGCAGCGCTCCGCGCAGCACCGCGGCGCCGCCGAGAGCGCCGGCCCGCACCTCGGTGGGCAGGGGGGACATGGCGGCGAGGCGGGTGGCGACCAGGGTCGCGAGGCGGTCACCTCCAGCGCGGCCGACCTCACCGCCCAGGACGAGGCAGCCGGGGTCGAGGACGGCGACGACGGAGGCGGCGCCAAGGACGAGCCGGTCGGCGAGTGCGTCGAGGAAGCGGGCGGCGGGAGTCCCGGGCTCCGCCCCTGCCGCTTCGCGCACGAGCGCCGCGGCGGCCGGCTCCCCCGCTGCGGCCGTCGGGCCCGCCAGGCCGTGCGCACGGGCGAGTTCGGCGATGGCGGCGGATCCGGCCAGCGAGTGGAAGCCTCCGTCGCACCCGGTCGCGGACGGGAGTCCGGACGTCCCAGGCACGGGCAGGAAGCCGATCTCGCCGGTGCCACCGGAGGCCCCCCGGCGCAGGACGCCGTCGAGGACGACCGCGGCGCCGATGCCGTGGCCGAACCAGAGCAGGGCGAACGTGTCGCGGTCGCGGGCAGCGCCGTCGCGCTGTTCGGCGAGGGCGGCGAGGTTGGTCTCGTTCTCGACCAGGACGCGGGCGGGCAGGCGTTCATGGAGGGCGGCGACGAGGCGACGGTGCCACTCGGGCAGGCCCGACGAGTCGCGCAGTTCGCCGGTGACCGGGTCGATGAGACCGGGCGCGCCGATTCCCATGGTGTGCAGGCGTTCGGCGCCCGCCTCCTTCGCGGTGCGCTCGACCAGGGCGACGGCCCGTTCGACGGCGGGTCCCGTGCCCTCTTCGCCGTCGATGGGCGCCGACGCCTCGGCGAGGACCGTGCCCACCAGGTCGGCGACGGTGAGGGTGACGCCCTCGGTGCGGACGTCGAGCGCGGCGAGATGGGCGAGCCCGGAGACGATCCCGTGGAGCTTGGCGTTGGGGCCACGGCGCTGGGCGCCGGCTTCCCCGACGACCTCGATCAGGCCCTGGGCCGTGAGCCGCTCGACGAGGTCGGCGACGGAGGGCCGGGACAGGCCGGTGAGCTCCTTCAACTGCCCGGCGGTCAGGGGTCCTTCGCTCTGGAGGAGGCGCAGTGCGAGCCGGTCGTTGATGGCCCTGGCGGTACTCGGTGATGCGGGCATGGCGCGGATCCTTCCAGATCGCCTTCACTGCCGGGACCGGGGCCGTACGGGGAGACCGCTGGGAAACCGACTATTTATCAGGCAGGGTTCCTGATAGTTTACGCCAGCAGCCTGGGGACGGTATCGGGAGGGGCACGCCGGATGAGTGAAGTCGGTTACGGGGCAAGGGAGTTGAAGCGCGCCCGCTATGCGGTCGCGGCCGTCTTCTGCGTCCATGGAGCGGTCACCGGGTCCTTCGCGACCCGGGTGCCCTGGATCCAGGAGCACGCGGGGGTCAGCGCGGGCCAGCTGGGACTCGCGCTCGCCTTCCCCGCGCTCGGCGCCTCGGTGGCGATGCCGCTCGCGGGCTGGGTGAGTCACCGGTTCGGCGCGCGCACGGCGCTGCGCGGCCTGCTCGCCCTGTGGACGCTCGCGCTGATCCTGCCCTCACTCGCGCCGAATCTGCTCGTGCTGTGCGTGGCCCTCTTCGCCTTCGGCGCGTCGGCGGGCATGTCGGACGTGGCGATGAACGCGCTGGGCGTCGAGGTCGAGAACCGCCTCGACCAGTCGATCATGTCCAGCCTGCACGGCATGTGGAGCGTGGGAGCCCTCATCGGTTCGGCGGCCGGCACGCTGGCCGCGCACCTCGGCTCCGACGCGCGTCTGCACCACCTGCTCGCCGCGGCGGCCCTGACGGTCGTTGGCTTCATCGCGTGCGCAGGTGTGCTGGACCTGCGCCCCACGGAGGACGAGGAGCCGCCGCCGCGCTTCGCGCTGCCGCCCAGGTCGGCGCTGCTGATCGGCGCGGTCGGCTTCTGCGCCGTCTTCGCCGAGGGGGCGAGCCTGGACTGGTCGGCGGTCTATCTGCGGGACGTCCTGGACACGTCCGCCGGACTCGCGGCCGCGTGCACCACCGCGTTCACGCTCACGATGGCCGTGGCGCGGCTCGCCGGCGACAGGATCGTGGACCGGTTCGGCCCGGTGCGCACCGTGCGGGTCGGCGGGGTGGGCGCCGCGCTCGGCGGACTGCTCGTCGTGGTGGCGCCGAACCCGGCGGTCGCGATGGCCGGATTCGGCCTGATGGGCCTCGGGATCGCGGTCGTCGTGCCGCTCGCCTTCGCGGCGGCGGGTCGCAGCGGGCCGAATCCGAGCCAGGCCATCGCCGGTGTCGCCACCATCACGTACACCTCGGGCCTCATCGCCCCTTCCGCGATCGGGACGGTCGCCGACGCGACGAGCCTGGTGGTGTCGTTCGGTCTGGTGACATTCCTGGCGTGCGGGCTCGCGGTGTTCGCGGGGGTGCTGCGCACGGGGGACCGCACGCGGACGAAGCAGGCCGACGTCAGCCCTGCGGGCGCAGGAGCTCACGGCCAAGGGTCGTCAACGACCCGGGACTAAAGTCCCGGGCTTGCACAACGGGCGCCACTGGCTGTGGTGCTGGGTTTGCGTCCTGTCCCACGCCCGGGTTTCAGGGGTGGGTCTGGGGCGGTTGACTGCGCCCCGCGTCGCCACAACTCTTCCGCACGGTGGCGGATGTTGCGGGAGCCGTTCCAGTCCGCGTGTGCAACGACACCGCAGGACCGGCATGCGAAACGGGCCTGACTGGCCCGGTTCGCCTTGTCTATGTGCCCGCATTCGGCGCAGGTGCGGGAGGTGTACGCCGGATTGACGTGCACCACCGGCACTCCTGCCTTGCGGGCCTTGTACGCGATGAAATCTCCGAGCTGGGCAAAAGCCCAGGAGGAGTGGGTAGCCCGTTGGGGCTTGCGAAGCCGTACCCGTGCGCGGATGCCGGTGAGGTCTTCCAGGGCGATTCCGCGACCGGTGCGTTCTGCCTCGGCCACCACATGTTTCGCGATCTTGTGGTTGATGTCCCGCACCCGCCGCGCCTGCTTACGGCGCCGCTTCTTCAGGCGACGTTTGGCCGACGGGGTGTTCTTACGCTGGAGTTTCGTCCGCAGGGTGCGCTCGCGCAGGCGCCCACGGTTCAGCTGGCGTCCGGCCATGATCTGACCGTCCGAGGTGGTCGCGATGTTCACGATCCCCAGATCGACCCCCAGGAACTGGGTGACGCTGGTGTTGAGTTCGGTCTCGGGGACCTCGCAGGTGGCACTCAGGAACCACATGCCGTCGCGGAACAGCAGGTCGGACTCGCCCTTGCGATAAAGAGCCAGGCGGGCCAAATGCTCGGGCGACGCGGTGAACGCCACTTCCTTCATCCGGCCCGACAGGGTCCAGATCGACACGGTGCGCTGCGTGTACTGCCAGGACAGCATCCGGTCGTCGTAGGGCTGAGCGCCCTCGGGCCGGAAGGCGATCGGTTTTTCGGTGGCCCGCCGGTAGCGCTTGGAGGAGGGCTTGCCGAGGTTTCCTGCCTTCAGGTTCGCCTTGAGCGTGGTGTAGGCGTCGCAGGTCTTCTTGATGACGTGCTGGGCGGCCTGAGCTCCGAGCCCCCACCGGTCCTTGACCTGTCCGTAGGTGTGCTCACGCAGCGCGAAGTTGCGCTTGATGTTCTTCTCGAACGCCACGGACGGCACCCAGGTCGCGGCCTCGTTGCAGGCATGCAGGGTTTCCTCAAGTGCCGCCGCCTGCGCGGGCGTCGGCAGGAGCTTCACCTGCACGGTCAACTTCACAACCGCGACGCTACCTGCCGCCCGACGTACCGGCATTCGAACAACGCACATTCCTCACCGGGCACTTCGGCCCGGTTTCTTGCGGACGCTCCGCGCCCGTTGCCGCGGCGATGCTCCGCATCGCCATCACCGGATGCGATTCCTCCCGGGGGTGAAGTGAACCCCCGAGGTTCCTCGCAAGAGCACGCTGAACATCTCGCTCCAGGGGGCGGGGCGCAGGGTGGCCGGGTCCAGGCGGACGAGCACGCGGGTGCCGTGGGCGTAGGTCGTCCCCCCGTCCGCCGAGCAGAAGCGGAAGCGTTGCAGAAGTCGCCGGCCGCCACCCAGTCGCCCTCGAAGACGAGGCCGCGCTCCGCCCAAAGCGCGGTCCAGGCGCGCTCGACCATCACCGGGTAGCGGGCGTTGTGGAGCAGGCCGAGCGCGTCGAGGTCGTCGAAGTGGACGGCGACGGGGACGAGCTGACCGTGGGACTGGGCGGGGCGGGCGAGGGCTTCGGCGGTCACGGGCGGGGCTCCTGATGCGGTACGTACAAGAGCCCCATCGTACGACTTTTGACTAAGCAAACGCTCAGCAGGCCAGGTCGGGGCGCGACGCGCCCCGTTCAGCCCGCGATCGAGTCGAGCTGCTCGGCCGCCGGGCGCAGCGCCCACAGGTCCCCGCCGGGCGGCGTCTCCAGGTTCGGGACCGCCCGTTTCGCCTCCGCGCTCCCGGCGTCGGCGGCCGCGTGCACGACGTCGCTCGCCGCGAACCGGTGGAACTCCAGCTCGGGGTGCGGCCACGCCGTCGCCCCGGTGGCCGCGGGCAGCAGATAGTCGACGGCCTTGAACAGGCTCTGCCCGTCCGGGCCCCGGTACGACCACAGGTCCACGCCCACATGCCGCCCGACCGCGGCGAGCCGGGTGTAGGCGACCAGGTCGAAGGTCGAGTAGTGCCAGCTGCGGGTCCTGGCGAGCTCCTGCGGCTGGCTGCCGTCGACCGCGATCTGCGGGGCGATGCGCTTGGTGCGCGCGTCGAGGACGGTCCGGCGGGCGAGAGCGGTGTCGCCGGTCGCGTAGGCGAGGGCGGCGACCTGGAGGTCGTAGAACGTGCCGTGGTTGTTCTCGGCGGCGCCCTCCTGCTTGCCGAAGTCGCTGTTCACGAGCCAGCCGAGGAAGTCCTTGTTCCACTCCCCCATCGCGGAGCGGTCGCCCTTCGACCAGCCGGGGGCGCCGGCGCCGAGGAGCGCGACGGCGTCGGTGACGCTGGTGTACGACTGGGAGAAGTCGATGATGCCGATGGCCCGGCCGTCGTACTTGCAGGGGACGAACTGGGCGTGGTCCAGGTTCGGGTTCATGCGGGTCGCCGGATCGAGGAACCAGGTGCGCAGGACGGTGGCGGCCTTCTCCGCGTACTCCTTGCGGCCCGTGTAATACCAGGCCAGGGCGAGGTCGTACGTCGAGTCGAAGACCTTCTCCACGTCCTGGCGGTCGGTACCGGTGTCGACCTCGGGGTTGCGCTGCCCGTCGCGCTGGACGTAGGGGCAGCCCCAGGGGTTGTCGGCGGTCGGTGTCTGTGAGGGCCACCAGTAGGGGGCCTGGCTCAGGTAGTCGTGGACGTCGCCGCCTGGCGCGGGCTTCGGCTTGTCGACGACGGTCCAGGGGCCCTGGCCCAGCCAGGTGTCGGCGCGGGCCGTCAAGTCCCCTGCCGCGCGCTTGAGTTGCGGGTCGCCGAGGTCGAGGCGCTGCTTGGTCCGCAGCAGGCGCTCACCGTCGAGGACGGCCGTACGCGGAGCGCTCACGCCGGCCGTCGCGGACTGGGCCGGCGCGGGGACGGCGACGACGGCGGCGAGGGCGGCCGCCGCGGTGAGCAGGGCACCGAGACGCACACGGGATCGGGCACGCATCACAACTCCCATCACATGTCTGAACAACGTTCATGGATCGAGCCGTGCGAGCGTAGGGCGCCGAGGTGGGCGTGACAATGCCTCCAGCAGGGATTCATGGATGAGATCGGGGCCGCGGGGCGTGGCGCGAAAGCGGCCTTACGGCGCATTAACATGGCGGCGATCATTTCGGGCCACAAAAGCACCACAGAAAGCAGAACTCACATGGACCTCGGTGTGCGCTGGAAACTTCACGGCGACGGGCGCACCCCGGCTCCGGGCGACGTCGTGCGCCCGGACGAACGGCTCACCTGGCCGCGCACCCTCGGGCTCGGCGCCCAGCACGTCGTCGCGATGTTCGGCGCGTCCTTCGTGGCGCCCGTCCTGATGGGTCTCGACCCGAACCTCGCGATCATGATGTCCGGCGTCTCGACCGTGATCTTCCTGCTCGCCACCCGTGGCCGCGTGCCCAGCTATCTCGGCTGCTCACTCTCCTTCGTCGGCGTCGCCGCGGTGATCCGGGCACAGGGCGGGACCAGCGCCACGGTGACCGGAGCGGTCTTCGTGGTCGGCGCCGCGCTGTTCCTGGTGGGGCTCGCCGTGCAGAAGTTCGGCGCGCGGATCATCCACGCCGTCATGCCGCCGGTCGTCACCGGTGCGGTCGTCATGCTGATCGGCTTCAACCTCGCGCCGGTGACGGCGTCGACGTACTGGCCTCAGGACCAGTGGACCGCGCTCCTCGTGATGCTGTTCACCGGATTGGCCGTGGTGTGCCTGCGCGGTTTCTGGTCCCGCATCGCGATCTTCCTCGGGCTGCTCTTCGGCTACGGCATCTCCTGGGTGTTCGACCGGATCTTCGACCGGATCCACTCCGTGTCCGGCGGCGCCGAGGCCGTCGACCACTGGCGCCTCGACCTGTCCGGCGTCGGCAAGGCCGAATGGATCGGCCTGCCCTCCTTCCACGCCCCGTCGTTCCAGTGGTCGGCGATCCTCGTCGCGCTGCCCGTCGTGATCGCGCTGATCGCCGAGAACGCCGGACACGTCAAGGCCGTCGGCGAGATGACCGGCGCCAACCTCGACGACAAGCTCGGCACCGCGATCTCCGCCGACGGCGTCGGCTCCATGCTCTCCACCGCGGTCGGCGGCCCGCCCAACACCACGTACTCCGAGAACATCGGCGTGATGGCCGCGACCCGCGTCTACTCGACCGCCGCGTACTGGGCGGCCGCCGGTTTCGCCCTGCTCTTCGGCGTGTGCCCGAAGTTCGGCGCGATCGTGGCCGCCATCCCGGGCGGCGTCCTCGGCGGCATCACCGTGATCCTTTACGGCATGATCGGCCTGCTCGGCGCGCAGATCTGGCTGAACGCCGGGGTGGACCTGCGCAATCCCCTGAATCTGGTGCCAGCCGCGGCGGGCATCATCATCGGCATCGGCAACGTCTCCCTGAAGTTCACCGACAACTTCTCGCTGAGCGGCATCGCCCTCGGCACGCTCGTCGTCATCACCGGCTACCACGCGCTGCGCGCCATGGCTCCCGCGCATCTCAAGACGCAGGAGCCGCTGCTCGACGAGGGGACCTCTTCGTACGACGATGCGGCCGACGATGCTGTTGGCGGTCAGTCCGCCAAGTCGTAGGCGTAGTCGGGGGCGAACGATCCCGGCTCGCCCTCGCAGCCGTCCGACTCCCCCGGCAGCTTCACCCACAAGTAGGCGTCGATTCCGGGCTCCCCGGTGCGCAGGGTCGGCGCCTGCCCCAGTTTGCGGCCCGAGGGGTCGCACCACGCGCCGTTCGCCGGGGCGCCGTTGCCGTTGCGGCTGGTGTCGATCACGGCGCCCAGGGACGGCGGACCGCCCATCGCCGCCAGGACGCGGCGCGCGTAGGCCACCTCGGCGGAGGTGTGGTTGAAGTTGGAGACATTGGTGAAGACGCCGTCGGACGATGCGGGCGACGCGGCGCCCGCCGGGGCGAAGGGCCGGGCGAGGCCGAGGCGGATGTCGCGGTGGGAACGGCGGGCAGCGGAAGCAGGTCGGGCGACCGCGTCACCCGGGGCCGCGCCATATCGCCGCCCTCGGACCCGTCGAGCGCCGACACCATCCCGGCGACCGTGCCGGCCGCGGCGACCAACGACGCGGCCGCCGCCATGGCCCCCCGGCGGGCCGCGCCCCTGCGCTCGGCGCGACGCTCGGCCGGTCGCTGCGCACGTAAGCCTGACACGCTGTTCTCCCCTTCCCCCCACGCACGGTGTCCGGCCCGTTCCCTCGTTCTGGGGACGCCCCCGGCCAGGCGGCACGCGCGCCAGCCTAGGCTTGAGAACCTGCCCCCATGGCGCAGTTGGAACGGTTCGCGAAGTGCACGCCCGCCGCGCGCGGGGTCGACTCCGTAGTGGCCCGGATGCGTGAGCTGGCCGCGTCCTGGCCCGCCTGCGACGGCGTGGCCGTCTTCAACCGGGTCTATCTGTCCGTCACGGAAGAGGTCGACCGGCACATCGACGGCGGCCGGTTCGCCGACGCCGAAGCCGCGACCACGCTGGACGTTCGCTTCGCCGGGCGCTATCTGGCGGCCGTCGAGTCCCGCTCCGCCGACCACCGTCCGCCCGCCTGCTGGCGCCCGCTGCTCCAGTACCGCCGCCATCCGGGCGTACACCCCCTGCAGTTCGCGCTCGCGGGCATCAATGCGCACATCGGCCACGATCTGGCGCTCGCCGTCGTGGACACCTGCCGTACGCTCGGCTGCGAACCGGTCGACGTGGAGGATGAGTTCGACCGCGTGGGCGATCTCCTCGTCTCGCTGGAGGAGCGCATCCGCGAAGATCTGATGCCGGGCCCCGATCTGCTCCAGATCGCCGATCCCCTCACCCATCTGCTCGGCTCCTGGACTCTGGAGCGGGCCAGGGACGGCGCCTGGGCCGCGGCCCGCGCCCTGTGGGTGCTGCGTGAATTCCCGGACGTCACCGAGGAGTTCGTCCGGCGCCTCGACACCTCGGTTGGGCTGGTCGGCCGCATGATGCTCACCCCTGTGCCGAACTGATCCGGCCACGCACCCGCCTTCGCCGCGGAACTCCCTCGTGATCGCTGTACGTTGACGAGGAGTTACGCGAGCGATCCCAGATGCGAACGCGAAGGAGCACCGGCATGGCGACCCGACTCGGCCTCAGCCTCCCTCAGATGAAGCAGTACGACATCGGGCGCGACATCCCGGCGGTCGCCCGCGCCGCCGAGCAGATCGGTTACGAGAGCCTGTGGGTCTTCGAGCGGATCCTGTTCCCCGAGCCCGCACGCCAGGGCCTGTACGGGGTCCCGGGCCTCCCCTGGCCGGACCAGTACCGCTCGGTCGCCGACCCGCTGGTCTCGCTCACCCTGGCCGCCGCCGTCACCGAGCGGGCCAGGCTCGGCACGAGCGTGCTGATCGGCCCTCTGCACGTGCCGTTCCAACTGGCGCGCGCCCTCGCCTCGTTGGACGCGGCGAGCGGTGGCCGCGTCGTCGCGGGCATCGGCACTGGGTGGTCCCACGACGAATACGCGGCCTCTTCCGTGGCCCCGTTCGAGAAGCGCGGCCAGGTCCTGGACGAGCTGCTCGACGTGTGCCGGGCCGTGTGGGGCCCCGACCCGGTGAGTTACGAGGGCGAGCTGACGACGATCGCGCCGTCCGTGGTGGGGCCGAAGCCCGCCGGGCCGATCCCGGTGCTCCTGCCGGCGAACAGCCCGAAGGCCGCGCGCAGGCTCGTGGACCGCGCGGACGGCTGGATGCCGGGGGCCGCGGGCGCCGAGCAGCTCGCCGAGCAGTGGCGGAATCTGCAGGAACTGGCCGAGGAGCGCGGCCGCAAGGAGCCGATCCAGAGCGTGCTGCGGGTGAACACGTTCTACACGCGGGACGAGTACAAGGGCGACGACCGCCGCCCCTTCCAGGGCAGCGTCGCGCAGATCGTCGAGGACCTGGTCGCGCACAGCGCGGTGGGCCTCGAGGAGATGCTGATCGACCTCCAGGGCCTTGTCCGTGACGCGGACGAGCTGACGGATGTCGCGGCCGAGGTGTACACGGCGGCGCGCGAGGCCGGGGTCTGAGCGGTGCGGGCCCCCGGCGTCTGCCGGGGGCCCGCACGCCCGTCAGTCCTCGGGCAGCTCGACCGGAGCGATCTCGTCGTACACGTCGCCGGGGCCGGGGTTCGTGCCGTCCGTCGCGCCGCCGAGCTGGTGCATCACGCCCCAGACTGCGTTGAGCGCGGTCTGGACGGCGCCCTCGGCCCAGCCCGCCGTCCAGGAGATGTCGTCGCCCGCGAGGAAGATGCCCCGCTTGTCCTCGGGGAGGCGGTCCTGCATGAAGTGCGTGAACAGGCGGCGCTGGTAGCGGTAGTGGCCCGGCAGGTTCGCCTTGAACGCGCCCATGAAGTAGGGCTCGTTCTCCCAGGACACGGTCACCGGGTTGCCGATGATGTGCTTCCTGATGTCGACCTTCGGGTAGATCTCGCCGAGCGACTTGAGCATGACCTCCATGCGCTCGTTCGCCGACAGGGGCAGCCACTTCAGGCTGTCGTCGCACCACGTGTACGACAGGCAGATGGTGGCCGGCTTGTCCGGGCCGTCGTCCAGCAGGTAGGTGCCGCGCGTCATGCGGTCGGTGAGCGTCATCGACATGACGTCCCGGCCGGTGACCTCGTCCTTGTCCAGCCAGAACGGCCGGTCGACCGGCACGAAGAGCTTCGAGCTCTCCATGTAGTGGGTGCGCTCGATCGCCGTCCAGTGGTCGATCGGGAACAGCGAGTCGTCGCACGCGACCTTGGACAGCAGCATCCAGGACTGGGCGGTGAAGATCGCCGCCTGGTAGGTGCGGATGTCACCGGACGCGTCGGTGACCGTGATGTGGTTGCCCGCGGTGCGGTGCAGCCGGGTCACGGCCGGGCGCGGCTTCCCGCTGTCGTGCAGCTCGGCGAGCGAGGTGCCGTACGCCCAGTGGACGATCTTCTCCGGCTCGCGCTCCCACAGGCGCAGCGGGAGCTGCTGGGAACCGCCGACGATGCCGCGGTGGTGGTCGTCGGCCTCGGTGTAGACGACGCGCAGGATCTCCAGGATGGAGTTCGGGAAGTCGGTGTCCCAGCCGCCGGTGCCGAAGCCGACCTGCCCGAAGATCTCCCGGTGCCGGAAGGACTTGAAGGACTCGGAGTCGCAGAGGAACCCGTAGAACGTCTGGTTGTCGAGCTTGTCGACGAGCTTCGACCAGATCTCGCGGATGCGCGGCACGTCGCGCTCCCGCATGGCCCGGTTCATGTCGGAGAAGTCGGCGCCCTCTTCGAGGCAGGCGTTCCACGCGTTCATGACGTCGCGGTAGACCTGCGGCAGGTCGTCGACGGTGTTCGCGTAGTGGGACTCGCCCTTGAGGTCGACGACGGTCGACGGGGTCTCGGGGGCGAGCGGGTTGGGGAAGGGCCGCGTCTCGAGGCCCACCAGGTCGATGTAGTGCTGGAGCGCCGTCGACGACGGCGGGAACCGCATCGCGCCCATCTCCGCGGTCAGCCCGGCGGCCTCGGAGGGGGTGCCCTCGAAGCCGACGGTGCGCAGCCGGCCGCCGATCTCGTCCGCCTCGTACACGACGGGCTTGAGGCCCATCTTCATCAGCTCGTACGCGGCGACGATGCCGGAGAGGCCGCCCCCGATGACCGCGACCTCGGTGCCGTGCGCGGTCGCCGGTATCTGGCCGAGGCCCGCGGGGTGCGCGAGGAAGTCGTCGTACGCGTACGGGAAGTCCGGCCCGAACATCGTGATGGGGGGCTGCGCGTCAGTGTGCTGGACGGCGTTGGGCACCGTGGACGTCATGGGGTACGGACTCCTTGCGGGAACTGAGGTACTGAAGGTTCGGGGCGGCGGCTCGGGGCTCAGATCAGCGGCGTGTACAGGCCCGGGCGGCGGTCGCTGAGGTACGGGTTGGCGTCGCGGGACGCGGCCAGGAAGGCGGGGTCCACGTCGGCACAGATCAGCTCGTCATCGCGGCCGGCGCGCGCCCTGGCGACACCGTCGGGGCCGGCGAGCGTGGAGAGCCCGACGAACTCGAACTCCCCTTCCTGGCCGACCCGGTTGACGTACGCGACGTACATCTGGTTCTCGAAGGCCCGCACGGGGACGACGGACTCGGCGACGAACTGGTACGGGTGCATCTGGGCCGTCGGTACGAGGAGCAGGTCGGTGCCGGCGAGGGCGTGCGCGCGCACGTTCTCCGGGAACTCGACGTCGTAACAGATCATGAGGCCGATGCGGACACCGTCGAGGTCGGCCTGGACGACGGCCTGGTCGCCGGGCGTGAAGGCGTCGCGCTCGAAGCAGCCGAAGAGGTGCGTCTTGCGGTAGTTCGCGAGGCGGGTGCCGTCGGGGGCGATCAGCTGGGCCGAGTTGAACACCCGCTCCCCGTCGCGCTCCGGGTAGCCGTAGGCCACGGCGACGCCGTGCCGGGTCGCGATCTTGGCGATGGCCTGCGCGCAGGGCCCGTCGGCGGGCTCGGCGAGGCGGGCCACGTCGTCGCCGATCGCGTACCCGGTCAGGAACATCTCGGGGGCCGCCAGGAGCCGGGCTCCGGTCGCGGCGGCGCGGCCCGCGGCGCCGTCGAGCACCTTGAGGTTCTCGTCGACGGACCCGGGGCGGCCGGAGCTCTGGAGCAGGGCGGTACGCAGCGGCGGCATGGGCGTCCTAGGGAGCGTGCGAAAGGGGGGAGGAGGAACGGATAAGACGCTACGTTTCCCCGCGCCGGCGGGACAAGACGGGACTGTTGCGTCTTCCGTTACGATCCGTTGCGCCTCAAGGGCCGCCGACGGCGATTTGTTGCGCGCCCGGGTGAGCTCGCGGTCGCAGTCCGTACGAGGTGGCCCCACTTTCGCCTTCAGCCACCGTCCCGGCGGCTTCCAGGAGCTGCCGTTGCACCCGGTGCGCCCCCACGAAGTGAGGTGTTACGCGGGCGAGCCCGACGTGTAGCGCCGCATCAGCGGCGACAGGACGAGCACCGACTTGGTCCGCTCCACGAACGGTTCCCCCGCGATGCGTTCCAGGACCCGCTCGAAGTGCCGCATGTCCGAGGCGAAGATCTGGACGATCGCGTCCGCGTCACCGGTGACGGTGGACGCGGACGCGACCTCGGGGTACCGCTCGAGGCCGCGTTTGATGGCCTCGGGCGAGGTGTTGCGGCGGCAGTACATCTCGATGAACCCCTCGGTCTCCCAGCCGAGCGCGGCCGGGTCGACCCTCACCGTGAAACCCGTGATGGCTCCGGTCGCCCGCAGCCGGTCCACGCGCCGCTTGACGGCGGGCGCGGACAGGCCGACGACCTGACCGATGTCGGCGTAGGAGCGACGGGCGTCCTCGGCGAGGGCGTGCACGATACGTTCGTCGAGATCGTTCAGCAAGGCAGGTGGTTCACTTCTCTTGGGCAGGCGCGGAGGCGAGTCGGGAGCGACGGGCCCCGTAAAGGAAGTAGAACACGAGGCCGACGGCCATCCACACGCCGAAGACCACCCAGGTGACGGTGGACAGGCTGCCCATCATCCAGACGCAGAACCCGAAGCCGAGCGCCGGCAGGATCGGCGAGAGCGGCACACGGAAGGTGCGCTTCATGTCGGGGCGCGTGCGGCGCAGGACCACGACCGCGATGTTGACCAGGGCGAACGCGAAGAGCGTGCCGATGCTGGTCGCGTCGGCGAGCTGGCCGAGCGGGATCGCGGCGGCGAGGACACCGCAGAACAGCGAGACGATCACCGTGTTGGCGCGCGGTGTGCCGGTCTTCGGGTGGACCTTCGAGAACACCTTGGGCACGAGGCCGTCGCGGGACATCGCGAACAGGATGCGGGTCTGGCCGTAGAGCACGGTCAGGACGACGGACGCGATGGCGATCACGGCGCCGGCGGCGAGCAGCGTCGCCCAGAACGACTGCCCGGTGACGTCCTTCATGATTCCGGCCAGGGCCGCCTCGGAGTCGTTGAACTGCTTCCAGGGGCGCGCGCCGACGGCGACGGCGGCGACGAGGACGTACAGCGCGGTGACGATCACGAGGGAGAGCATGATGGCGCGCGGCAGATCGCGCTGCGGGTTCTTGGCCTCCTCGCCGGCCGTGGAGGCGGCGTCGAAGCCGATGTACGAGAAGAACAGCGTCGCGCCGGCCGCGCTCACTCCGGCCATGCCGAGCGGCATGAAGTGCTCGTAGTTGCCGGACTGGAAGCCCTTGATGCCGATGGCGCAGAACAGCAGCAGCGCCACGATCTTGACGGCGACCATGATCGTGTTGGCGCGGGCGGACTCACGGGCGCCGCCGAGCAGGAACGCCATCGCGAGGAGCACGACGATCAGCGCCGGCAGGTTGAAGATGCCGCCGTCTCCAGGGGGCGCGGACAGGGCGTCGGGGATCGTGACGCCGATCGTGCCGTCCAGGAGCTCGTTCAGGTACTCGCCCCAGCCGACGGCGACGGCCGCGACCGACACGCCGTACTCGAGGACCAGACACCAGCCGCAGATCCAGGCGATCAGCTCACCCATCGTTGCGTACGCATACGAGTAGGAGGAGCCCGCGACCGGTATGGTCCCGGCCAGTTCGGCGTACGAGAGCGCCGAGAAGAGGGCCGTGAGACCGGCGATCACGAACGACAGGGTGACCGCGGGGCCCGCCTTGGGGACGGCCTCGCCGAGCACCACGAAGATGCCGGTACCGAGCGTGGCGCCGATGCTGATCATGGTCAGCTGCCACATGCCGAGCGAGCGGCGCAGACTGCCGCCTTCACCCTGGCCACCCTCCGTGACCAGGGCTTCCACCGGCTTGCGCCGCATCAGCCTGGCGCCGAGGCCCGGGGTGGGGGTCTCGGTTGTTCGGGTGCGCGGTGGTGCGCCGTGGTCGAGCACGGGCTGGCTCCTTCATCGCTGCCGGTCAGGTGGGCGCGCACCGGGACAACAAGCAACGACAGCCCGCACAGACCGGGGACCGCCGAGCAGGCCGTCCCCGCCACGCCACGTACAGCGGTTGACTCTAAAGGGTTTCTCTTCCCAGCTGTAATGCAGCAACCTTGCGTATGCGCGCACGAACGTTGCGTGCTGCGCGCGGGTGCGGACGAACGTTGCGCGGTCCGTTTCGTCCGTTGCGTTCCGGCTCCCGGGAAACTTCCGGAAAAGGCGAAACCCCGCGCCCCAAAAGGGGCGCGGGGTTTCGTCGATATCCAGGTCGATATCCGGCTCCGCCGCGCGAGCACGAACAGCCGCACGACCCGCAGGCAGCGAGCGGCCGGACCTTAGCTCCAGCTGGCGTGCAGCGGCTTGCCCTCCGCGTATCCGGCGGCGGACTGGATGCCGACGACGGCCTTCTCCTCGAACTCCGCGAGGGAGTTGGCACCCGCGTAGGTGCAGGAGGAGCGGACGCCCGCGATGACCGAGTCGATCAGGTCCTCGACGCCCGGACGCTGCGGATCGAGGAACATGCGCGAGGTGGAGATGCCCTCCTCGAACAACGCCTTGCGGGCACGGTCGTACGCGGACTCCTCGGAGGTCCGGTTCCTGACGGCGCGGGCCGAGGCCATGCCGAAGGACTCCTTGTAGGCGCGCCCCTGGGCATCGTGCTGGAGGTCGCCCGGGGACTCGTACGTACCCGCGAACCAGGAGCCGATCATGACGTTCGACGCGCCGGCGGCGAGCGCCATGGCGACGTCGCGCGGGTGACGGACGCCGCCGTCGGCCCACACGTGCTTGCCGTACTGCTTCGCCTCGGCGGCGCACTCCAGGACGGCGGAGAACTGCGGCCGGCCGACGCCGGTCATCATGCGCGTGGTGCACATGGCGCCGGGGCCCACGCCGACCTTGATGATGTCGGCGCCGGCCTCGATGAGGTCCTTGACGCCCTCGGCGGCGACGATGTTGCCCGCGACGATGGGCACCTGGGGGTCGAGGCCGCGGACGGCCTTGATCGCGGAGATCATCGACTCCTGGTGGCCGTGCGCGGTGTCGACCACGATGGTGTCCGCGCCGGCGTCGAGGAGCAGCTTGGCCTTGCCCGCGACGTCGCCGTTGATGCCGACGGCGGCGGCGATGCGGAGCTTGCCGTTCGCGTCGGTGGCCGGGGTGTACAGCGTCGCGCGCAGGGCGCCCGTACGGGTCAGGATGCCCGCCAGGCGGCCGTCCTTGCCCACGGCGGGGGCGTAGCGGCGGTTGGCTTGGTCCAGCTTGTTGAAGGCGTCGCGCGGGTCGATGTCGGCGTCCAGGAGGAGCAGGTCCGTGGACATGACCTCGATCAGCTGCGTGAACCGGTCGACGCCGGTCAGGTCGGCGTCCGTGACGACGCCGACGGGCCGCTGCTCCTCGTCCACGACGACACCGGCGTTGTGCGCGCGCTTGGGCAGCAGCGCGAGCGCGTCGGCGACGGTCTGGTGCGGGGCGAGGACGATGGGGGTGTCGAGGACCAGGTGGCGGGTCTTCACCCAGGAGATGACCTCGGTGACTACCTCGATCGGGATGTCCTGCGGGATGACGACGAGGCCCCCGCGGCGGGCGACGGTCTCGGCCATGCGGCGCCCGGCGATCGCGGTCATGTTGGCGACGACCAGCGGAATCGTGGTGCCGGTGCCGTCGGGGGACGCGAGGTCCACCGCCTGACGGGAACCCACGGCGCTGCGGCTCGGCACCATGAAGACGTCGTCGTAGGTCAGGTCGTACGCAGGCTGGATGTCGTTGAGGAAACGCACGTGCTGCTCATCCCAGTCGATCAGAGGTGGCCCCCGGGCAGGTCAGCCCGTGGGGGAAAAGCACGTACTTCAGTGTCCCATGCCGCCGCTACCCCATGCCCACGGACGATTACACAGGCGGTCGGGAGGGGGCGTGGTCGGATCCTCCAAGGGTCAGGGCGATCACGAGCCTCGGATTCCGGCCACGCCTGCGGTCGACCGCGTCCGTGAACACATCGAGCGCGGTCTCCCAGTCCTCGGGCCTGGCACTGGCGTAGGCCCGCCAGCCCACGACGGACAGGAGAAGCGCCTGGTCGCTGCCGTCGGGCCAGAAGGAGACATCGGTCAGGACGTCGAACAGCGCGTCCCAGTTGCGGCCGAACCAGTCCGGCAGCTCCAGGTCGCGCACGCACCGGTCCATGAAACCGGCCTTGTCCTTGACGCCTTCGAGGTCGAGGACACGGATCCTGTCGGGAGGACCTCCGGTCATCTCAGCACCGCCTTGAACGACTCGTAGTGGTCATCGGTGTAGTACGTCTCGTGGCTCTGCCCCGTGACGATGCGCCGGGCGCCGCGGTCCGGCTCGCCGGGGGTGGGGACGGTGTACTCGTGGTAGTAGCCGCGGCTCTGCCGGGGCAGCTCCCGCTCGAAGTTCGCGAAGACGGCACCGTCCTTGGCGTACGGGAACGGCCCGCCCTTGTCGATGAGGCCGAGGGTCGTACGGGCCTGTGCGGGGAGCCGGGATTCGGGGACCGTGGCCATGCCCCGCGCCCAGGCGGGCGTGGAGCGGCCCGGGGCGGCCCGTGTGTCCTGTTGCGTGTCCTGTGCGGAGCACCCGGTGACCAGCAGGGCGAGGGCGACGAGCAGCGCCCCCGGGAGGAGAGCGGGGAGGCGGGTGAGAAGCCGCGGCAGCATGCCGCCGATGCTGCCACAGCCGCCTCCGGTGAGCGCGGTACGCGACGTGAGCACCGCGCGATCCCAGCATGATCCAAACGAAAGGCCCTAGACGCCGTCCGGGTCGGCCCGGTTCAGCGCGGGCTTGGGCGTGGGGCCCGCTGTGAGGAGGAAGTCCGCGGCGGCCGTGTCCGTGACCAGGCTGGTGACGAGCCCCGACCTCAGCACCGCGTCGATCGCGGCAGCCTTGCGCTGGCCGCCCGCGATGGCGACGACCTCCGGTATGCGCCGCAGGCGGTCCGTCTCGACCGTGATGCACCGCTCGCCCAGGTCACGGCCGACGCGGCGGCCCTCGGCGTCGAAGAGGTGCGCGGACATCTCGGCGGCGACGCCGAGCGAGGCGTAGTGGGCCCGCTCCTCGTCACTGAGCATGTCGTGGACGGTGGAGATACCCGGCTCCCAGGAGCCGATGGAGACGCAGGCGACCGTGACCTTGTCGAAGTACTCGAAGGCGCGGGCGATGCCCGTCTGGCTGCGCAGCGCGGCCGCGGTGGCCGGGTCGGGCAGCAGCATCGGGGCGTAGATCGGGTGGGCCTCGCCGCCGGAGACCTGGGCGGCGCGCCGCACGGCCTCGACGGAGCCGCGCTCGGCGGTCCCGGCGTCGTACACGCCCGTGAGCTGCACGACCGTGCAGGGCGGCAGCCGGTCGAGCGCGGCCGCCATGTGGATGGTCGACCGGCCCCACGCAAGGCCGAGCACGTCGCCCTCGGAGACCAGCTCGCCCAGGAGGTCGGCCGCGACCTCGCCGAGGTTCTCGGGGTCGGGCGACTCCTCGGCCTCGGCCGGGGACTCGACCACCACGGCGTGCCGCAGGCCGTAGCGGGCGCGCAGCGCGTCGGAGCGCTCCGCGTCGAGCTCGGCCGGTACGCGGATCTCGATGCGTACGAGATCACGTTCGAGCGCAGTCTCCAGGACCCTGGCCACCTTGAAGCGGCTCACGCCGAACTCCTCGGCGATCTGGATCTTGGATTTGCCCTCGAGATAGAAGCGGCGGGCCATGGCCGCCGCCTGCACCAGCTCCGCGGGTCCCATCCGCATCGCTGAGCGACCCGGCGACAGTGCCGACACGGCGATCTCCTCACTGCTGTTCACAACCTGGACTCACCGTTCATCCTTGCAGATGCGGCGGACTTGATCTGCCCTGATGGGCGGCGTTCACGTTCCCGTGGCTCAGTGGCCGCATGCCCAGGCCGCGGCGGCCGACACCGTCTCGGCCTGCGTGCGCAATGCACGTACCGCCTGGGCGGGGTCGGCGGCGCCGTAGACGGCGGAGCCGGCGACGAAGACGTCGGCGCCCGCCTCCGCACAGCGCTCGATGGTGGAGGCCGAGACGCCGCCGTCGACCTGAAGCCAGAGTTCGAGGCCGTGCTTGCTGATCAGCTCCCGGGTCCGGCGGATCTTCGGCAGCATGAGGTCCAGGAAGGCCTGCCCGCCGAAGCCCGGCTCGACGGTCATGATCAGCAGCATGTCCAGCTCGGGGAGCAGGTCCTCGTACGGCTCGATGGGGGTCGCCGGCTTGAGCGCCATGGAGGCGCGGGCGCCCTTGGCGCGGATCTCGCGGGCCAGCCGGATGGGGGCGGCCGCGGCCTCCGCGTGGAAGGTGACGGAGCCGGCGCCGGCCTCGACGTACTGCGGGGCCCAGCGGTCGGCGTCCTCGACCATCAGATGGCAGTCCAGCGGGATGTCCGTGGCCCGCGCCAGGGACTCCACGACCGGCACCCCGAGGGTCAGGTTCGGGACGAAGTGGTTGTCCATGACGTCGACATGGAGCCAGTCGGCGCCCTCGACGGCCTTTGCCTCCTCGGCAAGGCGGGCGAAGTCCGCGGACAGGATGCTGGGGTTGATCTGCACGGCCATGACCCAAGACTGCCATGCCCGGCGCCGGTTGCTCCCCCCGGTCCAGACCTGTCTCGCCTCCCGGATGCCGCGCCAGGGCCCCGGTGCCATGGTGAGCGACCCGGATCCGCGAGACCGAAAAGGCCGCCGGCCCCGGCACCTGAAGGCGCGCGGGACCGGCGGCCGGCCGTGTGTCCGTGTCAGGCGGCGCCGTCCGGATCAGGCGGTGCGCCGGATCAGCGCCAGATACATCGCGTCCGTGCCGTGCAGATGCGGCCAGAGCTGGATGTCGGGGCCGTCCCCGAGCGCCGGTACGCCGGGCAGCAGAGGGCGCGCGTCGATGAGTTCGGCGCCGGGGTGGTGCTTCATGACGTCGTCCACGACCGCGCGGGTCTCGGCGAGGTGCGGCGAGCAGGTCGCGTAGCCGACGACGCCGCCCACCCGTACGGAGTCGAGGGCGGTGGTCAGGAGCGAGCGCTGGAGCGGCGCGAAGCCCTCCAGGTCCTCGGGGCGCCGCCGCCAGCGCGCCTCGGGCCGGCGGCGCAGCGCGCCGAGACCCGTGCACGGCACATCCATGAGGACGCGGTCGAAGGTACCGGGCCCCCACGGCGGACGGGTCCCGTCGGCCGCGATGACCTGGTACGGGCCGGGGTTGCCCGCGAGCGCGTTCGCCACGAGGCGGGCCCGGTGGGGCTGCCTCTCGGCGGCGAGCAGGGCGGCGCCGCGCCCGGAGGCAAGGCCGGCGAGCATGGCCGCCTTGCCGCCGGGTCCTGCGCAGCCGTCGAGCCACTTCTCGTCGCGGCCCTCCAGGGGCGCGTTCGCGAGGGCGATCGCCACGAGCTGGCTGCCCTCGTCCTGGACACCGGCACGGCCGGTCCGCACGGGGTCGAGCGAGCCGGGCTCGCCGCCTTCGGTGAGCCGCACGGCGTACGGCGACCAGCGCCCCGGCAGCGCCGACTCCTCGCCGACCTCGTCCAGGACGATGTCCGCGGTCGTCCGGCCCGGCCGCGCCACGAGCGTGACCTCGGGCCGCTCGTTGTCGGCCTCCAGCAGATCCTCGATGCCCGCGCGGCCCCCGCCGAGCGAGTCCCACAGCGCCGACACGATCCATCGCGGATGCGAATGCACCACGGCGAGATGGTCCTCGGCGTCCTCGTCGTACGGGGGCGCGACCTTCTCCACCCAGCCGTCGAGGTCGTCCTGCGCGACCTTGCGGAGCACGGCGTTCACGAACTTGGCGCGCCCGTCACCGAGCACGACCCGCGCCAGCTCCACGGAGGCCGACACGGCGGCGTGTGTGGGGATCCGGGTGCCGAGCAGCTGGTGGACGCCCATGTTCAGCACGTCGAGAACGGGCGGGTCCACCTCCCGCAGCGGCCGGTCGATACAGGCGGCGACGATCGCGTCGTACGTGCCCTGCCGGCGCAGCGTCCCGTAGACCAGCTCCGTGGCGAGCGCGGCGTCACGGGCGTCGAAGTCGCCCTTCTCGCGGGCCTTGCGCAGCAGCGGCGGGAGCACGAGGTTCGCATACGCATCGCGCTCGTCCACGGCCCGCAGCGCCTCGAAGGCGAGGTAGCGGACCGGGTCCTTCTGAGGGCGGCGGTACGGCCTTCCCTGCTTCCCGGGAGTGCCGGGCTTACCTGACTTCTGGGGTCGCCGGCCGGGCTGGTCGTTCAAAGGTGCTCCGCTGCTGGTATCGGCTCGAACCCATTCAGCCTACGTCGGTCCCGCCCAGCCGCTCCCCCGGGGCGATCCGCACCCCGCGCGCCCAGTCGGCCGCGGCCATCGGCTTCTTGCCCTGAGCCTGCACCCACAGCAGCTCCACCGCGTAAGAGCCGGTCCCGACGTACAGGTTCTTCTTGCCGACGGCGAGCTCGCCGGGCGCGAGGTCGGTGCGGGCCGGCACGGGGACGGCCTGGATGAGCTTGAGGCGCTCGTCGCGGAAGACGGTCCAGGCGCCGGGCGCGGGCGTGCAGCCGCGGACGACGCGGTCGACGCGCAGGGCGGGCGCCGCCCAGTCCACGTGCGCGTTCTCGACGGTGATCTTCGGGGCGACCGTGATGCCGTCGGCGGGCTGCGCGACGGCCTTCAGGGAGCCGTCCTCGATGCCGTCCATGGTCGCGGAGAGCAGTCCGGCGCCGGCGAAGGCCAGCCGGGTGAGCAGGTCGCCGCTCGTGTCGGTGGGCCGCACCATCTCCGTCACCGTCCCGTAGACGGGCCCGGAGTCGAGCCCCTCCTCGATCAGGAACGTGGACGCACCGGTGATCTCGTCACCGGCCATGATCGCGTGCTGCACGGGGGCGGCGCCGCGCCAGGCGGGCAGCAGCGAGAAGTGCAGGTTGACCCAGCCGCGGGCGGGGACGTCGAGGGCGGCCTTCGGCAGCAGCGCGCCGTAGGCGACGACGGGGCAGCAGTCGGGCGCGATCTCGCGCAGCCGGGCCAGGAATGCCTCGTCGCGCGGCTTCGCCGGCTTGAGGACCTCGATCCCCGCCTCCTCCGCACGCTCGGCGACCGGACTGGCGACGAGCCTGCGGCCGCGGCCCGCGGGGGCGTCCGGCCGGGTGACGACCGCTGCGACCTCGTGCCGGTCGGAGGCGATCAGGGCGTCCAGAGCGGGAACGGCGACCTCGGGGGTGCCTGCGAAGACGAGCTTCATAGGTGTCTTTCGGCCTCTCGGGGCAGGGACTTGACGGGCAGCACACCAGTCTATGGCCGTTCCATGGGCCCGTTCCCTCCGATATTCGGGGGCCGCCTGTCCCTGGGGGCGTACGCATGGACGCGCGCCCTGCGCATATGCGCATACGCCCCTCCTGCGTGACCCCTCACCAACTGGCGCGTTGGTCAAGGAAGAGTTGACCAACCAAGGGCCACAGATGCGGCCCTATCCGTTTCAACGCCGGTTCGAGAGGCTTGTTCATGGCCGACCACGCAACCCACGACGCCCAGGCACGGGCCAGCCTGCACCTCCTGGTACGGGACATCGAGCGGGTCCGCCGGCAGGTGGACGCACTGCGCACCCTCAGCGCCCAGCTCGGCAACGTCTACCGTCCGCGCCGCTCCGGCCCCTCCGCGGGCTTCGTCGTCTACGGGCGCGCTCCCGCCCCGACCGTCCGCCTGGCCCAGGAACTGCGCGACAGCGTCGAGACCCTGGTGACCGCCGCCGTCGACTTCGACCGCTCGCTGGGCTTCTCGTGGGACGCCGTGGGATCCGCCCTCGGCGTGACGAAGCAGGCGGTGCACCGCCGGTACGGGGCCCGCAGGGCCGCGGCGCAGGCGGCGGCCGAGGCCGAGCGCGCCACGGAGACGGCGGGGACACGGCCCCCCGTCCCCATCGGTACGGCGACGATCCCGTCCGTACCCGCCGCCCGCTCCATGCCCACCCAGCCGACCGCGGGCAGCCCGGTGCTTCGCGAGGACCCCCGCCCAACGGCCTTCCCCGGCCCGCGCAACGGCTGACCTCGTCTGCTGTCTGCCTCCCTGCATATCGTCAAATACGGGGAGGCAGAGGTGTGTTGGGGCGCACTGCGTTGTTTCGAGGCAGCACCCGGAGCGGCCGATTGCCACCGGCCGCTCCGGGTGCGCCACCCGCGCCACGTCCACCGCCTCAGCCGATGTCCGGCGGATCCACCCGCACCCGTACCGGCTCCGTGCCGCCCCTGGCCATCCGGGCCGCCTGAGCATGCTTCAGCGCCGACGCGAGTGCCGCGCCGCTGCCAGGCGGGACCCTGACCAGGACGCGCTCCCAGTGCTCCCCCGGCGGCGGCGCACCGGGACGGCGTGACGGTCCCGGCGCCGCGTCCGGCACCGGGACAGGGCCCAACACCTCGGCGTCACCCGGCAGTTCCACCGCCGCCAGGAACCCGGCGAGCGCCTCGGGCGCACCCGACACCGCTGCCATCCGCGACACCGGAGGAAAGCCGAGCTCGGCCCGCTCGGAGAGCTCCCGCACGGCGTGCCCCACCGGGTCCCACCGCACCAGCGCCTGCACGGGACGCAGCGTCGGCTCGGCCACGATCACCACGGTGCCGCCCGTCCCCTGGGGTCTGACCAGCGAGGCCGCCGCGATCCAGCGCCGCAGCGCGTCCTCCCCGGCCCGCAGGTCGGGGCGGCCCAGCATCGCCCAGCCGTCGAGCAACAGCGCGGCCGCGTACCCGCCTTCGGCCACCGGCTCCGCGCCCGGCGTACTCACCACCAGGGCCGGCGCCCCCGGCACCGTATCGAGAACCTGCTCCCGCCCGGACGTGCGCACCGGCACCGCCGGAAACGCCCGCCCCAGCTCCTCCGCCGTCCTGCGCGCCCCCACGACCTGCGCGCGCAGCCGGAAGCCCCCGCACTCCTGACACTGCCAGGCGCTCTCCTCCTGCCCGCACCAGCCGCACGTGAGGGCGGCGGCCCCCTCGCTCGCCTCCAGGGGCCCGGCGCAGTGGCGGCAGCGCGCGGGCTCGCGGCACCGCTCGCACGCGAGCCGCGGCACGTATCCGCGCCGCGGCACCTGCACCAGAACCGGCCCGCTCTTCAGCCCTTCCCGCACCACCTGCCACGCGAGCGTCGGCAGGCGCGCGGCCCGCGCCGCCTCGTCGCGCGCGAGGTCCCCGTCCCCCACGGTCCGCACGAGGGGTGCGGCGCCCCGTACTTGCTCACGACCAGCGACGAGGGGCGCGGCCCAACCGCTCTCGACGAGCTGCGCGGCCTCGACCGTGCAGCTCCAACTCCCCAGCAGGAAAGCACACTTGTCGTGCGCCGCTCGCAAGAGCAGCACTTCGCGCGCGTGCGGCTGCGGAGCATGCGGCTCCGCATGGCTGGAGTCCCCGTCGTCCCATATGACCACGAGCCCCAGGTCCCGCACGGGGGCGAACATCGCGGCCCGCGTCCCCACGACCGCCTGCACCGACCCGCGCCGCACCCCGAGCCACTCCCGATACCGCTTCTCGGGTCCCGCGTCGGCGGTCAGCACGGCATGCCGTCCCTCGCCGAGTACGGTGCTCAGCGCGGCGTCGACCCGCGCGACCGCCCGCCCGTCGGGCACCACGACCAGGGCCCCGCGCCCACAGGAGAGGGTCGCGGCGACGGCGCGCGCCACTTCGTCGGCCCACTCGGGTCCGGGCAGCGCGTTCCACACGGCCCGGGGCGCGGCACCGGACGCGAGAGCGTCCAGGAAGCCCGGCCCGCGCTCGTACCGCCGCCAGCTCCCCGCGTCCGGCGCCGGCGGAGGCGGGAGCGGCTCGGGCGACGGCTTCTTCTCGGCGCGCGCGTTCCGCGGCGGGACGGCCAGCTGGAGCACGTCGGCGAGGCTTCCCGCGTACCGGTCGGCGACGGCGCGGGCGAGGCCGAGCAGCTCCTCCCCGAGCACGGGCTCGGGCGACACGACCTGCGCGAGGGCGGCCAGCGGCCCCTGGTACTCGGACTCGGCGACCCGCGCGACGACGAACCCGTCGATCAGACCGCCCCCCTCGCGGCGCCCGTCCCGCACTGAGTGCTTCCCGGCGCCGAACCGCACCCGCACCCGCACCCCCGGCTGCGCGTCGGCGTCGAGCTCCTCGGGCACCGCGTAGTCGAAGTACCGGTCGAGATGCAGCACGCCCTTGTCGACGAGCACCCGGGCCACGGGCAGCTCCTTGGCGAGCGCGGCCCCCCGCCACGTACGCGGCTTGGCCCGCGGCACCTTGGCCTGCCGCACACTCTCCCGAATCAGCGCAAGCTGCTCGGGCGGCGCACCCTCACCACCGCCGTCGCCCTGCCCGTTCTCGCTGCTCACAGCCAAATTCCTACCAGACCGCACTGACAGCGGCCGCCGCGATGGGGGCGAAGACGCGCGACGGCCCCGGACCGAACCGGTCCGGGGCCGTTCACGTACAGGCGTCGTCCGCCGCGGGGTCCCGCTTAGAGGCCCGCGGCCTTGCGCAGCGCCTCCACGCGGTCCGTGCGCTCCCACGTGAAGTCGGGCAGCTCGCGGCCGAAGTGGCCGTACGCGGCGGTCTGCGCGTAGATCGGGCGGAGCAGGTCGAGGTCGCGGATGATCGCGGCGGGGCGGAGGTCGAAGACCTCGGTGATCGCGTGCTCGATCTTTTCCGTGTCCACCGCGGCCGTGCCGAACGTCTCGACGAAGAGGCCCACCGGCTCGGCCTTGCCGATCGCGTACGCGACCTGGACCTCGCAGCGGGTGGCGAGGCCGGCCGCGACGACGTTCTTGGCGACCCAGCGCATCGCGTAGGCGGCCGAGCGGTCGACCTTGGACGGGTCCTTGCCGGAGAAGGCGCCGCCACCGTGGCGGGCCATGCCGCCGTACGTGTCGATGATGATCTTGCGTCCGGTCAGGCCGGCGTCGCCCATCGGGCCGCCGATCTCGAAGCGGCCGGTGGGGTTCACCAGAAGCCGGTAGCCCTCGGTGTCCAGCTTGATGCCGTCCTCGATGAGCTGGCCCAGGACGTGCTCCACGACGAACTCGCGGATGTCGGGGGCGAGCAGCGACTCGAGGTCGATGTCCGACGCGTGCTGGGAGGAGACCACGACCGTGTCGAGGCGGACGGCCTTGTCGCCGTCGTACTCGATGGTGACCTGGGTCTTGCCGTCGGGGCGCAGGTACGGGATCGTCCCGTTCTTGCGAACCTCGGACAGGCGCCGCGAGAGGCGGTGCGCGAGGTTGATCGGGAGCGGCATCAGCTCGGGCGTCTCGTCGCACGCGTAGCCGAACATCAGGCCCTGGTCGCCCGCGCCCTGCTTGTCGAGCTCGTCCTCTTCGTCTCCGCGGGAGGCCCCCTCGACACGCGACTCGTACGCCGTGTCGACGCCCTGGGCGATGTCGGGGGACTGCGAGCCGATGGACACCGACACGCCGCAGGAGGCGCCGTCGAAGCCCTTCTTCGAGGAGTCGTAGCCGATCTCGAGGATCTTCTCGCGCACGAGCTGCGCGATCGGCGCGTACGCCTTGGTCGTGACCTCACCGGCGACGTGCACGAGGCCCGTGGTGATGAGCGTCTCCACGGCGACCCGGGAGGTCGGGTCCTCCCGCAGAAGCGCGTCAAGAATGGTGTCGCTGATCTGGTCAGCGATCTTGTCGGGGTGACCCTCGGTCACGGACTCCGAGGTGAACAGGCGACGGGACACAACGCTCCCTGTGGTTGCAGCGGCTGCTGGCTGATCATTTGCGGACGGCCGGGGGCTGCGCCCGGCGTCGTCCGTGACCAGTTTATCGGTCACTCTCGGCCGTCGGACCACGCGTCTCGCCACTTGGGAGCGCTGTGACCAGCGGCACTGCATTCTGCGGTACGACGATCGCTCTTAGGAAGAGGCGAACCTGTCCGAATTGTACGGGCTTCATGCGATTCGGGGCCTCCGTTGAAGCGAAAGCGTCCTTCACTCGCCGTCGTAGATCCGCTCCACGGCCCGCGCGTCGCCGATGGGCAGCAAACGGGCGACCGCGTCCCAGATCGTGTCGGAGAGCACTTCCTTCGGACCGTACGGGACCGGGGCCTCGCTGCCGTCCGCGCCGAGCAGAACGGCCTCGTTCTCCTCGGAGCCGAAGGTCTTGCGCTCCCCCACCTCGTTGACCACGAGCAGGTCACAGCCCTTGCGGGCCAGTTTCTTGCGGCCGTTGGCGAGGACGTCGTCCGTCTCCGCGGCGAAGCCGACGACGATCTGCCCGGGGCGCGGCCGGTCCGCCGAGAGCTCGGCGAGGATGTCCGGGTTACGGACCAGGACGATGGGCTCCGGCTCCTGCCCGTCCTTCTTCTTGATCTTCCCTGTGGCGTACGTCTCGGGGCGGAAGTCGGCCACGGCTGCCGCCATGACCACCACGTCCGCCTCCGGCGCCGCCGCCAGGACGGCCTCGCGCAGCTCTACTGCCGTCCCTGTGTGGACGACGTCGACGCCGGCCGGGTCGGGCAGCGTCGCGTTCGCCGCGAGGAGGGTGACGCGGGCGCCGCGGGCGACCGCCGTGCGGGCGAGGGCGTAGCCCTGCTTGCCCGAGGAGCGGTTGCCGAGGAAGCGGACCGGGTCGAGGGGTTCGCGGGTGCCGCCCGCGCTGATGACGACGTGCCGTCCGGCGAGGTCCTGAGTGGTCGCCCGATCGCCGCGCGCGAGGACCCGACGGACGAATTCGAAGATCTCCACCGGGTCGGGGAAGCGGCCCTTGCCCGTGTCGACGCCGGTGAGGCGGCCGACGGCGGGCTCGATGACGAGGGCACCGCGGCGGCGGAGCGTGGCCACGTTCTCCCGCGTCGCCGGGTGCTCCCACATCTCCGTATGCATGGCGGGGGCGAAGACGACCGGACAGCGGGCGGTCAGGAGCGTGTTCGTGAGGAGGTCGTCGGCGAGGCCGTGCGCGGCCTTGGCGAGCATGTCGGCGGTCGCGGGCGCGACGATCACCAGGTCGGCGTGCTGGCCGATGCGCACGTGCGGGACCTCATGGACGGACTCCCAGACCTCGGTCGAGACGGGGTTGCCGGACAGCGCCGACCAGGTCGCCTCGCCCACGAAGTGCAGGGCGGACTCCGTCGGCACGACGCGCACGTCGTGTCCCGACTCGGTCAGCCGGCGCAGAAGCTCGCACGCCTTGTAGGCGGCGATTCCGCCACTGACCCCCAGAACGACCTTCGGCTTGTCCACGGTCCGTGCCTCCCCGCACTCGGATTCCCGCACTCGGGAACGTACGACTCCCCTCGGAGACGTACGACTCCATGACACACCACAGGCCCGACAGTTGCGCTGCCGGGCCTGTGGCCAAGAAAAACTGATTGCTTACTGAGCCGGACCCTCGATGGCCTCGGACGTCAGCAGCCCCGCGTTGATCTCGCGGAGCGCGATCGAGAGCGGCTTCTCGTGGACGTGGGTGTCCACCAGCGGGCCGACGTACTCGAGCAGGCCCTCACCGAGCTGCGAGTAGTACGCGTTGATCTGACGCGCGCGCTTGGCGGCGTAGATCACGAGGCTGTACTTCGAGTCGGTCGCCTCGAGCAGCTCATCAATCGGCGGGTTGATGATGCCCTCGGGCGCGGTAATGGAAGAGGACACTCTCTGCCTTCCGATGGGATTGAAGATCACATGTGATCAAGGAAACGCGGGATTGCTCCGGCGGAATTCGAGATCACAAATAGATCGAAGATCAAACAACTCTCATCAAGGCTAGCAGCTCACGGGCCACGTCTTCGACAGAGGTGTTGACCAGGGTCGTATCGAACTCCGCTTCGGCCGCGAGCTCGACCTTGGCGGCCGCGAGTCTGCGCTCGATCACCTCGGGGGCCTCGGTCCCCCGGCCGGTGAGCCGGCGGACCAGCTCCTCCCAGCTCGGCGGGGCGAGGAAGACCAGCTGCGCCTCGGGCATCGACTCGCGGACGAGTCTGGCGCCCTGGAGATCGATCTCGAGGAGGACGGGTTCGCCCGACTCGAGACGGTCCAGGACGGCCCGGCGCGGGGTCCCGTACCGGTTGCCCGCGAACTCGGCCCACTCCAGCAGCTCGCCGTTGGCGATCAGCTTGTCCATTTCCTCGTCGGTGACGAAGAAGTAGTGGACACCGTGCTTCTCGCCGGGGCGCGGCCTGCGGGTGGTGGCCGAAACCGACAGCCAGACCTCGGGGTGTTCCTTGCGCATATGAGCGACGACCGTGCTCTTGCCGACCCCGGAGGGGCCGGAGAGCACGGTCAGCCGCGGACGTTCACTCATGCGGCGATTATTCCAGCTGTCCCGTAGTGCCCGGACCAGTCGGCCCGGACTCACGGAACTAAGCGCCGGTGCTGCCGAACTCGCGCTCCAGGGACGCGATCTGGTTGGAACCGAGTCCACGCACGCGGCGGCTCTCGGAAATTCCGAGCCGCTCCATGATCTGCTTGGCACGGACCTTGCCCACGCCGGGGAGGGACTCAAGGAGGGCGGAGACCTTCATCTTGCCGATGACGTCGTTCTCCTGACCCTGCTTGATGACCTCGTGCAACGAGGCGCCGGAGTGCTTGAGTCGATTCTTGACCTCGGCCCGCTCCCGGCGAGCCGCGGCGGCCTTTTCGAGCGCGGCTGCGCGCTGTTCAGGGGTAAGGGGCGGAAGAGCCACGCCTACGTCACCTCGGATGTCGAACTGTCGGATACGGACCGGTGAGGAACCTAGTCGCCCCTCACCTGGGGAGCAACGAGCAATACGCTCGCCCGTTTCTCCCCCACTGCCTTGAGAGCGTGGGAGGTGCCCTCACTCGACGGAGACTAGCGGCCAGGACCGCCTGAGTCAGCGAGAACAGACGAAAAGTCCTGGTCAGCCTCCGTCGAGCCCGACATTACGGACATATAGCCCCGGATTTCTGCCCGGATCCCTGTGCGAGCCCCTCCCTGAGGCCCCGTTGAAACATCACGGAATGGTCAAGGAGGCTCCCGCGGGCCCTCGCGAGGACCCTTTTCGCACCTCGGCGGCGCCTCTCAGCACCTCGAACAGCCGCGAATCCGTCACCGGATCGGGTCAGCCGGCGGCGACCGCCGCGCGGACCTCATCGGCGAAGCGCACCGACGCGTCGCGCAGGGCGGCGATCGAGGGGCCCGCCTTCAGGACGGCGCGGCTGACGTTCGGGACGACGTTGCGCGCGGCCGCGCCGAAGACGGCCGGCAGATCCGCCGGGGTCGCGCCCTGTGCACCGATGCCCGGGGCGAGGAGCGGACCGTTGATGTCCAGGTCGTACGAGGACAGGTCCCCGAGCGTCGCGCCGACGACCGCGCCGAAGGAGCCCATGGGCGTCTCGCCCGCGTTCTCCTCGCAGAGGTGGGCGAGCATCGTCGCGCCCACATTGCGCCCGTCGGCGCGTACGGCGTGCTGGACCTCGCCGCCTTCCGGGTTGGAGGTCAGGGCGAGGACGAAGAGGCCGGCGCCGGACTCGCGGGCCAGGTCGACGGCCGGCTTCAGGGACCCGTAGCCGAGGTACGGCGAGACGGTGAGGGCGTCCGAGAAGAGCGGGGAGCCCTTGTGCAGGAAGGTCTCCGCGTACGCGGCCATGGTGGAGCCGATGTCGCCGCGCTTGGCGTCCATGACGACCAGCGTGCCGGCGGCGCGCAGGTCCGCGACGGCGCGCTCCAGGACGGCGACGCCGCGCGAGCCGAAGCGCTCGAAGAACGCCGACTGGGGCTTGACGACGGCGACGGTGTCGGCGAGCGCCTCGACCGAGATCCGCGTGAAGCGCTCCAGGCCGTCGATGTCGTCGTTCAGGCCCCAGGCCGACAGGAGCGCCGCGTGCGGGTCGATGCCCACGCACAGGGGGCCGCGCTCATCCATGGCGCGGCGCAGGCGGGCGCCGAAGGGTTCGAGAACCGTCATGCGTGGGCCTTCTTCACGTCGGCGCCGACGGCGTCGGCGAGGGTGGCGTACGGCGAAGTGTTCAGGCGGGCGGCGAGGCCCTTGTGGAGGGCGCGGGCGTAGAACGGGCCTTCGTAGATGAAGGCGCTGTAGCCCTGGACGAGGGTGGCGCCGGCGAGGATGCGCTGCCAGGCGTCCTCGGCGTTCTCGATGCCGCCGACGCCCACCAGGGTGATCCGGTCCCCCACGCGCGCGTAGAGGCGCCTGAGGACCTCCAGGGAGCGTGCCTTGAGGGGTGCGCCGGACAGGCCGCCGGTCTCCTTCACGAGGGACGGGTCGGAGGCCAGGCCGAGACTGTCGCGCGCGATGGTGGTGTTCGTGGCGATGATCCCGTCGAGACCGAGCTCCACCGCCAGGTCGGCGACGGCGTCGACGTCCTCGTCGGCGAGGTCGGGGGCGATCTTCACGAGGAGGGGGACGCGGCGCGAGGTGACGGTGCGGTCGGCGGCCTCGCGCACGGCGGTCAGGAGCGGGCGCAGCGCCTCGGTTGCCTGGAGGTTGCGCAGGCCGGGCGTGTTCGGCGAGGAGACGTTCACGACGAGGTAGTCGGCGTGGGCGGCGAGCCGCTCGGTCGACTTCACGTAGTCGCCGACCGCCTCCTCCTCGGGCACGGCCTTGGTCTTGCCGATGTTCACGCCGACCGTGGCCCTGAAGGCGGGCCTGCGGGCCGCCAGGCGCTCCGCCACGGCCGCGGAGCCCTCGTTGTTGAACCCCATGCGGTTGATCAGCGCGCGGTCCGGCACGAGGCGGAACAGGCGCTTCTTGGGGTTGCCGGGCTGCGGCTCGCCCGTGACGGTGCCGATCTCGATGTGGTCGAAGCCGAGCATCGTCATGCCGTCGACCGCGACGGCGTTCTTGTCGAAGCCGGCGGCGAGCCCGAAGGGGCCGTGCATCCGCAGGCCGAGGGCCTCCGTGCGCAGCTCTTCGTGACGGGGCGCGAGGACGGCCGCGACGAACGTGCGGAGCACGGGGACGCGGGCCGCGAGGCGGATCCAGCGGAAGGCCAGGTAGTGGGCCTGCTCCGGGTCCATGCGCTTGAAGACGAGGTTGAAGAAGAGTTTGTACATCGTGGGTGTCCTCACACGGGGGGCTCACACGGAGGGGGACACCGTTTCCGATGTCCCCCTCTGTGGGCTGCTAGTCGCGGGCCGCGGTCAGGTGTTCCGCGTGTTCCTGGAGTGAACGGACGCCCACGTCACCGTGGTTGAGGGCGTCGATGCCCTGTACGGCGGCTGCGAGGGCCTGCACCGTGGTCAGGCACGGGACGCTGCGCGCCACTGCCGCCGTACGGATCTCGTAGCCGTCGAGGCGGCCGCCCGTGCCGTACGGGGTGTTGACGATGAGGTCGACCTGGCCGTCGTGGATGAGCTGGACGATGGTCTTCTCGCCGTTCGGGCCCTCGCCCTCGCTGAGCTTGCGCACGACCGTGGCGTTGATGCCGTTGCGGCGCAGCACCTCGGCGGTGCCGGACGTGGCGAGCAGTTCGAAGCCGTGGGCGACGAGCTCGCGCGCCGGGAAGATCATCGTGCGCTTGTCCCGGTTGGCGACCGAGATGAACGCGCGGCCCTTCGTCGGCAACGGGCCGTACGCGCCGGCCTGCGACTTGGCGTACGCCGTGCCGAAGACCGAGTCGATGCCCATGACCTCACCGGTGGAGCGCATCTCCGGGCCGAGGACGGTGTCCACGCCGCGGCCCTGGATGTCGCGGAAGCGGCTCCACGGCATCACGGCCTCCTTGACGGAGATCGGCGCGTCCAGCGGCAGCGTGCCGCCGTCGCCGGTCTTCGGGAGCAGGCCCTCCGCGCGCAGCTCGGCCACGGTCGCGCCGAGCGAGATGCGCGCGGCGGCCTTGGCGAGCGGCACCGCGGTCGCCTTCGAGGTGAAGGGGACGGTGCGCGAGGCGCGGGGGTTGGCCTCGAGGACGTACAGGATGTCGCCGGCCATGGCGAACTGGATGTTGATCAGGCCGCGGACGCCGACGCCCTTGGCGATGGCCTCGGTCGAGGCACGCAGGCGCTTGATGTCGAAGCCGCCCAGCGTGATCGGGGGCAGGGCGCACGCCGAGTCGCCGGAGTGGATACCGGCCTCCTCGATGTGCTCCATGACGCCGCCGAGGTAGAGCTCGTGACCGTCGTAGAGCGCGTCCACGTCGATCTCGATCGCGTCGTCGAGGAAGCGGTCGACGAGCACGGGGCGGGACGGGGAGATCTCCGTGGACTCCTCGATGTACGAGGCGAGGCGGGCCTCGTCGTACACGATCTCCATGCCGCGGCCGCCGAGGACGTACGACGGGCGGACGAGGACCGGGTAGCCGATCTCGTCGGCGATGGCCTTGGCCCCGGAGAAGGTGGTCGCCGTGCCGTGCTTGGGCGCGGGCAGTCCGGCCTCGGCGAGGACGCGGCCGAAGGCGCCGCGGTCCTCGGCGGCGTGAATGGCCTCGGGCGGGGTGCCCACGACCGGTACGCCGTTGTCCTTGAGCGCCTGCGCCAGGCCCAGCGGGGTCTGGCCGCCGAGCTGGACGACGACGCCCGCGATCGGGCCCGCGAGGGACTCCGCGTGGACGATCTCCAGGACGTCCTCGAGCGTCAGCGGCTCGAAGTACAGGCGGTCGGAGGTGTCGTAGTCCGTGGACACGGTCTCCGGGTTGCAGTTGACCATCACGGTCTCGTAGCCGGCATCGCTCAGGGCGAAGGAGGCGTGGACGCAGGAGTAGTCGAACTCGATGCCCTGGCCGATGCGGTTCGGACCGGAGCCCAGGATGATCACCGCGGGCTTGGTGCGCGGCGCGACCTCGGTCTCCTCGTCGTACGACGAGTAGAAGTACGGGGTCTTGGCGGCGAACTCGGCGGCGCAGGTGTCGACCGTCTTGTAGACCGGGCGGACACCGAGCGCGTGGCGCACCTCGCGGACGACGTCCTCGCGCAGGCCGCGGATCTCGGCGATCTGGGCGTCGGAGAAGCCGTGCCGCTTGGCCTCGGCGATCAGGCCGACGTCGAGGCGCTCGGCGGCGGCCAGCTCGTCGGCGAGCTCCTTGATGAGGAAGAGCTGGTCGACGAACCAGGGGTCGATCTTCGTGTACTCGAAGACCTCTTCCTGGGTGGCGCCGGCGCGGATGGCCTGCATGACGGTGTTGATGCGGCCGTCGGTCGGGCGGACGGCCTCGGCCAGGAGCTCGGCCTTGTCGCCGGGCTCGCCGACGAAGGTGAACTGGCTGCCCTTCTTCTCCAGGGAGCGCAGCGCCTTCTGGAGCGCCTCGGTGAAGTTGCGGCCGATCGCCATGGCCTCGCCCACCGACTTCATGGTGGTGGTGAGGGTGGAGTCGGCGGACGGGAACTTCTCGAAGGCGAACCGCGGGGCCTTCACGACGACGTAGTCGAGCGTCGGCTCGAAGGAGGCCGGCGTCTTCTCGGTGATGTCGTTCGGGATCTCGTCGAGCGTGTAGCCGACAGCCAGCTTGGCGGCGATCTTCGCGATCGGGAAGCCGGTGGCCTTCGACGCGAGCGCCGAGGAGCGGGAGACGCGCGGGTTCATCTCGATGACGATAATCCGGCCGTCGGCCGGGTCGATCGCGAACTGGATGTTGCAGCCGCCGGTGTCGACGCCGACCTCGCGGATGATCGCGATGCCGATGTCGCGCAGGCGCTGGTACTCGCGGTCGGTGAGCGTCATCGCCGGGGCGACGGTGATCGAGTCACCCGTGTGGACGCCCATCGGGTCGAAGTTCTCGATGGAGCAGACGACCACGACGTTGTCGTTCTTGTCGCGCATCAGCTCGAGCTCGTACTCCTTCCAGCCGAGGATGGACTCCTCCAGGAGCACCTCGGTGGTGGGGGACAGGGTCAGGCCCTGGCCGGCGATGCGGCGCAGCTCCTCCTCGTCGTGCGCGAAGCCGGAGCCCGCGCCGCCCATCGTGAAGGAGGGGCGGACGACGACGGGGTAGCCGCCGAGCGTGTCGACGCCCTTGATGACGTCGTCCATGGTGTGGCAGATGACCGAGCGGGCGGACTCGCCGTGGCCGATCTTGGCGTTGACGGCCTCGACGACGCCCTTGAAGAGGTCGCGGTCCTCGCCCTTGTTGATGGCCTCGACGTTGGCGCCGATGAGCTCGACGCCGTACTTCTCGAGGACGCCGTTCTCGTGCATGGAGATCGCGGTGTTGAGCGCGGTCTGGCCACCGAGGGTGGGCAGGAGCGCGTCGGGGCGCTCCTTGGCGATGATCTTCTCGACGAACTCGGGCGTGATCGGCTCGACGTACGTGGCGTCGGCGATCTCCGGGTCGGTCATGATCGTCGCCGGGTTGGAGTTCACGAGGATGACCCGCAGGCCCTCGGCGCGCAGGATGCGGCAGGCCTGGGTGCCCGAGTAGTCGAACTCGGCGGCCTGGCCGATGACGATCGGTCCGGAACCGATGACCAGGACGGACTGGATATCGGTGCGCTTAGGCACGCTGGGCTCCCTTTTCTGACATGAGCTCTACGAAGCGGTCGAACAGGTAGGCCGCGTCGTGCGGGCCCGCCGCCGCCTCGGGGTGGTACTGGACGCTGAAGGCCGGCTGGTCGAGGAGGTGGAGTCCCTCGACGACCTGGTCGTTCAGGCAGACGTGGGAGACCTCGGCGCGGCCGAAGGGGGTGTCGGAGACCTTGTCGAGCGGGGCGTCGACGGCGAATCCGTGGTTGTGCGCGGTGACCTCGACCTTGCCGGTCGTGCGGTCCTGCACCGGCTGGTTGATGCCGCGGTGGCCGTACTTCAGCTTGTAGGTGCCGAAGCCGAGGGCGCGGCCGAGGATCTGGTTGCCGAAGCAGATGCCGAACAGTGGGGTCTTACGGGAGAGGACCTCCCGCATGACCGCGACGGGGCCGTCGGCGGTGGCCGGGTCGCCCGGGCCGTTGGAGAAGAACACGCCGTCGGGCCGGACCGCGTAGATGTCCTCGGCCGTGGCCGTCGCGGGCAGCACGTGCACCTCGATGCCGCGCTCGGCCATGCGGTGCGGGGTCATGCCCTTGATGCCGAGGTCGACGGCGGCGACGGTGAACTTCTTCTCACCGATCGCGGGGACCACGTACGTCTCCTTGGTGGCGACCTCGGCGGCGAGGTTCGCGCCCTTCATCTCGGGCGCCTGGCGCACCTCGGCGAGCATCGTGCCCGCGTCGGGCAGCGCGTTGCCGGAGAAGATGCCGACGCGCATGGCGCCGCGCTCGCGCAGGTGGCGGGTGAGGGCGCGGGTGTCGATGCCGCTGATGCCGACGACGCCCTGCGCCCGCAGCTCCTCGTCGAGCGAGCGCTGGGAGCGCCAGTTGGAGGGCACGCGCGCGGGGTCCCGCACGACGTAGCCCGCGACCCAGATCTGCTTCGACTCGGGGTCCTCGTCGTTCACGCCGGTGTTGCCGACGTGCGGGGCGGTCATCACGACGACCTGCCGGTGGTACGACGGGTCGGTCAGCGTCTCCTGGTAACCGGTCATGCCGGTGTTGAACACCGCCTCACCGAAGGTCTCCCCCACGGCCCCGTAGGCGCGGCCGCGGAAGATGCGGCCGTCCTCCAGGACGAGTACGGCGGGAGCGTTGGCGGCTCCCCGGGTGGAGGTCGTCATCGTGCGGTGCCTTCCGTCGTGATGGTCGTGCTGCTTGAGCTGCTCGTACTGCTTGTGCTGTTCGTGTCGATCATGTTGTTGAGGGTCTCGACCCACTCGGCCTGCTCCGCGGCGTGGTCGGAGCGGAAGCCGGAGTCGATCAGTTTGTCCCCGTGCCCCCAGGTGACGATCAGGAGACCGCCCTCCGTGAGGACCTTGCCGGCGATGCCCTTGTCGAGCCGGGCCTCGCGCAGCTGTGCGACGGGGATGAAGAAGTCCGTGGCCCCGGGGCGTACGACGTCCAGACCCGCGTCCGTGAGCGTGAGCTCGACACGGCTGCGGGTGCCGAGGCCGTGCGCCACGATGCGGTCGAGCCACTGCCCCGCGGTCGTGGAGCCGTGGTACCGGCCGCTCAGCTCAAGTCTGGCCGGACCGGGCGCGGACGGCGATCCGGGCAGGGGCGGCTCGCCGCCTCCGTTGAGGGTGGCGGTGGGAGACGGGCGGGCGGGGAGCGGCGGCAGGTCGCCCTGGAGGGTGCCGCGCCACTTCCAGCCCTGGCGCATCAGCCAGTAGACGAGCGCGATGAAGAGGAGGAGCCCCACGATCCAGCCGATCCGGTCGGGCCAGTCCGTCACGTCCGCCGACTTCTGTTCGGCGGCGAGCACTGCCAGTGGTTGCGTCAGTCGTGTCACGCGAGCTTCCCGTCGACGAGCGTGGCCTTGCCCCGCAGCCACGTGTGCGTGACGCGCCCGGGCAGCTCACGCCCCTCGTAGGGCGTGTTGCGGCTGCGCGAGGCGAAGCCGGCGGGGTCCACGGCTCCACGGTAATCGGCGTCGACCAGGACCAGGTTCGCGGGCTCACCTGCCGAGACGGGCCGCCCGTGGCCCTTGGCGCCGCCGATCTGCGCGGGCTTGACGGACATGCGGTCGGCGACGCCGGCCCAGTCGAGCAGCCCTGTCTCGACCATCGTCTGCTGCACGACGGACAGGGCGGTCTCGAGCCCGACCATGCCCATGGCGGCCGCGGCCCACTCGCAGTCCTTGTCCTCGTGCGGGTGCGGGGCGTGGTCGGTGGCGACGATGTCGATCGTGCCGTCGGCGAGCGCCTCGCGCAGGGCCGTCACGTCGCGCTCGGTGCGCAGCGGCGGGTTGACCTTGTAGACGGGGTTGTACGAGCGGACCAGCTCGTCGGTGAGGAGCAGGTGGTGCGGGGTGACCTCGGCGGTGACGTCGATGCCGCGGGACTTGGCCCAGCGCACGATCTCGACGCTGCCGGCCGTGGACAGGTGGCAGATGTGCACGCGGGAGCCGACGTGCTCGGCGAGCAGTACGTCGCGGGCGATGATCGACTCCTCGGCGACGGCGGGCCAGCCGCCGAGCCCGAGCTCCGCCGACACGATGCCCTCGTTCATCTGGGCGCCCTCGGTGAGGCGGGGCTCCTGGGCGTGCTGGGCGACGACGCCGCCGAAGGCCTTCACGTACTCCAGGGCGCGGCGCATGATCACCGCGTCGTCGACGCACTTGCCGTCGTCGGAGAAGACGGTGACGCCGGCGGCGGACTCGTGCATGGCGCCGAGCTCGGCGAGCTTCTTGCCCTCCAGGCCGACGGTGACGGCGCCGATGGGCTGCACGTCGGCGTAGCCGGACTCCTGGCCGAGCCGGTAGACCTGCTCGACGACACCGGCGGTGTCGGCGACCGGGAAGGTGTTGGCCATGGCGAAGACGGCGGTGTAGCCACCGGAGGCGGCGGCGCGGGTGCCGGTGAGGACGGTCTCGGAGTCCTCGCGGCCGGGCTCGCGCAGGTGGGTGTGCAGGTCGACGAGACCAGGCAGGAGCACCTTGCCGCCCGCCTCGACGACCTGGGCGCCCTCGGCGGACAGGCCGGTGCCGACCGCCTCGATGACGGAGCCGTCGATCAGGACGTCCTGCTGCTCGCCGCCGAGCACCTTCGCACCTCGGATAAGGATCTTGCTCATGGTTCTTACTTCTCCTCGGTACGGGTGTGGGTGACGGCGGGCTCGTTGCCGCCCAGAAGCAGGTACAGGACGGCCATGCGGATCGAGACGCCGTTGGCGACCTGCTCGATGACCGTGCAGCGGTCGGAGTCGGCGACCTCGGCGGTGATCTCCATGCCGCGGACCATCGGGCCCGGGTGCATCACGATGGCGTGCTCGGGCATCTTCGCCATGCGGTCGCCGTCCAGGCCGTAGCGACGCGAGTACTCGCGCTCGGTCGGGAAGAAGGCTGCGTTCATCCGCTCGCGCTGGACGCGCAGCATCATGACGGCGTCGGACTTCGGCAAGGTGCTGTCGAGGTCGTACGAGACCTCGCAGGGCCAGGTCTCGACGCCGACCGGGACGAGGGTCGGCGGGGCGACGAGGGTGACCTCGGCGCCGAGGGTGTGCAGCAGGTCGACGTTCGAGCGGGCGACGCGGCTGTGCAGGACGTCCCCGACGAGCGTGATGCGCTTGCCCTCGAGGTCCTTGCCGAGTCCGGCGTCGCGCCCGACCAGGCGGCGGCGCATCGTGAACGCGTCGAGGAGCGCCTGCGTGGGGTGCTGGTGGGTGCCGTCGCCCGCGTTGATGACCGGGGCGTCGATCCAGCCCGAGGTGGCGAGGCGGTAGGGCGCGCCGGAGGCGCTGTGCCGGATGACGACGGCGTCGACACCCATCGCCTCCAGGGTCTGGGCGGTGTCCTTGAGGGACTCGCCCTTGGAGACGCTGGATCCCTTGGCGGCGAAGTTGATGACGTCCGCGGAGAGGCGCTTCTCGGCGGCCTCGAAGGAGATCCGGGTGCGGGTCGAGTCCTCGAAGAAGAGGTTGCAGATCGTGCGGCCGCGCAGGGCGGGCAGCTTCTTGATCGGCCGGTCGGCGACCCGGGCCATCTCCTCGGCGGTGTCGAGGATGAGGACGGCGTCGTCGCGGGTGAGGTCGGCGGCCGAGATGAGGTGTCGCATCATCGGGGAGGCTCCGTAGGAAAGTTCAGGAGTATTCGGGCATACGGGCGCGCGGCGGCACCCTCAGGGTCGGGCTGAGGGTGGCTACTGCTCGCCGGCCGGAGCGGTCCGCTTGGCGCCGAGCAGCACGGAGTCGCGTCCGTCCTCCTCGGCGAGCTGGACCTTGACCGTCTCCCGCAGCGACGTGGGGAGGTTCTTGCCGACGTAGTCGGCGCGAATGGGGAGTTCGCGGTGGCCACGGTCGACGAGGACCGCGAGCTGCACGGCGCGGGGGCGCCCGATGTCGTTCAGGGCGTCGAGTGCGGCGCGGATGGTGCGGCCGGAGAAGAGCACGTCGTCGACGAGGACGACGAGGCGGCCGTCGATGCCGTCGGCGGGGATCTCCGTGCGGGCCAGCGCCCGCGGCGGGTGCATGCGCAGGTCGTCGCGGTACATGGTGATGTCGAGGGAGCCGACCGGGATCTTGCGTCCGGTGATCTCTTCGAGCTTGTCCGCGAGCCGGCGGCCCAGGAAGACGCCACGGGTGGGAATGCCCAGGAGCACGACGTCTTCGGCGCCCTTGGCGCGCTCGACGATCTCGTGAGCGATGCGGGTCAGTACCCGCGCGATGTCGGGGCCCTCGAGTACGGGGCGTGCCTCATCGGAGCTGCTGATGTCCATAAAAAACGGACCCCCTTCTCCGCCTCACGGGACGGACCTTAAAGGACGTCGGATTTGCGCCATCCACGGTACCAGGCCCGCAATGCCGCTGATCACCCCCCTGGAGGTGCGAGAGACGCCGTTCCAGGGGAAGGTCGGTAACGGACCACTCGGCTTGACGCAGCCAAGTAACGCTGCGTAACCTCACAGTGAGTTACCAACCACGCGGCGGAGCCGCACGTTGATACAGCGTCCGGGAGCTATATGTCCAGCGAATACGCCAAACAGCTCGGGGCCAAGCTCCGCGCCATCCGCACCCAGCAGGGCCTTTCCCTCCACGGTGTCGAGGAGAAGTCCCAGGGACGCTGGAAGGCGGTCGTGGTCGGTTCGTACGAGCGCGGCGACCGTGCCGTGACCGTGCAGCGCCTCGCCGAGCTGGCGGACTTCTACGGAGTGCCGGTGCAGGAGCTCCTGCCGGGCACCACGCCGGGCGGTGCGGCCGAGCCCCCGCCCAAGCTCGTCCTCGACCTGGAGCGCCTGGCCCACGTCCCGCCGGAGAAGGCGGGCCCCCTGCAGCGCTACGCGGCGACGATCCAGTCCCAGCGCGGCGACTACAACGGCAAGGTGTTGTCGATCCGCCAGGACGACCTGCGCACCCTCGCCGTCATCTACGACCAGTCGCCCTCGGTCCTCACCGAGCAGCTCATCAGCTGGGGCGTCCTGGACGCCGATGCGCGTCGCGCCGTCGCACACGACGACCTCTGACGGACAGAAGTCGGCAGAAACGTCACGCCAGAGGGGCGGGCCCGCGTTTTCGCGGCCTGCCCCTCCGGCGTTTCCGTGCCCTGCCGTCGTCCCAGGAACGCGTCAGGCCCGGAGCGGAACACTGATTCAGTGTTCCGCTCCGGGCCTGACGGCTGTCGCTGCCTGTCTGCTACGCCTCGTCGCGGCGCAGCGTCGGCTTCAGGTCCTTGAAGCGTCCCAGAAGCCCGTTGACGAAGGCCGGGGAGTCGTCCGTGGAGAACTCCTTGGCGAGCTGCACGGCCTCGTCGAGCACCACGGCGTCCGGGGTGTCGTCGACCCAGACGAGCTCGTAGGTGCCCAGGCGCAGGATGTTGCGGTCGACGACCGGCATCCTGTCCAGCGTCCACCCAACGGCGTACTGCGAGATGAGCTCGTCGATACGCGCGGTCTTGCGCGCGTATCCCTCGACCAGCTCCATCGTGTACTCGCTGACCGGCGGCTGCCGGGTGTCGGACCGGGAGTGCCGGATCCAGTCCGCGAGGACCGTCTGGACGTCGACTCCGCGCTGGTCTGCCTCGAAAAGGATCTGGAAGGCGCGCTTGCGGGCCGTGTTGCGAGCAGCCACGGTTAGCTGTTCACCCGGCCGAGGTAGTCGCTCGTGCGGGTGTCGACCTTGATCTTCTCGCCGGTCGTGATGAAGAGCGGCACCTGGATCTGGTGGCCGGTCTCCAGCGTGGCGGGCTTGGTGCCACCGGTGGAACGGTCGCCCTGGACACCGGGCTCGGTCTCCTGGACGACGAGCTCGACGGCGGCCGGCAGCTCGACGAAGAGCACCTCGCCCTCGTGCTGCGCGACGGAGGCGGTGAAGCCCTCGATCAGGAAGTTGGCGGCGTCACCGACGGCCTTGCGGTCGACCATGAGCTGGTCGTAGGTCTCCATGTCCATGAAGACGAAGTACTCGCCGTCCATGTAGGAGAACTGCATGTCGCGCTTGTCGATCGTGGCCGTCTCGACCTTGACGCCGGCGTTGAAGGTCTTGTCGACGACCTTCCCGGAGAGCACGTTCTTGAGCTTGGTGCGCACAAAGGCAGGGCCCTTGCCGGGCTTGACGTGCTGGAACTCGACGACGGACCAGAGCTGGCCCCCGTCGAGCTTGAGCACCAGGCCGTTCTTGAGGTCGTTCGTGGAAGCCACGGTTGCGGAATCTCCTGGACTGACGATGGACGACCCCGGGCGCGCGCGCCTTACAGCGCGAGCAGCTCCTTGGTCGTAATGGTGAGTAGCTCGGGTCCGCCGTCCGCCTCGGGGCGCACGACGAGCGTGTCATCGATCCGGACACCGCCCCGGCCCGGGAGGTGGACCCCCGGTTCGACGGTGACCGGCACACAAAGGTCCAGTTTACCCATGGCCGCGGGGGCCAACTGCGGCTCCTCGTCGATTTCGAGTCCGACACCGTGTCCGGTGAGCTGTGAGAGGCCGTCCGCGTACCCCGCGGAGTCCACTACGTGGCGTGCCGCGCGATCCACCTCGCGGCACTCGGCGCCGGGTGCGAGGCTCTCCCGGCCGGCCTTCTGGGCTGCGAAGACCAGGTCGTACAGGTCGATCTGCCAGTCCGCGGGCGAGGTTCCGATGACGAACGTACGGCCGATCTCGCAGCGGTAGCCGCGGTAGGCGGCGCCGAGGCAGACCGAGAGGAAGTCGCCCTCCTCCACACGGCGATCGGTGGGGCGGTGGGCGCCGCGGCCCGAGTTCGGCCCGGTGCCGACCGAGGTCGGGAAGGCGGGGCCGTCGGCACCGTGGTCGACGAGGCGGCGCTCCAACTCCAGTGAGAGGTGGCGTTCGGTGCGGCCGACGAGGATCGATTCGAGCAGTTCACCGAGGGCCTGGTCGGCGATCTCGGCGGCGATGCGCAGACAGGAGATCTCGTCCTCGTCCTTGACGAGCCGCAGCTGCTCCACGGCGCTGCCCAGGTCGCCGAGGCGCAGCCGGGGCGCCACGGAGCCGAGCGCCCGGTGCCTGGCCACGGTCAGATGGTGCTCCTCGACGGCGAGCGAATCCGCCCCGAGGGTCAGCGCGACGTCGGCCGCGGCGACGGCGGGGTCCCCGCCGGGCGCATCGAGCACCTGGATCCGCAGCGACTCGTCGGGCCGCCCGTCGGCGGGCTGTTCGCTGGGCGGCACCCGGCACATCAGGACGTCACCTTCGGCGCCGGGGCCCTTGCCCAGCAGGAGTACGGCGCCGTGGGGCGCCGCACCCGCGAGATAGCGAACGTTGGCGGGGCGCGAGACAAGGGCGGCGGCACTGCCGCCCGCCGCAGCGCGCTCCCTCAGCCGGTCCCTACGGGCCGCGTACACCTCTGACATGAATCGAGCGTACGAGTGATATAGGTGCGCGGCCTGGTCAGCGCGTCCGGACGGGCGGCGAGGTGGCCGCTCCAGGGTGCTCTGCGCGGCCCGCTACCACTGGGGCGGGCTCGCGATCGAGCGGGCGAGGACGTCGTCGAGGACGCGGGCCGTGGTCGGCACGTCCAGCTGGGAGTTGTCGATGATGGGCAGACCCGAGCCGTACCAGCCGGCCATGCGGCCGTGGATGCGGGCGACTTCCTCGTCCGTGAGGCGGCGGTTCCCGCTGCGCTCCGCGTTGCGCTCGAGGACGATCTCCAGGCCGGGGAGCAGCACCACGGGCAGCAGGCCGGGGCCCACGTGCCGCTTCCAGCCGCCGAGGCCCACGACCGGACGGTCGGGGAAGACGGCGTCGTCGAGGATGCAGGAGATGCCGTTGGCCAGGAAGTTGCGCGCGGCGAAACCGCAGGTGCGGCGGGCGAGGCGGTACTGGGCCTCCGAGTGGTCGTTCCACCCCGACTGCGGGTCGGCGAATCCGGAGCGCACCCACTCGCGCACGTCGTCGAGGCTGATGTGAGCCGTGGGGACGCGGCGCTGGTCCGCCCAGTACTTGGCGACGCTCGTCTTGCCCGCGCCGGCGGGGCCGATGAGCAGGACGGCGAGCGTCGTGGCGGTGGCGTCGGCGGTGCCCGCGGCGGGCGGCGGGCTCGGCATGGCGACGGGGCCGCCGGGCGGGAGCTGCACATGGCCCGTGGTGTCCCGTGAGGGGGTCTGCGGGGACTGCTGAGGGGCGCCCGGGTGCGGGGGCCGACCCTGCGGCGGCTGGGTGTGCGGGGCCTGAGGGTGCGGCGCGGGTTGGTGCGGGGAGGGCGCCGGCGCGTGCGGCGCTGGTGCGTGCGGTGCCGGGCCCGAGGGGCCGGGTGGGCCGGCGAAGCCGGGGGCAGGCGGTGGCGGACCCGCCGGTCCGGGGCCCGGGTGGGCGCCCGGGTGATGCCCGGCCTGGGACCAGCCGGCGGCCGGTCCGTGCCCCGGCTGAGGGGGCGGCGGCAGCGGCGAACCCACTCCGTGCTGCATCCGGTGCGACTCCGTCTCGTACAGGCAACTGGCGCCGGCGAACAAGGCGCTACCGAACGGTACCTTCCCCGGCCGCCGTTGTGTGAACGGCCGGGGAGGTCGCGAAGTGCCCGAAGACGGGAGCTATTCGGCCACTTCGCCGTACGCCGCGAGGAGCACGGCCGGGTCGGGTCCTTCGAGGACCGTCGGCTTGGCGAGGCCGTCGAGGACGATGAACCGCAGCAGGTTGCCGCGGGACTTCTTGTCGACCTTCATGTTCTCCAGGAGCTTGGGCCACTGGTCGTAGCGGTAGCTCAGGGGCAGCCCGACGGACTCGAGGACGCTGCGGTGCCGGTCGGCGGTCGCGTCGTCCAGGCGCCCGGCGAGACGGCCGAGTTCGGCGGCGAAGTGCATGCCGACGGAGACGGCGGCGCCGTGCCGCCACTTGTACCGCTCGTTCTTCTCGATGGCGTGCGCGAGGGTGTGCCCGTAGTTGAGGATCTCGCGCAGGCCCGACTCCTTGAGGTCGCCGGAGACGACCTCGGCCTTGACCTTGATGGAGCGCTCGATGAGCTCGGCGGTGTGCGGGCCCTGCGGGGAGCGCGCCGCCTCGGGGTCGGACTCGATCAGGTCGAGGATCGCCGGGTCGGCGATGAAGCCGGCCTTGATGATCTCCGCGAGCCCGGACACGAAGTCGTTGACCGGCAGCGAGTCGAGGGCCGCGAGGTCGCAGAGCACTCCGGCCGGCGGGTGGAAGGACCCCACGAGGTTCTTGCCCTCGGCGGTGTTGATCCCGGTCTTGCCGCCGACGGCCGCGTCCACCATGCCGAGCACGGTGGTCGGCACGGCGATCCAGCGCACCCCGCGCAGCCACGTCGCGGCCACGAACCCGGCGAGGTCCGTGGTGGCGCCGCCGCCCACGCCGACGACGACGTCGGTGCGGGTGAAGCCGGACTGCCCGAGCGCCTTCCAGCAGTAGGCGGCGACCTCCGCCGTCTTGGCCTCCTCGGCGTTGGGCACCTGGATGGCGACGACCTCGAAGCCCTGGTCGGCGAGGTCGCCGCGCAGCGCTTCACCGGTCTCGGCGAGCGCCTCCGGGTGGATGATCGCGACGCGCTGGGCGGACTCGCCGATCAGACTGCCGAGTTCGCCCAGGAGCTGCCGTCCGACGAGGACCTCGTACGGGTCGGTGCCCGCCGTGCCGCCGACCTGGATCCGGGTCACCTGCTGCTCGGTCATGCTTCCTTCAACTCCAGGGCGTCGAGGACCGCGCGGGCGACCTCTTCGGGGGTGCGGTCGTCGGTGGGTACGACGACGCGGGCGACTTCGGTGTACAGGTGGCGGCGGGCCTCCATCAGCTCGCGCCACTGGCGGCGCGGGTTGACGGCGAGCAGCGGGCGCGCGGTGTTGAGACCGGTCCGCTTGACCGCCTCCTCGACGTCCATCGACAGATAGACGACGGGGTACGGGGCGAGCAGCGCGCGCGTCGACTCGTCGAGGACCGCTCCGCCGCCGAGCGCGAGCACACCGGTGTGCTCAGCGACGGCCGCGCGCACGGCCTGCCGTTCCAGTTCGCGGAAGTGCGGCTCACCCTCGTCCACGAAGATGTCCGCGACGGTGCGGCCCTGGGCGGCCACGATGTCCGCGTCGGTGTCCCGGAAGGCGCAGCCCAGTGCCACGGCGAGCAGTTCGCCCACCGTGGACTTGCCGACGCCCATCGGGCCGACGAGTACGACCAGCGGGCCGGTCACCGGATCTGGAGGTGGTCGAGGTACGACTGCACGTTGCGCCGGGTCTCGGGGACGCTGTCGCCGCCGAACTTCTCCGCGACGGCATCGGCGAGCACGAGCGCGACCATGGCCTCGGCGACGATGCCGGCGGCCGGGACCGCGCACACGTCGGAGCGCTGGTGGTGGGCCTTGGTCGCCTCGCCCGTCGCCACGTCGATGGTGGCGAGCGCCTTCGGGACCGTCGCGATCGGCTTCATCGCGGCGCGCACGCGCAGCAGCTCACCGGTGGAGAGCCCGCCCTCCGTGCCGCCGGAGCGGCCCGACGTGCGCTTGATGCCTTCGTCCGTGCTCACGATCTCGTCGTGCGCCTTGGAGCCGGGCACGCGCGCGAGCTCGAAGCCGTCGCCGACCTCGACGCCCTTGATGGCCTGGATACCCATGAGGGCCCCCGCGAGCCGGGCGTCAAGACGCCGGTCCCAGTGCACGTGCGAGCCGAGGCCCACCGGCACGCCGTAGGCGAGGACCTCGACGACGCCGCCGAGGGTGTCGCCGTCCTTGTGGGCCTGGTCGATCTCCGCGACCATCGCCTTCGACGCGTCCGCATCCAGGCAGCGCACCGGGTCGGCGTCGAGCTTGTCGACATCGGCCGGGGTCGGGTAGACGCCGTAGGGCGCCTTGGCGCTCGCCAGCTCGGTGACGTGGCTGACGATCTCGATGCCGGCCGTCTCCTTGAGGTAGGAGCGGGCGACGGCGCCGAGGGCGACGCGGGCCGCCGTCTCACGCGCGGAGGCCCGCTCCAGGACCGGCCGGGCCTCGTCGAAGCCGTACTTCTGCATGCCGGCGAGGTCGGCGTGACCCGGGCGGGGCCGGGTCAGCGGCGCGTTGCGCGCCAGATCGGCGAGGATCTCGGGGTCGACCGGGTCGGCCGACATGACCTGCTCCCACTTGGGCCACTCGGTGTTGCCCACCATGACCGCGACCGGCGAACCCATGGTCAGGCCGTGGCGCACGCCGCCGAGGAAGGTCACCTCGTCGCGCTCGAACTTCATCCGCGCGCCGCGTCCATAGCCGAGCCGCCGCCGGGCCAGGTGGTCCGCCACCATGTCCGTGGTGATCGGCACGCCGGCGGGAAGTCCCTCCAGCGTCGCGACAAGTGCGGGTCCGTGGGACTCCCCAGCGGTCAGCCAGCGCAACCTGCTCAACGGTGCTCCTCTTGCTCGCGCCTCGAACTGCGATGGCGCGGCCGGGTGCGCGGCCCTGGCCCGCCACCCCCGATCCTCCCACGTCCGCGCACCCGACCCGGCCCCCGGTCCATCAGACGGACGCCGGACGGACACGGCCCGGGTCAGCCGGCCAGCGCCCGCTCCCCCGCCCGGCGCATCGCGCCGAGCGGCGCCGGGGCGCGCCCCGTCATCTGCTCGACCTGGAGGACGGCCTGGTGCACCAGCAGGTCGAGCCCGCTGACGACGGCTCCGCCGTACCCGGACCAGCGGGCCGCGAGCTGCGTCGGCCAGGGGTCGTAGAGGACGTCGAAGAGGGTGCCGGGCCGTTCGGGGACCTCGGCGGCGAGGGCGTCCGTGGTCCCGGCGGGCGTCGTGGCGACGACCAGCGGCGCGGTGAAGGCATGCGCCGCGTCCGACCACTTCCCGATCTTGACGTCCACGTCGAGCCGCTCGCCCCACTCCCGCATCTCGGCGGCGCGGGCGTCGCTGCGGACGTACGCGACGATCTCGCCGGCGCAGACCCGCGACAGGGCGGCGAGCGCGGAGGACGCGGTGGCGCCCGCGCCCAGGATCGCGGCGGACTCGACCTTGTCGATGCCGCGCTCGGCGAGGGCGGCGACCATGCCGGGGATGTCGGTGTTGTCGCCGACCTTGTGCCCGTCCTCGGTGAGGACGACGGTGTTGACGGCCTCGACGGAGGCGGCCGTGTCACTGATCGTGTCGAGCAGCGGGATCACGGCGCGCTTCAGCGGCATGGTCAGCGAGAGGCCCGCCCACTCGGGCCCGAGCCCGGCCAGGAAGTCGGGCAGGGCCACCTCGTCGACCTCGAAGCGGTCGTAGGACCAGTCCGTCAGGCCCAATTCCTCGTAGGCGGCACGGTGCAGCACCGGGGACAGGGAGTGCGCGATGGGCGACCCGAGTACGGCCGCCCTTCTGATTGCTGACATCAGTTCTTCCTCGACGCGTTCCACTTGTCGACCAGCTTCTGGTGTTCCTCGTTCGTCTTGGTGAACTCGCTGGTCTTGCCGTCCATCGAGATGAAGTAGTACCAGCCGTCGCTGGTCGGGTTGACGGCGCCCTTCAGGGCTTCCTCACCCGGGTTTCCGATCGGCCCGGGCGGCAGGCCCTTGTAGTAGTACGTGTTGTAGCGGTTGTCGTACTTGCGCAGCGCGGTGAGACTCAGGTCGATCTTGCTCTGGTTCTTGACGTAGTTGTATGTGGAGTCGAACTCCAGCATTCCGTTCGTCTGCTCGTTGCCGGGCTTGAGGCGGTTGTAGACGACCTCGGCCATCTTGCGGAAGTCGTCGTGGCTCGTGCCCTCGGCCTGCGCGAGGCTCGCCACCGTGATCAGCTGCCACGGGCTGTCGAGGCCAAGGCTCTTGGCCTTCTTCTCGACGCCGTAGGCCTCGTACTTCTCGGTCGCCCGCGACACCATCTGCTTCAGGACCGCCTCGGGCTTTCCGCCCTTGGCGACGCCGTAGCTGGACGGGTAGAGGAACCCTTCCAGGGGGTCCTTCACATTCGGCTCGTTCATGGCCCAGGAGGGCAGTCCGAGCTTCTTGTAGTCCTTCTTCGCGACCTTTTGTGTGGTGCCCTTCGCGATGCCGAGCCGCGTGTCGATCTGCTCGTAGACCCACGCGTTACGGCGCCCCTCGGCGATGATCAGGTTGTTCCGGCTGCTCGGGCTGAGCATCAACTCGAGCGCACTCGCGGCCGACATTTCCTTTTCGAGCCTGTATCCGCCCTCCTGAATGAACTTGCCCCGCGGATTCTGCTCCTGCGCCGAAACGAAGGCGTCCACGCTCTTGATGACGCCCGCGTCCTTCAGGCGCTGCCCGATGACATAGCCGCCCGCACCCTTGGGAATGTCCACGGAAACGGATTCGCCATTTCCGGACCCCGCGTAATCCGGCGCCGATCCAAAACGGTCCTGATAGAACTGATACCCGAAATAGCCGACACCGCCGACGCCGCCCGCGAAGATCACGGTGAGCACCAGGCAGGCGCATCCGCTGCGCCGCTTCTTCGGCTTCTTCGGCTTCTTGCCGCCGCGGCTGCGCCGGCCGCCCCCGTCACGCGGGTCGTCGTAGTCATCGTCGTCGTCATCGCCGCCACCGGCGAAGAACGCGTGTTCACCCTGGTCGGGGCCCGGGTCCCAGTTCGTTTCCGGCTCCGGGGCGGCCCCGCGCCGGCCGGGCGGCTCCGGCGGCGGGTACGCATCGGGGGTGCCGTAGAGATCCGGCTGCTCACCGCCGTACGCGACAGGCTGCTGCTGACCGCCGTACGGGTCCACCGGATCGGCGTTGTACGGGACATGGCCGTGCTGACCGGTGTCCCAGCCGCCACCCTGCGGCTGACCGCCGTACTGCTGACCGCCACCCTGCGGCTGACCGCCGTACTGCTGGCCGCCCCCGTACTGCTGCTGGCCGTACTGGTCGTGCTGACCGGTGCCCCACTCGCCGCCGTACTGCTGCGGCTGCTGCTGGGCCTGAGGATGCTGTTGCGGCTGCTGAGGGTGGTGCTGCCCCTGGCCGCCGTAGGCAGACTGGCCGTCGGCGGCCTGCTGCCCCCACCCCTGGTCCCCGTACAACGGGTCCTCGGGGTGCCACGGTTCGGAGCCCGGGCCCCGGCCATACTCAGTCATCGATCCCCTACAAGCCGCGAGGCGGCGGCCGCTTCTGGGTGGCAGGGCAACCGGTCCGCCTCTTGATGCTGTGCGGCAGCTGTTCGAACGCCGCCGATCGCGCGGAACGTTACCGTATCGCGATCACATGACCACTTCGACGCCCTCGCCCGGAGCTTTACCTGACGCCCGTTCGGACTCCAGTGCCTGCTGGAGGATGATGACGGCGGCCGCCTGGTCGATGACAGACCGGCCCTTTTTGGACTTCACGCCCGAGGCGCGCAGCCCCTGACTGGCCGTCACTGTGGTCATCCTCTCGTCCACGAGCCGCACGCCGACGGGGGCGATCCCGGCGGCCAGCTCCTGGGTGAACGCGCGGACCTTGGCCGCGGCCGGTCCCTCGCCGCCCTTGAGGGAGCGAGGGAGTCCGACGACGACCTCGATCGGCTCGTACTCCTCCACGAGTTGCCGGAGCCGCCGGTGGGCGGCCGGGACATCGCGTCCCGGCACGGTCTCCACCGGCGTGGCGAGGATCCCGTCGGGGTCGCACGAGGCGACCCCGATCCGGGCGTCCCCGACGTCGATCGCGAGCCGGCGGCCGCGTCGCATCAGGCGGTTTCCGCGACGAGTCGCTCGACCGAGGCCACGGCGTCACCGATGGCGGCCGGGTTCTGGCCGCCACCCTGGGCGACGTCCGGCTTGCCGCCACCGCCGCCGCCGAGGGTCTTGGCGGCCGTGCGGACCAGGTCGCCGGCCTTCAGACCGCGCTCACGGGCGGCCTCGTTCGTGGCGATGACCGTCAGCGGCTTGCCGTTGACCGTCGTGAACAGGGCCACCACGACCGGGCGTCCGCCCTGGATGCGGCCGCGCACGTCGAGGACCAGCTTGCGCAGGTCGTCGGCGCCGGTGCCGTCCGGGACCTGGCCGGTGACGAGCGCGATGCCGCGTACGTCGGTGGCGCCAGCGGCGAGACCGGCGGCGGCCTGGAGGACCTTCTCCGCGCGGAACTTCTCGATCTCCTTCTCGGCGTCCTTCAGCTTGCCGAGCATCGTGGAGACCTTCTCCGGCAGCTCCTCCGAGCGGCCCTTGAGCAGCTCGGTCAGCTGGTTGACGACCGTGTGCTCGCGGGCGAGGAAGTTGTACGCGTCGACACCCACGAGGGCCTCGATGCGGCGGACGCCCGAGCCGATGGACGACTCGCCGAGCAGCTTCACCAGGCCGAGCTGGGCGGTGTTGTGCACGTGCGTGCCGCCGCACAGCTCCTTGGAGAAGTCGCCGATGGTGACGACGCGGACGCGCTCGCCGTACTTCTCGCCGAACTCGGCGATGGCGCCCTGCTTCTTGGCGTCGTCGATGCTCATGACCTCGGCCATGACGTCCAGCTCGCGGGAGAGCACCTCGTTGATCTTCTGCTCGACGTCCGTCATCACGGCCGTGGGCACGGCGGACGGGGAGCCGAAGTCGAAGCGGAAGCGGCCCGGCTGGTTCTCGGAACCGGCCTGGGCGGCCGTCGGGCCGAGGGCGTCGCGCAGCGCCTGGTGCGTGAGGTGCGTGGCGGAGTGGGCGCGGGCGATGGAGCGGCGGCGCGTGATGTCGATGACGGCCTGGGCCGGGGCGCCGACGGTGACCTCGCCGACCTGGACGACGCCCTTGTGGACGTAGACACCCGGGACGGGCTTCTGGCAGTCGCGGACCTCGATGACCGCGCCGTTGTCCAGCTTGATGCGGCCGGTGTCGCCGATCTGGCCGCCGCCCTCGGCGTAGAACGGGGTGCGGTCGAGGACGACCTCGACCTCGTCGCCCTCGGAGGCGGCCGGGGAGGAGACGCCGTTGACCAGCAGGCCGACGATCGTGGACTCGCCCTCGGTCGACGTGTAGCCGATGAAGTCGGTGGCGCCGGCGGCGTCCGCGATCTCGCGGTAGACGCCGACGTTGGCGTGGCCGGTCTTCTTGGCCTGGGCGTCGGCCTTGGCGCGCTCCCGCTGCTCCTTCATCAGGCGCCGGAAGCCGTCCTCGTCCACGGACAGGCCCTGCTCGGCGGCCATCTCCAGGGTGAGGTCGATCGGGAAGCCCCAGGTGTCGTGGAGCAGGAACGCCTTGTCGCCGGCGAGGACCGTGCCGCCCGCGGCCTTGGTGTCCAGGACGGCGGTGTCGAGGATGTTCGTGCCGCCCTTGAGCGCCTTGAGGAAGGCGGCCTCTTCGGCGAGGGCCACGGTCTCGATGCGCTTGCGGTCGGTGATGAGCTCCGGGTACTGCTGGCCCATCGTGTCGATCACGACATCGGCGAGCTCCTTGACGACCGGACCTGTGGCGCCCATGAGGCGCATGTTGCGGATGGCGCGGCGCATGATGCGGCGCAGGACGTAGCCACGCCCCTCGTTGCCGGGGGTGACGCCGTCGCCGATGAGCATCACGGACGTGCGGATGTGGTCGGAGACGACGCGCATCGAGACGTCGGTGTCGTGCTTCTCGCCGTACCGGACACCGGTGAGTTCGGTGGCCTTGTCCATGACGACGCGCAGGGTGTCCGTCTCGTACATGTTCTGTACGCCCTGCAGGATCATGGCGAGACGCTCGAGTCCGAGACCGGTGTCGATGTTCTGCGACGGCAGGTCGCCGAGGATCTCGAAGTCCTCCTTGCCGATGCCGGCGCCGCGCTCGTACTGCATGAAGACCAGGTTCCAGATCTCCACGTACCGCTCGTCGTTGACGGCCGGGCCGCCCTCGACGCCGAAGTCGGGGCCGCGGTCGTAGTTGATCTCGGAGCACGGGCCGCAGGGGCCGGGGACGCCCATGGACCAGAAGTTTTCCTTCTTGCCCAGGCGCTGGATGCGGTCCTTGGGTACGCCGACGACCTCGTGCCAGATGCGCTCGGCCTCGTCGTCGTCGAGGTAGACCGTGATCCAGAGCTTCTCCGGGTCGAGGCCGTAGCCACCGTCTGCCACGGAGCTGGTGAGCAGCTCCCAGGCGTACTTGATGGCGCCTTCCTTGAAGTAGTCGCCGAAGGAGAAGTTGCCGCACATCTGGAAGAACGTGCCGTGGCGGGTCGTCTTGCCGACCTCTTCGATGTCCGGCGTGCGCACGCACTTCTGGACGGAGGTGGCGCGCGGGGCGGGCGGCTTGACCTCGCCGAGGAAGTACGGCTTGAACGGGACCATGCCCGCGTTGACCAGCAGCAGAGTCGGGTCGTCCGCGATGAGCGACGCCGAGGGCACGACCTTGTGGCCACGCTCCTCGAAGAAGCTCAGCCAGCGGCGGCGGATTTCAGCCGACTCCATCAGTGGTCCTCATTCCGGTTGTACGAGTACGTCGTGTTCTCGAGGTACTTGGGGTTGTTCTTCACGTGGTTCTCGATGCCGGCGAAGCGGCGCTGCGCGGGGAGTTCGGCGTCCACGGGGGCGTTGAGGCCCAGTGCGTCGTCGAGTTCGGCCTCGCGCTCGGCCATGCCGTCGCGGACGTCGAGGGCGAAGTCCTTCAGGCGGTGGCCGGCCTCGATCGCCTTGTTCGCGGCCTGCGCGGCGAGGCTCTCCGGCGTCAGCTTCTTCAGCTTGCGGTTGACCTTGGTGGTGGCCCATACGCCGGCGGCTGCGCCCGCGGTGAACCAGAACGTGCGGCGGAACATCGCTGCGTCAGTCCCTCTTATTCCGGTTGTTGCGGGTGGCCTGCTTGCTGCGCCGCGGCGACGGGACCGTGCGGCCCACGATCACGGTGCGGCGGGACGGCTTGGCGGGCGCTTCGGCTGCGGAGGCACCCGTGGACTTGCGGCCGATCGCCCGGCGCACGCCGTAGCCGAAGGCGGCCACCTTGACGAGCGGGCCACCGAAGGTGGAGGCGACGGTGGAGGACAGCGCCGACGCGTTCGACGTGACCTCCTGGACGTCCGACGCGATGGCGTCGACCCGGTCGATCTGCGTCTGTGCGGAACGCACGGCAGCGGAGGCGTCGGCAAGCAGCGGGACCGCCTGCTCGGTCACATCCGCCACGAGCTTGGTGGTCGCCCTGAGCGTCTGGGCCAGCCTCGCCAGAGCCACCGCGAGGAAGGAGACCAGGATCGCCCAGAAGACCGCCACCAGGATCCCGGCCACCTCTCCACCGGACACTTAGCACCGCTTCCTGAACATCGAAAAGTCGTCTCCCGAGCCTATCGCGCCGGGGTCCGCGCTCCGTACCGGATTACCCCTCACCGCGGGCGGAGTTGCGCGTACCGATTGTACGGAGCGCTTACGCATGAGTACGCTCCGTACCTCATGCGACGCGAACTGCGCCCAGCCGACGGGCCCGAGGGTTCCACCCCGCCCGGCAACCTCCCCCTCGAGCTCAACCGCTTCGTCGGCCGGACCGACGAACTCGCGGAACTCACGCGGGCTCTTGATGCGGCCCGCCTGGTCACCGTGACCGGTGCCGGCGGAGTCGGCAAGTCCCGCTTCGCCGCGAGAGCGGCGGCCCCGGTCGCGGAACATCTGGGCTGCGACGCGGTCCGGCGGGTGGACCTCGCCACGGTGCGCGAGCCGAACCTGGTCGAGTACGCGCTCGCCGCGGCCCTCGAACTGACCGACCACACGAGCCGCCCGCAGCGCGAGGTCCTTCTCGACCACCTCGGACAGCGTCAACTCCTGCTGGTCATCGACGGGTTCGAGCATCTCGTCGACGTGTGCGCCTCTCTCGTCACCGAACTGCTCGGCGCGGCGCCGGGGCTGCGGATCCTCGCGGTGGGGCGCAGGCCGCTGTCCGTCGCAGGGGAACGTGTCTTCCCGCTGGCACCGCTCGGTACGGCGGACGCGACGGAGCTCTTCGTCGACCGGGCCGCCGCGCTGCTGCCCGGCTTCGCCCTGGACGACGGGAACCGGACGGACGTCGTCGAGGTGTGCCGGCGGCTCGACTGCCTGCCGCTCGCGGTGGAACTGGCGGCGGGGCGGCTGCGGGCGCTGTCGCCCGCGGACCTGCTCGGCCGGCTCGACGACCGGTTCAGGCTGCTGACGGGCGGCACGCGCGGGGCACTGCCGCGGCATCAGACGCTGCGGACGGCGATCGGCTGGAGCCATGAGCTGTGCACGGCGCAGGAGCGGCTGCTGTGGGCGCGGCTCTCGGTGTTCTCCGGGCGGTTCGACCTGGACGCGGCGGAGTACATGTGCAGCGGGGACGGTCTGCACGCCGAAGCGGTCCTCGATGTGCTCTCCGAGCTGATCGCGCAGTCCGTGGTGATCCGCGAGGAGGCGGACTCCGTGGTGCGCTACCGGCTGCTCGACACGGTCAGGGCGTACGGCGCGGACTGGCTGGAGGTGTCGGGCGACACCGCGCGGATGCGGCGTCGTCACCGCGACTGGTACATGGGCCTCGCCACGTGGTGCGAGCTGGACTGGTTCTCGCCGCGGCAGGCGCAGGTGGCGGCGCAGATCGGGGCGGAGCTGCCGAATCTGCGCGCCGCGCTGGAGTTCTGTCTGACGGAGCCGGGCGAGACGCATATGGGGCAGTACCTCGCGGGCACGTTGTGGTTCTTCTGGGCGGGCTGCGGCCGTCTGTCGGAGGGGCGGCACTGGCTGGAGCGCAGTGTGGAGCTCGACGCCGAGAGCGAGGACGGTGACTGCGCCCGATCCCGGCTCAAGGCGCTGTGGGTGCTCGGCTATGTGGCGATCCTCCAGGGCGACACGGTGCCCGCGCTGGCTGCGCTCCAGGAGTGCCGCGACGAGGCGGAACGTCTCGGCGACGCCACGGCGGTCGCGTACGCGGAGCACCGCAGGGGCTGCCTGGCTCTGGTCACGGACGATCTGCCGCGCGCCGAGGAACTGCTGCGGACGGCCCTCGCCGGCTACCGGGAGATCGGTGAGCTGAACAGCAGCGTGCTGATGGGCCAGGTCGAGCTGGCGATGGCCGTGGCGTTCCGGGGAGATCTCGCCACGGCGGTCGAGCTGTGCGAGGACGTGCGGCTGGTCTGCGAGGACCACGGCGAGCGGTGGACCCTGGCGTACGCGCTGTATGTCCTCGCGTACGCGGAGTGGACCAAGGGCGATCTGGTGCGGGCGCGGCAGCTGCTGCGCGAGTGCCTCGTCATCGCGGACACCTTCGACGACCTGCTGGGCACGGTCCTGACGATCGAGCTGCTGGCGCTCGTCACGGTGACGGAGGGGGACGCGGGCGAGGCGGCGCTGCTGCAGGGCGCGGCGGGCCGGATCTGGCCGTCGGTGGGGCTGCCGCTGTTCGGCTCGGCGCACTACAACGCGCCGCACGAGCGGTGCGCGTCGGACGCCCGGGCGATCCTCGGCGACACGCGGTTCGAGTCGTTCGTCGCGGCCGGGGCGCGCCTTGAGCCCGGGGAGGCGGTTCAGCGGGCGCTCGGGCGGGACACCGCACCGCGGCCGGCCGTGGTGCCGCGGCCGCGCGCCGCGCATCCGGCCCCGGAAACGCGCGAACCCGCCGCCTCCCCGACCGTGCAGGGCGGGGAGGCGGCGGGCTGAAACGCAGGAAGTGCTGCGTCCGCCGGATGATCAGCGGGCGTAGTACTCGACGACGAGCTGCTCGTCGCAGATCACGGGGATTTCCTTGCGGTTCGGGTCACGGTCCAGACGGAAGGCCAGGGCCTTCAGGTTGACCTGGAGGTAACGCGGGATCTCGCCGTCGGGGGCGAAGCCACCCTCACGCGCGACCTGGAACAGCGGCTTCTCGCGGCTGCGCTCGCGGACCATGACGACGTCGTCGGGACGGACACGGTACGACGGCTTGTCGACCTTGCCACCGTTGACCTCGATGTGGCCGTGAACGACCATCTGGCGGGCCTGGTAGATCGTGCGGGCGATGCCCGAACGCAGAACCAGGGCGTCGAGACGACGCTCCAGCTCGATGACCAGGGCCTCACCGGTCTTGAGCTGCGTCTTGGCGGCACGCTCGTAGGCGCGGACGAGCTGGCGCTCGGACACGTCGTACTGCGCGCGCAGACGCTGCTTCTCCAGCAGACGGACCTTGTAGTCCGAGTTCTGCTTGCGGCCGCGGCCGTGCTCGCCCGGCGGGTAGGGGCGGGCCTCGAAGTACTTGACGGCCTTCGGGGTCAGCGCGATACCGAGGGCACGCGACTTCTTGACCTTGGGGCGGGACTGGTTCGTCATGAACCAAACACCTCATTGTTCTGTGTGGATACGGCTTCACCAGGGTTAAGGGAGGTCGCATCCGCAGCCGGGGAAACCCGCCTTGTCCTTGCGGACGGGGCAGGCAGCCGCTCCCTGGTCTGGGCACATACGTGCAGCACGCGAGTGGCCCACCGACCGTTTCCCGGAAGTCCGGGATGGTGGTGGGCTGCCCGCGACACCTATCGACGGTGCGCGACGCTCCTGGATCCCCATGCCTTGCGGCGTCGGGGTTCCGGCTGCATGTCCCGCTCTGGTGGTGCCGGCCGGGGCCGGACGCGAGACGCAGCGCTTGTAAGAGTTTACAGGGTGGCGAGGAGTGCCGCGGAACGGGGTCACGCGCCCGAAGGGGCGCGCGGAACTGCGCGACCGGCCACAGAACCCCCGCACCCGCCGGACACGCTCAACCCCCGCCTTCCCCGCGCAGCCGCTCCCGCACCCGCTCCACGACGTCCGCATACCGGGCTTCGCCGCCGTACCGCGTCGGCTCGTAGTACCGCCGGCCGGCAATCGCGTCCGGCGCGTACTGCTGGGCGGCGATGCCTCCGGGGACGTCGTGCGGATACACGTATCCCTGGGCGTGGCCGAGCTTGGCCGCGCCCTTGTAGTGGCCGTCGCGCAGATGGGGCGGGACGGGGCCCGTAAGGCCCTTGCGGACGTCTTCCATGGCGGCGCCGATCGCCGTCGTCGCGGAGTTCGACTTCGGGGCCAGGGCCAGGGCGATCGTCGCGTGGCTGAGGGTGAGCGCCGCCTCGGGGAAGCCGATCATCGCGACGGCCTGGGCTGCCGCGACCGCCGTGGGCAGTGCCGTCGGGTCGGCGAGGCCGATGTCCTCGCTCGCGGAGATCATCAGGCGGCGGGCGATGAAACGGGGGTCCTCACCCGCCTCGATCATGCGGGCCAGATAGTGCAGGGCGGCGTCCACGTCAGAGCCGCGGATGGACTTGATCAGGGCGCTCGCGACGTCGTAGTGCTGGTCTCCGTCCCGGTCGTACTTGACCGCGGCGCGGTCGACGGACTCCTCCAGGGTCTGGAGGGTGATCTCCTTCTCCTGCTTGGCGAGGGCCGAACCCGCGCCCGCCTCAAGGGCGGTGAGGGCCCGGCGCGCGTCGCCGCCCGCTATGCGCAGCAGGTGGCCCTCGGCCTCATCGGGGAGCGTGACCGCGCCGGCGAGACCGCGCTCCTCGGTGAGCGCCCGCCGGAGCAGCGCGCGCAGGTCGTCGTCCGTGAGGGATTCGAGGGTGAGGAGCAGGGAGCGGGACAGGAGCGGCGAGATGATCGAGAAGTACGGGTTCTCGGTCGTTGCCGCGATGAGCGTGACCCAGCGGTTCTCGACGGCCGGCAGGAGAGAGTCCTGCTGGGCCTTGCTGAAGCGGTGGATCTCGTCGAGGAAGAGGACGGTCTCCTTGCCGTGGCCGCCGAGCGCCCTGCGGGCGCCGTCGATGACGGCCCGCACTTCCTTGACGCCCGCGGTGATCGCGGAGAGCTCCACGAAACGCTTGTTCGTCGCCTTGGAGACGACGTACGCGAGGGTCGTCTTGCCGATGCCCGGCGGGCCCCAGAGGATCACCGACGAAGGCCCGGCGGGGCTGTACCCGCCGTGGGCTCGATCGCCCTCCCCCACAAGGCGGCGCAGGGGTGAGCCCGGCTTCAGCAGATGCTGCTGGCCGACTACTTCGTCGAGGGTGCGCGGGCGCATCCGGACGGCCAGAGGACTGCTGGACGGGTCCTTTTCCTGGCGGTCTTCGGCTGCGGCGGTGAACAGGTCGGGCTCCACGTCGAAGACCCTATGTCACCCCACTGACAATCCCGCCCGGCCCCGTGAAGCAGGGGCCCCGGCCGCATATCAGCTGGTCCAGAAGTCCCACCAGCGGGTCAGGATCAGCATCCCGATGATCCCGACGTGCAGCACGGGAAGAACCCACGTGAACTCGCCGAAGAACGACCGCAGCCAGGACGGCGCGGGCAGGAACCCGTTGCGCACGTTGAACGACGTCACGTACCAGAACATGACGATCGTGGCGACCCACGCCAAGGAGCACCACAGGCACAGCGAGTTGATCCGGTACAGCGACTGGAACTGCAGCCACGTGCAGAACCCGACCCCGAACAGCGTGCCCGCGTTGAACGTCAGCCAGTACCAGCGCGGGAACCGCGCCCGCCCCAGCAGGCTCATCCCCACGCAGATCACGACCGCGTAGGCCGCGAGCCCCAGCATCGGATTCGGGAACCCGAACACCGACGCCTGCTCGCTCTTCATGATGTTCCCGCAGGACACGACGGGGTTCAGACTGCAGCCCGGCGTGAAGTTCGGGTCCTCGAGCAGCTTGAACTTGTCGATCGTGATGACCCACGCCGCGAGCAGCCCCGCCGCACCGGTGATCACCAGAAGCAGCGCGAAACCCAGGGAGCCTCCGGCACTGCGGGGAGCGCCCGCTCCGTCGTCGCCGGTGGAAGAGGCGCTGTCGCTTGCCGTGGTCGTCTTGCTCATCACGCCGTTCCGTCGCTTGGGGTGGTGGCCTGCTGGCAGCCTTATTCTGCCGCACGCTCCTGTGTGTCCACCGTTCGATGGACATAAGCATGTACGGCCGACGGTCCCGAAGCGTTCGCACCGACGGGGCGCTCCTTGACCTGACGACACACAGGGCACGAACAGAGACGAGACACACGGCACGAACAGAAAGGAGCGGGTCACCCGAGTGACCCGCTCCTTCGTCCGTCCCAGAGGCCGGGCTATGCCAGCTTGCCCTTAAGGACAGTCACGATCTCCTCGACCGCCACCGCCTCCTGTTCGCCCGACTCCATGTCCTTGAGCTGGACGACGCCGTCGGCGAGGTCGCGTTCGCCGGCGACGATGGTGAAGCGGGCGCCGCTGCGGTTCGCGTTCTTCATCGCGCCCTTGAGGCCCTTGCCGCCGTACGAGAAGTCGGCGGATACGCCGGCCCGGCGCAGCTCCGTGACCTTCGAGAAGAGGACGCGGCGCGCCTCGTCGCCGAGCGGGACCGCGAACACGCTGGTGGTGGAGGGGAGTTCGAGCTCCACGCCCTCCGCCTCCAGCGCCAGGACCGTGCGGTCGACGCCGAGCGCCCAGCCGACGGACGGCAGCGACGGGCCGCCGATCATCTCGGACAGGCCGTCGTAGCGGCCGCCGCCGCCCACCGCGGACTGCGAGCCGAGACCGTCGTGGACGAACTCGAACGTGGTGCGCGTGTAGTAGTCGAGCCCGCGGACCAGCTTCTCGTCGTCCTCGTAGGCGACGCCCTCGGCGGTCAGGAGTTCACGGACCTGCTCGTGGTACGCCTTGCAGCCGTCGCACAGGTAGTCGCGCAGCGAGGGCGCGCCGACGAGCTGCTTCTGGACGTCGGGGCGCTTGTCGTCGAGGACGCGCAGCGGGTTGATCTCGGCGCGGCGCAGGGTGTCCTCGTCGAGGTCGAGGACGCGCAGGAAGTCCTGGAGCGCGGCGCGGTAGACGGGCCGGCACTCGTTGTCGCCGAGCGAGTTCAGCAGGATGCGGAAGTCGCGCAGCCCGAGCGAGCGGTACGCCTGGTCGGCCAGGATGATCAGCTCGGCGTCGAGCGCCGGGTCCTCAGCGCCGATCGCCTCGGCGCCGACCTGCGAGAAGTGCCTGTAACGGCCCTTCTGGGGGCGCTCGTAGCGGTAGTACGAGCCCGAGTACCAGAGCTTCACCGGGAGGTTGCCGGCCTTGTGGAGGTTGGCCTCCAGGGCGGCACGCAGCACGGACGCGGTGCCTTCGGGCCGCAGGGCGAGCTTGTCGCCGCCCTTGGTCTCGAAGGCGTACATCTCCTTGGTGACGATGTCGGTGGACTCACCGACACCGCGCGCGAACAGCTCGACGTTTTCAAAGCCGGGCGTCTCGACGTAGCCGTAGCCGGAGTTCCTCAGCGGGGTGGAGATGGCGTCGCGCACCGCGAGGTACGTCGCGGAGTCGGGGGGAAGCAGGTCGTACGTGCCCTTGGGGGCCTGAAAGGTGCTCACGGAAGTCTCTCGTCACATTCCTCGTCGGGGAGCCTCGAAGGAGGTTCCCTGGCCGGCGGCCACCTGCCGCAGATACGGGTTGGTGGCGCGCTCCTGGCCGATGGTCGTCTGGGAGCCGTGCCCGGAGAGCACCACGGTCCGGTCGTCGAGCGGCAGGCACACGCGTGCCAGCGATTCGAGCATGTCGTCCATGGAGCCACCGGGCAGATCGGTGCGTCCGATGGAGCCGGCGAAGAGCAGATCCCCGGAGAAGAACACGGACGGGATGTCCGCGCTCTCGGGCATCGTGAAGGTCACCGACCCCTTGGTATGACCCGGCGCGTGCGCCACGGTCAGGTCGAGACCCGCCAGCTTCAGTTCGGCGCCGTCGCTCAGCTCCCGCACGTCGTCGGGCTCCCCCACGGTCAGCTCACCCATCAGCGGCATGCCGATGGAGCGGCCGAGCGCCTTCTCCGGATCGCTCATCATGTAGCGGTCGGAGGGGTGGATCCACGCCGGGACGTCATGGGCCCCGCACACGGGGACGACGGAGGCGACGTGGTCGATGTGGCCATGCGTGAGGATGACGGCGACCGGCTTGAGCCGATGCTTCTTGAGCGCGTCCTCGACTCCCTGGGTGGCCTGGTGGCCGGGGTCGATGATCACGCACTCCTCACCCGCGGCGGGGGCAACCAGGTAACAGTTGGTGCCCCAGGCCCCGGCGGGGAACCCGGCAATCAGCACGATCGTCCTTCGTATGTCGTCCGGCGGAAGTGTGTCCGCAGAAGAATGCGGCAGATCAGAGCCTACCGGCGCTGCCGATTCCACAGCTAACCCATATACGGTACGGGGCACACAGCAGGCGGTCGTAACAGGTCCAGTTCAGACCCGGTTCGTCCCGTTCGATCACTTCGGATCGGTTCGGAATCAGGTCTCGCGACGTACGAGGAGTAGACCCGGTGGTCAGCAGCGATCAGCGGCGGCGGCAGCTCGCCCGGGAGAAGTTCTTGCGGCAACAGCAGCGGCGGGAGTCGGCGCGGCGCAGGGCGCGCACACGCAACACGGTGATCGCGTCGGCGTTGGCCGTGGTCGTGGTGGCGGGCGCCGGCGCGTTCGCCGCCGGGGCCTTCGACGGCACGGACAAGAAGACCACGAAGGACACGGCGGCCTCCGAGCCGAGCGCGAGCCCCTCCAAGGCCGCCGACCCGTGCGGGAAGCCCGCCGCGGGCAAGGTGAAGCCGCTCAGCTGGAAGAAGGAGCCGGCGCTCACCATCGACAAGTCGGCCGGCTACACGATGAACCTCGCGACGACGTGCGGCGACATCGGCCTCGACCTCAAGGCGAAGGAGGCCCCGCACACGGTCAACTCCTTCGACTTCCTCGCCGGCAAGGGTTTCTTCGACCACACCAAGTGCCACCGCCTCACCAACGAGGGCATCTACGTCCTGCAGTGCGGCGACCCCAAGGGGACCGGCTCGGGCGGCCCGGGCTACACCATCCCGGACGAGAACCTGAAGGACAAAAGCCTGAAGGGGAACGTCTATCCGGCGGGCACCGTGGCGATGGCGAACACCGGCCAGAAGCACACCGGCGGCAGCCAGTTCTTCCTCGTCTACCAGGACAGTCAGTTGCCGCCGAGCTACACACCGTTCGGGACCATTTCCGATTCCGGCATGAAGGTGCTCAAGAAGATCGCCGCCGCCGGCGCCCAGCCCGCGGACCCCACGACACAGAACACCGCCCCGAACGCAACCGTCGTGATCAACAAGGCGACAGTCACCAAATCCTGACCCCCCAGGAGCGAAAATTTCGGTCGCGCGGGATGCGGACAGCCGCCCCGCCGGTCGCCTATGTTGGCCGTGACGAAACTGTGGACGATGCCCGGGGCCCCAAGGCGCCCCGCAGGCATCATGTGGAGGAGGCGCTGTGAGCAGCGACCCGTGGGGCCGCGTCGATGAGACGGGGACCGTGTACGTGCGTTCGGCCGACGGCAGCGAGCGTGAAGTCGGTTCGTGGCAGGCAGGTTCTCCTGACGAGGCCCTCGCCTACTTCAAGCGCAAGTACGACGGCCTGGTCGTCGAGATCGGGCTCCTCGAGCGCCGGGTGCAGACGACCGACCTGTCGGCGAAGGACGCCACGACCGCCATCGAGCACCTGCGCGAGCAGGTGACGGATGCGCACGCCGTCGGCGATCTGGAGGCTCTGGGCAAGCGCCTGGACAAGCTCGTCGAGACCGTCGACGCGCGCCGCGAGGAGCGCAAGGTCCAGAAGGCGAAGCAGTCCGACGAGGCGCGGCACGCCAAGGAGGCCCTGGTCACCGAGGCCGAGGAGTTGGCCCAGAGCGAGCAGTGGCGCGCGGCCGGCGAGCGGCTGCGGGCGCTGGTGGACACCTGGAAGGGTCTGCCGCGTCTGGACCGCAAGTCGGACGACGAGCTGTGGCACCGCTTCTCGCACGCGCGCTCGGCGTTCTCGAAGCGCCGCAAGGCGCACTTCGCCTCGCTGGACGCGCAGCGCGAGGACGCCCGCCAGGCCAAGGAGAAGCTGGTCGCCGAGGCCGAGTCGCTGTCGGGCTCGACCGACTGGGGGACCACGGCCGCCCGGTACCGCGAGCTGATGACGGACTGGAAGGCCGCGGGCCGCGCGCAGCGCGAGCACGAGGACGACCTGTGGAACCGCTTCCGCGGCGCCCAGGACGTGTTCTTCGCGGCGCGCAGCTCGGTCTTCGCCGAGCGGGACGCCGAGCAGGGCGAGAACCTCAAGCTCAAGGAGGAGCTCGCCGACGAGGCCGAGAAGCTCCTGCCGATCGGGGACCTGAAGACGGCCCGCGCCGCCTTCCGCTCGATCAACGAGCGCTGGGAGGCCATCGGCCACGTGCCGCGCGACGCGCGTCCGAAGGTCGAGGGCCGGATGCACGCCGTGGAGCGGGCACTTCAGGAGTCCGAGGAGACCGAGTGGCGCCGGACGAACCCGGAGGCACGCGCGCGTGCCGAGGGGCTCACCGGCCAGCTGCAGGCCGCGGTCGACAAGCTGCGGGGCCAGATCGACACGGCCCGCGCGCAGGGCAACAACGCGAAGGCCGACAAGCTGGAGCGTGAGCTCGACGGCCGTCAGGCGCTGCTCGACCAGGCGCTCAAGGGCCTGCACGAGTTCGGCGGCTGAGCAGTCATCGCATGAGGGGAAGGGCCCCGGCGCTGAGCGCCGGGGCCCTTCCCCTGTCTGTCGGCTAAGGTCTGCGCGCCGACGTCACGCGGTAGACGTCGTAGACGCCCTCCACTCCCCTGACCGCCTTCAGGACGTGACCCAGGTGCTTGGGGTCGCCCATCTCGAAGGTGAAGCGGGAGGTGGCCACCCGGTCGCGGGACGTCTGCACGGCCGCGGAGAGGATGTTGACGTGCTGGTCGGACAGGACCCTGGTGACGTCCGAGAGCAGCCGCGAGCGGTCGAGGGCCTCGACCTGTATGGCGACGAGGAAGACCGAGGACTGCGTGGGCGCCCACTCGACCTCGAGGATCCGCTCGGGCTCACGGGACAGCGACTCGACGTTCACACAGTCGCTGCGGTGCACCGATACGCCGCTGCCGCGCGTGACGAAGCCGATGATGGGGTCGCCGGGGACGGGTGTACAACAGCGGGCCAGCTTGACCCAGACGTCCTCGACGCCCTTGACGACCACGCCGGGGTCGGCGTTCGCACGGCGCTTGGAGCGGCCACGTGACGGGGGTGCGCTCTCGGCGATGTCCTCGTTGGCGGCATCCTCGCCGCCGAGGGCCTGCACGAGCTTCTGGACGACGCTCTGCGCGGTGACGTGGCCTTCGCCGATCGCCGCGTACAGGGACGAGATGTCGGGGTAGCGCATCTCGTGCGCGAGCGTGACCAGCGAGTCGCCGGTGAGGATCCGCTGGATCGGCAGGTTCTGCTTGCGCATGGCGCGGACGATGGCGTCCTTGCCCTGCTCGATCGCCTCGTCGCGGCGCTCCTTGGAGAACCAGGCACGGATCTTGTTGCGCGCCCGGGGCGACTTGACGAAGCCGAGCCAGTCGCGGGACGGGCCCGCACCTTCGGCCTTGGAGGTGAAGACCTCCACCAAGTCGCCGTTGTCCAGGGTCGATTCCAGCGGTACGAGCCGCCCGTTGACCCGTGCTCCTATGGTCCGGTGACCGACCTCGGTGTGGACCGCGTACGAGAAGTCCACCGGGGTCGCGCCGGCCGGGAGCGCTATGACGTCGCCCTTCGGCGTGAAGACGAAGACCTCGTTGCGCGAGAGGTCGAAGCGCAGGGACTCCAGGAACTCTCCCGGGTCCTCCGTCTCCTTCTGCCAGTCGAGCAACTGGCGCAGCCACGCCATGTCGTTGAGGTGGTCGTCCTTGCCCGTGCTCTTCGGGGCGTCGGAGCGCACCTTGGAGGCACCGGCGACGGCCTCCTGCTTGTACTTCCAGTGCGCCGCGATGCCGTACTCGGCGCGGCGGTGCATGTCGAACGTGCGGATCTGCAGCTCGACAGGCTTGCCGTTGGGGCCGATCACGGTCGTGTGCAGCGACTGGTACATGTTGAACTTGGGCATCGCGATGTAGTCCTTGAACCGGCCGGGGACCGGATTCCATCGCGCGTGCACCGTGCCGAGGGCGGCGTAACAGTCCCTCACCGTGTCGACAAGGACACGAATGCCCACCAGGTCGTAGATCTCCGCGAAGTCACGGCCGCGGACGATCATCTTCTGGTAGACGCTGTAGTAGTGCTTCGGGCGGCCGGTGACGGTCGCCTTGATGCGGGCGGCGCGCAGGTCGCTCTGCACCTCGTCGGTCACTATGGCGAGGTACTCGTCGCGCTTGGGCGCGCGCTCGGCCACCAGACGCACGATCTCGTCGTACATCTTGGGGTAGAGGATCGCGAAGGCGAGGTCCTCCAGCTCCCATTTGATGGTGTTCATGCCCAGGCGGTGCGCCAGCGGAGCGTAGATCTCCAGCGTCTCTCGGGCCTTCTTCTCCTGCTTCTCGCGCTTGAGGTACCGCATCGTGCGCATGTTGTGCAGGCGGTCGGCGAGCTTGATGACCAGGACGCGTGGGTCCTTGGCCATCGCGACGACCATCTTGCGCACGGTCTCGGCCTGCGCGGCCTCGCCGAACTTGACCTTGTCCAGCTTGGTGACGCCGTCGACGAGCAGGGCGACCTGGTCGCCGAAGTCGCGGCGCAGGGTGTCCAGGCCGTACTCGGTGTCCTCGACAGTGTCGTGGAGCAGGCCGGCCATGAGTGTCGCGGGATCCATGCCGAGCTCGGCAAGGATCGTCGTCACCGCGAGCGGGTGCGTGATGTACGGGTCGCCGCTCTTGCGCTTCTGCCCGCGGTGCCAGCGCTCGGCGACCTGGTAGGCGCGCTCGACCTGACGCAGCGTGGACGTCTCGATCTTCGGGTCGTTGCTGCGCACTATCCGCAGCAGCGGCTCGAGAACGGGGTTGTACGGGTTCGAGCGCTGCACGCCGAGACGGGCGAGGCGGGCGCGGACGCGGTTCGAGGAGCCGGAGCGGGCGGGCTGGCCCGCTGCGGGGCGCACCACGGGCGGTGTGGGCGGCGCGGCAGGGGCCGGGGCGGCGGCCTTGGGGCCGGGGGCCGGGCGCTTGTCGGCGGGAGGCTTGGGGCGCGGCTGCTGCTCGGCCGCCTTGCCGCCCGGCGTGCCGGTTGCGCTCTGCCCGGGCTTCGCGGGCGCGGCTGGGGCAGCCGCGGCCTGGTCGGCCTTCTGGTCGGGCTTGGCGGCTGTGGGTACCCCCACGCGCTCGGCGCTGGGGGAGAGTGGCTTGGCCTCGTCTGGCAACGGCGCTCCTCGTGCGCGACGGGTCCCCCGTTCAGGTCCCGGAGAGCCCATGGTATCGACACTGGGCCGCTCCCTCGCCTTCGGCCGGGGGGACGGCTTTCACATGGGGGAACGCAAAAGGCGGGCACCGGATTCCTCCGGGCCCGCCTTTACGCCTGTGACCAGGTGTTCAGACCATGAGCAGTGAGTCCAGCGGGGCACCGTCGAGGGCCGGGAGCAGCCGCTCGCGGCCGCTCAGGAAACCCAGCTCCATCAGGACGGCAATGCCGGCGACCTCGGCGCCCGCGCGCCGGATGAGCCGCACCGACGCCTCGGCCGTACCACCGGTGGCAAGGACGTCGTCGATCACCATGACGCGGTCACCCGCGACCAGGTCCTCGGCGTGCACCTCGATCTCGGCCGACCCGTACTCCAGGTCGTACGACTGGCTGAGCGTCGCCCCGGGAAGCTTGCCGGCCTTGCGTACGGGGATGAAGCCGAGCCCGGCGCGTACGGCCACGGGGGCGCCCAGGATGAACCCGCGCGCCTCCAGACCGACGACCTTGGTGGCGCCGTTCGCGACGCACAGCTCCGCGAGGGCGCCGGTGAGCGCCGTGAAGGCCGACGGGTCCGCCAGGAGCGGGGTGATGTCCTTGAACATCACGCCCGGCTCCGGGTAGTCCGGCACATCGCGGATGCGGCTGAGCAGCAGCGTCGAGAGTTCCGCGAGCTCCGTCATCGGCGCTTCCCCGAGGGCCGCCCGCGGCCGCGGTTGCGCGACGCGGGCTGGTGGCGGGGGCCGACGACCGCGGTCGCCGCCTCGCCGTCCGACTGGTCGTCGTAGTCGTCGTAGTCGTCGTCCTGCGGCGCCGGGGCCTCGGCCGACTCGCCCTTGGCGGCAGCCGACGCGCGCTTGGCGAGCACACGCTTCTTCAGGGCCTTGATCTGCGGGTCGCGTTCCTTGAGGTCGGCGACGAGCGGAGTGGCGATGAAGATCGACGAGTACGCACCGGCCGCGAGGCCGACGAACAGCGACAGCGAGATGTCGTTGAGCATGCCCGCGCCGAGGAAGCCGCCGCCGATGAACAGCAGGCCCGCCACCGGCAGCAGCGCGACGACCGTGGTGTTGATCGAACGCACCAGCGTGCCGTTGATGGAGCGGTTGGCGATTTCGCTGTATGTGAAGCGGGTCTGCTTGGTGATGTCCTTCGTGCCCTCCTTCAAGGAGTCGAAGACCACCACCGTGTCGTAGAGCGAATATCCGAGGATGGTCAGCAGACCGATCACCGTGCCGGTGGTGACCTCGAAGCCGACCAGGGCGTAGATCCCGACCGTGATCGTGATGTCGTGGATCAGTGCGACCAGGGCCGCGATGGCCATGCGCCATTCGAAGGCGATGGCCAGATAGATCACCACGAGGATCATGAACACGATCAGGCCGGTCCATGCCTTGTTGGCGATCGTCTCGCCCCAGCTGGGTCCGACGAGGTCGGCGTTGATCTTCGCCTCGGGGACGTTCAGGTCCTTGGCGAGTTCGGTCTTGATCTGGTCGGACTTCGCGGTGTCCACGCCGGAGACCTGGATGCGCAGACCGCCGGTGCCGAGTTCCTGGACGATCGCGTCGTGCCCGGAGGCCGCTTCGGCGGAGCGCTCCGCCACGCCCGCGGAGACGCTGGTCTTCGGGGTGGTGAAGACCGCGCCACCCTCGAACTCGATGCCCATGTTCAGACCACGCACCGCCAGGCCGACGATGGCCGTGATGGTGATCAGGATCGAGATGCCGTACCAGATCTTGCGCTTGCCGATGAAGTCGTAGCCGACTTCACCGCGGATGAGCCGGGCGCCGAGATGGCCGAGCTTCGACATCTCACGCCTCCTTCGTGTTGACAGGGCCTACGGGAGAGCCGGGGGCACGGCGTGTGCGGCGCAGTGGCGGCTTGGCGCCGAGGCGCTTCGGGTCGAGCCCGGACCACGGGTGTCCGTTCGCGAAGAACTTCTTGCGGGCCAGGATCGTCATCAGCGGCTTGGTGAACAGGAACACGACGACCACGTCGAGCACGGTGGTCAGGCCGAGCGTGAACGCGAAGCCCTGGACCTTGCCGACGGTGACGACGAACAGCACCGCGGCCGCGAGGAACGACACGAAGTCGGAGACCAGGATCGTGCGCCGGGCCCGCGGCCAGGCGCGCTCGACGGAGGGCCGAAGCGAGCGGCCCTCACGGATCTCGTCCCTGATGCGTTCGAAGAACACGATGAACGAGTCCGCCGTGATTCCGATCGCCACGATCGCACCGCAGACCGCCGGCAGGTTCAGCGCGAAGCCGATGGCCGGGCCGAGGAGCGTCATGATCACGTAGGTGAGGACCGCGGACACGAGGAGCGAGGCGAGCGCGATCAGCGACAGGCCGCGGTAGTAGACCACCAGGTAGATGATGACCAGCAGGAGGCCGATGGCGCCGGCGATCAGACCGGCGTGCAGCTGCTCGCCGCCGAGGGCCGCGGTGACCGTCGTGACGCTCTGCTCCTGGAAGGAGAGCGGGAGGGCACCGTAGGACAGCACGTTGGCGAGGTCCTGGGCGGACTGCTGGTCGAAGCTGCCGGAGATCTCCGCGCTGCCGCTCAGGGTCGAGCTGACGCTGGGGGCCGAGACCACGTCGCCGTCGAGCACGATGGCGAACTGGTTCATCGGCGGCTGCTGCTGCGAGAGCTTGCTGGTGATCTTCGCGAACTTCTTCGAGCCGCCGCCCGTGAAGTCCATGTTGACGACCCAGGCGCCGGTCTGCTGGTTGATCGTGGCCTGCGCCTTGTCGACGTCCTTGCCGTTCACCTCGGCGGGGCCGAGGATGTACTTCTCCCACTGGCCGGACGAGTTCTTGCCGCACGCCACGGCAGTGTCCTCGGGCTTGACGCCCGAGGTGACCTGGCTGCGGGCGGCCTTGTCGGTGCAGTCGAGGTCCGTGAACTTCTTCTGCAGTGCGGCGGTGGCCGCGTCCGGGGTGGGGCTGGCCAAGGGGGTGGGCTTGCCGCTCGCGGAGGCGCTGGCGCTCGGCGACGGGGAGGAGTCGGCCTTCAGACCGTCGGTGACGGCGCGGCCCTGCGAGGTCGCGGAGGCCGTCGGCGTGGGGGTCGGCGTGCTGGACGCCTTGTCCTTGCCGCCGTCCGTGGCCTTGTCGGTCGCCTTGTCGGTGGCCTTGCCCTTGTCCGAGCCGGAAGGGCTGGCGGAGGGCTCGGGAGTGGGCGCACCGGCGGCCACGGTGAGCACGGGGCGGAAGTAGAGCTGGGCGGTCGTGCCGACCTGCTCGCGCGCCTGCGCCTCGTTCGTCCCCTTGGGGATGTTGACGATGATGTTGTCCGAGCCCTGGGTCTGGACCTCGGACTCCGTGACACCCAGACCGTTGACGCGGCGCTCGATGATGCTCACGGCCGTGTTCATGTTGGTCTGGTTGACCGCGTTCTTCTGACCCGGCTCGCTCTTCGCCTTGAGCGTGATGCTCGTACCACCGGCGAGGTCGATGCCCAGGCGCGGCGTGGTGTGACCGGACAGGAACATCCCGCCGGTCAGCGCCACCATCGCGATCAGGATGAAGGCCAGTGTGCGGCCCGGCCTGCTCTGGGCGCCGTGACTTCGGCCCTTCTTGGGTGCTGCCACCTTCTCGTTCTCCCTCTCCATCCGTCCCGCAGCGGGGTACGTGCCCGGACGGCCATGAAATGGTGTCGAGAATCCGTGCGGACATCACACGTCCGGGACCGCGGAGCGCAAGCGGGCGCGCGCGGTCCTGGGGGCGTGACTACTTCGCGTCGGACTCGCCGTCGGTCTTCTTCGGCTCAGCGCCTTCGGCCTCGGAGGCTACGTCAGTGGCAGCAGCCTCGTCCTTCTTGTCGAGGTCGATGCGCGAGTCGTCCGACGCGTCGGCGGGCTCGTCGGTCTCGGTGAGGGAGGAAGCGTCGTCCGGCACGATCGCACCATCGGCGCCGAGGGCGTCGTGGTCATCGTTGTCGTCACTCTCGGTGCCGTGGACGATGCGGTTGTACTCGTCGTCGGCGAGGACGGCGCCGATCGAGTTCTTCGCGTAGACGGCGTGGACGCCGGGGGCCACCTCCAGAAGGACCATCTCGTCGTGGACCTCCTTGACGGTGGCGTACATGCCCCCGATCGTGCGGACGCCGGAACCGGGCTGCATCTGGTCCCGCATCTGGCCTGCCGCCTGCTGCTTCTTCTTGGCGGAGCGGGTCATCAGGAACATGGCCCCGATGAGCACGATGAACGGGAGGAGGGTCACGATATTCACGGGACGGAAATTCCTTCGCACGACCGCGCACGTAGGCGGCCTGTTGGATGGGGGTGGGCACGCCGTCCACAAGGGCGGCATCGGCGGAGTCTAAGCGAGTCCGCACTCAAGGAACAACGCTCAGCATGGCACCGAGGTTCCTGACCTCGCGACTACCCTGCGCGATCACGCCCCGAACAGGTCCCCTTGTCCGCTTGTTCCCCTTGTCTGCTGGGGCGGCGTGAGGCCGAGGTGGGCCCAGGCGGCGGGCGTGGCGACCCGGCCTCGCGGCGTACGGGCGAGCAGACCCTCTCGTACGAGGAAGGGTTCGGCGACCTCCTCGACCGTCTCGCGCTCCTCCCCCACGGCGACCGCGAGGGTGGAGAGGCCGACGGGGCCGCCGCCGAAGAGCTTGATCAGCGCTTCGAGGACGGCGCGGTCGAGCCGGTCGAGGCCGCGGCCGTCCACCTCGTAGACGCCGAGGGCCACCCCGGCGATGTCACGGGTGATGTGGCCGTCGGCCTTGACCTGCGCGTAGTCGCGGACCCGGCGCAGCAGGCGGTTGGCGATACGGGGGGTGCCGCGGGAACGGCCGGCGATCTCGGCGGCGCCCTGGGGGTCGATCTCCACGTCGAGGAGGTTCGCGGAGCGGTGGATGACGCGCTCCAGTTCGGCCGGCTCGTAGAACTCCATGTGCGCCGTGAAGCCGAAACGGTCGCGCAGCGGCGGGGGCAGGAGACCCGCGCGCGTGGTGGCGCCTACGAGGGTGAACGGGGGCAGCTCCAGCGGGATGGCCGTGGCGCCGGGGCCCTTGCCGACGATGACGTCGACCCGGTAGTCCTCCATCGCCATGTAGAGCATCTCTTCGGCGGGGCGGGACATGCGGTGGATCTCGTCGAGGAAGAGGACCTCGCCCTCCTGGAGGGAGGAGAGGATCGCGGCCAGGTCGCCGGCGTGCTGGATGGCCGGGCCGCTGGTGATCCGGATGGGGGCGCCCATCTCGGCCGCGATGATCATGGAGAGCGTGGTCTTGCCGAGGCCGGGCGCGCCGGAGAGCAGGACGTGGTCGGCGGTGGCACCGCGCGCGCGTGCCGCCCTGAGGACCAGGTCGAGCTGTTCACGGACCTTCTCCTGGCCGATGAACTCGCCCAGGTCCTTGGGGCGCAGGGCGGCCTCGACCGCCTGGTCCTCGCCGTCGGCGACAGAGCCCACGAGCCGCTCGGTGTCGGGCGTCGCGTCGGTCGTGTCGTCCCAGTTCATGAGGTGTGCCTCGCGGTGGTGGTGGTTCGGGCGGGGAGCGGGCGCGGCCCGGTCAGCGGGTGCGGTTCAGCGTCTGGAGCGCGGCCTTCAGGAGCTTGCCGACCTGCGGCGTGCCGCCCTCCTCCTCGGCCTGCGGGGCGACGGCCTCGATGGCCTCGTCGGCCTCGCGCGTGGCGTAGCCGAGCCCGATGAGCGCGGCGTGCAGTTGGTCGCGCCAGCCCGACGTCACGGGGGCGCCCACGCCCGTACCGGTGCCGAGGGGCGCACCGAGCCGGTCCTTGAGTTCGATGAGCAGCTTCTGGGCGCCCTTCTTGCCGATGCCGGGCACGGCGGTGAGCGACTTCTCGTCACCGGAGGCGACAGCGCCGCGCAGCGCGTCGGGGCGGTGCACGGCGAGCATCGCCTGCGCGAGGCGCGGGCCGACGCCGCTGGCGGTCTGGAGCAGCTCGAAGGTCTGCCGCTCGTCGTCGTCGGCGAAGCCGTACAGCGTGAGCGAGTCCTCGCGTACGACGAGGGAGGTGGCGAGCTTGGTCTGCTGGCCGACGCGGAGGCCGGAGAGCGTGTTCGGAGTGCACTGGACGGCCATGCCGATGCCGCCGACCTCGACCACCGCGGTGTCAGGGGCGAGCGCGGCCACCGGGCCGCTGACGAAGGCGATCATGCGATACGGCCTTTCGGTGCTGTGGCTGATTTCGATGCGTGCAGGGCGACGGCCTGCTGGAGTCTGTTCTGCGCGGGGGCGCGCCAGATGTGGCAGATGGCGAGGGCGAGAGCGTCGGCCGCGTCGGCGGGCTTGGGGGGAGCGTCCAGTCTCAGCAGGCGCGTCACCATGGCGCCCACCTGAGCCTTGTCGGCCCGTCCGCTGCCCGTCACGGCGGCCTTGACCTCGCTGGGCGTGTGGAGGGCTACGGGGATGCCGCGGCGGCTGGCGCAGAGCATCGCGACCGCGCTCGCCTGGGCCGTCCCCATGACCGTCCGCACGTTGTGCTGGCTGAACACCCGCTCCACGGCGACGAATTCGGGCCCGTACTCGTCCAGCCACTGCTCGATGCCCTGCTCGATGGCGACGAGGCGGTGGCCCAACTCCGCGTCGGCCGCGGTCCGTACGACGCCGACACCGCGCATCGTCAGAGGCCGCCCCGCGACCCCCTCGACCACGCCGACACCGCACCGGGTCAGCCCCGGGTCCACGCCGAGTACGCGCACCCCACCCCTCCTTCGATAGCCGTTTGTGCAGGCTATCGGGTACCGCTGACAATGCGACGGGCCGACGGGTGTTGTGTCCCGTCGGCCCGTGCGCTGCCTGCGTGTCAGGCGTCGACCTTCTCCATGACCTCGTCGCTCACGTCGAAGTTGGCGAAGACGTTCTGCACGTCGTCGCTGTCCTCGAGCGCGTCGATGAGCTTGAAGATCTTGCGGGCGCCCTCCTCGTCCAGCTCGACCTGCATGGTCGGGACGAAGTTGGCGTCGGCCGAGTCGTAGTCGATGCCGGCCTCCTGGAGCGCGGTGCGCACCGCGACCAGGTCGGTGGCCTCGCTGAGCACCTCGAAGGACTCACCGAGGTCGTTGACCTCTTCGGCACCCGCGTCGAGCACGGCACCGAGGACGTCGTCCTCGGACAGCTCACCCTTGGGGACGATCACGACACCCTTGCGGTTGAACAGGTACGAGACGGAGCCGGGGTCGGCCATGTTGCCGCCGTTGCGGGTCATGGCGACACGCACGTCGGACGCGGCACGGTTGCGGTTGTCGGTGAGGCACTCGATGAGCACCGCGACACCGTTGGGACCGTAGCCCTCGTACATGATCGTCTCGTAGTCGGCGCCACCGGCCTCGAGGCCGGCGCCGCGCTTGACCGCGGAGTCGATGTTCTTGTTGGGGACCGAGCTCTTCTTGGCCTTCTGGATGGCGTCGAAGAGCGTCGGGTTGCCGGACACGTCGGAGCCACCCGTGCGGGCAGCGACCTCGATGTTCTTGATCATCTTCGCGAAGAGCTTGCCGCGCTTGGCGTCGATCACGGCCTTCTTGTGCTTCGTCGTAGCCCATTTAGAGTGGCCGGACATCTGCCTGTCTCCTTCGCGTAACCAACCCAGTACGAACTCCCCCTGGCCTCAAGGGCCGGGGGACCCCCCGAGATCCTACAAGGACCCGGCCACCCGCTTCGCCCGCACCATGTCGACGAACAGTGCGTGCATCCTGTGGTCGCCGGTCAGCTCGGGGTGGAAGGACGTGGCGAGGGCGTTTTCCTGCCGTACAGCGACTATGTGCCCGTCGTACTCCGCGAGTACTTCGGCACGCGCGCCCACGGACTCCACCCAGGGGGCGCGGATGAAGACGCCCTCCACGGGGTCGCCCTCCACGCCGCGTACGTCGACCGCCGCCTCGAAGGACTCGTTCTGACGTCCGAAGGCGTTGCGGCGCACGATCATGTCGATCCCGCCGACCGTCTCCTGGCCCGAACGCGGGTCGAGGATCTTGTCGGCGAGCAGGATCATGCCCGCGCAGGTGCCGTACACCGGCATGCCTTCACGCACGCGCGCGCGCAGGGGCTCCATGAGCCCGAACAGGACGGCCAGCTTGGAGATGGTGGTCGACTCCCCGCCGGGCAGGACGATGCCGTCCACCTCGGCCAGTTCCTCGGGCCGCCGCACGGGCCTGGCCACGGCGTCCGCCGTGGCCAGGGCGACGAGGTGCTCCCGTACGTCGCCCTGGAGCGCGAGGACGCCCACTACGGGAGAGGTCATTACCAGCCCCGGTTCGCGTAGCGCTCGGTCTCGGGGAGGGTGTCGCAGTTGATGCCGACCATGGCCTCGCCCAGGTTGCGCGAGGCGTCCGCGATGATCTTGGGGTCGTCGTAGAAGGTGGTGGCCTTCACGATGGCGGCGGCTCGCTTGGCCGGGTCGCCGGACTTGAAGATGCCGGAGCCGACGAAGACACCCTCGGCGCCGAGCTGGCGCATCAGGGCGGCGTCGGCGGGCGTGGCGACACCACCGGCGGAGAACAGCACCACCGGCAGCTTGCCGAGCTCGGAGACCTCCTTGACGAGCTCGTAGGGGGCGCGCAGCTCCTTGGCGGCGGCGTACAGCTCGTTGTTGTCGAAGCCGCGCAGCTTGGCGATCTCGTTCTTGATCTGGCGCAGGTGGCGGACGGCCTCGACGACGTTGCCCGTGCCGGCCTCGCCCTTCGAGCGGATCATGGCCGCGCCCTCGGCGATGCGGCGCAGGGCCTCACCCAGGTTGGTGGCGCCGCACACGAAGGGGGTCGTGAACGCGAACTTGTCGCTGTGGTTGACCTCGTCGGCCGGGGTGAGAACCTCGGACTCGTCGATGTAGTCGACGCCGAGCGACTGCAGGACCTGGGCCTCCACGAAGTGGCCGATCCGGGACTTGGCCATGACCGGGATGGAGACGGCCTCGATGATCTCCTCGATCATGTTCGGGTCGGACATCCGGGCCACTCCGCCGTCCTTGCGGATGTCGGCCGGCACCCGCTCGAGCGCCATGACGGCCACCGCGCCGGCGTCCTCGGCGATCTTCGCCTGCTCGGCGTCGACGACGTCCATGATCACGCCGCCCTTGAGCTGCTCGGCCATGCCGCGCTTCACGCGCGCGGTGCCGGTGGTTTCGACGAACTGGGGGGTGCTGGACACGGGTGACCTCGCTCGGTGGAAAAAAGGGGGATTCCTACTTCACAGAGGAAACGCCCCGCGACCAGTCCACATCAAGGGCCAATATCCGACCGGTGGCTCATTCTTCGCGAACGCGCCTGGCCCCCTGTTATGCCTGTCGGCTTATGTGGTGGGCCTGTCCGCGAGCGCGACGGGCGGCTCATCGTCCATCTCGAAGGCCAGCGGGAACGGTGCATGGCCCGCGAGCCGGAACCAGCGCACCTTGCGATGCCTGCGCAGGGCGCGTGCGGCCCGTACGGCGTCGTTGTGGAAGCGCCGGGCCATGGGCACCCTGCGGACGGCCTGAGCGAGCTCCTCGGCCGCGTCGGGGCCGCCCGGGGCGGCGCGCACCGCCTCCATCTGCCCTGCCTCGCCGAACACGGCCCGCAGCGCCTGGCTCAGCTCGCTCTCGGCGACCTCACGGTGGTCCTCCTCGGCCTGCCGTGCCGCGTGCGCGGCCTCGTACAGGACGATCGAGGCGGCGGGGTCGAGCACTCCGGAGGTGGCCAGCTCCTGCGCCACCGAGGCGCGGCGCAGCAGTTGGGCGTCGAGGGCGGCACGGGCCGCGTCGATCCGGGCGTGCAGCCGGTCGAGGCGGCCGGCGGTCCAGCTCAGGTAGAGGCCGACCGCGATGAGGAAGACCGCGATCCAGATCAAAGTGGAGGTCACGGGCGCAAAGGCTACAGCCGTGCCCCGCAGCGGCGGTCAGGCGCGTACGGGACGGGAGGGACGTACCGGTTTGTGCGCGATGGCGCGCCGGTACGTCCCGTCAGTCGCGGGCGAGCCCGAACCGGGCCCGCAGTCCGCTGCGTTCGTCGGTGGCGACCGCCGCCGCGCCGGTGGTCACCGTCTCGTACACGGACAGGATGTCCGCCCCCACGGTCGACCAGTCGAAGCGCCGCACGTGCTTGCTGCCGCGCTCCCGCAGCTCCTCGCGCCGGGTGGCGTCGCCCAGGAGCCGGACGGCCGAGTCCGCGAGGGCGTCCGCGTCCTCGTTGGCGAACAGCTCGCCCGCGCCGCCCTGGTCGAGGACCTGCGCGAACGCGTCGAGGTCCGAGGCCAGGACCGGCGCGCCCGCCGACATGGCCTCGACGAGGATGATGCCGAAGCTCTCGCCGCCGGTGTTGGGGGCCACGTACAGGTCGACGCTGCGCAGCAGTCTGGCCTTGTCCTCGTCGCTGACCATGCCGAGGAACTCGACACGTTCGCGCATCTCGGCGGGCAGGCTCTCGACGGCCTCCTCCTCGTCGCCGCGTCCGGCCACGAGCAGCCGGGTGCCGGGCCGCTCGGCCAGGATCCTCGGCAGGGCCTTCATCAGTACGGGAAGACCCTTGCGGGGCTCGTCGATGCGCCCGATGAAGCCGATGGTGCCGCCCTCCCGTCTCCCACCACCACCCTCAACGGAGCTACGCGCCCCTCCTGATTGCCACTCGGCCTTGGGCTCGGCGCGGGCGAAGAAGTCGACGTCGACGCCGTTCGGGATGACGACGGCGTCCCCGCCGAGGTGCTCCACGAGCGTGCGCCGCGCGTACTCGCTCACCGCGATGCGCGCGCTGATCTTCTCCAGGGCGGGCTGGAGGATCGGATACGCGGCGATCATGGCGCGGGACCGCGGGTTCGACGTGTGGAACGTGGCGACGATCGGGCCCTGAGCCGCCCAGCAGGAGAGCAGCCCCAGCGAGGGCGAGGCCGGCTCATGGATGTGGATCACGTCGAACGTGCCGTCGTGCAGCCAGCGCCGCACCCGCGCGGCGCTCAGGAAGCCGAAGTTGAGCCGGGCGACCGAGCCGTTGTACGGCACGGGGACCGCGCGGCCCGCCGAGACGACGTACGGCGGCAGCGGGGTCTCGTCGTCGGCCGGGGCGAGTACGGACACCCGGTGCCCCAGGGCGATGAGGTGCTCCGCGAGGTCGCGGATGTGGAACTGGACGCCGCCCGGCACGTCCCAGGAGTACGGGCAGACGATGCCGATCTTCACGGTCGGCGCTCCTCGAGGTCAGCGAGCCACAGGCGCTGCAGCATGTGCCAGTCCTCCGGGTGCTCGGCGATGCCGGTGGCGAAGGCATCGGCCAGCGCCTGTGTCATGACAGACGTCTTTTCGGCGCGGGTACCTGTCTCGGGCACCTCGATGGGCGCGTGGATACGTCCGCGCATGACGGGCGACCTGTCGTACCAGAGGGTGACCGGGAGGAGCAGGGCGCCGGTCTGCTGGGCGAGTATCGCGGGGCCCGCGGGCATGCGCGCGGTGTCGCCGAAGAACTTCACCTCGACGCCGGACTCGGACAGATCGCGGTCGGCGACGAGGCAGACCAGGCCGCCGGCGCGCAGCCGCCGGGCGAGCGTGCCGAAGGCGGATCCGCCTTCGTGCGGCAGGACCTCCATGCCGAGGCTCTCGCGGTACGCCACGAAGCGGTCGTAGAGGGTCTCGGGCTTGAGCCGCTCGGCGACCGTGGTGAACGGGGTCTCCAGCTTCGCGGTGACCCAGGCGCCCGCGAGGTCCCAGTTGCCCAGGTGGGGCAGGGCGATGATGACGCCCTTGTCGGAGGCGAGGCCGTCGGTGAGGTGGTGGACGTCGTCGACGTCGAACCCGTTCCGTACGCGGTCCGCGCTCCAGGACGGCAGCCGGAACGACTCCATCCAGTACCGCAGGTACGAGCGCATGCCCGCCTGGGAGAGCTGCTTGAGGCGCTCCGGTGAGGCGTCGGGCACCACGCGCGCGAGGTTGGACTCCAGGCGCAGGACGCTCTTGCCGCGCCGCCTCCACGCGAGGTCGGCGATGGTGCGGCCCAGGCGGACCGCGACGGGCTCCGGGAGCTTCTTGACCGTGCTCCAGCCCGCTCCGTACAGGGCGTCGACAAGTCGTTCGCGCGCGTTGCTCACGATGCGGTCCCGCTCTCCTGGGAAGCCTCGGCCGCGGCCTCCGCGTCGGCCTCGGCCGATTCCCTGCGGACGGTCACCATCCGCTGGATCAGCGTCACGAGGCTGCCCGCGGCGACGGCCCACAGGGCGATCGGGAGCACGATCTGGATGCCGGGGACGCCGAACGTGTGCAGCCCCGCGAGGCCTGCGGCGACAAGGGTGATCACGAGCCGCTCGGCGCGCTCCACCAGGCCGTTCACCGCGACGGGCAGGCCGATGGCCTCACCGCGGGCCTTGGTGTACGACACGACCTGGCCGCTGGCGAGGCAGAAGATGGAGACGGCGCACAGCGTGTTGTTGTCGCCGGATCCCGCGTACCAGAGGGCGAGGCCACCGAAGATCGCGCCGTCGGCGACGCGGTCGAGCGTGGAGTCGAGGAACGCGCCCCAGCGGCTGGTGCGGCCGAGCTGGCGCGCCATGTTGCCGTCCACGAGGTCCGAGAACACGAACAGCGTGATGACGATCGTGCCCCAGAAGAACTCCCCGCGGGGGAAGAAGACCAGTGCGCCCGCCACGACCCCGGCCGTGCCGAGGAGCGTGACCGCGTCGGGGCTGACCCCGCGACGGATGAGAAACGCGGCGAACGGTGTGAGGACACGCGTGAAAAATGCACGCGCGTACTTGTTCAGCATGGCCTTCCCGAGGGTCGGATGGCCGCGCGGCCCTTCTGGCCACCGGCTGGCCCATCGTAGTCACGCGCGCGCGTGGACGACCGCCGGGCACCCGCGTGCCCCGAGCAACCGCGTACGACGTATGGACGCACCATGGCCGGAGTGCAAAGCTCGAAGACACCGCGGGCGTCGTCGGAGCCGCCATCGCGGGTCCCGCGTGTCCGCGCCCAATGGGACCCCCTCTTCAGCAGGGGTGCCACCTCACCGTGCAAGTAACCGGGAGGAAAGGCATGGGCGACAAGGCGAATACACACCCCGGAGCCGCCGGCAGGGCTACGGCGGCCGACCACCCCTCGTCCGTGAGGAATGTGGTGCTGGTCGGCCACAGCGGATCGGGCAAGACGACATTGGTGGAGGCTCTCGCGCTGACCGCGGGGGCGGTGAACAGGGCGGGCCGGGTGGAGGACGGCACGGCCGTTTCCGACTACGACGACATCGAGCACCGGCAGCAGCGGTCGGTGCAGCTCTCACTGGTGCCCCTCGAATGGGACGGGTACAAGATCAATCTTCTGGACACCCCCGGATACGCGGATTTCGTAGGGGAGCTGAGGGCCGGTCTGCGGGCTGCGGACGCGGCCCTCTTCGTCGTCTCGGCGTCCGACGGGCCCGAGACCATGGCGGGCGCGACGCGCATGGTGTGGGAGGAGTGCGCGGCGGTCGGCATGCCACGCGCCATCGTGGTCACGCATCTGGAGGCGGCGCGCTCCGACTTCGAACAGATGACGCGGACCTGCGAGACGTTCTTCGGCGGCGACGACCCGGACGCCGTCATCCCGCTCTACCTGCCGCTGCACGGCGAGCCGGGGCCGGACGGGCACGCGCCCGTGACCGGTCTCGTAGGCCTCCTGTCGCAGCGTGTGTTCGACTACGCGTCGGGCGAGCGCAAGGAGTCCGAGCCCGACCCCGATCAGCTGCCGCTCATCGAGGAGGCACGCAACCGTCTGATCGAGGGGATCATCGCCGAGAGCGAGGACGAGACCCTCATGGACCGCTATCTGAGCGGCGAGGAGATCGACTACAAGACGCTGGTCGGGGACCTGGAGCGGGCCGTGGCGCGCGGTGTGTTCCACCCGGTGCTGGCCGCGGCGCCCGCGGCGCAGGGCGCCCGGCAGGGCATCGGCACGGTCGAGCTGCTCGAACTCATCACGGGCGGCTTCCCCACTCCCCTGGAGCGCGCGGCCCCGGTGGTCACCACCCCGTCGGGCGACGCGCGCACGGTGAACGTCTGCGATCCGGACGGCCCGCTGGTCGCCGAGGTCGTGAAGACGGCATCGGATCCGTACGTGGGCCGGATCTCGCTGGTACGGGTCTTCTCCGGAACCCTGCGCCCCGACGACACGGTGCATGTCTCGGGACACGGCCTCACCGACCGCGGCCACGAGGACCACGACGTCGACGAACGCATCGGCGCCCTGTCGTCGCCGTTCGGGAAGCAGCAGCGCGTGCTCACCCACTGCATCGCCGGCGACCTGGCGTGCGTCGCCAAGCTCGGCCGGGCGGAGACCGGCGACACCCTCTCCGCCAAGGACGACCCGCTCCTCATGGAGCCGTGGGACATGCCGGACCCGCTGCTCCCGCTGGCGATCCAGGCGCACAGCAAACCGGACGAGGACAAGCTCTCTCAGGGCCTGTCCCGGCTGGTCGCCGAGGACCCCACGATGCGGCTCGAACAGAACCAGGACACCCACCAGGTCGTCCTGTGGTGCCTCGGTGAGGCGCATGCCGACGTCGCCCTGGAGCGGCTGCGCAACCGGTACGGCGTCCAGGTCGACGTCGTCCCGCACAAGGTCTCGCTCAGAGAGACGTTCGCCGACAGGTCGGCGGGCCGCGGGCGCCATGTGAAGCAGTCAGGCGGGCACGGACAGTTCGCGATCTGCGAGATCGAGGTGGAGCCGCTGCCGAACGGCTCCGGCATCGAGTTCGTGGACAAGGTCGTCGGCGGCGCGGTGCCGCGGCAGTTCATCCCGTCCGTGGAGAAGGGTGTACGGACGCAGGCCGCGAAGGGCGTGGCCGCGGGCCATCCCCTCATCGATGTGCGGATCACGCTGCTCGACGGGAAGGCGCACTCGGTGGACTCCTCCGACGCGGCGTTCCAGACGGCAGGCGCGCTGGCACTGCGGGAGGCGGCCGCGGACGCGAGGATCCATCTCCTGGAGCCGGTCGCCGAGGTGCAGGTGCTCGTCGCCGACGACTACGTGGGCGCGGTGATGAGCGATCTGTCGGGGCGGCGCGGCCGCGTGGTCGGCACGGAACAGGCACCGGGGTCTCGCACGCTCGTACGGGCCGAGATCCCGGAGATCGAGATCGGCCGGTACGCGGTGGACCTGCGGTCGCTGTCGCACGGCACGGGGCGGTTCAGCCGGGCGTACGCGCGCCACGAGCCGATGCCCCCGCAGCTGGGCGACAGATTGCGCGAACAGGCCGAGGACGTCTCGTAGTTGGCCGTCCCGCTGCCATCCGACAGCCAGGCCGCCCGCCCGGTCCCCTTCCGGGCGGGCGGCTTCGGCCGTCCCCTGACGGATGTCGGTGCGCCCGGATACGCTGAAGACCTGATCAAGCCGATGACCTGATCAACAGGTGTGCGGAGCAAGGAAGTCGGGAAAGCCGCAGGAGCGAAGGCGCGCGGCGATGGGGGCGGGCAGTGGCGGACGACGTATTCGACTTCAGGCCCGGGGCGCAGGTGCCGTTGCACGGCTCCGCGGGCCAGACCGTGGCCACATACGCCCTCGCTTCGGCGGCGTACCGGGACGCGAAGGTGGACGATCTGCTCGCCGCCAACAGCGAGTGGCACAAGTCCGAAGTGAAGAAGGGCATTTGGTCGCTGGCCGCGCCGAATCTGGGCGAGGCTTTCTCGCGGGCTGTCCAGGGCCGGCTGCTCGGCGGCGACCGCAAGCCGCTCATCCAGTCCTTCGGCACCGAGCCGCAGGTCGTCGTCGAGCACTGTCTCGCGGCGAACCGGATCCGTAAGCAGCGCGACAGCTGGCTCACGGCCGTGATGGCGCTGTGCGGCCTGCTCTTCCTGCCCGGCCTGATCGTCTGGCTGCTCGTCTTCCAGGTCCGCCGCATGATCGGCAGCCAGGAGAACAAGCGCATGGCCGCGCTGTTCACCGCGCTGATGGTGGCGGTCGCCGCCGTCGCCGTGATCTTCATGGTCAAGCTGCCGTTCACGGGCTTGTGGGCCTGGTATCTGCGGGGGGCGATCGTGGCGCCCGTGGTCGGCTGGCTGTGGGCCCGGCAGATCTGCGAACGCACGGCGCAGGACATGCGGGAGCGCTGGGACAGCCTGCTCGCGGGCGGCGGCATCGGCGCCAAGATCCCGGAGGCGGTGCCCGGCAGCCCGGGCGAGACGGCCGCCGAACGGCTGCGCCAGAGCCTCGCCAAGCTGACCGCCGAGCAGCAGTCGAACGCCGTGTTCTACGCGGGCCCCAAGGGCATCCTCGGCATGGGCACCCGCTGGGGCAGCTGGCAGCTCGCCGAGGAACTGATCCCCCGCGACGAGGGCGCGGAGATCCACCCGTTCCGCAGCTGGGACGTCATACGGGCGGTCCACGACAAGCTGCGGCTCCTGGAGCGCGGCCCGCTGCACACGGGCGGGTTCCCGACGCCGTCGATCAGGCACTGGATCGTCTCGCCGATCGGGGAGAACGCGAAGAAGGTGGCGCGCCCCAGCGGCACCGACGTCGAGGCCTTCCAGATCAAGAACCACGAGATACAGCGGATCTGCAACGAGCAGCAGTTCGGCAGCGGCGACCGCCACTATCTGGGCGTGCAGTTCACCCTCTGGGACGGCCAGTTGGTGATCACGATGCTGATCACGGTGACGGTGCTGCACGAGACGCTGCGCATCGAGGTCACGGGCCATGCGCTCGGCCCGGTGCACTCCCTGTTCACGACGAAGCCCGAGCCGAAGACGAAGGAAGTCGCGAAGGCCGTCAAGTTCTGGGAGACGGTGGAGAAGAAGCTCCCCCTCATCGAGCCCGACGAGGTGGTCCGCCTCGCGGTGCGCGCGCCGTTCACCTGGTACCCGCCGCTCCTGGACTTCATAGGCGGCAAGCTGATCCTGCCGGAGCCCTTCGGACTGCGGCACGCCTGGGCGGACAAGCCCTGGCGCCACCGCTTCATGGCGGACGACGCGCTGCGCACAGCCACCCCGGTCCTGCGCGTGGTGCACGCGGCGGCGATCAAGGTACTTGAGGAGAACGGCGTGGACACGGAGAAGTTCGGTACGCGCTCGTCGTTCCTCAGCAACCTGGTCCAGGCCCCGACGCCCATGAACGCCGACGTGTACGACGCGTAGCCGGGCCCGGCCGGCCAGGGACGCAAGTGCCTGGCCGACCGGTCACGATCGGCTCAGTCGGCGTCCGGCCAGGCCTTGGCCAGCGCGGTCCTGGTGTCGCCGAGCAGCTGCGGCAGCACCTTGGTGTGTCCCACGACGGGCATGAAGTTGGTGTCGCCGCCCCAGCGCGGAACGATGTGCTGGTGCAGATGCGCGGCGATGCCGGCCCCCGCGACCGCGCCCTGGTTCATGCCGATGTTGAAGCCGTGCGCCCCGGACGCGGTGCGCAGTGCGGCCATCGCGCGCTTGGTGAAGAGAGCCAGCTCGGCGGTCTCGCCGTCGTCCAGGTCCGTGTAGTCGGCGACGTGCCGGTACGGCAGCACCATCAGGTGCCCGCCGTTGTACGGGTACAGGTTGAGGATCGCGTAGACGCTCGCGCCGCGCGCCACGATCAGCGCTTCCTCGTCGGTCATGCCGGGTGCGGCGCAGAAGGGACAGCCGTCGTCGGCTCCCGGTCCGGTCGGCTTGTTCTCCCCCTGTATGTAGGCCATCCGGTGCGGCGTCCAAAGGCGTCCGAACCCGTCCGGCACACCCACCGGCCCCGTGTGCTGCTCCGGCTCACTCGTCATGAGATGCAGCATATGGCTTCGCCCGTTCGGAGCGTGTCGGCGGGGCAGGTCCCGGTCCCCGGCCGCGATCCTTGACCGATGGACGAGAGACGGCGGACGCCGTGGGAGCACCGGATGGAGACCCCGCTGACGCTGGCGGCCCTGCTGTTTCTCGCGTCGTACGCGATCAGGGTCCTGGGGCACGGGCTTCCGGAGGCGGTGCGCGACGCGTGTCTCGCGGTGACCGCCGCCGCCTGGGCCGCCTTCGCGCTGGACTTCGCCATCCGATGGTGCCACAGCGGCAAGGGGCTCTCGTTCGTGCGCCGCCACTGGCTGGACGCGGTGGTCGTGGTGCTGCCGCTGCTGCGCCCACTGCAGGTCGTGCGGACCTACGACGCCGTGCGGCGGCGGCACGAAGAACCGCGGCTCAGCCTGCACGCGCGCGTGGCGACCTACGCCGGGATGTCCGCCACACTGCTCGGATTCGCGGCGGCGCTGGCCGTGTACCAGGTCGAGCGCGGGCAGCCGCACGCCACGATCCGTACCTTCGGGGACTCCTTGTGGTGGGCCTGCTCGACGCTGGCGACCGTCGGATACGGGGACGTGGTGCCGGTGACCCTGCTCGGGCGTCTGGTGGCGGTGGCTCTGATGGGGTGCGGTGTGGCGCTGCTCGGAGCGATCACGGGCGCGTTCTCGTCCTGGATGTTCCAGGTGTTCAGGCGTGACGACGACGAGAGGCCCCCGGAAAACTTCCCGGGGGCCTCCTGATTCGTACGCCGTGCCGTGAGCGGCGGGCGTCAGACCTGCACGCGCTCCTCGACGACCTTGACGATCTTCTCGATCGCCTCGTCGACGGGGATGCCGTTCTCCTGCGAGCCGTCGCGGTAGCGGAAGGAGACGGCGCCGGCCGCCATGTCCTCGTCGCCCGCGATGATCATGAACGGCACCTTCTGCTTCTGCGCGTTCCTGATCTTCTTCTGCATGCGGTCCGAAGAGGAGTCCACGTCGACGCGCAGGCCCTTCTTCTTCGCCTTGGCCGCGAACTCCTCCAGGTACGGGATGTGCGCGTCACCGATCGGGATGCCGACCGCCTGAACCGGCGCGAGCCAGGCCGGGAAGGCGCCCGCGTAGTGCTCGAGGAGCACCGCGAAGAACCGTTCGATGGAGCCGAACAGCGCGCGGTGGATCATGACCGGGCGCTGCTTGGTGCCGTCGGTGCCGGTGTACTCGAGGTTGAAGCGCTCCGGCAGGTTGAAGTCGAGCTGCACGGTCGACATCTGCCAGGTGCGGCCGATGGCGTCCTTCGCCTGGACGGAGATCTTCGGGCCGTAGAACGCGGCGCCGCCCGGGTCGGGGACCAGCGGGAGGCCCTGCTTCTCGGCGACCTGGCGCAGCGTCTCGGTGGCCTCTTCCCAGACCTCGTCCGAGCCGACAAACTTCTCCGGGTCCTTGGTGGAGAGCTCCAGGTAGAAGTCGGTCAGGCCGTAGTCGCGCAGCAGGTTGAGGACGAAGGTGAGCGTCTTGTCGAGCTCCTCCGCCATCTGCTCCTTGGTGCAGTAGATGTGCGCGTCGTCCTGCGTGAAGCCACGGGCGCGGGTCAGGCCGTGCACGACGCCCGACTTCTCGTACCGGTACACGGTGCCGAACTCGAAGAGGCGCAGCGGCAGTTCACGGTAGGAACGCCCGCGCGCATCGAAGATCAGGTTGTGCATCGGGCAGTTCATGGGCTTGAGGTAGTAGTCCACGCCCTCGTCGAGCTGCATGGGCGGGTACATGCCGTCGGCGTACCAGTCCAGGTGGCCCGAGGTCTCGAAGAGCTTCCCCTTCGTGGCGTGGGGGGTGTAGACGAACTCGTAGCCCTCCTCCTCGTGCCGGCGGCGCGAGTAGTCCTCCATGACCCGGCGGACGATGCCGCCCTTGGGGTGGAAGACGGCCAGACCGGAACCGATCTGGTCGGGGATGGAGAACAGGTCCAGCTCGTTGCCCAGCTTGCGGTGGTCGCGCTTCTCGGCCTCGGCGAGGAACTCCAGGTGCGCCTTCAGCTCGTCCTTCGACGGCCAGGCGGTGCCGTAGATGCGCTGGAGCATCGGGTTCTTCTCGCTGCCGCGCCAGTACGCCGCCGCGTTCCGCATGAGCTTGAACGCCGGGATGTTACGGGTGGTGGGCAGGTGGGGACCGCGGCAGAGGTCCTTCCAGCACAGGTCGCCGGTCTTGGCGTCGAGGTTGTCGTAGATGGTCAGCTCGCCGCCGCCCACCTCGACGTCCGCGCCGTCGTCGCTCGAAGCGGAGCCCTTGATGCCGATGAGCTCGAGCTTGTACGGCTCGTCGGCCAGCTCTGCGCGGGCGTCCTCGTCGGTGACGACGCGGCGCGAGAACCGCTGACCGCGCTTCTGGATCTCCTGCATCTTCTTCTCGATGGCCTTGAGATCCTCGGGCGTGAAGGGCTTCTCCACGTCGAAGTCGTAGTAGAAGCCGTCCTTGACCGGCGGGCCGATGCCCAGCTTGGCGTCGGGGAACAGCTCCTGCACGGCCTGCGCCATCACGTGCGCGGTGGAGTGGCGCAGGATGCCCAGGCCGTCCTCGGAGGAGATCTCGACGGGCTCGACCTCCTCGCCGTCCTGCACGGCGTACGCCAGGTCCTTCAGCTCGCCCGCCACACGGGCGGCGACGATGGTGCGCTCGCCGGCGAAGAGCTCGGCCGCCGTAGTGCCCGTCGTCACCACGCGCTCTTCCCGCTCGGAATCGCGTTGGATGATCACACGGACGTCTGACACCGGACTCTCCTGCCTGAAGGGGGCGCGCGATGTTCTGGCCACGCGCGCAATACACAGAGGATCGTACCGAGCCCGGGGCCCGACTCGCGAAACGGTATCGACACCGCCCGCGCCACGTTCCCCGCGCACACAGCGGGAACCCCCTGCTCACGAGCCCGTGAGCTCAGTCGTCCCCGCTGCACGCCTCCTCGAAGAAGTCCAGATTCTCCTGGAGCGACTTCATCAGCCGGTCCCGCTCGGCCTCCTCGACCTGTACGGGCACCACGCCGCTCGCCCCGGTCAGCCGCCGGAAGCCGCCCCGGCTCTCCAGCCGCCCGTGCACCCTGATCGGCAGCCCCACGAGATGCGCGTGCCCCGCCGTCCGGTACGCCTCCTCGTCCAGCGTCATCCGTACGTGCGGCACATCGGCGCCCCCTATGACGTGCAGCCGCACCGTGCCCTCGCCGCGCGGCCGCGATCTGCGCATGCGCACGACGGTGCCGGTGATGCGGACGGCGATGGACGGCTCGGACCGCAGATAGCGGGCGCTCGCCTCCCGCAGCACCGCCAGGTCGCCGGGCGAGAACTCGACGGGCTCGTCCCCGGCCGTACACTCGGCGGGCACTCCGGCCGCCGGTGACCATTCGACGCCCACCCGGGCTCCCTCCGTGCCGCGGACGAGGGCGACGAGCGCTTCGACGAGCTCGTGACTCACCCCCGCCTCGACGGCGCCGTCGAAGGCGTCCATGCCGCCGGTGGCCCGCCGGTAGTCGATGGCCTCGCGGGCCGCGTACAGCGCCTGGTGGAGACGGACGGCGAGCGTGCGGCCCGCGGCGACGGGCACGAACGCGGTGAGCCTGCGGCCGCCTGGGGCGTCACCGACGAGGACGGTCTCCAGCGACGCGGCGGCGGACCTGCGGTGGCGCGCGCCGTAGTACCCGGCCTTGTCCCGGGCGGCGAGCGCGGCGGCCAGCAGCATCCGCCGGGCGGCGGCGCGCAGTTGTTCCTCCACCGGCCATGCGGCGCTTCCCGCGGGCCCGGCCGGCACATCGCGCCACCAGCGGATCTCGTCGCTCGGCACGGCGAGCGAGACGAGGACCTCCCGCGCGGAGTGCGACCCGCTGCGCTCCAGCGCCTCGAGCGCCTCGCCGAGCAGGTCGTCGCTGTCGGGGAAGGCGCGGCTCTCCGGTATGAGCAGGCTGGTGCGCCCTGAGGCGCCCGGTAGCGTCCAGCGCACATAGCGCCCGGTGGCGCCGCCGCGGCGCTCCCAGCCGTGCCGGTCGAGCAGTGCGTTGAGCACGACCGGGTCGACCTGCTCCGGGCCGGGGCCCTCGAGGTCGGCGGGGTGGGATCGGGCGGTGTTCAGGGCGCGCAGGCGCTCGTCGGTCGGGCGGTGCTGCATCAGGGTCTCCCTCCCTGTCCGTCAGGGCCTCCCGCGTGTGGCCTTCAGGCGTCCCGCGCCTTCAGGGCGTCACGCGTTTCAGGGCCTTCCGCCCGTCCCGATCCGCGTCATGATCTCGCAGAGCGCACGGTCGTCGAATATCCGCGAGGTCGGAATGCGCACGGTGGTGCGGCGCCGGCCTGTCACGGGGTGGCCGGCCAGGTTGATCCAGTAGCAGCAGTGCCGCAGGTCGAGCCGGTCGTGGCCGGCCCGCAGCCAGTCGTCCTGCGAGCGCGGCACGATCATCACGACCAGGATCTTGTGCACCGACACCGGTGTGCGGGCGAGCTTCTCCAGATGCGCGTTGTCGAGCGTGAAGGAGAAGGACGGCCCCGGCGGTTTCGGCGGGATCTGGTACGTGCACTTGAGCTGCACCTTGATGGTGACCTCGTCGTCGACCGTGTGCCCGGGGGCGCTGTGGCTGACGTGCCAGTCGATTCCGTTGTCGGGGAACGGCTGAGAGAGCGAACAGCCCGCGGCTGCCGCTACGGCGTGCAGATAGCCCACCTGGAGTGTCTCCATGCAGGCGGTGGTGGCGAGTGTGCCGCGCGGCGGTGCGATCCGCTCGGGCAGCAGCCCACCCTGTTCGGGCTGCGCGAGCGCCATGTCCAACTGGCCTTCCGAAACAGGTGAATCCCCTGGGCGGGTCTCTGAACTGCCGTGACCCGTATCTGTGTTGTCTCCGGTCGGCGTACGACGCAAACAGCCCGGGTATCACCGAAACGGGCAGCCGCGAGGGGCCATCTGCCAGGTGTGAACGAGGAGTTGCATTGACATGACGTGCTGGTACGAGGGTCCTCTGGCCGCCTTCGACACCGAGACCACCGGCGTGGACGTGGAGAGCGACCGCATCGTGTCGGCCGCGATAGTGGTGCAGGACGCCGCGGGCAGCCGGCCGCGCGTCTCACGCTGGCTCGTGAATCCGGGGGTGCCGGTGCCGGCCGGGGCGACGGAGGTGCACGGCCTGACGGACGAGCACCTCCAGCGCAACGGCCGCTGGCCGGCCCCCGTCATGGAGGAGATAGCCAGGCTGCTGGGCGAACAGGCCGCGGCGGGCCGCCCGCTCGTGGTGATGAACGCGCCGTTCGATCTGACGCTCCTGGACCGGGAGTTGCGGCGCCATCGCGCGTCCGCGCTCGGCCGCTACATGGAGAGCTCGTCGCTGTGCGTCCTCGATCCGCGCGTCCTCGACAAACACCTGGACCGCTACCGCAAGGGCCGCCGCACCCTGACGGACCTGTGCGCGCAGTACGAGGTGGAGCTGGAAGGCGCACACGACGCGGCCGCTGACGCGCAGGCCTCCCTGGATGTCGTACGGGCTGTGGGGCGCCGTTTCGCGTCCCGTCTGGAGCGGCTGTCCCCTGCCGAACTGCACACCCTTCAGGCGGTCTGGCACGCCGCGCAGGCGCGTGGGCTGCAGGCGTGGTTCGCGCGCAGCGGCAATCCGGAGACGGTGGATCCGGCGTGGCCGATGCGCACGGAACTGCGGGAGGCCGCCTGAGAGTTGCCCGTCCGGGCTCGGGCCCGGGGCACAGAAAAGCCGGTCCGTCTGCTGACGGACCGGCTTTCTTCCGGGTGGGCGATACTGGGTTCGAACCAGTGACCTCTTCGGTGTGAACGAAGCGCTCTCCCACTGAGCTAATCGCCCGGGAACGGGTTGAACCATACAGGCCCCGGCGGGTTTCCATCAAACCGGCTCGGTCAGCGCCGCCGCAGATACGCGACGAGGCCGCGCCGCCCGGCCCGCATCATCAGCGCGTGGTTGACGAGGAACACCGGCCTGCCGACGAGGGCGAAGCGCCGCAACAGGGGTTTGCACACCTCCACCTCCTGCTCGTACAGCGCACGCGTCCCGCCCTCGTGCGCGCGCACGGTCCACCGCGCCCAGCCCTCCAGGTCGCCGGACATGGTGATCTCCAGGACCCCGGCCCCGGGGTCGCCACGCAGGGCGGTGGCCGTCACGAACAGGTCGTACGGCAGGAGCGAGCGGAAGCGGGCGGTGCCGCGCCGCTCGTCGAGTGAGGTCGCCTCGCGCACCTGGGGCCACCACAGGGGGTAGTCCTCGCCGCGCTCGAGGACCGCGAACACGTCGGCGGGCTGCGCGGGCAGGTCCCAGACGCTGCGGAAGCGGTAGTGGCTCCAGTCCATGATGCGAGTCTCCCCCGATACGCGGCGACTCACATGAACGTGAATTGACATGATGGCGCCGGTCATTGATTCACCGTCAGAACGTCTGGATTCCGCGCGAAGTCCGGGAACTCTGAAACGGGGTCAGATTCGTCCGGCTTTCGAATTACGCAAGGGGTCTCGCCGGGTTATCCCATGCATCCGAATGGATTATGGGATTCCTGTTCCGGTCGCCGGACACACCCGGGGCGTCCGGCCGCTAGAAAGCGCTTGCCGATCAAGGGTGGCCAAGCATGGGAACGCCGAGGGCCCCGGAGGCTTGAAGCCTCCGGGGCCCTCGGTCCGGGGTGGGCGATACTGGGTTCGAACCAGTGACCTCTTCGGTGTGAACGAAGCGCTCTCCCACTGAGCTAATCGCCCGGGCGCAGAGAGAACATTACCGCATGTCAGCGGGTGCTCCGACCAGCCCTGACACCCCCGGCGCGACCCTCGCGGGCCACCCCGCTCACTCCTTGATCTTCCACGGCATCTCGAAGCCGAACTTCCACACGTAGATCCCCACGAGCACCGCGATGATCACCACGCCGATCGACGTCAGGATGATGTTCCGCCGGCGCACCGCCGGGTCGAGCGCGCGCTGCGTGGCCTCGGTGACCTTGCGCTTCGTCCAGCGGAGCACGAGCTGCGCCCAGACGAACTCAGTCGCCCAGATCGCCATGCCGCCGAAGATCACCAGCCAGCCCGGGCCCGGCAGTGGCAGCATGATCACGCCCGCCACCACCACCGCGAGCCCGACCACGAAGACACCGACCTGCCAGCTCAGGTGCAGGGCTCTGCGGGCCTTGATGAACTCCGGCGCCCGCGAGCCGAGCTCCGGCTCGGCCTTCGCCCCGTCCCCCGTCGTCGCGGTCACGGATTCCGTCTCGGCCGCCTCGTCACTCCCCGTATTCATAGAACCAAACCTACCCGACGGAATCGCGTCACCGGAATGGACGCTCCGGGACAAGAAACACTCCGCCGTCCGAGCTACCTAAAGGCACTCAAAACACTCAGAGGGGTTTACAACGGCACCGTAGGTGGCATGTCGATTTCGCCGACGTGCGAATCCCCGAGCGCACACTGAGCGAAAGGCCCTGGCGCTTATGAACACCACGGTCAGCTGCGAGCTGCACCTGCGCCTCGTTGTGTCGAGCGAGTCCTCACTGCCTGTACCCGCAGGACTGCGGTATGACACGGCCGATCCCTACGCCGTGCACGCCACCTTCCACACCGGAGCAGAAGAGACGGTCGAGTGGGTGTTCGCCCGCGATCTGCTCGCCGAGGGCCTGCACCGGCCCACCGGCACCGGCGACGTCCGAGTCTGGCCATCCCGTAGTCACGGCCAAGGCGTCGTCTGCATCGCTCTGAGTTCTCCTGAGGGCGAGGCTCTGCTCGAAGCCCCTGCGAGGGCGCTGGAGTCGTTCCTGAAGAGGACCGACGCGGCCGTGCCACCCGGCACGGAACACCGCCACTTCGATCTCGACACGGAGCTCTCACACATCCTGGCCGAAAGCTAAGGCCTGGAGCCGACGCCGGCACACCGCCGGAGTCACGCACCGCGAGAGCCGCTCGATGCCGTCCACTCGGGGAGACGGAACGAGCCACAACAACTGCATACGGCATACACCGGCGCCGCCGCCGTGGGATCTTCCACGGGGGCGGCGTCGGCGCGTCCGCGGACAGGCACACGGCCGACCGGACCTATAACATCGGCCAGCATCGGCGGGCACAGTTCCCCAAGCTCTTGATGAGCAGGGGAGACCCCACTACCCCCAGGCCAGGGAGCAAATCGTGCTGATCACCCACGACACCCGGTGCGCCCTCGACACCGTGGTCGATCTGGTGAACACCGCACCGGACGGCGAACAGGCCGCCGACGGGCTGGCCGATCTGGCAGCCCTGGGCGAATTCGTACGAAAGAACGACATCAGCGACGTCGGGATGCTCGCAGAGCGTGACCTCGACGCCGTACAGAGTGTGAGGGAGCGGTTCGCCGCCGTGTTCGCGGCGCCCGATCCGCACGCCGCGGCCTCGCTCATCAACGAGCTGGTCGCCGCCGCGGGCACCACGCCGCGTCTGACCGACCACGACGGCTACGACTGGCACGTGCACTACTTCGCGCCTGGGGCGTCCGTCGCCGACCACCTCGCGGCCGACTGCGGGATGGCGCTCGCCTTCTTCGTGGTCGCCGGGGAACAGGAGCGGCTGCGGCGCTGCGAGGCCCCGGACTGTCGGCGGGCCTTCGTGGACCTCTCGCGCAACCGGTCCCGCAGGTACTGCGACAGCCGCACCTGTGGAAACCGCTTGCACGTGGCGGCATACCGGGCGCGTCGCAAGGAAGCGGCGGGCTGACCCGCCAGCTCTCTCACAGCACGAACAGATCGTGCAGAGAAGCCAGGAGCAGCAGGCAGCCGATCACCGCCAGAAAGATCATCAAGGGCGGCTGCGACAGTGCGAAGAGGCAGCCTCGGCGTTCGTCGGCCGTGAAGGCGTCAGGTCGCTCGTCGGCCTGCGGGGCGGAACCGCCCTGTGTTGTGTCCAGCATCTCGCGGCGATGATGACGCAGTCGGCGCACCGCCGTCGATCAACACGCTCAAAAGAAGCGGGGGTTCGCCGGATCCCGTGACGAGGGTGGTACGAGGTCGACCGGAAGGAGTCCAGCAGCTTCCGTTTTCAGGCCGAGGTCGACCGACCGGGGTCGAGGGTCCTCGGGTCAGATCCCGTGCTTCTTCAGAATCGCCTCGATGTCGCTGAAGTCCTCGGAGGCGGGCTTCTCGGCGGGGCGGGCCGCCGCGGGCCGGGTGGTCGGGCCCAACGAGGGGGCCGAGGCGGCGGGCGCGACGGCCTGGGCCTCGGCGGCGGCCTTGGCCGCCTTGCGCTCCTTACGGGTGCCACCGCCGCGGCGCTCAACCGCGCGGGTCACCATGAACAGGAGCCAGGCGCCGCCGAGCACGACGAAGCCGGCCCACGCCGTCGGGCTGAACGCGGTGTCCGCCAGCCAGCCGACCGCACCGGTCATCACCAGACCGATCGGCACCAGCGAATAGGCGGCCATGCGCGCGGCCGCGAGGAAACGCTTCCGGTACGCCGTGACCGCGGCGATGCCCAGCCCGGCCACGGAAACGGCGGAACAGACGGTCTCGGCAATCATCCGGTCCTCCTGGCACAGGCAGCGGGCGACGGAGCATTCCGTCCCCTCCATCGTGCACCGCCCCGGGGTCCGCAGGCCACGATCCGGGCGGACCTCAGGGACATTTCCGGGTTCGGCCTCCTCCGCAGGTCCCGGTCCGGGGGCTGTCAGGGATCCTGCCCGGGGTCCTGTCGGGGGGTCCTGCCGGGGTCTGATCAGGGGGCGTGTTCAGCAGGTGCCGGTTGGGGTCCCCGGCGCCTGCCTGGAAGACTGGTCACATGAACGACGCCTCTCCCGCCTCCGCCCCTCAGGGCCGCCCCGTCCTCGATGTCTGGTGCGAGCTCCAGTGCCCCGACTGCCGCACCGCTCTCGACGACGTGCGCGCGCTGCGGGCCCGCTACGGCGACCGCATCGACCTGCGTCTGCGGCACTTCCCGCTGGAGAAGCACAAGCACGCCTTCGCCGGAGCGCAGGCCGCGGAGGAGGCCTTCGAGCAGGGGCAGGGCTGGCCTTACGTGGAAGCGGTGCTCGGCCGCGTCGAGAAGTTGGGCCGCAAGGGCGAGCCGTTCCTCGTCGAGGTCGCGGGTGAACTCGGTCTGGACGCCGAGGAGTTCGACACCGCGCTCGTCGACGGGCGGCACATCCTGATCGTCGACGCGGACCAGGCCGAGGGCAAGGCGATCGGCGTGACGGGCACACCCACGTACGTCATCGACGGCGAGCGGCTCGACGGCGGGAAGAGCCAGGACGGCCTGCGCGAGCGCGTCGAGGAGATCGCCGACCGGCTGCTCGGCTCGTAGCTCCGGCCCCTGCCCGCGAGCCGCTCAGAGCAGCGGCTTGTACAGGTGGAACTCGGTCGCCCGGTATCCGAGCGACTCGTACAGGCGGACGGCCGGGGTGTTGCCCGCGAAGACGTTGAGCCCCAGGCGGGCGGCGCCCGCGGCGCGCGACTCGGCCTCCGCGAGGAGCATCAGCGAGCGTCCGTGGCCATGCCCTCGGTGCTCGGCCGCCACCTCGACGTCGTAGACGTACGCGCTCTCGCCGCGCAGCGCGACCCACAGTGTGCCCACGACCGCGCCGTCCGTCTCGAGCACGCTCAGGACGGTGTCCCGCGTGGCGAGCCCTTCCCCGAGCGTCGCAGCGTGATCGGCCTCGGCCTTGGCGCGCGCCTGGGCTTCCGGGACACCGCGCTCGACCAGGCTGCGCACGTACCCGACGCGCGTATGTGCCTCCCACGCCGTGAACTCGGGGCCGGTCATGCGCCGCCCCGCGCTGCCCGCAGGAAGCGCGGAGGGCTCGGCGGGGAGGTCCTTCTCCATGTTCCGGTTGCGCTCGACATAGCCGAGGGCGGTGGCCAGGGCGAGGGCACGCTCGGCCGGTGCGGGGATCGAGACCTCGATCCGGCCGCAGCCCCAGCCGCGCGCCACCTCCTCGGCGGCGAGGGCGGCGACGGTGCCGCGGCCCCGCCCGCGGTCCGGCTCGTCGATCCGAAGATCACGGATCCGGGCCACCCGCTCGCCGTACACCGGATGGGTGTCCAGGCGCAGTTCGCCGACGGGGCGGCCGTTCACACACACCTGGTACTGGCGTGACCGCGTCCCGTGGGCGTCGCGCTGAAGCGGCTCGGTCGGCCGCAGAGTGGTGGTCATCAGGGGTGTTCTACCCGCCCTGTGACCACCCCGTCACCCGGATGAGGAGTCGCGCGGACTACGGGTCGAGGTCGTCCGCCGCGCGCTCGTCGAAGACGCGCATCGCCTTGGCAGTGACGGGCCCGGGCGCGCCCGGCAGCTCGCGTCCGTCGACCCGGTGCACGCCCTGCACATCGCGCAGCGTGGACGTCAGGAAGATCTCGTCGGCGCGCTCCAGTGCGTCCAGCGGCAGATCGGTCTCCTTGGCGCCGGTCCACTCGACGGCCAGCGCGCGCGTGATGCCCGCCAGACAGCCGGAGGCGACCGGCGGGGTGTGGATCTCACCGTCGAGGACGACGAACACGTTCGACCCCGTGCCCTCGCAGAGCTGCCCCACCGTGTTGGCGAACAGCGCCTCGGAGGCGCCCTGTTCGCGCGCGCGGGCGAGCGCGACGACGTTCTCCGCGTACGAGGTGGTCTTCAGGCCGGTGAGCGCGCCGCGTTCGTTGCGCGTCCACGGGACCGTGACCGTGGCGGTTGAGTCGGGACGCCGGACGGCCTCGCCGAGCGCGACCACCAGCGTCGTCCCGTGCTCACCGCGGTCGGACCCCAGCGGGGACAGCCCTCCGGTGTACGTGATCCGCAGCCGGCCGAACGGCATCGGGTTGGCCTCGAGGACGGCGTCGCAGGCCCTGCGCACCTCGTCGAGGTCGGGCTCGGCCAGACCGAGACCGCGCGCGGAGCGGGCGAGCCGGTCGAGGTGGCGGGTCAGCGCGAACGGCTTCCCGTCGACCGACTTCACGGTCTCGAAAATGCCGTCGCCCACGGTCAGGCCGTGGTCGAACACCGAGACACGGGCGGCCTCTGGTTCCTGCAGTGCGCCGTCGAGCCAGATCTTCACGTAGGGATCCCTTCGCTTTCCTCGTACGTACCCGACGCTACCGCCAGCAGCCGGGAAGCCTTCAGTTCGGTCTCCCGCCACTCACCTTCGGGGTCGGAGCCCCAGGTGATGCCGGCGCCGGTGCCGAACCGCAGGACGCCCTCGGCCCGGTCGGCCCAGAACGTGCGGATGCCGACGGCCAGCTCGCCGGTGCCCCGGTCGGCGTCGACCCAGCCGATGCCGCCGCAGTACGGGCCGCGGGGCGCCGTCTCCAGGGCGTCGATGATGCGCAGGGCGCTGGACTTGGGCGCTCCGGTGACGGAGCCGGGCGGGAACGCGGCGTCGAGCAGGTCGCGCCAGCCGGCACCTTCGCGCAGTTCCCCGCGGACGGCGGAGACAAGGTGGACGAGGCCCGGGTGCTTCTCGACCACACACAGCTCCGGGACGGTCACGGAACCGGTCGCGCAGACGCGTCCGAGATCGTTGCGGACCAGGTCCACGATCATCACGTTCTCCGCGTAGTCCTTCTCCAGGAGGTCCGCCTCGGTGCGGCCCGTGCCCTTGATCGGCCCGGACTCGACGGTCCGCCCGGTGCGGCTCAGGAAGAGCTCGGGGGACGCGGTGGCTATCTCCACGCCGTGCGCGGGCAGGCGGACGGTCCCCGCGTAGGGGGCCGGGTTGCCGCGCGCGAGGAGCGCTGTGAGGGCGTCCACGTCCGCGTCCGGGGGAAGGGGCGCGGACAGGACGCGACAGAGGTTGGCCTGGTAGACCTCGCCGGCCGCGATGTGGGTGCGGATCCTGCGCACGCCCTCGGTGTACGCGGCCCGGTCGAGGGACGTCGTCCAGTCACCGGCCGCGGGCCCCTGCCAGGCGCCGGGGACCGGAGCGGGCACGGGCTCCTCCCGCACGGAGTCGAAGCGGGCGCACACGAGACGGCCCTCGAAGTCGGCGGACACGGCCCAGAAGCCGGCCGAGTCCAGGGCCTCGGGATCGCTGGTCACGTCGCGCAGCTCGGTCGCTACGAGACCGCCGAAGCGGGCCAGAGGGGGCAGGTGGTGAGGGAGGTCGCGCACGCCTTCGAGTCTATGGCGGGTGTCCCCCGCGTGACCTGGGGCGGTCGCACCGCAGCACGCTGCGCAAACGCGTTTTTGTACTGGCCCGGGAATCCGCTAGAGTTCAACACGTCGCCGGGACGCGTAAGCCGAACGGAAACGACAAGCGGACGTAGCTCAGTTGGTAGAGCGCAACCTTGCCAAGGTTGAGGTCGCCAGTTCGAACCTGGTCGTCCGCTCAGGAAGTGGGGGATCTTCCCGAACCCCCACACTCCTGGTGGAGTGGCCGAGAGGCGAGGCAACGGCCTGCAAAGCCGTCTACACGGGTTCAAATCCCGTCTCCACCTCCAAGGACGATTAGCTCAGCGGGAGAGCGCTTCCCTGACACGGAAGAGGTCACTGGTTCAATCCCAGTATCGTCCACTGGATCATCGCGAAGGTCATCTTTCCGACGGTCCGAAACCCCGCGCGATTAGCTCAGCGGGAGAGCGCTTCCCTGACACGGAAGAGGTCACTGGTTCAATCCCAGTATCGCGCACGCAGTACGACTCACGGGTCCTGATACAGTCTGGCCCGTCCCGCGCGATTAGCTCAGCGGGAGAGCGCTTCCCTGACACGGAAGAGGTCACTGGTTCAATCCCAGTATCGCGCACAGTCAAGAAGCCCCCGGCCCTTCGGCCGGGGGCTTCTTCATGTGCCGGGCGGCTCAGGAGGAGAAGAGCATCCGGCCGAAGCCGCCCTTGTGGTGGCCGTGGTGACCGTGGTGCCCGCCGTGGTGCGGGGCACCCCAGGCCGGGGCGGGAGCCGACGGATACGCCTGCGGGGCCGGAGGCGCCGGCGGCGCCTGCTGCTGCCACTGGGACTCGAGCCGGGTCAGGGACTCCAGCTCGCCGTAGTCGAGGAATATCCCCCGGCAGCCGCTGCACTGCTCGATCTGGACGCCATTGCGGTTGTACGTGTGCATCGGTGCATGACACTTGGGGCACTGCATGGTCGGCTCAACTCCTCGCCGTTCGGCACTTCTTCGCCGGAACACTTCCCGGCATCGGTCCGTTGCACCCTACTTCGCGGCGCCGTGTGCCAACTCGGCCGGTACCGCTGCCATTCGGTCGCAGGCGTCGACCAACGCCTCCTCGGCCTCGTCGAGCGCGCGGCCGGCCGCGGCTGCCTTGGCCACGGCGAGGGCCGCGGTCTGGACAGTGAGGGCGCGGGCCGGGGCGTCCAGGGCGGGCCAGGGGTCACCCTGGAGCGACGGGGCGCCGCCCGCCTCCTGGTACGCGGTGAGGAACCTCGCCCACTCCTGTGCCGGAAGCAGGCCGCACGCGAACCACGCGGCGGGGCGCGCGAGGTCCCAGGCCGGGTCGCCGGTGCCGAGGTCGTCGACGTCGATCAGGAGCCAGGGGCCGGTGCCGGCGGGGCGGCGGACGAGCTGGCCGAGGTGCAGGTCTCCGTGGCACAGGGCGGACGCGTGCCCGCCGGGGGCCTCGGCGCGGGCCCAGGGCGGCAGGCCCGACCAGGCGCGCAGGATCGGCGCGGACGCCGGATGGGGACCGGCTGCCAGGAGCCGCGCGACGGCGAGGGCCGCCTTGACCGGGCCGCGCATCTGCGGGAGCGGGCCCGGGAGTTCCGCCACGGGCACCGCATGGAGGCGGGCCAGGAGCGTGGCCGCGTCCTCCCACGGCGCGTGTTCAGGGGCGTCGGGGTCCACGGGGCTGCCGTGCGGCCAGAACGTGACAAGCCGGTCGTGCAGATCCGCCGCGACCGGCGCGAGCGGCGGCAGCAGAACGCCGGAGAGTGCGGCCGCCGCGGCGAGGCGGGCGTTGAGCTCGGCGGGGTCCGTGCCCGGGGCGTGGGCCTTGGCGACGACGTCGCCGTGGCGGACGACCGTCCCGTCCGCGCGGTCGGCGAGTACCGCGCCTGGTGCCGGGCAGGCGCAGGGTTCCTGGGTGCGGTGCGCCGCGCCGCGTGCCGTGGCGGAGAGTGCGGGCAGCAGAACGGGTGCGGTCATCGGTGGTTCCCCCCGGGTGGTGTCACCGCGAGCGTACGCAGCATCCGGCGGGTGGGACTCACCGGTACGCGAGCAGAACAATGGCCGCGCAGCTCCCCAGCTGCGCGGCCATCATGTGCCGTCCGCCGCACCCCCGTCCCCACGGGGTTTCATGGCCGGATGTCCCCGCCCGGACCGCTCTTCCGGGCCTGGGGCGCCGCTCAGCGCCCCAGCATCACGCCCACGGACGACGCTTGTGTGACCACTGCTTCCCAGCCGCCGAAAACGACTACGAGCAGGGCCGCCAGGGGAAGAACCATGGCCGTCGCCACCAAGGGGTGACGGCGCTCGGAACGACGGCCGCCGAACGCGGCGAATGCCCTGCGTCCCTGCGTGCGGACCATTGTCCGCGGTGCCGTGTCCGCCATGGTTCCTCTCCCGGTCAAGATCTTCGGTTTGGCAGCGGCGGGTACCTGACCTCGGGGGACGAGTGCTTGCACCCGCCGCTTGACCTCAAATCTAGGCGCGTCAGGAGCCACGGTCGTCATGCCCTCGTACCGATTGCCGGGCCTCCCGGAGGATGACCGCCGCCGTCTCGCCTACTCCCCTGGGTGGAGAAGAGGACCTAGGTCGCGGTCCAGGTCTCGGGGTCTTCCCGGAGGGGGCGCCCGGCGCGGGCCGCCGCCTCCGAGGGCTCCTCCCTGGGTACCGGCTGCTCGACCAGGGCGAGCACCCGGGTCGCCATGAAACGTGCCGTACGCACGACAGAACCGGAGCGGGTGACTTCGCTCACTTCCACCACGCCCCTGCGGACCGCCGTCTCGACCCGGCGGCCCGCCCGGCTCGCCACCACCTCGTACGTGCGCGTCGTGTCCCCCGCGTCCACGACTATCTCCACTCGGTCACCCTTCACAGGACCAATCCCCCTTCTACGACGGATGGTTGGCGATCAGGGCAGCTGCGGGCCGCACCGCTCCCGCTTTCCCTGACCACCTCTCAAGTTTCCCACCGGGCACTGACAATCGATCGGATCGCGAGGGCGCGGCCTCTGCGCGCACCCGGCCGTGGAAACGTAAGCTGTCGCTCGTCAAACGGACCGGGCAGCGGGGATGGACATGGCGATGATGCGCCTGAGGCGCGAGGACCCGCGTGTCGTCGGCTCGTTCAGGATTCACCGGCGGCTCGGCGCGGGCGGGATGGGCGTCGTCTATCTGGGCTCCGACCGCCGTGGCCAGCGAGTCGCGTTGAAGGTGATCCGGCCCGACCTGGCGGAGGACCAGGAGTTCAGGTCGCGCTTCGCGCGTGAGGTCTCCGCGGCGCGCAGGATCAGGGGTGGCTGCACGGCCCGCCTGGTCGCGGCCGATCTCGACACCGACAAGCCGTGGTTCGCCACCCAGTACGTTCCCGGGCCCTCGTTGCACGACAAGGTCGCGGAGGAGGGGCCGCTGGCCGCCTCCGACGTGGCCTCGGTCGGTGCGGCGCTCTCCGAGGGGCTCGTCGCCGTGCACGAGGCGGGAGTCGTGCACCGCGACCTCAAGCCGTCGAACATCCTGCTGTCGCCCAAGGGCCCGCGCATCATCGACTTCGGCATCGCCTGGGCGACCGGCGCCTCCACGCTCACCCATGTCGGGACGGCGGTCGGCTCCCCCGGGTTCCTCGCTCCCGAGCAGGTGCGGGGCGCGGCCGTCACGCCCGCCACGGACGTCTTCGCGCTCGGCGCCACCCTCGCGTACGCCGCGATGGCCGACTCGCCCTTCGGGCACGGCAGTTCCGAAGTGATGCTGTACCGGGTCGTGCACGAGGAGGCCCAGCTGCACGGTGTACCGGACGCGTTGTCCCCGCTGATCCGGGCGTGCCTCGCCAAGGACCCCGGGGAGCGGCCCAGCACGCTTCAACTGTCGCTGCGGCTCAAGGAGATCGCGGCCCGCGAGGCGCATGGCCTCGGCGACGCCAGGCCGCCCGGCCCGCGTGCCGGCACCGACCGGCCCACGGGCCGGCTCACCGAGCAGTACACGGAGCAGCGCACGCAGCGCCGGACACCGCAGAGCACTCCCCCGCCGCGGCCGAGCAACGGTTCCTCACGGACCGGCAGCAACACCCGCCCGGGTACGCCCCGCAACACGACGCGTTCGGGCTCGCGCCCCGCGCCCCGCAGCAACGGCGGGCGGCAGGGGCCGCGTACGACGGGGACCGGGAAGCGCCGGCCCGCCAATCCGCGGCTGCTGCGCCAGCGGTTGTTCGTGTTCGTGGTGGTGACGCTGCTCGTGGCGCTGGGGATCGCGGCGGCGCAGGGCTGCCAGGGGCCGTCGCGCGGGCTCGGTGAGCCGCGCGACGGCGTGCACGCGCAGGAGTCCCTGCCCCGTCCCTACCTCTGAGGCTGCGAGGTCAGGACTGGGGGCGGCCGGTGGCCACCGCGTAGAACGCGACGGCGGCCGCCGCTCCCACGTTGAGCGAGTCGACGCCGTGGGCCATCGGGATGCGGACCCATTCGTCGGCGGCGACCAGGGCCTGGGTGGAGAGGCCGTCGCCCTCGGCGCCGAGCATCAGGGCCACGCGGTCCATCTTGTGGGGGGCCGCCTCGTCGAGGCTCTTCGCCTTCTCGTCGGGGGTGAGCGCGAGCAGGCTGAAGCCCGCCTCGCGCACCGACTCCAGGGACTTGGGCCAGGATTCGAGGCGCGCGTACGGGACGGAGAAGACCGCGCCCATGGAGACCTTCACCGAGCGGCGGTAGAGCGGGTCGGCGCAGTCCGGGGAGAGCAGGACCGCATCCATGCCGAGCGCCGCCGCGCTGCGGAAGATGGCGCCGATGTTCGTGTGGTCGTTCACCGCTTCCATGACGACGACGCGGCGCTGCGTGGCGAGGAGTTCGTCGGCGGTCGGGAGCGGCTTGCGCTGCATCGAGGCGAGGGCGCCGCGGTGCACGTGGTAGCCGGTGACGCGTTCGGCGAGGTCCGGGCTCACGGCGTAGACCGGGGCCGGGACCTCGTCGATGACATCGCGCATGACGTCGACCCACTTGGCCGAGAGCAGCATGGAGCGCATCTCGTACCCGGCCTGCTTGGCCCGTCTGATCACCTTCTCGCCCTCGGCGATGAACAGGCCCTCGGCGGGCTCGCGCCTGCGGCGGAGCTCGACGTCGGTCAGGCCCGTGTAGTCGCGCAGGCGCGGGTCGTCGGGATCTTCGATGGTGATGAGACCTTGAGCTTCAGCCACAGGTTGATACTGCCTTGTCCTGGGTGCGGTGCCAACGGCTCGGAGCGAGTTCTGTTACCGCTGGTTACGTGTGGGGGTTCGTGACGGGTCACGCGGTGTGCCGCGGGCCCACCGCGACGACGTCGCCGATGACGATGACGGCCGGGGGCCGCACCTCGTGGGTGCGGACGGCGTCCTCGACGGTCTCCAGGGTCGCGTCCACGCGGCGCTGGGCGGCCGTGGTGCCCTCCTGGACCAGGGCGACCGGCGTCTGCGCGGACTTGCCGTGCGCGATGAGGGTCTCGGCGATCCTGCCGATCTTGTCGACGCCCATCAGGACGACGAGGGTGCCGCGCAGCTTGGCGAGAGCGGGCCAGTCGACGAGCGAGCGCTCGTCGTCGGGCGCGACATGCCCGCTGACCACGGTGAACTCATGGGCGACGCCGCGGTGGGTGACCGGGATGCCGGCCGCGCCGGGGACGGAGATCGAGCTGGAGATGCCGGGGACGACCGTGTACGGGATGCCCTCGGCCTCCAGCGCGATGGCCTCTTCCATGCCGCGGCCGAAAACGTACGGGTCGCCGCCCTTGAGGCGTACGACGGCCTTGCCCTGCTTGGCGTGCTCGATGAGCGCGTTGTTGATGGCCTCCTGGGCCATGTAGCGGCCGTACGGGATCTTCGCCGCGTCGATCACCTCGACGTGCGGCGGGAGTTCGTCGAGCAGGTCGCGAGGGCCGAGCCGGTCCGCGATGACGACATCCGCCTCGGCGAGGAGGCGACGGCCGCGGACCGTGATCAGGTCGGGGTCGCCGGGTCCGCCGCCGACCAGGGAAACGCCGGTGGTGCGCTTGCGGTGGTGCGGGGCGACGAGCGTGCCGTCGCGCAGGCCCTCGACGATCGCGTCGCGCACGGCCGCCGTGTGGCGGGGGTCGCGGCCGGCGGCGTCGGTGGTCAGGACGGCGACCGTGACGCCTTCGGAGCGGCCGGTGGCCGGCGTCCAAGCGGTGGCGGCGTCGGCGTCGTCGGAGCGGACGCACCAGACGCGGTGGCGCTCGGCCTCGGCGGAGGCCGCCTCGTTCGCGATGCGGTCGCCGGTGGCGATGAGGGCGTACCAGGCGTCGGCGAGGTCTCCGTCCGCGTACGGGCGCCGCGACCAGGTGAGTTCACCGCCGTCCGCCATGGCCTCCACCGAGGGTGTCGCGGTGGGCGAGACCAGGTGGATGTCGGCGCCCGCCGCGATGAGGGCCGGGAGGCGGCGCTGGGCTACCTGGCCGCCGCCGAGTACGACTACGCGGCGGCCGGTGAGACGGAGGCCTACGGGGTACGCGGGGTGTTCTGCGGCCATGGGCGTGCGGCTCCTCGTGCGGGTGGTGCGTGTGACGGGTGATGCCTGTACGGGGCTCGCTTCGGCGCTGGAGCGGGCCTTTGACGTGCGGGTTCAGCCTACGGGGCGGGCGGGACCCCTGTCCCGGCCCGCCCCTGTGGCCATGAGGGCTGCCGCCCTCGGCCCTGCTACTTCTCCGTGACGCCCGCCGAGTCGAACGTCGCCACCTCGTGCATCGCACGGGCCGCGCTCTGGACGATCGGCAGGGCGAGGAGCGCTCCCGTGCCCTCGCCGAGGCGGAGGTCCAGGTCGACCAGGGGGCGCAGACCCAGCTTGTTCAGGGCCGCCACATGGCCGGGCTCCGCGCTGCGGTGGCCCGCGATGCAGGCCGCGAGGACCTCGGGGGCGATGGCACGGGCGACCAGAGCGGCCGCTCCGGCGCTGACGCCGTCCAGGATCACCGGGGTCCGCAGCGACGCGCCGCCCAGAAGGAGGCCGACCAGCGCCGCGTGCTCCAGGCCGCCGACCGCGGCGAGGACGCCGACCGGGTCGGCCGGGTCCGGCTGGTGGAGGTCGAGCGCGCGGCGGACGACCTCGACCTTGCGGGCGTGGGTCTCGTCGTTGATGCCCGTGCCGCGGCCCGTCACCTCGGACGGGTCGACACCCGTGTAGACCGAGATCAGGGCGGCCGACGCCGTGGTGTTGGCGATGCCCATCTCGCCGGTGAGGAGCGCCTTGTTGCCGGCCGCGACGAGGTCGCGGGCCGTCTCGATGCCGACCTCGATGGCCGCCTTGACGTCTTCGCGGCTCAGGGCGGGACCGGTGGTCATGTCGGCGGAGCCTGAGCGGACCTTGCGGGGCAGCAGGCCGGGGGTGGCCGGGAGTTCGCCCGCCACGCCCACGTCGATGACGCAGACCTCGGCGCCGACCTGGTTCGCGAACGCGTTGCAGACCGCGCCGCCGCCCAGGAAGTTGGCGACCATCTGGGCCGTGACCTCCTGCGGCCACGGGGTGACGCCCTGGGCGTGCACGCCGTGGTCACCCGCGAAGATCGCGACGGCCGCGGGCTCCGGGATCGGGGGCGGGCACATCCGGGACAGGCCGGAGAGCTGGGCGGAGATGATCTCCAGCATGCCGAGCGCACCGGCGGGCTTCGTCATCCGCTTCTGCCGCTCCCACGCCTCGCCGAGCGCCTTGGCGTCCAGCGGGCGGATGTTGGAGACGGTCTCGGCGAGCAGGTCGTGCGGGTCCTCGCCGGGCAGGGCGCGGCGGCCGTACGTCTCCTCGTGGACGACCCACGACAGCGGGCGGCGCTTGGACCAGCCTGCCTGCATCAGCTCGGGCTCGTCCGGGAACTCGTCGACGTAGCCCACACAGAGGTAGGCGACGACCTCGAGGTGGTCGGGCAGGCCGAGGGCGCGGACCATCTCGCGCTCGTCGAAGAAGCTGACCCAGCCGACGCCGAGGCCCTCGGCGCGGGCCGCGAGCCACAGGTTCTCGACCGCGAGCGCGGAGGAGTACGGGGCCATCTGCGGCTGCGTGTGGCGGCCGAGGGTGTGGCGGCCGCCGCGCGTCGGGTCGGCGGTGACGACGATGTTCACCGGGGTGTCGAGGATGGCCTCGATCTTCAGTTCCTTGAACTGCTTCGCGCGGCCCTTGGGCAGGGACTTGGCGTACGCGTCCCTTTGGCGCATCGCCAGTTCGTGCATCGTGCGCCGGGTCTCCGCGGAGCGGATGACGACGAAGTCCCAGGGCTGCGAGTGGCCGACGGACGGCGCCGTGTGCGCGGCCTCCAGGACGCGGAGCAGCACGTCGTGCGGGATCGGGTCGCTGCGGAAGCCGTTACGGATGTCGCGGCGCTCACGCATGACGCGCAGGACGGCCTCGCGCTCGGCCTCGTCGTAGCCGGGAGCGGCCGGGCCCGCGAGGTCGTCGGCCGGGGCCGGCAGCGTCTCGGGGGCCGCGTCCGCCATGTCCTGGACGGCGGGCTCGGACTCGCGGGGGGCCGGGACGAGGGTTTCCGGCTCAGCCTCTACGAGCGCCTGCTCCGCCTCGGCGGTGACGGGCTCGGCAGTGACGGGCTCGGCTGCTTCGGGCTCGGCGGCTTCGGGAGCGGTCTCCTGCTCCGCCGCGTCCGCTTCGGCCGGGGCGGGGGTCTCGGCGACGGCCTCGGGGAGTACGGGCGAGGGCTCGGCGGGCGCCTCGGGCGCCTCAGCGGTCCCGGAGAGCTCGGTGACCTCGGGGATCGCAGCGGCCTCGTGCGTCAACTGCGGCTCGTTCATCGCGGGCGCTTCGTTCGTCGCGTGCGCCGCGTCGTTCATCGCGGGCGCTTCGTGTGTCTCGGGTACCACGTGGACTTCGTGTGCTTCTTGCGCTGGGGGGACCTGGTCCGCGGCGGGTGTTTCGGGGGTCTCGTCGATGAGGACGGGTGCCGGGGCGTCGGGCGCCGCCGGTTCGGGCAGCTCGGCCGCGGGCTCGGGCAGCGGCGGCACGACCATGTGCTGCGGCGGCGTCGGCGCCAGGTGCGGCGTGGTGGGGATGTTCCCCTCGACGGGCACGAACTGGCCGAGCGGCTGCGGCGCCTGGTCCGCCGGACCCTCGGAGTCTGCCTGCGGGAAGTGCTGGCCCTGGACCTCCTCGGGCGCCACGGCGAACTGGCCGGAGTGCGGGTCGACGGGCGGCTCACCGGGGTGCGCGGCCATCTGCTGATGCCCTGCATAGACAGCCACCGGCTCGGGCTGCACCGCGAACTGCGCGCCCTCGGGGCCCTGCGCGACCGGCGCGAACTGCACACCGTTCGGAGCGGAGGAGTAGTCGACGGCGTACTCGGCCGGCGCGGCCTGCTCCTCGGCGAACAGGCCGGCGTCGGGAGCCGCGGCGTACACCGGCACCTCCTCGGGACCGGTGAACTCCGGGGCCACCAAGGCCTCCGGCGTCAGCTCAGCCTGCGCGGCAGGCACGTCCTGCGCATGCTGCGGCGCCTGGGCGAACACGGGGGCGTCGCCGACGGTCTGCTGCGTCGGGGCCGCCGGTGCGACAGGAGTGGCGTCCGGGACGACCGTTTCTGCTGCGACGTCTGGGGCTGCTGCCTCCGCGGCGACCTCGGCTACTGCGGCCGACGCCTCGAAGCCCTGCTGCGGCTGTGCGTCCCAGGCAGCGGCGCCCCGCGGCGGGATCTCACCGAGCTGCGGCGCCGGGGCGCCCGTCTCGTCGCGCGGGATGTCGAGGTACTCGGGTTCCGTGGTGGGCGGGCCCGCCTGACGTACCGGCATGGGGTTCGGCGGTGTGTGCGCGGGGCCGCGGTCGGCGAGCGAGCGCACGGGGCTGCCCGTGCCGTCCGGCACCGGCGGTCCCATGTGCAGCGGGCGACGCGCGGGCCCGGGGTGCGGGGCGGGCGAGGGCCCCGGCACTCGGACGCCGTTCAGGTCGACCTGGCCGCTGTCCCGGCCCGCCGTCTCGTGCGGGCCCGGCTCGTGCGGGGCGGGCATCGGGGCAGCCTGCGGCTCGCCCCAGGCGCCCTGCGAACCCGGCATCAGCAGCAGATCGTCGTCTTCGGTGGGGGTTTCGGAGGGGTCGAGGAAGGTGTACGCACCCGGGGCGGGGACGCCCGGCTGTTCCACCGTGCCTGCGTTCTCCGGCAGCCCCTCGCCCGGAACCTGGCCGGTGTCGGTCATGCGTACCCCTCGCCCATCGGTTAGTGCTTCTTCGGCAGCCCCCGGCCGTCGGCCGGGGATGCGACCCCAGTGACCGGAGCGGCGCAGCGACCGCCCGTCATGAAGAACGAGCGTGAGTGCCGTGCGGCACGAGCCGGCTGGGGACAACAGGTATTGTCCCGGTCGGCCGGCTGCCACCGCACCTGGATCGGGCACGGCCCGCTGTGGACTGCGCCACGTTGCGCATCCTCCGGTCCTGCCGTACCACACGTGCCCCAAAAGTGGCGCGTTTTCCGGACATTGACCGACGGAAAGCCGGACCTCCGGGTGCAGTACAACGATCGGCCAGCCTACCGCGCGCCCCGGAGCGACAGGGTCACGGGTTGCGGTCGGGCAACTCCCCGGAGAGCAGGAACCCCACCGTCCGCTCCTTCTCGGTCCACGCACGAGTGTCCAGCTCGACGGACTGCAGGAGCGAGCACTCGACCCGGTAGCCGTGCTCCGTCAGGTCCCTGCCGATGAGTTCGGCGGCATCGCGTGTCGCGGCGTGCGTCACGATGCGCTCGGGACGCCGGTCGGCGACGGCGGAGACGACGGCCGCTCCCCCGCCCCCGATGCGTACGACATCGGGTTCGGGCAGGTCTTCCAGGATGTGGGGCGCCGTGCCGTGCACGATCTGCGGCTGCACGCCGAAGCGGCGGGCGGTGGCGAGGGTGCGGGCGCAGGCGTCGGGGTCGCGGTCGACGGCGATGACGGCGGCGCCGAAGCGGGCGGCCTCCGCGGTGAAGGCTCCGCTGCCGCAGCCGATGTCCCAGACGAGGTCGCCCACGCGCGGTCCGGTGCGGGCGAGTTGAGCCGCGCGCAGGGGCTCGGTCTCGCCCTCGCCGAGGCCGCCGCCGTACTCGGCGGCGGGAAGGGCCCAGCCGCGCACGCCGGCCGAGGGGGCGCCTCCGGCGAGCCAGGCGCTTTCGTCGGACGGGGCGGTGGGGCCGCCGATGACGATGACGACGTTCGGGTCGCGCCAGGTGTGATCGGCTGCCTTGTCACTGGTCACGACGGTGACCCGCTCGCGGTCGGTGCCGAGTTCCTCGCAGATGACGAAGGTGCGGTGGACGCCTTCGAGGAGCAGTCCGAGCTCGGCGGGGCCGGCTCCGGGCGAGGTGAGGACGGCGACCTTCGGGTGGGCGCGGCAGACGTTGACGGCGCGGCGCAGGGTGCGGCGGTGGGCGACGACGACCTGGGCGTCGTCCCAGGGCATGCCGGCGCGGGCGAACGCCTGGGCCACGGAGGAGACGGCGGGGACCACTTCGACCTCGAGGCCGAACTCGGGCGCGCGCAGCGTGCGTACGACGCCGAAGAAGCCGGGGTCTCCGTCGGCGAGGACGACGGCGGTGCCGCGGTGGGCGGCGATGCGGCGGGCGGCGAGCGCCACGCTGCCGAGCCTGATCCGCTCGGCGCGGCCCGTCACCTCGGGAAGCGCTAGGTGGTGGCCCGCGCCCGCCACGAGGGTGGCGGCGCCGAGCGCGGAGCGTGCCGCCGCGGTCAGGGGCGAGCCGTCCCAGCCGATCACCGTGACCCGGTCGGCCATCGTGTCAGTCTCCTGGGGGTTCTTGCGGGTCGAACGGGCTCGGTGAGCGTACCTGGTGTACCTGGGTGCGGCCTTGGGGGTCAGTTCCAGTCCGAGAAGGACGTGTATCCACTGGTTTCGGCGAACTCGTCGGAGACGCCGTCGAGGTCCTCGGGCAGCAGGCTCCACACGATGAAGTCGGTCCGCAGGTCCTCCCAGCCGCCGTCCTCGGTACGGGTGCGCGCTATGCACGCGTTGCGCAGGACGCCCTCGCTGATGCAGCCGATCTTCTGGGCGACCTGCTGGGAGGCGGTGTTGTCGGCCGCGGTGCGCAGCTCCAGGCGCTCGAGGCCCTGCTCGCGGAAGAGCCAGCGGGCGGTGGCGAGCGCCGCCTCGGACGCGTAGCCCTCACCGCGGGCCCACGGCGCGATGATGTACGACAGCTCGGTGGAGCCCACGTGCCAGTTCGTCTTGCCGAGCTGGACGATGCCGACCAGGCGCTGGGTGAGGAACTCGGTGACGGCCAGGTCGAGGCCGCGGCCGGCGATGCGCTCGGTGGGGGCGTACTGGGTGATCCAGGTGCGGGCCTGGTCCTCGGTGAAGGGCTGGGGGACGGAGGTCCAGGCGGCGACCATCTCGTCGTTCATCATCTCGGCGAGGGCGGGGGCGTCGTCCTCCTCGAGGGCGCGCAGGACCAGCCGATCCGTGCTGATGGAGATGTCCGGGAAGCCCCGAGTACCAGTAGTCATGGCGCCGCTCCGTAACCTTCATGGCCTGGTGAAGTGCCCAGCATGCAGCATGAAGGCACGTAACTGCACCACGGGGTCCTCTCCCGTTGCGGAAGAGGACCCCCTGTAGGCGCGGTGGCTGCGGGTGGTGTCAGCCGGCGGTGACCGGAAGCACCGAGCCCTGGTACTTGTCCTCGATGAACTTCTTCACCTCGGGTGAAGTCAGCAGCGTGGCAAGCTTCTTGACCCGGGGGTCGTCCTCGTTGCCCTTCTTGACTGCGAGGACGTTGTTGTACGGGTTGCCCTTCACGGACTCCACGAGGATGGCGTCCTTCTTGGGGCTCAACTTCGCGTCGAGCGCGTAGTTGTTGTTGATGACGGCCGCGTCGACGTCGGCCAACGAGCGTGGCAGCTGGGCCGGTTCGAGCTCCTTGAAGACGAGCTTCTTCGGGTTGGACGCGATGTCCTGCGGGCTCGCGGTCGCGCCGGCGCCCTTCTTGAGCCCGATGACGCCCTTGGAGGCGAGGAGTTCGAGGGCCCTGCCCTCGTTGGTGGTGTCGTTCGGCAGCGCCACGGTCGCTCCGCTGCGGAGCTTCGTGACGTCGTCGACCTTCTTGGAGTAGACACCCATGGGCGGCAGGTACACCTCGGTGACCGCGCTCAAGGTGGTGCCCTTGGACTTGTTGAAGTCGTCCAGGTAGGGCTTGTGCTGGTACAGGTTGGCGTCGAGGGAGCCGTCCTGGAGAGAGGTGTCCGGCAGGACGTAGTCCGTGAACTCCTTGATCTCCAGGTCGAGTCCGGCCTTCTTCGCCAGGTGCTGCTGTACGTACGCGAGGACTTCGCCGGCCGGGGTCGGGGTGGCGCCGACGACGAGCTTGCCGCTCCTGTCGCCGGAGCCGGACCCCGAGTCGCCGGACCCGCAGGCCGTCAGGCCGAGCGCGAGGGCTCCGGCGATGACGGCGGCGGGAATCGTGACGGTGCGCATCAGTAGGTACTCGTGTCCCGGATCAGAAGGAGGGGAGCACGGAGCCCTTGTACTTGCCCTCGATGAACTTCTTCACCTCGGGCGACGTCAGCAGCTTCGCGAGCTTCTTCACGCGCGGGTCGTCCTCGTTGCCCTTCTTCACGGCGAGGACGTTGTTGTACGCGTTGTTCTTCGTGGACTCCAGGGCGAGGGCGTCCTGCGCGGGCTTGAGGTGCGCGCCGATCGCGTAGTTGCCGTTGATCACCGCGGCGTCGACGTCCTGCAGGGAGCGCGGCGTCTGGGCCGCCTCGACCTCCTTGAACTGGAGGTCCTTCGGGTTCTTCGCGATGTCCTGCGGGGTCGCGGTGGCCTCGGAGCCGCTCTTCAGCGTGATGAGCTTGTTGGCGGCGAGGAAGCGCAGGGCGCGGCTCTCGTTGTCGGCGTCGTTCGGAAGGGCGATGGTGCCGCCCTTCTTCAGGTCGTCGAGCTTCTTGGCCTTCTGGGAGTAGAGGCCGAGCGGCTCGAGGTGGACCGTGGCGACCGACTCGAGGTGCGTGGCGTTCTTCTTGTTGAAGTCTTCCAGGTACGGCTGGGTCTGGAAGTAGTTGGCGTCCACGGACCCGTCCTCGGTCGCCGTGTTCGGCGTGACGTAGTCGGTGAACTCCTTGACCTCGAGGTTGAGGCCGGCCTTCTTCGCCAGGTTGTCCTTCACGTACTCGAGGATCTCGGCGTGCGGGACGGGCGTCGCGGCGACGACGAGCGGGTCGGACGCCTTGGCCTTCGTGTCGCCCTTGTCGGAGCCGCAGGCGGTCAGGCCCAGGGTGAGGGCGCCGGTGGCGAGGACAGCTGCGGTGATCTTGGTGGTGTTACGCACGAAAAGTGCCTTTCTCCATGGGTGGTGCAACCCGCCGGGTGGGACGGGGAGACAGTGATCAGCGGGTCAGGGGTCAGCGGGTCTTGGCCGGGGCGGCGTCCGCGGTGACGGGGCCGCCGGGCAGCAGGCCCGTGAAGGCGCGGAAGCGGAGCGGTTCGCCGCCCTTGCCTGCCCGGCGGTGCAGGACGCGGGCTCCGCTGTCGCCCGCGAACTGGATGACGGCGATGGTGACGGCGAGGACCGCCACGATGATCCACATCAGCTCGGCCTCGAAGCGCTGGTAGCCGTAGCGGATCGCGAGGTCGCCGAGGCCGCCCGCGCCGACCGTGCCGGCCATCGCGGAGTAGCCGATGATCGCGATGATCGTCGTGGTGGTGGCCGAGATCAGCGACGGCAGCGACTCGGGCACGAGGACCTTGCGGACCACGGTCCAGGTGTTGCCGCCCATCGACTGCACGGCCTCGATCAGACCGCCGTCCACCTCCCGTACGGAGGTCTCGACGAGCCGCGCGAAGAACGGGATGGCGCCGATCGCCAGCGGCACGATGGCGGCCTCGCGGCCGATGGTGGTGCCGACGATCCAGCGGGTGAAGCCCATCAGGGCGACCATCAGGATGAGGAAGGGCATCGAGCGGACGATGTTCACGATCTGCCCGATGACCTTGTTCACCACGGCGTTCTGCAGCAGGCCGCCGCGGTCCGTGAGAACCAGCAGGACGCCGAGGGGCAGGCCCGCGACGACGGCGATCAGCGTGGACCAGCCGACCATGTAGAGGGTGTCCCAACATGCCTGGGACAGCAGCGGCTGCATCTCCGACCAGGTCACTTGGTGACACCTTCCTTCAGCAGTACGGGCTCGTGGCCCTGGATCTCGACCTGGAGGCCCTGCTCGCGCAGGAAGCCGATCGGCACGACGTTCTCGTCGAAGCGGCCGGGCAGCTCGATACGCATGCGGCCGACCTGCTTGCCGGCGACGGTGTCCATCGCGGCGCCGAGGATCGAGATGTCGATGTTGTACGTGCGCGACAGCTGGGAGATGACCGGCTGGGTCGTCGACTCGCCGTGGAAGGTGACGTCGATGACCGTGCGGTCCGCGCCGCTGGCGTCGCCGCTCACCGGGAAGAGCGCGGCGGCGAGCTCGGATCCCGCAGTGGCGAGGAGCTCACTGACGGTGCCGGACTCGACGATCTGTCCGCGCTCCATGAGAGCGGCGGAGTCGCAGACCGTCTTGACGACGTCCATCTCGTGCGTGATGAGCAGGACGGTCAGGCCGAGCTGCTGGTTGAGGTCGCGAAGGAGCTGGAGGATGGAACGGGTGGTCTCGGGGTCGAGGGCGCTGGTGGCCTCGTCGGAGAGCAGCACCTTCGGGTCGCCGGCCAGGGCGCGGGCGATGCCGACGCGCTGCTTCTGACCACCGGAGAGCTGGGCCGGGTAGGACTTGGCCTTGTCGGCCAGGCCGACCAGGTCGAGGAGCTCCAGCGCCTTGCGGGACCGTTCCTTCCCCGACTTGCCGAGGATTTCGAGCGGCAGCTCGATGTTGTCCTGGACGGTGCGCGAGGACAGCAGGTTGAAGTGCTGGAAGACCATGCCGATACGGCTGCGTGCCTCGCGCAGCTCCTTGCCGGCGCGGGAGCCGCGGCCGACGAGGGCGGTGAGGTCCTGACCGTCGACCGTCACGGTGCCGGAGGTGGGACGCTCCAGGAGGTTGACGCAGCGGATGAGCGAGGACTTGCCGGCGCCGGACTGGCCGATGACGCCGTACACCTCGCCCTCGCGGACGTGCAGATCGACGCCGTCGAGGGCGGTGACCTCTCGACCGCGCGAGCGGTAGACCTTGGTGAGGCCCTGGGTGGTGATCACGTGGGATTCCGTCACTGTCGATTGCGCGGCGCGGGTGAGCGCCTGCGGCGGGCATTCATGGTCGGGATCGGCCTGGACGCAGCACGGTTCTCGCTGTGGCGGTGGAACCGGGGGGAGACTGTGCGCGGGGCGGCCCGGTCACGTAGGCGTAAGTACGTACTGGGCACGGCGTTTCGCTTCGGGGCGCGAGAAACAGGGGGCCCTCAGAAGGCGCACATTCGACACATACAACGAGCACCGGGCGTCATCGTCGCCTCGGTCGCAAGGGTGCGGCTGCTCGTCGTGGTCATGCGGAAAGTAAAGCAGAAGTACGCCGGGACCCCCGAACCGCTGTCCGAATAGCGGACGGCCCTGGACGGTGCCCCGCCCTGGCCCGAGACGCACCTGACGCCCCGTGCGGCCAGTGCGGACAGGGGCAGGAGGTGGTTCCCGCCCTCGTACGAGCCGGGCCCGGCACCCGGCACGCTGTGGCCAACGCCACGGTGGCGGGGCCGCGCGCACCGGGCCTTTTCGGCCGTAATAGGGTCTCGGCATGCTTGATGCCCTGACGGTCGCGACCGCTGTTGCCGCGCTCGCGCTCGCCGCCTGGTGCGGCTTCGCCGCCTACCGCGACCAGCCGACCAAGGACTGGCACTTCATCGGCATGGCCGTGGTGTCGCTGCTCGCCACGGTCCAGCTGATCGTCGGCATCGTGCAGCTGGCACGCGGCGAGAAGCCCGACCAGGGCACGACGATCTTCGTGGCCTACCTGATCGGCGCGTTCGCGTGCATCCCGGCGGCCGGCTTCATGTCGCTCGCCGAGCGCACCCGCTGGGGTTCGGTGACGGTGGCGGCCGGCGGCATCGTGCTGGCCGTCCTGCAAGTGCGGCTCTACGACATCTGGGGAGGCTGAGGTGTCCGTGACCTCACAGAGCGAGAGCGGCGGCAAGCCGCAGAAACTGACCAGCGGCCCCGGCACGCTGCTGGTGTGGCTGTACGGCGTGATGGTGGTCGGCGCGGTCTCGCGCTCGGCCGTCCAGATCTCCACGGAGTTCGACCACGCGCCGCTCGCCTACTCGCTGTCGGCGCTCGCGGGCCTCGTGTACGGCTTCATCACGTACTCGCTCGTGCGCGGCGGGGAGAAGGCCCGCAAGGCGGCGCTGGTGTGCTGTGCCGCCGAGCTCGTGGGCGTACTGACCGTGGGGACCTGGACGCTGGCGGACCCGTCGGCGTTCCCGGACGCCACGGTCTGGTCGGACTACGGCATGGGCTATCTGTTCATTCCGGTACTGCTCCCGGTGACCGCGATGTTCTGGCTCAACAAGGCGCGCCGGGCTACGCGCTGACTAGGCGCTGGCGACGAACGCGCCCGCCTCGGCGTCCTTGGCGAGCGTCACCAGTGTGAGGCGCTCGTCCACGCGCCGGGTGCCCACAGCCACGTAGCCGTGCTTCCGGTAGAGCCGCAGGTTGTGCTCGCTGCGGTGGCCGGTGAACAGCTGGAAGCGCTTGGCGGCGCCGTCGACGCCGAGCTTCGCCTCGACGGCGTCGAGGAGCCGTCCGCCCAGGCCGTGGCGCTGCATGCGCGGGTGCACGACGAGCTTGCCTATCCGGGCCGTGCCGTCCGCGTCCACGGCGCCCCGCACCGCGGCCACGACTTCCTCGCCGAGCCGGGCCACCAGGACCGTGCCGCCCGCGAGTTCGGCCCTGACCGAGGCGAGCGGTTCCGTCAGCGGTTCGATGGAGTAGTCGCCGTAGAGCTCGGCCTCGCTCTGGTAGCACAGGTACTGAAGTTTGAGGATCTTCTCGGCGTCCTGCTCGGTCGCCGCAGAGATGATCACGCTCATGCCCATGTGTGCATGCCTCCCGCTCACCTGCTCCGCCGGTTGTCTACCGCTCCTTTCCCCACGGTTCAGGAGCCGCAACCTCTGCTGCCAGCATTCTGCGCAGGCATCCCAGACATCTGGAACGTTCCGGACCGAGGCTGCCCTGTGAGATACCCAACTCCCCTGCGATCTCGCGGTAGGTGAGGTCCTGTGGTGACAGGAGAGCGGCCACGACGCGGGGGCAGCGCCCGGGCAGTCTGCGCACGGCGGCGTGCAGCGCGCGGTGGCGGTCGCCGGCCAGCGCCCGCTGTTCCGGGCCGTGTTCGAAGTCGTCGGCGGGCTCCGTGACGTACGGGATCTCGCGCAGCGCGGCGTGGCGGGTGCGGCGCGCCTCGGATCTGACGGTGGCGGTGAGCCAGGCTGCGGGGTCGGCGGGCGGGCCGTCGGAGTCGATGCGCTCCAGCAGGCGCAGCCAGACGGCCTGTTCGAGGTCGCCGGGTTCGCCCGCGCCGTCAGCGGTCTCCGCCGAGACCTCGGCGGCGATGAGCGGGCGCAGGGCGTCGATGACCAGGTCGTACGTCATGCCGGGCGGGACGCGGCCGCCCGGGCGCGCGGTTGCCGGGGCGGCCGCGCGTCACCCCAACCGGGGCCGGGGTGCGCGGTGTTGACGGCGCGCTGAGGGAGGTCAGGCCTTCAGGAAGTCCTCGCGGGCGAGGAGCGCCGTGTCGCAGTTGTCCGAGAAGATGCCGTCGATGCCGGTGGCCAGATAGGTCTTGAAGGCGCCGAACGCGTCACCGTAGGCGTTCGGGTCGGTGCCCTTCTTGAAGTCGGCGGGCAGGAAGGTGTTCTCGTTGCGCATCGTGTACGGGTGCAGGATCAGGCCCGCGGCGTGCGCGTCCTTGACCAGCGTGGTGGGCGCGAGGAGCTTGCCGTCCTTGTCCTTGGGGATGACGAGGTCGAGCGTGGGCCCGATGCCCTGGGCGTACGAGGCGATCTCGTCCAGGCCCTTGGGGGTGATGAGGTCGGCGACCGTGCGCGGGTCACCGGCGTCGACGAAGTCCCAGGGGCGGGAGTTCGCGGCCGACAGGAGCACGACGAGCGGGTTGTCGACCAGCCTGTTCAGGCGCTGGATGCTGGTCGGCTCGAAGGACTGGAGGAAGACGGGCGAATTCTTCCTGTTCACGCCGTACTTGCGCAGGAGCGTGGCGACGCGCTCCTCGAGGCCGAGGCCGAGCTTGCGGAAGTAGGTGGGGTGCTTGGTCTCGACGTGGATCCACACCTCCTTGCCGCGCTCGCGGCTCTGCCGCTCCCGCCACGTGAGGACCTCTTCGAAGGTGGGGATCTCCCAGCGGCCGTCGTAGAGGGTGTTGCGCTGGCGGTTGGCCGGGATGCGCTCCTTGGCGCGCAGGGTCTTCAGCTCGGCGAGCGTGAAGTCCTCGGTGAACCAGCCGGTGGTGGCGACCCCGTCGAGGCTCTTGGTGGTCTTGCGGCCCGCGAACTCGGGGTGCGCGGAGACGTCGGTCGTCCCGCCGATTTCCGGCTCGTGACGGCATACGAGGTGACCGTCCTTGGTGGGCACGAGGTCGCCCGCCTCGATGACGTGCGCGCCCATGTCCAGGGCCAGCTGGTACGAGCCGAAGGTGTGCTCCGGGCGGTAGCCGCTCGTACCGCGGTGGGCGATGACGGTGGGCACAGGCAGGCTCTGGTAGCCGCCACCGCCGTGATGTCCGCCACTGCCGCGCTCGTCGGCGCTCGCCACGCCGGGCGCGCCCAGGACGGCTCCGCCCGCGCCGAGCACCGCCGCACCCAGTACCGAACGGCGGCCGAGCTGCGACCCCCGGGACTCCTGTGACTTCCGCATCCCCATTGAGCACTCCTCCCACATCGCTGCCTTGCACCTGTCAAAGCGCACCGATCGTAGGTGTGCGGGAGTGTCCAGTGGGAGACCTTGGGCCGAACGGAAAGGTGATGCGGGGTGACTCCTGCGCGCCGCGTGACGGCCAACTGAGCGTAAATAATGGTCAACACTGCGTATCGAGTGCGTGAACCCGATGTGCAACGGGCCGGGGGCCGCGAGTATCGTCCTCACCTGCACAGACTTCAGCTCATCCAGCCACGGCTTAGGCCGCCACCCCTTGACACCGGAGGGCCCGTTGTCCCGTTTCGCGTTCATCAAGGCAGTGCTCTCACCGATCATGCGCCTGATGTTCCGCCCCCGGGTGGAGGGCGCCGAGAACATCCCGGGCACCGGTCCTGTCATTCTCGCGGGCAACCACCTGACCTTCATCGACTCGATCGTGCTGCCGATCGTGTGTGACCGTCAGGTCCTGTTCATCGGCAAGGACGAGTACGTCACCGGCAAGGGCCTCAAGGGCCGTGTCATGGCGTGGTTCTTCACCGGCGTCGGCATGATCCCGGTCGACCGCGACGGCGCCAACGGCGGTGTCGCGGCGCTCATGACCGGCCGCCGCGTCCTGGAGGAGGGCCAGGTCTTCGGCATCTACCCCGAGGGCACCCGCTCCCCCGACGGCCGGCTCTACCGCGGCCGCACCGGCATCGCCCGGCTGACCCTGATGACGGGCGCGCCCGTCGTCCCGTTCGCGATGATCGGCACGGACAAGCTCCAGCCGGGCGGCAGCGGCCTCCCGCGGCCCGGCCGCGTCACGGTCCGCTTCGGCGAGCCGATGGAGTTCTCGCGCTACGACGGCATGGGCCGCGACCGCTATGTGCTGCGCGCCGTGACGGACTCGGTGATGGCGGAGGTCATGCGCCTGTCCGGCCAGGAGTACGTGGACATGTACGCGACCAAGGCGAAGGCCGCGTGAGCCGGTAGCACTTGAGCGTCACGAAGGGCCGCACCCGGTGGGTGCGGCCCTTCGTCATGCGTATGGCCGTCCGGACGCCCGCTGAAAGTGCGTCATCCGTACGGCCGTGTCGTCATCCGTGCGGACGCGTCCTCCACGGGTGTTCGACGCCGTCCTCCAGCTTCTGGCCGCGCAGCAGGAACCACGCCGCCACAGCCGTCGCGAGGAGCACCGCCGCGCCGACGCCCGCGGCGGCCCGCAGCCCGTCGGCGAAGGCGCCCTGCGCCGCCGTGAGCAGTTCGCTCGCGGTGTGCGCGGGCAGCGCCGAGACGGACTCGACCGCTCCGCCCAGGGATTCGTGGGCGGCCGACGTCACCTCGGGCGAGGTGCCGGCTGGGGCCGTGAAGTCCCGGTAGACGCCCATGACGATGGAGCCGAGCAGGGCGATGCCGAGAGCCGCGCCCAGTTCGTACGCCGTCTCGGAGACCGCGGACGCCGAGCCCGCCTGCTCCTTCGGCACACTGGACAGGATCACGTCGGCCGTGACGGTGAACGAGAACCCCGCGCCGACGCCCACGATCAGGAGCACGGCCCCGAGCAGCGGATAGCCGGTCGACTGGCTGAGTCCGGTCAGCCCGGCCAGAGCGAGGCCCACCGCGGCGAGGCCGCCCGCGACGACGGAGCGCACGGAGAACCGGCGCGCCACCGTACCCGCGACCAGTCCGGCCGCCACCGCGCCGATGGCGGCGGGCAGTTCGGCGAGACCGGCCTCGAACGGGCCGCGCCCCTGGACCAGTTGCAGGAACTGGGAGAGGAAGAACACCAGGCCCGAAAGGCCGAGGATGGTGAGCAGGTCGGCGAGGACGGCGGCCGAGAATCCGCGGTGGCGGAACAGCCGCATGTCGAGGAGCGGCGCGGGCAGCGTGAGCTGGCGGCGGACGAACCAGGTCAGAGCGGCCAGTCCGAGCGCGCCGGACACCGGCACCTCCCAGCCGAGGCCGTGCGACGCGGCCTGCTTGATCGCGTAGACGACACCGATCATGCCGACGAGGGACAGGACGACGCTGATCAGGTCCCACGGCCCGCCGGCCGGGTTCTTCGACTCGGGCAGCAGCTTGATGCCGACGACGACGAGGACCGCCATGACGGGCAGGTTGATCAGGAAGACCGAGCCCCACCAGAAGTGTTCGAGCAGGAATCCGCCGACGACGGGACCCACCGCCGCGCCCGCCGAGGCCGCCGCGCCCCAGATGCCGACGGCGAGGGAACGCTCGCGCGGGTCGGTGAAGATGTTGCGGATCAGGGCGAGGGTCGAGGGCATCAGGGTGGCGCCCGCGACGCCGAGCAGGGCCCGGGCCAGGATCATCATTTCGGGGGTCGTCGCGTACGCGTTGAGCACCGAGACGGCGCCGAACGCGACCGCGCCCGTGAGCAGCAGCTTCTTACGGCCGATGCGGTCGCCGAGGCTGCCCATGGAGACCAGGAGTCCCGCGATCACGAACGAGTAGACGTCGCCGATCCACAGGAGCTGCGTGCCGGTCGGTTCCAGGTCCTCGCTGATGTACGGCGTCGCGAGACCGAGCACCGTCGCGTCGACCGCGACCAGGAGCACCGCGAGCACGAGGACGGGGAGCGCGAGCCATCGTCCTCGCCCGGGCCTCGGCTCCACCTCCGCCGCGGATGTGCGCTGGTGTGTGCTGGTCATGGTTCCACTCTCCGGTTGGCGCCGCCGAGCAGAAGCTCGACGATCATGTGTGTGAAGTCCTTGGCGGCCACCCGGCCGTCCTGTACGGCCCATGCGCCCCCGCCGATCAGGCTGTAGAGCGCCTCCGTGAGCCACGCGGGTGTCAGGTCGATCCGGAACTCGCCGCGCTCCTGGCCGCGCGTGAACAGCGCGGCGATGCGGGCGTCGAGCCGGGCCCAGCCCTCGTTCTGCGATTCGCCCTCGAAGAGCTGGTTCTCCGTGACGAGGAAGGCGAGGAGTCCGGCGCACGGCTGGATCGCCGTCACCAGCCGGCGTACGGCCTCGTCGGCGCCGCCCTCGTCGAGCCGGGCCGCATCGAGGGCGGCCTCGCACTCCTGGATCCCCAGTTCTTCCAGGGCCCTGACGAGTGCGTCCCGGCCCGCGAAGTGCCGGTGCAGCGTGGCGCGGCTGAGACCGGCCGCCCTGGCCACCTCGTCCATCGTGGCCGTGGCCTTGCGGGTGAGCAGGGCGGCGGCGGTGCGCAGCACCTGTTCTCGGTCGACTGACATGAGACGAGGGTAGTCCATGTGAGACATGCTTGTCTCACCAGGGGCGTGGATGTCTTATGAGTAGGTGGATATACAGGGATAGGAAGTGAATCGCTCGGCGACGGGGGTGGGGTGCGCGCGTGGGGTGTGCGGGTGGGGTGGGGTGCGCGCGTGGGGTGCGGGTCAGATCTGCCAGGCGCCGCGGCACAGGGCTGCGGACGCCTCGTCGAGGTAACGGGCCGTGGCGAGCCAGGCGCGGGCGAACGCGTCGGTGTCCGCCGGACCGAGGCGGCCGAATCCGTCGCGGCCCCGCTCGGCCGCGGATCTGCGCAGCGCGTCGAGCAGCTCGGCGGCGGTGGACAGGCCCGCGCGACGCAGGAGGGTCGGCGTCGCGCAGGAACCCGGCGACCTCGCCGTCGTCGCCGGTGACGACCAGGTCCTACAAGGCCGCTCGCCAGGCCGGGTCGGGCCAGACCTCGGCGAGCACTGCGGCCGGTACGGGAAGGGAGCGGGTCATCCAGCGCTCGGCGCGCTCCCGGCAGTCGCGCTCGTGGCGCTCCAGCCACTCGGTGAGCTGCGGAAACTTTAGAGGGAGCCACTGACAACGCGGCGCGGCCCGGCCCCCTGAAGGGCCGGGCCGCACAAAAGGCAGGTCAGGACTTGGCTTCGGCCCACGCGCGCTGCACGGCGAGGTCGTCCTTCACCTCGGCGAGCTGCACCGCGACGGCCGAAGGAGCGGTGCCGCCCCGGCCGCACCGCGAGGCGAGCGCGCCCTGCACGTTGAGGACGGTGCGCACCTCGGGCGTGAGGTGCTCGGAGATCTTCGCGAACTGGTCGTCCGTCAGCTGGTCGAGCTCGATGCCGTGCTGCTCGCACTCCTTGACGCACTCGCCGGCGACCTCGTGCGCGACGCGGAACGGCACGCCCTGCTTGACGAGCCATTCGGCGATGTCGGTGGCGAGCGAGAAGCCGGCCGGGGCGAGCTCCTCCATCCGCTCCCGGTTGACCGTGAGCGTGGCCATCATGCCGGTGAACGCGGGCAGCAGGACCTCGAGCTGGTCGCAGGAGTCGAAGACCGGCTCCTTGTCCTCCTGGAGGTCGCGGTTGTACGCGAGCGGGAGGGCCTTGAGCGTGGCCATCAGGCCGGTCAGATTGCCGATCAGGCGGCCGGACTTGCCGCGGGCGAGCTCGGCGATGTCCGGGTTCTTCTTCTGCGGCATGATCGACGAGCCGGTGGAGAAGGCGTCGTGGAGAGTGACGAAGGAGAACTCCTTCGTGTTCCAGATGATGATCTCCTCGGCGATGCGCGAGAGGTTCACGCCGATCATCGCGGTGATGAAGGCGAACTCCGCGACGAAGTCCCGCGACGCGGTGCCGTCGATGGAGTTGGCGGCCGAGCCGTGCTCGAAGCCGAGGTCCTTCGCGACGGCCTCAGGGTCGAGGCCGAGCGACGAACCGGCCAGGGCGCCGGAGCCGTACGGCGAGACCGCCGTGCGCTCGTCCCACTGCCGCAGCCGCTCGGCGTCCCGGGACAGGGACTGGACGTGGGCGAGGACGTGGTGCGCGAACAGGACCGGCTGGGCGTGCTGGAGGTGCGTACGGCCCGGCATGGCGACGTCGGCGTGCGCCTCGGCGAGGCCGACGAGCGCGTCCTGGAGGTCGGTGACGAGGCCGCCGATGACGCGCGCGTGGTCACGCAGGTACATCCGGAAGAGCGTGGCGACCTGGTCGTTGCGGGACCGGCCGGCGCGCAGCTTGCCGCCGAGGTCGACGCCGAGGCGCTCAAGCAGGCCGCGCTCCAGCGCCGTGTGGACGTCCTCGTCGGCGATCGTCCCGACGAACGAACCGTCCGCCACATCCGCTTCGAGCTGGTCGAGGCCGGCGAGCATGCGGGTCAGCTCGTCCTCGGTGAGCAGGCCCGCCTTGTGCAGCACGCGCGCGTGGGCGCGGGAGCCGGCGATGTCGTACGGCGCCAGGCGCCAGTCGAAGTGGACCGAGGCGGAGAGTTTCGCCAGGGCCTCGGCGGGGCCGTCGGCGAACCGGCCGCCCCAGAGGCGGACATCGCCGGTGTTGCTGCTCACGGTTGCTCCTAGATGTGCGGTGACGCGGGGCGGGTTTTCTCTTCCCCGTCCCGCCCCTTCCCGTAACGGGTATCAGGCGAGGTCGCGCTTCGCCGCGTTCTTCGAGGACAGGGCGAAGACGTCGATGACGTCATGCATGAGTATGCATTCGACTGCATGATTCGTCAATCGGCCCGTCGATCGAGCCCTCCACTCAGCCCTCCACAGACCGAGACGCGCGCGAAATTCTTAGACAGACGAACGATCTCGGGTCGATAATCCAGAACCATGGGAAAGACCTACGAACGCATAGACGGCAGGCTGCGCACCTTCATCGAGGCGCAGCCCATGTTCTTCACCGCGACGGCTCCCCTCTCCGAGGGCGGCACGGTGAACCTCTCCCCCAAGGGGCTGACCGGATCCTTCGCCGTGCTCGGCGAGCGGACCGTCGCCTATCTCGACTTCGCCGGAAGCACCGCCGAGACCATCGCGCACCTTCGCGAGAACGGCCGCATCACTCTCATGTGGTGCGCCTTCCAGGGCCCTCCGAACATCGTCCGGGTGCACGGCCACGGCGAACCCGTCTTCCGTGACGACGCCAGGTTCAAGGAGCTGCTCGAACACTTCCCCGATATCGACCCGACCCAGCACGGCCTGCGCGCGATCATCGTCGTCACAGCCGAACTCATCCGCGACAGCTGCGGATACGCGGTCCCCTTCATGTCGTACGACGCGGACCGCGATCTGCACGGGAAGCGCTTCGCGCGCGAGGACGACGCCTCCCTGAGCGAGTACTTCAAGAAGAAGGAACACATCGAGCACAGCATGGACGGACTTCCGGGGCTGCCGCTTCCGCTGCCCCCGACTACCGTCTGACACATGCGTTCACGATCCGTCACCATCGCGTCCCTGGCCGCGACGACCGCCCTGCTGATCCTGGGGGCCGCACCGCCCGGCGGGCCCGCGCCGCTGCCCGCGCGGATGGCCGACACGGGCGGCGGCTCCCAGCTGGTCACCGCACAGGCCGCGCGCACGGGCTCCACCACCGGCACCGTCACCTGGTGGGACCGGCGCGACGGGTTGTGGGTCGCGGCAGGTTCGGCGGCGGCGCGGTTCGGCGCGAAGGGCCTCGCCGACGGCGGCTCGCGCAAGCAGGGCACGTACACGACACCCACGGGTCTGTACGGCCTGCCCTACGCCTTCGGGATCGAGCCCGCGCCCACCGGCACGGCCAGCGCCTACCGGCGCGTGCACCAGGACTCGTGGTGGTGCCAGGACAACGACTCACGGTCCTACAACCGCTGGACCGAGCCGCGCCCGGCCGACTGCCGCGCCGCCGAGTCCGAGCACCTCGTGACGTACGCGACCCAGTACACGCACGCCTTCGTCATCGCCTACAACTACGACCGGCCGGTGCGCGGCCGCGGAGCGGGGATCTTCCTGCACGTGAACGGGCGCGGGGCGACGGCCGGGTGCGTGTCGGTCCCGGCGGACGCGATGCGGCGCATCCTGCGCTGGGCCGAGCCCGGCCGGCGGCCGCACATCGCGATCGGGACGGCGAGCGGCACGACGGCGATCACGCGCTACTGAGGCGGCGCCTTCGGAAGGCGGACCGTGAACACGGTCTCGCCCGGCTCGCTGCGCAGTGTCGCGGTGCCGCCGTGTGCCTCCGCGACCGCCGTGACGATGGCGAGGCCGAGTCCGGTGCCGCCGCCCGCCCCGGCCGGCCTGGGCCGGTCGCCGTGGGTGAAGCGTTCGAAGATCCCGTCGCGGATCTCCTCCGCAACGCCGGGGCCGTCGTCCCGTACCGACAGCGACACCCCGAGCTCGTCGGCGTCGATACGGGCGGTGACCCGGGTGCCGGGCGGGGTGTGCAGGCGGGCGTTGGCCAGGAGGTTGGCGACGGCCTGGTGGAGGCGGTGCTCGTCGCCCGTGACGGTGACCGGTTCCTCCGGGAGCGCCATGGCCCAGCGGTGGTCCGGGCCCGCCGCCCGGGCGTCGGTGACCGCGTCGAGCACGAGGCGCGTGAGGTCGACCGGCTCGCGTTCCAGGGGCCGGCCCGCGTCCAGGCGGGCGAGCAGGAGCAGGTCCTCGACCACCTCGCCCATCCGTCCGGACTCCGCGGCGATGCGCTCCAGTGCGCGGCGGACCTCGGCGGGTACGGGGCCCCGGTGCAGGAGTGCGAGTTCCGCGTGGCCGCGGATGGAGGCGACGGGGGTACGCAGCTCGTGGCTGGCGTCGGCGGAGAAGCTGCGCAGGCGCTCCTCGGAGGCGTGCCGGCGGGTGAGCGCGTCCTCGACGTGGCCGAGCATGCGGTTGAAGGCGGACGCCACCTGGCCGACCTCGCTGCGCGGGTCGGACTCGGGGGCGCGCGGGGGCAGGGCCACCTCGCCGCTGGCGAGCGGCAGTTCGCTGACGTGGGTGGCGGTCGCGGCGACCCGGCTCAGCGGGCGCAGGGACCAGCGCACCCAGAGGGCCCCGGCGACGCCGGTGGCGGCGAGCGCGATCCCGAAGACGCCCGCCGCGACGAGTTCGAGGCGGTGCACGGTGGCCTCGACGGGCTCCAGCGGCAGGCCCGTGAGGAGCACGTCGCCGTCCTTCCCCTCCCGGGCCTCGACCCGGTAGTGGTCCAGGGACGACAGCCGGATGGTGTGCCCTTGCCCATCGACCGGCACGGCGGCGAGAGTCCTGCGGTCGGCGTCGGTCAGGCGCACGCTCAGGTCGGCGGCGCCGTCGGACACGGCGCCCGCCCTGATGACGGCGGCGTTGGTGACGGTGGGGCCGACCAGCCGGGCGCCGAGGGTTCCGGTGGCCTGGCGGCGGGTGTCGGCGTGCTCGTCGCCGTCGTGGTCGTCAGGCCCGCGGCCGCTGTGTTCGAGGCTCTCCGGCAGGGCGCTCCCGGCGTCGTGGAGCTGCTGGTCGAGGCGCCCGGTGAGGAAGCCGCGCAGCTCCACGACGGCGGCCACACCGACGGCCGCGCAGCTGATGGCGAGCAGCGCGACGAGGCCGGCGGTGAGGCGGGCGCGCAAGGTGTGCGGGATCCGAAGGCGCGGACGGCTCATCGGCCCGCCGGCTTCAGGACGTATCCGGCGCCCCGCACGGTGTGGATCATGGGTTCGCGGCCGGCGTCGATCTTCTTGCGGAGGTACGAGACGTAGAGCTCGACGACGTGGGCCTGGCCGCCGAAGTCGTAGGACCAGACCCGGTCGAGGAGCTGGGACTTGCTGAGGACGCGGCGGGGGTTGTGCATCAGGCAGCGCAGCAGGGCGAACTCGGTCGGGGACAGGTCGACGGCCTCGCCGCCCCGCGTGACGTCGTGCGCGTCCTCGTCCATGACCAGGTCGCCGACCGTGAGCAGGGCACTCTCGGCCCGCTCCCTCGTCATGCCGGCCCGGCGCAGCAGACCGCGGAGCCGCGCGACCAGTTCCTCCAGGCTGAACGGCTTGGTCACGTAGTCGTCGCCGCCCGCGGTGATGCCGGCGACCCGGTCCTCGACGGTGTCGCGGGCCGTGACAAAGAGCACGCAGACGTGCGGCTGCGCGGCGCGCAGTTCGCGCAGGACGGACAGGCCGTCGCGGTCCGGCAGCATGATGTCGAGGACGACGGCGTCGGGACGGAAGTCGAGTCCTTCGCGCACGGCGTCGCGGCCGGTCCCTGCGGTGCGGACGTCCCAGCCCTCGTAGCGCAGGACTCCGGTGACGACCTCGGCGATGTCGGGTTCGTCGTCGACGACGAGGACGCGCACGGGGGCGCCGTCGGGGCGGGTGAGTGCGGGGCGGTCGTTCATGTCGTCTCCAGAATCTCTCGGATTGCTGTGAGTTCGCTCTGAAGAACGCGCTGCCGTGTTCGCTCCGCATAACGCGGCGCTGTGCGTTCCCTCAGAAGAACGCACGAGGCCCCCCGTTCAGAGCCCGCTCAGAGGTTCGGGCCGCAGAGTTGCGTTCTGTCCGGTCCACCCGACCCCGATCCGACGAGGAGCCGCCCCGGTGACCACCACGCACAGCCCCCCGCCGCTCCGCCACCGCGCCCCGCGCCCGGTGCGCCGCCGCTCCCCCGCGGTGCCGCTCCTGGCCGCCGCGTGCGCGGGCGGTGCCGCCGTGCTCGCCCTGTGGTGGCAGGGCACCGGAGTCGTGTCCGGCGCCGACGGCTGGCTGACAGGGGCGGGCCGGATCATGGGCCTGATGTGCGGCTACATGTGTGCGCTGCTCGTCGCCCTGATGGCGCGTGTCCCGCTTCTGGAGAAGGGGCTCGGCAGCGACAGGACCGCGCGCTGGCACGCCTCGGCCGGCCGCTGGACGATCGGCCTCCTCCTCGGCCACATCACCTTGATCACGCTCGGCTACGCGGCGCAGAGCCGCACCGATCCGGTGTCGGAGCTCGGCACGATCGTCCTCGACTACCCGGAGATGCTGAAGGGCACCGTGGGCGCGGCCGTGCTCGTGCTGGTGGGGTTCGTGTCGGCGCGGGCGGTGCGCCGCCGGATGCGGTACGAGACCTGGTACTACCTGCACGTCCTGACGTATGCCGCGATCTTCCTCGCGTTCGGGCACCAGCTGGCGCTCGGGGCCGACTTCGCGGGCGGTGCGACCGCCCGTACGGCCTGGTACGCCCTCTATCTGGGCGTGGCCGCGCTCGTGCTGTGGTTCCGGGTCCTTGTGCCGGTGCGGCTCAACCTCCGGCACCGGCTGCGGGTCGAGGCCGTCGTGCGGGAGGCGCCCGGGGTGACGTCGGTGTGGGTGAGCGGGCGGCGGTTGGAGAGGCTGGGCGCGGAGCCGGGGCAGTTCTTCCGCTGGCGGTTCCTGGCGCCCGGCATGTGGGGCGCCTCGCACCCGTACTCCCTGTCGGCGGTGCCGCGCGGCGGGTTCCTCCGGATCACCGTGAAGGCGCTCGGCGACCACAGCGCGTCCGTAGCGGGCCTCACGCGGGGCACACGGGTCTGGGCGGAGGGACCGTACGGGGCGCTGACGGCGGGGCTGCGGCGCTCACGCCGGGTGCTGCTGGTCGCGGGCGGCACCGGCATCACGCCGCTGCGCACGCTCTTCGAGACGCTGCCTGCGGCCCCGGGTGACCTCACGCTGCTGTACCGGGCGCGCACCGCCGACGACCTGGCGCTGCGCGGCGAGCTGGAGTCGATAGCGGCCGGCCGCGGCGCCCGTCTCGTGTACGCGCTGAACGGCGCCGACGGGACCCGCGCGGCGATCACTGCGGACGGCCTGCGCCGGATGCTCCCCGACATCGCGGCCCACGACGTGTACCTGTGCGGGCCTCACGGTCTCGCGCTCGCCTCGTACGACGCCGTGCGCGAGGCCGGGGTGCCCGCTTCCCGTGTCCATTACGAGTCCTTCGAGCTGTGAGCCGCGCCATGAGAGCCCATCCGATCCGCCGTACCGTACTGACCTGCGTCGCGACCGTCACCGTCACGACGCTGGCGCTCGCGCTCAAGCCGCACGCGCAGCCCGTCACGGCGTCCGCGCCGGCGCGCACGCCCGACCCGGCCGGTTCGTCGGCCGCGTCGGGCGGTACCTCCGGCACGGGGGCCGGCAAGCGGACCCTCACCGGCGAGACGGTGCAGACGCGTTACGGCCCCGTCCAGGTCGAGATCACCGTCGACGGCTCGAAGATCACCGCCGCCCGTGCCGTCAAGACCCCGTCGGGCGACCGGCGCAGCCAGGACATCGCCTCGTCCTCGGTGCCGACCCTCGTGCAGGAGACCCTGGACGCCCAGAGTGCCCGGATCGACACGGTCTCCGGCGCCACGTTCACCAGTGAGGGCTACATGACGTCGCTGCAGAGCGCGCTGGACCAGGCCCGTGGGTGACACGGCCGGGCTGCACCGGGTGATGCACACCATGGGCACGGTGTTCTCGATCACGGTGCGCGGCGCGGACGTGGGTCCGCGGGCGCTCGACGAGGCGGAGGCGTGGCTGCGTCACGTGGACGCCGTCTTCTCGACGTACCGCGAGGACAGCGCGGTCAGCCGGATCGCCCGGGGCGAGCTCGCGCCCCAGGGCTGTGCGCCCGAGGTCCGCGAGGTGCTGCGGCTGTGCGAGCGGGCGCGGGAGCACACCGGTGGCTGGTTCACGGCGGGGCACTCCGGGGGCTTCGACCCGAGTGGCCTCGTCAAGGGGTGGGCGGTGGAGCGAGCGGCCGAGGCGCTGCTCTCCGCGGGCGCGACCGGCGTCTGCCTGAACGGCGGCGGCGACGTCCAGCTCCACGGCGGCCCGTGGCGCGTGGGCGTCGCGCATCCGCTGTGCCCGGGCCAGGTGGCGGCGGTCGTCGAGTCCCGGCAGGGCACGCTCGCGGTGGCCACGTCGGGTCCCGCGGAGCGCGGCTGCCACATCGTCGACCCGCACACCGGGCAGGCGCCCGTCGGCGGTCTCGCCTCCCTGACCGTCGTCCACGAGGGGCTCACCGACGCGGACACCTGGGCGACCGCCGCGTACGCGATGGGTCCGGGGGCGCGGGCGTGGCTGGAGGCGCAGCCCGGTGTCACGGCTTTCGCGGTGACGGCGGACGGGGAGACCTGGTCGGTGACTCCCTGATGAGGACGGGGAAGATGTGAGGGCCTCATGAAGATGTAGGGACCACATAACGAGACGGGGTTGCGGGCACACCGGGCGGCGGCGTTGCATCGCCCGGTGCAGACCGAACAATTGATCCCCCAGTCGTCGGACACCGGCAACCGCGCGGCGCGCCTGGCCGTCACCGTGTTCCCCGTACTCGTGCTCGCGGCGGGCGGCATCGGGCTCGCCCTGCCGGACGCCTTCGCGAGCTGGAAGACGAACGTCCCGTACCTGCTGGGTGTGGTGATGTTCTGCATGGGACTCACGATGACCCTGCACGACTTCAAGGGCGTCGCCAAGCGGCCCTGGGCCGTCGGCCTCGGGCTCGTCGCGCACTACGTGATCATGCCGGGGCTCGGCTGGCTGATAGCCAACGCCCTCGATCTGCCGCCCCAGTTGGCGGCGGGCGTCATCCTCGTGGGCTGCGCCCCGAGCGGCACGGCCTCCAACGTGGTGACCTACCTGGCGCGCGGCGACGTCGCCCTGTCCGTCTCCGTCGCCACCGTCTCGACCGTGCTCGCCCCGCTCGTCACGCCGCCGCTGACACTGCTGCTCGCGGGCGAGTTCCTGCCGGTGGACGCGGGGTCGATGGTCACGGACATCCTCAAGACCGTGCTGCTGCCGGTCGTCGCGGGGCTCGTCGTGCGCCTGGTCCTCGGCCGGTACGTCGACCGGGTGCTCGGCGCCCTGCCCTGGCTGTCGGCGCTGACGATCGCCGTCATCGTCGCCGTGGTCGTCGCGGGCAGCGCGACGGCGATCAAGTCGGCCGCCGGCCTGGTCCTGCTCGCCGTCGTCCTCCACAACGGCCTCGGCCTCGCGCTCGGTTACGGCGCCGGAAAGCTCGCACGCCTCGGGGCGCCCGCGTCCCGCGCGATGGCGTTCGAGGTCGGCATGCAGAACTCGGGGCTCGCCGCGTCCCTGGCCACGGCCCACTTCAGCCCGCTCGCGGCGCTCCCCGCGGCGGTGTTCTCCGTGTGGCACAACGTGTCGGGCGCCCTGGTCGCGGCCTGGATGTCGTACCGGGCGCGCCGCGCCGAGCAGGCCTGAGAACGCGACAGCGCCCCGGACCACCCGTGAACATCGGGCGGTCCGGGGCGCGAGCCAGAACGATTCAGCGCGCTCGGATCCAGCGCACTCAGTGATCGTTCTGGGCGAGCCGCAGCAGATGGTCGGCGAGCGCCTGCCCGCCGGCCGGGTCGCGGCTGATCAGCATCAAGGTGTCGTCACCCGCGATCGTCCCCAGGATCACCTGGAGTTCCGCCTGGTCGATCGCCGAGGCGAGGAACTGGGCGGCACCGGGCGGGGTGCGCAGGACCACGAGATTCGCCGAGGCCTCCGCGGAGATCAGCAGTTCCCCCGCGAGCCGCCGCATCCGCTCCTCCTTGGCCGAGCCGCCCAGCGGGGCCTGCGGGGTGCGGAAGCCGCCCTCGCTGGGCACCGCGTAGATCAGCTCGCCGCCGGTGTTGCGGATCTTGACCGCGCCCAGCTCGTCCAGGTCCCGGGAGAGCGTCGCCTGCGTGACCGTGAGGCCGTCGTCGGCGAGCAGCTTCGCCAGCTGGCTCTGCGAGCGCACCGGCTGCCGGTTGAGGATGTCCACGATCCGGCGGTGGCGCGCGGTGCGGGTCTGCGGCACGGCGGGTCCCGCGGCGTGCTCGTTGTCCTGCGCCTGACTCATCGTCGTCGTCCCATTCCTCAGGATCGTCCTTCCCCGTCGGCCCCTTCGAGGGCCTTGTCCAGGACGCCTGGCAGCGCCTGGAGGAAGGCGTCCACCTCGTCGTCGTGGAGGTTGAGCGGCGGCATGAGCCGGACGACATCGGGGGCGGGCGCGTTCACCAGGAGGCCGGCATCCTGAGCCGCCTGCTGCACCTGGGGCGCGAGCGGCTCGGTGAGCACGATACCCAGGAGGAGCCCGGCGCCCCTTACATGGCTGACGAGCGGGTGCTTGAGTGACGCGATCGCGTCCCTCAGCCGGGCCTCCGTGCGCTTCACGTTGTCCAGGAGGCCCTCGCCCGCGACGGTGTCGAGCACCGCGAGGCCGGCCGCGCACGCGACGGGGTTCCCGCCGAACGTCGTGCCGTGCTGACCGGGCCTCAGCAGCTCGGCCGCCTCGCCGAACGCAACGGTCGCGCCGATGGGCAGTCCGCCGCCGAGGCCCTTGGCGAGCGTGACGATGTCGGGGTCGATGCCCTCCTCCGCCTGGTACGCGAACCAGTGCCCGGTCCTGCCGATGCCGGTCTGCACCTCGTCGAGGACGAGGAGGGTGCCGGTGGCCCGGGTGATCTCCCTGGCCGCCCTGAGGTAGCCGGCGGGCGGCACGACGACGCCGTTCTCGCCCTGGATCGGCTCGATGATCACCAGCGCGGTCTCTTCCGTGACCGCCGCCCGCAGCGCCTCGGCATCCCCGTACGGGACATGCGTGACGTCGCCGGGCAGCGGCAGGAACGGCTCCTGCTTGCCGGGCTGGCCGGTCAGCGCGAGGGAGCCCATGGTCCGGCCGTGGAAGCCGCCGTGCGTGGCGACCATGTGCGAACGGCCCGTCAGGCGGCCGATCTTGAAGGCGCCCTCGTTGGCCTCGGCGCCCGAGTTGCAGAAGTACACGCGGCCGGACCGGCCGAAGAGCTGGAGGAGCCGCTCGGCGAGCGCGACGGGCGGCTCGGCGACGAAGAGGTTCGAGACATGGCCGAGCGACGCGATCTGCTCGGTGACCGCCTGGACGACCGCGGGGTGCGCGTGGCCGAGGGCGTTGACCGCGATGCCGCCGACGAAGTCGACGTAACTCTTGCCGTCGGCGTCCCACACCTTGGCGCCCGCGCCGCGGACCAGGGGCAGCCGGGGCGTGCCGTAGTTGTCCATGAGCGCGCCCTGCCAGCGCGCGGTCAGCTCCTGGTTGCTCATGACTCCCCCTGCTTGTCGATGGCTTGTACGTCGGTGGTGTGCACGTCGATGGCCTCGGGGGCGTCCGGCACGACCATCGTGCCGATGCCCTCGTCGGTGAAGATCTCCAGCAGGATCGAGTGCGGGACCCGGCCGTCGATGACGCGGGCGGTCGTCACGCCGTTGCGTACGGCGTGCAGGCAGCCCTCCATCTTCGGGACCATGCCGCTGGCCAGCTCGGGAAGGAGCTTCTCCAGCTGCTTGGCGGTGAGCCGGCTGATGACCTCGTCGGAGTTCGGCCAGTCCTCGTAGAGGCCTTCGACGTCGGTCAGGACCATCAGGGTCTCGGCGTCCAGCGCCGCAGCGAGCGCCGCAGCCGCCGTATCGGCATTGACGTTGTAGACATGTCCGTCGTCCTGGGAGCGGGCGATCGAGGAGACGACGGGGATACGGCCGTCGGCGAGCAGGGCCTCGATGGCACCGGTGTCGATCGCGGTGATCTCGCCGACCCGGCCGATGTCGACGAGTTCCCCGTCGATCTCGGGCTGGTGCTTGGTGGCGGTGATCGTGTGCGCGTCCTCGCCGGTGAGGCCGATGGCGAGCGGGCCGTGCTCGTTGAGGAGCCCGACGAGCTCGCGCTGCACCTGGCCGGCCAGGACCATCCGCACGACGTCCATCGCGTCCTCGGTGGTGACCCGCAGGCCCGCCTTGAACTCACTGACGATGCCGTGCCGGTCGAGGGCCTTGCTGATCTGCGGTCCGCCGCCGTGCACGACGACGGGCCTGAGGCCCGCGTGGTGCAGGAAGACGACGTCCTGGGCGAAGGCGGCCTTGAGGTCCTCGTCGATCATGGCGTTGCCGCCGAACTTGATGACGACGGTCTTGCCCTGGTGCCGGGTGAGCCAGGGCAGCGCCTCGATGAGGATCTGTGCCTTGGGCAGCGCGGTGTGCTTCCGCGTCGTGCTCATGAGCTGTACGCGCTGTTCTCGTGGACGTAGTCCGCGGTCAGGTCGTTGGTCCAGATCGTCGCGGTCTCGGAGCCGGCCGCCAGGTCGGCGGTGATGACGACCTCCCGGTAGCGCATGTCGACGAGCTCGCGGTCCTCGCCGACGCCGCCGTTCTTGCAGACCCAGACGCCGTTGATGGCGACGTTCAGCCGGTCGGGCTCGAAGGCGGCGGACGTCGTGCCGATCGCGGACAGCACCCGGCCCCAGTTGGGGTCCTCGCCGTGGATCGCGCACTTGAGGAGGTTGTTACGGGCGATGGAACGGCCCACCTCGACGGCGTCGTCCTCGGTCGCGGCGTTGACGACGTCGACCTTGATGTCCTTGCTGGCGCCCTCGGCGTCGCCGATGAGCTGACGCCCGAGGTCGTCGCAGACCGTGCGGACGGCTTCGGCGAACTCGGCGTATTCGGGGGCGACTTCGGCGGCGCCGGAGGCCAGGAGCAGCACGGTGTCGTTCGTCGACATGCAGCCGTCGGAGTCGACGCGGTCGAAGGTGACCTTCGTGGCGTCCCGCAGGGCCTTGTCCAGGACGTCGGCCTCGAGGTCGGCGTCCGTGGTCAGGACGACGAGCATGGTGGCGAGGCCGGGGGCGAGCATGCCCGCGCCCTTGGCCATGCCGCCGACCGTCCAGCCGTCGCCCTCGAACACCGCGGTCTTGTGCACGGAGTCGGTGGTCTTGATGGCGACGGCGGCCTTCTCACCGCCGTGCGGGCTGAGCTGGGCGGCCGCCGTGTCGACGCCGGGCAGGAGCTTGTCCATGGGGAGGAGTTCGCCGATGAGGCCGGTCGAGGCGACGGCGACCTCGCCCGCGTTCAGGCCGAGCACCTCCGCGACCTTCTCCGCCGTGGCGTGCGTGTCCTGGAATCCCTTGGGACCCGTACAGGCGTTGGCGCCACCGGAGTTGAGGACGACGGCGGACACGAGCCCGCCCTTGAGGACCTGCTCCGACCAGAGCACCGGCGCGGCCTTCACGCGGTTGGAGGTGAAGACGCCCGCGGCGGCCAGGCGGGGCCCGTTGTTGACCACGAGGGCCAGGTCCGGGTTGCCGTTCTGCTTGATCCCGGCGGCGATGCCCGCGGCCGTGAATCCCTTAGCTGCCGTGACGCTCACGGTGCCACTCCGATCGTGGAAAGTCCTGTGGTCTCGTCGAGACCGAGGGCGATGTTCATGCTCTGGAGGGCGCCGCCCGCGGTGCCCTTGGTGAGGTTGTCGATGGCGCTGATCACGATGATCCGGCCGGCCGCCGAGTCGTACGCGACCTGCACCTGCACGGCGTTCGAGCCGTACACGGACGAGGTCGCGGGCCACTGGCCCTGCGGGAGCAGGTGCACGAACGGCTCGTCGGCGAAGGCCTTCTCGTAGACGGCCCGTACGCTCTCGGCGCTCACGCCCGGCTTCGCCTTGGCGCTGCACGTGGCGAGGATGCCGCGCGGCATCGGGGCCAGCGTCGGCGTGAAGGAGACGGAGACCGGCACACCGGCGACGGCGCCCAGGTTCTGGATCATCTCGGGGGTGTGCCGGTGCCCGCCGCCCACGCCGTACGGGGACATGGAGCCCATGACCTCGGAACCGAGCAGGTTCGCCTTGGGCGCCTTGCCCGCACCGGACGTCCCGGACGCGGCGACGACCACGGCCTCCGGCTCGGCGAGCCCGGCCTCGTACGCGGGGAAGAGCGCGAGGGAGACGGCGGTCGGGTAGCAGCCGGGCACCGCGATGCGCTTGGTGCCCTCCAGGGCGGCGCGCGCGCCGGGCAGCTCGGGGAGCCCGTAGGGCCAGGTCCCGGCGTGCGCGCTGCCGTAGAACTTCTCCCAGTCGCCCTCGTCCTTCAGCCGGAAGTCGGCGCCCATGTCCACGACGAGCGTGTCCTCGCCGAGCTGCTCGGCGACGGCGGCGGACTGCCCGTGCGGCAGCGCGAGGAAGACCACGTGGTGCCCGGACAGCACCTCGGCGGTCGTCGGCTCCAGAACGCGGTCGGCCAGCGGCACCAGGTGCGGCTGGAGCGCACCGAGGGGCTGCCCCACGTTCGAGTTGCCGGTCAGGGCGCCGATCTCCACATTGGGATGAGCGAGCAGCAGACGCAGCAGCTCTCCGCCCGCGTATCCGCTTGCCCCTGCCACTGCTACGCGTACCGCCATGGAACCCTCCTCTTGGATGGCATGACTATACGCACTGATGCACGTTTATGCAATGCGAGTGATCGCCGCGGACGCGTGCCGTCAGTCGGCGACGAGCCTGTCCCCACCCCGCCACCCCTGGCGAACCCCGTCGCCGGGCGGGGTCCCGGCAGGCGGCAAAATGGGGCGCACGGGCAACGAGATGGGTGGGGCGAGATGAGTGAGGCCTGGCCGGTTCCCGACGTGCTGGCCCATCTGGCGGGCCGGTGGCACGTCGAGCGGACGGTGCGGGACCTCGCCGGCGACGCGGTCGGCACCTTCTCCGGGACCACCGACTTCACGTACGAGGACGGCGGCGGGCTGCTGCACCACGAGGCGGGCACCTTCGTGTGGCACGGCACCGCCCGGCCCGCCGAGCGCACCCTGCGTTTCCTGCCCGGCGACACCCCGGGCACGGCCGTCGTGCGGTTCTCCGACGGCCGCTTCTTCCACGATCTGGACCTGCGCACCGGCCGCCACACGGCGGACCACCCCTGCGCAGCGGACCTCTACCGCGGCGAGTTCGAGGTGACGGGACCGGACGACTGGCGGATGGAGTGGCGGGTCAAGGGCCCCGCGAAGGACCTGGTGCTCACCACCGCGTACACGCGTGCAGCGGCCTGACTGCCTGACTCAGGCCGCGGCGTCGAGCCGTACGCTCCAGCGGCCTGCGCTCCCCGTGAGGACGGCGGTCGACAGGGGGCGGACGTCGATGTTCCAGTACGTCGACGGGGGCGCCTTGAGCGCGTAGACGAGGGCCGCCCGTACGACGGCCGGCTCGGCCACCGCCACGACGGTCGCGCCGTCGTCGTTCGGCCGCGTGTCGAGCCAGCCGCCGACCCGGGATATGAACGCGAGCAGCGACTCCCCGCCGTGCGGCGCCGAGCGCGGGTCGCGCAGCCAGGCGTCGACGGCGCCCGGCTCGACGGCCGTCACCTCGGCGAGCGTGCGCCCGCGCCAGCGGCCCATGTCGCAGTCACGCAGGGCGAGCTGGGACAGGGGCGCGAGGCCCAGCGCCTCGGCGGTGCCGCGGCTGCGGGCGGTGGGCGCGCAGTAGCGCAGCTCCGCCGCGGCGAGCGGCACCAGCGCGGGCGAGGCCAGCTCCACCTCGTGCCGGCCGGTGTGGTCGAGGGGCCGGTCGTCGTCGAAGCGCTCGGCGAGCAGCGAGGCGCTGCGCGCGGCGGCGAGAAGCGTCACGCGAACGGGCATGCGGTGATCGTGGGGTGCGCCACGGCTGCGGTCAAGGGTCCCCGGGGCGTATGCCAGCCGCATGCGCCCCGCCGCGCGCTCAGCGCAGGGTGAGCGCCATCCAGATCTCCGGCTCGGCGAGCGCCGCGAAGCCGACTTTTTCGTACACCCCGTGCGCGTCCCGCGTGGCGAGCATGATGCGGCGCAGGCCGAGCGGCTCCAGGTGGTCGCGGACGGCGGCGACGAGCGCGGTGCCCACGTTCTTGCCGCGGGCGGTCCGGTCCACGTAGACGTCGCAGAGCCAGGCGAAGGTGGCGTGGTCGGTCACGACACGGGCGTACGCGACCTGCTCGCCGGAAGCGCAGTCGTACACCCCGAAGTTCAGCGATCCCGCGATCGCCCGGTCCTGGTGTTCCCGGGCGCGGTCCATGGCCCAGTAGGCGTCCGTGGAGAGCCAGCGGTGCACGCGGTCGGCGTCGATGCGGGCGGTGTCGGCCGAGATCTCGTAGCCGTCGGGGAGTGCGGGGGCTGTGGCGTGGGTGTCGGTCATGACGCGAGATTCGCAGGCGGAGCCGGTGTCCGTCGAACCGGTTTCGGGCGCCGGTCGTCGCTCACTCGAGTACCTCGTCGCACGCGGCCCGCAGCCGGCGGACGCCCTCCGTGATCTCCGCGGGCCCGGCGACCGCCGCGAAGCTCAGCCGGATGTGCGGGGCCGGGGGCTCGGCGGAGAAGTAGGGGCGCCCGGGCGCGACGGCGACGCCCGCACGCAGTGCTCCCGCGACGAGCGCCGCCTCGTCCGTGCCGTCGGGCAGCCGCGGCCACAGCAGATAGCCGCCCAACGGCACGTGCCCCACGGTGAGTTCGGGCAGGGTGGTGCGCAGAGCCGCCGTCATCGTGTCGCGGCGCACCTTCAAGTGGGCGGCCACGGTACGCAGGTGGCGCGGCCAGGCCGGTGAGCCGACCAGTTCGAGGGCGGCCTCCTGGAGCGGGCGCGGCACGAAGAAGTGGTCGACGACCTGAATCGCGCGCAGCCGTTCGAGGACGGGGCCGCGCGCGGCGAGGCAGCCGATGCGGAAGCTCGGAGAGGTCGCCTTGGTCAGGGAACAGACATGGACGACCACCCCGTCGTGGTCGTCGGTGGCCAGCGGCCTGGGCAGCGGTCCCGCGTCCTCGTGGACGAGGCGGCGCACGAAGTCGTCCTCGACGATGAACGCCCCGGCCTCGCGCGCGATCCGCAGCACCTCGGGGCGCCGCTGCGCGGACAGGACCGCGCCGGTCGGGTTCTGGAACAGCGGCTGGCACACGAACACACGCGCGCCCGTCGCCCGGAACGCCTCGGCGAGCAGCTCCGGACGCACCCCGTCCGTGTCGACCGGCACCGGCACGGGCCGCAGCCCCGCCGCACGCGCGATGGCCAGCATGCCCGGATACGTGGGTGATTCGACGAGGACGGGGGCGCCGGGCGGGGCGAGGGCGCGCAGCGCGGTGGCCAGGGCGGACTGGCCGCCGGACGCGATCAGCACCTCGGCGGCGGTGATGGCGCCGCCGATGCCGCGGGCGAACCACTCGCGGAGCTCGGGTATGCCGTCGACCGGGGGCCGCCCCCACGCCCCGGGGCGGCGGCCCGCGCGGGCGAGAGCTGCGGCCATGGCGCGTTCCGGCTGGAGCGAGGGGTGCAGATAGCCGCCGTTGAACTCGACGACTCCCGGTGGCGGGGCGGAGAGCGTGACCAGGACTCCGGAGGCGTCCACGGCCCGCGGCACCAGCTCGGTCGCGGAGTCGGCGCTCAGCGCGAGCGCCTGCCACGAGGTGTCACCGGCCGGCTGTGCCGCGGCGCGGGGCTCCGCGCGGAACGCACCGGCTCCCGGACGCGTCACGACGAGCCCCTCCGCGGCGAGCTGCGCGAGCGCGCGCGACACGGTCACCGGGCTCACCCGGAACCGCTCGACGAGGGCCCGACTGGACGGCAGCTTTCCACCTGGAGAGTAGCGATCCAGCTCCCCTCGCAGCCGTTCCGCCAGCACACCCACACTGCTACGCTCATGCATGAGTACAGAGAATAGCGCTACCGCCGTCACAGGGATAGCAGTTGACGTCAGCGCGGCCCCCGCACCGGGCCCCTCACCACGTCCTGCCCCCACCCCTCTCACGCCGAAGGCGACCCGTGGCGGGACCGTCCTCGCCGCGCTCGGCGTCACCGCCTTCTCGCTCACCTTTCCCGCCACCGCCTGGGGGCTCGAAGGTTTCGGGCCCTGGAGCCTCGTCACCGTGCGGAGCGTCCTCGCCGCCGTGATCGCCGGCTCCTGCCTGCTCGCGCTGCGCGTCCCTGTACCGCAGCGCCGGCACTGGGCCTCTCTCGCCGTCGTCGGCGCGGGCGTCGTGCTCGGGTTCCCGCTGCTCACGACGCTCGCCCTGGAGACGGCCACCACCGCGCACTCCGCCGTCGTCGTCGGCCTGCTGCCCCTGACGACCGCGCTGCTCTCGGCGCTGCGCACCGGCGCGCGGCCCTCGCGCGGCTTCTGGATCGCGGCCTGCGCGGGCGCCGCCGCGGTGATCGCGTTCACCGTGCAGCAGAGCGGCGGCACGCTCACCACCGCCGACCTGTACCTCTTCGGCGCGCTCCTCATCTGCGCCGCCGGCTACACGGAGGGCGGCCGCCTGGCCCGCGTCATGCCGGGCTGGCAGGTCATCGCCTGGGCGCTCGTGATGTGTCTGCCGCTCGCCGTGGCGGGCGCCGTCGTCGCGCTGAGCCACGAGCCGCTGCACCTGACGGGGCACGCCGTCGCGGGGCTGCTCTGGGTGGCCGTGGGCTCACAGTTCCTTGGCCTGGTCCTCTGGTACCGCGGTATGGCGGTGATCGGCATTCCCAAGGCGAGCCAGCTCCAGCTGGCCCAGCCGCTGCTCACCCTGGTCTGGTCGGTGTTCCTGCTCGGCGAGCACCTCTCCCCCGCCGCGCCCCTGACCGCGGCGGCCGTTCTCGTGTGCATCGCGGTAACCCAACGCTCACGCGGCTGAGGGTCTCCAACCCCGGGACCCGGTCCTACTCTTGAGATACGGGCCGACGACGGACGAGGAGGTCACTCACGATGCGTGCCACCAAGGGCGACCATCTGCGAGTGCACGGCAGGACCGTGGGCGAGCACGACCGGGTCGCGGAAATCGTCGAAATCATGGGCCACGACGGCGAGCCGCCGTTCAGGGTCCGCTTCCAGGACGGCCACGAGGCGGTGATGTCACCGGGTCCCGACTCCGTCGTGCAGCACGAGGAGCCGGCCCCCTAGTCGTCCGGACGAAAGGCCCTAGTAGTGGTCCTCGACCACCTGGGCCATGGCACCGATCCGGTCGGCGCGCACCTCCATCGCCGAGAAGAACACATGACCGCTCACCTGCGGGTAGCGCTCGGCGAAGGTGAGGTGGCGGGAGAGTTCGGCCGGATCCTGCCACTCGGCGGGCTGCGCCGGATCGCCCGCCTTGTAGAGCGCCTCGCCCGCGTAGAGGCGCACCCCCGTCCCGCGTGCGACGTCCGACCACCAGGGCACGAGCTTCGCGTAGTCCGCGGCGGCGAAGCCGATGTTCCAGTAGAGCTGCGGGCAGATGTAGTCGATCCAGCGCTCGCGCACCCACTTACGGGTGTCGGCGTGCAGGTCGTCGTACGTCTGCACCCCGGCCCGCGTGTCCGAGCCGAGCGGGTCGGTCGCCGCGTTGCGCCACACGCCGAAGGGGCTGATCCCGAACTGGGTGCGCGGTCTGATCCGCTTCACACTCGCGGCCGTCTCCCGCACGAGCCGGTCGGTGTTGCCGCGCCGCCATGAGGCCCGGTCCGGGAAGCTTCCGCCGTGCGCCGCGTAGGCCGCGTCGTCGTCGAAGACCTGGCCCGCGACCGGATACGGGTAGAAGTAGTCGTCCCAGTGCACGGCGTCGATGTCATAGCGGCGGACGGCGTCGAGCATCGCGTCCTGGACGAACGTGCGCACCTCGGGCAGGCCCGGGTTGTAGTAGAGCTTCCCGCCGTAGGCGACGGCCCAGTCGGGGTGCCGGCGGGCCGGGTGCGTGGGCACGAGACGGGAGAGGTCCGTGTGGTTCGCGATGCGGTAGGGGTTGAACCAGGCGTGCAGTTCGAGCCCGCGCCGGTGCGCCTCCGCGACGGCCGTGCCGAGCGGGTCCCAGCCCGGATCCTCGCCCTGCACTCCGGTGAGGACGCCCGACCAGGGCTCGTACGGGGACGGCCAGAGCGCGTCGGCCGTCGGCCGCACCTGGAAGACCACGGCGTTCAGGTGCCGAGCCACCGCCGTGTCGATGTGCGCGATGAGCTCCGTACGCTGCTGGGCGGCGCTCAGGCCCGGCTTCGAGGGCCAGTCGCGGTTGGCCACCGTCGCCAGCCACATGCCCCGCATGTCGCGGGCCACCGGAGCGTGGCCTGACCCGGCGGCGGCCGCGTCCCCGGCGGCGAGCCCGGTCAGCGCGGCCGCCGCCGCGACCGCGAAGCCCCTGCGTGACAATTGCCTCATCCGCCCACCCCCTGGCCAACAACCCCGGCCTCTCCGGGCCGCACTGAGGACAGCATGCCCGACCCGGCCCGCCGTGTACGGGAGGTTCCGAGTAACGTGCAGGGCCGAGGCAGGCGCCGGAATCCGGGAGTCCTGCCGGCCGGAGAACAGCGAAAGGCACGAGGTGACCGACCCTATGGGGGACATCCAGCGCGTCGGAGTGGTGGGCTGCGGCCAGATGGGAGCGGGGATCGCGGAGGTCTGCGCCCGCGCCGGTCTGGACGTCATGGTGGCGGAGACCACCGGTGAGGCCCTGGAGATCGGCCGTACACGGCTGCACAACTCCCTCTCCAAGGCGGCCGAGCGCGGCAAGATCAGTGCGGAGGAGCTGGCGGGGACCCAGGCCCGCCTGAGCTTCACCACCGACCTCGGGGAGTTCTCCGACCGGGACCTCGTCATCGAGGCCGTCGTCGAGAACGAGCAGGTCAAGACCGAGATCTTCCAGGTGCTCGACCAGGTCGTCACCCGGCAGGACGCCATCCTGGCGTCCAACACCTCCTCGATCCCGCTGGTCAGGCTGGCCGTGGCGACCTCGCGCCCCGACCACGTCATCGGTATCCACTTCTTCAACCCGGCGCCCGTGCAGAAGCTCGTCGAGCTGATCCCGGCCCTCACCACCTCCGAGGGCACGATCAGCCGCGCCCAGGCCCTGGTCGAGAAGGTCCTCGGCAAGCACGCGATCCGCGCCCAGGACCGCTCCGGGTTCGTGGTCAACGCGCTGCTGATCCCGTACCTGCTCTCCGCGATCCGGATGTTCGAGTCGGGCATCGCCAGCCGCGAGGACATCGACAACGGCATGGAGCTCGGCTGCGCCCACCCCATGGGCCCGCTCAAGCTCGCCGACCTCATCGGCCTCGACACGGTCGCCTCGGTCGCCGACTCGATGTACGCGGAGTTCAAGGAGCCCCTGTACGCCGCTCCCCCGCTGCTCCAGCGGATGGTCGACGCGGGCCGTCTCGGCCGCAAGACGGGCTCGGGCTTCTACCAGTACTCGTGATCGCGCCAGTACTCGTGATCGCGCGCGGTTCGATGCCGCGCTGACTCTGCGTAGTCGAAAGTTCGGGCCCGGCGCTCTTCGGAGCGCCGGGCCCGAACCATTCGCACACCGTGTGCGCACCGGGCCCGCATATGCCCGTCGCACACTCTCCCGCCGTGCCCACCAGGCGAGTTGACTTTCCGTGCGTAGGACAACGGATCTGTCCACTACGGAAAGGAGCCGACCCGTGACCGCCGACCCCGAGCGTCCCGTGGTCCCGGAAGAACTCGCGGAGTTACGCCGCAGCCTCGATGTGGGTCTCGCCCGCGTCGACGGCAGGCTGGCGTTGCTCACCCAGCGCGATGAACAGAGCGTCAAGGATCAGGACGATCTGAGCACTCGGGTCGCCGCGCTCGAGCACACCCGATGGCCACTGCAGGCCGTCGCCGCGATCACCGCGGCCGGCGCCCTCGGCCTTACCGTCTGGCAGGCGTTCGGACACTAGCGCCGCAGGCCAGGGGCGTCCTGCCCCAACCTGAGGTGGTGCAGCATCAGCAGTGCGGCCGCCATGTTGGCGGCCGGGACCTCGCCGCGGGCGACCATGTCGGGGACGAGCTTGAGAGGGACCCACTCCCGGCGGTCCGACTCGAAGTCGTCCTCGGGATCGCCGACGTACGAACCCTCCTCGGCCCAGTAGACGTGGTGCCTGGCGTCCTCGAGACCGTTGGACGGCTCCACGCTCATCAGATGGCGTAAGGGTCCCGGCCGCCAGCCGGTCTCCTCCTCCAGTTCCCTGGCGGCCGCGGCGGCGATGTCCTCGCCGTCCTCGACCACTCCCGCCGGGAGCTCCCAGCCCCAGCTGTCGGTGATGAAGCGGTGCCGCCACAGGAGCAGCACCTCGTTGGCCTGATTGACCACGGTGGCCACGGCGACCGGCCGCAGCCGTATGACGAAGTGGTCGAGGTGCCGGCCGTCCGGGAGCTCGACATCCGCGAGATTGACCCGGAACCAGCGGTTTTCATAGACAGTTTGTTCGTTCTGTTTCGTCCACTGCACGGTTCTGCCACCTTCCGCCGAGTTAGATGGCAATATCGCAGCAGCGGAGCGTGAGAGAGCCGTGCAGGTCGGGCTCAGAGCGGTACGCGCAGTGCCCCGTCGATGAGTTCGGCCGCCTCTGCGGTGCCGGCGCAGCCGTTGCGCACCAGGTGTTCACGTACCGCCCGGAGTCTGTCGCGCAGCCGCTGCGACTCCATTCCCCGTGCCTGCTCCGCCATCTCCACGGCGATCGCGACGGCCTTCTCGGCGTTGCCCTGTCTCAGCTCGATCTGGCTGAGCATGGCGAGGCGGTGCACCCGCCCCCGGTCGTGGGCGGGGTTGTGCACGGCCGCCGCCGCGTGCTCGCACGCCGAGGTGAGGTCGCCGAGGCTCAACAGGGCCTCCGCCACCTGCACGTTGACGAGTCCGGGCTGGACATAGCCCGTCTCGTCCGGTTCGTGGCCCCGCCGGATGCGGTCGGCGGCCGACTCGGCACGCCGGATGCAGGACAGGGCACTGGTGCCGTCGCCGAGGTGCGCGTACGCCTTGGCCTGCATCGCGTACAGATCCGAGGCGAGCGCGGGCGTGATGTGCCGTCCCGCGGCCCGCAGCGCGGCCTCGGCGAAGGCCACCGACTGCCGGTACTGCCGCATGTGGAGCGACTGGTTGACCAGGAGGGCGATGACATAGGCGCCGAGCCCGCGGTCACCGCTCGCCTTAGCCAGGCGCAGCGCCTGGTGGAAGTAGCGCTGGGCGAGGCCGTGCGCGTCGGAGTCGTAGGCGCAGATGCCCGCGATCGCGACCAGGCCGCCGGTGGCGCGGTGCAGGTGGCGGCCCGTCTCGTCGGTGTAGCTGCCGCGCAGCAGGGGCGCCGCCTCCGTGTTGAGGAAGCCGACGATGCGGGTGCGCGTCGCGATGCCGCCGGCCTTGCGGTACATCTGCTCGTAGTGCGTGCGGGCCGAGCGCATCATCTCCAGGTCTGCGGCGCTGACCCGGTGACGTCCGCCGCGTGACACATCGGTGTCCTCGGGCGGGTTCTCCCACTCCCATACGGGCATCACGGCCGGGGTCCCGGTGACGGCGGGGGCGCCCAGTATGTGGGGTCGCTGCTGTTCGTCCGAGCGCCACAGGGCGGTGGCCCGCTCGACGAATCCGGACAGGCTCTGGCCGTGCGGGGTGGCCGGTTCGCCGGGCACGCCCAGGCCTATGTCGTCGAGGGTGACAGGGCGGTGCAGGCGGGCGGCGAGGACCTCGCAGATGAGGTCGGACACCTGGCCGCGTGGCCGCTGGCCCTTCAACCACCGTGCGACGGCGGTGTGTTCGTAGCGCAGGGCGAGTCCTCTGGCACGGCCCGCCTGGTTCACGTGTGCGGCGAGGCCGGCATGGGAGATCCCGGCCTCGTCGAGGATCGCGTCGAGCAAGGTGTTGGGCTGCATGGAGGCCCTCCGGTGGCTCGGTGCCGTCAGCGTAGTGGAGCGGGCTTCACACGGGGTGTGAACGGAGTGCCCGAATCCGGCTGTTGCGCACTCTTTTGTGGCGTGATGCAACTCGATTGACTGAACTGCCTCGTAAGAGGCCGGCCGGGCCGCCGGCTCCCCCTCGTACAGTGCGGCGGCCCGTTTCGCGCCGTCCGACCGGCTGCCTGCCCGACAACTCCGTGGCCGGGCGGACGGCGCGCCCCGGGGCGGCGGGAGCCCTGGGGTCAGGTCACACGGTGGCACCGCTCACTTGGCAGCGCTGTGGACGCGCGGCTGCCCGTGCTGCAAGGGAACTGTCCTGCGGTCGTTGCGCAGGACGAGGAGCGCGGCGTCGTCGGCCGTGGGCAGCGCCAGATCGAGCGCGCGGCGTACGCGAAGGGAGCGGGAGCGGGTGAGCCGGGATGATCTGAAGGAGATGCGGGGTGGTCGGGAGGGCGTCCTCGGATGGTTACGGATCATGCCGACGGCCTCCCTGAGGCCCTGTTCAGCGCGGTCGGCCCTGCGGCCGCAATGATTCTGTCGACCGCCTGCCCGGAGAAAACCAGATCGCCACCACGTGCCACCCGAACGAGTGAGGAGTCTTACGGGAGGGTGCATTTATGCCCCCCGAAAGGGGCGCGGGGAACTGCGCGACAAGCCACGGAAGACCCGCAGCCGATGACGCGCAGCTCCCCGCCACGAACGGTGGAACCGCTACACCCTGCGGAGCCTAGGCTCCGCGCAACACAGCCCCCGTACGCTCAGCGGCCAGCGAAACCGCCGCGTCGCGGGCCGCGGAGGCCTCGTCGACGGTCAGCGTGCGGTCGCCGGCACGGAAGCGCAGCGCGTAGGCGAGGGACTTGCGGCCCTCACCGAGCTGCTCGCCCGTGAACACGTCGAACAGGCGGAGGGACTCGAGGAGTTCACCCGCCCCCTCGCGCAGCGCCTGCTCCACGTCTGCGGCCGGCACGGAGGCGTCGACGACGAGCGCGACGTCCTGCGTGGCCACGGGGAACGTGGAGATCCGCGGCGCCTGGAGCGCGCCGGTGCCGGCCCGCTCGATGCGGTCGAGGTCGACCTCCATGGCGCAGCTGCGCTCAGGGAGGTGCAGCGCCTTGATGACGCGCGGGTGCAGCTCACCGGCGTGGCCGACGAGAATCTCCGCGCCGTCCACCACGGCGAACAGCGCGGCGCACCGGCCGGGGTGCCAGGGCGCGTGCTGGTCGCCGCGCACGATCAGCTCGACACCGGCCTCGCGGGCGATGGTGCGGGCCGCCTCGACGGCGTCCGCCCAGTCGGCCGGGCGGCCGTTGCCCCACCAGCCGGCCTGCTCGCGGGCGCCCGTGAGGACGACCGCGGCGTGGCGGGGCTGACGCGGCAGCGCGGCGTCCAGTTCCGCGATCTCCTCGTCGGTGGGACGCCGGTCGATCGGCAGCCGTACGGCCTGCGACTCGTCACCGGTCGGCCGGAAGACCAGACCGGTCTCGAACAGCGCCAGGTCGTGCGAGCCACGGCCGTCGTTGCGGCGCAGCGCCTCCAGGAGGCCCGGCAGCAGCGTCGTACGGAGCGCGGGCTCCTCGTCGGAGAGCGGGTTGACCAGCTTGACCATGGTGCGGCGCGGGTCGTCCTGCTCGATGCCGAGCTTGCCGAGCGTCTCGTCGCTGATGAACGGGTAGTTCAGCGCCTCGACGTAACCGGCACCGGCCAGGGCGCGGCCGGCGCGGCGGTGCAGGCGCTGGCGCTCGGTGAGGCCGCGGCCCGCCGGGAGCCTCGGCAGCGTCGAGGGCAGGTTCTCGTAGCCCTCGAGCCGGATGACCTCTTCGGCCAGGTCGTTCGGCTCCCTCAGGTCGGTACGCCACGACGGCACGGTGACCGTCAGGTGGTCCTGGCCGTAGACGTCGCAGCCGACCTGCTGGAGGCGGCGCACGACGGTCTCGCGGCCGTACGTGACACCCGCGACCTGGTCGGGGTGGTCCGCCGGCAGCGTGATGGTGTGCGGCGCGGAGGGCGCGATGACCTCGGTGACGCCCGGGTCGGCGGTGCCGCCCGCGAGGAGCACGAGCAGGTCCACGGTGCGCTGGGCCGCGGCGGACGCGGCTTCCGGGTCGACGCCGCGCTCGAAGCGCTTGGACGCCTCGGAGGACAGCTTGTGGCGGCGCGCGGTGCGGGCGATCGAGACGGGGTCGAAGTGCGCGGCCTCGATGACGACGTCGGTGGTCCCGGCGTCGGTGTCGTGGTCGGCGATCTCGGTGTTGGCGCCGCCCATGACGCCCGCGAGACCGATGGGGCCGCGGTCGTCAGTGATCACCAGGTCCTCAGCGTCGAGCACGCGCTTGGCACCGTCGAGGGTGACGAACTTCTCGCCCTGCTCGGCCCGGCGCACGCCGATCGTGCCCTGGACGAGGGAGCGGTCGTAGGCGTGCAGGGGCTGCCCGAGCTCCAGCATCACGTAGTTGGTGATGTCGACGGCGAGCGAGATCGGGCGCATGCCCGCCTTCTGCAGCCGGCGCTGGAGCCAGATCGGGGAGCGTGCCTCGGGGCTGAGACCGGTGACCGTGCGCGCGGTGAAGCGGTCGCAGCCGGCCGGCTCGGAGATCTGGACCGGGTAGCCGTTCGCGTTCGGCGCGGGCACGTCGAGGAGCGCCGGGTCGCGCAGCGGCAGGCCGTACGCGATGGCGGCCTCGCGGGCGACGCCGCGCAGGGACAGGCAGTCGCCGCGGTTGGCGGTGACGGCGATGTCGAGGACCTCGTCGACGAGCTGGAGGAGCTCGATCGCGTCGGTGCCGACCTCGTGCTGGGGCGGCAGGACGATGATGCCGCCGGATCCGTCGTCGCCCATGCCCAGCTCGTCGCCGGAGCAGATCATGCCGTGCGAGGTCCGGCCGTACGTCTTGCGCGCGGCGATCGCGAAGTCGCCGGGCAGCACGGCGCCCGGCAGGACCACGACGACCTTGTCGCCGACGGCGAAGTTACGGGCGCCGCAGACGATCTCCTGCGGCTCGCCGGTGCCATTGGCCCGGCCGACGTCGACGGTGCAGAAGCGGATGGGCTTCTTGAAGCCCTCCAGCTCCTCGATGGTCAGGACCTGACCGACGACGAGGGGGCCCTTGAGGCCGGCGCCGAGCTGCTCGACGGTCTCGACCTCGAGGCCGGTGGCGACGAGCTTCTCCTGCAGGTCACGGCCGGTCTCGGTGGCGGGGAGATCGACGTACTCCCGCAGCCAGGAAAGCGGGATACGCATCAGATCTCCATCCCGAACGGCCGGGTGAACCGGACGTCAGCCTCGACCATGTCTCGCATGTCTTCCACGTTGTGGCGGAACATCAGCATCCGCTCGATGCCGAACCCGAAGGCGAATCCGCTGTACTTCTCGGGGTCGATGCCCGCCGCGGTCAGCACCTTGGGGTTGACCATGCCGCAGCCGCCGAGCTCGATCCAGCCCTCGGAGGAACAGGTGCGGCACGGGCGGTCCGGGTTGCCGACGGACTCGCCGCGGCACACGTAGCAGACCATGTCCATCTCGGCGGACGGCTCGGTGAACGGGAAGAAGTTCGGGCGCAGCCGGGTCTTCATGCCCTCGCCGAAGAGCGCCTGGACCATGTGGTCGAGGGTGCCCTTGAGGTCCGACATCGTCAGGCCCTCGTCGACGGCGAGCAGCTCGACCTGCATGAACACCGGGGTGTGCGTGGCGTCCAGCTCGTCGGAGCGGTAGACGCGGCCCGGGCAGATCACGTAGACCGGCGGCTCGCGGTCGAGCATGGACCGGATCTGCACGGGGGACGTGTGGGTGCGCAGGACGACGTTCGACTCCGTCTCGCGGCCCTTGGGGCCCTCGACGAAGAACGTGTCCTGCATCCCGCGCGCGGGATGGTCGGGGCCGATGTTCAGGGCGTCGAAGTTGAACCACTCCGCCTCGACCTCGGGGCCCTCGGCGACCTCGTAGCCCATGGCCACGAAGACGTCCTCGATGCGCTCCGAGAGCGTGGTCAGGGGGTGGCGGGCGCCGGCCGGGGTCCGGTCGTAGGGCAGCGTGACGTCCACGGCCTCCTCGACCAGGACGCGCGCGTCGCGCTCGGCCTCCAGCTCCGTCTGGCGGGCGGCGAGCGCCTTGCTGACGGCGCCGCGGGCCATGCCGACGCGCTTGCCGGCCTCGGCCTTCGCGTGCGGGGGCAGGGCGCCGATCTCGCGGTTGGCGAGCGACAGGGGCGAGGTGCCGCCGGCGTGGGCGACCTTGGCCTCCTGGAGCGCGTCGAGGGAGTCCGCGGCCGCGAAGGCGGCGAGCGCCTCGTCCCGCATGCGCTCGATCTCTTCCGGTTTCAAGGCCTCGACCTCAACAGGGTCGTACGACTTATTCGGTGCCGACATCTCTTCCCGTGCTTCCGGTTGGTTTGGCGGATGGTCCCCGTCCACGACTCGGAGACGATTCGTCTCAGGATTGGGACGCAAAGTGCCAAAGACCGAGTCTAACGGGGGTGGGGTGTGCCGATGCGCCCGTGGGGCCCGCTCAGGCGCCCACCCGTCGCCCGCCACCGCCCCATTCGACGCTGCGCGGCTGCTCAGGTCAGATACGCCGGGGCCCCCACGGGCAACGTAAATCGGAACTGGGCGCCGCCGCCGGGCCCGCGGCCGACCGTGATCGTTCCGCCGTGGGCCTCGACGATGCCCTTGACGATGTACAGGCCGAGTCCGGTGCCGCCGCGCTTGCTGCCCCGCCAGAAGCGGGTGAAGACGCGGTTCATGGACTCCTCCGGGATGCCGGGCCCCTCGTCGCTCACGGTGACCGACGTGCCGGCGCACTCCCGCTCGCGGGGTGATGCCGAGGGCATGACGTCGATGGTGACCGCTCCCTCGCCGTGGCGCACGGCATTTTCCAGAAGGTTGCTGAGCACCTGGTCGACCTTGTCCGGATCGGCCCAGAGGGCAGGCAGCGGCTGTTCGACGCGGACGAGGAAGCGGTCGGCCGGCTGTCCTGAGGCGACGTGGGCCTGGATGTGGCGGCCCACGGCGGCGCCGATGTCGACGGGCTGGCGGCGCACTTCGAGGCGGCCGGAGTCGATGCGGGAGATGTCGAGGAGCTCGGCGATGAGCCGTGTGACGCGGTTTGCGTCGGCGTCGACGGTCTCCAGCATCAGTTTCTTCTGGTCGTCGGTGAAACGCTCCCACTTCGCGAGCAAGGTCGCGGTGAAGCCCTTCACCGACGTGAGGGGCGAGCGCAGCTCGTGGGCGACGGTCGCGATCAGCTCGGCGTGGCTGCGCTCGGTACGGCGGCGGGCCTCGGTGTCACGGAGGGAGACGACGACGCGGCGGACGGGACCGGTGGGCGCGGTGCGGACATAGCGCGCGGAGACGAGGACCTCTCGCCCGCCGGGGAGCAGCAGATTCCGCTCGGGCTGGGCGAAGCGGGTGGCGAGGCCGCCGTACGGGTCGGTCAGCTGCCACCAGCGGCGGCCTTCGAGGTCCTCTAAGGGGAGTGCGCGCTCCAAGGGATGGCCGAGGGCGTCGGCCGCGGGGACGGCGGTGATGCGGACGGCCGCCGCGTTGAAGCAGATGACGTGCCCGCTCTCGTCGGCGATGACGAGTCCGTCGGGCAGGTCGTCGGGGTCGAGGCCGGTGTCGGCGAGGGTGGTGAGGTCGTCGGGGCCGCTTCGGGGCGCGGGCGGGCGCAGGGTGTCCCGTGCCCCCGGTGCTCTGCTCGTGCCGACGCTCATATCCCCGTATCCCGCCTCTCGGAAGGACGCTGTGGCCTCCGAGCTCGCCACACTACTAGCTGGGGGTGACGGAACGGCACCCTCCGGGGGCTCGCTGTGCACGCGCGGAGGCGTACAGGCAGACGGCGGCGGCGGTGGCGAGGTTCAGGCTCTCGGCCTTGCCGTGGATCGGCACGCGCACGACGGCGTCGGCGAGCTCGCGCGTCTCCTCGGGGAGCCCCCAGGCCTCGTTGCCGAAGATCCAGGCGGTGGGGGTGCCCATGGTGCCGCGGTCGAGCTCGGTGTCGAGGTCGTCCTCCCCCGCGCCGTCGGCGGCGAGGATGCGTACGCCCGCGTCCTTGAGCCCTTGCACGGCCCGTTCCACGGGTACGCCGACGGCGACCGGCAGATGGAACAGCGAACCGACGGACGCCCGCACGGACTTGGGGTTGTACAGGTCGACGGACGCGTCGGTCAGGACGACGGCGTCGGCGCCCGCGGCGTCGGCGCAGCGCAGCACGGTGCCGGCGTTGCCGGGGTCGCGGACGTTGGCGAGGACCGCGACGAGCTGGGGGCGGGCGGCGAGGACGTCCTCGAACGGGGTGTCCAGGAAGCGGCAGACACCGACGAGGCCCTGCGGGGTGACGGTCGTCGAGATGTCGGCGATGACGTCCTCGTCGGCGAGGTGCAGCCGGGCGCCGGCGTCGCGCGCCTCCGCGACGATGTCGGCGTAGCGCTCGGCGGCGTCGAGGGTCGCAAACAGCTCGACGAGGGTGTCCGCGTGCCCGGCGGCCTCCCGCACGGCCTGTGGCCCCTCGGCCAGGAACAGCCGCTCCTTGCCCCGGAAGTTGCGCTTGGCAAGCCGCCGCGCGGCACTGACGCGGGGCGACTTGGGAGAGATCAACTCGGGGGCGGCGGCCATTAACTCACCTTCGAAGGGGGAAAGGGGGCGGGACACATGCGCCCCTGAAAGGGGCGCGGGGAACTGCGCGACAAGCCCCCACGACCCGCAGAGATCAACGGACGCACTCGGACCCGCAAGCCAATGACTTGCGGGTCCGATAAGGCATCCAGCTAAACGCGGAGCGTCACGCAGCCTTGGGCGCGTTCACGTCGGCCGGAAGGGCCTTCTGCGCAACCTCGACGAGCGCGGCGAACGCGTTCGCGTCGTTGACGGCCAGCTCGGCGAGGATCTTGCGGTCCACCTCGATGTTGGCGGCCTTCAGACCCTGGATGAGGCGGTTGTACGTCATGCCGTTCTGGCGGGCAGCGGCGTTGATGCGCTGGATCCACAGCTGACGGAAGTCGCCCTTGCGCTTCTTGCGGTCGTTGTAGTTGTAGACCAGGGAGTGGGTGACCTGCTCCTTGGCCTTGCGGTACAGGCGCGACCGCTGGCCACGGTAACCGCTGGCCGCCTCGAGGATCGCCCGACGCTTCTTGTGGGCGTTTACTGCCCGCTTGACGCGTGCCACTTGTTAACTCCTTGTAGCGGGGCCGTGGTTGGACTCACACGGCCCGAATTCGATTGGGTCCCGGTCAAAGCTCCGGCGCGCTGGTGCGCGCCGGGACTCACTTGCCGAGAAGCTTCTTGATCTTCTTGGCGTCGCCCGGGGCCAGCTCGACCGTGCCGGTGAGGCGGCGCGTCACGCGGGACGACTTGTGCTCGAGCAGGTGGCGCTTGCCGGCGCGCTCACGGAGCACCTTGCCGGAGCCGGTGATCTTGAAGCGCTTGCTGGCACCGCTGTGCGTCTTGTTCTTCGGCATAGCGCCGTTCTCTCCTCGTCAGTGGCGTTCCCCTGCCGGTCCGGGGTGCGGACCGGCATACGGAACGTCCAGATGTATCGATGGGTATCCGGTCCGTACGGGCTGTACGTGACTGGATCAGGCCTCGGCGGAAGCCTCGGCCGTGGCGTCTTCGGCAGGGGCTTCGTCGGTCGCCTCGGCCGGGGCCTCGGACTCCGGCTCCGCGGCGTCGTCGCTGGCCCGCTGGGTGCGGCCGTGCGTCGGCTGCGCCTTCTGCTCGGCCTTGCGGGCCTCCTGGGCCTCACGAGCCTCGGCCATGGCCTCGGTCTTCTTCTTGTGGGGACCCAGAACCATGATCATGTTGCGGCCGTCCTGCTTCGGGTTCGACTCGATGAACCCGAGGTCCTCGACGTCCGAAGCGAGACGCTGCAGCAGTCGGTAGCCGAGTTCCGGCCTGGACTGCTCGCGACCACGGAACATGATCGTGATCTTGACCTTGTCGCCCTGCTTGAGGAACCGGACGACATGACCCTTCTTGGTGTCATAGTCGTGCGGGTCGATCTTCGGCCGGAGCTTCATCTCCTTGATGACCGTGTGCGCCTGGTTCTTGCGCGCCTCACGGGCCTTCATGGCCGACTCGTACTTGAACTTCCCGTAGTCCATGAGCTTGCAGACAGGCGGACGGGCTGTCGCCGCCACCTCGACGAGGTCGAGGTCGTACTCCTGAGCGAGCTCAAGGGCCTTGGCAAGCGGAACAATCCCGACCTGCTCGCCGCTGGGACCGACAAGTCGCACTTCGGGAACGCGAATCCGGTCGTTGATGCGGGGCTCGGCGCTGATGGATCCTCCTCGGTAGCACCACACGACGGTCTGGCGGACCGCCGCGTAACGTCTGTTTCGTAAGTACCAACCGCACCGAAACACAAAAAATGCCCCGGACGGTACACAGGCGGGGCTCCAAGGACTACCGGAGCACCGGCACGGGTGACCGTGGGGCGCACATCGGACGGCTCCATCGTCCGTACGGAACGATGGGGGCCGTCTGACCGGTGACCCGCCGCCCCTGAGGAGCGGCCAGGTGGGAGATCGGAGCCTCCACTTGTGGGCCGGTCACTCAAGCCAGTGGCATGCGTGTCCGGCCGGTCGTTACACAAGGTTAGCAGCTCCCGGGGGGTGGGCCCAACCGAGTGCGCGGGCGGCATATCGTGGGGCCCATGAATGACGCCACCCCCGCCGCCGAAAACACTGACTACGACGCCCTGACCCGGGACATCGCCGAGGTCCCCGCCGTCGAGGTGATCGTGACGGTCGCGGTCAACCTGATGAGCGCCGCCGCGGTGAAGCTCGGCCTCACCGAGGAGGGCGACGCCCACAAGGACCTCGACGAGGCCCGCAAGCTCGTACACGCCCTCGCCGGTCTGCTCGACGCGAGCACGACCGAGATCAGCTCGTTCCACGCGGCGCCGCTGCGCGACGGTTTGAAGTCGCTGCAGCTGGCGTTCCGCGAGGCGTCCTTCGTGCCTGACGAGCCGGGCCAGGGCCCCGGCGAGAAGTACACGGGCCCGGTCTACGGCTGATCGTTCCGGTAGTTCACACGCGTACGTAGAGGGGCTCGCCGGGTGGCGTGGTCTCGGCCGGCAGGAGTGCCAGGTCGAGGCCCCGCACCAGGCGGGCCCTCAGTGTTTCGTCGGCGGCGATGCGCGCGGCGACGGCACGGGCGGTCTCGGCGGGGGCGGCCGACGGGTCGAGGACGAGAGCGAGGATGCCGTCGGCGCTGCCCGGGCCCAGGTGGGCGCGGAGCACGCCGGGCTCGGCGGCGACGGCGGCGCGGATCGCCTCCGCGACGGCCGGGTCGGCGAGGGGGTCGACGCTGGTGCGGCCCTCGTTCGCGGCGCGCAGGGCGGCGCCGCTGAGCTCGTAGGCGACCGGGCCCGCGAGGTCGATGACGACGGTGTCGGCCTGCTCGTGGGCGGCGGCCTGGAGCGCCTGGTGCAGGGGCACGGCGACGGGGCGGGCCTCGGGGTCCCACAGGGCGAGGGCCGCGGTGGACGTGAACGCGGGCAGGGCCTTGCGGTCGCCGGCCTTGAGGGTGGGCACGGCCATGTCGCTGGTCTTCTCGCGGCGCAGCCCGCCCTCCCGTCTCCCACCACCGCCCTTGTTCGGAGCTTCGCGCACCTCCTCACTGTCCTCCTCGACTTCGCCGAGCACGGCGACGATGGGGACGAGGAGCCGTGCTTCCTTGAGCGCCGCGAGGACCGGGCCGTGCGCCGTGCGGTCCTCGGCCCACGCGGCGAGGGCCGCGCTCAGTCGCGGGTCCGCGGAGCCGTCGTCGTCGGAGAAGCCGGGGTCGGGAATGTTCTTGTTCGCCACGTTCACCGACCCTACCGACCTGGCGGCGCGATCTTCTCAGCGGACCCTGAGCCTGGTCTCACGGTGCGCACAGGACAGGCACCGAGCATCCGGGCATGCACCGGAACGGACTCGCGGCGTGGGCCGCCCTTCTCACGGGAACGCTCGCGGGGACCCTCATAGGCTGCTCGCCGGGCGGGGCGGGGCAGCCGGTTCCGGTCGCCGCCACGGCGTCAGCGTCCGCTTCCGGTTCCGGTTCCGGTTCCGGTTCCGGGGAGGCGTCCGCACCCGTATCCGAAGAGGAGGTCTCCGTGGACCGTGACGACGCGCTCGCGAAGGCGCTGAAGCCGCTGCTTCCGGACGGTGACGCGCGGGTCTCGGTGGCGGTCGCCGCGCTCGACGGGCAGGCGGACGGCGCGGTGTACGACGGCGCCTGCGCGTTCGACACCGCGAGCATCGTCAAGGTCGACATCCTCGTGGCGCTGCTGCTGCGGGCGCAGGACGCAGGGCGGGCGCTGACCTCGCAGGAGCGCGCGTACGCGACGGCGATGATCGAGAACAGTGACAACGCGTCCGCGACGGCCCTGTGGGAGGCGATCGGCGGCGCGGACGGGCTCGACGCGGCGAACCTGACGCTGGGTCTGACCGGGACGAGGGCGGGCGCGGGCGGCGAGTGGGGTCTGACGCAGACGACGGCGGCGGACCAACTGACGTTGCTGCGCGCCGTGTTCGGCGCGCAGGGCACGGACTCAGAGCTGAGCGAGGCGTCACGCGCGTACGTCGTCGGGCTGATGGGGCGGACCGAGGCGGATCAGCGGTGGGGCGTGTCCGCGGCGGCCGACTCCGCGTCCGGGTGCGCGCTGAAGAACGGGTGGCTGCCGCGCAGCACGACCGGGCTGTGGGACATCAACAGCGTCGGGCGGGTGTCCGTGGGCGGGAAGCGGTATCTGGTCTCGGTGCTCTCCGACGGCAATGCGACCAAGGAGGCAGGGGTGGCGCTCGTGGAGGGGGTCGCGAAGGCGGCCGTCTCCGTGCTCACCGGCTGACGCTCAGAGGACCGTGCGACGCCCGCGCCACAGACAGACGGCGGCCGCGAGGAGCACGACGCCGAGGCCGCCCGCGACGGGGCCCACCCAGCCGGTGCCCGCGTCGTCGTCGGGGGTGTCGGGGCCCGTGCCGAAGAACTTCTCCGCGTACGTGGCCGAGCGCAGGCCCTCCGGCTTGAGGGAGTCGCCCTTGCGGATCGCAGCGGCCGGGTCGACGAAGCCGAAACCGAGGGAGTCGTCGCGGCCGCCGGAGGGGGCGTCGCGGGCGGTGTCCTCCAGGAGCTGCTTGATCTGCGCGGGCGTGAGCCCCGGGTGGGCGGCGCGGACCAGCGCGACGGCACCGGACACGAAGGCCGAGGCGGCGCTGGTGCCCCAGCCCGAGTAGTACGTGCGGTCGGGGTCGGCGATCGCGATGGCGTTGCCGGGGGCGCTGACGGTGGCGTACCAGCGGCGCGTGGAGAAGGGGGCGCGGTGGAGATAGCGGTCGACGGCCGTGGCCGTGATCACTCCGGGGTACGCGGCCGGGTACGAGATGTGGTCGCCCTTCTTGCCGCCGTTGCCCGCTGAGGCGACGACGACGGAGCCCTTCTTCAGGGCGTACTGGACGGCGGCGTCCTCGGTGGCTTCCGGGTGGGCGGTGGCGGAGTCGTCTCCGAGGGAGAGGTTGATGACGTCGGCGCCGTGGTCGGCGGCCCAGCGGATGCCGTCGGCGAGTGCGCTGCCCCGGCTGGAGCGGGCTTCCTTACGGGCCGGGTCGCCGTCCTCGAGGATCACGCGGACGGGAAGGATCTTCGCCTCGGGGGCGATGCCGAGTACGCCGTCGTCGCCGCCCGGGCCGTGGCCGTGGCCGGCGATGATCCCGGCCATGGCGGTGCCGTGCCGGGCCCAGGAGCGGTCGCCCCGCTCGGCGCCGAAGCCGACGAGGTCCTTGAGGGGCAGGACGTTGCCCTTGAGGTCGGGGTGGGTGTCGTCCACGCCGGTGTCGAGGACGGCGACGGTGATGCCCTTGCCCTTGGTCGTGCGCCAGGCCTCCTCGGTGTGCATCGCGTCCAGGCCCCACTGCTGTGCGCGGATGGAGTCGGCGTGGGCGGTGGTCGACGGGAGCAGCGCGAGGGCCGCGGCGGCCGTGAGCGCGGTGGCGGCGTTCCGCCAGGCGGCGGCCGTGCGGGTCAAGACGGCTCCTCGGTGGCCTTGGCGACGGCGGCGCGCAGGCTTCGTTCGACGCGGTCGGCGATGCCCTGGGCCTCGAAGCCGAGGCCGGCCTGCGCGGGGGTCGTGACGCTGCCGGACTTCATGGCCTCGGCGGCGGGCTGCGGGTCGGTGACGGTACGGGCGTCGGCGAAGCCGGAGACGGCGTAGGCGACGACGGGGGCGTCGGTGAGGACGGAGATGGTCCAGGAGGCGCGCTGGGCGTCGCCGAACCCGGCGGCGAGGGTGCCCTTCGCCGCGTACGGGCGGGGCACGAGGTCGGTCCTGCGGTCGAGGCCGTCCTCGGTGAACCGGGTGCGCAGCGCCTTCATGGCCTCCGTGTCCGCCTTGGTGAACAGCAGGCCGACGGTGGTGACATGGCTGCGGGTGGCGTCGGTGTAGGTGGCGCGCAGGAGGCGCAGGCAGCCGGCGGGCCTGAGGGCCTTCTGCAGCAGTGGGTCGAAGGCGTTCTCGCATGTGCTGTCCGGGGCGACGGCGATACGGGTCCAGGTGCGGTCGGCGCCGCCGGGTCCCGCTCCGTCGCCCTTGATGACGGGCGGGAACAGCCGGTCGACGGGGACGCTGTGCCAGAGGGTGCCCGCGGCGGCGTACGAGCTCGGTGAGCCGATGCTGCCGCCGCTGTCGCCGGTCAGCCAACTCCCGGTCGCCGCACCGCCGATGAGGCCGAGCCCGAGCACGGCGCAGGCCGCGGCGGCCGCGACGCGGGGGCGTATCCGGGAGCCGATGGGGCGCAGGCGGGTTGTGCTGTCGTCGTACGAGGCCGGGCGGGCGAAGAACACGAAGGGGCGGCCGGTGCCGGGCCCCGGAGTGAGGTCGACGGCCCCGACGGGGCGCCTTCCGACGGGGGGCTCGCCCGGGATGCGCGGCGGCGCGGCGGTGCGGGGGACGGTGGCGTGCGGTTCGCCGGGGGTGCGCGGCGGCGTGGCGGGGCGGCTCGGGACCGCTGCGGGGGGCGCGGCGGGGCGGGGCGGGGGCGTGCCGTCGGGGCTCTGCGCGGCGGTGTCCCTGATCCGGCGCAGCCGGGTCGTGGTCTCCGTCGGGCGCTCGGGCGGCAGGGGGCCGGGGTGCGCCGGCCGGCCGGACACGGGGGCCGCGGGCGCGCCCGGCACGGGCGGGGTGTCCGGAAAGCGGGCCGAAGCCGGGGGCGGCGGAGGCGTGTGGTCCGGCGCCGGGATGTGCGCGGGGCGCGGGGGTATCGACGTGTCTGGGCCAGCGGAGGCATCGGCCAACTCGTCACGCGGCGTGGGCGGCTGGGAGGGGCGCGGCGGGATCGGCGCGCGGCGCGCTTGCGTGCTCATGCCTCCCCGTTTCCGTCCCGTTCTCGTCCTGCGTGCGCGTCACTCTACGGGCTGACGCGGCTTCGCAGGGAACCCGTACCGCAGGTCAGGACGATCTGCCCGGATCCTCCCCCTACCCCGCGGTAATCGTGTCTGGCAGGCTTCGGTCATGACACCCCGCGCAGCCGACAGGGCCCGCTACGACCGGGCCACCGCTCATCTCGACGCCCCGGTCGCGATCGTCGATCTGGACGCGTTCGACGCCAACGCGGACGACATGCTGCGGCGGGCGGGCGGCAAGCCGATCCGCGTCGCGAGCAAGTCGGTGCGCTGTCGCGCGCTGCTCGAACGGGTCCTGGCCAGGGACGGTTTCGCCGGGATCATGTCGTTCACGCTCGCGGAGTCCCTGTGGCTGGCGCGGTCCGGTTTCGAGGACGTGCTGCTCGCGTATCCGTCGGCGGACCGGGGCGCTTTCGCGGAGCTCGCGCACGACCCGAAACTGGCGGCGGCGGTCACGGTGATGGTCGACGACCCGGCCCAGCTGCGGCTGATCGACGACGCGCGGGACGGCGGGCGCGAGGAGATCAGGGTCTGTCTGGAACTGGACACCTCGTGGCAGGTGCTCGGCGGGCGCGTGCGGGTCGGCGCCCGCCGCTCCCCGCTCCGCTCCCCCGCCCAAGTCGCCGACATGGCACGCGCCGTGGCCCGGCGGCCGGGGTTCCGGCTCGTGGGCGTGATGGCGTACGAGGGTCATGTCGCGGGTGTCGGTGACGCGGTCGCGGGGCGGCCGGTGCGGTCGCGGGCGATCCGGCTGATGCAGGCGGCGGCCCGCAAGGAGCTGGCGGTCAGGCGGGGCGAAGTGGTGCGCGCGGTACGGACGGTGGCGCCGGATCTGGAGTTCGTGAACGGCGGCGGCACGGGCAGTGTGCAGCACACCGCGGCCGAGCCCGCGGTGACCGAGATCGCGGCGGGGTCAGGGCTCTATGTGCCGCGCCTGTTCGACAACTACACGTCGTTCACGGGCCGGCCCGCCGCCCTGTTCGCGCAGCCCGTGGTGCGCAGGCCGGGCGTCGGGGTCGTGACCGTGCTCGGCGGCGGCTACCCGGCGTCGGGCGCCGCGGGAGCCGACCGGCTGCCGGTGCCGTATCTCCCCGAGGGCCTGCGCTACGACCCCCAGGAGGGCCCGGGCGAGGTGCAGACACCGCTGCTCGGGGCGCCCGCCGACGATCTGCTGATCGGCGACAAGGTGTGGTTCCGGCACGCGAAGGCCGGCGAGCTGTGCGAGCGGTTCGACGTGCTGCGCCTGGTGGAGGGCGACACGGTGACGGCGACCGTGCCGACGTACCGCGGCGAGGGCTACACGTTCCTCTGAGGATTTTGGGACGGTCTACGGCGTGACGGTGGGGCCGATGCTGCTGCCCACTCCGCCGTCGGACCCGCTGTCGCCCGCCGCCCTGATGCCCTTGACGATGCGGTCCATGTCGGAGAGCGGTGGCGCGTCCTGGCCGGCGTCGACGGTGATGCGGACCGTCACCAGGGACTCGGAGCCGGCGCTGGAGGGGAAGACGACGGACTGGACGTAACCGCCGGGCCCCTTCGCGGTCTTCACCTTCCAGCGGACGAGGTAGCCGGCGCGCCCGGCGACCGCGGTCTGGCGGGCGGCGATCTGCTGGTGCGACTCGATGCCGCCGAAGGGCTGCTGGTTGATGCCGTTCTCGTCGTACGAGGCGTCTGCGGCGTCCTTGATGTCCCGTTTGGCGATGACTTCGGGTGAGGTCTCGTCGGTCCCGGTGACGGTGCGGGAGACGACGGTGCCGTGCCGGCACAGGCCCGAGTCGCCGGGGCAGTCGTAGGTGCGCGGGGTGGTGATCAGCATGTCGTCGTCGACGACGTTCTCGGCCTTCTGCCAGCCGTCGAGGACGGGGAGCGTGATGCCGTTGAGCTGGTCGACGGCGGTGGACGCGTCCTCGGTGGGGGTGGGCTCGGCGCTGCTCGCCGTGGCGGTCGGGTCCGTGGGTGTCGGGGTGCTCGAGGCGGGTGACGTGCGGGTCTTGGGGGCGTCGTCGCCGCGGCCGAGCAGGACGGCGCCGGTGGCGATGGAGGCGACGAGCACGATCCCGGCGGCGGCCAGGGCGATGGTCTTCACGCGGCGGCCCGGTGCGGCGGGCGGGCGCTGCGGGCCCGTGGCCGGGAGCGGGGGCTCGACGGGCGGCCCGAAAGCCTGTGGCCCGGCCGGGGTGTTCTGCGGCTGCCGTCGGTGCTCGGTCCACGCGGCCCCGTCCCACCAGCGCTCGGTGGGCGCAGCCGCGGGGTCCGGGTACCAGCCGGGCGGTGGCGTCATGCTCATCCCGGCACTCTAAGTTGTGCGGTGAAGGTCAGTACACCGAGTCCGCCTGGTCCGGCACGACGGAGCCGTCCGGGCGCAGGACCGGGCCGAAGCCGCCCTCGGGCTTGTTGTACGCGGCGGTGGAGCAGGGGTAGCTGCCGGACTTGCGCGGGAGCGGTTCGATGAACATGGGGTTCACGACCCAGCGTCCGTCGGCGTTGTCGTAGGCGCGGCACATCACCTCGTTCTTGTTGCGGTTGAGCACGAGGTGCGCGCCGGTGGCGTCGCCGACGAAGGTGACGTCGGTGTCTGCGTCCCCGCCGCCGAGCGCGATGCGCTTGCCCCAACGCTGCTTCTCCCAGGTGGACTTGCCCTTGACATGGAAGATGTCCTGGTTGATCCAGCAGCGCTTGCCGTCGATGTACGGGATGGCTTCGCCCTGGGTGCGTCCGACGCCGCCGCAGCCTTCGTTGTACGTGGTGATGCGGCCCTTGCTGTCGAGGACGGAGCGGATGGCGATGGTGTGGGCACGGTCGATGCCGACGCCGCCCGGGCCGCGCGACCACACCTCGGTCACGGGCTCGGATCCGGCCGACACGATGTAGACGTCGAACCCCGCCTTCTGCAGCGTGCGGATGAGGTCGCGCTGCTGCTCGTAGTAGCGGACGTAGCCGGGGATGGTGTGCGTGCCGAGGGTCTGGGTCGAGCCGACGGGGGCGGCGAGGGTCTCGCGGCGAGCCTGTGCCGCGTACGACTCCAGTTCGGGAACGGTGTGTCCGGCGAAGAGCTGTGGCACCCAGGCGTACTGGGGCACGGTGCGGCGATGGTTCCACTCGCCGGCGAACGCGGCCGCTCCGCTCATGGTTCTGCCGGATTCACGGATGTTGAAGATCTCGTCGGTGCAGTCGGTGTCGGTGGACGTCGGCAGGGGTGCGCCGACGGGGACGGCGGTGCCGCACGCGGCGGTGAGAGCCTTGTCGGCGTCGTCGGTGAGCCACTTGCTGGTCTTCTTCCAGCTCGCGGGCCGCAGGATCTTGTCGTGCTTGAGCGACCAGGCGATCGTCGCGTCGGTGACGTCGTTCTTGGAGACGGTGTTGTCCCAGTCGAACGCGGCGACGGGGCGGGGGCCGTGGTGGCCTGCGCAGGTCCCGCGCTCGTCGATCACGCGCTGGAGCCTGGCCCGGTTCTGCCCGTACCACGGCAGCTTCTCCGAGAGCTGCGGGCAGGCCCGGTCGGTGGTGGGAGCGGACGTGGCGGCGGCCGCAGGAGAGACGAGAGCCGTGGCCACCAGGGCGGTGACCACGGCTGAAGTCCACGCGGCAACATCTCTGTTACGCATGCCTGGGGACCGTACACCTCCATGAGGTGTGGCCTACAGAGGCGTGACGTACGCCCCCGAGATACCGCCGTCGACGAGGAAGTCGGTGGCGTTCACGAACGAGGAGTCGTCGCTCGCGAGGAAGGCCACGGCGGCGGCGATCTCGTCGGCGTCCGCGAAGCGGCCGACCGGGATGTGGACGAGGCGGCGCCCGGCACGCTCGGGGTCCTTGGCGAACAGCTCCTGGAGGAGCGGGGTGTTGACCGGGCCCGGGCACAGGGCGTTGACCCTGATGCCCTCGCGGGCGAACTGCACACCGAGCTCGCGGGACATGGCGAGGACGCCGCCCTTGGAGGCCGTGTACGAGATCTGGGAGGTCGCCGCGCCCATGCGCGCCACGAACGAGGCGGTGTTGATGATGGAGCCCTTGCCCTGCTGCCGCATGTAGGGGATGGCGGCCTTGCAGCACAGGAAGACCGAGGTGAGGTTGACCTCCTGGACGCGCTTCCAGGCCTCGAGGCCCGTGTCCAGGATGGAGTCGTCGTCGGGGGGCGAGATCCCGGCGTTGTTGAAGGCGATGTCGACCGAGCCGTAGGTGTCGAACGCGGTCTTGAAGAGGGCCTCGACCTGCTCGGCGTCGGTGACGTCGGCCTGGACGAAGGTGCCACCGACGTCTTCGGCGGCCTTCTTGCCGGCGCTCTCGTCGATGTCGGCACAGACCACGTTCGCGCCCTCGGAGGCGAGGCGGCGGGCAGTGGCGAGGCCGATGCCGCTGCCGGCTCCGGTGATGACGGCGGTGCGGCCGACGAGGCGGCGGCAGATGTTCTCTGTCACTGTGCGGGACCCTCCGTGCTGATGAAGACGTTCTTGGTTTCGGTGAAGGCGGTGAGGGCGTCGGGGCCCAGTTCGCGGCCGACGCCGGACTGCTTGTACCCGCCGAACGGGGTCGAGTAGCGGACGCTCGAGTGGGAGTTGACCGACAGGTTCCCGGCGCGGACCGCCCCGGCGACGCGCAGGGCGCGCCCCACGTCCCTCGTCCACAGGGATCCGGAGAGCCCGTACGTGGTGGCGTTGGCGAGCCGGATCGCGTCGGCCTCGTCGTCGAAGGGCAGGACGACGGCGACGGGCCCGAAGACCTCCTCGGCCGCGGCGGGCGCGTCGGGTGCCGTCTCGGTGAGGACAGTCGGCGGGAACCAGAATCCGGCACCCCCGGGGGCGCTGCCCCGCATGGCCGCCGCTCCGCCGTCGACGTACGAACGGACCCGTTCCAGCTGGGACTTGGAGATGAGCGGGCCCATCTGGGTGTTCTCGTCGGCGGGGTCGCCGACGACGACCGACTCGATCGCGGGCGCGAGCAGGCCGAGGAACCGGTCGTACACGGAACGCTGTACCAGGATGCGGGTGCGGGCGCAGCAGTCCTGGCCGGCGTTGTCGAGGAACGACATGGGGGTCGCGGCGGCGGCCGCCTCGATGTCGGCGTCGGCGAAGACGATGTTCGGGCTCTTGCCGCCGAGTTCGAGGGTCACGCGCTTCACCTGGCCGGCGCACTTGGCCATGATCTGTTTGCCGACGCGGGTGGAGCCGGTGAACACGATCTTGGCGATGCCCGGGTGCTCGACGAGGGCGGCTCCCGCCACGTCTCCCGCGCCGGGCAGGACCTGGAAGAGGTACTCGGGAAGCCCTGCTTCCAGGGCGAGTTCGGCGAGGCGGAGCGCGGTGAGCGGGGTCGCCTCGGCGGGCTTGAGGATCACCGCGTTCCCGGCGGCGAGGGCCGGGGCCGTGCCCCACGCGGCGATCGGCATGGGGAAGTTCCAGGGCGCGATGACCCCGACGACGCCGAGGGGTTCGAGGATCGTGATGTCGAGACCGCCGGCGACGGGGATCTGCCGCCCGGTGAGGCGCTCCACTCCCCCGGCCGCGTAGTCGAGCAGGTCGCGGACGTTGCCGGCCTCCCAGCGGGCGTTGCCGATGGTGTGCCCGGCCTCGCGCACCTCCAGGCGGGCCAGTTCCTCGACGTGCTCGTCGACGACGGCGGCGAAGCGGCGCAGGAGGCGGGCCCGGTCGGCGGGGGCCGCGGCCGCCCAGTCGCGCTGTGCCCGGTGGGCCCGCAGCACCGCGGTGTCGACCTGCTCGCGGGAGGTCGCGTGGATCGTGGCGATGACTTCTTCGGTCGCCGGGTTGAGGATGTCGTGCACGCTAGAGCCTTTCGAACGACCTGCGGAGTTCCCAGTCGGTGACGGCTGCGTCGAACGCCTCCAGTTCGACGCGCGCCATGTTGCGGTAGTGCGCGACGACCTCGTCGCCGAACGCGGCCTTGGCGACGGGGCTGGTCTCCCACAGCTCGGCGGCCTCGCGCAGCGTCGTGGGAACGTGCTCGTACTCGCCGGTGTAGGCGTTTCCGGTGCACTCCTCGGGCAGTTCGAGCTTCTGCTCGATGCCGTACAGGCCGGCGGCCACGAGTCCGGCGACCGCGAGGTGCGGGTTGACGTCACCGCCGGGCAGGCGGTTCTCGAAGCGCATCGAGCGGCCGTGGCCGACGACGCGGAGCGCACAGGTGCGGTTGTCGTAGCCCCAGGCGGCGGCGGTCGGCGCGAAGGAGCCCGGCTGGAACCGCTTGTACGAGTTGATGTTGGGCGCGTAGAGCAGCGAGAAGTCACGCAGCGCGGCGAGCTGGCCCGCGAGGAAGTGCCGCATCACCGGCGACATCCCGCCGGGGTCGTCCGCGGTCCCCGCCATGACGTTGGTGCCGTCGGCATCCTGGAGGGAGAGGTGGATGTGACAGGAGTTGCCCTCGCGCTCGTTGAACTTGGCCATGAAGGTGAGCGAGACACCCTCCTGGGCCGCGATCTCCTTGGCGCCCGTCTTGTAGATGGCGTGCTGGTCGCAGGTGACGAGGGCCTCGTCGTAGCGGAACACGATCTCGTGCTGGCCCGGATTGCACTCGCCCTTGGCGGACTCGACGACGAGGCCGGCCGCCGCCATGTCGTTGCGGATGCGGCGCAGGAGCGGCTCGATGCGGCCGGTGCCGAGGACCGAGTAGTCGATGTTGTACTGATTGGCCGGGGTGAGGTTCTTGTAGCCCGCGTCCCAGGCCTGCTCGTAGGTGTCCTTGAAGACGATGAACTCGAGCTCCGTGCCGACGTGGGCGGTGTAGCCGAGTTCGGCGAGCCGGTCGAGCTGGCGGCGCAGGATCTGCCGGGGCGCGGCCACGACGGGCGAGGCGTCGTTCCACGCCAGGTCCGCGATGAGCATCGCGGTGCCGTCGTTCCAGGGGACGCGGCGCAGGGTGGAGAGGTCGGCGTGCATGGCGAAGTCGCCGTAGCCGCGGTCCCAGGAGGACATCTCGTATCCGTCGACCGTGTTCATCTCGGTGTCGACGGCGAGGAGGTAGTTGCAGCCCTCCGTGCCGTGGGCGAGGACCTCGTCGAGGAAGAAGCGGGCGGCGAACCGCTTGCCCTGCAGCCGCCCTTGCATATCGGGGAAGGCCAGGACGACAGTGTCGATCTCTCCGCTCTCGACAAGGGACGTGAGCTCCTCGACGCCGAGCGGGGGTGTGCGGTCTGCCACGGGAAGGCCTCCTTCGGGCTTCTTCGGTCAGCCGGAAGCCATAAGGTATTGCGGAGAACCATTGCTTGGGAAGGGGGTACGGCCATATGTCGCACACCGATGACGAGGACCGGCTCACGCCGGTGCTGCGGCCCGTGCGGGCGGGCAACGGATTCGAGGAGGCCCTGGAGCAGATCCTCCAGGTCGTCCGGCTCGGCCTGGTACCTGGGGGTGAACGCCTGCCGTCCGAACGGGAGTTGGCGGACCGGCTCGGGATCAGCAGGGTGACGCTGCGGGAGGTCCTGAAGGTGCTCCAGGACCAGGGTCTGGTCGAGTCGCGGCGCGGGCGCTACGGCGGCACGTTCGTGGTGGCGCGCACGGACGCGCCGGGCGAGGACGAGCTGCGCCGGCGCCTCAAGGACGTCGACGTCGAGGACGCGCTGCGTTTCCGCGAGGTCCTGGAGGTCGGAGCGGCCGGCCTGTGCGCCGCGCACGGCCTCACCGACGAACAGACCGAACGGCTGCGCGACGCCCTCGCGCGCACCCATGACGCACCCCTCGCCGACTACCGCCGCCTCGACACGCTGCTCCATCTCACGCTCGCCGAGCTGTGCGGGTCACCCTCGCTCACGGCTCAGTACGCGTCGGTGCGCGCGACGGTGAACGACCTCCTCGACTGCATCCCGCTGTTGGTACGGAATCTGGAGCATTCGCAGCGCCAGCACACGGCCCTGGTGGAGGCGGTGCTCGACGGGGACGCGGACGGGGCACGGGAGATGATGCGCGAGCACTGCGCCGGCACGGCCGCTCTCCTGCGGGGCTTCCTGACCTGAGCCGGCGATTAACCGGCGCGTAACGCAGGGGTCTTGATTTCTTCGGGCGCCCCCGGCAAAGGTATGGATCCACTCCATTGAGCATCCACCGTACGACGGGGAGCCCGCGCCATGACCTTGGACACCCAGAACACCCGCCCCACCGGTGATACGGGGGACGACTATCTGGAACGCAGAACGCTGCGCCGCGGCAGCGCGGGCTGGCTGCTCCTGACCGGGCTCGGCGTCGCGTACGTCGTCTCCGGCGACTACTCGGGCTGGAACTTCGGCCTGGCGCAGGGCGGCTTCGGCGGCCTCGGGATCGCGATGGCCCTGATGGGCGTCATGTACGCGTGCATGGTGTTCTCGCTGGCCGAGCTGTCCTCGGTGCTGCCCACGGCGGGCGGCGGCTACGGCTTCGCGCGGCGGGCGCTGGGCCCCTGGGGCGGCTTCCTCACCGGCACGGCGATCCTCATCGAGTACGTCCTCGCGCCGGCCGCCATCTCAATCTTCATCGGCGACTACGTCGAGTCGCTCGGCCTGTTCGGCCTGACCTCCGGCTGGCCGGTCTACCTGGCCTGCTTCCTCGTCTTCATCGGCATCCACCTGTGGGGCGTGGGCGAGGCGCTGCGCTTCAGCTTCGTGGTCACCGGCATCGCGGTCGCGGCGCTGCTCGTCTTCGCGGCCGCCGCGTTCACCGACTTCGACGCGTCGAGGCTCAACGACATCCCCGTGGACACCGGCGCGTTCGGCGCCAACTCCTGGCTTCCGATGGGCCTGTTGGGCATCTGGTCGGCGTTCCCGTTCGGCATGTGGTTCTTCCTGGGTGTGGAGGGCGTGCCGCTCGCGGCCGAGGAGACCAAGGACCCGGCGCGCACCCTGCCGCGCGCCATCCGCTGGTCCATGGCGATCCTCGTCGTGCTCGCCGTCCTCACCTTCCTCGCCTCCTCCGGGGCGCGCGGTTCGGCCGCGATCCAGGAGGCGGGCAACCCGCTCGTCGAGGCGCTCCAGCCCGGTGGCAAGGCGACCGCGCTGAGCCGCATCGTGAACTACGCGGGGCTCGCGGGCCTGGTGGCGTCGTTCTTCTCGCTCATCTACGCGGGCTCGCGCCAGCTCTTCGCGCTCTCCCGCGCGGGCTACCTCCCTCGCTTCCTCTCGCTCACCAGCCGGCGCAAGGCGCCCTACCTCGGCCTGCTCGTGCCGGGCGCGATCGGCTTCGCACTGGCGGCCGCGACGGGCGACGGTGCCCGCATGCTGAACGTCGCGGTGTTCGGCGCCACGATCTCGTACGCTCTGATGTCCCTGTCGCACATCGTGCTGCGGCGCCGGGAACCGGGCCTCGAGCGGCCGTACCGCACTCCGGGCGGCGTGCTCACGTCCTCCGTGGCGCTGGTCCTCGCGTGCGCGGCGCTGGTCGCCACCTTCCTGGTGGACGTCACGGCGGCGCTGATCGCGCTCGGGGTGTACGCGGTGGCGATCGGGTACTTCGGGGCCTACAGCCGCAGGCATCTGGTGGCGCGGGCCCCCGAGGAGGAGTTCGCGGCGCTCGCGGCGGCAGAGGCCGAACTGGAACGGGACTGACCATGGCGAGGGAGCACGGGCACATGATGGGCAGGCCGCTGATCGGGGTCAGCACCTACTTGGAGGCGAAGGCGAGCTGGGGCGTGTGGGAGCTGCCCGCCGCGCTGCTGCCTGCCGGGTACCCGCGGCTCGTGCAGTCCGCGGGCGGCCTCGCCGCGATGGTCCCGCCGGACGACCCCATGTACGCGCCCTCGGTGGTCGCCCGGCTCGACGGGCTCGTCGTCGCGGGCGGGCCCGACGTGGAGCCGGGCCGCTACGGCGCCGAGCGCGAGGACCGCACGGGGCCGCCCGCGGTGGAGCGGGACGCGTGGGAACTGGCCCTGATCCGTGCGGCGTTGGCGTCCGGCAAGCCACTGCTCGGCATCTGCCGGGGCATGCAGCTCCTGAACGTGGCGCTCGGCGGCACGCTCACCCAGCACATCGAGGGACACGTCAAGGACATCGGCGTCTTCGGGAAGCACGCGGTGACGCCCGTGCCCGGCACGCGGTACGGCGAGCTGGTGCCCGAGGAGTCGGACGTGCCGACGTACCACCATCAGGCGGTCGACCGGCTCGGCCGGGGTCTGGTCGCGTCGGCGCACGCGGCGGACGGCACGGTCGAGGCGGTCGAACTCCAGGGCCTCACCTGGGTGCTCGGCGTGCAGTGGCACCCCGAGATGGGCGAGGACGCACGCGTCATGGCCGGCCTGATACGCGCGGCGGCGCGGGGCGGCTCCTGACGTCACGCGTGATGCTCAGGCCGGTCCGCGGGTGAGCGCGAGCAGCTCCCTGGCCGGCCCCACCGGGCGGTGACCGGTCGGCCAGACCGCCCGCAGGTCCCTGCGCAGCCGTACGCCTTCGAGCGGGATCTCGACGAGTCTGCGGGCGGCGAGCTCCTCGCCGACGGCCAGCTCGCTCAGGACGGAGGGGCCCGCGCCGCTCACCGCGGCCGCCTTCACCGCGGTCGTCGACGACAGCTCGATGAGGGGGCGGGCCAGGCCGCCGAGGGCCGCATCGAGGACCTGGCGGGTGCCCGAGCCGCGCTCGCGCAGGATGAGCGGGGTGGCCGCCAGCTCGTCGGCCGAGAGCGGCTTCCTGCGCCGGGCCCACGGGTGTCCGGGGGCGGTGACCACGATGAGCCGGTCGTGGGCGATGACGGCGGCGTCCAGACCCGCGGGGACCGCGAGGCCCTCGACGAAGCCGACGTCCGCGTCGCCGGACAGCAGGCGCTCGGCGACCGCGGCCGAGTTGCCCGCGTGGAGCGACACCGCCGTGTCGGGGCGCTCCGCGCGCAGCGCGAGCAGCCAGTTCGGCAGCAGGTACTCGGCGATCGTCATGCTCGCGGCGACCCGCAGCCGCGAGTCACGGCGGTCGCGCAGCGCCTGCGCCCCCACGTCGAAGGCCGCCGCCGCCTCGACGATCCGGCGCGCCCAGTCCGTGACGAGCGCGCCCGCGTCGGTGAGCCGTGAGCCGCGCGGCGACCGGTCGACCAGGGCGACCCCGAGCTGGCGTTCCATGGAGCGGATCCGGCTGCTGGCCGCGGGCTGCGTGATGCCCACCTCTTGGGCGGCCCGGCCGAGGCTGCCGAGCCGCGCCACGGCGAGGAGGAGTTCCAGGGCGCCGAGATCCGGGACCCGGTGGGCGAGCCCCGCCCCGGTCGTCGAACCCTCCGCCGCACCCGCCGTATCGCCACTCATAAATCCAGCTTATGCCCTCATAGAGGCATGGTCCCTGGTGGGGGGAGCGGCCTGCCGCGACCGTGGGGTCATGGTCACCGCCGCCCAGCCGATCAGGGCCTCTCGCATCCCGTCGCTTCGATGTCCCGCCGTCCGCCATCTCGGCCCCAACTGGTACGCGTCCGTGATGGGCACCGCGATCATCGCGAACGCGGGCGCCGCGCTTCCCGTACACGTTCCGGGCCTGCGAGCCCTGTGCACCGCGATGTGGGCGCTGTCCCTCGTGGCGCTCGTCGCCCTCCTCACGGCCCGCGCCCTGCACTGGACGCACCACAGCGACCGGGCGAAGGAGCATCTGCTCGACCCGGCCGTGGCCCCGTTCTACGGCTGCCTCGCGATGGCACTGCTCGCCGTCGGCGGCGCGACGATGCTCGTCGGCCAGGACTGGATCGGAACGCGGGCGGCCGTCGCCCTGAACACGGTGCTGTTCACGGCGGGAACGGTGATCGGGCTCGCCGCGGCGGTGACCGTCCCGTACCTCATGGTGGCCAAGCACCGGATCGAGCCGGGTCAGGCGTCCCCCGTGTGGCTGCTGCCGGTGGTGGCGCCCATGGTGTCCGCCGCTGTCGGCCCGCTCCTTGTGCCCCACCTCCCGGCGGGCCAGTGGCAGCAGACGCTGCTCGTGGGCTGTGTCGCCCTGTTCGGGCTCAGCCTGATCGCCACGGCGGTGATGCTTCCGGTGATCTTCGCGCGCCTGGTGACGGCGGGACCGCTCCCCCTGACGCTCACGCCGGCGCTGTTCGTGGTGCTCGGCCCCCTCGGCCAGTCGACGACCGCCGTCAACAAGTTCGCCGACACCGCGCCGGGCGTCCTGCCGACCCCGTACGCGCAGGGGTTCGGCGTCTTCGCCGTGCTGTACGGCGTTCCCGTGATGGGGTTCGCCCTGCTGTGGCTGGCGCTCGCGGCGGCGCTCGTGGTGCGGGCGCGGCGCCGCGGCATGCCGTTCGCGATGACGTGGTGGGCGTTCACCTTCCCCATCGGCACGTGTGTCACCGGCGCCGAGGGCCTCGCGCAGCACACGGGACTCGCCGTGTACGACGTGCTCGCTGTCGTCCTGTACGCCGTACTCGTCGCCGCCTGGGCCGTCGCCGCCGTGCCCACGGTCCGCGGCCTGATCAGCGCAGAGCTGCTCGCAGCGCCGCGCCCAGTACCTGAGGCGCCCGCGCCAACGACGGCCCGTACCACGTGAGATGACGCCCGCTGACGAGCGCGGCGGGCACCGGGAACTGCTCGGGCCCGTCGTCGAGCGTGAAGCGGTACGGCTCGTCGGGCAGCACCACCAGGTCGATGTCCGCCGAGCGCAACTCGTCGGCCGCCAGGCGCGGATAGCGCTCGCCGTGGTCCGCGTACACGTTGTCCACGCCGAGCCGGGCGAGCACGTCACCGGCGAAGGTGTCCCTGCCGAGCACCATCCAGGGGCGCCGCCACACCGGCACCGCCGCCCGCAGCCGCCGGGAGGGCGGCTCCAGCCCGCCCCAGGCCGCCGCGGCCTCGTCCAGCCAGCGGGGCCGGCGTGGCGAACCGCAGGCCCTGAGGACCCGCTCCAACTCGCGCAGTGCGCCCGGCAGATCGCGGATCTCGGTGACGAGGACGTCGAGTCCCGCGGCGCGCAGGGCCGCGAGATCGGGCGCGCGGTTCTCCTCCTCGTTGGCGATCACCAGATCGGGGGCGAGGGCGATGATCCGTTCGACCGCGGGGTTCTTCGTGCCGCCGATCCGGACGAGGCCGCTGCCGAGGTCCGCCGGGTGCGTGCACCAGTCCGTTGCTCCGACGAGCACTCCGGGCAGGGTGACGGCGACGGCCTCGGTCAGCGAGGGGACGAGGGAGACGACGCGCGGGCCGCGGGGCACGGTCACCGCCCGGGTTCGTCCAGTGCCTCGATGTGTTCGGCCACCGCGACGACGAGCACGCGGGCGTCCGCGCCGGTGGCCCGCCAGCGGTGCCGTACGCCACCGGTCAGGTACAGGGTGTCACCGCGGCCCAGGCGATAGGCCCTGCCCTCGGCCTCGACCTCGACGGCCCCTTCGGTGACATGCATGAGCACGTCGTTGCGGAGCTGGAACTCGCGGCCCGGGTCGTGGTCGCCGATGAACTCCTCGGCGTGCAGCTGGTGATGACCTCGCACGAGGGAGCGCACGACGGAGTCGGGGTACGCGTCCTCGACGACCGTGGTGTCGTCGGCGCGCACCAGGTCCACGGTGTGGGCGGGGTCCGCGGCGGCAAGGAGCTCGACCGCCGTGGTGCCGAGCGCGTCGGCGACCTTCTCCAGGGAGCGCTGGCTCGGCCGGGCGCGTTCGTTCTCGACCTGGCTCAGGAACGGGACGGACAGGCCGCTGCGTTCGGCCACGGTGGCAAGGGTGAGCTCCTGGGCCCGGCGCCTGCGCCGCACGGCCGCGCCCACCCGAAGAGTCTCCTTGTGTTCGTCCATCCCTCCGGCTCCCTCCCGCGCGTCGTCACCTGCCCGGCTCCTTGCACCCTACGCAGGTTCGCCGGACGGTTTCATGTGAGCGGCGGAACGCGCGTGGGCGGCCGGTGCTGAACACCGGCCGCCCACGCGCGTCGAACTACTTCGGAACGTACTCGGGACCTACTGCGGAGCCATCCGGTCCGCGACGCCCTTGTGCGTCTTCAGCCACGCGTCCACGGCCTCCTCCTCATGGCCCTGACCGCCCTTCTTGATCTCCGCCTCGAGGCTGCCCAGCTCGCTCTCGCTCATCTTGAAGTTCTTGAACCACTTCGTGAGCTGCGGGTACTTCGAGGGGAAGCTCTTGTTGGCGATGGTGCGGATCGTGTTGCCCTCACCGAAGAGCTTCTTGGAGTCGGTCAGCTTGTTGAGCTTGTACTCGCTGTACGCCCAGTGCGGCGACCAGAGCACGACGGCGATCGGCTGCTTCTTGGCGTACGCGCGCTTCAGCTCGGCGAGCATCGCGGGCGTGGAGCCGTCGACGACCTTGTACTCCTTGTCCAGGCCGTAGCCCGGCAGGACGTTCTTCTTCAGCAGGTTCATCTCGCCGGTGCCCGGCTCGATGCCGATGATCTTGCCGTCGAAGGTGGAGCCCTTGCCCTTCAGGTCCTCGAGGGACTTGACGCCCTTCACGTAGGACGGCACGGCGACCTCGAGCGACGTCGGGCTGTACCAGGAGCCCAGGTCGATCAGGTTGTCCTTGTGCTTGTCCCAGTAGTTCTTCTGGGCATAGGGCAGCCAGGCGTCGAAGTTGACGTCCAGGTCGCCGGAGCCGAGACCCGTGTAGACCGGGCCGACGTCCATCTGCTTCAGGTTGAGCTTGTAGCCGCGGTCGCCGAGGACCCGCTTCCACAGGTAGGTGACCGCGACGTCCTCGTCCCAGGGGAACCACGCGACGTTCACCGGACGGGCGGCCTCGCCCTTGCCGCCGGCCGTCGACGACTTCTTGACCGGAGCCAGCTTGTCGACGACGCCGGGGTTGGCCTTCAGCCAGGTCTTGACGGCGTCCTGCTGCTTGCCCTTGCCGGCCTTGTTGATCTCGGCCTCAAGACTCGTGAGCTGCTTCTCGGTCATCTTGAAGTTCTTGAGCCACTTGCCGACCTCGGGGTTGTCCGCGGCGAAGCCCTTGCGGGACAGCGTGTGCACGCCGTCGCCCTTGCCCCAGGCACCCTTCGGGTCCTTGAGCTTCTTCAGCTTGTAGTCGCTGTACGCCCAGTGCGGCGACCAGAGCGTCGTGACGATCGGCTGCTTCTTGGCGTACGCGCGCTTCAGCTGCGCCAGCATCGCCGGCGTGGAGCTGTCGACGACCTTGTACTCCTTGTCGAGGCCGTACTCCTTGAGGACCTTGTCCTTGAGGAGCCCCATCATTCCGGCGCTGGACTCGATGCCGGTGATCTTGCCGTCGAAGGTGGCGCTCTTGCCCTTGAGGTCCTCGAGCGAGTCGATGCCCTTCATGTAGGCCGGCACCGAGAGCTCCAGGGACGTCTGGCCGTACCAGGCGCCGAGGTCGTCGAGCTGCTTGCCGTACTTCTTCCAGTACTGCGCGTGCGTGGTCGGCAGCCAGGAGTCGGTCTCGAAGTCGATCTGGCCGGAGGCCAGCGACGTGTAGAGCGGACCCGCGTCGAGCTGCTTGGCCTGCACGTCGAAGCCGCGCTGCTCCAGGATCTCCTTCCACAGGAAGGTGGAGGCGACGCCCTCGTCCCACGGGATGTAGCCGATGGAGATCTTCTTGCCCTGGCCGACGTCGGACGCGTCGGCCACGGGGTTCTCGCTCTTCGAGCCGCCGAAGATGCCCATGCCGCCCGCGACGAGCGCGAGGATGACGACACCGACGACCGCGACCTCGGGGCGCGGGCGGTAGTTCCAGACCGTGAGGCCGTGCGCGGCGCGGACCTTGGCGAGCGCGCGGCGGCCCATCGGGGACGCCTGGGTGCCCAGCGCGCTGGTCATGCGGTCGAGGTAGATCGCGAGGATCACGATGGCGACGCCGGACTCGGAGCCGAGGCCGACGTTCAGCTGGCCGATCGCCTCGTTCACGTCGGCGCCGAGGCCCTCGGAGCCGACCATGCCCGCGATGGCGGCCATGGAAAGGCCCAGCATGATGACCTGGTTGACACCGGCCATGATCGACGGGAGCGCGAGCGGCAGCTGGACGCGGAACAGCGTGTTGCGCGGGGTGTCACCGAAGGCGTCGGCGGCCTCGACCAGTTCCTTGTCGACCTGCCGGATGCCCAGCTCCGTCATACGGACGCCGGGGGCCAGCGCGAAGATCAGAGTCGCGACGATGCCCGCGGGGGCGCCCGAGCCGAAGAACAGGATGGCCGGGATGAGGTAGATCATCGCGGGCAGCGTCTGCATGAAGTCCAGGACCGGGCGCACGACCGCGCTGACCCGGTTGGAGCGCGCCGCCCAGATGCCGACCGGCACCGAGATGACCAGCGCGATGATCGTCGCCACGAGGACGAGCGACAGCGTCATCATCGCGTGGTCCCACAGTTCGAGGGAGTCGATGAACGCGAATCCCACGAAGGTCAGGACACCGGCCACCGTGCCGCGCAGCCAGAAGGCGATCACCGCGAAGATGCCCGCGAGGATCAGCGGCTGCGGGGCCTGGAGGACCCAGTTGATGCCGTCGTAGGCACCGTTGAAGACGTTCTTGAAGAAGTCGAAGAGCCAGGCCGCGTTGCTCAGCAGCCACTCGACGACGTCGTTGACCCAGTCACCGAAGGGAATCCTAGGCACCGGTGCTCACCTTCTTCACCGGCTCGTCGCCCTCGCCACGCGGCGTCGGGACGGCGTCCTTCTTCGTCATGGAGGTCTGCGCGCCGGGCTTCATCGGCTCACCGAGCACGGCGAGGAGCCGTTCCCGCGTCACGACACCTGTGAGCTTGCCGCTCTTGTCGGTCACGGCGACGGCGACGCCGCCCGTGGAGCACGGCGTGAACAGCTCGATGACCGGGGTGTCCTCGGTGACCGTCGCCGGCGCGTCGGACGGTTCGTACCCCTTGTCGGGGGAGGTCATGATCGCGCCCGCGGTCAGCACGCGGGAGCGGTCCACGTCCTGGATGAACGAGGCGACGTAGTCGTTGGCCGGCGTGACGAGGATGTCCTCGGCGCTGCCGATCTGGACGATGCGGCCGTCGCGCATGACGGCGATGCGGTCGCCCAGGCGCATGGCCTCGTTCAGGTCGTGGGTGATGAAGACGATGGTCTTCTTCAGGGTCTTCTGGAGCTCCAGGAGCTGGTCCTGCATGTCGCGGCGGATCAGCGGGTCGAGCGCACTGAACGACTCGTCCATGAGGAGCAGGTCCGCGTCGGTGGCGAGCGCGCGGGCCAGGCCCACGCGCTGCTGCATACCGCCCGAGAGCTCGTCGGGCCAGGACTTCTCCCAGCCGGCGAGACCGGCCAGGCGCAGCGCCTCGACGGCGCGCTGCTCGCGCTCCTTGCGCGGGACGCCCTGGACCTCGAGACCGTACGCGGCGTTCTCGAGCACGCTGCGGTGCGGGAAGAGCGCGAAGTGCTGGAAGACCATGCTGATCTTCTTGGAGCGCACGGCGCGCAGCTCACGGGGGCTGAGCGCGGTCAGATCCTGGCCGTCGAAGCGGACGTGCCCTGCCGTGGGCTCGAGCAGTCCGTTCAGCATGCGCAGAAGCGTGGACTTGCCGGAGCCCGACAGACCCATCACGACGAAGATCTGGCCCGGCTCGACGGTGAAGGAAGCATCGATCACGGCAGCGGTGGTGCCGCCTGCGCGCAGTTCCTCACGGTCTGCTCCGTGGCGGAGTTTCTCCACCGCTTCATCGGGTCGTCTGCCGAACACCTTGTACAGGTCTTCGGCTTGCAGCGTGGACACATACACCTCTCGGGTAGAACCATGACGGCCCGCCTCCCCCGCCGGCGGGCCGTGGAGCGATGCGAGGTCCGCTCGCGGGCCGGAAACGCATTCATTAGTTGAATGAAGGACCGGGTTCGCTCCGGAGGCGCCCCTGCCCTCGCTTATGCAGATCAAACGCGAAGGTGTTCCAGTTCACATCGCGTTCACTTCCGGAACTGGATCCACCACATCTCTCCGTGCCGGTCCGCCACAGCCGCGAGCGGCCGTGACTGCCGGTGCCGTGCGGCAGGATGTGAGACGTGACCCAGCGAACCGATCGCCTGATGCTGCTCGACACCGCGTCCCTGTACTTCCGGGCCTACTTCGGGGTCCCCGACTCCGTGAAGGCCCCGGACGGGACGCCGGTCAACGCGGTGCGCGGCCTGCTCGAATTCATCACCCGGCTCGTGCACGACCACCACCCCGACTCCCTCGTGGCCTGCATGGACGCGGACTGGCGCCCCCAGTGGCGGGTCGACCTGATCCCCTCGTACAAGGCGCATCGCGTCGCGCAGGAGACGGAGACCGCGCGCGACGGTTCCTACACAGAGGAGATCCCCGACACCCTCTCCCCCCAGGTCCCGATCATCGAGGACGTGCTCGACGCGGTGGGCATCGCGCGCGTCGGCGTCGAGGGATACGAGGCGGACGACGTCATCGGCACGTTCACCGGGCGGGCCACCGGTCCGGTCGACATCGTCACCGGCGACCGCGACCTCTACCAGCTCGTCGACGACGCACGCGAGCGCCGCGTCCTCTACCCCCTCAAGGGCGTCGGCACCCTCCAGATCACCGACGAGGAGGTACTGCGCGAGAAGTACGGCGTCGACGGCTCCGGTTACGTGGACCTGGCCCTCCTGCGCGGCGACCCGAGCGACGGCCTGCCGGGCGTGCCCGGCATCGGCGAGAAGACGGCCGCGAAGCTGCTCGCCCAGTTCGGGGACCTGGCCGGGATCATGGCCGCCGTCGACGACCCGAAGTCGAAGCTGACGCCGTCGCAGCGCAAGCGCCTGGACGAGTCGCGGCCGTACATCGCGGTGGCGCCGACGGTCGTGCGGGTCGCCGGGGACGTGCCCCTGCCGGACGTGGACACGGCACTGCCGCGCGAGGCGCGCGATCCCGAGGCCCTGGAGAAGCTCGCGGAGCGCTGGGGTTTGGGCGGATCTTTGCAGCGGCTGCTCACCACCCTGGAACGCTGAGTGTTAACTTAGGTAAACCTAAGTAACCAGTGATCTTCAGGGGAGGCCGCCATGGCGGAACGTCCGGAACGCAGGAAGCCGACGGCACACCGGGGCGAGGTCCTGCGCACCGAGCGGCTCACCCCGCACATGCAGCGCGTGGTCCTCGGCGGGGACGGCCTCGCCGCCTTCGCCGCCGGCGGCTGCACCGACCACTACGTGAAGCTGCAGTTCCCGCCCGGCGGGGTCACCTACCCCGAGCCGTTCGACCTCGGCCGGATCCGTGAGGAGCTGCCGCGCGACCAGTGGCCCGTGACGCGTACGTACACCGTGCGCGCCTGGGACCCGGTGGCGCGCGAGCTGACGCTCGACTTCGTGGTGCACGGCGACGAGGGCATCGCCGGCCCCTGGGCACGCGACGTACAGCCCGGCGCGAGCGTGCACCTGACCGGTCCCGGCGGGGCCTACGCCCCGGACTCAACGGCCGACTGGCACCTGCTCGCCGGTGACGAGAGCGCCCTGCCCGCGATCGCCGCCGCCCTGGAGGCGCTGCCCAGGGACGCCGTGGCCCACGCCTTCGTGGAGGTCTCCGACGCCACCGAGGAGCAGAAGATCGGCTCCGCCGCGCAGGTCGTCTGGCTGCACCGCGGCGACCGGCCGGTGGGCGAGGCCCTGGTGGAGGCCGTACGCGGGCTCGCGTTCCCGGCCGGCCTGGTGCACGCCTTCGTGCACGGCGAGGCGGGCTTCGTGAAGGAGCTGCGCCGCCATCTGCGCACCGAGCGCGAGATCCCGCGCGAGGACCTCTCGATCTCCGGCTACTGGCGCCTCGGTCACAACGAGGACGGCTGGCAGGCCTCGAAGCGGGAGTGGAACGCGCAGGTGGAGGCGGAGCAGGAGACGGCGTAGCGCCGTCTCCCGCTCCGCTGCGGCGTGGCGCTCAGACCGATCGCTGGTACGAGCGGAAGGTGCGGGTCGACAGCCACACCGCGGCGACGGCCGGCACGAGGAGCGCCCCGCCGCGGGTCAGCGCGGGCGAGGGTGGTGAGGATCTTGACGGTGGTGGACTTGCTCGCGCCGTTCGGGCCGAGCAGGCCGAAGACGGTGCCGGGTTCCACGGTGATGTCCATGCCGCTGAGGGCGGTGACATCGCCGGGACAGGTCTTGACGAGTCGACGCGCCTGCACTGCGGGCGCACGGGTGCTCATGACGACGGCTCTCCTGAAGAGATGGGACTTCGGCGGGCCGATATGGCCGCGTCACGCCCCCGGAAGGCGGTCGCCCTGCACGCGCGCGTGGAGGTGGGAGTCGTGCCAGCCGTCGGCGTGCAGGAGCGCGCTGCGCTTCGTGCCTTCCAGGGCGAAACCCGACTTGAGGGCGACCCGGCACGACGCCATGTTGCCGACGGCGTGCTGGAGTTCGAGGCGGTGGAAGCCGACCTTGTCCAGCGCCCAGCGGGACAGCGCGGCGAGGGCTCGCGGCGCGACACCGGCACCCCTGGCCGCGGGCAGGACCCAGTACGCGACCTCGGCCACCCCCTCGTACAGCGAGAGGGAGCGCAGCCCCATGCGGCCCACCACCTCGTCGGTGTCCGCCGTGGCGACCGCCCAGCCGACCCTCTGCTCGCCGTCCCAGTCGTCCCGCCACTCCTCTATCCAGCCGCGCGCCTCGTCCTCGGACTCCGCGACCCGCGCGTGCCAGTGCTGGATCGTCGGGTCACGGAACGCCGCGTACACGGCCGGCACGTCCTCGGCCCGCCAGGGCCGCAGGAGGAGGCCGCCCTCGGCCTCGATGGTGGGCTGGGGGCCGCGGGCGAGCGTGCCGGCGGCCAGGACCTGCGAAATCGTCATCGGCATCCGCCCATCCTGCCCCTGGCGTCCGGCCTCCGTCCGTGGTTCAAGGGGACCGGCGGCCGCCCGTAGGCTGGGCGGCGATGAGACGTAAGCGGCGCATTCCGCCCTCCCCGCTGCCGCAGCGCGACGGCATCGACGCCTTCCGGGTCATGCTGCCGCTCGGCGGCGCCTGGAGCACGGTGCGCGACCATCTCGTGGAACGGCTCGCGGCCGGCCCCGGGGTGATCGACGCGATGCTGCGCGAAGGGCGGATCGTGGGCGCGGACGGGGCCGCGGTGACGTCGGACGCGGCCTATGTCCCGGGCGCCTGGGTGTGGTTCCACCGCGACCTCGCGCCCGAGGTGCCCGTGCCGTTCCCGATCGGGATCGTGTACCGGGACGAGCACATCGTGGTCGCCGACAAGCCGCACTTCCTGGCCACGACGCCGCGCGGCAGCCATGTCACGCAGACCGCGCTGGCGCGCCTGCGGCGGGAGCTGGACCTGCCCGCGCTCGGGCCGGCCCACCGGCTCGACCGGCTCACCGCCGGCCTCGTCCTGTTCGTCGTCCGACCCGAGGAACGCGGCGCGTACCAGACGCTGTTCGGTGACAAGCTGGTGCGCAAGGAGTACGAGGCGGTGGCCGCCCACGACCCCGGAGTCGCTCTGCCGAGGACCGTGCGCAGCCGGATCGAGAAGGAGCGCGGGGTGCTCGCCGCGCGCGAGGTGCCGGGCGGCGAGCCGAACGCGGAGAGCCGGATCGAGCTCGTCGAGGAGCGCGGCGGGCTCGGCCGCTACCGGCTGCTCCCCCACACCGGCCGCACCCACCAGCTGCGGGTCCATATGAACGCGCTCGGCCTGCCGATCCTCGGCGACCCGATCTACCCCGTGGTCGCCGACGCGGTGGCGCCCGACGACTTCCGCCGCCCGCTCCAACTCCTTTCGCGGACCCTGGAGTTCAGGGACCCGGTGACGGGCCGGGAGCACCGCTTCGACAGCGGGCGGGTACTGGAGGCCTGGTCGGCGTACGAGGAGTGGGCGGGTGGCAGTCCGACGGCGCCCGCGCACCCCTCGTAACGCCTGAGTACGGCACGGTCAGTAGCCGCGCCACCAGCGCAGGAAGCGACGCCAGGCGCCCTGCGGCGGTGCGGCGGGCTCCGGGAACGCGGCGGGCGGCTGCTCCGGTGCCGGGGCGGCGGCCGCAACGGGGGCGGGCTGCGGGGCCGGCGGGGCGTGCGTCGACACCTGCCATTCGTCGCGCTGCTCCGGGACCGGCCGGTGGCCGGGCTTGGCGACGACGTCCTGCGGCGGGCGCGGCTCGAACTTCACCGGCAGCTCCACCAAGTGCTGCGAGAGGATCGAGGAGCGCCAGCGCAACTCGTGCTCGTGCACCGAGAGTTCGACGTCGGGCAGGCGCATCAGGAGCGCGTCGACGCCGATGTCGGCGATGGCACGGCCGATGTCCTGTCCGGGGCACTCGTGCGGTCCGCCGCCGAAGGCGAGGTGCGAGCGGTTGCCCTGCATGTTGGCGGACAGGTCGGGGCGTACGACGGGGTCGACGTTGCCCGGCGCGATGCCGAAGATCAGGCCGTCGCCACGTCGGATGTGCCGGCCGCCGAGCTCGGTGTCCTCCTTGGCGAAGTAGCCGACCATGGCGCTGAACGGCGGCTCGTCCCACAGGGACTGCTCGACCGCCTCGGGCACGGTCATCTGGCCGCCGTTGAGCTGGGCGCGGAAGCGGGGGTCGGTGAGGACCACGCGCAGCACGTTCGCGATGAGGTTGGCCGTGGCCTCGTACGCGGCGATCAGGACGAGGCGCAGGTGCTGGGCGACCTCGTCGTCGCCGAGCGCGGCGGGCTGGGCGATGAGGTGACTGGTGAAGTCGGCCTCGGGGTTGGCACGGCGACGGGCGGTGAGCCTGGTGAGGACGCCCATGATGTATTCGTTGCTGGCGATGGCGGTCTCGGTGCCCTTGATCATGTCGCGGGCGGCCTGCACCATCCGCTCGTTGTACTCCTCGGGCATGCCGAAGATCCGGCACATCACCATCATCGGCAGATGCTCGGCGAACTGGCTGACGACGTCGGCCTCGCCGATCTCGCAGATCTTGTTGACCAGCTCGTTCGCGGCGCGGTTGATGAAGCGCCGCAGGCCACGGGACTCGATGGTGGCGATCGCCCCGGTGACCGCCCCGCGCAGCCGCTGGTGGTCGGCGCCCTCGGCGAAGCTGCAGATGGGCTGCCAGCTGAAGACGGGCGCGAGGGGGTTGGTGGGCGTGACGCTGCCGTCGAGGACCGCGTTCCAGTGGCGCGCGTCGCGGTTGAACTGCGAGGTCGAGCGGACCATGTGCAGGTTCTCGCTGTGCCCGAGGACCGCCCACATCGGCACGTCTTCGTGGATCAGGACCGGGGCGACGGGGCCGTGTTCGGCGCGCAGCTTCTCGTACACGGCCGCGATGTCGTCGTCCGCCTCGGGACCGTAGAGCCGGCGCAGGCCGCCGGGGCCCAGGGCGTGGGCCGGGCAGCCGGGCGGCGGACTGAGCGCGGCCTCGTCCGTGCCGGCGTGTGAGTGGGAGGGAGTCGTCACGGTGATCGCTCCGGTGGTGTGGATAAGGCTGTGTGGAAAAGGCTGTGTGGAAGCAGAAGGGGGCCGGCACCGGCCGGGTCAGACGCGGGCGAGTGCCAGTTCGTGCAGATAGCGCATCAGCGTCATCAGGACGTCGCGGCTGGAGGCACGGCGCCGGGCGTCGCACTCGAGGATCGGGACGTCCGGGTCGAGGTCGAGGGCCTGGCGCAGTTCGTCGGCGGGGTAGCGCGGGCCGTCGGGGAAGGCGTTGTTGGCGATGACGAACGGCACGCCGCGCTCCTCCAGGCGCCCGATCACGTCGAAGCTGACTTCGAGGCGACGGGTGTCGATGAGCACGACGGCGCCGAGCGCGCCCTCGAACAGGCCGTTCCACAGGAACCAGAAGCGCTCCTGGCCCGGGGTACCGAAGAGGTAGAGCACCAGCTCGTCCGTGATGCTGATGCGTCCGAAGTCCATGGCGACCGTGGTGGCGGTCTTCGTCTCGGAGCCGTAGTTGTCGTCGACTCCGATGCCCGCCTGGGTCATGGTCTCTTCGGTGGTGAGCGGCCTGATCTCGCTGACGGATCCCACCATCGTGGTCTTGCCCACGCCGAATCCGCCGACGATGACGACCTTCACGGCGGCCGAGACCGTGTCAGGCAGGTGGTCCTCGCTCCGGGGCCCCGGAATGCCGGGTCCGTCCCGGAGCGTGTCAGAGCTTTTGAAGTCCATGCATCACCGCTTCGAGGAGGGAACGGTCGGCGACGGCGCCGCGGATGACGGGGGCGCGCGCCTGAACCAGTTCAGCCGCGAGGAGTTCGCCGAGCAGCACGGTGACCACGCTGAACGGCAGACTGAGGTAGGCCGAGATCTCGGCCGTGGACAGGGGTGACGTGCACAGCCGTAACAGGGCTGCCTGCTCGGGCGGTGCCGCGGGCGGGGGGTCGGCGCGCGCGATGATCAGGGTGACCAGGTCGAGCGGCGCGCGCTCGGCCCCCTCGCTGCCGCCCGTGATGGTGTACAGGCGTTCGGGGTTGGCGCCCTTGCCGTCCGGCCCGCGGCGCTCGCGCTGCGGCGGCTCCGCTCGGGAGGGTTGCGGGGGATGTGTCATACGGTCTGCCCGTTGCGCCGGGGCGGACTGGTGAGGTGCGCGCCGATGCGTACGACGAGGTCGCGCATGCGGTTGCTGATGAGTCCGGCGTCCACGTGGGCGTCGGCGAGGACCGCGAGGTACGCGCCCTTGCCCGCGGCCATCAGGTAGAAGAACCCTCCGCTGACCTCGATGATGACCATGCTCATCCGGCCGTCGCTGTCCGGGATCTCGCTGGCCACGGCGGTGGCGAGGCTCTGGAGTCCGGCGCAGGCGGCGGCGATGCGGTCGGCGGCGTCGGGGTCTCCGCCGTAGCGGGCGATGCGCAGGCCGTCCGCGGAGAGCACCACGACCTGCCGGGTCTGGGGCACGCCGTCGGCGAGCTCCTTGAGCATCCAGTCGAAGTTTGCCCTTTGCTGGATCACTGGCGGTCTCCCTCGTCGACCTGCTGATTGGTCTCGCCGGTCTCGCCCGACGCGTCGCCCTGCCCCTCACCCTTGAGCCCGTTCATGAACGCCTCGACCCACAGGCCCGGTTCGGGCTGGTCCGGCTTCTCGGGTTCGACCTCGGAGGCCGGCACCGGGATGGGCGTCCACTGCGGGGGCTGGTCCGCGCGGGGCGTCGCCCCGCTGCCGTTCTCGGGCGCCCTGGGCGTCACGATGATCTGCTGGTCGATGACCTTCGTGTCGACCTTCCTGCGGCGCTGCGGCAGTCCGTTGGCGCGCCACTCGGTGACGACGGGGACGTCGTCCTCCATGGCGGCCACGAGCGGCGCGGAGGGGCGGGGGCCCGTGGTGGGGCGGCGCAGCTTCTTCTTACGGGGCTCCTCCACGATGGGCTCGCCGTCGTTGTTGACGCGAGGCACACCGGAGGCGCCGATGCCGTGGGCGAGACCGGGCGCGGCGTCGCTCGTCACCATGATCCGCGGCACGATGAGAACGGCGCGGACACCGCCGTACGCGGACTGGCGCAACGCGATCTGCATGTCGTACATCTGCGAGAGCCGGCCGACGACGGCCATGCCGAGGCGGGGGTTCTCGCCGAGGTCGTTGAGGTCGATACCGGCCTTGGCGCGGGCGAGCATCTCCTCGGCGCGGCCGCGGGCCTCCTCGCTGAGGCTGACGCCGCCGTCCTCGATCTCGATGGCGATGCCGGTCTGCACCTCGACCGCGGTGACGTGCACCTTGGTCTGCGGCGGCGAGTAGCGCGTCGCGTTGTCCATGAGTTCGGCCAGCGCGTGGATGAGCGGCTCGACGGAGATGCCACGGATGGCGATCTTGGCGATCGAGTGCAGCTCGATGCGGGGGTATTCGAGGATGCGCGACATGGCGCCGCGCAGCACGCTGTAGAGCGGCACGGGCCGGGGCCACTGGCGGCCCGGCCGGGCGCCGCCGAGGACGGTGATGGAGTCGGCGAGGCGGCCGATCAGCGCGGTGCCGTGGTCGATGCGCAGGAGGTCGTCGAAGACCTCGGGGTTGCGGCCGTGGTCCTCCTCCATCTCGCGCAGTTCGGCGTTCTGCTTGTGCACGATGGACTGGACGCGGCGCGCGATGGAGACGAAGGCGCGCTGCGCAGCGTCGCGCATGTTCTCCTCACGGTCGATGACGTTGAGTACCTCGGCCATCAACCTGCGCTGTGCGTCGGGGAGTTGGGAGTGCGCGGGGTCGGCCTCGACCACGACCTTGACCGCTTCGGAGGCCGTGTCGCCGGAGCGCAGCCGGTACAGGGACTCGGGCAGCAGATACGTGGCCATCCACTGGGCCTCGCCGTCACGTGCGGCGAGGCTGCGTTCCAGGTGCTCGACGTGCCGGGCGGACTGGGCGCGCTCCCACTTGATCGTGCGGCCGCGGCGTACCGCCTCGGCGGCCACCAGGATCAGTAGAAGCGTGGCGAGGCCGCCGCACAGGGCGACGGCGAGCCGCGCGGGCTGCGCCACCACCGCGACGGCGGCTCCGGTCGCCGCGGCCATGGCCACGGCGGGCAGCAACAGCACGCGTGTGTAGGGGATTTCTCGGCCACCGGGAGGCGATTGAACACTCACCATGTATGCCCTCTGAACGGTCGGATCGGGGGAAATATGCGTTACGGGGTGATGTGCTGACGTACGCGTGGGGATGAACTAGAACTATCCGCAAGATTGGGAACAAACACACGAATATGTGCCAACTCGGTGCGCTGCGGGCGAGCTTAGTCCCGTGGAATCACCGCTGTGTCATATTCCGCAAGCACCTGAAATGGCCGGACGGGAGGAATACACTCGGCTGCATTTACACGCTCAGCGGCGGTTCGCACACATGGAGTGATCACGTCCGCCCGTGCGAAATCCCCGTCACGGCGGGGCTGTTGGGCCCTCAGCGCGTGACGTGTGTGAGGTCAGAGGCCCGCGATGCGCGGGGCCGCGTCCGCGGTCGCCGCAGCGAGGACCGGTACGGAGCGTTCGGGATCGCGGCGGTGCACGAGATTGACGCCTTCGGTCACGCCGAGGAGCAGATCGGTACGAGGGGAGAGTTCACCCTCGGCGAGCGCAGGACCTGGTCGATGGCGGCTGCAACTGCCCGTGAATGTCCTTGAGTTCGGCGAAGCGCAGTACGGCGGCCTGTGCCCCCGCATCCGTCAGGGGCGCGGGGACACAGGCCGACCGGTCGCAGGCGGCCGCAACCTACCCGACGGACGAGTACGCCACCACGCCGCGCCGCAACGCGTCCACCGCCTTGCGGGCGTTCTTGGCGACCGTGTCCCCGCCCCCCGCGCCGGAGACGGCCGGCGCCGCGGCCGAGATCTGGCCGAGCACGTCGATGACCTGCTTGCACCAGCGCACGAAGTCACCGGCAGGCATCTCCGCCTCGCGCAGGACCTCGTCGAGCCCCTTGCCGGACGCCCACTGGTGCGCGGCCCAGGCGAAGCCCAGATCGGGTTCGCGCTGGCCTACGCCCTCGGTCTGGCTGATCTTGAACTCTTCCTCCAGGGCGTCGAGCCGACCCCAGATGCGGACCATCTCGCCGAGCGCCGCCTTGGCCTTGCCGGACGGCAGCTTGGGTGCGAGCGCGTCGTCGGCGGCCCGGGCCTCGAACACCAACGCCGAGACGCACGCGGCCAGTTCGGCCGGGCTGAGGCCTTCCCAGACTCCGTCGCGCAGGCACTCGCTGGCGAGCAGATCGAGTTCGCCGTAGAGGCGCGCGAGGCGCTTGCCGTTCTGCGTGACCTCGTTGCCGCGCAGATAGTCCATCTCGGTCAGCAGGGCCACGATGCGGTCGAAGGTGCGGGCGATGGTGTTCGTCCGGCCCTCGATGCGTCGCTCCAGCTGCTGCGTGTCGCGCCGCAGGCGGTAGTAGCGCTCGGCCCAGCGGGCGTGGTCCTCGCGCTCGTCGCAGCCGTGACAGGGGTGGACGCGCAGCTCGGCGCGCAGCCGCGTGATCTCCCGGTCGTCGGCCGCCGCCGCGCGGTTCCTGCGGTGCCGGTCGGGCACGATGTGGCCGGCCTTGGTGCGCAGCGCGGACGCGAGGTCCCGCCGCGACTGGGGCGAGCGCGCGTTGAACGACTTGGGGATCCGCATCCGCTCCAGCGCCTCGACAGGCACCGGGAAGTCGATCGACGCGAGCCGCTTGACCTGGCGTTCGGCGGTCAGGACCAGCGGGCGCGGGCCGTCGTACTGTTCGAAGCCACGGTGTCCGTTCGACCGGCCGGCCGGGATGCCTGGGTCGAGTACGAGCGCGAGGCCGGCGAACTTGCCGGAGGGGACGTGGATGACGTCGCCCGGCTTGAGCTTCTCCAGGGCGGCGGCCGCCGCGGCGCGCCGCTGGGCCGCCCCCTGCTTGGCGAGATCCGTCTCGCGGTCCTTGAGCTCGCGGCGCAGCCGGGCGTACTCCTCGAAGTCCCCCAAGTGGCAGGTCATGGAGGCCTTGTAGCCGTCCAGGCCCTCCTCGTTGCGCTGGACCTGGCGGGAGATCCCGACGACCGACTTATCGGCCTGGAACTGCGCGAAGGACGTCTCGAGCAGCTCGCGCGAGCGGTGCCGGCCGAACTGCTCGACCAGATTCACCGCCATGTTGTACGACGGCTTGAAGCTGGAGCGCAGCGGGTACGTGCGCGTGCCCGCGAGTCCCGCCAGGTGCTCGGGGCTGAAGCCGCGCTGCCACAGGACGACCGCGTGGCCCTCGACGTCGATGCCGCGCCGGCCGGCCCGGCCGGTGAGCTGGGTGTACTCGCCGGGCGTGATGTCGGCGTGCTGCTCGCCGTTCCACTTGACGAGCTTCTCCAGGATGACGGACCTGGCCGGCATGTTGATGCCGAGGGCGAGGGTCTCCGTCGCGAAGACGGCCTTCACGAGGCCCCGTACGAAGAGCTCCTCGACGACCTCCTTGAACGTCGGCAGCATGCCCGCGTGGTGGGCGGCGATGCCGCGCTCCAGGCCTTCGAGCCACTCGAAGTAGCCGAGGACGTGCAGGTCCTCGTCGGGGATCGCGGCCGTGCGCTCCTCTACGATCTCGCGGACGCGGGCGCGGGCCTCTTGGTCGTTGAGCCGCAGGCCCGCGTACAGGCACTGCTGTACGGCGGCCTCGCAGGCGGCGCGGCTGAAGATGAACGTGATCGCGGGGAGCAGCCCCTCGCTGTCGAGGCGCTCGATGACCTCGGGGCGGCCGGGCGTCCAGATCCGGGAGCGCTGTCTGCGCTCGCGCTCGCGGTCCGCCTCGCGCACCATCTTGCCCTTGCGGCGGTCGCGCGGGTTGTACGAACGGCTGGCTTCCATGCGGGCCATGCGCGTCAGATCCGGGTTGACGGCCTTCTTGCGGCCCTCGCCCTCCTCGAAGAGGTCGTACATCCGGCGTCCGGCGAGCACGTGCTGGAACAGGGGCACGGGCCGGTGCTCGGAGACGATCACTTCGGTGTCGCCGCGCACGGTGTCGAGCCAGTCGCCGAACTCCTCCGCGTTCGACACCGTCGCCGAGAGGGAGACCAGGGTGACGGACTCCGGGAGGTGGATGATCACCTCTTCCCAGACGGCGCCGCGGAAGCGGTCGGAGAGGTAGTGCACCTCGTCCATGACCACGTAGCCGAGGCCGAGGAGGGTCTGCGAGCCCGCGTACAGCATGTTCCTCAGGACCTCGGTGGTCATGACGACCACTGGAGCGTCCGCGTTCACGCTGTTGTCGCCGGTCAGCAGACCGACCTTGTCGGCGCCGTACCGCCTGGCGAGGTCGGCGTACTTCTGGTTCGACAGCGCCTTGATGGGTGTCGTGTAGAAGCACTTCTTGCCCTGCTGGAGGGCCAGGTGGACGGCGAATTCGCCGACGATCGTCTTGCCGGAGCCGGTGGGCGCGGCCACCAGGACGCCCTTGCCCGTCTCGAGAGCCTGACACGCCTCGATCTGGAAGGGGTCGAGACCGAAGTCGTACATCTCGCGGAAGGCGGCGAGCGCGGTGGCCTGCTCGGCAGCGCGCTGACGTGCTGCCGCGTACCGCTCGGCCGGTGAGAGGTCCTCTGTCATCGTGCTTTCGAGACTACCGGCCACCACTGACAACGGACGATCTTTATTGTGATCGGCCCCTTCCTGGGCCGGGGGCCCATGATTTCCGGGGTCGGGGCGCCATGCTCTCAGGGGTCCGGGCCCCAAGGTCTCAGGGGTCCGGGCCCCAGGATCTCAGGGGGTCAGGGCCCTATGACCCGCACGGCCCGCGGCACGCACTCGGCGGTCAGGGGCAGGCTTCCGAGCGGCTCCCCGTCGGCGTATCCGGTGATCCCCTCGGCAGCCAGCTCGACCTTCTTCGCGCGGTGGACGGTGACCACGGGGTGGTCGAGGTGGGTCCCCTTGTAGACGCGCGGGAAGACCTTGAACAGCGTGGCCCGCGAGCAGTCCCCGACGACCGTGATGTCGAAGAGCCCGTCGGTCATGTCGGCGCCGGCACAGATCTTCATGCCACCCCCGTACGACGTCCCGTTCCCCACGGCGACGAGCGTGGCCTCGACCTCCAGCGCGGGGCCGTCGTCCAGGGTGATCCGGTACGGGATGGGCTTGAACGCGGCGAGCTCGGCGACGATCGCGAGGTCGTACTTGAAGCGGCCGCCGGGCCAGCGCATCCGGTTGCCCCGGTCATTGACGCGGGAGTCGAAACCCGAGGCCAGGACGGTGCCGAACCAGTGTCCTGCGGCCCGCCCCAGGTCGAGCTCGCGTACCCGCGCGCCCTTGAGGGCGTCGGCGACGAGGGCGCCTGCCGCCGCCGGGTCCCGTACGGGCAGTCCGAGGGAGCGGGCGAAGTCGTTGCCGGTGCCGACGGCGATGACGCCGAGCGGGGTGCGGGTGCCCGCGACGGCCTGGAGCCCGAGGTTGGCCATGCCGTCACCGCCGACGGCGATGAGCGCTCCGGTGCCGTCGTGGACCGCGGCACGCGCGCGCGCGAGGGCATCATCGGCGTCCTCCCCCACGACCGTACGTACGGAGAAACCGGCCGCCCGCAACGCGGAAGCGGCCGGCCGCGCCGCCTGGGCGCCCCGGCCGCGTCCGGCGGTGGGATTGACGAAGAGGGTGATCTCGCTGGTCACGGGCGGACCATACAAGATCGTGCCGCCCTGTCAGGTCACGTCGTCATAACCGTTGACCCGGTCATGGTCCGAGCTCGCCTGCTCGGGCAGCGCGCTGCCGGCCGAGACGGGCTCCGGGGTGAGGTCCAGGTTGGAGGCCTCGTCGTCGTCCAGGTCCTCGCGCTTCCTGGCCTTGCGACGGTCGTTGAGCAGGGAGAAGGCCACCGCCCCGAAGTACAGCGTCCAGATCGGCGCGGCCAGGGCCAGCATGGTCAGCGGGTCCGTGCTCGGCGTGGCGACGGCCGCGAACACGGTGATGCCCATGATCATCGCGCGCCACCAGCCCAGCATCCGCTTGCCGGTGATCGCCCCGATAAGGTTGAGGAAGACCAGGAGCAGGGGGAGCTCGAAGGAGAGGCCGAAGACCAGCACCATGCGCAGCACGAGGTTGAGCAGATCGTCCACGGGTAGCAGGTTGGCGGCGTTGTCCGGCGTGAACTCGATCAGGACCTTCGCCGTAGTGGGCAACACCGCATAGGCGAAGTAGGCACCGCACAGGAAGAGCGGGGCGCCCGTGCCCACGAACGCATAGGCGTACTTCTTCTCGCTCTTGTGCAGTCCCGGCGCGACGAACCCCCACACCTGGTAAAGCCACACCGGCGAGGCCAGCACCACGCCCGCCATCAACGACACCTTCAGGGCCAGCGTGAAGGCGGTGAGCAGACCGCTGACGGTGATCTGCGCGCAGTGGTCAGACTTGCTCGACGCCAGTTCCGTGAACGTCCTGCCCTGACAGCCGACCGAGTCGAGGATCGGTCGGGTGATCAGGTTGATGATGTCGTTGTAGTAGAAGGCGGCGACGATCGTGACGACGGTGATGGCGAGCAACGACTTCGCCAGCCGATTACGCAGCTCACGCAGATGCTCCGCGAGCGGCATCCGCCCCTCGGGATCCTTCTCCGTCTTGCGGGCAGACTTGAGCAACCCACGTCCTCATCTCGTGCGACAGGCCGCCTTCGCGGGGCGGCCCGGGATCAGCGCTGCGAAGTCTGGTCGGTCGGCTCGGTGACCGGGCGGGCGTTCGTCACGTCGCCGGGTGCGGCCTTGATGGTGCGCTGAGCCGGAGTCTGCTCGTCCTGCTTCGGCGGGTCCGTGGGCGCGGTCTGCTGACCGTCGGACTTCATCGCCTTGGCCTCGCTCTTGAGGATGCGGGCCGACTTGCCCAGCGAGCGCGCCATGTCGGGAAGCTTCTTCGCGCCGAACAGCAGGACGATGACGACGAGGATCAGAATGATCTCAGGGGCGCCGATCTTTCCGAACATAAGCGTTTACCTTCTCACCGAGGCGGCAGGGGCGGGGCTGCCGGTACAGGTCGGACTGATGTCCGACCACCGTGCTGGCAGCGATCGTATCCCGTGGGGGTGAACAGGGGGCAATCCCTCTGCGTACTCCCAGTTGCGGGCCGCGCCTCGCTCTTCGGGCCGCGCCTCGCAGCGTACCCGCCCGTCCTGGCAACCGGACAGGGCACAGAGGTAAAGCGCTTACCAGCCTGTCTCCCGCGTCACATTCGGCGGGTCGTGCGATCAGAGGAGTTCGCGGCTCGTGCGGGCCGTCGCGGTCGCCGCTCGCTCCAGGTCCTCCGCCGCGCGGTTGATCTGCTGTGTGGTGTCGGCGACTTGGCGCCCGAGGCGCTGGGCCTCGACAAAGACCTTGACCGCGAGTACGCCGAGCACGGCGAGTCCCACGAACCCCACAGCAATCGCCAGCATCGCCCAGAACATGCGCCGAGCCTAGACGGTCTGGTGGAGGCGGAGCGTGCTCACCCCTCCACCGGTGAGGAGTTCGATGATGCGCTCCCCGGCCGGCTTGCGTACGGCGGCGCCGCACTCGGGGCAGGTGAACGAGTAGAACGTGGTGCGTCGGGTGGCGCCGATCGCCAGGCGCAGGGCCCCTGCGGAGAGTTCGAAGCGCTCACGGCAGTCGGGGCAGGCGGCCTTGAACAGCACCGGACCCACCACCGCAGACAATCCACCCATTTCGACCATCCCAGACTTTTCAGAGTTTCCCGAACTTCTGGCACCCCCGGGCCGCACCGCGGTCAACGGCACGCCCACCCTTCTCACCCCGGCCGCGCGCGTGAGGGTCGTCACAGACCCGCCCGCGGCCAACGGCCCTACCCCTGCCCGTCGTACGCGGCCAGCGCCTCCCCGGCGGCCTGCCGCGCACTCTCGGCGAGTCCGACCGGCGAGACGATGCGCCCATCGCGGCCGAGCCGGAGCGCCAGCCGCTTCAGCGAGGACGGGTCCGGCGTGCGCAGCGTGATCCGCAGGCCTCCGTCCGCCAGCTCCTCGGCACTGTCGTGCGGGTAGTACTCCGCGACCCAGCGTCCGCCAGGACCGACCTCGACCACGACTTCGGGGTCCTCGGCCGCGGGCTGCACGAGCCCCTCGGACAGGTCCCGCAGTTCGATCTGCGGCGGCGCGGACGGCTCGTCCAGGATCCGGATCTCGGCGACCCGGTCGAGCCGGAAGGTGCGCCGCGCCTCGGAGCGCCGGCACCAGGCCTCGACGTAGGTGTGGCCGACGCTCACCAGGCGGATCGGGTCGATCTCCCGCTCGGTGAGCTCGTCGCGGGCCGGGGAGTAGTAGCGGATCCACAGCCGGCGCCGCTCCGAGATGGCCCGGTCGACGTCGGCGAAGACGCCGCCCTCGGACTCGAAGGTCACGGAGAGCCGGGCGCTCGCCCCGGCCGCCTCGCCGGCCGCGGCCTCCAGCTTCGCCGTGGCCCGAAGCAGCGCGAGCCGGTCGCTCTCCCTGAGGCCGGGCAGCGTGGACACGGCGCGCGCGGCGACGAGCAGCGCCGTCGCCTCGTCGGCGGCGAGCCGCAGCGGCGCGGCGACATCGTCCGGGTTGTGCCACCAGATGCGGTCGCCGTCCGTGTCGATGTCGAGGAGGTCGCCTCCGCGGAAACTCGTCCCGCACAGCGGCAGGATGTCGAGGTCCCCGATGAGCTCGTCCTCGGTGATCCCGAAGGCGCGGGCGACATCCTCGACGCGCGCTCCGGGGCGCTCCCGCAGATACGTCACGAGGGACAGCATCCGCCGGGTCTGGTCGATGGCGTTCGTGGCCATTGGTCCTCGTTCCCCTCAGCCCTTGGCCACGGCGCGCAGCCGGTCGACGACCTCGGCCCGCAGCTCAGCGGGTTCGAGGACGACCACGTCGGGCCCGAACTCGACCAGCCAGGCGTCGAGCCCGTGCCCGTAAGGAATCTCCAGTTCGTCCCAGCCGTCGCCGAGGTCGCGTACGGCCGAGGCCTTGGCGCGCAGCGGATAGCCGGAGCCGGAGCGCAGCCTGATGAGGGCCGTGCGGTCGGCGGTCTCGCCGGCCCAGCTCGCCACGGTCTCGCGGACGGTCACGACGTCGGGCACGTCGGCGGTGAAACGGCCGGCCCGGGAGCGGACCTTGCCGGTGATGCGGGAGAGCCGGAAGACGCGTTCGGCACCGCGGTCGCGGTCCCAGCCGGCGAGATACCAGTGGCCGCGCCAGCATTCGAGCGCCCACGGCTCGACATGCCGCTGCTCGGGGCGCGCGGCGGTGGCCTTGCGGTAGTCGAAGACGACGGGCCGGCGGTCGCGGCAGGCCAGCATCAGCGGCTCGAACGACGCCTCGTGCGCCGGGATGCGGGGTTCGAGGGCGGAGTGCGCCTCGTAAGGGTCGACGTCCTCGGGCAGGCCCGCGGCCCGCAGCTTCTGCAGGGCTCCGCTGGCGGCGCCGGCGAGGCGGGCCTGCTGCCAGACCTTCGCGGCGAGGCCGAGCGCTGCGGCTTCCTCGGCGTCGAGGGTGACGGGCGGCAGCCGGTTGCTGTCGCGGCGGGCGAGGTAGCCGATCTCGCCGTCGAGGCTCTCCACGGTCGCGATGACCAGGCCGAGCTCGCGCAGGTCGTCCTTGTCCCGCTCGAACATCCGGTTGAAGCTGTCGTCGGAGCCCGCTTCCAGGTAGGCCTCGATGGAACCGCGCAGCTCACGCTTGCTGAGCGGGCGTCCCGTCCCGAGCAGACACAGCGCCAGATTCATCAGCCGCTCGGCCTTCGCAATGGCCATCGACGCCCTACGTCCTCTCTTCGAGAGCCCCTGGGCTCTCCCCCATCCGAACGTCGACCGTACCGCTCCGGGAGGCCGTGGCAAAAGCCGAGGACAAGAGGACAAGGGGTGCATCCCAAAGGGATTCGGTTGAGGGCGGCGGTGGGAGACGGGCTGGGCCCATGCCAGGAGGCATGGGCCCAGGATTGACCGCTTGCGGTCACAGCCTGATCAGACGGCGACCGCGTCGCTGACGATCAGACGCCGATCAGGTCGCAGACGAAGATCAGCGTCTCGCCGGGGGCGATCACGCCGCCACCGGCGCCACGCTCGCCGTAGGCGAGGTGGGCGGGGATGGTCAGCCGGCGGCGGCCGCCGACCTTCATGCCCTGGATGCCCTTGTCCCAGCCGGTGATGACCTGGCCGGCGCCGAGCTGGAACTCCAGCGGGTTGCCGCGGTTCCAGGAGGCGTCGAACTCCTCGCCGGTGGAGAAGGCCACGCCCACGTAGTGGACCTTGACGTAGTCGCCGGGCTTGGCGACGGCGCCGTCACCCTCCCAGATCTCCTTGATCTCCAGGTCAGCCGGCGGCTGGCCCTCGGGGAAGTCGATCTCGGGCTTCTCGATGCTCACGTCACTTGCTCCTGCTGATAAACGGTTGGGCAACCCGGACAGTCTTGCATCCCGCAGGGTCAGGACGTGGCCAGGATGTCGACGACGAACACGAGCGTCGAGTTGGCCGGGAGCGTGTCGCCCTTGGCCTGCTTCCCGTACGCCTGGTCGGCGGGGATCACCAGGAGGACGCGGTCGCCCACGTGCTTGCCGACGAGACCCTTGTCCCAGCCCGGGATGACCTGGCCCTGGCCGATCACCGTGGTGAAGGGCTGGCCGGTGTTCCACGACGAGTCGAAGAGCGTCGCCTTCGGCTTGCCCTCGTTGATCTTCCAGGCGGCACCGCTGTACTGCATGGTGACCGTCTTGCCGCTCTTGACCTCGGCACCCTTGCCCTGGATCAGGACCTGGTCGACCAGCTTCTTCGGCGGGTCGTTCTTCGGCACGGAGATCGTCGCGGGCTCCGGCTTGTCGGCCTTGATCTGCGGCAGGTTCGACGGGATGGACGCCTGCGTGCCCGTCACCATCTTCGGGGTGACCTTGCCGACGTCGAGCGCGAAGACCAGCGTGTCGGTGCCGGTGACGCCCGCCTGCTGGTTGCCCTGGCTGCCGAAACCGGCGGCGGGCGGCGCGACGACGAGGACGCGGCTGCCCTCCTTCTGGCCGACCAGGGCGTCCGCGAACGCCGGAATGACGGACTTCGAACCCGCGGTGATCAGCTGCGGGCTGCCGCCCGACTGGTAGGAGCTGCCGAGGTCCTTGCCGCTCTTCCAGACCTTGCCGGTGAAGTTCATCGACACCAGGTCGTCCTTCTTGACCACGGCGCCGTCACCCTGCGACAGCGTGTGCACGACGAACTTGCCGCTCGGCTCGGCCTTCGGCACGGTGATCTTGGCCTGCTTGCCGAAGTCGCCGCTGATCTGCGGCATGGGCGACGCCGAATCGACGGGCTTGGGCGCGGCCGCCTCGGCCTTGGGCGAGGAGGACGCCGAATCCGCCTTGTCCGTGTCGCTCTTCTTGTTGTCATCACCCCCGCACGCCGTCGCGGTCAGCGCCAGAGCCGGGACGATGAGCAGAGCAGCAAGTCGGCGTCGCACAGTGATCCTCAGGTTGCGGGTTACGTGAGTACGGTCCAGCCACTGTAGGCCCTCACGTCCCTTACCCGGGGTACCGCACGCACACCAAAGGCCCCGCACATGGATCATGTACGGGGCCCGGGTCGACGGTGAGCCGGTCGTCCTACATTCCGGCGATCAGCTTCTCCACCCGGTCGTCCACCGACCGGAAGGGGTCCTTGCACAGCACCGTCCGCTGCGCCTGGTCGTTCAGCTTCAGGTGCACCCAGTCGACCGTGAAGTCACGGCGCTGTTCCTGGGCCCTGCGGATGAAGTCGCCCCGCAGCCTCGCGCGCGTGGTCTGCGGCGGCACCGACTTGCCCTCGAAGATCTTGAGGTCGTTGCAGATGCGGGCCGCCTGTCCCTTCCTCTCCAGAAGGTAGTAGAGACCCCTGCGGCGGTGGATGTCGTGGTATGCGAGGTCTATCTGAGCGACCCGCGGATGCGACATGGTCATGTTGTGCTTGGCCCGGTACCGCTCGATGAGCTTGTACTTCATCACCCAGTCGATCTCGGTGCCGATCCGGTCGAGGTCCTCGGCCTCGATCGAGTCGAGAACGCGGCCCCACAGTTCGAGGACCTGCTCGACGGTGCCGGTGCGGATCCCGCGGCGCTCGCAGAAGTCCACGGCCTTCTCGTAGTACTCGCGCTGCACCTCGAGGGCGGATGCCTCGCGGCCACTGGCCAGACGCACCTTGCGCCGGCCGGTGATGTCGTGGCTGACCTCGCGGATGGCCCGGATCGGGTTCTCCAGTGTGAGGTCACGCATGACCGTGCCCGCCTCGATCATGCGGAGCACGAGGTCGGTCGCGCCCACCTTGAGGAGCATCGTCGTCTCGGACATGTTCGAGTCGCCGACGATGACGTGCAGGCGCCGGTAACGCTCGGCGTCCGCGTGCGGTTCGTCGCGGGTGTTGATGATGGGGCGGGAACGCGTGGTCGCGGAGGACACGCCCTCCCAGATGTGCTCGGCACGCTGGCTCACGCAGTACACGGCACCGCGCGGAGTCTGCAGCACCTTGCCCGCGCCACACAGCAATTGCCGTGTGACCAGGAACGGAATGAGGATGTCCGCGAGTCGCGAGAACTCCCCGTGACGGGCCACCAGATAGTTCTCGTGGCAGCCGTAGGAGTTTCCCGCCGAGTCGGTGTTGTTCTTGAAGAGATAGACGTCGCCCGCGATTCCCTCCTCGTGCAGGCGGCGTTCGGCGTCGACGAGCAGGCCTTCCAGAATGCGCTCGCCCGCTTTGTCATGCGTGACCAACTCGGTCACGTTGTCACATTCAGGAGTTGCGTATTCCGGATGTGACCCGACATCGAGATAGAGGCGGGCGCCGTTCCGCAGAAAGACATTGCTGCTGCGGCCCCATGACACGACACGGCGGAAGAGGTACCGCGCCACCTCGTCAGGAGACAGGCGGCGCTGTCCCCTAAACGTACATGTGACGCCGTACTCGTTCTCCAGCCCGAAAATGCGGCGGTCCATGAGTGAACATTACGCCTGATGCCCTGTACTGAAACCGGGTTCGACAGCACCGTTTCGATCATTTTCCGATGAGCCCGCGACACGCCCGGCGCCACGGGGAGCTGCGAGGACCCGTCCGGTGGCGAGGAGCACGAGCAGCGCGGCCACCCCGGCCGCTCCGGGAACGGCGAAGCCCCACACCGTGCCGCCCCACTCGACGACCGGGCCGGCCACGGCGGTTCCGACCGACGTACCCACCGTGAACGTCGTCACGAGCCACGAGAACGCCTCCGTCACCGTGCCCCGCGGCGCGTGCCGGTCCACGATGATGAACGCACACGCGATCGACGGAGCGAGGAACACACCCGCGAGCGCCGTCAGCGCTGTCATCGCCACGACGCCCGGCATCAGCACCAGCGGCACGTAGAAGAGGGCCAGCAGGGCCACCAGCCACCGCAGCCGCCGCTCGGGGACGCCGGCCCACTGCCGCGCCCCGTACACGGATCCACCGGCCAGCGCGCCCAGCCCGAGCGCCGCCATCAGCCAGCCGTACGTCACGTCACCGCCGTGCCCGTCCGCGTACGAGACACCCGCCACCGTGATCGAGCCCAGCGCCGTCCCGATGAACAGGAACGCACCGAGGAGCGCAAGGAGTCCCGGCGAGCGCAGGGCGCCCAGCCAGTGCGCCGCGCGTGGCGCCGAGCGCCACGCGCGCGACGGCTGCGACACCACCACCGAGAGCGCGCCGAGCACACCGACGACGTTCAGGACGATGAGCGCGGCCTGCGCCGACCACAAGGACACGCACACAGTGACGAGCAACGGCCCGACGGTGAACATGACTTCCTGCGCCACGGCGTCCATCGCGTACGCGGTGTGGACCTGCTCCTCCCGCGGCAGCACATGGGGCCACAGCGCGCGCAGCCCGCCCTCGAGCGGCGGCGTGAACAGTCCGGCCGCGGCCACCGCGACGTACGCGAGCACCGGTGATCCGGTCCCGGCGAAGGCGAAGACGGTCATGGCGAGCGCCGACGCCAGCGCCGCCGGGAGCTGCACTCTCGGCTGTCCCCGCAGGTCCACGAGCCGGCCGAGCAGCGGCTGCCCCACCGCGTTGGCGACGCCGTACACCGCGGCGAGCGCCCCGGCCAGGCTGTACGTGCCGCCCTCCGCGCGGACGAACAGCACGATCGCGATGGCGGCGGTCGCGTTCGGCAGCCGCCCCACCAGGGTGCCCACCAGCAGCCGCGTCGCATGCCGCGCCTTGAGGATCTCCGCATATCCCGCGGCCATCGCCCACCCTCTCGCCGCCCCGAGGCGCCTTAGGTTTTACGTATAACTTCGAGGGTCATACGTACCATGTCCACAGGCCACGGGTCCACCCGAAGACCCCGCCGCACACCCCACGGAGGCATGAGTGACAACCGGGTCAGACGACACGGCCCCCGCGCGCCCCACCAGCCGCGACGTCGCCCGCGCCGCCGGAGTCTCCCAGGCCGCCGTCTCCCTCGTGCTCGGCGACAAATGGCGCGGCCGCGTAGCCGAGACCACCGCCGAACGCGTCCGCGCCGCCGCCCGCGACCTCGGCTACCGCCCCAACCTCGCCGCCCGCAACCTGCGCCTCGGCCGCACCCGCACCGCCCTCCTCGTGGTCCCCGCCCTCACCAACGAGTTCTTCGCCGGCGTCTACACCGGCGCCGCCCGCGTCGCAGCCGAGCACGGCTTCGGCGTCGTGCTCTACCCCTCCCCCGAAGGCATCGGCCCCGCCCCCGACCCCTTCGACTCCGCACGCGCGGCCCTCGACGGCGTACTCGCCTCCTCCATGGCCTCCGACGCCGTCACCGCCATCCGCGGCGGCGGACTCCCCCTCGTCATGCTCGACAGCGACCCCGACGACACGGCCGCCACCGGAGCCGCCACCGTCAACCTCGACATCGCCGACGGCATGCGCCAGGTGACGGACCATCTGCTCACCCTCGGCCACCGCCGGTTCCTGCACCTCGCCTCCGCCGTACCCTCCTGGACCTTCGACGTACGCGCCCACGAACTCGCCGACCGCACCACCCGCGTCCCCGGAACCCACATCCGCACCGTGCACTCACACCTGACAGTCGAAGCAGCCCGCACCGCCGCACAGACCGCGCTCACCGCACCCGGCCCCCGCCCCACCGCCATCGTCTGCGACGACGACAAACTCGCCACCGGCGCCTACAAAGCCGCCCGCGGACTGGGCCTGCACATCCCCGACGACCTCTCCGTCACCGGCTTCGACGACCTCTCCCTCGCCACCGCCGTCGAACCCGAACTCACCACCGTCCGGCTCCCCGCGGAGCTCTTCGGCGAGCGAGGCATGGCCGCGCTCCTCGCCGTCCTGGACGGCCGCGCCCCGCAAACCACCGCACTCCCCGTCGAGTTGGTCGTCCGCGGCTCCACAGCCGCGCCCCCCGGCTGAAACAACGAACGGCGCCCCGACCGCTACTGCGATCGGGGCGCCCCACACCTCAGCAGGAAACCCTGCTCACTCTTCGTCTTCGGACTCCGCGTCACCGCTCTCCACCGGCTCGGCGGACGTCGCCGCACCGGCCTCGAGCAGCCGCGACAACTGCGGCCCCACAATGCGCTTGAACTTCCGCTGCTGCGGGCGCGTGCGGTCAAGAACCGCCACCTCGAGCCGCTCCGCGGGGATCTCCCGCTCACTGCCATTGGTGTCCCGCGACAGCGCCTGCACCGCCAGCTTCAACGCCTCCGCGAGAGTCATCCCATCCCGGTGACGCTGATCCAGATACGTGCTGATCTGCTCCGCATTACCCCCGACCGCGACCGAGCCGTGCTCGTCGACGATCGAACCGTCGTGCGGAAGGCGGTAGATCTGATCACCCTCGGGCTCCGACCCGACCTCGGCGACCACCAGCTCCACCTCGTACGGCTTCTCGGCGCTGCTCGAGAAGATCGTGCCCAGCGTCTGCGCGTACACATTCGCCAGACCACGCGCCGTCACATCGTCACGGTCGTAGGTGTAACCCCGCAGGTCGGCGTAGCGCACACCGCCGATCCGCAGGTTCTCGTACTCGTTGTACTTACCGGCGGCAGCGAAGCCGATCCGGTCATAGATCTCGCTGAACTTGTGCAGCGCGCGGGACGGGTTCTCGCCGACGAACACGATGCCATCGGCGTACTGCAGCACAACCAGGCTGCGACCGCGGGCGATGCCCTTGCGGGCGTACTCCGCCCGGTCGGCCATGGCCTGCTGGGGTGAGACATAGAACGGCGTCGACACCGGCTGTCCGTCCCTTTCTGTCAGTGACTCAGTGACTCAAGTCTCGGGCGAATGGCGCTTCGGGCATGACGGATACACACCGGTCAGAGAAGCGCGGCCCGCGGGCCGTCGGGCTGCTCCAGCCGGCGCTCCAGGATGGAACGGGCGATCTCCGAACCCTCCTCATCGGTGAGCCTGCGGAACCCGTCGTCCGTGATCACCGTGACGATCGGATAGATCCGGCGCGCCACATCGGGACCACCCGTCGCCGAGTCGTCGTCCGCCGCGTCGTAGAGCGCCTGCACGACCAGCGTCGTCGCCTCCGACTCCGTCAGATCGTCGCGGTAGAGCTTCTTCATGGCCCCACGCGCGAAAATCGAACCGGAACCCGTCGACGCGTACCCGTGCTCCTCGCTCCGCCCGCCCGTGACGTCGTACGAGAAGATGCGGCCCTTGCCGCGGTCCACGTCGTACCCCGCGAACAGCGGCACCACGGCCAGGCCCTGCATGGCCATGCCGAGGTTCGACCGGATCATGGTCGAGAGCCGGTTCGCCTTGCCCTCCAGCGACAGCTGGGCGCCCTCCACCTTCTCGAAGTGCTCCAGCTCCAGCTGAAAGAGCTTCACCATCTCCACGGCCAGACCGGCCGTACCGGCGATGCCCACCGCCGAGTACTCGTCCGCCGGAAAGACCTTCTCGATGTCGCGCTGAGCGATCATGTTGCCCATGGTGGCCCGGCGGTCACCGGCGAGGACCACACCGCCGGGGAACGTGACGGACACGATCGTCGTCCCGTGCGGCGCCTCGATCGCACCCTTCACCGGCAACGCGCGGTTCCCGGGCAGGATTTCAGGCTGGTGCACGGCCAGAAAGTCCACGAAGGACGACGACCCGGGCGTCAGGAAGGCAGCTGGTAGACGCCCGGTGCTACGAGAGTTGGCTTCCACGCGATTCCTTCCACGTAGGCGGCGGCGCGACGGATGACGTCGGGATCATCTCCCAACTTGCCGATGGCCGAATTGCAGTTGAAGCACAGTACGCCACGGACCCTACCCGTCTCGTGACAGTGATCAACATGTACGGCCGGACGCTTGAGGCAGATCACGCAGATCCCCATCTGCGAGGCGATCATCTCGTCACGCTCGGCTTCGGTGAGGTTGTAGTTGCGCTTGAGGTGGTGGGCGCGCCCCTTCTCGGCCTTGCATGTCTTGCAAAGCGTCGCGAGCCCGTCAGATGCCGTGCGGTTCTTGGTCCACTCGCTGTGCGGCTTGATCTCGCCGCATGTCCGGCAGTACTTGTGGCCATCTGGCGCTTCCACTCGGGGACGAACATTGCGCCCCTTAGCCAGTTGGCGCTGTTGGTGGTACGCAGCCGCGCACACCCGGCAGTAGGCCTGCAGCCCGTCACGCATCGCCTTGTTGCTCGCGAAGGCTGCCCGCGGCTTGTGTTCCTGACACCGCGAGCAACGCTTCACACTCTCGCCATCCGACAACCCCAAAGCCCCCATTTCCTTCGATTCGAAGGTGAAGTCACTCTCCACCCTTCTGAACGAAGGAGCGAACGAAGTCCTCTGCGTTCTCCTCGAGTACATCGTCAATCTCGTCAAGAACCGAGTCGACGTCGTCGCTCAGCTTCTCCTGGCGTTCCTTGAGGTCCTCGGAAGCCTGCGCGTCCTGCGCCTGCTCCTCGACCTCCTCGGTGGAACGCGTCGCCTTCTGCTGTCCGCCGCCGGTGTCCTTGGTCGCCATCTACCTCACCCCGCTCGGTTCGACGTTCTTGATCAGACCCTACAAGCCGGGTCCGACATCGGCCCCGCAGTTCGTCCAACGTGCGAGGCCCACCCATGTGATTCCCCTGCCGCCGGCTTTTCAGCCTCCGGACAGCACCCGGACCAGATCTTCGGCCGTGCGGCACCGGTCGAGCAGCTCCTTCACGTGATTACGCGTTCCGCGAAGGGGTTCGAGGGTTGGGACGCGCTGCAGGGAGTCACGGCCGGGGAGATCGAAGATCACCGAGTCCCAGGAGGCCGCGGCGACGTCGTCCGCGTACTGCTCCAGGCAGCGCCCGCGGAAGTATGCCCTGGTGTCCTCCGGCGGCTTCGTACGGGCCCTCTCGACGTCCGAGTCGTCCAGGAGCCGCTTCATCCGGCCGCGGGTCGCGAGACGGTTGTACAGGCCCTTCTCGGGCCTCACGTCGGCGTACTGGAGGTCGACGAGGTGGAGCCGGGCGGCGTCCCAGTCGAGGTTGTCGCGGCGGCGGTAGCCCTCCATGAGCTGCCGCTTGGCGACCCAGTCGAGCTCTCCGGCCAGGCTCATCGGGTCGGTCTCCAGGCGGCCGAGTACGTCCTCCCAGCGGGTCAGGACGTCCTTGGTCTGTTCGTCGGCGTCCGCCCCGTAGCGCTCTTCTACGTATTTCCTGGCCAGTTCGAAGTACTCCATCTGGAGCTGCACCGCGGTGAGCGTGCGGCCGCTGCGGAGGGTGACCAGGTGTTGCAGGCCGGGGTCGTGGGAGACCTGGTGGAGGGTGCGTACGGGCTGGTCCACGGCCAGGTCGACGGCGATGAAGCCGTCCTCGATCATGGAGAGGACCAGGGCCGTCGTGCCGAGCTTGAGATAGGTCGAGATCTCGGAGAGGTTCGCGTCGCCGATGATCACGTGCAGGCGGCGGTACTTCTCTGCGTCGGCGTGCGGCTCGTCCCTGGTGTTGATGATGGGGCGCTTGAGCGTCGTCTCCAGGCCGACCTCGACCTCGAAGTAGTCGGCGCGCTGGCTGAGCTGGAAGCCGTGTTCGTGGCCGTCCTGGCCGATGCCGACGCGGCCGGCACCGGTGACGACCTGGCGGGAGACGAAGAAGGGCGTCAGGTGGCGCACGATGTCCGAGAAGGGGGTCTCCCGCTTCATCAGGTAGTTCTCGTGCGTGCCGTAGGAGGCGCCCTTGTTGTCGGTGTTGTTTTTGTAGAGGTGGATCGGCTGGGCGCCGGGGAGCTGGGCGGCGCGCTCGGCGGCCTCGGCCATGATGCGTTCGCCGGCCTTGTCCCACAGGACGGCGTCCCGCGGGTTGGTGACTTCGGGGGCGCTGTATTCGGGGTGTGCGTGGTCGACGTACAGGCGGGCACCGTTGGTGAGGATGACATTGGCCAGGCCGATGTCCTCGTCGGTGAGCTGGCTGGAGTCGGCGACCTCACGGGCGAGGTCGAAGCCTCGCGCGTCGCGCAGCGGATTCTCCTCCTCGAAGTCCCAGCGGGCGCGGCGCGCCCGGTGCATCGCCGCCGCGTAGGCGTTGACGATCTGGGATGAGGTGAGCATGGCATTGGCGTTGGGGTGGCCGGGGACGGAGATCCCGTACTCCGTCTCGATGCCCATTACTCGCCGTACGGTCATGCGGCCCTCCTTGCCCGGCGGCGCCCCCGTTCGGGGGCGGCGCTCAAGTACCGCTGGTTCTCCAGTGCGCGTGCGGTGCCCGTCCCCGCGCTGCGCGACTCGGCGGTACCGAAGAGCCTAGAACGCCTATGCGCTGGTGGGGAGATCATTACCGTCATTGCTGTCGCTGTGCCTGCGAGTCGGCCGCTGCCGGGATACCGGAAAGTCGGCCGGAATTGTTGCCTGGAAAACAGTCGGCTGCGGGTACCCGGTAGAGGCACCCGCAGCCGCCCTGTCTTTTACAGGTACTGACCGGTGTTCGCCACCGTGTCGATGGAGCGGCCGGTGTCCGCGCCCTGCTTTCCGGTGACGAGCGTACGGATGTAAACGATCCGTTCGCCCTTCTTACCGGAGATGCGAGCCCAGTCGTCCGGGTTGGTGGTGTTCGGCAGGTCCTCGTTCTCCTTGAACTCGTCCACGCAGGCCTGGAGGAGGTGGGAGACCCTGAGGCCCTTCTGGTTGTGTTCGAGGAAGGCCTTGATGGCTGCCTTCTTGGCGCGTCCGACGATGTTCTCGATCATGGCGCCCGAGTTGAAGTCCTTGAAGTACAGGACTTCCTTGTCGCCGTTGGCGTACGTGACCTCGAGGAAGCGGTTCTCCTCGCTTTCCGCGTACATCTGCTCCACGGCGGTCTGGATCATTCCGTGGACCGTGCTGGCGCGGTCGCCGCCGTGCTCTCCGAGGTCGTCGGAGTGCAGCGGGAGGCGGGCGGTCAGGTACTTGGCGAAGATGTCCTTGGCCGCTTCGGCGTCCGGGCGCTCGATCTTGATCTTCACGTCGAGTCGTCCGGGCCGCAGGATCGCGGGGTCGATCATGTCCTCACGGTTGGAGGCGCCGATCACGACCACGTTCTCCAGGCCCTCCACGCCGTCGATCTCGGCGAGCAGCTGGGGGACGATGGTGTTCTCCACGTCCGAGCTGACGCCGGATCCGCGGGTGCGGAAGAGGGACTCCATCTCGTCGAAGAAGACGATGACGGGTGTGCCCTCGCTGGCCTTTTCACGCGCACGCTGGAAGACGAGGCGGATCTGCCGCTCGGTCTCGCCGACGTACTTGTTGAGCAGTTCGGGACCCTTGATGTTGAGGAAGAAGCTCTTGCCCGTGGCCTGTCCGGTCACTTCCGCGACCTTCTTGGCAAGGGAGTTGGCCACTGCCTTGGCGATCAGGGTCTTGCCGCAGCCGGGAGGCCCGTAGAGCAGGACGCCCTTGGGCGGCCGCAGCTCGTGCTCCTTGAACAGGTCCGGGTAGAGGTAGGGGAGCTCGACCGCGTCGCGGATCAGTTCGATCTGGTTGCCCAGTCCGCCGATCTGCTCGTAGCCGATGTCCGGGACCTCTTCGAGGACGAGCTCTTCGACTTCGCTCTTGGGTACGACTTCGTAGACATAGCCGGATCGGGGTTCGAGCAGGAGGGCGTCGCCTGGGCGGATGTTGATGTCGAGGAGTGGTTCGGCGAGCCGGACCACGCGTTCTTCATCGGTGTGCCCCACCACCAGGGCGCGCTCGCCGTCCTCGAGGATCTCCTTGAGGGTGACGATGTCGCCGACGCTCTCGTACTCCATGGCCTCGACCACGTTGAGCGCTTCGTTGAGCATCACTTCCTGGCCGCGCCTGAGCTCTTCGAGCTCCACGCTGGGGCTCACGTTCACCCGGAGCTTGCGGCCGCCGGTGAAGATGTCGGCGGTACCGTCCTCGTTCGCCACGAGGAAGACTCCGAAGCCGGCCGGCGGCTGTGCGAGCCGGTCGACTTCCTCCTTGAGGGCCACGATCTGGTCGCGGGCCTCCCTGAGCGTGTTGGCGAGCCGCTCGTTCTGTGCGGACACGCCGGCCAGGTTGGTCTGCAGCTCGACGATCCGCTCTTCGAGAATCCTCGTATGACGCGGAGAGTCGGCGAGCTTGCGTCGCAGGACGGCGATCTCCTGCTCAAGATAGGCAATCTGACCGGCGGGGTCGTCGGACCCTCTTCCCGGGCGGATGCCGCGGTTCATGTCGTCGTCGTGGGCTGCCACGGTCCTCACCTCCTCCAAGGGGAGCTGGACGCTTCCAGACCCTACCTGGGTGGGTGTCGATTGAAACCCCTAGATCACAAAGACGAAGGGGGTGTGTCCGATCTTCACCCTTGCGCTCTCCCTCACGCCAGGGGAATACCCACCCAACAACATCGGAAAGCGGGCGGTTGTAGGGTCGAAGTGTTCAACACCCGTCGGAGCTGGCCCGACTTGCTGGTACGCGGGGCGGTTCGAGGCAGGAAACGGCAGGAGATATGAGCGTGCAGCAGGAGGCCGGATCCGGCATCGACAGCGGTGTCGCCCTTGAGGTGTGGATCGACCAGGACCTCTGCACCGGCGACGGGATCTGCGCGCAGTACGCGCCGGAGGTCTTCGAGCTGGACATCGACGGACTGGCCTATGTGAAGGGCGCGCAGGACGAGCTGTTGCAGGCGCAGGGGGCCACCACCCCGGTGCCGCTGCCGCTGTTGAACGACGTCGTGGACTCCGCGAAGGAGTGCCCGGGCGACTGTATTCATGTACGTCGCGTTTCGGACAGGGTGGAGGTCTACGGTCCTGACGCGGAGTGACCGTGGGGTTCCTGGGCGTCACTCGAGGTAGGGAAAGGCCAACGAAGACGTAGGGAAAGGCCAACGAAAGGGGCTCGTGCCGCCGTTCCCGGCGGGCACGGGCCCCTTCGTGTGGTGCGCGTCAGATGCTGCGGGCCTCCGCGGGAGTGGAACGCATGAACGCGTCGCCCTTCCACTGCCACTTGGCCTTGTCCTGGGTGTCGGGGCAGCAACTGGGGACGGCGGCGCTGGAGTAGCCGAGGAGCGTGGCGGTGACGGCCTTGTCGCGTACCGCTACGTCGTCGGCGGTGAGTCGGTCCTTCGGGTCGACGAGGGTGGCGACGATGCGCGGTTCGGCGTTGGCCTCGTGGGGCTGGGTGAGGACGTAGACGCCGTTGGGCGGGGTGCCGGAGCCGGCGTCGCAGCGGACCACGGCGACGGTTTCCGGCCTGCCGTCACCGTCGAGGTCCCCGGTGGCCTTCTTCGCCACGAGGATCTTGGCGGGGCCGCACTCGAGCGGGAAGTGGACGGCGGCCGGGTCGGGCGGCGCGGCGGTGGTTCTGGTGCCGACGGACTGTGTTGCCGGCTGGGCCGCGGTGGCCGCGCCGGGCTGCAGGAACGAGGAGACCGAGACGACGGCCGATACGGCCGCGGCGGTCGCGACCCAGTGGATGGGGCGGGTGGTGGTGTGCGCCAGTTCCGGGACGGCGGGGTGCTGCACTAGGAGTGTCTCCTGTGAGGGCTGTGCCGGTGGGGGTGGCCAGCATCGTGCCATACCTCACAGTGCGGGGGAACGTCAGGGTCCGCTGATTCTCAGCTTCCTTACGTGTCCTTGCCGTATCGTGCGCGCCGCTCCTCAACGAACGGGCGCCGCCGCCGAGTTCCGCGGGTGTGCGGGAACTCGGCGGCGGCGCCTTTGCGTTGTGCCGGATGCCCGGGTCAGCGTCCGGCGTTGCCGCCGTCCGCGTTCGGACCTGAGTAGTCCTCGCCGTAGGCGCCCTTGGCGGGGCGGCGGCGGCGCATGGGCGGCTCGACGCCGTCCGCGAGGCGGCGGGCGGTGAGGAGGAAGCCGGTGTGGCCGATCATGCGGTGGTCCGGGCGGACGGCCAGGCCCTCGACGTGCCAGTTACGGATCATCGACTCCCAGGACGTCGGCTCGTTGAAGCAGCCGATCTCGCGGATGGACTCGACGGTCCGCGCGAGCTGGGTGGTGGTGGCGACGTAGCAGCAGAGGATGCCGCCGGGGACGAGGGCCTTGGAGACGACCTCGAGGCACTCCCAGGGGGCGAGCATGTCGAGGATGACGCGGTCCACGTCGGAGTCGCTCAGGTTGTCCTGGAGGTCCCCGACGGTGAGCTGCCACGCGGGGTGGGAGCCGCCGAAGTAGCGCTCCACGTTCTGCGTGGCGATCTCGGCGAAGTCCTCGCGGCGCTCGTAGGAGTGCAGCATGCCCTGATCGCCGATGGCGCGCAGCAGGAAGCTGCTCAGCGAGCCGGAGCCGACGCCTGCCTCGACGACGCGTGCGCCGGGGAAGATGTCGGCGAAGGCCAGGATCTGCCCCGCGTCCTTGGGGTAGACCACGGCGGCGCCGCGGGGCATGGACAGGACGTAGTCGGGGAGCAGGGGGCGCAGCGCGAGGTAGGCGACGTTTCCGGTGGTGCGGACAACGCTGCCCTCGGGAGCGCCGATCAGTTCGTCGTGCGGGAAGGAACCCTTGTGGGTGTGGAAGTTCTTCCCGGCCTCGAGCGTGAACGTGTAGTGGCGGCCCTTGGGGTCGGTCAGCTGTACCTGGTCCCCGACCTTGAAGGGCCCGCGTCGGCGGGCGGCACCGGTCGGTTCGGACATGTGACCAGCCTACCGGTCCGCGGGGGGCCCGCGGACCAGGGGCGCTGGGGTGCGGGCCGGGTCAGGAGGGGCGGGCCATGGCCTTGACGAAGGCGCGCTCCACGTCGGCAGCGGACAGGACGCCGTAGATGGCGCCGCTCTCCTCGACGACGAGGTACTCGGTGGCGGGGGTGGCGCGGAGGGTGTCGAGGAGCTCCTCGCCGGCGAGTTCCGCGGAGATGCGCATGCCGTCGGTGAGGTCCTGGGCGAGGCCGCTGACCGCGACCCAGGGGCGGCGGTGTTCCGGTACGCCGACGATGGCGGCCTCGCGGACGAGGGACCTGGGTTCTCCGTCGGCGTCGACGATGACGAGGGCGCGGGCGCCCGCTTCGTTGGCGCGGCGCAGGGCCTCGGAGAGAGGGGTGGCGCTCTCCACGGGGACGGCACGGCGGGTAAGGGTGCGGGCGCGCAGTTCCGGGAGGTGTTCGCGCAGTCGGGCCATGCGGAGGCTGTTGCCGGCGCCGGTCCAGATGATCGCGGCGAGGATGGCGGCGAGCAGGGCGTCGGTGACGGTGTCCATGCCGCTGACGTCCGCGGCGCCTTCGCCGAGGGAGCCGGACTGGGTGAGCAGGGGCAGTCCGATGAGGACGGTGACGGCGAGGGCGCGGCCGACCCAGGCGGCGGCGACGGTGCCGCTCATGGGCTTGCCGGTGATCTTCCAGACGATGGCGCGGAGCATGCGGCCGCCGTCGAGGGGCAGGCCGGGCAGCAGGTTGAACGCGGCGACGATGAGGTTGGAGATCATCAGTCCCGCGAGCAGGACGCCGGGCACGGTGCCGGGTTCCACGGCGAGCATGCCGAGGTAGAAGACGCCGGCCAGGACGAGGGAGAGCAGCGGTCCGACGAAGGCGAGCACGAACTCGCGTCCCGGCGTCTCGGACTCCTTCTCGATCTCGGACACGCCGCCGAAGAACTGCAGCTGGATGCGGCGTACCGGCAGTTTGAAGCGGAGCGCGACGACGGTGTGCGCGAGTTCGTGGACGAGTACGGAGGCGTAGAACGCGACCGCGAAGAAGAGGGAGACGAGGTAGCGGGCGGCGCCGAGTTCGGGCAGGACGTGGTCGAGCTGGCCGCCGAAGACCCAGGTGATGAGGGCGGCGACGAGGAACCAGCTGGGCGCGACGTAGACGGGGACGCCGAAGGGGCGGCCCATGAGCAGCCCGCCTCGGGGCTCGGGTGCCTTGGTGGGGCGGCGGCCGCTTGTCGCGGGGGTGCGGGGCGGGGGCTCGGGGTCGGCGGGGCGCGTGTCGTCGTCGTCGGAGGCGGGCTTGGTGAACGGGTTCGGGCCGGGGGCAGTGTCAGGCGCGTTGTCGGAGGTCTCGCTCTGGTCGGCCGGGGTGGCGTCCTCGTCGTCGGCCGGGGCGTCGTGGTCGGGGTGTTCCGTGTGCGGGGGCTCTTGCGGATCCCGGGGCGCGTGCGGCACGGAGTTCGCTCGGGCCGCGCCGTTCGCGGGCGTTGGGGGTACGGGGGGTGTGGGGCCGGGGCGGGCGGCCTGGTGGTCGTCCGTCGTGCCGCTGCCGGGCTGCGGCCGGCCGCTGTCGTCCACGGTGATCCCTCGGTCCCCTCGATAGAAATCCCTCGCTCCTGCCGTTGCACGATCATGCAGGGCGAGGGGGTCTGCCGTCGATGGTATGCGTCCGGGGTGGCGCGGTCCTCGTCGACTCCCCCGCGGTGCCACAGGGCCCCGCTTGCCAGGACGCCCGTGACGCGTTCGTACCTGACTGTCAGTGGCTGCCCGTAAGGTCTGTCGTCATGGAAACCAGCACCGAAGGGGCCGCCGCGGCCGCTCGCCCTGCGTCGCTCTCGCCGTCGCGCGCGAGCGACTTCATGCAGTGCCCGTTGCTCTACCGGTTCCGGGTGATCGACAAGCTGCCCGAGAAGCCGAGCGAGGCGGCGACGCGCGGCACGCTGGTGCACGCTGTGCTGGAGAGACTGTTCGACGCGCCCGCGGGCGAGCGGACGGCCCCGCGGGCCAAGTCGCTCATTCCCGGCCAGTGGGACCGGCTGCGTGAGGTGAAGCCGGAGCTGGCCGAGCTGTTCGCGGACGACGGCGAGGGCGAGCGGATGGCGCGCTGGCTGGGCGAGGCCGAGCAGCTCGTCGAGCGCTGGTTCACGCTGGAGGACCCGACGCGTCTGGAGCCCGCCGAGCGGGAGCTGTTCGTCGAGGCCCAGCTGGACTCGGGCCTGAAGCTGCGCGGCATCATCGACCGGGTCGACGTGGCGCCGACGGGCGAGGTCCGGATCGTCGACTACAAGACGGGCAAGGCCCCGCGCCCCGAGTACGCGGAGGGCGCGCTCTTCCAGATGAAGTTCTACGCGCTGGTGGTGTGGCGCCTGAAGGGGGTCGTGCCGCGGCGGCTCCAGCTGGTCTATCTGGGCAGCGGTGATGTGCTGACGTACGACCCGGTGGTGGCGGACCTGGAGCGGGTGGAGCGCAAGCTGCACGCGCTGTGGGAGGCGATCCAGCTGGCGACGGAGACGGGCGAGTGGCGGCCGCGCCCGACGAAGCTGTGCGGTTGGTGCGACCATCAGGCGGTTTGCCCGGAGTTCGGCGGGACTCCCCCGCCGTATCCGCTTCAGATCGGGGTGCCCGGGTCGCAGGGCAGCTAGCAGGGCAGAATGGGCCCGGACTACCTAAGGAGAGTTACGTGGCGATCCGCGTCCTACTGGTCGACGACCAGCCGCTGCTCCGTACCGGGTTCCGGATGATTCTGGAGGCCGAGCAGGACATCGCGGTCGTCGGCGAGGCCGGAGACGGCCTGCAGGCGCTCGACCAGGTCCGTGCCCTGCAGCCCGATGTGGTGTTGATGGACATCCGTATGCCGCGGATGGACGGTGTCGAGGCGACCCGGCAGATCACCGGCCCCGGCCGGGACGGTCCGGCGAAGGTGCTCGTCCTGACGACGTTCGACCTCGATGAGTACGTGGTGGAGGCGCTGCGTGCCGGCGCCAGTGGCTTCCTGTTGAAGGACGCTCCGGCCAATGAGCTGGTGCAGGCGATCCGGGTGGTCGCGGCGGGCGAGGCGATGCTCGCGCCGAGCATCACGCGGCGGCTGCTCGACAAGTACGCGGACCATCTGCCGTCCGGCGACGAGCCGGTGCCCGACACCCTGCACACGCTGACCGAGCGTGAGGTCGAGGTCCTCAAGCTCGTGGCCCGCGGCCTGTCGAACGCGGAGATCGCGGCGGATCTGTTCGTCAGTGAGACGACGGTGAAGACCCATGTCGGCCATGTGCTGACGAAGTTGGGGCTGCGCGACCGCGTGCAGGCGGCGGTGTACGCGTACGAGAGCGGTCTGGTGCGTCCCGGCGCCCAGTAGGAACGGCAACAGCTGAGAGAACAGGCCGGTGGCCGCCTCCCGTGAAGGGAGGCGGCCACCGTTGTGTTACGCGGTGCCCTTGCTGATCTCCCAGAAGCGGAACACAGTCGATGCGTCGAGGCACGACTCCAGGCCGTAGACGCTGTCGCGGACGACGGCGTACTGCTTGGCCTGCCAGACGGGCAGGACCGGCAGCTCGTCGGCGACGATGTTCTGGAGCTGCTCGAAGTCCCGGTCGGTGGAGGCGCGGTCGCTCTGCGTCCCGGTCTCCGGGATGATCTTCCCGGTGATGGTGCTGTTGGTGTAGTTGTTCCCGAGCACGTTGCCGGCGCCGAAGAACGGCTGGGTGAAGTTGTCGGGGTCCGGGTAGTCCGGGACCCAGCCCTTCACGTACACGCCGTACTTGCCGGTCTTGATGTCCTTCTCGTACTGGCCGAACTCGATGGACTTCATGTCGGCGTCGAACAGGCCGCTCGCGTTGAGCTGCTTGGCGACGGCCGCGAGTTCCTGGTCGGTGGCGGGGCCGTAGCGCGAGGGCGTCGACCAGAGGGTGATCTTCACCTTGCCGGTGATGCCGTCGGCACGCAGTGCGGCGCGGGCCTTGGCGGGCGAGGGGTGGGCGCCGTAGGTGTCGAAGAAGGCCGTGTTGTGGCCGCTGATGCCCGCCGGGATGAGCGAGTACAGCGGGGTGGCGGTGTCCTCGTAGACCTCGTCGACCAGGGCGTCCCGGTCGATCAGGTAGGCCATGGCCTTGCGCACGGACAGGCGTCCGGCGACGGGGTCCTTCATGTTGAAGACCAGGTGCTGGACCTCGGCGCTGGTGCCCTCGACGACTTCCATGGTGTTGCTCGTCGAGGTGGAGTTCTCGATGCCGGCGATGTCCTTGGCGGCAAGTCCGCGGTAGGCGAGGTCGATGTCGCCGCCGACGAGGGCCTTCTTCAGGCCCGCCTGGTCGCCGTGGAAGAACTTGATGGTCATGCCGGAGTTCTGGACCTTCGCGGTGCCCTTGTAGCCCGGGTTGACCGAGAAGACGGCCTTCTTCTTGTCGAAGGAGTCCAGCTTGTAGGGGCCGGAGCCGACGGCCTTGCCGTCCGTGCGCAGGCCGTCCATGGAGTAGGCGGCGTGGTCGACGATGGATCCGGCGCCGGACGCGATCTTGCTGGGGAAGGTGGCGTCCGCGTGCTTCAGCTTGAAGACGACCTTCTTGGCACTCGGCGTCTCGACCTTGTCGAGCATGGGGAACATGATCGCCGGGCCGGCGTCGTCACCGATGTTCATCATGCGGTCGAAGGAGAACTTGACGTCCTGCGAGGTGAGCTTGTGGCCGTTGCTGAACGTGAGGCCGTCGCGCAGGGTGCAGGAGTAGACGCGGGTGCCGGAGTCCGTGAAGGAGCACTCCTTGGCGGCTTCGGGTTCCGGCTCCGTGCTGCCCTTGGGGAAGCTCAGGAGCGACTGGAACACGTTGTTGAACAGCAGCCACGACCCCGGGTCGTAGCCGGACGCCGGATCGGTGGCCTGGATGTCGTCGGACATTCCCATGACCACGGCCGCGCCTGGCCCGGCGGCGTCGCCCTGGTCGGTGCCGCAGCCGGCCAGCAGGGCCGCGGTGAGTCCCGTCCCGAGGGGCAGGACCAGCCACTGGTTGCGCATTCTCACGTACGTGCCTTGTCGTCAGTGGTGCGGAAAACGGGCGAGCCGGCCGCCCTTGACGGGAAGGCCGGCTCGCGTGGGGATCAGCCGCTCACTCCGCGGCCGAGTTCCCAGAGCTGAAGGATCGAGGAGGAGCTCAGCGCCCACTCGACTCCCGTGATGTCGTCGCGTGCGGCGACGTACTGCTTGCCCTGCCAGAGCGGCAGGACCGGCACGTCGTCGGCGACGATGTTCTGGATGCTCGTGAGGCTCTTGGAGGCGGTCAGCCGGTCGGCCTCACGACGGGACTCGGGGATGAGCTGGTCCCGGATCGTGCTGTTCGCGTACGGGGACGCGAGGAAGTTGTCCTTGTCGAGGAACGGCGCGATGAAGTTGTCGGCGTCGGGGAAGTCGGGGAACCAGCCGAGGCCGTAGACGTCGTACTTGCCCTTGAGTTCGGCGGCGCGGTACGTGTCCCAGGCGTCGCCCTTGATGTCGACCTTGAACAGGCCGCTGGAGTTGAGCTGCTGCTTGAGCACCTCGAACTCCCGCTTGGTGGCGGGGCCGTAGTGGTCGGTGGTGTAGTGCAGGGTCAGCTTCACCGGCGTGGTGATGTCGGCCCGGGAAAGGATCGAGGCGGCCTTGGAGCGGCTCGGCTCGCTGTACCTGTTGAAGAACGAGTTCGTGTGGCCGGTGATGCCGGCGGGCACGAGTGAGTAGAGCGGCTCGGCGGAGGTGCCGTAGACGTCGGCCGTGAGCTGGCCGCGGTCGACGACCTGGGCCATGGCCTGGCGGACGGCCTTGCTCTTGACCGCGGGGGCGCTGGTGTCGAATCCGAGGTAGCGGATCTCCATGCCCGGCATCTCGACCAGGTTGATGTTCTTGCTCGGGTTGTCCGAGAGCTGCTTGATCTGCTCCGGCGACATGGTCCGCGTCATCATGTCGACGTCGCCCTTTTCGAGGGCCTTGCCCATGGCGTCGGCATCCGCGAAGGAGACCAGCTCCACCTTGTCGTTCTTCGGCTTCAACTGCCCCTTGTAGTGGGGGTTCTTGGTGAAGACGGCCTTGACGAGGGTGTTGTTCTTGACCTGGGCGTCGAGGGTGTACGGGCCGGAGCCGTCGACCGAGAAGCCGCCCCGCAGCTTCCCCTTCGTGTAGTCGTCGGGGTTGACGATGCCGGCGGTGGGTGTGGCCAGCTTGTACGGGAAGGTGGCGTCGGGGCTCTTCAGGTGGAAGATGACCTCGCCTCGGCCCTTGGTTTCGATCGTGTCGACGCTGGAGAGCAGCGCGGAGGAGCCGCTGTCGCTCTTGATGCCGAGCACACGGTCGATGGAGAACTTCACGTCCGAGGCGGTGACGGGGGTGCCGTCGGCGAACGCGAGGCCCTTGCGCAGGGTGCAGGAGAAGCGCTCGTTGCCGGTGTCGGTGAAGCCGCAGGTCTGGGCGGCCTCGGGCACCGGCTCGCCGCCGCCGCGCGGCATGGCCATCAAGGTCTGGACGGTCTGGCGCAGCACGTTCCAGGAGCCCGCGTCGTAGGCGTACGCGGGGTCGAACGGGGCGGGGACCGCCTTCGAGGCAACGAACCGGTCGGTGGTGCCGACGGCGATCGGGTTGCCGTCTTTGCCCCCGCTGTCGGACCCGCCGCAGGCGGCGAGCACAGGCGCGAGCAGGCCGATGACGGCCGGCAACACCAAAGTCTTGCGGTTCATGCTCGAAGTTCTCCAGAGCTGTCGACCCCGTGGGCCCGGCAACGGGGGTGGTGTCGACGGGACACGAGGGGTTACGGCGATGTTCTCGCCACGAGATTAGTGCGCACGGCGAAGGGTCCCGAAGGGGGCCGGAGCCACGGCTTCATCACGCTGCGAAACCGGGCGTGGACACACCGATAACCCCACAGGGGTCTCTTCGGCTCAGGGTCCGACCAATCGGGACACAAGGTCACTCGGGGTGGAGTGGGAGGTGGGGCCAAAGCACAGGTCCGTACACCTGTCGACCCCGCATCGAGTGGGAAACGTCACAGGCTCAACTGGGTTGATGAGTGCTGCATTTCGGCCATGCGTGAGCGGTATTACCAAAGGTTCAGTGACCCATCAGGCCATGGAGAAAAGGCAGGTTGACGTGTTCGAGCGAAGGGACGACGGTGCGCCGGTGGGCGGGTGCGATCGGGGCGACGGAGGGTACGGCGACCACATGGCAGCCGGCCGCCTCGGCGGCGGCGACACCGGTCGCGGTGTCCTCGATGACGGCGCATCTGGCCGGATCTGCACCGAGACCCGCGGCCGCGAGCAGATACGGGTCGGGGTACGGCTTCGTCCGCTCGACCTCGTCACCTGCGACGGTGAGCGTGAAGTGCTCGGGACCGATCGAGGTCAGGACCCGGTCGATGATGCGCCGGTGGGAGGCGGACACGAGGGCCATGGGCACCTCGTGGGCGGCGAGTTCGGCGAGCAGCCGCGCGGCACCCGGCATGAGCGGCAGGACGCTGCTGATGCGCTCCTCGAAGCCGTCGTTGAGCAGTACGGTCAGCTCGGGGAGCGTGATGTCCGCGCCGGTCGCCTCGATGAGGAAGCCGGCACTGCGGGTCATGGGGCCGCCGACGACGACTTCGCGCCACGCCTCGTCGAGCGCGTGCCCCAGCGAGCCGAAGACGGCGACCTCGGCGTCCCACCAGAAGCCTTCGGTGTCCACCAGAGTGCCGTCCATGTCGAGGAGCACAGCCTGCAGGGCGGAGCCTTCGGCCGTTCGGGTACCGAGAGCGGGGACCGTACTGGTCATCCGGGCACACCTCCGTGAGGGACGAGAAGGCCGGTCGCCTCCTTTTGACGGGAAGGCAACCGGCCTGCACTGGACCGACCAGTGTACGTCGCATACGGATCAATGCGCGCGTTGGCGCCTCCCGGACAGCCGCCACGCCGCGCCAACGCGCTACCGCGCGTTGAAGTACTTCGCCTCCGGGTGGTGGATGACGATCGCGTCCGTGGACTGCTCCGGGTGGAGCTGGAACTCCTCGGAGAGCTGGACACCGATGCGCTCGGGCTCCAGGAGCTGAGCGATCTTGGCGCGGTCCTCGAGGTCCGGGCACGCTCCGTAGCCGAGCGAGAAGCGGGCGCCGCGGTACTTCAGCGCGAACATGTCCTCCATCTCGGAGGGGTCCTCGCCGGAGAAGCCCAGCTCGGAGCGGACGCGTGCGTGCCAGTACTCGGCGAGCGCCTCGGCCAACTGGACGGACAGGCCGTGCAGTTCGAGGTAGTCGCGGTACGAGTTCGCCTCGAAGAGCCCCGCGGTCTCCTCGCCGATCCTGGAGCCGACGGTGACGACCTGAAGGCCGACGACATCGGTCTCGCCCGACTCCTCGGGACGGAAGAAGTCGGCGAGACACAGACGGCGGCCGCGGCGCTGGCGCGGGAACGTGAAGCGGGTGCGCTCATTGCCCTCGTCGTCGAGGAGGATGAGGTCCTCGCCCTTGGACACACACGGGAAGTAGCCGTAGACGACGGCCGCTTCCAGCAGGTTCTTGGTGTGCAGCTCGTCCAGCCAGCCGCGCAGGCGGGGACGGCCCTCGGTCTCCACCAGCTCCTCGTACGTGGGCCCGTCACCGGTGCGCGCCTGCTTGAGGCCCCACTGCCCCTTGAACAGCGCGCCCTCGTCCAGCCAGGACGCGTACTCCTTGAGCTGGATGCCCTTGATGACGCGGGTGCCCCAGAAGGGCGGCTCGGGGACCGGGTTGTCGGTGGACGTGTCGGAGCGTGCGGGCCCCTCTTCGGGCCGCTCCTCGATCTGTACGCTGCCTGCCTTCACCCGGCGCTGCTTGAGCTCCGGCAGTGTCGCGCCCGGCACGCCCCGCTTGACCGCGATGAGGGCGTCCATCAGGCGCAGGCCCTCGAACGCGTCGCGCGCGTAACGGACTTCGCCCTCGTAGATCTCGTGGAGGTCCTGCTCGACATAGGCGCGGGTCAGCGCCGCACCGCCCAGGATCACGGGGAAGTCGGCGGCCATCTTGCGCTGGTTGAGCTCCTCCAGGTTCTCCTTCATGATCACCGTGGACTTGACGAGGAGTCCGGACATGCCGATGACGTCGGCCCTGTGCTCCTCGGCGGCTTCCAGGATCGCGGAGACGGGCTGCTTGATGCCCAGATTCACCACGTTGTAGCCGTTGTTCGACAAGATGATGTCGACGAGGTTCTTGCCGATGTCATGGACGTCACCGCGCACGGTCGCCAGGACGATGGTGCCCTTGCCCTCCGCGTCGGACTTCTCCATGTGCGGCTCCAAGTAGGCCACCGCGTTCTTCATGACCTCGGCGGACTGGAGGACGAACGGCAGCTGCATCTGGCCGGAGCCGAAGAGCTCGCCGACGACCTTCATACCGTCCAGGAGGGTGTCGTTGACGATTTCGAGGGCGGGGCGGGTCTGCAGGGCCTCGTCGAGGTCGGCCTCCAGGCCGTTCTTCTCGCCGTCGATGATGCGGCGCTTGAGGCGCTCGTCCAGGGGCAGAGCGGCCAGTTCCTCGGCCTTGCCGGCCTTGAGGGACTTGGCGGTGGCGCCCTCGAACAGTGCCATCAGCTTCTGCAGCGGGTCGTAGCCCTCGGCGCGACGGTCGTGGATCAGGTCGAGAGCCGTCTGCACCTCCTCCTCGCTGAACCGCGCGATCGGAAGGATCTTCGACGCGTGCACGATCGCCGAGTCGAGACCCGCCTTCACGCACTCGTCCAGGAACACCGAGTTGAGGAGGATGCGGGCGGCCGGATTGAGACCGAAGGAGATGTTCGACAGGCCGAGCGTGGTCTGCACGTCCGGGTGACGGCGCTTCAGCTCACGGATCGCGCCGATGGTCGCGATGCCGTCCTTGCGCGACTCCTCCTGACCCGTACAGATGGTGAAGGTCAGGCAGTCGATGAGGATGTCCGACTCATGGATGCCCCAGTTACCGGTCAGGTCGTCGATCAGGCGCTCGGCGATGGCCACCTTGTGCTCGACCGTGCGGGCCTGGCCCTCCTCGTCGATGGTCAGCGCGATGAGAGCGGCGCCGTGCTCCTGCGCGAGCCGGGTGACCTTCGCGAAGCGGGACTCGGGGCCGTCACCGTCCTCGTAGTTCACGGAGTTGATGACCGCGCGACCGCCGAGCTTCTCCAACCCGGCCCGCAGGACCTCCACCTCGGTGGAGTCCAGGACGATCGGCAGCGTGGACGCGGTCGCGAAACGGCCCGCCAGCTCCTCCATGTCGGCGACGCCGTCGCGGCCCACGTAGTCGACGCAGAGGTCGAGCATGTGCGCGCCCTCGCGGATCTGGTCGCGGGCCATCTCGACGCAGTCGTCCCAGCGGGCCTCCAGCATGGCCTCGCGGAACTTCTTCGAGCCGTTCGCGTTCGTCCGCTCCCCGATCGCCATGTACGCGGTGTCCTGCCGGAACGGGACCGTCTGGTACAGCGACGCGGCGCCCGGCTCGGGCTGCGGCTCTCGGACGGTGGGCGTCAGGCCGCGGACGCGCTCGACGACCTGGCGCAGGTGCTCGGGCGTGGTACCGCAGCAGCCGCCGACGAGCGAGAGCCCGTACTCGCGGACGAACGTCTCCTGGGCGTCGGCCAGCTCGGGAGCGGTCAGCGGGTAGTGCGCGCCGTTCTTGCCGAGGACGGGCAGACCGGCGTTGGGCATGCAGGACAGCGGGATGCGGGAGTGGCGGGCGAGGTAGCGCAGGTGCTCGCTCATCTCGGCCGGGCCGGTGGCGCAGTTCAGGCCGATCATGTCGATGCCGAGGGGCTCCAGGGCGGTCAGCGCCGCGCCGATCTCGGAGCCGAGGAGCATCGTGCCGGTGGTCTCGACCGTGACCGAGCAGATCAGCGGGAGGTTCGCGCCGGTGGCGTCGAGGGCGCGGCGGGCGCCGATGATCGAGGCCTTGGTCTGGAGCAGGTCCTGCGTGGTCTCGACGAGGAGCGCGTCGGCGCCGCCGGCGATCATGCCCTCGGCGTTCTGCTGGTAGGCGTCGCGCAGCGCGGTGTACGCGGCGTGGCCGAGGGTGGGCAGCTTGGTGCCGGGGCCCATGGAGCCGAGGACCCAGCGCTGCTGTCCGGTGCTCGTGGTGAACTCGTCGGCGACCTCGCGGGCGATGCGCGCGCCGGCCTCGGAGAGCTCGAACACGCGTTCGGGGATGTCATACTCCCCCAGGGCCGCGAGGTTCGCGCCGAACGTGTTCGTCTCGACACAGTCGACGCCGACCGCGAAGTACTCCTCGTGGACCGAGCGGACGATGTCGGGGCGGGTGACGTTCAGGATCTCGTTGCAGCCCTCTAGGTTCTCGAAGTCCTCGAGGGTCGGGTCCTGCGCCTGGAGCATCGTGCCCATCGCGCCGTCGGCCACGACCACGCGGGTGGCCAGGGCTTCGCGGAGGGCGTCGGCTCGGGTCCGGCCGGCGGGGTCGGTGGACGGGACGGGCGTTGGCAACGAGGCCATGAAAGTGCTCCCTGAGGTGCGACGGCTGTCGGCTTTGCGGCTCCCATGGAGGAGGCGCACCCGGTCAGGGTAGCCGGGCCGGTGGTTTCTGCGCGGAGGCGTCCACTGGACGGAACGCCCTGTGGCGCGGGGTGCGGGTGCGCACAGGTGTGCCCCGAGCCGGGGCGTCAAGCCAAACGGGGCGAAATATAGGCTCCTCGCGTATTCGCACGAGGTCGGCAACGACCGATAGTGTTCAGCATTGTCGAACATTACTCGGCGAGAGGATCGAGGAGGAAGGGCTGGGATGGCACGGAACATCCAGTCACTCGAGAGGGCAGCCGCAATGCTGCGGCTCCTTGCGGGCGGTGAGCGCCGGCTCGGCCTCTCGGACATCGCCTCCGCACTGGGGCTGGCCAAGGGCACGGCGCACGGCATCCTGCGCACGCTGCAGCACGAGGGCTTCGTCGAGCAGGACGCCCCCTCGGGCCGCTACCAGCTGGGCGCGGAGCTGCTGCGCCTCGGCAACAGCTATCTGGACGTGCACGAGCTGCGGGCCCGCGCGCTGGTGTGGACGGACGACCTGGCGCGCTCCAGCGGCGAGAGCGTCTATCTCGGCGTACTGCACCAGCAGGGCGTACTGATCGTGCACCACGTGTTCCGGCCCGACGACAGCCGTCAGGTCCTGGAGGTCGGGGCGATGCAGCCGCTGCACTCCACGGCGCTCGGCAAGGTCCTTTCGGCATACGACCCGGTGGCGCACAGCGAGGTGGTCGAGGTGGAGCGAAAGGTGTTCACCGGGCGGACCGTGAGCGACATCGTGGAGTTCGAGACGCTCCTCGACCTGACCCGCGCGCGCGGCTACGCGGACGACGTCGAGGAGACCTGGGAGGGCGTCGCGTCCGTCGCGGCCCCGATCCACGACCGGCGGCGCATGCCGGTCGGCGCGGTCGGCATAACCGGCGCCGTGGAGCGTGTATGTGTCGACGGGGACCTGCGCCCCGAGCTCGTCGCCGCCGTGCGGGACTGCGCCCGCGCCGTTTCCCGGGACCTGGGCGCCAGCCGCTTCTGAGCGCCCGCGCCGCCTCGACGGCGCCCTCCGGACCTACGCAAGGCCCCGCTTCCCCGGCGGGGCCTTCGCCGTTTCGACGTGCAGGCCGCAGCTTTGCGGGCCACCATCGACGGACGTGCGGTCGATACGCGCAACCGATAGCCCGACCCGATCAATAACGATCGAGTTTTCGCTAAGAGAAACCATTGACTACCGAGTAACCCCGGGGTGAGACTCGCGTCCATCGGTCGGCATTGTCGAACACCTACCGGCAACAGACGTTAGAGTGTGGCAAGCCAGGGCCGAAAACGCCCTCACCTGAGGGCGCGAACCACCGGAGAGGGACCCGGGGTTCGGCTTCCCTGGACGAAGGACAAAGGAGTCGCGGGTGTCCAGCTCCGACATCTTCATCGGCGAGACCATCGGTACCGCCGTACTCATCCTGCTGGGCGGTGGCGTGTGCGCCGCCGTCACGCTGAAGAACTCAAAGGCGCGCAACGCCGGCTGGCTCGCGATCACCTTCGGGTGGGGCTTCGCCGTACTGACCGGCGCCTACCTGGCGGGGGGCGTGTCAGGCGCCCACCTGAACCCGGCGGTCACCATCGGTCTCGCCATCGAGGGCGGCACCAAGTGGAGCGACGTTCCGCTCTACCTGGGCTCGCAGCTCCTGGGCGCGATGATCGGCGCCCTGCTGGTCTGGGCGACGTACTACGGCCAGTTCCGCGCGCATCTGACCGACCCGGAGATCCTCGAGGCCCACGCGGGCAACGGCGAAGAAGGAATGGTCGACCCGAAGGCCTCGCCCAAGGCGGGCCCGGTGCTCGGCATCTTCTCGACCGGTCCTGAGATCCGGAACGTGGCGCAGAACCTCGTCACGGAGATCATCGCCACGGTCGTGCTCGTCCTGGCCATCCTCACGCAGGGCCTCAATGACGGAGGCAACGGCCTGGGCGTCCTCGGCGCCATGGTCACCGCGTTCGTCGTGGTCGGCATCGGCCTCTCCCTCGGCGGGCCCACGGGCTACGCGATCAACCCGGTCCGCGACCTCGGACCCCGCATCGTGCACTCCCTGCTGCCCCTGCCGAACAAGGGCGGCTCCGACTGGACGTACGCCTGGATCCCGGTCGCCGGCCCTCTCATCGGCGGCGCCATAGCGGGCGGGCTGTACAACATCGCCTTCAAGTAGGCGACAGACCCCCTACGCACCCTCCGCCAGAGCCGCACCGAGTACTTCCAGGAGCAGACCGTGACCGACGCACACACCGCGGGCCCGTTCATCGCAGCGATCGACCAGGGCACCACCTCCAGCCGTTGCATCGTGTTCGACAAGGACGGCCGGATCGTCTCCGTCGACCAGAAGGAGCACGAGCAGATCTTCCCGAAGCCGGGCTGGGTCGAGCACAACGCGACCGAGATCTGGACCAACGTCCAGGAGGTCGTCGCCGGGGCCGTCACGAAGGCCGGCATCACCCGGGACGACATCAAGGCCATCGGCATCACCAACCAGCGCGAGACGACGCTGCTGTGGGACAAGAACACGGGTGAACCCGTCCACAACGCCATCGTCTGGCAGGACACCCGCACCGACGCCCTGTGCAAGGAACTCGGGCGCAATGTGGGCCAGGACCGCTTCCGCCGCGAGACGGGCCTCCCGCTGGCCTCCTACTTCGCGGGTCCCAAGGCCCGCTGGCTGCTCGACAACGTCGAGGGGCTCAAGGAGCGCGCCGAGGCCGGCGACATCCTCTTCGGCACGATGGACTCCTGGGTCATCTGGAACCTGACGGGCGGTGTCAACGGCGGCCACCACGTCACCGACGTCACCAACGCCTCCCGCACCATGCTGATGAACCTCCACACCATGGAGTGGGACGCGAAGATCGCCGAGTCCATCGGCGTCCCGCTGGCCATGCTGCCGGAGATCCGCTCGTCCGCCGAGGTGTACGGCGAGGTCAGCGGCGGCCCTCTCGGCGACCTCCTCGGCGGCATCCCCGTCGCGTCCGCGCTCGGCGACCAGCAGGCGGCCCTGTTCGGCCAGACCTGTTTCTCCGAGGGCGAGGCCAAGTCGACGTACGGCACCGGCACCTTCCTGCTGATGAACACCGGCGACAAGCCCGTCAACTCGTACAACGGCCTGCTGACCACCGTCGGCTACCGCATCGGCGACCAGAAGGCGGTCTACGCCCTGGAGGGCTCGATCGCCGTCACCGGTTCGCTGGTGCAGTGGATGCGCGACCAGATGGGCCTGATCTCCACCGCCGCCGAGATCGAGACGCTGGCGTCGTCGGTCGAGGACAACGGCGGCGCGTACTTCGTGCCGGCCTTCTCCGGTCTGTTCGCCCCGTACTGGCGCTCCGACGCCCGCGGTGTGATCGCCGGCCTGACCCGGTACGTCACCAAGGCGCACCTCGCGCGCGCCGTGCTCGAGGCCACCGCCTGGCAGACCCGTGAGATCACCGACGCCATGACGAAGGACTCCGGCGTCGAGCTCGCGGCGATCAAGGTCGACGGCGGCATGACCTCCAACAACCTGCTGATGCAGACGCTCTCGGACTTCGTGGACGCCCCTGTGGTGCGCCCGATGGTCGCCGAGACCACCTGCCTCGGTGCCGCCTACGCCGCCGGTCTCGCCGTCGGCTTCTGGTCCTCGACCGACGAGCTGCGCGCCAACTGGCGCAGGGCCGCCGAGTGGACCCCCAACATGGCCGCGGAGAAGCGCGACCGTGAGTACAAGAGCTGGCTCAAGGCCGTCGAACGCTCCATGGGCTGGCTCGACGAAAGTGGCGAGGAGTAAGACATGACCACCCTGCAGAGCGTCCCTGCCCTCGGGACGCATCCGGCCGTCGGCTCGACTGCGTCGTTCAGAGCAGCGAGCCGCGCCGAGACCCGGGAACAGCTCTCCAAGGCGCAGTACGACCTCCTGGTGATCGGCGGCGGAATCCTGGGCATCTCCACCGCCTGGCATGCCGCGCAGTCGGGACTGCGGGTGGCCCTGGTGGACGCCGGCGACTTCGCCGGCGCCACCTCCTCCGCCTCCTCCAAGCTGCTCCACGGCGGTCTGCGCTACCTGCAGACCGGCGCGGTGAAGCTGGTGGCGGAGAACCACTTCGAGCGGCGTGCGGTGTCGCGTCAGGTGGCACCGCACCTCGCCAACCCGCTCACCTTCTACCTGCCCGTCTACAAGGGCGGCCCGCACGGCGCCGCGAAGCTGGGCGCGGGCGTGTTCGCGTACAGCGCCCTGTCGGCGTTCGGTGACGGTGTCGGGCACCTGCTCTCCCCCGCGAAGGCGCAGCGGGACGTGCCCGAGCTGCGGACGGAGAACCTCAAGGCCGTGGCCGTGTACGGCGACGACCAGATGAACGACGCGCGCATGGCCCTGATGACGGTCCGCGCGGCCGTCGACTCCGGCGCCGTGGTCCTCAACCACGCCGAGGTCACGGGCCTGCGCTTCACCCGGGGCCGGGTCACGGGCGCGGACCTCAAGGACCGCGTCGACGGCGAGGAGTTCGGCGTGAACGCCCGGCTCGTGCTGAACGCGACCGGCCCCTGGGTCGACCACCTGCGCGCCATGGAGGACCCGAACGCGGCCCCCTCCATCCGCCTCTCCAAGGGCGCGCACCTCGTCCTCAAGCGCACCTCCCCGTGGAAGGCCGCGCTCGCGACGCCGATCGACAAGTACCGCATCACGTTCGCTCTGCCGTGGGAGGACATGCTGCTCCTCGGCACGACCGACGAGGAGTACGAGGGCGACCCGCGCGACGTGTCGGTCACCGAGAAGGACACCGACCAGATACTCGACGAGGCGGCCTACTCGGTACGGGACCAGCAGCTGAAGCGGGATCTGATCACGTACTCGTTCGCGGGTCTGCGCGTGCTGCCCGGCGGGCCCGGCGACACGTCCAAGGCCAAGCGAGAGACGGTCGTCACCGAGGGCCGCGGCGGCATGCTGTCCGTCGCCGGCGGCAAGTGGACGACGTTCCGCCACATCGGCCGCACGGTGATGAAGAAGCTGGAGTCCCTGCCGGGCCACCCGCTGGGCGAGGACTTCGAGCCGGTCAAGGAGCTGCCGAAGCGGATGCCGCTGCCGGGTGTCGCCAACCCGCGCGCCGTCGCGCACCGCCTCCTGGTCGACAACCCGGCCCCGGGTCCGCGCATGGCGGCCGACACGGCCAGGCACCTGGCCACGCACTACGGTTCGCTGGCCTTCGACATCGCGCGGATGGCCAACGAGAACCCGGAGCTCGGCCGGCGGGTCCACCCGGACGCCCCGGAGATCTGGGCGCAGGTCGCCTACGCCCGCGACCACGAGTGGGCCGAGACGGCGGACGACGTGCTGCGCCGCCGCACCACTCTGACGATCCGCGGCCTGGCCACGGACGACGTGCGCGCCAAGGTCCAGGACGTGCTCGACAAGAAGTAAGTACCCCTGGATTCACGTGACTTGAGGGGCGGCTCCCACGGGGGGGTGCCGCCCCTCTCGCATGTCCTGGTGCACTGCCATGCCGCGTACATACGCCCGCAATGCCCGGGCGTCAGAGTGGGGGCATGAAGTTCCAGGTCCTGTCGATCATCGGCCATGCGCCGCACCCCCTCACCGGTGAACTCCCCTCCGCCGCCGACCGGTTGACTCAGGTCATCGACGTCGGTGTCGCGGCGGAGGAGTTCGGCTTCGACGCGTACGCGGTCGGCGAGCGGCACGCGGGGGCGTTCCTGTCGTCGAGCCCGACGGTGATCCTCGGCGCGCTGGCCGCCCGTACGTCCCGTATCAAGCTGCTGACCGGCGTGACGGTCGTCGCGATCCTCGATCCGGTGCGGGTCGCCGAGGACTACGCGACGTTGGACCAACTCTCGTGCGGTCGCGTCGAGTTGGTGATCGGCAAGGGCGCGGAGGCCGGCCACTTCGACCTCTTCGGGCTCGACGAAGAGCGCCAGTGGGACCTCCAGAGGGAGAAGTACGAGCTCCTTCGGCGGCTGTGGAGCGAGGAAGGCGTCGACTGGGAGGGAGAGTTCAGGCCCGCCCTGAAGAACGTGACGACGGTGCCGCGCCCGTACGACGGACTGCCACGCGTCTGGCACGGCTCGGCGACCTCGCTCAACTCCCCCGAGCTGGCGGCACGGCACGGCGATCCGCTGTTCACGGCCAACGCCATCCAGCCGCGGGCGGCCTACGCGAAGCTCATCGGCCACTACCGGGAGAGGTTCGAGGCGTACGGGCACGATCCGGCGCGGGCGCACGTCGCGGCGGGCTCGGGCGGCCTGCTCATCGCGGACTCGCACGAGCGGGCGGTGGCGCGCTTCAAGGAGCTGTACGAGGCGAAGGTCGCGCAGTCCTTCAAGCCGCACCTGGAGGGCAGGGCGGGGTACAACACGCCGTTCCGCACGATCGAGGACGCCATCGCGGACGGGCCCCAGCTGATCGGTTCGCCGCAGCAGATCATCGACAAGATCCTCGGCTACCACGAGGTGTACCGGCACGACCTCCAGTCGGTCAGCGTCGACACCTTCGGTCAGGGGACGGGCGAGCAGGTCGAGACGCTCCAGCGGTTCGCCGAGGAGATCGCGCCGGTGATCAGGAGAGAGGCGCCCAGCTCCCTGTGGGAGTGAGCGCCGCCCCCGTTCCGGGAAGAGGAATCGCCGCCAGGTAACCGCTTCGTCTTTATGAAGCTGCTTCGTCCGGGGTGTCGGACGCGAGGATGGAGTTCTCCAGCTTGCGCAGGAGCCGCGCGAGCTGGCGGCACTCCGCCGGGGAGAGCTCGCCGAGCATCCGGCGTTCGTTGGCCAGGTGCTCGGTGAACACCTCGTCGACCGTGGCGAGGCCCGCGTCCGTGAGCCGCGAGTAGACGACCCTGCGGTCGCCGGCGTCGCGCTCCCTGACGATCAGGCCGTCCTTCTCCAGGCGGTCTATGCGCAGAGTGACCCCGGCCGAAGAGACGAGCCCCTGGTCGGCGAGCTGCCCCGCGGTCAGGCGGTACGGCTCGCCGGAGCGGCGCAGCGCGGTCAGCACGTCGAATCCGGCGACGGAGAGCCCGTGCCGCTCTATCGAGGCGATGAGCTTGGTGTTGTACCGCAGGAACGAGCGGTGCAGCCGGGCGAGGACCTCCAGTGGGCTCGTGTCCAGCTCGGGCCGCTCACGCGCCCAGTCCTCGATGAACTCCGCCACGGCGTCACGCCGTGCCGCCTTCCGTTCAGCCATCCCCGTCCCCTCGGCCGCTCCCGGGCGGGACGCGATGTCCTACGCCCCTGAAAATCCTACCCCTGAAGAGATCGCGGACGTAACGGCCGCCCGTCCTCCCGTCAGGAGTTGAGCTCCTCCAGCGTCTTCCCCTTCGTCTCCACCGCGAACAGAGCGATCACCGCACCCACCGCGGCGACCCCGGCGAGCTGGGCGAAGACGAGCGTCAGGCTGCCGCCCCCGCCGATGATCGCGCCGACCGTGATCGGGCCCAGGATGACGCCGAGGCGGTTCCACAGGCCGCCGAACGCGGCGCCCTTGGCGCGGTTGCGCGTCGGGTACAGCTCGGGCGAGTAGAGGTAGAGCCCCGCATTGATCGCGTACACGAAGAACGTCGCACAGGAGGCGAAGATCGCGACCTGGCTGCCCGAAGTCACGCCGACCAGGGCGAGCGTCGCTAGGGTGAACGTGGTGCCGCCGAGCGCGGCCACGAGGGCGGGGCGCCGGCCCACGCGGTCGATGACGAGGGCGACGGCGAGGGTGCCGAGGAGTCCCGTCACATTGCTGAGCAGCGTGTAGACGAGCGCGGTGGTCAGGTCGAGCCCGAAGTTCTTGGTGTAGAGCGACGGCAGCCAGGTGGAGATGCCGTGGTTGACGTAGTACGCGACGAACCAGAGCCCGGAGACCACGGTCGTGCGGCGCAGGTAGCGGCCGGTGAACAGCTCGCTCAGGCGGCCCCGGGAGGTCTCCTCCGCCCGGTCCGCGGCCGGTTGCGGCAGGGGTTCCCCGGTGGTGGCGGCGACCTCCTCCTCGATCCGTGCGATGGCCCGCTCGGCCTCCTCGGTGCGGCCCTGGGAGAGCAGCCACCGCGGTGATTCGGCGACGTGCCTGGGCAGGGCGGCGGCGAGCAGGACGGGCAGGGCGCCGATCACGAACATCGCGCGCCAGCCGAGGTTCGGCACCACCCACACGGCGACGAGGGTGGCCGCGGCCAGACCGGCCGGGAAGATCATTTCGTAGATCAGGACGAAGCGTCCGCGTTTGTCGGAGCGGGCGATCTCGTTGATGTACGTGGCCGCCACGGGGACGACGCCGCCGATACCGAGACCCTGGACGAAGCGGAAGAGCGAGAAGAGCTCGATGCCGTTCGAGAAGGCCACGGCGAGGCTCCCGAGCGCGGTGACGGCGACGCCGAGGGCGACGGTCCGCACCCGGCCGATCCGGTCGCCCAGCCAGCCGGCGACCAGGGCGCCCAGGAGCATGCCCACGGAGCCGGTGGTGACCGCGAAGGTGGCCTGGCCCGTGCTCAGGTGCCAGTCCTTGATCAGGACGGGCAGCGCGGACGCGGCAAGGAGCTGGTCGAACGCCTCGAAGAACGTCACGGCGCCGATCAGGAACCGGACCTTCACGTGCCAGCGGGATTGCGGGAGTCGTTCGAGCCGGGCTGCTATCGAGCCGAGGCCTGGCTTGCCGGCCACAGTCGTCATGAGGGGGTCCTTCCGCGACAGCGCGAACAGAGGAGTTGCGCAGACACTAAGAGGACTTACCTAAGCGGTCAATGATTAATGACTTAGATACATCGGAAGCGACCTCACCGTCACCCTCACGCAACCCCCCTCGGGCAGCGTCTCACGGCGTTTTTTCCGCAGGGTCTTGCGGGAAGGTACTTAAGCGCTTAGATTTCTAGCACTGAGTAAGCCGACGTGCGCAACCCATGTGAGCGAGCGCCCCGGTGAGCCCAACTCCCCCGCACCCGTTGGCCGTAGACCGCCTGGAGGTCCCGCCCGTGCCTCACGACATCTCCACCGACATCCTGATCGCGGGCCAGTGGCGACGCGGTGCGGGCGAGCCCGTCGAGACCGTCGACCCGGCGACCGGACAGGTGCTCGCCACCGTGCACTCCGCGTCCGCCGAAGAGGTCGACGAGGCCGCGCGGGCCGCCGCACTCGCGGTAGCCGATCCCGCCTGGCGCGATCTCCTCCCCCACCAGCGGGCCCGACTTCTCTACCGCGTCGCGGAGTTGACCGAGGAGGCCGCCGGCGAGCTCGCGGCCCTCCAGACCGCCGACACCGGCAAGACCCTCACCGAGACGAAGGCCCTCGCGCTCAGCGCGGCCGGCACCTTCCGGTACATGGCGGCGGCCCTGGAGACGGCCGAGGAGACCCTCACCCCGGCCCGCGGCCCGTACGTGACGATGAGCGTGTACGAGCCGATCGGCGTCGTCGGCGCGATCAACCCCTGGAACTCGCCGGTCGCCAGCGACGCGCAGAAGATCGCGCCCGCCCTCGCCGGCGGCAACGCCGTCCTGCTGAAGCCCGCCGCCTGGACCCCGCTGGTCTCCCTCGCGCTCGGGCGCCTCATCCACCAGGCGCTCGGCGAACTCGGACTGCCCACCGCCCTGTTGTCCGTGCTTCCCGGCAGCGGCCGTATCGTCGGGGACGCCATCGTGCACCACACCCTCGTCGCCCGCATCGGCTTCACCGGCGGCACGGAGACCGGCAGATCCATCGCGACGGCCGCGGCCTCGAAGCTGATCCCCGCCTCCCTCGAACTCGGCGGCAAGTCGCCGACGATCGTGCGCGCTGACGCGGACATCGAACATGCCCTGGCCGGGGTGATGTTCGGGATCTTCTCGTCCAGCGGCCAGTCCTGCATCGCCGGTTCGCGGCTCTTCGTCGCCCGCGAGATCTACGACAGCTTCGTCGGTGAACTCGTCGAAAAGGTAGGGAAGTTGCGGGTCGGGCCGGGGACCGATCCCGGCACTCAGGTGGGCCCCCTCGTCCACCACCGGCACCGGGACTCCGTCGCCGCCTATGTCGATCTGGCCCGCTCGGAGGGCGCCCGGGTGCTGTGCGGCGGCCGGGCGCCCGAGGGGGAGGCGTACGAGGACGGCGCGTACTACCTGCCGACCGTCCTCGACGGACTCCCCAACACCTCGCGGACCTGCCAGGAGGAGATCTTCGGACCCGTCCTGGTCGCCCTGCCCTTCGACGACGAGGACGACCTGGTCCGCCAGGCCAACGACTCCGTCTACGGGCTCGCCTGCGGGATCTGGACCCGTGACCACCGGGCCGCGTGGCGCCTGGCCCGCCGGATCGAGGCGGGGACGGTCTGGATCAACACGTACAAGCAGTTCAGCGCGTCCACCCCGTTCAGCGGGATGAAGGACAGCGGTCTCGGTACGGAGAAGGGCCGCGACGCCATCCGCGCCTACCAGCGCCAGAAGTCCCTGTACTGGGGCACTTCGGACGCGCCCCTGCCCTGGGCCAACTGACCGCCCCGTCGTCTGGAGACACTCATGCCCCACCCATCGCCAGGACCCGTCGCCCGCCTGCGCTCCCTGCGCTACGTCGAGCTGCTCACCCCCGCCTTCACCGAGGCCGCCGACTTCTACGAGGAGGTCTGGGGCCTCAAGACCGTCGAGGCGGAGCGCGGCGCGGCTGCCTGGCTGCGCGGCACCGGCGACGAGCACCACGTCCTGCACCTCACCCGCGCGGACCGCACGGGACTCGGCCGGCTCGCGTTCGCCGTCGCCACGCCTGCCGAGGTCGACGAGGCGGCCCGGCGCCTGGAGGCCCGCGGGATCACCCCGGTCCTCGGCCCCGGACCGCTCGACCAGGTGGGCGGCGGCTACGGCCTGCGCTTCACCGACCCCGAGCAGCGGCTCGTGGAGATCAGCGCGCAGGTCGAGGCGGTCGCGCCGCGCGGCAGGGACGCCGCCGTCCCCGTCGGCGTCACACACGCCGTCCTGAACACCGCCGACATCGACGCCTCCGTCGGGTTCTACTGCGACGTCCTCGGCCTGCGCGTCTCCGACTGGTCCGAGCACCAGATGGCGTTCCTGCGCTGCAACGCCGACCACCACTGCATCGCGTTCAACCAGGCCGAGTGGGCTTCCCTCAACCACGTGGCGTACGAGATGAGTTCGGTCGACCACTTCATGCGCGGGCTCGGCCGGCTCAGGCACCACGGCATCGACCCGCAGTGGGGTCCGGGGCGTCACGGTCCCGGCAACAACACCTTCTCCTACTTCACCGACCCGTCCGGCCTGGTGTGCGAGTACACGTCCGAGGTCGCGCAGATCGTCGAGGACGCGTGGATCGCGCGGGTGTGGCGGCGCGTGCCCGAGCTGTCCGACCTGTGGGGCACGGCGGGGCCGCCGTCGAAGGAGATCCGCTGTCACATGGCCGGCTCCCCGGACCCCGGCCCGCTCGCTTCCCTGGAGGTCAACGCATGAGCACGATACGCAAGGTGGGCCTCGTCGGCTGGGGAGCGATCGGCCGCGTCGTCGGCACCGCACTCGCCGAACGGCAGGTCCCCGGCGCCGAGTTGACGTGCATCATCGACAACCGCCCCCTCGGCGACACGGCGCCCGCGCCCCAGCGGACCTTCGACGAGGCCCTGGAGTGCTGCGACCTCATCGTCGAGGCGGCCGGGCAGGGCGTCGTACGGGAGTGGGGTGAGCGGGTCCTCGCCTCCGGCACCGATCTGCTCGTCGCGTCGACCGGGGCGCTGACCGACGACGAGCTGGCCAAGCGGCTGCTCGCGGCGGGCCCCGGGCGGGTGTACTTCACCGGCGGCGCGGTGGGCGGCCTCGACCTCCTCCAGGCGGTCCGCTCCCTCGGCCCCCTCGACGAGGTGCGGCTCACCACCACCAAGCTGCCGTCCACCCTCGAACAGCCCTGGATGGACGAGGAGTTGCTGTCCAAGCTGCGGACGGCGACCGAGCCCGTCGAGGTCATGTCCGGCACGGCGCGCGACATCCCCGTGAAGTTCCCCAAGTCGACGAACGTGGCCGCCTCGGTCGCCCTCGCCGTCGGCGACCTGGACGCTGTGCGGGTCCGGGTCGTCGCCGACCCCGGCGCCCGCCACACCCGGCATGTCGTCGAGGCGTCCGGCGCGCACGGCGCGTACCGCTTCGACGTCGCGCACCTGCCGGACCCGGGCAACCCCGCGACCAGCCAGGTCGTGCCGTACGCGGTGCTGCGCAGCCTGGCGGCGCTGGCCGGGCGGACGGGCCAGATCCTGTGAGCGCCGTCCATGTCGAGGAGGCGGGCGACCACGGCCCCCTGCTGCTGTGCCTGCACGGCATCGGCTCCTCGTCGGCGGCGTTCGCCCCTCAGCTCGCCGAGCTGTCCGCGTACGCGCGGGTCGTGGCCTGGGACGCGCCCGGCTACGCCAAGTCGCCGGATCCGGAAGGGCCGTTGGACCTGGACGGGTTCGCGGACGCGGCGGCCGAGGTCATCCGGGAGCGCGGCGGACGCGCGCACGTCCTCGGTGTCTCCTGGGGCGGGGTGATCGCGCTGCGGCTCGCGGCGCGCCACCCGGATCTGGTCGAGTCCCTCGTCGTCGCCGACTCCAGCGCGGGCTCCGGCACGGACCCCGCCAAGGCCGAGGGCATGCGGGCGCGGGCAGCCGAGCTGGCCGAGCTCGGACCCCGCGCCTTCGCCGAGAAGCGCGGGCCACGGCTCGTGTCCGGCGGGGCGCCCGAGGAACTCGTGCGGCGCGTCGTCGACACCATGGCCTCGTCCGTGCGGCTGCCCGGCTACGCCTACGCCGCCGAGTCGATGGCGTCGGCTGACCTGCGCGACGAACTGCCCACGGTCGCCGCGCCCGCGCTCGTCCTGTGCGGCGACCAGGACCAGGTCACCGGCGTCGAGGCTTCGCAGGTCATCGCCGGGGGGCTCCACAAGACCGCCTACGTGATCGTCAAGGACGCCGGTCACCTGGCCAACCAGGAACAGCCCGCGCGCTTCGACGCGTGGGTCCTGTCCCACCTCCGCATCACTGCCCGCATCCCCGAGTAGGAGTCCAGCCATGCCTCTGACCACCACCGACTACGACAACGGCAGCGACCTCGGCAAGTACACCGACTCGCTCATCGCCACCAAGGAGTCCCGCGTCGCGGACTTCAACACGCTCTCCTTCCAGGAGAAGGCGGGCCCGCAGTACCGCCGCGGCCAGATCCGCTACGTCGGCTCCGGCGCCACCGGCAACCACGAGAACGACTCGCGGATCCTCCCCTCCGGCGGCTTCACCTTCTCCAACATGCTGCTGCCGCCCGGCGCCGAGGGCCCCGAGCACACCCACCACGACGTCGAGGAGGCCTTCTTCGTCCTGGAGGGCCGGGTCCGCGTCGGCATCCACCGCGGCGCCGACGAGGTCGAGTACCGCACCCTCGGCTACCGCGACATGATCGTCGTCCCGGCGGGCGTGGCCCGGTCCCTGAAGAACGAGGGCGACACCGACGCCCTGTTCTGCGTCGTCATCGGCACACAGAAGCCGCAGGTCCCGACGTACCCGGAGCACTCGCCGATGCACGGTGTCACCCGTGACTGACCCCTCAGGGGGCGCCGGCACCGTCGTCGTCACCGGGGCGGGCCGTGGCCTGGGACTGGCCATGGCCCGCCGGGCCGCCGAGGACGGCTTCCGCGTCGTGGTCGCCGAGCTCGACACCGAGCGCGGGACCCGCGCGGTCGAGGGACTGCGCGGTGACGGGCTCGACGCCCACTTCGTGCGCTGCGACGTGGCCGACCCCGAATCGGTCGACGACCTCGCCTGTCGTGTACGGGAATTGGGTCCGCTGTACGCCCTCATCAACAACGCGGCTCTCGCCAACGGCGTCGGCGGCAAGGAATTCCAGGACATCGACGTCGAGGTGTGGGACCGCCTGATGACGGTCAACGCCCGCAGCCCCTGGCTGGTGTCCAAGGCCCTGTACCCGCTCTTCGGCTCGCCGGGCCGGATCGTGAACGTCGCCTCGGACGCGGCGCTCTACGGCTCGCCCCGCCTCGCCCACTACATCGCCTCGAAGGGCGCGGTCATCGCGCTGACCCGGGCGATGGCCAGGGAACTCGGCGACAAGGGCATCACCGTCAACGCGGTCGCGCCCGGCCTCACCGAGTGCGAGGCCACCGAGACCGTGCCCGAGGACCGGCACGAGCTGTACCGCTCGGGCCGGGCCATCTCGCGGCCGCAGGAGCCCGGCGACCTCATCGGTCTCGTCGCCTTCCTGCTCGGCGAGGAGTCCCGCTATCTCACCGGACAAGTGATCGCCGTCAACGGCGGCTTCACGATGCACTGACCAACTGCCCCAACTGACCTACAGGAGTGCTGAGTTATGGATCTGGGCCTCGCCGACCGGACTGTCCTGGTCACCGGCGGCAGCTCGGGCGTCGGCCTGGCCACGGTCCGCGCCCTTCTGGACGAGGGCGCGCGCGTCGCGACCTGCGGCCGTGACGCCGACCGCCTCGCGAAGGCCGCGGCGCGCCTCGGCAGCGACCGCCTCCTGACCGGCGTCTGCGACGTGCGGGACGCGACGGCCGTACAGGACTTCGTCCGGCATGCCGCCGACACCTTCGGGGGCCTCGACGGGCTCGTCAACAACGCGGGCCAGTCCCGCATGAAGAGCCTCGACGAGTCGACCGCCGAGGACTGGCGCGACGAGCTGGAGCTGAAGTTCTCCGGCGTCCTCAACCCGCTGCACGCCGCACGCCCCCACCTCGCCGCCTCGGACGCCGCGTCCGTCGTGAACGTCAACGCGGTCCTCGCCAAGCAGCCCGAGACCCGGCTGATCACGACGAGCGCCGCCCGCGCCGGCATCCTCAACCTCTCCAAGTCCCTCGCCACCGAGCTCGCCCCCGAGGGGATCCGCGTCAACTCGGTCTGCCTCGGCCTCGTCGACACGGGCCAGTGGACCCGCCGGCACGCCGCCGCGGAGTCCGGGCTCTCCTATGCGGACTGGCAGGCGGAGCTCGCCGCCGACCGCGGGATCGCGCTCGGCCGGCTCGGCCGGGCCGAGGAGGTCGCGTACGCGATCGTCGCGCTGCTCTCGCCGCGTGCCTCGTACATCACCGGAACCAGCATCGACGTCTGCGGCGGAGTCGGCCGCTCCATCCTCTGAGGAGACCACCATGCGTTACGACACCGGAGGCGATCTCCTCGTCGCCGTTCTGCGGGAACTGGGCATCGACACGGTCTTCGGGATCGTCAGCGTGCACAACCTGCCGCTCGTCGAGGCCGTCGACCGTGAGCTGCGGTTCGTGCCCGTGCGCCACGAGGCGTCCGCCGTCAACGCGGCCGACGCCTACGGCAGGGCCCGCGGCACGCTCGGCTGCGCCCTCACCTCGACCGGGACGGGCGCGGGCAACGCGGCCGGCTCCCTGATCGAGTCGCTGGCGTCCGGCACGTCCGTCCTGCACATCACCGGACAGGTCGAGTCGGAGTTCCTGGGCAGCGGGCGCGGTTTCATCCACGAGACCAAGGACCAGCTGGGCATGCTGACGGCGGTCTCCAAGTACGCCGCGACCGTGCCGTCCGCCGACGCGGCGGGCCGCGTCCTGCGCGAGGCGGCCCGCGCCGCGCTCACCGCGCCGGGCGGCCCCGCGAGCGTGGAGTGGCCGGTCGACCTCCAGTACGCGGCCCAGACCGACACGGCCGTGGAGTTCACGCAGTCCACCGTGCCCGCGCCCGGTGACGACGAACTCGCCGCCGCGGGCGCCGAGCTGGCCTCGGCCGAGCGCCCGGTGATCTGGGCCGGTGGCGGTGCCACGCGCGCCCGTACCCAGCTCGCGGACCTGCTCGCCGCGACCGGCGCCGCTCTCCTGACGTCCAACTCCGGCCGTGGCGCCGTCCCCGAGGACCACCCGCAGGTCGTCGGCAACTTCGCGACGACGCCGGCCGGGCGCGCCCTGCTCGCCGACGCCGACGTGCTGCTCACGATCGGCACCCACTTCCGGTCCAACGAGACAGCCGACTACGGCCTCGAACTCCCCGCCGCCCACATCCAGATCGACCTGGACCCGGCCGCGCTCGGCCGCGTGTACCCGGCCCGGCACGCGCTCCACGGCGACGCCGCCGACGTACTGGAGCGGCTCCTCCCGTACGCGAAGCCCGCCGAGCCGGGCTGGACGGCGCGGGTCACCGCTGTCCGCGACGACGTGCGCGCCACCCTGCACGACAACATCGGCCCGCAGGCCGCCGTCTGCGACGCGATCCGGGCCGCGCTCCCGCGCGAGGCCGTCGTCGCCCGCGACGTCACCATCCCGTCGAGCAGCTGGGGCAACCGGCTCCTCGACATGTACGACCCGCGCGACAACGTCTTCCCGCGCGGCGGCGGCATCGGGCAGGGCCTCGGCATGGGCATCGGGGCCGCGCTCGCGAGGCCCGACGCGCCCACGGTCGTCATCGCCGGTGACGGCGGTCTTGCCGTGCACCTGGGCGAGCTGCTCACCCTCGCCCAGGAGCGCCCGCGCCTGACCCTCGTCGTGTTCAACGACGGCGGCTACGGCGTCCTGCGCAACATGCAGGACCGGCACAGCGACCGCCGCTCCGGCGTCGACCTCGCCACGCCCGACTTCGAACTCCTCGCCCGGGCCTGCGGGTTGCCGTATCTGCGGATCGCGGCCGCCGAGCACGCCGAGCCCGTCATCTGCGAGGCCGTCGCCTCAAAGGGGCCGACGCTCGTCGAGGTCGACCTCGCGTCGCTCGGCCCGATGAAGAACCCGTTCACCCCGCCCGTGAAGATCCCCACCGCGTAGGGAGGCCCCGCAGCCATGACCGCAACCGACGAGACCCTCCTGGACCTCCTCGTACACCGCATGACCTGGGAGGCCGACGGCGTCCTGTCCGTCGAACTGACCCACCCGGACGGCAAGCCCCTGCCCGCGTGGGAGCCCGGCGCGCACCTCGACGTCCACGTGGGCGGGCAGGTCCGCCAGTACAGCCTGTGCTCGGACCCGCGCATCCCGACGTCGTACCGCATCGGTGTCCTCAACGAACTGTCGTCACGCGGGGGTTCGCGCCATGTGCACACGAAGCTGCGCCCCGGCGGGCGGGTCACGGTGTCGGCGCCGCGCAACCACTTCGCGCTTCAGGACGCGCCGGGCTACGTCTTCGTCGCGGGCGGCATCGGTGTGACGCCGATCCTCGCGATGGCCCGCGAGGCCGCGCGCCGGGGCGCCGCGTGGCGCATGGTGTACGGCGGTCGCAGCCGTGCGTCGATGGCGTTCGTCGACGAACTCACCACGCTGGGCGGTGATCTGACGGTGGTGCCGCAGGACGAGCAGGGCCACATCGACCTCGCGTCCGCTCTCGCCGGGCTGCCCGAGGGGACGCTCGTCTACTGCTGCGGACCCGAGCCGCTGCTCGCCGCCGTCGAGGCCCTCTGCCCGGCGGACCGGCTGCGCGTCGAGCGGTTCGCGGCCCCGGTCGTCGAGCGCTCCGCGGACGACGAGGGCTTCGAGGTCGAGTGCCGCACCTCCGGGCTCACCCTCACGGTCGGCGCCGATACGTCGATCCTGGAGGCGGCGGAGGCGGCAGGCCTGGACGTGGCCAGCTCCTGCCGCGACGGGATCTGCGGGTCCTGCGAGACCCGGGTGCTCGACGGCACGCCCGACCACCGCGACTTCCTGCTCTCCGACGCCGAGCGGGCCGCGGGCGCCTCGATGATGATCTGCGTCTCGCGCTGCGCCTCCGGCCGCCTGGCCCTCGACCTGTAACCCCTTCCCTGGAGGCACGTGTGACCACCACCTGGCCGTACCTGGACGTCCACCAGTCCCGTACGCACGAACCCACGCCCTACGAGTACAAGCTGGCCGCCACCCTCGAAGAGGTCTTCACCAAGGACGGCCACGAACTCGCCGATGTCATCGGCGGGCTGAACGCCCGTCAGGTCCACGCCCCCGACGGCGCCCCGTGGACCGAGGACTCGTTCCGCGCCGAGATGCACCGACTGGGAGCGTGATCCTGATGACCGCCATGACGACCGCCTCGGCGGCTTCCACCGCCGATCACATCTACGCGACGGGCCTGCGCAACCAGTGGCACCCCGTCGTGCCGTCCTCGTTCGTCGCGCCCGGCGCCATGCGCAAGGTGACCGCGCTCGGCGAGCAGTGGCTCCTGTTCCGCCGCTCCGACGGCACGCTGTCCATGCTCGCGGACCGCTGCCCGCACCGCGGCGCCCCCCTGTCGCTGGGCAAACACCTCGGCGACCGGGTGGCGTGCTGGTACCACGGCGTCGAGGTCGAGGGGGACGGCACCGTCTCCTCGGTGCCCGGCCTGCCCGGCTGCAACCTGGAGGGCAAGAAGCTCGTCAGGTCGCTTCCCGTGCGCGAGGCCGGCGGCGCGATCCTCGCCTACTTCGGCGACGAACAGCACCCGGACACGGCCGAGTTGACGCTCCCCGAGCCGCTCACCGACCCCGGCACCGACGCGATCCTGTGCTACGCGGAGTGGGACGTGCCGTGGCGCTACGCCGTCGAGAACCTCCTCGACCCGATGCACGGCGCCTTCCTGCACCACGACTCGCACACCATGTACGACGGTGACACCACCGCCAAGTTCCGCATCCGGGAGACCGACCGGGGCTACTTCTTCGAGAAGACCGACCAGCGGGGCGTCAACTTCGACTGGGTCGAGCTGTGCCACACCGGCATCGACTGGGTCGACCTGTCGATTCCGTACCCGCCCTCGGCCGGTCCCGGCGGCCCGTTCGGGATCGTCGGCATGGTCTGCCCGGTCGACGAGCAGCGCTGCGGTGTCTTCTTCTGGCGCTACCGCCGGGTCGAGGGCTGGCAGCGCGACACCTGGCGCTTCCTCTACAAGACCCTCATCGAGGAGCGCCACTGGGAGGTGCTCGAACAGGACCGCGTGATGCTGGAGGCCATGCCGGCGGACGCCGACCGGCGCGAGAACCTCTACCAGCACGACCTGGGCGTGGTGCGCCTGCGCCGCATGTACCGGGCGGCCGCGCAGGCCCAGGCGGGCGCCGCGGGCTGACGTCCGGGCGCGGTGCCGGTACGAGTACGCCGGCACCGGCACCGCGCGCCCCCCTCACTACCCACATAATGGGCCGATACATCGGAGGTATCGGCGCTCCAGACGGTGGCGCTCCAACCGAGGACAGGGAGGCCGCCATGGCTGTCACCGACGAGGCCATCGAGAAGATCAAAGGCATGATCGTCTCCGGCGCCCTGCGCCCGGGCGACCGCCTCCCGAAGGAGAGCGAACTCGCCGCCGACCTCGGCCTCTCCCGCAACTCCCTGCGCGAGGCCGTCCGCGCCCTGTCCCTCATCCGCATCCTCGACGTGCGGCAGGGCGACGGGACGTACGTCACGAGCCTCGACCCCCAACTCCTCCTCGAAGCCCTGAGTTTCGTCGTCGACTTCCACCGCGACGACACCGTCCTCGAATTCCTCGCGGTGCGCCGCATCCTGGAGCCGGCCGCGACCGCGATGGCCGCGACCCGGATCGACGAGGCGCGGCTCGACGCGCTCGCGGCCCAGCTGGACGCGCTCGGCCCCGCGCCCTCGGTGGAGGAACTCGTCGCCTCCGACCTGGAGTTCCACCGCGGCATCGTGCAGAGCTCGGGCAACTCGGTCCTGTGCTCGCTCCTCGACGGCCTGTCCGGCCCGACGACCCGGGCCCGCGTCTGGCGTGGCCTGACGCAGGAGGACGCGGTCAGCCGGACCCTGCACGAGCACCGGGCGATCCTGGCGGCGCTGCGCGACGGTGACGCGGAGGCGGCCCGGTCGTGGGCGACGGTGCACATCGCGAGCGTGGAGCAGTGGCTGCGCTCGACGCTCTGACACGGGTTCCGCTACGAGCGTGAAGGGGGAGTGCGAGGGCGGATCGTGGGGCAGTGATCCGGTCACTCCCCCGTACAAGGGGGCTGCGGATGGCCCTCGCGGACGCCGTAAGGTGGGCAGGTACGCGATGGGGGTCCCTCCCAGGCCGTCAGGGCTCTGGGGGAACGTCGGAAGGAGGCGCTGGGTGATCGAGCTCGAGGGGGTTCCCGAGCTGGTCGACCCGGTCATGGTGGCCGCGTTCGAAGGCTGGAACGATGCCGGTGACGCCGCCTCCGCCGCGGTCGCGCATCTCGACAAGGAGTGGAAGGGCGAGGTGTTCGCGGCGCTCGACGCCGAGGACTACTACGACTTCCAGGTCAACCGGCCGACGGTGTGGCTCGACGGCGGCGTGCGCAAGATCACCTGGCCGACGACCCGGCTCTCCGTGGTCAGGGTCGGCGGCGACAAGCCGCGCGACCTGGTCCTGGTCCGGGGCATCGAGCCGTCGATGCGGTGGCGTTCGTTCTGCAACGAGCTGCTCGGGTTCGCGCACGAACTGGGCGTCGAGCTGGTCGTCATCCTGGGCGCGCTGCTCGGCGACACCCCGCACACACGGCCCGTACCGGTCAGCGGCGTCACGTCCGACGCGGACCTGGCGCGCACCATGGACCTGGAGGAGACCAAGTACGAGGGTCCGACGGGCATCGTCGGCATCCTCCAGGAGGCCTGCACCCACGCGGGCGTCCCCGCGGTCTCCCTGTGGGCGGCGGTGCCGCACTACGTGTCGCAGCCGCCGAACCCGAAGGCGACGCTGGCGCTGCTCAACCGGCTGGAGGACCTGATCGACCTGCGTATCCCGCTGGGCGAGCTGGCCGAGGACTCCCGGGCCTGGCAGCTGGGCGTGGACCAGCTGGCGGCGGAGGACAGCGAGGTCGCCGAGTACGTGCAGTCGCTGGAGGAGGCCCGGGACACGGCGGAGCTTCCCGAGGCGTCCGGCGAGGCGATCGCCCGTGAGTTCGAGCGCTATCTGCGGCGCAGGGACGGCGGCGGCCCTCCGGGCGGTCCGGCCGGCCACGCGACGGACGGTGGCGACACGGCGCCGTACCTGCGGGACACCCCGAGCGAGCGCACCCGGCCGCCGCGGCCCCAGCGCCCCGATCCGGGCACGGACACCCCCGGCGGGACGGGTGACACGGACACGTCCTCGGACTCCGGGGACGATTCCTCCGAGGACTCGCCGGAGTAGGGCGACGACGGTTCAGCAGGGGCGGTGCACACGCGGTGTGCGCCGTCCTTTCGCTGTGCGACCGCCATGGCCCGGGGCAAAGGTGGCCGCCCCCGAACTCCGTGGAGTTCGAGGGCGGTTGAGGTTGTCTGTATCCCGGGGCCGGGCCGGGGCCGGGGCCGGGCCAGGGACCCGGGTGTCTAGAGCGCCACTCCGAGCAGGGCGTCGACCGCGCGGGACACCACGCCGGGCGCCCCCTCGTCCGTACCGCCCTGCTCCGCCTGAAGGGCGGCCCAGCGGTCCACGGCGAGCAGCGCGGCCGGTGCGTCGAGGTCGCTGGAGAGCGCCTCGCGGATCTCCTCGACGAGCGCCGCGGCGGACGGTCCGTCGGGCCGGGAGACGGCGGCACGCCACCGGCCGAGCCGCTCGACAGCGTCGCTCAGGACCTGGTCGGTCCACTCCCAGTCGGCCCGGTAGTGGTGCGCGAGGAGCGCGAGGCGGATCGCGGCCGGGTCGATCCCGTCGCGCCGCAGCTTCGAGACGAAGACGAGGTTGCCCTTGGACTTGGACATCTTCTCGCCGTCGAGCGCGACCATGCCGGCGTGGACGTACGCCTTGGCCATCGGGAACTCGCCGGTGAGCACCTGCGCGTGCGAGGCGCCCATCTCGTGGTGCGGAAAGGCCAGATCGGACCCTCCGCCCTGGACGTCGAAGCCCATGCCGAGGTGGTCGAGGGCGATGGCGACACATTCGATGTGCCAGCCGGGACGCCCCTGGCCCAGCGAGCCGCCGTCCCAGCTGGGCTCGCCCTCGCGGGCGGCCATCCACAGCATCGGGTCGAGCGGGTTCTTCTTGCCCGGGCGGTCCGGGTCGCCGCCTCGCTCGGCGGACAGCAGCCGCATCGCCGCGGCGTCCAGGCGGGAGACCTGGCCGAAGTGGGGGTCGGACTCGACGGAGAAGTAGACGTCGCCCTCGAGTTCGTAGGCGGCACCCATGTCCCGGAGCCGTTCGACGAGCGGCACGATGCCGGGTATCGCCTCGACGGCTCCGATGTAGTGCTGCGGCGGCAGCATCCGCAGGGCGGTCATGTCCTCGCGGAAGAGGGCGGTCTCGCGCTCCGCGAGTCCGGTCCAGTCGACGCCGTCACGGATCGCGCGCTCGAGCAGCGGATCGTCGACGTCCGTCACGTTCTGGACGTAATGAACCTGCCGCTTGGTGTCGAGCCACACGCGCTGAACGAGGTCGAACGCGTTGTAGGTCGCCGCGTGACCCATATGGGTCGCGTCGTACGGGGTGATCCCGCAAACGTAGATACGGGCGACGGGACCGGGCTCGAGGGTGACGAGGCCATCGGTCGCGGTGTCGTGGATCCTCAGGTCGCGGCCCTTGCCAGGCAGGACGGGGACCTCAGAAGCGGGCCAGGCATGCATGCCATGAGCCTAACCGGACGGAGCTTCCGCATACGAACCGGACCTGCTCCGATGGCCGGGAAGGCCCTCTTGCGGTCCGCCGGGGTGCCATGTCAGGCCTCCACGGTGGCACGGATGGATCCCGAGAGTCCGAAGTGGCGGATGCCGTGCAGCAGATGGGCTCTGAGCCCCGTCACGAAGTAGGTCCACCCCTGGGTCTGCCCGACGGCCCGCGCGGCGCCCTCCAGGCCCTCGCCCATGGGCTGCTCGGTGATCGTGAGCAGCGTGGCCGCGCCGTCGTCGGCCCTCTCCAGCTCGATCGTCACGTCTCCCCCGGGCCAGCTCCACGAGATCAGCCGGTCCGTCTCCACGGGCCCGATCTCGACGTCGAACGTCGCGTCGACATGGCCGAAACGCCAGGTCACAGTGGTGCCGGGGATCATCGGGGCGGATGCGTCCGCCGTGAAGAAGCTGGACAGCGCCTCCGGGCTCACGATGGAGTTGAACACGTCCTTCACGGGCCGGTCGATCCGGTCCTCGACGATCAGTTTCACGGCGTGGCCTCCGTTCCGGGATCCCATGAGGGGTCTCTTCGAACGTAGCCGCAGCCACTGACATGCGCCCCCCGGCAGCGGACCGGGTGGGCTCGGAAGGGCAGGTTCAGAAGGGCCGGCTCAGACCGGTGGCCACGGGATGGCGGGCCACTCCCCGCTCGGCTCCCGATGCTTCCCGCTCGCGAGCAGCGCGTCGACCCGTGCGCGTACGGCGTCCAGCTCGGCCTCGGTGATCAGCTCGGCGAGCCGCAGCGCGAGGGGTTCCCCGGCCCCCAGGGCGCCCGTGAGCGCCTTCAGGGCCTTTGTCGCCTCCCCGGTCAGCGGCTCCCCCGCCCAGCCCCACAGGAGCGTGCGCAGCTTGTCCTCGGTGTTGAAGGAGACGCCGTGGTCGATGCCGAACAGGCGCCCTTCGACGTCGACCAGGAGGTGGCCGCCCTTGCGGTCGCCGTTGTTGATCACCGCGTCGAGCACGGCGAGGCGCCGCAGCCGTACGTCGTCGGAGTGCACGAGCAGCGCGGTGCGCCCCTCGCCGACCTCCGCGAACCCGACGGCCTTCCAGCCGTCGCCCGGCTCCTCGCCCTCCACGAGAGCGAGCAGCTCACCGCCCTCGGCGGGCTCCTCGGGCTGGTCGATCCACAGCTGGCACATGCCTTCGCCGTACGGCCCGTCGCGCAGAACGGTCGGCGGTACGAGGCGCCAGCCGAGTGCCTCGGACACCTCGTAGGCGGCGACCTCGCGCCGGGCGAGATTGCCGTCGGGGAAGTCCCACAGGGGACGCTCGCCGGCGACGGGCTTGTACACGCAGGACGCCTCGCGGCCCTCGTGGGTGACGGTGCACAGGAGCACCGCGTTCGACGCCTCGCGGATGCGGCCCTGGACCGCCAGTTCGCCGCGGGTGAGGAGGTCCGTGTCCGAGACGGTCACGCTCCTCGCCGGTATCCGTTCTGACGCGGGCATACGTGTCCCTCCGGGTCGAGCGGCAGACTGCACAGGGGGCACGGCGGACGCCCTGCGTTCACGACGTCCAGTGCGCGCCTGGCGAACGCGCGCGCCTGTACGCCGGTGAGCCGGACCCGCAGCATCGGGGGGCCGTTCTCCTCGTCCTGGAGCAGCCGTTCCTCGGCCTCCGCGAGGTCCTCGTCGGAGTCCGCGTCGAGCTCGACGAGCGCCTGCGCCTCGACGATCATCCGCTCCTCCTCGCCGTCCCAGGCGAGGGCCATCGTGCCGACCCGGAACTCCTCGTCGACGGGCGACTCCAGGGGCGCGGTGTCGTGGATCTCCGTGGGCACGACGGCGGGCACCGGCGCGTTCCCGCCGCTGCGGCGCACGACCTCGTCGAGGAGCTCGTCCATGCGCTCGGCCAGCGCGGCGACCTGGGTCTTCTCCAGGGCCACACTCGTCACACGGGTGCCGTCCGAGGCCTGGAGGAAGAAGGTGCGGCGCCCGGGGAGCCCGACCGTGCCGGCCACGAAGCGCTCCGGGGGGTCGTAGAGGAACACCTGACGGGACACGTCCTGTCTCCATTGGAATCGACTGCTGGGACCGACCTCTTGATCGGGCGCGGCAACAACTGCAGTTACTGCGACGGCTTCACCCTACTGCGGCGGACGATCACGGGGCTCCCGCACCGCCCCCGACCGGTGCGTCCCCCTCGGCCGGCTTCTCGCGCGGGGCGAGCGACGCGAAGTCGCCGGTGTCGCCGAGGCGTACGACATAGGGGCGGAGCCGGGTGTAACGGATCGCGGTGACGGAACAGGGCTCCACGGAGATGCGCTGGAAGAGGTCCAGATGAAGCCCTAGGGCGTCCGCGACGAGCGACTTGATGATGTCGCCGTGCGAGCACATCAGATAGGTGGCGTCGGGGCCGTGGTCGCGCTCCACGCGCGCGTTCCACTCGCGTACGGCCTCCGCGGCCCGGTGCTGCATGGCCCGCATGGACTCGCCGCCGGGAAACGCGGCGGCCGACGGGTGCTGCTGCACGACCTCCATCAGCGGGTCGTCGACGAGCTCGGCGAGCTTGCGGCCCGACCAGTCGCCGTAGTGGCACTCGCCGATGCGGTCCTCGGTGTGCGGGGTGAGTTCCGGGCGGGCGGCGAGGAGCGGGGCCAGGGTCTCCTGACAGCGCTGGAGGGGACTGGTGACGATCTCGGCGAGGGGCACCGCGGCCAGCCGCCCCGGCAGCGCGGCGGCCTGCGCGGCGCCGCGCTCGTCGAGGGACACACCGGGGGTCCACCCGGCGAGCAGGCCCGCGGTGTTGGCGGTGGAGCGTCCGTGCCGGACGAGAATCAGCGTGGGCATGCGAGCCAGCCTAGGCGCAGTGCGACATGCGGCCCCGCCGCCCCCTGGGAAGAATACGAAGCGTGATCGTCGACTGCGGCATCTATCGCGACGGGCGCAGGACCGAGGGGCCCGCGGACTTCTCGCACGCGCTCGCCGAGGCCAGGGCCGAGGGCCACTCCTTCGTCTGGATCGGCCTGCACGAGCCGGCGGAGGACGAGTTCGCGCGGGTCAGCGAGGCGTTCGGGCTGCATCCGCTGGCCGTCGAGGACGCGCTCAAGGCGCATCAGCGGCCGAAGCTGGAGGTGTACGACGACTCGGTGTTCGTGGTGCTCAAGCCGGTCGTGTACGAGCCGGACAGCGACAAGGTGTCCTCCGGTGAGGTCATGCTCTTCATGGGCGACTCCTTCGTGGTCACCGTCCGGCACGGAGAGGGCGCGGCCCTGAAGGTCGTACGCAAGCGGCTCGAAGGCGATCCCGACGTGCTGCGGCACGGCCCCACCGCGGTCCTGTACTCGATCGCCGACGCGACCGTCGACCACTACCTGGAGGTCGCGACCGAGCTCCAGACCGACATGGAGGAGCTGGAGGCGGAGGTGTTCTCGCCGGAGGGGGGCGGCTCGCGCAACACGGCGTCCAGGATCTACACGTTCAAGCGCCAGATCCTGGAGTTCCGCCGGGCCACGGGCCCGCTGCTGCTCCCGCTCGCCCGGCTTTCCGGAACCGGTCAGTTCCTGGGCTCCGTGCCCTTCGTGAACGACTCGGCGCGGCTCTTCTTCCGCGACGTCAGCGACCACCTCCTGCGCGTCAACGAGTCGGTGGACGCCCTCGACCGGCTCGTCTCGGACATCCTGTCGGCGCATCTGGCGCAGATGGGCGTGCGGCAGAACGACGACATGCGCAAGATCTCGGCGTACGCCGCCATGGCCGCGGTCCCGACCCTGATCGCAGGCATCTACGGCATGAACTTCGACCACATGCCGGAGCTGCACTGGATGTGGTCGTATCCGATCGTGATCCTCGCGATGCTCTCCCTGGAACTCCTGCTGTTCCGGACGTTCAAGCGGCGCGGCTGGCTGTAGCGCGCACCTCCGGCGGCGGCCTATGCGAACTCGACCGCGCTCGTCGCGGGCCCGCCCAGCGCGTTGCGCCGCTCCGGCATCTCCAGGGACACCATCCGCCGCCAGCCGACCAGCCGTTCGTACGCGTACATGGCGTGGATACCCGCCGCGAGCAGGGCCGTCTTGAGCTTCGGCCAGCGCAGGATGTGCCCCATGTGGTCCATCACGGCGAGGCTGACGTCGCGGTAGACGCGAATCTCCTCCAGGGCGCACTCGCGCAGGATGCGCTGGATGTCGCGGCCATGGCCCGCGTACGCGAAGCGCAGCAGCTCCTCGTGGCAGTACGCGAGGTGGTTGTCCTCGTCGGCCGAGATCATCTTCACCGCGCGGCCGATGTCGGGGTTGTCCGCGAAGTGCCTGCGCAGCAGGTCCATCTGCTCGGAGGCCCGCTGCTCGGTGACTCGGCTGTGGGCGAGATACGTGACGATGTCCCGCACGGCGAGCGGTTCGTCGGCCCTGAGCTGCTCGTGCGCGAGGCCGATGCCGTGCTTCTCCAGGAGCATCGTGTAGTCGGTCTCCGGCGGGACGTCCACGGGTTCCAGGCCGCGCTTCTTCATCAGGGCGTTGAAGATCCGCCCGTGCTTGTCCTCGTCGGCACCGTGCCGCGCCACCTTGGGCGCGAGGTCACGCTCGCCGGCGGGGACGAGCGCGGCGATACGGCCGTTCTCCCAGCCTCCCTGCGACTCCCCGCTCGCCGCGATGGAGCAGAAGAGCCGGAAGGACTCGTCGTCGTCGAGGATCTCCTGGAACAGGCTCTTGGCCGACAGCATCTCTGGCACCTCCGTGCGCGCCGCGCGTCCCGTGCATGGTTCCGCCGGAAACGAGTCAAATACGGCATGCCGGACCGGGCAACAGCTGCATGGGGCCACTCGGCCGAAGGAAGGACCCCGGGAGAGGGTCCTTGGGCGTAACCAGGTGCCGGATGAGGCGTTGTTACCCGTGACGGCCGTGGCGGGGAAGACCCCCGAGCCCCCACCACGGCCGCAGAACTTTCCTCCCCCGCGGTTACGCCAGTCCGGCCCGCTCCAGGGCCTCGGTGCCGGCCCGCAGGGCCGCGATCCGCTCGTCGAGCGTGAAGCCTGCGGGGGCCAGCGTCAGCGTCGTCACCCCGGCAGCCGCGTAGGCCCCCATCCGCTCGGCGATCCGCTCCACGGAGCCGAGCAGCGTCGTCGAGTCGATCAGCTGGTGCGGCACCGCGGCCCCCGCACCCTCCTTGTCGCCGCCCAGGTACTTGTCCTGGATCTCGGCGGCTTCCTTCTCGTAGCCCATGCGCTGGGCGAGCTGGTTGTAGAAGTTCTGCTTCCGGCTGCCCATGCCGCCGACGTACAGGGCCGTGTACGGGCGGAACATGTCGGCGAGCGCGGGCACGTCCTTGTCGGCGCCGAGCGCGAGGGGCAGCGTCGGAACGACGTCGAAGCCCTCCAGCGTCTTGCCGGCCTTCTCGCGCCCCGCCCGCAGGTGCGTCAGGGCGGTCTCCTCCAGATGCTCGGCGGCCGGGAAGATCAGCAGGGCGCCGTCGGCGATCTCGCCGGTCTGCTCCAGGTTCTTCGGGCCGATCGCCGCGATGTAGAGCGGGATGTGCTCGCGCTCGGGGTGCACGGTCAGCTTGAGCGGCTTGCCCGGGCCGCCCGGCAGCGGCAGCGTCCAGTGCTCGCCCTCGTACGACAGCCGCTCGCGGCTCATCGCGCGGCGCACGATGTCGACGTACTCGCGGGTGCGGGCGAGCGGCTTGTCGAACTTCACGCCGTACCAGCCCTCGGAGACCTGCGGGCCCGAGACGCCGAGGCCGAGGCGGAAGCGGCCGCCGGACAGGGAGTCGAGGGTCGCGGCCGTCATCGCGGTCATCGCGGGCTGGCGGGCGGGGATCTGCATGATCGCGGAGCCGATGTCGATGCGCTCGGTCTGCGCGGCGACGTAGGAGAGCACCGTGGGCGCGTCCGAGCCGTAGGCCTCCGCGGCCCAGCAGACGGCGTAGCCGAGCTTGTCGGCCTCCCGCGCGACGGCCAGGTTGTCCGCGTCCATTCCGGCACCCCAGTAGCCGAGGTTGATGCCGAGCTCCATGGCCGATCCCCTTACTGCTCAGTAACGTCCTTTGTCCGGGCACCCTAGCGCGCCGGTTCGGCGGTCGGCGCAGGCCGGTTGTCCACAGGCCCCCACTAACCGACTTCCGGCCAGTAATCTCAGCGCCCATGGAGCAGAGGCATCTCGGCCGCACCGGCCTGCGCGTGTCCCGGATCGGGCTCGGCACCCTCACATGGGGCCGCGACACCGACGAGCACGACGCCGCGGACCTGTTGAAGACCTTCTGGGAAGCGGGCGGCACACTCGTCGACACGGCCGATGTCTACGGGGGCGGGGAGGCCGAGTATCTCCTCGGGCAGCTCGTCGAGGGCCTCGTGCCGCGGCGCGATCTGGTCATCTCGACGAAGGCGGGCAGCGTGCCCGACCCGGACCGCCGCTTCGACGGCTCCCGCGGCCATCTCCTCGCCGCCCTCGACGCGTCCCTCGCCCGCCTCGGCACGGACTACGTCGACCTGTGGCAGGTCCACGCCTTCGACACGGCCACCCCGCTCGACGAGACGCTCCAGGCCCTCGACATCGCCGTGAGCAGCGGCCGCGCCCGGTACGCGGGCGTCTCCAACTTCTGCGGCTGGCAGCTGGCCAAGGCCGGCACGTGGCAGCTCGCCGCACCGGGTATACGCACCCGGCTCGCCAGTACGCAGATGGAGTACTCGCTGCTCCAGCGCGGGGTCGAACGGGAAGTGCTGCCGGCCGCGCTCGACCTCGGCATCGGTCTGCTCCCGTCGTCGCCGCTCGGCCGCGGGGTTCTCACGGGCAAGTACCGCAAGGCCACGCCCGCCGACTCGCGGGGCGCGTCCGACCACATGGCGCCCTTCGTCGCGCCGTACCTCGACGACGCCGCGACCCGCATCGTCGACGCGGTCACCACGGCGGCGGACGGCCTCGCCGTGACACCGCTCCAGGTCGCCCTCGCATGGGTCCGCGACCGGCCGGGCGTGGCCGCCCCCATCATCGGCGCGCGCAACTCGCAGCAGCTCACGGCGGCATTGTCAGTGGAGGCCCTTAGTCTTCCTGACGAGATCTGCCAGGCGCTCGACGATGTGTCGGCGCCCGTGCACCGATATCCCGATCAGGACTGGAGCACGCTGTGAGTACGGAGCCCGCTGCCGCGGAGGGCCACCCGGGCCCGGCCGACACCGACGCGCCCCGCGCCGGGCAAGGCGCGGAGGCCACCGGCCCCGAGGACACCGGCCCCGAGGAAGGGACCGGCACACCTGATCCGGACGAGACGGACGAAGGCTCCGGCGCCGCCACGGATCAGGACGGAGCCACCGCCGAAGGCAAAGACGAAGGCGCGTCCGAGGCCGCCGCCGAGATCGCCGCGCAGCGTGAGTTGCAGGAGCGGATCGCCCAGCGGAAGGCGGCCAAGGAAGGGCCCATCGCGGCCGGGGGGAAGCTGAGCGGTACGGCCGCCGATCTCCTCGCCGCGGTCCGGGCCGTCGAGAGCGGTGAGCGGCCCGCCGCCGTGTTCAGCGAGCCGGCACCGGCTCCCCGCAAGGTCGTCGCCGAGCCCGTCCGCCGTGCGCCGGCCGCCGCGCCCGCGGGGCCTGCCGAACCGGCCGTGGCAGCCGTCGACGCCGTGCGGGCCGTCCTGACCGAGGGCGGCGCCCCCGTCTCGCTCGCCGCTCCCGCCGCCGCGACGCTCGGCGAGGGCGCGGACAGCGCGCTCCGGGACGACCCCTGGCAGCTTCTGCGGATCCCTGGCGTGCGCCCCGAGCAGGCGGACGGCTTCGCCCGCGCGCTGCTCGGCGCCGAGTGCGGCCCCGACGACGAGCGCAGGGGCCGCGCCGTCACCGTATGGCTGCTCGAACAGGCCGCGGTCGCGGGGCACACCGCCCTGGACGCGCCGCTGCTCGCTCAGGCACTGGGCAAGCGCGCCGTGCCCGATCCGGACGAGGCGGTGCAGAGCGCCATCGCGGAGGGCGACGCGCTCGTATTCCAGGACGCGCTGGAAGAGCCGCCCGGCTCTCCGGCCCGCGCCCCGGAGAGCGCCCAGCAGACCGCCGCGGAGGACGGGGCCGAGGACGGCTCGCAGGACGGTGAGGAAGCCGAGCGGCCGGTCCGGGTGCTCGTCGGCCTCGAGCGGTACGCGCTCGCCGAGGAGAGCCTGGCCGACGGGCTCGCCCGGCTGGTCAACTCCCTCTCCAAGGAAGACAGTGCACAGGCCCTCGCGGACTGGGAGCCTGCCGCGGCGGCCGCGTCCGGTTCCACCGCCGAGCTGATCAGGGCGTCCGCCGGACACGGCCTCGTCCTGCACACGGGCGCCGAGGCGGCCCGCGCCGAACCCGCCGCACTCGTCCAGGCCGCGGCCCGTCTGGGCCTGCGCGTGTGCGCCGCGGCGCACACCGTCGACGGGCGGCGCCGCCTCGCCGAGCACTTCGGCCCCGGCGCCCCGGAGGGCACGGCGGTCACCGTGTCCGGCCTGCTGTCCGGCGCCGAGGGCCCGGGCCGGGACCGGGACGGCGCCCTCGCGGTGGACCTCCTGGTCGTCCTGGACGCGCCGCAGCTGGACGTGGAGACGGCCGCGATGCTCGCCGAGTCGCTCCCGGACGGCGCGCGGCTCGTCCTCAGCGGCGATCCGTCCGTCCTGTGGTCCGCGGGCCCCGGCCGGGTCTTCGCGGACCTCCTCGCGGCCCGCGTGTGCCCTCAGATCGCCTCCCGCACCCCGGACCCCGGCCCGGTCGGCGAGTTGGTCTCCGGCATCGGCGCGGGCGAGCTGAACCAGGTGGAGGCCCCCGGCAAGGAGGTGGTGATCGTGCCGGTGCGCGACGCCGCCGAGGCGATCCACCGTGCCGTACAGCTGGTCGCCGACTCGGTGCCGCGCGCGATCGGTGTGCCCTGCGAACAGACCCAGGTCATCACCCCGGGCCACGGGGGCGCCGCCGGGACGCGTGCGCTGAACGCGGCCCTCAAGGAGCGTCTCAACCCCGGCCCCGGCCGCTTCGGCGGCTTCGACCCGGACGATCGGGTCGCGTATGTACCGGCCCCTGGCCGCACCGTGCCCGGCCGGGTCGTGCGGGCCGACGCGGAGGGCCTGCACCTGGACTGCGCCGGGACCCCGGTCGTCGTACCGCAGGACGCGGTGGAGCGGACCGTTCGGCACGGGTGGGCGCTGACCGCGCACCAGGCGGTGGGGCTGCGGTGGCCCGCGGCGGTGGTCGTGCTGCCGGGCGACGCGACGCAGGCCCTGAGCCGCCCGTGGGTGTACACGGCGTTCGGCCGCGGTGAGCGGCATCTCTCGGTGGTGCACGGCGCCGACGCGGCCCTGCCGCGCGCCGTGGCCGAGGTCCCGGCCAAGCCGCGTACGACGCGTCTGCAGACCCTGCTGCGCGCGCAGGTCGCTACGGCGCAGTAGTACACCGCAGTAGGTACACAGCGGCAAGCGGGAGGGGCGGGCGGACCGAAGTCCGCCCGCCCCTCCCGCTCACTCGCTCACACCGACACCGTCCCGCGTGCGCGGACCGCGTCAGGTCGGTTCCAGCTCGTCCTCCGTCGCGCCCGCGACCGCGCCGGGCCCGTCGTCCGCGAGGTCGCCGTCCAGCTCGTCGTCGAAGACGGAGCTCACGTCGAAGCGGCAGACGACCCGCTGCGGATCGGCCTGGTCGAACGGCGCGTCCAGCCACTCCCCCGGCTCAGCCGGTTCGTCCGAGGCCGTCACCCACATTGTCGAGTCGCCCTCCTCCAGGCCGAACTCCTTGTGCCGGGAGGCGATTTCGTCGGGTTCGAACTCTCCGAAGAGGACACCGAGAGCAGCGTGCACGCTGCTCCCGATGGTCCCGACGGCCGCCGCGGCCCCGTCGACGAGGTCCGAATCGGCCTCCACATCGGCGACCCGCTGGGCCTGCGCAAGCAGTCGCTGCGGCTCCACCACGGCGTAGTCGCGGCGAATGAGCACGCTCAGGGCGTTCGGTTCCTCGGGGCCGGTGTACGGGGGCAGCGAGTCCTCCGTACCGGGAATCTCGAAGGGGGTGACCTCGTCGTAGCGGTCGTAGAGGAGCTCGTCGTACTCCTCGGCCGCCGCGGCCAGTTCGTTGAACGCTTCGTAGACGGCCGGATCGTCCTCACCCGACCTGCGCTCGACAGCCGCCAGGTGGCGGTCGAGCGCAGCCTTGACCGCCTCGGAGGCGGCCCGTACCTCGGCAGCGGTGGGCTGCGCAGCATCAGACATAGTGCAGACGCTATCCGTACACGGCCCGTGCCCGCACAATAGATGCGATGCCGGAATACGAATTTGTCGACGTGTACGTCCCGCGCGGGGTCTCCCGCAAGGACGCCACACGCCTGCTGACCGACCATGCCGAGTACGGACACTGGGAGTTGGACCGCCTGAGCCTGTTGCGCGACGGCAGCCGCAGGGTGCGGTTGCGCCGGCGGATCATCCGCCAGCTGCGCGCCACGTGGTGAGTGAGCGGAGCGGACCCCGTGACTGCTGGGCCCGCTCCGTTCCGCACCTGCTCAGTCACGCCGCGTCACGCGGCGGTCACACGCTCGCCCGCGCCCGCCGGTAGAGGAGCGCGCCCGCGAGCAGGGCGCCCGCACCGGCCGGCAGGACCGTTCCCAGCGGCATCGAGCTGCCGGTCTCGGCGAGCTGCTCCGAACCCTTGGGCTGGGTGACGGTCTGCGTCCCCGGGTGGTTCGGGGTGCCGGGGATCACCGGCTTCGGCGGCGCGGGCGTGTTCGGCTCCGGCTGCGTCGGCGGCTTGGTCGGCGGGGTCGTCGGGGTGGTCGGGGTGGTCGGGGTGGTCGGGGTGGTCGGGGGGGTCAGCTCGTCGCCTCCCGGCGAGTTCGCGCAGTCGTTGCCCCCCGCGGGGTTGAGCAGCCCGATGACCGAGACGCTGTTGCCGCAGGCATTGACCGGAACGTGGACCGGGACCTGCACATGGTTGCCGGAGCCGACACCGGGCGAATCGCTCGTGCCCCCCTCGGCCGTGGCGCCGCCGCCGTGATGGCTCCCACCGGGGTGGCCGCCCCCCGGCTTCGACGTGTTGGCACAGTCGTTGCCCGCCGCGGGGTTGAGCAGCCCGACGACGTTCACGGTGTTGCCGCACGCGTTGACCGGGACGTCCACAGGGAGCTGGATCGTGTTGCCGGAGAGGACGCCGGGCGATCCCGACGAGCCTGACTCGGCACCGGAGTCTGCGTGTGCGTAGCCCCCGGACACGGCGAGTACGCCGGTCGCGGCCGCCACGGTGATCAGGCCTTTGCGCGTGACCTGTCGCATAGCTTTAACCTGCCTTATGCCTTAGCAGAATGCGCACGGGCATCCATACGCGTGCGCGGAATGCCCAAGCGGCCCCGGAGCGCATGGCGTGCACTCCGAGGCCGATGGACTCAGACCCTCAAGGGGCGATGCACAACGACGTCACTTGTTGACGCAGGCGTTGCCGAAGGCGGGGTTCAGCAGCCCGATCACGGACACCGTGTTGCCACAGGCGTTCACCGGGATGTGGACCGGAACCTGGATGACGTTGCCCGAGATGACGCCGGGAGACCTCACGGCGGCACCCTGAGCCCCGGCGTCGGCAGCGGCGATGCCCGCACCAGCGAGCACGAGACCACCAGTGGCAGCCGCAGCAGCGACGACCTTCTTGATCATTATTCCTCCTTGTTGGCAGTGCAGTCCCAGCCGCGGACTGCACCCCCTGTAACGAGGAGGGACTGATGAGGCTACGAGCCTATATTTCCTTTCACCCTTCTCAGTCCAGTCGTACGCGCGGCCGAATATCCGGCGGCGCGGGCCCGTCGGATCAGGACGCGTCGATGAACCGGTCGAGCACACGCACACCGAACTTGAGCCCGTCGACCGGAACCCGCTCGTCAACGCCGTGGAACATGCCCGCGAAGTCCAGCTCCGGCGGCAGCTTCAGCGGAGCGAAGCCGAACCCGCGGATGCCGAGGTCGTCGAAGGACTTGGCGTCGGTGCCGGCGGAGAGCATGTACGGCACCGCGCGGGCGATCGGGTCCTCGGCCTGGAGCGCCGTCTGCATGGCGTCGACGAGCGCGCCGTCGAAGGTGGTCTCCAGGGCCTTGTCCGCGTGCACGTCCTCGCGCCGGACGTTCGGGCCGAGGATGCGGTCGAGGTCGGCGAGGAACTCCTCCTCGTGGCCCGGCAGATAGCGGCCGTCGACGTGCGCGGTGGCCTGCCCGGGGATCACGTTCACCTTGTAGCCGGCGCCGAGCTGGGTCGGGTTGGCGGTGTTCTGCAGCGAGGCGCCGATCAGCTTGGCGATGCCGCCGAGCTTGGCGAGCGTCTCGTCCATGTTCTCCGGGTCGAGCTCGGTGCCGAGCGCGTCGCCGAGCTCGTCGAGGAAGTGCCGCAGCGTCTTGGTGACCCGCACCGGGAACTTGTGGCGCCCCAGGCGACCGACGGCCTCGGACAGCTCGGTGATCGCGTTGTCCTTGTGGATCATCGAACCGTGGCCGGCCGTGCCGTCCACGGTCAGCTTCATCCAGTGCATGCCCTTCTGGGCCGTCTCGACGAGGTAGAGCCGCAGCTTCTCGTTGACGGTGAAGGAGAATCCGCCGACCTCGCTGATCGCCTCCGTGCACCCCTCGAAGAGGTCCGGGTGCTTGTCGACGAGGTGCCGCGCGCCGTACGTGCCGCCCGCCTCCTCGTCGGCGAGGAAGGCCAGGACGATGTCGCGCGGGGGCTTGCGGCCGCTGCGCAGCCGGTCGCGGACGACCGCGAGGGTCATCGCGTCCATGTCCTTCATGTCGACGGCGCCGCGGCCCCAGACGCACCCGTCGGCGATCTCGCCGGAGAACGGGTGGTGGGTCCAGTCCGCCGCGTTGGCCGGGACGACGTCGGTGTGGCCGTGGATCAGGAGCGCGGGCCGCGAGGGGTCCTCGCCCTGGATACGGGCGACCGTCGAGGCCCGGCCCGGGTGCGACTCGAAGATCTTGGGCTCGAGGCCCACCTCGGCGAGCTTCTCCGCCACGTACTCGGCGGCCTTGCGCTCGCCGGGGCCCGAGTGGTCGCCGTAGTTGCTGGTGTCGATCTGGATCAGCTCACGACAGAGGTCGACGACCTCGTCCTCGCCCGAGACCGTCCTGCCCGTGCTCGACTCGCTCACGCCTGTTCCTCCCACTGTCGTTGCTGGTGGTCCCCCTCATCCTCTCTCTCCGCGGGCCGCGGCCCAAGGGCGGGCGGGGGTCGTCATCCGCCGTTCACAGCGGAGGGGCGGCGGGATCTGGCACCCCTTCGGGCCTGGTAATGTTCTCTCTGTCGCCGCGGGGAACACCCCGCGAAGACAGACACCTTGTCCGGGTGGCGGAATGGCAGACGCGCTAGCTTGAGGTGCTAGTGCCCTTTATCGGGCGTGGGGGTTCAAGTCCCCCCTCGGACACCAGCTAAGACCCCAGTTCACCTGGGGTCTTTTGCGTTTCCGGAACTCTCGCGGGCCTTCTCTGGGGCCCTCTCCCCGTCAGGCGCTCGAAGAGCAGCGGGCGGGCCGCACGCAGGGCCTTGGTGATCGCTCCGAGAAGCACCGCGTCCGCTCCTGTCCTGCTGGGTTCGACGCGGGGGCGCAGCGGGGTGAGGCGGTGCAGGGTCTCGCCGACCGTGGCGAGCAGGAGGTCCGCGCCCCGGCCGACGCCGCCGCCGAGGACCACCAGATCGGGGTCGAGGACGGCGGTCACGTAGGCGACGGCGAGGGCGAGGCGCTCGCCTTCCTGGCGTACGGCGGCGAGGGCGGCGGAGTCGCCGGTGCGGGCGGCGTCGAAGACGCGCTTGGCGGTGAGCGGGCCGGTCATGCCCCGGGTGCGGGCGGCGCGGACGACGGCGTCGGCGGAGACCGCGTCCTCCAGCATGCCGCGCCGGGGTGCCGCCCCCGACGCCGGTACGCCGTCCAGCGGCAGGAAGCCGATCTCGCCCGCGGCGCCGTGTGCGCCGAGGAAGAGTTCGCCGTCGGCGACGACGCCCACGCCGAGGCCGGTGCCAATCAGGACGTAGACGAAGAGGTGGCTGTCGGCGCCCGCGCCGAAGGTGTATTCGCCGAGCGCGGCGAGGTTGGCGTCGTTGTGGACGGAGAGCGGGGTGCCGAGGCGGTCGCGCATACGCTCGATGAGGCCGGGACGGCCCCAGCCGGGCAGGTTGACGGCGTAGCGGACCCGGCCGGTGTGGCGGTCGAAGACTCCGGGGGTGCCCACGGCGGTGTGCACGATGTCGGCCTGGCTCAGCCCGGCGTCCGCGAGGGCCCGTTCGGCGCAGGTGACGGCCGAGTCGGCGACCGCTCCCGCGCCGCGGCCGCGGTTGCGTACCTCCGCACGGGAGACGATCGCGCCCGTCAGGTCGGCCACCGCCGTGCGCAGGCGGGCGCGGCCGATGTCGATGCCGAGGACGTGTCCCGCGCGCGGGTCGGGTTCGTAGAGGACGGCGACGCGTCCCCGGCTCTGGGCGTGGGTGCCGGCCTCGCGGACCAGGCCGGCGCGTTCCAGGGCGGCGAGGGCGGAGGAGACGGTGGGCTTGGACAGGCCGCTGTCGCGGGCGAGTTGGGCGCGGGAGGCTGGGCCTTCGAGGCGGAGGCGTTCGAGGAGCAGCCATTCGTTGTTGCTGCGCAGGCGCAGTCGGTTCCAGGGGGGTGTGGTCACTGGGCGCCCTCGGGCGGAGCCGTGACGTGGCAGGCCGCTGTGTGGGCCTCGGCGACCGGCTGCAGGCGCGGGGTGACGTGGTGGCACTCGTCGACGGCGAGCGGGCAGCGGGTGCGGAAGCGGCAGCTGGGGGTGGGGTCGATGACGACGGGCGGGTCGGTCTTGGCGGCGGCCGCGTCGACGTCGAGGGGGGCGCGCGGGTCGGGGACGGCGGACAGGAGCAGCTCGGTGTAGGGGTGGCGGGGGTGGGCGAGGACGTCCTCGGTGGGGCCCGTCTCGACGACGTGGCCGCCGTACATGACGGCGATCCGGTCGGAGAGATAGCGGGCGCCGGCGATGTCGTGGGTGATGTAGAGGAGGGAGACGCCCTCGGTCTCGCGCAGGTCGGCCATGACGTTGAGCAGGCCGATGCGGATGGAGACGTCGAGCATGGAGACGGGTTCGTCGGCGAGGATCAGTTTGGGGCGGTGGGCGAGGGCCTGGGCGAAGCCGATGCGCTGGCGCTGGCCGCCGGAGAGTTCGTACGGGAAGCGGGACAGGACGTCGGCGGCGGGGGTGAGGCCGACCGCTTCGACGACGCGCTCGGCCTCTGCCTGGCGTTCGGCGCCGCTCAGTTCGGGGCGGTGCAGCTTGAGACCGCGCAGGATGCCGTGGGAGACACGGTAGGCGGGGTTGAGGGAGGCGAAGGGATCCTGGAAGACCATGGGGACGTCGCCGCGGTACGCGAGCTTCGCCTTGCGGCCGCGCTGGGCTGTCAGCGGCTGTCCCTCGTACCGGATTTCGCCGCTGGTGGGCTTGTGGACCTGGGCTACGAGGCGGGCGAGTGTGGACTTGCCGCTGCCGCTCTCGCCGACGAGGGCGACGATCTCGCGTGCGCCGATGGTGAGGTCGACGTCGTCGACGGCGTGCAGGACGCGGCGGGTGAGCCCGGTGCCGACCTTGAAGTGGCGGGTGAGGCCGATCGTTTCGAGCAGAGGGCTCATGACACGGCCTCCGTGAGGTGCAGCAGGCAGCGGGAGCGGGCCGCGCCGACTTCGTACAGGGCGGGCTCGGTGTCGAGGCACCGCTCGTGGACGAGGGGGCAGCGCGGGTTGAAGCGGCAGCCCGCGGGCGGTGCGACGCCGAGGTCGGGCGGGCTGCCGGGGATGCCCTTCAGAGGAACGCGGGGGCCGCGGATCGAGGGGAACGCTTCGAGGAGGCCGCGGCTGTAGGGGTGGGAGGGGTGGTCGAAGACGGTGCGGGTGGGGCCCTGCTCGACGACCTGGCCCGCGTACATGACGAGGAGCTGGTCGGAGAAGTGGCTGACGAGGGACATGTCGTGGGTGACGAACACGACGGCGAAGCCGAGGAGTTGCTGGAGTTCCTTGATCTGGACCATGAGGGAGCGCTGGGCGACGACGTCGAGCGCGGAGGTCGGCTCGTCCATGATGACCAGGTCCGGGGTGAGCAGCAGCGCCATGGCGATCATGGCGCGCTGCCGCATGCCGCCGGACAGCTGGTGCGGGTAGCTGTGCAGATGGACCGGGTCGATGCCGACGAGGTCGAGGACCTCGGTGGAGCGGGCGCGGATCCCCTCGTTGGTGCAGGTGCCGTGCGCCGCCATGGCGTCCTTGTACTGGGCGGCGAGGGTGGCCACCGGGTTCAGGGCGTTCATGGCGGACTGCAGGACGACGGAGTAGTCGCGCCAGCGCAGGGCGTTGAGTTCGCGTTCGCCGAGGGTGACGAGGTTCTCGCCGCGGAAGCGGACGGTGCCGCCGGCGATGCGGGCGGGCGGGTTGAGCAGCTGCGCGACGGCGAACATCAGGGTGGACTTGCCGCAGCCGGATTCACCGACGACAGCGGTGAACTGTCCCTTTTCCACAGTGAGTTCGACGTGGTCGACGGCTGTGACCGGGCCGCGCGCGGTGTCGTGGACGACGGTCAGGTCGGTGACGCTCAGCAGGGGGTCAGGCACCTTTGCGCCTCCTTCGTACGGGACGCAGGGCCGGGTTGCCGATCTCGTCGAAGGCGTAGTTGACGAGGGCGAACGCGACGCCGAGCAGGGCGACGCACAGGCCGGGGGCGATGGACCACAGCGGGGTGCCGGTCTGCAGGGCCTGCTGGTTCTGGGCCCAGTAGAGCATCGTGCCCCAGCTCTGCGAGTTCGGGTCGCCGAGGCCGAGGAACTGCAGGCCGGCCGCGCTCAGCACCGCATAGAGCGCGGCGCCGAGGAAGTTGGCGACGATCAGGGACGTCATCGTCGGCAGGACTTCGCAGACGACGATGTACGAGCGCCGCTCGCCGCGCACCCGGGCCGATTCCAGGAAGTCCCGGTTGCGCAGCGACAGGGCCTGGGCGCGCAGTTGGTTGGCGCCGTAGGACCAGCCGGTGAGGACGAGGACGGCGAGGATCACGGTGAGCGAGCCCTTGCCGGCGTACTTGGCGAGGATGATCACCAGGGGGAACGCGGGGATGACGAGGACGACGTTCGTCAGCAGGGACAGGAGGTCGTCGGCAATGCCTCCGAGGTACGCGGCGGAGACACCGATGATCACGGACAGGACGGTGGCGAGCGCGCCGGCCACGACGGCGATGACGAGTGATTCCCGTGTGCCGTAGATGAGTTGGGAGTAGATGTCCTGGCCGAGCGCCGTCGTGCCGAGGAGATGGGCGGTGGACGGGTCGAGGCGCGGGGCGAAGTTCGCCTCGTCGGGGTGGTCGACGGAGGTGAACAGGCCCGGGAACGCGGCGACGACGGTGAAGACCAGCAGGATCACCGCACCGGCCATGGCCTTGCGGTTGCCGCGGACCGCCCTCCACAGGCCGCCTCCCGCCCGGGTGCGGGCGGAGGCCTTCTCGGGAGGTGAGGCGGTGATGGCGGTGGTGGTCATCGGGCGCTCACCCCTTCGCCCTGGCTCGTGGATCGAGCCACACGGTCGCGATGTCCACGGCCAGCAGCGCCACCAGCACCGCGACGGTGAACAGCATGAACAGGGCCTGCATCAGCGGGTAGTCGACGTTCTGGACGGCGTTGTAGAGGAGGTAGCCGATCCCGGGGTAGTTGAAGACGTACTCGATGAGGATCGCGCCCGAGATGACGAAGCCGAGCGACATGGCGAAGCCGGCCAGGTTGGGCAGGATCGCGTTGCGGGCCGCGTAGCCGTACATGATGCGGCGGGACCCGAGGCCCTTCGCGCGGGCCATCCGGACGTAGTCCTCGGCCAGGGTCGTGATCATGTTGTTGCGCATGGTGAGGATCCAGCCGCCGATCGTGGTGATGAGCAGCGTCGCCGCCGGGAGTACGGCGTGGGAGAGCACACTCGCGACGAAGCCCGGGGAGAAGCCGGGCACGATCGTGGTGTCGTAGTTGAAGTTGGCGGGGAGCCGGCCACCGGTGCCCTGCGAGAAGACCAGGATCAGCAGCAGGCCCACCCAGAAGTACGGCAGCGCCGACGTGATCACGAAGATCGGCGGGAGGATCGCGTCGAGCGCGCCGCCGCGGCGCCATCCCGAGACCGTACCGATGAGCGTGCCGAGCACGAAGGCGAGCACCGTGGTGATGCCGACGAGGCCGAGGGTCCAGGGCAGGGCGCCGCCGATCAGTTTGGTGACCGGCTCGCCCAGCGTCTGGCCGATGGAGCGGCCCCAGTTGCCGGTGAACATGTGGCCCAGGTAGTCGACGTACTGGACCGCCACGTTCTGGTCGGGCTTGAAGCCGAACGACGTCAGCATCTGTTCGAGCGCGTCCCGGGAGACCCGGCCGCGGGTGCGCACGACGAGCGCGTCGACCGGGTCGCCCGGCATGAAGCGCGGGATGAAGAAGTTCAGGGTGAGGGCCGCCCAGAGCGTCAGCAGGAAGAACCCCAGGCGGCGCAGGATGAAGCGCACAAGTCACCGCCTACTGAGCCGACTTGGAGTACAGGTGGGTGAGCACCTGGCCCGTGTCGGGGAAGTTGTAGGCCGCGGGCTGGGCGTAGGGGTTGTCCTCGGTGGGCCAGCCGGCGATGTCCTTGGTGTGGTACTGGAACCAGTCCACGGCCTCCACGACGGGGATGACGGGGACGTCGTCGAGCATGTACTGGGCGACCTGCCTGACGATGGCGACCTGCTCGGTCTCGCTCGCGGACGCGTAGTCGTTGAGGAGTTGGTCGACCTTCGGGTTCTTGTAGCGCTCCCAGTTGCTGGCGGCGTTCTTGCCGAGCGGCGCGGTGTTCGCGGAGTGCAGCACCTGACGCAGCTCGTAGTACGGGGTCGGGCCGCTGGTCTGCTGGCTGTAGTACGCCAGGTCGTAATCGCCGGTGTAGAGCTTGCCCACCATGGTCTGCTGGGCGAGGTCCTGGACGGTGAGGTCGATGCCGACGGCCTTCAGATTCTGCTTGATGACGTTCAGTGAGGCGTCCCAGTCGGTGTAGCCGGTGATCGTGATGATCTTCAGCTTGAGCGGCTTGGACGGGGAGTAGCCGAGGCCGGACATGAGCTTCTTCGCACGGGCCGGGTCCGGCTTGTCGAAGCCGGCCTTCTCGACGGCCGCCTTGTCGTAGTACTTGTCGAACGTCGGGGTGACGATGCCCGACTGGTTGGCGGCCGGTTCCTGGCCGCCCACGCCGATCCTGGAGACCTTGTCCCGGTCGATGGCGAGGGAGATCGCCTGGCGGACCTTGAGGTTGCTGGTCATCTTGTGGGACGGGTCGAGGTTCGGGTGGATGCTGACGTTCTGGACCGGCGGCGACCACGTGTGGTTGTCGGCCGACTTGTCCAGGTAGAACTGCTTGATGCCCGGGATGAACTGGCTCCCCCACTGCGCCTTGCCGCCTGCGAGGTCGAGGTTGGCGGGGCCGTTGTCGAGGTAGGCCGGGTACTCGACCTTCTGGATGTACGGCTTGCCCGGCTGCCAGTAGCCGGGGTTGGCCGTGTACTGGATGTTGTTCGGCGAGCAGGGGTTGACCTCGAAGGGGCCGGTGCCTACGGGCTTCTTGTCCACCCACGTGTCGGGGTGGGCGGCGGCCGCGCCGGTGCCGAAGACGTGCTCGGGCACGATGGCGACCTGGTGGGCGAAGGCGTAGAAGTAGGGCTGCGCCGCCTTCTCGAACTTCAGGGTGACCTTGTCGCCGGACGCGGTGGCCGACCGGAGTCCGGCCGTGGTCCACAGGGCGTACAGGTCCGTGGACTTGACGCGCTTCATGAGGTTGAAGGTGAACGCGACGTCCTTGGCGGTGAACGGCTTGCCGTCGTTCCACTTCACGCCGGAGCGGACGCGGAAGTCGATCTGCGTCTTGTCGGCGTTCCACTGGTAGCTCTTGGCGAGCATCGGCGTCTCGGCCTGGTCCTTGAGCGTGTTGACGAAGATCAGGGGTTCGTAGACGAAGCCGATGGACGTGTTGTAGACGGCCGGGTTGAACGGATTGAAGTTGCAGGTCCAGGTCTGCCCCGCCGTGTTGGCGATGGTGACCGTGCCGCCCTTCTCCTTCGGGCCGCTGCTCTGTGTGGCGTTGTTGCCGTCGGAGTCGCCTTGGTGCCTGGTCTCCGAACAGGCCGTCGCCGTCACGGCGAGCGCGCCGATGACCGCTGCGGCGAGGATGCGCGTGGGCCTCATGTCCTGCCAGTCCCTTCGTGGGCCGGGTGCGTCAGGTTCCGGTGCGCGCGGCCTCGACGGCCGGCGCGAGTGCCCCGAGCAGGGGCGCGTCGTACGGATGCGCTGCGGGTACGAGCTGGGGCGGACAGGGCACGGCCGCGGGAGGGAGGCGCCAGTAAAGTTACGTAACTAAACGAGGTGGCCCGGACTGTACGCTCCATGCGCCTCGCGCGTAAGTCCTCGTGTCCACAACCGAGTTGACGATCTTTCGACGCCTCCAGAGCTTTCGAAGCCTCCCGAGCTTTCGGAACCTTCGGAGCTTTCGGGCAACGACGAGGCCCCCGGGAAATCCCGGGGGCCTGCCTGTTCGGTGCGCGCGTGGTCAGCCGGTGAATCCGGCGGTGATCTTCGTGAACTGCCAGTTGTCCTGGCTGATGCCGGAGCAGTTCTCCGCCACTCCCCCGCCCGCGCACGGCCGGTCGCGGTTGACCGACCAGAAGGCGAGGCGTGCGATGTGGTGGCTGTTGGACCAGTCCTTGACCTGGGTCCAGATGGCCGGCGTCGTGGTCTCCTGCTGGTCGCTGAGGCCGTTCATGCCGGAGATGCCGATGTGCGCGTACGCCGTCGTGTCGTCCCAGCCGAAGACCGACTTGAGCTTGGTCTTGAGGCCCTCGGCGGCGTTCACGGTGTTGCCGTACATGTCGGAGCCGCCGCCGAAGTCGAACGGCATGATCGTGAAGACGTCGATGTCCGCGTTCAGGGCCTTGGACTGCTCGATGAGGCGGTTGCCGTAGTACGTCGGTCCGGTCGTCGAGGTGCCGAAGGTGAGGATCGTGCGCAGGCCCGGGTTGTTGGCCTTGACGATCTTCAGGGCGCCCAGGATGCGGTCCTGGACGGCTTCGTTCTCGAATTCGTCGGAGTTCTCGATGTCGACGTCGATGGCCTTGAGCCCGTACGCGTCGATGACCTTCTGGTAGGCGCCCGCGAGGGCTTCGGGGGTCGAGCAGTTGGGGCCGAGCTTGTTGCCGCTCCAGCCGCCGATGGACGGGACGACGTCGCCACCCGCGGAGCGGATGGCATTGATCGCGGTCTGGTCCTGGCCGCCGGTGAGGGCGCGCTGGCCGTCCCACGCGGGGTTGCAGCCGCCGGAGGAGAGGATGAACGCCATGGTGAACCACTTGACGCCGGTCGCGTTCATCACCGTGGCCGGGCTCGGCGGGTCACCCCAGCCGGTGTAGAAGTACGGGGCCGCCTGCTTGAATCCGGTGCCGCCGCCGGAGCCCTGGTCGGTCGTCACGGAGACCGAGTTGGAGGCGGCCGAGGCGTTGCCGGCCGCGTCATGGGCCTTGACCGTGAAGGTGTACGCGGTGCTCGGGGAAAGGCCGCTGACGGTGGCGCTCGTGCCGGAGACCGTCAGGAGTTTGTTGCTGCCGCCGCTGTAGATGTCATAGCCGGTGACGCCGACGTTGTCGCTCGCCCCGGTCCAGGACAGGGAGACGCTCGTCGAGGTCTTGCCGGTGGACTTCAGGGCCGTCGGGGCGGTGGGTGCCTGGGTGTCGCCGCCCCCGCCGCCGGGCCCGTCGAGGCTGATGTCGTCGGCGTAGTAGGTCCCCTGCGCGTACCACCCCTGGGTGTAGATGGTGGCGCTGGTCTGGGAGGCGCCGGTCGTGAACTGCACGGCCAGCTGACTGTACGCGGTTGGCGACTGCGTCCAGGTCGAGGCCCCGCCGTCCACGCCCAGGTAGACGTAGTTGCCGCGCACCCAGCCGGAGAGGGTGTACGCGGTGTTCGGCTGGACGGAGACGGTCTGGCTGCACTTCGCGTTGTCGCTGGAACTGGCCGCCCCCGACAGGGCTTTGGTGCCGCCGTGGACCGGGCTGGACACGACCGAGCCGAGCCCGCCGGAGCAGGTCCACGGGCTCGTGCTGCCGCTCTCGAAGCCCGCGTTGGTCAGCACGTTCGCTGCGTGTGCGGTGGTGGGGAGGGCGACCGCGCCGGCCACGGCCAGTGCGGCGGATCCGATGAGGGCGAGGAGGCGGGGTCTTGAGGAGCGTCTCTTGCGTCTGGAGAACACATGAACTCCCGGTGGGGGCAAGGGGATTGGACCGGACACCAGCGGCGCGCGAGGCGCGACCACCAAGTTGGTATGGACCAATCCCCTTGTCAAGACCCCGCGTTCACTCCACTCACTCGTGTCCGGGCGTCCGCACGTTCCACTCCGCGATCACCGGTCGCCCGTGCTCCGTCGAAAGCCGGCTCACCGTCCCCGTCGCCAGCTGGAACAGGCGGCCGTCCGCCGGGGCGAGGCCCAGGCGGCGGGCCGTGAGGACGCGCAGGACGTGGGCGTGGGCCACGAGGACCACATCGCCCTCCGCGAGCGCGGGCGCCACGCGGGCCAGGACACGGTCGGCCCGCGCACCCACAGCCTCCGGGGACTCGCCGGGCCCGCCTTCGGGGCCCTGCGGGACACCCTGGGTCCACAGGTCCCAGTCGGGGCGGGTGCGGTGGATCTCGCGGGTGGTGACGCCTTCGTAGGCGCCGTAGTGCCACTCGTGGAGGTCCGGTTCGGGCCTGGCCCCCCTCAGGCCCGCGAGGTCGGCGGTGCGGACCGCGCGGGCGAGAGGGCTGGTGAGGACGAGTGCGTACGGACGTCCGGCGAGAAGCGGGGCGAGGGACTTGGCCTGTTCCTCGCCGGCTTGCGCGAGGGGCTTGTCCGTCCAGCTGGTGTGCTGTCCGGACAGGCTCCACTCCGTTTCGCCGTGGCGGACCAGCAGGAGGTCGCCCATGGCTGTCGTCTCCCTGGTTACTTCTGGGTGGTCTCGACGGCGTGGCCGCCGAACTGGTTACGCAGGGCGGCGATCATCTTCATCTGCGGCGAGTCGTCCTGGCGCGAGGCGAAGCGCGCGAAGAGGGACGCGGTGATCGCGGGCAGCGGCACCGCGTTGTCGATGGCCGCCTCGACGGTCCAGCGGCCCTCACCGGAGTCGGCGGCGAAGCCGCGCAGCTTGTCCAGGTGCTCGTCGTCGTCCAGCGCGTTGACCGCCAGGTCGAGCAGCCAGGAACGGATGACCGTGCCCTCCTGCCAGGAGCGGAACACCTCACGCACGTCGGTGACGGAGTCGACCTTCTCCAGGAGCTCCCAGCCCTCGGCGTAGGCCTGCATCATGGCGTACTCGATGCCGTTGTGAACCATCTTGGAGAAGTGCCCGGCGCCGACCTTGCCGGCGTGGACGTAGCCGAAGTCGCCTTCGGGCTTGAGGGCGTCGAAGACCGGCTGGACGCGGGCGATGTGCTCCTTGTCGCCGCCGACCATGAGGGCGTAGCCGTTCTCCAGGCCCCAGACACCTCCGGAGACACCGGCGTCGACGAAGCCGATGCCCTTGATGGCGAGCTCGGCGGCGTGCTTCTCGTCGTCGGTCCAGCGGGAGTTGCCGCCGTCCACGACGATGTCGCCGGGCGAGAGGAGCTCCTTGAGCTCGTCGATCGTGGACTGGGTGGCGGCGCCCGCGGGGACCATCACCCAGACCACGCGCGGGCCTTCGAGCTGCTCGACGAGCTCGGCGAGGGAGCCGACGTCGGAGACCTCGGGGTTGCGGTCGTAACCGATGACGGTGTGGCCGGCGCGGCGGATGCGCTCGCGCATGTTGCCGCCCATCTTGCCGAGGCCGATGAGTCCGAGCTGTATCGCGGTCATGTCTGTCTTCACTTCTTCCGGAGCGTGCGGTAGGTGGCGACGAGCGCCTGGGTGGAGGCATCGAGGCCGGGGACGTCGGCGGCCTGGGTGAGGGCGGGCTCGACGCGCTTGGCGAGGACCTTGCCGAGTTCGACGCCCCACTGGTCGAAGGAGTCGATGTTCCAGACGGCTCCCTGGACGAACACCTTGTGCTCGTAGAGGGCGATGAGCTGGCCCAGGACGGAGGGGGTGAGTTCCTTCGCCAGGACCGTCGTCGTCGGGTGGTTGCCCTTGAAGGTGCGGTGGGGCACCTGCGCCTCGGGGACACCTTCGGCCCGGACCTCGTCGGCGGTCTTGCCGAAGGCGAGGGCCTGGCCCTGCGCGAACAGGTTGGCCATCAACAGGTCGTGCTGGCCCGCCAGTTGGGCCGAGAGCTCGCCGACCGGGCGGGCGAAGCCGATCAGGTCGGCCGGGATGAGCTTCGTGCCCTGGTGGATGAGCTGGTAGTAGGCGTGCTGCCCGTTGGTGCCGGGGGTGCCCCAGACGACGGGGCCCGTCTGCCAGTCCACCGGGCGGCCCTCGCGGTCCACGGACTTGCCGTTGGACTCCATGTCGAGCTGCTGGAGGTACGCGGTGAACTTGGACAGGTAGTGCGAGTACGGCAGGACCGCGTGCGACTGGGCGCCGTGGAAGTTGCCGTACCAGATGCCCAACAGGCCCATCAGGAGAGGGGCGTTCGCCTCGGCGGGGGCGGTGCGGAAGTGCTCGTCGACGAGGTGGAAGCCGTCGAGCATCTCGCGGAAGGCGTCCGGGCCGATCGCGATCATCAGCGAGAGGCCGATGGCGGAGTCGTACGAGTAGCGCCCGCCGACCCAGTCCCAGAACTCGAACATGTTGGCCGTGTCGATGCCGAAGTCGGCCACCTTCTCGGCGTTCGTCGACAGGGCGACAAAGTGCTTCGCGACCGCGGAGTCGTCGCCGAGCGCATCGAGCAGCCAGCTGCGCGCGGAGGTCGCGTTGGTGATCGTCTCGATGGTGGTGAACGTCTTCGAGGCGATGACGAACAGCGTCTCGGCCGGGTCGAGATCCCGCACGGCCTCGTGCAGGTCGGCGCCGTCCACGTTCGACACGAATCGGACCGTCAGGTCCCGGTCCGTGAAGGAGCGGAGCACCTCGTACGCCATCGCCGGGCCGAGGTCGGAGCCGCCGATGCCGATGTTCACGACGTTCTTGATGCGCTTGCCGGTGTGGCCCGTCCACCCGCCCGAACGGACCCTGTCCGCGAAGGCGGCCATCTTGTCCAGCACGGCGTGGACCTCGGGGACGACGTTCGCACCGTCGACCTCGATCACCGCGTCACGCGGGGCCCGCAGCGCCGTGTGCAGCACGGCGCGGTCCTCCGTCGTGTTGATCTTCTCGCCGCGGAACATGGCGTCGCGCTGCCCGAACACGTCGGTGGCAGTGGCCAGTTCCTGGAGCAGGGCGAGCGTCTCGTCCGTGATCAGGTGCTTGGAATAGTCGATGTGCAGGTCGCCGACCTGGACCGTGTAGCGCGCGGCGCGGTCCGGGCCGGTGGTGAACAGATCCCGCAGATGGACCTGGCGCTGCTTCGCGCGGTGGTCCGAAAGGGCCGTCCACTGGGGGCGGACCGTGAGGTGCGGGGTGGTGTCAGGCATGTTGAACGCGCTCCTTGGTGCCGTCGCCGCGCAAGGCGATGGCGTACATCTCGTCCGCGTCGAGGCGGCGGAGTTCTTCGGCGATCAGCTCGGAGGTGGTGCGGACCTTGAGGGCCAGGGTGCGCTGCGGCTGGCCGGGCAGGGTGAGCTGCGCGAGGGGGCCCTCGGGACGGTCGATGCGGATCTCGCCGCCGGCCGTGCCGAGGCGGACGGCGGTGACGACCGGGCCCTCGGTGGTGACGCGCTCGACGGGCACGCCGAGGCGGACGCCCAGCCAGCGGGCGAGCAGCTCGGCGCTGGGGTTCTCGGCCTCGCTCTCGACGGCTGCCGAGGTGATCTCGGCGCCTGCCTGGTCGAGGGCGGCGGCCAGCATGGAGCGCCACGGCGTGAGGCGGGTCCAGGCGAGGTCGGTGTCGCCGGGGGCGTACGAGGCGGCGCGGGCGGCCAGCGCGGACAGCGGGTCCTCGACGGCGTACGTGTCGGTGATACGGCGCTGGGCGAGCGCACCCAGCGGGTCCTTGGCGGGGACGTCGGGGGCGTCGACGGGCCACCAGACGACGACGGGCGCGTCCGGGAGCAGCAGCGGCAGGACGACGGAGTCGGCGTGCCGGCCGACCTCGCCGTACAGGCGCAGCAGGACGGTCTCGCCGGTGCCGGCGTCCGCGCCGACGCGCACCTCGGCGTCGAGGCGGTTGCCCTGGCGGTCGCGCGGCGAGCGGGCGTGCCTCTTGATCACGACGAGGGTGCGCGAGGGGTGCTCGCGGGAGGCCTCCTCGGCGGCCTTGATGGAGTCGTAGGCGTTCTCCTCGTCGGTCACGATGACCATCGTGAGGACCATGCCCACGGCCGGGGTGCCAATCGCCCTGCGGCCTTCCACCAGGGCCTTGTTGACCTTGCTTGCCGTCGTGTCGGTGAGGTCGATCTTCATGGCCTGCGCCAGCTCCGTCCGTCTCGTGCGAGCATCTCGTCCGCTTCCTTCGGGCCCCAGCTTCCCGAGGCGTACTGCGCGGGCCGGCCGTGGGTGTCCCAGTGGCCCTCGATCGGGTCGAGGATCTTCCAGGACTCCTCCACCTCCTCCGTGCGGGGGAAGAGGTTGGCATCGCCGAGCAGGACGTCCAGGATGAGCCTTTCGTACGCCTCCGGGCTGGACTCGGTGAAGGACTCGCCGTAGGCGAAGTCCATCGACACGTCCCGGATCTCCATCGAGGTACCCGGGACCTTCGAGCCGAAGCGTACGGTCATGCCCTCGTCGGGCTGGACGCGGATGACCACGGCGTTCTGGCCGAGTTCCTCCGTGGCGGTGGAGTCGAACGGGGAGTGCGGCGCGCGCTGGAAGACGACGGCGATCTCGGTGACGCGGCGGCCGAGGCGCTTGCCGGTGCGCAGGTAGAACGGGACGCCGGCCCAGCGGCGGTTGTCGACCTCCAGCTTGATGGCCGCGTAGGTGTCGGTCTTCGACTTGGGGTCGATGCCGTCTTCCTGGAGGTAGCCGGGGACCTTCTCGCCGCCCTGCCAGCCGGCCGCGTACTGGGCGCGGACGGTGTGCTCGCCGAGGTTCTCGGGCAGCCGCACCGACTTGAGGACCTTGAGCTTCTCGGTGAGGAGCGACTCGGCGTCGAAGGAGGCGGGCTCCTCCATGGCGGTCAGCGCCATGAGCTGGAGGAGGTGGTTCTGGATGACGTCGCGGGCGGCGCCGATGCCGTCGTAGTAGCCGGCGCGGCCGCCGATGCCGATGTCCTCGGCCATCGTGATCTGCACGTGGTCCACGTAACTCCGGTTCCAGATGGGTTCGTACATCTGGTTGGCGAAGCGGAGGGCCAGGATGTTCTGGACGGTCTCCTTGCCGAGGTAGTGGTCGATGCGGAAGACCTGGTCGGGGGCGAAGACGTCGTGCACGATCGCGTTGAGTTCGCGGGCGCTGGCCAGGTCGTGGCCGAACGGCTTCTCGATGACGGCGCGGCGCCAGGAGCCCCCGGGTCCGTCGGCGAGGCCGTGCTTCTTGAGCTGCTGCACGACCTGCGGGAAGAACTTCGGCGGTACGGACAGGTAGAAGGCGTAGTTGCCGTTGGTGCCGCGCTTCTCGTCGAGGTCGTCGACGGCCTCGCGCAGCTGCTTGAACGCCGTGTCGTCGTCGAAGTCGCCGGGGATGAAGCGCATGCCTTCGACGAGCTGCTGCCAGACCTCCTCGCGGAACTCGGTGCGGGCGTGCTCGCGCACCGCGTCGTGGACGACCTGGGCGAAGTCCTGGTCCTCCCACTCGCGGCGGGCGAAGCCGACGAGCGAGAAGCCCGGCGGCAGCAGTCCGCGGTTCGCGAGGTCGTAGACGGCCGGCATCAGCTTCTTGCGGGACAGGTCGCCGGTGACGCCGAAGATGACGAGGCCGGAGGGGCCCGCGATGCGCGGCAGGCGGCGGTCGCGGGGGTCCCTCAGCGGGTTCTGCCAAGCGGTGATGCTCACTTGGCCTGCGCCTCCTTGTCGGCGAGGCGGCCGGCGACCGTGCCGAGCAGGTCGTTCCACGCCACGTCGAACTTGGCGACGCCCTCGTCCTCCAGCTGCTGCACGACCTCGTCGTAGGAGATGCCGAGCGCGTCGACGGCCTTGAGGTCGGCGCGCGCCTGCTCGTAGCCGCCCGTCACCGTGTCGCCGGTGATCGCACCGTGGTCGGCGGTGGCCTTCAGGGTGGCCTCCGGCATCGTGTTGACCGTGCCGGGGGCGACGAGCTCGTCGACGTACAGGGTGTCCTTGTACGCGGGGTCCTTGACGCCGGTGGAGGCCCACAGCGGGCGCTGCTTGTTGGCGCCGGCGGCCTCCAGCTTGCTCGCACGCCCGGAGGCGAAGACCTCTTCGTACGCCTCGTACGCGAGACGGGCGTTGGCGAGGGCGGCCTTGCCCTTGAGGGACTTGGCCCCGTCGGTGCCGACCTGGTCGAGGCGCTTGTCGATCTCGGCGTCGACGCGCGAGACGAAGAAGGAGGCGACGGAGTGGATGCCCGCCAGGTCGATGCCCGCGGCCCGCGCCTTCTCCAGGCCCGCGAGGTAGGCGTCCATGACGGCCTTGTAGCGGTCGAGGGAGAAGATCAGGGTGACGTTGACGCTGATGCCGAGGCCGATGACCTCGGTGATGGCCGGGAGGCCCGCCTTCGTCGCAGGGATCTTGATCATGACGTTCGGGCGGTCGACCAGCCAGGACAGCTGCTTGGCCTCGGCGACGGTGGCCACGGTGTCGTGGGCGAGGCGCGGGTCGACCTCGATGGAGACGCGGCCGTCGCGGCCCTGCGTCGCGTCGTACACGGGGCGCAGGATGTCGGCGGCGGCGCGGACGTCGGCGGTGGTCATCATGCGGACCGCCTCGTCGACGGTGACCCCGCGGGTGGCGAGGTCGGCGAGCTGCTCCTCGTAGCCCTCACCGGAGCCGATGGCCGCCTGGAAGATCGAGGGGTTCGTCGTGACGCCCACGACGTGGCTGTTCTCGATCAGTTCGGCGAGGTTGCCGGACTCGATGCGCTTGCGGGACAGGTCGTCCAGCCAGATGGAAACGCCTTCGCCGGCAAGGGACTTGAGGGGCGTGACGGTGGAGTCGGCGTTGCTCATGTTCTTCATCTTCTTTCGGGTGTACGAGTGCGTACGGGTCAGGCGCGGGCGGCGGTGAGGGACTCGCGCGCCACGGCGGCGATGTTGTCGGCGGTGAAGCCGTACTCGGCGAAGAGCGTGGCGGCGTCGGCGGAGGCGCCGAAGTGCTCCAGGGAGACGATGCGGCCGGCGTCGCCGACGTAGCGGTACCAGGTCAGGCCGATGCCGGCCTCGACGGCGACGCGCGCCTTCACGGACGAGGGCAGGACGCTGTCCTTGTAGTCCTGCGACTGCTCCTCGAACCACTCGACGGACGGCATCGACACGACGCGCGTGCCGACCCCCTCGGCCTCCAGCTGCTCGCGGGCGGCCACGGCGAGGTGCACCTCGGAGCCGGTCGCGATCAGGATGAGGTCGGGCGTCGCGGTGGACGCCTCACGCAGCACGTAACCGCCCTTCGCCGCCCGCTCGTCGAGCTCGTACGTGGGCACGCCCTGGCGGGTCAGCGCGAGGCCGTGCGGGGCGGGCTTCGTGGTGCCGCGGCGCAGGATCTCGCGCCAGGCGACGGCGGTCTCGTTGGCGTCGGCCGGGCGGACGATGTTCAGGCCCGGGATGGCGCGCAGGGAGGCGAGGTGCTCGACGGGCTGATGCGTGGGGCCGTCCTCGCCCAGGCCGATGGAGTCGTGGGTCCACACGTACGTGACGGGGAGCTGCATCAGCGCGGACAGACGGACGGCGTTGCGCATGTAGTCCGAGAAGACGAGGAAGGTGCCGCCGTAGATGCGGGTGTTGCCGTGCAGCGCGATGCCGTTCATCTCGGCGGCCATCGAGTGCTCACGGATGCCGAAGTGGATCGTGCGGCCGTACGGGTCGGCCTCCGGCAGCGGGTTGCCCTTCGGCAGGAACGAACTGGCCTTGTCGATGGTCGTGTTGTTCGAGCCCGCGAGGTCGGCCGAGCCGCCCCACAGCTCGGGGATGACCGGGCCGAGTGCCTGGAGGACCTTGCCGGAAGCGGCCCGCGTCGCGACCTTCGTGCCCGCGTCGAAGGACGGAAGCGCCTGCTCCCAGCCCTCGGGGAGACGGCCGGCGACGATGCGGTCGAGGAGGGCGGAGCGCTCGGGCTCGGCCGTGCGCCACTCGCCGAGCCGCTTGTCCCACTCGGCGTGCGCGTCGGCGCCGCGGTCGAGGGCCCCGCGGGTGTGGGCGATGACGTCGTCGGCGACCTCGAAGGTCCGCTCCGGGTCGAAGCCGAGGACGCGCTTGGTGGCGGCGATCTCCTCGGCGCCGAGCGCGGAGCCGTGGGACGCCTCGGTGTTCTGCGCGTTTGGGGCGGGCCAGGCGATGATCGTGCGCATCGCGATGATGGACGGGCGGCCGGTCTCGGCCTTCGCCGCGGCCAGGGCCTCGTACAGGGCGTGCACGTCGGTGTCGCCGTCGGCCTTGGGCTCGATGCGCTGGACGTGCCAGCCGTAGGCCTCGTACCGCTTCAGGACGTCCTCGGAGAACGCGGTGGCGGTGTCGCCCTCGATGGAGATGTGGTTGTCGTCGTAGACGAAGACGAGGTTGCCGAGCTTCTGGTGGCCGGCGAGGGAGGACGCCTCGGCGGAGATGCCCTCCTCCAGGTCGCCGTCGGAGACGATCGCCCAGATGGTGTGGTCGAAGGGGGACTCGCCCTCGGGTGCCTCGGGGTCGAAGAGGCCGCGCTCGTAGCGGGCGGCCATCGCCATGCCGACGGCGTTGGCGACGCCCTGGCCGAGCGGGCCGGTCGTCGTCTCGACACCGGCTGTGTGGCCGTACTCGGGGTGGCCGGGCGTCTTCGAGCCGTGGGTGCGGAACGCCTTCAGGTCGTCGAGCTCCAGCTCGTAGCCGGAGAGGAAGAGCTGCGTATAGAGGGTGAGGCTGGTGTGGCCCGGAGAGAGGACGAAGCGGTCGCGGCCGGTCCACTCGGGGTCGGCCGGGTCGTGGCGCATGACCTTCTGGAAGAGGGTGTACGCGGCGGGGGCCAGGCTCATCGCCGTGCCGGGGTGGCCGTTGCCGACCTGCTGCACGGCGTCGGCCGCGAGCAGGCGCGCGGTGTCGACGGCACGCCGGTCGAGGTCACTCCACTCGAAGGGGCCGAGGGCGTCCGGTGTCTGCGTGCTCATCTGTACGACTTCCTTCGCATCCGTTGTGCATCCGAGGTACCGAAAGGCACCACCCGACCGGGGCTAAACGCCTGGTCGAACCATCTACGAATCTAAAGGTCATACTTTTTGCGCGGCAGGTGCCCCCGTGCCAGCGTTCGGTGAAAATGGGACACCTACAAGAGGCCGAGTCGGTTTGAGCCAAGGAAAGTGGATGACGGAGCAGGGCGGCGCACATCCGAGCGCACATATGGGAGCGGCGGAGCACATCCGTACGTATCCCTTCGACCCGAGCGCCAGCGTGTCCGGGGTCGGGATACAGATCGGCCCGATGGGCACGGAGGGTCCCTGGGCGGGCGGCGTCGGCCTGTCGCGCCGCGTGCACCGGATCGACTTCCACGTCCTGCTCTTCTTCCGCGAGGGCCCGGTCCACCACATGATCGACTTCACGGAGTACGAGGTCGGCGCCGGCGACATCCTGTGGATCCGGCCCGGCCAGGTGCACGGCTTCTCGACGAGCGAGCGCTACGTCGGCACGGCGCTCACCATGCAGCCCGGCTTCCTGCCGCGCGCGATCGTCGAGGCGACGGGCCTGTACCGCTACGACCGGCCGCCCCTGCTCCACCCCGACGAGGCCCAACTCGCCGCCCTGGACGCCTCGTTGGACCAACTCCAGCGCGAGTACCTGGACACATCGACACTCCCGCTCAGCCTGCACACATCGGTCCTGCGTCACGCCCTGACGGCCTTCATGCTGCGGGTCGCCCATGTGTCGGCGCGGGCGGCGGCGGACGAGTGCAGGCCGCAGCCGGACACGACGTTCAGCCGCTTCCGCACGGCGGTCGAACAGGGCTTCACCACGAACCACAGTGTCAGCGCGTACGCGGACGAGCTCGGCTACTCCCGGCGCACCCTCGTCCGCGCGGTGCGGGCGGCGACGGGCCAGACCCCGAAGGCGTTCATCGACCGCCGGGTGACCCTGGAGGCGAAACGCCTGCTCGCCCACACGGACCTGCCGGTGGGCCGCATCGGCGTGGCCGTCGGCATCGGCGACTCGGCGAACTTCTCGAAGTACTTCCAGCAGCACACGGGCGTGACGCCGGCGGCATTCCGGGCCGAACAGGCCTGATACGAGCCCTTTCCCCCAAGGGCGTGCTGTGCGCCTGGTATCCGGGGCCGAGGTGCTCGCCTCGGTCACCCGCGGCCTGGACCTCGCCGTGGAGCCCGGCGGGTTCTCGATCGAGACGGGACCCTCGTCGGACCGCACGCGGGGCACGGCACTGACCGTGACGCGGTGACAGGGGTGGGGGTGGGGGCCGGGTGATCGGCTGCGGAGCTGGTTGAATCGTCCGTATGTCACGCCCCGCCCCCGCCTGCCCCTGCGGGCTCCCCTCCGCGTATGAAGCCTGTTGCGGCCGGTATCACTCCGGAGGGGCGAACGCGCCCACCGCCGAGGCCCTGATGCGGTCCCGCTACTGCGCCTTCGCCGTCAAGGACGCCGCGTATCTGCTGCGGACCTGGCACCCGGCCACCCGGCCCCCGGCCATCACCTTCGAGCCGGGGATGAAGTGGACCGGTCTGGAGATCCTGGGGACGAGTGAGGGGTCGGCCTTCCACACCACCGGCACCGTGACCTTCCGGGCCCGCTACACCGACGGCGGGCGGCCCGGCTCGCTGCACGAGCGCAGCCGGTTCACACGGCTCGACGGCGTCTGGGTGTACGTGGACGGCGACTTCATCGAGTAGGGCCCGGCCCTGCAATCAGGGCGCGAGGATGTCCAGTTCCTGGAGCGCGCCCAGCGCGATCTCGCGCGTGAGCGCCTCCGCGCGGATCGCGTCCCCCTCGCGGACGGCCTCGGCGACGTGCACATGCAGCGACACGGCAGCCGGGTCCGGGTCCTCGAACATCACCTGATGGTGCGTGCGGCCCGCGAGAACCTCCGCGACCACGTCACCGAGCCGGGCGAACATCTCGTTGCCCGACGCGTTCAGGACGACCCGATGGAACTCGATGTCGTGGACGAGGTACGCCTCCAGCTGATGGCCGCGTGACGTGGCGACCATGCCGAGCGCGCACTCGGTGAGCGCCGCGCACTGCTCGGCCGTGGCGTGCTTCGCGGCGAGTCCGGCCGCGACCGGCTCGACGGCGGAACGCAGCACCGTGAGGGAGCGCAGCTGCCGCGGCCGGTCTGCCCCGGCCAGCCGCCAGCGGATGACCTGCGGGTCGTAGACGTTCCACTCCTGCGTGGGCCGTACGGTCACGCCGACCCGGCGCCGCGACTCCACGAGGTGCATCGACTCGAGCACCCGCACGGCCTCCCGCATGACCGAGCGCGACACCTCGTAGCGCTGGGCCAGCTCGTCCGTGCGCAGCACGCTACCCGGTGGGTACTCCCCCGCGGTGATGGCGGGGCCGAGGTTCTCCAGTACGTGGGCGTGCAGCCCCCGGCCCTGTGTGGTCATGCCGTCAGCGTACGAGGCGGGCCGACGGAATAAAAAGTCAGACTTTTATGTCACAGACTCTTGAATTTGTCCGACCATTCAGGTTTCAGTGACGTGACACAGCGATGTCGAAGAAGACAGCGAAGACAGCGAGGACGCGATGAAGACACGACGCACCCCCCACGTCGTCGTAGTCATGGGCGTGGCAGGGACCGGCAAGACCACGATCGGCCCCCTGCTCGCAGACAGGCTCGGCGTTCCGTACGCCGAGGGCGACGACTTCCACCCGCCGGCGAACATCGCCAAGATGTCGGCCGGCACCCCCCTGACCGACGACGACCGGTGGCCGTGGCTCGACGCCATCGGCGCCTGGGCGCACGGACGGGCGGGACTCGGCGGCGTCGTCAGCAGCTCCGCCCTCAAGCGGAGTTATCGCGACCGGCTCAGGGCCGAGGCCCCCGGAGTCGTGTTCGTCCACCTCACGGGTGACCGCGCCCTCATCGAGGACCGGATGTCGCACCGCCAGGGCCACTTCATGCCCACGGCCCTCCTTGACTCGCAGTTCGCCACGCTCCAGCCGCTCGCGGCGGACGAGGCGGGCGTCGACGTCGATGTGTCGGGCAGCCCCGAGGAGATCACGGAGCGGGCCGTCGCGGCTCTCGCCGACCTCGAAGGACAGTCCCCGTCCCCTCAGCGCCCGGCGCTGAAGTAGTCCCAGAAGTCCCCACCCACACCAAGGAAGAACCGTGACCAGTCTCAGCGTCGAGACGCTGGCAGCGGATGCCGTCGAACCGATCACCTCGGCGGGCCACGCCCAGCTGGGGATCGCCGTCCTCGCGGGCATCGCTGTCATCGTTCTGCTCATCACGAAGTTCCGGGTCCACGCCTTCCTGGCGCTGACCATCGGATCTCTGGCCCTGGGAGCCTTCGCGGGCGCCCCACTCGACAAGACCATCGTCAGCTTCACCACGGGCCTTGGTTCCACGGTGGCCGGTGTGGGTGTGCTGATCGCGCTCGGCGCGATCCTCGGCAAGCTGCTCGCCGACTCCGGCGGCGCCGACCAGATCGTCGACACGATCCTCGCCAAGGCGGGCGGGCGCGCCATGCCGTGGGCGATGGTCCTGATCGCCTCGGTGATCGGTCTGCCGCTGTTCTTCGAGGTCGGCATCGTGCTGCTGATCCCGGTCGTCCTGATGGTCGCCAAGCGCGGCAACTACTCGCTGATGCGCATCGGCATCCCGGCCCTCGCCGGCCTGTCGGTCATGCACGGCCTGATCCCGCCGCACCCCGGCCCGCTCGTCGCGATCGACGCCGTCGGCGCCAACCTCGGCGTCACGCTCGCCCTGGGTGTCCTCGTCGCCATCCCGACGGTGATCATCGCGGGTCCCGTGTTCTCGAAGTTCGCCGCCCGCTGGGTGGACGTCCCGGCCCCGGACAAGATGACCCCGGCGCGGGCCACCGACGACCTGGAGAAGCGTCCGAGCTTCCGCGCGGCCGTCGCCACGATCCTGCTCCCCGTCGTCCTGATGCTCGCCAAGGCGCTCGTCGACATCGTCGTGGACAAGCCCGAGCACACCGTGCAGCGCGTCTTCGACGTCATCGGCTCGCCGCTGATCGCCCTGCTCGCCGCCGTGATCGTCGGCATGTTCACGCTGGGCCGCGCGGCCGGGTTCACCAAGGACCGGCTGTCCTCCACCGTCGAGAAGTCGCTCGCCCCGATCGCGGGCGTCCTCCTCATCGTCGGCGCGGGCGGCGGCTTCAAGCAGACCCTCATCGACTCCGGCGTGGGCCAGATGGTCCTCGACATCTCCAAGGACTGGTCGATCCCGGCCCTGCTGCTCGCCTGGCTGATCGCGGTCGTCATACGCCTCGCCACCGGCTCCGCCACCGTCGCGACCATCTCGGCGGCCGGCCTCGTGGCGCCGCTCGCGGCCGACATGTCGACCGCGCACACGGCCCTGCTGGTCCTCGCGATCGGCGCCGGCTCGCTCTTCTTCAGCCACGTGAACGACGCGGGCTTCTGGCTGGTGAAGGAGTACTTCGGCCTGAACGTCGGGCAGACCATCAAGACGTGGTCCGTCATGGAGACGATCATCTCGGTCGTCGCCGGTGGCCTGGTCCTGCTGCTGTCCCTGGTCATTTAGCGACCTCGTGATCTGGCTCCCTTCGGAGCGACTGGAGTACTGAGCGATGACCCACCCCCTCTTCGACATCAGCGGCCGCACGGCCCTGGTGACCGGTTCCAGCCGCGGGATCGGGTTCGCCCTGGCCCGCGGCCTCCTGGAGGCCGGCGCGACCGTCGTCCTCAACGGACGTGACAAGTCCGCCCTCGCGGACGCGGCCGGGCGGCTGTCCGGGCTCGGCCCGGTCCACACCGCGGCGTTCGACGTCACGGACGGACCGTCCGTGGCCGCCGGAGTCGCCGGGGTCGAGGAGCGGGTGGGTCCGCTCGACATCCTCGTCAACAACGCGGGCATGCAACTGCGCGCCCCGCTCCTGGAGTTCACCGACGCCGACTGGCACCGGGTGATCGACACCAATCTGACGAGCGCGTTCCTGGTGGGCCGTGAGGCGGCCCGCGGCATGGTCGAACGCGGCCACGGAAAGATCATCAACATCTGCTCGCTGCAGAGCGAGGTCGTGCGGCCCGGCATCGCGCCCTACGCCGCCACCAAGGGCGCCCTGAAGATGCTCACCAAGGGCATGTGCGCCGACTGGGGCCCTTCCGGCGTCCAGGTCAACGGGCTCGGCCCCGGCTACATCGAGACCGAGCTGACCCAACCGCTCGTCCGCGACGAGGAGTTCAGCGCCTGGGTCCGCCGCAGGACGCCGGCCGGCCGCTGGGGCCGCACCGACGACCTCGTCGGCGGCACCCTGTTCCTGGCCTCACCCGCGTCCGACTTCGTCAGCGGGCAGATCCTCTACGTCGACGGCGGCATGACGAGCGTTCTCTAGAAGACCTCATGGCTCAAGGAGACCTGATGCTGGGCTGCGTGATCCACGGCGCGGGAGATCTGCGCGTCGACGAACTCCCCTCCCCCGAACCCGGCCCGGGCCAGGCGCTCGTCGCCGTCCGCTACGGCGGGGTGTGCGGCTCCGACCTGCACTACTGGCGCCACGGCGGCGTCGGCGACTTCCGGCTCCAGGAACCCATGCTGCTCGGCCACGAGGTCGTGGGCACGGTCGTCTCGTACGGGGACGGTGCCACCGGCCCCGCGCCCGGCACGGCCGTCGCCGTGCACCCCGCCACCCCCTGCGGGACCTGCCCCGAGTGCGTGGACGGGCGGCGCCATGTGTGCCGCGACACCCGCTACCTCGGCAGCGCGGCCCGCACCCCGCACGTCCAGGGCGGATTCGCCGCGCGGATCGCCGTCCCCGCCGACCAGTTGAGGGCCGTACCGGCCGGGCTTCCGCTCGACCGGGCCGCCCTCGCCGAGCCCCTCGCGGTGGCGTTGCACGCGGTGCGCCGGGCGGGACCGGTCGCGGGCAAGCACGTGCTCGTGACCGGCGCGGGCCCCATCGGCTGCCTCGTCGTCGCCGCGGCCAAGGCCGCCGGGGCGGCCCACGTGACCGCCACCGACCTCCTCCCCGAAGCTCTCCGGTACGCGGAACTCGCCGGCGCCGACACCGTCGTACGCGCGGACGACCCGGCCGACAAGGGCTGGCCCGACGAGGCCCACGCGGCCGTCGAGGCTTCGGGCGTGGCCGCCGGGCTCGACAGCTGCCTGCGCCATGTGCGGCGCGGCGGTGTGGTCGTACAGCTCGGGATGCTGCCGCCGGGGCAGAGCCCGTTCGCGGGGAACCTCGTGGTCAGCCGGGAGATCGAGCTGCGCGGGGCGTTCCGCTTCGACACGGAGTTCGACGACGCGCTGCGCCTGCTCGCCGAGCGGCCGGGGCTCGCGGAGCTGATCAGCGCGGTGGTCCCGGTGGCGGAAGCGGAGTCGGCGTTCGTGCTGGCCGCGGACCGCGCGCGGGCGTGCAAGGTCCTGCTGGACTTCGGCGCGGACGCGTAGTACGGCGCCGTCACGGCAGCCACTCGCCGTGCTCGCGCTCGGCCCACTCCCTCCCCACGAACCCGGTCCGCATCCCGAGCCGCGCCTCGGGGTCCGCCCATGCCTTCGCGATGTGTCCGGCGACCACGATGCCGAGGGCGAGGGACAGCCAGTCGTGCACGAAGGTGCTGCCGGTGCGCCAGGTGAGGGGGGCGATGGGGGTCCCCCCTGCTCGAGCGAAGCCGAGAGCTTGGGGGAGGGTGGACCACATGAGCAGGCCCGTGCCGAGCATCACCAGGACCGCTCCCCCGAGCCAGCCCGCGTACAGCTTCTGGCCCGCGTTGAACTTGCCCGCGGGCCTCGGGCCCGAGCGGCGCAGGGCGGAGCGCAGCCAGGTGCGGTCGTGCGGGACGAAGCGGTTCAGGCGGTGCAGGTCGGCTCGGAAGGCGCGGGACGCGAGGCCGGCGAGGTAGGGCGCGGGCAGCAGGAGTCCGGACCACTCGTGGAGCCTGACCACGAGTTCCCGGCGGCCGACGAGCTCCGCGAACTGGGGCACGTACAGGCAGGCCGCCGTCAGGATGCACAGGCCCATGAGGGCCGCCGTGGACCGGTGGACCCAGGTCTCGGTGCGGGTGAAGCGCCTTACGCGCGCCGTGAGTTCAGTGGGTGGGTTCATCGTCGCGTCCGTTCGAGCGGCCGACCCACGCGTCCACGTCGTAGCCGCGCTCTTCCCAGTAGCCGGGTTCGACGCGGTCGGTGACGGTGATGCCGGACAGCCATTTCGCCGACTTGTAGAAGTACATGGGGCCGACGTAGAGGCGGACCGGCCCGCCGTGGGAGTGGGCGAGGGGCTTGTCCTGCATCCGCAGCGCGACGAGCACGTCGGCGCGGCGGGCCTGGGACAGCGTGAGGCTCTCGCTGTACGTGCCGTCGAAGCAGGTCAGCCGCAGCGCCTTGGCGGACGGCCGGACCCCGGCCGCGTCCAGGACGGTGGACAGGCGTACGCCCTCGAAGGGGGTTTCCGGCACGCGCCACCCGGTGACGCACTGGACGTCGCGCACGAGGCGGGTCTGCGGGAGCGCCCGCAGCGCGGGAAGCGTGTAGGTGGTCGGCCGGTCGACGAGGCCGTCGACGGTGAGGCGGTAGTCGGCGGCCGGCCTGTCGGGGACGGAGGAGGCGACCGAGTAGTAGCGGAAGCCGCCGCCGTTCGGCAGGAGGTCCGTCAGGCCGGTGGGGTCCTTGTCCGCGGCGCCGCCGAGGAAGGATTCGAGGCCGCGCTGAAGGGTGGGCGCGGCGGCGACGCCGAGGGCGCCGAGGGCGAGCATGCCGAGGACGAGACGGCGGCCGACGGGCGCGCCTCGCTGCTCGCCTTGCTCGGGCGGTACGGGTTCTTCCGGGTTCACCCACTGATTCGAGCACCCGTGGCCGCCGGTGGCCAGTGGCCACGGGTGTTCGTCAGCGTTCTGTCACTTCTGGGCGGGCACGCCGGCCGCCTTCTCCAGCTGGAACGCCTCGTTGCCGAGACCGATCCTGGCGTGCGCCTCGGGGTTCCTGCCGCGCAGGACGACACCGTGGACGAAGCCGATGACGGCGGCCAGCGCGATGATGCCGGGCAGCACCCAGTTGAGGGAGGAGCCGGGGCCCGAACCGACGAGGACGTCGAAGTCCTTGACCGTGTAGAAGGCGATGACGAGCAGCGCGATCCCGGCGATCCCCGACGCGGTCAGGCGCCAGATCTGAGCGCCCGCGGCGCCGCGCCTGACGAAGAAGACGATCACGGCCAGCGAGGCGGTGGCCATCAGCAGGATGATGCCGAGGGCGCCGACGTTGCCGCCCCAGGTGAAGAGCTTGAGCACGGGCGCCGTCGGGTCGCCCGCCTTGCCGTCGTCGGTGACCGCGAAGGCCACGACGATGATCAGGGAGAGGGCGGTCTGGAGCAGGGAGCCGGTGCCGGGCGCGCCGCTGGAGCTGTTGGTGCGGCCGAAGGCGGCGGGCAGCAGTCCCTCGCGGCCCATGGCGAAGGCGTAGCGCGAGACGACGTTGTGGAAGCTGAGGAGCGCCGCGAACATGCCGGTGACGAACAGGACATGGACGATGTCCGTGAACGTGCCGCCGAGCCTGCTCTCCGTCAGGAAGAACATCAGGCCCGCGCTCTGTTTCTGCGCGGTCTGGATGATCGCGGAGGGTCCCGCGGCGACGGTGAGCGCCCAGGAGCTGATGGCGAAGAAGACGGCGACGAAGCCGACCGCCATGAACATCACGCGCGGCACGAGGATGTGCGGGCGGCTGGTCTCCTCCGCGTACACGGGCGCCTGCTCGAAGCCGGTGAAGGCGGCGATGCAGAAGCACAGGGCGGTGCCGACGCCCGCGCCGGTGAGGGTGTCCGGATTGAAGGCGTGCAGCGACAGGCCCTCCTTGGCCGGGTCGCCGAGCGCCGCGATGTCGAAGACGACGACGAGCGCGACCTCCACGAGCAGGAGCACGCCGAGGACGCGCGCGTTCACGTCGATCTTCAGCAGGGCGAGCGCGCCGACGGCGAGCACGGCGACCAGCGCCGGGATCCACCAGGCGATGCTGAGGTCGAGGTAGGTGGCGAGGAGGTTGGACACCTCGAAGCCGAACATCCCGTAGATGCCGACCTGGAGGACGCTGTAGGCGACGAGCGCGACCAGGGCGGCGCCCGCACCGGCGGTCGGGCCGAGGCCGCGGGATATGTACGCGTAGAAGGCGCCGGCGTTGTGGACGTGCCGGCTCATCTCGGCGTAGCCGACGCTGAAGAGGGCGAGGACGACGCCCAGGATGAGGAAGAGCAGCGGCTGCCCGACGACGCCCATCACGGCGAACGTGGTGGGCATGACGCCGGCGACCACCATGAGCGGGCCCGTCGCGGCCAGCACGGAGAGCAGCAGGCCCGCCGTGCCGAGGCGGCCGGCACGCAGAGCGCTCTCCTGTCCCTTGAAGGTGTTGATCCCCGTGTCGGACGCGGGGGGTGGTGCCGTGTCGCTCGTGCTCGAACTGCCCGTCGTCATGGCGGGGTTGTCCCTTCCCTGTGGATGAGCGCTGCTGGTGCGGGTGTCTGGGGATGCCTGGGGCGTCGTCCTAGGCCGTGCCGAGCGCGGCGCGGCGCGCGGCGCTGAACGCTTCGTGCGGATCCCGGTCCGGGTACGACCAGGGGGCCGCGGTGGCGTGCCGGCCGATGCGGTGGAACAGGGCGGCGGCCTCCGCGGGCCTGCCCTCGCAGGACTTGGCGTGGGCGAGGAAGTTCAGGTCGACGCGGCCGCGCGGATGAGCGGGGCGCTCCGCAGAGCCCCATTCGAGCCACCAGTCGAAGGCTGTCTTCATCACGAGGCGGGCGCGGCGGCCCGTCCAGTGTCCGGACGCCTTGGGATCGGGCGGTTCACTGCCGGCGGCGGCGAGGACGCGGTAGCGCTCGGCGTGCGCGACGACGGGGAGGACGGCCAGCGGTGATCCGGGTCCGGCCTGTTCGGCGGCCCAGGACGCGAAGTCGTAGACCTCGTGGAGCGGGTCCTGGCCCGCGTCGGGGCGGCGTTCGGCGAGCCTGGCGACCATCAGGTGGTGGGCGTGGTGGTGCTCGGGGTGGCGGTGGCGGATCTCGTCGAAGAGGTGGACGACGTCCTCCTCGCGGCCCATGTCCCGTTCCAGGAGCAGGAGTCCGAGCCAGGGAGTGGGGTCGGCGGGCGCGAGGGCGGCGGCGGCGCGGCAGGCGTCGCGGGCCTTTTCGGGTCGCGACTTGCCGATACGGGCGCGCTGCACGGCGGCGAGGGCGAGCAGGACGGCGGCGTCGGCCGACTCGGGTTCGGCGAGCCGCCAGTCCCTGACCCAGGCGGTGGTCGTGGGTTCCTCGGCGAGGACGACGACGCGATGGCCGCGGCGGTCCCAGTCGTCGCCGGTGGCCGAGATCAGTTCCCTGGCCTCGGTCCAGCGCCCCTGAGCGAGGGCCGCGCGGGCGGCCACGAGGCCGCTGTCGTCGAGTGCGGAGTCGAACGGGGCGGCGGCCCGCTTGCGGGCACGCCCGAGTGGTGGCGGGGGTGGGGGCACCGCGGGAAGTCCTCTACGACGCGGCTTGCTTGAGGTGATCACGCACAGCAAAGCGGTACGGGGCGCTCCGAGTCAAGGGCGGACCAAGGGATGACCTTCACCAACTCGTTTCACAATCCTCCGAGTTCACCCTCGCGATCCGCCAATTCCCTTTCTTACCTGGGCTGTTGAGCCGGTGACACGAGACAGCACCCCGGACCCGAGAGGAAGCGTCCGGAGTGCTGTCAAGGCGAGATTCAGCCGGTCGCGGCGGCAGCGGCGCGGCCCGCCGTGCGGCCCGAGAAGAGGCAGCCGCCGAGGAAGGTCCCTTCGAGGGAGCGGTAGCCGTGCACGCCCCCGCCGCCGAACCCGGCCGCCTCCCCCGCCGCGTACACGCCCGGCAGGGGCTCACCGCCGTCGGTCAGGACGCGCGAGGACAGGTCGGTCTCCAGGCCGCCGAGGGACTTGCGGGTGAGGATGTTGAGGCGCACGGCGACCAGCGGGCCCGCCTTCGGGTCGAGGATGCGGTGCGGGGCCGCGGTGCGGATGAGGCGGTCGCCGAGGAACTTGCGGGTGCCGCGGATGGCGGTCACCTGGAGGTCCTTGGTGAAGGGGTTGACGATCTCGCGGTCGCGGGCGACGAGGGTGCGGCGCAGTGCGGCCTCGTCGATCAGGGGACCCGACGACTTCTCGGCCAGGGCGTTCATGCCGCGCACGAGGGCGGGGAGGTCCTTCTCGATGACGAAGTCGGCGCCGTTGTCCATGAAGGCCTTGACGGGCGCCGGTACGTCGGCGCGGGCCCGGTCGATGACGCCGCGCACGGACTTCCCGGTGAGGTCGGGGTTCTGCTCGGAGCCGCTGAGGGTGAACTCCTTGCCGATGATGCGCTGGTTGAGCACGAACCACGTGTAGCCGTACCCCGTCTTCATGATGTGGTCGAGGGTGCCGAGGGTGTCGAAGCCGGGGAAGAGCGGCACGGGCAGGCGCTCGCCGCGCGCGTCGAGCCACAGCGAGGACGGGCCCGGCAGGATGCGGATGCCGTGCTTGTCCCAGATGGGGTTCCAGTTCTCGATGCCCTCGGTGTAGTGCCACATGCGGTCCCGGTTGATGAGGTGCGCGCCCGCGTCCTCCGTTATCCCGAGCATCAGACCGTCGACGTGCGCGGGCACGCCGGAGAGCATCTTCTCGGGCGGGGTGCCGAGGCGCTCGGGCCAGTGGGCGCGGACCAGGTCGTGGTTTCCGCCGATGCCGCCGGAGGTGACGATCACCGCCTGCGCCTTGAGCTCGAAGGAGCCCGTGACCGTACGGCTGCTGCCCTGGCCGCGCTCGATGGACGACGGTTCGAGGATCTCCCCGCTGACGGTGTCGACGGCGCCGGCACTGCGGGACAGGCCGGTCACCCGGTGCCGGAACTTCAGCTGTACGACACCGCGCGCCACGCCCTGCCTGACGCGGCGCTCGAAGGGGGCGACGAGGCCGGGTCCGGTCCCCCAGGTGATGTGGAAGCGGGGCACCGAGTTCCCGTGCCCGTTCGCGTCGTAGCCGCCTCGCTCCGCCCAGCCGACCACGGGGAAGAACCGGACGCCCTGCTGGTGCAGCCAGGACCGCTTCTCGCCCGCGGCGAAGTCGACGTACGCCTCGGCCCACTTGCGCGGCCAGTGGTCCTCGGCACGGTCGAAGCCGGCGGTGCCCATCCAGTCCTGGAGCGCGAGCGCGTGGCTGTCCTTGATCCGCAGGCGGCGCTGCTCGGGCGAGTCGACGAAGAAGAGACCGCCGAAGGACCAGTGCGCCTGACCGCCGATGGACTGCTCCGGTTCCTGGTCCAGCAGGATCACCTTGCGGCCCGCGTCCACGAGTTCCGCCACCGCCGCGAGCCCGGCGAGGCCCGCCCCGATCACGATCACGTCCGCGTCGTACGTCGTCATTGGGGTCCGTCCCTCTCGAAAGTTACCGGTGGGTCAGATCTTGGGCACGGGGGTCGGCGGCGTCAACCTCGCCGACCGGGTCACTCACGGGGCAGCCGGTGCCGCGGGGCGCTATCGTCGGCCATACACCCGTGCAACGACCCGCCCACGGCCGATCTTGATACCTGCAATGTCGAGGTGCGCAGCGTGTCGGTTCTCGTACTCGTCCTCGCCGTCTCCGCGGCCTTCTGTCTGGGCATCGGATTCGTGCTCCAGCAGAACGCGGCGCAGCACGCCCCGCTGAGCGACTTCCTGTCGCCGCGCCTGCTCCTCGACCTCGTTCGGGTGCCCCGCTGGCTGTTCGGCATAGGTTTCATGGTGTGCGGCATGGTGCTCGGCGCGATCGCGCTGGGCAACGGGGAGATCTCCCTCGTCGAGCCGCTGCTCGCGACCAACCTCCTGTTCGCGCTCGCCCTCTCGCGCCACCAGACCCGCCAGCCGCTGGGCAAACAGGGCTGGGCGGGCCTGGCCCTGCTCGCGGGTGGGGTGACGGCCTTCATCGTGGCGGGCGAGCCACGCAGCGGGGACGAGGTCAACGACCCGCTGCGGCGCTGGCTGATCATCGGCGTCATGGTGGGCGGCGCGCTGCTGCTCACGGCGTACGCGAAGAAGTCACGGATGAGCGCGGCCCCGGTCCTCCTCGGCGTCGCGGCCGGGCTCCTCTACGGGGTGCAGGACGCGCTGACGCGGATGAGCGGGCAGCTGTTCTCGTCGGGCGGCTGGGCCGGGTTGCTCACCAGCTGGCAGCCGTACGGGGTCCTGGTGCTGGGCGTCACGGGCCTGATCCTGGTGCAGAGCGCCTTCGAGATGGCGCCGCTGCGGATGTCGCTGCCCGCGCTGACGGCGGCGCAGCCGCTTGCGGGCATCGCGTGCGGGGTCGGCTTCATGGGCGACCAACTGCGCATGGATGCCGGGGCGCTCGCCTGGCAGGCGACCGGGCTCACGGCGATCGTTTCGGGGATCGTGCTGCTCGGGATGCATCCGGCGATGCCGACCGCGGGCCCTCGGGAGGGGGACCGGGCGGGGGTGGGGGTCTGAGCTGCCGGGGTCTGAGTTGCCAGGGTCTGAGCTGCCAGGGTCTTCCGGGTTCTGATGTCATGGGCGCATGACCCCTCCCACCGATCCCACGAACGCCGCTGAAGACGCTGCCGCCCCGGACCCGGCGGCGGAGGTGCTCGACATCGTCGACGAGCACGACCGGGTGGTCGGACAGGCCCCGCGCGGCGAGGCCTACGCACGCGGACTGCGCCACCGGTGCGTGTTCATCCAGGCCAGGGACTGTGCCGGCCGGATCTTCGTGCACCGCCGCACCCCGACGAAGCTGGTGTTCCCGTCCCTCTACGACATGTTCGTCGGCGGCGTCGTGGGCGCCGGCGAGTCCTACGACGACGCTGCCCTGCGCGAGGCGGAGGAGGAACTCGGCGTGTCCGGGCTGCCGCGCCCCGAGCCGCTGTTCAAGTTCCTGTACGACGGCGGGGCGGGCCGCACCTGGTGGTCGTACCTGTACGAGGTGCGCTGCGAGCTGCCGGTGGACCCGCAGGCCGAGGAGGTCGCCTGGCACGGCTTCCTCACCGACGAGGAGCTGGAGCGGCGGCTTCCCGAGTGGCCGTGGGTGCCGGACGGGCTCGACGCGTACGAGCGGCTGCGGGCCTACCGCGCAGGGGCCACGGGCCTGCCCGGGCCGCCCGGATAAGGTCACCCCGTGATCGAATTTGTACGCAGCGTCCGCCTCTGGTTCGCGCCCGAGCGGGTGCGGGAGGACGGCGAGACACCCGACTACCGCTTCTCCCTGGCCAACGAGCGCACGTTCCTGGCCTGGCTGCGCACGGCGCTCGCGCTGATCGGCGGCGGGTTCGCCGTGGACCAGTTCCTGCCGGACCTGCGCTGGGCCTGGCGGGCCGGGCTCGCGCTCGCGCTGCTCGCGGCGGGCGCCCTGTGCTCCCTGCGCGCGGTCAGCCACTGGGTGCGCTGCGAGCGGGCGATGCGGCGGGGCGAGGACCTGCCCGTCTCGCGGTTCCCGGCACTGTTGAGCGTGGTCGTGGCGCTGGTGGCCGTCGCGATGGTGGTGGTCGTGCTGGCCGGGTGGGCGGGGTGAGCGGCCCGTCCGAACCGCCCTGCGACGCACGGGGCGAGGGAGGAACGGCCGGGCGCGATCCGGGGCTCCAGCCGGCGCGGACGCGGCTCGCCTGGCGGCGGACGACGCTGTCCTGCACCGTGGCCGCGATCCTCGCCGCCAAGACGACGCTGAGCGGCGGCGCGGACACCCTCGGCGTGCTGGGCGCTGCCCTGTGCTTCCTGGCGTGGCTGGGGTTCCTGGCGGTGGCGCACCGCCGGATCCGCGATCTGGCGCTGCACGAGGCCGGGCCGCCCGCACTGACCGGGCGCGCGGCCGTGGTGGCGGTGGCCTGCTCGGTGGCGCTGGCCGCGTTCGCCGCGGCGCTGGTGGTGTGACGGCGGCCTGCGCCGCTTCCTGCCCGCCGGTCAGTCGGTCAGTGGTCAGTCGGTCAGTCGGTCAGTCGGGCCACGGCACGGTGACCACGATCTTGCCCCTGGAGTGGCCTTCGGCGCTCAGCCGCTGGGCGTCGGCGGCCCGCTCCAGCGGGAACGTCTCGTCGACGTGCACCGTGACCACGTCCTGTTCCGCGAGGTCCGCGAGGCGCGCGAGGTCGGCGGCGTCGGGGCGCACGAAGACGTAGTGCCCGCCCAGGTCGACGACCGAGCCGTCGGCGATGGACGCGAGCCGGCCGCCCGGCGCGAGCAGGTCCGCGGACACCTTCAGGGCCTCCCCGCCGACGGTGTCGAACACGTCGTCCACGCCCTCCGGAGCGAGCGCCCGCACGCGCTCGGCGAGGCCCTCCCCGTACGTGATCGGTTCGGCGCCCAGCTCCCGCAGGAAGTCGTGGTTGCGTTCGCTCGCCGTGCCGATGACGCGGGCGCCGAGGTGGCGCGCCAGCTGGACCGCGATCGACCCGACGCCGCCGGCCGCCGCGTGGACGAGCACCACATCGCCCTCCTGCACGGCGAGGGCGCCGGTCAGGCCCTGGTAGGCGGTGAGTCCGGCGAGCGGCAGCCCGGCGGCCTCCTCGTAGGTGAGGTTCCGGGGCTTGCGCGCCAGGGTGCGCACGGGCGCGGCGACGTACTCGGCGAAGGTCCCGCGGGAGAGGAAGTCCTCGCGTACGTACCCGATCACCTCGTCGCCGGTGACGAACTCGGTGACGGCGGAGCCGGGCTGGACCACGACGCCGGACACGTCCCAGCCGGGGATCACGGGGAAGACGGCGTCGAACACGGGGTCGAGGTAGCCCTCGCGGGCCTTCCAGTCGACGGGGTTCACCGCTGCCGCCCTGACCTTCACCAAGACGGCGTCGGGCCCGACCTTCGGGTCGCTCACCTCCCCGTATTCGAGTACCTCGGGACCGCCGTAGCCGCTGTAGCTGATCGCCTTCATCCGATGTACTCCTCGTGAAAGGCACAGGAACAGCACAAGGGTTCCATGGCGGAGTGATTCGGGCATTTCCGGCTAGCCTGACTCCATGACCACTCTCCACCGGGAACACCCCGTCCACGAGCACACCCACGGCGAGGGCTGCGGCCACGCGGCGGTCCCGCACGGCGACCACGTCGACTACGCGCACGAGGGGCATCTGCACGCGGAGCACAACGGCCACTGGGACGAGTGCGAGCCCGGCGCCCACACCACGCACCAGGGCCACGAGCACCAGCACGGCCCGGACTGCGGGCACCAGGCCGTCACGCACGGCGATCACGTCGACTACGTCCACGACGGGCACCGGCACGCGCAGCACGACGGCCACTGGGACGACCACTGACGGTCCGCGGGCCGCGCTGGGTGCGGCCGGCGTTCTCGCCGGACGCACCCGCACCGCCCGGCCGCGGGCAGTAGCGTACGAGATGGATCACATTCAGCCCCCGCCCTGGACGACATACCGACCGGTCGGCATCATGTGACGCGACACCGCTTCACTCTGCCTCCGGAGGACATCGATGAGCGCCGGCCACCCCCCAGGTCTTGATCTCGACCAGCTGCGCGGCCACCTCGACCGGGAGCGCCCGGGGCTCGTGGCCGGTCCGCTGTCCGGGCGTCTCGTCGAGGGCGGCCGGTCGAACCTCACGTACGTCGTCGGCGACGGCTCGTCGACCTGGGTGGTCCGCCGCCCGCCGCTGGGCCATGTACTCGCCACCGCGCACGACATGAAGCGCGAGCACCGGGTGATCAGCGCCCTGTACCCGACGTCCGTGCCGGTGCCCGAGGCGCTGCTCATGTGCGAGGACGACAGCGTGCTCGGCGCGCCGTTCTACGTGATGGAGTACGTGGCGGGCACGCCGTACCGCACGGCCGGCCAGCTCGCGCAGCTGGGCCCCGAGCGCACCCGCGCCGCCGTGCTCGCCCTCGTGGACACCCTCGTCGACCTGCACGCCGTGGACCCCGCCGAGGTCGGCCTCGCGGACTTCGGGCGGCCCGAGGGGTTCCTCGACCGGCAGCTGCGGCGCTGGGGCAAGCAGCTCGACGCGTCCAGGAACCGCGAGCTGGCCGGCGTCGACGAGCTGCACGCGGCGCTCGGCCGCTCGCTGCCCGCCTCGCCCGCGCCCACGGTCGTGCACGGCGACTACCGCCTCGACAACGTCCTGATCAACGAGGACGCCGACGGCGTCGACCGGATCAAGGCCGTCCTCGACTGGGAGATGTCCACGCTCGGCGACCCGCTCACCGACCTGGGCCTGCTGGTGATGTACAGCGCGAAGCTCGACATGCCCGACTCCCCCGTCTCCACGACCGCCGCGGCCGCCGGACACCCCGACCCCGCCGAGATCATCGAGCGGTACGCCGCGCGCTCGGGGCGCGACGTCCGCGCCGTCTCCTGGTACACGGCCTTCGCGTGGTTCAAGCTCGCCGTGATCCTCGAAGGCATCCACTACCGCTACACCCTCGGCCAGACCGTCGGCGCCGGCTTCGATCGCATCGGCGAGCTCGTGCCCGTCTTCATCGACCATGGCCTGACGACCCTTCAGAAAGGCTGACCCGCAATGGACTTCGCATTCGACGCGCGCACCGAGGAACTGCGCGCGAAACTCCTCGCCTTCATGGACGAGCACGTGTACCCGGCCGAGGCCGTCGCGCACGAGCAGCGCGCGCAGCTCGCCTCCCCGTGGGACACCCCGGCCGTCGTCGAGGAGCTGAAGGCCGAGGCCAGGCGGCAGGGCTTGTGGAACCTCTTCCTCCCCGATGCCGAGTACGGCGCCGGGCTGACCAACCTCCAGTACGCGCCGCTGGCCGAGATCACCGGCCGCAGCCCGCAGTTGGCGCCCACGGCCCTCAACTGCGCGGCCCCCGACACCGGCAACATGGAGGTGCTGAGCCAGTTCGGCGACGAGCGCCAGAAGAAGCAGTGGCTGGAGCCGCTGCTCGCCGGTGAGATCCGCTCGGCGTTCGCGATGACCGAGCCCGAGGTGGCCTCCTCGGACGCCACGAACATCACCACGCTCATCGAGCGCTCCGCCGACGGCTCCGAGTACGTCATCACCGGCCGCAAGTGGTACATCTCCGGGGCGATGAACCCGGACTGCAAGGTCTTCATCGTGATGGGCAAGACGGACCCCGACGGCGCCGACCTCCGCCGCCAGCAGTCCATGGTGCTCGTCCCCCGCGACACCCCCGGCCTGGAAATCCGGCGCGCCATGCAGGTGTACGGATACGAGGACCACTACCACGGCGGACACGCCGAGGTCGTCTTCGACCAGGTCCGCGTACCCGCGAGCAACCTGATCGGCGAGGAGGGCGGCGGCTTCGCCATCGCCCAGGCGCGGCTCGGCCCGGGCCGTATCCACCACTGCATGCGGCTGATCGGCATGGCCGAGCGGGCCATCGAGCTGATGTGCCAGCGGGCCGTGGCCCGTTCGGCGTTCGGCAAGCCGCTGGCCCAGCAGGGCGTCGTACAGGAGTGGATCGCGGACGCGCGGGTCGCGGTGGAGCAGCTGCGTCTCCTCGTCCTGAAGACGGCCTGGCTGATGGACACCGTCGGCAACAAGGGCGCCCACACGGAGATCCAGTCCATCAAGATCGCGGCGCCGCGCACGGTCGTCGACATCATCGACCAGGCCGTGCAGCTGCACGGAGCGGGCGGCGTCAGCCAGGACTTCCCGCTGGCCGAGCTGTGGGCGGGAGCGCGCACCCTGCGCCTCGCGGACGGCCCCGACGAGGTCCACCAGCGCTCGCTGGCCCGGCGCGAGCTGAAGAAGTACCTGTGACGCGGTGACCCCGTGACGGCGAAGGGCCCCGCACTCGGCTTGAGTGCGGGGCCCTTGGCCGTGTGTCAGAGCGCGAGCGGCGTCAGGGACGCAGTGCGCGCAGCAGCAGGTCCGCCAGGTGGTCCGCGACTTCCTGCGGGGCGAGCGGGCCGCCCGGGCGGTACCAGGTGGAGAGGTGGTGCACCGAGCCGAAGTGGTAGTCGACCACCAGGGCGGCGGGCGTGGCCGTGGAGAACACGCCGGACCGCTGGCCCTCCTCGATCAGAGCCTTGAAGCGCTCGTGATAGCGCCGCCGCTCGGCCCGCACCTGCTTGTTCTTCTCCGGGCTGAGGTGGTGCATGGAGCGGAAGAAGATCGACGCGTCGTCGAGGTTCTCGATGGTCGTGACGACCACGTCGGCGGCGGCGTCCCGCACCCGCTGCTCCACCGGGGCGTCGGCGTCCGCGAACGCGTCGAGACGGTCCTGCTGCAGGCGGAGCACGCGCGCGTACACCTCGTGCAGCAGGTCGTCCTTGGAGCCGAAGTAGTGGTAGAGCGCGCCCTTGGTGACGCCGGCCGCCTCGACGATCTCCTGGACCGAGGTGCGGTCGTAACCGCGCTCGGCGAAGAGCCGGGTGGCGGCGGCGAGCAGCCTCTGAGGGACGGGCGTACCGTCTCCGTCCGACGTCCTGGGCACTGCCGCCACCTGCCTTTCTCCTGCGATCAGCTGTTCTGTGTACGGGAACGCAGTTCCCGCCGGAGGATCTTCCCACTTGTCGTCTTCGGCAGCTCGGGCAGGATCTCCACCTCGCGCGGGTACTTGTACGCGGCGAGCCGCTCCTTGCAATAGGCGGACAGGTCGCCGGGGCCCACCGAGGCGCCCGGGCGCAGGCTCACGTACGCCCTGACCGTCTCCCCGCGATAGGGGTCGGGGACGCCCACGACGGCGGCCTCGCGCACCGCCTCGTGGGTGTAGAGGACGTCCTCCACCTCGCGGGGCCAGACCTTGAAGCCGGAGGCGTTGATCATGTCCTTCTTGCGGTCGACGACGTAGAGCCAGCCGTTCGCGTCCATGAAGCCGATGTCCCCGGTGCGCAGTTCGCCGTCCGGGAAGGACTCGGCGGTGGCGTCGGGGCGCTTCCAGTAGCCGGGCACGACCTGGGGGCCGCGGACGGCTATCTCGCCCTGCTCGCCGAAGGGCACCTCCTGGCCGAGGTCGTCCACGATCCGGACGACGCTCTCGGGTCCCGGGACGCCGACGGCGAGGGCGCCGGAGACGGGGTCGACGGGCGCTTCCTTGCCGGGCGGCACGGAGGCGCAGGGGGCGGTGCACTCGGTGAGGCCGTAGCCGTTGTGGATGTAGGGGCCGAAGCCGGCCCGGAACTTCTCCACGAGGGCGGGCGGCACCGGCGCGCCGCCGGACGAGATCGACTGGAAGGAGGCGAAGTGCTCGCGGGTCGCGGCCGGGTGCGCGGCGAGCGCCATGAACGCGGTGGAGGGACCCACGGTGTAGGCGGGCCGGTGCTCGGCGAACGCGTCCAGGACGACGCCGGCCTCGAAGCGGTACGCGAGGGCGAGGGTGCCCGTGTTCGCGAAGGAGGAGACCAGCTCGCAGACCATGCCGGTGATGTGGAAGAGCGGTGCGAGCCCGAAGTACGTGCCGCCCTCGGGGATGCCGAGTCCGGTGCGCTGGCGCTCGGCGTTGTACGTGATGTTGCGGTGCAGGTTCGTGGCGCCCTTGGGCGTGCCACTGGTGCCGGAGGTGTAGCTGATGAGCGCGATGTCGTCCGGGCGCGGGTCGCGGCCCTCGGGCGCCGCGTTGCCCTGGCGGGCGACCGTCAGGAGGTCGTCGGCGTCCTCGGCCTGCGGCTCGACGCGTTCGAACTTCAGGACGCGCTCGTCGCCCCGCGTCTGGAGGTCCAGCTCGCAGGCGGTGAGCACGATCCGTACGGGAGAGTCCGCGGCGGTCTCGCGCAGATACGCCTCCCAGGCCCGGTCCGAGCAGATCAGGGCGGTGACGTCGGCGTCGTGCAGGACGTGGGTGACCTCGCCCGACTTGTACATCGGGTTGACCGGGACGACGGTGGCGCCCGCCTTGTAGGCGGCGAGGAGGCCGATCACGAAGTGCGGCGAGTTCTGCAGCATGAGGGCGGCGCGGTCGCCGCGTCCGAGACCGCGCGCGGCGAGGTGCCCGGCGACGGAGTCGCTGAGCTCGTCCAGCTCCCGGTAGCTGAGGCGGCCGTCGAAGTAGGCGACGGCGGTGCGGTCGGGAGCGGTGCGGACCGCGGCGCGGAAGGCGTGCAGCACGGAGTCGGCCGGGGTGACCGGGGCCCGTTGTGCCTCGGAGAGCCGGCCGAGCCAGGGCTTGGCCGCGTAGATGGAGGAGCTCACTTCTGTGCGGCCTCCCACTTCTGCTGGATGTGGTTCATGTTCGACAGCCAGCGGTCGGGCGTCGCGGCCCTGGCCTCGTAGTAACCGGCGACCTCGGGGTGCGGGAGGATCAGGAAGCGGTCCTCCGCCATGCCCGCGAAGAGCGCGTCGGCGACGTCCTCGGGCTCGATCGCGGTCGGCGCGAGGACGAGCTCCCCGGCCGATCCGGAGGCGGTGAGCATGTCCGTACGCACGCCCTGCGGGCAGATCGCGTGGACCTTGAGCCCGCGGTGGCGGTAGGTGAGGGAGAGCCACTCGGCGAAGGCGTACGCGCCGTGCTTGGTGACGCTGTAGGGCGCGGCGCCGACCATCGTGAGCAGTCCCGCCGCGGAGACGGTGGAGACGAAGCGGCCGGTGCCGCGCTCCAGCCAGCCGGGCAGCAGGGCCTTCGCGGCGCGGACGTGGGCCATCACGTTGACGTCCCAGGCGTCGGCCCAGATCTGGTCGTCGGCGTCCTCGGTGCCGCCGGAGGCGAGCCCCGCGTTGGCGCAGTAGACGTCCACGGTGCCGTCCAGGGCGTCCAGCGCCTCGGGCACGATCTCGGAGGCGTCGCCCGGCACCGCCGTGGCGCCGATCTCGTCCGCGACCGCCTTGGCCTTCCCCGCGTCCAGGTCGTTCACGACGACGCGCGCTCCCGAAGCGGCGAAGCGGCGGGCGAGCGCGGCTCCGATGCCGCCTCCCGCGCCGGTGACGACGACCCCCGTGCCGTGCAGGCTGTCCACCATCGGTCTCCCTTGACTCGACTTTCCGTCACAGACTAAGCAGTCGGTCAGCTCAACGGAAGAGGTGTCGGCGGTCGGCTTCGTTCCGCGGGGACGCGGCGCACGCTAGCGTGCGTGCACATGCCGCCTTCCGCGATCACGGAGGTCACCACATGAACGTGTCCAGACGGAGCCTGCTCGCCGCCACCACCGCCTCCGCGGTGGCCGCCACGGCGGGCGCGGGGTCCCCCGCGCTCGCCGCGGGGAAGGACGGCGGCCGGCTCCGCACCGGTTTCGAGCGCCTCGCGGACGACGGATACCGGATCCTCGCCGGGCAGAAGGTCGGCTTCGTGACCAACCCGACCGGCGTCACGCGCGACGTCAAGCACATCGTCGACGTGATGCACGCCGACGAACGGGTGAAGCTGACCGCGGTGTTCGGGCCCGAGCACGGCTTCCGCGGCACGGCGCAGGCCGGCGGCTCGGAGGGGCGCTACGACGACCCGGCGACCGGACTGCCGGTCTACGACACCTACTTGAAGAGCGGGCAGGCGCTGGCGGACATCTTCACCGCGTCCGGTGTCGACACGGTCGTCTTCGACATCCAGGACGCGGGCGCACGCTTCTACACGTACATCTGGACGCTCTACGACTGTATGGAGGCCACGCAGCTCGCGGGCAAGAAGTTCGTGGTGCTCGACCGCCCGAACCCGGTGACCGGCCGGAACGCCTACGGGCCCGTCCTGCACAAGGAGTTCGCGACGTTCGTCGGCCGCCGCGAGATCTCCCAGGCCCACGGGATGACGGTCACGGAGCTGGCGCGCCTGTTCAACGGCGAGTACCTCGCGAAGCCCGTCGATCTCGAGACGGTCCGGATGGCGGGCTGGAAGCGGCGCGACTTCTACGACGCGTCGGGGCTGCCGTGGGTGCCGCCGAGCCCGAACATGCCGACCCCCGACACCGCGCTGGTCTACTCGGGCACCTGCCTGTTCGAGGGCACGAACCTCTCCGAGGGCCGCGGCACGACCCGCCCCTTCGAACTGCTCGGCGCCGAGGACGTCGACGGGCGCTGGGCGGCCGCGGCCAATGAACTCCACCTGCCCGGCGTGGACTTCCGCGAGGCGTACTTCGCGCCGACGTTCTCCAAGTTCCAGGGCAAGACGATCGGCGGCGTGCAGATCCACGTCAGGGACCGGGCCGCGTACGACCCCGTACGCACCGGCATCGCGCTCCTGGTGACGGCGAAGAAGTCCTGGAGCGGCTTCGCGTGGCGCTCGGACAACTGGATCGACAAGCTCACGGGGTCCACCCAGGTGCGGACGATGATCGACGCCGGGGCGTCCACGGACGAGGTGGTCACGGCCTGGCAGGGCGAACTGGCGGCGTTCCGGGCGGTGCGCGGCCGGTACCTGGCGTACAAGTAGGACGCAGCCCCGGACGTCTCGCGATACGGGATGACACGTTTCGCGTATTGACTGCCATGTACACGTACAACCACAGTGCAGTACGTGCTCAAAGACGCCTCTTCCTCGCGGCGGGCACCTGGCTGGCCGCGACCCGTTCCGACGCGGGCGGGCGCCGCAGGCTGGTGCTCGCCGGCGCCGGGCTCGCGGTGGTCTGGGGTCTGGCCCTCTTCCCGCTCATGGACACCGGGCAGCCCGTGCTGATCGCGCTCGCCCTGGACGGCGCGCTGTTCTGCATGGGTGTCGTGTACGGGCCGATGGGCGCGTATCTGCCGGAGCTGTTCGGGGTGCGCGTGCGCTACTCCGGGGCGTCGTTCGCGTACAACCTGGGCGGGGTGCTCGGCGGCGCGGTGGCGCCGCTCGTGGCGACGCGGCTCCAGGGCGAGTTCGGCTCGTCCTCGGTGGGCTGGTACGTCAGCGCGATGGCCGTCGTCTCCCTGCTGTGCGTCCTCGCCCTCCCGGAGACACGGGAGCGCGAACTCGGCTGACCTGCCATTGACCTTCCATGGGGCACGCGCGCGCGTGCCCCATGGAAGCGGTCGACTACGGCCGGTGTGAGGGGAATTCGACGACCTGCTGGTATGTCGGACGGTTCTGCCACTGGATCCCGCGGTGCGTGATGCCGCCGAGCGCCCGGTGGATGATCGTGTCCGAGCACCACTGGTCGCCGGCCTTGCACGCGTCGTCGCCGGGGTAGACCTCGGCGGCGGGCTCGGCAGCGGCCTGCGTGAGCGTGGCGAGCAGGGCGTCGCGGCAGGCGTCGAGCTTGCCACCGCCGCAGTAGGCGGCGCCGAGCCTGCCCTTCACCGGCTGCCCGAGGACCGTACGCAGGTCCTTGTCGACGTAGCCCCACCAGCCGTACTGGAAGGCCGATCCCGCGTGCGCGCCGGTCGGGCCGTGGCCCGCGGACGGCGACTCGTCGACGGCCAGCCGGCCGGTGAGCGCCCCGTACAGGTCGCCCCCGAGACCGGGTTCGAACTCGGCCTTCACCAGGAGCGGCCACCAGGCGTCCATGATGCGTACGGCATCCGGGTGCGCGTAGGTGTGCGAGCCGGCCGCGGTCTGGTTGCGCTGGGCTCCCGCCTTGCGCCAGGCCTCCAGCTGCTGCACGGCCTTGTTCAGGGCCGGGTCCTCGACGGGCTTGCTGCGGACGACCTCGAGGATCTCGGGCAGCACCTGCTCACCCCGCAGATCGGTGAGGGCGGCCTCCTCCATGGCCTGGGTGAGCGAGGCCCTGGTGACGCCGCCGTCGGCGACGAGCCGCTTCACGCGCCAGTCGAGCAGATCGGCGCGGTGCACGGCGCCGAGGCTGAAGTTGGCGGCGCCGAACCCCTTGGCCTGCTTGTTGTTCCAGGAGACGTAGTAGTCCTGGTCGACGGAGTTCGGGTGCTCGGACGGCGGCGCGTACGCGGCCGTGTTGTCCTTCGGGTCGAAGTCCCGCCACTCGTAGGCCTTTTCGGCCCTCACCGGGAAGGAGGCGTCGACGTCGTCGGCGCGCACCGGGTTGGCGCCGCTGTTGTAGTACGCGATGTCGCGCGAGTCGGCGTAGAACCAGTTGAAGGCGTAGCTGATGTGCTGCGCGGCCTTCTCGAAGGTCGCCGCGTCCTTCACGTACGACGGGTCGTTCAGCATCTGGAAGCCGATGATGGAGTCGGCCTCGTGCCGGTACGTCGAGCGCAGTGAGGTGTACGCGACGGGCTTGCCGTCGACGGTCGCCCGGTGCGTGACGATGCCGTACTTCGTGCGGAAGACCTGCATCCGGTAGGAGCCGGCCGCCGTGGAGTCGGCGAGGGTCGGCTTCCAGGCGTTCTTCCTCTCCAGCTTCTCCATGGGCGTGCAGGTGCCGCGGTACAGGTAGTTCGTGGACTGCCGGGTGGGCGTCGCGCCGCCCGGCTCGCACAGCTGCACGGCGTACGTGTCCGTGATGTCCTGGCCCGCCGAGGTCGCCGACCAGGCGTAGTCCTGGCCGCGGCCGAGCTGGATGTACATGCCGACGCCGGCGAACGAGACGCCGCGCGCGCTGATGCCCGGACCCTGGAGCTCCTGCATCATCAGCAGCTGCGGAGCGAAGTACCCGGTCTGCGGGCCGAACACGGCGACCGGGTGGCCGGACGCGGTGTGCTTGCCGGAGACGAGGAGGGCGTTGGACATGCCCTTCTTCGAGTCGGAGTTCCTGAACGTGTCCGCGGGCAGCACGCCCTTGTCGTACATGCCCTGGAGCGGCTTGAGCTTCGCCGGTGCCTTGACGGGGGTCTTGCGCCCCGCCTCGGCCGGCTTGGCCGAGCCCTCGCGGTCGAAGACGAGCGGCTCGCTCTCGACGGTGCCCTGGTCGGGCAGCGCCTCCCCGCGCGGGTTCTTCGGCTTGGCCCCGTACGGGAAGCTCGTGCCGTCGTGGATGGTCGCCACGGCCTCGGGGTCGTCGCGCCCGCGGAAGGACTCCCAGACCTCGGTGCCCCGCTCGACGCCGTACTTCTGCTGCGCCGACAGGAGCGAGAGGGCCTGGCCGACCTCTCCCCCGCCGCCGCCCCCGAAGAGGCCGCCGACGACCGAGGCCAGCGCGATCATGTCGGTCACCTTGAACGGCTGGATCTCGCCCACGTTCGTGATCGCGTCGATCTTGCCGGTCAGGACGTACTCGCCGGGGAAGTAGCGGCCGTTCTTCGACTGCTCGCGATAGGCGTTGAGCCCGTCGATATACGCCTGCGCGTCGTCCATGGCCTGCTTGCCGCGCTCGCCCTGCGTGGTCCTGATGTACTCGACCTGCCGCTGAAGGTCCTGCTCGGTGTACGGGGCCTGCGGCCAGAACTCCTGCTCGAGCCCCTGGTTCGCGAGGGCGCCGCCCGCGAACGACGTGAGCTCCCCGCGGCCGATGTGCCGGAACAGGTCGATCAGCCAGAGCCGGTCCTGACCTGCGGCGTAGCCGGCGCCGAACTCTGTTCCGTAACGCGTGGAACCTTTGACGTGGGGTACACCGTTCTTCTTGTCACGGGTGATCGTCACATCGTCGCGGGGGCGCGTGACGGAACCGACCTGACCATCGGGGACCCCGAAGGAGGAGTCGTTGAAGAACTGGGTGAGGGTGTCGTCCGTCAGGGACGGATATCCGGCGGAGAGCGCGTCGTAGGGGCCGAGTTGATCGTCGGCGTGGGCGGGCTGGGTGCCGAGGACGCGGTGGCTGAGAATCTCGGCCAGCGTGGCGCTGCCGTTCGCGCCGGGCGGCAGGATGTCCGCGCACCGGCCCGCGCAGTAGTCGGGCGCCGGTGGCGGCTCCGCGGCGGACGCCCCGCCGGCCGGGGACAGCAGCCCCGCCGTGAGGACGAACACCGCTGTGGCGGCCGTGCGCTTGAGAGTTCTACGGAGGCTTCTGTGCTGGGTGGTTCGTGGGGTGCGCCGTCGCATGCCTGATCCTCCCGACGATGGTGCGCCGGAGGTTACCGGCGGTAGACCCCCGGCTGAAGATGAACATGCGTCAGTTTTTCGGAATCGCCACACGAGACCCCCTGGGACGTATCGGCCCCAGGAGGTGCCGCTGATGGAGTCCATCGGAAATCGGATGGAAGGGCATGGATCCGAATCGAGTGTCGATACGTCTATTCGGCGACGTCCGTTCGACGACGACGCCGAAGTACATGTACGTGTGACGGAGGTGCAGACGATGGCCGGATTCCGGAGTCTGGCGAGACAAGCGCGCGACCCGCGCAACGATCTGGCGCTGCGGCGGTACTCGCTGCGCAAGTGCCTGGAGCGGTTTGCCCCTTACGGGCACCGTGCGACCTGGGACCACCTGTGCTCGCGGGCCGGGTTCGATCCCGAGGACCGCTCCCCCGAGCCGGCGCGGCTGACGGCCGCGCTCGACGAGCTCGAGGAGGCGCGGGCGGTCTGGCTCGCGTACGAGACGCAGTTCGCGGAGCGCCGCCGCAAGGAGAAGCACGACGGGCTGCGCAGCCCGGGCACGGTCGACGACTGGCACCGGCTGACCTGGGGCGGCTTCGGCGTCGCCTGGTGCGACGACCCGATGGTCCATCCCTGCGAACCCCTCGCGGAAGTCCTGAACCGGCTGATCGCGGCCCTGGAGCGCGAGCCCGGCACGGCCTGTCCCGTCTGCAAGGGCACGGCACTCCTCTGGAAGCACGGCCTCGCGCACGAACCGTCGTCGGGACCGGTCTGCACCCACTGCGGCATCGTGGTGCCGCGCCCCGTCCTCACCCCCGCGTCCCTGGCCGGAGCCTGGCGGGCGCGGGTCCTTGTCTCGGCGTGAGCGCATCGGCATGGGCACGACTGCACGAGCACGGCTGTGTGAGCACGACGGGGGTGCCGCCCATGAGCCGCACCCCCGGTCCACTCACCTGCCTCAGCCGCTCGGTGTGATCACGTCCGTCTGGACGGCCAGCTTGAACTCGGCGAGGACCAGCGGCGTACGGATCAGCGCGTCGCCCGCCCCGCGCACCGAGATCTTCAGGCCGACCGGGGTTCCCGGGTGCACGAACATCTGCCAGGTGTACGACCGGTACTGACCGCCGCCGGTCGGCGCCGAGTCCGTCGTGGCGGTCGAGTCGTAGCCGGTCGAACCGGCGAGCGGGTCGCGCACGAAGCGTGCCCTGAACTCGCGCGGTCCGGAGTCCGGCTCCCAGAAGACCAGCGCGGACAGGGTGCCCCACCCGTCGTGACTCGGCCGGATCAGACCCGAGTGGGTGTCCGGGTACTTGGACCCCTTCGGCGGGTCGTGCATCTTCCAGGGGTCGTACGACTCCTCGCCCGCCGCGTAGGGGAAGCGGACGAGGTGGTAGCCGTCGCGGTCATAGGTGATCTTCTGCGGGCCCGAGCGTGCGGCCTCGTACTTCAGCGAGCAGATGGCGAGTCCCATACGTGCCTCCCCGAGATACGTCCTGCCGTCCTGCCCTCATTCATCCCCAACTCCCTTGCGGGTGAAGACATCCGGACGCCCGGATCCGATTGCGGACGGATACGGTCACACGTCCCGGCGCCGTACGACGAGCAGCGCCAGGGCGAGCGTGACCAGCGGCCAGAGGGCGTACACGGTCCAACTCCCCGCGACCGTGGCCCCGTTGTACGCCTCGGGCGGCGTTCCGTAGATCTGGGCCAGGCGCTGCCACGCGTTGCGCACCATCGCGTGGGCGAAGGTGACGGACAGCTGTCTTGTCGCCGTACCGCTTGGTGAGTTCGCTGACTTCGATCACGAGGGCAACGGTGCCGGTGCGGATGCGGGGCGCGCATCGGCCCGTCGGCGGCCCTCCCCGGGGACGGCATGCACCCGTGGGATGCAGCCCGTGGGCTCATGCCGGGCGCGGGCCGCGCACCTACGATCCCTGTGTGGACGCCACCTCGACACTCTCGCCGCCCGAGCGCACGTTCGGTCGCTCCCGCTCCGTCCTGACCTGGATCGGCGCGCTCCTGTATCCGTTCATGGCGCTGCTCCCCGCGGTCGAAGCGGGCCGGCGCGCGCCCGGCATCCTCCCGGCCTGCGGGTCGGCGCTCGCGGCGGTCCTGCTCGTCGGCATGATCCGGCGCAGGCCCATGGCGGCCCTGGTCATGACGCTGCTCGTCACCGCCCTCGTGCCGCCGGTGGCCAAGTACCACGGCCCTGTGTGGTTCGTGCCGTTCGTCGCGGTCGACATCCTGCTCGGGTACGTCGTCGCGACCCGCACCCCGCGGGCGTCGGTGGTCGCCGTCTGCCTCACGTTCCTCACCCAGTGCCTGACGATCCTCGGCTTCACGCACGGGCCCGACAACCTCGTCGTGATCGGGACGATCGCCCTCCTGGCGCTGGTCACCGCCTGCGTCGTGGGCCTCCTCGGCAGCGAGCGCCGTCGGTACGCGCACGAGCTGCGGTTGCACGAGGTCGCCGAGGCGATCACGGCCGAACGGCTGCGGATCGCCCGCGAGTTGCACGACCAGGTCGCGCACAGCATCGGCATCATCGCGATCCAGGCCGGAGTCGGCAGCCGGGTCATCGAGACGCAGCCGCTGGAGGCGCGGGCCGCCCTGAGCGCCATCGAGGCCACGAGCAGGGAGACCCTGTCGGGGCTGCGGCGCACGCTCGTCGCGCTGCGCAGGTCGGGCCCTTCTGCGGAGTCCGAGGCGGTGCCGTACGGACCCGCGCCGGGCCTCGGCGACCTGGAGCGCCTCGCGGCCACGACCACGGACGCGGGCGTCGAGGTCGACCTGCGGTGGAGCGGGCAGCGGTGTCAACTGCTGCCCGACATCGACCTGTCGGCGTACCGGATCGTGCAGGAGGCGCTGGCCAACGTCGTGCGGCACTCGGGCGCCGGGCGGTGCCGAGTCGGCGTCGGGTTCGGGGAGGATGAGCTGTCCGTGGAGATCGTCGACGAGGGGCGTGGGATGCGGGGCGCGGGGACGGGCGTGGGGTTCGGGATCACCGGGATGCGGGAGCGGGTGGCGCTGCTGCACGGGGAGTTCAGCGCGGGGCCGCGGCCGGAGGGCGGATTCCGGGTGGCGGCACGGCTGCCGCTTCCGGAGCCGGTGGCCACACCGGCGGACGGCACCGCCGCGGCCGGGGCGGACGCCCGATGACCGTGCGCGTGGTGCTCGCCGACGACCAGCCGCTCGTACGCTCCGGGCTGCGCGTCCTCATCGCCGACACCCCCGACCTGGAGGTCGTCGGGGAGGCCGCGAACGGCGAGGAGGCGGTCCGGCTGGCGAAGGAGGTCAGCCCCGATGTGATCGTGATGGACATCCGGATGCCGGGCATGAACGGGATCGAGGCCACGAACCTGGTCACCTCGGGCCCGGGGGCGACCCGTGTGCTGGTGCTGACCACCTTCGACGAGGACGACCACGTCTACGGCGCGCTGCGCGCCGGCGCGAGCGGTTTCGCGGTCAAGGACATGGCGCTCGACGACATCCTCGCCGCGATCCGGGTCGTCGCCGCCGGGGACGCGCTGATCGCGCCGGGGATCACGCGCCGCCTCATCGCGGACTTCGTGGGGCGCCCCGAGCCGTCGCCCGCCCGGCCGCCGCGCCCGGTCGAGGGCATCACCGAGCGGGAACGCGAGGTCCTGACACTGGTGGGGCTCGGCCGGTCGAACAGCGAGATCGCGGACGAGCTCTATATCACCGTGGCCACGACCAAGTCGCACGTGGCGCGCCTGTTCACCAAGCTGGGCGCCCGGGACCGAGTCCAACTGGTCATCATCGCCTACGAGTCGGGGCTGGTCTCGGCGCCCCGCTGAGCGGCGGCCCCTCAGGCGCCCTCCCGGTTCTCCTTCATCAGGCGGGAGCCGGTGAGGCGCTCGCCGAACACGTCGTCCGGGTTGGAGAGCACACAGTTCTCCAGGGACAGACAGCCGCAGCCGATGCAGTCGGTCAGATGGTCGCGCAGCCGCCCGAGCTGGGTGATGCGCTGGTCCAGTTCGGAGCGCCAGGCCTCGGAGAGGTGCGCCCAGTCCTCGCGGGTCGGGGTGCGCCCCTCGGGCAGCTCGGACAGCGCGTCACGGATCGTGGCGAGCGGGATGCCGACGCGTTGCGCGGCGCGGATGAACGCGACTCGGCGCAGGGTGTCGCGCTGGTAACGGCGCTGGTTGCCCGTCGTGCGGCGGCTGCTGATCAGGCCCTTGGCCTCGTAGAAGTGCAGGGCCGAGACGGCGGCTCCGCTGCGCGCCGACAGCTGACCGACGGTGAGTTCGTGGATCTTCACTGGAATCTGGGGCACTGTGCCGAGCCTACTGGGCGGACCCTGCCGCCGTTGACAGAGGTCGCCCGCCCTAGCATGCTGAGCAAGCGCTTAGACATTGCCTTAGAGATCCGCACATGGTGCATGCATGGGAGGCCAGGACATGGCAGAGCCGAGGGTTTTCGCGACGGTCGACGCGCTGCGCGCGGCGGTGGGCGAGCAGCTGGGGTACAGCGACTGGGTCGAGATCGAGCAGAAGCGGATCGACCAGTTCGCGGACGCCACGGGTGACCACCAGTGGATCCACGTCGACCCCGAGCGCGCCAAGGACGGGCCGTTCGGCACGACGATCGCGCACGGTTATCTGACCCTGTCGCTTCTCCCGCTCTTCGGACCGCAGCTGATCAAGGTCGACGGCATGAAGATGGGCGTGAACTACGGGACGAACAAGGTCCGCTTCCCCGCCCCGGTGCCGGTCGGCTCCCGGCTGCGCGCCACCGCGAAGATCACCGGCGTCGACGACGTGCCCGGCGGCGTCCAGGTCTCGGTCGCCTTCACCGTGGAGCGCGACGGCGGCGACAAGCCGGTGTGTGTCGCCGAGTCGGTGTCCCGGTACTACCTCTGAGTCCCCTGGGTCACACAGGCGAGACCGTGGAGGTGGAACACCCCCACGGTCTCGTCGACTTCCGAATTCGCCTGCGTGAGAGCCGGTTACGGCAGGGTGATGAACCTCTCGGCAGTCGCAGGAAGGGTGCCGCCGTTACAGACGTGGCCCGTTGCCGGGACGGTCGTACCGTCGAGCATCTTGGTCAGGTCCACCGCGACCATCTGGGTCGCTCCGCCATTGACCATGAGGGCGATGGCGTGTCCGCCGTTCGGCGACTGGTACGCGATCAACGTGTGCGGATCCAGTCCCATGGAGAAGCCCCCGCCCGTCGCACAGGTGACCCAGTCACTGATGGCCGGGGTGGCTCCGGCACCGGAAGTCGTAGGCAGGGCGACCGCGGTCAGGCCATCCCCACCGAATTCTCCGGTGATGACACCGGTGTGGGTCCCCTGCGCCACTGACGCCGCGGACGCTCCTGCGCTCAGGACCGAGCCGGTCAACGTCTGGACCTGCTCGGGTGCCGCCCATGACCCGGGCGAGCCAGGGGTGAAGACGGCGTTGGGCGCGGTGCCCGGGTTGTTGATGTCCGCGATCTCGACCTGCGACGGGCTACTGAACTCCGCGGGCGCCATGATGATCCCGGTGGAGCAGTCCTCCGCAGCGGAATCGAGTTCCCCGCCGATGGTCACCGGGTGCTCGAAGAACTGCGGCGAGGTGCTGTTCGCCACGTTCACGATCTCGTAGTTGTTGTCCTCCGAGGGGGACAGGACGAGGTTGCGGATGGGATCGACGAGGGGATCCTCGGAGATCTGCCCGCCCGGGTCCTGCGTGGTGAACGGGGGCTCGAACGTGTTGGTCGCGAGGTTGAGGAACTGGAACCCGGCCTTGCCTCCGATGCTCAGCCCGATCAAGGCCTTGTTGTGCACGGCGTCCATCGCGACGCCGGTGGTCGTCGCGGACCCTCCGGAGAAGCTGATCGTGCCCGTGCCCGCATCCGTCAGGGGGTTGGGCGAGACGCTCGGGTCGAGCCCGGTGCCCTTCAGGATGTAGACGTGATTGTTGTTCGCCGTGGCCACGGACTGTCCGGTCACCGAGTTCGTCGCGATGGAGTTGATGACATCGGTACCCGTGGGGATCTGCGTGTTGGTGATGCTGGTGCCCTCGACGTTCACCACGTCGATGCCGGTGGCAGAGCTGCCCCACGCCCCCTTGGGGACGTACGCGGTGACATCGGTCCCGTGGACGTATGCGGAGAGCGACCCCGACGCCTCGCACGATCCCGGAGGGACTGGGTTCGCCGGCTGCCCGCAGACCAGATAGTGGCTGATCTTCTCCGGCTTCCCGTTCGAAGCCAACGGCGCGTGCAGACCCGTGTCCGACGGATAGTTCGGATGACCCGGCGTACCTGTGTAGTCGTAGGTGTCGTAGGCCTCAGTGCCCCCGGCGCCGCGGTGGGCCTTGTGGCGCCCGCCCTCGATGTAGACCGTGAAGTTGGGCGAGTTGGTCGTGAAGCTCAGGTACTTGCCCTTTGCATCGACTGTCGCCTTGAAGGAGGTGGGTCCCTTCGAGTAGCTCTTACTCTTGTCGCCCCGCTTCAGGTGCGACGTATTGATGAACGTCGTCGTTCCCGACGGACATTTCTCGATCTTCCCCGGTCTGTACGACGGCTTGACGTGGTGCGTGGTCGTTGGCGGGCCGGCATGATCACCCCCTGCCGTTGCCCCGGCCGGGATGGCGACAGTCCACAGAGCCGTCGCGGCGCCCAAAGCGCAAAATGCCTTGAATGGTCGCGCTCGGCCAGTTGTGCTCTTCAACTCAGCCCCTCAGTGTCCGGTGAGTTCCCGCATTGCCGGGAACCTCTGCCTCCCGGCCAACGCAGACCCCATGGCTGCAGCTGAGCGCGTGCGGACCTATGTCTGCCTCGTGGCCGAGGTGCACCGATTTTTGAGGAACTTCGACACTTTGTCATCGCCCGAACGTGTAGAAATGGGGCGTTCTGTCCGTTCGACGGGGCTGAGCGTGCCGCGTGCCCTGAGCCCTACGGGACCCGGGCCCCCACCATCCGCAGGACGAGGTCGGCGTACAGCGCGCCGACCTCGTCGGGCGTCCGGCGGCCCTCCGTGTTGAACCAGCGGGCCACGTCGATGCAGAGCGACAGCACGGCCAGCGTGGTGCCCGGGACGTCGGGGACGTCGAACTCCCCCGCCTTCACACCGTCGTTGATGATCTCGCGCACGGTTGCGTCGCTCTCGCGGCGCAGGGCCACGATCTCCGGCCGGTGCTCCTCGCCGAGCGAGTCCAGCTCGTACTGCACGACGCGCGCCGTCAGATGGCGTGCCGCATGCCAGCGGACGAAGGACCGCACGGCCTCGGCGAGCCGCTCGGAGGCGGCGCCCTCCCCGGCGGCCGCGTCCTTGAGGATCTCCAGAGCCTTCTCGTGGCCGATGCGGCTGATGCGCAGGAGCAGGTCCTCCTTGGTCCGGTAGTGGATGTAGAGCGCGGCCGGGCTCATGCCGGCCCGGCTCGCGATGTCCCTGGTGGTGGTCGCGTGGTAGCCGCGCTCCGCGAACGCCTGGACGGCGGCGATCAGCAGCCGCCTGGCCGCGTCCGGGGTGACCTCGGCCCAGGACATGTCGTCCGTGGCAGCCTCGTTCTGGCCGTGCCGCTCCGCGCTCATCGCTCGCTCACATCCTCCCGTGGACAGGACGCACACCATACCCCTAGAGGTGAGCGAGCGCTTAGTTCCGTAGGTCAGGCGGCGGGCTTGAAGGGATCGTGCTCGGCGAGGATCTTGTCGATGCGGGCCTGGTCGATACGGCTGACGACCTGATCGACCTCCTGGCGGTCCCGGATGACCTTGGCGAGCGTGAACGCGGAGGTCGTCAGATAGAGGACGGCGATGGCGAGGAAGCCGCGCACCCAGCCGCTGGCGTCGATGCGGTAGATGCCGACGGCGGTCGCCACGAGCGCGAGCGCGAAGGAGGCGACGGCCTGTCCGTAGAAGGCGTTGGTGGTCCTGTGCTTGACCGGTGTGTCACTCATGGGCGACAGCATGGAGCGGACGGGGGCGCACCCCCATCCGCTCGCGTACTCAGAAACGTACTCAGAAGGCCGATACGCCGGTGAGCGCGCGGCCGATGATGAGCTTCTGGATCTGGCTGGTGCCCTCGTAGAGGGTCATGACGCGGGCGTCGCGCAGGAGTTTGCCGACCGGGTACTCGTCGATGTAGCCGTAGCCGCCGAAGACCTGGAGGGCGTTGTTCGCGCAGCGCACGGCGGCCTCGGAGGCGAAGAGCTTGGCCTTGGAGGCGGCGGTCGCGAAGTCCTCGCCGCGGTCGATGAGGTCGGCGACGCGCCAGGTCAGCAGGCGCGCGGCGTCCACGTCGACGGATATGTCGCTGATCAGCTCCTGCACCAGCTGGTACGAGGCGATGGACTTGCCGAACTGCTCGCGCTCCGCCGCGTATCCCACCGCGGCGTCGAGTGCGGCCTGCGCGATGCCGACGCAGCCCGCAGCCACCGACATGCGCCCCTTGGCGAGCGCCGACATGGCGACGGAGAAGCCCTTGCCCTCCGGGCCGAGCATCGCGGAGGCGGGCACGCGAACGTCCTCGAGGACCAGCTCGGCGGTGGCCTGGCCGCGCAGGCCGAGCTTGCCGTGGATGGTGCGGCGGGTGAGGCCGGGAGTGTCCGTGGGGACGAGGAAGGCGGTGACGCCCTTGTGTCCGGGCGCTTCGGTGGAGCGGGCGAAGAGAAGGACGACGTCGGCCCAGGTGCCGTTCGTGATGAACATCTTGGAGCCGTTGATCACGTAGTCGTCGCCGTCGCGGACGGCCCGGGTGGTGAGGCCGCCGGCGTCGGAGCCGGTGCCGGGCTCGGTGAGCCCGAAGCAGCCGAGGGCCTCGCCGGCCGTGAGCCGCGGCAGCCACTCCCGCTTCTGCTCCTCGGTCCCGTACGACTGGATCGTCTTGGTGACCAGGCCGAGCGAGACGGAGACGATGCCGCGCACGGACGAGTCGCCGCGCCCCAGTTCCTCCGTGACCAGGCAGTACGCCAGGTGGTCGCCGCCCGAGCCGCCGTACTCCTCGTCGATGGTCAGGCCCAGGAAGCCGACGTCGCCGAGCTTCTTGACGATGCCGCGGTCGACCTCTTCGGCGCGGTCCCAGCCGACGACGTTCGGGGTGATCTCGCGCGCCACGAAGTCCCTGGCGAGCTGCTTTACGGCCGCCTGCTCCTCGCTGAGCTCCAGATTCATGGACCACACCTCAGGCATGAGTGAATGAGCAGTAAATTAGCACTGCTAGTTTTTGGTTGACAGCCCTACTATGTGCCGCATGGCCCGACCGCGCAAGCCCCTCCTGAGCAGAGACCGCATCGTCACGGCGGCGCTCTCTCTCGTCGACGCCGAGGGCCTCGCGGCCGTCTCCACGCGGCGTCTCGCCGCCGAACTGGGCGTGAGCGGCCCCTCGCTGTACAACCACTTCCGCACCAAGGACCAGATCCTCGAGGCGGTCGCCGACTCGGTGAGCGCGCAGGTCGACCTGTCGATGTTCGACGCCGCGGACGGGCGCGACTGGCGCACGGCCCTGCACGACTGGGCGGTGTCCTACCGGGCGGCTCTGCTCACGCACCCCAACATCGTCCCGGTGCTCGCCCAGGGGCCTGGGCGCAGGCCCGCGGGGCTCCGGCTCGCCGATGCCGCGTTCGGCTCGATGGTGGACGCGGGCTGGCCCCCGGCGCATGCCACGTCGATCGGCGCGCTCATGCGGTACTTCGTGACGGGCTCCGCGCTCGGTTCCTTCGCCGGGGGCTTCGTCGACGACGAGACGGCGTACGACCCCGCCGACTACCCCCACCTCGGCCAGGCGCACCTGCTCGCCGACCGCCAGAAGCTGATCGACGAGCGGGCCTTCGAGACGGGCCTGCGAGCGCTCCTCGACGGGCTCACGCTGCAGTACGAGCAGGCCGCGGCGCTGCACTGACGTTTCGGCGGCCACCGAACCGTGCCGGGCGCATCCTGGACCCATGAAGTCCAGGGAACCCGGCGCACCGCGCCTCGCCGCGCTCGCCGCACTGATGGCCGACGAGACCCGCGCGGCCTGTCTGCTCGCCCTGCTCGACGGGCGGGCGTGGACCGCCGGTGAGCTCGCGCGGCACTCGGGGGTCGCGGCGTCGACGGCGAGCGAGCATCTGGGCAAGCTCGTCGCGGGCGGCCTGCTCACCGAGGAGCGGCAGGGGCGCCACCGCTATGTGCGGCTCGCGGACGCGCGCGTGGCGGGGCTCGTCGAGGAACTCGCCGCGTACGCGGCGCCGGACGGCGGGGAACGGCCGCGAACGCTTCGGGCCGTGAGCGCGCGGGACGCGATGGCGCGCGGGCGCACCTGTTACGACCATCTCGCGGGCCGTCTCGGCATCGCCCTCACGGACGCGCTGATCCGGCGCGGGGATCTGCGCACGGATACGGGGATCGCACTGACCTCACAAGGGGTGGACCTGTTCGGGGCGTTGGGGATCGGTCTTGAGCGGTCGGGGCGGCGGCCCATGGCACGGGCGTGCCTGGACTGGACCGAGCGCCGGCCGCATCTCGCGGGGACGGCGGGCGCGGCGCTGTGCAGCCACGCGTTCGACGCGGGCTGGGTCGTGCGGATCGGGTCCGAGCGGGCCGTGAAGGTCACGCCGGACGGGGAGCGTGCGTTCGGGGACGCCCTGGGGATCGAGGCGGCGGCGCTGCGCTAGCCGGGAGCGGGCTTCCTGCCGCGATAGGCCCCTTCTTCTCCGCGCACTCTGGCGTACGCGGCGGTGGGCGCGTTCACGGCGACGGCCGCGACGTCGGCCATGGCGGCGGTGGTCGCGCCGTCCGGCGGGCACACGTTCACCTGGCCGTTCGTCCCGACGACGTTCGCCTTCCTGGCGGCGGCCCGGTCCTTCCCCGGGCTGCGCACCTCGGCTCCGGCACCCGCGGTGCCGGAGCCGAGGGCGGCGGGGACGCTCAGCGCGCGGCCGCCCGCCCCGCAAGCACCTTGATGGAGATCAGGGCGATCACGCCGAGCCCGATGATGTAGCCGGAGACGGCCATCGACGTGCCGGTCGCCTCCAGGAGCAGCACCATCACGAACGGCGCGAGTCCGCCGCCGAACACGGCCGCGATCTGGTAGCCGAGCGAGGCTCCCGTGTAGCGCATCTCGGCGGTGAACAGCTCGGCGAACAGCGCGGCCTGCGGCCCGTACATGATGCTCAGGAAGCAGCTGGTGACGAAGGTGCCGACGGCCATCCAGAGCAACGAGCCCGTGTCGATGAGCAGGAACATCGGCACGGCCCACACGACGAGGCCCGCCGCGCCGAGTGCGTAGATCCGCAGCCGTCCGATGCGGTCGGAGAGGGCCGCCGACGCGGGGATCAGGGCGAGCTGGGTGAGGCTGATGCAGAGCGAGACGGTCAGGACGGCCTCGCGCTTCATGCCGAGTTCACGGGTCGTGTAGTCGAGGACTCCCGTGATGATGATGTAGAACGTCGCGGTGTTCACGGCGAAGGAGCCGCCCGCGAGGAAGACCGTGCCGAGGTGTTCGCGCAGGATCCTGCGCAGCGGGGAGCGGGAGCGGTCCGCCTCCGCCTTCGCCAGTTCCGCTTCCGCGGCCTTGAACTCGGGGGTCTCCTCGACCTTCGCGTGGATGTACCAGGCAAGGGCCAGGACGAGCAGGCCCACCAGGAACGGGAGCCGCCAGCCCCACGCGGTGAAGGCGCTGTCGCTGGTGAGGGCGCCGGCGACGAGGAACACGGTGTTGGCGGTCACCACGCCTATGGGGACGCCGAGTTGGACGAGGCTGCCGTAGAGGCCGCGCTTGCCCTCGGGGGCGTACTCGGTGGCCATCAGCATCGCGCCGCCCCACTGGGCGCCGACGGCGAGGCCCTGCACGACGCGCAGGGCGACGAGGAGGATCGGCGCGGCCACGCCGATCGTGTCGTACGTGGGGAGCAGGCCGATGCCCGTGGTGGCGAGGCCCATCAGGGTCAGGGCGAGGACCAGCATGGGCTTGCGGCCGCGCTTGTCGCCGAGCTGGCCGGCGATGACCCCGCCGAGCGGGCGGGCCAGGAAGCCGACGGCGAAGGTTGCGAAGGCGGCGAGCACGCCCGCCGACGAGCTGCCGGAGGGGAAGTAGAGGTCGCCGAGCACGAGGGCGGCCGCGATGCCGAAGACGAAGTAGTCGTACCACTCGACGGCCGAGGCGAGCGCGGCGGCGGTGGCGACCCTTCTTCGGGCGCGGGTCTCGGCTTCGGAGGAAGCGGTGGCTGCGGGGCGAGCGGATGGTGCCGTGTCCATGCGTGCACACTCCGGTGACTACGGGGAGGGGACGATCCGCGGCGCCGCGGTCCGGGGAACATACTGACCGGACGGTACGCGGGTCAACGGGTTGCGCAGCAGCAGTTTTTGCCCGGCCATGGGAAAGCGCGGGCCGCGTGCGGGCAGCCCTGCGACCCCGGCCGCACGGGCGTCCGGGGTCATGGGAATCGCCTGCTTAGAAGACGACCAGCGCTCGTCCTCCCTTGCCCGCGACCATGTTGTCGAAGGCGGCGGGGATCCCGTCGAGGGCGATGTGTTCGGTGACGAGCGCGCTCAGGTCGAGGCGGCCCGCGCGGATGTGCTCGGCCAGGACCGGGAGGTCCTTCGCCGGGTCGGAGTTGCCGTAGACGCAGCCCGAGAGCGTGCGGCCGAAGTGGAAGAGCTCCAGGGCGTTGAAAGTGACCTGCTGGTCCTTGCCGCCGATGCCGACGACCGTGGTGCGGCCGCCGCGCCGCGTGGACTCCCACGCGGTACGGATGGTCACGGCGCGGCCCACGCACTCGACCGCGACGTCCACACCCTGCTTGCCGGTGAGGCCGCGGATCTCGCGTGCGGTGGTCTCACCGGCCACGACGTAGTCGGTGGCGCCGGCCTTGCGGGCCAGCTCCTCCTTCTCCGGCGAGACGTCCACCGCGATGATCTTCGAGGCGCCGGCGATACGGGCCGCCTGGAGCGTGGCGAGGCCGACCCCGCCGACGCCGAACACGGCGACCGTCTCGCCCTCGCGGACCCGCGCCGAGTGGTGCACGGCGCCGTATCCGGTCAGGACGGCGCAGCCGAGGAGGGCCGCGTCGGTGAGGGGGACGCCCGCGGGGGCGCGCAGGACGCAGTTCGCGGCGACCACCGTCTCCTCGGCGAACGCGGCGACGTTCAGGCCGGGGTGGAGGTCGCTGCCGTCGTCGGAGCGGTGGGCGTACACGGAGCCCGCGCCGGTGAGGGCATCGGCGCACAGCCACACCTCGCCGAGCGAGCAGGCGTGGCATTTGCCGCACGCGGGCGCCCAGTTGAGGACGACGCCGTCGCCGGGTGCGACATGGGTGACGCCCTCGCCGACGGAGACGACCGTGCCGGCGCCCTCGTGGCCGAGCACGGCGGGGACGGGCACGCGCATCGTGCCGTTGGTCAGGGACAGGTCGGAGTGGCAGACCCCGGCGGCGGCCAGCCTGATGCGGATCTGGCCGGGGCCGGGTTCGGGCAGGTCGATCTCCGTGATCTCCAGGGGGGAGCCGACAGCGGGCAGTACAGCGGCACGGACCATGAGGCGCGGAGCTCCTAGAACTGGAGGGCTGGCTAGAACTGGAGAGACTTGGTCTGGAGGTACTCGGACAGGCCGTGCGCGCCCAGCTCGCGGCCGACGCCGGACTGCTTGTAACCGCCGAACGGGGCAAGGGGGTTGAAGCGGCCGCCGTTGATGTCGACCTGGCCGGTGTCCATGCGGCGCGCGAACGCGACCGCCTCGGCGTCGTCGGCCGCCCAGACGGCGCCCGCGAGGCCGTACACCGTTCCGTTGGCGATGCGCAGGGCGTCGTCCTCGTCCTCGTAGCGGATGATCGAGACGACCGGGCCGAAGATCTCCTCCTGGGCGATGGTCATCTCGGGGGTGACGTCGGCGAAGACGGTCGGGCTGACGAAGTAGCCCTGCTCGCGCGGGGCTTCGGGGCCGCCGGCGACGAGGCGGGCGCCCTCGGCGACGCCCTTCTCGATGTAGCCGCGCACGCGTGTGTGCTGCTTGGCGTTGACGAGCGGGCCGATGCGGTCGCCGTACTTGGCGGCGGCCTCGGCGGCGAGCGCGACCGCCTCGTCGTACTGAGAGGTGTGGACGAGCATGCGGGTCCAGGCGCTGCACGTCTGGCCGGAGTTGCCCATGACGTTGGCGATGCCGACACCGACCGCCTTGGCGAGGTCGGCACTCGGCAGGATCACGTTGGCGGACTTGCCGCCGAGTTCGAGGGCGACGCGCTTGACGGCCGCGCCCGCGGCGCTGCCGATCTGCTTGCCGACGGCGGTGGAGCCGGTGAAGGAGACCAGGTCGACGCCCGGGTGCCCGGCGAGCGCCTGGCCGGCGACGGGGCCGAGGCCGGTGACGAGGTTGAACACGCCCGCGGGGATGCCCGCTTCGTGGACGGCCTCGGCGAAGAGCTGGGCGGTCAGCGGGGTGTCCTCGGCGGGCTTGAGGACGACGGTGCAGCCCGCCGCGAGCGCGGGGGCGACCTTGGCGACGATCTGGTGGAGCGGATAGTTCCAGGGCGTGATCGCGCCGACGACACCGACCGGTTCGGCGTAGACGGTGGAGTTGCCGACCTTCTCCTCGAAGGCGTACGAGGCGGCGAGTTCGGCGTACGAGCCGGCCACCAGGATCGGCACGCCCGCGTGCACCATCTGCGAGAACTGCAGGGGCGCGCCGAGTTCGGCGGTGACCGTCTCGGCGATCTCGTCCTTGCGGGCGACGAGGACGTCGCGCAGGGCGGCGATCCTCGCGGCGCGTTCGGCGGGCGGGGTCGCGGCCCAGGCGGGGAGCGCCTCGTGGGCGGCGAACACAGCGGCGTCGACGTCCTCGGCGACGCCCGCCGGGACACGGGCGATGACCTGCTCGTCGGCCGGGTTGACCACCGCGATCGTGTCCGTGCCCGCGGCGACCCGCCACTCGCCGCCGATGTACATCCCGTCGTGGGCCTTCATCGCAATCCTCCCGAGGGTGCCGTGGCTACGGTGTAGTCGATCCGCGCCCCAAACTAGCGCCGTTAGTTTTTGGGCGCCAGAGACGCCCGTCACCCTGCCAGTAATTCCTCAGTAACGGTGCCTCTCCAGAGTCCGGGCCATCCGTACCGTTCCCGGAGTTCCCGGAGTTCCCGGAGTTGCCGGAGTTCCCGGAGGATCACCCCCGATGCACCCGTCACGATCGCCCCGGCGCAGACCCGCCGCGTGGGCGGCGGCCGCACTGGGCGTAGCTAGCCCCTCCGGCGTTTGAGCAGCGGGGTCCGGGGCGGAGCCCCGGTTCGGGAAGGGGCGGGCCTGGGGAAGAGACCCCGCCCGGAGGACCCCCCACTCCCACCCCGCAGACCGACCCCAGCCGCCCCCACCAGCAACACACCCAGCATCAGGAACGGCGCCGCAACCCCAGCAACTCCCGCCACAAGACCGGCGGCGGCCGGCGCCGCCACCTGCCCCAGCCGGTTGCCGGTGAGCCGCAGCGCAAGCGCCGTCGACCGGGCCTCATCAGGCGCAGCCTGGACGACCGTGGTCATCGACAGCGGCTGCCCGACGCCCAGGCAGAACCCGAGCACGGCAAGCATCAGAGCGAGCGCCCACACCGGCACAGGCAGCGCCATCCCCGCACACATGACCCCGCCGACCAGACAGGTGGTCGCGAGGAGCGCCGCACGGCCGAGGCGCCGCAGCATCGGCGTCATCACAAGGCGGCAGGCGATCGTGGCGGCCGCGCGCAGGCTCAGGAGCAGGCCGACGACGGACGGCGCGATCCCCCGATGCTCGCCGACGACGGGCAGATACGCCGTGAGGATGTCCGTCGCGGACAGGACCGCGAGGGAGATGAAGATGCCGCCGGGCACACCCCGGCTGCGCAGGATCCGGCCGACCGGCACGCGCGGCCCGGCAGGTGCGGCCGCACCCGTCGTCGTACGGGAGTGCTCGATGCGCCACAGCGAGGTGAACGAGACCGCGGCGACGGCGGCCGCGACGAGCAGTGCGAGCGCAGTCGTCGCCCCCAGGTCGGGCCCGCCGATGAGCGCGCCCGCGGCGATCGGCCCGATGAGCTGACCGAGGGAGGCGCCGATGGTGAAGTGACCGAAGTTGCGGTCCTGTTCGGCCGGAGCGGACTGCCGGGCGACGATCGACTGCGCGCCGATCACGAACGACAGATGGCCGAGGCCCATCACACCGCTCCACGCGGCCATCGCGGCAAGGGAGTCGGCCGTGCCGCTGAGCGCGCAGCCGCCGGCGATGAGGACGACGCCGACGGGCAGCAGGGGCGCGCACCGGCCGTGGTCGGTGCGGCGGCCGAGCGGTACGGCCGCGAACAGCGGAAGGAGCGCGTACACGCCCGCGATCACACCGATCGCGCGCTCGTCCGCGCCGAGCGCGAGAGCCCGGTAGGAGACGGCCGGCCGCGCCATCGACACCGCCCCCTGCGCGAAGCTGAAGGCGATGACGAGGCGGAGCAGCCAGCTTCTCCTGCCGGGCTCCGTAGTGAGACTCATCGGGGTCAGAGGATCCCGAAGACGAATCCGGCGCCGAGGATCACCAGCGCGGTGAGCGCGGCCCATTTGACCGTGAATTTCGTGTGGTCGCCGAACTCGACCTTGGCCATGCCGACGAGGACGAATACGGCGGGGACGAGCGGGCTCGACATGTGCAGCGGCTGGCCGATGAGGGAGGCTCGGGCGATCTCGAGGGTGGAGACGCCGTGCGCGTTCCCGGCCTCGGCGAGGACGGGCAGGATGCCGAAGTAGAAGCCGTCGTTCGACATGAAGTACGTGAACGGGATGGACAGGACGCCGGTGACGAGGGCCATGTGCGGGCCCATCCAGTCGGGGATGCCGCCGACGACCCACTTGGCCATGTGGTCGACCATGCCGGTGCCCTGGAGGACGCCGGTGAAGACGGCGGCGGCGAAGACCATGCCGGAGACGTTCAGGACGTTCTCGGCGTGGGCGGCGAGGCGGGCCCTCTGCTCGGGCATGTGCGGGAAGTTCACCGTGAGGGCGAGCGCGGCGCCGAGGATGAACAGGACCGGGATCGGCAGCCACTCCATGATCATCGCGGTGAGCAGCGTGACCGTCATGAGCGCGTTGAACCAGTAGAGCTTGGGGCGCAGGGTGGCGCGGTTCGGGTCGAGGGCGGCGAAGGTCTCGCCGTCCTCGTTCTCGTACGAGGGCGCGTCGGAGCCGGAGCCGGAGCCGCCGGAGGCCTTCTTGCCGGAACCCGTACCGCCGGAGGCGCCGGCGCCCACGAGCACCTTCTCGTCGGACGTCTCCGTGACGGTCTCGGTGACCTCGTCGAGGGAGAGGTAGCCGAGGCGCTTGCGCTCGCGGCGGCCCAGGACGTAGGCGAGGGCGAAGACGAAGAGCAGGCCGACGGCGAGCGCCGGGATCATCGGCACGAAGATGTCGCTGGCGTCGAGCTTCAGCGCGGTCGCGGCGCGGGCGGTGGGGCCGCCCCAGGGCAGCGTGTTCATGACGCCGTTGGCGGTCGCGGCGACACCGGTCATCACGATCAGGCTCATCTTGAGGCGCTTGTACAGCGGGTACATCGCCGAGACGGTGATCATGAAGGTGGTGGAGCCGTCGCCGTCGAGGGAGACGATCGCCGCGAGCACGGCGGTGCCGACGACGATGCGGACCGGGTCGGCCTTCGCGAACTTGAGGATGCCGCGCACGATCGGATCGAAGAGGCCGACGTCGATCATCAGACCGAAGTAGACGATGGCGAACATCAGCATCGCCGCTGTGGGTGCGAGGTCACCGATGCCTGCGACGACGTAGTCGCCGAGCTTGGCTCCCTTGCCCACGAAGACGCAGAAGAGAGCCGGAATGAGCACGAGCGCCGCGATCGGCGACACCTTCTTCATCATGATCAGCACCAGGAAGGTGGCAATCATGACGAATCCGAGGATCGTCAGCATGAGGTTCCTATCGTTCGCCGTCGAACTTTCGCCTGAGGTGGCGGTCAGCGAGACGCTAGGGCGCGAACATCAGCGTTAACAAGATGTTGACGTGCGAGCAATAAGCGCAAAACTCCAGGTCACAGGATCGAGGATGTGGCCGACCTAACGTTCGCCCGTCACTGCCCGGGAAACTCGTCCCGGACTTGCTGCTCGCGTCGTCGATGGCTTCGACGGAGCCCGGCTGCGTCCAGCCCTACGCGCTGAGCGCGAGGGCAGGGGCCTGTGACTCGGCCCCGCGAACCCATGCCCACCAACCGCGTGCGGCGATGTTCTGGGACGCATTCAGGTCGGCATGCTCAACGAAGCCGCAGACCCGGCAGGCGAACTCGGACTGGGAAGGCCGGTTGCGCCGGTCGATGTGATGGCACTGGGAGCACTCCTGGCTGGTGTAGGCCGGATCGACGTACACCACAGGAACACCGGCCCGTTTTGCCTTGTAGACGATGAACTGACTGAGCTGACGGAAGGACCAGGAGTGCAGTCTGACGCGTTGAGGCTTCCTTAGCCGTACCCGTTCACGAATGCCCGTGAGGTCTTCCAGGGCGATACCGTGTCCGGTGCGTTGGGCCTTCGCCACAATGCACTTGCTGATCTTGTGGTTGATGTCTCGAGCACGCCGGGCTTCCTTGCCCGCGTGCTTCTTCGCCCGCCGTTTCGCGGACTTGGTGTTCTTCTGCTGGAGCTTGGAGCGCAACTTTCCGTCGCGCTCGCGGGTGCGGTTGATGCGGCGGCCGCCGTACCGGACACCGGTAGAAACGGTCGCGATGTTGACGACGCCGAGATCCACCCCGAGAAACCCGTCCGGTGCGGCATTCGGTTCCGCCTCGGGGACTTCACACGTGGCCACCAGATACCAACTGCCGTTCCGGTAGAGCAGATCGGATTCACCTTTGCGATGGGCAGCCAAGAACGCGAGGTGATCGGGAGCGCCCGTGAAGCCAATGCCCTTCAGTCGCCCACGGGTGGTCCAGATCGAGACCGTCCTCTTGTCCGTCTGCCAGGACAGGCAGCGATCGTCGAACGGCTGCGCCGCCCCTGGCCGGAAGACGACCGGCTTGCCGAGAGCGGCCTCGGTGCTGCGCTTGCTCGCTCGCCTGGCGTTCAGCTTCGCCGCCAGCGCGGTATAGGCATCGGCCACCTTGCGCACCACATGCAGCGCGGGCTGCGCTGACAGACCCCGCGCCTTCAACTCCGTGTACGCCGAAGCCTGCAGTGCCGCACGTGACGTGACGCCTGCGGCATGTGCCTGCCGGGAGAGCCAGTTCGCTGCCTCGTTGCAGGCCTGCAGGGTCTCCTCAAGCGCCAACGCCTGCACAGACGTTGGCAGCAGCTTCACCCGCACGACCAGCTTCACAGGCAAGACGCTATCCGTACGCGCACCACCGGGCATTCGAACATGCAAAGTCCGCGCCAAGCGGGCCGACACCGGACGCCACTCCTTGCCACAAGGGCCTCAGTCCAGCACCCGCGCCAGATAAGCCCGCAGAAGCTCCCGCGTCTCCGCGATGACTTTCTCGTCGCCCGCCGGGTCGAGCCGGAACGCGAGGCGGACCAGGGCGTCCGCCGATTCCACGGCGACGAGGAACGTGCGCCGCAGGGTGTCGTCGGGCGTGCGGTCGAGGTGAACGGCGAGCAGGTCGGTGAGGCGGTCGGTGAGGCGGTGGTTGGGCCCGGCGTCGGCGCCGACGGGGATCTGGTTGCCGAAGTCGACGAGGGAGAAGCCGGGAGCGGTGCGCTTCATGGCGAGGTACTCGTCGAGGACGGCGTCCATCGCGGCGCGCCAGTCGCCCGCGGAGATCCCGGCGAGGCGCCGGGCGATCCGCTCGGCGTAGCGCTCCAGGTTGCGTTCTGCGAGGGCGTCGACGAGGGCGCGTTTGTTGCCGAAGAAGCGGTAGACGGAGCCGATGGGCACTCCGGCGCGGCCGGCCACGGCCCGGGTGCTGAGCTCGTCGTAGCCGCCTTCGTCGAGCAGCTGCGCGCAGGAGTCGAGTATGCGGCTGAGGCGTTCGGCGCTGCGCTGCTGGACGGGGGCGCGGCGCATGGAGGCGGTGTGGGGTACGGGGTCCACGGCTGTCACCCGCCCCCGGTTCCGGCGCTCACGAGCGCCCCGCGGTGCGCGGCGGCGTACGGGGCCACCCCCGTCCACGGCAGTCCCGGCGTCGTCCACGGCATGCCCCGGAGAGTAGAGGACTGTTCAGCTTCGCGGAGAGCTCTTGCGCAAGGAAAAGGGGAATCCTACGGTTGAGCATAGGAATCATGGACGAGGGAGCGACATGCGTGACGCGAGGAAGACCGCCGAGGGGCTTGCCTACCTCTCGGGCTTCGGCAACGAGCACAGCTCGGAGGCGGTGCCCGGCGCTCTGCCCCATGGACGCAACTCGCCGCAGCGCGCCCCGCTCGGTCTGTACGCGGAGCAGCTGAGCGGCGCCGCGTTCACCGAGCCGAGGGCGCACAACCGGCGTTCGTGGCTGTACCGGATCCGCCCCTCGGCCGCGCACCCGGCGTTCGTACGGGCGGACAACGGCGCGCTGCGCACCGCTCCCTTCACCGAGTCCGTCCCCGACCCCAACCGGCTGCGCTGGGACCCGCTGCCCGAGCCGGCCCCCGGCACGGACTTCCTGGCGGGCCTGTGGACGCTCGGCGGGAACGGCGACGTGACCCAGCGCACCGGGATGGCTGTGCACCTCTACCACGCCAACTCCTCCATGACGGACCGGGTGTTCAGCGACGCGGACGGCGAGCTCCTGATCGTCCCCGAGCGCGGCGGGCTGCTGCTGCGCACCGAGTTCGGCCAGCTGCACGTGGACCCCGGCCATGTCGCGCTGATCCCGCGCGGGGTCCGTTTCCGCGTCGAACTCCTCGACGGCGAGGCGCGCGGCTACGTCTGCGAGAACTACGGCTCCCCCTTCCGGCTGCCCGACCTGGGCCCGATCGGCGCCAACGGCCTGGCGAACGCCCGGGACTTCATGGTCCCCGTCGCCGCGTACGAGGACACCGAAGGGCCGGTGGAGGTGGTGAACAAGTTCTGCGGAAACCTCTGGCGCGCCACATACGACCACTCGCCGCTCGATGTCGTCGCCTGGCACGGCAACCATGTCCCGTACGTCTACGACCTGCGCCGTTTCAATGTCATCGGGTCGATCAGCTACGACCACCCGGATCCGTCGATCTTCACGGTCCTCACCTCACCGAGCGATACTCCCGGGCTCGCGGGCGTGGACTTCGTCGTGTTCGCGCCGCGCTGGCTGGTCGGCGAGGACACGTTCCGGCCGCCGTACTTCCACCGGAACGTGATGAGCGAGTACATGGGCCTGATCGAGGGCGCGTACGACGCCAAGAGGGCCGGCAAGGGGGGCTTCGTTCCGGGCGGTGGTTCGCTGCACAACATGATGTCGGCGCACGGCCCGGACCGTGAGACCTTCGACAAGGCGTCGGCCGCCGAGCTCGGGCCGCAGAAGGTCGACGACGGGCTCGCCTTCATGTTCGAGACCCGGTGGCCGGTGACCGCGACCGCCCAGGCGGCGCAGGCCGATCACCTCCAGCGCGGCTACGACGACGTGTGGAGCGGCCTCGAACGGCACTTCAGGCCGTCGCACTGAGCCCGTTGCACTGAACGCGCCCGACCGATACGGATAGCCCCGTGACCTCTTTCGCCCCGGACTCGATCGTCCTGAATCGCAAGCTGCCGCTCTGGTATCAGGTGTCGCAGTCCCTGCGCGCCTCCATACTCGGGCGCTCCCCCGACGACCCGCTGCGCCTGCCCACCGAGGAACAGCTCGCGGGGCACTACGGGGTGAGCGTCCTGACCATGCGGCAGGCGCTCAAGGAGCTGGAGGACGAGGGGCTCATCACCCGGCACCGCAGGCGCGGCACCTTCATCGAACCGGCCGCGCTGCGGGGAGCGCCGGTGCGCCTCCTCGGTTCGGTCGACGCCATCGTGGCCCAGCAGTCGGGCATGACGACCGAACTGCTCGACCACGGCACGGTGCCGGTGCCCGTCGCGTTCGCCGAGCACTTCCCGGGGGCCGGGACCGTGGCGACGTACCACCGGCTGCGCTGCGACGAGAAGACCGGAGAGCCGACGAACCACGCACGCAACTACATCAGGACCGACCTCGCCGACCGCGTCGACCTGGCCGACCTGGTGCGCTGGCCGATGACGAAGGTCCTGCGCGACGTCGTCGGCGTGCGCATCAGCCGGATCACCGACACCGTCGAGGCCCGGCTGGCGGACCCGGAGACGGCCCGGCTCCTCCAGGTCCCGCTGCTCAGCCCGATCCTGCACTACACGGGCATCACGTACGACGAGGACGGCCGGCCGCTGGACGTCGCCGTCATCCACTACCGCGGCGACCGGTTCTCGTTCACGGTCACTCTCGACGCGCACTGACCGCGTCGTACGATGCCGGACGTGACGCCCGACAGCCTCGAAAGCCTTGTTGACGCGCCGCTGCTCGCGGACCTCATGCCGTGGTCCGTCGCGCCCCTGCGCCTCGGCCGCGGCTGGCCGCTGGCCCCGGACCCGGCCTCCCTGAAGGCCCGTTGGTCCGCGTTCGTGAAGGCCGAGGCGACGGAGCGCGAGTCACTGCTCGAACCGAGCCGGGCGCGCACCCTGCGCACGGCCGTCGCCCAGCTCCCCGGCCGGCGCACCCCGACGGACGACCTGACCCACGCCGACGGTCCCTGCCCCGAGCCCGTCCGGGTGCTGCACGCCCCCTTCGACGAGCAGTGGCTGATACCGGACCACCGGCTGATCGACGCGGCCCGCCCGGAGCTGTGGCGGGTGGCCGACGAGAGCCAGCTGTTCGTCGTCGAGCAGGGGTTCGTGCCCGGGGCGGGCGGGCCCGCGGTGCTCGCCTGCGCGATCCTGCCCGAGGGCCGGTCCCCCGCGGGACGCCCCGGCCGCATCCGCCCGCTGTACCGGCGCCCTGGGGGCCTTGAACCGAACGTCACGCCTGGTCTGCTCACCGAGCTCTCCGGCCGTTTCGGGCACGAGGTGGGGGCGCGCGACCTGCTCGCCTGGATCCTCGCCGCGGCGCGGCCCTCCCCGCAGGGGCCGCGGGTCCCGCTCCCGGACGACGCCGGACGCTGGGCCTTCGGCACGGCCCTCGGCGAGCGGATCCTGTGGCTGCTGCGCCGCGGCGCCGACGGCGACCGGCCCAAACTCCCCGGCGGCCGCCGCCCGTATGTGCGCGCCCCGCTCCCGGACCGCCCCGCCGAGCTGCTCTACGACCGCGAGGAGCAGGCCCTGCTCATCGGCGACGGCCGTATCTCCCCGGTGCCCGCCGAGGCCTGGGACTTCGAGGTGAGCGGGGTACGGGTGATCGAGCAGTGGTTCGCCCGCAGGACCGCGGCCCCCGAGCCGGGGACGCTGGCCGGGATCCGCCCCGGCGCCTGGCCGCAGCCGTGGACGTCGGAGCTCCTGGAGATCGTCACGGTACTGGCGCTGCTCACCGAACTGCGCGCACAGCAAGAGGAGTTGACGGCGGACCCCGGCGCGTCCATCACCGCGACGGATCTGCACGAGGCTCGCGTCCTGCCGCCGGCGCCGGCCACCCGCAGGCCCGCCTCGGTCCTCGACCATCACGAGGAGGGCCCGGGCGGCCAGTTCGCGCTCCTGTGAGACGCGGCGCTTCCCTCGCGTTCAGGAGGAAACGAACCCGTCGAGCGTGCGCCCGAGGGCACGCTCGAAGGCCGCCTCCATGTCGACGGGCCCGGTGCTCTGGGCACGCGATCTGTTCGGCAACGCCCCCGTGCCCGGTGGCTCCTCGTGGCCGGTGGCGCACCCGGTGGCCGGCTCGCTCGCCTGGTGCGCGGTGCTGCTCGCGGTGTGCGTGCCGCTCGCTGTCCGCCGGTATACGACCGGCGGACGCTGAGCGAACTGCGGGCCGCTCGGACCGCGCTACTTCTGCGGGGTCAGCTCGGGTCCGAGGGAGGAGAACTTCTCCTGCGAGACGACCCGCCGGGGCGGCCAGGTGATGTTGTCCGGCGGCCACTTCTGCCCGGTCTTCTTCAGGAACCAGGCCGGCGGCTCGTACATGGGCGGCTCATAGCCGTCCGGCAGCGCCGTCTTCCACTCGACGTCCTTGGTGCGCTGCTCGAACTCGTCCTTGAGTGCCTTGAGCCGCTCGGGCTGCGTGATCAGGTCGACCGCCGTCGCCGCCAGGTACTTCGCGGCGGCGATCACCGCGGCCTGACCGGGCGCCGCGGCGGCGCACGCCGCGGTGGACCAGGTGTGGAACTTGCCGCCGATCGGGGCGAGCGCGGCACCCATCGACACGGTCGGCACGTTCCAGCTGATGTCGGCGACGTCCGTCGAACCGCCGCCCAGGAACACGGGGTTGGGCGGGGTCAGTTCGGCGACCTTGTCGTGCATGCCGACCTCCGCAAGCCCCAGGGACTTCTGCAGGTCCTTCGCCAGCTGGTGCGCCTCGGCGGTGAACGCGGGCGGGCCGATCTGCCGCATGTTGTCGTACAGCAGTTCCGCGGCCGCCTTGTTGGGCAGCTGGTTCCAGCAGGCGGAGGTGATGCGGTGCTGCACCTTGGTCTGCGAGGCCTTGGCGGCGGCCTCGGACAGTTCGCGCTCCTGTGAGAGGCGGCGCTTCCCTCGTGTTCAGGAGGAAACGAACCCGTCGAGCGTGCGCCCGAGGGCCCGCTCGAAGGCCGCCTCCATGTCGACGGGCCCGGTGCTCTGGGCACGCGATCTGTTCGGCAACGCCCCCGTGCCCGGTGGCTCCTCGTGGCCGGTGGCGCACCCGGTGGCCGGCTCGCTCGCCTGGTGCGCGGTGCTGCTCGCGGTGTGCGTGCCGCTCGCTGTCCGCCGGTATACGACCGGCGGACGCTGAGCGAACTGCGGGCCGCTCGGACCGCGCTACTTCTGCGGGGTCAGCTCGGGTCCGAGGGAGGAGAACTTCTCCTGCGAGACGACCCGCCGGGGCGGCCAGGTGATGTTGTCCGGCGGCCACTTCTGCCCGGTCTTCTTCAGGAACCAGGCCGGCGGCTCGTACATGGGCGGCTCATAGCCGTCCGGCAGCGCCGTCTTCCACTCGACGTCCTTGGTGCGCTGCTCGAACTCGTCCTTGAGTGCCTTGAGCCGCTCGGGCTGCGTGATCAGGTCGACCGCCGTCGCCGCCAGGTACTTCGCGGCGGCGATCACCGCGGCCTGACCGGGCGCCGCGGCGGCGCACGCCGCGGTGGACCAGGTGTGGAACTTGCCGCCGATCGGGGCGAGCGCGGCACCCATCGACACGGTCGGCACGTTCCAGCTGATGTCGGCGACGTCCGTCGAACCGCCGCCCAGGAACACGGGGTTGGGCGGGGTCAGTTCGGCGACCTTGTCGTGCATGCCGACCTCCGCAAGCCCCAGGGACTTCTGCAGGTCCTTCGCCAGCTGGTGCGCCTCGGCGGTGAACGCGGGCGGGCCGATCTGCCGCATGTTGTCGTACAGCAGTTCCGCGGCCGCCTTGTTGGGCAGCTGGTTCCAGCAGGCGGAGGTGATGCGGTGCTGCACCTTGGTCTGCGAGGCCTTGGCGGCGGCCTCGGAGATCGCGATCACCTTGTCCAGCAGCACCTGGACGCGGGCCGTGCTGCCCTCGCGCACGTAATAGGAGATCTCGGCGATCTCCGGGGTCACGTTCGGGATGTCGCCGCCGTTGTTGATGACCCAGTGCAGGCGCGCGGCCGGAGCCATGTTCTCCTCGCGCAGGAACTCCGACATCGTCGCCATCATCACGGCGGCGTCCAGCGCCGACTTGTTGCCGAGCGGGGTGCCGCCGTGGCCCGCGACGCCGAGGAACGTGAAGGTGACCGCGGTCATGGCGTTGCTGGTGCCCCAGCCGGTGGCGTTGGCGGTGGAGGGGTGCCAGTCGAGGAACGCGTCGAGCCCGTCGTACACGCCCCTGCTGACCGCGTACGTCTTGCCGATCAGCGCCTCCTCGGCCGTCGAGCCGAAGAACTTCACCGTGACCGGCAGCTTGTGCTTCTTCGCGGCCTGCGCGACCGCCGCCGCGGCTGCTGCCGCCGCGGTACCGAGCGCACTGTGCCCACAGCCGTGGCCGGGCCCGTAGCTCGGGGAGAAGGGGTCGTGGATGTACTCGCGCGGATCGTGGTGGCCGACGCCCTTGTTCTGGGAGAGCCCGGGCAGCGCGTCGTACTCGCCGCTGAAGCCGAGGACCGGGCCGCCGCTGCCGTACGAGAAGGTCGCCGTGAACGCCGTCGGGAAGCCGGCCGTGCCGAACTTGACGTCGAATCCCGCCTTTTCGAGGAATCCGGCCTCGGCGACCGAGGAGTTCCACTCGCGCAGCGAAAGCTCCGCGTGCTCCCAGATCTCCTCGTTCAGGCCCGTGATGCGGGAGGAGTTGGAGGTGATCCAGCCGAGGGCGGAGGACTTGGCGGGGCTGTCCTCGGCGAGGCCCTCGGGCGCCTTGTACGCACCGGCCTCCTCGACGATGGAGTCGGCCGCCGCGGCCATCGCCGGGTCGGCCTCGGCGGTCATGGCGGCGGTCACTCCGGCCGCGCCGAGCAGTTGCATGATGCGGCGCCTGCTGAGCTGCGGGCCGGCGGCGGTCTGAGCCGTCCCGTGCTCATGCTCGTGCTGGTCGTGCAGGTCACACACGCGCGTACCTCCGAGGGGTGAGGTTTCCGTGTACAGGCCAAACGATCAGGATCAGGCGCAACATTGGCCCCGGAACATTGCCCCGTCAACATCCGTGCATGACAAACCTGTTACGCACCGGACAGGGGTAACTGCGTGCGGCGACGTCCGCGGGGGCGGTCAACAGGTCCCGGAACGGCGGGAAACCGGCCGCGCGGAGGGCACGCGTGAGAGGGCGGAGGGCACGCGTGAGAGGGGGGAGGGGCACGGCGGCGCAAGGCTGACGTAGGTGCACGGCGGCGCGCACCGGGAGGGTGCGGCTCACATGCCGTGTCGGCGCGCGTCGGCGCGGATCAGTGCCGTTTCAGTGCCGGGCGGCCCGATGGGGCGAGCGGTGCTGGGGTGACAGGAGAGACCTGTCCCGCGTCAGACGACCATGCCTGGGTGACGCCGCATGCCGTGGGGATGACGGTGGCGGAGTTCGCGGCGCCGTGCCGGTACGGCATGGTCGCCTGAGCGCGGGACCGGGCTGTGCCGGTGATGACCACCTGTCAGCGGCGGCCGCCGAACAGCGAGCGGCGCAGTCGCCGCAGTGGTGCGAAGAGCGAGACCCGGCTCACTCGCGCGCCCCTGCTGCTGCGCTCGTGCGCGACGTCACGCGAGGTGAGCTCACGCATCAGCGACGTCGCCTCGGCCGCTTCGCGCTGCGGGACGGCGGGACCGCCCAGCACCGAGAGATGGCGGTCGAGACGCGTGCTGGTCGCACTGCTCCCGCAGGTGATCGCAGGCACACGTGCCCTGCTGCGCACTGTTATCTGTTCCATGTCACTCCCCACCCGTACGAGGGCACCCGGCCCGGGCAGGTTAACCCTATCGCCCCGTGGTGACACTCGTGTATCCCGGTCGCAGGATTCACCTCCCCTATAAGGAGGTTGACGATTACTCGCCGAATCCAACTGATTCCAGGGCGAGTTGGACATGGCGGGCATGAATGAGCGCGTCCGGAACGTGGGCGATCTCACGGACACTGGGCTAGCTTTGTGGAGAATCGCACCGCTACGGATGGGGGGCTCCCGTGAGCGAGAATCCGGGCAGTCGAGGGGCCAGCGAAGCGCGGGTGATCGCGGGGCGGTACCGGCTGCTGAGCCCCCTGGGCGAGGGCGGAATGGGCACCGTCTGGCGCGCCCGCGACGAGGTCCTGGGCCGTGAGGTCGCCGTCAAGGAGGTACGCGCCCCGGCCGGGCTCCCGACGGGCGAGGTCGACCGGATGTACGCGCGCCTGGAGCGGGAGGCCTGGGCCGCGGCCCGCATCTCGCACCGGAACGTGGTCACCGTCTACGACGTGGCGACGGAGGACGGCCGCCCCTGGATCGTGATGGAACTGGTGCGCGGGCTCTCCCTCTCCGACCTCCTGGACGCCGAGGGCCCGCTGCCCCCGCGGCGCGCCGCGCACATCGGGGCCGAAGTGGTCGCCGCACTGCGTGCCGCGCACGAGGCGGGCGTTCTGCACCGGGATGTGAAGCCGGGCAATGTACTGATCGCGAACGACGGGCGCATCGTCCTGACGGACTTCGGCATCGCCATGGTCGAGGGCACGTCGGCGATCACGATGACGGGCGAGGTGATCGGCTCGCCCGAATTCCTCTCACCGGAACGGGCGTTGGGGCGCACACCGGGACCCGAGTCCGACCTGTGGTCGCTCGGGGTCCTGCTGTACGCGGCCGTCGAGGGACAGTCACCCTTCCGGCAGGAGACGCCGCTGAGCACGCTGCGGGCGGTCGTGGACGAGGAGCTGCCGCCCGCCCACCGCGCGGGGCCGCTGGCCCTCGTCATCGAGGGGCTGCTGCGCAAGGACCCGGCCGAGCGGACGTCGGCGGCCGATGCCGAGCGCGATCTGCGGCAGGTGGGCGCGGGCGGCACGCCCCGCGCGGGCACGGTCTCGGCGTCCCCGGAGTCGGCGCCGACGCAGACGTCCTGGCAGGGGACGCCGCCGGCGCCGGTTCCGGCCGGATTCGGCTCGGGGCACGGCACGACGGCCTCCCCGGATCCGGCCACGACGCCTCCGGAGCGCCCTCGTCGCTCCGTCGCCGTCCTGCTGGCCGGTGTCGTGGCGCTGCTTCTGGCGCTTGGCGGGCTCACATACGCGCTGATGAACCGGGGTGACGGGAACGACAACTCCGGCGGGAGCGGCGGGAGTTCCGGCGGGAGTTCCTCCGGCGCGTCGCGCAGCCCCTCGGACGATGATTCGAAGGGTGGCGGTGGCGGCTCGCCGAGCGGGGACGACGGCAGCGGCAAGGGTGGCGGAGGCGAGCATTCGACGCCGCAGCAGTCCGTGCGGGTCAGCGTCTCGGCAGTGCGCGGGAGTTACAGCGGCATCTGCCCGCCGCCGGGAGGCGAGGCTCCGGCCTTCAGGGCGACGTTCACGGTGGGCCGCGTGCCCGTCGACGTCCAGTACCGCTGGGTGACGGAGAGCGGCGAGTCGAGCGACCCGGAGTGGAAGACGCTCAGCTTCGCGTCCGGCGGCCCGAAGACCAGGTCGGTCGACCATGTCGAGACGGGCCACACGGACGGGGCCACACTCCACAACCAGGTCAGCGTGGAGGTGCGCGACCCCGTCCGTGCCACGTCGAACTCGGTGGCGTACACGGTGACGTGCAAGACGGAGTCCCCTACGGGCGGGACCTCTCCCTCGCCTTCACCGTCGTACTAGGTACGCAGACGTACGCAGACGTACAGGTGGTACTAGGCGGCCGCGCTGAACACGGGGAGGTAGCCGCCGGACTGGCCGGCCGCGGTGGGGTGGTAGGACTCGCTGGGGTCCAGCCAGTTGACGCTGTGCAGCCAGGCGCTGCCGGAGCAGATCTCGTGACCGGTGAAGGTCGAGGTCACGTTGCCGAACGCGAAGCCGTGGTCGGCGGCCCGCTTGGCGGTGGTGGAGTTGATCAGGTCGGCCGCGCCGTTGATCGCGGCGCGCTCGGTCTCGGTCAGGCCCGCGACGCAGGAGCCGTTGAGCTGGTAGAAGCGCGGGTATCCGAGGACGACGACATGGGCGGCCGGTGCCCTCGCGGTGATCGCGGAGTACACCGAGTCGAGCTGGCCGGGCAGGGTGTTCTGGATGTACGCCTTGGCCTCGTTGACGCGGGCGACACAGGTCGACTCGGACTGCAGGACGCAGGTGGTCATGACGTCCGCGAAGCCCGCGTCGTTGCCGCCGATCGAGAGCGAGACGAGGCCGGTGCCGGAGTTGATCGGGCCCAGTTGTCCGGAGAGAACATCACCCGTACGGGCGCCGGAGCAGGCGGTGAAGCTGAAGCTCGAGGGTGAGTGGGAGGCCGCCCAGAGTGCGGGATAGGCCTTCGTGCTGCGCTTGCAGGAGCCGCTGGAGCTGTCGTAGCTGCCAGCACCCACGCCGGACGAGTACGAGTCGCCGAGGGCCACATAGCCCGTGGCCGCTGCCTGTTCGGACGCCTGGGCCGCGCTCGCCCCGGTGAGGGCGACGCCGGCCGCGAAGAGGATTGAGGTCACGTACGCCGTAATTCGGAAACGTCTCATGAAAACCTCCGTTAGCAGGATCTCTGCCACAACTGTGGTAGCACGCCCCACAGTTCACGGGAAGTGTCCATGTCAACCTTTTCTCGTACGCCTCACGGGAGTTCGCCCGTCGTTCGATTGCAGGTGCATGTCAGGCTTATGACATACCCTCAACTTCCTTGCGCTACGCCCGTAGACCGGCCAGTCCCAACTGCCGCTGTGTGAACGTGAGTTCCTTCGCGGCGCACCAGGTCTCCGGGGAACGTGCGTATGACATCTGCACACTCCCTCCGCACCTTGACTGGGGCCCCGGGACTGCGCGACATTGAAGCCCGGCATCCGGCGCTTCGGGGGGCAAAGTCGCCAATGCAGACCATCGGCATCAAGCCACCGTCATCAGACAGAGCACCGTCACCTGCGCAGTCGGGACGCAGCAGGGACGTATCACCCCTGACAGCAGGGGTCGCCGCCGCCGTCGGAGGGGTCGGCGCGGTACTGGCGCTCGCGGACATCTCGTCGCCGTTGCGCGGCCCGTTGACGCTCTTCTTCCTGATCGCGGCGCCAGGCGCCGCGATCGGTTCGGCGCTGCGCGGACTCGATCCGTGGGGCCGCTGGATCTGTGCCGTCGCGGGAGCGGTCGCGCTCGACCTGCTCGTGGCCGAGGCGATGCTCGCCACGCACCGCTGGTCGGTGACCGGCGGGGTCGTCACGATCGCGGTGATCAGCGTCGTCGGCCTCGTCGCACCCATGGTCCCCGCGCGGCGGCTCCTCGGCCGCGCACCGGGAAGGCGGGACGCCTGACGTGGACATCACCCTGCACCGGCCCGGTGAGCTGACCGCCGCCGACCGGGCCGCCTGGACTGCCATGCAGTCGAAGGCACATCTGCACGGCTCACCCGAGCTGGCGAACCCTTTCCTCTCACCCGAGTTCACCCTCGCGATGGGCCGCTGCCGGCGCGGCGTGCGGATAGCCGTCGTGCGCGAGGACGGCGAACCCGCGGCGTTCTTCCCGTTCCAGAGATCCGCCACCGGCGTCGGCAGAGCCGTCGGCCTCGGCGTCTCCGACAGCCAGGGCCTGGTGCACAGACCCGGCTTCGAGTGGGACGCCCGTGACCTGCTGCGGGCCTGCGGGCTCTCGGTATGGGAGTTCGACCACCTGGTGGGAGGCCAGGAGCCGTTCGAGGCGGAGGCCTCCGGCAGCTTCCCTTCCCCGGTCATGGACGTCGACCAGGGGTACGAGACATATCTGCGCCTGCTGCGCGAGAGGTCGCCGAAGTTCACCAGGACGACACTGGCCAAGGACCGCAGGCTGGGCCGGGACGCCGGCGAGGTGCGCTACGTGCACGACGAGCGCGACCCGGAGGCCCTGGCGACGCTGATGGAGTGGAAGTCGGCCCAGTACCGCAGGACCGGCCGAAGCGACCGCTTCGCGCACGCCTGGATCAACCGCCTCGCGCAGCAGCTCTTCCACACCTCTTCGGAGCCGTTCGCCGGGATCCTGTCGGTCCTGTACGCGGGCGGGAAGCCGGTCGCCGCGCACTTCGGGCTCCGCTCCGAGCGCGTGCTCGCCTGCTGGTTCCCGGCCTACGACCCGGCGTTCGCGAAATACTCGCCCGGACTGATCCTGCATCTGCGCATGGCCGAGGCGGCCGCCGCCGACGGCATCGCCTATCTGGATCTCGGCCGCGGCCAGAAGGAATACAAGGACTCCCTCAAGACACGGGAACTGACCGTGCACGAGGGTTGGGTGACACGCCGTCATCCGGTCGCTCTCGGACACCGGGCGCGCCGCGCGCCGGTCCGGGCGCTGCGTAACACCGTGCTGTCCCGGCCCGAATTCTTCGAGCCGGCCGACAAACTCCTGAAACGGATGGGGAAAATCCGTTCGGGGAGTTAAGGGCGAGGGTCAGGTAAAGGTCAAAACAACAGAAAGGTGAGGCCCGGATACAGGTCTTGCCATACAGTCTCCATCATCAATACCGTCGTACATCCACCCGCATCGGACCATCAACGCAATAGCGATCCAGGGGAGGGCTCAGGATCGCGATGGTCGGGCGCGGGGCGCGGTAGGGGGGTGCCGTGCTCGGTGACCGAGTTTCCGCCGAGTCGCGTGCCGCGTGGCCGATTTAGTCGATCGGTCTATTTTGCCAGCTCACCCGGCCTGTACAGAGCTGTATTTGCCATGGCCGTAGGTGAGCACCCCCCTTTCGAACCGGATAAAAAATCGGACCGCCCGGGGGCGGGCGGTCCACCGGACGAGAGGGACCAGACTCATGAGTTCTTTTGTGCGTCCTGCGATAGCCGGCCGGTACAGGGCGATCTCGACCCATCTCGCGATTGCGCCGCCGGTGAGCGTCGTGATCCCCGCCATGAATGAGGCGGAAAATCTTCCGTATGTGTTCAAGACACTTCCCGACTGGATCCACGAAGTGGTTCTCGTCGACGGGAATTCCACCGACAACACGGTGGAAGTCGCCCGCGAACTGTGGCCCGACGTGGTCGTCGTCCCACAGCGCGGCAAGGGCAAGGGCGACGCGCTCATCACCGGCTTCGCGGCGTGCACGGGGGACATCATCGTGATGGTCGACGCGGACGGTTCCGCGGACGGCCAGGAGATCGTCTCCTACGTCTCCGCCCTGGTCTCGGGCGCCGACTTCGCCAAAGGCTCCCGCTTCGCCAACGGCGGCGGCACCGACGACATGACGCCGGTCCGCAAGCTCGGCAACTGGGCGCTGTGCACGGTCGTCAACAAGAAGTTCGGCGCCCGCTACACCGACCTCTGCTACGGCTACAACGCGTTCTGGCGGCACTGCCTGGACGAGATCGACCTCGACTGCACCGGCTTCGAGGTCGAGACCCTGATGAACATCCGCGTCGTCAAGGCCGGCCTCAAGGTCCAGGAGATCCCGAGCCACGAGTACCTGCGGATCCACGGCGCGAGCAATCTGCGCGCCGTGCGGGACGGGCTGCGGGTCCTCAAGGTGATCCTCAAGGAGCGCTCGACCCGGCGCGCGCAGCGCCGCCGGACGCAGGCGAACATGCTCAACACGGGGCGAGGAGAGGTGTCTTGAGCGCTCACGCCCCGCACGGCGGCGTGTCCGTCGTGATCTGCGTCTACACCGAGGACCGCTGGGAGGACATCCTCGCGGCGGTGTCCTCGGTGCGGGCGCAGTCGCTACCGGCTCTCGAGACGCTGCTGGTGGTCGACCACAATCCGGCTCTCCTGGAGCGTCTCGGCAAGGAGTTCAAGGAGTCCGAAGACGTGCGCGTGCTCGCCAACGCGGGCCCGCGCGGCCTGTCGGCCGGACGCAACACGGGCATCGCCGTCTCGCACGGCGGGATCATCGCGTTCCTCGACGACGACGCGGTCGCGGAGCGGGACTGGCTGCGTCACTTCGCCGCCGGGTACGAGGATCCCCAGGTCTGGGCGGTGGGCGGGCGTACGGAGCCCATCTGGGCCTCGGGCCGCCGCCCCGCGTGGTTCCCCGAGGAGTTCGACTGGGTCGTCGGCTGTACGTACAAGGGGCTGCCGCGCGGGAAGGTGCGGGTGCGCAACGTGCTCGGCGGGAACGCCTCGTTCCGGCGGTCCGCGTTCGACGCGGCGGGCGGCTTCGCGACGGGCATCGGCCGCGACGGCGACAAGCGGCCTCTCGGCTGCGAGGAGACGGAGCTGTGCATCCGTCTCACGCGCGCCAGGCCGGACGCGGTCCTCCTGATCGACGACCGCGCGGTGATCCACCACCGGGTCCCCGCGGGCCGCGAGCGCTTCGCCTACTTCCGGACCCGGGCGTACGCCGAAGGGCTTTCCAAGGCGCTGGTCGCGCAGAGCGTGGGCGCGGACAAGGGCCTGGAGTCCGAGCGGCGCTACGCCACGCGGGTCCTGCCGGCCGGAGTGGCGCGCGGGGTACGGGACTTCGTCCTGGCGCGGCCGGGGGGCGCGGGGCGGGCCGGGGCGATCGTGGCCGGAGTCCTCACGACGGCCGGCGGATACGCGCTCGGCAGTTTCCGGGCGCGCAGGACGGGCGCGACGTTCTCGGTCGTGGAGATCGGGGACGCCCGGGCCGCCGAGGGGGGTGGGCCGTCGTGAGCACGCCCGTGCCCATCCTCATGTACCACTCGGTGGCGCGTGAGCCGAACGACGCGACGCGCGAGCTGTCGGTGACGCCCGAGGCGTTCGCCGAGCAGCTCGCGGCGGTCGCCGACCTCGGCCTCACTCCCCTGACGACCGCCGAACTCGCCGCGGTCTGGCGCTCCCCGGGGCGCGCCCTGCCCGAGCGGCCCGTCCTCATCACCTTCGACGACGGCTACGAGGGCGTGCACCGCCACGCACTCCCCGTCCTCGCCAAGCACGGCTTCCCGTCGACGCTGTTCGTGTCGACGGGCTGGCTGCGAGGGGCGTACGACACCGGGGGCGGGCTCGACACGATGCTCGGCTGGGACGAGGTGCGCGCGCTCGCCGACGCCGGGACGGAGATCGGCGGGCACAGCCACACGCATCCGCAGCTCGACCAGCTCGACGACGACGCGCTCGGCTTCGAGCTGCTGCGCTGCAAGGAGATCGTCGCCGATGAACTCGGCGCGGTGCCGGCGTCGTTCGCGTACCCGTACGGCTACTCCAGCCGGCGGGTGCGCGCCGCCGTGCGCGGGGCCGGGTTCACCCAGTCCCTGGCCGTCGGCAACGGACTGGCCAGGCGGCGGCAGGGCCCGTACGCGCTCCAGCGCGTCACCGTGCGCCGCGCCACCGGTATCGAGGAGTTCACGCGGCTCGTGGAGGGCCGCGCGATCACCCGTAACTTCGTCAGGGACCGTGCCCTCACCAAGGGGTACGCCCTGGTCCGCAGAGCCCGACAGGTCCGCCGGAAGGCAATCCGAACCCGTGTCTGACACGACCACCGCCCAGGCCGCCACGACCACTGCGACGACCGAGCCCGAGCAGCCGGCCGGCCGCAGACTGCGGCTGCCCGGCATGGGCAAGGGCGGCAAGGGCAACAAGGACGGCATGGGGCCAGGGGGCGGGAACCAGCTGTTCCGCAACGCCTATGCCCTGATGCTCAACACCGGCATCTCCGGAGTGCTCGGTGTCGGCTTCTGGCTGGCCGCGGCCCGCTACTACTCGGCGGACTCGGTGGGCCAGGGCTCGGCGGCCATCGCGGCGATGAAGTTCCTCGCGGGGCTGACCGCGGTGACCCTGACGGGCGCGCTGGCCCGCTTCATCCCGATCGCGGGGCGGCGCACCGGCAGTTTCATCTTCCGTACGTACGCGGGGAGTTCGCTCGCCGTCGCGTGCGCGGCGCTGGTCTTCCTGCTGACGCTGGACGTCTGGGGGCCGTCGTACCGGTTCCTGCACGGCCCGGTCAACGGGCTCGGGTTCATCGCCGCCGTGATGGCCTGGTCGCTGCTCACGCTCCAGGACGGCGTGCTGACCGGGCTGCGCAGCGCGCTGTGGGTGCCGGTCGGCAACACCGTCTTCTCGACGGTGAAGCTGGGGCTGCTGATCGCGTTCGCCGTGGCGATCCCCACGACCGGGGTCTTCGTCTCGTGGGTCGTGGCCATCGCGACGTCGGTGATCCCGCTGGGCTGGCTGGTGTTCCGGCGTCTGGTGCCGCGGCACGTCGAGCTCACGGAGCACCGGACGAAGCCGCCGACGCTGCGCGAGGTCGGCCGCTTCCTGGCGGGCGACTACACGGGCTCCCTGTTCTCGCTCGCCGTGGTCTATCTCGTCCCGGTCCTGATCGCCTCGCAGGTCAGCTCCGCCGACAACGCGTACTTCTACATCACCACCACCATCGGCGGCACCGTCAACCTGCTCGCCATCAACATGGGCGCCTCGCTCACGGTGGAGGGCTCGCACGACCCCGCGCAGCTCGCGGCGAACACCCGGGCGGCGCTGCGCCGGATGGCGCGGATCATGCTCCCGATCTGCGGGCTGCTGTTCCTCGCGGCGCCGCTGGTCCTGCGCGTCTTCGGCGACGACTACGCGCACGCGGCGACGCCGCTGCTGCGCTGGTTCGCCGTCGGCGCGGCGCTGCGCGTGGTCATGGAGACGTACTTCGCGGTGCTGCGCGCGCAGAGCCGGACGGCCGGACTCGCCTGGCTGCAGGGCCTGTTGTGCGTCCTGGTCCTCGGTCTGACGCTGCTGCTCCTGCCCCGGATGGGCCTGACGGGCGCGGGCGTCGCGGAGATCTCCAGCCTGGCCGTGATCGTGGCGCTCGCCGCGCCGAAGCTGTACCGCATCGTGCGGACCGCTCCCCCGGCGCCGCCGACCGTCGTCGCGGCCCCGGACGGCGATCTGGCCGACCTCGGCACTGGGGACGTGACCACGGGGGCCAAGCGGCAGGGCCCCGGGCAGACGCTGCGCGGCACGCTCGACTCGGACACCCTGCACCTCGCGGTGCAGCTCAATCTGGACCATCAGGAGCGGCGCCCCGACGTGCGGCCGGGGCCCGCGACACCCGCGCACGGGACGCCGGCGGCAGGGGGCGGGGAGGACGACATGGGGCACCGGCCGACCTGGGCGCTGAAGTCCCCACCGCCACCGGCACCGAGACCGCCCGCGGAGCCGGAACCGGAATCGGAACCGAAGCCGGCCACCGCCTCTGCCACATCCGAAACCTCTGCCACGTCGGAGGCTTCTGTCACCTCAGGCATCGCCGGCCCATCCAGCACCTCAGGCACTGATGGCACCTCTGACACCGCAGTTCTCGCCCCGCCCGCCACGGACGCGCCCGCCGCCCGGACCCTGCGGGACCGGCTCGCGCTGCTCAGCCCCCGCGCCGTCGTCCTGGCGCTGCTGCTCGTCGCCGCGCTCGGGCTGTACTGGGGACCCGTACTGAGCCTGGGCGACGGCGATCTCGACGGGATGGGCGGGCTCGGGATCATCTCGGTGCTGCCGCCCGCGACGCTGCTGGGCGCGGCGCTCCTGATCGGCGTGTTCGCGTCCCTTCTGTGGCTCGAACGCCCGCACAAATGGCTGCTGTTGCTGACGCTGCTCGCCACGGTCGTCTCGCTGCACGCGCTGCCCGCCGTGATCGAGGCGGAGCCGCGGTTCGCGACGGCGTGGCAGCACCTCGGCTTCATGGAGTACATCGACAGGACCGGCTCGGCGGTGCCCGATCTGGACGCGCGCTGGAGCTGGCCGGGGTTCTTCGCCGTCGCGACGTTCTTCGCCAAGGCGTGCGGCGTCACCGACATGACCGAGGTCATCCGCTGGTGGCCGCTCGCCATGCAACTGCTCTACCTGGCACCGATGTTCCTGCTCACGCGCTCGATGCGGGCGAGCTGGCGCGCCCGGTGGACCGGGCTGTGGATCTTCGTGCTGAGCGGCTGGGTCGGCCAGGACTACTTCTCCCCGCAGGGCTTCACGTACCTCCTCTACCTGGCCTTCGTCGCCATCCTGCTGGTGTGGTTCCGGGCGCCGCGGGTGCTGTGGACCAAGCGGCGGCCCGGCGAGCTGGAGGTCGAGCCCACCGACCGGCGCCAGCGGGCGGTGCTGCTGCTCGTCCTGATCGGCCTGTTCGCGGCGACGGTCCCGGCCCACCAGCTCACCCCGTTCGTGATGCTCGGCGTCCTCGCGGTCCTGGTGCTCGTGGGCCGCTCCGAGCTGCGCGGCCTGCCGATCCTGTTCGCGGTCCTGGTCGCCGTCTGGGTCTCGTTCCTCGCGGAGCCGTACTGGTCGGGCCACTTCGACGAGCTGTTCGGCGGGCTCGGCGGCGTCGGCGGCAATGTGTCGTCGTCGGTCTCCGGGCGTATCCAGGGCGGCAGTTCGGCCCACAAACTCGTCCTCTACGCGCGCGTGCTGCTCGCCGGCGGTGTGATGGCGTTCGCGTGCTGGGGCTGGTGGCGGCGGCGCGACGCCAAGTACCGGGAGCGCTCCCTCCTCGTCCTCACGTTCGTCCCGTTCCTGGGCTTCGGCATGCAGTCGTACGGCGGCGAGATGGCGCTGCGCGTCTTCATGTTCGCGCTGCCGGGCGCCGCGCTGCTCGCCGGGCTCGCGCTGTTCCCGCGCACCGGGATCACCGCGAAGGAACGCGACCGCGACCGGGTGAGCCTCGCGCCGCTCGCCGCGCTGCTGGCCGGCCTGATCCTCATGGGCGGGTTCCTCGTGGCGCGCTGGGGCAACGAGCCGTTCGAGCGGATCAGGCAGGGCGAGGTCGCGGCGATGGACTACGTCTACGCGCACGACGACCCGACGGTCCGCCTGTTGTGGATGAGCAACGACACCGTCGACAACGTCACGCCCGCGATGCCGTGGGGCACGCGTGACATGGAGAAGGTGCAGTACGTTCCCACGCTCGCGCCCGTCGACCCCGTGCTCGTCTCCAGCCTGGTGAAGGCGCTCAAGGACGCGGGCCCGAACTCGTACCTCATGATCAACAAGAGTCAGGTCGTCTATCTGCAGATGGACGTCGGCTACTCGAAGACCTGGGAGACCCGGCTCATCCGCAACCTCGACGACCGCCGAGAACTGACGAAGGTCCTCGTCAACGACGACGTCACCATGTACACGCTGCGCAAGCAGCCGAGCGGTGAGGTCCCGAAGGCCGAGCCGGGGCCCATCGGCCCGCAGATCACCTGGACCCCGTGGTCCGTGGTGGGCGGCCTCTCAGCCGTCGCCCTGGTTCTGCTGCTCGGGGCGCGCGAGATCGTGCGGGTGGCGGTCCGGCCGGGCGTGCGGCAACTGCGCTGGCTGCAGAGCAGCTTCTGGTTCTCGCTGCCGCTGCTCACGGTGCTGCTCGCGTCCATCCTCCAGAGGTTCCTGACGATGGCGTAGGCCCATTTCACGGTGAGACGTGGCCCGGGCGGACTACTTCCGCTCGAGCCACTTCAGTTCGAACGCACCCATCTCGAACCGCTTCCCGTCGACCTGCGCACTGATCTTCCGGTTCAGAGTGTTCACCACGACGACGGTCTTGTCGTCGGCGAGCACCCGCACGTTCGGTACGTCGTCCGCGGCGACCGGCACCGTCTCGTACTCGGTGCCCGGCGGGAACGCCTTGTGGAAGCGGGCGATCAGGTCGTACATGGGCAGCTTCGCGCCGCCGTCGCCCGACTGCGTGGGCGTCCACAGACAGCCGGCACACGTCGCACCCGTCTTGTCCTCCGGGTTCCAGTAGAAGCCCGAGGACGCGCCACCCTTGGCCATCGCGACGAGGCCGGACGCCTGGACGGCGACGCGGTGCGGCTCGCTCCAGCCCTTGCGGTCGTCGTTCCGGTCGCCGGGCTCCACGTAGTACTCGGCCCACCACAGGGGCAGGTCTCCGGTCTGTCGCTCCACCCACTTGCCGACGGCGGTGAGCTTGTCCGTGGCCTTGAACTCGTCGGGCAGCAGCTCGTCGTCGACGGTGTAGCTGGAGCCGTCGACGACGACGAAGTCCGCGCCCGCCTTGTTCTTGTTCCAGTAGTCGAAGGCGTCGAGAACGCGCTGGTCCATGCTGCCCCAGGGCCCCTTCACGTCCGCCGACGCGTTCTCGCTCTGGCGTGGGTCGACGCTGTCCATCACCAGGTACGGCCCGCCGACCATGATGTCCTCGTCGACCTTCTTGAGGGCCTTGTAGACGAGGTTGTACAGCTCCGTGTAGCCCTCGTAGTCCCAGCGCTGCTTCCCGTTGTTCCAGAAGCCCTTGAACTCGTTCCACACGATGAAGTGCCGCACGTCCGGGTAGCGCTTGGCGACCGTCGCGGCGAGCGCGGCGAAGTCCTTGTAGTGCGCGCGGTCGGGCGCGGTCTCCAGGGACTGCCGGCTCCAGTCCGTGTTGTCAGCCCCGGCCTTGCCGCCCTTCATCCAGTCCGGCGAACAGCACAGGGTGACGACCGGAGTGCCGCCCGACTTCCTGATGAAGTCGATCCGGCGGTCCATCTCGTCGAAGTCGTAACGGCCCTTGACGGGCTCCGGGTTCCCCGCGCCCCAGCCCATGATGTGCTGGATCTGCGGAACCGACTGGCCGGAGAGCCTGTCCTCGACCCGCCGCGTCGCGCCGTCGTCGCCCTCGTCCGCGCTGTACTGGGTGTGCGTGAAGCCCCACCCGACCGCCGGCCCCAGCTGTGCGGGCGGATCGGACGGGGAACCGTGCACCTTGTCACCCGCGCTCGTGGTGCCCCTGTCGTCGGTCCGGTCGTTCGGCAGTGTGCTGATCACTGTCAGCACCAGGGCCAGAGCGGCCACCCCCACGCCGAGCAGAGCGGTGAGCCGCCACCGCAGTGCCCCCGAATTCCACCCATGACGTCCCATCAAGGGCAAGAGTAACTACGGTCGTTCGCGGAGGGACAGACTCCGCTGCGACAGCGTTGTAACGGCGCGGCGGGACCGGGCCGCTGTGCGGGCAAGCGTGTGACGCGCTGCGGAAATCCCGTGCGGGAGCGCCGTGCGTGGCGGATCATGGCGGCATGTCTGCGAACCCACACGACGCGCTGCCGATCCGGCTCAACGTCGACGACAGCGACTCTCCTGCCGACGTCGTCGACGCGCTGTTCCTCGGCCGTTTCGCGACGGGCGAGCAGCCGCACTCCCACGCGGCGAACATCGACCGCGTGCGGTCGGGGGCCACCCTCCTGCCGCCCGACGCGGTGGTCCTGCGCTCCGCGCGCGACGACGACCGCAGCGCGACGCTCGCCGAGGGCGACGGCTGGACCGTCCTCGTATCGCGCTGGAACAGGGGCGCCGACGTCACGGTGACGGCGACCACCGCGGAGCTCGCCGAGAAGGTGCTCGGACAGGCCACGGACGGCGCCGCCGACGAGCCCGAACCCCAGCCGGAGAACGTGACGATGGGGTTCTGGTACGTCTCGCCCCGGCGCGGGCCGCACCGCACCACGCGGCAGATCTCGGCCGGTACGTGGGACGAGGTGCGGGAGAACTACACGGCGCCGGTCGCCGGCGCCATGGACCAGCTGATGGAGACCACCCCGCAGGACATCGCGGGCCGGCTGCTCCTGCTCCACGGTCCTCCCGGCACGGGCAAGACGTCCGCGCTGCGCACCCTGGCCCGGTCCTGGCGGGACTGGTGCCAGGTCGACTGCGTACTCGACCCGGAGCGGTTGTTCTCCGACGTCGGCTATCTCATGGACATCGCGATCGGCGAGGACGACGGCACGGCGAAGGGCCGCTGGCGCCTCCTCCTCCTGGAGGACTGCGACGAGCTCATCCGGGGCGAGGCCAAGCACACGGCGGGGCAGGCGCTCTCACGCCTGCTCAACCTGACGGACGGCCTGCTCGGGCAGGGGCGGAACGTCCTGGTCGGCGTCACGACGAACGAGGACCTGGAGCGCCTCCACCCGGCGGTCGTGCGCCCCGGCCGCTGCCTGGCCCGTATCGAGGTGGGCCCCCTGACCCACCGCGAGTCGGTGAACTGGCTCGGCAGCGAGAAGGGCGTGAGCCGCGACGGCGCGACACTCGCCGAGCTGTACGCGCTGCGCCGCGGCACCAGCCCGACATCGGTCCCGGACCCGCGCGAGTCGGCGGACGCGGGGCTGTACTTGTAGGGGCGGGGCTGTACTTGTAGGTGCGGGGCTGTACTTCCCGTTACCCCTTCTCCCCGTACGACGCACGCAGCGCGTCCCGTACCGCGGCGAGTGCCTGCGACTCGGTGAGGCCGAGGCGGTGGGCCCGTTCCGCGAACACGGCGGCCGCCACCGAGGCCTCCCGGGCCGACGCGTCACCGGCGGCGGCGACGAACGTGCCGTTGCGGCCGCGCGTCTCGATCACCCCGTCCGACTCGAGCGCCCGATACGCCTTGGCCACCGTGTTCGCGGCCAGACCGAGCGTCTCGGCGAGCCCGCGCACCGTCGGCAGTTTGTAGCCGACCGGCAGGCTCCCGGAGAGGGCCTGCCCGGCGATCTGGGCCCGTACCTGTTCATAGGGCGCCGTCGCCGCGCCCGCATCGATGTCGATCTTCAAGGTCACGCGCCGATTGTCCCGCACCGCGGAAAAATGGGAGGCACCCCGGCGCGCCCCGCGCGTAGCGTGCGGCCGTATGACTGTGATCGTCCGGGCCCTGCGGCCCGAGGACGCTGCGGCGTTCGCCCGGGTGCGGCGCGCCGCGCTGCCCGCCATGCTCGCGACTGCCGAGTCGGTCGCCTTCGATCTGGCGCACGCCCATCCGGACGCCCGGTACCGGCCGCTGGTCGCCGAGGCCGACGGCGAGGTCGTCGGCACCGCGCAGGTCGGGATCGCGTACGACAGTCCGGACCCGGGGCAGGGCTATGTGAACGTCTATGTGCACCCGCAGCGCCGCGGGCTCGGGGCCGGGTCCCTGATCGTGCGGGCGGCGGAGGAGTACCTCGCCCGTGAGGGCGCCGTCGCCGTCTACTCATGGGTGCTCGACACTCCGGACGACCGGGCGTTCGCCGCGCGCCGCGGCTACCACGCCAGCCGCCCCGCCCACTTCCTCCGACTCGACCTGGCGCACGGCGCGCTGCCCCCGCTCACCGCGCCGCCGGCCGGAGTGACGCTGCGGACCGGCGAGGACTTCGCGGACTCCCCGCGTCCCCTGTTCGACCTGGACGCAGAGACGGTGAGCGACGAACCGAGCGACGTGGCCACGGAGTTCACGGACTACGAGCACTGGCTCGACGAGACCTGGCACCATCCGCTGACCGACCATCGGCTGACGTCGGTGGCCGTGGCCGGCGGCCGGCCCGTGGCGTTCAGCCTGGCCCGCACCGACGACGAGACCCGCTACACGTCCGGGATGACCGGCACCGCACGGGAGTTCCGCGGCCGTGGCCTGGCCAAGCTCGCCAAGAACGACTCCCTGCACCGCGCCCGCGAGGCCGGCATCACCGAGGCGTTCACGGGCAACGACGCGGAGAACGGCCCGATGCTCGCGATCAACAAATGGTTCGGCTACGAGATCTGCGCCACGGAGGTACGCCATGTCCGCACCTTCACCTGATCCCGCCGAGGCCCTCGACGTGGTCCTCGTCAAGGCGGGCCGGCTCAAGATCCGTTACCCCGCGGACGTCGTCCGTGACGACGGCACGCGCGTGACCGTCACCGCCGCCTGGGCCTCCCCCGGGGTCAGGGACTTCGGGTTCGTGCAGTTCGGGCCGGGCGACGTCTTCACCGAGCACTACTGGCGGGACCGGTGGTACGCGGTCAAGGAGGTGCGCACCGGCGGCGGCACGCTCAAGGGCTGGTACTGCGATGTGACGCGGCCGGCGGTCCGCGAGGGCGGCGAGCTCCGCGTGGAGGATCTCGACCTCGACCTGTGGGTCTCGGCGGACGGCAGCGACGTACTGCGCCTCGACGAGGACGAGTTCGCTCAGAGCGGGCTCGCCGAGAGTGACCCGCACGCGGCGGCGGCCGCAGTCCGCGCTCTCGACGACCTCGAACTCCTCGCGCGCACCGAGGGGTTCGGCCGGCTGCTCGCCTAGGACCGTACGGTCGCCACCACCGCGTACCGGTCGTCCTCGACCCGTCTCCCCCACAGCAGCGCGTCCCCGGAGAGCGGTTCGTGCCGGACGTGGGCGGCGAGCGGGGCGAGGGCGCCGGTGAGCCGGGCCGCAGGGACGCCGACGGGGCTGAGCGTTCCCCACACGCCCTCCACCAGGATCAGCCGCCCGCCGGGCCGCAGCAGCGAGAGCCAGTGCGCGAGGGCGCCGTCGAGGTCGGGCAGTGTCCACGCGACGTGCCGCACGAGTATGACGTCGAAGGTCTCGCCTGCGACGGGCGGCGCCGCGGCGTCCCCGACGAGCACCCGCGCGGCCCGGCCGGCCAGCTTGGCGCGCGCGAGGTCCGCCATGGCGGGCGACAGGTCGACCGCGGTCACGCTGTGCCCCTGGTCGGTGGCGAGCAGCGACATGCTGCCCGTGCCGCAGCCCAGGTCGAGCAGGTCGCAGGGGTGGTCCGGCAGCCAGTCCCGCAGGCGCGCGGCCCAGGCCCCGCGCACGGCGGGGTCACGCAGGCCGTGGTCGGGTTCGTCGTCGAATGCGGCGGCCTCGGCGTCCCAGTCGACCGGTTCGAGGGGCGCCATGTCCCGATTCGTGGTGTCCTCGCTCATCCTCATGCCCAGATCGTGACACCTGCCACTGACAATCACGCTTCGATGCGTCACCCTCCGGGGAACACGTCTACAGCGGTACCGCAGTGGAACCGGGGTAGGCACAGGAGGCAGTCATGCGCCGTGTGACCATCAACAAGCCCGTGGCGAAGACCAGCACCACCCGCCGGCAGCAGCAGGACGACGCCGCCGCGGAGCGCCGCCACGACCGTCCGGAAGTGCGCAAGGACATCCGTCGCACGTGGTGGCCCGACGAGTGAGCGGGCCGGGACACACGCGTCAGGCGGGCGGGGCCGCGGAGAGCCGCTTGCGGTAGTGGATGCGGTCGTAGAGGCCGTCGGTGCGGCGCTCCACGACCTCGTATCCGTAGCGCGGATAGAGCTCCTGGTTCTCCCACATCTTCTGGTTCGTATAAAGCCGCACCTCGGGAAGGCCGAGCACGCGCGCGTGCTCGTCGACGAACGCCAGCAGCCGCCGCCCCACGCCCTGTCCATGGGCGTCGGGGTGGACGGCGATGCTGTCGAGGAACAGATGGTCCTCGCGGGGCTCGACGACGACGAGCCCGATGACGGCGGGCGCGCCGCCCCGCTCGCCGTCCACGACGTACACCTTGCCCGCGGCCACCTCGGCGCCGTGGTCGGCCTCCATGGGCGCGGGCACCACTCCGATCCGGTCGATGTAGTGGCGGTACGCGTCGTCGGTCACCGCTTTCACTGCGGGTACGTCGGCTGCTTCGGCGCGGCGAACTGTGTGAGTCATGGCCGCACAGTACGGGACGTGATCGCAGCCTGAGCCCCCGATTAGCCCTCCCTTAAACGCACCGTAAAGACCCAAAAGCGCCTCGCTGACCTGCGATGCAGGTCAGCGAGGCGCCACGACTTACCCCTGACCATTGGGGAGCCAAATAGGGGGCCACGGTGCGAAAGGAGCCCTAGACGCCCCGGCTTGCGATCAGCCGCTGCACGCCCGCCGTGCATCGCTGTGGTTGGGGCATCGCCGGTAGTGACAGGGTGTGCGACGCCGCCCCCTGCCCGCCCCCGGCGCGGGCCGCGGGACCGCTGCGCTACAGACTGCCCCTCGGGGTGGATATCGACAACAAGCAACCACCGATGGCTAGTTCGCAGCTTGCCCCGCACCTCCGCTCCCTTGAACCTAAAGCCACAGCCCAGCAGGCAGGGGACGGGGACCAGCCCCCACCACGAGTCACTCACCGGTCCAAGAAGCGGGGTCTATTCGGCGAGCAGGACGGCCGGCAGCGGGGCCTCCAGCACCAGGCCCCGGGGAAGTGTCAGACCGAAGTGCCGCTCCAGCACCCCGAGGATGGTCCGGTGCACCTCGCGGTCCGCACGCTCCTCGTCTGGCAGGCCCTCTGCGCTCAGCAACTCCTTCACCTTCCCCGCGGCTTCGGGGTCTCCGACGACCTGGCCGTTACCCCAGGAGTCGTCCAGGTGCAGATTGAACGAGCACACCCTCCGGCCGTCCCGGTGGTAGCGGAAGGTCGGCGGCACCGGCTTGCCGTTCTCCTCCTCGTACTCCACCAAAAAGACCTCGGCCTCGCCCTCGGAGATCGCCGGATCGTCCCGGAATTCCCCGAACCAGCCCCCGTACGCCACCGCGAAGGTCCACTCTCCGCTCACCCCCAGCCGCAGCCCGATCCCGTCCCAGGCGTCCCCGTACTCCGAGTCCAAGGCCTCGACCAGCCCGTCTCCGGTGAGCTCCCCGACCGGCTCCACCGTCCGCTCCGACCACTGGGCCGAGGCTGCAATCCGCGCCGCCAGCTCCTCGACCCCGAGCCCTCGGGCCAACGTCACGCTGTAGCCGCCGAAGGCGATGCTCTGTGGCTCCGCGAGCCAGGCGATTCCGTCTGTCATACAGGTGATCCTGCCGCACCACACCGACACACCCCCGCCCCGGACTGCCGGACTGCTCCGACCCGGCCGCCTACCCGGCTCGACTAAGGAGACAGCCCTTAGGCCCATGCACTTCGTTGCGCCACCATCTTCATCTGATCAGCAAGGTGATCCGAAGGAATCGCCTCTAGGTGTCCCCTAGGTGGTGTCTTCAAATCTTGCGCATTCGCGGGCGTGCTGAGCTTCTCGAACATATTCCGTTGACCGAAGGCCCCCAGCGCACGAGAGTGTCTCCTCTGACCGGCGTCAACGGCATACGTGGGGGATGGTGAGCAGTGGCCGGCTCGGACATGGCCCGTGACCTGCACGTCAAGGAGAGCCCGTCAGATCCGCCGCTGTGGACAGCGGACTTCCGGCTGTTCTTCGCCGCCCGCACCACCTCTCTGCTGGGCGACGCGATGCTTCCCGTCGCCACCACGGCCGCCGTGATCCGGGCAGGTTACGGGGCGAGTGGCGTGGGCTATGCGCTCGCCGCGCTCATAGCGCCGTTCGCAGCACTGATCATCTTCGGCGGGGTGCTGTCCGACCGCTACGGCGCCCGACGGCTGATGATCGTCTCGGACACCGCCCGGCTGTGCTTCCAGGCGGTGCTGGCGCTGCTGTTCCTGCTGGGTACGCCGCAGCTGTGGCAGATCCTGGTGCTGCTGGCCCTGGTCGGGGCGGGCAGCGCGATTTTCCAGCCCGGAGTCGCCAGCATCACCCCGCGCATAGCCCAGGACGTGCAGAAGGCGAACGCCACCCTCCGCATATCGGAGTCCATCACTGCCGTGATCGGCCCGTCGCTGGCCGGCCTGCTGCTGGCGGTCGCCTCTCCTGCGGCGGTGATCGCCCTCGATGCCTTGTCCTTCGCGGTCAGCGGTGTCTGCCTGTTCCTCCTCCGCTCGATTCCGATGGGCCCATTCGGGCGGGACGGCGCGTCGTCGTTCCGGGCCGATCTCGTCGAGGGGTGGCGGGAGTTCCGGGCCAGGACCTGGCTGTGGAGCGTCATCGTCGTCTACATGTTCTGGCAGCTGGCCGGGGCCGGTCCCGCCATGACTCTCGGCTACAGTACGCTCGTCACGGACTACGGAGCGTCGACGTTCGGGCTGGTCATGTCGGCCCTCGGGGCGGGCAGCGTGCTGGGCGGAATCATCGCGATCAGGCTCCGCCCGCGGTATCCGCTCCGGGCCGGCGCCCTCTCCATGATCGTCTGGACGCTCATGCCGTTGGGGGTCGCTCTCGGTCTTCCCGCGCCGCTCATCGCCGGATGCTATGCGGTGAGCGGCGTGGGTATGGCGTTCTGGATCGTCATGTTCCACACCAGCGTGCAGACACATATACCGCAGGATGTGCTCGGCCGGGTGCACGCCTACGACGCGGCCGGCTCACTGGTGATGAAGCCGATCGGGCAGGCGGTGGCGGGGCCGCTCGCGGTCGTCGTGGGCACGGTGCCGCTGTTGGGGGTGTCCGCGGGGATGGCGCTCGTCACCTGCGCCCTGTTGTTGGCGATTCCTGCCGTGCGGGGCCTGCAGCGCGTGGAGCGCTGAGCCGCCCGATCCTCTCTAGTAGTTGTCCTCAAATGTCACGCCCACATCAGGAGCGAGGCGAGGGAGACAGCTGCCCGGTAGGACTCGACGGTCTTGTCGTAGCGGGTCGCGATGCCGCGCCCTTGCTTGAGCCGGTTGAAGCACCGCTCCACGACGTTCCGCTGCTTGTAGAGCTGCTTGTCGAAGGCCGGCGGTCGCCCACCCCGGCTGCCGCGGCGGACCCGGTTGCGGATCTGGTCGGCCCTCTCGGGGATGGTGTGGCTGATACCGCGGCGCCCCGGCGAAGCCGCTGAAGTGGTCGGACCTGGAGGCTCAGCCCTTCGTGAAGGTCACCGACCCGAAGATGGAGAACGGCGACTACGTCTTCGACGGTGATGTCCCGGCGCGGTCGGGCCGGCACCTCATCTACTCGATCTGGCAGCGCTCCGACTCCCCCGAGGCCTTCTACACCTGCTCCGACGTGGTGTTCGGCAAGGACGGCGGGGCCGGTGCGGCCGCTCCCGCCGCGTCCGCGCCCTCCGACCAGGAGATCGCGGACGGTGCCGGCAAGTCGTCCGTGGAGCACCACCACGGTGACGCCGGGGGCAGCGCCGAGCCGCAGGCCGAGGAGTCCGCGGCCCCCGCTGCCGACGCCGCCGATGACTCGACGGGCGGCAACGGGCCCGAGGCGAAGGGCGGTTCCGCGAAGCCCCTCGCCGACGAGAACCTCGCCGAGACGGGTGGCGACAGCGCCACCCCGTACCTCGCGATGGGCGGCGCCGCGGTTCTGGCGATCGGTGCCGCGACGTTGTTCGCGTCGGTGCGGCGCCGTTCCGTGGCGGGCGGGCGTCACAGCCGCTGACGCCGCACAGCCGGGCCGCCGTCTCCCTGCCCGCTCCTGGAGACGGCGGCCCTTTTGCGTTTCTGGCTGCGGTGCGCTCAACTCACCGCCGAGGCGCAGGTGGTGGCGGTGGCGTGGGCCGGGTCGAGGGCGTTCGCGACCTCGTGGAAGGCGACGCGGTCGATGGTGCCGATGGCGACGTGCTCGGACAGGTCGACGGAGCACAGGTCCTGGAGCTTGACGTTGTGGACGTCGGGGCCGCTCAGGAACTGGGTGCCGTACGGCGTGACGACCTCGTCGTACTTGGTCGCGATGACGGTGTAGTGGACGCCGGGGACGGTGTCCCCGCCCTGGTTGAGCTTGGTGATGAACGGGGAGCCCGCCATCTGGTCGGCGAGGCCGGGGGTGGCGAGGGTCAGCAGGTCACCGGCTCCGGGGAAGTACGGCAGGAGGTTCGTCAGGCCGTTCAGGGTGGTGCCGTGGTTGTCGGGCGCGATGCCGACGAGGGAGTTCACCCTCGCGGCGCCGCCGAGGAACTTGAGGTAGTAGCGGGGCATCATGCCGCCCTGCGAGTGGCCGACGAGGTCGGCCTTGGGGGCGCCGGTGGCGGCGAGCACCTTGTCGACGAAGGTGTCGAGCTGGCCCGCCGACTTGTCGATGGGGCCGAGGCCGTTGAACAGCGGGACGCCGGGCAGCTGTCCGTAGTCGAGCGAGAAGACACAGTAGCCGCGGTGCACCAGGTAGGGGGCGAGGACCAGCCAGTTGTCGACGGAGTTCCCGAAGGTGCCGTGGACGAGGACGACGGGGCGCGGGTGCGCGGCCGACGGCTTGCAGTCGTAGTTGTTCCAGCCTCCCCCAAGCTCTCGACTTCGCTCGAGCAGGGGGGACCCCCATCTGTCGGCGGTGTCGGCGTGGGCGGCGGCGGGGACCGCGCCGGCCGCGGCCGTGAGCAGCAGGGCCGCGGTCAGGGATCTGACCGCACGTTTCCAGGTCCGGGGCAGCATCGTGTGATCTCCTTGCGGCTCAAGGGAGTTGCGATGTGGGGTGCGTGCCCTGTGATCCGGATCACGAGGATGCTGCCAGCCAAATTACGCGCCAGTAGTAAAAGAGTGAAGTTACGCGTCAGTAAAAACTTGCAGTGGTAGCTGGACGCTCCCGGTGCTGACGCGGTGTCACCAGGCGGGCCTGATGGGTACGTCGGGTGCGACGGCGGTCAACTGGTCGAGCAGGGCGCGGGTCTGAGGCGGTTCTGGCGGACGGCACGCGCGTATCGCCGCCCTGGGCTCAGTAAGTAATCACGCCGCGAGCCGCCCGGGCACGATCGCCCCGGGTCCGAACCGCGCCCGGGCCCGGTCGGCCACCGCCTCCAGCGCCCGCGCCTTCTCGTCCGCGGGGTCGAAGGTCAGCTGGCAGGCGGAACCCTCGACCGGGCGGAGCCCCTCCGCCCGCAGAGCGAGCGCCCGCACCCTGGCCCGCTGCAGGCCGAGCGCCTCGTACATCCGGTACGCGGCCGTGGACAGCGCGGTCGTGTGCCCGGTGGGCTCGGGGAGCGTACGGCTGCGGGTCGTCGTGGACCGGTCGGCGTAGCGCACGGTGAGGGTCAGCGAGCGGCACACCTGCTTCCCGTCGCGGAGCCGGGCGCCCAGCTCGTCGGCGAGGGAGAGCAGGGCGCGGCGGTGCCGGTACGGGTCGAGTTCGTCGCGCGGGAAGGGGCGTTCGGCGGCGGTGGACCGCGTGGCGGCGTTGGGGGTGACCCGGGTGCGGTCGACGCCGCGCGCCTTCTCGTGCAGTTCACGGCCGATACGGGCGGTGGTGAGCCGTTGCAGGGTGCCCTGCGGGGCGGCGGCCACCCTGTCCAGGGTGTCGAGTCCGTACTCGCACAGGGTGCGGGCGGTGGCGGCGCCGACGCCGGGCAGCGCGGCGACCGGCTGCCCCGCGAGGAACTCCGCCACGGCGCCGGGGTCCCCCGGCACCACCCGGGTCACCCCGGGCGAGGCCGTCCGCGCGGCCATCCGCGCCAGCATCGGGCCGGGGCCCGCGCCGATCACGCACTCCACCCCGTACAGGGCGAGCGCCCGCACCCGGATCATCGCGGCGAGTTCGACGGCGTCCCGCCCGAAGTAGCGCACGGCGCCGCCCAGGTCCACGAGGGCGGCGTCGGGCGGCAGCGCCTCGACCGTCGGGCTGAACTCGCCCAGCAGGCCGATCAGTTGGGGCAGTGCCGCCTCGTACATTGGCGGCAGCAGGAACCGTACGTACAGAGTGGTCATCCTGCGCTCCCCGGGCTCTGGTGCCACAGTTTGCGCGGTGGGCCGGACTGGCCGTCGCCCGCCGGGCGCAGGTCCGCCCAGGGGTGCATCTCGTATCCCGTGGCCATGCGGATGCGACGGCCGTCGACCGGGTCGTCCTCGTCGGACGGCGGCTGTTCGGGCGGCTCCGCCAGGCGCAGCGCCACCGCGTCGAGGCCGCCCTGCCGGCGCACCTCCACCAGGTCCGCGAGGTTCCACGCGGCCGCGCCCACCACACTGAGGCTGCGCGGGCCGCGCCGCTGGACCGTGCCGCGGACCAGGAGCAGCCACGAGTGGAAGACGGTGTGCGCGCACGCGGCGTGCGCGTCGTCGAAGAAGGCCAGGTCGACCAGGCCCGTGCCGTCGTCCAGGGTCGTGAAGATGACGCGCTTGCCGGAGCGGATCGGCGGGGTCTGCGTGGCGACCTTGGCACCCGCGACCAGCACGACCTTGCCGTGCTCTGCCTCGCGCAGGCGGCGCGCCGTCAGCACCCCCAGCTCCTCCAGGAACTTCTCGTGGTCGCCCATGAGATGGCGGGAGACGTCCATCCCGAGTACCCCGAGTTCGGCGCTGAGCCGCTCGGCGTCGCCGAGGTCGGGCAGGCCGGCCGGCGCGGTCCCGTGGCCGCCGGACAGGGGAAGCTGGGCGCCGCGGGCACCTCGGGACCCGCGCGTCCCCCGGTGCAGTTCGGTCAAGTGGAGTTGCAGGTCACGCCGGTTGGCGCCGAACGCGTCGAGCCCGCCGACCTGGGCGAGCCGCTGCGCGAGCGGCCGGCTGGGCCTGGCCCGCTCCCAGAAGTCGAGCAGCGAGGAGTAGGGCTGCCCCTCCTCGATGCGGGCCGCCTCGGCCTCGCTGATGCCGTGCACGTCGGAGAGCGCGAGCCGCACGCCCCATTTCCCCTCTTTGCGACCGCCGCTTTCGTGACCGCCGCTTTCGCGACTGGCGCTCCCTTTATCAGACACCAGTTCGATACGGTGAGCGACCGCGGACTTGTTCACGTCCAGCGGAAGGACCGGCACCCCGCGCCGCCGCGCGTCCGCGAGAATCAGCCGCTTCGGGTACATCCCGGGGTCGTGCGTGAGCAACCCCGCGTAGAACGCGGCCGGGTGATGGGCCTTCAGCCACGCCGACTGGTAGGTCGGCACCGCGAAGGCGACGGCGTGTGCCTTGCAGAACCCGTACGACCCGAAGGCCTCGACGATCTCCCAGGTGCGGGCGACGGTCTCGGCGTCGTATCCGTGCGCCGCCGCCTGCTGTGCGAACCAGAACCGGATGCGCCCCTGCGAATCGGGGTCGGACAGCCCCCTCCTGACCCGGTCCGCCTCGTCGCGGCCGCACCCCGTCATGATGTTCACGATCTCGATGATCTGCTCGTGGAAGACGACGACCCCGTACGTCTCCTTCAGGGGTCCCTCCAGGTCGCGGTGCGGATAGCGGACCGGCGCGCGCCCGTGCCGCGCCTCGATGAACGGCCGCACCATGTCGGCGGCGACGGGTCCCGGGCGGAACAGCGAGATGTCCACCACGAGGTCGTGGAAGGTGGCCGGCTGGAGCCGTCCCACCAGGTCCCGCTGGCCCGGCGACTCGATCTGGAAGCAGCCCAGCGTCTCGGTGGACTTGATGAGCCGGTACGTCTCCGGGTCATCGGGCGCCACCGCGTCCAGGTCCACCGTGGAGCCGGTCGCCCGCTCGGTCTCGGCGACCGCGTGCGCCATCGCCGACTGCATCCGCACCCCGAGGACGTCGAGCTTGAGCAGGCCGAGGTCCTCGACGTCCTCCTTGTCGAACTGCGACATGGGAATGGGGGCACCTCCCATGCCTTTAAGGCTATGGGGGACCTCGCCGCTGGTCGGCATGACGGGCGTACGGGCGAGCAGCGAGGCGTCCGAGAGCAGCACCCCGCACGGGTGCATGGCGATACCGCGCGGCAGCGCGTCGAGCGCCTCGACCAGCTCCCACATGCGTCCGTACCTGTCCCCGCCCTGCCGGGACTCCCCTGCCAGTTCCCGCAGTTCGGGCAGTTCCTCCAGCGCGGCCCGCGCGTCGCGGGCACGGATGTGCGGGAAGGACTTGGCGATCCGGTCGATGTCGGCCGGGTCCATGGACAGGGCCGCGCCCACATCGCGTACGGCATGGCGGACGCGGTACGTCTCCGGCATCGAGACGGTCGCGACGCGCTCGGCGCCGAACCGGCCGATGATCGCCCGGTACACCTCCAGGCGCCGGGCCGACTCCACGTCGATGTCGATGTCGGGCAGGACGGAGCGGCGCTTGGACAGGAACCGCTCCATGAGGAGGCCGTGTTCGACCGGGTCCGCGTGCGCGATCCCGAGCAGATGGTTGACCAGGGACCCGGCACCGGAGCCGCGCGCGGCGACCCGGATGCCCATGTCCCGTACGTCGTCGACGACTTGGGACACCGTCAGGAAGTAGGTGGCGAAGTCGTGGTACGCGATGATGTCCAGCTCGCGGTGCATCCGCTCCCAGTACTCCCGCTTCCGGTCGTACCCGAGGCGCAGCATCCCCGCCGCCGCCCGCGACGTGAGGACCCTCTGGGCGGTGCGGCGGCCGGCGCCGACGAGCCGTGGTTCGGGGAAGTGCACGGAGCCGATGCCGAGGTCGTCCTCGGGGTCGACGCGGCATTCGGCCGCCGCGGCGTCGGTCTGTTCGAGCAGCCGGTACGCGGCGTCGCGGCGGAAGCCCGCGGCCTCCACCACCCGTTCGGCCGTCATCAGCATGGCCCCGGCGTCCTTCAGCCAGCGCTCGCCGCTGTCGAGTTCCTTGCGGGGGTCGACCGGGACGAGGCGGCGCGCGGCGTCGAGGACATCGGCGACCGGGCCGAGGCCCGGGTCGGCGTACCGGACGTCGTTGCTGAGGACGGGGCGGATGCCCTGCTCGGCGGCGAAGCCGACGGTGCGGGCGGCCAGGCGCAGGGATCCGGGGCCCGTGCCCTCGCGTCCGTGGTGGACGGCTTCGAGGCGCAGGGCGTCGCCGTAGATCTCCCGCCAGGGGACGAGGAGGCGCGCGGCCCGGTCGGGGCGGCCCGCGGCGAGCGCGCGGCCGACGTCGGACGCGGGTCCGAGCAGTACGGTCAGGCCGTCGCCGTGGTTGTCCTCCCAGGTCAGCCGGGTCTCGCCGGTGGCGTGGGCGGCGGTGACCAGGCGGCACAGGGAGGCCCAGCCGATGGCTCCGTCGCGGGCGAGGAAGGTCACGCGCGGGGCCGACTCGTCGATGAAGGCACCACCGCGCACGGGCTGCCTGCGACGCTCGGCCGGGGTGCGGCCCGGCGCGGGGGATCCGGCCGGCGGGGGTCCGCTCACCGCGAGGTCCGTCCCGAACAGCGGCCGCACCCCTGCCTTGACGCAGGCCTTGGCGAACCTGACCGAGCCCGAGAGGGTGTCCCGGTCGGTGAGGGCGAGCGCGTCCATGCCCCGTTCGGAGGCGCGCTCGGCCAGCCGCTCCGGGTGCGAGGCCCCGTACCGAAGGGAGAACCCGGAAACGGTGTGCAAATGCGTGAACCCTGGCACACGCACCTCCTGCACACCTCGAACCGACCTGCTCTCGCCTCCCCACCACCACCATAGACCAAGTATCGAACGCATGTGCGACATCCGAGTGAGGTCACTGCCCCGGGCACCCGTTCAGCCCACCCCACCTGCACAAACACCGTGCCCCCCGGACCGTGGGAGCATGATCCAGACAGCCGACACCCCGCCCGGGCCCCGAAGCACCCGAAGCGCCCGGAACGCCCGAACCGCTCAGAACACGAGGGGCCGACCCGTCGATGACGGGCCGGCCCCCTGCGTCTAGCTGTCCAGCCTTCCGGCTGTCTCGCTGTCGTTACCTCAGCCGATCTCGGCGCCGAACGTGGACAGCGCCTCCGTCACCGGCTGGAAGAAGGTCTCCCCGCCGGAGCTGCAGTCGCCGCTGCCGCCCGAGGTGAGGCCGATCGCGGTGTCGCCCGAGAAGAGCGAGCCGCCGCTGTCGCCGGGCTCGGCGCAGACGTCGGTCTGGATGAGCCCGTTGACGATGTCGCCGTTGCCGTAGTTCACGGTGGCGTCCAGGCCGGTGACGCTGCCGTCGTGGACCTGGGTCGTGGAGCCGCTGCGGGTCACCTTCATGCCGACGGTCGCGTCGCCCGCCTTGGTGATCTGCTGGCTGGAGCCGTTGTAGAGGTCGACCTCGCTCGGGTGCGCGACGTCGGCGGTGTACTTGACCAGGCCGAAGTCGTTGTCCGGGAAGCTGGACTGCTCGTTCGTGCCGATCTCCTTGCCGCTCGAGTCCGACCAGGTCGAGATCGCCTCGGTGCAGTGGCCGGCCGTGATGAAGTACGGCTGGCCGCCCTTGACCACGTTGAAGCCGAGGGAGCACCGGCCGCCGCCGCCGGAGATGGCGTCGCCGCCCGCGATGAGGGGCTTGAACTCCCCCTTGGTGCGACGGAGTTCGGCCTTGGAGCCGAGACCGTCGACGACCTTGCTCAGCTTGCTCCACGCGGTCGTGCCGACCGTGCGGTCGGCGGTCACGACGACCTTGTTGGTGGCCGGGTCGACCGCCCACGAGGTGCCGGGGATCGTCGCGTCCTGCTTCAGGGTGGTACGGGCGCCCTTCAGTTCGGCCAGGGAGTTCTCGACGACTCTGGCCTTGGCTCCGGCCGCCTGCACGACGTCCGCCGCGTCCTTGTTCAGGACGTTCACGACGAGCTGCTCGGCCTTCGCGTCGTAGTACGTGCCCGCCGAGTCCGCGCCGAGGTCCTTGGTCAGGGACGAGGCGAGATTTCCGGCCTTCGCGATCGACAGGGTCTGCGGGGCCACATCAGGGGTGTCCGTGCTCGCGTTCGCAGTCTGGAAGGTGACTCCCGCGGCGACCAGAGCGGCGATGCCCGCTCCTACCGCGGCGGCACGCCGCTTGGGTATGCGTCGGTGCTTCAACTCTCGTCCTCCTGTGGGGGGTCGGAACCGACCGCTGTGGGGTGAGCCGGTCCCGTAGGTTGACGCGCCCACTATCCCGACGGCCACAGGGGACACACAAGGTCGACTTCAGGACGCGCGTGCGACTGACGCTATGACCTCACCCGGCCGCGTGCACCCCCGTCATAGGCCAGTCGCACCACGTCGGTTCCCGCTGCAAACACTCCGCGCAGAGGGGTGGTCCGCAATGGGTGAGGTCTAGTCCTGTCCGGATTCCGATGCCACGGGGCCGGGAATCGGCGGCTGTTCGACGCCCGGCTGCCGCACCGCTTCCCCCGGGGTCGCTCGCTCCAGAAAGCGCAGGAGCTCCACCGGGAAGGGCAGTACGAGGGTCGAGTTCTTCTCGGCGGCGACGGCCACCACGGTCTGCAGGAGTCTCAGTTGGAGCGCCGCGGGCTGTTCGGACATCTCCGAGGCCGCCTCGGCGAGCTTCCTGGAGGCCTGGAGTTCGGCGTCCGCGTTGATGATCCGGGCGCGCCGCTCGCGCTCCGCCTCGGCCTGCCGCGACATCGAGCGTTTCATGGTCTCGGGCAGCGACACGTCCTTGATCTCGACCCGGTCGATCTGCACGCCCCAGCCGATGGCCGGACTGTCGATCATCAACTCGAGGCCCTGGTTGAGCTTTTCGCGGTTCGAGAGAAGGTCGTCGAGGTCGCTCTTGCCGATGATGGACCGCAGCGATGTCTGCGCCATCTGGGAGACGGCGAACCGGTAGTCCTCCACCTGTACGACGGCCTCGGACGCGTCGACCACCTTGAAGTAGATGACGGCGTCGACCCGCACTGTGACGTTGTCCCGCGTGATGCCGTCCTGCGCGGGCACCGGCATCGTGACGATCTGCATGTTGACCTTGTGGAGCCGGTCCACGAACGGCACGATCATCGTGAACCCCGGGCCGCGCACATCCGGTCGCAGCCGCCCCAGGCGGAAGACCACGCCCCGCTCGTACTGTCTGACGACGCGCCCCGCCGCAGCCGTCACGCAGATCACCGCGGCGGACGCGGCAGCGGCTCCCGCCACCACCAGCTCCTCGACCATGGAGGCCTCCAGGGGTCGGACCCAGGCACTCAGGACGTTTTTCGACGGTTTCTCCTTCGAAGGTAACTCCGCAACGCGCACAAGGGCGAGCCCCCGCACGGCAGTTGCCGTACGGGGGCTCCCTGCTGCTGGCTGCAGGTCAGACTGTCCGAAGGCCGGTGACCGCCGGCCGGGGGACACGGATCAGTAGACGCTCACTCCGTACGCACTCAGCGCCTCGGTGACCGGCTGGAAGAAGGTCGTACCGCCGGAGGTGCAGTTGCCGCTGCCGCCGGAGGTCAGGCCGTACGCGGTGGAGCCGCCGTAGAGCGGGCCGCCGGAGTCACCGGGCTCGGCGCAGACCGTGGTCTGGATGAGGCCGGAGACGATGTCGCCGCCGCCGTAGTTCACGGTGGCGTTGAGCGCGGTGACGCGGCCGCTGTGGATGCCGGTGGTCGAGCCGCGCCGGGTGACCGTGGTCCCCACGGACGGCGTGGCCGCACCGGTGATGTCCTGGCTGCCGACCGTTCCGGGCGGGGTCCCCGTGGTGCTGTACCTGACGATGCCGTAGTCATTGCCCGGGAAGCTGGATCCCGCGGTCGAACCGAGGGTCGTCGAGTGGGACGAGTTCGACCACCAGGTGCCGGCGCCGTCGGTGCAGTGGCCCGCGGTCAGGAAGTAGTAGGTGCTGCCCGAACGGACGTTGAAGCCGAGCGAGCAGCGCCAGCTACTCGCATAGATGGCGTCGCCGCCGGAGACCAGCTTCTTGAACGTGCCGGGGGTGCGCTCGATCTTCAGGGCGCCCGCGTTGCTGCCGGCCGCCTTCTGGATCCTGGCGATCTCGGCCTGGGAGACCGTGCTGTCGGCGGTGACGACGACCTGGTTGGTCTTCTGGTCGACCGCCCAGGCGGTGCCGGGTACATCGGACTTCAGGACGGACGTGCCGGCCTGGGTGAGCTGGGTCGCGCTGAAGGTGTGCGCGACGGGCGCGTCCGACGCGCTGGCCGTGGGGACGGCGAGTGCGCCGATGGCGACGAGTCCGGTGGCCACGGAGATCATCCGGGCGCGTCTCGCTATGCCACTGCGGGGGGTGGTGCGCTTGATCCTCACTGGTCGTTCCTCCCGAGGGAAGTCGGGGGCCCCGCGTGGGGTCGGGGGCCCGTGAGGCGCAGTCAGCGACCCCGTTCGGATTCCGGATTCCGGAATGTTCCGAAGATGCGGTGCCCCTGACAAGCGCTGCTTCGGGAGTATTCGGCGTTTCAACTGACCGGCACAAGGGCGCCTTTCGGCCGTCTGTCCGGTACACGGCCACATGCCCCGACGGCTTCTGCGGTTGGTCGCAGGCCGCCGGGGCTCGGCTCCCCTGTCAGACGGAGTGGCGGCCGACGAGGTTCCGTTCGCCGGCCTCGATCTTGACCGGCAGGGTGTTGCCGGGCGGCGGGAAGGGGCAGACGAACTGGTCGGCGAAGGCGCAGGGCGGCAGCACCGCGCGGTTGAAGTCGACGCTCGTACGGCCTTCGGCGTCGGGCGCGGCGGGCCGCAGGAAGCGGAACCGGAAGGTCCCGTCGCCGCTGGAGGCGTCGGCGAACACGGCCCACAGCGAGCCGTCCGCCTGCACCGCGACCTGCAGGGACAGGTCCTGCCCGTCGAGGGAGAAGGCCAGTTCACCGCCGAGGCCGAGGCCGCGCACCTTGCCGTCGGCGTTCTCGACGCGGACCGTGCGGCTCTCCTCGTACGGCGTGAAGCGGCCCTCGACCGTCCAGCGGGGGTCGTGGACGGTGACCTCGATGCCTCCGAAGTCGCGTCGCGGCCCCGACTGCGGGTCGAAGTCGCGTACGGCCCACAGGCCTTCGCGCACGATCGCGACGAGGCGGCGCTCGCCGAGGCCGATCCGCGCGTCGGCCGTGAGCCGCACCTCGCCGGTCAGCGGCTGTCCGTCGCGGGTGAGGCCGTCCTCGGGGGCGGCGGTCAGGACGACGTGGCCGCCGTCGGCCCGCCACTTCCCTGGAATGGCCGGAAGTTTGCCTTCCGGATAGTCGTCCAGCATGGGGGTCCCCCCTGCTCCTTAAGAGCTTGGGGGAGTGCCGGTGAGGGCGAGCGGTCCGTAGGGCTCGGAGACGGATGCGGTCCGCTGCTCGTGCCACTGCTGCCAGGCGTCGGCTGCGTCGTCGGTCATGCGGTCACGCCTTCCTCGCGTGCGGGGCGTACGGGTTCTTTCAGCCCCAGATGGGAGCGCAGCGTCGTACCGGTGTATTCCGTGCGGTAGGCCCCGCGTTCCTGGAGCAGGGGCACCACCTGGTCGACGAACTCGTCCAGGCCGCCCGGAGTGAGGTGCGGTACGAGGATGAAGCCGTCGGCCGCGTCACTCTGCACGAACTCGTCGAGCTCGGCGGCGACGGCCTGCGGGGTGCCGATGAACGACTGGCGCGTGGTGGTCTCGATGACGGTCTGCCGGATGGACAGACCCTTGGCGCGCGACAGGGCGCGCCACTGCTCGGCGATGGCACGGGGGTCGCCGCGCTTGGTACGGCCCTGGGAGAGCCCGGAGTCGACGACCGGATCGATGTCCGGCAGCGGCCCGTCGGGGTCGTACGCGGAGAGGTCGACGCCCCAGATCTGCTCCAGGGTGAGGAGCGCGTTCTGCGGGGACACCTGCTGGCGCCGGATCCCGGCGGCCCGCTCCTGCGCCTCGGCGGCGGTGTCGCCGAGGACCACGGTGACACCCGGCATGATCTTCAGGTCCTCGGCGGTCCGCCCGTACGTCGCGAGCCGGCTCTTCACATCGGCGTAGAAGGCGCGGCCCGCCTCCAGCGTGCCGTGCCGCGTGAAGATCACGTCCGCCGCCGACGCCGCGAACTCACGCCCCTCGGGCGAGTCCCCGGCCTGGATGACGACGGGGTGCCCCTGCGGGGAGCGCGGCAGGGTGAACTCACCCTCGATGTCGAAGTGTTGGCCGGTGTGCGTGAAGGGGCGGGGCCGGCCTTCGGGTGTCCAGGAGTCCCACAGCTCGCGGGCCGTGGCGACGAACTCGGCGGCGCGCGTGTACCGGTCCGCCCGGTCGAGGTAGCCGCCGCGGCGGAAGTTCTCGCCGGTGAAGGCGTCGGAGGAGGTGACGACGTTCCAGGCGGCGCGGCCCCCGCTGAGGTGGTCGAGCGTGGCGAACCTGCGGGCGGTCTCGTAGGGCTCGTTGAACGTCGCGTTGACGGTCGCGGCGAGACCGAGGCGCTCGGTGACGGCCGCGAGGGCGTTCAGGACGGTGACGGACTCCGGCCGCCCGACGACGTCGAGGTCGTGGACGCGCCCCTTGTGCTCGCGCAGTCGCAGCCCCTCCGCGAGGAAGAAGAAGTCGAACAGGCCACGCTCGGCGGTGCGGGCGAGGTGCTCGAACGACGCGAAGTCGATCTGTGAGCGGGAGCGCGGATCGGTCCAGACGGTGGTGTTGTTGACCCCCGGGAAGTGGGCGGCCAGATGGATGTGTTTGCTGAGCGGCCTCCGGCCGCGGGGCCTGTGTTGCACGGCAGTTGAGGTCATGACGGGCCCCCCGCGAGCGCTGCGTACTGGTTGGCGGGCCGGGCGAGCCCCAGGTGCTCCCTGAAGGTGCTGCCCGGATAGAACGTGCGGAACAGGCCGCGGTGCTGGAGCAACGGCACCGTGCCGTTGACGAGCCGCTCCAGGTCACGGCGCGGCTCGACGGGTGTGAGGTGGAAGCCGTCCACGGCTCCGGCGCGGTGCCAGGCGGTGACGAGGTCGGCGAGGTCGACCGGGCCGCCCCGGTAGAGCGGGCCGAGGTCGCTCGGCAGCGGCCCTCCCCCGCCGTGGCCGGGCACGGCCGCGTGCTCCCCGCCGCCGAGGTCGATGCGCAGCGCGGCCAGGACGCGCAGCCCGTCAGGATCGCGGCCGTACTCGGCGGCGCGGCGGCGCAGCCCGGCGCGGACGGCGGCGGCCCGCGCCGGACCCGTCGCGTTCACCAGGGCGACGTCGGCGTGGCGGGCGGCGACGTCGTACGCGTGCTGCTCCGCGGTGTCGACGACCGTGACGGGGTGGCCCTGCGGCGGACGCGGCACGATGGACGGGCCGCGCACGGAGAAAGTGCTGCCCCGGAAGTCGACGTAGTGCAGCTTCTCCCGGTCGATGAAACGTCCGGTCGCCACGTCGCGGATCTCCGCGCCGTCCTCCCAGCTGTCCCACAACCGCGTTGCCACGTCGGCGACTTCACCGGCCTCGCGCCACAGCTCCGCGGCGGGCGCGGCAGCCCTGCGGCCGAAAAGGCGGGCCTCCTCCCCGGTGGCGGACACCTCGGGCCGCCAGCCGGCGCGGCCCCGGCTCACCCAGTCGAGGGTGGCGACGGCGGCCTGCACATGGAAGGGCTCGGTGTGTGTGGTGGTGACGGTGGGGACGAGGCCGATGCGGGCGGTGGCCGGGGCGACCCGGGACAGCACGGCGAGCGCGTCGGGCCCGGGCCGGCCGAAGGAGTCCCCGAGGGTGACGAAGTCCAGGGCGCCGCGTTCCGCGAGGCGCGTGAGCGTGACGTACGGGTCGGCGTCGTAGATGTCGGGCTGGTCGACGGCCGCCGCGAGATGCAGCAGGCCGCGCCCGGTTGACGTAGTCATGAGCAGGTCCTTGGACGAGGAAGGGGAATACGGGGGTTGCGGGCGGCCTACGGCTTGGGCAGGCCGGGCGGGTTGATCTCCGACTTCTCGACCGCCTCGGTCGACAGGCCCCAGCGCTTCAGGACGCGCCTGTACGACCCGTCCGCGATGACGTGGTCGAGGGCGGCGGCGTACGCGTCGACGAGTCCGCTGTCCTTCTTCGTCGTGGCGGCGATCTTGCCCTGGATCCGGTCGCCTGCGCCCGAGAGCGTGCCGATGATCTGCGACTGGCCCGCGGACTGCACGTGGTAGGCGGCGCTGGGGCTCGGGCCGAGGTAGGCGTCGATGCGCCCCGACTGGAGGGCCAGGTAGTAGTCGGTGTCCTTCTGGAAGTACTTGATGGTGACCGGCTTCAGGCCCGCCTTCTCGTCCTTCTTGCTCCAGTCGACGAGGATCTTCTCCTGGTTGGTGCCGGAGGCGACGGCGATGGTCTTCCCGGCCACGTCCTTGGGTTCCTTGACCCGCCAGCTCGTGCCCTTCTTCGCCTCGAACGCGATGTTGTCGAGCCGGTAGGTCGCGAAGTCGTACTTCTCCTTGCGTTCCTCCGTGACGGTGACGTTCGAGAAGACGGCGTCGAACTTGCCGCTGTCGAGGCCGACGAAGAGGTTCTCCCAGGACACCGGGGAGAACTCGATCTTCAGGCCGAGCGTGTCGGCGACGAGGGTCGCGAGGTCGATCTCGGAGCCGATGCGGGTCTTGTCGTCGGTGGCGTAGAAGCCGAGTGGCGGCGAGGCGTCGGCGCTGCCGCCGAGCCTGAGCGTGCCGCGCTCACGGACCGCGGCCGGCAGCTTGGCGGCGATCGCGTCGACCTTCTTGGCGCGGATGCGGTGCTGGTCGGGCCCGATGTTGATGCCGCCCGCCTTCTCGGAGCCGCCCTTGCCGGTGCCGGTCGCGGCATCGCTGTCACCTCCGCAGGCGGTGAGCAGGGGCGCGGCCACGAGTGCGGCGACGGACAGGGCGAGGGTGCGGCGAGACAGCATGGGTGAACTCCTGTTGATAAAAGGCGAGTTGAAAGGAAGTGCGGAAACAGGGAGTGAGGGTCACAGGACCTTGGAGAGGAACGCCCTCGTGCGGTCGTGCCGCGGTGCGTCCAGTACGTCGCCGGGGGCGCCCTGTTCGACGATGCGGCCCTCGTCCATGAAGACGACGGTGTCGGCGACCTCGCGGGCGAAGCCGATCTCGTGCGTGACGACGATCATCGTGGTGCCCTGGAGCGCCAAGTCCTTGATGACGTCGAGGACTTCACCGACGAGTTCCGGGTCGAGCGCTGACGTCGGCTCGTCGAAGAGCAGCAGCTTCGGTTCGAGGGCCAGCGCGCGGGCGATGGCGACGCGCTGCTGCTGCCCGCCGGAGAGCTGCTTCGGGTAGGCGCCGGCCTTGTCGGCGAGCCCGACCCGGTCGAGCAGCCTGCGCGCGTGGTCGAGGGCCTCCTTGCGGGGGCGCTTGAGGGCGGAGACGGGGGCCTCGGCGATGTTCTCCAGGACCGTGAGGTGCGGGAACAGGTTGAAGTTCTGGAAGACGAAGCCGATCTGGGTGCGCTGCTTGAGCACCTCACGCTCGCGCAGCTCGTACAGCTTGTCGCCGGAACGGCGGTAGCCGACAAGGGAGCCGTCGACGCTGATCCAGCCGCTGTCGACCTTCTCCAGGTGGTTGATGGTGCGCAGGAGCGTGGACTTGCCCGAGCCCGACGGGCCCAGGACGACGGTGACCTCGCCGGTCCGCACCTCCAGATCGATGCCGCGCAGCACCTCCAGTGTGCCGAAGCTCTTGTGGACGGCCTTGATGTCGACCATGGTCCGGTCGGCGCCCGCGTCGCTCATCGGGTGGTTCCCTTCGAGAAGTGTCGTTCTACGTAGTGCTGGAGGACGGAGAGCGCGCTGGTCAGGAGCACGTACCAGACGGTGGCGACCATCAGGAGCGGCACCACGCGCCCGTTGCGGCCGTAGATGACCTGGACCTGGTAGAAGAGCTCACCGATCGCCATGACGGAGACGATCGAGGTGCCCTTGAAGAGGGAGATCACCTCGTTGGCCGCGTTGGGCAGGATCGAGCGCATGGCCTGCGGCAGGACGATGCGGCGGATCTGCCGCAGCCGGGGGATGCCGAGCGCGGCCGCGGCCTCCAACTGGCCGCCGTCGACGGCCAGTACGCCACCGCGCACGATCTCGGCGGCGTACGCGGCCTGGTGCAGCGCGAGCCCGAGGACGGCCGCGCTCATCGCGCCGACCAGGCCCATCGTGTCGAAGGAGAGGAAGCCGGGCCCGAAGGGGATCCCGAACTGCAACTCCTTGTACAGATAGGCCAGGTTGAACCAGAAGAGCAGTTGCACGATCAGCGGGATCGAGCGGAACGCCCAGATGTAGCCGAAGGCGACGGCCTGGAGGAACCGGCTGGCCGACAGGCGCATGAAGGCCAGGACGATGCCGAGCGCGAACCCGAGGGCCGTTCCGTAGAACGTCAGCTGAAGGGTGGTCCACACCGCCTTGAGGATCACGTCGGCGGTGAAGTAGTCGGCGAACACCCCCCATTCCCAGCCGGTGTTGGTGATGAATCCGTGCGCGAACTGGGCGAGCAGCACGGCGGTCGCGACGATGGCGGCCCAGCGCCAGGGGTGGCGGACGGGCACCACCTTCAGCGCGCCGTAGTCGACGGCGCCGCCGGGGGTCGTGGCTGATGTCGTTTTGTCGATGGGTGGATCACTGGTCAGGGACATGGGGGTTCCTCAGGAGGACGGAAAGGTACGGGGTGGGGCCGGGTTCAGGCTGCGGCGCGACAGGAGAGGTCGCGCAGGAACGCCAGGACCGCGCGTGCGGTGGCGTCGTTCTGCCGGAACGAGGGGCTGTTCGTACGCGGCCGGGTGAACGCTCCGGCGCCGCGCGCGTTCGTGTGCGGGCCGAGCGCGAAGCGGCGCGGGTGCGCCGTGCCGTCGCGGTGCAGGACGCGCCCGTCCTCGGGGTCGACCGCGAGGAGCCCGGCCGGGGTCGCCCGCGCCCCGTCCTCGTACAGCTCGCGCAGGAGCTGGTCGCGGGTGCGGGCGAGGGTGGGGTGCGGCAGGCGGGCCTCGACGAGGGCGCGGGCCTCGACGACGGAGCCGGGGACGGTGGCACTCGTCGCGCGGAAGGCGCCGTCCTGCGCGGTGACCTGCATGTCCGCGCCGATGAATTTCACGACGCCTGCCCGGGAGAGCGCGAGCAGCTGCCGAAGTCGCGGCCCCGGCGGCCCGGAGGCGAGATAGCTGAAGAAGCCGTGCCACCAGGACCCGATGTCGCCCAGCCGCACGACCTGCCCGTACACGGACAGCAGACCGAGGAACACGGCGAGGTCGGGGCTGTGCGCGGGGTCGTGGCGGCGTTCGAGGTCGGCGGTGATGTAGCCGCGCAGCCCGTCCTGGAGTTCCTCGTACGAGGTGTGGCGTACGCCGTCCAGCGGGTGGTCGAGGGCCGTGAGGTCGAGGCGGTCCGCCGGGTCGGGCACGGCGGAGGCCACGAGGGCCTGGAGTTCGGCGCTCAGCGGTTCGGCTGCCGCGTACTTCTCCTCGAAGTCGGCCCAGGCGACGCGGGTGCGCTCGGGGTGGGCGGTGAACAGGCGGTGGTAGTGGGCGAAGCCCAGCTCCTTGTCGACGAGGGGCCACACGTCGCGCCGGAAGTCGTAGCCGTCGGGGCGGGCGAGGAGTTCGTCGATCTCGGCGGGGCCGAGGAAGCGGGGCAGCGGCGGGCGCTCGCCGGTCCAGTCGTAGCCGATCTTGGAGTGGTACGGGATGCCGCGCCGGGAGCCGACGTGCAGGACGGGCTCACGCCCCGAGGGGATGTACGTGTCCCCTTCGTACCGTCCGCCGCGGCCCTCGGTCAGGAGCACCATCAGGTCGACGAATGCCAGGCCGAAGCCGCGGACGAGGACATCCTCGCCGGGAGCGAGCGCGGACAGATCGCTGTCCGCGGTGAAGTCGGGCGGCAGATGGACGAGCCCGTGTTCGCGAGCGTACTCACTCAACTCCCGCTGCTCTTCGTCGAGTTCGGCGTCCAAGTGGCCCTGGGCGAGGACGACCGTGTCGGCGAGGAGGGGGCGGGCGCGCTCGTCGAGCCACACCTGCTGGCGGCCCTCGCGGGGGCCGCTGACACGCAGGGCGCGGCGCGGGTGGTGGTGGACGGTGACACCCGGCGGGAGCGCGGCCACCGACCGCTCGTACACCCAGTGGAGATAGGCGCCCTGGAGCTGCCGGCCGGCGAAGGCGCGGCCGTCGAGGTCCGCCCACTCGTGCAGGGCGGGCCCGGGGAGTACCGGACCGTCGAGCTCGACCGTGTCGTCGGTGAACATCGTGACGTCCTGGGACTGCGAGTTCATCCAGAGCAGCGGGGACTGCGCCTGCCGCCAGACCCGTCCGCCGCCCGGCGGGAACGGGTCGACGAGATGGATGTCGAGTTCAAGGCCCGCGTAGTCGGGTGCGTTCGCGGCGATCCGCTCCAGGATGCCGGTCCCCCGCGGACCGGCTCCCACGATCACCAGCGAGGGCCTCATCGGGTGCGCTCCGAACCGCGCGCATAGTGCCGCTCGACGTAGAACTGGCCGGCGCTGAGGAGCGAGGTGACCACGACGTACCAGATGGTGGCGACCAGGAGCATCGGGATGACCTGGTAGGTGCGGTGGTAGACGAGCTGCACCGAGTAGAGCAGGTCCTGGACGGCGATGACGCTGACGATGGAGGTGCCCTTGAGGGTGCCGATCAGCATGTTCCCGGCCGGCGGCACGATGGAGCGCATGGCCTGCGGCAGGACGATCCGCCGCCAGCGCCGCAGCCGGCTCAGCCCGAGCGCCTGCGCGGCCTCGATCTGCCCGCGGTCGACGGAGAGGATGCCGCCGCGCACGACCTCGGCGGCGTACGCGGCCTCGTGCAGCGTGAGCCCGATGATGGCGACGGTGACGGGCCCGAACAGGTCGACGGTCCTGATGCCGAGGATGTGCGGGTACAGCGCGCCGATGTTGAACCAGAACAGCAGCTGCACCAGGATCGGCATCGACCTGAACAGCCAGACGTAGCCCCAACTGACCGCGCGCAGCACGGGGTTGGCGGACAGGCGCATGACGGCGAGCAGGGTGCCGAGGGCGAAGCCGAGCGCCATGACGAGGGCGGTCAGCCAGAGGGTGAGTCCGAGTCCGCGCAGGACGGACGCCGATGTGAAGTAGTCGGCGACGACGTCCCACTGGAAGGCGTCGTTGCGGATCACCGAGCCCGCGGCGAGCGCGAGGAGTACGAGGACGACGGCGGCGGTGAGCCACTGGCCGGTGCGGGGCCGGCGGACGATGCGGGGCTGCGCCTCACCGGCGTCGGCGGGCGGTCCGGCCGCGGGAGGCGCGGTCTTTGCGAGTGTGTTCGAGGACATGCGAAGGCTCCGTGGGCACTGGAATCCAGCACGGTGTTGCCTTCACACGGAACATGCGGACCGAGCCCCTCAGCAGCGGTCCCTCACCGAGAGTACGGGGCTCGCTCCGCTCGCTGTCAAGGCTGTCCAGAGTGTGAGCTGTGCGTCTCAAGTGAGTTGACGCGGAAACGTATGCCTGTTCCACTTGGCCCATGCATCCGCAGCAGTGGCTGGTCACGCGCTCCCACATCGACTTCGGTCGAGTGTGGTCGGCGTCCTGTTGATGCCCTTCTGACGCCCGCTGCGCGTCTGTTTCTCTCTTCTCCACGCTTCCTGACGCTCGCCGCGTTCTGAGCGTTTCTGCGTTTTCTGCGTTTTCTGCGTTTCCCGGTGCGCCCAAGTGCGCGCACTCGTCCGCGCCTTCACACACCCACGCGTCCTCGCGTACCCCTCCCCTCTTTCTCTCATCACCCCTGCGTGCTTGTTGTCTTCGAAGGGCAGAACTCCACGCCATGCGTACGATTTTGATGACCCGTCAGCGCATTCCGGCCGCATTCGCGCTGATCACCGCGGCCACCCTGGCGTTGGCCGGCTGCGGCTCCGGCGACCCCGGAGCCTCCGCCGGCGGCGCCGCACCCGCGGGCAAGAGCGACAAGATCCCCACCACCGACGTGGTGAAGGCCGTCAGGAAGGACGCGGCCGCGGCGAAACTGCTGCCCGCCGGCGTTCGAGCGAGCGGCAAGCTGACCGTCGGCGCCTCCATCGGCGGCACCCCGCCCGGCGCCTTCTACCTGGAGGACGGCCGGACCGCCGCCGGCCAGGACATCGACTTCGCCGACGCCGTCGCCAAGGTCCTCGGGCTGAAGCTGAAGCGGGAGGCCGCCGGTTTCGAGGCGATCCTTCCCGCGCTCGGCAGCGGCAAGTACGACCTGGGCACAGGCAACTTCGGCGTCACGGACGAGCGGCGCAGGACGATCGACTTCGTCACGTACATCAATGACGGCCAGGGCTTCGCCGTGCGCGAGGACAGCGAGCTGAAGAAGGTCACGGACCTCAGGCAGCTGTGCGGCCTGAACGTGGCGACCGGCGCGGGCACCACCTTCGAGGCGACCCTGGAGGAGAACAAGCACCTCTGCACGGACGCCGGGAAGAAGGCGTACAGCGTGAAGACGTACGCGGACCAGAGCGCGATCTGGTCGTCCCTCCAGCAGGGCAGGTCCGACGTGGTGATGAGCACCATCAACGGGCTGCGGTACGCCGTCGCCCACCAGCAGGGGCTGAGGTTCCTCAACGAGTACCACCGCCTCGACGTCGGCTTCGCCTTCAAGAAGGGCACGAAGCTGGCGCCTGCGTTCCGGGCGGCGGTGAACAGGCTGATCGCCGACGGGACGTACGACAAGATCCTGAAGAAGTGGGGCACGAGCGAGTCCGCGATCGAGAAGTCACAGATCTCACCGCCCGAGATCAAGGACTGACGCCGGGCCCCGGACCCGGAACCGAGGCCTCAACAGTCGCAGCAGGAACAGCACTCACAGCATTCGCAGATGGAGCACGCCTCGCAGCAGCTGCAGTCGGTCGAGCAGCAGTCGCTGCACCAGCCGTCGCGCTTCTTCCGGGACCAGGGCCCCTCGAACTCGTCGGCACAGCACACCTTGCAGGTGCAGCAGAGCCCGATCGCCGCGGCGCACCCGGCGAGAAACCCGCGCTTGCCGGGCTTCGGCGGCTGAAAGGACGGCCCCCCACCGAAGCCGCCGGGCCCGCCCGGACCACCGGGACCGCCCTGCCCGCCGCCGTACGGATTCTGCGAGCCGTACGGCCCGGAGGACCCGGGTGGCACATACGGGCCCGATCCGGTGGGCACCCAGGGGCCGGGCGCACCCGGGCCCTGCTGCGGGCTGGACGCCGTCGGTGCGTGCGCGCCGTGTGAGGGGCCGGCTCCGTGAGAGGGATCGGTGCCGTGAGAGGGATCGGTGCTGTGGGACGCGTCGGCGCCGTGCGCGCAGCCCGACGTGCCGAAGGCGCGGTCGACCGAGCGGCGCAGTTCGTGGACGAGCAGCAGATGCGCGAGCGTGCCGTCGACGAATTCGGCCTCGCGCAGGGCGAGACGGATGCCGCGCAGTGCGTCGTCGGCGAGGCGGCGCGCCTCGGCGAGGTCCGTGCCCGTCGCCGTGAGCGGGTTCCAGGAATCCGACGCGGCGTCAGCTTCCTTGTCTTCCACGGCGTCCAGGAGGTGTGCGAGCCGCCCGAAGAGCCGGCCCGCCTCGGCGAGCGGCGCCGCGTTGCCGGGGCGTCCCGCGAGGACGGCGGTGTGCGCGAAGGCGGCGGCGGTCGCCGTCTCGGTCGGCTCGGTGACCGTGAGCACCGGGGTTCCGAGGCCGGCGAGCGACTCGATCCCGATCTGGCGCTCCACGGCGTCGACCAGGACGGCCGTATCGAACCCCACGTCAGAACCCGTACGGGACCCGGCCTTTCCCCACTTCGTGGCCACCCGGCGGGCCGCCGCGGCCACCGGCCTGCGGGCCAGGAGGCCGTCGCCGTCGGCGACGTGGTCGCGGACCTTCGCCGAGGCGAGGACCAGTGAGACGGCGGCGGCGAGCCGGGCGCCCTCGCCCTGCGCGACGGAGGCGGTGCGCATCCCGCGCAGTGGACAGGGCCCCGCCGTGCGCCGTCCCCCGGCGGCATGTTCGGCCTGAGCCTCCGTCAGAACCGAGATCAGCAAACCGTCGTAGTTCGTGACAACCCTCGCGAACTGCCCGTGGTCACCACGAAGCGCCAGGCAGAGTCCGCACAGATGAGCCATCCATTGCGCTGTGAGCCCCTCGCCGAGACGATGACTGCAGGGCCTGACTATTCCGAACAAGACGACTCCCCCGAGGGTCCTGAAGACGTAAGCTGCGGCATCGTATCGAGGTGCCGTTCACCCGTACGCACCGGTCGTCACCCGTACGCCGCGAAGAATCATATTTCACTCACTGTCAGCAGCCGTACGGGATACGACCCTTGGGATTCATGGGACAGCGCCGTGTTGACTCTGCACCAGTAGCGTCACGAAACCCCCGCGCGCCGACTATCCACTTGGCGCACCATCCGCATCATGGACGACCATAGGGATGCGAAACGCAGAGGAACCGCTGTGAGAGGAGGCGTCCATGGGATCGGTGCGCAAGGCGAGTGCCTGGCTTGGCCTCGTCGACGACAACGATGACGAGCGTTACTACGACGGCTACGACGACGACAGGGTCGAGGGGTCCGAGCCCCAGACCGGCGCCGCCTGGGTCACGGACCCGCGGGTGAAGGTGGCGGCCGACACCGCCGAGGAGCAGGGCCGCCGGATCGGCACGGTCACCCCGGACGGATTCCGGGACGCCCGTGGCATCGGCGAGATGTTCCGGGAGGGTGTCCCGGTCATCATCAACCTCACGGCCATGGAGCCCGGGGACGCCAAGCGCGTCGTCGACTTCGCGGCCGGGCTCACGTTCGGGCTGCGGGGTTCCATCGAGCGGGTGGCGAACCGGGTGTTCCTGCTGAGCCCTGCCGACACGCAGGTGGTCAACGGCGAGGCGGAGAGCCGTCCGACGGACGGCTTCTTCAACCAGAGCTGAGCGTCACGGGTGGGTAGGGCCCGGCCCCTCGGCCGGGTCACCGCCCGCGGCAGCCGTCACGCGACAGTCGACTCCACGCCGACCCGCTCGGGACCGCGCTGGGGCCCGATCTTCGCCGTGCCCTCAGCGTCCTGCGGGGCAGCGGCTTCGCACTCCATCCGCTTGGGCAGCCGCAGCGCGGCCAGCGCCCCGAGCAGCAGGAGTCCGGCGCTGACGAACAGCGTCACGTGCAGTCCGTGGACGAAGGCGACCCGGGCGGCGCTGCGCAGCGCCTCACCGGCGGTGCCGCCGAGCCGCGTCGCGACCTGGTACGCCTCGCCGAGCGAGTTGCCCGCGTGGGCGCTCGCGGATCCGGGCACTCCGGTGACCCGGGCGATCCCGGGTGCGTACGCGGCGTTCATCACCGAGCCGAGCAGGGCGATGCCCATGCCCGCGCCGAGCTGGTAGGAGGTCTCCCCGATCGCCGCGGCGCCGCCCGCGTCCTCCGCCGAGGCCTCGCTGAGCATCGACTCGTAGGCACCGAAGAGTGTGGTCTGCAGGCCGAAGCCGAGAAGGATGAAGCCGAAGGTGAGCAGCGACGGCCGGTCGTGCTGTCCCATCGGCGTGAGCATGAGCACCGCGGCCGCGGTGAGTACGAAGCCGGCCGAGACCATGCGCCGCGGTCCGAAGCGGCGCAGCTGGGCCGAGCCGAGAACGCCCGCAGCCATCGCCGCGAAGGTGAGCGGCAGCAGCCGTACGCCAGTCTCCAGAGGGCTCAGGCCAAGTACGAGCTGGAGGTACTGGACGGCGATGAGCTCCAGGCCGACCAGGGCGAGCATGGCGAGGACGATGCAGCCGACCGCGGTGGAGAAGGCGGGCCTCGCGAACATCTTCATATCGATGAGCGGGTGCTCGCGGCGCTTCTGCCGCCGCACGAACACGATCAGCACGGCCGCGCCGACGAGGAGGGGGCCGACGGCGGACGGGTCGAGCAGGTCGCGGTCGACGCCGAGCCGCTTCACGCCGTAGACGACACCGAGCATTCCGACGGCCGCCATGAAGGCGCCGACCACGTCCCAGGGCCCGCCGGAGCGGCCCTTGGACTCGGGAAGTATGAGACGGCCGAGGGGCAGCATGACGGCCATCAGCGGGATGTTGATCAGGAAGACCGAGCCCCACCAGAAGTGCTCGACCATGAAGCCGCCGAGTACCGGTCCGGTGGCGGCGCCTATCGCGGCGACCGCGGACCAGACGCCGATCGCGACGGCCCTCTCGCGCCGGTCGGGGAAGACCGCGCGCAGGATCGACAAGGTCGCGGGCATGATCATCGCGCCGCCGACGCCGAGCAGCGCGCGGGCCAGGATCAGGATGTGCGGTGTCGAGGCGAACACGGCGAGTGCGGAGGCCACGCCGAAGAGGCCGTATCCGAGGAGCAGTACGCGTCTGCGGCCGACACGGTCGCCGAGCGTGCCGAAGAGGATCAGGAGCGCCGCGCAGATCAGCGGATAGGCGTCGACGATCCAGAGCAGCTGGACGGCCGAGGGGCGCAGGTCCTGGGTGACGGCGGGGACGGCGACGTGCAGCACGGTCGCGTCGAGGGCGACGAGCAGCAGGCTGGTGCACAGAACGACGAGGACGACCCAGCGATTGGCGCCTGGCCCGGCGGTCCGCAGGCGAGAAGGCGCGGTGGCCGTGGTCGTCCCGGACATATGCGTACCTCCCAGTGGTCCCTCGCGCTCGGCGGATCCGCGGGGTGGGGACTTCCCCGCGGTTGCGGCCGGAAGGAGCGGACTCCCGTGCCCACGCAACGATTGGCGAGTGAGCCGCCAGAGTACGCGAGTCCATTGCGGTGACACGTGGCGGACCTCTCATGTGCTCGGCCGCGGAGTGTGGCGTACGCCACGCTCTGCTCCCGGACCACGCGCCGGGCGTGCGGTCCGGTTGCGCCCGGCGCCGATAATCGACGCCGTGACCGAAGTCGACCTGCAAGAACCGCGGAGCGCGCCGGCCCGGGTGACCGGTGCGCTGCGCCGCGCGGCGCCGGCGCTCCTTGCCTATGCCGGGGTGCGCGCCCTGGGCCTGGTCCTGCTCGCCGTGTGGAGCGCGGCGCAGGGGAAGAGCCCGCACACGCTGCTGACCGCCCGCTGGGACTCGCTCTGGTACACCCGCGTCGCCGATTTCGGCTACGGCTGGGAGGTGCGCCTGCCGGACGGCACGGTCCACTCGAACCTCGCGTTCTTCCCGCTGCTGCCGTGGCTGGAGCGGCTGGTGTCGGCGGTGAGCCCTCTGTCCTACGCGGACGCGGGCCTGGTGGTGAGCTGGCTCGCGTCGCTCTGCGCGGCCTGGGGGATCTTCCTCGTGGCCGAGCTGCTGTACGGGCGGCGGGCCGGCGTCTGCGCGGTCGCGCTGTGGGCGGTGCTCCCGGTCGGGATCGTGCAGTCGATGGCGTACAGCGAGTCACTGTTCACGGCGCTCGCGGCCTGGTCGTTGTACGCGGTGCTGACCGGACGGTGGGTGAGCGCGGGGCTGCTCGCCTCGCTCGCGGGTCTGACCCGGCCGGTGGGTGCGGCGGTGGTCACCGCGCTCTGGGCGACGGCCGTGGTCCAGGTCGCGCGCGAGAAGAGGATCTCCTGGCGCATGGCCGTCGGCGTGCTGCTCGCCCCCCTGGGCGCCGCCGCGTACGTCTTGTGGGTGGGGCATCGCACGGGGGGCGGCCTCCTCGGCTATCTCGACGTCCAGGGTCAGTGGGGCAACGGCTTCGACGGCGGTCTCGCCTTCGCGCGCTTCGTCGGCGACAAGTTCACGTCGTTCCCCTCGGCGCTCGCGGGGCTCGGCCTGATCGTCGGGGTCGCGCTCGTCATCTGGCTCTACGTGCTGTGCGTACGGCGAGGTCAGCCGCTCACGCTGCTCGTCTACTGCGGGATCGTCGTCGCGCTCGCGCTGTGCGCGTCGGGTTACTTCGGCTCGAAGCCGCGGCTGCTGCTGCCCGCGTTCCCGCTCCTGTTGCCGGTCGCGGTGGCGCTCGCCCGGCTGCGCACGAGCAGATCGGCGGCGGCACTCGGCGGCGTGGCCGTGGCGTCGGCGGTGTACGGGGCCTTCTGGCTGAACGGGTCGGGGCCTCCTTGACCGACCTGGTCGGCCCGGCGGGCCCGGGGAGGCCCGTCCGATCGCGGCGGGTGATCGGACAGGAAATTCCAGGGAAGCCGTCGGTGAACGAATTCGGGCGCGCCGAAAAACGAATGCGCGAAATGATCAATGTAATTGAAGGCAACGCTTCGGTCGGATAGTGATATCCGCAGGAATAAACGCCCCGCTGAGAGCAATCCCACATCACATCGTCATCACAAACCGAGTGATTCGGCCGGGTTCGGCACTCACCCGCTGTAGCGTCCATTGGGTGCGTACCGAACGAAACCTCACCCGTCTGGAGCGGCTCTTCGCCCGCCTCGACCGTGAGCCGGAACGACCGGTCAACCTGGATGTTCCCAGGATGAGCCGGCACAGGGTCGTGCTCTTCGGAGCCACCCTGTCCTTCTACCTCGCCATCGTGGTGGCCGTGCTGATCACGTCCTGGCTCGTCACGTTCGACTGGCAGGTCATGTTCTTCCGGCCCTACCAGCAGTGGCCCGAGATCCACGCGTTCCTGGACTACTGGGTCGTGCTCGGCCAGCGCGGGCCGACCGCGGTCATGGTCATGGCCTGGCTCGGCTGGCGCTCCTGGCGTCAGCACACGCTGCGGCCGCTGCTCACGTTCGGTGCCGCGCTGCTGCTCCTGAACATCACCGTGGGCGCCGCCAAGCTCGGCATGGGCCGCCTCGGCCCGCACTACGCGACCACGATCGGCTCGAACGAGATGTGGCAGGGCGGCGATATATTTCCTTCGGGGCACACCGCCAACGCCGTGGTGACCTGGGGAATCCTCGCCTATCTGGCCTCGACGCCGCGCGCCAGGCGCTGGCTGTCGGCCGCCTCCGCCGTGATCTCGCTGAGCGTCGGCCTGACCACCGTGTACCTCGGCACGCACTGGCTGAGCGATGTCTTCCTCGGCTGGGCCGCCGGTCTGCTCATCCTGCTCGCGCTGCCCTGGGTCGAACCGCTGATCACGCAGGTCGAGGCCTGGATCTTCGCGCTGCGCGAGCTGTGGCGCAGCCGCCGCTCCGGCGCGCTCCCGGTGCCCGCCCCGGCCGCCGCCACGCCCACGCTGGTTCCGCAGCGCACCGCCCCGCCGGCCTCGGAGGAGCCGCCGGTACGCGAACCGGTCGGCACCGCGCGGGCGGTGCGGCCTCCAGGGCTGCTCGCCCCGGGTCCGCACACCGCGCGCTCCGAGCGCACCCCGGTCACCCCGGCCGGCAGCCGCAGGCCGCCGCACGCGGACCGGGTGCCGCGCGGCACCACGTCGGCCGCACGCCCGGTCGCCGGCGGCTGACCGGCGTAAGCGCGAGAGCGCCGCAGGCCGCGGGGCCGGTACGCACAGCCTGATCCCCGCAGCGCCGAAGGCCCCCGGTTCCCACACGGAACCGGGGGCCTTCGCGTTGTCCCGTCAGCCCTTCCAGCAGCGGGTCACGGTGCCGTCGGACACCTCGAAGTTCAGCCGTCCCGCGCGGTACTCCATGGTGATGATCGCGCCCGGGGGCAGCGACCTGACCGTGGACCAGCCGCGCTCACGGGCCCGCGCCTCGGCGCCCGGCGCATCGAGGCCGACGTACGTGTCGAGGGAGTCCTGGGGGTCTGCGGGAGGGGTCGGAATGGGTGCCATGACCGCCACGTTAGGCGGCCGGGCCGCCTGACACCAGGGCGGCCACACGCCGTCACGGGTCCCCCTCCGGTCACGCTTCTGTCACAGGTCCACGACACGCGTTTCACTCGAACTCCTTCACACGTACGAGCGATTCGATGCTCCTTCTGCGCTTGTTCTGCGCGCGCCACGGCATAATTCCGCGACTTCACCGAAAGCGCCCGGATAACGTGCCCGGAAATAGCGTCACGGCAGCATCCGGGACCCGTCCAATTCGGATTCCCGGACGCTCTTCACCAGATGACGCCCCATCGGAATTGCATGAACGCGACACAGAGCTCCCGTACGCCCCCTGTCGGAGTCGGTGGGGAAGCAAGCATCATGGCGTGTGCTCGAGGCAGGCCCGGGGCGCGAGAAGCGAGGGGGCAAGCGATGGGTACGACGGACGTGCAGCCCGTGCAGCCGGCACCAGGAGCGGCGCGGACGAGGACGCCGGGCCGGATCGTCGTGGAGTGGCTGACCACCACGGACCACAAGAAGATCGGCCACCTCTACCTGATCACGTCGTTCGCGTTCTTCCTCGCCGGCGGCGTCATGGCGCTCCTGATGCGGGCGGAGCTCGCGCGGCCCGGGCTTCAGATGCTGTCCAACGAGCAGTACAACCAGCTCTTCACGATGCACGGCACGATCATGCTGCTGCTCTTCGCGACCCCGACCTTCGCGGGCTTCGCCAACGAGATCATGCCGCTGCAGATCGGCGCCCCCGATGTGGCGTTCCCCCGGCTCAACATGTTCTCGTACTGGCTGTTCCTGTTCGGCGGGCTGATCGTGATCGGCTCGCTGATGGTGCCCGGCGGGGCCGCGGACTTCGGCTGGTTCGCGTACGCCCCGCTCAACAGCCTGACGCGCTCACCGGGCATCGGCGCCGACATGTGGATCATGGGTCTGGCGCTCGCGGGCTTCGGCACGATCCTCGGCGCGGTGAACTTCCTGACGACCATCATCGGGATGCGGGCGCCCGGCATGACGATGTTCCGGATGCCGATCTTCACGTGGAACACGCTGTTCACGTCGATCCTGGTGCTGATGGCCTTCCCGGTGCTCGCCGCGGCGCTGCTCGTCCTGGAGGCGGACCGGCGCTTCGGGGCCGTGGTCTTCGAGGCCCAGTTCGGGGGTGCGCTGCTGTGGCAGCACCTCTTCTGGTTCTTCGGCCATCCGGAGGTCTACATCATCGCGCTGCCGTTCTTCGGCATCGTCTCCGAGATCCTCCCGGTCTTCAGCCGCAAGCCGATCTGGGGCTACTCGATGCTGGTCGGCGCCACGATGGCCATCACCGGGCTGTCGATCGTCGTGTGGGCGCACCACATGTTCGTGACGGGCGGGGTGCTGCTGCCGTTCTTCTCGTTCATGACGTTCCTGATCGCGGTGCCCACGGGCGTGAAATTCTTCAACTGGATCGGGACGATGATCAACGGGTCCCTGTCCTTCGAGACCCCGATGCTGTGGTCCGTCGGCTTCCTGGTGACGTTCCTGTTCGGCGGCCTGACCGGCGTCATCCTCGCCGTGCCGCCGCTGGACTTCCATGTGACGGACTCGTACTTCGTGGTCGCGCACTTCCACTACGTCGTGTTCGGCACGGTCGCCTTCGCGACGTTCGCCGGCTTCTACTTCTGGTGGCCCAAGTTCACCGGGAAGATGCTCGACGAGCGGCTCGGAAAGATCCACTTCTGGACGCTGTTCGTCGGCTTCCACACCACGTTCCTGGTGCAGCACTGGCTCGGCGCCGAGGGCATGCCGCGGCGGTACGCCGACTATCTGGCGGCCGACGGGTTCACGGCGCTCAACACGCTGTCGAGCATCGGCTCGTTCCTGCTCGGCTTGTCCACGCTGCCGTTCCTCTACAACATCTGGAAGACGTCCAGGTACGGCGCGAAGGTCGACATGGACGACCCCTGGGGCTACGGGCGTTCGCTGGAGTGGGCGACGCCGTGTCCGGCGCCGCGGCACAACTTCGTCACGCTGCCCCGGATCCGCTCCGAGTCCCCGGCGTTCGATCTGCACCATCCGGCGTTCGCGTCGTCGCGTCCGCTGAGCCGGCCCGTTCCAGGGCCCGGGACAGACGGTCCCGAGCGGTCCTGATCGCGTCCGTGAGCCCCTCGGGTTCGAGCACCTCGAACTCGAAGCCCATCAGGACCACGTGGATCACCATCACGTCGAGGCTCGCCGCCCCGGTGCGCAGCACACAGCTGTCGTCGCTGTCGGCCTCGAGCGTGCCCGCCGACGGGCTGATCCGCTGCCTCGCCTCCTCCAGGGGCACCAGGAGCCGGATCGTGGCGCCGGTGGCGTACGGGCCCTGCGAGACGCCCTTCGAGACATACGCGGCCAGGTCGTCGGCCGGTGGTGTGCGCGGGGTGAAGCGCGGGCCGTGCGGCGGCTTCGGCGTGATGCGGTCGACGCGGAACGTGCGCCAGTCCTCGCGGCCCGCGTCCCAGGCGACCAGGTACCAGCGGCGCTCGCTGCACACCAGACGGTACGGCTCGACGGTGCGGCGCGTGACGGCGCCGCCGTGGTCCTCGTAGGCGAAGCGCAGCCGCTCCGAGTCCCGGCAGGCGGTGGCGAGTTCGGTGAGGACGGACGGGTCGACGTCGGAGGGGCCCGGGCCGCGGAGCATCGGCACGGTGAACGCGTTGAGGGCAAAGACGCGGCGGCGCAGCCGGCTGGGGAGGACCTGTTCGAGCTTGGACAGGGCCCGTACGGACGCCTCGCCGATGCCCTCGATGCCCTGGCCGGCCGAGGTGCGCAGGCCGACGGCGACCGCGACGGCCTCGTCGTCGTCGAGGAGCAGCGGCGGCAGCTCGGCCCCGGCGCCCATCCGGTAGCCGCCGCCCGTGCCGGGGCTCGCGTCGACGGGGTAGCCGAGCCCGCGCAGCCGGTCGACGTCGCGGCGGACGGTGCGCGGCGTGACGCCGAGCCGGTCCGCGAGGTCGGCGCCCGACCACTCGCGGTGGGCCTGCAGCAGCGACAGCAGCCGCAGGAGTCGGGCCGAGGTCTCCAGCATGGGCCCGAGTCTGCCAGCCCTTGCGGACAGCCTGGGTCCGCAAAGGCGCCGCGCGCGGACTACCCGGCGGCGGCCGTGGTCACGAGGACCGCCAGGTCGTTGTCGCTCGTGTAGTACGGCTCGACCGCGATCCGGCCGCGCTCGGTGTCGAGATGCGCGGTCGGGTAGGTGAAGATCGGCTTCTTGTCGGCGACGTCGTCCAGGAGCCGGGCGACGCGTACCGCGAGTCCGTCCTCGCCCTCCGGGCGCACCCACAGGTCCCAGCGTCCCGGGTCCAGCTCCTCGTACCCGACGCGGAAGGTGAACTCATCGCCGCGCGGCGTCAGTTCGGTGCGCAGGGCGGGCCCGCCGTCCTTGCGTGAACGTATCTCCGCGTACGCCTTGGGGGTGATCGCGGTGCCGTAGACGCGGCCGCGGACCGTCATCTCGCCGTCCGCGATGAGCAGTTCGCCCGCCTCGGCGTGCGGGGCGCGCAACCAGCTGCGCACGGTGAGGTTGCCGTGCTTGGTCGCGTAGGGGATGCGGACGGCGACGAAGCCGCGGGAGCCGCTGGGCACGCGGTCGACGAGGGACCGCAGGTCGTTGAGGCCGGGCACCAGGCGCTGCGGCTCCTCGCCGGCCACCTGCGCGAAGACGTCCCAGCGCCCCTCGGGCAGCCGGACGCTGCTGGGCAGCGCCGCCCGCAGGCTGCCGTCGCCCGCCGGGGTCAGCGGCAGGCGCACGTCCTCGCCGCTGTCACGGTCGGTGAGGACCAGATGGGCCGGGCTGGGCCCGCCGTGGTCGGTGACGTCGAAGGTGAGACCGCCCGCCGCGTCGGCGATGCAGTCGGCGCGGGGCGCCGTGGCCCCGTCGCCCACGGAAGGCCCGGACGAAGCGGCCGAGGCGGCTGAGGCCGAGGCCGGGAAGTCTGCCGAAGCTGTCGGCGGCGTCATGCCGTGCGCCCCTTTCTCTGTGCCGTTCCCTGGGCCGTGAACGCGGAGCGTCCCGCGTCCCGCACCGCGTACGCGCCCCCGAGCAGCGCGCCGCGGGTGCGGTGCAGAAGGCCTCCGCCGCGGCGGGCCGTCAGCGAGCCGAACAGCGATTCGTAGCGCTCGGCGATGTGCGCCGGGTCGAACCGCTCGGAATCCTTGAGCGCGGCGCTCGCCATCCGGGCGCGCAGCGCGTCGTTGTTGATCAGTTCGAGGAGGCCGCCGGAGATCGCCTCGACGTTGCCCACCTCGACCAGGCGCCCGTCGACACCGTTGTCGATGATTTCGCCGGGGCCGTGCGGACAGTCGGTGGCGACCACCGGGAGGCCGCAGCGCATCGCCTCGACGATGGTCATGCCGAACGACTCCAGGCTGGAGGTGACGGCGGCGATGGAACCTTTAGCCCACTCCGGTTCGATGGGGTGGGCGGGGCCCATGAGGAACACGTGGTTGTACAGACCGAGGTCGTCGATCAGGGCGCGGAGCTTGTCCTTCTGCTTGCCGCTGCCGTAGATCCGCAGGCGCCAGTCGGGCCGCTCCGCGCGGACCCGGTCGAAGGCCCTGACCAGCAGGTCGTACCGCTTCACCGGCGCGAGCCGGCCGGCCGCGACGACCCACTTGCCCGAGCCGTCCGCGGGTTCGACGCCGGGCGCGGGCACGGGGTTCGGCACGGCCTCGATCCGTACGCCGGGCAGCCGCATCTTCGCGCGGTACGCCCGGGCGTCGGCCTCCGTGGTCGTGGTGAGCGCGTCGAGCCGCGGGTAGACCGCGCGCAACTGCCCGCGCAGCGCGGTCGGGTGGCTGTCGAGCGTGAGGTGTTCCTGGCCGACGCGCAGGGGGCCCCGCCGGGTCTGGCGGACCAGGTGCACATTGAGTCCCGGGCGGGTGCCGACGACGACATCGGCGTCGACCGCGCGCAAGTGCTCGGCGATCCGGCGGTCGGTGAGCGCGTTGTACTGGTCGTAGCGGCCCTCGGCGCGCGGGAACGTCGTGGCGGGGGTGCGGTATTCGGGGCTGTCGCCCTCGTAGCCCGGTGTGCCCTTGCGGAGGTCGACGAGGTGGCGGACCCGGACCCTGGGGTCGGGCCTGAAGACCGGCTCGTCACGGTGGCGCAGGACGGAGACCACCTCGACGTCGTGCTGTTCGGCAAGCGTGTTCGCGAGGTTGTACGTCGTCCGAATCGTCCCCCCGATTCCGTACGCGTTGTGAATCAGGAAAGAAATCTGCATGCGTCCCCGTATTCCACTGTTCCTCGCGGACAGTCCGTCTCGTCCGCCTACCGCGGGGTTAGACAGGGGTGCGGGGGCAGAGGTTGGGCTTCCTCACCATCTTGTTCCAGAACAGATGCGTGATTGAGAGACGATTTGTGGAACCTTTTGACGCTTTCCGACATCAAGGCAGGTAGGAGGGCTGAGGTTCCACGAAGCAGTTCGCGATGACATCACCCTCTTGAGTGACCCACCCGAACTGCGGCGCGGCGCTGACGTGTTCGCCGGTGGGGCCGCCGAACTCAGCTGACGCTCTTGGCCGATGCCGCCGATGCCTCCGGGATGAGCAGCATGGTGCCGCTGTTGAGGCGGTCGGGACGGTTGCCGACCATCTGCTGGTTGGCCTTGTAGAGCGCCTGCCAGCCGCCCTTGACTCCGTAGCGCGCGGCGATCGAGCTCAGGGTTTCGCCCCGCTCGACCACATGGACGCGGCCGTCGAGCTTGAGGACCTTGGAGCAGACGGGCCAGGCGCGCCAGCCCTGGGTGCCCAGCACCTTCACGGCGACCGCGATCTGCTCGGCGCGCGTCGCGAGATCCGCGCGCGGGGCGTACATGAGGCCGCCGTGCTCCGTCCAGGTGGGCTGCCAGAACTGCAGCCCTCCGTAGTAGCCGTTGCCGCTGTTGATGTGCCAGCGCCCGGCGCTCTCGCATTCGGCCAGGCAGCCCCACGGCCACTGGTCCTTGACGCACTCGGACAGCTTGAGGTTCAGACGCCCGGGGCCGGGAGCCGGTGGCGGCGAGGCGGCGGCCGCGGGGGCGAGCAGGGCGGTGAACAGGGCCGACAGGGCCGCGAGAAGGAAGCGGCGTGCGGGGCGCTTGCGGATCACGGGCATGGGGCGCATCGCGTCACGCTAGGCAGACGAGCCCAAGCCTGAGCCGAGCCGCGCCCGGCGCCGGACCCGGCCCCACCCGGTCAGCCGCCTCCCGGACCGTCTGAGACACATATGCGCCAACGACTATTTTCAGCCAACTGCTTCATTGCGCGATTTCAGGATTTGTCGACCTGTGGGCATGCCGACCTGGAACCCACCAGCCCGTATCAATCCCCTTACGCCCAACGGGAGTTGATGTGGAGCGATTGATTCCGGCCGCCGGTCCGCGCCGTGCGCCGGATGGGTCGATTCCGTCCCCTTCCGGGCGTGACCCGCGGCACAGATCATCCGTTGTCTTCTTTATGAGCCGGGGGCCGCCCGGCCGCATTCGACGCAGCAACACACCGAATCCGAGGAGCCACCGTGCCGCGCATGCTCGACGTCAGCGACGACGTACGCGCCGAGATCGGCGACGCAGAAGCCGACCGGCTGCTCGCCGGAGAGAACGCCCCGGGCACGTACGACTGCACGTCCTGCCGCACTCCGGGCGATTCGGAACAGGAGCGCACCAGCACCGTCCTGTTCATCGGCGACGAGACCGCCGTCCTCGCCTTCGCCCACTACACCTGCCTGCCCTCGCAGGTCGTTCAGGTGTCCGAGGAGCAGTTGCAGGGAGCCGTACGTTCCATCACCGGCGACGGCGGGGCACCCGTCGCAGCGTCCCCCGTCCCCTCCCCCGCGGCGCAGCCCGCTCCCGGGCAGGCCGCCCCGCAGCCGCAGCAGGCCGTGCTCGGCGTGACCAGTGGGCTCGTCCTGATCGCAGGTGAGCTGCACCCCGCGCTCGTCGTCGAGCCGACCGGGCCGATCGCCCGCCCCGGCGCGACGGGCGGCATCGACGAGTTCCTGACCCTCCTCGTGGAGCAGGGCTTCATGCCGACCGCCCAGGTCGGCGAGGTGCCGCCGGTGCTGCACGGCTGGTCCGTGCTGCTCGCCATGGGCCAGCTGCACGCCGTACTGCAGCCCGGCACCGCCGGTGCGGGTCAGGTCGCGTGGTGGCAGGCGCACCAGCCGCTGCACGTCACCGACAGCTGGCGCGCCGCGGCGAACAAGACGAACTCCGTCCTCGTCTTCGCCGCCCCGTCCGGCACGATCGGCCGCCAGCCCCGCGAGGACCTGCTCCGCGACGCCCTCGACAAGGCCGCAGTGAACGGACTGCTCGTCGGCGCGACGATGCCGCTGGCCGGTACGTGACGTTCCGTCACGAGCCGCGGTGACCGTGGGCCGGGCACGTGCCCGGCCCACGGTCGTACCCGGCAACCCGGACGCCGCCGCGTGCACCTCCGCGTGCGCCGCCCGTACCCCCCTCGGCCTGCGAAAGCGCAGTCCAGGCCGCATCCGTGAGGGTGTGCGGGTCGTTGGCACCTACGTGCACGCATACGACCTCCCTCGCCGCCCGCAGTATCCGACCCCCATCCCCGCCATGCGCGGGACGCACGAATCGGCGGGTGGCCGCTCGGCCACACCGATCTACGACGCCCTGTACTCGGAGTACCGCCGGTCCTTCCGGGCCCTGCCGGGCGACCGCAGCGGCGAGGAGAACCTCTCGTTCTCCGCGTTCGGCTCGGGCCCGTACGCCGTGCACCACAGCACCAGCGGCCGGCCCAGCGCGTCGTACCACGAACCGCAGCACGTCCACAGCTCGCCGCCGACCGGCTCCTGGCACACGAACGGGCGGCAGCACAGCACCGGGAGCAACCTCCCTGCCGCACTGCCGCCCGGTCCACGCCGCGAACACTAGGCGCTAGCTCACTTCTTGCGGCCGCGCTTCTCGCGCACCCGGACCGAGATATGGATCGGCGTCCCCTCGAAACCGAACTCCTCGCGAAGGCGCCGCTCCACGTACCGCCGGTAGCCGGCCTCGATGAAGCCGGAGGCGAAGAGCACGAACCGCGGCGGCTTCGTGCCGGCCTGCGTACCGAAGAGGATGCGGGGCTGCTTGCCGCCGCGGATCGGGTGCGGGTGCGAGGCCACCAGCTCACCCAGGAAGGCATTGAGCCGGCCCGTCGGAACGCGCGTCTCCCAGCCGTCGAGTGCCGTCTCGATCGCGGGGACGAGCTTCTCCATGTGGCGCCCGGTCGTCGCCGACACGTTCACCCGGGGCGCCCACGCGACCTGCGCGAGCTCCGTCTCGATCTCGCGCTCCAGGTAGTAGCGCCGCTCCTCGTCGAGCGTGTCCCACTTGTTGTACGCGACGACGATCGCGCGGCCCGCCTCGACGGCCATCGTCACGATGCGCTGGTCCTGGATCGAGATCGACTCGGACGCGTCGATCAGGATCACCGCGACCTCCGCCTTCTCGACGGCGGCGGCGGTGCGCAGCGAGGCGTAGTAGTCCGCGCCCTGCTGGAGGTGGACCCGCTTGCGGATGCCCGCCGTGTCGACGAACTTCCAGGTCTTGCCGCCGAGCTCGATCAGCTCGTCGACCGGGTCGCGGGTGGTGCCCGCCAGTTCGTTCACGACGACGCGGTCCTCGTTCGCCACCTTGTTCAGGAGGGAGGACTTGCCGACGTTCGGGCGGCCGATGAGGGCGATGCGGCGGGGGCCGCCGATCGCGGTGCCGAAGGTCTGCGCCGGGGCGTCGGGGAGCGCCTCGATGACGGCGTCCAGCATGTCGCCGGTGCCGCGGCCGTGCAGGGCCGAGACCGGGTACGGCTCGCCGAGACCGAGGGACCACAGGGCGGTGGCGTCCGCCTCGCCGCTCGGTCCGTCCACCTTGTTGGCGCACAGCACGACCGGCTTGCCGGCCTTGCGCAGCAGCCGTACGACCGCGAGGTCGGTGTCCGTCGGGCCGACCGTCGCGTCGACGACGAAGACGACCGCGTCGGCGGTCTCGATCGCGTACTCGGCCTGCGCGGCCACGGACGCGTCGATGCCGAGGACGTCCTGCTCCCAGCCGCCCGTGTCGACGAGCCGGAAGCGGCGGCCCGCCCACTCGGCCTCGTACGAGACGCGGTCGCGGGTGACGCCCGGCTTGTCCTCGACGACGGCCTCGCGGCGGCCGATGATGCGGTTCACCAGGGTCGACTTGCCGACATTGGGGCGGCCGACGACGGCGAGTGCGGGCAGCGGGCCGTGGCCCGCCTCCTCGATCGCGCCCTCGACGTCCTCGATGTCGAAGCCCTCTACCGCGGCGAGCTCCATGAACTCCGCGTACTCCGCGTCGCCAAGGGCCCCGTGCTCGTGCTCGGCCGAGCCCTCGGGCTGGATCTGGTCGTTCATGAAGTCCGTACCTCGTCGTTCATCGTGGTGATCGGTGGACCGTCTGAATCACTTACGGCGGTCCACTACTGAAAGTCTCGCTCAGTGCCCGGTCAGGCGCCTGGCGTTTTCCAGGTGGGCGGTGAGCCGCTCCTGGATGCGCACGGTCGCCTCGTCCAGCGCCTTGCGCGTACGCCGCCCGCTGCCGTCGCCCGCCGGGAACGGGTCCCCGAAGACGACGTCGACGCGGCTGCGCAGTGGCGGCAGCGCCTTTATCAACCGGCCGCGCCCCTTCGTGCTTCCCAGGACCGCCACCGGCACGATGGGCGCCCCGCTGCGCACGGCGAAGTAGGCGAGACCGGCCCGCAGGGACGCGAAGTCGCCGCCCCCTCGGGTGCCCTCCGGGAAGATCCCGAGGACTCCCCCCTCGTCGAGCACGCTCAGCGCACGCGTGATCGCCGTACGGTCCGCCGTCGACCGGTCCACCTCGACCTGGCCGATGGCGCCCAGGAACGTGCCGAGCGGCCCGATGAACGCTTCCTTCTTGATCAGGAAGTGCGTCGGCCTGGGCGCGACGCCCATGACCATCGGCCCGTCCACGTTGTGCGCGTGGTTGACGGCCAGGATCACCGGGCCGGTCGCGGGGACCTTCCAGGCGCCGAGGACGCGGGGCTTCCACAGCCCGTACATGAGGCCGACCCCGATGCGGCGGCCGACCTCCGCGCCTCTTTCCGAGGGGGAAGCCGCGGTCACTTCGCTGCCCGCTTCTCCCCGATGAGGGTGACGACGCACTCGATGACCTGCTGGAGCGTGAGCTCGGAGGTGTCCACCTCGACGGCGTCGCCGGCCTTGGCCAGCGGGGACGTCTTGCGGCTGGAGTCCGCGGCGTCCCGCTTGATCAGGGCCTCCTGGGTCGCCTTCACGTCGGCGCCCTTGAGCTCACCGCTGCGGCGGGCCGCGCGGGCCTCCGGCGATGCGGTGAGGAAGATCTTCAGGTCGGCGTCGGGCAGGACGGTCGTACCGATGTCACGGCCCTCGACGACGATGCCCTGCTGCGCCGAGGCGGCGATGGAGCGCTGCAACTCGGTGATGCGGGCACGCACCTCGGGGACGGCGCTGACGGCGCTGACCTTCGAGGTGACCTCGGTGCTGCGGATGGGAGCGGCGACGTCGACACCGTCGACAGCGATCGTCGGGGCGGACGGGTCGGTGCCGGAGACGATCTCGGCCTTGCCGGCCACGGCGGCGATGGCCGTCGGGTCGGTCAGGTCTATGCCGTTGTTCACCATCCACCAGGTGATCGCCCGGTACTGGGCGCCGGTGTCCAGGTAGCTGAGCCCGAGCTGGGCGGCGACGGCCTTCGAGGTGCTCGACTTGCCCGTGCCGGAGGGGCCGTCGATGGCGACGATCACTGCTGCCGGGGCGGCGCTTGCGGCGGTTGCGGCGGTTTCCACGGGGCTGCGGACACCTTTCTCAGTGCACGGGACAGGGAGGCGGGGCGCAAAGGCGCCCCGCACAAGGTTACTGGCTCAGGCACCCTGCCCTTACAGCCCCTGACGACAGGCCCTACTGGCGCATCGCCCAGCCGCGGTCGCGCAGCGCGGCCGTCAGTTTCGGGGCCGCGGCCGGCTGGACCAGAAGCTGGACGAAGCCCGCCTGCTGGCCGGTCGCGTGCTCGATGCGGACGTCCTCCACGTTGACGCCCGCGGCGCCCGCGTCGGCGAAGATCCGGGCCAGCTCGCCGGGCTGGTCGGAGATGAGGACCGCCACGGTGTCGTACGCCGCCGGGGCCGCGCCGTGCTTTCCGGGGACGCGGACCTGGCCCGCGTTCCCGCGGCGCAGGACTTCCTCGATGCCGGTGACGCCCTCGCTCCGCTTCGCCTGGTCCGAGGACTGGAGGGAGCGCAGGGCGCTCACCGTCTCGTCGAGGTCGGCGGAGACAGCGGAGAGCAGGTCGGCGACCGGGCCCGGGTTCGCGGAGAGGATGTCGATCCACATGCGGGGGTCGGAGCCCGCGATGCGCGTCACATCCCGGATGCCCTGGCCGCACAGGCGTACGGCCGACTCCTCGGCGTGCTCAAGGCGCGCCGCGACCATGCTGGAGACCAGATGCGGCATGTGGGAGACGAGGGCGACGGCGCGGTCGTGGGCGTCCGCGTCCATGACGACGGGGACGGCCCGGCACAGCGCGACCAGTTCCAGCGCGAGGTTCAGGACCTCGGTGTCGGTGTCGCGGGTGGGGGTCAGCACCCAGGGGCGGCCCTCGAAGAGATCCGCGGTGGCCGCCAGGGGCCCGCTGCGCTCGCGGCCCGACATGGGGTGCGTACCGATGTAGGGGCTGAGGTCGAGGCCGAGTGCCTCAAGATCGCGGCGCGGGCCGCCCTTGACGCTGGCGACGTCGAGGTATCCACGGGCCACTCCGCGCCGCATCGCGTCGGCCAGGGTCGTCGCTACGTGCGCGGGCGGCACGGCCACCAGGCACAGGTCCACGGGTCCCGCGGGCGCCTCGTCGGTGCCGGCTCCGAGTGCGGCGGCGGTGCGGGCCTGCGTCGGGTCGTGGTCGGCGAGGTGCACGTGCACGCCGCGCGAGGCGAGCGCCTGGGCGGCGGAGGTACCGATGAGGCCGGTGCCGATGACGAGGGCGGTTCTCACTGGGCGATGTCCTTGCGCAGGGCGGCCGCGGCACCGAGGTACACGTGCGCGATCCCGGACTTCGGCAGCTCGGACTCGATATGGGCGAGGACGCGCACGACGCGTGGCAGCGCTCCCTCGATGTCGAGCTCCTGCGCGCAGATCAGCGGCACGTCGACGATGCCCAGCTTGCGCGCGGCGGCGGCCGGGAAGTCGGAGTGCAGATCGGGGGTGGCCGTGAACCAGATCGAGATCAGGTCGTCGGAGGTCAGCGCGTTCCGCTCAAGGATGGCGGTGAGCAGCTCGCTGACCTGCTCATCCATGTGTCCGGCTTCGTCCCGTTCGAGTTGGACGGCGCCCCGGACCGCTCGTACCGCCACGGTGTCGCTCCTTGCTCGCGTACGTACAGGCTGATGAGGTGCCAAGCCTAGCCAGCCCCCCGGACACCGGCGCGCGGCGCCCGCCTGCCGAGACGGGACACCGCGCCGGGGTGCGATGCGGTGCGCTGCCTCAGAACTTCTGCTCCTTGACCAGCTCGTCGAGCGAGACGCTCGGCACCTCGCCCTGCGGGGTCAGCTTGTCGACGGCGGTGGGCAGGGCGCTCGCGATGTCGTGCGCCGCCCGGTCCGGGGTGACGCCCGACTCGGCCGCCACCTTCTGGAGCGTGGCGTCGGGCAGGGCCTCCTTGCCGTGGTCCGGGGTCAGCTGCTCGTTCGACCCGGTGCCGACCCAGGACTGCGCCTGCCCGCCGAGGCCCGACTTGGCGAGTGTCTCCAGGAGGCCGCCCAGCGGGTTGCCGCCCGCCGAGCCGCCCTGGCTCTTGGCGAACGCGGCCAGGAGCGTGGTCAGGTCCCCACCCGCCGAGCCGCCCGCCTTGTCACCGAGGAGGCCGCCGAGCAGGCTTCCCAGATCGCTGTTACCCGCCATGGTCACGCCTTTCAGGACGTTCTTGGAGTCTTGCGTGGGCCCACTTCTGGAGTCCACGGACCATGTCAATGTGACCCGAACCACATCCGGTCGCCACTCAGGCGGCCCTCGCCGGCCCGCCCTCCCGTAGATCACGGACGCCGGAAATTCGCTCCGCCCCGGCCGGGCGCAGCCCGTACGCTCCGTCCATGACAGAGGCCCTCGACCTGGTGCGCGACCACACGATCTACTCCTGCGTGATGGGGTCGCGGGCGTTCGGCCTGGCCACGGACAGCAGCGACACCGACCGCCGGGGCGTCTTCGTGGCGCCGACGCCGATGTTCTGGCGGTTCGAGAAGCCGCCGACGCATGTCGACGGTCCGGCGGACGAGCAGTTCTCCTGGGAACTGGAGCGCTTCTGCGAGCTCGCCCTGCGGGCCAATCCGAACATCCTGGAGTGCCTGCACTCACCGCTCGTCGAGCACGTCACCGACACCGGTCGCGAACTGCTCGACCTGCGTGAGGCGTTCCTGTCCCAGCAGGTCCACGCCACGTTCACGGGCTACGCGCTGGGCCAGCGCAAGAAGCTCGACGCCGATGTCCGCCAGTACGGCGCTCCGCGCTGGAAGCACGCGATGCATCTGCTGCGGCTCCTCGCCTCCTGCCGCGATCTGCTCCGCACCGGCCGACTGACCCTCGACGTGGGTGATGACCGTGAGGCGCTGCTCGCGGTGAAGCGGGGCGAGGTTTCCTGGGACGACGTGGTGGCCCGGATGGCGCGCCTGGGCGCCGAGGCGGAGGAGGCCGCCGTCCGCACCCCGCTGCCGGCCGAGCCGGACCGGGCGCGGGTGGCGGACTTCCTGTTCGAGGTCCGGCAGGCGTCAGCCCTTCAGCCGGAGCCGTACGACGAGGTCGTGCAGGGCGTCGTGGACGGTCGGGGCGTCCGGCAGCGCTGAGCCCTCCTGCGCGGCGTCGAGGACGGCGTGCAGCGCCTCTCTGTCGTCGGCCACGCGCGCGTGGCCGACGTCGGCCGCCCCGTGCTCTGCCTCCGCCTTCGCCGCGATCAGCTCCGGCAGATATGAGGGTGCCTCCAACTCGCCCAGGAGACCGTCGCGAACAGCAGCGGGTCCGCCTGCTCGGCGACGATCCGCCCGAGCTCGGCGTCGGGCACGCCCGCGGCGCGCAGGGCGCCCGAGTCGCCCGCCGGCGGGGACCCGTACGTCGTCCTGGCTTCGTCCGTCGTCCTGGCTTGATCCGTCGTCATCGATCAAGCGTCCCAGAGCGCGCCGAGCGACAGCAGGTCGCTCCGGTACTCGATCCGTTCCGACCAGTCCGCCGGCCACACCTCGGCGCCCAGGTACGCCCCGGCGAAAGCCCCCGTGAGGCAGGCGATCGAGTCCGAGTCGCCCGAGGTACAGGCGGCGCGGCGCAGGGCGGTGACGGGTTCGTCGACGAAGAGCAGGAAGCACAGCAGGCCGGTGGCGAGCGCCTCCTCGGCGATCCAGCCCGCCCCGGTGGCCAGGCACGGGTCGGTCTCGGGCGACGGCGAGCGCAGCGCCTCCTGGAGCCGTTCGAGCGCGGCCAGGCAGTCCTCCCAGCCGCGCGCGATGAAGTGCTCCGGGCTCGGGTCGGCGGCGTGCGCCCACAGGTCGCCGAGCCACGGCTCGTGGTACTTCTGCCGGTTCTCGTACGCGTACGAGCGCAGCATCCCGACGAGGCCGGCCGGCTCGGCGCCCTGGGCGAGGAGGTGAACGGCGTGCGCGGTGAGGTCGGACGCGGCGAGGGCCGTGGGGTGGCCGTGGGTGAGCCCTGACTGCAACTGGGCGGCGCCCGCGCGCTGTTCGTCGCTGAGGCCGGAGGCGAGGCCGACCGGCGCGACGCGCATGTTGGCGCCGCAGCCCTTGGACCCGATGCGGCTGGCCTCCTGCCAGGGCCTGCCGCGCGTGAGGAGGTCGCAGGCCTGGAGGCAGGTGTTGCCGGGGGCGCGGTTGTTCTCGGGCGACTGGTACCAGTCGATGAACTCCTCGCGCACGGGCCGCGTCATGCGCAGCGGCGCGAGCACGCCACGGTCCATCGCGGTGCGCAGGCCGCGCCCGAGGGCGAGCGTCATCTGGGTGTCGTCGCTGACGATCGCGGGCCTGGTCAGGGCCATCTGCCGCCAGGGCCCGCACTTGGCGAGGATCGACGGCACGTCGTTGAACTCGGTCGGGAAGCCGAGCGCGTCCCCCAGGGCGAGCCCCAGGAGAGAGCCGGTCGCCGCACGCTTCGTCATGAGGGTCGTCCTTCCGCGGGGGGCCTGAGCAGGGGCGGGTGCAGGGCGGTGGCGGGCCCTGCCTTGTAGAGCGCGGCGGGCTTGCCGCGGCCGCCGGTGAGCCGGGCGGCCCCGTGTACCGGTTCGACGAAGCCCGGGGTGGCGAGGACCTTGCGCCGGAAGTTGGCGGGGTCGAGGCCGGCGCCCCACACCGCTTCGTAGACCCCCCGCAGCTCGCCGAGGGTGAACTCGGGCGGGCAGAAGGCCGTGGCCAGGCAGGTGTTCTCGATGCCGGCGCCGACGCGGTCGTGCGCGTCGGTGAGGATCCGGTCGTGGTCGAAGGCGAGCGGGCCGTATGCGCCCGTGCCGTACGGCAGCCAGTCCGCGCGGGCGGCGTCACCGCCCCCGCGCACCTCGGGCGGATCGGGCACCAGGGCCGCGAACGCGACGGAGACGACCCGCATGCGGGGGTCGCGGTCCGGGTCGCTGTAGGTGCGCAGCTGTTCCAGGTGCAGTCCGGTGACGTCGGACAGGCCGGTCTCCTCGGCCAGTTCGCGCGCCGCCGCCGTCTCCGCGGACTCGTCGGGCAGGACGAAACCGCCGGGCAGCGCCAGGCGTCCCGCGTACGGGTCCTGTCCCCGCTCGACGAGCAGCACCCTCAGCGCGCCGTCCCGGATCGTGAACACGGCCAGATCGACGGTGACGGCGAAGGGCTCGAAGGCGTACTTGTCATAGTCCCGCACGCACACCACCCCCCTCTCTTTATGGTCTTACCGACTATAAAGAGAGGGGGGTGGCACACACAAGAGCCAGGCACCGCCACAGCGGCGGGCTCGGCGCTTCAAGAGACCGCTCAGAGGTCGACGTCCTGCATCAGCATGCCGACCTCGGTGTTGGACAGGCGCCGCAACCAGCCCGACTTCTGGTCGCCCAGCGCGATCGGCCCGAAGGACACCCGCACCAGCTTGTCGACCGGGAACCCGGCCTCCGCGAGCATGCGCCGCACGATGTGCTTGCGGCCCTCGTGCAGGGTGACCTCGACGAGGTAGTTCTTGCCGGTCTGCTCGACGACGCGGAAGTGGTCCGCCTTCGCGTACCCGTCCTCCAGCTGGATGCCGTCCTTGAGCTGCTTGCCCAGATCGCGCGGGATCGGGCCCACGATGTGCGCGAGGTAGGTCTTCTTCACGCCGTACTTGGGGTGCGTGAGGCGGTGGGCCAGCTCTCCGTGATTGGTGAGCAGGATGATGCCCTCGGTCTCGGTGTCGAGCCGCCCGACGTGGAACAGCCGCGTCTCGCGGTTGTTCGTGTAGTCGCCCAGGCACTGGCGGCCGTCGGGGTCCTCCATGGTGGAGACGACACCGGCCGGCTTGTTCAGCGCGAAGAACTGGTACGACTGCGTGGCCACCGTCAGGCCGTCGACCTTGATCTCGTCCTTCTCGGGGTCGACGCGCAGACCCTGCTCGAGCACGATCTGGCCGTTGACCTCGACCCTGGCCTGCTCGACGAGCTCCTCGCAGGCGCGCCGGGAGCCGTAACCGGCCCGCGCGAGCACCTTCTGGAGCCGCTCGCCCTCCTGCTCGGCGCCCGGGAAGGTCTTGGGGGTCTTGACGGTGGGCTTGCCCGCGTAACGGTCGCGGTTGCGCTCCTCCTGCCGGGCGTCGTACTCCCGAGAGGTCGACGGGGCGCCGCGACCGCTGCCGCGGGCACCGGTGCCCTGAGAGGTACGGGGGCCGCCCTTGGCGCCGCCGCGCGCTGCCGCGCCCCGGCCCCTCCTCGGCCCGGCGCCGCCGCTGTCCCCGGGGCTCACGTCGTAGCGACGCTCCTCGGGACGCGGCTTGCTCGGCCGGCCCTGCTTGTCGTCACGGTCGTTGCCGGCACCCCGGTAGTTCCCGCGACCGCCGCCGGCGCTGCCGCCGCGAGCACCGCCGCCACCACCGCTGCCGCCGCGGCCACCGCCGCCGGCGCTGCCGCCGCGACCGCCACCGCCGCCACTGCTGCCGCGGCCGCCGCTGTTGCCACCACGGCTCCCGCCGTTGTTTCCGCTGCTGTTCCTGCCGCTGCTGCTGCTTCGCATCAAAAGTTCCGTCTAGTCGTCTGCGTCCTCGTAACCCGGCGCATCGGGTGCGTCCGGGTCGAACGACGGGACCCCTTCCTGCGTCTCGGCCTCGATCGCGTCCGCCTCCGGAAGGAAGGGCGCGAGTTCCGGGAGCTCGTCCAGGCCGCGCAGGCCCATCCGCTCCAGAAAGTAGTTCGTCGTCCTGTACAGGATCGCACTTGTTTCGGGTTCCGCGCCCGCCTCCTCCACGAGGCCCCTCTGGAGGAGGGTCCGCATCACGCCGTCACAGTTCACTCCGCGCACCGCGGAGACCCGCGAGCGGCTGACCGGCTGGCGGTACGCGACGACCGCGAGCGTCTCCAGAGCCGCCTGGGTGAGCCGGGCCTGCTGCCCGTCGAGCACGAAACGCTCCACGGCCGCCGCGTACTGCGGCCGGGTGTAGAACCGCCAGCCGCCCGCCACGAGCCTCAGCTCGAAGCCGCGGCCCTGAACCGTATACTCGTCCGCCAGCGCCCGCAGGGCGTCCGCCACGGCCCTTCGGGGCCGGTCCAGGATCTTCGCCAGGTGCTCCTCGGTCGCCGGCTCGTCGACGACCATCAGTACGGCCTCCAGGGCCGGCCTGAGATCCAGCTCGGCGACCCGGTCGGCCCCGGCGGCGAATTCCTGCCCGCTCATGCCCGTCATGCCTGCTTCTCCTCCGCCCCGCCCCGCTCGGCCTTTGTCTCTCCACCGTCTTTGCCGGCCGTCTCGGGAGGCCTGTCGAACTCGTCCGTGACGGTCGGCTCCCCCTCGCTCTCCCCGCCCGTCCAGCGCACGAGAAGCTCCCCCAGTGCCTCCTCCTGCTCCAGGCTCACGGCCTTCTCCCGGTACAGCTCGAGGAGCGCCAGGAAGCGGGCCACGACGGTCAGGGTGTCGTCGGTGTCCTCCACCAGCACCCGGAAACTCGCCTCGCCCAGCTCCCGCAGCCGCGCCACGACGAGCCCGGCCTGCTCGCGCACGCTGACCAGCGGGGCGTGGATGTGGTCGACGTACACCTGGGGCTTCGGCCTGGGCTGCATGGCCTTCACCGCGAGCCGGGCGAATCCTTCCGCCCCGATGCTGATGACGACTTCCGGCAGCAGCTCGGCGTGGTGCGGCTCCAGACCGACGGTCCGCGGATAGCGCCGCGCCTCCTCGTCGAGCCGCTCGCTGAAGATGTCGGCGATCTTCTTGTACGCGCGGTACTGGAGCAGCCGGGCGAACAGGAGGTCACGCGCTTCGAGGAGCGCGAGGTCGGCCTCGTCCTCGACCTCGGCGGTCGGCAGCAGCCGGGCGGCCTTGAGATCGAGGAGCGTGGCGGCGACGACGAGGAACTCGGTCGTCTGGTCGAGATCCCACTCGGGCCCCATGGCGCGGATGTGCACCATGAACTCGTCGGTCACTTTGGACAGGGCGACCTCGGTGACGTCCAGCTTGTGCTTGGAGATCAGCTGGAGGAGCAGATCGAAGGGCCCCTCGAAGTTCGCCAGCCGTACCTTGAACCGCCCGTCATCGTCATCGGGAACAGGCTGCTCATGTTCCGGTTCCGGGTCGGAGGCCGCGGGCTCCTGGACCTCCAGATCCGGGCCGGGACCCGCGAGCTCCCGAACTTCCGGCTCCGGGTCGGCATCCGGCTCGGGAACGAACTCCGGCTCGGGAACAGCCTCCGGCTCCGGCGCCGGCAGCGGCGTCGTCCCCGGCCCCCGGCCCAGGGCGCGTCGCCGCGCGCCCCGGCCGGGCGTGGAGGAGTCGTCGTTCGCGGGCATCAGGCGGACGTTACCGCTACCGCCCGCGCAGTCGGCGTACGAGAATGCTCGCGTCTCCGCGCGATTCGAGGTCGGCCAGCACGACGGCGACCGCTTCGCGGACGATGCGGCCGCGGTCCACGGCGAGCCCGTGCTCCCCGCGGAGCACGAGGCGCGCGTGCTCGAGGTCCATCAGCTCCTCGGCGGAGACATACACCGTGATCTTCTCGTCGTGGCGCTCACGCCCGCTGGGCCGCCGATTGGCGGCCGCCCGGGAGCGCTTGCGCGACGACCCCGCGGAGGCAGCACCTTCCTGCCCCTGCGGCGGGCGGCGCCCCGCGGGCTTGTCGCCCTCGGTGGCGCGGCTGCGGGACTCGCCCGACTCGTCGTCCGCCGCCGCGTGTTCGGCGCTCTCACCGCCCTCGCCGCGCTGCTTCTCCTCGGCGGCGACGGCGTCGCTCTCACCCGCCGGCGCGGGCACCCGCGCCTCGCCGTTGACCGGGCGCCTCGGGGAGGAGGCCTGGAGCCCCATCCCCCCGGTCGTACGGAACAGTTCGTCGGCCCCCGGCAGACTCACTCGGCGTGACACCGGGCGAGCACCTCCCTGGCGAGCTGGCGATAGGCGGCCGCACCGACCGAGTTGGAGGCGTACGTCGTGATCGGCTCACCGGCGACCGTGGTCTCCGGGAAGCGCACGGTCCGGCCGATCACGGTGTGGTAGACGTGATCGTCGAACGCCTCGACCACACGCGCGAGCACCTCACGGCTGTGCACCGTGCGGGAGTCGTACATCGTGGCGAGGATGCCGTCGAGCTCCAGGTCGGGGTTGAGCCGCTCCTGGACCTTCTCGATGGTCTCCGTGAGCAGCGCGACACCGCGCAGCGCGAAGAACTCGCACTCGAGCGGCACGATCACCTTGTGAGCCGCCGTCAGGGCGTTCACGGTGAGCAGGCCGAGCGAGGGCTGACAGTCGATCACGATGTAGTCGTAGTCGGCCATCAGCGGCTTCAACGCCCGCTGGAGCGTCGACTCGCGCGCGACCTCACTCACCAACTGCACTTCGGCGGCGGACAGGTCGATGTTGCTCGGCAGCAGGTCCATGTTCGGGACCGCGGTCTTCAGGAGGACCTCGTCCGCGGCCATACCCCGCTCCATGAGCAGGTTGTAGACCGTCAGGTCGAGTTCCATCGGGTTCACGCCGAGACCGACCGAGAGCGCGCCCTGCGGGTCGAAGTCGACGAGCAGGACCCGGCGTCCGTACTCCGCGAGCGCGGCACCCAGGTTGATGGTCGACGTGGTCTTGCCGACGCCGCCCTTCTGGTTGCACATCGCGATGATCTTTGCGGGGCCGTGGTCGGTCAGCGGGCCTGGGATCGGGAAGTACGGGAGCGGGCGTCCGGTCGGGCCGACACGCTCGCGGCGCTGACGGGCAGCGTCGGGCGCGAGCGTGGCCGCGTACTCGGGGTCCGGCTCGTACTCGGCGTCGGGGTCGTAGAAGTGCCCCTCGGGCAGTTCGTCGTAGTCGGCGAAGTGGGTGCGTTCGCCACTTCGGTCGCCGGCCATGGCGTTCACGTGATGGCCATCCATGCTCTGGGGTGCTGTCTGCGTCTGCAGGGGGCTGCTCTGACGGGCGGCAAAGGTACGGACCGCGACGGAGCCGACAGCCTCGAGCCCCGCGGGACCTTGCTCCCTCGCAACCGTTCCTGGTTGACCACCCCCGGGAGTAAATGTCGACTCATTCACAAGTCGTCTTACCTCCTTGGTGACCAGGAAACTTCTAGATAGGTCAGCGTGGCACCATGCCGACGGTTGGCGACTCTATGGCGTGTCACCGGTCCGCAGCAACACAATCCGCCGTACCCGGCCCGATGTGTCGGCAACGGAACACCCTTGTGTCAAGGGCGTGCGGCGTCGGTTCGAAGCGTTTCGCGGGTGCGCGAATCGGTTAAAGGGTTACGTTCGAGGCGAGTTGACCAAGTCCGCATTGATGCGTAAGTGATACGCATACGGCCGGACCCTTCACAAGGTCCGGCCGCAGGCGTGAGATTGACGACTTCCGTTGACGGAAGTGGTCGATGAGTCGTCGGCGTCAGCCGAGCAGGGACTCCAGCTCGGTGTACTCGAGGCCGTGGGACTCGGCGACCTCGCGGTAAACGACCTTGCCGTCATGGGTGTTGAGGCCCAGGGCGAGCGCCGGGTCGCGGCGCAGGGCCTCGACCCAGCCGCGGTTCGCGAGCTCGACGATGTACGGCAGCGTGGCGTTCGTCAGCGCGTACGTCGACGTGTTGGGCACGGCGCCGGGCATGTTGGCGACGCAGTAGAAGACCGAGTTGTGGACCGGGAAGGTCGGCTCGGCGTGCGTCGTCGGGTGCGAGTCCTCGAAGCAGCCGCCCTGGTCGATCGCGATGTCGACAAGGACACTTCCCGGCTTCATACGGGAGACGAGCTCGTTGGTGACCAGCTTCGGGGCCTTGGCGCCCGGGATGAGGACGGCACCGATGACGAGGTCGGCCTCGAGGCACGCCTTCTCGAGCTCGAAGGCGTTGGAGACGACGGTCTGGATCTTCGTACCGAAGACCTTGTCGGCTTCCTTGAGCTTGTTGATGTCGCGGTCGAGCAGGGTCACGTGGAAGCCCATGCCGATGGCGATCTGCGCGGCGTTCCAGCCGGAGACGCCGCCGCCGATGACGACGGCCCTGGCGGCGAGCACGCCCGGGACACCGCCCGGCAGGACACCGCGGCCGCCGTTGGCGGCCATCAGGTGGTAGGCGCCGACCTGCGGGGCCAGGCGGCCCGCGACCTCGGACATCGGGGCGAGCAGCGGGAGCGCGCGGTTCGGGGTCTCGACCGTCTCGTACGCGATGGCGGTGGTGCCGGACTCGAGGAGCGCGTCCGTGCACTCCTTGGAGGCGGCGAGGTGCAGGTAGGTGAAGAGCGTCTGGTCCTTGCGGAGGCGGTGGTACTCCTCCGCGATCGGCTCCTTGACCTTCAGGAGCAGGTCAGCGGTGGCCCAGACCTCGTCGGCGGTGCCGAGGATCTGCGCACCGGCCGAGACGTACTCGTCGTCCGTGATCGAGGAGCCGACTCCGGCGTTCTGCTCGACGAAGACCTGGTGGCCGTTGCGCACGAGCTCGTGCACACCGGCGGGGGTGATGGCCACCCGGAACTCGTTGTTCTTGACCTCGCGGGGGATGCCGACCTTCATCGTCGATCACGGTCCTTGGCTCAGGGATTTCTCGGGCAATGCACTACATACCAGTGCGTTAGGGGGCGCACCGGGAGACACCACGGAAGTACGTGGCGGAGCCAGTCTAATGAAGGATTTCTAGCTGTCTAGCCTTTCAAAGCATCAATCTTCTTCGGATGCACTGCGGATTTCGTAGGTGTCAGCGCCCTGTTCTGGGGACTTTCCTTCGATCGGCAGCTCCTCTCCCAGCATGCGCTCGGCCGCACCACGGTGCAGTTTGGCGGCCGCGGGGTCGCCGAGCCGGTCGAGCGTGTCGGCCAGGCGGAGCTGCAGCGCGGCCTGCAGTCGCACGTCCTTGGCCTGGCGCGCCCACTCGACCGCTTCATGGCAGGTGCGCAGCGACTCCTCGGGCCGGCCCGCGTACTCCTGGACACGCGCCATCTCGCTCAACGCCCGCGCCTGAGCCGCGACATCACCCTCCTTGCGGTACCCGGCGGCGGCCGAGCGCCAGCTGCGCAGCGCGTCGCCGTAGCGGCCCGCGTACGTGTTCACCGTGCCGATGCGTCCGTGCAGCCGCGCGGCGTCGGCGCGCTCGCCGCGGGTGAGCCGCTGGGCGAGGGCGCGCCCGTACCAGTCGGCGGCCCGGTGCCAGTCCCCCAGCTCCTGGTACGTGCCGCCTACGGATTCCATCGCGCGGCCGGTCGCGTACGGGTCCCTGGCCTCGCGTCCGGCGTCCAGAGCGGCCCGGTAGCGGGCGAGCGCCTCCCGGGTGCGGCCGGTCCGCGCGTCGAGGTCGGCGAGGTTCAGGAGGGCCGCGGCCTTCTCGCGGGGCAGCTTCCTGCGCTCGGCGACGTCGAGGACGAGGCGGTGGATGCCGTAGAGGTCGGGGGCGGCGGCCTCCGCGCCGACGTGGGCGGCCAGGGCCCGCGTCAGGGCCGCCATCAGGCGCCTGGCCAGGGTGTCGAGCTCGCCGTCGGCGACGGCGAGGCGGGCGGCGGCCAGGAGCGCGGGCCGCCGGACCCGCAGCCACTCGGCGCCCGCAGCGGGGCTGGGGAAGCGCAGGGCGCGGGGCAGCCCCGCGAGCTTCGTGCGGGCGGGCGAGCCTTCCGGTTCGGTGATCGCGCGGCAGGACTGGAGCAGGCGCACCGTGCGCTCCAGCATCCGGGCGCGGGCGAGCTGCACCTCGCCGGGCCGGTCGTGGGCCTCGGTCAGGCCCCGCAGCAGCGGCATCAGGCAGCCGGGCACCTCGTACTGCGGCAGCTCGGAGTCGATCCGCCGGACCAGGCCCAGCACGGTGAAGTCGTCGAGGGTGGTCTGGGCGGCGGAGACGGAGCAGCCGGCCAGCGCGGACGCGGTGTGCGGGTCGACATGGCCCTCGGGGGCGAGGGACAGGTAGCGCAGTATCCGGGCGGCGGGCACCGGCAGGGACGCGTAGGCGTGCTGGAAGACGCGGGCGAGCGCGGGCCCGTCGTCGGTCTGGGCGTGCAGCTGCTTGGCCAGGTCCGCCACGGCCTCCTTCGGACGTACGGCGAGCCAGCCGCCCGCCAGCATCAGCGCCGCGGGCTGGGACCCGCACTCCTCGACGAGGGACTCCGCGGAGCGCGGGTCGACGGTGATGCGGACCGATCCGGTGTGCCGGCCGAGCAGCTCGAGGGCGGATTTCGTGTCGAGGCCGCCGAGCGTGCAGGGCCGCACGTCGGAGATTCCGGTCAGCGGCCCCTCGGACACGGCGACGACCAGACAGCCGGGGGTTTCGGGGAGCAGCGGGTCGACCTGTTCGGCGTCCGCCGCGTCGTCGAGGAACAGCACGGCCCGGCGTACGGAGAGTCCTTCGCGCAGCCTCTCGGCGAGGTCGTCCTCGCCCTCGCCGGGGGGCGCCGGGAGGTCGATGCTGTCGAGGAGTTCGCGCGCGGTGCGTTCGGTGGGGACGCGGGTGCCGTCCGGGGCGGTGAGGCGGGTCCGCAGGATGCCGTCCGGGTAGTCGGCGGCGACCTGGCTCAGGAGTTCCTCGGCGAGCGCGGTGCGACCGGATCCGGGGCGGCCCGCGATGAGCAGCACGCGCGCGCGTGGCGCTTTGCGTCCGGCGATCGTGTCGAGGCCCGCGCGCTCGATGTCTGTGCGCAGTTCCTTCAACTCACGGCTGCGGCCCAGGAATTGACTGCCCTTCAGTCTGTCCTTCGGTTCGACCGCCTGATCCGTCACGGGCCACGCTCCGTCCACCTGTGCCGAACCCGCCGGGGGTTCGGGCGGGACGCTTTGAGAGCCTAGTTCAGGGCGAACGGGGTTCTCGGGCGGGCGGCACGGCGAAGTCGCCCGATCGGATCAACGGATCGTAGGACCAGTCGTTTCAGCCCGTCCGGCGCTTGAGGACGAGCCCGAAGGGCGACAGCGGGGGTCTGGGGGCGGCAGCCCCCAGAACACCAGCCACCGACGATCTGCAGCTACACCTCGAACGGACGCGCAGGCCACGGCGCCTCGGCGGGCCGCAGCGACTCCACTCCGCTCCCGCCCAGCGCAGCGGTGAGCGCGAGCGCCCCCACCACCAGGCAGTTGTTGTGCAGCTCGCCGGCCAGCACGCCGCGTACGAGCTCCTCCAGGGGGACGCGGGCCAGCTCCATGTCGGCCTCCTCGTCCTCCACCTCGAAGCGCTCGCCCTCCGCCTCGGACAGGTCGCGGGCCAGGAAGACGCGGACGGCCTCGGAGCAGCCGCCGGGGGTCGTGTAGACGTCGGTGAGGACGCGCCAGTCCTCGGCCTTGACGTGCGCCTCCTCGTAGAGCTCGCGCTGAGCCGCGTGCAGCGGGTTCTCGCCGGGGATGTCGAGCAGTCCGGCCGGGATCTCCCAGAGCTTGTGCCGCACGGGGTGGCGGTACTGCTTGAGGATCAGGACGCGGCCGTGGTCGTCGAGGGCGAGGACGGCGACGGAGCCGGGGTGGACCTGGTAGTCGCGGCGGACGACCGAGCCGTCGGGCATGACCACGTCGTCGGTGCGCACAGAGGTCTTGTTCCCGACGAAGGGGGTCGCGGTCGCCCGGACCTCCCACTCCTCGGCGTTGTCCTTGATCGTCGTCATGTCGACAGGTCCTCCTACGCGCATAAAAAAGAAACCGGGGCAACAGAAACCGGGGCACGCACCCCAAAAGGCACGTACCCCGGCAACCGTACAACCCATGTCCTACATGGCTTACTTGGCCTTCTTGCCGTTCGCCGCGCCGCCGGTCTTGCGCTCGACGGCCGCCTTCACCAGGCCCGCGAAGAGCGGGTGCGGGCGGGTCGGGCGGGAGCGGAGCTCGGGGTGCGCCTGGGTCGCGACCAGGTAAGGGTGCACCTCGCGCGGGTACTCCACGTACTCGACGAGCTTGCCGTCCGGCGACGTGCCGGAGAACTGCAGACCGGCCTTCTTCTCCAGCTCGGCGCGGTAGGCGTTGTTCACCTCGTAGCGGTGACGGTGGCGCTCCTCGACGTACTCCTTGCCGTCGTACACCTCGCGCGCGATGGAGCCCTCGGCGAGCTTCGCCGGGTACATGCCCAGGCGCATCGTGCCGCCCATGTCGCCCTCACCGGCCACGATGTCGAGCTGTTCGGCCATCGTGGAGATGACCGGGTGGGCGGTGGCGGCGTCGAACTCGGTGGAGTTCGCGTCGGGGATGTCGGCCAGGTTCCGCGCGGCCTCGATCACGATGCACTGCAGGCCGAGGCAGAGGCCGAGCAGCGGGATCTTGTTCTCGCGGGCGTACTGGATCGCGCCGACCTTGCCGGACACGCCGCGGTCGCCGAAGCCGCCGGGGATGCAGATCGCGTCCACCTCGCCGAGCTGCTTCTTGGCGCCGGCCGCGGTCTTGCAGTCGTCGGACGTGACCCACTTGATCTTGACGCGGGCCTTGTTGGCGAAGCCGCCGGCGCGCAGCGCCTCGGTCACCGACAGGTAGGCGTCGGGCAGGTCGATGTACTTGCCCACGAGCGCCATGACGATCTCGTGGTCGGGGTTGTGGACGCGGTCGAGCAGGTCGTCCCAGGTCGTCCAGTCCACGTCACGGAACGGCAGGTCCAGCTTGCGCACGACATAGGCGTCCAGGCCCTCGGTGTGCAGGACCTTCGGGATGTCGTAGATCGACGGGGCGTCGATGGCCGCGACGACGGCCGCCTCGTCGACGTCGCACATCAGGGAGATCTTGCGCTTGATCGCGGTGGGTACCTCGCGGTCGGCGCGCAGGACGATCGCGTCCGGCTGGATACCGATGTTGCGCAGGGCGGCGACCGAGTGCTGGGTCGGCTTGGTCTTCAGCTCGCCGGAGGGGCCGATGTAGGGCAGCAGCGAGATGTGCACCACGAAGACGTTGTCGCGGCCCACCTCGTGGCGGACCTGGCGGACGGTCTCCAGGAACGGCAGGGACTCGATGTCACCGACCGTGCCGCCGACCTCGGTGATGACGACGTCGACGTCGTCCGTGGCCATGCGGCGGATGCGGTGCTTGATCTCGTTCGTGATGTGCGGGATGACCTGGACGGTGTCGCCGAGGTACTCGCCGCGCCGCTCCTTGGCAATCACCTGGGAGTAGACCTGGCCGGTGGTGACGTTGGCCGTGCCGTCCAGATCCACGTCGAGGAAGCGCTCGTAGTGGCCGATGTCCAGGTCGGTCTCGGCGCCGTCGTTGGTGACGAACACCTCACCGTGCTGGAAGGGGTTCATCGTGCCGGGGTCGACGTTCAGGTACGGGTCGAGCTTCTGCATCGTGACCCGCAGACCACGCGCCTTGAGGAGCGCACCCAGGCTGGAGGCCGTCAGGCCCTTGCCGAGGGAGGAGGCGACACCCCCGGTGACGAAGATGTGCTTGGTCGTCGTGGATTTGGGCGTCATGGCCAAGAGGGGGCTCCCGTGGTCGCGGTCTGGAATGCGTACCGGCTTGCCTGGTCCGGAGATTTCCGGGGGTGCCGTCGCTGCGGTTCGGGGGCTTCGACTGCTTGCAGAAGCGCACCGGTCCACGGGCTACCAGGGTAACAGCGAGTGGGCGAGGCCGCTTCCGGCCACGCTCCGCACATGCCTCACCACAGGATCACCGGAGCCTCACCCACCGCTCACCCTTTCGGCCCATCTTGGTTGCCGGGACGGGCGCGCGGATCACTGCGCTGCGTCGTATCCTGCTCGGACACTCGCTGCCGAGCCAGGCCGGCAAACGGCACTTCCCCCGCCCGTTACTCCCGGAACAAGAGCTCGTCAGTTCGTTTTTATGACGACGCACCAACACGAACCCTTGACCGCAGAGACCGCAGAGCGATCGCCCTTCCGGGCGCGTACGTGGCCGTTCGACTGGAGATGCACGTGGCCGGGCGCATCGAGGACTACGCACTCATCGGAGACATGCAGACCGCTGCCCTGGTCTGCCGGGACGGAACAGTCGACTGGCTGTGCCTCCCACGCTTCGACTCGCATGCCATTTTCGCCGGCCTGCTCGGCACGGAGGAACACGGCTTCTGGCGGCTGGGACCGGCACACGCCGCGGAGGCCCAACCGCCGACCGCGGCGCGCCGGACGTACCGCGGCGATTCACTGATCCTCGAATCCGAGTGGGACACCCCCCGCGGGACGGTCCGAGTGACCGATTTCATGCCGCCGCGTGACGGCGCACCGCAGCTGATCCGGATCGTGGAGGGCATCAGCGGCCGCGTCCCGATGCGCTCGGCGCTGCGCATGCGTTTCTCGTACGGGCGGATCGTGCCGTGGGTGCACAAGGTCGACGGTCGCACGGTCGCGGTCGCGGGCCCCGACTCCGTGTGGCTCGACTCGACCACGGAGACGTACGGCAAGGACCTGACGACGTACTCCGACTTCACGGTGGCGCCGGGTGACCGGATCGCGTTCACCCTCTCGTGGCAACCCTCACACCAGAAGCCTCCGGCCCTCCCCGATCCCGAGGGGTCACTTGAGGCGACGGAGGAGTTCTGGGGCGAGTGGGTCGAGCACTGTACGTACCACGGGCCCTACCGCGAGGCCGTGGTCCGTTCGCTGATCACGCTGAAGGCACTGACGTACGCGCCGACCGGCGGCATCGTCGCCGCGCCGACGACGTCGCTGCCCGAGGAGATCGGCGGTGTCCGCAACTGGGACTACCGCTACACCTGGCTGCGCGACGCGGCGATCACCCTCTCGTCCATGCTGCGCACCGGCTACCGCGAAGAGGCCCGCGCCTGGCGCGACTGGCTGCTGCGCGCGGTCGCGGGAGACCCCGAGAACCTGCAGATCATGTACGGGATCGCGGGCGAGCGCGAGCTGGGCGAGGCGGAACTCGACTGGCTGCCCGGCTACGAGAACTCGGCGCCGGTGCGGGTCGGCAACGGCGCGGCGCACCAGCTCCAGCTGGACGTCTACGGCGAGGTCACTGAGGCGCTGCACCTGGCGCACATGACGGGCCTGACCCGCAACGACTACGCGTCCCTGCTCCAGCTCAAGCTGATCCGCTACCTGGAGAAGCACTGGGACGAGCCGGACGAGGGCATCTGGGAGGTACGCGGGCCTCGCCGGCACTTCGTTCACTCGAAGGTGATGGCGTGGGTCGCCGTGGACCGCACGATCAAGCTGATCGAGTCGGGTGACGCGGACGGGCCGCTGGAGAAGTGGCGCGGGCTGCGCGACGACATCCACCGGGACGTGTGCGAGCGGGGCTACGACAAGGAACGCAACACGTTCACCCAGTCGTACGGCTCGAAGGAGCTGGACGCCTCGCTGCTCCTGATCCCGCAGATGGGCTTCCTGCCGCCCGACGACAAGCGCGTCATCGGCACGATCGAGGCGATCCAGCGGGAGCTCTCGACGCCGGACGGTTTCATCCTGCGGTACCCGACGACGGGCGAGGACGCGGGCGTCGACGGCCTGGAGGGCGACGAGGGCGCGTTCCTCGCCTGCTCGTTCTGGATGGCCGACGACCTGGCGATGATCGGCCGCGTGGACGAGGCCCGCACGCTCTTCGAGAAGCTCCTGTCGCTCCGCAACGACCTGGGGCTGCTCGCCGAGGAGTGGGACTCGCGTCTGCAGCGCCAGGTCGGCAACTTCCCACAGGCGTTCAGCCACGTGCCGCTGATCGACACGGCACTGCGGCTGACGGCCTCGGGGGCGTACGGCGGCTAGCGCGACTCCCTGATCACCTTTCCGGCGGCGCGTTCCCTCTGCGGACGCGCCGCCGGCGGCGTCAGCGCGTCCTGCCTGGTGGCCGGAGGTTTTCCAGGAACGTGCGCGCAGGTAGCGTCCGCACCATGGACACTCAGGCCCCCCACAGCAGCGTGCCCGGCACCCAGGGCGGCATCACCGTGCAGCGGGCCCTGGAACTGCCGGGTCTGCGCAGCGGGCTCCCGGAAGTGGTGGCGGGCGCGGACCGGCTGCAGCGCACGGTGCGCTGGGTGCACGCCGGCGAGGTGCCCAACATCGCCTCGCTCCTCAAGGGCGGCGAGCTGCTCCTGACCACCGGGTTCGGCATCGGCACGCGCCCCGCCGAGCAGCGGGCCTTCGTCCGCAAGCTCGCCGACCGCGGCATCTCCGCCCTCGTCATCGAGCTGGGCCAGCGCTTCGCACGGCTGCCGGCCGCACTCGTGGAGACCGCGCGCACGGCCGGCCTCCCCCTGGTGCAGCTGCACCGCGAGGTGCCGTTCGTGACGGTCACCGAGGAGGTCCACACCGAGATCGTCAACGGGCACTACGCGCTCCTCCAGCGCGCCGAGGAGGTGCACCGGCGCTGCACCGAGGCCCTGCTCGGCGGCGGCGGAGTGCCCCAAGTCCTGCGCATCCTCGCGGAGTTCAGCGGCAACCCGGTGTTCCTGGAGACGGCCGACGGGCAGCTCCTGTACGCGGCCGGGGGCGAGCCCGAGGTCGCCGACCCGCTCCAGGTGTGGGAGGGGATGCGCGGCAAGCCCGCCGACCGGGACGAGCCCCCCGCCGGTGCCGTGCTCGTCGACGTGCCGGGCGGCGGGCCCGGCACCGGGTCCGTGCGGGCACGCCTCGTCCTGCTGCCGGTCGCGGCACCGCTGGCGCCCGTGCACCGGATCGCGGCGGAACGGGCGGCGAGCAGCCTCGCCGTCGTGCTGATGCAGGCCCGCCAGGAGGAGGAGCTGGCGGCGCGCGGCCGCGGTGACTTCCTCACGGATCTCGCGGAGGGCCGGATCACGCCGGACGACGCCCCGGCGCAGGCGCGCGTCCTCGGGTTCAAGCCGGGTGGCCAGGGGCCGCTGCTGCCGGTCGTGATGCGGCTGCCCGAGGCGTCGGTGGGCTCGGTGGGCCTCTCCCCCGGCGGCGGCTGGGCGGTCCTCGCCAGGGCGGTCGCCGAGGAGCTGGCCGCGGTGGGCGTTCCGGTCCTGCTCGGCGTACGGCCCGTCGAGGGGCGCGTTCCCCTGCTGCTCGGGCTGCGGTCGGACTCGGAGCGCACGGCGGTCGCGGACCGGGTGGCCGCGGCGCTGCGGGCGGGGGCCGAGCGGGCGGGCATGCAGCGCGCCGGGACGCAGCCGCCGGTCGTCGTGGTCGGCGGCGCGGGCGGCTGGGCCGCGGCCGCGGCCGGCCTGCGGCACGCAGCCGAGACGGCCACGGCGGCGCAGGGCCTGTCGGACCGGCCCTGGTACGACGCGCGGCGCCTCGACATCGACCTGCTGCTGTGGCGGCTGCGGGACCATCCGGACCTGGCGGCGTTCGTGGAGCGCGCGATCGGCCCCCTCCAGGCCCACGACCGCCGCGCCAAGCCCCCGCTGCTTCCCACGCTCCAGACGTATCTGGCGCACGCGGGCCGCAAGGCGGAGACGGCCCGCGAACTCCATCTGAACCGCCAGACGCTCTACAACCGCCTCGCCCGCATAAGCGAGTTGCTCGGCACGGACCTCGACGACCCGCAGACGGTGCTCGCGTTGAGCCTCGCGCTGCGGGCGCGCAGGCATGTGGGGTGAGCGTGCCGCCAATGCCTGTCTTCACATTCCCGTCGTCCGCCCGGAGGGCGGGCCCCTCGGCGTCTGGTGCGTGCAGCTGCAAGGCGGAGGAGGGCGTCGATGCGGAGCATCGGCAACCGACGACAACGCCGATGGGGGTCCCCCCTGCTCGAGCGAAGCCGAGAGCTTGGGGGAGTGTGTGCCGGACGCCGCGGGGCAGGCGGGAATGTGAAGACAGGCCCTCGGGGCCTGTCGCAGGTCGCCCTACGCCCGTGCGCCCGTCAACTCGTCGTAGATGCTGAGTACTTGGGCCACCGTCTCGTCCTCCGTCGGCCACGACGCCGCCTGTACGGCGCCGCGCTCCCTGAGCTGGTCGCGGCGCGCGGGGTCGGCCAGGAGGCGGGTGACGGTGTCGGCGAGGGCGCGTGCGTCGCCGTAGGGGACGAGTTCCGCGGCGTCGCCGACGAGTTCGCGGATGCCGCCGACGTCGGTCGCGACGAGCGGCACGCGCGCGTGGAGCGCCTCCTGCGCGAGGATCGACCGGGACTCCCAACTGCTGGTCAGCAGAGCCACATCGGCGGACGCGAGCAGCTCGGAGACGTCGTCACGGCGCCCCACGAGCCGTACCGGCAGCTGCTCGCTCTCGATGCGGCGCTGGAGCGCGCCCCGCTCCGGCCCCTCGCCCGCGATGACGAGCAGCGGCACCGGGTCGAGATGGCGCCAGGTGCGCGCGGCGTCCAGCAGCGTCCCGTACCCGCGGTGTTTCACGAGGCTGCCGACGGCCATCAGCAACGGCCGGTCCACGGCGCCGAGTTCGGCCCGTGACTTGTGCCGCAGGCGCTCCGGGTCCTCGGGCCCCTCGGGTCCCGGCACCGGCACCGGCACGGCCTCCGATGCATCGGGGCGGCGCGGCGCCGGGAAGGCGACAGCGGCCAGCCTTGCGTCGCGGGCGCCGCGGACGCGGGCCCGCTCGACGAGGTCCGACGAGGTGCCGAGGACCACGGACGCGGCCCTGACCACGCGCCGTTCGAGCAGACGCAGCAGATGGGCGCGGGCGCCCTCGGCGTGGGAGCGGGTGTGCCAGGTGACGACGAGGGGCGTGGTCCTGCCGCTGAGCGCGAGGGAGGCCCGCAGCGCGGCGTGCAGCCCGTGCGCGTGGACGAGGTCGGCGTCGGCGCACGCGGCCCGGAGCGCCGCGACGGACCCGGGGTCGCTGCTGCGGGGCACGGTGACGTGCTGCGCGCCGACGTCCGCGAAGCCGTAGACGTGTGCCACCTCGACGGGTGCGCACACCGTGACGCGTACTCCTCTGGCGACGAGCCCGGCGGCCAGCGACCTGACGTGCGTGCTGCTTCCGGCGCTGCCGCCGCCGAGCACTTGCACGGTGCGCAGCGGTGACTGGCCGTGCGCTGGCTGGCTGCTCACGTGACTCACGTGGCCGGGGCTCCTGGGTCGGTCGGTGCGGGACGCGCGGGATGTCGCGCCGTAACGGTCTGGGCCAAGGATGCCAGCCCGTACGGGCGTTCCGGCACCGGCCCGGAGTCCCCACCGTGTCGGAGTGGGCAACACGTCGTACGGGATCACTCACACGCGTGAATTCAGGCGTGTCGAACTGACTCCGCCCCGCGGGCCATTGCGGTCACTTTGTCCCCGTATGCCGCGGCGAGGACCAGTCCGGCCGCGTGTGCGAGGAGTCCGGCGCGCCCGTTCCCCGCGACGACGGCGACGCCGAGCGCCGCGCCCAGCGCGTGTGCCCCGGTGTCGCCGATCATGGTGCGCCCGTCGAGATCCTCCGGCAGGACGGCGGCCACCGCGCCCATGGGGGCCGCGGCGATGGCCCCCTTCAGCAGTCCGGGCGCCCCGAGCGCGAGCACGGCCGCGGCCGCCCGCCCGGGCCGTACGTCCACCAGGTTCACGAAGTGCGCCGCGCCGGCGATCACGACACCGGCGAGCGCCTTGTCCACGATCCGTTCCTCGAGCAGCGAACCCGCGGCGAGCGCCGCGGCGGAGATTCCGATCAACTTCACGGCCCCGCTGGTCAGTTCACCGTCGCGCAGCGCCGACAGATGGGCCCGGAACCCGCTGCGCGGATCACCGGCACCCGCCACGTCGTCGTACGCGCCGCACGCCCCGGCGGCCAGCACGGCCAGAACTGCGGCCCGGCGATCCCGGCCCGAGGTGGCGGCGGCCGCACCGGCGACGGCCCCGGCCACGACGGCCGGCCCGGCGCACAGGTCGACGGCCCGGCCCGCGAAGTTCGTCCGCTCCCACAGCCCCGGCCCACCCGGCCTGGCCCGCCGCAGCGCCGCAAACCCGGCCCGGGCCACGACGGCACCGGCCACGAGGGCCGCGAACCGGCCCACCACACGCTTTTCCATGGGCGGTTACGCGTCCGCTCGGGCGGTGGCGAGCAGTTCCTCCGCGTGCGCCCGCGCCGTCTCGGAGTCCTCCTGGCCCGCCAGCATCCGGGACAGTTCGCGGATCCGGTCCTCGCCCTCGAGGACGGTGACGCCGGACCGGGTCACGGTCCCGTCGTTCGTCTTCTCGACGAGGAGCTGCCGGTCGGCGAACGCCGCCACCTGCGGAAGGTGCGTGACGACCACGACCTGCGCCGACTTGGCGAGCTTGGCGAGACGCCTGCCGATCTCCACGGCAGCCTTGCCGCCGACGCCCGCGTCGACCTCGTCGAAGAGATACGTGGGCACGGGGTCGGTCCCGGCGAACACGACCTCCACGGCGAGCATCACGCGCGACAGCTCACCGCCCGAGGCCCCCTTGGCGATCGGCCGCGGCGGGGCGCCGGGGTGCGGGGCGAGCAGCAGCTCGACCTCGTCCACGCCCGAGGGGCCGTACGCGACCGTGCGCCCGTCGAGCTCGACGCCGTCCGGGTCGTCGGTGCGGCGGATGTCGAAGGACACGCGCGCGTGGGGCATGGCGAGCGAGGCCAGCTCCTGCGTGACGGCCGCGGCGAAGCGTGACGCCGCTTCCGTGCGGGAGTCCGTCAACGCCTGTGCCAGGGCGCCCAGTTCACCGCGGAGTCCGTCCCGCTCGGCGGTCAGCTCACCGATCCGGTCGTCGTCGCCGTCGAGTTCGAGCAGCCGCGCGGAGCCCTGCTCGGCCCAGGCGAGCACCTCGTCCGTACCCCCGCCCGGCCCGCCGTACTTGCGCGTCAGCTGCGTCAGCGCCGCCCGCCGCTCCTCGACCGCGGCGAGCCGCAGCGGGTCGGCGTCGAGGTCGTCGGCGTATCCGGCGAGTTCTCCCGCCACGTCGGACAGGAGGATACCGATCTCGCCGATCCGGTCGGCGAGCGCGGACAGGGCCGGGTCGTGCGAACGTACGGCGTCGAGCGCCCGGTTCGCGCCGCCCACGAGGGTGGTGGCGTCGACGCCCTCGGGGTCCTCGGGGTTGCCCGCGAGCGCGGCGTGCGCGGCGGAGGCGGCCGAGGCGAGTGCCTCCGCGTGACCGAGCCGCTCGGCCTCCGCCGACAGCTCGACGTCCTCGCCGGCGCGCGGCTCGACGGCCGCGATCTCGTCGAGTCCGAAACGCAGCAGATCGGCTTCCTGAGCACGTTCACGCGCGCGGGTGACGATGGTGTCGAGCTCGGCGCTGACGGCCCGGAGCCGGCGGTACGCGGCCTGGTACTTGGTGAGCGGCACGGCGACCGCGTCTCCCGCGTACCGGTCGAGGGCCCCCCGCTGCCGGGACAGCTTGAGCAGCCCCTGCTGGTCGGTCTGGCCGTGCACGGCGACGAGCTCGTCGGCGAGCTCGGTCAGCATGCCCACCGGCACCGAACGCCCGCCGAGATGCGCTCGTGAGCGCCCCTCCGCCGAGACGGTACGGCTGATGAGCAGCGCCCCGTCGTCGAGCTCGGCACCCGCCTCCTGGGCGCGCACGATGGCCGCGGTGCCCTCGGGCACGGTGATCCGGCCCTCGACGACCGCCGCCTTGGCGCCGATCCTTACGAGGGCTGGGTCCGCGCGCCCGCCGAGCAGCAGGCCGAGGCTGGTGACCACCATCGTCTTGCCCGCACCGGTCTCGCCCGTCACGGCGGTGAATCCCGGCGACAGCTCGACCACCGCGTCGTCGATGACTCCGAGCGACCGTATCCGCATCTCCTCCAACACGGACACGACCTTACGAGGTCGGGGGCCATGTGTGCGACGGGCCCTGCCCCGCTTCCCGGCCCACGGGCCGAATTCGCAGGTCGTGAGCGGCTCCGCCCGGCCCTTTTGTCGCCCCTTGTCACCCGCGAGGGCGTACCGGACCGGCGGGCTGCCTGCGCTACCGCTGGGCGCCCTCAGTGGGGCTTGCCGCGCCAGCCTGAGACGGGCAGCGCGAACTTGGCGACCAGTCGATCCGTGAACGAGGCGTGGTGCAGCCGTGCGAGCCGCACCGGCACCGCCCCGCGCCGCACTTCGACGCGCGCCCCCGCGGGCAGTTCCACGGTCCGCCGCCCGTCGCACCACAGCACGCCGTGCGGAGTGTGGTGCTGCACCTCGACGGCGAGCACCGACTCCGGCGACGTCACCAGCGGCTTGGCGAACAGGGCGTGCGCGCTGATCGGCACCATGAGGAGCGCCTCGACCTCGGGCCACACGACGGGCCCGCCGGCGGAGAACGCGTAGGCCGTGGAGCCGGTGGGCGTCGCGCACACGATGCCGTCGCAGCCGAAGGCGGTGACGGGACGCCCGTCGATCTCCAGGACGACCTCGAGCATCCGCTCGGCCGACATCTTCTGCACGGCGGCCTCGTTGAGCGCCCAGTCGCGGTGCACGACATCGCCGTTGCTGTGCACGACGACGTCGATCGTCATGCGCTCCTCGACCTCGTACGCCTTGGTGACGACGCGGTCGACGACCTTGTCGAGGTCGTCGCGCTCGGCCTCGGCGAGGAAGCCGACGCGGCCGAGGTTCACCCCGAGCATCGGGACGCCGGAGGCGCGGGCGAACTCGGCGCCGCGCAGCAGCGTCCCGTCGCCGCCGAGGACGACGAGCAGCTCACAGGCGTCGAGGCACTCCGGAGTCGCCTCCTTCACGAGCTCCACCGAGGCCGGGAGCGGCAGGTCCGCCGCCTCCGACTCCAGGACCCGCACGCCGATGCCGCAGCGCAGCAGCCCCTCGACGACGAGCTCGGCACTCCGGATGGCGGCGGGCCGCCCGGTGTGCGCGAGCAGGAAAACAGTTCGAGCTCGAGTCTGTGTCAACGCGGTCCCTCCGCCACTGCACGGTCAACGTCCGCCGGGTCGAGTTCGGGCGCACCGGCGCGGAGCCACAGAAAATACTCGACGTTTCCGGACGGCCCGGGCAGCGGGCTCGCCGTCACACCCCGTACGCCGAGGCCGAGTTCGAACGCCTGCCGGGCCACCGTGCGCACCGTCTCGGCCCGCAGTTCCGGGCTCCGCACGACGCCGCCGCTGCCGAGCCGCTCCTTGCCGATCTCGAACTGCGGCTTCACCATGAGCACCAGGTCCGCGTCGGGCGCCGCGCACCGCGCGAGGGCGGGCAGCACCAGGCCGAGCGGGATGAAGGACAGGTCTCCGACGACCAGGTCCACGGGTTTTCCATCGATCGCCTCCAGCGTCAACTCGCGTACGTTCGTACGGTCCTTGACGGTGACGCGTTCATCGCTCTGCAGCGACCAGGCGAGCTGCCCGTACCCGACGTCGACGGCGACGACATGGGCGACGCCGGCCCTCAGCAGTACATCGGTGAACCCGCCCGTGGACGCCCCCGCGTCTAGCGCGCGGCGTCCCTCGACGGCGAGCCCCTGCGGCACGAAGGCCGCGAGCGCCCCCGCGAGTTTGTGGCCGCCGCGCGAGACGTAGTCGGGGTCGCTGTCGTCCTGCGTGACCACGATCGCGGCGGCCGTCTCCACCTGCGTGGCGGGCTTGGTCGCGGTGGTCTTGCCGACCGTGACGCGCCCCGCGGCGATCAGCTGGCTGGCGTGCTCGCGCGAGCGGGCGAGCTTCCGGCGGACGAGCTCGGCGTCGAGGCGGCGTCGTGCCACTCCTGCCACGTTCGGTTCAGCTCCTGTGTCGGTTCAAGGGTGAGGGCTCGGGGCGTGCGTCCAGCGCGGTCAGCGCGTCACGCAGGCCCCCGTGTACATCCTCGTACACCTCGATGTGTCCGTCGGCAGTGAGGTGGTCGACGTCGGCGAGCCGGTCGAGCCCGGTGTCCACGTCCGCGTTCCCGGTGGGGATGCGCGGGACCCCGAGGAGGGCCGGCGGCGCAGGCTCGTACGACGGTTCGTCCTGGACCTCCGGGGCCCCGGCCGCCTGGTCCGGCACCTGGTCGGGGTCCGGATGAGAGTCGTTCATGCCACGACGCTACCCCGTAGCACTGGGGTACGGTCGATCGCGATGGCGACGACGCAGGAGTGCCGTGCCGCACTCGACACACTCTCGGACAATCTGGCGGGCGCGGAGGGCGGGGTACGCAGCGCTGCTGCGCTCGACCGCTCTCTGAGCTGCCATGTCACGGACCTCGAGATCACGTTCACGGGCCGGCTCGAGAACGGCCGGATCGAGGTGCTCGACACGGTCGACGGGCCGCCGCCCGACCGGGCGCAGATCCGGCTCGCGATGACCGGCGACGACCTGGTCGCGATGGTCGACGGCAGACTGAACTTCGCGAAGGCCTGGGCCTGTGGCCGGATCAGGCTGGAGGCCGGCTTCCGCGACCTGCTGCGGCTCAGGACGCTGCTTTAGCCACCGCTTTCGCGGGCGCCTCCGCGTCCCGCACCCGACCCTTCCCGGCCTTCCGCGCGGCCGGCACCACCAGCGGAGTACCGGTCTCCGTGATCGTCGATGACCTGGCACTTCATCCCGAAGAGCCGCTCGACGAGGTCCACGGTGACGATGTCGCACGGCGCTCCCTCGGCGATGACCTCACCGCCGCGCAGGGCGATCAGGTGGGTGGCGTAGCGGGCCGCGTGGTTGAGGTCGTGCAGGACCGCGACCAGCGTCCGCCCCTGCTCCTCGTGCAGCTCCGCGCAGAGGTCGAGCACGTCGATCTGGTGCTGGATGTCGAGATACGTGGTCGGCTCGTCGAGGAGGAGCAGCGGGGTCTGCTGGGCGAGCGCCATCGCGATCCATACGCGCTGGCGCTGGCCGCCGGACAGTTCGTCGACAAAGCGATCGGCCAGTTCGGCGACTCCGGTGGAGGTCATCGACTCCTGCACGATCCGCTCGTCCTCGCTGGACCACTGGCGCAGCAGGCCCTGGTGAGGGTAGCGGCCGCGGGAGACGAGGTCGTCCACGGTGATGCCGTCGGGCGCGATCGACGACTGGGGCAGGAGCCCGAGCGTGCGCGCCACCTTCTTCGCCGGCATCGACTGGATGGCCTGCCCGTCGAGGAGCACCCGGCCCGCCGAGGGCTTCAGCATCCGCGACAGCGCGCGCAGCAGCGTGGACTTGCCGCACGCGTTCGGGCCGACGATCACGGTGAAGGAGTTGTCGGGGATCTCGACCGAGAGCTCCGACGCGATCACACGCTGGTCGTAGCCCAGAGTGACGTTCTCGGCGGACAGTCGGTTCACGGTGTTGCTCCTCCGCTTGTTGCTCAGGCTGGGGTTGCTGTCGCTCATATCCGGCCGGCCTTCCGCTCGGAGACCAGGAGCCACAGCAGATAGACACCGCCGACGACTCCGGTGACCACCCCGACAGGCAGCTGGCCGGCGCCGAAGGCGCGCTGCGAGATCCAGTCGGCGGTGACGAGCAGGGCCGCGCCCATACACATGGACGCAGCGACGTTCGGGCCGGGCGAGCGGGTCAGCCGCCGGGCCAGCTGGGGGGCGGTCAGCGCGACGAATCCGACGGGTCCCGCGGCGGCGGTGGCCGCGGCGGTGAGCAGCACGGCGGCCACGAGCAGGACGAGCCGCGTCCGCTCGACCCGCACCCCGAGCGCGTTCGCCACGTCGTCGCCCATCTCCAGCATGCGCAGCGGACGCGCGTACGTGAGGACCACGGGTACGAGGACGGCGCACAGGGCGAGCAGGGGCCAGACCTGCTTCCAGTCGCGGCCGTCGAGGGATCCCGTCATCCAGACCGTCGCGCGGGCGGCGTCGACGATGTCGGCCTTGGTCAGCAGATAGCCGTTGACCGCCGTCATGATGGCGGACATTCCGATGCCGACCAGGACGAGCCGGTATCCGTGCACGCCGCGCTTCCAGGCGAGAAGATAAATGCCGAACCCGGTCACCAGGCCGCCAACGAGCGCCCCGAGCGCGACCTGGGCGGCTCCTCCCGAGAACAGCACGATCATGACGAGCGCACCGGCCGTGGAACCCTGGCCGAGGCCCAGAATGTCCGGACTGCCCAGCGGATTACGGGAGATGGCCTGGAAGAGCGCGCCGCCGAGCGCGAGCGCCGCGCCCACGAGGAGGCCCACGAGGACCCTGGGCAGCCGCAGGTCGTTGACGATGATCTCCTGCCCCGGATCACCGTTGCCGAGCAGCGTACGGATCACGTCGGTGGCGGAGATGGGGAAGTCACCGGTGCCGATCAGCGCGACGCTCGCGGCGAGCGCTACACACAGCAGCACGAGGACGACGACGAGCGCGCGGATGTCGAGGCGCAGGGAGATACCGCCCCGGGTACGGATCGCCTTCACAGCTGGGTGACCTTCCGCCGGCGCACGAGGTAGATGAAGACCGGGCCGCCGATGATCGCGGTGACGATGCCGACCTGGATCTCGGCGGGCCGTGCCACGAGGCGGCCGACGACGTCGGCGCCGAGCAGCAGTACGGGCGACAGGACGGCCGAGAACGGCAGGATCCACCGCAGGTCGGGGCCGGTGAAGGAGCGCACGACGTGCGGCACCATGAGACCGACGAACACGATGGGCCCGCAGGCGGCGGTCGCGGCGCCGCACAGCAGCGTGGCGGCCGCCATGGACAGCGCGCGCGTCCTGTTCAGGTTCGCGCCGAGGGCACGGGCCGTGTCATCGCCCATCGCCATGGCGTTGAGCGGCCGCGCGAGCGCGAGGGCGAGCACCGTACCGACGGCGATGAACGGCAGCACCTGCCGGATCGTCGGCATGTCGGCGGAGACGAGCGAACCCACCGTCCAGAAGCGCATCCTGCCGAGCGCCGCGTTGTCCATGATCATCACGGCTTGGAGATAGCCGTAGAGCGCTGCGCTGACGGCGGTCCCGGCGAGCGCGAGCCGCACCGGCGTCGCGCTGCGGGTCCCCCCCAGGACGTAGACGAGAACGCCCACGGCCGCGGCGCCGAAGAAGGCGAACCACACATAGCCCGTCAGCGAGCTGACGCCGAAGAAGCTGATGGCGGTGACGACGGCCGCCGAGGCGCCCATGTTGATGCCGAGGAGTCCTGGGTCCGCCAGCGGGTTACGGGTCAGCGCCTGGAGGACCGCGCCGGAGAGTCCGAGCGCGACACCGGCGAGGAGCCCGAGCAGCGTACGCGCGAGCCGCTCGCCGACCACGACGTCGCTGAACGTCCCGGTGTCATCGAACAGGCCGTGCCACACCTGGTCGACGGACAGAGGTTTCGCCCCGATCGCGATGCTCACGACCAGGAGCACGAGCAGTACCACGACGGCTCCGAGGAGCCCGACCGTACGTATCGCCCAGCGGTTCGGGGGCGCGGCGGCGGTGTCCGCGCGCTGTTCGGGGGGACTGTCGACCAACACGTGGTTAGGTTAGCCTACCCTGCCTGCCTTCTTCGAGGTCGCTACCGGCATCGCTGCCGACGGGAGCTGCGCGGGGAAGCAGGGAAGCGGGGAAGCGGGGAAGCAGGGATAGGAAAGCGCGGGACAAGCCGCACCCATCGGCACGCCTCCCCGCCCCCGCCGCCTCAAACCCCCAGCCGCGCCAGCGACTTCGCCCCGTCGAGCCCGCAGGTCCCGTCCCCGGCCGCCGTCCACGCCGCCGCGCACAGGGCACGCAGCCCGTCGATCGCCTCGCCGTCCCCCTCCAGCTCAAGATGCTCGTCCCGCGCGGTCGCGACCCAGCCCCCGCACGCGAACCCGTCCCCCTGCGCCACGACATCCGGCTGCCCGGTGAGCAGGCCCCGCAGGTCGACGTCGACATACGTGGGCCGGTGCTGGGGCGGCGCGGCGAGCAGCTGCGCGCCGTCGGTGACGCCGGTCAGGACGAGCAGCGAGTCCACCTCCCCGTTGAACGCGCCCTCGATGTCCGTGTCGAGGCGGTCGCCGATCACCAACGGCCGCCCCGCACCGGTCCGCAGGATCGTCTCGCGGTGCATCGGAGGCAGCGGCTTGCCGGCCACCTGCGGCTGCGCACCCGTCGCGATTCGGACGACCTCGACCGCCGCGCCGTTGCCCGGAGCGATGCCGCGCGCGCTCGGAATGGTCAGGTCCGTATTGGACGCGAACCACGGCACACCACGCGCGATCGCGTAACAGGCCTCCGCGAACCGCCCCCAGGCCAGGTCGGGCCCGCCATACCCCTGCGCCACCGCCACCGGCTCGTCGTCGGCCGAGTCCACCGGCTCGAGCCCGCGCTCTCTCAGCGCGACCCGCAGCCCCTCCCCGCCGATCACCAACACCCGTGACCCGTCCGGCACTTGCTCACTGATCAGACGCGCCACGGCCTGCGCCGACGTGATGACATCCGCCCCCACCGTCGGAATTCCCAGCTCCGTCAGATGCTCGGCCACCGCGTCCGGCGTACGCAGCGCGTTGTTCGTGACATACGCGAGCCCCATGCCCGCGGCGCGCGCCACAGCGAGCGACTCGGGGGCGTGCGCGATGGCGTCACCGCCCGCGTACACCACCCCGTCGAGGTCGAGCAGCGCCGTGTCGTACGCCTCGTTCAGCGCCCGCTCACTGCCTTCGGGCCGCGTCCTGACGGTCTGGCTCATTACACATCGCTCCTCGTTCGATCCCACTCCCCCGATCATCGCTCATGCCACTGACACACATACGATGCAGCAATGAACACTGCAGGTCCCCCAGGTCCGACAGCCGGCGACGGCCTCGACCTGATCCCGTTCAGGGGTGTGCGGTACGTCCCCGAGCGCGTGGGCAGCCTCGCCGCCGTGACGTCACCGCCGTACGACGTGGTCGTACGCCCCGACGGTCTGCACCATCTGGAGTCCGCGGACCCGCACAACATCGTCCGCCTGATCCTCCCGCAGGCCGTCTCCCCGGACACCCGAAACGCCCTCGCGGCCGACACTCTGCGCCGCTGGCTATCCGAGGGCGTCCTGGCCCCCGACGAGACCCCTGCGCTGTACGTCTACGAGCAGCGCGACGGCGACCACCTCCAGCGCGGCGTCATCGGTGCCCTGCGCCTGTCCGAGCCGTCCGAAGGGGTCGTCCTGCCCCACGAGGACGTCATGCCGCACGTGGTCGCCGACCGCGCGGGCCTGATGCGCGCCACGGCCGCCAACCTCGAACCCCTGCTCCTCACCTACCGCAGCGAGGGCAACGCGACCGGCACGACCGCGGTCGTCGAACGCACGGTGAAACGCCCCCCGCTCCTCGCGACGACCACGGAGGACGGCTTCGGCCACCGCATGTGGTCGGTCACCGACCCGGCCGAGCTGGCGGAGATCCGCGCGGACCTCGCCCACCACCAGGCCCTGATCGCGGACGGTCACCACCGCTGGGCGACGTATCTGCGCCTGCGCTCCGAACAGCCGTCCCCCTCCCCGTGGGACTTCGGCCTGGTCCTCCTCGTGGACACGGCCCGCTACCCGTTGCGCGTCCGCGCCATCCATCGCCTCCTGCACCGCCTCGCGGTCCCGGACGCCCTGGCCGCCCTGAAGGACTCCTTCCGCCTGCGTGAGGTCCCCGGCCCGCTGTCGCACGCCCTGGACGCGCTCGCCGACGCGGCCGCCCACGGCAACGCGTTCCTCCTCGCCGGCGCCGGCTCCTTCCACCTCACGGACATCCCGTCCCCGGACCTCCTGGCCCGTACAATCCCTGCCCACCGCCCGGAAGCCTGGCGCACGCTGGACGCGACGGTCCTGCACTCCACGCTCCTGAACCATGTCTGGGGCATCCCCGAGGACGCGCCGGAGCACATCGCGTACATCCATGACGCGGCCGCCACGGTCGCGAAGGCGGAGCGTGACGGCGGCACGGCGGTCCTCATGCACCCGGTCCGCGAGGAAGTGGTCCGCGACCTGGCACGACAGGGCGTGACGATGCCCCGCAAGTCGACGTCGTTCGGCCCGAAGCCGGCGACCGGTCTGGTGCTGCGCACGCTCGCGGACTGACCGCGAGGCACGCGCGCGTAGGCCGCAGGCGCATACGACGAACGGGCGGGACCCCATCGCTGGGATCCCGCCCGTTCGTCATGCTGCGTCATGCGCGGCCGTCGGTCAGCCGCTCACAGCGCCGAGCTCAGCCCTTGTCGTCCTCGGGCTCGAACTCCTCGTCGTCCTCGTCGTAGAACTCTTCGACGTCCTCGTCGTCCTCGACCCAGGGCTCGTCGTCGTCACCCGCGGGAGCCTTGGGCCCCGCGGCTGCGGCGGGCGCCTCGTCGGACTCGTCCTCGAAGGCGTCGACGAACTCGACCCCGTCCATCTCGGCGAGCCGGTCGGACGCGTCGGTGCTGGCGTCCCGGTCGGACTCGACGGCCTTCGCGAACCACTCGCGCGCCTCGTCCTGACGACCGGCCGCGAGCAGCGCATCGGCGTACGCGTACCGCAGACGCGCGGTCCACGGCTGTACGGAGTTCGAGGCGAGCTCGGGGCTCTGCAGCGTCACGATGGCCGCGTCGAGCTGGTCCATGTCACGCCGGGCACCGGCCGCCACAAGCCTCATCTCGACCTGCCCGGCCTTGTCCAGCTTGGCCACCTCGGGCCCACCGGCCATGTCGAGGGCCTTCTCGGGCCGCCCGAGACCGCGCTCGCAGTCCGCCATGACGGGCCACAGCTCGACGTTGCCGGTCATGCGCCGGGCGGCGCGGAACTCGGCGAGCGCCTCGCTGTACTTCTGGTTCGCGTACGCGGCGAAGCCGGCGGCCTCGCGCACGGCGGCGACCCTGGAGGCGAGCCGCAGCGCGATCTTCGAGTACTCGTACGCCTGCTCGGGGTCCTCGTCGATCAGCTTGGCGACCATCACCAGGTTCTTGGCGACGTCCTCGGCCAGGCCCTTCGGCAGGCTCTGGAGCTCCTGCCGTACGTCCTTGTCGATCTCGTCGCCGGTGACGTCCTCGGGGATCGGCAGCCGGCGGATGGGCTCGCGGTCGCGGTCACGCTCGTCGCGGTAGCGCCCGCCACCACGGCGGTCGTCGCCCCCACGGTCGTCACGCCCACGGAACCCGCCGGGACGCCCACCACGGTCGTCGCGGCGCGGCCCACGGTCGCGGTCGTCACGCGGCCGGTACCCGCCACCGCGGCTGTCGTCGCGACGGAAGCCACCGCCGCGGCTGTCATCGCGCCGGTCATCACGGCGGTCGTCGCGACGGAAGCCGCCACCACGACTGTCACCACCGCGATCGTCACGACGGTCATCGCGGCGGTCGTCACGGGGACGGAACCCACCGCGGTCGGTGTCGCGACGCTCGTCGCGTCGGAAGGCGGGGCGATCGCCGCCGGGACGGTCACCATCACGACGCGGCCCACGGTCACGGTCGTCACGCGGACGGAAACCGCCACCACGGGTATCGCTACCGCGGTCGTCGCGACGGTCGTCACGGCGGAAGCCGCCACCACGGGTGTCACCACCACGGTCGTCGCGGCGGTCGTCACGGGGACGGAACCCACCGCGGTCGGTGTCGCGACGCTCGTCGCGTCGGAAGGCGGGGCGATCGCCGCCGGGACGGTCACCATCACGACGCGGCCCACGGTCACGGTCGTCACGCGGACGGAAACCGCCACCACGGGTATCGCTACCGCGGTCGTCGCGACGGTCGTCACGGCGGAAGCCGCCACCACGGGTGTCACCACCACGGTCATCGCGACGGTCGTCACGGCGGAAACCGCCACCACGACTGTCACCACCGCGATCGTCACGGCGGAAACCGCCACCACGACTGTCACCACCGCGGTCATCGCGGCGGAAACCGCCACCACGACTGTCACCACCGCGGTCATCGCGGCGGTCGTCACGACGGTCATCGCGGCGGAAGGGGGGACGGTCACCGTCACGACGGGGACCACGGTCGCGATCGTCACGCGGGCGGTAACCGCCACCGCCACGGTTGTCGCCACCGCGACTGTCGTCACGGCGGAAGCCGCCGCCACGGTTATCGCCACCGCGGTCATCGCGACGGAAGGGGGGACGGTCACCGTCACGACGGGGACCACGGTCGCGATCGCCGCCACGGTCCCGGTCGCCGCCGCGATCGCGGTCGTCCCGGCGGGGCGCGTAGCCACCGCGGTCGCTGTCGCGTCGCGGTCCGCCTCGGTTTCCGCCCCGGTCCCGGTCACCACTGTCCCGGCGTCGCTGGTCGCGTTCCGGTCGCTCATCGGGAGAGTTGGTGGACATGGGTGACTCCTGTCTTCGGTACCGCAGTCATTCTCGCGCAGCCGGGTAGCCGGCGCGCTTCGACAAAACAAAGAAGGACCCTTGGTCCCAGCATGTGTGCTGGGACCAAGGGTCCTCTTAAAAATTGTTCGGCGGCGTCCTACTCTCCCACAGGGTCCCCCCTGCAGTACCATCGGCGCTTTGAGGCTTAGCTTCCGGGTTCGGAATGTAACCGGGCGTTTCCCTCACGCTATGACCACCGAAACCCTATCAGTGTCCCGTTTCAAGGAAACGGGTTCCCGAACAAGGCAGCGAACAAGCACACTCTTCAATTAAGTGGTGCAGCCGTTCAGCCGACACAACTGTTCGTTATCTGAGAACAAACACAGTGGACGCGAGCAACTGAGGACAAGCCCTCGGCCTATTAGTACCAGTCACCTCCACCCGTTACCGGGCTTCCAGATCTGGCCTATCAACCCAGTCGTCTACTGGGAGCCTTAACCCCTCAAAGGGGGTGGGAGTCCTCATCTCGAAGCAGGCTTCCCGCTTAGATGCTTTCAGCGGTTATCCTTTCCGAACGTAGCCAACCAGCCATGCCCTTGGCAGGACAACTGGCACACCAGAGGTTCGTCCGTCCCGGTCCTCTCGTACTAGGGACAGCCCTTCTCAAGACTCCTACGCGCACAGCGGATAGGGACCGAACTGTCTCACGACGTTCTAAACCCAGCTCGCGTACCGCTTTAATGGGCGAACAGCCCAACCCTTGGGACCGACTCCAGCCCCAGGATGCGACGAGCCGACATCGAGGTGCCAAACCATCCCGTCGATATGGACTCTTGGGGAAGATCAGCCTGTTATCCCCGGGGTACCTTTTATCCGTTGAGCGACGGCGCTTCCACAAGCCACCGCCGGATCACTAGTCCCGACTTTCGTCCCTGCTCGACCCGTCGGTCTCACAGTCAAGCTCCCTTGTGCACTTACACTCAACACCTGATTACCAACCAGGCTGAGGGAACCTTTGGGCGCCTCCGTTACTCTTTAGGAGGCAACCGCCCCAGTTAAACTACCCATCAGACACTGTCCCTGATCCGGATCACGGACCCAGGTTAGACATCCAGCACGACCAGAGTGGTATTTCAACGACGACTCCCCCTGAACTGGCGTCCAGAGTTCACAGTCTCCCACCTATCCTACACAAGCCGAACCGAACACCAATATCAAACTGTAGTAAAGGTCCCGGGGTCTTTCCGTCCTGCTGCGCGAAACGAGCATCTTTACTCGTAGTGCAATTTCACCGGGCCTATGGTTGAGACAGTCGAGAAGTCGTTACGCCATTCGTGCAGGTCGGAACTTACCCGACAAGGAATTTCGCTACCTTAGGATGGTTATAGTTACCACCGCCGTTTACTGGCGCTTAAGTTCTCAGCTTCGCACACCCGAAAGTGCACTAACCGGTCCCCTTAACGTTCCAGCACCGGGCAGGCGTCAGTCCGTATACATCGCCTTACGGCTTCGCACGGACCTGTGTTTTTAGTAAACAGTCGCTTCTCGCTGGTCTCTGCGGCCACCCCCAGCTCATGAAGTAAATCCAATCACCGGTGATGGCCCCCCTTCTCCCGAAGTTACGGGGGCATTTTGCCGAGTTCCTTAACCATAGTTCACCCGAACGCCTCGGTATTCTCTACCTGACCACCTGAGTCGGTTTAGGGTACGGGCCGCCATGAAACTCGCTAGAGGCTTTTCTCGACAGCATAGGATCATCCACTTCACCACAATCGGCTCGGCATCAGGTCTCAGCCTTAATGTGTGACGGATTTACCTGCCACACGGCCTACACCCTTACCCCGGGACAACCACCGCCCGGGCTGGACTACCTTCCTGCGTCACCCCATCACTCACCTACTACAAGTCTGGTCCGTCGGCTCCACCACTTTCCTTTCCCCGAAGGGTCCGGAACGGCTTCACGGACTTAGCATCGCCTGATTCAATGTTTGACGCTTCACAGCGGGTACCGGAATATCAACCGGTTATCCATCGACTACGCCTGTCGGCCTCGCCTTAGGTCCCGACTTACCCTGGGCAGATCAGCTTGACCCAGGAACCCTTAGTCAATCGGCGCACACGTTTCTCACGTGTGTATCGCTACTCATGCCTGCATTCTCACTCGTGAACCGTCCACAACTCGCTTCCGCGGCTGCTTCACCCGGCACACGACGCTCCCCTACCCATCCCAGCAGGCGTTGGCCCTATAGCTGGAATGACACGACTTCGGCGGTACGCTTGAGCCCCGCTACATTGTCGGCGCGGAATCACTAGACCAGTGAGCTATTACGCACTCTTTCAAGGGTGGCTGCTTCTAAGCCAACCTCCTGGTTGTCTGTGCGACTCCACATCCTTTCCCACTTAGCGTACGCTTAGGGGCCTTAGTCGATGCTCTGGGCTGTTTCCCTCTCGACCATGGAGCTTATCCCCCACAGTCTCACTGCCGCGCTCTCACTTACCGGCATTCGGAGTTTGGCTAAGGTCAGTAACCCGGTAGGGCCCATCGCCTATCCAGTGCTCTACCTCCGGCAAGAAACACACGACGCTGCACCTAAATGCATTTCGGGGAGAACCAGCTATCACGGAGTTTGATTGGCCTTTCACCCCTAACCACAGGTCATCCCCCAGGTTTTCAACCCTGGTGGGTTCGGTCCTCCACGAAGTCTTACCTCCGCTTCAACCTGCCCATGG
>NZ_CM147085.1:2300000-3780000 GCF_055760475.1 Streptomyces sp. DS1-CR2
GTCCCAGAGTGCAGGGCAGATTGCCCACGTGTTACTCACCCGTTCGCCACTAATCCACCCCGAAGGGCTTCATCGTTCGACTTGCATGTGTTAAGCACGCCGCCAGCGTTCGTCCTGAGCCAGGATCAAACTCTCCGTGAATGTTTTCCCGTAATCGGGACCACACCACGAGAGCGGAACCGCCGGGAGGAATAATCCCCACGATTCACTGCGTCCTCGCTAGTGTTGCCCCACCCCGGTGTCGGAGTGAGGACTTTTTCAAAGGAACCTCCAACCCACCAAAGATGGGCCGGGGTTGTCAATCTGGCGTTGACTTTTGGCACGCTGTTGAGTTCTCAAGGAACGGACGCTTCCTTTGTACTCACCCGAGAGACTCTCTCAGGCTTTCCTCCGGGCAGTTTCCCTTCGGTCTTGCGTTTCCGACTCTACCAGATCCGTTTTCCGTTCCGTTTCCGGTTCGGAATTCATTTCCGGTGGCCGTTGGGGGCCTTTGCCTTTCGGCTGCCTTTCGGCGTGTCCACTACGTTAGCGGATTTCCCTTGGGCCTCATAATCGAGTCCCGCGGATTCAAATTCGGGCATACAGGCACGCCGAATAGGCCCCCGCCGAGGGGAAGTCGTAGCTAGTGGTTTGGCCGCCTTCGGCTGCTGGCAGATTGCCGTAACCGGGTCAAGCGGCTCGGGCTACATTACGGATCCACCAGGGGCCAGTCAAGTTGAACGACGGCGTGGCGTATGCGGCCGATATGGGCTCACCGTCGGGTCGTTGACGGTCCAGTAGCGCCAGGGGTGGACGCCGCCCTCGCCGGCCACGCCCGTGCGCGGACCGTTCCGTACCTGGTCGCGTGGCGTGGGGGTGCCGGAGAGGATCGCGAGCGGGGAGTCCGGGGAGGCGCAGACGTCGGTGCCGTTCAGTGCGCGGTCCACGTCCAGGGCCGTGGCCAGGCGCGCCGGCCCTTTGGCCAGTTCCTTGTCGTTGCGGGCCGATAGTCGACGTTTACGCGTGAGGTCGGCGCCCTTCGTGATCTCGCCGGCGCGGAGCAGGACCCCGCTCGCGGTGCCTTCCGGGCCGCACACCAGGTTGAGGCAGGACCACATGCCGTAGGTGAAGTAGACGTACGCGTGTCCGGGCGGACCGAACATCACGTCGTTGCGGGCGGTGCGGGAGCGGTACGCATGGGAGCCGGGGTCGTTCGGGCCGTCGTAGGCCTCCACCTCTGTGAGGCGTAGCTCGATCGGGCCTTCCGCGGTGTTGCGGACGAGGACGCGCCCGAGGAGATCGGGAGCGACCTCCAGTACAGGCCGGTCGAAGAACTCCCGTGGGAGGGGCGTACGGTCAGGGGCCGCGATCATGGCGGACGAGCGTAGTCCAACGGAGAAGTGACGGAGAACTGCGGCGAATCGGCGTGGACGGGTAGCCCTCGGGCTTCTTTGCTTGCCAGGGTGAGCCGCGCGGAACCGGTCACCGGTCTATCGCGTTGGTAGAGATCAAGGATCGCGACAGGAAGACACGGGCCACGGGTGTGGCACGGGGAGGAGTGGAGTCATGGGGTTCAAGCGGCTGCTGGCGAGTCTCGGTGCGGGCGGTGCGTCGGTCGAGACGGTGCTGACCGAGGTCAATGTGGTGCCGGGTGGCGTCGTCCAGGGTGAGGTGCGGATCCAGGGCGGGTCCGTGGACCAGGACATCGAGGGTCTGTCGGTCGGTCTGCAGGCGCGCGTCGAGGTCGAGGGCGCCGACCAGGAGACCAAGCAGGACATCGAGTTCACGAAGCTGCGCCTCGGCGGGGCGTTCCAGCTGCAGGCGAACGCGGTGCACGCGGTGCCGTTCGGGCTCGAGATCCCGTGGGAGACGCCGGTCACGACGATCGACGGGCAGCAGCTGCGCGGCATGAACATCGGTGTGACGACGGAGCTGGAGATCGCGCGCGCCGTGGACTCCGGTGACCTCGACCCGATCAACGTGCACCCGCTGCCGTCGCAGCAGGCGATCCTGGATGCCTTCATCGGGCTGGGCTTCCGGTTCAAGAGCGCTGACATGGAGCGCGGACACATCCGGGGGACGCGGCAGAAGCTGCCCTTCTACCAGGAGGTCGAGTTCTTCCCGCCGCAGCAGTACCGCGGGCTCAACCAGGTCGAGCTGAGCTTCGTGGCGGACGACCGCGAGATGGACGTCGTCCTGGAGATGGACAAGAAGCCGGGGCTCTTCAGCGAGAGCAGTGACACCTTCCGGTCGTTCGTCGTCGGGCACAACGACTTCCAGGGGACGGACTGGTCGGCGTATCTGCACCAGTGGCTGTCCGAGGTCGGTAGCAAGCGCAACTGGTTCTGATCCCCGTGCGTCGGCCGGTGGCGGCGCCGTCCGCTGCCGGCCCGGCGGGGCATAGGCTCGGCACCGAGAGTTTTCGCCGATCAGGAGGTGCCGACGTGACCGACCTCAAGAGGCCGCCGCTTCCCCATGACTTCCATCCGCAGGTGCCGTCGTTCACGGTGGTGAGCGAGGACTTCGAGGCGGGCGCGGTACTCAAGGACGCTCAGGTCTACGCGGCCGGGAACACCTCGCCACAGCTGCGGTGGGAGGGCTTCCCCGCCGAGACGAAGAGCTTCGCGGTGACATGTTTCGACCCGGACGCACCCACGGGCAGTGGTTTCTGGCACTGGACCGTGTTCGACATCCCGGTTTCGGTGACCGAGCTGGCGGCCGGCGCGGGCAGCGGCAAGTTCGAGGGGCTGCCCGCCGGTGCGGTGCAGGTGCGCAACGACTACGGGACGAAGGACTTCGGGGGCGCCGCGCCGCCGCCCGGTGACCCGGCCCACCGTTACGTCTTCACCGTGTACGCGGTGGATCAGGAGAAGCTGGGTCCCGACTCGGACGCCTCGCCGGCTGTCGTCGGGTTCAACCTGCGCTTTCACACGCTGGCGCGTGCGCAGGTGATCGCTGAGTACGCGGCTTCCGCGGATAGCTAGCGTTCATCGTCTGTTTGCCCGTTCCCGGTCATGGAAGTGATCGGGGGCGGGCATTTTTATTGCGTTGTCCATCTCGGCGCGCCCGGCCAGAGTTGATCCAAGCCCGCCACGGGGGTGGGCCGGGGACGTACGGGAGGTGGGCGAGATGCGGGACACGCTGGTACTGAACGCCAGCTTCGAGCCGTTGTCGACGGTGACGCTCAACCGGGCCGTCGTGCTGGTGCTGCAGGACAAGGCCGTCGTCGAGCGGGCCCACCCCGGACTCCGTGTGCGTGCGGCCGCCGTGGACATACCGGTGCCGCAGGTGATCAGGCTCTGCAGGTATGTACGGGTGCCTTTCCGAAGACAGGCTCCGTGGTCGAGGCGGGGTGTGCTGGTGCGTGACCAGCACCGGTGCGCGTACTGCGGGCGGCGGGCGACGACTGTGGACCACGTGGTGCCGCGGTCGCGCGGGGGTGCGGACTCCTGGCTGAATACGGTCGCCTCGTGCGCGGAGGACAACCACCGCAAGGCGGACCGGACTCCGGAGCAGGCGGGGATGCCGCTGCTGCGGGAGCCGTTCGAGCCCACGCCCGCCGACGCGATGCTGCTGACGCTCGGGCAGTCCGAGCGGGAGGCGCTGCCGGCTTGGCTGGCGCGTACGGCGGCGTAGCCCGGGACGCGGTGATGCACGGAAAAGCCCGCCTCCGGGGTGCCGGGGCGGGCCTCTTCGTGTGCGGGGCGGTCAGTCGGGTCAGTCGGGTCAGTCGATGGGAGGCTGTTCGCGGCGCTCGGCGCCCGCGGGGGCCGAACCGCCGCCCATCGGGCCGAAGTTGCCCATGGCGCCGGAGAGTCCCTTGAGTGCGTCGCCGATCTCGCTGGGCACGATCCAGAGCTTGTTGGCGTCGCCCTCGGCGATCTTCGGGAGCATCTGGAGGTACTGGTAGGCGAGGAGCTTCTGGTCGGCGTCACCGGCGTGGATGGACTCGAAGACCGTACGGATGGCCTGGGCCTCGCCCTCTGCGCGCAGGGCGGCGGCCTTGGCCTCACCTTCGGCGCGCAGGATCGCGGACTGCTTCTCACCTTCGGCGGTGAGGATCTGCGACTGGCGGATACCTTCGGCGGTGAGGATCGCGGCGCGCTTGTCGCGGTCGGCGCGCATCTGCTTCTCCATCGAGTCCTGGATGGAGGTGGGCGGCTCGATCGCCTTGAGCTCGACGCGGTTGACGCGGATGCCCCACTTGCCGGTGGCCTCGTCGAGGACGCCGCGCAGGGCCGCGTTGATCTCTTCGCGGGAGGTCAGGGTCCGCTCGAGGTCCATGCCGCCGATGATGTTGCGCAGGGTGGTGACGGTGAGCTGTTCGATGGCCTGGATGTAGCTGGCGACCTCGTAGGTCGCGGCGCGGGCATCGGTCACCTGGTAGTAGATGACGGTGTCGATGTTCACCACCAGGTTGTCCTGGGTGATCACCGGCTGGGGCGGGAAGGGCACGACTTGTTCGCGCAGGTCGATCCGGTTGCGGATCGAGTCGATGAACGGGACGACGATGTTCAGGCCCGCGTTCAGTGTGCGGGTGTAGCGGCCGAAGCGTTCGACGATGGCCGCGCTTGCCTGCGGGATGACTTGAATGGTCTTGATCAGGGCGATGAAGACCAGCACCACCAGAATGATCAGGACGATGATGATCGCTGACATCGCGTCTCCCGTGCCCTTCGTGCCGTCGTCGTTCCGGCGGGTCCCGCCGGAAGATCTTGAGGATCTTGCTGGTCGAGTCTGTCAGAACGGGCCCTGCAGCGTGGGGAGTTCAAGCCACCTCCCCGATCAGGCACCATGATCACACAACGATCGCGGTGGCTCCCTCGATGTCGACGACGTCGACCTGACGGCCCGGCTCGTAGCTCGCGGAATCGTCGAGTGAGCGGGCGGACCAGACCTCTCCGGCCAGCTTGATGCGGCCACCGCTGCCGTCGACGCGTTCGACGACTACGGCCTGTTTGCCCTTCAGGGCCTCGATTCCGGTGGCGAGCACGGGTCGTCGGGCGCTGTGGCGGGCCGCGATGGGCCGTACGACGGCGATGAGCCCCACCGAGACCGCGGCGAAGACAAGGACCTGCATCACCATCCCGCCGCCGAGACCGGCGGTCACGGCGCCCGCGACGGCACCGGCGGATAGCATGCCGAATTCGGGCATCGCGGTGATGACGAGGGGGATTCCGAGCGCGGCCGCCCCGATCAGCCACCACACCCATGCGTCGATGTCTGCCACATGGTCATGGTAGGACCGGGGTTACCTCCGGGGACAGGGCGCCGTGGGGGCGGCCCGCGCCGGGTCAGCCCAGCGGGAGGCCCTGCGCGCTCCAGCGCTCGCCTCGCTGCTCGACGACGAGCGGGAGGCCGAAGCAGAGGGAGAGGTTACGGGAGGTCAGCTCCAGCTCCAGGGGGCCCGCGGCGAGGACCTTGCCCTGGCGGATCATGAGGACGTGCGTGAAGCCGGGGGCGATCTCCTCGACATGGTGCGTGACCATGATCATCGAGGGGGCGATCGGGTCGCGGGCGAGGCGGCCGAGGCGTCGTACGAGGTCCTCGCGGCCGCCGAGGTCGAGACCGGCGGCGGGCTCGTCGAGGAGGAGGAGCTCGGGGTCGGTCATCAGGGCGCGGGCGATCAGGGTGCGCTTGCGCTCGCCCTCGGAGAGCGTGCCGAACTTGCGCTCCACGTAGTCGCTCATACCGAGGCGGTCGAGGAACGCGCGGGCGCGCTGCTCGTCGATGTCCTCGTAGTCCTCGTGCCAGCCGGCGGTCATGCCGTACGCGGCGGTGAGGACCGTCTGCAGGACGGTCTGGCGCTTGGGGAGCTTCTCGGCGAGCGCGATGCCGGCGACACCGATGCGCGGTCGCAGCTCGAAGACGTCGGTGCCGGGCTTTCCGAGGGTCTCGCCGAGGACCGTGGCGGTGCCCTGGCTGGGGAAGAGGTAGCTGGAGGCGACGTTCAGGAGGGTCGTCTTGCCGGCGCCGTTCGGGCCGAGGATGACCCAGCGCTCACCCTCCTTGACCGACCAGGAGACCTGGTCCACCAGAGCCCGGCCCTCGCGGACCACGGATACGTCCACCAGCTCCAGTACATCGCTCATGAGCGCGTTGTCTCCCATTGCAGTCTCGGCAGTCGCGTGCGCCTTGTGGACGCATCCCCATGGGAAAACCTACGCCACCGGTCGACCGGTCCAATCCATCGGCCGGTCTTTAGGGTGGGGCCCATGCTTTCGGAACCACGCTCAGGTCGGCTGGCCTCATGGGGAAATGCCCTTTTGGCCGGGTTTGTTTCTCCTGATGACGCCGCGCTCGCCATAGTCGGTGAGGATGCGGTGCACCGGGTGGAGGGGCTGCCCGGCGAGTCGGCGCCGGTGGGGCTGACGCTCGCCCTGGGGCGGCTGCGCACGCTGGGGGCGACGGGGCTGCGGGTGGCGCTGCCCGCGCCGGGCCACCCGCTGGGCCTGAGCGGCCCTCCCGAGTTCAATGCGCGCGCCCTCGACGCGGAGGAGGCCGTCGTGTGCCAGGGGGCCGCGCTCGGGCTCGTGCCCGAGGTGTACGAGGCCGGGCCCGCCGGCGACGTCCATGTCGACGTCCTGTGGCACTGCCTTCCCGTGCGGGAGGCGCCCCCTGCGGATGTGCCCTCGCTCAGTGAGGCCGAGCGGGAGCTCGCGGAGGCGCTGCGGGACGCGACGGCCGTGCTCTCGCGGCTCGACGTGGCCGGGTCGGGGCCGGTGGCCGAGGCGGCGGTGGACGCGTACCGGGCGCGGGCGGAGCGGGGGCGCGAGGTCCTCGCGCCGGGCTATCCGCCGCGCGCGGTAAGGGTGTTGGAGCTGGCGCAGCGCGTCGGGCTGCTGATCTCGGTGGCGCACGAGAGCGGGCACGGCGGGGCCATGAGTGCCTCGGAGATGGCGGCGCGGTCACAGGCGCTGCGTCCGGTGGAGCGGACGGCCCGTCGGGCGCAGGTCGCGGCGTACAACGCGTTCGTGGAGGAGCGGGAGCACGGGGGGCGGTGAGGTGTGTTGCGCGTTGGGGCGGGGCCGCAGAGCGTCGGTGCGCGGGAGCCAGATGCGTGCCGGGGCGCCGGAGTCGGGGACGCCGGAGCGCCGGAGCTCGGTAGCGGCGTCACACGAGCCTGAGTTGGGGGCGCCGCAGCGCAGGCCGCTCCGGGGTCGCGTGACTCGCCGGTAGGGCCCCGCGGATCTGTGTCCGTGGGGGCCCTTCCTGGGGGTGTGTCAGTTGCCCGAGCCCGCATCCGGGGAGTTGGCCGCCTGGCCGTCGGCGCCCGCGCCCGCGAAAGCGGCTCCGACACCGGCGCCCGCGGCGAGAGCCGCGACGGCGACGGTCAGGGCGGGGTCGGCGACGCGCACGTACGGATCAACTGGCCCCCGGCCGGGCCGGAAACGGGACCGGCCCCCGGGACACCCGGGGGCCGGTGGTCACTGGTGGACCTGAGGCGTACGTCAGTGGTTGACGCCGAGGTTGCCGAAGGCCGGGTTGAGCACACCGATGACGTTCACGGTGTTGCCGACGACGTTGACCGGGACGTGGACCGGAGCCTGGATCACGTTCCCAGAGACGACGCCCGGCGAGTGCACGGCCTGGCCGTCCGCGTGCGCGTCGGTGGCGGAGGCCATACCGGCACCGGCGGCGACGAGCCCACCGGCAACCATCGATACGGCCGCGACCCTCTTCAGCTTCTTCACTTCTTGACCCTCCTAGGCGATCACTGCGACGAGCCGCCGCAGCACGCACTGGAGAACGCCGGAGCCTCGCGCAGGATGCGCCATCCGGGGGACATACACACGACAGTATGAATCTCAGCCCGGAACGCAACCATCCGAATTGCCGTCCCCCCAATTCCGGCCCGGCGGAGCCGCACACCCTCCCGCAGCCGCGGCACGGTTCAGCCGGCCGCCCCATGGCGTACGGCCCACAGGGCGGCCTGGGTGCGGTCCGCCAGGTCGAGCTTCATCAGGATGTTGGACACATGGGTCTTGACCGTCTTCTCGGAGAGGACGAGGGCGCGGGCGATCTCGCGGTTCGAGCGGCCGTCCGCGATCAGGCCGAGCACCTCGCGCTCCCGCTCGGTCAGGGAATTGCCTCTCCCCTGCCCGCCATTGGTCTCCTCCTGCGAGAGCAGGGCGCCGGCCACCTCCGGCTGGAGCAGCACATGCCCGGCGTGCACCGAGCGGATGGCGCCGGCCAGGGCGTCCGGGTCGACGTCCTTGTAGACATACCCGGCGGCGCCCGCTCGCAGGGCGGGGACCACGGTGCGCTGCTCGGTGAAGCTGGTGACGATGAGCACGCGCGCGGGGTTGGCGAGCTCGCGCAGCTTGCGCAGGGCCTCCACGCCGTCCATGACGGGCATCTTGACGTCCATCAGGACGACGTCGGGCTTCAGCTCCTCGGTGAGGGCGACGCCCTCGGCGCCGTCGGACGCCTCCCCCACGACCTCGATGTCGTCCTGGACCTCGAGGAACGTGCGCAGCCCGCGGCGGACGACCTGGTGGTCGTCGACCAGCAGCACCCGGATCCTGTTGTCAGCCACCGGGGACCTCCATCTCGATCGTGGTGCCCTTGCCGGGCTCCGATTCCACCGTCAGACGGCCGCCGACGCCACTGGACCGGTCGCGCATCGAGACCAGGCCGAGGTGGCGTCCCGCGTGCCGGACTGCCTTGGGTTCGAAACCGCTGCCGTCGTCGGTGACGCGCAGGACGGCTCCGCGGCCTCGCTTGTCGAGCGTCACGCGGACGTGCTCGGCGCCCGAGTGGCGCAGCGCGTTGTGCAGCGCCTCCTGGGCGACGCGGAGCATGGCCTCCTCCTGGGCGGCGGGCAGGGCACGGATGCCGCCGCAGTCGAAGGTGACGTGGGCCGAGTGGGCGCGGTCGAGGACCTGGATCTGCGTGCGCAGCGTGGCGATCAGGCCGTCCTCGTCGAGCGCTGCGGGGCGCAACTCGACCACCGCGGCGCGCAGTTCGTCGGCGGCTTCGGCGGCCAGCTCGGCCACATGCTGCAACTCGCCCTTGGCGCGGGACGGGTCGCGGTCGACGAGGGCCGCGGCGGCCTGGGCGGTCAGGCGCAGGGAGAAGAGCTTCTGGCTTACGGCGTCGTGCAGTTCATGGGCGAGGCGCGAGCGCTCCTCGGCGATGGTGAGTTCGCGGCTGCGCTCGTACAGGCGGGCGTTCGTCAGGGCGATGGCCGCGTGCTGGGCGAGGATCGTCAGCAGCTCCTCGTCCTCCAGGGTGAAGCCGCAACACCCTTGCGGCTTCGGGCACTTCTTGTTGGCGAGGAAGAGGGCGCCGATGACCTCGTCCCCGTCCCGGACGGGCAGGCCGAGGAAGTCGGACATGTCGGGGTGCGCGGACGGCCAGCCCTCGAAGCGCGGGTCCTCGCGCACGTCGCCCAGTCGCTCGGTCTTCGCGTCGCGCAGCATCGCGGCGAGGATGCCGTGCTGGCGCGGGAGCGGGCCGATGGCCTTCCACTGCGCGTCGCTCACGCCGTCGACGACGAACTGGGCGAAGCCTCCGTGGTCGTCCGGCACTCCGAGGGCCGCGTACTCGGCGTCGAGCAGCTCGCGGGCCGACGCGACGATCGTCTTGAGGACGTCGCGCACCTCGAGGTGTCTGCTCATGGCCAGCAGCGCGGAACTCACCGCGGAGAGGCCGGATCGTGGGCCGTGACTCATGACCTCAAGGTACCGGCGGGGTGTGACAGCGCGTATCGGGCCTGTGGCGGCCGCCTTCTGGTCCGGTGGACGTAGGGCGAAGGGCCCTCGTGAGGTGCGGCCCGCGGACGAGGCGCCGGGGGCGGGTCGGTTCCTACGTTGGAGGCGGATCGAAGCACGTAGGCAATAGGGCGGCCCGACGGGCCCGAGGGGACGGATGTCATGCCGGTGGCGATCATCACGGGGGCTTCGAAGGGGTTCGGTCGCGCGCTCGCCGTGGCTCTCGCGCGGCGCGGCTGGGATCTGGTGCTCGACGCCAGGTCCGGGGCGGTGCTGCGGGAGGCGGCGGACGAGGCGGGGAAGTACGGGACAAGGGTGGAGGCGCTGCCGGGGGATGTCACGGACACGGCGCACCGCGCGGAGCTGGTGGCGGCGGCGCGCGGTCTCGGGGGTCTCGATCTGCTGGTGAACAACGCGAGCGCGCTGGGGGCCGAGCCGCTGGTGCGTCTTGACGCCCTGCCGGTGGAGGGCCTGCGGCGTGCCCTTGAGGTCAATGTCGTGGCGGCGTTCGGTCTGGTGCAGGAGGCGCTGCCGCTACTGCGCGGGGCGGCCGGGGGCGCGGTCGTGTCGGTGAGCTCGGACGCGTCGGCGGAGGCGTACGAGACGTGGGGCGGTTACGGCGCTTCGAAGGCCGCGCTCGACCAGCTGTCCGCGGTCCTCGCGGTGGAGGAGCCGGGACTGCGGGTGTGGGCGGTGGATCCGGGCGACATGCGCACGGACCTCTACCGGGCGGCAGCGCCCCTCGACGACGACTCGGACAGGCCGCTGCCGGAGACGGTGGTGCCGGCGTTCCTGCGGCTGCTCGACGAGCGGCCGGACAGCGGGCGGTATGCCGCCCCCTCTCTTCTTCTGGATGCACGGTGACCGTCGCGGTGCGGGTGCCGGAGGAGCTGTCGGCCCGGGTGCCGGCGGAGCAGCGTGGGCCCGGCCTGGACCGGGACGCGGTGCGGCTGCTCGTTTCGCGCGGCACGGACGTCACGCACCGGGACTTCGCCGAGCTGCCGGGAGAGCTGCGAGCCGGGGATCTGCTCGTGGTCAATACGTCGCCGACGCTGGCCGCGGCGGTCGACGGGCGGATCGGGCACGCGCGCGTGGTGGTGCACTTCTCCACGCGTGGCGATGACGGTCGCTGGGCCGTCGAGTTGCGGGACCCGGACGGACATGGCACCACGCGCCCGCGTGCGGGCGGTCCGGAGGGGACGGCGGCTGTGCTCCCCGGGGGCGTACGTCTCATCTGGGAGGAGCCGCTGGCGGGCGGCGGGGCGCGGTTGTGGTGGGTGCGGGTCGCGGGGGACGTGCCCGCGCTGCTGCGGCGCCACGGCAGACCCATCCGCTACTCCTATACGGAGCGCGATCAGCCGCTCTCCGTCTATCAGACGGTGTTCGCGCTGCCGTACGCCGACGGGGCGGGCAGTGCGGAGATGCCGAGTGCGGCGCGTCCGTTCACGGCGCGGCTTGTGGCAGAGCTGGTCAGCAGGGGGGTGCAGTTCGCGCCGATCACGCTGCATACGGGGGTGGCGTCGGCGGAGTCGTACGAGCCGCCGTATCCGGAGCGGTTCGAGGTACCGGAGGCGTCGGCGCGGCTGATCAACGCGGCGAGGGCCGGGGGCGGGCGAGTGGTGGCGGTCGGTACGACGGCCGTACGGGCCGTGGAGTCGGCCGCGGGGCCCGACGGGGTGGTGCGGGCGGCCTCGGGCTGGACGGACCTCGTGGTGACGCCCGAGCGGGGAGTGCGAGTGGTGGACGGGCTCCTCACAGGGCTGCACGAGCCTGAGGCCTCACATCTGCTGATGTTGGAGGCCATCGCTGGAGTCGAGGCAATTACCAGTACATATACGGAAGCATTGGGACATTTTTACCTGTGGCATGAGTTTGGGGACGTCAACCTCATACTTACCGATGAATCCGGTCACGTAGCGCGTTGCAGTGGCAACGCATGGTGAGTTCGCTACGTGCCCGATGTGAGCCCGCGCATAGGACGTACGTCACGTACGAAGGCGGCTAGGAATGAGCTGCGGGCGGCGACACCGGGGCAGGAGGGGCGAAACGGACCTCGATGGGGGGCCTGATCCACTACCTGGCTTCGTACGTCACATGATTGCCACGGAATTTTGCGGCCGCTAACAATGGCTCTCGTTGCTCGACAGCGTGGGCCTCAATACCCACAGCGTTCATGACCGAAACATGAGCGGTCCTGCTTTGGACCGGTGAGCGACTTCCCCGATTCGAAGAGGTCCTCCATGCCCAAGCTCAGCTTCTCCGGTCATAGTCCCCTGACGAAGACCCACAAGTACTCGATCGCCGGTATCGCCACGCTCGGCGCCGCTGCCCTCGCGTTCACGCTGGTGCCGGGCAACTCCACCGCGGAGGCCGAGACGATCTCGGCGGCTCCGGTGGCCTTCGAGGTGGCCGCCGGCAAGCCCCAGATCAAGGACGTGCACGCCAGCGTCACCAACCAGCTGGCCACCGCCGACCAGCAGGCCAAGAACGCGGCCGCCAAGCTGAAGGCCACGCAGAGCGCCGCGGCGAAGGTCGACGCAGCTGCAAAGGCCAAGGCTGAGGCCGCCGCCAAGGCGAAGGCCGAGAAGGACCGTGCGGTCAAGGAGGCCGCCAGCCGCGCCGCCGCCCGCAAGCCCGTCTACGCGAACAACCTGGACGGCTGGATCCGCGAGTCCCTGGCCATCATGAAGTCCAAGGGCATCCCCGGCTCCTACGAGGGCCTGCACCGCAACATCATCCGCGAGTCCTCCGGCAACCCGAAGGCGATCAACAACTGGGACATCAACGCGATCAACGGCATCCCCTCGAAGGGTCTGCTGCAGGTCATCCCGCCGACCTTCACCGCGTACCACGTCCCCGGTACCTCGTGGAACATCTACGACCCGGTCGCCAACATCACCGCCGCCGCGAACTACGCCGCGGACAAGTACGGCTCGATGGACAACGTGAACAGCGCTTACTGAGACTCTCCCTGGACCTCAGGGTTTCTGTGAACGCCGAAGGGCGGCACCCCGTGCGGGGTGCCGCCCTTCATCCGTGCGCGGGTCACGCTACTTGCGCATGACCTCGGGCTCGTGGCGGCGCAGCAGGCGCGCGACCGCGAAGCCGCAGATGACACCGAGCGCGATCAGGATCGCGAGGTTGATGCCCCACTGGCTCACCGAGTGCTCCCACAGCGGGTCCAGGTCGTTCGGGTGCGCCTGGTCCCACGGCGGCATGAGGTGCGCGAGGTCCAGCGTCGAACCGGCGCCGGCGATGGCCCAGCGCGACGGCATCAGCCAGGCGAACTGCTCCAGGCCCGGCGAGCCGTACACCTGGAACAGGATGCCGGTGAAGACGACCTGGACGATCGCGAACATGACCAGGAGCGGCATCGTCTTCTCGGCGGTCTTCACCAGCGAGGAGATGACCAGGCCGAACATCATCGACGTGAAGCCCAGCGCGATGATCACGATGCACAGCTCGACGGCCGGCGGCATCATCAGGCCCTCGGCGGGCAGGTCGCGCGGGAAGAAGCCGATGGCGCAGATGATCACGCCCTGGATGGCCGTGACGACGCCGAGGACGATCACCTTCGACATCAGGTACGCCGAGCGGGAGAGGCCGGTGGCCCGCTCCCGTTCGTAGATGACGCGTTCCTTGATCAGCTCACGTACGGAGTTGGCCGCACCCGAGAAGCACATGCCGACCGCGAGGATCAGCATGATCGTGCCGGCGTCGCCGTTGAAGCGGGACGGCGGCTTGGGCGGGCCCAGGCCGAAGTCGGCCGGGATCACGGTGCTGACGACGCCGAGGACCGCCGGCAGGATCACCATCAGGCCCAGGAAGCCCTTGTCGGACGCGATCACCGACGTGTAGCGGCGGATCAGGGTCCACAGCTGCGAGCCCCAGCCCTGCGGCTTGGGCGGCTTCATCGCCTGCGGTGGCGGCATGTGTACGGACTGTGCGGCGACGGCGTCGATGTCCGCGGCGTACATCTGGTAGTGCTGCGAGCCCTTCCAGCGGCCCGCCCAGTCGTAGTCGCGGTAGTTCTCGAAGGCGGAGAAGACGTCGGCCCAGGTGCTGTAGCCGAAGAAGTTCAGGGCCTCCTCGGGCGGACCGAAGTACGCCACCGAACCGCCGGGCGCCATCACCAGAAGCTTGTCGCAGATCGCCAGCTCGGCGACCGAGTGCGTGACGACGAGGACCGTGCGGCCGTCGTCGGCGAGGCCGCGCAGGAGCTGCATGACGTCGCGGTCCATGCCCGGGTCGAGGCCGGAGGTCGGCTCGTCCAGGAAGATCAGCGACGGCTTGGTGAGCAGCTCCAGGGCGACGGAGACGCGCTTGCGCTGGCCACCGGAGAGCGAGGTGACCTTCTTCTCCTTGTGGATGTCCAGCTTGAGCTCGCGCAGCACCTCGTCGATGCGCTGCTCGCGCTCCTGCTCGCTGGTGTCCGAGGGGAAGCGCAGCTTGGCCGCGTACTTGAGGGCCTTCTTGACGGTCAGTTCCTTGTGCAGGATGTCGTCCTGCGGGACCAGACCGATGCGCTGACGCAGCTCGGCGAACTGCTTGTACAGGTTCCGGTTGTCGTAGAGCACGTCTCCCTTGTTGGCGGGCCGGTAGCCGGTGAGCGCCTTGAGCAGGGTGGACTTGCCGGAACCCGAGGGGCCGATGACCGCGATGAGCGACTTCTCCGGGACGCCGAAGGAGACGTCCTTGAGGATGTCCTTGCCGCCGTCGACCGTCACCGTCAGATGACGGGCGGAGAAGGAGACCTCACCGGTGTCGACGAACTCCTCGAGACGGTCGCCGACGAGGCGGAACGTCGAGTGGCCGACGCCGACGATGTCGTTCGGGCCGAGCAGCGCGGAGCCGCCCTTGGCGATCGGCATACCGTTGACGTACGTGCCGTTGTGCGAGCCGAGGTCGCGGATCTCGTAGCGGCCGTCGGGCGTCGCGTGGAACTCGGCGTGCAGGCGCGAGACCTGGAGGTCGGAGACCACCAGTTCGTTCTCGAGCGCACGGCCGATCCGCATCACCCGGCCGAGGGCCAGCTGGTGGAACGTGGTGGGGCTGCGGTCGCCGTAGACCGGCGGAGCCCCCGCGACACCGCCGGGCCCCTGCTGGGGCGGGATGTTCTGCGCCTGCTGCGGCGGGAAGTTCTGCGCCTGCTGCGGCTGCTGCCAGCTCTGCTGGGCGGGCACCTGCTGCTGCGGCGGCGCGTTGTGCGCCCAGCCGGGGTCACCGCCCTGCTGCTTCTGGACCGGTGCCTGCTGCTGGGCCTGCTGGGCCGCGGGCACGGCCGCGCCGGAGGCGCTGCCCGAGAGGTTGACCCGCGGACCGTCCGTCGCGTTGCCGAGGTGCAGCGTCGAGCCCGGGCCGATCTCCATCTGATGGATCCGCTGGCCCTGCACGAACGTGCCGTTGGTGGAGCCGTGGTCCTCGATGACCCAACTCCGGCCGCCCCAGCTGATCGTGGCGTGTCGCCAGGAAACCCTGGCATCGTCGATCGCGACGTCCCCCTGCGGATCACGTCCGAGGGTGTATGGCCTGGACGGGTCGAGCGTCCAGGTCCTTCCATTCAATTCCAGTACGAGTTCCGGCACTCCATGCCCCACTGAGTTGTCCCCCGAGCTAGCCCCCATCTTGGGGAGTCTAGGGATGTCGAACATCGTGGGGAACTATTTCAGGCGGAGCCCCCTGACCGAAAGTCGGGCCTTGCGGCGGGCCTTGTGAAGACCGCCTACGCGCCTTCGCGCCCGCCCCGTTGACGGCGCAGAAACAGCCCCGGAGAGTAGTAAGAACCCACAACTGCCCACGGATCATGCGCGAATGGGACATCCAATACATCAAGGCATGGATCGGGAGGCCCTGATGGAGACCGTTGTGCGGCGGAGCGGGCGCGAGGGCGTGCGCTGGGGGGACGTACTGCTCTCCGCGGTCGCCTCCGTGAGCTGGGCGTTCATCGGGATGGCGGCGGTCGCCGCGGCCGGCCTCCATCTGCTCGGTGCGGATTCCGCGGGCCCGCTCGGCCCGATGACGGCCGCTGTGGTGGCACTTGGGGCGGGTGGGAAGGTCACGCCCTCGGGAGACGTCTCAGCCTTTGGACTGGAGGGTGCGCAGGCTCACACGGCGATCGATATCGCGCCGCTCGGCGTGGGTCTCACGGGCGCGCTGCTGCTCAGCTGGTTCTTCCTGCGTTCCCTGCGTGGGGCGGGAGTTGAGGTCACGCCGGCCGAACTCGCGGTGCGCGTGGGGAGCGTGGTCGCGCTGTTTCTGGCGATGCTCGCAGGGCTCGCCTGGGCTGGTCACGACCTCATCACGATTGACGGCGGGAAGCTCGGGCTCAACCGGATACCGGACGGGGATCTGCCGGGCGGCATCAAGGACAAGCTGCCGGGCGGCCTTGACCTCGGAGGGCTCCTGCCGGACCACATCGGCGGTCTCGTGGACGCGAAGGCGACCGTAGGGTTCACCGTCGAGACCGGGGCCTCACTGCTGGGCGGCGCCGCGTGGGTGATCGGCGTCCTGTTGATCGCGCTGCTCGCGTCGCGACGTACTCCGCTCCCGCGCTCCCTGGACGCGCTGCACCGGGTCGTCCGTCCCGCTGCTTCGTCGCTGGTCACGGTGTTACTGGTGGCTGTCGCCGCGGGGCTCGCGGCGGCGGCGTACGCGACGATCGGCGACGACCATCCGCGGCGGATCGCGGGCGCCGCGCTGCTCGGGGCGCCCAACGGGGTGTGGCTCGGCATTCCCCTCGGCCTCTTCGTCCCCTGGGACGGCAAGGCGACGGGCGCACTCGCGCAGGCCCTTCCCCATCCGGTCGACGAGCTGCTGCGGATGCGCGCGGACGAACCGGTGACGCTGAGCCGTCTTGCCGAACTGGACGGCAGGGTATGGCTGTTGGCCTTCGCGATGGTTTTGATGATGGTGCTCGCGGGCGTGCTGACCCCGTACGGACACCTGCGGTGACCGGCGGGCCCGGGTCGCAGCCGATGGGGGTCGTCGGCTTCGCCGGGAGGTGCGCGCTGCGGCTCGGGGCCGTCACGGCGCTCGGCCTGCCGCTGCTCGTGCGGCTGACGGACGTATCGGCGGACGCCTCGCTGTCCGTACTCGGCTTCGACGCCTTCGGGGCCGGGATCGAGCTGCACGGACATCTCGGCATGGCACTCCTGCTCGGGGCCGCTTGGGGAGCGGGGGCGGGAGCGGTGGGGGCGCTGCTCGCTTACGGGGCGGGGGCGGCGGGCCTGCGAGCCGCTCCGGCTGCGCTGGGCGGGGGTGGCGTGGAGCCGGAGGGGCGGGTGGAGGACGGGGCGCCGGGGGACGGCGCCGTCCCGCCCGTCCCGCCCGTCCGGCCCGTCCCGCCTCAGGAGGCAGGGCCGTATCGGCCGAGTACTCCGTACCGGGGGTCGCCGGACGGGACCAACCCTTATCTGAAGCCGCCGGACGAACGGGCGGGCGATCGGCAGGATGATCTGCCGGACGATTTGTCCGGGGCGCCGACGATGGTGGGGCCGCTCAGGCCCCCGGTGCCGCCTCGTCCGCGGGGGCGGCCCGGGTCCGGCAAGGGCGGATGGCCCGTGCCGCCACCGCCTCCTCCCCCACCACCACTTCCGCACTCGCCGCCCCCATCGCCGTCGCCCCCATCGCCGTCGCCCCCATCGCCGTCGCCCCCATCGCCGTCGTCGCCGCCGGAGGAAGAAGGGCCGCCGCCACCCCGGAGGGGCCCGCGCGGCTGAGCCGAATGCGGGCCGTGGACGGCGGACCGACCGGTCGGAGTGCGCGTCGCGCATGTCCGCCACGCGGACCACCGCCGCGCGGCGCGACGCGGGCCGGATAACGTGGGACCACCATGAGTGCTTCGCAGCCCCGCCACCCCGCTGATGTCCCGGTCGCAGTTCCGGACGACGTCCCGACGCTCCTCGTCAAGATATTCGGCAAGGACCGCCCCGGCATCACCGCCGGGCTCTTCGACACCCTCGCCGCCTACTCCGTCGATGTCGTCGACATCGAGCAGGTCGTCACCCGGGGCCGCATCGTGCTGTGCGCCCTGGTGACGGAGCCGCCCCCCGGTCTCGAGGGCGATCTGCGGTCCACCGTCCACAGCTGGGCGGAGTCCATGCGGATGCAGGCCGAGATCATCTCGGGCATCGGCGACAACCGTCCGCGTGGGCTCGGCCGCTCCCTCGTCACCGTCCTCGGCCACCCGCTGACCGCGGAGACGACGGCCGCCATCGCCGCCAGGATCACCGGCACCGGTGGCAACATCGACCGTATCTTCCGGCTCGCGAAGTACCCCGTCACCGCAGTCGAGTTCGCCGTTTCCGGCGCGGAGACCGAGCCCCTGCGCACCGCGCTCGCGACGGAGTCGGCGGCGCTCGGCGTCGATGTCGCGGTCGTCGCGGCCGGGCTGCACCGGCGCGCCCAGCGACTCGTCGTCATGGACGTCGACTCGACGCTCATCCAGGACGAGGTCATCGAGCTCTTCGCGGCACACGCGGGCTGCGAGGACAAGGTCGCCGAGGTCACCGCGGCGGCGATGCGGGGCGAGCTGGACTTCGAGCAGTCACTGCACGCGCGGGTCGCGCTGCTCGCCGGGCTCGACGCCTCGGTCGTCGACAAGGTCCGCGCCGAGGTGCGGCTCACGCCCGGCGCGCGGACCCTGATCCGCACCCTGAAGCGGCTGGGCTATCAAGTGGGCGTCGTCTCGGGCGGGTTCACCCAGGTCACGGACGATCTGCAGGACCGGCTCGGGCTCGACTTCGCCCAGGCCAACACCCTGGAGATCGTCGACGGCAAGCTGACCGGCCGGGTCACCGGCGAGATCGTGGACCGCGCTGGCAAGGCGCGGCTGCTGCGCCGGTTCGCCGCGGAGGCCGGGGTGCCGCTCGCGCAGACCGTGGCGATCGGCGACGGCGCCAACGATCTGGACATGCTGAACGCGGCGGGGCTCGGCGTCGCCTTCAACGCGAAGCCCGTGGTCCGCGAGGCCGCGCACACCGCGGTGAACGTGCCGTTCCTCGACACCGTCCTCTACCTCCTCGGCATCACCCGTGAAGAGGTCGAGGCGGCGGACGCCCACGACGACTGACTCCGGTCGACACGGACAGTTACTGACGCGGCGGGCCCCGGTACCCATGCGGTACCGGGGCCCGTCGGCATATCAGGGTCCGGCCGCCGGCGGACGGGTCACTTGGACGGTGCCCAGTAGTCGATAAGGGTGGCGGTGCCCGGTTCGAGGGACTTCCAGGAGCCGGTGAAGGACAGGACCGCGAAGGCGGAGGTCGGGAAGCCGCGCCGGGCCATCCGCTCCCCCGCGTCGCCCTCGACCTGCCCGGAGAGGATCTCGGCGAGGCCCTGGATCCCGGGGTTGTGGCCGACCAGCACCGCGCTCCGCACGTCGTCCGGGGTCTCGTTCAGCACGGCGATGAGCTCACCGGGCGAGGCCTCGTAGATCCGCTCCTCGTACACCGTCCTGGGTCGGTGGGGCAGCTCGTGGACGGCGAGCTTCCACGTCTCGCGGGTCCTCGCGGCGGTCGAGCAGAGGGCCAGGTCGAGGTCGATACCGGAGTCGGCGAGCTTGCGGCCGGCGACGGGGGCGTCCTTTCGGCCCCTCTCGGCGAGCGGCCTCTCGTGGTCGGAGACCTGGGGCCAGTCCGCCTTCGCATGCCGGAAAAGGACAATCCTGCGGGGTTCTGCGACGCTCATGGGTCCCAGCTTCGCATGAAACCGGCCACGGGGCGCAGGGAGTTGACGCGCTCGACCGGCACGGGTGACGCGCCGTGCGGGCTGCTCACGGGGCTGTGTGCAGCACCGCCTGCTGGATGCGGTCGAGGAGCTGGCCGACCGCCGGTTCGCCTGTCGCGGCGTGCGCGTCGGCAGGGTTGATTATCAGGAGCAGGAGCACGGCGAAGGTGATCGCGGGCAGGGCGATCGCCCACCACGGGAGCCTGACGTCGACGCCGCCCGCTGAGGCCGGGTGGGGCCGGGTGTGCGTAGGGGCCGACATGACGCCTCCGGGGTCCTCGAGATGCTCGGTGCCGTGGTCCGCGGTGCTCGCGGTCACCTCTCGAATTTACGGAAGGTCAGGCCCTCAACCCATCCGGTGATCCACCCAGTTGACCCTGACACTGACCCCCTAAGGGTTGGTGGTGCCAGCACCACCAACGCCGACCGCGAACGGGCCCGACCGCTGTCACGGTGAGGCGACGACCACGATGGCGGCCATGATCACGGTGAGGCGATCGAGGCGATGACCGCGATGATCACGGTGATGGCCAGCATCGAGCCGAGCACGATGAGGAGCTTCTTCTGGCCGTTCTGGGGGTTCGGGTCGAGCACAGGCGACATGCGGTCAGTCTCGCACCCTTTGCCCCGGCTCGCGGAGCCGGGGTGGGCCATGGGCCGACGTCAGACCGCCGCGGCCGGAGCGGCCTCGTCCTCGACCGTACGGTTGCGTCCCGCGATGACGCCCGCCACGATCTGCGGCACCATCAGCGCCGCCATGAGCGCGATCGGGACGCCCCAGCCGCCGCTGTGCTGGTAGAGCACGCCGACGAGCAGCGGGCCGGGGATGGAGATCAGGTAGCCGGTGCTCTGGGCGAAGGCGGAGAGTTTGGCGACGCCCGTGCCGGTCCGCGCCCGCATGCCGACCATCGTCAGGGCGAGCGGGAAGGCGCAGTTGGAGATGCCGAGGAGGACGGCCCACGCCCAGGCGCCGCCGGACGGGGCGAAGTAGAGGCCCGCGTAACCGGCGAGGCCGCACACGCCGAGGGCGATCACGATGGGGCCCTGGCTGGGCAGGCGCGTGGCGAGGCGCGGGATGACGAAGGCGAGCGGTACGCCCATCGCCATGGTGACGGCGAGCAGCACGCCCGCGGTGCCCGCGGAGACGCCGGCGTCGCGGAAGATCTGCGCCATCCAGCCCATGGTGATGTAGGCGGCGGTGGCCTGGAGGCCGAAGAAGGCGGCGAGCGCCCAGGCGGTGCGGCTGCGGGTGATGCGCAGGCCGTCGTCCCGCTGCGGGGTGCCGGCGGTGGCGCCGCCCTCGGCGCCCCGTTCGCGTGCGAGCGGGACCCACGGGACGACGGCGGCCACGGCGAGCGAGGCCCAGAGGGCGAGGCCGGTCTTCCAGCTGCCGCCGAGCGCGTCCGTCATGGGCACGGTCACGGCCGCCGCTAGGGAGGTGCCGAGCGCGAGGGCCATCGAGTAGAGGCCGGTCATGGAGCCCACGCGGTCGGGGAACCAGCGCTTGACGATCACCGGCATGAGGACGTTGCTGACCGCGATGCCCATGAGGGCGAGGGCACTGGCGACGAGGAAGCCGACGGTGCTGCCGGTGAACGGGCGGATGACCAGACCGGCGGCGATCGCGGCCATGCCGGCGCACACCACGGCGCCGGGGCCGAAGCGGCGGGCGAGCCGGGGCGCCATCACTCCGAAGATCGCGAAACAGAGCGGGGGTACGGAGGTGAGGAGGCCGGCGACGCTGCCGCTCATGCCGAGCCCGTCGCGCACCTCTTCGAGGAGGGCTCCGAGGCTGGTGATGGCGGGGCGCAGGTTCAGAGCCGCGAGGACGATGCCCACGATCATCAGGCGCACGGCCCACGCGCGCGTGGGGGCTGTTTTCGCTTCGGGTGCGCTCTCGGTACGTATCGGGGTCTGCGTCATCGTCGGGGCTTCCTCACTGGCCATGACCTCATCTTAGAATCATGGGATGATTGGGTGTCCAATCGGTTTGCGTCACACTTGGCGCGACGCACCGCCCGCGCCCGTTCCCTGCCCGCCCCGCCCCGCCCCGCCCCGCCCCGCCCCGCCCCAGTCATCGAACCAAGGACCCTCATGCCGCTGACCTCCCCCAGGCGATCGGCTCTCTCCGAACAGGTCATCGCCGGGCTGCGCGCCCAGATCTCGTCGGGCGAGTGGCCGGTGGGCTCCCGCATCCCGACCGAGCCCGAGCTGGTCGAGCAGCTCGGCGTCGCGCGCAACACGGTGCGCGAGGCCGTGCGCGCGCTCGCCCACAACGGCCTGCTCGACATCCGGCAGGGCTCGGGCACGTATGTCGTCGCCACCAGCGAGCTGGCGGGCGTGATGCAGCGCAGGTTCGCCGACGCCGACCCCCGGCACATCGCCGAGCTGCGCTCGACCCTGGAGTCCAGCGCCGCGAGCCTCGCCGCGCAGCGCCGTACGGAGCGCGATCTCAAGCAGCTCGACGCGCTGATGGTGCGCCGGGAGGACGCGTGGGCGTCGGGCGACGCGGAGGCGTTCGTGGCGGCCGACGCGACCTTCCACCTGGCGGTCGTGGCCGCGTCCCACAACGACGTCATGACAGCGATGTACGCGGACCTCGGCGAGGTCCTGCGGGACGTCCTGCGTGTGGACGTGGGCGAGGAGCTGAGGCCCGAGAACCACATGGACCACGCGGGTCTGCTCGACGCGATCCGCGTGGGCGACGCGGAGGCCGCGGCGGCGGAGGCGGCGCGCTATCCGTTCCTGTGCCTGCCGGGCCACCCCGCCGCTCACTGAGCAGAAACCCGAGCCGGGGCCCAGCGCTCAGCTGTCGACCTTGGCGTGGCTGATCCAGGCCGAGCGGACCTCTTTCCAGCACCGGCCGGTGAGCCGCACGGTCTCGGCGGCCTCGGCCGGGACCTGCCCGCCGTCGCTGTCTATGTCCCACCAGCGGTCGCACTCGACATGGAGGCTGACCCCGTCGGTCGCCGGATACGGGTTGTGGCAGTACGCCGTCACGTCCGAACCGGAGACGGTCACCCGGCAGTCCGCTCCGAAGGGTTCGGTCCTGCGGTCGTCCGGGCTGTCGGGCACGCGCGCGTGGGGCGCGGTCCGGACGGGGTGGGAAGCGGCGTCGTACGGCACCGCGAAGAGGAGCACGAGGGCTGCGAGTACCGGGGTACCGCGCTGAGAAAGGCGCACAAGGGGACCTCCTCGGCCGTACGGGAGAGGGGGAACGAACGCCTTCTCAGCCTGCGTGCTCACCCGTCGCGCCCGCCCGGCCAGTGGGCCGAACGGGTGACGCCCCGCCCCCCGCGCGCTGCGGGGAACGGGGCGTCGGCCACGTACGGGTGATCAGGCGCCGATCGCGTGCAGACCGCCGTCGACGTGGATGATCTCGCCGGTGGTCTTCGGGAACCAGTCGCTCAGGAGAGCGACGACGCCCTTGCCGGCCGGCTCCGGGTCCTTGAGGTCCCACTCCAGGGGGGCGCGGTCGTCCCAGACCGCGGCCAGCTCACTGAAGCCCGGGATGGACTTGGCGGCCATGGAGCCGAGCGGGCCCGCCGAGATGAGGTTCGAGCGGACGTTCTGCTTGCCGAGGTCGCGCGCGAGGTACCGGTTGGTGGCCTCGAGGGCAGCCTTGGCGGGGCCCATCCAGTCGTACTGCGGCCAGGCGTACTGGGCGTCGAAGGTGAGGCCGACGACCGAGCCGCCGTTCTGCATCAGCGGCAGGCAGGCCATGGTCAGCGACTTCAGAGAGAAGGCGGAGACGTGCATGGCCGTGGCGACCGACTCGAACGGGGTGTTGAGGAAGTTGCCGCCGAGGGCGTCCTGCGGCGCGAAGCCGATGGAGTGCACGACGCCGTCGAGGCCGCCGAGCTCCTCGCCGACGACCTCGGCGAGGCGGCCGAGGTGCTCGTCGTTGGTGACGTCGAGCTCGATGACCTTGGTGGGCTTGGGGAGCTTCTTGGCGATGCGCTCGGTCAGCGTGGGCCGCGGAAAGGCGGTGAGGATGATCTCCGCGCCCTGCTCCTGGGCCAGCTTCGCGGCGTGGAAGGCGATGGAGGACTCCGTCAGCACACCGGTGATCAGGACGCGCTTGCCCTCGAGAATTCCGCTCATGGTGATCAGTGACCCATGCCCAATCCGCCGTCAACGGGAATGACGGCTCCAGTGATGTACGAGGCGTCGTCCGAGGCGAGGAACCGCACCGTCGCGGCGATCTCCTCGGGCTGCGCGTAGCGGCCGAGGGGCACCTGCTTCACGATGCCCTCGCGCTGCTCGTCGGTGAGCGCCTTGGTCATGTCGGTGTCGACGAAACCGGGCGCGACGACGTTGAAAGTGAGGTTGCGCGACCCGAGCTCACGGGCGAGGGAGCGCGCGAAACCGACCAGACCCGCCTTCGACGCGGCGTAGTTCGCCTGTCCGGCGGAGCCGAGGAGGCCGACCACGGAGGAGATCAGCACGACGCGGCCCTTCTTGGCGCGCAGCATGCCGCGGTTGGCACGCTTCACGACGCGGAAGGTGCCGGTGAGGTTGGTGTCGAGGACCGACGTGAAGTCGTCCTCGGACATGCGCATGAGGAGCTGGTCCTTGGTGACGCCGGCGTTGGCCACGAGGACCTCGACGGGACCGTGCTTCTCCTCGATCTCCTTGTACGCCTGCTCCACCTGCTCGCTGTCGGTGATGTCGCACTTGACGGCGAGGAAGCCGGCCTTCTCCAGCTCGGCCGCGTCGCCCGAGCGGTACGTGATCGCGACCTTGTCGCCGGCGTCGGCGAATGCACGGGCGATGGCGAGGCCGATGCCCCGGTTTCCTCCGGTGACGAGAACCGAGCGGCTCAACGGATCACCCTTTCCATAGCGGTCTGGTACCTCGAAAACCTATCGGTACCGCCCCGGATACGGAGAATCGACCACCGACAGTGGCGCAGGTGAGTCGCTGTCGGGTCCCTACAGAAAAGTGTGGCCGCGGGGCCCGCCGACGCGACATGATCGGGGCTGGCCGGCGCCCGCACCCGGGAGCGGCCGGCGCCCGAGGCTCCTGACAGCGCTTACGACAGCGTCTCCGACAGCAGGGAGAACATCCGTGCCCCATTCGATCGATGAAGCCTTCACGGCGCTGCCGCTGCGGGCCCTCGCCGATGCCGCGCTGGCCCGCGCGCGGGCTCTCGGCGCCGACCACGCGGACTTCCGCCTGGAGCGGGTGCGCAGCGCGGAGCGGCGGCTGCGGGACGCGCGGCCCGCGGGTTCGTCGGACACCACGGACCTGGGGTACGCGGTACGGGTCGTGCACGGCGGCACATGGGGCTTCGCGTCGGGCGTGGATCTGACGATGGACGCGGCCGCGAAGGTGGCGTCGCAGGCCGTCGCGATGGCGAAGCTGTCGGCGCAGGTGATCAAGGCCGCGGGTTCGGACGAGAGAGTGGAGCTGGCCGCCGAGCCGGTGCACGAGGACCGGACGTGGGTGTCCTCGTACGAGATCGATCCGTTCTCCGTGCCGGACGAGGACAAGGCCGGGCTGCTCGCCGACTGGAGTGCGCGGCTCCTCGGTGCGGACGGCGTCGACCATGTGGACGCCTCGCTGCTCACCGTGCACGAGAACAAGTTCTACGCCGACACGGCGGGGACGGTGACGACGCAGCAGCGCGTACGGCTGCATCCGCAGCTGACGGCGGTCGCCGTGGACGGTTCGAGCGGCGAGTTCGACTCGATGCGGACGCTTGCGCCGCCGGTGGGCCGCGGCTGGGAGTACCTCACCGGGACCGGCTGGGACTGGGACCGCGAGCTGGCCGAGATCCCGGAGCTGCTCGCCGAGAAGATGCGGGCGCCCAGCGTCGAGGCCGGCCTGTACGACCTCGTGGTCGACCCGTCCAACCTGTGGCTGACCATCCACGAGTCGATCGGCCACGCGACCGAGCTGGACCGTGCGCTCGGCTACGAGGCGGCGTACGCGGGCACGTCCTTCGCCACGTTCGACCAGCTCGGGAAGCTCAAGTACGGCTCCGAGATCATGAACGTGACGGGTGACCGCACGGCCGAGCACGGCCTCGCGACCATCGGGTACGACGACGAGGGCGTGGCCGGGCAGTCCTGGGACCTGGTCAGGGACGGGACGCTCGTCGGCTATCAGCTGGACCGCCGTATCGCGAAGCTGACGGGCTTCGACCGGTCGAACGGGTGCGCCTACGCGGACTCCCCCAGCCATGTGCCCGTCCAGCGGATGGCGAACGTGTCGCTGCAGCCGGACCCGGGCGGTCTGTCGACCGAGGACCTGATCGGGGGCGTCGACCGCGGGATCTACGTCGTCGGCGACCGGTCCTGGTCGATCGACATGCAGCGCTACAACTTCCAGTTCACGGGGCAGCGGTTCTACCGCATCGAGAACGGACGGCTCGCCGGACAGCTGCGCGATGTCGCCTACCAGGCCACGACCACCGACTTCTGGGGTTCGATGGCGGCGGTCGGCGGACCGCAGACGTACGTGCTGGGCGGCGCGTTCAACTGCGGAAAGGCCCAGCCGGGACAGGTCGCGGCGGTGTCGCACGGCTGCCCCTCCGCCCTCTTCAAGGGCGTGAACATTCTGAACACCACGCAGGAGGCGGGACGATGACCGGACGCCACGGAGTCTGCCGGGGGTCCGGGGGTCGTCCCCCGGGCGAGCACAGCCTGAACACCACGCAGGAGGCCGGACGGTGAGCCCTATGAGTCCTCGGACGAACAAACCGCACGAGATCGTCGAGCGTGCCCTCGCACTGTCCTCGGCGGACGGCTGCGTGGTCATCGCCGACGAGACGTCCACCGCGAATCTGCGCTGGGCGGGCAACGCGCTCACGACGAACGGTGTGACGCGCGGGCGCACCCTCACCGTCATCGCGACCGTCGACGGCAAGGAGGGCACGGCCTCCGGGGTCGTCTCGCGCTCGGGAGTGACCGCGGCCGACCTCGAACCCCTGGTGCGGGCCGCCGAGGCCGCGGCCCGGGGCGCGGCGCCCGCGGAGGACGCCGGGCCGCTGGTGTCCGGAGTGCCGCACTCCGGCGACTTCACGGACGCTCCCGCCGAGACCTCGTCGGCCGTCTTCGCGGACTTCGCGCCGGCCCTGGGCGAGTCGTTCGCCCGCGCCCGGGCCGGCGGCCGTGGGCTGTACGGCTTCGCCAACCACGAGCTCGTATCCAGCTATCTCGGTACGTCGACGGGCCTGCGCCTGCGGCACGACCAGCCGAACGGGACGCTGGAGATGAACGCGAAGTCGCCGGACCGGACGCGTTCCGCGTGGGCCGGACGCTCTACGCGCGACTTCAAGGACGTCGACCCGGGCGCGCTGGACGCCGAGCTGGCGCAGCGCCTCGACTGGGCGCGCCGCCGCATCGAGCTGCCCGCCGGCCGCTACGAGACGCTGCTGCCGCCGACCGCGGTCGCCGATCTGCTGATCTACCAGCTGTGGTCGGCCGCGGCCCGGGACGCCGCCGAGGGCCGGACCGTCTTCAGCAAGCCCGGCGGCGGCACGCGCGTCGGCGAGCGGCTGACGGAGCTGCCGCTGACGCTGCGCAGCGACCCGAACGAGCCGGGCCTGGAGTCGGCGCCGTTCGTCCTCGCCCATGCCTCGGGCGACAGCGCCTCCGTCTTCGACAACGGTCTTCCGCTGACGGCGACGGACTGGGTGCGCGAGGGCGAGCTGGCCCATCTGACGACGACCCGGCACAGCGCGGGTCTCACCGGCCTCCCGGTGGCGCCGGCGATCGACAACCTGATCCTGGACGGGGGCGAGGACCGCTCCCTGGACGAGATGGTCGCGGCCACCGGGCGCGGGCTGCTCCTGACCTGCCTCTGGTACATCCGCGAGGTCGATCCGGCGACACTTCTCCTGACGGGTCTGACCCGGGACGGGGTGTACCTCGTGGAGGACGGCGAGGTGGTGGGCGAGGTGAACAACTTCCGGTTCAACGAGTCGCCCGTCGACCTGCTGGGGCGCGCGGTGGAGGCCGGGCGGACGGACAAGACGCTGCCCAGGGAGTGGAGCGACTGGTTCACCAGGGCTGCCATGCCGGCCCTGCGGGTGCCGGACTTCAACATGAGCTCGGTCAGCCAGGGCGTCTGACCCCCATAGACTCGCCCATACACTGGCCGAGTACTCACCAGCACTGTTTGACCCATCAGCACTGTTCAAGGAGACACACGACCGTGACGGACATCGTCGACGAGCTGAAGTGGCGGGGACTCTTCTCCCTGTCCACCGACGAAGATGCACTGCGCAAGGCGCTCGCGGACGGTCCCGTCACGTTCTATTGCGGCTTCGACCCGACCGCGGCCTCCCTGCACGTCGGCCACCTGGTCCAGGTGCTCACCGTCCGCAGGCTCCAGCAGGCGGGTCACCGTCCGCTGGCGCTCGTGGGCGGGGCCACCGGCCAGATCGGTGACCCCCGGCCGACCGCCGAGCGGACGCTGAACGACCCGGAGACCGTCGCGAACTGGGTGTCCCGGCTGCGCTCCCAGATCGAGCCGTTCCTGTCCTTCGAGGGCGAGAACGCCGCGACGATGGTGAACAACCTGGACTGGACCGCGGGCCTGTCCGCGATCGAGTTCCTGCGCGACATCGGCAAGCACTTCCGCGTCAACAAGATGCTCACCAAGGATTCCGTGGCCCGCCGCCTGGAGTCCCAGGAGGGCATCAGCTACACGGAGTTCAGCTACCAGCTCCTGCAGGGCATGGACTTCCTGGAGCTGTACCGCCGTTACGGCTGCACGCTCCAGCAGGGCGGCAGCGACCAGTGGGGCAACCTCACCGCGGGCATCGACCTGATCCACCGCATGGAGCCGGACGCCGTGGTGCACGCGCTGGCGACGCCGCTGATGGTGAAGGCGGACGGCACCAAGTTCGGCAAGTCCGAGAGCGGCGCCGTCTGGCTGGACCCGGAGATGACGACGCCGTACGCGTTCTACCAGTTCTGGCTGAACGTGGACGACCGGGACATCTCGAGGTACATGCGGATCCTGTCCTTCAAGTCCCGCGAGGAGCTGGAGGAGCTGGAGAAGGTCACCGAGGAACGGCCGCAGGCACGCGCCGCTCAGCGGGCCCTCGCCGAGGAGCTGACGACGCTGGTGCACGGCCCCGACCAGTGCGCCGCGGTCATCGCCGCGTCCAAGGCGCTGTTCGGGCAGGGCGACCTGGGTGAGCTGGACGAGGCGACTCTCGCGGCCGCGCTCTTTGAGCTGCCGCACGCGAAGGTCGACACGCTCGGCCCGGTCGTGGACCTGCTCGCCGAGGTCGGCCTCGTGGCGAGCAAGTCGGCCGCCCGGCGCACGGTGAAGGAGGGCGGCGCGTACGTGAACAACGTGAAGGTCGCCGCCGAGGACGCGATGGCGACCGCGGACGAGCTGCTGCACGGGCGCTGGCTCGTGCTGCGCCGCGGCAAGAAGAACCTGGCGGCGATCGAGGTCGTCGGCGCCTGAGCGCGCAGGGCTGAAGTCACAGCCGGAAGGGCGGTCCCGCACCTGGTGCGGGGCCGCCCTTCCGGCTGGGTCAGGCTCGCTGTTTGTTGCCTCGCATGGCCACCCAGGCCATGTCTCCCAGCCACACGATGACCACGGCTCCGGCCAGTTGGAGCAGGTGACGGGTCCAGTCGATGCCCTTGGTGTCGCTGACGCCGATCCAGGCGGCGACGGAGTTGCCCAGGATGCTGCCGATGATCCCGAAGATGACGGTCAGCCACAGAGGGATCTGCTGCTTGCCCGGAAGGATCGCCTTCGCGATCAGTCCGAGCACCAGACCCACGATGATCGCCCACAACCAGCTCATGTTGTCGCCTCCTCTGTGGCGCTCTGTGCGCATCTGCGCCCAGTCTCAGCTTATCCGCCATACGGCGCATGTCGGGCGCATCCGTACGCGGTACGGCGCAACACGTACGCGCAGGCCGGCCCGCCCCGCGCTCGAACGCGGAGGAAGCCGGGCGTACCGTGGAGGCAGTCCGGACCGGGGAGAGTCCGGCATGGCAGGCAGGCGGTGGAATGTGATGCGGAAGCAGAGCAGCGGCGAGGTTTTCCGGATCACCGGGGCGAGGCAGGGCCTCGCCGCCGACGTCCGCGGCAGGCAGCGCCGCTATGTCATCTCGATGTCGGTCCGCACCCTCGCCGTGATCCTCGGCGTGGCTCTGTGGAACGTGGAACGCCCGGTCGCGATCGCAGCCCTGGTACTCGGTCTGCTGCTCCCCTACATCGCCGTGGTCATCGCCAACGCGGGCCGGGAGAACGTCCCTTCCCTGCCGTCGACGTTCGTCACCGCGCCGATGCGGCCGATGCTCACACCGCCCGACGCCACCGCCCCCGCGGAATCCGTTCCGCAGGACAACACCGGTGCGCACGACGAGGAGCTGCGTGATCACTCGGGTGAGCGCGGCTGACCACCGGCGATCCGCAAAGCTCAAGAAAAGCTCAGATCAATCATGTAGTTCCGGTGCCGGGCGGCCGGTCCCCCATGACATACTTCGTACGCGCTCCGCATCCCCCGTCGGAGCGACGGACCGACGCCGGGCAGCTCCCCCCGTGGCTGCTCGGCGTCGCCTTTGTTTGGGCGCGTAAGTGTTTGGGGCGGTACCTGTGAGTGACGAAAACCCGATCTGTTCCGCCAAGGGCTGCCGCGTCGACGCGGTCTGGGTGCTCGCCTGGAACAACCCGAAGCTGCACACGCCGGAGCGGCGCAAGACGTGGCTCGCGTGCGACGAACACCGCGAGCATCTCTCCCAGTTTCTCGGTGTGCGCGGCTTCCTGAAGGACGTCGTCGCGCTCAAGGACTGGGAGTCCGGGGACCGCGAGGGCTGAGCGCCCCGGCTCAGCCGCCGATCGCCGACATCGGGCGCTCGGGCTGGAGGAACTTCGGGTCGTCCAGGCCGGAGCCGGCCTTCTTGCCCCACATGGCGAGCTTCCATATGCGGGCGATCTCCTCGTCCCCGCTGTCCGAGCGCAGGGCCGCGCGCAGGTCCGTCTCCTCACTGGCGAACAGGCAGGTGCGCACCTGTCCGTCGGCGGTGAGCCGGGTGCGGTCACAGGCCGAGCAGAACGGGCGGGTGACGGAGGCGATGACGCCGACGCGCTGCGGTCCGCCGTCCACGAGCCAGCGCTCCGCGGGGGCGGAACCCCGCTCGTCGGAACCCTCGGCCGTGAGGTCGAAGCGCGTGCGCAGGGACGCGAGGATGTCACCGGCTGTGATCATGCCGTCGCGCTTCCAGCCGTGCTGGGCGTCCAGCGGCATCTGCTCGATGAAGCGCAGCTCGTAGTCGTGCTCGACGGCCCAGGCGAGGAGGTCGGGTGCCTCGTCGTCGTTCAGCCCCGGCATCAGCACGGAGTTGACCTTGACGGGGGTGAGCCCGGCGTCGCTGGCGGCTTCGAGGCCGGCGATGACGTCCTTGTGGCGGTCACGCCGGGTGAGCGTCTTGAAGACGTCGGGGCGCAGGGTGTCCAGCGAGACGTTGACCCGGTCGAGGCCGGCCTGCTTGAGGGCGGCGGCGGTGCGCTTGAGTCCGATCCCGTTCGTCGTCAGGGACATCTGGGGGCGGGGCTCCAGCTGGGCCACCCGCTCCACGATGCCGACGAGGCCGGGGCGCAGCAGGGGCTCGCCGCCGGTGAATCTGACCTCCGTGATGCCGAGCTGGGTGACGGCGATCCGGATGAGCCGGACGATCTCGTCGTCCGTGAGCAGATCGGGCTTGGCCAGCCACTGAAGGCCCTCTTCGGGCATGCAGTATGTACACCGGAGATTGCACCGGTCGGTCAGCGAGACGCGGAGGTCGGTGGCCACTCGGCCATAAGTGTCGATCAGCACGTGGGCCCCCTCTCCGATGCGGATCTGATAGAGCGAGCCTACGTGATGGGCCTGACATCAGGGGCTCCCGATCCCACGGGAGCGGGACGGCCGCATCGTAGTTCCATACGAGGATCTGCGACGCGGCCGTTCGAATCCCGAGGTCAGTGGGCTCCCGTACCGGTGAGGGAGCGGACTTCGAGCTCCGCGTACTTGCCGGCGTCCGCCTTCTCCTTGGACAGGACGGTGCCGAGCCAGCCGAGCAGGAAGCCGACCGGGATCGAGATGATGCCCGGGTTCTCCAGCGGGAACCAGTGGAAGTCGACGCCCTTGAACATGGACGTCTTCGGGTTCCCGGAGACGACCGGCGAGAACAGCACCAGGAAGACCGCCGCGAAGAGGCCTCCGTAGATCGACCAGAGTGCGCCCTGGGTGGTGAAACGCTTCCAGAAGAGGCTGTAGAGGATCGTCGGCAGGTTGGCGGAGGCGGCGACCGCGAAGGCGAGCGCGACCAGGCCGGCCACGTTCAGGTCGCGGGCGAGGGCGCCGAGGCCGATGGAGACGACGCCGATGAAGACGGTCGCCCAGCGGGCCGCCTTCATCTCCTGCTTCTCGGATGCCTTGCCCTTCTTGATGACGTTCGCATAGATGTCGTGCGCGAACGACGAGGACGAGGCGAGGGTCAGGCCCGCGACGACCGCGAGGATCGTGGCGAAGGCGACCGCCGAGATCGTCGCGAGGAGGATCGCGCCCCACGACGAGTCGACCCCGCCGAGGTGCAGCGCGAGGAGCGGCGCCGCCGTGTTGCCCGCCGGGTTGGACGCGATGATCTCTTCCGGCTTGATGAGGGCTGCGGCGCCGAAGCCGAGCGCGATCGTCATCAGGTAGAAGGCGCCGATGATGCCGATCGCCCAGTTCACGGACTTACGGGCGGCCTTGGCGGTGGGGACCGTGTAGAAGCGGATCAGGATGTGCGGCAGTCCCGCGGTGCCGAGGACGAGCGCGATGCCGAGCGAGATGAAGTCGATCTTCGACGTCGACGTGGCGCCGTACTTGAGTCCGGGCTCCAGGAACGCGGCGCCCCCTCCGCTGTTGGAGGCCGCCTTGCCGAGCAGGTCGGAGATGTTGAAGTTGAACTTCAGCAGGACCAGGAAGGTGAGCAGTATCGTGCCCGCGATCAGGAGCACCGCCTTGACCATCTGGACCCAGGTGGTGCCCTTCATGCCGCCGATGGTGACGTACACGATCATCAGGACGCCGACGAGGGCGACGATGCCGACCTTGCCCGCGTCGGACGTGATGCCGAGCAGCAGCGAGACGAGGACGCCCGCGCCCGCCATCTGCGCGAGCAGGTAGAAGATCGAGACGACGATCGTGGAGGTGCCGGCGGCGGTGCGGACCGGGCGCTGGCGCATCCGGTAGGCGAGGACGTCGCCCATCGTGTAGCGGCCGGAGTTGCGCAGCGGCTCGGCGACCAGGAGCAGGGCGACGAGCCAGGCGACGAGGAAGCCGATGGAGTAGAGGAAGCCGTCGTAGCCGAAGAGGGCGATGGCTCCGGCGATGCCGAGGAACGAGGCCGCGGACATGTAGTCGCCGGAGACGGCGAGCCCGTTCTGGAAGCCGGTGAACTGGCGCCCGCCCGCGTAGAAGTCGGAGGCGTTCCTCGTCTGGCGGCCCGCCCAGACGGTGATCACCAGGGTGGCGAGGACGAACACCGCGAACAGGGAGATGATCAGCGGCCGGTGCTCGCTCGCCTCACCCGCGGCGATTACCTGCGTGACTGCGGAGCTCATGCGCCGCCCTCCATCCGGGACTTGATCGCCTCGGCCTTGGGGTCGAGCTTGGTGGCGGCGTGGCGGGAGTACCACCAGGCGATGAGGAACGTGGTCAGGAACTGGGCGAGGCCGAGGACCAGCGCGACATTGATGTTGCCGAAGACCTTGGTGCCCATGAAGTCGCCCGCGTAGTTCGACAGCAGTACGTACAGCAGGTACCAGGCGATGAAGGCGACGGTCAGGGGGAAGGCGAACGAGCGGTGGGCATGTCGCAGTTCGGCGAACTCCGCGCTCTCCTGCTCCGCGATGAATTCCTCCGTGGAGGGCGGTGCGGGTCGGGTGCTGGAGCCGCTTTTCGACGGTGGCGATGCATCGGTGGCCACGGAGTCTCCTCGCGGTGCGGGTGCGGCGGGCGAAACGGACATGTGGTTCTCAGACCTCACAGTGATCACCTGGGTCGGGTGGCGATGGTAGGGCCACCCGGCGTGATCCGACAGGGGGCGGGGATCGTGCGCATGCCCCCTGCTCAACGTCACGGGGGCACGCGCACACCGGTTCAACTGCGTTGCCCAGTCATGCGTTTTCTTTGGGATTTCATTGCTGGCCTGCGAGGACCCGGGATACGTTCACCCGAGCACCACGCGTCATGTACCTGCCCGGGCACCAACTGTGTTCGGGCTTTTCCATATACGACGGATGTTGTGGAGATCCCATGGCTCATCTGCGTTCCAGACGCCGGCTGGCGCTCACCCTGCCGCTCGGCCTCGCGCTCACCGCGTCCCTGGGCTTCCTGCCCGGTGCCGCGTCGGCCACACCCGCCGACTCCCGTGCTGCCACGGCCGGTTCGGCCACCGCCGACGCCGGGGCACTCGCGTACGTCGTGAACACCAGGACGGACCACCGCACCCTCGCGTCCGTGAAGAAGGCGATCGCCGAGGCCGGCGGGACCGTCGTCGCCTCGTACGACCGGATCGGCGTGATCGTCGTCCACGCCTCGAACCCGGACTTCGGCCAGCAGATCCGCGCCGTCAAGGGCGTGCAGTCGGCGGGCGCCACGCGTACGTCTCCGCTGGTCGCCGCCGGCACCACCGACGAGGGCGGCGCCCAGGTCCTGTCGAAGACGCAGGCCACATCCCTTGCCGCGCACGCCACTTCGGGCACCGAGCCGCTCGAGGCCGACCAGTGGGACCTGCGGGCGATCGGCGCGGACAAGGCCGCGGAGATCAACCCGGGCAGCCGCGACGTCACTGTCGGCGTCATCGACACGGGCGTCGACGACACCCACCCCGACCTCGCCCCGAACTTCTCCGCCTCGCAGTCCGCGAACTGTGTCGGCGGCAAGGCGGACACCTCGCCCGGCGCCTGGCGCCCCTACGACCCGGCCGAGGACTACCACGGCACGCACGTCGCCGGTGAGATAGCCGCGGCCCGCAACGGCATAGGCGTCGCCGGGGTCGCTCCCGGTGTGAAGGTCGCGGGCATCAAGGTCAGCGACCCAAACGACGGCCTGTTCTACCCGGAGAACGTGGTCTGCGCCTTCGTGTTCGCCGCCGACCACGGCGTCGAGGTAACCAACAACAGCTATTACGTGGACCCTTGGCTCTACAACTGCATGGACGACCCGGACCAGAAGGCCATCGTCGACGCCGTGAACCGGGCCCAGCTGTACGCCCAGAGCAAAGGCACCCTCAACCTCGCGTCGGCCGGTAACTCCAACGACGACCTGGACTCGGACGCGCTCGTCGACGACTCCAGCCCCGACGACTCGACGCCGGTCACCCGCACGATCGACCCGCACAAGTGCTTCGACATCCCGACGCAGCTGCCGGGCGTCGTCACCGTCAGCGCTTCGGGCCCGACGGGCGCCAAGGCGTACTACTCCAGCTACGGCAAGGGTGTCATCGACATCGCGGCGCCGGGCGGCGACAAGTTCCAGTTCCCGGACACCCCGTCGAAGAACGGCCGCATCCTCTCGACGATGCCGGGCGGCCAGTACGGCTTCCTCCAGGGCACGTCGATGGCGTCGCCGCACGCCGCCGGAGTCGCCGCACTGCTCAAGTCGGCCCACCCGAGGGCCACTCCGGCCCAGCTCCAGGCGCTCCTCAAGGCCGAGGCCGACAACCCGGGCTGCCCGTCGGACCCGTACGACGGGGACGGCGACGGTGTCGTCGACGCCACCTGCGAGGGCGGGAAGCGCGTCAACGGCTTCTACGGCTTCGGCATCGTCGACGCGCTCGACGCCGTCAGGAAGTGACGGGGACGCGAACCGTCAAGCAACCCTGTATCAGAGGCACTTGGGGCGGCTACGGCCGCCTGCCGCTCCACGCATTCCGAACGCAACGACCCCAGGAGACACCATGACGGCGCCCCTCGCGCGCTCCCGCTCCATCCGCCGTTCGATAGCCGTCCCGGCCGGGATGGCCATGGCCACGGCTCTCGCGTTCCTGCCGAACGTCACCGCGTCGGCCGCAGGACAGGCCCCTCAGGCCGCGCAGGCCCCTCAGGCGCCGGTCGCCACGGACGGCCCGTCGCTCAGCTATGTCGTCAACGTGCGCTCGGGACACGGCACTTCGGGCGCCGTCCAGAAGGAGATCGCCAAGGCCGGCGGCACCGTCGTCATCGCGTACGACAAGATCGGTGTCATCGTCGCGCACTCCTCGAACCCGGACTTCGCGAAGACGATCCGCAAGGCCCGCGGGGTCGACTCGGCGGGCGCCACGCGCACCGCTCCGCTGCCCGCCCAGTCCACGGCCGATCTCGGCACCCCGAAGGTGCTGACCGCCACTCAGCTGGCCGCCACGGCCGGTCAGGCAGCCGCCGGACAGGACCCTCTGGAGCCGTTGCAGTGGGACCTGCCCGCCATCAAGGCGGACAAGGCGCACGAGAAGTCGCTCGGCAGCAGCAAGGTCACCGTCGCCGTGATCGACACCGGCGTCGACGACACCCACCCGGACATCGCGCCGAACTTCGACCGCGGGGCGTCCGCGAACTGCGTGTCGGGCAAGCCGGACACGACAGACGGCTCGTGGCGTCCCAGCGCCTCGGAGAGCCCGCACGGCACGCATGTCGCGGGTGAGATCGCGGGCGCCAAGAACGGCCTCGGCATCACGGGTGTCGCGCCCGGCGTGAAGGTCTCGGGCATCAAGGTGGGCAACCCGGACGGCTTCTTCTACACGGAGGCCGTGGTGTGCGGCTTCGTGTTCGCGGCCGAGCACGGCGTGGACGTCACCAACAACAGCTATTACACCGACCCGTGGTACTTCAACTGCACCGACGACCCGGACCAGAAGGCCCTGGTGAAGGCCGTCGCGCGGGCCTCGCAGTACGCCGAGAAGAAGGGCGCCGTGAACGTCGCGGCGGCCGGCAACGAGAACTACGACCTGGCCTCCGACGAGATCACCGACCCGTCGAGCCCGAACGACACGACGCCGGGCGACCGGGTCGTCGACCCGTCCAAGTGCTTCGACATCCCGACACAGCTGCCGGGTGTCGTCACGACCGCGGCGACCGGGGCCAAGGGCCTCAAGTCGTCGTTCTCCAACTACGGCCGGGGCATCATCGACATCGCGGCCCCGGGCGGCGACTCGACGGCGTACCAGACGCCGGCGCCGCCCGCCGCGAGCGGCCTGATCCTCGGCCCGCTGCCCGGCGGCAAGTGGGGCTACATGGCCGGTACGTCGATGGCGTCCCCGCACGTCGCCGGTGTCGCCGCGCTGATCAAGTCGACGCACCCGCACGCGTCCGCGGCGGCCGTGAAGGCGCTCCTGTACGCGCAGGCCGACGCCACGCCGTGCACCGACCCGTACGACATCGACGGCGACGGCAAGGTCGACGCGGTGTGCGAGGGCGGCACGAACAAGAACGGCTTCTACGGGCACGGCATCGCCGACGCCCTGGACGCGGTGACCAAGTAACGGCGTAGGCAGAGCAGTTCAGGTGGGCCGGGCGGCAGCGTCCGGCCCACCTGTTCCGTTCCGCGGGCCGTGCGCGATAGTGCCCGCATGACACATGCACCGGTGGGTGAGGGAACCCGGACGGCCTGGGCGGCTCTCGGCGGAGACCCGGCCCTGACCTCGCACATCGCGTCCGTCGTACGCGAAGGGGCACTGCCCGCGCGGCTGCCCGTGATCGACCTGGCGCGCGCGTGCGTAGGCGCGTGCTCGCTGGCCGCGGCCGAGCTCGCCGCCCGGCGCACCGGACGGCCGCTGCCGCGCGTGGTCCTCGACGACGGGGCACTGGCCACCGCGTTCGTCAGCGAGCGGCATCTGCTGATCGACGGGCGCGCGACGGTCAACTTCGCGCCGCTGTCCCGGTTCTGGCGCACGGCGGACGGATGGCTGCGGACCCACGCCAACTATCCGCACCACCGCGCGCGCCTGCTGGCCGCCCTCGGGCTCGGCGACGACGCGTCCGTGGAGCGGGTCGCCGCGCTGCTCGCGGAGCGGTCGGCCGCCGAGGCCGAGGAGACCGTGTATGCCGCCGGTGGCCTGGCCGTCGCCCTGCGGACCATGGAGGAGTGGGCCGCGCACCCCCAAGGGGAGGCGGTCGCCGGACGGCCGCTGCTCGACCGGGAGCGGCTCGACGACGCGGCGCCGCGGTCGCTGTCCCCGCTCACGGGCGACCCGTTGCTGCCCGCGTCCGGGCTGCGCGTCCTCGACCTGACGCGGGTCACCGGCGGTCCCGTCGCCACGCGTACCCTCGCGCTGTTCGGCGCGGACGTCCTGCGCGTCGACGCCCCGCAGCTGCCGGAGGATCCGGAGGCCCACGCGGACACCGGATTCGGGAAGCGGTCCACGCGGCTCGATCTGACGGGCGCGGCGGACCGGCGCGCCTTCGACGACCTCCTCGCGGGAGCGGACGTCGTCGTGACCGGCTACCGGCCCGGCGCGCTCGACCGGTTCGGCCTCGCTCCCGAGGCGCTGGCCGCCCGCAGGCCCGGGCTCGTGGTGGCGCAGCTGTCCGCGTGGGGCGCGTACGGGCCGTGGGGCGAGCGGCGCGGCTTCGACAGCGTGGTGCAGGTGGCCACTGGCATCGCGGCCGTCGAGGGGTCCGGGAAGCGGCCGGGGGCGCTGCCCGCGCAGGCCCTGGACCACGGCACGGGCTATCTCCTCGCGGCGGCCGTCCTGCGCGCCGTCACCGAGCAGCTGGACGAAGGCGGCACGCGCGCGTTGCGGCTGGCGCTCGCCCGGACCGCGCACTGGCTGACGCGGGAGCTCCGGCACGGGCCCACCGCGGCCGTGGAGACGTACGACGCCGAGGACCCGGCGCGCTGGCTCACGCAGACCGGCAGTCCCGCGGGGCGGCTGCGCCACGCGCTGCCGCCGGCCGGTTTCGTCGGAGGGCCCGTCAACTGGGCTCGCCCGTCCGGGCTCTGGGGTACCGACTCGCCCGAGTGGCGCCATGGCTGAAGCCGGCCGCTCAGGCGGAATGCCACTGCGCCAGTCGTTTTCCCGACCTTGTCCGGATCTGTCACAGCTGGTGAAGATCTTGAGGTGAGTTCCATGCGACCGACCACCGAGGTGCCCGCCCCCGCCGGGGACGACACCGCCCCTCACTCCCGGCGGCCCGCCACCCGGCGGGCCGTCGCCGTGCTCGTCCTCGTGGCCGTCGTCTGCGTGCTCGCCCTGGTCGCGCGGGGCCGGCAGCGCCACGGCGGCCTGGGGGCCGCGTACGCGCCCGCGCGCGGAGGTGGCGGTCCTGGGCGTGGTGGTCGCGGTGTCGGCCGTCCTGACCGCGCTGCCGCTCCCGATCCGCTGGTCGTGAACCCCCACGCGCGGGGCGTCAGTTGGTGACGAGCACCTTGAGCGCGGTGCGCTGGTCCATCGCCTTGTAGCCGTCCGGGACACCTTCGAGGCCGACGGTCAGGTCGAAGACGGGCGACGGGTCGATCGTGCCGTCGAGAATGTCGGGCATCAGCTGCGGGATGTACGTGCGCACGGGCGCGACGCCGCCGCGCAGGGCGATGTTCCGGTCGAACATGACGCTGAGGTCGAGACCGGTGCCGCTGCCGTGCGGCACGCCGACGAAGCCGATGGCGCCGCCGTCGCGGGTGATGTTCACGGCCGTGCTCATGGACTGCTCGGTGCCGACGGCCTCGATCACGGCGTGGGCGCCCTGACCGCGGGTCAGCTCACGGACGGCCGCGATCGCCGCGTCCCCGCGCTCGGCGACGACGTCGGTGGCGCCGAAGCGGCGCGCGATGTCGGTACGGACCTGGTGGCGGCCGAGCGCGATGATCCGCTCGGCGCCGAGCCGCTTGGCCGCGAGGACGGCGCACAGGCCGACGGCGCCGTCACCGACGACGGCGACCGTGGCGCCCGGGCGCGCACCCGCGCCGAGCGCGGCGTGGTGGCCGGTGCCCATGACGTCGGAGAGCGTGAGCAGCGCGGTCAGGAGGTGGTCGTCGGAGGCGGCGTCGGCGGGCAGCTGGACGAGGGTGCCGTCGGCGTACGGGACGCGGACCGCTTCGCCCTGGCCGCCGTCGTAACCGACCGCGCCCCAGAAGCCGCCGTGCTCGCAGGAGGTGGTGAGGCCTTCGGTGCAGTAGTCGCAGACACCGTCCGACCACATGAAGGGGGCTACGACCAGGTCGCCGCGCCGGACGCCGGTCACCTCGGAGCCGGTGTCCTCGACGACGCCGAGGAACTCGTGTCCGATGCGCTGGCCGGGCCGGCGCACCGCCTCGCCGCGGTACGCCCACAGGTCGCTGCCGCAGATGCAGGCCCGCAGGACCCTGACGACGGCGTCGGTGGGGAGCTGGACGACGGGTTCCGGCACGTCCTCCACGCGCATGTCGAACGGGGCATGGATGGTGGTGGCGCGCATGAGTGGGGGTCCTTCGTGCTGGTCACAGGCGCCGCTGACGGATCACGTGCGGGGCGCCTCAGGAGGTGGTCGTGCGTTTTTCACGGTACGCCGCCACCGGCGTCACGCGCGCATCGAGGGTGCGTCCGAGCATGCCGCGCGCCAGCAGGTACTGGGCGGCCACGTAGGTGAGCATCACCCAGAAGTCGGGCCGCGGGAGCTGCGGCCAGTCGGCGACGCCCGTCGCGATGAGCGTGTCCGACAGCAGGAAGAGCGCGCCGCCCCACCCCGCCGTGCGGCCCATGCGCGAGGAGCCGTACGCCATGGCGGTCAGGAGCAGGCTGTAACCGGCGACGGGCCCGCGCATGTCGGCCGGCAGGTCGGGCCACAGGAGCGCCACGGTCGTCACGAGCGCGATGCCGTACGCGGCTGCGAGCAGACCGCCACGCACGCGTGGCGTGCCCGCGCGCTTGAAGAGCACGAGGTAGCAGACGTGTCCGGCGGCGAAGGACCCCATGCCCGCGAGGAACGCGACATCGGCGTCGAAGAGCAGCAGCAGGTCGCCGCCCCACCCGAACAGCAGCGCGGCAGTCAGGAGCCGCGGGCCGCCGCGCACGACGACGGACGCGGCGAGCAGCGGCATGAGGAGCGGTTTGGCGACGGTGTGTACGAGGTCGGTCCCGGCGAGCAGGGCGATCAGGTCGACGGCCGTCGCCACCGCGAAGGCAGCGAGCAGGAGGCGGGCCGCGCGTTCACGAGCGGGTGCCGACGCCTCTCCAGGCGCCGGGGCCGGGGTCGGCGTCACGCGGCGCCCTCGGTGGCCTTCTGCGTGGTCTGGCCCGCGGTGGGGGCCAGGGTCGGCGCGGTCCCGTCCTTCGGCTGCCACCCCGGCCCGCCGAACACCCGGCCGCCCCGCTCGCGCCAGCTGCCGGCCGCCTTCAGGTCCCTGGCGATGGCCGCGTACTCGTGCGTGGCGACCCGCAGCGGGTTGTACGTGCTGATGTTCTTGGTCAGGCCGAACACCGGGCGCTCGACCTCGGGCACGAACGACCCGAAGAGGCGGTCCCAGACGATCAGGATGCCACCGAAGTTACGGTCCAGGTAGCCGCCCTGGGAGGCGTGGTGGACGCGGTGGTGGGAGGGCGTGTTGAGGACGAACTCGAAGGGGCGGGGCAGCTTGTCGATGCGCTCGGTGTGGATCCAGAACTGGTAGACGAGGTTCACCGAAGAGCAGAACGCGAGCGCGGCCGGGTGCACGCCGCAGGCGATGAGCGGCAGGTAGAACGGCCACACCGTCAGGCTCGTCCACGGCTGGCGCAGCGCGGTCGACAGGTTGAACTTGCGGCTGGAGTGGTGCACGACGTGGCACGCCCACAGGATGCGGATGACATGGTGTCCGCGGTGCGACCAGTAGTAGAAGAAGTCCTGCGCGAGGAGCATCAGCGGGATCGTCCACCACAGGATCGGCACGCGCAGCGGCGTCAGCTCGTAGACCGCCGTGTAGATCGCGACGATCGGGATCTTCCACAGGAAGTCGAAGACGAGGCTGCCGAGCCCCATGCCGATGCTCGTCGCGGCGTCCTTGGTCTCGTAGCCTGCGGCGTCGTCATCGGGATGGATGCGCACGCTCACGATCTCGACGACGGTGAGCAGCACGAAGGCCGGAATCGACCAGAGCACGACATCGGGCAGGTTCGGCGACATGCCTGCACCGTAGGGCCACGGACGGGCCACGGCTAGACGGTGTTACCGACAAGTATTACCAGGGGTAAGACTCTCGTTGTTGGTGCCTTCCCCCATTGATCTCCGCCTGTTCCCGCGCGTTCGCTCAGACCCCGGCCGCCCCCAGGAGCGACCCCGCCCCGTACGTCACGGCCATCGCGAGCGCCCCGCCCGCCACGTTCCGCCACACCGCGGGCCGCACCGCCGCCGAGCCCATCCGCGCGCTGCTCCAGCCGGTGAGGGCGAGCGCCGCGAGCACGCAGACCACGGTGACGAGCAGCCGCCAGGCGCTCGGCGGCAGGACGATCGCGAGCAGCGGGAGCAGCGCGCCCGCGGTGAAGGCGAGGAAGCTCGCCCAGGCGGCGTGCCACGGGTTGGTGAGGTCGTCGGGGTCGATGCCGAGCTCCACGCGCGCGTGCGCCCGCAGCGCGTCACGCGAGGTGAGCTGCTCTGCGGCCTCCCGCGCCACTTCGGGGCTGAGCCCGCGATCCTCGAGCAGTCCCGTCAGCTCCACGAGTTCGGCCTCCGGGTACTCGCGCAGCTCCCGCTTCTCCTGCGCGAGCGCCGCCTTCTGGGAGTCGCGCTGCGTGGACACGGAGACGTACTCCCCCGCGGCCATCGACATGGAGCCGGCGAGCAGCCCGGCGAGGCCCGCCGTCAGGAGGGTGCCGCGGTCCTCGGTGGCGCCGGCCACGCCGACGACCAGGCCTGCGGTGGAGACCACGCCGTCGTTGGCGCCGAGCACGGCGGCGCGCAGCCAGTTGAGCCGCGCTCCGAGCGCGCCGCCGTGGGACTCCTCGTGCGGTGCGTCCTGCACATCGTCAGTCACCCGATGAGCATCGCACCGTCGGTCACCAGATCCGGACCGACCCTCCCCGGGCGAACACCGGACTTGTCGCGTCCTTCGGCACCTCGTCGAGGGGTTCGCCCAGTTCCTGGACGGTCGGTCCGACGCGGGCAGCTATCGGGGCGAGCAGACCGAGGTCGAAGCCGTAGACACGGGCCGTGTTGCCGCCGACCATCGCGGCGATCTCGCTCTGCGGCAGCCCCGCGTACGCGATCCGCAGCCCTTCGCGCGTGTACGGGTACGTGCCCTCGTCGTGCGGGTAGTCGCTGCCCCACATGATCTTGTCGAGGCCGATGCGGTCGCGCAGCGGCACCTCGTGCGGGCGCATGAAGCTGGCCCCCACGTAGCAGTTCTCGCGCCACACGTCGGACGGCCCCTTGCCCATCGAATCGGCGAGCCCCGCGCCGAACTTGGACTCCGCCGTGTTCGCCCGCGTCGCCGCCGCCACGAGTCGCCCGTGGTAGTAGTCCAGCATGTCCAGGACCCCGGGGATCCAGCCCGAGCCCTGTTCGGTGAGGACCAGCTTCAGGCCGGGGTGGCGGCGGAACGCGCCGCCGAACACCAGGTGCCACAGGGCCCGGTGCGAGAACCACGTCGTCTCCACCATGAACACGGCGCGCGCCGCAGGTTCGTCGCCGAGCGGCGGGGACGCCGAGCCCGCGTGGTGGTTGACCGGCACACCGAGCTCGGCGCAGGTGGCCCAGATCGGGTCGTACGCTGCCGAGTACAGCTCGGGAAGGCCCGAGCCCGGCGGTGTGCCGGGCAGCAGCAGGCCGCCCTTGAGCCCGGCGGCAGCCGCCCACCTGATCTCCTTGACGGCCTCGTCGACATCGTTGAGGAGGATCTGGAAGACGCCCGCCCTGCGCCCCGGGGCGGCGGCGCAGAAGTCGGCGAGCCAGCGGTTGTGGGCACGCAGCCCCGCCCAGCGCCGCGTGAACTCCTCGCGGGTCGGGGCCGGGGCCATCAGGGACGCGGACGGGAAGAAGGGCGGGATCGTGTTCGGGAAGACGACCTCCGCGACGATCCCGTCCTGTTCGAGCTCGGCGATGCGCCGGTCCGAGTTCCAGTTGCGGTCGGCGGTGTCCGCGAGCAGGTCGGCGTACGGATTGACGTAGCTCGCCGCCCACGCGTCGAACGCGTCGTGGTGGCGGGACTCCAAGTAGGGCCGGTAGTCCAGGAGATCGGCGCCCGCGTGGCAGTCGGCGGAGATGACGGTGTAGCGGTCGCTCATGGGGTCACCCCGAGAGTCGGGAAGTCGTGGTCCGTCAGCCAGTGGCGGCCCACGTCGCGCGAGCGCGCCCAGGACGCCTCGACGGCCGACTGGTCGGTGTCCTGGCCGAGATCGGCGGGGGTCGGTCCGATGCGGGCGGCCAGCGGGGCCAGTTTCCCGGTGTCGAAGCCGAAGACCTCGGCGGCGGCGAGGCCCAGCATGCGCCGGGTCTCCGCCACCGGGATGTCGTGGAAGGTCTTCCTCAGCCACGCGCGCGTGTCGGGCCAGGTGCCCTCGGGGTGCGGGAAGTCGCTGCCCCAGAGGATGTTGTCGACGCCGATCTCGTAGCGCTGGGCGAGTTCGCGGCGCTTGGTGTTGGTGGCGCAGATGAACACCTGGCGGTCCAGGTACTCGTGCGGGGAGCGCTTGAGCTCGGCGAACGGCGAGAGCTTCTTGCCGCCGTGCGCGCCCAGGTAGAGGCGGTCCATGAACCACAGCAGGTTGGGCAGCCACCAGCAGCCCGACTCCGCGACGCCGAACCTCAGGCCCGGGTGGCGCTCGAAGACGCCCGACCAGAGCATGAACCACAGCGGCCGCGCCGGCCACCACGTCACTTCGGAGACATAGATCCCGAGGTGGTCGCCGTACTCGTGGCGGGGCGCCGCCCCGGAGTGCGTGACCACGGGCATCGCACACTCCGCCGCCGCGGCCCACACGGGGTCGTAACGCCGGTCGTGGTAGGGCGCCTTGTCGACCCACATGGAGGGAATCATCAGCGCGCCGAGCCCGGACTCCTTGGCGCGGTGGACTTCGGCGACGACGCGGTCGACCTCGCCGGTGATGGGCAACAGGGCAACACCGCAGTGCCGTTCGGGGTGTTCGGACACGAAGTCGGCGAGCCAGCGGTTGTGCGCCTGAGCGCCCGCCATGCCGAGCTCCGGGTCCTGGTCACCCGACAGCCCGAGCCCGACGCCGAAGGGCGCCGCCGTCCGGCTGTCCACGGCGTCCGCGTCGGGGAAGACGACCTCGGCGGCCACCCCGTCGCCGTCCAGCTCCTTGAGGCGCTGCGCGCAGTCCCAACCGCCGCGCAGGCCTTCCGAGTTATCGGCGAACCATTTGGCGGCGAACGCGTCGTTGCGGATGCCGAGCCGCGTCGCCTCCTCGCGGCGGGCGCCCCGCTCGCTGAGGAACTCGTCGAAGGCGCGGTGCAAACGGCTGTCCAGATAGGGCCGGTACTCCTCGGTGGGCAGCCCGGCGTGGCAGTCGGAGGAGATGATCAAGTAGGGATCCTGGTCGGTCATCACATGCCCTTCAGTCCAGAATGAAGCTCTCCAGGTACGCCGGGTTCGCGCGCTCCAGCATCGAGGCGGACCTGGCCCTGATCTGCCGGTCGCTGTGCTCGCTCTCGGGCAGCAGCCAGAAGCGGCCGGCGGCGATGCCCTCGGCGACGAAGTCCGCGACCTCCTCGACCGGCGTGAACTCCACCTCCCGGCCCGCTTCCTTCATCGCGGACTCCCACTGGCCGAGGCTGCGGTACGGGGTCCTGCGCGGCCTCTCCTTGGCGTACCGCTCGGGCCGGTTGCGGTGCGACTCCCACAGCCCGGTGCGCAGCATGTGGGGTCCGGGGAAGAGCACGGAGGCGCCCACGCGCGCGTGCTCCGCCTTCAGGTGCGCGTACAGGGACTCGGTCATCGTCACGACGGCCGCCTTGGTGACCGCGTACACGGAGGCGGTGGGCAGCGGGGCGATGCCGCCGTCGCCGGAGGACGTGTTGACGACGTGGCCGGGCGCGCCTCCCTCGATCATGCGCGGCACGAACGCCTGGATGCCGTGGAAGACGCCCCACACGTTGACCTCGAAGGCCCACTTCCAGTCGTTCGGTTCGTGCTCCCACATGCGGCCCTCGGCGCCCGAGCCGACGCCCGCGTTGTTGCACAGGACATGGACGGCGCCGAACCTCTCGTACGCCGCGTCCGCGAGGGCGAAGACCTGGCCGCGGTCCCCGACGTCGACCACGCGCGCGTGCACGGTGGCGCCGTCCTCGCGCAGGCCGGCGGCGGCCTTCTCCAGGGCGGACTCCTCGACGTCCGCGAGCACGACCTTCAGGCCGTCGGCCGCGAACCGCCGTGCCATGGCAAGGCCGATGCCGCTCGCCGCGCCCGTGACGACGGCGACCTGTCCCGCCTCCAGCCGCATCAGGCGCTCCCCTCGGGCGGCCCGTCGAGGATCTGCTGCGGGTCGTCGTAGCGCTGGTGGATGTACGGCAGCAGGGCCTGCGCGCTGACGCGTTCGGCGACCCGGCCCTTCTGGTCGGTGGTCTTCTCGCCGATGGTGAGCTCGACCAGGGCGCGCACCGGCAGGTCGGCGACCGGGTCGTACATCGACTCCCGCAGAACCACGTCCCCGGTGATCCGCTCCAGCTTGCGGACCTTCTCGTTGCGCCGGCAGTGCACGAGCACCGGCTCCATGTCGAAGCCCGAACCGTCCACCGCGGGAAGGAACTTGAAGTAGAAATCCGTCTTCAGCGCCGGCTCGGGCAGCGGCAGCGCGCCACTCACCGCGCCGCGCACCTCCACGAAGGCGATGCCGTGCCGGGCGAGCGCCGCGCGCACCACGAGGCCGTCGCGCTCGACGCTCACCTCGCCGAGCTTCTTGGGCTCGCCGAAGACCTCACGGCCGCCGATCAGGGCGCGCTCGTGCGTCATCGGCATGACGAGCGGATACCAGCCCTCGACGCCGCCGTGCTCGGCGGCGACGGCAACCGAGCCGGCGCCCAGGGGGTAGCCGGGCAGGTCGACCTTGCTGATATTGGCCCGCACCAGCGGTCGTTCGGTGGGCTTGAGCGGGGGCGGAAGTACCGCGGCGACCGCGTCCGGATCGCTCTCCCAGACGGCCACCACCCCCGTGGACCAGATGTCGGGGAGCTTCGAGCTCGCGGTGCGCGCGGCGGAGATCTCCGCCTCCGTGCGTGCTCCGTATCGAATGCGTGCCATGTCGTACCACCCTTCGTCGGCGCGGACTTGCGTGGACGGGCGTGCACTTGCGGATGCTCTGTAACACAGTTACAACAGCTTCCGTGAAGGGTAAAGACACGCGCACACATCTCGACCGGGAACAGGTACTCGCCGCCGCCTCGAAGCTGGTGAAACAGCAGGGCCCGCAGTCCCTGACGATGCGCAAGCTCGCCGCCGAGCTCGGCACCGCCGTCACCTCCATCTACTGGCACGTCGGCAACCGCGAGTCGCTGCTCGAAGCCCTCGTCGAGCGCACCGTCGCCGACCTCGGCGAGATCCGCCCCCGCGGCGCCACACCGCAGGCGCGCGTCGTCTCCGTCGCCCGCGCCCTGCGCCGGCAGCTGCGCGACCACCCCCACCTCGTCGCGATGGTCCACGAACGCGGCCTGACCGAAAGGATGTTCCTGCCCGCGCAGCAGGTCCTCGTGCGCGAGGTGCACGCCGCGGGCCTGCGCGGGACCCGCGCCGCCGGGGTCGTACGAGCGGTGCAGTTCCATGTCGTCGGCCATGTCCTGGTAGAGCGTCAACGCGAGCGCGCGCCCGTGCAGCGGCCCGGCGAGGAGGAGCTGTGGGGCGCGCGGACGGCGGAGGACGACGCCCCGCTGGCCCGCGCGCTCGGCCTTCCGGCCGACCCGGAGAAGGTGTTCGACGTCTCCGTCAGGGCTCTGGTGTCAGGTCTGTTGCGGACATAACGGACGTGTCCGCGGGGCCGGGCGACGGAGGTGTCAGTCGTGGCCCGTATCCTCATGGACCATGCTCGAAGACCAGACGACCGCCGCGTCCGCCGCTCCGTGGCCGGCCGCGTATCCGCAGGGATACGCGGTCGTCGACGTGGAGACCACCGGCCTTTCCCGGGACGACCGGATAATCTCCGCAGCCGTCTACCGGCTCGACGCGCGGGGCGAGGTCGAGGACCACTGGTACACGCTGGTCAACCCCGAGCGCGACCCGGGCCCCGTCTGGATCCACGGTCTGACGAACGACGTACTCGAAGGCGCGCCTCTCTTCAAGGACATCGCCGAGGAGTTCGCGACCCGGCTCGACGGCCGCGTGCTCGTCGCGCACAACGCGGTCTTCGACTGGTCGATGATCGCCCGCGAGTACGCTCGCGCGAAGAGCACCGCCCCCGTCCACCAGCGCCTGTGCACCATCGCGCTGTCCAAGGAGCTCGGACTCCCGCTGCCCAACCACAAGCTGGAGTCCCTCGCCGCGCACTTCGGCGTCGTCCAGCGCAACGCGCACCACGCCCTCGACGACGCGCGCGTGCTCGCCGAGGCGTTCCGGCCGAGCCTGCGGGCCGCCGCGAGCGGCGGGGTGCGCCTGCCCCTGCTCGAGTGCAGGCCGCTCACGGAGTGGACGGACGGCGCGGCGCGGATCGGCCGCCAGGGCTCGGCCCCGTCGTCGTCCTCGTACGGGGGCGGCGGGACGTGGCGCCCTTCGCGCAAGCGGCAGCCGTGCCCGTACCCGAACCCCGGACGGTACGAACCGGGCAAACAGCTCAAGCAGGGCATGCGGGTGGCGTTCTCCGGAGACACCTCGGTGGACCGCGAGCTCCTGGAGGACCGCGCCGTCGAGGCCGGACTGCACATCGCGACGAGCCTGTCCCGGCTCACCAGTGTCCTCGTCACGAACGACCCCGACTCGTACACGTCGAAGGCTGTCAAGGCGAAGCAGTACGGGACACCGGTCATCGACGAGGCGGCCTTCGGCCAGCTCCTACGGGACGTGGCCCCGGCGTCAGACGGGTGATTGCGCGGCGACTCGCCCGCCCACCGCTCGCCCCGCGCGACCGCGACGCCCACCCTGTGGCGCATGGCACGCTGTGAAGTCTGCGGAAACGACTACGGAATGTCCTTCGAGGTGCACGCGCAGGGCGCGGTGCACGTATTCGATTCGTTCGCCTGCGCGATCCATCGCATGGCACCGATCTGCGAACACTGCCGTGTGCAGGTCATCGGGCAGGGAGTAGAGGTCGACGGGCACTGGTACTGCGGGGCGCACTGCTCCCGCGCGGAGGGGAGGGTGGGGATCGTCGACAAGGTCTGAGCCCTGGGCACACCCCCGTGATGTCGCCCCACGACCGAGTTGTACGGTCGTGGGGTGTACCGCTTCCTGTTGTCCCGGCAGTGGGTGATCCTCACCCTCATCACCCTTCTCCTCATCCCCACGATGATCGAGCTGGGCTTCTGGCAGCTGCACCGTCACGAGCACCGCGTCGCGCAGAACGACCAGATCGGTGCCGCGATCGCCGCGAAGCCGCTGCCCGCCGAGCAGCTCACCTCCCCCGGGAAGCCCGTTCCCAAGGCCGAGATCCACCGCCGGGTCTGGGCGAAGGGGACGTTCGACACCGCGCACGAGGTCGTCGTGCGGCGCCGTACGAACACCGACGACGAGGTCGGCTTCCATGTCCTGACCCCGTTCGTCCTCGACGACGGCAAGGTGCTCCTGGTCAACCGCGGCTGGATCCCGGCCGACGGCGCGCAGACCGCGTTCCCGAAGATCCCGGCGCCCGCGCGCGGCGAGATCACCGTCACCGGCCGCCTCATGGCCGACGAGACGACCGCCGCGAGCGGCATCAAGGACATCAAAGGCCTGCCGGACCGTCAGGTCATGCTGATCAGCAGCGGCCGGCAGGCCAAGGCGCTCGGCAGGCAGGTCCTCGGCGGCTTCATCGAGCAGACGTCGCCCGAGCCGAAGGGCAACACCCCCCAGCTGATCCCGACGCCCAACCACAGCGACATCGGCCCGCACATGGCGTACGCGGTGCAGTGGTGGCTGTTCGCCGCGGCCGTGCCCTTCGGCTTCGTCGTCCTCGTCCGGCGCGAGCGCCGCGACCGCGCCGAGGCGGCGACGGCGGAGGAGACCCCGGCGGGCCCCGAGCCCGCCACCGTGTAGGCCCGGGCCCACCGCCGCACGCGCAGTCGCCCTCACCCGCCCGGCCCCCGGTGGGATTGGCCGCCCCGTCCGCCGGGAACCCGGCTCACGTGCACCGACCCCTTGAGGACTACGCGCTCATCGGCGACCAGCAGACGGCCGCCCTCATCTCCCGTGGCGGCTCCGTCGACTGGCTCTGCCTCCCGCGCTTCGACTCGGCGGCGTGTTTCGCGGCGCTCGTGGGCAAGGAGGAGAACGGCCACTGGGGGCTCGGCCCGAAGGGCGGGGGCGACTGCACGCGCCGCTCCTACCGCCCCGGCACCCTCATCCTCGACTCGGAGTGGGACACCGACGAGGGCAGTGTCCGGGTCACCGACCTGATGCCGCAGCGCGACAAGGCCCCCGACCTCGTACGCGTCGTCGAGGGACTCAGGGGCCGCGTCACGATGCGCAGCACTCTGCGTCTGCGCTTCGACTACGGGTCGATCGTGCCGTGGGTGCGCAGGTCCGACGGCCACCGCGTGGCCGTCGCGGGGCCCGACTCGATGTGGCTGCGCAGCGAACCCTCCGTGCGCACCTGGGGCAAGGACCTCACCACACACTCCGAGTTCACCGTCGAAGAGGGTGAGTCCGTCGCGTTCGTGCTGACCTGGCACCCGTCGCACGAGCCTCGCCCGGGCCTCATCGACCCGTTCGAGTCCCTGCGCGGCTCCCAGGAGGAGTGGGAGGCGTGGTCGGCGCAGTGCCGCTACGAGGGTCCGCACAAGGACGCGGTCCTGCGCTCCCTGCTCACCCTGAAGGCGCTCACGTTCGAGCCGACCGGCGGGATCGTCGCCGCGCCGACGACCTCGCTGCCGGAGGAGCTCGGCGGCGTGCGCAACTGGGACTACCGCTACTGCTGGCTGCGGGACTCGACGCTCACGCTGGGCGCGCTCGTGTCGGCGGGCTATCTGGACGAGGCCACGGCGTGGCGTGACTGGCTGCTGCGCGCGGTCGCGGGCGATCCTGCGGACCTGCAGATCATGTACGGACTCTCGGGCGAGCGCCGGCTGCCCGAGATCGAACTCCCGTGGCTGGCCGGATACGGCCGCTCCCTCCCTGTACGCGCGGGCAACGACGCCGCGCACCAGCTCCAGCTCGACGTGTACGGGGAAGTGATCGACTCGCTCGCCCTGGCGCGGCAAGCGGGCATGCCGTCCGAACCGCACGCGTGGCGGCTGCAGCTGGCCCTCGTGGGGTTTCTGAGCACCGCGTGGCGCCGGCCCGACCAGGGGATCTGGGAGGTCCGCGGCCCGCGCCGGCACTTCGTGCACTCCAAGGTGATGGCGTGGGTGGCAGCCGACCGTATCGTCAGCGCCCTGGAGGACGATCCCGGCCTTTCGGGCGATCTCGACGCCATAAGGCGGCTGCGCGACGACATCCACCGTGACGTGCTGGCACGCGGATACGACCCGGAACGCAACACGTTCACCCAGTACTACGGCTCGACCGCGCTCGACGCCTCGCTGCTGCTCATTCCCCGCGTCGGCTTCCTGCCGCCCGACGACCCGCGCGTCGTCGGCACCGTCGAGGCGGTCCGCGACGAGCTCTCCCACGACGGCTTCGTGCGCCGCTACAGCGCCGAGGCGACCGGCCTCGACGGACTCCCCGGCCGCGAGGGCACATTCCTCGTCTGCTCGTTCTGGCTCGCCGACGCGCTGCATCTGACGGGGCGTACGCAGGAGGCCCGCGAGCTGTTCGACAAGCTCTGCGGGATCGGCAACGACGTGGGGCTGCTCGCCGAGGAGTACGACCCCCTGTCGGGGCGCCAGCTCGGGAACTTCCCGCAGGCGTTCAGTCATATCGGCCTGGTGGGGACCGCCCTCACGCTGTTCGGGACCGGCGAGGCAGGATAGGACCCATGGATCTTGGACTGAAGGACCGTGTCTACGTCGTCACCGGAGCCACCCGTGGCCTGGGCAACGCCGCCGCGCGTGAGCTCGTCGCCGACGGCGCGAAGGTGATCATCACCGGGCGGGACGAGAAGCGGGTGGCCGAGGCCGCCGAAGCGCTCGGCGAGAACGCCGTGGGCGTCGCCGCCGACAACGCCGACGCCGACGCCGCGCGGCGCCTGATCGAGGCCGCGCGCGAGAACTTCGGCGGCTTCGACGGCGTACTGATCAGCGTCGGCGGGCCCGCCCCCGGCTTCCTGGCGGACAACACCGACCAGCAGTGGGAGTCGGCCTTCGAGTCGGTCTTCCTCGGCGCCGTGCGGCTCGCCCGCTCGGCCGCGGCCGAGCTCGGTGAGGGCGGTGTCATCGGCTTCGTGCTCTCCGGCTCCGTGCACGAGCCGATCCCCGGCCTGACCATCTCCAACGGTCTGCGCCCCGGGCTCGCCGGCTTCGCGAAGTCCCTCGCGGACGAGCTGGGTCCGCGCGGCATCCGCGTCGTCGGGCTGCTCCCGGCGCGGATCGACACGGACCGGGTCCGTGAGCTCGACGGACTGTCCCCCGACCCGGAGGTGACCCGCGCGGCCAACGAGGCGCGCATCCCGCTGCGCCGCTACGGCCGACCGGAGGAGTTCGGCCGCGCCGCCGCGTTCTTCCTCTCGCCTGCCGCGTCGTACCTCACGGGCGTGATGCTCCCGGTGGACGGCGGCTTCCGACACGGCTTCTGAGTAGTAGGGCTCTGAGTAACGGGTTCTGAGTTACGGGGTCAACTCACGCGCTCCGCACGGTGCTTCACCGCGCGGAGCCGCACCTCGGCCGGCAGGGCGGCGAGCCCGGCGGAATCCCGCGCGTGACCCAGCGCCTCCTCGCTGATCTGCTGGAGGGCCGCTCCCGGCTCCGCGTGCGGTTCGAGGAGCAGGCCCATGCGTACCTGGGGTGCGGAGCGCCGCCCGGTCAGGACGGCCCCGGCGCGCTCCACGCCGTCGAGCGACTCCGCCTCGCTGACGAGGACCCCTTCGAGCGCGCGGCCGCGCAGCAGCGCGCCCTCGCCGTCCCCGGTGTCGACGAGGACCTCGGAGAGCCGGTGCCGGCGCAGCTGGGCGACCAGCCACCACAGGGCGAGCAGCACACAGACGGCGAGCACGGCGATGACGCCCGGCCACCACCAGCCGTCGCCGCGCCACCGGTAGCGGTCCGCCCTGCTCAGCAGCACGTCGTGCCGCCCGTCATAGATCCACCAGGACGGCGGGGACACACCGAGTCCGACGGCGAGCACGGACCCTCCGAACACGACGAGGATCAACCCGACGAGGCCGACGACGACCCGGTTCACGGTCCTGAGCACGGGCTCATCCCTTCTTTCCGGGCCGCGCCACGTGCACGGAGAGGCCGGGCGTGGAGGTGAGGCCGAGACCCTTGACGGCCTCGCCGATCACGGTGTCCAAGTCGGCGCGTACGTCGTCGAGTTGACGGAAGTGCGAGCGGGCCCGCACCTCGACCTTGGAGCGCTTCATCCGGACGCGTACGGACTGCACGCCCGCCACCTCCATGGCCCGGTCGCGCAGGACCATGGCGGCCGCGTCGCGGTGCAGTCCGGCGCGTACGTCGGGGTGGGTGCGGCGCATCGGCAGGACGGCGCGAAGGCCGGGCGTCGCGGCGAGCACGATCAGCCACAGCCCGAGCGCGGCGGCCACCCCGGCGCCGACCAGCACCCACACGTTGTCCAGGGGCCGCTCGGCGAGTTCACGGGCGAGGGCGCGCCGCCAGTGCATCGCGGAGTGACCGGCGCGCACGGCGGCGATGTCGTACAGCAAAATCCCCCAGGCACCGACGAGGACGACCGCGACCAGCGCGGCAGGGATCCGGCGCGGCGACCAGAAGCGGCCGCTGCCGTGCCCGCCCTGCGGCGTGGGCCGCGCCTTGTACGTGGCCGCAGAGCCCGACTGGCCGAACTGGTCGAGCTCGCCCTGCCCGCGTTCGACGACGGGCAGGGGCTGTGTGGGCTCGCTCATCGGATCCTCCGCTGTGCCGCGCCGCGATCGTGCTCCGAGTGCAGCCGCTCCACCTGGACGGCCACCTCGGGCACCTCCATCCCCGCCAACGCCTTTACCCGCTCAGCGACTTGGCGACGCACGGCACCGCACCGCGTCCCGATGTCGCCGGGGTAGTCCAGCTCGAGACTGATGCGCACATGGGCGATGTCGTGGCGCACGGAGACGGTGGCGTGCGGGGCGCTGCCGCCCGTGGGAACGGCGGGGAGCGCCTCACGCGCCGCCTGCGCGGCGATCTTCGCGACGACCCGGTCGGCGATCCGGGTCGCGCCGCGCTCGGCGGGCGCGACCTGCGTCGCCACCGGTCACCGCCGCCGGTCGCCGCGCGTGCGGAAGAAGTCGCCGAGTTCCAGGTCCCCCTCGAGGAACCGTCCGGCGACGAAGCCGACGGCGCCGAGCGCCGCCACCAGCAGGAAGGCCCCGAAGCCGCCGAAGTATCCGGCGAATCCGAGAGCCATTCCGGCGATCATGCCGATCACGGCCAGGTGCATCGAGCGCTCCTCCTCAAGGGCAAGCTCGCGAGCGGATGGTTACTGAAGCCGGGACTCCGGCTCCTCTTCCTCTTCGTCGGGCAGCTTCACATCGCTCACCGCGATGTTGACCTCGACGACCTCGAGGCCGGTCATGCGCTCGACGGCCGCGACCACGTTCTCGCGCACGTCGCGGGCGACGTCGGCGATCGACACCCCGTACTCCACTACGATTTCCAGGTCGAGCGCCGTCTGTACCTCGCCGACCTCGGCCTTCACCCCGCGCGTCACGGATTTGGTGCCGCCGGGCACCCGGTCGCGTACGGCTCCGAAGGTGCGGGACAGGCCGCTGCCCATCGCGTGCACGCCCATGACGTCCCGCGCGGCGAGGCCGGCGATCTTCTCCACCACACCGTCGGCGATGGTGGTGCGCCCTCGCGCCCCGGCGGATCCCCCGCCCCGCTTGGTCACACTGGCCCTGCTCCCGGTCGCTTCGCCCGGCTTCTCTGCGGTGTCGCTCATCGCGGGTCGTCCCTTTCGAAGAGGTTCTCTCAGGCCGTTCTCTGGGAGTCACTGCTCTTTCGACCACACTAAGTGCGGTTGCCCGGTCGCGCGCCATGGATGCGGCAGGCTGGGGATATGAGCGCTGACCGATGGACACAGGCAGTACGGCACCAGCTCGGACTCGGCAGGCTGGTACCGCTCGGAGGGCCGCGCGACGGGTGCTGGCTGGCCGAGTCGGCGGCGCGGTCGGCGTTGCGCCAGGCGGTCCAGTCGGTGCACGGGGTGCGGCTGGGAAGCCTGCGCGTCGAGCTCGCCGACCCCGACGGTTCCTACGAGTCCGCGGTGCCCGCGCCGCCGAGTGCCCTGCCGCCGGGGCCGCTGAGGATTGTCGCGGAGTGTGCGGCGGCGCCGGACGAACCGCTGCCCACGGCCGCGTCCCGGCTGCGCGCGGCCCTGGACGGCGCGGCGTCCGACAGGCTCGGGCTCGCGGTGGCGGAGGTGGACCTGCGGGTGACGGCGCTGCTCGACGACGGTCCAAAAGCCGAGACCGCCTCAGGAGATACAGAGTCTGATATCGCGGACGGCGGGCAGGCGAAGGCCGGCAGTGACGAGGAACGGGCCGGACAGGCCGCGCTCTCCGTGCCGGGGGTGGCGCGGCTGACCGGCTCGCTGGGCGGCCTGGGGCGCGCGGTGCACATCGGAGAGCGTCCCGAGGGTGCGGCCACGCTGCCGCGCCGCCATGTGCGGATCGAACTGGCCGTGTCGGGCGGGCGGCGGGTCCTCGATGTGGCGCGGGACGTGCGGACGGCGGTCACCGAGGCCCTGGCGGATGATCCGTCAGTGGCCGTTCTGGTGACCGCCGTGAGCTGAGGACCGTCCGGCCCGGTTCCTGCGTGGGTCGCGTCAGTCGCCGAGGCCCGCGAGGTCCCGGAGCCGGCGTCCCTGTGCGGCGCGCTCGGCGGTGCGCTGCTCCTCGTACGAGCGTCCCATGACGCCCTGGAGCAGGGCCTTGGTCTCGATGACGGCGTCGCGGGGCGCGGCGATGAGTGCGCCGGCGAGGTCACGCGCGGCGGCGTCGAGCTGGTCGGCGGGCACGACGAGGTTGGCCAGGCCCATGCGGCCGGCCTCGTCGGCGTGGACGTAGCGGCCGGTGACGCAGATCTCCAGGGCGCGCGCGTATCCCACGAGGGAGACGAGGGGGTGCGTGCCGGTGAGGTCGGGCACCAGACCGAGGCTGGTTTCGCGCATGGAGAACTGCACGTCCTCGGCGGCGATCCGCAGATCGCAGGCGAGAGCGAGCTGGAAGCCGGCACCGATCGCGTGTCCCTGCACCGCGGCGACCGTGATGAGGTCGCTGCGCCGCCACCAGGTGAACGCCTCCTGGTACTCGGCGATGGTGTCGTCGAGCACGTCGTCGGAGCCGCGCGCCAGGTCGATGAAGGACGGCTCGCCGTCGAAACCCTCGGGCGTGAACGCCTGACGGTCGAGGCCCGCGGAGAACGAGAGTCCCTCCGCGCGCAGTACGACGACGCGCACGCTGCCCGGCAGGGACTTCCCGGCGTCGGCCAACGCCCGCCACAGAGCGGGACTTTGGGCGTTGCGCTTGTCCGGGTTGGTCAGCGTCACCGTGGCGATGGAGCCGTCGACGGTGAGGCGGACCCCGTCCTTGTCGAGTACCGGCGCGAGCGAGCCGGATCCGCTGTCGGGCGAAGCCATGTGTGCCTCCGATGGTGTGCGCAGTCGGTCGAGGGCGCTCGACGCCCTCGAAACTACTGCACAGTAACCAACCGGCCGGTCGGCGGACCGACCGGGTGGTCACCATCGAAGCCTGTGCACTGCCCGGGTCAGCCGGCCGCGGTCGCCTTCTTGCCGCGTGTAGCCCCGCCGCGACCTCGCAGCGTGACTCCCGACTCACTGAGCATCCGGTGCACGAACCCATACGAGCGGCCGGTTTCCTCGGCCAGCGCTCGGATGCTCGCACCGGAGTCGTACTTTTTCTTCAGGTCTGCCGCGAGCTTGTCGCGCGCGGCGCCGGTTACCCGGCTGCCCTTCTTCAGAGTCTCGGCCACCCGTGCCTCCTCATGGGAAGTGCGCTCTGGACTTCTCATGATCACCCCTCGCGGGCTTCCTGGCCACCCATTCGGCAAGGTCCGTACGACGAGCTTGTGCGGCCGGGATGCGGCCGACACGAGTGGAACGGAGGGTTCCGGGCGCACCCGGGCGGGGCCGGAAACGGGGATCCCCGCGAAGGTCCAGGTCAGCGCCTTGCCAGGCGGCACAAGGGCCCCTGCGGGGGTGCGGCGACGGAATGCGTGTAGGACACACCGCGGTACGAGGAGATCTCACTCAGATGATGGATCACGGATCGGCCGAATGATCCATACCGAGTGGATCAGCCTTTCGATCAAGCCGTGCTGACGGCCGACCGCGATCGTGCGCGCCCGGAAGCCGGCGCGGAAGCGGACGCGGGCAGGTCAGGCGAGGCTGACCAGATCCGCGTAGTCCTGGCCCCAGAGGTCCTCGACGCCGTCGGGCAGCAGGATGATCCGCTCCGGCTGGAGCGCGTCCACGGCGCCCTCGTCGTGGGTGACGAGGACGACGGCGCCCTTGTAGGTGCGCAGCGCGCCGAGGATCTCCTCGCGGCTGGCCGGGTCGAGGTTGTTGGTGGGCTCGTCGAGGAGCAGCACGTTCGCGGAGGACACGACGAGCGTCGCGAGCGCGAGGCGGGTCTTCTCGCCGCCGGACAGGACACCGGCCGGCTTGTCGACGTCGTCCCCGGAGAACAGGAACGAGCCCAGCGTCTTGCGCACCTCGACCAGGTCCAGGTCGGGGGCGGCGGAGCGCATGTTCTCCAGGACCGTGCGCTCGGGGTCGAGGGTCTCGTGCTCCTGCGCGTAGTAGCCGAGCTTGAGGCCGTGGCCCTCGATGACCTCGCCCGTGTCGGGCTGCTCGGCGCCGCCGAGCAGCCGGAGCAGGGTGGTCTTGCCGGCACCGTTGAGGCCGAGGATGACGACGCGCGAGCCCTTGTCGATGGCCAGGTCGACGTCGGTGAAGATCTCCAGGGAGCCGTACGACTTCGACAGGCCCTCGGCCATCAGCGGCGTCTTGCCGCACGGCGAGGGCTCGGGGAAGCGCAGCTTGGCGACCTTGTCGGAGACGCGGACCGCCTCGAGCCCGGCGAGCAGCCGGTCGGCGCGCTTGGCCATGTTCTGCGCGGCGACGGTCTTGGTCGCCTTGGCGCGCATCTTGTCGGCCTGGGAGTTGAGGGCCGCGGCCTTCTTCTCGGCGTTCTGGCGCTCGCGCTTGCGGCGCTTCTCGTCTGCCTCGCGCTGCTGCTGGTAGAGCTTCCAGCCCATGTTGTAGACGTCGATCTGGGAGCGGTTCGCGTCCAGGTAGAACACCTTGTTGACGACCGTCTCGACGAGGTCGACATCGTGGGAGATCACGATGAAGCCGCCCCGGTACGTCCTGAGGTAGTCGCGCAGCCAGACGATGGAGTCGGCGTCCAGGTGGTTCGTGGGCTCGTCGAGGAGCAGGGTGTCGGCGTCCGAGAAGAGGATGCGGGCCAGCTCGATACGGCGGCGCTGACCGCCGGAGAGCGTGTGCAGGGGCTGGCCGAGCACGCGGTCGGGCAGGTTGAGCGCGGCGGCGATGGTGGCGGCCTCGGCCTCGGCGGCGTATCCGCCCTTGGTGAGGAACTCCGTCTCCTGGCGCTCGTACTGCTTGAGGGCCTTCGCGCGCGTGGCGCCCGTGCCGTTGGCGATGCGCTGCTCGTTGTCCCGCATCTTCTGAATCAGGGTGTCCAGGCCGCGCGCGGACAGGATGCGGTCGCGGGCCAGGACGTCGAGGTCGCCGGTGCGGGGGTCCTGCGGGAGGTAGCCGACCTCTCCGGAGCGGGCGATCGTGCCGCCGGCCGGGGTGCCTTCACCGGCGAGGCACTTGGTGAGGGTCGTCTTGCCCGCGCCGTTGCGTCCGACCAGGCCGATGCGGTCGCCCTTGGCGATACGGAAGGTGGCGTTCTCGATGAGGATGCGGGCGCCGGCGCGCAACTCGATGGCCGAAGCGGTGATCACGGACAGACTCCTGAGCAGGGATTGGACGGCGGAAGGGCTACTGAGGGCGATGAGCCGTCTAGTGCGTGCGGAGAATGGCCATGGGCCAAGTCTAACGGGACGATGCAAACAGTTTTCCGCCGTGCTGTTCCGGGGCTGGGGGCAGACCGTCATGAAGTGTCCGACAGTGGGCGCTGGGCGGCGGGCCGCCGCCCCTGGCGGGAAATCGCCGCCCTCTGCCCTGCGCCGCAGGCGCACGGCGTGGAGATCCTGATGCCCCCGACGGACCAGGACTACGGCTCCCGGGACTACATGGCCAAGGACGCCGAGGGCAACGTGTGGAGCTTCGGGACGTACGCGCCGCAGATACCGGCCTGATCGCAGGGGCGCGGCGTCACGCGCCTCCGGTGTGCACCTGGAAGGCGGCCCGGCGGACGGCCTTGGCGAGCGCCGGGTCCGGGTGCGCGGCGGCCAGCGCGACGAGGACCTGGACAGTGCGCGGGTGCCCGGCCGCCCGGACCTCGTCGAGGAGGGCCGGCACGGTGGGCTGCACGGCGGACTCCAGGTGGCGCACGAGGAGCTGGGCCTCGCCGTGGTCCGCAACGGCCGCCGCGGTGTCCACCCACAGCCAGGTCGTCTCCTCGCGGGTCAGCACCAGATGCACGTCCTCGGGATCGGCTCCCTCGTACTCGGCGAGCCACAGCAGCGCGTAGGGGCGCAGGGGCGGCTCGTCGGCGACGGACCGGACGACGGGCTCCGCGGGGGCTCCGACGACACGCAGGGCCTCGAATGCGAGCCCGCGCAGCAGGGCGTCCTCGCCGCGGGCGGCGGCGATCAGCTCGGCGACGGCGCTGCCGACGGGGCGGGCCGCGAGCCAGGCGCGGTATTCGGCGCGGGCCGCGTTCGGGCGCAGCCGGGCGCAGCCTCTGAGCATGGCATCGGCTGACTGTTCGATATTGCCCGCCGGCGACTGGGCGGCCACGCAGATCTGCTCCAGCTTGACCCAGACCGCCCAGCTGCCGAGCGGCGTGAGGGTGGCCTGGCCGTCGGCGTAGGTGAGGGCGCCGACGGCGGCAAGGCCGTGCAGGGCCCAGTCGAGGAGCGGGGGAAGGGCGGTGGTGGCGGTCGCGGTGTCGGTGGGCTCGGGCTGCGGTCCGTAGGGGATCTCGCAGCGTTCCGTGCGCAGTTCCTCGACGCGCTGGCCGAGCAGATCGAGGAGCTGCGGTACGGGGACCGGGCCGGCCGAGAGCTGGAGGAGGGAGAGCACCTGGGGCATCGCCTCGACGACCTCGGCGACCGCGGCGGCCTCCAGGCTCGCGTCGGCGGGGTGGGCCAGGGACCAGGCGTCGAACAGCGCGACCCAGCCGCGCAGCACGGCGGTGTCGTCACGGTCCCAGGCGCGCAGGCGCCAGCCGGGGCGCGCGCTGTCGCCGTGCACCTCGACGAGGCCCGCGAGGCGTGCGGTGTCCCAGTCGGCGCGGACCTGTCGCGGGGTCAGCTCCAGGTCGGCCGCCGCGCGTTCGGCGGTGGGCGGGGACAGGGCGCCTCTGCCGTCGGGGGTGCCGTGGCCGCTGCCGGGGCTGAGGACGGCATCGGCCCAGCGGGCCACGCGGACGGCGTCGGCGAGGCCGCGGCGGGCCATGCGGGCCAGTTCCGCCGGGGGTGGGGTGCCCTCCGGCGGGCGGGGCGCCGGGCGGGGCGGGCGTGCCTGGGTCACCACTCCGTCGGTCCGCACGGGGGCGGCGGCGAGGGTGCGCGGGCGGACAAGTCGGAGCCTGGAGTCGCGCGGGATACGGGACGTCACGGGGGCAGTCTTCCGGTTGACGGTCCGAAAACCCAAACGGAATCGTTTCGGGGCTCTTTGCGGGCGTCGCGGGAGGGTCCGCGGACCGGCGTGCGCCGGGGGTCTACGCGGGCCTTCCTGCGGATCTGTCCCGTGCGGCCGACGGGCGGTTCCCGTCCGTCCGACGGAGCTGTGCCGGAGCTACATGAGGGGGGTGAGGAAGCGGCGGAGCGACTCCTCGTACGTCTGCGGGTCGGCGTTCCACATCGCTCCGTGCGGGGCGTTGTCCACCGTGTGCAGCGAGACCAAGTCGGGGCGCCGGGCAGCCAGTTCGCGGGACAGGGCCCAGGGTGCGATCTCGTCGTCGGGGCCGTGCACCACGAGCATGGGCACCTTGAGCGACTCGGGGTGGGCAGCGGTGTCGAGGCGGTCGCCGTACAGCCCCGTGCGGCCCTGGGCGGCGCGGACCGCGAGGGGCAGCAGGGTCCCGGGAATACGGCGGGCCCCGGCGAGGGCACGCAGCGTCACGTCCCAGGCGAGGACGGGTGAGTCGAGGACGAGCCCGGAGATGCGGTCCCGCAAAGCGGAATAGGCCGCCGCGTGCAGGGCCATGGCGGCGCCGGTCGACCAGCCGTGCACGATGACGCGTTGCGCGCCGTAGCGCACGGCATAGCGGATCGCGGCGTCCAGGTCGCGCCACTCCGTCTCGCCGAGGTGCCCGAGGCCGTCCGGGGAGCGGGGGGCGCCGAGGTCGCCGCGGTAGGCGAGGTCGAGCACGGGGAAGCGGTGGCGGTGCAGGAAGTCCATGAGGACCATGGGGTGCTCGCGTGTGGTACCCAGGCCGTGGACGGTGATGACCCAGGTGTCGCGGGCGCCGGGGACGAACCAGGCGGGGAGCGCGCCCAGTTCGCCGGGGATGTCGATGTCGGCGTGGTCGAGGCCGAGTGCCGCCTTGGGGTCGCCGATGTGGACCTGGGGGGTGAGCCATGCCTTGGCACCGGGTTCGAGGGAGCCGTGCGTGACGCGCTCCAGGCGGCGCACCACGGCGTCCGCCGCGTGCGGGGCGGACTCGAGTACGGGCCCGACCACGGCGTGGAATCCGTCGCCGCTCAGGCCGTACATGCCCGGGCGCAGGGAGGCCAGGTCGCGGGTGAGCGTGATCTGGCCCGCGGCGGTGGCGTGGACGGTCAGGCGTGGCTCGGTGGGCAGCGGCCGGCCCGCGGGCGCCTTGAGGGCGGCATCGCTGGCGAACCGGCCGGCCGCGATCGCGGCCGCGCCGGCACCGATGACTGCGGTGACGGCAGCGGCCGTCGCTCTGGCGGTGCGCACCGTCCCAGTGTCCGCGCCCGGGCTCCGACCGGCCAGTGGGGCGGGGCCTTGAGTGCCACCGGGTCCGGTTCAGCCCGGCTGCCCGTACCCCCGCAGCTTCTCCTCCACCTCGCGCACCTGATCGCGAGTGAGGAGCGTCGGCGTGTGGTGGGGATGGGCGCTCGCGGTGAGCCAGACGCGGCACAGCCATTCGAGCTGGGCCGTGCGGTCGTAGGCGGCGGCGAGGGTGTCGCCGTAGGTGAGGGTGCCGTGGTTCTGGAGCAGGCAGCCTGTCCGCCCCTTGAGAGCGTCCAGCACGTTCTCGGCCAACCGCTCGGTGCCGTACGTCGCATACGGGGCAACCCGGACGGGTCCGCCGAGAGCCGCGGCCATGTAGTGGATGAGCGGGAGCTCGGGCACGAGGGTGGAGACGGCCGTGGCGTGGACCGCGTGGGTGTGGACGACGGCGCGGGCGGGCGTCGCCCGGTAGACCGCCAGATGCATCGGGAGTTCGCTGGTCGGGGCCAGGGTTCCGGCGCGCTGCCCGCCGTCGAGGCCGACGGCGACGAGGTCGTCCGCGGTGAGCTCGCCGTAGGGGACCCCGCTGGGCGTGACGAGGACGGTGTCGCCGATGCGCACCGAGACGTTTCCCGAGGTCCCGACGACGAGGCCGTCGGTGACGGTGCGCCGGGCCGTCGCCACGAGCGCGCTCCATGCCTGCGCGAGTCCGTCCGCGCCCTGCCCTGCCTCGCCCGGTTCCCGCGCCATGCCCGCATCCTGCCAGCCGCTCGGCGGGCCCGCGCGGATCTGGGCGCCCGGGCACTTTAGTGCGGAGCCGAGGAGTCCGGAAGCGCACGAATAGACATAAATGCCCGCCTGGAAACGATTGGCTGGAGATCGACGGGCTCAGAGGGATCTCCCGGTAACCTCCGGTGGGATTTGTCATGCACGTCGCCATTCCGGGGGGAAATATGGCTCGTGGTCACAAACCGTCCCGTCGCCGCGCGCACATCGCGACCGCGACATCACTCGCCGCCCTGACGTTCGGGGGGACCGCTCTCGCACAGGCTCCGGCATCCGCGGCGGGCGGCACCAAGGGGCACGACGTCTCGTCGCACCAGAAGAACGTCAACTGGCAGAAGGCCAAGAGCAAGGGCGCACGGTTCGTCTACGTCAAGGCGACCGAGTCCACCACCTACCTCAATCCCTACTTCAGCCAGCAGTACAACGGAGCGCGCAGCGCGGGCATCATCCGCGGCGCGTACCACTTCGCGCTCCCGAACAAGTCATCCGGCCGGACGCAGGCCTCGTACTTCGTGCGCAACGGGGGCGGGTGGCGGGCGGACGGCTGGACGCTGCCGCCGGCGCTCGACATCGAGTACAACCCGTACAGCTCGAAGACGTGCTACGGCCTGAGCAAGGGGAAGATGATCTCCTGGATCAGGTCGTTCAGCGACGAGGTGCGGCGCAGGACGGGCCGCCGGCCGGTGATCTACACCAATTACCGCTGGTGGAAGAAGTGCACGGGCAACAGCGCGGCCTTCGCGGGCAACCACGCGCTATGGCTCGCCCGCTACGACGAGTCCGCCGGGGCGCTGCCGTCAGGCTGGTCGTACTGGACGTTCTGGCAGTACGACAACAGCGGCGGACTGCCGGGTGACCAGAATCTCTTCAACGGTTCACAGACGCAGTTGCGGAGGTTCGCCCGCGGCTAGCGGAAGGCTTACTTCCGCTTGATTGAGCCACCGTTCCGCTTCGCGAACGACCCCGTGCCACCACCCCGTCTCCAACGGAGTGGCAGCACTCCGCTTCGAGTCACCGCACCGCCCGCCTCAGGTGAATGGAACACATCACGCTTTTCCTCGGGAGCGTGTCCCCGAGTGTTCAGTGACCAGCCTGGGCTCGGCCTTGCCCCTTGCACAGACCGGTGATCCGCTTCGAGAGCGGATACTCCGGGGCTCCTTCGGCGTTGCGTACCACCGAGCCCTGCGCCAGAGCCGCCTTGAGCTGCTCCAGTTCGGCATCTGTGAACGCCGGCTGAAGGGGCACCCGGACCGTCGGGCCCCACAGGGTGTCGCCCTCGCGGGTGAGGCAGGCCCTCCGCGTTCAGCGTGAGGGCTGCCTCCTGGGCGTTCTTGCCCTTGATCGCCATCAGCTCGAACGCCCTGCGCAGAACGGCGTGTTCTGCGCGGTCTCGCACAGATCGCCGAGTCCACAGGACGCCCAGCAGGATGCCGATGCCGCACATGACGGCCGCCGTGCCGGTGCGCCAGAGGTTCCAGCGGAACATCTGGGGGCAGACGGGGACGGGCACTTCTCCTCCAGCTCTCGGAGCCTGCGGCGCAGGCGCTCGTTCTCCGCGGTCAGGCGGTAGCCCGCCCGGCTCCGGCCGGCGACCAGGCCGCGCTGGTACGCGGCATCGATGTGAGGCATGACATTCCGCAGGACCGCGTCACGTACGCGGTGGACTCCCGCGGCGCCGCCGCAGTCGACGCCAAGGCCAATGGCGACCTCTACGGCGGCGCTCAGGGCGGGCTTCCAGTCCGGTTCAGGCACGGTTCCTCCCATGCAAAGAGCCCCCGGAAATCCGGGGGCTCCGAGTAGTGGATCTGTGGCTGTGAGTGGGGTTGCCTGAGGTCCCCCGTCAGTTCATCTTCCGTTCACTAAGCCGCTCTACGTTCTCCGAGGCTGCGGACGCTTTCCGTGGTCAGCGAGGCCGCCACCCGCACACGGAAACGGATACCCCCAGATGGCACATGAGGCCATGATTCTCCTCGGGATCGTGATCGTTACCGCTCTCGTGTTCGACTTCACGAACGGTTTCCACGACACAGCCAACGCGATGGCCACCACCATCTCGACCGGCGCTCTCAAGCCCAAGACGGCGGTGGCCATGTCCGCCGTGCTGAACCTCGTCGGAGCCTTCCTCTCCGTGGAGGTCGCCAAGACGATCTCCGGCGGCATCATCAACGAGGACGGACTCAAGACCGAGGTCATCTTCGCGGCGCTGGTGGGCGCCATCCTCTGGAATCTCCTGACCTGGCTGGTGGGCCTCCCCTCCAGCTCGTCCCACGCGCTCTTCGGCGGCCTCATCGGCGCCGCCGTGATGTCGATGGGCTGGTCGTCGATCAACGGCGGCACCGTCGTCACCAAGATCCTCCTCCCGGCCGTCGCCGCGCCGCTCGTGGCGGGCATCGCCGCGATGCTGGCCACCCGGCTCACGTACCGGATAGGCAGCAAGACCGACCAGAAGGCGACCGCCAAGGGCTACCGTGCCGGGCAGATCGCCTCCGCGGGCCTGGTCTCGCTGGCGCACGGCACGAACGACGCGCAGAAGACGATGGGCATCATCACGCTCGCCCTGATCACGGGCGGCGTCCTCAGCCCCGGCGCCAACCCCCCGATGTGGGTCATCGTCTCGGCCGGTACGGCCATCGCGCTCGGCACCTACCTCGGCGGCTGGCGCATCATCCGCACCATGGGCAAGGGCCTGACGGACCTCGCGCCGCAGCAGGGCTTCGCCGCCCAGACCAGCGCCGCGACCGCGATCCTCGCCTCCTCGCACATCGGCTTCTCGCTCTCCACGACGCAGGTCTGCTCCGGCGCCGTCATGGGCTCGGGCCTCGGCCGCAAGGGCGGCGTCGTCCGCTGGTCGACCGCGACCCGCATGTTCATCGCCTGGGGCCTGACCCTGCCGGCCGCCGGTCTGGTCGGCGCGGGCGCCGAGTTCCTCACCCAGCAGGGCTCGTGGGGCGTCGCCGTCACCGCGCTGCTCCTGATCGCCGGCGCGGGCATCATCTGGGCACTGTCCCGGCGCAACGCGATCGACCACACGAACGTCACGGACGACGACATCGATGGCGTCGAGGTCCCGGACGAGCCCGCCGGCGTCGTGACCACCGCGATCGCGGCCGTCACCCCGCCGCCCGCCGGCACGGCCGCGGACCTGGACACCGACGTGAAGACCACCATCCCCGCCCCGCCCGCCCCGCCCTCGGCGGAGTCCGCGCGACCGGCCACGGTCTAAGGAAGCAGCAGCGAAATGCACATCGACTGGGCAGCACTCGGCTCCGTGTTCGGAGTCAGCCTCGTGATCACGGTGGCCCTCGTGGGCCTGTTCACCCTCGGCATCGTCGGGCTCACCAAGCGGGAGTCGGCGGCGGCCCAGGGCGGTTCGGCGGGGCTCGCCGTCTCCGGCGCGTACGCCTGCTTCGCCCTGTGCGCGGCGGCCGTCGGTTACGGGATCTTCCTGATCGTCGCCTGACCGGAGGTAACCGGCAGGACTGCGGGGTGCGGGACGCGAAGGAGTCCCGCACCCCGCTTCGTGTGGGCCTCAGCACACTCTCCCTTCGCAGGTCAACGGCAAGTTGACGGGCGTTCGCGGGGCGTGGTGGACTTCCGGGGCCATCTACGGCAGCAGGAGAGGAAGCCGGTGCGAATCCGGCGCGGTCCCGCCACTGTCACCGGGGAGTGATCCCCGCGAGCCAGGAACTCTCGTTGCCGGTCTCTTCCAACCAGGGCGTGGACACCCTGAGTGAGGACATATCGCCATGCGCGGCTGCCAGTTGCGGGTGCTCCCGCCCAGAACGAGTACAAGGGTTCCCCTCGCCGTAGCGGCGGGCTGACGGTGCGGGCCGAGCGCGTCTTCGCGTACGGCAGCGCCGCCGGACTTCTCGGCGACCTCCTGATCGGCGATCCGCGCCGCGGGCATCCGGTCGCCGCGTTCGGGCGGGCCGCGGGCGCCGTCGAGCGCGTGCTGTGGCGTGACCACCGCGGGTGGGGCGCCGTGCACACCGCCGTGTGCGCCGGGGGCGCCGCCGTCGCCGGTGGTCTCGCCGCGCGCGCCGTGCGCCGCTCCCCCGCCGCCTCCATCGCGCTGACCGCCGCCGCCACCTGGGCGGTCGTCGGCGGTACGTCGCTGGGGCGCGAGGCGCGCGCCATCGGGGGCGCGCTGGCCGCCGGTGAAGTGGACGCGGCGCGCGAGCAGCTGCCGCATCTGTGCGGGCGTGACCCGCAGGCCCTGGACGCGGACGGGATCGCGCGGGCCGTCGTCGAGTCCGTCGCCGAGAACACCTCCGACGCCGTCGTGGGCGCGCTCGTGTGGGGCGCCGTCGCCGGTGTCCCCGGGCTCGTCGCGTTCCGCGCCGTGAACACGCTGGACGCCATGGTCGGGCACAAGTCGGCCAGGTACCGCCGCTACGGCTGGGCCTCCGCGCGCCTCGACGACGTGGCGGGCTGGCCGGGGGCGCGGCTGACCGGCGTGCTCGCCGCGGTCGCGGGCGGCCGTCCGCGCGGCGCGCTCACGGCGTGGCGCGAGGACGCGCGGCTGCACCCGAGCCCCAACGCCGGTGTGGTCGAGGCCTCGTTCGCGGGGGCGCTCGGGGTGCGACTCGGCGGGACTCTGTCGTACGGCGGGCGGGTCGAGCACCGGCCCGTACTGAACGCGTCGGGCCGGGCCGTGGAGACCGCCGACGTCGAGCGGGCGGCGCGGCTCTCGCGGCGCGTGAGCTGGCTGGCCCTCGGCGTGTGTGTCGCCGGGCGGGCACTGTTGCGGAGGGGGAAGTCGTGAGTGGTGGTGGACTGCTGGTGGCAGGGACCACGTCCGATGCCGGGAAGAGCGTCGTCACCGCGGGGATCTGCCGGTGGCTGGTGCGGCAGGGAGTGAAGGTCGCGCCGTTCAAGGGGCAGAACATGTCCCTCAACTCTTTCGTGACGCGCGAGGGCGCCGAGATCGGGCGGGCGCAGGCCATGCAGGCGCAGGCCGCCCGCGTCGAGCCGAGCGCCCTGATGAACCCCGTGCTGCTGAAGCCGGGCAGTGACCGGAGCAGCCAGGTGGTGCTCATGGGCAAGCCGGTGGGCGAGTTGAGTGCTCGGGGCTACCACGGGGGACGGCAGGCGGCACTTCTGGACACCGTCGTGGGATGCCTGGAGGAACTCCGGGGCAGCTATGACGCCGTGATCTGTGAAGGGGCGGGCTCGCCCGCCGAGATCAACCTGCGCCGCACCGACATCGTCAACATGGGGATCGCCCGGGCCGCGCGGCTGCCCGTGCTCGTGGTCGGCGACATCGACCGTGGCGGCGTCTTCGCGTCGTTCTTCGGCACGACAGCGCTGCTCGCCCCCGAGGACCAGGAGCTGCTGGCCGGCTATCTGGTCAACAAGTTCCGCGGGGACGTCTCGCTCCTCGAGCCCGGCCTCGACATGCTCAAGGACCTGACCGGGCGCCCCGCGTACGGGGTTCTCCCTTTCCGGCACGGCCTCGGCATCGACGAGGAGGACGGGCTTCGCGTGTCGCTGCGCGGCTCCGTGCGCGAGTCGCAGACCGCGGCCCCGGTCGGCGAGGACGTGTTGCGCGTCGCCGTCTGCGCCGTCCCGCTGATGTCGAACTTCACCGACGTGGACGCCCTGGCCGCGGAGCCGGGCGTCGTCGTGCGGTTCGTCGACCGGGCCGAGGAGCTCGTCGACGCGGACCTGGTCGTCGTGCCGGGAACGCGCGGCACCGTCAAGGCACTTCAGTGGCTGCGCGAGCGCGGTCTCGCCGACGTCCTCGCGCGCCGGGCCGCCGAGGGCCGGCCGGTCCTCGGGATCTGCGGCGGCTTCCAGGTGCTCGGCGAGCGCATCGAGGACGACGTCGAGTCGCGCGCGGGCGCCGTGGACGGGCTCGGACTGCTGCCCGTACGGGTGCGGTTCGAGCGCGAGAAGACCCTCGCCCGGCCTGTCGGCGAGGCGCTCGGCGAGCACGTGGAGGGTTACGAGATCCATCACGGGGTCGCCGAGGTCACCGGCGGAGAAGCCTTCTTGGACGGCTGCCGCGTCGGCTCCGTCTGGGGCACGCACTGGCACGGCTCGCTGGAGGCGGACGGCTTCCGCCGGGCGTTCCTGCGCGAGGTCGCGGCCGCCGCCGGCCGCCGTTTCGTACCGGCGCCCGACACGTCGTTCGGCGCGCTGCGCGAGGAGCAGCTCGACCTGCTCGGCGATCTGATCGAAGAACACGCGGACACGGACGCGCTGTGGCGGCTCATCGAGTCCGGCGCTCCGTCAGGACTGCCTTTCATTCCACCGGGAGCGCCCGCATGAGCACAGTGTTGTTGTTGTCGACCGCAGACACCGATCTGCTGGCGGCCCGGGCCTCCGGCGCCCCCTACCGGATCGGGAACCCGACCCGCGTCGACGTGCAGAGCGAGCTGCCGGAGCTGCTCGACGGCGTGGACATCGCCGTCGTACGGCTCCTCGGCGGCAAGCGCGCCTGGGAGGACGGGCTCGCGGCGCTGAAGGCGTCCGGCGTGCCGACGGTCCTGCTCGGCGGCGAGAGCGTCCCGGACGCGGAGCTGATGGCCGAGTCGACCGTGCACGCGGGCGCCGTCGCGGAGGCGCTGCGCTATCTCGTCGAGGGCGGCCCCGGCAACCTCGTCGAGCTGGCCCGCTTCCTCGTCCAGGACGTACTGCGGGGCGGGCACGGCCGGGCCGGCGGAGCGCCGGAGCGGCACAGCGCCGAGCCGCAGAAGATGCCCGAGTACGGGGTGCACGGCCGCCGTGCGCGCGTCGAGGGCCGTCCGACGGTCGGCGTGCTCTTCTACCGCGCCCACGAGCTGTCCGGGAACACCGCGTTCGTGGACACGCTGTGCGACGCGATCGAGGCGCGCGGCGTCAACTCCCTTCCGGTGTACTGCGGTTCGCTGCGCGGCGCCGACCCCGGCCTGTACGAGCTCCTCGGCGAGGCCGACACCCTGGTGGCGACCGTGCTCGCGGCGGGCGGTACGCACGCCTCGCAGGCGTCCGCGGGCGGCGACGAGGAGGCCTGGGACATCGGCGCGCTCGCCGACCTCGACATCCCTGTCCTGCAGGGTCTTTGTCTCACGTCGTCGAAGGCGGCCTGGGAGGCGTCGGACGCCGCGCTGTCGCCGATGGACGCGGCGATGCAGGTCGCGATCCCCGAGTTCGACGGCCGGATCGTCACCGTGCCGTTCTCCTTCAAGGAGGAGGGCCCCGACGGCGTCCCGGTGTACGCGGCCGACCCCGAGCGGGCCGCGCGCGTCGCCGGGATCGCCGTACGTCACGCGTGTCTCGGCCACAAGCCGAACGGCGAGAAGAAGCTCGCCGTCGTCTTCACGGCCTACCCGACCAAGCATTCCCGGGTCGGCAACGCGGTGGGCCTCGACACGCCCGCCTCGGCCGTCCGCGTCCTGGACGCGCTGCGCGAGGCCGGTTACGGCGTCCACGGCTACCCCGACAACGGTGACGAGCTGATCCACCGGCTCATCGAGGCGGGCGGCCACGACGTCGAGTGGCTCACCGAGGACCAGTTGGCGTCGGCGCCCGCGCGCGTGCCGCTCGCCGACTACCGCGCCTGGTTCGACAAGCTGGCGCCCGAGTTGCGCGACGGGATGCTGGAGGCGTGGGGCGAGCCGCCGGGCTCCCTCTACGTCGACGGCGACGACATCGTGCTCGCGTCGCTCCAGTTCGGCAACGTCGTCGTGATGATCCAGCCGCCGCGCGGCTTCGGCGAGAACCCGATCGCGATCTACCACGACCCGGACATGCCGCCGTCGCACCACTACATGGCCGCGTACCGCTGGCTGGAGGCTGCGACATCGGAAGGCGGCTTCGGCGCGGACGCCGTCATCCACATGGGCAAGCACGGCACCATGGAGTGGCTGCCGGGCAAGGGCCTTGGCCTGAGCGGGAGTTGTGCGCCCGACGCGGTCCTCGGCGAGCTGCCGCTGATCTATCCGTTCATCGTGAACGACCCGGGCGAGGGCACGCAGGCCAAGCGCCGCGGGCACGCCACGGTCGTCGACCATCTCGTGCCGCCGATGGCGCGCGCCGACACGTACGGCGACCTCGCGAAGCTGGAGCAGCTTCTCGACGAGTACGCGCTGGTGTCCGATCTGGACCCGACGAAGGCCCCGGCCGTGCGCGCCCAGATCTGGACGCTGGTGAAGGCCGCCGAGCTCCATCACGACCTGCATGTCGACGAGCAGCCGGACGACGGTGACTTCGACGAGTTCGTGATGCACATCGACGGCTATCTGTGCGAGATCAAGGACGTGCAGATCCGCGACGGGCTGCACATCCTGGGCGGCGGCCCGGTCGGCGAGCCGCGCGTGAACCTCGTACTCGCCGTGCTGCGCGCCTCGCAGGTGTGGGGCGGCACGGCGAACGCGCTGCCCGGTCTGCGGGCCTGCCTGGCCGAGCACTTCGGCCTGGTGGAGAAGGAGCTGCTCGGTGAGCCGGGCGCACCGGCGAAGGTGCCGGACGCGCTGACGGACCTCGTCAGCGGTCCCGCCCGCAGCGCCGCCGACGCGATCGACCTCCTGGAGCAGCTGTGCCGGCGCGCGGCCGAGGGCATGGAGGAGCGCGGCTGGGACGCCGCGGCCGTCCCCGCGCTCGTACAGGATGTCCTCGGGTTCGAACTCCCTGACGCCGTGGCGGTGTTGGAGTTCGCGTGCCGTGAGGTGGTGCCGCGGCTCGCCCGTACGACGGACGAGATCGGGCACATCCTGCGCGCGCTCGACGGCGGATACGTGCCCGCGGGACCGTCCGGGTCGCCGACGCGCGGCCTGGTCAACGTGCTGCCGACGGGCCGCAACTTCTACTCCGTCGACCCGAAGGCGATCCCCTCGCGGCTGAGCTGGGAGGTCGGGCAGGCGCTCGCCGACTCGCTGGTGGCGCGCTATCTGGCCGACACCGGCGAGTACCCCAAGTCCGTGGGCCTGACGGTGTGGGGCACCTCCGCGATGCGGACGCAGGGCGACGACATCGCGGAGATCCTCGCGCTGCTCGGCTGCCGCCCGGTGTGGGACGACGCCTCGCGCCGTGTCACCGGCTTCGAGATCGTGCCGGCCCCCGAACTCGGGCGCCCGCGCATCGATGTGACGGTCCGTATCTCCGGCTTCTTCCGCGACGCGTTCCCGCACGTCGTGGGCCTGATCGACGACGCCGTGCAGGCCGTCGCCGCGCTCGACGAGAGCGCCGAGCACAACTACGTACGGGCGCATGTCGAACAGGACGCCGTCGAGCACGGCGACCGGCGGCGGGCCACGGCCCGCATCTTCGGGTCGAAGCCGGGCGCGTACGGGGCGGGTCTGCTGCCGCTGATCGACGCCCGCAACTGGCAGTCCGACGCGGACCTCGCCGAGGTGTACGCGGTGTGGGGCGGCTACGCGTACGGGCGCGGGCTCGACGGGCGGGCGGCGCGCGGCGACATGGAGACGGCGTTCCGCCGCATCAACGTGGCGGCGAAGAACGTCGACACCCGGGAGCACGACCTCGTCGACGCCGACGACTACTTCCAGTACCACGGCGGCATGGTCGCCATGGTGCGGCATCTGACGGGGGCCTCCCCCGAGGCGTACGTCGGCGACTCCGCCGTGCCCGACCAGGTGAAGACCCGCACGCTCGGCGAGGAGACCCACCGGGTGTTCCGCGCGCGTGTGGTCAACCCGCGCTGGATGGCGGCGATGCGCCGCCACGGCTACAAGGGCGCCTTCGAGATGGCCGCCACCGTCGACTACCTCTTCGGGTACGACGCGACGGCCGGCGTGGTCGACGACTGGATGTACGAGAAGCTGTCGGCCGAGTACGTCTTCGACGCGGAGAACCAGGACTTCATGAAGAAGTCCAACCCGTGGGCCCTGCGGGGCATCACCGAGCGGCTGCTCGAAGCGGCCGAGCGCGGCCTGTGGGCCGAGCCGGACGCGCAGACGCTGGAGCGGCTGCGGGCCACGTATCTGGAACTTGAAGGCGACCTGGAGGGCGACGACCAGTGAGTACCCCCTATCCGTTCACCGCGCTCGTCGGGCAGGACGACCTGCGGCTCGCGCTGCTGCTCAACGCCGTGTCCCCGGCCGTGGGTGGTGTACTTGTGCGCGGCGAGAAGGGCACGGCCAAGTCCACGGCCGTGCGGGCCCTGTCCGCGCTCATGCCCTCCGTGGCTGTCGTTCCCGGCTGCCGGTTCTCGTGTGCGCCCGGCGACCCGGACCCGGCGTGCCCGGACGGGCCGCACGAGACCGGACCCGGCACCTCACGTGCCGCCCGCATGGTCGAGCTGCCCGTCGGCGCGTCCGAGGACCGGCTCGTCGGCGCGCTCGACATCGAGCGGGCGCTCGCCGAGGGCGTGAAGGCCTTCGAGCCGGGGCTCCTCGCCGACGCGCACCGCGGGATCCTGTACGTCGACGAAGTGAACCTGCTGCACGACCACTTGGTGGACCTGCTGCTGGACGCGGCCGCGATGGGCGCCTCGTACGTGGAGCGCGAGGGCGTGTCCGTGCGGCATGCCGCGCGCTTCCTGCTCGTCGGCACCATGAACCCCGAAGAGGGCGAGCTGCGGCCGCAGTTGCTCGACCGGTTCGGCCTCACCGTGGAGGTCGCCGCCTCCCGCGAGCCCGACCAGCGCGTCGAGGTCGTCAAGCGGCGCCTCGCCTACGACGACGACCCCGAGGGCTTCGCCGGGAAGTGGGAGCAGGAGGAGTCCGCCGTACGGGCGCGGATCGTCGCGGCCCGTGACCTGCTGCCTTCGGTGCGGCTCGGCGACGCCGCGCTGCGGCAGATCGCCGCGACGTGCGCCGCGTTCGAGGTCGACGGGATGCGCGCGGACATCGTGATGGCGCGTACGGCGACGGCGCTCGCCGCATGGGCGGGCCGCACGGATGTGCTGGCCGAGGACGTGCGACAGGCCGCGCTCCTCGCGCTGCCGCACCGCAGGCGCCGCAACCCGTTCGACGCGCCGGGGCTCGACGAGGACAAGCTCGACGACACCCTGGAGGAGTTCGGCGGCCAGGATGACGAACCGGATCCGGACGGTGACGGCGATGGTGACGGCGGCGGGGACGGGCCCGGTGGCGGGGGCGGGCAGCCGCCCCAGGACGCGCCCGAGGGCAGCGGCCCCGACACGGGCGGCGACCAGGCCGCCGGCATCCCGGCGCAGGGCGAGCCCTCCGAGAGCGGCGAGCAGAAGGCTCCCGCGGGCGGCGGCGAGCAGGCGGCCGCCCGGGCCTGCGAGCCCTTCCGTACGAAGATGCTGAGCGTGCCCGGACTCGGCGAGGGTGCCGCGGGCCGGCGCTCGCGGGCCCGCACGGAGCACGGGCGTACGACGGGTGCGCGGCGCCCGCGTGGCACCCTCACCAAGCTGCACCTCGCGGCGACCGTGCAGGCCGCTGCCCCGCACCAGCGGGCGCGGGGGCGTTCCGGTCCCGGGCTCGTGGTGCGGCGTGACGATCTGCGGCAGGCGACCAGAGAGGGCCGCGAGGGCAACCTCGTGCTCTTCGTGGTCGACGCCTCCGGGTCGATGGCGGCGCGGCAGCGGATGAGCGCCGTGAAGGGCGCTGTCCTGTCGCTGCTCCTCGACGCGTACCAGCGTCGGGACAAGGTGGGGCTCGTGACGTTCCGCGGGTCCTCGGCCGACGTGGCGCTGCCGCCGACGTCATCTGTCGACGCGGCCGCGGTGCGCCTGGAGTCGCTGCCCACGGGTGGGCGTACGCCGTTGTCCGCCGGGCTGTTGAAGGCGCACGACGTGCTGCGCGTGGAGCGGCTGCGGGACCCGGCGCGCCGGCCGCTCGTCGTCGTGGTGACCGACGGGCGCGCGACGGGCGGTCCTGAGCCGGTGGCGCTCGCGGGGCGGGCGGCGCGGCTGCTCGCCGCCGAGGGGACGGCGTCGGTCGTCGTGGACTGCGAGTCGGGCCCTGTGCGGCTCGGGCTCGCCGGTCAGCTGGCGGGCGAGCTGGGCGGGACGGCGGTGACGCTCGACGAACTGCGGGCCGACTCGATCGCCGGGCTCGTGAAGGACGTACAGGACGGTCTGCAGTCGAACAGCAGGAGGGTCGCGTAATGCCTCAGGGACAGCCGAGCGTCGTGCCGGACGACGGGCTCACGACGCGGCAGCGGCGCAACCGGCCGCTCGTCGTCGTGCACACGGGCATCGGCAAGGGCAAGTCGACGGCGGCCTTCGGGCTTGCGCTGCGTGCCTGGAACCAGGGCTGGCCCATCGGGGTGTTCCAGTTCGTCAAGTCGGCGAAGTGGAAGGTCGGCGAGGAGAACGCGCTGCGCGTCCTCGGCGCGAGCGGCGAGGGCGGGAGCGTCGACTGGCACAAGATGGGCGAGGGCTGGTCCTGGGTCCAGCGCGACGCGCAGATGGACAACGAGGAGAAGGCCCGCGAGGGCTGGGAGCAGGTCAAGCGTGACCTCGCCGCCGAGACGTACCAGCTGTACGTGCTCGACGAGTTCGCCTACCCGATGCACTGGGGCTGGATCGACACGGACGAGGTCATCTCCGTACTGCGGGACCGGCCCGGGACCCAGCACGTCGTGATCACCGGGCGCAACGCCCCCGAGAAGCTGGTGGACTTCGCCGACCTGGTCACCGACATGTCCAAGGTCAAGCACCCGATGGACGCCGGCCAGAAGGGCCAGAGGGGCATCGAGTGGTGAGTTCGTCCATGCCACGGCTCGTCATTGCCGCGCCCTCGTCGGGCAGCGGCAAGACGACCGTCGCGACGGGTCTGATGGCGGCGTTCGCCGGACGCGGGCTCGCCGTGTCGCCGCACAAGGCCGGGCCCGACTACATCGACCCCGGCTACCACGCGCTCGCCACGGGGCGCGCCGGACGCAACCTCGACGCGTACCTGTGCGGGCCCGAGCTGGTGGCGCCGCTCTTCGCGCACGGGGCGCGAGGGTGCGATCTCGCCGTCGTCGAGGGCGTGATGGGGCTTTTCGACGGGGCCTTTGGTCAGGGAGAGCTGGCCTCGACTGCGCAGGTCGCGAAGCTGCTTCGGGCGCCGGTCGTGCTCGTTGTCGACGCGTCGTCGCAGGCGCGGTCCGTGGCCGCGCTCGTGCACGGTTTCGCGTCGTTCGATCCTGAGGTGCGGCTCGCCGGGGTGATCCTCAACAAGGTGGGGTCCGAGCGGCATGAGGAGCTGCTGCGGGAGGCGCTCGACGAGGCGGGGGTGCCCGTTTTCGGCGCCTTGCGCCGGGGTGGGGAAGTGGTCACTCCCTCGCGGCACTTGGGGCTTGTGCCGGTGGCTGAGCGGGGGGCTGAGGCGGTTTCGGCTGTCGCCGCGATGGGGGAGATGGTGCGGGGTGGATGTGACCTGGACGCGCTGTACGCCGTGGCGCGTAGTGCTCCCTCGTTGGGGGGTGCGGCTTGGGATGCGGGTGAGGTTTTGGGTTCTCTCCCCCAGCCCGCCCCTTCCCGGAACCGGGGCTCGGCCCCGGACCCCGGTCCTCAAGCTCCCCCAGACTCCGTCCGGGGGGACCCCCACGGGCTGAAGGGGCCGGACGCGCTGGAATTGCCGGGCCGCACGGGGGGCAAGCCTCGCGTTGCCGTAGCCGGTGGGCCCGCCTTCACCTTCTCCTATGCCGAGCACAGTGAGCTGCTTGCCGCCGCCGGGGCCGACGTTGTGACCTTTGATCCGCTTCGCGACGAGCAACTCCCGGATGGCGCAAGCGCGTTGGTCATCGGCGGTGGTTTCCCCGAGGTCTACGCCTCCGAGCTGTCCGCCAACGAGCCCCTGCGCAAGGCCGTCGGTGCACTCGCGGCGTCCGGGGCTCCCGTCGTCGCCGAGTGTGCGGGGCTGCTGTATCTCGCGCGGTCCCTGGACGGGCAGCCCATGTGCGGAGTTCTGGACGCCGACGCGCGGATGTCGGAGCGGCTGACGCTCGGGTACCGGGACGCCGTCGCCGTGTCCGACAGCGTGCTGGCCGCGAACGGGACGCGGGTGCGCGGTCACGAGTTCCATCGCACCGTCGTCGAACCCGGGGCCGGCGCCTCCCCCGCGTGGGGCATCACGCGTCCCGGGCGGCGCGTCGAAGGGTTTGTGCAGGGCGGGGTGCATGCCTCGTATCTGCATGTGCACTGGGCCGCCGTGCCCCAGGCGGCGCGGCGCATCGTCGCGCAGGCAACCGAAGTCGCGCGGGCAACCGAAGGAGTCACCCCGTCATGACCAGCAACACCACGCACCGGCTGACCGGCGTCGGCGTGGGTCCCGGTGACCCCGAGCTCGTGACCGTGAAGGGCGTGAACGCCCTGCGCGAGGCCGCCGTCGTCGTCGTACCGGTGATGGCCTCGGCCGACGGGACCGATGGAGGCGAGCCCGGCCGCGCCGAGGCGACCGTCCTGCACTACGTGCCCGCCGACAAAGTCGTCCGAGTCGTCTTCGCGCTCAACGAGCGCTCGGACCGGGCCCGGCGCGAGGCAGCCTGGGACGCGGCCGGTGAACGCGTCGCGGCGCTCCTGCGGGAGCACGGCTCCGTCGCGTTCGCGACGATCGGCGACCCGAACGTGTACTCCACGTTCACGTATCTCGCCCTGACCGTCGGGGAGCTGGTGCCGGGGACCGTCGTCGAGACCGTGCCGGGCATCACCGCCATGCAGGATCTCGCCGCGCGGTCCGGCGCCGTGCTCACCGAGGGCACCGAGCCGCTGACGCTCGTGCCGGTGACCGCCGGTTCGGCCGTACTCAAGGAGGCGCTGGCGGGGCCCGGCACCGTCGTCGCGTACAAGTTCGGGCGGCTCGCGGGCGAGGTCGCCGCCGCGCTGCGCGAGACCGGAAGGACGCAGGACGCCGTGTGGGGATCCGCGCTCGGGCTGCCCGAGGAGTCCATCAGGCCCGCCGCCGAACTGGGCGCCGACACCGCGCTGCCGTACCTGTCGACGCTGATCGCGCCCGCGCGGCGCGACGGCGGACGGGGCGGGAAACTGTGACCCGCCGGGGGGCGGACCGGGCGCTACTCGCCCGCCGTGCCGATCACCAGCCACATCAGCGCGGCGCCCGCGATCGTGCACAGGAGCGTGGAGCGCGCCGGGTGGTGGTGGCTGGCCTCCGGCAGGATCTCCGCCGCCGCGATGTACAGCAGAACGCCGCCGAAGAACCCGAGATAGCAGGCGAGGGCCTGCGCCGGAATGGTGAACAGCAGCGTCGACGCGGCGCCCGCCACCGGGGCGAGCGCGTCCGCGCCGACCATCGCGAGTGCCTTGCGGCGGGCGTTCCCGTAGGCGCGCGTGATCGTGTACGTGTTGAAGCCGTCGGCGAAGTCGTGCGTGATCACGGCGAGCGCGACGGTGTACCCCATGGTGCTGCTCACCTGGAACGAGGCGCCGATCGCGACGCCGTCCGCGACGCTGTGCCCGACCATCGCGCAGGCGGCACCGAGGCCGACCTGGGGCACCTGTTCCTCGCCCTCCTGCGCCCCGTGCGCGGCCTGGCGCATCGCGAGCAGCCGCTCGACGATGTGCGCGGCGAGGAAGCCCGCGACGAACAGGAGCAGCGCGGCCGGCACTCCGTAGATCTCGTTTCCCGCGCCGTGCAGGGCCTCCGGAAGCAGGTCGAAGCCGACCACGCCGAGCATCAGGCCGCCGGCGAATCCGAGCACCAAGTGGCGCCGGTCGGTGACGTGGTGGGCGGTCCAGCCGCCGACGAGTGTCATCACGAACGAGCCAAGTGCGACGAGGACGGCCATGGTCCCTTGCTAGCGGATCGGTACTGTCCGCGCACGCCCGGCACCGGCTGAGCCGCACCTTGCGACCCGTCCGATACCGCTCCCGTACCTCCGTACGACCGAACCGTGTACGACCGCGTGATCCGCACGCGTAAGCCGTCCATCCCCGAGAGGACCCCAGTCATGCCCGAAGCAACCACCGGCAAGGTGACCTTCGTCGGTGCCGGGCCCGGCGCCGCCGATCTGCTCACGTTCCGCGCCGCGCGCGCCATCGCGGACGCCGATGTCGTCATCTGGGCGGCCAGCCTGGTGCAGGAGGAGGTCCTCGACCACGCGCGCGAGGGCGCGGAGATCCTGGACTCGGCGACGATGTCGCTGGAGGACGTCGTCGCCGTGTACGAGCGGGCGCACCGCGACGGGCTGCGGGTCGCGCGCATCCATTCCGGGGACCCGGCGCTGTGGGGCGGCACGCAGGAGCAGGTCGACCGGTGCGCACGGCTCGGTATCGCGACGGAGGTGATCCCGGGTGTCTCGTCGTTCTCGGCGGTGGCCGCGATCGCGCAGCGCGAGCTGACGATCCCCGAGGTCGCGCAGTCCGTGATCCTGACGCGGCTCGGCGGCGGCAAGACGCCGATGCCTCCGGGCGAGGAGGTGCGGGAGTTCGCGCGGCACGGCACGACGATGGCGCTGTTCCTGTCGGCGGCGCGCAGCGGGCAGTTGGTGCGTGAGCTTCTGGAGGGCGGCTACCCGACGTCGACGCCGGTCGTCGTCGCGTACCAGGCGACCTGGCCGGAGGAGCTGATCGTGAAGTGCACGATCGGCACGCTGGAGGAGACCGTGAAGCAGCACAAGCTGTGGAAGCACACGCTGTTCCTGGTCGGACCGGCCCTGGACGCGGAGGGCACGCGTTCGCACCTCTACCACCCGGGCCACTTCCACGGTTTCCGCAAGGCCGACCCCGAGGCGCGGGCGGCGCTGCGGGCCGGGAAATCCGCACAGGTCCAGTCGTGATCACGGTCTTCGGTACGGGGACGGGGGCGCCGCTGTCCCCGGATCCGGCCCTGTCGTCCGCCGCTCTTGTCGTCGGCGGGCGGCGTCATCTCGACGCGGCCGGGTCGCTGCTGGCTCCCGGCGCGGAGCGGGTCGTGCTCGGGCCGCTGGCTCCGGCGCTGGACGCGGTCGAGCGATACATCGAGAACGAGAAGGGGCAGGGCGTCGCGGTGCTGGCGTCCGGCGACCCGGGGTTCTTCGGCGTCGTGCGGGCGCTGGCCGAGCGGTTCGGGCCCGCGGCGCTCGACGTGCGGCCGGGGGTGTCCTCGGTGGCGACGGCGTTCGCGCGCGTCGGCCTTCCGTGGGACGACGCGGCGGTGGTCAGCGCGCACGGCCGTGACCTGCGGACCGCGGTCAACGTGTGCCGCGCGCACCCCAAGACGGCCGTCCTGACGGGGCCTGGCGCGGGCCCCGCCGAGCTGGGCGCCGAACTCGCGCACCACGGCGCCGACCGCGTGCTCGTCGTCGCGTCCCGCCTCGGCGACCCCGAGCACGAGAGCCTTGACCGCGTCACGCCGTCGGAGGCCGCCGCCCGTGACTGGGGCGACGCGGTGAGCGTGGTGCTGTGCCTGGACGAGAAGCGGGTGCTCGCACCGGTGCGCACTCTCGCGGGTCCCGGCCGCCCCCCGTCCCGATGGGCCCTGGACGAGGGCGAGTTCGAGCACCGCGACTCGATGATCACCAAGTTCGAGGTGCGGGCGCTCGCGCTCGCGCGGCTCGGGCCGCGCCCGGGGGACCTGGTGTGGGACGTCGGGGCCGGTTCCGGCTCGGTCGCCGTGGAGTGTGCGCGGTTCGGTGCCGCGGCCGTGGCCGTCGAGAAGACCGCGGACGGCGTGGCCCGGATCCGGGACAACGCCGTCGCCCACGGTGTCGACGTACGCGTCGTGCACGGCGCGGCGCCCACCGTCCTGTCCGATCTCGCCGACCCCGACGCCGTGTTCATCGGCGGGGGCGGGCGTGAGCTGACCGCGATCGTGACGGCGTGCGCGCGGCGCACGCGACGGTCCGTGGTGGTCGCCGTGGCGGCGGTGGACCGGGTGGGCGCGGTGCGGGACGCACTGGGCGCTGCCGGGTTCGTCAGCGACGGGGTGCTGCTCCAGTCGTCCCGGCTCGCGCCGCTGCCGGGCGACGTCTCGCGGCTCGCCGCGGCCAATCCGGTGTTCCTGGTGTGGGGCGTACGGCCCGATACGGAGAGCGCCACCTCCGCGACTTCCGCGACTTCCGTGACTTCCGTGAACGAAGGAGTAGTTGAGTGATCGGCCTGATTTCCGCCACGGCGGCCGGGGCGGTGTCCCGCGACCGGCTCGCGTCGGCGTGGCCGTCGCGTACGCGCGTGTACGAGGGTTCTGTGGGGGACGCCGTGCGGCGCGCGTTCACGGAGTGCGAGCAGGTGGTGTGCTTCCTGGCGACGGGGGCCGTGGTCCGGCTCGTCGCGCCGCTGCTGCGGGACAAGCACGTGGACCCGGGCGTGGTGTGCGTCGACGAGGCCGGGCGGTTCGCGGTGTCGCTGCTCGGCGGGCACGAGGGCGGGGCGAACACGCTCGCGCGCGAGGTGGCCGCCGTCCTGGAGGCCGAGCCGGTGGTGACCACGGCGACGGACGCGGTGGACGTGCCGGGGCTCGACACGCTCGGCCTGCCCGTCGAGGGGGATGTCGCCGCAGTCACCCGGGCGGTCCTCGACGGTGAACCGGTAGCCCTGCACGCCGAGTTGGCCCACCCGCTGCCCGCGCTGCCGGGAAATGTCGCGCCGGACCAGGTGGCCGCGTACACGATCCGCGTCACCGACCGCGCCGTGGAGCCCGCCGACCGCGAGGTCGTCCTGCGGCCCCCGTCGCTCGTCGTGGGCGTCGGCGCGAGCAAGGGCGCGCCGGCCGACGAGGTGCTCGGGCTCGTGCGCGACACGCTGCGGGACGCGGGGCTCTCGCCGCTGTCCGTGGCGCGGCTCGCGACCGTCGACGCCAAGGCCGGTGAGCCGGGCATCGTAGAGGCCGCCGAGCAGTTGGGTGTGCCCGTCGTGACCTACGGCGCCGAGACCCTAGCCTCAGTCGCCGTGCCGAACCCGTCGAACGCGCCGCTCGACGCCGTCGGCACGCCCTCCGTGGCGGAGGCCGCCGCGCTGGTCGCCGGCGGTGAACTCCTCGTGCCGAAGCGGAAGTCGGTGCGCGCCGACGGGAAGCCCGCGATGGCGACGTGCGCCGTCGTGCGCACCGCGCCGCGCGGCCGGCTCGCCGTCGTCGGGCTCGGTCCCGGCGCCCGTGATCTCGTGACGCCGCGCGCCCGCGACGAGCTGCGCGCCGCATCCGTACTCGTCGGCCTCGACCAGTACGTCGACCAGATCAGGGACCTCCTGCGGCCCGGCACCCGGATCCTGGAGTCCGGGCTCGGCGCCGAGGAGGAGCGGGCCCGCACGGCGGTCGCCGAGGCCCGCAAGGGGCAGGCCGTCGCGCTGATCGGCAGCGGGGACGCGGGCGTGTACGCGATGGCGTCGCCCGCGCTCGCCGAGGCGTCCGACGACATCGACGTGGTGGGCGTACCGGGTGTGACGGCCGCACTCGCGGCGGCCGCGATCCTGGGCGCGCCGCTCGGCCACGACCATGTCTCGATCAGCCTGTCCGACCTGCACACACCGTGGGAGGTCATCGAGCGCCGGGTGCGGGCCGCCGCCGAGGCGGACATCGTGGTCACGTTCTACAACCCGCGCAGCCGGGGCCGCGACTGGCAGCTGCCGAAGGCCCTCGGCATCCTCGCCGGGCACCGCGAGCCGGGCACGCCCGTGGGCGTGGTGCGCAACGCGTCCCGCGCCGACGAGTCGAGCCGGCTGACCACGCTCGGCGAACTCGACCCGGCCTGGGTCGACATGATGACCGTCGTCACCGTCGGCAACACGGCCACGCGGCGGATCGCGGGCCGCATGGTCACCCCGCGCGGCTACCGCTGGCAACAGCCGGCCGCCGCCGCTCCCGACAACACCGCCAGCACCACCACCGGCACCACCCAGAAGGAGTCCTCGTGACCACCCCTCCCGCTCTGCTCATCGCCGGACACGGCACCCGCGACGAGGCCGGTGCCGAAGCCTTCCGCGACTTCGTCAGGGAGCTCGGCCGCCGCCGTCCCGACCTGCCCGTGGCGGGCGGCTTCATCGAGCTGTCGCCGCCGCCGCTGACGGAGGCGGTGAGCGAGCTCGTGGAGCGCGGGGTGCGCCGGTTCGCGGCGGTGCCGCTGATGCTGGTGTCGGCGGGGCACGCCAAGGGCGACATCCCGGCGGCGCTCGCCCGCGAGAAGGAGCGGCACCCGGGGATCTCTTACACGTACGGGCGTCCGCTGGGTCCGCACCCGTCGCTGCTCCAGGTGCTCGAGCGGCGTCTCGACGAGGCGCTGGGCGGCGGGGCGCGCACGCCTCAGGACCGGGCCGATGTGACGGTCCTGCTGGTGGGCCGCGGTTCGACGGACCCGGACGCCAACGCCGAGGTGCACAAGGCGGCGCGGCTTTTGTGGGAGGGCCGCGGTTACGCGGGCGTGGAGACGGCGTTCGTGTCGCTGGCCGCGCCGGACGTGCCGTCGGGCCTCGACCGGTGCGTGAAGCTCGGCGCGCGGCGCGTCGTCGTCCTGCCGTACTTCCTGTTCACGGGGATCCTGCCGGACCGGGTGCGGCAGCAGACGGAGGGCTGGGCATCGGCCCACCCGGACGTCGAGGTGCTCTCCGCCGACGTGATCGGCCCGGAGCCGGAGCTGATCGACCTGGTCATGGAGCGGTACGAGGAGGCCGTCCGCGGCGATCTGCGGATGAACTGCGACACCTGCGTGTACCGGATCGCGCTGCCGGGCTTCGAGGACAAGGTGGGGCTCCCGCAGCAGCCGCACTTCCACCCGGACGACGACGGCGACCACCACGGCCACGCGCACGGTCACGGCCACTCGCACTCGCATGCGCACTGACGACGGTCACGATCTGCGCCACCACGGCGACGCGGAGGTCCGCGGCACGGGCGCGGACCTCACGGATCTCGCGGTGAACGTCCGCTCGGGCACTCCCCCGGTGTGGCTGCGCGAGCACATCGCGGACTCGCTCGGCGGGCTCGCCGCGTATCCGGACGGGCGGGCGGCCCGCGAGGCGGTGGCCGGCCGGCACGGGCTTCCCGTGGAGCGGGTACTGCTCACGGCGGGGGCGGCGGAGGCGTTCGTGCTGCTCGCCCGCGCGCTGAAGGTCCGTCACCCGGTGGTCGTGCACCCGCAGTTCACTGAGCCGGAGGCGGCGCTTCGGGACGCGGGTCATGCCGTGGACCGGGTGCTGCTGCACGAGGAGGACGGCTTCCGGCTCGATCCGGAGGCTGTGCCCGAGGACGCGGACCTGGTGGTGATCGGCAATCCGACGAACCCGACGTCGGTCCTGCATCCGGCCGCGCTCATCACTGAACTGGCCCGTCCCGGGCGGGTGCTGGTGGTGGACGAGGCATTCATGGACGCGGTCCCCGGCGAGCGCGAGGCCCTCGCGGGCCGGGGCGACGTGCCGGGGCTCGTGGTGCTGCGCAGCCTGACGAAGACATGGGGGCTGGCGGGGCTACGGATCGGCTACGTGCTGGCGGAGCCGGACACGATCGCGGAGCTGGAGCGGGCGCAGCCGCTGTGGCCGGTGTCCACGCCGGCGCTGGCCGCGGCCGAGGCGTGTGTGTCGCCGCGCGCCCTCGCGGAGGCGGCGCACGCGGCGCACCGGATCGCGGCCGACCGGGCCCATCTGGTCGCGGGGCTCGCGGAGTTCGCGGCAGAAGGCGTGTCGGTGGCGGGCCCTGCGGAGGGTCCGTTCGTACTCGTACGGGTCCCCGGTGCGGCGGCGCTGCGCGCGCGGCTGCGGGAGCGGGGTTTCGCGGTGCGCAGAGGCGACACGTTCCCGGGCCTCGGCACCGAGTGGCTGCGTCTCGCGGTGCGGGACAGGGCGACGACGGGCCGGTTCCTCCAGGCGCTCGACCAGGCGCTGGCGAGCGCCTGAGGGGGACATGCGGAGGGGCGGGAGTCCCCGACTCCCTCCCCTCCGCTCCCCTCCGGTCCCCCCTCGGGCCCTCGGGTCAGGAGCGCCCGCGCCGCGCGACGGCGACGGCCCCGCCACCGGCGACCAGCAGCACGACGGCGCCGCCCGCGATGTACGGCGTCATCGAGTTCCCCCCGGTCTCCGCCAGGTCGGCCTGGGCGGCGGGCTTGCCGATCGGCTTGGCGGCGCCGCCCTGGGGCTTCACGTCGTCGGCCGGCTTGGCCGGGGGCTTCTGCGAGGGCGCCGCCGCGGGCGTCTCGCAGGTCGCGCCGGCGAGGGTCACCGTGCCCTCCACCTCCGCCACGTTCAGCTTGAGCGGGTTGACGGACACCTTCAGTTCGAGCGCCGAGGCGGCAGCCGTACGGGATGTGGTGTGCGTCTTCGAGAGGTCGAGCCGGACCTCGCCCACGCCCGGGACCTTCACCTCCGTGGTGCCGCCCGCCGACAGGGTCACCTTCTTGCCGAGGACCGTGACCGCGCCCAGGACGTTCGACTCGGCGACGGGCCGCTCACCCGTCTCGCAGACCGCCTTCGACGTGACCTGGCCGACCTCGATGAGCGAGAGCAGCGGCAGGCCCGGGATGTGGACCTCGGCGTGGGCGAGGTTGCTGTATCCCTGAGCCTTGTGGTCGTCGACGGTGGCCTTCGCGGTCGCCACGTCCGCCCGCAGGACGCTGAACGGCTGCCCGCCGTCGACGCCGTCCAGCTTCACGGTGAGGGCGGTCTTCTCGGCACTGGCGGGGGCCTGCACCTCGTTGAGCGTGGCCGTGAGCGGGACGTTCACGGTCTTGTTGAGCAGGGAGACGTCCAGGCCGGTACGGAGGACGACGGCGCTCGACGTGCCGCCGTGGCCGCCCGTCGCGTGCGCGGTGCCCGCGGTGGCGAGGAGCGCCGGGGCGACGGCCAGGGCCGTGGCGGCGGCCGACGCGGCGAGGCGGCGCGCGGGCGCGCGAAAGGTGGTGCTGGGCATGCTGATGGGACCCCCACGAGAGAAATGGAGCCGTCGGCCCCGCCCCGCCATGGGGGACATCGCTGGGGCGCGCCGTCGGCCTCGACGGAGGGAATCTTTACGCACGGAGAGTGAACGGGCAGCAGCCTGACGTGAGTTCACTCCAAAGTGGGGTTTCCGAGCTGGTCTTCGAATCTTTGGGCTCGGTTGTTCCCTGTTGCCCCACTGTTGTCACCCGGTCGACCGGCGCTTGCCGAACGCGCCGGTCGGCCGCGCGGGCGCGCACGAGTGATGTGCAACGAACGGGCGGGCGTCGGCGTCACGTTCCGTCAACCCGCGTCCGCCGGCGGCCGGTTCAGCCCACGATGCGGCCGCGCAGCACCACGCGCCGGGGCGAGGCCAGGACCCGTACGTCGGCGCGGGGGTCCGATGCGTAGACCACGAGGTCGGCCGAGGCGCCCTCCTCGAGGCCGGGGCGGCCGAGCCAGGCGCGGGCGCCCCACGCCGTCGCGGAGAGCGCGTCCACGGCCGGGAGTCCGGCCTTGAGCAGTTCGGCGACCTCCCCGGCCACCAGGCCGTGCGCGAGCGAACCGCCGGCGTCGGTGCCGACGTAGACCGGCACCCCGGCGTCGTACGCCGCGCGCACCGTGTCGTAGCGGCGCTCGTACAGGCGGTTCAGATGGGACGACCAGCGGGGGAACCTGGTCTCGCCGGCCGCGGCGATCTGCGGGAACGTGGCGATGTTGACGAGGGTCGGGACGATCGCGACGCCGCGCTCGGCGAACAGCGGGATCGTGTCCTCGGTGAGGCCCGTCGCGTGCTCGATGCAGTCGATGCCCGCCTCGACGAGGTCGCGCAGCGAGTCCTCGGCGAAGCAGTGGGCGGTGACGCGTGCCCCGAGCCGGTGCGCCTCAGCAATGGCGGCCTCGACCTCCTCGCGGGGCCAGCACGCGGTCAGGTCGCCCGCGTCCCGGTCGATCCAGTCGCCGACCAGCTTCACCCAGCCGTCGCCGCGCTTCGCCTCCCGCGCCACGTAGGCCACCAGCTCGGGCGGCTCGATCTCGTGCGCGTAGTTGCGGATGTAGCGGCGGGTGCGGGCGATGTGCCGCCCGGCCCTGACGATCCTGGGCAGGTCCTCGCGGTCGTCGATCCAGCGGGTGTCGGAGGGGGAGCCCGCGTCGCGGATCAGAAGCGTGCCGGCCTCGCGGTCGGTGAGGGCCTGCTTCTCGGCGACGTCGGCGGGCACCGGGCCGTGCGCGTCAAGGCCGACATGGCAGTGCGCGTCGACGAGGCCGGGCATGGCCCACCCGTCGACGGTGGTGATGTCGAGGCCGGGCCCGGCAGGCCGGTCGTACGTCACCCGCCCGCCCACGACCCACAGCTCGTCCCTGACGTCGTCGGGCCCGACGAGGACCCGCCCCTTCACGTGCAGCACCGCGCGCTCACTCATGTCAGAAGCCTATGAGGCCGGTGGGTACGCTCGGAACGGCAGCCCGCCGTACGAACTCGTGAACGAAGATCGCGGGCGACGTGAGCGAAGAGAGCGAAGAGAGCACGATCGTGACCCACCCTTTTCTTGACCTGGCCCCCCTGAGCGCCGAGCACTTCGCCTCCATCGAGCGGCGCGTGGCCGGGCTGCTCGACACCTCGCAGGACGTCGTGATCATGCAGGGCGAGGCGCTGCTGCCCCTCGAAGGCGCGATCCGCGGCACCGCGCGCCCCGGCACCGTGGCCCTGAACATCATCACGGGCCCCTACGGCCAGACCTTCGGCGACTGGCTGCGGGACAGCGGCGCGACGGTGTACGACCTGGCGGTCCCGTTCCACACCGCCGTGACGGCCGAGCAGGTGCGTGACGCGCTCGCCGAGCACCCCGAGACCGACTTCGTCTCGCTCGTGCACGCGGAGGCCGCGACCGGCAACACGAACCCGGTCGCCGAGATCGGCGAGGTGGTGCGGGAGCACGGCGCGCTGTTCTACCTGGACGCGGTGGCGTCGATCGCCGCCGAGCCGGTCCTGCCCGACGCGTGGGGCGTGGACCTGTGCGTGATCGGCGCGCAGAAGGCCATGGGCGGCCCGGCGGGCGTCTCCGCGGTGTCCGTCAGCGCGCGGGCGTGGGAGCGGATGGAGTCCAGCCCGCAGGCGCCGCGCCACTCGTACCTGTCGCTGCTCGACTGGAAGCACCGCTGGATCGACGGCGGGCGCAAAGCGCTGCTGCACGCTCCGGCACAGCTGGAGATGCTCGCCCTTGAGGCGTGTGTCGAGCGCATCGAGGCGGAGGGCCTCGACGCTTTGACGGCCCGTCACGCCGGCGCCGCCGCGGCCACGCGGGCGGGCGCGCTCGCGCTGGGCGGCGGCATCGAGCCGTACGTGTACGAGGCCCGCGACGCGGCGCCGGTCGCGACGACGCTGCGTGCCCCGGCGGGGATCGACGCCTCGGAGCTGGTCGCGCGGGCGCTGGCGGTGGACCCGGTGCTGCCGCTGGCGGCCGGCGGCGGGGCGCTCGCCAAGGAGATGATCCGCGTCAACCACTACGGCCCGCAGGCCACCCGGGGCGTCGTGCAGTCCTCGCTCGCGGCGCTCGGCGGCGCGCTCGCCGAGCTGGACGGGTCGAGCGCGCCGGTGGACCTGGAGGGCGCGCGCAGGGCCGTCGCGGCGGCCTGGGTGCAGCCCCTGTAGTCCCACGACTTCACAAAGCGAGGCGCCACCCCTTCAATGGGGTGGCGCCTTCTTTTGATTTCCGAGTCAATTCTCTCGCATTTATCAGCGCAGCTTCCCATATTCTTCTGCCCGCTTTTCGGGGACGTAAACACTAAGATTTCAACAACGAGAATCGGCGTAATTCGGACGCGTCTCGCCCGGGTTACGCAGCTGTGACGTACTCCACATAGTACGTGATTCGCGTACTTCGTCCGGGGCAAATGGGCACATACCATCGAGATCTCGCGTGCGCGCACCCACCCGCGCGATAACACAGGAGGCGCATTTACGTAACCCTCTCCCGCGATGCAATCCCCGAACTTGCTCGGTAAATTGAATTCACATGACCGCGCAATTCCTGGAAATGCCCGAGAGCTTGCGGATCGACCGGCCCGACGTGGCCGACGGAGCCGCAATCTGGCGCATCGCCCGCGACTCGAAGGTGCTCGACCTCAACTCCTCGTACAGCTATCTGCTGTGGTGCCGGGACTTCGCCGCCACGTCCGTCGTGGCGCGGGACTCCGCCGGCTCCGTCGCCGGGTTCATCACCGGGTACATCCGGCCGGAGAACCCGCGCATCCTCGTGGTGTGGCAGGTGGCCGTCGACCATGCGCACCGGGGGCGCGGTCTGGCCGGGGCACTGCTCGACGGGCTCTGGGCGAAGGTCGCCGCCGACCGCGCGACAACCGTGCTCGAGACGACGATCTCGCCCGACAACACCGCTTCGCAGCGCCTGTTCGCCTCGTTCGCGCGCCGCAACGGCGCGCAGGTCGCGCAGACGGTGCTGTTCGACGCGGGCCTCTTCCCGGACGACGGGCACGAGCCCGAAGTGCTCCACCGCATCGGGCCGATCGTCTGACCCACGACCGGCCCCTCATCACTTCTCGTCACCGCATGACCGCATGACCGCATGACTGCTCGACCTCTTCCAAGCCACCCCCACCCCCATCTCCCAGGAGATTCGCTGTGACCATCACCCAGCCGGACCTGAGCGTCTTCGAGACCCTTGAGTCGGAGGTGCGCAGCTACTGCCGCGGTTGGCCCACCGTCTTCGACCGGGCGCAGGGCAGCCGCATGTTCGACGAGGACGGCCACGACTACCTCGACTTCTTCGCGGGCGCGGGATCGCTCAACTACGGGCACAACAACCCGGTCCTCAAACGCGCCCTGATCGACTACCTGGAGCGCGACGGCGTCACGCACGGGCTCGACATGTCGACGACGGCGAAGCGCGCCTTCCTGGAGTCGTTCCAGAACATCATCCTGCGCCCGCGCGACCTGCCGTACAAGGTCATGTTCCCGGGCCCGACGGGCACCAACGCCGTCGAGTCGGCCCTGAAGCTGGCCCGCAAGGTCAAGGGCCGCGAGTCGATCGTGTCGTTCACGAACGCCTTCCACGGCATGTCGCTCGGCTCCCTCGCGGTGACCGGCAACGCCTTCAAGCGCGCGGGCGCCGGCATCCCGCTGGTGCACGGCACCCCGATGCCGTTCGACAACTACCTCGACGGGCAGACCCCGGACTTCATCTGGTTCGAGCGCCTCCTGGAGGACTCCGGCTCGGGCCTGAACACGCCCGCCGCCGTGATCGTCGAGACGGTGCAGGGCGAGGGCGGCATCAACGTCGCCCGCGCGGAGTGGCTGCGCAAGCTGGCCGATGTCTGCGAGCGCTGGGACATGCTCCTGATCGTCGACGACATCCAGATGGGCTGCGGCCGCACCGGTGCGTTCTTCTCCTTCGAGGAGGCGGGCATCACACCGGACATCGTGACTGTTTCGAAGTCCATCAGCGGGTACGGGCTCCCCATGTCCCTGTGCCTGTTCAAGCCGGAGCTCGACATCTGGGAGCCGGGCGAGCACAACGGCACGTTCCGCGGCAACAACCCCGCGTTCGTGACGGCCGCCGCCGCCCTTGAGGCGTACTGGACCGACGGCCCCGCCATGGAGAAGCAGACGCTCGCCCGCGGCCAGCAGATCGAGGAGGCCCTCGGCGCTCTCCGCGACGAGTTCCCGGGCGACACCGTCGAGTACCGCGGACGCGGCCTGGTGTGGGGCCTGGAATTCCGCGACAAGGACCGGGCGGACAAGGTCGCCAAGCGCGCCTTCGAGCTCGGTCTGCTCATCGAGACCTCCGGCCCCGAGAGCGAGGTCGTCAAGCTGCTTCCGGCGCTGACGATCACGCCCGAGGAGCTGGAAGAGGGACTGCGCACGCTCACCCGGGCCGTGCGCGAGACCGCCTGACTTCCGCTCAAGCGGGCAGGCGCCCCCTCACCACGTAGAAGAGAAAGGCAGCAACTCACCGTGATCGTCCGTTCGTTCAAGGAGATCGAGAACACCGACCGGCATGTGAAGTCGGCGACCGGCACCTGGGAGAGCAAGCGCATCGTCCTTGCCAAGGAGAAGGTCGGCTTCTCACTGCACGAGACGATCCTCTACGCGGGCACGGAGACCGACATGTGGTACGCCAACCACATCGAGGCCGTGCTGTGCGTCGAGGGCGAGGCCGAGCTCACCAACAAGGAGACCGGCGAGAAGCACTGGATCGAGCCGGGCACGATGTACCTCCTGAACGGCCATGAGCGCCACACCCTGCGCCCCAAGACCGACTTCCGCTGCGTGTGCGTGTTCAACCCTCCCGTGACCGGACGGGAGGACCATGACGAGAACGGCGTCTACCCGCTGCTGACCGAGGAGGCCTGACCCTTATGAGCACGGAGACACGTACCGACCTCTACCCGACCCGCGGCGTCTCCGAGGTGGCGACGCCCCGCGTCGACCCCGTCGTCTGGTCTCCGCCGGGCGCGAGCGGTCCGATCCGCCAGTCGGACCTGCAGTCGTTCGAACGGGACGGCTTCCTGTCGATCCCCGAGCTGATCGGGCCGGACGAGATCGGCGTCTACCAGGCGGAGTTGAACCGGCTGGTCACGGATCCGGCGGTCAAGGCCGACGAGCGTTCCATCGTCGAGCCCACGTCGCAGGATGTGCGGTCCGTCTTCGAGGTGCACCGGATCAGCGAGGTGTTCGCGAACCTGGTGCGCGACGAGCGGGTGGTCGGCCGGGCGCGGCAGATCCTCGGCTCCGACGTGTACGTCCACCAGTCGCGGATCAACGTGAAGCCCGGCTTCGGGGCGAGTGGCTTCTACTGGCACTCGGACTTCGAGACCTGGCACGCGGAGGACGGCCTGCCGAACATGCGGACCGTGTCCGTCTCGATCGCGCTGACCGAGAACTACGACACCAACGGCGGCTTGATGATCATGCCGGGGTCGCACAGGACGTTCCTGGGCTGCGCGGGCGAGACGCCGAGGGACAACTACAAGAAGTCCCTCCAGATGCAGGACGCGGGCACGCCCTCGGACGAGGCGCTGACCAAGTTCGCGGACCGGCACGGCATCCGCCTGTTCACGGGCAGCGCGGGCTCGGCGACGTGGTTCGACTGCAACGCCATGCACGGCTCCGGGGACAACATCACCCCGTATCCGCGCTCGAACGTCTTCATCGTGTTCAACAGCGTGGAGAACACGGCGGTGGAGCCGTTCGCGGCTCCGGTGCGACGGCCCGAGTTCATCGGCGCGCGGGACTTCACGCCGGTGAAGTGACCTTCGTGCGGGACTGAGTTGGGGCGACGCCGGGCAAGGTGTCGCCCCAACTGGCCTTCGGGAGCATCGTCCGCCAGTCGTGCAGGCAGTTCCACGTGGTGCGGGCCGCGTGCGCCTGATCGTCCATGAGCCGGATCTGTGCAGGCGTCAGCGCCAGTCGGGCGCGGTGCCCGGCCTGTCGCTTCTCTCGCACACGTTCCGTAGCCGACACGTCAGTCCAGAAGGGGCAGTCCGAAAGCGTCAGCCGGACAGCGCGTCCAGCAGCCGGTCGACGTCGGACTCCGTGTTGTACAGGTGGAAGGCCGCCCGCAGGTTGCCCGCGCGGTGGGAGACCTCGATGCCGGCCCGGCTCAGCTCCGGCTGACGTGCGCCGAGACCCGGGACCGAGACCATGGGCGAGCCCGGCGCGGGCACGGGCTCGTGGCCGAGTGTGGCGAGGCCCGCGCGGAAGCGCTCCGCGAGGGCGAGGTCATGGGCGCGGATGGCGTCGACGCCGAGTTCCTCGATGAGCGCCAGGGAGTGCCGCGCGCCCGCGTACGAGAAGAGGCTGGGGCTCTCGTCGAACCGCCGCGCGGAGTGGGCGAGCTCCTCGACGGGTCCGTAGCAGCTGTCCCACGGGCGCTCGCCCGCGACCCAGCCCGCGAAGACCGCGCTGAGGGATCCCATGTCCTGCGGGACGACGAGGAAGCTCACGCCGCGCGGGCACAGGAGCCACTTGAAGCCGACGGTGGACGTGTAGTCCTGCGCGTCCGCGTCGACGGGCAGCCAGCCCGCGGCCTGGGAGCAGTCGATGTAGGTGCGGGCGCCGTGAGCGCGGGCCGCCTCGCGGATCGCGGGCAGGTCGGCGACGCGTCCGTCGGCGGACTGGGCCGCGCTGACGGCGACCAGCGCGGTGCCGGGCCGAACGGCGTCGGCGATCCCCTCCAGGGGCGCGGTGCGGACCTTGAGATCGCCGCGTACGTAGAAGGGGTTCACGGTCGAGCTGAAGTCGTCCTGCGCGGTGAGGACCTCGGCGCCCGCCGGGAGCGAGGCGGCGATGACTCCGGTGTAGACGGCCACCGAGGCGCCGGCCGCCACCCGGTCGGCCGGAACCCCGGCAAGCCGGGCGAAGGCGGCGCGGGCGGCCTCCACGTCCGCGAACATGTCGGCGGGGCGGCCGGCCGCGACGGAGGCGACCGCGTCCTTCATGGCCGCCACCGTGCGGGACGGGAGCAGCCCGGTGCTCGCGGTGTTCAGATAGCTGGTGACGGGTGCGAACTCGGCGCGCACGAGCGCGTGATCGAGAGTCTCCATGAGTCCACTGTGCCGCCTGGCCAACTATCGGTCCATTGCGCGTTGTTGAGCAGTACCCCTAAGCGTCTCTTATAAGTGCTGCTCCCGGGGCTGCGTACCGCTCCCGCGGCCCGTGTCAGTTCTGCGGGACCGCGCATCCGTCCGGGCCACAGGCCTCGGCGTCGCCGCTGTCGATGACCTGGAGCGGCGAGCGGCTGCCCCACGCCTGCTCCAGAGCCTGGGCGAAGACCTCGGCAGGCTGGGCGCCGGAGACGCCGTACTTGCGGTCGAGGACGAAGAAGGGCACGCCGTTCGCGCCGAGCTCGGCGGCCTCGCGCTCGTCGGCGCGCACGTCGTCGGCGTACCGGGCGGGGTCGGCGAGGACGGCGCGGGCCTCGTCGGCGTCGAGTCCTGCCTCGGCGGCAAGGCCGATGAGGTACTCGTCGGCGTCGGCGAAGACGGACCGCTCGTCGGCGAAGTTCGCGCGGTACAGGAGGCCGATCAGCTCGTCCTGGCGGCCCTGCTCCTTCGCGAAGTGGAGGAGGCGGTGCATGTCGAAGGTGTTGCCGTGGTCGCGGCCCTCGGTGAGGTAGGCGAGGCCCTCGGAGGCGGCGTTCTCGCCGAGGTTGCGCTCGGCGGCCTGCGCCTGGTCCTCGGTCATGCCGTACTTCTGCGCGAGCATCGGGATCACGAGACCGCTGTCGCCCTTGGCGCGCGTCGGGTCGAGCTCGAAGGAGCGGTGGACCACCTCCACGCCGTCACGGTGCGGGAAGGCTGCCAGGGCCTTCTCGAAGCGGGCCTTGCCGACGTAGCACCAGGGGCAGGCTATGTCGGACCAGATCTCGACGCGCATGGGGGTCACTCCAGATTCGTACGGCACAGGGTGTGCCCTGCGACCCCCTTCAACGCCCGGCCCCGGCGGCTCATTCCCCGGACCGGGCGGTGAGGTGCCCGGGCGGTGAGGTGCCCCTGGGTTCCCGAGGTGTCAGGAACCGTCCCTCAGGCCCTGTGGCCAGCTCGGGCGGAACTCGATGGCCTCGTACGTGACGACGCAGCCGTCACCGACCGGGGCCTGTGCCATGAAGCCGACCAGGGCCGCGCCCGCGGACTCCTCGTCGCCCAGCGAGAAGATCCGGACGAAGGTCCACTTCTCGCCGTCCGGCGAGGCGTGGAAGGCGAACGCCGAACCGGTGCGGCTGATGCGCAGCCACACCGTGCTGCCGCCCACGACGAACGCGTTGGCGTCGTCGGAGCGGCCGCGCGTGACGACGGTGCAGACGGTCGGCTCGTCGGGCGAGCGCTCCAGGCAGAGCTTGGCCCACTCGCGCTCGCCGACGTGCAGATAGAGCACACCCGCGTCGAAGGCGGCGGTGAAGCCGACCGTGACCCGGGCGAGCAGCTGGAAGTCGCCCTTCGGTGCCCCGAGCAGGCGGGGCGCGTCGGACGCCGGGTCCAGGGCCGTGCCGGTGGGCGGCACGAAGCGGTCCTGGCGGGGTCCGGCCCAGCCGGTGAGCACCCCGTCCTCGTACGACCAGTGCCCGTCGGGGCCGTAGGTGCGCAGCGGGAACGGGAGTTCGGGGAGTTCGATGTCCATCGGGTCAGTTTTCCAGGCGAGGGTCCGGCTTCCCGGCGAGAGACGGGCTTCCCGGTGAGGGGGCGGGCGGGTTCAGAGTTCCTGGCGGCCTTCGTAGCGGCGCGGCAGGCCCAGCGGGTTGTCGTCGCGCAGCTCCGGCGGCAGGAGTGCCTCGGGGGTGTTCTGGTACGCGACCGGGCGCAGCCAGCGCTCGACGGCGGTGCCGCCCACGGACGTCGAGGTGGACGTCGTGGCCGGGTAGGGGCCGCCGTGGTGCTGGGCGGGGGCGACGGCGACGCCGGTGGGCCAGCCGTTGACCAGGACGCGGCCCGCGAGCGGGGTGAGCTCGGCGAGGATCTCGGCGCCGCGCCCCTGGCCCGCGGCCTCGCCCTCGGACACGTGGACGGTGGCCGTGAGGTTGCCGGGCAGCCGCGAGAGCACGGAGGTGACCTCGGCGTCGTCCTCGTAGCGGGCGACGACCGTCACCGGACCGAAGCACTCCTCCAGGAGGAGGTCGTGGTCGCCGCCATCGGTGGCCAGGCGCTGGGCCGGGACCGTGAGGAAGCCGGGGCTGACGGTGTGCTCGCTGCCCGCGCCCGGGGTCACGGGGGCGTCCACGTCGGGCAGCTCCGCGCGCTCGGCGACGCCCGCGACGAAGTTGTCGCGCATGCGGTGGTCGAGGAGCACGCCCGCGTCGGTGTCGCTGACGGCGTCGGTGAGGGACTTGACGAGGCGGTCGCCGTCGGCACCGCTGGGCGCGAAGACGAGGCCGGGCTTCACGCAGAACTGGCCGACGCCGAGCGTCATGGAGCCCGCGAGCCCGGCGCCGATCTGCTCGGCACGCTCGGCCGCGGCCTGGGCCGTGATGACCACGGGGTTGAGGGAGCCGAGTTCGCCGTGGAAGGGGATCGGCACGGGGCGGGCGGCCGCCGAGTCGAACAGGGCGCGCCCGCCCCGTACGGAACCGGTGAATCCGGCGGCCGAGACCAGCGGGTGCTTCACGAGCTCGACGCCCGCCTCGAAGCCGTGGACCAGACCGAGCACGCCCTCCGGAATACCGTGCTGGGCGGCGGCCCTGCGCAGCACCGAGGCGACCAGTTCGGAGGTGGCCGGGTGGTCGGGGTGGGCCTTGACGACGACGGGGCAGCCCGCGGCGAGCGCGCTCGCGGTGTCCCCGCCGGGCACGGAGAAGGCGAACGGGAAGTTCGACGCCGAGTAGACGGCGACGACGCCCAGCGGCACCTTGTAGCGGCGAAGGTCCGGGATCGGCGGGGTCGCCGAGTCGTCGGGGTGGTCGATGACGATGCCCAGGAAGGCGCCCTCGTCGACGATGTCCGCGAAAGCGCGCAACTGGTAGCTGGTGCGGGCGAGTTCACCGGTGAGGCGGACGGGACCGAGCGCGGTCTCCGCGTCCGCGGCCTCCACCAGGTGGTCCTTGGAAGCGTCGAGGAGCTCGGCGGCGCTGCGCAGGAAGGCGGCGCGCACGGTGCGGTCCGCGAGGGCGCCCGTGGCGGCCTGCGCGGCGCGGACCGCCTGGTCCACCTCCTCGGCTGTGGCTTCCACCGCGACCTGCTCCCGATGCTTCCCGGTTCGGGGGTCGACACTCCAGACTGGTGCTGCTGCCACCGCGGGTTCCTCCAGATTTGTGCCGCTCACCTGACGACGAACAGCAGCTGTTCGATATGCTGAACGCTGTCCCTGATGATGAATGCGCTTCGGACTCAGGACACTAATTCTGGTCGAACGAAGGGGTCAAGGGAATGTCGGCAGGTGAGACGGGCGGCGGGGCTCAGGTCAAGTCCGCGGTACGGACCGTGGAATTGCTCGAATACTTCGCGGGCCGGCCCGGAATGCACTCCCTGGCGGCCGTCCAGGAAGCGGTCGGTTACCCCAAATCCAGCCTGTACATGCTCCTTCGCACGCTCGTCGAGCTCGGCTGGGTGGAGACGGACGCGACGGGCACGCGGTACGGCATCGGCGTACGCGCCCTGCTCGTCGGCACGTCGTACATCGACGGCGACGAGGTGGTGGCCGCGGCCCGCCCCACCCTCGACCGGCTCTCCGACGACACCACGGAGACGATCCACTTGGCGCGCCTCGACGGCACGAACGTCGTCTATCTCGCCACGCGCCAGTCGCAGCACTACCTGCGGCCCTTCACCCGCGTCGGCCGCCGGCTGCCCGCGCACTCCACGTCCCTCGGCAAGGCGCTGCTCGCGACCCATACCGACGAGCAGGTCCGCAAGATGCTCCCCGAGACGCTCCCGGCGCTCACCGAGCACACCATCACCGACCGCGAGAAGCTCATCGAGGAGCTGCACGCGGTGCGCGAGCAGGGCATCGCGGTGGACCGCGAGGAGAACACGCTGGGGCTTCGCTGCTTCGGCGTCGCGATCCCGTACCGCACACCGGCGCGCGACGCGATCAGCTGCTCGGTGCCGGTGGCGCGCCTGACCCCCGCGCACGAGCAGATGGTGAAGGACGCGCTGTTCGACGCCCGCGACCGGCTGACACTGGCGACGCGCCGTCTCTGACGCGCGGACTTTTCCAGGGGCGGCCCGTCTCCCCCGCGCGGGGCGGAGGCGGATCGCCTGCCGGCCGGTGACACGGATCTCATGATGAGGATTCACTGAGAAACCGGGCCGGACCGGAACGATTCGCTCTCCGTCGCTCGTCTTCTGTGCGGGATGAACAAGACGATCAGACGCGCCTCGGTCTTCTGTCTGCTCCTCGTGCTCGCTCTGCTGGTGAGGGCGACGTGGGTGCAGTTCTACGACGGCCGGGCCCTCGCGGACAACAAGGACAACCGGCGGAACGTGATGGAGCAGTACGCGTATCCCCTGGGCGACATCATCGTGGGCGGCGAGGCGGTCACCGGTTCGAAGAGAACGGGCGGCGGCAGCGACCTCGCGTACAAGCGCACGTACAAGGACGGCGATCTCTATGCGGGTGTGACGGGTTTCAGCTCGCAGGTGTACGGCCAGACGCAGCTCGAGGGCATCTACCAGGACATCCTCGACGGCACGGACACCCGGCTCAAGAACCCCGTCGACGCGGTCACCGGCAAGCACACCGAGCCGGGTGACGTGGTCACGACCATCGACCCGTCCGTGCAGAAGGCCGCGTACGGCGCGCTCGGCGACAAGAAGGGCGCGGCCGTCGCGATCGATCCGAAGACCGGGAAGGTGCTCGGTCTCGTCTCGACGCCGTCGTTCGACCCGTCGAAGATCAGCGGCTCGGACTCGGCCACGGACGGCAAGGCGTGGACGGCTCTGTCGAAGGACAAGGACCAGCCGACGCTGAACCGCGCGATCAAGCAGGCGCTGCCGCCCGGGTCCACGTTCAAGCTGGTCGTGGCGGCGGCCGCGCTGGAGGACGGGCTCTACTCGTCGGTGGACGCGAAGACCGACAGCCCGAACCCGTTCCGGCTGCCGGGCACCACCACGGACCTCAAGAACGAGAGCGCGTCCGCGCCCTGCGAGGACGCCTCGATCCGTACGGCGCTGCGCTACTCCTGTAACAACGTCTTCGGGAAGATCGCCGTCGACCTGGGCCAGGACAAGGTCAGGGCGATGGCCGAGAAGTTCGGCTTCAACGACGCCGAACAGGACATGCCGGTCAGGGCCTCGCAGAGCGTGTACCCGAAGGACATGGACAAGGCGCAGACAGGTCTGTCGGGCATCGGCCAGTTCGATGTGACGGCTACTCCGCTCCAGATGGCGATGGTCTCGGCAACGATCGCCAACGGCGGCCGGCAGGCCTCGCCGCACATGGTCTCGCAGGTCACGGACGCCGACGGCAACGCGATCAAGAGCTTCGCCGACGGCGACGACACGCGCGTGCTCAGCGGTTCCACGGCCTCGCAGCTCCAGTCGGCGATGGAGACGGTCGTGGAGCAGGGCACCGGTACGAACGCGCAGATCGCGGGCGCGACGGTGGGCGGCAAGACGGGTACGGCCCAGCACGGCGAGAACAACAGCAAGACGCCGTACGCCTGGTTCACGTCGTACGGGAAGGACGACTCCACCGGCAAGGAGGTCGCTGTGGCGGTCGTCGTGGAGCAGTCGGACGCGGCCCGCTCGGAGGTGAGCGGCAACGGTCTTGCGGCGCCGATCGCGAAGGCGATGATGTCGGCGGCGCTCAAGGGGTAGGCGGGCTCGGTGGTGGGCCGGAACCGGCGTTCCGGCCCCGCGCACGAAGGCCCCGGCGGCGCCGGCCGCGTACCGCCCAGGCTGTCACCAGCACTCCCACCAGCAGGCCCACCGCGAGACCGACGCCGAAGCCCGTGCCGGTGCTCGCCGCCACCACGGCAACGGCGACGAGGGCCAGGACGCCGCCCATGAGTACGTAACCGCGCCGGCGCCCAGGGAACGTGGGGCGCCGCGGGACCGGCGGCGGTTCGGGTGGCGCGGGCGCCGGGCCGGCGCCGACCGCCTTCTCACGCTTGAACCACGCGTACACGACCCAGCTGCCGCACGGCTCCCAGCCGTCGGGCGCGAGCCGTTCGTCGAGGCGTTCGCCGCCCTCGGTGATCAGCTCGCGCCGGTACTCCCAGCGCCGCGGCCGCTCCGGGTCGCGGTGGCTGACGAAGCGGCCGAGCGGGTCGACCCGCTCGACCTCCCAGCCCTCGTCACCGAAGCGGTTCAGAAGGTGCTCGTCGGCATACGTGTCGGCGAGCCAGCGCCAGGTCTCCAGGTGCTCGTCGGCTGCGGACGTCCCGGACGGGGCGAGGCGCCGGGCGAACGCGTCGACCGGACCGAACGCGTCCTGCGGGTCCGCTCCCCCGGCCTGCGCCAGATACGCCGCGAGATCGGCGACCGTGACGGCGACACGGTCCGGCGGAAGCCCGTGCGCCTCGCGCAGCAGCTCCGCGAGGCGGTCGAGATAGCCGGTCACGACACACGAGCCTAAATCACGGCTCTGCGCCTTCACTTCACGCCGAGCAGCTGCTCCACGGGGTCGATCGCGAAGTACACGAGGAAGAGCGCGGCCGCGCCCCACAGCAGCCAGTGCACCTCACGCGCCTTGCCGAGGGACGCCTTGATGACGACGTACGAGACGAAGCCCGCGCCGATGCCATTGGTGATGGAGTACGTGAACGGCATGACGGCGATGGTCAGGAACGCCGGGATGGCGATCTCGAACCGCTCCCAGTCGATGTGCTTGACCTGCGTCATCATCAGGAAGCCGACCGCGATCAAGGCAGGCGCCGCGGCCTGCATCGGCACGATCGTCAGGACCGGGGTGAGGAACAGGGCCAGCGCGAACAGGCCGCCGGTGACCAGGTTCGCGAAGCCGGTCCGCGCGCCCTCTCCGACACCCGCGGCCGACTCGACGTACGTGGTCGCCGAGGAGGCGGAGGCAGCGCCGCCCGCGACGGCGGCCACGCTGTCGATGAACAGCACCCGGCCGACGTTCGGCACCTGGCCGCGTTCGTCGAGCAGCCCGGCCTCGGCCGTGATGCCGACGACGGTGCCCATGGTGTCGAAGAAGTCCGAAAGGATCAGGGTGAAGACGAACAGCACCACCGTGAGCGCGCCCACCTGGCCGAAGGCACCGAACAGATCGAAGTGACCGAGGAGGCCGAAATCCGGCGAGGCGACGAGCTTGTCCGGCACCTGGGGCACGGTGAGACCCCAGGACTTGACGTCGGCGAGCTCGTTGACCGCGATGGCGACCAGCGTCATCGCCACGATGCTGATGAGGATGGCGCCCTTCACCTTGCGGGCCAGCAGCACGATCGTCAGGAGCACCCCGGCGCAGAACACCAGCATGGGCCAGCCGGTCAGGGTGCCGGTGCCGAGCTGCACCGGAACGGTGGTGTTCGCGACATCGGGAATGCGGGTGACGAACCCGGAGTCGACGAAACCGATGAAGGCGATGAACAGGCCGATACCTACGCTGATGGCCTGCTTGAGCGGCTGCGGAATGGCATGCATGACCGCCTCGCGCAGGCCCGTCAGGACCAGGACGCAGATCAGCAGGCCCTCGAGCACGATGAGCCCCATCGCGTCGTCCCAGGCCATCTGCGGCGCGAGCTGGAAGGCGACGACGGCGTTGAGCCCGAGGCCCGCCGCGAGGGCGAGCGGCAGATTGCCGCCGACGCCCATGATCACGGTCATCACCGCGGCCACGAGGGCCGTGGCGGTGACGAGTTGGACCGGATCGAGCTGGTCACCGAACTTGTCCTTGGTGCTGCCGAGGATGATCGGATTGAGGACGAGGATGTACGCCATCGTGAAGAACGTGGCGAATCCGCCGCGTATCTCCCTGCCGTACGTCGAACCGCGCTCCGATATACGGAAATAGCGGTCGACGACACTGCCCGATCCCGCGGGGGGCGCGGTGGTGGAGTTCACCGGGCCGGTCGCGTTGGTCTGCATGACTTCTCCAGGCTCTACAGCGATCTGAGGATCCAGGGATCCCGGCGTGCCGTACCGCACGCCAGGGACAACTCTCTCGTGGGATTCACCTGTCACCGCACCGTGTGAGCCATGAACGAAGGCGCACACGGGCGAGACCGGATCATACGTGCGCTCACGGGAACCGAATTCCCGCCCAGAGGGCACTTGTTCAGGCTATTTGCCGATAACGGAACATCACATTCAGCCCCAAGAGCTCCATACGATCCCCGAACCGCCTCCGCGTCAGACTCCATCTCCTGTCGGTTCCTACGAAATCTCGATTCCACTGTCCGTCTAAGTCATGATTGCTACGGAACGGTCGAAAACCGGCCACGCGAACACTCCTTACTCTGTGCTGGTGCATCGTCACCCGACAGCGGATCCGACACCCCCCTTCAACGCCAGAGCCGCGCGCACCATGCGGGAGAACCTCGGGATGGCTCCCGGTCACGTTGCGTACGGCATGCGCGCGTCGTACGGAATGAGTCACATCACCCCGGACCACATCACCGCGTGGGAGCGCGGCACCGCACTGCCCAGTTCGACCGAACTCACCGCGCTGGCCGGCGCGTTGTGGTGCGCGCCCAACCAGCTCATCGGCGCCCCGCGCACCTTGCGGGAGCATCGTCTCGCCCGCGGTCTGGCCGTCGAGGACGTGGCCCGCGGCGTCGGCCTCGACATCGGCGCGTACCAGCAGATGGAGGCGACCGGCCAGTGGGGTGGCAACAACCGCCAGTCCGCGGCGCTTGCCTCGGTGCTCGCCCTGGCCCCACGGGACCTGATCTCCATCACGGGCCGCGAGGACGACTTGGCGCAGCTGCTGCGGGACGCCGTCAGTACCCGCTGGCAGGCACACGTCCGCGCGATCGCCAAGCTGCTCTCGATGGAACGCCGTGACCTCGACGGCGCGTTGCGCGAAATGCACCAGGAATACCAGACCCTGATGGCGGCGACGCTGAGCCGGGCGGGCGGTTCGATCGCCTCGGGCGAGGCGGGCCAGCGCTATCTCGACGACATCGTGGACCACTTCTGGCACAGGGTCCCCTCGGTTTAGCTGCCGCAGGCGGCGGCGTGCACCGGTAGCCGACCCGGTGCACGCCGACGCTCGCGGCCGTGCGACTAGCTGACGTAGTACGTCGGGTTCGGGAACTTGTACGTCTTGTCGGCGTAGCCGCCCTCGAGGTCGGAGTACTGGTCGCCGAAGTTGCCGACGATGTCGTAGCCGAGGGACTCGATGTGCTTGCGGGTGCCCGACTTGTACTGCACGGTGGTGCAGTTCCAGGCGCTCGCGGTGGCGCAACCGCTGAGGTAGGCAGGCGGGTTGGTCTTGTCCTTGAGGAAGACATGGTCGGCGTCGAGGTTGACGTCGATGCCGACCTTCTTCAGGTTCTCGACGGCGGCGGCGCGCTGCGTCTCGCCCAGACCGGAGTTGTAGAAGACCTCGACGCCCTTGGACTGCGCGTAGTCGATGAGACCGGGCGTGCCGAAGACGGCCGGTCGGTTCGCCTTTGCCACGTACTCCTTCCAACTGGCGTCGTTGTAGACATAGTTGGTCTTCTTCTCGTAGTCGAGGCTGAGGAGAAGGGTGTCGTCGATGTCGAAGACGACGGCGGGCTTGTCACCTTTTCCGTGGTGCTGCTTGGCGGCCTTGGCGATCTGCCTCTTCGCACCCGCCTCGATGCGCGCCAGGTCCTTGGCGTACTGGCTGTCGGCCGAGGCCTGCCACACGCCGGCGCTGTCCTGCATGGCACCGTAGTACGAGGTGATCTCCGTGGTGAGGAGACCTATGTTGTGGGGCTCCGCGGTGGTGCTCGCCGACGCGCCGCCGGCACTCGCCGCGCCCGTACCGTAGACGGCACCGCCCGCGAGGGCGCACGCCGCGGCGATCCCCGCGACTCTGATGGACTTCCGCATGAATGGTGTCTCCGGATCTGGCCTGCAGCGGCCGTCGGGTCGGAAGGAGACCCGGCGCGCACACCGCGTCACGTGATCGTTCGCGCCAGGTCACCGCTTGTCTACGCGCATCACACGAGCGGCGACAGGTGCTTTATCCGATCGATACGCGATCCATAGAAATCCAGCCCTGCGGTTCAGCTGCTCGTCGGCGCCATGCGGGCACGAACGGTCCTGCCGATGTGCGGGCGGGGCGCCCAGTTGAGTTCGGTGACGAGGGATCACGCCCCGAAGATCCGAACGGATTCGCCAGAAGAACTCGGACACCTGGGCGGCCATGGGCCGTCCCGACACGTCCCCGGCCATTTTCGGCACACCCGGCCATCTCCGTTTCCTGGGCGCGCTCATGGCACTCGCCGGGCTGCTCCTGCTACTCGTCACGTACGCGGGGGCATCCGGGATGAAATTCCGGGTGATTGGTCAGCGCTTCCGACGGAGGCGGAGAACGTCTCCCTCGCGGGCCTGCGACGTCCGGCCGCCGAAGACCGCCCCGGCGCGGGCCGTCGCCGCCTCGGCGGTGAGCGTGGGGCCGACATGGGTGATCACCAGCTCCCCGACGCCCGCCGCCCTCGCGACGGCCCCCGCGTCCTCCGGGGTCAGATGGACCGGCTCACCGTCCCGCCGCCGGTCGATGTCGGCCTCGCACAGGAACAGGTCGGCGCCGGCGGCGAGTTCGGTCAGCTCGGGGGAGGGTCCGGTGTCCCCGGAGTACGCGAAGACCACGCCCTCGTACTCGACGCGCAGTCCGTACGCCTCCACTCCCCCGTGCGCGACGCGTCTGCTCTCCAGGATCAGGCCGCCGCCCAGGTCTGCCCGGTGTCCGTCGCCCAGGTCGCGGAAGTCGAAGACCGCCGCGAGCTGCGACGGGTCGTCACTTCCGAAGAACCCGGCCAGCCTCCGCGCGCAACCCGCAGGGGCGTGGACTGGCAGGGGCGCGGGCACGGTGAGGCCGCCGTCACCGATGCCGGCCGCCGCCGCGATGAGGTCGGCCCAGTGGTCGGAGTGCAGATGCGAGATCCAGACGGCGGTCAGCGCCTCCGGGGTGGTGTGCCGCTGAAGTTCGGCGAACGTGCCGGGGCCCGCGTCCACCCAGACCCGTACGTCTCCTGCCGTCAGGAGGTATCCGGAGCAGGGGTGTCCGGGCCGCGGGTGGGGCGATGCGGTGCCGAGGACGGTGAGGGTGAGCGCCATCCGGGCACCCTACGGTGCGCGCCGAGTGGGTGGACGGGTTTCAGGGGGCGGGCCTCCACTGCGGTTCGCGGCCGCTCAGCCCCACGACCCGGTCCAGGAGTGGTGCCTCGTCCGGGACGGGGACCACGGGGCCGAAGATGGGCGGGCGGTCCGGGCCCGTGGACTGCGCGAGGAACGCGTGGGCCGCTCCCAGGGCAGCCTCCTCGGGGTCGTACTCCTGGCCCGTGGCCCTCGCCAGGTCCCAGCCGTGCACGACGAGTTCGTCCAGGGCGACGAGGCCCGCCACGCCGCCGGGCAGGTCGACGCCGCCCGCGCGGGTCATCCCCTGCCAGGCCGCCGGGTCGCGCCACGTCTCCGCGAGTTCGTCGAGCGCCTTGGCCAGCGTGTCCCGCCAGCCGTCCGTGATGTCGGGCAGGGACGCTCCGGGGTTCGTGTCCGTCGTCGGGCCCAGGTCCTTGCGCCCGGCGTCGCGGAAGGCGACGGTCAGGCCCACGATGTGCCCGAGCAGGTGGTGCACCGCGTACTCCGGACACGGAGTGGGAAGGCCGAGCTGGTCCTCGCCCACGCCGTCCGCGAGGCGCGCGACGAGGCGGGTCTGGGGGCCGAAGTCCACCATCGGGACGGCCGGGACGGTCTGATCGGTCGCGTCGGTCATGCGGGGCTCCTCACGTACGGACAGGTGTGACCTGTGCGGGGTCTCTATGAGAGGTAGACCCCGGCCCCGGCCGGAAATCATCGCCGCCCCACCCCAAGGCGTCCGCACGATTCCGCGACCGGGACCCTAGAACCACGCTGACCTGCCATGACTCCCACTGCACGGGTCTTTCGGGACGCTACTGCACGCCGGCCCAGCGCTTGACCGTGGCGACGGCCTTGGCCTGCTCGTCCGCGGGCAGCTTGGCGATGGACGCGCCGTGGTTGGAGCCGGGCACGACATAGCGGTACGAGTCGCGCCGGCTCGGGGTGAACCTCTCGGCGCTCCACGGGTCGTTCTGCCCGTACACGAACATCATCCGCTCGCCGCGCGTCCTGACCCACTTGTCGACGCCGGAGATCGCGGAGCCGTCGTACGTGCCGCGCATCGCGGCGGGCAGGACCGAGTTGGGCTGTTGAAGTGCTCTCCTTCGTGAACGATGGAGATTCCCTCCTACCTTGCGGTGGCGGGCTTGACGCGCTTCCGCGTCTGACGACTGCACCTTCCGGCAGCCGGGACAAGCGCGAGGCCCATCCGGTATGAAGCAAGAACGTTGCGAGCGCCGTTCGTATCGGCGTTGCCGACCCAGCAGCACGCCGGGTTCTTGCACACGAATATGGCCTGGGACTCCCTGCTGCCCGATGCAGTCGTGCCGCATTGCGAGCAGCGTAGAGAAGTGCCGGGGGCGGGGACCTTGTGCAGGGACCCACCGTGGTGGCGGGTCTTGTAGTCCAGCATTGTGAGGGTACGGCCCCAGGCCTCCGCGTGGATCACCCGATTCAGGCCCGCCTTCTGCGCCACCCGGGTGCCGGGCTCCTCCACAGTGCCCCTGGCGGACCTGACCATGTTCGTGATGTGCAGGTCTTCTACCACGACCGTGCCGTATGTGCGGGCGATCTCCGTGGTGGCCTTGTGCTGCCAGTCGAGGTGTCGGCGCTTGGCTTTCGCGCGCAACCCGGCGATCTGGTCATAGGTGCGGTGCAGGCGGGCGCTGGTGCGCTCGCCTTTCGTGCGGCAAGACTTCTGCTGCGCGGCCCGGCGCTCCAACTCGAGCAGGCGAGCCCGCTCCTTCGAAGTCAGCCACGGGCTGTGGCGGAAGTCGGTGCCATCGGACAGAGCCAGCGGCACCACCACCCCCGCATCGATGCCGACCTCCGGCCCGGCGTGTGAGGCGGGAACAGAATCGTGGGTGGTAATACGGAAGGCAATGTGCCAGCCCAGGGCATCCTTGACCAGCCGCGCTCCGGTGATCCGGTTGTTCTCGTCGGCACGCTTGCCGACTGGAAGGTCCTTGGTCCAGCGGAAGCGGACCCGGCCGAGTTTGGGAATGTTGACCATCCCCCAGCGCCGATGGACCCGAGTGACGTGCAGGTCACGGCCCTGGGGGATGTCGAGAGTGAGCGGGGTGCGGAAACGGGCCTTGAACTCCGGTGCCGAAGCACGGCCCGACCAGCAGTTCTTCCACGCCTGAAAGTACGTCTTGAGCACCGCCTGGGCGGCCTGGGCAGGCAGAGCACCCATCCAGTCGATCTCTCGACGGGCCTGCCGGATCGCTCCGTCAGCAGCGGCCAGGGTGCGCTTGCCGGTCGGCAGCATGCCCCACCAGTCATGCAGCACATTCCACAGGGCGCGGGCGGAGTGAGCCTGAGAGTCCAGTGCCGCTACTTGGGCAGGGGCCAGAGCCAGCCGGGCACGATGCCCGAACTGCCTCTTCTCCAGCTCCACTTGCCCCATACCGTGCGAGACTAACAGTGCGCTGTGCAACCCCGCCGGACACTCGACCAAACGGTCAGAACCGGACACCAGGTGACCTGCAGCCTTCAGGCTCAGGCGAGGTCCGACAGGGCCCTCTCGATGAGCTTCAGGTCGCCGTCGGACGCCAAGCCCGCGTGATACAGGCGCAGTTCCGTGGCGCCGAGTTTGGTGGCGTGCCGCGCGTCGGCGGCGAGCGTGGCGGGGCTCCCGCCCATCCCGGCGACCACGGTGAGGTTGGCGGCCACGACTCCCCTGCCCTGAGCGGCAAAGGGGGCTGTCAGCTCCGCGCCGCCGGTGCACGGCACGACCACGCCGTCCGCGACGGCGAGGATGTGCGCCGGGTCCACGCCCGCGTTCGCTCCGCAGTGGTACGACGCCGGGTCGGCGTGCAGCAGGATCCGGAATCCGTCCGGGGCCTGCGCGCGGACCGCGGCGACGGCTTCCTCCTGAAGGCTACGGGCGACGCTGTCACGCCACGCGCGCGTGCCCGCCGCCGTGCGCGCCCCGAGCAGCTTCTCCACCGCCTCCCAGCCGCCGTCCGGGGTGCCGTCCCCGCGCCACAGAGGCTCCAGCGCGCGCCGGACGTCACCCGCCAACTCCACGGCGTCCAGGCCTTGCCGGCCGTAGCCGTCGCGGCACGACGGGCAGAAGCAGAGCGACATCAGGTACTGGCCCGCGTCGCCGAGGCCGACGCCTGCGGTCTTGTCATGGGCGTGCAGATGCGCGAGCCCGTACCAGCCGAGGGATTCGAGTTCGGTGCCCTGCGCGCCGGGCCGCACGGCCGCCTCCGCCGCCAGGTCGACGAGGTACGCGCGCGTGGCGGGCTGTGCGATGCAGGGGGCCCACGGGTAGCGGTCGCCATAGGCGTTGACGACGGAGGTGTCCGGATGCTCCGCGCCCAGACGGGAGTTGTGCGCGAGGACGACCCAGGTGTGGACGTCGAGCCCGGCGCCCGCGAGCGCCTCGGCGGCCTGCCCGAAGGCGTCGCCGGGAGCCCAGTCCCCCGCCTCGTACGGCCGCAGGTCCCGGCCCTGCCAGCGGTCGCCCGGCGGGTAGAGGACCGCGGCGTGTTCTGCCGTGACGACGCGGTGGCGCGGGTGACGGGGCGTCAGGGCGCGGGTGGAGTGGTAGGCGGAGGCCAGGGTGACCTGCTGGACGCCGAGGCCGGCGATGCGGCCGGCGGCTTCGGGGTCGCCGTTGACGTCCCAGGGGTAGACGAAGGCCGACGCCCTCACGCCTGGTCCCCCGTCCCGGCCAGGAGCGCGCGGCCGCGCTCGACGATGCCGGCGAGCCGCTTGACGTGGTCGTCGGTGGGCTCGTGCAGGGGCGGGCGGACCTCGCCGACGTCTAGGCCGGTGAGCCGGACCCCGGCCTTGACGAGGGAGACGGCGTAGCCGCGGCCCTCGTTGCGGAGTTCGACGAGCGGCCGGTAGAAGCCGTCGAGGAGACGGTTGGCCGTGGCATCGTCGCCGGTGCGCAGCGCCGTGTGGAAGGCGAGGGCGATGTCGGGCGCGAAGCAGAACACGGCGGACGAGTAGAGGCCGACCCCGATGCCGCGGTAGGCGAGGCCGGTGAGCTCGGCGGTGGGCAGGCCGTTGAAGTAGAGGAAGTCGGTGAGTCCCTCGGCGCGTACGGCGCTGATCGTGCGCTGGAGGAGGTCGAGGTCGCCGAGGCCGTCCTTGAGGCCGAGGATCTTGGGGTGGCGGGCGAGGGCGACGACGGTCTCGGGGGTGAACACCGCGTTGTCGCGCTGGTAGACGATGATTTCCAGGGAGGTCGCGTCGGCCAGCTCCGAGTAGTGGCGCAGCAGGCCTTCCTGGCCGGCCACCACGAGGTAGGGCGGCATCGCGAGGAGCCCGTCGGCGCCGGCTTCCTCGGCGAGGCGCGCGTAGCGCACGGCGAGGGCCGTGCCGTACCCGGACCCCGCGACAACCGGCACCCGTCCCGCGGTCTCCTCCACGGCCGCGGCCACGCACGCCTGGAACTCCTCGGGGGTCAGGGCGTGGAACTCGCCCGTTCCGCAGCACGCGAAGACCGCGGCGGCCCCGGCCTCGACGCCCTGGCGTACATGGGTGCGGAAGGTGTCGAGGTCGAGGGTGCCGTCGGAACCGAAGGCGGTGACCGGGAAGAACAGCGGCCCGCTGGGGGTGCTGAGTCGAGCGGCGAGAGGGGCTGACGTCACGGGCTCTCCCTTGGCGTGCACAGTTCTGATTTGCGTCTATATTTCTGAACTCGCTCACGCTAATCCGCCCCCAGGGCGCGGGTCAAGCACGCAAACTCGCATCCTGGCAGCGGATTTCGAGCCTCCGCGGGAGACTTGACTACCCCCGGCGGCAATCTTTAGCGTGTCCACGGATGTGAATTCCGTGCATGAATGCGGCCAACTGGCTGACTATTCGAGGAGACTCCCGCATGCCCGCTCCCCGCACCGTCCTGCTCACCGGAGCCGCCGGCGGCGTCGGCACCCTGATGCGCGGGCTGCTTCCGGCCTACGGTTACGAGCTGCGCCTCCTCGACGCCCGCCCGATCGAGGGCGAGCCGGACGCGATCACGGCCGACCTTTCCGACCGGGACGCCCTGCGCGAGGCCGTGCGCGGCGTCGACGCGGTCATCCATCTCGCGGGCATCTCCCTCGAGTCCAGCTTCGACAAGATCCTCAAGGCGAACATCGAAGGGCTCTACAACCTCTACGAGGCCGCGCGCGAGGAAGGCGTGCGCCGCATCGTGTTCGCCTCGTCGAACCACGCGATCGGCTACACGCCCCGCCCCGCGGACGGCGACCCCCGCGTTCCCGTCGACACGCCCCGCCGCCCCGACACCTACTACGGCCTGTCCAAGTCGTTCGGCGAGGACCTCGCGCAGTTCTACTGGGACAAGTTCGGCCAGGAGACCGTGTCCGTGCGCATCGGCTCGTGCTTCATGGAGCCGACGAACGTACGCATGATGTCGGTGTGGCTGAGCCCGGGCGACGGCGCGAGGCTCTTCGACGCGGCGATCAGGGCCGAGGGCGTCGGGCACACGGTCGTCTACGGCTCGTCCGACAACACGCGCGTGTGGTGGGACCTGTCCTCCGCGCGGGCACTCGGTTACGAGCCGCAGGACGACTCGGAGCAGTACGCCGAGAAGCTGATCGCCGAGTTCGGCGAGCTGGACCCGGCCAACCCCGACCACACGCGGATGGGCGGTCACTTCGTGACGAACCCGCCCATCTGGCCGTACTGAGGCGGCAGTTCATCGCCCTGTGTCGCGGCTCCTGACGTCGTCGGCCGACACGCGGGGCACCAGGAGCCCGGCCCGCCCGTCCGCCACGGCGACGACGGGCGGCCGCCCCACCAGGTGGTGGCCGGACACCGTCGACAGGTGGTAGGCGCTCACCACGGGCACGGCGAGGAGACCTCCGGGCCGTACGTCGTCCGGCAGCGGCACCTCCGAGGCGAGGACGTCGCCCGCCTCGCAGTGCCGCCCGACGACCGTGACGGGGCGCTCGGCCGCCGTGGAGTGCCTGCCGACGAGACGGGGCACGTGGCGGACGCCGCGGCCCCACGGGCTGTCGCTCATGCCTCCGTCCACGGCGGAGCTCGCCCGCCGATGAGCCTGATCCACGGCTGCCCGGGTCTGTTGACGCCTTCTCGGCCCTCCTTGACGCAAAGCGAACACGGCAGGCGGGCAGCGAACGGGCGGCCGCGGTCCCCCGAACGGGCATCGCCCTGCCCGCTTCCGCGCACCGCCCCAGGTCCGCGGCGGGCAGGCACCGGTGTGAACGGGCACAGACGGGCAGCATCGGACCGGTAACGAACCTGGTCACAGCCGCGAGCCCGCTGTACAAATTTCCCAGAGTCACCGCACGGGCCCGAACGGGCGGCGGACCGGACACCGGGCACACCCAGCCCGGAACGCACAGCAGGGACCGCACGGTCCGGACAGGACGGCCGGACAGGATTGCCGGACAGGACGGTCCGGACAGCACGGCAAAGACCGCACAGAGAGGTGCACAGCATGAGCGCCGAGGAACGCCAGCGGGAGATCGTGCGCGCCGCACGCCGCAGCGGCTCCGTCGACGTCACCGTGCTCGCGGCCCGGCTCGGGGTCGCGAAGGAGACCGTACGGCGCGACCTGCGGGCCCTGGAGGACCACGGCCTGGTGCGGCGTACGCACGGCGGCGCCTATCCCGTGGAGAGCGCGGGTTTCGAGACGACGCTCGCCTTCCGCACCACCATGCACGTCCCGGAGAAGCGCCGGATCGCCGCCGCGGCGGCCGAGCTGATCGGGGACGCGGAGACCGTCTTCGTCGACGAGGGGTTCACCCCCCAGCTCATCGCCGAGGCCCTGCCGCGGGACCGGCCGCTCACCGTGGTCACCGCGTCGCTGGCCACGGCGGGCGCACTCGCCGAGGCGGAGAACACGACGGTGCTGCTGCTCGGCGGCAGGGTGCGGTCCGGCACCCTGGCCACGGTCGACCACTGGACGACGAAGATGCTCGCCGGGTTCGTGATCGACCTGGCGTTCATCGGCGCCAACGGCATCTCGCGCGAGCACGGCCTGACCACGCCCGACCCCGCGGTCAGCGAGGTCAAGGCGCAGGCCGTGCGGGCCTCCCGGCGCACCGTGTTCGCGGGTGTGCACACCAAGTTCGGGGCGGTCAGCTTCTGCCGGTTCGCGCCGGTCTCCTCGCTGGAGGCGATCGTGACCAGCACGCAACTGCCCGCGTCCGAGGCTCACCGCTATGCGTTGCAGGGGCCCCAGGTCATCCGCGTCTGACACCCCTGCCTGCGTACGCCGATGGGTTCCGCACACCCGGGCGTACCCCTTTCCTCCCACTTTCCGCCCAATTGCCTCATACGTTCAGGAGCATTCATGCGAACCCAGAGCCGACGGAGGCCGCGCGCCCTGTGCGCCGCGGCCGCCGCAGGGACGCTGCTCACCCCGCTGCTCTCCGGCTGCTGGGCCGGTGCCGGCGGGACCGGCTCGGGCGGTGACTCCATCAATGTCCTGATGGTGAACAACCCGCAGATGACCGAGTTGCAGAAGCTGACCGCCGCGCACTTCACCAAGGAGACCGGCATCAAGGTCAACTTCACCGTCCTGCCGGAGAACGACGTCCGCGACAAGATCAGCCAGGACTTCGCCAACCAGGCGGGCCAGTACGACGTCGCGACGCTGAGCAACTACGAGATCCCCATCTACGCCCGCAACGGCTGGCTGCACGAGCTGGGTTCGTACGCGCGCAACGACACCGCGTACGACGAGCGGGACATCCTCAAGCCGATGCGCGAGTCGCTCACCGGGGACGACGGGAAGCTCTACGGCCAGCCGTTCTACGGCGAGTCGTCCTTCCTCATGTACCGCAAGGACGTCTTCGCGAAGAAGGGCCTGCGCATGCCCGCGCACCCCACCTGGCAGCAGGTCGCCGACCTCGCCGCGAAGGCGGACGGCGCCGCGCCCGGCATGAAGGGCATCTGCCTGCGCGGCCTGCCCGGCTGGGGCGAACTCATGGCGCCGCTGACGACGGTGGTGAACACCTTCGGAGGCACCTGGTTCGACAAGAACTGGAAGGCGCAGCTCACCTCGCCCGGATTCGAGAAGGCGACCCGTTTCTACGTGGACCTCGTCCGCAAGCACGGCGAGTCCGGAGCGGCCCAGTCCGGCTACGCGGAGTGCCTCAACAACCTCACCCAGGGCAAGACGGCCATGTGGTACGACGCCACGGCCGCTGCCGGTTCGCTCGAATCGGCGAAGTCCCCGGTCAAGGGCAAGATCGGCTACGTACCCGCGCCGGTCGAGAAGACGGAGAGCTCGGGCTGGCTCTACACCTGGGCCTGGGGCGTGCAGAACGCCTCGCGCAATCCCGACAAGGCGTGGAAGTTCGTCTCCTGGGCGTCGGGCAAGGGCTACGAGAACCTGGTCGGCAAGGAGATCGGCTGGTCGAACGTGCCGGCCGGCAAGCGCGCCTCGACGTACACCAACCCGGAGTACCGCAAGGAGGCCGCCGCCTTCCAGGACGTGACGCGCGCGGCCATCGAAGGGGCGCGCCCCCGCGACCCGGGCGTCCAGCCGCGGCCCGCGCCCGGCATCCAGTTCGTCGGCATCCCCGAGTTCACCGATCTCGGCACCAAGGTCTCGCAGGAGATCAGCGCGGCCATCGCCGGACGCCAGTCGGTCGGCACCGCCCTGAACAAGTCCCAGAAGCTCGCCGCCGAGATCGCGAAGGAGTACGAGGGACGATGACCGCGACCACGACCGTTCCCGTCGCCCACGCGCGCGTGGGCACCGCCAAGTCCCCCGGCCGGCTGCGCGCCTGGGCCACCAGGGCCCCGCTCCTGCCCGCCCTCGTGTTCATGATCGTGGTGACCCAGCTGCCCTTCGTGGCGACGCTGGTGATCTCATTCTTCGACTGGAACGCCCTGTATCCGGACGCCCGCCGCTTCACCTGGTTCGCCAACTACGGCGAGGTGCTCACCGACCCGGACCTGCGCAAGTCCGTCCTGACGACGATCCTGCTGACGGTGACCGTCGTCATCGTGAGCCTGGTCGTCGGGCTCGGCCTCGCGCTGCTCCTCGACCGGAAGTTCCGCGGCCGCGGCCTCGTGCGCACGCTCCTCATCGCGCCGTTCCTGCTGGTCCCCGTCGCCGCCGCGCTGCTGTGGAAGCACGTCCTGTACAACCCCGAGTACGGGCTCCTCAACGGCCTGCTGCACTACGTCGGCGGCCCCCAGCCCGACTGGATCTCCAACACCCCGCTGCTCGCCGTCGAGACGGCCCTGGTGTGGCAGTGGACGCCGTTCATGATGCTGATCCTGCTCGCGGGCCTGCAGTCGCGCTCCCCCGAACTGATCGAGGCGGCCCGGATGGACGGCGCGGGCAACTGGCAGGTCTTCCGGTATCTGACGCTGCCCCACCTGCGCCGCTACCTCGAACTGGGCGCCCTGCTCGGCTCGGTGTACATCGTGCAGAACTTCGACGCCGTCTTCACGATCACCTCGGGCGGCCTCGGCACCGCCAACCTGCCGTACACCGTCTACCAGAGCTTCTACCAGGCCCACGAGAACGGCCTCGCGTCGGCCGCCGGCGTCCTGGTCGTCATCGGCTCGATCATCATCGCGACGTTCGCGCTGCGCGTGGTGTCGTCGCTGTTCCGCGAGGAGGCGTCCCGCGCATGAATCTCCGTCTACCGCGTGTGAAAGGGCTCGGGCTCGTCGCCTGGCTCGCCGGCATCCTGTTCTTCCTGCCCATCGCCTGGATGGTGCTGACGTCCTTCCACTCGGAGGAGAACGCCGCCACCAACCCGCCCTCGTTCGCGGCCTCCCTCACCCTCGACGGCTACCGTGACTTCTTCGGCACGGCGGGCGGCGCGAGCCCGTGGCCCGCGCTCATCAACTCGACGGTGGCGTCGCTCGCCTCGACGCTGTTCGTCCTGGTCCTGGCCCTGCCGGCCGCCTACGCGCTGTCGATCCGGCCCGTGAAGAAGTGGACCGACGTCCTCTTCTTCTTCCTGTCGACGAAGATGCTCCCCGTCGTAGCGGGCCTCCTGCCGATCTACCTGTTCGCCAAGAGCGCCGGGATGCTCGACAACATCTGGCTCCTGGTCATCCTCTACACCTCGATGAATCTGCCGATCGCGGTGTGGATGATGCAGTCGTTCCTCGCCGAGGTGCCGATCGCGGTCATCGAAGCCGCGCGGATCGACGGGGCGCGCCTGCCGACCCTCCTCGCGCGCGTGGTGGCCCCCATCGCCATGCCGGGCATCGCCGCGACCGCGCTGATCTGCTTCATCTTCAGCTGGAACGAACTCCTCTTCGCGCGCGTGCTCAGCGGTGTCGTCGCCCAGACCGCGCCCGTCTTCCTGACCGGCTTCATCACGAGCCAGGGCCTGTTCCTGGCGAAGGTGTGCGCCGCGTCCCTCGTTGTCTCCCTGCCGGTACTCGCCGCGGGATTCGCCGCCCAGGACAAACTGGTCCAGGGCCTGTCGTTGGGAGCTGTGAAATGAAGGCCGCCGTCATCGAGTCCGCCGGCAAGGCAGTGGTCACGGAGGTCCCCGACCCCACTCCGGGTCCGCGTGACGTCGTCGTGGAGGTCGCGGCGTGCGGGCTGTGCGGCACCGATCTGCACATCCTCCAGGGCGAGTTCGCGCCGACACTGCCGGTGGTGCCCGGTCATGAGTTCGCGGGGGTGGTCGTCGGCCTCGGGCGTGACGTGCGCGAGGTGTCGGTCGGCGACCGCGTCGCCGTCGACCCGTCGCTGTACTGCTACGAGTGCCGTTACTGCCGCTCGGGCCACAACAACCTGTGCGAGCGGTGGGCCGCGATCGGCGTCACCACCGCGGGCGGCGCCGCCCAGTACGCCGTCGCGCCCGTGGCCAACTGCGTACGCCTGCCCGACCACGTGCGCACCGAGGACGCGGCCCTCATCGAGCCCCTGTCGTGCGCCGTGCGCGGCTACGACGTACTGAACTCGCGCCTCGGCTCCCATGTGCTGATCTACGGCTCCGGGACGATGGGCCTGATGATGCTGGAGCTCGCCAAGCGGACCGGCGCCGCAAGCGTCGACGTCGTCGACCTCAACGCGGACCGGCTCGCCACCGCCCGCAAGCTGGGCGTCTCGGGGTCCGGGGCCGACGCGGACGAGCTCGACCGGCCGCAGGGCTGGGACGTCGTCATCGACGCGACGGGCAACGCGGGCGCGATCCAGGACGGTCTCGGGCGCGTCGCGAAGGCGGGGACGTTCCTCCAGTTCGGCGTCGCGGACTACGCGACGCGCGTGTCCGTCGACCCGTACCGGATCTACAACCAGGAGATCACCATCACCGGCTCGATGGCCGTCCTGCACAGCTACGAGCGGGCCGCCGAGCTGTTCGCGGGCGGTGTCCTCGACCCGGACGTGTTCATCAGCGACCGGCTGCCGCTCGACGCGTATCCGCAGGCGCTCGACCAGTTCGCGTCCGGGGTGGGGCGCAAGATCGTGGTGGTGCCGTGAGCCATCGGTGGGAAGTCATCGGCAGGTAAGGGAACGGCAAAGCCGTATCGCTCGTTACCCCGGCATGACCGCTATGACCCCCGGCTCGAACATCCCGCTGTCCACCGCCCGCGTGGCGGTGGACGTCGCCGCCCCGGTGCGGCTCGACGTCTCGGGCCTGCTGCTCACCGCCGACGGCAAGGTACGTTCCGACGACGACTTCATCTTCTACAACCAGCCCTCGGGCCCGGGCGTGACCTACCGCTCGGGCGGCGGCACGGCACCGGACGCGATCGTGGTGGACACGTCCGCCGTGCCGCCAGGCATCGAGAAGATCGTCGTCACCGCGAGCCCGGACGCGGCCGGCCAGACCTTCCAGGGCATCGAGCCCACGGCCACGATCAAGGCCGACGACGGCTCCGTGCTTGCCACGTTCACACCGCCGCAGCTCGGCACCGAGACGGCTCTCGTGATCGTCGAGATCTACCTCCGTAACGGCGCCTGGAAGGCGCGCGCGGTGGGCCAGGGCTATGCCAACGGCCTGGCGGGCATCGCCACGGACTTCGGTGTGAGCGTCGAAGAGCCCGCGGCCCCGGCTCCGGCCCCCGCGCCGGTGCAGCCCGTGCAGGCCATGCCCGCGCCGACCACTCCCCCGGTCGACCCGCGCGTGGCACCGCCCGCGCCCACCGCCGCCCCGCCCGCCCCGCCCGCCGCTCCCGCTCCGGGCGCCGGGAAGATCAATCTGGACAAGGGCCGCGTCAGCCTCCAGAAGAACCAGACGGTGTCCCTGGTCAAGGGCGGACAGCCGCTGCTCTCGCAGGTCAAGATGGGCCTCGGCTGGGAGCCCGCGTTCCGGGGCAAGGACATCGACCTGGACGCGTCGGTCATCGCCTTCGGCCCCCAGCGCAACCACGTGGACAGCTGCTACTTCGGCAAGCTCTCGATCGTGAATGGCGCGATCAAGCACTCCGGCGACAACCTCACGGGCGAGGGCGGCGGGGACGACGAGGTCATCGTCGTCGACCTGGGCCGGCTCCCGCAGGAGGTGACGGGCCTGGTGTTCACGGTGAACTCGTTCTCGGGCCAGAAGTTCACCGAGGTCGCCAAGGCGTACTGCCGGCTCATCGACGCGGCGACGGGCGAGGAGCTGGTCCGCTTCGACCTGACGAACGCGGAGGCGCAGACGGGCGTGATGATGGCGAAGCTGATCCGCCAGTTCTCCGGCGAGTGGGACATGACGGCCATGGGCGACTTCGTGAAGTCGCGGACGGTGCGCGGCATGGTCAAGCCGGCGGCACAGGCGCTCTGAGAACGGCCTGCGGCACAGGCTCCCCCGAGGACGGCAGTCCCTCGCTCATGCGAGCGAGGGGTTGCCGCCGGGATCCGGGGCGTCACGAGGGGTGACGGGCGGACACGACAGAGGCGGCCGGCGGCACGGAAACCCGTGCTGCCGGCCGCCTCATGGCGTCAGCCAACGAACCCGTGGACACGACCCCCGAATCCAGGGCGCCGGTTCCGAAGCGTCGGATACGTCAGAGCTTGGACAGCTTGGAGAACGGGCTCAGGAATCGGCCCTGCTGCCCGGCGAAGTCGATGAGCACGGCTTCCTCGCCCTCGACTCCGATGATCCTGCCGAGGCCGTACTGATCATGGGAAACGCGGTCGCCCACGGCGAACTGCTCTACCGGCGGAGCGGGCTTTGCCGGAACGTTGAAGGGGCTGCCCGGAAGTTGGCGGCGCGTACTGGGGGGCCTTGTCATTCAACGAGTATGCGCCCCGCGCGCCCACGGACACTACGTCTACGTCCTCACACTTCGGTGACGATGTCGGTGAAACACCCCTCTCGACCTGCGCTCACCTGCGCCTGAGCCCTCCGGCGTGGGCTTTTGCAGCGACGCAGATCACTGGAACAGGGCGCTGTAGGCGTTCAGGGCGGGCTGACCACCGAGGTGGGCGTACAGGACGGTCGCGTCGGGGCCGATCTCGCCCCGGGCGACCAGGTCGATCATCCCGGCCATCGACTTTCCCTCGTACACGGGATCCGGGAACCCTCCGGTGCCTGCCTGGCGTCGCAGTGATCGTCGGCGGTACTCGGCGGCCCGGGTCTTCCGGTCCTCCCTGCCCGCCGGCGGCGAGCCGCGGTACCGCTGTTCGAAGCCGTACAGGAGGATGGCGTTCCATGGTGCGTCTCGCGGGTTACCGCCTCGTCAGTCAGCTCGGCGACGGCGGCACGGGGACCGCGCACCTGGCGCGCTCACCGGCGGGCCGGGTCGTGGTGGTCAGGACAGTGCGGGAGCCTCTCGCCGCCGAGCCGCAGTTCAGGGCGCGGTACCGGTGGGAGACCGAGGCGGCGCGGGCCGTGCGGGGGCCCTTCACCGCGGCCGTGCTCGACGCCGACCCCGAGGCGGCGGTGCCCTGGACCGCGGCGGAGTTCTGCGTGGGCCCCTCGCTGTCCGAGGCCGTGGCGGCGCTCGGCCTGCCTGACCCGGGTGCCCTCGCCGCGATCGGCGCCTCGCTCGCCGGAGCGCTCACGGCGATCCATGCGACGGGGCTCGTGCACGGCGATCTCAAGCCGGCGAACGTCGTCGTGACGGCCGCCGGGCCCAAGGTCATCGACTTCGGGGTCGCGAAGGCGGCGGTCCCGGGCGGCGGAACACCCGGCATCGGCGAGCCGGCCGCTGAACCGGCCGGCTCCCCCGGCTTCATGGCGCCCGAGCAGATCACCCACGCCGTCCCGGCCGGCGCCCCCGCGGACGTGTTCGCGCTCGGCGCGCTGCTCGGCCTCTGCGCGACGGGCCGCAATCCGCACGGCGCGGGCAACGCCCCGCACGTCATCCACCGCACGCTGCACGAGGAGCCCGACCTGGTCGGAGTCCCGGACCAGGAGTGGGAGGCGTTCCTCGGCAGCTGCCTGGCCAAGTCCCCTTACGCCCGTCCGACGGTCCCCGAGGTCCTGGCGTGGTGCGTGGCCCGGGCGACCCCGTATCCCTGGTGGGAGCAGGAGGAGGTCGCGGCCCTCATCCACGTACACGAGGAGTCGCTCGCGGAGAGGCTGTCGGCGGAGGAGCAGGACTGATCCGGGGACGACCGCGGCCGACGCGCACGGCAGGTGCGTGCGCGTCGGCCGGAGGTCAGCCGTCAGCCGTCAGTCGTCAGTCATTTCGGTGGAGCGTGATCAGTTCGAGCGCTGGCGCTTCCACGGCCCCGTGATGGCGAGCATGATGCCCGGGGTCTGGATGTTCGCGTAGAGGGTCCGGCCGTCGGGCGAGAACGTGACGCCCGTGAACTCGCTGTACTCCGGCTCCTGTTCGGTGCCGATGTTCAGCTCGTTGCGCGCGATCGGGTACGTGCGTCCGCTGTCGGTCGCGCCGAACAGGTGCTGGATGCCGTTGCCGTCCTCGGCGATGACGAGGCCGCCGTACGGGGAGACCGTGATGTTGTCCGGGCCGTCGAAGGCACCGGCCCCCGACGCGTCAGCCGGGTCCGCGTTCACGCCGAGCAGGACCTTGAGCGTCAGGGTGCGGCGCTTGGGGTCGTAGAACCAGACCTGTCCGTCGTGCTGGACGGGGCTCTCCTCACGGGCGAACGAGGAGACGATGTACGTGCCGCCGTCGGCCCACCACATGCCTTCGAGCTTGCGGGCGCGGGTGACCTCACCGGCGGCGAACTGCTTGCGCACGGAGACCGTCTTGGCGTCGCGGTCGGGCACGTCTACCCAGTCGACGCCGTAGACCGTGCCGATCTGTGTGGCGCGCGACAGGTCGTCGACGAAACGGCCGCCGGAGTCGAAGCACTTGGTGGCCTGGAGGACGCCCGCGTCGTCGGCGAGCGTGCGCAGCTTGCCTCGGCCGTGCTGGAAGCCCTTCGGCGGGGTCCAGCGGTAGAGCAGGCCGTTGGGGCCGGACGCGTCCTCGGTGAGGTAGGCGTGGCCGCGCTTGGGGTCGATCACGACGGCCTCGTGGGCGTACCGGCCGAAGGCCTTGACCGGCTTGGGCTCGCGATTCGCGCGGCGGTCCGCGGGGTCGACCTCGAAGACGTAGCCGTGGTCCTTGGTCATGCCGTTGGCGCCGGCCTTGTCCTCGGTCTCCTCGCAGGTCAGCCAGGTGTCCCAAGGGGTGCGCCCGCCGGCGCAGTTGGTGGCGGTGCCGGCGATGCCGACCCACTCGGCGACCTGTCCGTCGCGGCGGACCTCGACGACGGTGCAGCCACCGGCCGCGGCCGGGTCGTAGACGAGACCCTCGGCGAGCGGGACCGGGTACTTCGCCTTGGTGCGGGCGCCCCCGATCTCGTGGTTGTTGACGAGCAGCGTGGCGCCGCGGGGACCGTCGAAGGTGGCGGTGCCGTCGTGGTTGGACGGGGTGGACTCGCCCGACTCCAGGGTCGTCTTGCCCGTGTACGTGATGACGCGGTACGAGAATCCGGCGGGCAGCGCGAGCAGGCCCTTCGGGTCGTCCATGAGCGGGCCGTAGCCGACACCGTGGTGGCCCTCGGTGTGCGCGACGTCCCCGTATTCACCTTCGGCGGCGTCCCCTTCGGCGGCCAGCGCACCGGGAGCGGTGGCGAGCGCGCCGACGGTGCCGGCCAGGGCGATGCCCGCGCCCGTGGCGGCGGAGCGTCTCGTGAAGTCCCTGCGGGTGAGCGACATGGTGTCTCCTGTGACCGGGTTGCTGTGGCGGTGGAGCGGGCGCTGATGCTGTTTCGGCCACACGTTCCCTGCCATGCCTGAACGGCGGCTGAACTCCGCACGACGTCGACAGAGCGAACACGTTCACGGTCGTCGGCGGGTGCGACGGGCGGTACGCGAAAGGGGGCGGGGCGCCCTCGCGCCCCGCCCCCTGACCGTCCCGGCGTCGCTGTCCGGCTATCCGCCCTGCGCGGACCGCGCCTTGAACGCCGCCTTGCGGGCCTCCTTGGCCACCTTCTTGTCGGGGTGCAGACGCCCCATCGCCTCCAGGACGTCCGCCGTCGCCGGGTGGTCCACCTTCCAGGCCGCCGCGAAGAACCCGCGGTGCTGGGCCGCGAGCCCCTCGACCAGGCCCTGGAGCTCGTCGGAGTTGCCCTCCAGGGCGAGCTGCGCGGCGATCGTGTCGACGGTGAGCCAGAAGATCAGGGACTCCGGCGGCGCGGGCACGTCGCTCGCCCCGCGCTCGGCGAGCCAGACCCGCGCGAGACCGCCCAGTTCCGCGTTGTCGAGCACCTCCCTGAGCGCCGGCTCCGCCTCGCCGCCCACGAGGGACAGCGCCTGCTGGCAGCGCAGCCGCCGCAGCGGCGCCCCGGCGTCCGCGCCGCGCGCCGCGGCCAGCAACTCCCGTGCCGCCACGAGCGGTTGGCGCCGTGTGAGCCACTGCTCGATCTCGTCCTGCGCGGCGGCCTGCGGGAAAGACGACGTGCCGTCGAGCAGCGTGTCGGCGCCCTTGTCCGCGAGGTCGCCTACGACGGGCGCGTCGAGGCCCGCGTCGATCATGCGCGCGCGGACGCCGTAGAGCCCGAGCGGGGTGAGGCGCACCATGCCGTACCGCGTGACGTCCGAGTCGTCGAAGGCGTCGGGCTCGTCGGCCCCCTCACCCTCCCCGATCTCCGCCATCAGGGCCTCGTCGACCGGCTGGAACTCGACGAGCCCCACCGGGACGAGCAGCCGGAACTGGTCGTCCAGCTTCAGCATCGCGTCCGACACCTGCTCCAGGACGTCGTCCGTGGGTTCGCCCACGCCGTCGGGCACGATCATCGACGCGGCGAGGGCGGGCAGCGGGACGGGCTCGTCGCCGGCGCCGCCCTCGGTGACGGTCAGGAGATAGAGGTTGCCGAGGACGCCTTCGAGGAAGTCTGCCTCCGCCTCGGGGTCCCAGTCGAGCTGCGAGAAATCGACCTCGCCGGTCTCCTCCAGGACGTCGACGAGGTCGTCCAGGTCCGGGATGCTCGCGTCGGCGAGCGCGGTGTCCAGGGCGCCGAGCCAGAGGGCGAGGATGTCCTGCGGGCTGCCGGAGGCGACGACGGCGAGGTCCTCGCCCGCGGCGACGGTGCCCTCCTCCTCGTCCACGATCTCCACGAGCCCGGTGTCGACCGCGACCCGCCAGGCCTCGCTGGCGTCGGCGGCCCCTTCGGCATCGGCGCCGAGCCCGAGTTCGAGCGCCGCGGCGGGCAGCTGTTCCTCGACGAGTTCGCCGCCCGCGCCGACCCGGGTCGCGGGTCCCGCCCAGCGGGCGAGCCGCACCGCGCGGGAGAGCAGCGGGGTGGCGAGGGCGTCGCGCGCGAGTTCCGCTTCGGAGCGCAGCCTCGCCGGCGGCAGGGGGGAGCTGTCTGACATCGCCTTGTTCTCCTCCGGACGTGTTGTGCGACCGCTCAGCCTAGACGGATTTGGCAGCATGCCGCCCGGTTCATGTACCCGTCAGGAACCGTACACCGCTGAAACCTTGACAACTCCCCTTGCTCCACAAGACATTTACGCGCGTAGAAGAGCACGGAGCGGCCCGCTCGCTCCACCCTCGTCCCGGCGCCTCACACACGTCCCCGGAGGGACCCCTTGCCGAGCAAGAACTCGTCACGCCTCGCCGCGCTGACCGTCGCCGCCGTCTGCTCCACCGTCTCCACCGTCGTCCTCACCTCGCCCGCGCACGCGGACGCGATACGCATCCATGACATCCAGGGCGCGACCCGGATGTCCCCGCTGGCCGGGAAGCAGGTCACGGACGTGGCCGGCGTGGTCACGGGGGTCAGAAGCTACGGCTCGTCCAAGGGCTTCTGGATCGAGGACACGGCGCCCGACGCCGACCCCGCCACGAGCGAGGGCGTCTTCGTCTTCACCAGCTCAGCCCCGAAGGCCGTCACCGGCGACGCGGTGACGGTCTCGGGCACGGTCTCGGAGTACGTCCCCGGCGGCGCCTCGTCGGGCAACCAGTCCGTCACGGAGATCACCAAGCCGACGGTCACGGTCGTCTCGTCGGGCAACGCGCTCCCGGCCGCCACCGTCATCGACGCGAAGTCGGTCCCCGCCGCGTACGCTCCGGCCGGCGACCCGGCGGCGAACGGCTCGGTCAACGCGCTGCCGCTGCGCCCGTCGACGTACGCCCTCGACCTCTACGAGTCCCTGGAGGGCATGAACGTACGCGTCGGCTCCTCCCGCGTCGTCACCGCCTCCGACGCGTACGCCGAGCTGTGGGTGACGGTCAAGCCGCACGAGAACCCCACGCGCCGCGGCGGCACCGTCTACGGCTCGTACGGGTCCCAGAACACGGGCCGCCTGCAGATCCAGTCGCTCGGCACGGTCGCCGACTTCCCGGCCGCGAACGTCGGGGACACCCTGGCGGGACGGACCGAAGGACCCCTGGACTACACCCAGTTCGGCGGTTACACGCTGGTCGCGCGGGAGCTCGGCACCCTGGACAAGGGGGGCCTGGAGCGGGAGACGACGCGGAAGCAGAAGCGCGGCGAGCTGGCCGTGGCCACGTACAACGTCGAGAACCTGGATCCGGGCGACGGCACGTTCGCCGCGCACGCGACCGCGATCGTCGACCACCTCCAGTCCCCCGACGTCGTGTCCCTGGAGGAGATCCAGGACAACAACGGCGCGAAGGACGACGGCACGGTCGCCGCGGACGTCACGGTGAACAAGCTGATCGACGCGATCGTCGCCGCGGGCGGCCCGAAGTACGACTGGCGCTCCGTCGACCCGGTCAACGACCAGGACGGCGGCGAACCCGGCGGCAACATCCGCCAGGTGTTCCTCTTCAACCCCGAGCGCGTCTCGTTCACCGACCGCGCGGGCGGCGACTCCACGACGCCGGTGGGCGTGACGCAAACGCACGGGCAGGCCGCGCTGACCGCGTCCCCGGGCCGGATCGCCCCGGCCGACGCGGCGTGGAAGAACAGCCGCAAGCCGCTCGCGGGCGAGTTCGTCTTCCGCGGCAAGACCGTCTTCGTGATCGCCAACCACTTCGCGTCGAAGGGCGGCGACCAGGGCCTGACGGCCCAGTACCAGCCGCCGGCGCGCAGTTCGGAGACCCAGCGCCACGCGCAGGCGGACGCGGTGAACGGCTTCGTGAAGGAGATCCTCGAGGCGCAGAAGAACGCCGACGTCGTCACGCTCGGCGACATCAACGACTTCGAGTTCTCCGGCACGGCGCAGCGCCTGGAGGACGGCGGCACACTGTGGTCCGCGATCAAGTCCCTGCCGAGGAGCGAGCGTTACACGTACGACTACCAGGGCAACAGCCAGGTCCTCGACCAGATCCTGATCAGCCCGTCGATCCGGCACGACGACTTCGCGTACGACAGCGTGCACGTCAACAGCGAGTTCAACGACCAGATCAGCGACCACGACCCGCAGGTGCTGCGGTTCCGTCCCTAGCACCTGCGGGCCTGTCCGTAGCACCTGCGGGCCTGTCCGCAGCACCGGCGGGTTGTCCGGCGGGCGGGGTCGTCAGGCGAAGACCCCGTCCAGCCAGCCGCGCCAGGCGGTCTCGTCCTGCGCGGCGTCGGCGTCCGGCGCGAAGTCGTGGACGACGATGCCGACGGGCGCGCCCCAGCGGCCGCGGCCGAAGATGCGGTACAGGGCGTCGTCGGTGCGCAGGCCGATGAAGTACGGGTTGCGGTAGTCGAGCACGGCTTCCATGGTCTCGCCGCCGGGGCCCCGGACCCGCAGCTTCGTGCCCTCGGCGGCGCCGTCGGGCAGGCCGAGGGCGCGGCCGACGACGACAAGGGCCTCGGTGTTCGCGGACGCGGCGGGCCCGTCGAACATGGTGAAGGCGACGGGGCGGCCCGCGAAGTGCGTCAGGTACTGACGCAGCGTGTGCAGGTAGAAGTCGGTGTGCTTGTCGGCGCCGTCGTAGTAGTCGTCCCAGTTGTCGGTGAAGATCCCGCTGTGGACGTAGCGGACCCAGGCGCGGCGGCCGCCGTCGCGGGCCTCGATGACGTGGTCCAGTTGATTGAGGGTCTGGAACGGGGGCAGCGCGTCCGGGTTGTCCGAGCGGGCGGTGAGGCGGTGCTCCGGATCCCAGGCCGTGATCGTGGCGCCGTGCGGCCCGCGGCCGCCCTCCTTAGGCTCGTACTCCATCGGCCACAGCCAGCCGCCGGTGCCCGAGGTGAGCGCCTCCCAGACCTGCTCGGGGGTGGCGTCGACCTCGAACTCGCGGGCGATCTCGAATTCCCTGGGTTCGTTCGTCATGGCGGTAACTCCTTGGTGCGGTCAGTGCGGTCGGTCTTCGAGGGGCGGTCGGGGCTGCGGATCCTTCACCGAGGGATGCACGGCGATCACCACGCGGTGGTCGCGGCCGCCCTCGGCGGATCCGTCGTGGTATTTGCGGACGAGCGCGCCGATCCCTTGGGTCAGCTCCTCGATGAACGCGGCCCGGTCCGCGGCGGACGCGAACCTGACCTCGCCGTCGAGGGCGTAGGTGGCGAGGCGCTTCTTCGCCTTGGCGGCCCCGGTCAGCAGCGCTCCCACGTCCTGTACGAGGCGTGCCGCGACGGCGAGCAGCCAGCGTGCGGAGAGCTGGTCGCGGGCCCGGTCCGGGTCGGGCTGCACGGCGCCGAGCGCGACCGGTGAGATCACGTACGAGGCGGCCGTGGCCCGCATCAGGCGCTCGGTGACATTGCCCTTGCGCCGCTCCCCCGCCAGCTCGACCAGGCCGTGCTTCTCCAGCGCCTTGAGGTGGTAGTTCACCTTCTGGCGCGGCAGGCCGACCTTGGGGGCGAGCATCGCGGCGGATGCGGGTCCGGCGGCCAGCTCCGCGAGCAGCCGGGCCCTGATCGGGTCGAGGGAGACCGCGGCTGCCGCAGGGTCCTCGATCACGGTGACGTCCAACATGAGTCCACCGTCCCACCGAAAACTTTTTTTGTCCAGGCGACTTGATTGTTCGGCGAGTCACGGCCGCCCGACAGACGCCGTTACGCGGCCGGCCCCGGCACGAGGCTCAGCGCGCGCCAGGCGGAGAAGAAGACGAGGCCGGCGCCGGCTCGGGTGGGATCGGGGTGGCTGGTCGTACGCGCGGTCACGGCTGCCTCCGGGAGTGGACGACGCTTCGGGTGACCTCTCGCTCGCCCACCCTCGAATGTCAACCATGGTTGAGGCCAAGGCCCCGGGAGCAGGCCGGGGGCGCGGGCAGATCACGTGGCGCCACGTGGCGCCACGTGGTGCCACGCGGCGCCACGCGGCGCCATTAGGGGTGCCAGAGTGGACACGACCCGGCATGGCGCCGCTCTGACACAACTCGGCGCCAGCACGTCTCCACAGGTCAGGGCCGCCCCCCTGCCTCCAATCTGCAACCACTCTCCCCATACGCTTGCGCATGGCGCCATCATGGTGCCACTATGGCGTCATGGACCTCACGCCGTATGTCGACAACCTCCGCCGCGAACTCGCGGTGGCCGCCGAAGCCGGCGGCGAAGAAGCCCGCGAGCTGGCCGAACGGCTCACCGCTCCCCTGGAGTCGGCGACCCGCCTGACGATGCTCAATGTGCTCTCCGCCGCGATGGACGAGATCACCCGTGAACTCGCCCCCGGATCGGTCGACGTACGGCTGCGCGGGCTCGACCCCGACTTCGTGGTGACGCGGCCGGCGGCGGACGAGGCGTACGAGGCGGCGTACGAGGACCGGAGCGGGCCCGCCGAGCCGCTCAAGGCGCCGGCCCCGGCGCCCGCCGACGGCGACGACGGCGGCACCGCCCGCGTCAATCTGCGCCTGCCCGCCCACCTCAAGACGCGCGCCGAGGAGGCCGCGAACCGCGAGGGCCTGTCGGTCAACGCGTGGCTGGTACGAGCCGTGTCGGCCGCGGTCGACGGCGGCACCCCGTCACGTGCGCCGGGAGGTACCAAACCCACCCGCACCACCCGCACCGTCGGACAGAGCTTCACGGGCTGGGTGCGCTGACCGCGCCTCCGCCCGCCCGAATTCACCCGGAACTTCACCCTGAGACCCAAGAGGACGGGACAGCCATGCCTTCTTTCGACGCTCCTTTCGACACTCCCGAGCCGATCTCGGCCACCGCCCACGTGGAAGCCGGGTCCATCCGGTTCATCGCCACCGACCGGCTCGACACCCTCGTCGACGTGCAGCCGCGCGACCCGAAGAAGGACCAGCACGTGCGGGCCGCCGAGCAGACCGAAGTGCGGTACGCGGGCGGCCTGTTGACCATCAGGACGCCCAAGGGCCGCCGCCTCATCGGCCCCTCCGGAGTCGTAGACGTGACGGTCGAGCTGCCCACGGGCTCCCAGGTGGAGGTGGCCGGCGCCTGGACCCAGGTGAACGGTGAGGGCCGGCTCGGCGAGGTCCGCGTGAAGACCTCGTCGGGCGATGTCCGCCTCGAGACCAGCGGGCCGCTGCACCTGTCCGCGTCCCACGGCAGCGTCACCGTGGACCACGTCCAGGGGTCTGCCGAGATCACCACCAGCTCCGGCAGCGTGCGCCTCGGCACCGTCGACGGTCAGGCCGTCCTGAAGAACTCCTCCGGTACCACGACCGTCGGCGACGCCCTGGGCGATCTGCGCGTGAACGGCGCCCACGGTGACATCTTCGTCGGGCGCGCAGAGGGCTCGGTCGCGGCCACCACCGCCCACGGCGCCCTGCGCGTCGACGAAGTCGCCCGCGGCACCGTCCAGTTGGAGACCTCCTACGGCGCCATCGAGATCGGCATCCGCGGGGGCACGGCCGCCTGGCTCGACGTGAGTTCGGCCGCCGGCCAGGTGCACAACGGGCTCGGCGCCTCCGACGGCCCCGACAAGTCCGAGGACACCGTCGAGGTCCGCGCCCGGACCAAGTTCGGCAACATCGACATCCGCCGCGCCCGGGCCTGACCCGCCCCAAGTTCCTTACGCCACCGGCCACTTCACCGCCACCACGTCATCGCTCACCACGCCTTCGATTGGGAGGGCTCCATGCCTTCGTCTGTCATGCCCACGCCCAGGTTGGGCAACGGCCAGCAGCCGCCCGCCGCCGTCTCCACCGCCGATCTGCGCAAGTCCTACGGCGACAAGACCGTCCTCGACGGCATCGACCTGCACATCCCGGCCGGCACCGTGTTCGCGCTGCTCGGGCCGAACGGCGCGGGCAAGACCACCGCCGTGCAGATCCTGTCCACGCTCATCTCCGCCGACGGTGGCCAGGCCCAGGTCGCGGGCCACGACGTCGCCACTTCACCGGAAGGCGTGCGTGCCGCAATCGGCGTGACCGGTCAGTTCTCCGCCGTCGACGGGCTGATCACCGGCGAGGAGAACATGTTCCTCATGGCGGACCTGCACCACCTGTCCAAGCGCGAGGGGCGGCGGGTCGCCGCCGAGCTGCTCGAGCGGTTCGACCTGACCGACGCCGCGAAGAAGCCCGCCTCCACCTACTCCGGCGGCATGAAGCGCCGCCTCGACATCGCCATGACGCTGGTCGGCAGCCCGCGGATCATCTTCCTCGACGAACCCACCACCGGCCTCGACCCGCGCGCCCGTCACAACATGTGGGGCATCATCCGCGAGCTGGTCTCCGACGGGGTCACCGTCTTCCTCACCACCCAGTACCTGGATGAGGCCGACGAACTCGCCGACCGCATCGCCGTACTCAACAACGGCAAGATCGCCGCCGAGGGCACCGCCGAGGAACTCAAGCGGCTCATTCCCGGCGGACACATCCGGCTCCGCTTCACCGACCCGGACGCCTACCAGTCCGCCGCCCTCGCACTGCGCGAAGCCCACCGGGACGACGAGGCCCTCGCACTGCAGCTCCCCAGCGACGGCAGCCAGCGCGAGCTGCGCTCCCTCCTCGACTGGCTGGACGCCGCCGCCATCGAGGCGGACGAGCTGACCGTGCACACCCCCGACCTCGACGACGTGTTCTTCGCCCTGACCGGCGGCGCCGGCGTGCCCGCCCAGCCGAACCAGCCGAACCAGCCCAAGGAGACCGCCCGATGAGCTCCCTGTCCCTCGCCGTGCGCGACTCGTCCACGATGCTGCGCCGCAACCTCCTGCACGCGCGGCGCTACCCCTCCATGACGCTGAATCTGCTGCTCACGCCGGTCGTGCTGCTGCTGCTCTTCGTCTACATCTTCGGGGACGTGATGAGCGCGGGCATCAGCGGTGGCGGTGCGGACCGCTCCGCGTACATCGCCTATCTCGTCCCGGGCATCCTGATGCTGACCATCGGCGGCACCACGATCGGCAGCGCGGTGTCCGTCTCCATGGACATGACCGAGGGCATCATCGCCCGCTTCCGTACGATGTCGATCCACCGCGGGTCGGTGCTCATCGGGCACGTCGTCGGGAGCGTGCTGCAATGCGTGATGAGCGTGGTGCTCGTCGGGGCCGTCGCCGTGGCGATCGGGTTCCGCGCCACTGACGCCACCGCCCTGGAGTGGATCCTGGCGGTCGGACTGCTGGCGCTCGTCTCCCTGGCGCTCACGTGGATCGCGGTCGGGATGGGCCTCTCCAGCCCGAACGCGGAGGCGGCCAGCAACAACGCCATGCCGCTGATGGTCCTGCCGCTCCTGTCCAGCGCCTTCGTGCCGGTCGACGCGATGCCGGGCTGGTTCCAGCCGATCGCCGAGTACCAGCCGTTCACCCCGGCCATCGAGACGGTGCGCGGACTGCTGCTCGGCACCGAGATCGGCAACAACGGGTGGCTGGCCGTGGCCTGGTGCGTGGCGCTGGCCGTACTCGGCTACGTCTGGTCGCGCTCGCTCTTCAACAGCATCGGTAAGCGCTGAACACAGAGCACAGAGCACAGAGCACAGGCACACACAAGGGCGGGGCGCCCACTCACCGACAGGGAGTGAGCGCCCCGCCCTACTGCTGTCCCCCGAGCCGCGCGGCGCTGCGCTCCGCCTCGGCGAGGATCGCGTACCGGTCGGCCACGATCGCCTCCGCGTCGGCCACCGCCCGTTCGGCGGCGAGGCGGCGCCCGGCATGTGAGTGCGGGTCCGGCGCGGGGTGCCTGCGGCGCCACCAGCCGTCACACGCGGCGTAGATGCCACTCGTACAGATCAGCAGGGGACCGGCGAGGGCCAGGACGATGTCACGCACCACGGGATCCTTATACGTTTTATATGTCTACGCATACGTGCAACTTCTTCCTGATAACTCGGAATCCGGGCGCACTCCCTGAAGGTCACCCCTCGGCCAATATCCCGGCGGAACTCGGCCACGCACCCTCGACTGCTTAGCAAGACTTGCCGCTACCTCGTAGGGGAATTAAGTGGAGTCGCATGGCCGGGGCGCCGAGACTGCACCTATGAGCCTCACGAACTCCCCGCACCCGCCCTTCGGCCGCGCCCTGTGCGCCATGGTCACGCCGTTCGCCGACGACGGCGCCCTGGACCTGGACGGCGCGCAGCGCCTGGCGGCCCACCTGGTGGCCGAGGGCTGCGACGGTCTCGTCCTGTCCGGCACCACCGGCGAGTCCCCGACGACGTCGGACGAGGAGAAGGCGGCGCTCGTGCGGGCCGTGAAGGACGCGGTCGGGGAGCGGGTCCCGGTCGTCGCGGGCATCGGCACGGCCGACACGCGGCACACCGTCGAGCTGGCGGCCGGGGCCGAAAAGGCGGGCGCGGACGGCCTGTTGGTCGTCAGCCCGTACTACAGCCGCCCGCCGCAGGACGCCATGGAGGCGCACTTCCGCGAGATCGCGGACGCGTCGGGGCTGCCGGTGATGCTGTACGACATCCCGGGCCGCACCGGCACGCGCATCGAGCCGGACACCCTGATCCGGCTGGCGTCCCACCCCCGGATCGTGGCCGTCAAGGACTGCGCGTACGACATGCTCGGCACGCAGAAGGTGCTCGGCGCGACCGGTCTCGCGTACTACGCGGGCTGCGAGGAGTTCGCGCTTCCGCTGTACGCGGTGGGCGGGGCGGGCTTCGTGTCGACGGTCGCGAACGTGGCGCCGCGCGCGCTGCGGGCCGTCCTGGACACCTTCGACGCGGGCGACACCCGGGAGGCGGCCCGGCGCCAGCAACTGGCCGCGCCCCTCGTGGGGTTGATGATGGCGTCCGGCCTGCCGGGCACGGTCACCGCGAAGGCGCTGCTCGGCGCGCTCGGCCTGCCTGCCGGCCCGGTCCGCGCACCACTGCGGCCCGCCGGCCACGAGGTGACCGACGGGCTGCTGTCTGCGTACGAGAGCCTCGTCAGCGCGTAGTGCTGTGCCTTCCCGGGGGACAACCCCCGGACCCCCGGCCGGACAGACGCATCCTCGGTCAGCGCGTCGTGAACTGCGGTGTCCAGCGGCCCGGATAGTCGTCGGACGCCTTGCGGAAGTCGCTGAGCTGGACGACCTTGTCGCTGCCGATGGTGAGCAGGAGCAGCTGGTTGTGGAACTCGCCCTTGCCGCTGCACTTCTTCGGGTCGCAGCCCCAGGCGATGAGCCGCTTGTTGTCGGCCCAGGCGAGCAGCTGCTGCCCCGGCACCTTGGTGATCATCTTGCCGCTGAGCGGATCGACGATCGCCGAGGCGATCTCGTCGCCCTGGCCGGCGAAGTCACCCGCGACGAGCTTGCCGTCCGGCGAGAGCCCCGCCTCCACCCACGACAGATGCTTCTCCACGGCGGGTGTGGCCACCTTGCGGCCGTTGAGGTCGTAGTAGATCCGGCCGGGCTCCATCGGGATCCGCTCGTAGACGAGCTTGCCGTCGTGGCTGAACGCGAGGTCGGCGCGCGCGTTCGGCGACCAGCCCATCTCGTCCTTCCAGAAGGGAAGTTCGTGCCAGTCGGCCTTGCCGGAGGCGACGTCGACGACGGCGAACCCGGTCCGGCTGGCGACCGGCCCCGGCTGGTCCTTGCCGTTCTCGTTCATCTTGTGCGACCAGTACAGATGGTCGGGGCTCTTGGAGTACGTCGTGGCGAGGAGCTTCCTGCCGTCCGGCGAGAACGTCACACCGCCCACGCCCTTGTCGAGCTCGATCCACCGCTCCACCTTGCCGGTGATCAGGTCGAGCAGGCCGATGCGGTCGACGGGCAGCCGCTTCTCCAGGACGGCGGCCGTCCGCATGCCGGGCGCCACGTCCACCCACGACCACCGGGTGGTCCTGTCGTACTTGCCGGTCTTCTGGTTGAGCAGCCCGAAGGTGCGCCGCATCTCGGCGTCCCGGCCCGGCAGCCCGACCTTCTTGTACGTGGAGAACGCGGCCAGCGCCGTGTCTCCCGCCGCGATGAGGTCCCGCGGCGGCGACTGGTCCGGGTGGGCGATGATGTCGCTCTGGTTCATTTGGCTCGCGGGGCGTACGTCCTGGCCGCCCGAGTTCAGGACGGGCACGGCGACCGCGGCGACGACGACCGCGGCCGTGGCGACCGCGGCTCCCGCGATGGCGCGGACCCGGCGGCGGTGCCGCACGGCGAGCACCCGGTCGGCGAAGCCGGACGGTACGGTCGCGCCGTCGGCGGCCTGTTCGCGCAGTGCGTCACGGAGCAGTTCATCGACGTTCACGGACGCACCTCCATGGGCGAGAAGTCACGGGACGGCAGGTCTTCGGCGTCGGCCGGACCGAGCGCGGCGAGCTCGGGCGCGAGGCTGCGCAGCTTGGCGAGCGAGCGGTGCGTGGTCGAGCGCACCGTGCCCACCGAACAGCCGAGCAGGCGGGCGACGTCCGCCTCGGGCAGGTCCTCGAAGTAACGCAGGACGAGTACGGTGCGCTGCCGGGTGGTGAGCCTGGCGAGCGCAGTGCGCATCACGATGCGCAGGTCGGCGGCGTGGGAAGAGTCGACCCCTGTACGACTCTCCGGCGGCTCGGCGACGGTCAGTTCCCGTCCGCGCCACTTCAGGCGCCATCTGCTGATCTGCTGGCGGTAGAGGATCTGCCGTACGTAGGCCTCCGGTTCGTCGATCCGGTGCCAGCGTCCGGCCGCCTTGATCAGCGCGTTCTGGAGCAGGTCCTCGGCGGCGTGCCGGTCGCCCCCGCTGAGGAGCACCGCGGTCCTCAGGAGCGCGGACGACCTGCTCGCCACGAACTCGCGGAAGCTGTCCCAGCGATCCGCACCCGCCTCGCCCGCCGTCTGCCCGGCATACCCCGCTGGTGCTTCCCTGCCCGCATCCATCTTCACCTTCTCTTCCCCGTCGGGCGGCCCTGCTGCCCCCCTGCTGTTCCTGGTGACGCGCGCGGTGCCCCCTCGCTATGCCTGCGTGCGCGAGAAATGCGCGGGACATGGTGCGCGGGATGACGCGAGTGGCCCGCACCGGATGCCGGTGCGGGCCACTTCGGTTGCGGGGTGCGTCAGTTGTGGCTGTGCAGAATCTCGTTCAGGCCGCCCCACACCGCGTTGTTCGGGCGGGCCTCGACGGCGCCGGAGACCGAGTTGCGGCGGAAGAGGATGTTCGAGGCGCCGGACAGGTCGCGGGCCTTGACGATCTCGCCGTCGGGCATCGTGACGCGCGTGCCGGCGGTGACGTACAGGCCGGCCTCGACGACGCACTCGTCGCCGAGGGCGATGCCGACGCCCGCCTCCGCGCCGACGAGACAGCGCTCGCCGATCGTGATGCGGACGTTGCCGCCGCCGGAGAGCGTGCCCATGGTGGAGGCACCGCCGCCGATGTCGGAGCCGTTGCCGACGACGACGCCGGCGGAGATGCGGCCCTCGACCATCGACGTGCCGAGCGTGCCGGCGTTGAAGTTGACGAAGCCCTCGTGCATGACGGTGGTGCCCTCGGCGAGGTGCGCGCCGAGCCGGACGCGGTCGGCGTCGGCGATGCGGACGCCCTTCGGCGCGACGTAGTCCGTCATGCGGGGGAACTTGTCGATGGACGTCACGGAGAGGTACAGGCCCTCGGCGCGGGCGTTGAGGCGGACCTTCTCGACGTCGTCGACGGCGACCGGGCCGAGCGAGGTCCAGGCGACGTTGGCGAGGAGGCCGAAGACGCCGTCCAGGTTCTGCCCGTGCGGCTTGACCAGCCGGTGGGAGAGCAGGTGGAGGCGCAGGTACGCGTCGTGCGCGTCGAGCGGCTTGTCGTCGAGCGAGGCGATGACCGTGCGCACGGCGACGGTCTCCACACCGCGGCGGGCGTCGGTGCCGATGGCCTTCGCGGCGCCCTCGCCGAGCAGTTCGGCGGCGCGCTCGGCGGAGAGCCGCTCGGTGCCGGCCGGGCCCGGCTCGTCCTGGAGGGACGGGGCGGGGAACCAGGTGTCGAGGACAGTGCCGTCGGCGGTGAGCGTGGCGAGGCCTGCGGCGACGGCGCCGGTGGTGCGCTGAGCGGTGGTGCTGGCGGGAGAGTCAGACATGAGTGAAACCTAACCGGAGGTGCGCCGCGGGGGCGAACCGGTACGGCCGGTGTCTCAGGTACCGGGCGCGCCGCGCTCCCCCGGCCGGTCGGCCGCGGCACCGTCCGCGTCCTCGCCGGGCGCTCCGTCGATGACCCGCGCGAGCATGTCGCGCGCGTACTCCTCCTCGTAGACGGCGTCCGTGAGCAGCACCTGGAGGCAGATTCCGTCCATCAGGGCGACCAGCGCGCGGGCCGTGACCGGGTCGGTGCGGCGCGCGAGCCCGGCGGCGAGACCCGCGCACCACTCGGCGGCGACGGGCCGCAGCGCGGGCCTGCGCAGGGCGGCGAGATACAGCTCGTACTCGAGCTCGACGCCGGTGCGGTCACCGGCGAGCCACTCGCCGAGGACCGCGGAGAGCCCGGCGGCGAGCCGGGAGCGCGGCGCCTCGAGGACGGCGCTGCCTTCGACGGCCTTCGCGAACCCCTCGTTGGCCTGGCGCAGCGCGGCGACCAGCAGTTCGTCGAGGGTCTTGAAGTGGTACGTCGTCGAGCCGAGCGGCACATCGGCCTCGGCGGCGACGCTGCGGTGGCTGAGCCCGCCGATGCCCTTCTCGCCCGCCACCCGGATCGCGGCGTCGATGATGCGCTGCCGCCGCTCGGGGTCGTAGCGCCGCGCCATCAGTGGGCGCCGCCCAGGTTGAGCAGCACCACGCCGCCGATGACCAGGGCGATGCCCGCGAGCCGGGCCGCGGTCATCGCCTCGCCGAGGAAGAGCATCCCTATTCCGGCGATGACGGCCGTGCCGACACCGGCCCAGATCGCGTACGCGGTCCCGACCTGCACGGTCTTCAGCGTCTGGGCGAGCAGCGCGAACGCGATCAGATAGCCGGAGACGGTGATCAGGGAGGGCCAGAGCCGGCTGAATCCTTCGCTGTACTTCATGGCGGTGGTGGCGGCCACTTCCGCCGCGATGGCGCCGGAGAGCAGTACGTATCCCATGTGTACGAGTGTACGCAACGTTGTGTACGGGCGTACACAGCACGGTCGGGCTATCGTGTCGCGATCACTGTGGGGGGCCACAGGGACGAGCTACTCCTGGGAGTACGGCGAGATGACGGACATGTGGGGACAGGGACCGGGTCAGGGACCCGGATACGGACCGGGCGGCTACGGCTGGGGCGGTGCCTGGACCCCGCCGCCTCCCCCGCCGCAGCCCGGCGTCATCCCGCTCGCCCCGCTCGGCGTCGACCGGATACTCGGCGGCGCCTTCACCACGATGCGCCGCTACGCGAAGCCGCTGTTCGGCACCGTCCTCATCGTGTACGCGGTGCTCGCCGCGCTCATGGCGGGCGCGCTGGCACTCGCCTACGCGGCCGTCTCCGACGACGTGCGGGCGCTCCTCGACCGGCACACCGAGTTCGAGTGGAGCCACGCGCGGCCGGTGTTCACCGCGTTCGGCGTGGTGTGGGCCGTCGGCATGCTGGCGCTCACGGTCGGCACGGCGTTCATCCAGTCCTCGTGCACCGTGGTGCTGCGCGAGGCGGTGCTCGGCCGACCCGCACGCTTCGGGGCGGTGTGGCGGCGCGCCTGGTCCCGCACCCCTTCGGTGCTCGGCGTGGGCCTGCTGATGGGCCTGATCGCGCTGATTCCGGCGGGCCTGGCCGTGGCGTTCTTCGTGTCGATCGTGGTCATGCTGCTCACGCAGTCGGTCGCGCCGGTCGGCATGCTGTTCCTGCTCCTGGCGGTGACGGTGCCGCTCGTGGTCTGGGTCTACGTCCTGTTCCTGTTCGGCCCGGCGGCCGCCACGCTCGAGGAGGCCGGGCCGATCCAGGCGCTGCGCCGCTCGGCGCGCCTCGTGCGGGGCGCCTGGTGGCGCACGTTCGGCATCTCCCTGCTGGCCGGCGTGATCATGATGGTGGTGTCGCTCGCGGTGCGCGTGCCGCTCCAGATCGCGATGCCCGACACGACTGTGCAGGCGTACGAGCCGGGTCGGAGCGCGTCCGACGTGTTCGAGGCGATGCTGCCGCAGCTGGGCTTCATCATGGCCCTGTCCATGATCCTCAACCTGCTGGTGCAGCTGGTGAGTTCGGTGTTCCTGCCGCTGGTCACCGCGCTGCTCTACATCGACCAGCGCATCCGCAGGGAGGGCCTCGCCCACACCCTGGAGCTCGCGTCCCGGTCCGACGCCTAGGGTCTTTCGTTCGGATCGGGCACCACAAGCGGGCCTGCATGGGCAGGCCCGCTCCACGCCCGCGGACCAGCCGGTGACGCCGAACCAGGCGGCCCTGGACTTCTTCCGCTCCGGGTGCGTGAGGTCCTTGGCCTCGGTACCGTCGCCGTAGAGGCCGGCGGAGCCGTTGTCGGTCAGGAGCTGCGCGCGGGCGCCGGACTGCGTCAGGTCGGGCACGCTCACCACGGCCTCGCAGCCGCCGGGGTCGCTCGTCGGCAGGTCCATCCACTTGACCGGCGCGTGTCCCGCGACGGCGTCCCATTGGTACAAGCCACGGCCCTGCGCGGCGACGGCCACCTGCCGGGTGGCGTCCGACCCGGTGACGGTGACGGTGACGTTCCCGGTGTCGACGAGAACCTTCGGCCACGCGACGTGCGTCAACTACAGGCGTACACACCGCGACCATGAACGAGCACCAGACAGCACGGCCCCCCGTGCCGGGAGCACAGGGGGCCGTACGGGTGTGAATGACCAGAGGGAGCGATCAGACGTTGAAGCCGAGCGCGCGCAGCTGCTCGCGACCCTCGTCGGTGATCTTGTCCGGGCCCCACGGCGGCATCCAGACCCAGTTGATCCGGAGCTCGTTCACGATGCCGTCAGTGGCCGACTTCGCCTGGTCCTCGATGACGTCGGTCAGCGGGCAGGCCGCGGACGTGAGCGTCATGTCGATCGTGGCGATGTTGGCGTCGTCGATGTGGATGCCGTAGATCAAGCCGAGGTTGACGACGTCGATGCCCAGCTCGGGGTCGACGACGTCGTAGAGGGCCTCGCGGACCTCTTCCTCGGACGCCGGCTTGGTGGTCACAGTCTCGCTCATGCCGTCTTCCTCTCCGCGCCGTCCAGCGCCTGGGCCGTCGCGTCCTTCCACGCCATCCAGCTCAGGAGGGCGCACTTCACACGGGCCGGGTACTTGGAGACACCGGCGAACGCGACCGCGTCCTCCAGCACCTCCTCCATCGCGTCGTCGGGCTCGATCCTGCCCCGCGACTGCATCAGCTCCAGGAAGGTCTCCTGGATCTTCTGCGCCTCGGCCAGGTCCTTGCCGACGAGCAGCTCGTTCAGAACAGAGGCCGAAGCCTGGCTGATCGAGCAGCCCTGGCCCTCGTACGAGACGTCACTGATCGTAGAGCCGTCGTACTTCACGCGCAGCGTGATCTCGTCGCCGCACGTCGGATTGACGTGGTGCACCTCGGCGTCGCCATCGCGCAGACCGCGCCCGTGCGGGTGCTTGTAGTGGTCCAGGATGACGTCCTGGTACATCGAATCCAGCTTCACACCAACCAACCTCGCGTCTCTACCAGACCTCGTGCCACGTGCCGTTCCGGCCGGGGGTCCGGGGGTTGTCCCCCGGGATAGCACAGCACGTCCCCAGCCAGCCCCTCAGCCGAAGAAGTTCCGTACGTGCTCCAGGCCGTCGATCAGCGCGTCGATCTCGCCGGGCGTGGAGTACAGATAGAACGACGCTCGCGTCGTCGCAGGAATTCCGTAGCGGAGGCAGACGGGGCGGGCGCAGTGGTGACCCACGCGGACCGCGATGCCTTCCTCGTCCAGAACCTGGCCCACGTCGTGCGGGTGGATGTCACCGAGCGTGAACGAGATCGCGGCGCCGCGGTCCTCGGCCGTGGTGGGACCGATGATCCGCAGGTCCGGGACCTCGAGGAGACGCTTCACCGCGTACTCGGTGATCGCGTGCTCATGCTGGGCGATCTTGTCCATGCCGATCGAGGTCAGGTAGTCCACGGCCGCGCCGAGGCCGACGGCCTGGGCGATCGGGGGCGTACCTGCCTCGAACTTGTGCGGCGCCGGCGCGTACGTCGACGAGTGCATGGAGACGGTCTCGATCATCTCGCCGCCGCCCAGGAAGGGCGGCAGGTCCTCGAGGAGCTCCTGGCGTCCCCACAGGACGCCGATGCCCGTCGGGCCGCACATCTTGTGGCCGGTGAAGGCCACGAAGTCGGCCTGGAGCGCCTGCACGTCGAGCACCATGTGCGGGGCGGCCTGGGACGCGTCGATGAGGACGAGGGCGCCGACCTCCTGGGCGCGGCGCACGATGGCCTCGACCGGGTTGAGGGTGCCCAGGATGTTGGAGACGAGGACGAACGAGACGATCTTCGTCTTCTCGGTGATGATCTCGTCGATGTTGGAGAGGTCGAGGCGGCCGTCGTCGGTCAGCCCGAACCACCGCAGCTTCGCGCCGGTGCGCTGCGAGAGCAGCTGCCACGGCACGATGTTGGAGTGGTGCTCCATCTCCGTGATGACGATCTCGGTCTCGTGGTCCACGCGGTAGGGCTCGTCGGCCCAGCCCAGCATGTTCGCCACGAGGTTGAGCGACTCGGAGGCGTTCTTGGTGAAGATGACCTCGTCGCGGCTCGGCGCATTGATGAAGGCCGCGACCTTGTCACGCGCACCTTCGTACAGCGCCGTGGCCTCCTCGGCGAGCACGTGCACGCCCCGGTGGACGTTGGCGTTGTGCTGCTCGTAGTACTCACTGAGCGTGTCGATGACCTGGCGCGGCGTCTGCGAGGTCGCCGCGTTGTCCAGGTACACGAGCTTCTTGCCGTCGTGAAGTACCCGGTCGAGGATCGGGAAGTCCTTGCGGATCGCCTCGGTGTCGAGGAGGCCCGGCAGCTGTGTCACGCGGATGCGCCGCCCTTCGTGTATGCCTCGTAGCCCTCGGCCTCGAGCTTGTCGGCGAGCTCGGGGCCGCCGGACTCGACGATCCTGCCCTGCGAGAAGACGTGGACGAAGTCCGGCTTGATGTAGCGCAGGATGCGCGTGTAGTGCGTGATCAGCAGGGTGCCGACCTCGCCGGTCTCGCGGACGCGGTTGACGCCCTCGGAGACCTGCCGCAGCGCGTCGACGTCGAGGCCGGAGTCGGTCTCGTCGAGGATCGCGATCTTCGGCTTGAGGAGCTCCATCTGGAGGATCTCGTGGCGCTTCTTCTCGCCGCCGGAGAAGCCCTCGTTCACGTTGCGCTCGGCGAAGGCAGGGTCCATCTGGAGCTGCTCCATCGCGGTCTTGACCTCCTTGACCCACGTGCGCAGCTTGGGGGCCTCGCCGCGGATCGCGGTGGCCGAGGTGCGCAGGAAGTTGGAGACCGAGACGCCGGGGACCTCGACCGGGTACTGCATGGCGAGGAACATGCCGGCGCGGGCGCGCTCGTCGACGGACATCTCGAGGACGTCCTCGCCGTCGAGGGTGACGGTGCCCTGGGTGATCGTGTACTTGGGGTGACCCGCGATGGAGTAGGCGAGGGTCGACTTGCCGGAGCCGTTCGGGCCCATGATGGCGTGCGTCTCGCCCTGCTTCACGGTCAGGTCGACGCCCTTGAGGATCTCCTTGGTGGAGTTGTCGGCCTCGACGGTGACGTGCAGGTCCTTGATTTCAAGCGTTGCCATGGGTGCCTCAGGACTCCTGGGAGAGGGAGACGAGTACGTCGTCCCCTTCGATCTTTACGGGGTAAACGGGGACGGGGCGCGTCGCGGGAAGGCCGGACGGCTTACCGGTGCGGAGGTCGAACGAGGAGCCGTGCAGCCAGCACTCGATCTGGCAGTCCTCCACCTCGCCCTCGGAGAGCGACACGTTCGCGTGCGAGCAGATGTCGTTGATCGCGAACACCTCGCCCTCGGTGTAGACGACCGAGACCGGCGTGCCGTCGAGTTCCACCCGCTTCGGGGTGTCCTCCTCCAGCTCGCTCAATCCGCAGGCCCGGGTGAACCGGGCACGGTCGACGGCCATCAGACGGAAGCCTCCAGCTCGGCCTCGATCTTGGCGAGCAGGCGCTCCTGGACGTCCGGCAGACCGATCTGCTGGACAAGCTCGGCGAAGAAGCCGCGGACCACGAGGCGGCGGGCATCTTCGGCCGAGATGCCGCGCGAGCGCAGGTAGAAGAGCTGCTCGTCGTCGAAGCGGCCGGTCGCCGAGGCGTGGCCGGCGCCGACGATCTCGCCGGTCTCGATCTCCAGGTTCGGGACCGAGTCCACGCGGGCGCCGTCGGTCAGAACCAGGTTGCGGTTCAGCTCGTACGTGTCCGTGCCCTCGGCGGTGGCCTCGATGAGGACGTCACCGATCCACACGGCGTGCGCGTCCTGGCCCTGGAGCGCGCCCTTGTAGGCGACGTTCGACTTGCAGTGCGGGGCGTCGTGGTCGACGAGGAGGCGGTGCTCCTGGTGCTGGCCGGCGTCGGTGAAGTACAGACCGAGCAGCTCGGCCTCGCCGCCGGGACCCGCGTAGTTCACGCGCGGGTGCAGCCGGACGAGGTCACCGCCGAAGGTGACGACGACGGACTTGAAGGAGGCGTCGCGGCCGACGAGCGCGTTGTGCTGCGCGACGTGGACGGCCTTCTCGTCCCAGTCCTGGACGGAGACGACGGTCAGCTTGGCGCCGTCGCCCAGGATGTAGTCGACGTTGGCGGCGAGCACCGCGTCACCGGTGTGGTCGATGACCACGACGGCCTCGGCGAACGCGCCGAGCTCGATGACCTGGTGCGCGAAGGCGGTGCCGCCCTCGCCGTGCACGGCGATGCGGATGGGCTCGGTGAGCACCATCTCCTTGGGGACGGACACGACCGAGGCCTTCTCGAAGGACGAGAACGCCTGGGCGGCGACCCGGTCCACCGGCTTGCCGGCCTTGCCGACGCGGGCGTCGTCGCGCCCGACGGTCTCCTGGGTGACGCCCGCGGGGGCGCTCACCTCGACGCGCAGGCCGCCCTGGGCGACCGCCGTCCCGTCGTGCAGGCCGCGCAGCCGCTCGAGCGGCGTGAACCGCCACTCCTCCTCACGGCCGTGCGGGACCGGGAAGTCCGCGACGTCGTAGGACGGGGGCGCGCTCATGCGCGTCGCGACGGTGGACTCGGCGGCCACCGCGATGGATCCGGCGGTGGTCGAACCCACCGGGATGTTCTGAGCCTCAGCCATGGCTGTCGTGGTGCTCTCTTCCTGGATAAGTCTGGTTCGCTGCCTGTGGGGACGGCCGTCAGCCGACGGCGCCTTCCATCTGCAGCTCGATCAGCCGGTTGAGTTCGAGGGCGTACTCCATCGGCAGCTCCTTCGCGATCGGCTCGACGAAGCCGCGCACGATCATCGCCATCGCCTCGAACTCCGTCATACCGCGGCTCATCAGGTAGAAGAGCTGGTCGTCGGAGACCTTGGAGACCGTCGCCTCGTGGCCCATGGACACGTCGTCCTCGCGGACGTCGACGTACGGGTACGTGTCGGAGCGGGAGATCGTGTCGACGAGCAGCGCGTCGCACAGCACGTTCGACTTGGAGCCGGCGGCACCCTCGCCGATCTCGACCAGACCGCGGTACGAGGTACGGCCGCCGCCACGGGCCACCGACTTCGACACGATGTTGGAGGAGGTGTTGGGCGCCATGTGGACCATCTTGGAGCCGGCGTCCTGGTGCTGCCCCTCGCCCGCGAAGGCGATGGAAAGGGTCTCGCCCTTGGCGTGCTCGCCCATCAGGTAGACGGCCGGGTACTTCATGGTGACCTTGGAGCCGATGTTGCCGTCGATCCACTCCATGGTCGCGCCCTCGTACGCCACGGCGCGCTTGGTGACCAGGTTGTAGACGTTGTTCGACCAGTTCTGGATGGTCGTGTAACGGCAGCGGGCGCCCTTCTTCACGATGATCTCGACCACCGCGGAGTGCAGGGAGTCCGACTGGTAGATCGGCGCCGTGCAGCCCTCGACGTAGTGGACGTAGGCGTCCTCGTCGACGATGATCAGCGTCCGCTCGAACTGGCCCATGTTCTCCGTGTTGATACGGAAGTAGGCCTGGAGCGGGATCTCGACGTGCACGCCCTTGGGGACGTAGATGAAGGATCCGCCGGACCACACGGCCGTGTTCAGCGACGCGAACTTGTTGTCGCCGACCGGGATGACCGTGCCGAAGTACTCCTTGAAGAGCTCCGGGTGCTCCTTCAGGGCCGTGTCGGTGTCCAGGAAGATGACGCCCTGCTCCTCCAGGTCCTCGCGGATCTGGTGGTAGACGACCTCGGACTCGTACTGGGCCGCGACACCGGCGACGAGGCGCTGCTTCTCCGCCTCGGGGATGCCGAGCTTGTCGTACGTGTTCTTGATGTCCTCGGGCAGGTCCTCCCAGGACTGGGCCTGCTTCTCGGTGGACCGCACGAAGTACTTGATGTTGTCGAAGTCGATGCCCGACAGGTCCGAGCCCCAGTTCGGCATGGGCTTCTTGTCGAAGAGGCGCAGTCCCTTGAGGCGGAGCTTGGTCATCCACTCCGGCTCGGACTTCTTGGCCGAGATGTCGCGGACGACGTCCTCGTTGATGCCGCGCTTGGCAGAGGCACCGGCGGCGTCGGAGTCGGCCCAGCCGTATTCGTACTTGCCCAGACCCTCGAGCTCGGGGTGGGCAGTCTCCTCGATGGGGAGCGTCATGCGGGGTTCCTCCCGGCGGTGCTTGCAGATGCGTTTGTGTCGTTTTTTGGGGCGGTGGACTTGGGTGCGATCTTCGGAATGAAGGTCGTACACACCCCGTCGCCGTGGGCGATGGTGGCCAGCCGCTGCACATGTGTGCCGAGCAGCTGGGAGAAGATCTCGGTCTCCGCCTCGCACAGCTGCGGGAACTGCTCGGCGACGTGTGCGACCGGGCAGTGGTGCTGACACAGCTGCTCGCCGACCGGTGCGCTTCGCGCCGTAGCAGCGTACCCGTCGGCGCTCAGGGCCTTGGCGAGGGCTTCCGTGCGCTCCTCGGGGGCGGCGGACTCGACGGCAGCACGGTAGGCACCGGCCTGCTCGGCGATCCTGGCGCGGGCGAAGGCGACGACGGCCTCCTCGCCGCCCTCGCGCTGCGCGATCCAGCGCAGGGCGTCGGCGGCGAGCTTGTCGTACGACTGGTCGAAGGCGTCCCGGCCGCAGTCCGTCAGGGCGAACACCTTGGCGGGACGGCCGCGCGTACGGGCTCCGTAGATCTTCTGTTCACGTGCTTCGACGACCTCGTCGGCGGCCAGCGCGTCGAGATGGCGGCGCACGGCCGCCTGGGTGAGACCGAGGCGGCCGGCCAGATCGGCGACGGTGGACGGGCCGTGGTCCAGGATGGAGCGGGCGACCCGGTTGCGCGTCGAACGCTCACCGGTCGCGATCTCCTCCTGCGGGGCCCCCTGGGGAGCCTCCTGAGCCTCGCCGACGTATTTCACAACGCCATTGTTGCGTAATTCCTCAAGCCCTGACAAGCGGGGTCCGGAACGATCTCCGGTGCACTGCATCACTTAGGCATACCTAAGATGACCTGCGGAAACGATCTTTGATCGATCAATCCGGTGGTGCCGCCCACCTCTGCGAAGAACGCTGCACCCCCTGCCTGCACCCCCTCCCACCGGCCCACTTGTCACCCGGACCACCCTCACCACCGACCTCCGCGCCCTCGGCGTCCTCCCCGGCGAGACCCTCCCCCTCGCTCCACTCCTCTCCTCCCTGAGCGCGCTCGGCCGGGTCTGCGGAGGGGCCGTTTCCGTGGTCCAGGGTCTGCTCGACGCGCTTGGCCCGAACGGGACACTCACCGTCCCCACGCACACCGGCGGCAACTCGACCCGGCCCAGTGGCGCAGGCCCCCCGTGCCTCAGGAGTGGTGGGCCGAGATCCGCGCGTCGATGCCCGCGTCCGACCCGGCAATCACGCCCGGCGACGGCATGGGCGTGATCACCGAGACCGTCGGCCCGAGGCACTGCGCAGCGCGCACCCCCAGACGTCGTACGCGGCGCTCGGGCCGCGGGCCGCGGGCCGCCGCGATCACGGATGGTCACACCACCGACTGCTCCCTCGGGCGAGCACAGTCCGCTGGCCCGCCTGGAGGAACAGAACGCGCGCGTGCTCCTCCTTGGCACGACCTTCGCCACCTGTACGGCCTTCCATCTCGCCGAGTACCGGATGGCCTCCCCGTGGACCGAAAGGGGACGCGCGGTCCTCACCCCCGGTGGCCGGCGCTGGGAGCCGGTGCCCGAGGTCGACGTCAGCGCCGACGGGTTCGACGAACTCGGCGCGGCCTTCGAACGCGACCGCGCGGTCGTACGCGGCCGGGTGGGCGGGGCGGAGGCCCTGCTCTTCCCGGTGGCCGACGCCGTCGCGTACGCCCAGGGATGGCTGGCGAGGCGCCGGACCTGAGCGCCATGGGCCCCGCCCGCCGGGGACTCGTGGCACGTCCTTAGACTTGGCGCTCATGCGAAGCGAGCCCGTCGTCCGGATCCAGAGTCTGGTCAAGCGGTACGGAACCAAGACCGCGGTCGACGGCCTCGATCTGGAGGCCTCGGCCGGCATCACCGCCGTCCTCGGCCCCAACGGCGCCGGAAAGACCACCACGATCGAAACCTGCGAGGGCTACCGCCGTCCGGACGCGGGAACGGTCCGGGTCCTCGGCCTCGACCCCGTCGCCCAGGCGGGCGAACTGCGCCCCCGGATCGGCGTGATGCTGCAGTCCGGAGGCGTCTACTCCGGCGCCCGCGCGGACGAGATGCTCCGCCATACGGCGAAGCTCCACGCGCACCCCCTGGACGTGGACGCGCTGATCGAGCGCCTCGGCCTCGGCAGCTGCGGCCGCACCACGTACCGCAGGCTCTCCGGCGGCCAGCAGCAGCGCCTCGCGCTCGCCATGGCCGTCGTCGGCCGCCCCGAGCTCGTCTTCCTGGACGAGCCGACCGCCGGCCTCGACCCACAGGCACGCCGCGCGACCTGGGACCTCGTACGAGATCTGCGGTCCGACGGCGTCTGCGTCATCCTCACCACGCACCACATGGACGAGGCGGAGGAACTCTCCGACGACGTCGCGATCATCGACGCGGGCCGCGTCATCGCGCAGGGCTCCCCCGAGCAGCTGTGCCGCGGGGGCGCCGAGAACACCCTGCGCTTCTCCGGACGCCCGGGGCTCGATGTCGCCTCGCTCCTCAAGGCCCTCCCGACGGACTCCGCGGCCGCCGAGCTCACCCCCGGCTCGTACCGTGTCAGCGGCGAGGTCGACCCGCAGCTGCTCGCGACGGTGACGTCGTGGTGCGCGCAGCACGGCGTGATGCCGGAGAAGATCTCGGTCGAACGCCACACCCTCGAAGACGTCTTTCTGGAAATGACCGGCAGGGAGCTGCGGGGATGAACAAGGCCCAGCCGACCCCCGGCCGGGGGTCCCGGGGTCGCCCCCCGGGAAGACACAGCCTGGAAATGACCGGCAGGGAGCTGCGCGGATGAGTGTCGCCGGTACGTATACGCCGAAGCCGGGGGCCGCGCCGCTGTCCCGCATGATCGGCGCGCAGGCCGTCCTCGAGACGAAGATGCTCCTGCGCAACGGTGAGCAGCTGCTGCTCACCGTCATCATCCCCACCCTGCTGCTCGTCCTGTTCAGCGCGGTCGACATCGTCGACACGGGCGACGGGAAGGCCGTGGACTTCCTGGCCCCGGGCATCCTCGCGCTCGCCGTCATGTCGACCGCGTTCACGGGCCAGGCCATCGCGACGGGCTTCGAGCGCCGCTACGGCGTACTCAAGCTGCTTGCGTCCTCGCCGCTGCCGCGCTGGGCCCTGATGACCGCGAAGACGCTGTCCGTGCTGGTCACCGAGGTCCTCCAGGTGATCCTCGTGACGGTGATCGCCTTCGCGCTCGGCTGGTCCCCGCAGGGCAACCCGCTCGCCGTGCTGCTCCTGCTCGTCCTCGGCACGGCCGCGTTCTCCGGGCTCGGGCTGCTCATGGCGGGCACGCTCAAGGCGGAGGCGACGCTGGCCGCCGCGAACCTGGTCTTCCTGCTCCTGCTCGTCGGCGGCGGCGTCATCGTGCCGCTCGACAAGTTCCCGGACGCGGCGCAGACCGTCCTCGGGCTGCTGCCGATCTCGGCGCTCTCCGACGGGCTGCGGGACGTCCTTCAGCACGGCGCGGCGATGCCGTGGGGCGACCTCGGGATCCTCGCGGTCTGGGCGGTCCTCGGCCTGGGCGCCGCGGCCCGCTTCTTCCGCTGGGAGTAGGCCGTACGGCACGTGCGGGGCGTCACAATCGTCCCGGATCGGCCCCCTCGTGAAGACATGCACAAGCGGCGCCCTACGATGGGGCCCGTGCCAAACGTGACCCCCGCCGACGCCGCCCGAGCCGTGCGCAACCCGCTCGCCTTCATCGCCGAACGCTGGACCCCCGCTCAGCGGACCGTCCGGCGCGCCGCGCTCTCCGCCGTCGTCATGACGGTGGTCATCGTGGTCACCGGCGGCGCGGTGCGCCTGACGGGCTCGGGCCTCGGCTGCCCGACGTGGCCCAAGTGCACCGACGAGTCCCTCACCGCGACGAGCGCGATGGGCTTCCACGGAGCCATCGAGTTCGGCAACCGCATGCTGACGTACGTCCTGTGCGCCGCGGTCGGCTGGGCGATCATCGCCGCCCGCTCGCAGAAGCCGTGGCGGCGCGGCCTGACCCGGCTCGGCTGGGCCCAGTTCTGGCTCGTCATGGGCAATGCCGTCCTCGGCGGCATCGTCGTCCTCGTCGGCCTCAACCCGTACACGGTCGCGGCCCACTTCCTGCTGTCCACCGCGCTGATCGCGGTCGCCACGGTGATGTGGCAGCGCACGCGTGAGGGTGACGCCGCACCGCGCCCCCTCGTCGGCAAGGCCGTGCGGCAGCTCGTCTGGATCCTGACGACGGCCACGGTGGCGCTGATCATGGTCGGCACGGTGGTGACGGGCTCGGGCCCGCACGCCGGCGACTCCAGCGACGTGGCGCGCATGCCGCTCGACTGGGAGACCATCAGCAAGGTGCACGCCGTCCTGGCCTGGATCGTGGTGACGCTGACGTTCGCCCTGTGGTTCGTCCTCAAGGCGGTCGACGCCCCCAAGGGCCCCCTGCACCGCACCCGCGACCTGTTCCTCGTGCTGCTCGCGCAGGGCGTCATCGGCTACGTCCAGTACTTCACCGACCTGCCCGAGGTCCTCGTCGGCCTGCACATGCTGGGCTCGGCCCTGGTGTGGATCGCGGTCCTGCGGGTCCTGCTGTCACTGCGGGAGCGCCCGCTGGGCACGGCCGATGTCCCGGCCCAGGCGGACCCGGCCCTGACCACCGTCTGACCCGGACAGCCCGCGGCCCGGGTCAGCCGCCCCGCGCGGCGGCGCCCGTGCCGCTGAGGCCGTAGACCCGCTGGGCCGTCACCGAGCCGATCATCCCTGCGACCCGCTGCGCGTCCGCCAGGGACCACGCGCCGTCCGAGACCCAGCCGCCGAGCACCCGCCCGAGCGCCTCGCGGAACAGCCGCGCCCCCACCACATGCAGCTCCGGCAGGCCGTGCGCGCCGCTGGAGAACAGCAGCTTGCCGAACGGGGCGAGTTCCAGGATCTCCGCGAGTACGGCCGCCGCGCGCGCCCCGGTACGGGCGAGCGCCGGACCGAGGTCCGCGTACACATGCGGGAAGATGCCGGCGAGGTGCGCCGCGTGCCGGTGATACGGGTAGCCGTGCAGCAGGATCAGGTCTGTGCCGAGTCCGGCCGTGGCGCGGGCGAAGTCGGTGAGCAGGACCGGGTCGGTGCGGTCGAGGCGCAGGCCGGGTTCGCCGAGTCCCGCGTGAAGTTGCAGCGGCCGGCCCGAGGCCACCGCGATCCACAGGAGATGGCGCAGGAGCACGGGGTCGGTGAGGGGTCCGCCGACGCGGCGCGCGGCGAGCCAGCGTCCCGCGGCTCCGCGCACTTCGCCGGGTCCCGGCGGCTGGGGCGCGAACGCGAGGCCGTGCCGTACGCCCGCCACCGAGGTGAACGCGACGGCGTTCGCGGCCGCGGCGTGCACGGACTCGGCGAGGTTGGCGAGCAGGGACTCGACGGTGCCCGAGGTGTCGGCGACCTGCTCGGCGAGGAGTTCGAGGCGGACGATTTCGTGCGCGTCCGCGTCGCCGGCGGAGGCCATCTCGCGCGGCCCGGTCAGGTCGCCCGGCAGTCCCGTGTCGACCAGGTACGTCGTGATGCCGCTGCCCCGCAGCAGTCTGCGGCCCGACTCCACGACGCCCAGTTCGCGGCGCCGCGCGAGGTAGCGGGCCGGCGGGCAGTGCGGTTCGAGGCCGAGGAGCGGCGGACACCAGCGGCGTACGGCGAAGCCGGTCTGGGTGTCGAAGAAGGTCGTGCCGGGGGCGGGCGGGCGGTCGCCCCGGCCGAGATGGGCCTCGAACGTGCCGAGGCCGAGTTCCGTCCGCAGTACCCCGTGGCAGTACTGGTCCACGAGGGATGGCGTGTCGATCATCCGGGCTCCCGTAGATGGACCGTGTCTCTACCTCTCTACGGTCCTAACGGGTGAACCCTGCGCCAGGTGTTGCACTCGTACACCTGACGCATTGAACGGGCGCTACTTGTTGTTGGACGGGCGCTACTTGTTGCTCGGGCCGCCGAGCTGGATGCCCGCCATGCGGGTCCACTCGTACGGGCCGGTCTTCACCTTGGCGGCGAACTCGCCGTCGAAGTCCTCGTGCATCGTGATGCCGGCCTTTTCCACGGCCTTGCGGGCCACGGTGTCCGAGGGCGCCACCAGATTGCCCCACTCGCCGTCCTCACCGACGAGCGCGATGCGGATGCCGCGCTCCCCCATGTACGCGAGCTGCCCGCCGGCGCCGCCGTGCCGCTTGGCAAACGCGCCGATCTCACGGGCGAGCCGGGCGGCCCTGCGCTCGTCCTTCGCCGCCTGCTTCGGGTCGTCAACCGCTTGAGTGTCTGCCATGGACAAGATGCTACTGAGAGGTAGATCAACAGGCGACGGGCGGGGGGCGTGGCCTTGGCCACTCCCCCCGCCCGTCGGAAAGGTCCTGGTTGGGTCAGCGCAGGAAGGGGTCCACCGCGACCGCCACGAAGAGGATCGAGACGTAGGTGATCGACCAGTGGAAGAGGCGCATCTCCTTCAGCTTCGCGCCCGACACCTCGGCGTTGGCGCGGTTCTGCAGCCCGTGCGCCTCCCACAGCCAGAACCCGCCGGCCAGCAGGGCGACCGCGGTGTAGAACCAGCCGGTGTAGCCGAGCGGCGTCAGGAGCAGGGAGACGGCGACCATCACCCAGCTGTAGATGACGATCTGCTTCGCGACCACCTTGTTCGAGGCCACGACGGGCAGCATCGGCACGCCCACGCGCGCGTAGTCGTCCTTGACCTTCATGGACAGCGGCCAGTAGTGCGGCGGCGTCCAGAAGAACATGACGAGGAAAAGGATGACCGGGGCCCACGACATCGAGTTCGTGACCGCGGACCAGCCGATGAGGACCGGCAGGCAGCCGGCGATGCCGCCCCAGACGATGTTCTGCGAGGTACGGCGCTTCAGGATCATCGTGTAGACGACCACATAGAAGAGGAGCGCGCCGAGCGAGAGCCAGGCGGAGAGCCAGTTGACGGTCAGCCCGAACAGCAGCGTGGAGATGACCGCGAGGGCGATGCCGAAGGCGAGGCACTCCCGGGGGCTGACCATTCCGATGACCAGTGGCCGCTGCGACGTGCGCTCCATGAGCGCGTCGATGTCACGGTCGATGTACATGTTCAGCGCGTTGGCACCGCCCGCGGAGAGGTAGCCGCCGAGGCAGGTGAGGAACACCAGCTTCAGGTCGGGCACACCCTGCTGCGCGAGGAACATGACCGGAACCGTGGTGATCAGCAGCAGTTCGATGATCCGCGGCTTGGTCAGCGCCACGAATGCCTTGAACCGGGCCCCGAGCGGCCGTTGGCTCGGGCTGATGCTCGTCCCGAGTTGCCCCGCTGGACGGGATTCGACGGCCGTCACGCACACCCCTGACAGAGACTCCCAGCAAGCCCCCGGATGTGAAGTCCCGGTAAAGGCTCGCGCGTACCACGCCACTGTAGACGTTGCCTATACCTGGCCCTTCGCGGGGGTCGGTTCGTGTTTCCCAGCCTCCCAGATGAGCAGGTGCGCATTCACTTGTCGAGTGGCGCGGATGCCTGTCAGGAGGCGGATTCCGGCCCGGCCCGGCAGTCTGGATTGAGTCGAAAAAATGCGCGTACTTGCAGGGGTAGGCTCGACAACAGTCGGTGAGCCCATCATCACCGGCATCCGACATGTGGAGAGGAGCCCTGACCCAGGGTGAGCACCAAGCCGACCACCACAGACCTCCAGTGGACCGAGTTGGACCAGCGGGCCGTTGACACCGCTCGTGTCCTGGCCGCGGACGCCGTACAGAAGGTCGGTAACGGCCATCCGGGTACGGCGATGAGCCTGGCACCGGCCGCGTACACCCTCTTTCAGAAGGTGATGCGGCACGACCCGGCGGACGCCGACTGGGTCGGGCGCGACCGGTTCGTGCTGTCCGCGGGACACTCGTCCCTGACCCTTTACATCCAGCTGTACCTGGCCGGTTTCGGCCTCCAGCTCGATGACCTGAAGGCCTTCCGTACCTGGGGCAGCAAGACCCCGGGGCACCCGGAGTACGGGCACACCACGGGCGTGGAGACGACGACCGGGCCGCTCGGCCAGGGTGTCGCCAACGCCGTGGGCATGGCGATGGCCGCCCGCTACGAGCGTGGTCTGTTCGACCCGGAGGCGGCCCCCGGCACCTCCCCGTTCGACCACCACATCTTCGCGATCGCCGGCGACGGCTGCCTCCAGGAGGGCATCTCCTCCGAGGCGTCCTCGATGGCCGGGCACCAGAAGCTCGGGAACCTCGTCCTCCTGTGGGACGACAACCACATCTCGATCGAGGGTGACACGGAGACCGCGGTCTCCGAGGACACCATGAAGCGGTACGAGGCCTACGGCTGGCACGTGCAGCGCGTGGAGCCGAAGGAGAACGGCGACCTCGACCCCGAGGCCCTGTTCGCCGCGCTCGAGGCCGCGAAGGCCGAGACCGGGCGTCCCTCCTTCATCGCGATGCGCTCGATCATCGCCTGGCCCGCGCCGAACGCGCAGAACACCGAGGCCGCGCACGGCTCGGCGCTCGGCGACGACGAGGTCGCGGCCACCAAGCGTGTACTCGGCTTCGACCCGGAGACGTCGTTCGAGGTCGCCGACGAGGTCATCGCGCACACGCGTGAGGCGCTGGACCGCGGTCGCGAGGCGAAGGCCGAGTGGGAGAAGTCGTTCGCCGCCTGGCGCACGGCCAACCCGGAGCGTGCCGCCGAGTACGACCGCATCGAGGCGACCGACCTGCCCGAGGGCTGGGAGTCGCACCTGCCGACCTTCGAGACCGGCAAGGGTGTCGCCACGCGCGCGGCGTCCGGCAAGGTTCTCCAGGCGCTCGGCGCGGTCATCCCGGAGCTGTGGGGCGGCTCTGCCGACCTCGCGGGCTCGAACAACACGACGATCGACAAGACGTCGTCGTTCCTGCCGGCGGACAACCCGCTGCCGGAGGCCGACCCGTACGGCCGCACGATCCACTTCGGCATCCGCGAGCACTCGATGGCCGCCGAGATGAACGGCATCGCGCTGCACGGCAACACCCGCATCTACGGCGGCACCTTCCTGGTGTTCTCCGACTACATGCGCAACTCGGTCCGCCTGTCGGCCCTGATGCACCTGCCGGTCACGTACGTGTGGACGCACGACTCGATCGGTCTGGGCGAGGACGGTCCGACGCACCAGCCGGTCGAGCACCTGGCGGCGCTGCGCGCGATCCCCGGTCTGAACGTCGTCCGCCCCGCGGACGCCAACGAGACCGTGATCGCCTGGCGCGAGATCCTCAAGCGGTACACGAAGGTGTTCGGCAAGGGCGCTCCGCACGGCCTGGTGCTGACCCGTCAGGGTGTGCCGACGTACGAGGCGAACGAGGATGCGGCCAAGGGTGGTTACGTCCTGCTCGACGCCGAGGGTGGCCGGCCTCAGGTGGTCCTGATCGGTACCGGCTCCGAGGTGCATCTCGCCGTCGAGGCGCGCGAGCAGCTCCAGGCCGAGGGGATCCCGACGCGAGTCGTGTCCATGCCGTCGGTCGAGTGGTTCGACGAGCAGGACCAGGAGTACAAGGACTCGGTCCTGCCGCCGTCGGTCAAGGCGCGTGTCGCGGTCGAGGCCGGTATCGGTCTGACGTGGCACCGCTTCGTCGGTGACGCCGGACGGATTGTTTCGCTGGAGCACTTCGGTGCTTCCGCCGACGGCAAGGTCCTCTTCCGGGAGTTCGGTTTCACTGGTGACGCGGTGGCCGCGGCCGCCCGGGAATCGCTCGCCGCAGCCCAGCGCTGACGCTCATATACGACACGTAGGAGATGCATTTTCCATGACAGACGCACTGAAGCGCCTCTCCGAAGAGGGCGTCGCGATCTGGCTGGACGACCTGTCGCGCAAGCGGATCACGTCCGGCAACCTTGCCGAGCTGATCGACCAGCAGCACGTCGTGGGCGTCACGACCAACCCGTCGATCTTCCAGAAGGCGATCTCGCACGGTGACGGCTACGAGCAGCAGCTCGCCGACCTCACCGCCCGCAAGGTCACCGTCGAAGAGGCCATCCGCATGATCACGACGGCGGACGTCCGTGACGCCGCCGACATCCTGCGTCCGGTCTTCGAGGCGACCGGGGGCCAGGACGGCCGCGTGTCGATCGAGGTCGACCCGCGTCTGGCCCACGAGACGGCGGCCACGGTCGCCGAGGCCAAGCAGCTGGCCTGGCTGGTGGACCGCCCCAACACGCTCATCAAGATCCCGGCGACGAAGGCGGGCCTGCCCGCGATCACCGAGGTCATCGGCAAGGGCATCAGCGTGAACGTGACGCTGATCTTCTCGCTGGAGCGCTACCGCGAGGTCATGGACGCGTACCTGGCGGGTCTGGAGAAGGCGAAGGCCGCTGGCCTGGACCTCTCCAAGATCCACTCGGTGGCGTCCTTCTTCGTGTCCCGCGTGGACTCGGAGATCGACAAGCGCCTGGACGCCCTCGGCACCGACGAGGCCAAGGCGCTCAAGGGCAAGGCCGCGCTGGCCAACGCCCGTCTCGCGTACGAGGCGTTCGAGGAGGTCTTCTCTTCGGACCGCTGGGCCGCGCTCGACAAGGCGCAGGCCAACAAGCAGCGTCCCCTGTGGGCGTCGACCGGCGTGAAGGACCCGGCGTACAAGGACACCCTGTACGTCGTGGACCTGGTCGCGCCCGGCACCGTCAACACCATGCCGGAGGCCACGCTCGACGCGACCGCCGACCACGGTGAGATCACCGGCAACACGATCGCCGGGACGTACGACCGGTCCCGCGCGGAGATCGCGGCGGTCGAGAAGCTCGGCATCTCGTACGACGACGTCGTTCAGGTGCTCGAGGACGAGGGCGTCGACAAGTTCGAGACGTCCTGGAACGACCTGCTCAAGTCGACCGAGGCGGAGCTCCAGCGCCTCGCCCCTTCGGAGGGCTGAGATCTTGACCCCAGTTCATGGAGCGAACCCGCTCCGTGACGCCGCAGACCGACGGCTCCCGCGTATCGCGGGGCCGTCGGGCCTGGTCATCTTCGGTGTCACGGGCGATTTGTCCCGTAAAAAGCTGATGCCCGCCGTTTATGACCTCGCCAACCGGGGTCTGCTTCCGCCGGGCTTCTCGCTCATCGGCTTCGCCCGACGCGAATGGGAGGACGAGGACTTCGCGCAGGAGGTGCACGACGCGGTCAAGGAACACGCGCGTACGCCGTTCCGCGAGGAGGTCTGGCAGCAGCTCGTCCAGGGCATGCGCTTCGTCCAGGGCAACTTCGACGACGACGACGCCTTCGAGCGACTGAAGACGACGATGCACGAGCTCGACAAGGCGCAGGGGACGGGCGGCAACTTCGCCTTCTACCTCTCCGTGCCCCCCAAGTTCTTCCCGCAGGTCGTGCAGCAGCTGAAGAAGCACGGCCTCGCGGACGCGCCCGAGGGTTCGTGGCGCCGCGCGGTCATCGAGAAGCCGTTCGGCCACGACCTCGAGTCGGCCAAGGAACTGAACGCGATCGTGCACGAGGTGTTCGCCCCGGACCAGGTGTTCCGGATCGACCACTACCTCGGCAAGGAGACCGTCCAGAACATCCTGGCCCTGCGCTTCGCCAACACCCTCTTCGAGCCGATCTGGAACCGGAGTTACGTCGACCACGTACAGATCACGATGGCTGAGGACATCGGCATCGGCGGCCGTGCCGGCTACTACGACGGCATCGGCGCCGCCCGCGACGTCATCCAGAACCACCTGCTGCAGCTCATGGCGCTGACCGCCATGGAGGAGCCCGCATCCTTCGACGCGGACGCGCTCGTCGCCGAGAAGGCCAAGGTGCTCGGCGCGGTCCGGCTGCCCAAGGAGCTCGGCGACCACACGGTCCGCGGCCAGTACGCGGCCGGGTGGCAGGGTGGCGAGAAGGCCGTCGGCTACCTCCAGGAAGACGGCATCGACCCCAAGTCGAAGACCGACACCTACGCGGCCATAAAGCTGTCGGTCGACAACCGCCGCTGGGCGGGCGTCCCCTTCTACCTGCGCACCGGCAAGCGCCTCGGCCGCCGCGTCACCGAGATCGCCGTCGTCTTCCAGCGCGCGCCCCACTCCCCCTTCGACCACACGGCGACGGAGGAGCTCGGCCAGAACGCGATCGTCATCCGCGTCCAGCCGGACGAGGGCATCACGGTCCGCTTCGGCTCCAAGGTGCCCGGCACCTCCATGGAGATCCGGGACGTGTCGATGGACTTCGCCTACGGCGAGTCGTTCACGGAGTCGAGCCCGGAGGCGTACGAGCGGCTGATCCTGGACGTCCTGCTCGGCGACTCGAACCTCTTCCCGCGCACGGAGGAGGTCGAGCTGTCCTGGAACATCCTCGACCCGATCGAGAAGTACTGGGACAAGCACGGCAAGCCGGCCCAGTACCAGTCCGGCACGTGGGGGCCCGCCGAGGCGGACGAGATGCTCGCACGAGACGGACGGAGCTGGCGCCGGCCATGAAGATCGACCTCACGGACACCACGTCCAGCAAGATCAACAAGGCGCTCATGGAGGGCCGCCGGTCCATCGGCACGCCCGCCGTCGGCATGGTACTCACCCTCGTCATCGTGACCGACGAGGAGAACGCCTACGACGCGCTGAGGGCCGCGAACGAGGCGTCCCGCGAGCACCCCTCGCGGACCCTCGTGGTCATCAAGCGCGTCTCCCGTTCGCCGCGCGACCGTACGACGTCGAGGCTCGACGCCGAGGTGCGCGTCGGCGCGGAGGCGGGGACCGGCGAGACGGTCGTCCTGCGGCTGTACGGCGAGGTCATCAACCACGCCCAGTCGGTCGTCCTGCCGCTGCTCCTGCCGGACGCCCCGGTCGTGGCCTGGTGGCCGGTGAACGCGCCGCTCGACCCGGCCAAGGACCCGCTGGGCGCGCTCGCCCAGCGCCGCGTGACGGACACATACGCGGCGGAGCAGCCCAACGACGAGCTGGAGGCCCGCGCCGGCGCCTACACGCCCGGTGACACGGACCTGTCGTGGACCCGGATCACGCCGTGGCGCTCCATGCTCGCCGCCGCTCTCGACCAGGTGGCCTGCAAGGTCAACTCGGTGGAGGTGGAGGGCGAGGAGTTCAACCCGAGCTGCGAGCTGCTCGCCATGTGGCTCGCGGACCGGCTCGACGTGCCGGTCAAGCGGTCGGTGTCGTCGGGCCCCGGCCTGACGGCCGTACGTATGGAGACGGACTGCGGCGCCATCGTGCTCGACCGTCCGGACGGTTCGCTGGCCACGCTGTCGATCCAGGGGCAGCCGGACCGCGCGGTGGCGCTCAAGCGCCGCGAGACGTCCGAGCTGATCGCGGAGGAACTGCGCCGCCTCGACCCGGACGACACGTACGCTGCCGCGCTGAAGTACGGCGTGCACCGGCTGGGTGAACCGGCGGCGGCGCCGGACGGGCAGGGGCCCGCGGCCGACGCGGACGCTCCTGCGGCCGCTTCCGCTCCCGCGAAGAAGGCGGCGGCCAAGAAGGCGCCCGCCAAGTCCGCCGCCGAGAAGTCCGCTTCGAAGGCGGCCGCCAAGTGATGAGCACGGCACCCCAGTTGGTGGTGCACCGCGACAAGGAGCTGATGGCGCAGGCCGCCGCGGCCCGGCTCATCACGAAGATCGTGGACGCCCAGGCCGCCCGCGGCTACGCGTCCATCGTCCTGACGGGCGGGCGCAACGGCAACGGACTCCTGGCCGCCCTCGCGACCTCTCCCGCCCGGGACGCGGTCGACTGGACGCGCCTCGACCTGTGGTGGGGCGACGAGCGGTTCCTGCCGGACGGCGACCCCGAGCGCAACTACACGCAGGCCCGCGAGGCGCTCCTCGACTCGGTGCCGCTCAACCCGGCCCGGGTCCACCCGATGGCGGCTTCGGACGGCCCGTACGAGGTGGACGCCGCCGCGCAGATCTACGCCGCCGAACTGGCCGCCGCAGCGGGGCCGGAGGACCACGGTCCGGTGCCGACGTTCGACGTGCTGATGCTGGGAGTCGGCCCGGACACGCATGTCGCGTCGCTCTTCCCCGAGCTGCCGGCGGTCCGGGAGACCGAGCGCACCGTCGTCGGTGTGCACGGTGCGCCCAAGCCGCCGCCCACCCGCATCTCGCTCACGCTCCCGGCGATCCGGGCCGCGCGCGAAGTGTGGCTGCTCGCGGCGGGCGAGGACAAGGCGGAGGCCGCGGCCATCGCGCTGTCCGGCGCGGGCGAGATCCAGGCGCCGGCCGCGGGCGCGTACGGCCGCTCGCGCACGCTGTGGCTGCTCGACTCGGCGGCGGCCTCACAGCTCCCGCCCGAGCTGTATCCGCCGCACGTCGCCTGAGGCTCGCCGCGCGCGAAGACACGAACGCAGGGGCCCCGCACCGAAGTTGGCCGGTGCGGGGCCTCTACGCGTGCGCCCTGCGATAGCTGCTGCCGTCACGCTCCCGTACGAGCAGCCCGTCGTTCACGCAGTATCTGCGCAGCGCCGAGGTGTCCTCGTGAACCGTGCGGAACGCGTCGTTGACCTCGCCCTCGGTGTAGGTGCGCTCGGTGTCGAAGAGCGTGTCCGTGAGGTGGACGAGGAGTTCGTGGCGCACGGCGGCGCGGACCGGGATCGAGGTGAGGCGGCCGCGGGCGAAGAACCCCGTGAGGCGGCGCGGCACGGCGGGGTGGATCTCCGCCGGGCGCTCGCGGCGGAACACGGAGGGGTCCGCCCGCAGCGTTCCGTCCGGCCGTCGCTCGACGAGCCCGGTGGAGACGAGTCGTCCCAGGTGCTTGCGGACGGCCGGGGAGTCCTCGTCGCGGGGCGCCAGCTCGTCCAGCACGATCCGCGCGTAGAGCTTCAGTCGTTCGGGGTCGGCGAGCGCGGACATGAGCTGGTCCATGAGGTCCTCCCGGCAGGTGACGCGACCGGAGCAGTGTCACCCGCCACGGGCGGCGGCGCATCCCCATTAGATGCGCCGCCCAGCGATCTAACGGCCCCGCAGTTCGCGGTACTTGGCCACCAGCGCCTTGGTGGACGGGTCGAGTCCCGGCACGTCGGTGCCCTCCGTGAGGGCGGGCTCGATGCGCTTGGCGAGGACCTTGCCGAGCTCGACGCCCCACTGGTCGAAGGAGTCGATGTTCCAGACGGCGCCCTGGACGAACACCTTGTGCTCGTAGAGCGCGATGAGCTGGCCGAGGACGAACGGAGTGAGCCGCTTCGCCAGGACCGTCGTCGTCGGGTGGTTGCCCCGGAACGTCTTGTGCGGCACGAGCTCCTCGGGCACCCCCTCGGCACGGACCTCGGCCGGGGTCTTGCCGAAGGCGAGGGCCTGCGTCTGCGCGAAGAAGTTGGCCATCAGCAGGTCGTGCTGCGCGACGAGTCCCGGCAGCAGGTCCGCCACGGGCTCGGCGAACCCGATGAAGTCCGCCGGGATCAGCTTCGTTCCCTGGTGGATCAGTTGGTAGTAGGCGTGCTGCCCGTTGGTGCCGGGGGTGCCCCAGACGACGGGGCCCGTCTGCCAGTCGACCTCCGTCCCGTCCCGCGTCACCGACTTGCCGTTCGACTCCATGTCGAGCTGCTGGAGGTACGCCGTGAACCGGGAGAGGTAGTGCGAGTACGGGAGCACCGCGTGCGACTGCGCGTCGTGGAAGTTGCCGTACCAGATGCCCAACAGGCCCATCAGGAGAGGGACGTTGGACTCGGCGGGGGCGGTGCGGAAGTGCTCGTCGACGAGGTGGAAGCCGTCGAGCATCTCGCGGAAGGCGTCCGGGCCGATCGCGATCATCAGCGAGAGGCCGATGGCGGAGTCGTACGAGTAGCGGCCGCCGACCCAGTCCCAGAACTCGAACATGTTGGCCGTGTCGATGCCGAAGTCGGAGACCTTCTCCGCGTTCGTCGACAGGGCCACGAAGTGCTTGGCCACGGCATCCTGGCCGGCCCTCAGACCGGTGAGGAGCCAGTTGCGCGCGGAGGTCGCATTGGTGATCGTCTCGATCGTCGTGAACGTCTTCGACGCGATGATGAACAGCGTCTCGGCCGGGTCGAGATCCCGCACGGCCTCGTGCAGGTCCGCACCGTCCACGTTCGACACAAAACGGACCGTCAAGTCCCGGTCCGTGAAGGAGCGGAGCACCTCGTACGCCATCGCCGGACCGAGGTCGGAGCCGCCGATGCCGATGTTCACGACGTTCTTGATGCGCTTGCCGGAGTGGCCCGTCCACTCGCCCGAACGGACCCTGTCCGCGAAGGCAGCCATCTTGTCGAGCACGGCGTGCACCTGCGGGACGACATCGACGCCGTCGACCTCGATCACCGCGTCACGCGGGGCCCGCAGCGCCGTGTGCAGCACCGCCCGGTCCTCGGTCGTATTGATCTTCTCGCCGCGGAACATGGCGTCCCGCAGACCGAAGACATCGGTCGCGGCGGCGAGCTCGCGCAGCAGGCGCAGCGTCTCGTCCGTGACCAGGTGCTTGGAGTAGTCGACGTGCAGATCGCCGACCTGGAGCGTGTAGTCGGAGCCGCGCGCCGGATCGGCGGCGAACAGCTCACGCAGCTGCACGTCTCCGAGTTCTTCCCGGTGCTTGGCGAGCGCCGTCCACTCGGGCATCTGATTGAGCCTGCGGCTTTCTGCGTTCATCTCGGACTTCAGCCTTCTCTCGTACCTGAGTACGTACCTTGCCCCACTGCTTGACCAACCTAATTGATCAGGGCCCGGTATACGGCATCTGTCCGGACCACTACGGCCGAACGAGTCCGGCCGGACACTTGGGTGTGTCCGGCCGGTGCTCAAGTCCTAGATCTCGCCCCGCAGTTTGGCGAGCGCCTCCGCGAGGATCGCCTCGCCGTCCGCGTCACTGCGCCGCTCGCGCACATACGCGAGGTGCGTCTTGTAGGGCTCGGTGCGGGGCGGGTCCGGCGGGTTGTCCCGGTCCTGCCCGGCAGGGAAGCCGCAGCGCGGACAGTCCCAAGTCTCCGGCACCTGCGCGTCGGAGGCGAAGCTCGGCTGCGTCTCGTGCCCGTTGGAGCACCAGAAGGAGATGCGCAGACGCGGCGCGGACTCGCCGCGCTCCGCCTCGCCCATCGGCCCCGCCCCGACCCGACTTCCTCGGATCGCGTTGCCACTTGCCACGGTCGTAACTCCCTGCGTGATGGTGCCGCGGAGCTTGTCGGCGTCTCGCTCCGCCGCGGGCGCCTCAGTCTACGTAAGGCCCAACGCGCGTCCAGTGATTGGAGTTACATCCCCGCCCCTAGACGCAAGCCCCATGATAGGCCGCGCCGGAGGGCGCGTACCGAACATGGGGCCTTATGTGCGCGATGTGCAGGTGTGACGGCGTCAGTTGTTGACCTTCATGAGCAGGCCGAGCACGACAATGCACGCGAACCACAGCAGACCGAGCACGATGGTGATGCGGTCCAGGTTGCGCTCGGCGACCGACGAGCCGCCGACGGACGACTGCATGCCGCCACCGAACATGTCGGAGAGACCGCCACCCTTTCCCTTGTGCATGAGCACAAGGAGCATCAGCAGCAGGCTGAAGACGATCAGGGCGATCGAGAACCCCATAACCACGGCTGGTCCCTACTTCCTGGCAATTCTCTCGGACTGATAGGTACTGCGATGAATCCGTACTGCGACTTATATGTGCTGCGGGGGCCCGGTGAAAAGCCACCCGGCCCCCGCAAGGGTACGACGTAACGCCGCTACCGCATACTCACTGGTCGCGGAACCGGATGATCTTGACGAACTCCTCGGCGTCGAGCGCCGCACCGCCGACGAGGGCGCCGTCGACGTCGGGCTTCGACATGATCTCCGCGACGTTCCCGGACTTCACTGAGCCGCCGTACTGGATGCGGACCTTGTCGGCCAGCTCCTGGGAGTACAGCTCGGCGAGCTTGCCGCGGATCGCCCCGCAGACCTCCTGGGCGTCGTCGGCGCCGCAGACCTTGCCGGTGCCGATCGCCCAGACCGGCTCGTACGCGATCACGACGGTCTCGGCCTGATCGGCCGGGATGTCCTTGAGGCCGCCCTCGACCTGCGACAGCGTGTGGGCGACGTGGTCGCCCGCGTCGCGGACGTGGAGCTCCTCGCCGACGCAGAGGATCGGGGTCAGGCCGTGCTTGAAGGCGGCCTTCACCTTGGCGTTGCAGACTTCATCGGTCTCGTTGTGGTACTGGCGGCGCTCGGAGTGGCCGACTGCCACGAACGTGCACTTGAGCTTGGCGAGCATCGGGCCCGAGATCTCGCCGGTGTAGGCGCCGGAGTCGTGGGCCGAGATGTCCTGGGCGCCGTACTTGATCTTGAGCTTGTCGCCGTCGACCAGGGTCTGTACGGAGCGCAGGTCGGTGAAGGGCGGCAGGACCGCGACCTCGACGGCGTCGTAGTCCTTGTCGGACAGGGCGAAGGCGAGCTTCTGGACGTGGGCGATGGCCTCGAGGTGGTTGAGGTTCATCTTCCAGTTGCCCGCCATCAGCGGCGTGCGGGTGGTCATTGAGGTTCAGTCCTCCAGTGCGGCAAGGCCGGGGAGCGTCTTGCCCTCAAGGTATTCGAGGGAGGCGCCGCCGCCGGTCGAGATGTGGCCGAATGCATTCTCGTCGAAGCCGAGGAGCCGGACGGCCGCGGCCGAGTCGCCACCGCCGACGACCGTGAAGGCCGGGGAGTCGAGGAGCGCCTGGGCGACCGCCCTGGTGCCCTCGGCGTAGTCGGGGTGCTCGAAGACGCCCATGGGGCCGTTCCAGAAGACGGTCCCGGCGTCGGCGAGCTTCGATGCGTACAGCTTGCGGGTCTCCGGACCGATGTCGAGACCCTCCTGGTCGGCCGGGATGGCGTCCGCGGCGACGGTGCTGGGGTTGGCCGGGGCCTTGGTCTTGAGGTCGGGGAACTCCGGCGCGACCAGGACGTCCACGGGGAGCACCAGCTCGACGCCGTTGTCCTCGGCGCGCTTGATGTACTCCTTGACGGCCGGGATCTGGTCCTCCTGGAGGAGGGAGATGCCGACCTCGTGGCCCTGGGCCTTGAGGAAGGTGTAGGCCATGCCGCCGCCGATGAGCAGGCGGTCGGCCTTGCCGAGCAGCTGGTCGATGACGGCGAGCTTGTCGGAGACCTTGGCCCCGCCCAGCGCGACGACGTACGGCCGCTTGACCTCGTCGGTGAGCTTCTTCAGGACGCCGACCTCGGTGGCGATGAGGTAGCCGGCGTAGTGCGGCAGGCGGGCCGGCAGGTCGTACACGGAGGCGTGCTTGCGGTGCACGGCGCCGAAGCCGTCGCCCACGTAGACATCGGCCAGGGCGGCCAGCCGGTCGGCGAACTCGCCGCGCTCGGTGCCGTCCTTCGACGTCTCGCCGGCGTTGAAGCGCAGGTTCTCGATGACGGCGACCTGGCCGGGCTCCAGACCGTCCACCGCGTCGTGGGCAGCGGGGCCGACGGTGTCCTGGGCGAACGCGACCGGCTCGCCGAGGAGCTCGGCGAGGCGCTCGGCGGCAGGCAGCAGCGAGAACGCCGGGTCCGGGGCTCCCTTGGGGCGGCCCAGGTGGGAGGCGACGATCACCTTGGCGCCCGCGTCGGCCAGGGCCTTGACGGTGGGCAGGACGGCGCGGATGCGGCCGTCGTCGGTGATCTGGCCGTCGGCGAGAGGCACGTTGAGGTCGGCGCGGACGAAGACCCGCTTGCCCTCGACCCCTTCGGCGAGAAGTTCGTCGATCGTCTTCATGGCTGGACTCCTGGACTACTTGGGTGGGCTGACGCACAACAGGGCCCGGACGGCGCGTCGTTGCGCGGTCCGGACCCTGTGCTCACATCGAGATGCCTGCTCTGGATTTAGAGCTGGCCGCCGACGAAGACCGTGAGGTCGACGAGACGGTTGGAGTAGCCCCACTCGTTGTCGTACCAGCCGAGGATCTTCACCGAGTTACCTTCCTGGACCATGGTCAGGGAGGAGTCGAAGGTGCAGGACGCCGGGTCGCCGACGATGTCGGAGGACACGATCGGGTCCTCGGTGTAGGACAGGTAGCCCTTGAGGTCGCCGTCCTCGGAGGCCTTCTTGAACGCGGCGTTGACCTCGTCCTTGGTGGTCTCACGCGCCAGGGTGACGACCAGGTCGGTGGCCGAGCCCGTCGGGACCGGGACGCGCATCGCGATGCCGTCGAGCTTGCCCTTGAGCTGCGGGAGGACCAGGGCGGTCGCCTTGGCGGCACCGGTGGTGGTCGGAATGATGTTCTCGGCGGCGGCACGGGCGCGGCGCAGATCCGAGTGCGGGAAGTCCAGGATGCGCTGGTCGTTCGTGTACGCGTGGACCGTGGTCATCAGGCCCTTGACGATGCCGAAGTTCTCGTCGAGAACCTTGGCCATCGGCGCCACACAGTTGGTGGTGCAGGACGCGTTCGAGATGACGTGGTCCGTCGCCGGGTTGTACTGGTCCTGGTTGACGCCCATCACGATGGTGATGTCCTCGTCCTTGGCCGGAGCCGAGATGAGGACCTTCTTGGCGCCGCCGGCGATGTGCTTCTCGGCGTCGGCCTTCTTCGTGAAGATGCCGGTCGACTCGATGACGATGTCGACGCCCAGCTCGCCCCACGGGATGTCCGCGGGGTTGCGCTCGGAAAGGACCTTGATGGTGTGGCCGTCGACGGTGATGGTGTCGGCGGTGTGCGTCACCTCGGCCTTGAGGCGGCCGAGGATGGTGTCGTACTTCAGAAGGTGTGCGGTGGTCGCGGTGTCACCGAGGTCGTTGACAGCCACGATCTCGATGTCTGCACCCTGCTCAAGCAGCGCGCGGAAGTAGTTACGCCCGATGCGGCCAAAGCCGTTGATGCCTACGCGGATCGTCACGAACCGATCTCCTCGTTGGTACGCCGGTTTTAGACGCCGGCGAGTTGTATGGGATGTCCCCGACCGCCTCCGACCCTACCTCTCCGAAGCCCTCCGGGTGACATTGAGTGGGCCCTTGCGCGGCCCGGCGGCCCGTACCGCCCAGTAGGGGCTCGGACCGCCGGGATTCCCGCTCATCTGGCGCTTTTCGCGAAAAGTGAGCGGGGTATTTTGTCCGTTTTTCGGCCTGGCCTTTCTCAGCTCCTCAGGGAGGCCAGCGCCTTCCCCACGAGCACGCTGCGCTCGGCCGCCGTGGCGACGTGTTCGAGACCGAATCCGAGGAGCACGGTGTCCTTGGTGCTGACGGCTCCGTATGTCTTGAACAGTTCACCCGCACGGGCCCAGTTCTTGGTGACGACGGGGCTGCCCGGGGGCGGGCCCGCGACCGTCCAGGCGCCGAACGACGACTCGAAGCCCTCGGTCTCCTTCACGGCGCCGCCGGTCACGACGGACGCGTTGTCGGCGAGGACGCCGTGGCCGCCGCTGCCGGGGTCGGTGATGTAGCTGAGCGAGACCTCGACCGTCTTTCCGGCGTAGGCGCTCAGGTCGAAGGTCACCGGCTTCCAGCCGTCCGAGGCGCCGGTGAGGCTGTTCCAGGAGCCGGAGGTGCCGGTGGCCCTGCAGCCCGCGCTGCCGGGCGTCAGATAGCGCTTGAGAGCCGGGTGCTCCTTGATCAGGAATCCGGCCTCGCACTCGGCGGGGACGGCGTTCGTCGTGGCGCCGCCGGCCTCGGGCAGCGTCGTCCAGTCCTCGGCACCCGCCGTGTGCGCCTCAAGGACCGCGTGGTCGTAGCCGGGCTCGGTGTCCCACAGGAGCTGGAACTTCAGGGCCGGCTTGTCTGCGGCGGAGACCCCGGTGAGGTCGATGGTGCGGGTCAGGCGCTTCCAGCCGTCGTCCGTGTGCACGGCCGCGGCCATGGAGCTGCCCTCGTAGGGGCTGTACGGGTTGGGGGTGCCCGCGTACGCACCGGCGCCCGCGCTCGTGAACTGCGGGTAGTCGGCCTTGGACAGCACGTCGGAGGTGGCCTGGTAGGTCGCGGCGATGTTCAGCGGGTTGCCGGGAGCGTCGCCGAGGCCCGCGGCGGCGCCGGTCAGCACGCCGGATCCGGCGAACTTCGAGGCGCCGGGTGTCGACGTACGCGAGTACGCGCCCAGGTAGTACTGGCTGAAGTCGTTGGTGGTGGTGTCGCCGATGCTGACGGAGCCGCCCGCCTGCTCACCGGCCTCGATCAGCTTGCCGCCCTCGTTGAGGTAGTCGCGCAGGGCGAGCTGGGTGGTGAGGCCGGGGCGGTCGGCGCCCGTGTAGTGGACGACGGTCCTGAAGTGGTCGAGCACCGCGAGTGCGTCCGGGGCGCCCTGCGTGGCGACGTTCCACACGAGCGGGGTGCGGCCGTTCGCCTTCAGCGCGTCCACGTACGCCTTGCTCTGCCCGCCCGTGGCGTCGTTCTCGGCGACGACGAGGGTGTCGGCCCTGGGCCGCTCGGCCACGGTGTACGTGAAGTGGTCGCTGGAGGTGCGCTTCCCGGACTTGCCGCGTCCTGTGAACCAGACCTCGACCTTGTCGCCCGGGTCCGCGCCCTCGATCCTCGCGCGGTACGCGTCGAAGTGGAGGTTGTCCTCGCCGCCGTAGGTCTCGCCGCCCTTCCAGGCGCGCAGGTCCTCGTCGTGCGTACGGCCGCCGTCGACACGGTAGTTGAGCTCCTTGTCGCGCAGCGACCTGCGGGCGGTCACGGAGACTTCCTGGTCGGCGCCGCGCGCGTACGACGTGCTGAAGGCGGCCGGGGTGAAGTCGGGGGCGTCGAGGCCGACCGAGGAGGACGGCTGATCGGGGTGCGCCGCGGTCTCGGCCACGGAGAGCGCGAACGGGACGTTCTTGACGAACTCCTGCTGGATCAGCTTCTCGTCGTCCGGGAAGGTGAAGACCGACTCGCAGTCCTCGGGGCGCCACTGGTCGTCCGGGTCGACGGCCGACGCGGTCTGACATTCACTCATCTCCGGCGTGAACATCCCGATGCCGTTGACGTTGCCCGCGTGCCCGTCGGCCTCGCCGTTGGTGGTGTACAGCTCGGAGGAGACCTGTGGGTGGTAGCCGGGGATCGCGGAGTTCTCGGGGGTTCCGGCGAGCGCCTTGTAGAGCACGTCGTCCGGCGTCGGGGTGGCCACCTGCCAGCCCACTCCGTAGAGCAGCAGCTCGGCCGCGGAGTGGTAGTTGATGGCGTACCGGAAGCCGATGCGCTTCTCGAAGGCGTCGAGGGCCTTCGTCTCGGGCTCGGAGCCGGGGCTCGCGCCGCGATAGGTCTCGCTTGCGGGACTCGGGGACGAACCCTCGTCGTCGTAGCCCCACTTGTAGGCGAAGTTGCGGTTGAGGTCGACGCCGTCGCCCGTGGTGATCGCGCCGTCGCCGTTCACGTCCCGCATGTTCTTGCGCCACTGGCGGTCGCCGTCGGGGTTGAACGTCCAGTCGTATCCGTCGGGGTTGGCGGACAGGACGAACCACATCTCCGTGGAGTCGACGATCTTCTTGATGCGCTTGTCCTTGGAGTAGTTGTCCAAGTAGTAGTGCATCAGGCGGCGGGTCATCTCGGGGGTGATCCACTCGCGGGCGTGCTGGTTGGACATGTAGAGCACGGACGGCTTGGCGCCGTCCCTCGTCGTACGGGCGCCCTTGCTGAGCTTGAGCGCGAGGATGTCCTGGCCCTGGAGCGTCTTGCCGATGGAGACGACCTTGGTGAGGCCGGGGTGCGCCTGGCCCGTCCTGACGATCTCCTCCTGGAGATTGCCCTTGCCGCTGTAGGGGCGGAACACGCCGTCGCCCGCGGCCGCCACGCGCGCTCGCGCCTTGGCGGAGAGCGTGTGCTCGGTGAGCTCGACGCCCTTCCTCTCCAGCTGCTCGGCCTGCTTGTCGGTGAGGTAGACCTCGACCTCGGCCTTCCCCTTCTCGGGGGCCTGTTCGCCGAGTTCGTGTCCGTCCTGTCCGGCCGCGAGGAGCAGGGGTACCTGCTCCTTCGTGACCTCGGCGCGGAACACCTTGACCGGATCGGAGTCCGACCGGGGTGCACCGCGGCTCTCCGCCTGGGCGACGGGCGTCAGTCCCGCGCCTCCCAGTCCGCCCAGTACGAGTGCCGTGGCCGCGAGGATCGATCTCGCTCTTCGTCTCATGAGCCCCCCTTGCAGTTGTGTACCCGCAGTTGTGTACCGCAGAAGCAGTTGCGTACCGCAGAAGCAGGTGAGTAGCGCAGAAGCTGTGGTGAACCGCAGAAGCGGCTGTTTACCGCAGAAGCGAACAGACGCCAGACTCATGACAGTTCATGGTCAAGTCAAGGGCGCGTCAAAGGGGTCCCGTCACGCCTTGCCCGGTCCCCATGGGCAGCGAAAACGCCGGTGCCCGGGCCCCGGCAGGGCGCCGGCACCGGCGTGAGGCATTCCGCTCCGGGGTCAGCCGGCGAGGTTGTCGGCCATCTCCTCGCTGATGTTCGACTCCGTGCCCGGGATGCCCATGTCCTGGGCCCGCTTGTCGGCCATCGCGAGCAGGCGGCGGATGCGGCCCGCGACGGCGTCCTTCGTCAGCGGTGGGTCGGCGAGCGCGCCCAGCTCCTCCAGGGAGGCCTGCTTGTGCTCCATGCGCAGCCGGCCGGCGGCCGCGAGGTGTTCAGGCACCTCGTCGGCGAGGATCTCCAGGGCGCGCTGCACGCGGGCCCCGGCGGCGACGGCGGCGCGCGCCGAGCGGCGCAGGTTCGCGTCGTCGAAGTTGGCCAGGCGGTTGGCGGTGGCGCGGACCTCGCGCCGCATCCGCCGCTCCTCCCAGGCGAGCACCGACTCGTGCGCCCCCATGCGGGTGAGCAGGGCGCCGATGGCGTCCCCGTCCCGTACGACGACACGGTCCACACCCCGTACCTCACGGGCCTTGCCCGCGATCTGGAGGCGGCGTGCGGCCCCGACCAGGGCCAGCGCGGCCTCCGGGCCGGGGCAGGTCACCTCAAGGGAGGAGGAGCGGCCGGGCTCGGTGAGCGAGCCGTGCGCCAGGAAGGCCCCGCGCCAGGCGGCCTCGGCGTCGCAGGTGGCCCCCGAGACCACCTGCGGCGGGAGACCCCGGATCGGGCGGCCGCGGCCGTCGACGAGACCGGTCTGGCGCGCCAGCTGGTCACCGCCGGCCACGACCCGTACGACGAAGCGCGAGCCCCGGCGCAGCCCGCCGGGCGCCATCACGATCAGTTCCGAGCTGTGCCCGAAGATCTCGAGGATGTCCCGCTTCAGCCGTCGTGCCGCCATCGCGGTGTCCAGCTCCGCCTCGATCACGATGCGGCCGCTCACCAGGTGGAGCCCGCCCGCGAAGCGCAGGATGGCCGAGACCTCTGCCTTTCTGCAGCAGGTCCGGGTGACGGGAAGCCGGGAGATCTCGTCCTTCACCGCTGCCGTCATCGCCATGGGCCGATCCTTCCATGCATCCGAAAAATACGGTCGTACGCGGCGGCCAACAGCTCCGGATCGTGCCTCGGAGTCCCGTCGGGCCTGGCCACAGGCGCCAGCTCGACCGCAGCGCCGAAGCCCTCCTTGGCGGCGTCGGTCAGGGACTCGCGGTCGGGCACGGCGGCCTCGTCGGCCAGCACCACGTCCAGGGCGAGTTTAGGGGCGTGTCGTCCCAAAACCTCCAAATGACGCTGCGGTGAGAACCCCTCGGTTTCTCCGGGCTGCGGCGCGAGGTTCAGCGAGAGGACCCTGCGGGCCTTCGTCGCCATCAGCGCGTCGAGCAGCTCGGGCACCAGCAGATGCGGGATGACGGAGGAGAACCAGGAGCCGGGGCCGAGCACCACCCAGTCGGCGTCGAGCACCGCGGCGACTGCCTCGGGGACGGCCGGCGGGTCGTGCGGCACGAGGTGCACGGACTGCACCTCGCCGGGGGTGAGCGCCACCGTGGCCTGGCCGCGCACCGTGTCGATGTCATCGGGGCGGGTCGGGTCGTGCCCCTTGACCAGGGCCTGGAGCTCCAGCGGCACCGCGGACATGGGCAGTACGCGCCCCTGCGCACCCAGCAGCTTGCCGACCAGGTCGAGGGCCTGCACATGGTCGCCGAGCTGCTCCCACAGAGCGACGATGAGCAGATTGCCGACGGCGTGCTCGTGCAGGTCGCCCTGGGACTGGAAACGGTGCTGGATGACGCGGGCCCAGGTCTGGCCCCAGTCGTCGTCGCCGCACAGGGCCGCGAGGGCCTTGCGCAGGTCGCCGGGCGGCAGGACGCCCAGCTCGTCGCGGAGCCGGCCGCTGGAGCCGCCGTCGTCGGCGACGGTCACCACGGCGGTGAGGTCGCCGGTGATGCGCCGCAGGGCCGCCAGTGACGCGGACAGGCCCATGCCGCCGCCGAGGGCGACGACCTTGGGCTGGGCGCCGCGCCGGCGGCCCGTGGGAGGGGTGACCCGGCGGAGCCTGCTGCCGAGCCGGAGGGTGCGACCGGTCATTCGCGGCCCATGTCCCGGTGGACGACCACGGTCTCCACGCCTTCCGCCGCGATGCGCGCGGCGAGCTTCTCCGACATCGCGACGGAGCGGTGCTTGCCTCCGGTGCAGCCGACCGCGATCGTCACGTACCGCTTGCCCTCGCGGCGGTATCCGGCGGCGATGAGCTGGAGCAGCTCGGTGTACCGGTCCAGGAACTCCTTGGCGCCGGGCTGGCCGAAGACGTAGTTCGCCACCTCTTCGTTCAGGCCGGTGAAGGGGCGCAGCTCGGGGACCCAGTGCGGGTTCGGCAGGAAGCGCATGTCGACGACCAGGTCGGCGTCGACGGGCAGGCCGTACTTGAAGCCGAACGACATGACCGTGGCTCGCAGCTCGGGCTCCTCGTCGCCGGCGAACTGGGCGTCCATCTTGGCGCGCAGCTCGTGCACGTTCAGGCTGGAGGTGTCGATGACCAGGTCGGCGTCGCCGCGCAGCTCGCGCAGGAGCGTGCGCTCGGCCGCGATCCCGTCGACGATGCGGCCGTCGCCCTGGAGGGGGTGCGGGCGGCGCACCGACTCGAAGCGGCGCACCAGGGCCTCGTCGGAGGACTCCAGGAAGACGATGCGCCGGGTGACCTGGCGGGACTCCAGGTCGGCGAGGGACTGGTGGAGGTCGTCGAAGAAGCGGCGGCCGCGCACGTCGACGACGACGGCGATCCGGGCGACATTGCCCTGGGAGCGGGCGCCGAGCTCGACCATGGTGGGGATCAGCGCGGGCGGCAGGTTGTCGACGACGAACCAGCCGAGGTCCTCCAGACACTTGGCGGCCGTGGAACGCCCGGCGCCGGACATCCCGGAGATGATCACCAGCTCGGGGATCGCCGCTTCGGGCGCCCCGGGGGTCTCGCTCGTCGTACCCGTACTCACCTGTGCTCCGTCTGTCTCCGCCGCCTGGCCCGCCGGGTCATCGGGGGCCGGCTTTGGTGCCTGTTCGCCCTGCTCGTTCTCGTTCATGGCTCCTGCCCCCGTCGTCCTTCCGAGGTGGCCGCGGCCGTGGCCGTGGGGTCCTCGTCTTCAATGATCTCTCCTGTGGCCGTGTTCACGGCCGGTGCGGCGGGCTCCGCGTTTGCGAAGGCAGCCACGATCGTCTCTGCCGTCTTGCGGCCTATGCCGGGAACCTCGCAGATCTGATCGATTGTGGCCGATCGCAGGCGCTTCACCGAACCGAAGTGCTTGATCAGGGCATGCTTGCGCGCGTCCCCGAGACCGGGCACCTCGTCGAGCGGCCCGGCCCGGAAGCGCTTGGCCCGCTTGGTGCGCTGGTACGTGATCGCGAAGCGGTGGGCCTCGTCACGCACGCGCTGGAGAAGATAGAGGCCCTCGCTGGTGCGCGGAAGGATCACCGGGTCGTCCTCGTCGGGCACCCAGACCTCTTCGAGGCGCTTGGCCAGGCCGCACACCGCGATGTCGTCGATGCCCAGCTCGTCCAGCGCCCGCTTGGCCGCCGCGACCTGCGGCTGCCCGCCGTCGACGACGACCAGCTGGGGCGGGTACGCGAACCGCTTGGGGCGGCCGTCGTCCTCGGTGAGACGGGACTCGATCGGACCGTCCTCGTCCGTCAGCTCGGCGTCGGACCACTCCCCCGACTTCTCCTGCGCCGCCAGATAGCGCTTGAAGCGGCGCGTGATCACCTCGTGCATGGAGCGGACGTCGTCCTGCCCCTCGAAGCCCTTGATCTGGAAGCGCCGGTACTCGCTCTTCCTCGCCAGTCCGTCCTCGAAGACGACCATCGAGGCCACGACGTCGTCGCCCTGGAGGTGGGAGATGTCGTAGCACTCGATGCGCAGCGGGGCGCTGTCCAGCTCGAGAGCCCCGGCGATCTCCTCCAGGGCGCGCGAGCGCGTGGTGAGGTCGGAGGCGCGCTTGGTCTTGTGGAGCGCGAGCGCCTGCTGCGCGTTCCTGTGGACCGTCTCCATGAGGGCCTTCTTGTCGCCGCGCTGCGGGATCCTCAGCGACACGTTCGACCCGCGGCGCGTGGTGAGCCACTCCTGTACGGGTTCCAGGGGCTCGGGCAGCGCGGGCACGAGGACCTCCTTGGGAACGGCGTCCCCGCGCTCCTCGCCGTACAGCTGCTGGAGCGCGTGTTCGACGAGGTCACCGCTGGTGACCGCCTCGACCTTGTCCGTGACCCAGCCGCGCTGGCCGCGCACGCGCCCGCCCCGCACATGGAAGATCTGCACGGCGGCCTCGAGCTCGTCCTCGGCGAGGGCGACCAGGTCGGCGTCCGTGGCGTCGGCGAGGACGACGGCGCTCTTCTCCATCGCCTTGCGCAGCGCCTCTATGTCGTCACGCAGGCGTGCGGCGCGCTCGTACTCCATCTCCTCGGCGGCGTCCGTCATGTCCTTCTCGAGACGGCGGATGTACGTGCCGGTGCGGCCGGTCATGAAGTCGCAGAAGTCCTCCGCCAGTTCGCGGTGCTCCTCGGGCGAGACGCGGCCCACGCAGGGGGCCGAGCACTTGCCGATGTAGCCGAGGAGGCAGGGGCGGCCGGTGCGGGCGGCGTTCTTGAAGACGCCGGCGGAGCAGGTGCGGACCGGGAAGACACGAAGCAGCAGGTCGACGGTGTCACGGATGGCCCAGGCATGCCCGTAGGGACCGAAGTAGCGCACGCCCTTCTTCTTCTGGCCGCGCATGACCTGCACGCGCGGGAACTCCTCGTTCATCGTCACCGCGAGGTAGGGATAGCTCTTGTCGTCGCGGTACTTGACGTTGAACCGGGGATCGTACTCCTTGATCCAGGAGTACTCCAGCTGGAGCGCCTCGACCTCCGTGGACACCACGGTCCACTCCACGGACGCGGCCGTGGTCACCATGGTGCGGGTGCGGGGATGCAGGTTCGCCAGGTCCTGGAAGTAGTTGGCCAGGCGCTGGCGCAGGCTTTTCGCCTTCCCGACGTAGATCACCCGGCGGTGCTCGTCACGGAACCTGTACACCCCTGGGGAGTCCGGGATCTGTCCCGGCTGGGGGCGGTAGCTGGAAGGGTCGGCCATGTCAGACACCCTACTTGCGGCCACCGACAGTGAGGTTGCCCGCGCGATTCCCGGAGCGGTCCGGCGCCCGCCCGGCGAGACGGTTTGCGCAGCGAGTCTTGTCCGGTTCAGATCAACACGCTTCAATGCCGGGTGAATTGGGGCCGCGCACGCCCCGGCCGGACGGCCGTTGTGAGGACGCACGGGGGAGGGCCCTGGATGTCGTACGGCACACAGCACGCGGACGCCGGCGCGCCCGCACTGGAGACGGCCCTGCGGGCGGGGCCCTTCCATGTCGCCCTGCGGGCCGCGATCACCGCGCGCGGGCTGCCGCTGCACCGTGTGCAGCACCATCTGACCCGGCGCGGCGTCACGGTCGGCGTCACCAGTCTGAGCTACTGGCAACAGGGGGCGAGGCGCCCGCAGCGCACCGAGTCGCTGCGGGCGGTGCGCGCCCTGGAGGAGATCCTGGACCTGCCCGACGAGTCCTTGATCCGGCTGCTCGCCAGGGACGAGGAACACACGGCCCGCCAGCGCCCCTCGACCCGCTCCTACCGCTCGCTCGTCGAGGCCTCGGGCGTCCTCGAACAGTTCCTCGCCGAGCTCGGCTCGCCCCCGGACGGCGGCCTGCACACGGTCGGCCACCACGAGCGGGTGCGGATCGGGGCGCGCCGCGAGCTCCTCGGCCTCGACTCCCAGCACATCGTGCGCGCCCACCAGGACGGCGTGGACCGCTATGTGGCCGTCCACCACGGAGACCCGGGATGCAGCACCGATCACATCTCGGTGCGCGCCCTGGAGAACTGCCGGACGGGGCGGGTGCGCCGGCACCGCGGGACGGGCGTCGTCGTGGCGGAGCTGCTCTTCGGCGCGCGGCTGCGGGCCGGCGACACGTTCCTCTTCCGCTACGGCTTCGAGGACGGCACGGCGGGCCCCTCATCGGAGTATCTGCGCGGCTTCGGCGTCGCGGGCGGGCAGTACGCGCTCCAGGTCAGATTCACCGAGGGCGTCCTGCCCGTGCGCTGCCACCGCTTCACCCAGCACTCGGCGGCGGCCCCGCGCGGCGGCCGTCAGGACCTGACGCTCAGCGCGAGCCACCGTGCCGTCCATGTGGTGGAGCCGCAGGTGCGGGCCGGGATCCTGGGGATCGGGTGGGACTGGGAGGCCTGATCGGGGTCCAGGTGCGGTCAGGCCTCCGGGCCCGCGACGATCTTGCCGTTCTTCACCACGACCGGCACCTTCGCCAGCGGCTGCGTCGCCGGGGCGTGCAGCACCTTGCCGGTCTCGGCGTCGAACTTGCTGCCATGGCAGGAACACGTGAGTTCCGTGCCCTCCAGCATGCTGATGGGGCACCCCGCGTGCGTGCAGATGGTGCTGAACGCGGCGTACTTGTCGGCCGCCGGACGGCTGACCACCACGTTCTCGTCCCGGTACAGCTTGACGCCGCCGACGGGCACCTCGTCGGCCTTGCCGAGGTGGACCGGGGCCGTCGGCGCCGCATCCGGGCCGTCGTCCGATCCGCCCGTCGAGCAGGCGGCGATCCCGAGCCCCGCGGTCCCGGCGAGGGCGGCACCCCGCAACACGGTTCGACGGGCGGGCGACGTGCCGGGCATGAGGACTCCAGGGATCGGTCGGGGTGGGGCGGGCCGCTGCTGCACGCCAAGGCGCACATCGGTCGCAGATCCGACCATACCGGTGGGGCACGTGACGGCTCGGGGGACCCTCTCGTCCAGCCTCGGCTTCGCGCCCGCCTCTCTGCTCATGGCCGCGATGGTCGCAACGCTCACGGCCATCTCGGTGGCCACGCTGCGTCCCGACACGAAGGGTCTGCCCGAGTCGGTCCCGGACGTGCCCGCTTCCGGCCGGGGCGGTGTGCCCGAGCCCGCGAGCCTTTAGCCTGTGCCTCGGCCCTGCCCCTCCGATCCACCGCACCCCAGCAGTTCAGCACTCCAGCACTGCCGCACCGCTTGGCCGTTCGGCCCGAAAGGAACCACCCGTGATAGTCGTCGCCGGAGAGGCCCTGATCGACCTCGTGCCGCAGGGCGGGGCCGCCGATGACGGCGGCGACGACCTGCCCGCGCTGGCGCCCCGGCTCGGCGGCGGCCCTTTCAACACCGCGGTGGCCGTCGGCCGGCTCGGCTCCCCCGTGGCCTTCTGCTCACGGGTCTCCCGCGACGCGTTCGGCCAGGCGCTGCTCGGCGGGCTCGCGCGGGCGGGTGTCGATGTGTCGTACGTCCAGCGGGGCGACGAACCGACGACGCTGGCGGTCGCGTCGATCGCCGCGGACGGATCGGCCGGTTACTCGTTCTACGTCGACGGCACGGCCGACCGGCTCTTCTCGGTGCCCGACCGGCTCCCGCCGGGCACACGCGCGGTGTCGTTCGGTACGTGCTCGCTGGTTCTTGAGCCGGGCGCGAGCGCGTACGAGGAGCTGATGCGGTCGGCCTCGGCCCAGGGCGTGTTCACCGCGCTCGACCCGAACATCCGGGCCGCCCTCATCCCCGACCCGGACGCGTACCGGGCGCGCTTCAAGAGCTGGCTCCCCTCGACCGGCCTGCTCAAGCTGTCCGAGGAGGACGCGCAGTGGCTGGGCGGCACCCCGCAGGAGTGGCTGGCCTCGGGGCCCGCGGCCGTCGTGATCACGCGGGGCGGCGACGGCCTGACGGTCTTCACGCAGGGCGGCGCGCGCTACGACGTACCGGGTGAGCGGGTCGATGTCGTCGACACGATCGGTGCGGGCGACACCGTGAACGCGGCGCTGATGCACGGTCTGGCCTCGTGGGACGCGCTGTCCGTGGAGGCGGTGGCGGGCCTGGGCGAGGACGACTGGCGCCGGCTGCTGCGGTTCGCCGCCCGCGCGGCCGCGGTCACCTGCTCGCGGGCGGGCGCCGAACCTCCGTACGCATCCGAACTCCCGCCGCTGTAGCGGCCGTTCACGCGCTCGGGTCGGCTGTTCACGGACTGCCGGTCACCCGTCGACCGCCCGCAGCGCCCCCGGCCTGCGCCCGTTGAGGCGGTCCAGGGCGGACGCCGTGGTGTCGTCGGCCGGGAGGTGGACGACCAGGCTCTGGCCGTCGGCGTCGGACATGGACAGCGTCTCGTAGGCCAGGCGGAGTGTGCCCGCCTCCGGGTGTGCGACGACGTCCACGCCGGTGCGCCGGGGCAGGGAGGGGACGGCGGCGAGCCGGTCGGCGAAGGGCGCCCCCGCGGTGACGGTCAGCTCGTCGGCGAGCGCGGCGACGTGCGGGTCGTGGATCGACGCCCCGTGCCGGAGGTGGGAGACCTGCTCGTCGGCCACGCGGTCCCATTCGGGGTACGCGGTGCGGGCGCGCTCGTCGGTGAAGACGTACCGCACGAGGTTCGGCTGTCGGGCGTCGAGGATGCCGAGTGGGCGCGCGTACCGCTCGTAGGCGTCGGTGTACGCGATGAGGTCGCCGATCCAGTTGACCAGGACCGCAGGGGTGGGTTCGAGGCGGTCGAGGAGGACGCGCACCGTGGGGCGGATCGTGCGCGAGAGGGAAGCGGCCACCGCCCCGGCGCACAGCATGCCGTCCCCGCCGGACTCCTTCACGAGGCGGCGGAGCAGGAAGCGCTCGTCGACGGGGAGGAGCAGCGCGTCGGCGAGGGCGCCGAGGACCGGGGGTGACGGGTTGCGATCGCGGCCCTGTTCGAGACGGGTGAGGTATTCGACGCTGATGCCGGCGAGCGTGGCCAGCTCGGAGCGCCGCAGGCCCGGGGTGCGGCGCCGCGCGCCGGCGGGCAGTCCCACCTCGGCGGGTGTGACGGCTTCGCGCCGGGTGCGCAGATAGGTGCCCAACTCGTTGTCGCTCACCCGTCGAACGTATCAACGTAAGGGGTCGCTGATCGTGGCCCTGTCACTACCAGTCTTGGCCCGGCCTTCCTCCGGTCCGCCGGTGACCGCAGGGTGGACGCATGACCTACAACGACAACTCCGCTGCCGCTGCCACGACTTCGGCCATCGCACTGCCTCTGGTGGCCGGCGACTGGACACTCGACCCGCTGCACTCGGCAGTGAACTTCACCGTCCGACACCTCGGGATCGCGAAGGTGCGGGGGCGCTTCGCGCAGGTGGAGGCCGCGCTGCACATCGGCGAGAGGGTGGACGACATCAGGGTGAACGCCACCATCGCACTGGCCTCGATCGACACGGGCAACGCCGACCGTGACGCGCACGTCCGTCAGGCCGATCTGCTGGACGTGGAGCGCCGTCCGACGATGACCTACGTCTCGCACGGCGTGTCGGGGAAGGGCGACGACTGGTCCCTGGAGGGCGAGTTGACCATCGGTGACGTGACGCGGCCGGTGGCACTCGCCGTGGAGTTCGGCGGGGTGGTGGACGTGCCGATGGACGGGAGCCGGCATGCGGGGTTCGAGGCGACGGGCGAGATCCGGCGGAGCGACTTCGGCCTGGACTTCGGGGCCGGTCTTATTGGTGATGTTGTCAAGATTCAGCTGGACATGCAGTTCGTGGAGCCGCAGGGCCAGGGTGGCTGACAGATGAACGCGTGGCGCCCCACGGGGAGTTCCCGTGGGGCGCCAGGTGTTTTCCGTGCGGTCGCGGACCGCCCGCGGTCAGGCCTTGCCGGCCCGCGTGGACTTGGTCGCGGTCTTCTTGGCGGCCGTGACCTTCTTCGCCGCGGCCTTCGTGGCGGTCTTGCCGACCGGCGTGGTGTTGGCCCTGGCCACCTTCTTCGCCGGGGCCTTCGCGCTCGCCGAGACGGTCTTCTTCGCGGCCACCGTCTTCTTCGTACGCGCCGCGGGCACCGACGCGTCGCTGAACCGGTCGGCGCCGAGGATGTCGCGCAGGAACTTGCCGGTGTGACTGGCCGGTTCGCCCGCGACCTCTTCGGGGGTGCCCTCGGCGACGACGAGGCCGCCGCCGTTACCACCCTCGGGGCCCATGTCGACGACCCAGTCGGCGGTCTTGACGACGTCGAGGTTGTGCTCGATGACGATCACCGAGTTCCCCTTGTCGACGAGGCCCGACAGGACGGAGATGAGCTTGCTGATGTCATCGAAGTGCAGACCGGTGGTCGGCTCGTCGAGAACGTAGACCGTGCGTCCCGTGGACCGCTTCTGCAGCTCACTGGCCAGCTTCACGCGCTGCGCCTCGCCTCCGGAGAGGGTCGGCGCGGACTGCCCGAGCCGGACGTACCCGAGGCCGACGTCGTTCAGCGTGCGCAGGTGGCGGGCGATGCCCGGGACCGCCTCGAAGAAGCCGAGCGCCTCCTCGATGGGCATGTCCAGGACCTCGGCGATGGACTTGCCCTTGTAGTGGACGTCCAGCGTCTCGCGGTTGTAGCGCGCCCCGTGGCAGACCTCGCACGGGACATAGACGTCCGGCAGGAAGTTCATCTCGATCTTGATGGTGCCGTCGCCGGAACAGTTCTCGCAGCGGCCGCCCTTGACGTTGAAGGAGAAGCGTCCGGGCAGATAGCCGCGGACCTTCGCCTCGGTCGTCTCGGCGAACAGCTTGCGGACGTGGTCGAAGACTCCGGTGTACGTCGCCGGGTTCGAGCGCGGGGTGCGGCCGATCGGCGACTGGTCGACGTGCACAACCTTGTCGACGAGATCGTCGCCCGCCACGCGCGTGTGCCGACCGGGAACGCTGCGCGCCCCGTTCAGCTCGCGGGCGAGGTGTGTGTACAGGATGTCGTTGACCAGCGTCGACTTGCCGGAACCGGAGACACCGGTGACCGCGGTCAGGACGCCGAGCGGGAACGACACGTCGATGTCGCGCAGGTTGTTCTCGCGGGCGCCGTGCACGGTCAGCTTGCGGGTCGGGTCCACGGGGCGCCGGATGGCCGGCAGCGGGATGGACTTCTTGCCCGACAGGTACTGGCCGGTGATCGACTCGGCGTTGGCGAGCAGCTCCTTCAAGGGACCGCTGTGGACGACCTTGCCACCGTGCTCACCCGCGCCGGGGCCGATGTCGACGACCCAGTCGGCGACCTTGATGGTGTCCTCGTCGTGCTCGACGACGATGAGCGTGTTGCCCATGTCGCGCAGCCGTACGAGGGTCTCGATCAGGCGGTGGTTGTCGCGCTGGTGCAGGCCGATCGAGGGCTCGTCCAGGACGTAGAGCACGCCGACCAGGCCGGAGCCGATCTGTGTCGCGAGGCGGATGCGCTGGGCCTCGCCGCCGGAGAGGGTGCCGGCCGCGCGGTTGAGCGAGAGGTAGTCGAGGCCTACGTCGACGAGGAACCGCAGCCTCTCGTTGACCTCCTTGAGGACTCGCTCGGCGATCTTCTTGTCGCGCGCGTTGAGCTTCAGCTCGCCCAGGAAGTCCGCGCAGTCGCTGATGGACATCGCGGAGACCTCGGCGATGGACTTCTCCATCACCGTGACGGCGAGAACGATCGGCTTCAGGCGCGTGCCCTCACAGGTGGGGCACGGCACCTCGCGCATGTAGCCCTCGAAGCGCTCGCGGCTGGAGTCGCTCTCGGCCTCGCTGTGGCGCCGCTTGACGAACGGGACGGCGCCTTCGAAGGGGGTCGTGTAGACCCGCTCGCGGCCGTACCGGTTGCGGTAGCGGACCTCGATCTGCGTCTTGTGGCCGTACAGGAGGGCCTTCCTGGCGCGCTGCGGCAGGCCCGCGAAGGGGATGTCGGTCCGGAATCCCAACGCGTCCGCGAGGGCGCCGATGAGGCGTCCGAAGTAGTCCTTGGTGTGCCCGTGCGACCAGGGGTGGATGGCGCCCTCGTCGAGGGACTTTTCCTCGTCCGGGACGATCAGCTCGGGGTCGACCTCCATGCGCGTGCCGATGCCGCTGCAGTCCGGGCAGGCGCCGAAGGGCGAGTTGAAGGAGAAGGAGCGCGGCTCCAGCTCCTCGAAGGACAGGTCGTCGTACGGGCAGTACAGGTGCTCCGAGTACATGCGCTCGCGCTCGGGGTCGTCCTCGGGGAGGTCGACGAAGTCGAGCACGACCATGCCTCCGGAGAGGCCGAGCGCGGTCTCCACGGAGTCGGTCAGGCGGCGCTTGGCGGATTCCTTCACCGTGAGGCGGTCGACGACCACCTCGATGGTGTGCTTCTCCTGCTTCTTCAGGGTGGGCGGTTCCGACAGCTGGATCGTCTGTCCGTCGACCCGGGCGCGGCTGTACCCCTTGGTCTGGAGGTCGGCGAAAAGGTCGACGAACTCGCCCTTGCGCTCGCGCACGAGCGGCGAGAGCACCTGGAAGCGGCTTCCCTCGGGCAGGTCGAGGACCTTGTCGACGATGGCCTGCGGCGACTGGCGCGAGATGGGGCGGCCGCACTCGGGACAGTGCGGCTTGCCGATGCGCGCGAAGAGCAGGCGCAGGTAGTCGTAGACCTCGGTGATGGTGCCGACCGTGGAGCGCGGGTTGCGCGAGGTCGACTTCTGGTCGATCGAGACGGCCGGGGAGAGGCCCTCGATGAAGTCGACGTCCGGCTTGTCCATCTGGCCGAGGAACTGACGGGCGTACGAGGAGAGCGACTCGACGTACCGCCGCTGCCCCTCGGCGAAGATCGTGTCGAAGGCGAGCGACGACTTGCCGGACCCCGACAGACCCGTGAAGACGATGAGCGAGTCGCGCGGGAGGTCGAGCGAGACGTTACGGAGATTGTGCTCGCGCGCGCCACGGACGATGAGACGGTCGGCCACGCCGGTCCGCACCTTTCTTGAGAGGAGCAACAGGGGCGGGGCCCCTGACTTTCGACACTAGGGGGGCCACCGTCAGCGATGGACTGTTTTCCATGGTTGGTAACAAACCCGGACCACCAAGAATGCCCGATGCCGCTTCCGAGCTTATAGCACGTACATTCGATTCTGGGCCTCGGTCGGCCGCCTTCACCCGATCGAGTGGCGGCGCTATTGTCTGCGCCATGAGCGATCATGTGCGCGACCTGGCCTCTGTACGTGAAGCGACCGACCGGCTCCTCACCGCTGTCGGCACGCTGGACAACGCGGCTGTGGCCGAGTCGTCACGGCTTCCCGGCTGGAGCCGGGGCCATGTCCTCGCCCATCTCGCCCGTAACGCGGACGCACTCGCGAACGTCCTCGCCGGCCGGCCCATGTATCCGAGTGCCGAGGCGCGCGACGCGGACATCGAGCGGGACGCGCCGCGCGACCTTCGCGAGCACCTCGATGACCTGCGGACCAGCGCCGCCAGCTTCGATCGCCGGGCCGAGGCCCCGGCCGACTGGGCGCGCACGGTCGAGCTGCGCAACGGCGTCAAGGACTCCGCGTCCCGGATCCCCTTCCGGCGCTGGGCCGAGGTCGAGCTGCACCATGTGGACCTCGGGATCGGGTACGAGCTGGAGGATCTGCCGGAGGAGTTCACACAGCTCGAGATCAACTTCCTTGCCGCGCGCTTCCGCGACCACCCGGGCCTTCCCGCCCTGCTCATCGAGGAGGACGACGGCCGGAGGATCCCGACGGGCGCCGTCCAGGGGCTCTCCCTGGAGCAGATCCAAGGCGGCGAGACGCCCTCGCACGACGTCTTGATCCGCGGCCGTCAGGCGGACCTCCTGGGCTGGCTGGCGGGCCGTCGGGACGGCGCCGGGCTCACCACCGAAGGTGGCGCCCTGCCCGCCCTGCCCCCGCTATAGGCTGAGTCCCATGACGTACAGCGGAGCGGTGAAGGTCGGCGGCCCGGCGGATGTGCACGAGCTGCAGGACCTGATGATCTCCAAGGTCGCGGTCGGCGCGATGAACAACAACGCGTATCTGCTGCGCTGCCGCGCCACCGGCGAGCAGCTCCTGATCGACGCGGCGGCCGACCCGGAGACGCTGCTGACCCTGATCGGGGACGACGGCATCGCGTCCGTCGTCACGACGCATCAGCACGGGGACCACTGGCAGGCGCTCGCCCGGGTCGTGGAGGTCACCGGCGCGCGTACGTACGCGGGCCGTTACGACGCGGAGGGCATCCCGGTGCCCACGGACGTGCTCGTCGAGGACGGGGACACGATCAACGTCGGCCGGGTCTCGCTGACCGCCCGGCATCTGGTCGGCCACACGCCCGGCTCGATCGCCCTCGTCTACGACGACCCGCACGGCCACCCCCATGTCTTCACCGGGGACTGCCTGTTCCCGGGCGGCGTGGGGAACACGTGGAAGGACCCGAAGGCCTTCGCGAGCCTGATCGACGACGTCGAGTCGAAGATCTTCGACCGGCTCCCCGACGAGACATGGGTCTACCCCGGGCACGGGAACGACACGACGCTCGGCGCCGAGCGTCCGCATCTGCCGGAGTGGCGCGAGCGCGGCTGGTGAGTCAACGCCCGGCATCGCCGGGCGTGTTCACTCCACGGACCTTCGAGGACCGGCGGTACTAGACCGTCGCGACGCCGGGCTCCGCGAGGGCCGCCACCCGCTCCACCGCGAACGCGTATCCCTGAACGCCGCATCCGGCGATCACGCCGTCCGCCCGGAGGGACACGTAGGAGTGGTGCCTGAACTCCTCGCGCTGGTGGATGTTGGAGATGTGGACCTCGATGACCGGCAGGCCGTCGCACGCGTTGAGGGCGTCCAGGATCGCGACCGAGGTGTGCGAGTAGGCGGCCGGGTTGATCACGATGCCCACGTGGTTCTGGCGCGCCTCGTGGATCCAGTCCACCAGCTCGCCCTCATGGTTGGACTGCCGGAAGTCGACGCTCCCGCCGTGCACGGCCGCGGCCTTGGCGCACAGGGCCTCGACGTCCGCGAGGGTGTCGGACCCATAGATCTCCGGCTGCCGGCGGCCGAGGAGATTCAGGTTCGGGCCGTTCAGGACCATGATCGGGGCGTTGGCGAGGGTGCGGGGCACAGGGGACCTCCGTGCGTCGGGCGGCTGCTCACCCAGGGTCTATCACGAGGCGTCACGGTGCTGCCCAGCCGTATCACCATGACCGATCACCATGACCGTCACGGCGTGACGGCGAGCTCCACGTACGCGGCGAACACCACGAGGTGGACTCCGCCCTGGAGCGGGGTGGCGCGGCCGGGGACGACGGTCAGCGTGCTCACCAGCATCGTCAGGACCAGCAGCACCATCTGTGTGGCGCCGAGTCCGAGGACGAGGGGCCCCGACAGCCAGAACGAGGCGATGGCGACGGCCGGGATGGTCAGTCCGATACTGGCCATCGCGGAGCCGAGCGCGAGGTTGAGGCTCGTCTGGACGCGGTCGCGGCGGGCCGCGCGCACGGCCGCGATCGTCTCGGGCAGCAGGACGAGGAGCGCGATGATCACGCCGACGACGGAGTGCGGCAATCCGGCAGCCTCGACGCCGGACTCGATCGTCGGGGACACGCCCTTGGCGAGGCCGACGACGGCGACGAGGGCGAGGCCGAGGAAGCCGAGGCTGATCAGGGCGGTGCGGGTGGTGGGCACGTCCGCGTGGTCGGCGTCGATGACGTTGCCCTGCTTGGTGATCGGCAGGAAGTAGTCGCGGTGCCGCACGGTCTGGGTCGCCACGAAGATCCCGTACAGGACGAGCGCCGCGGAGGCCGCGAAGATCAGCTGAGTCGTGGAGAACTCCGGGCCCGGCTTGCTCGTGGTGAACGTCGGCACCACCAGGCAGAGCGTGGCCAAAGTGGCGACGGTGGCGAGTGCGCCGCCAGTTCCCTCGGACTGGAATACGGCGACGCGGTGCCGGAACGCGGCGGTGAGCAGGCTCAGTCCGACGATGCCGTTGCACGTGATCATGACGGCGGCGAAGACGGTGTCGCGGGCGAGGGTGGCGCCCTTCTCGCCGCCGTCGACCATCAGGGTGACGATCAGCGCCACCTCGATGACGGTGACGGCGACGGCGAGTACGAGGGAGCCGAAGGGTTCACCGACGCGGTGGGCCACCACCTCGGCGTGGTGGACGGCCGCGAGGACGGACGCTGCGAGCACGACGGAGACGACGGCGACGACGGCACCGGGCAGTGAGCGGCCCCAGGTGAACACCAGCAGGACGACCGCGAGGACGGGGACGACGGCCGTCCATTGCGTGAGCAGTCTCCGGAGCCCAGCGATCATGCCATTGATGGTGCACCGACGGTGCGGGGGCCGCGACTTCGGGACGGGCCCGTGTGCGTGGGGCCCGAACGAGGGAAGGAGCGCGCGGCCGGCAGCCGCGCGCTCCTTCTCTGTGCCGGGCTCCGAGCCGGGCCTTGTACCGGACCTTGTGCCGGGCTCTGTGCCAGGCGGGTCAGGCCTTGATGCTGTCCTTGCGCGCGCCGTCGGTCGCGCCGCCGTCCTGGTCGCCGTCGTCCCCGCCGTCGAGAGCCTGCTTCTGCGCCTGCTTCTTGGAGGCGATGAGGCTGGCGATGGTGGTGATCGCCAGGACGCCGCAGATGACGGCCAGGGAGACCGGGATGGAGATCTCCGGCACGTGCACCCCGGACTCGTGCAGCGCGTGCAGGACGAGCTTCACGCCGATGAAGCCGAGGATCACCGACAGGCCGTAGCTGAGGTAGACCAGCTTCCTGAGGAGTCCGCCGATGAGGAAGTACAGCTGGCGCAGACCCATCAGCGCGAACGCGTTGGCCGTGAAGACGATGTACGGGTCCTGGGTCAGGCCGAAGATCGCCGGGATCGAGTCCATCGCGAACAGCACGTCGGTCGTGCCGATCGCGAGCATGACGACCATGAGCGGCGTCAGGATCCGCTTGCCGTTGACCCGGATGAACAGCTTCGTGCCGTGGTACCGGTCGGCGACGCCGAACTTCTTCTCGATGGACTTGAGGAGGCGGTTCTCCTCGAACTCGTCTTCCTCGTCGTCCGACATCGCTTCCTGGATGAGCTTCCAGGCGGTGTAGATGAGGAACGCGCCGAAGATGTAGAAGACCCACGAGAAGTTGGCGATGACCGCGGCACCGGCCGCGATGAAGATGGCGCGCAGCACCAGGGCGATCAGCACACCGAACAGCAGGACGCGCTGCTGGAGCTGGGACGGCACCGAGAACTTCGCCATGATCAGGATGAAGACGAAGAGGTTGTCGACGCTCAGCGACTTCTCGGTGATGAAGCCGGCGAAGAACTCGCCCGAAGCCTGTGAGTTCCCCCAGATCAGCAGACCGATCCCGAAGAGGGCGGCCAGCACGATCCAGACGACCGTCCAGATTCCGGCTTCCTTGATCGATACGTCGTGGGGCTTGCGCCCGATGAAGAAGTCGACCGCGATCAGGGCGACCAGACCAAGAATGGTCAGCACCCAAAGGGTCATCGATACGTCCACTGCGCCTCCGGCGTCGTACGGCTACTGATCAGCGTCGTCGCTGCCGGAGGTCTCTTCCACCCGGGCGGCCTCAGCTCGCCTCGGGCCGACGCCCCGGGACCGATGTCAGTCCGTATTGACGGGAACGCCGCGTTCGGGAGTACTCCCCTCCGCTCCTCGGAGCCTACGGGAAAAACCCATGAAACGTAAAGCGTTCGGTAAAGATACGTTCAAAACCGGTGCTCAGAGGAGTCAGATGCCCTGCTCTCGTCGCGCTCTGGCGACCTCTTCGAGGACCTGCTCCAGGATCCGGCTGCCGGGCGGGACATTCGGCGGCTCGTACGTCCACGCGTGTCCCACCCAGGGGTCGGCGAGGTGGTCGTCGGGTACGGGCGTGAGGCGCAGCAGCGCGCGCCAGAGCGGGTCGAGGACCGGTCCGTACTCGGCGGCGTCCTCACGATCGGCGACCATCAGGAGGTGGACGCCGACGGCGGGGCCCTCGTCGGCGAGGTAGCGCAGCCGGGTCACCGCGCGGTCGTCGAAGCCGTGCGGGAAGTCGTTGATGATCAGCAGCTGCTCGGCGGTGTCCAGGTCGGGCGGCAGCGCGTCGGCCGCTCCGCCGCGGACCGCCATCTGCACGAGGTCCACGCGCTGGATGAGCCGCGCGAGCACCTCGGAGACGCCCGCCACCCCGGCGGCCGGCGGCCCGGCGAGCACTCCGGCCCGCACGAGCGGGGCGAGCGCCCCTGCGGCCGACCCGGCCGGGTCGATGACGTGCACGGCGAACTCGCCGGCCGGGTAGACCGCGAGGAGCCGCGCGGCGTGCTCGACGGCGCTCCGCATGGCGCGGCGGCGCAGCTCGTCGGACTCGGTGAGCGCGTCCGCCCCGGAGCGGCCGCTGTCGATCCACATGCCGCGCTCCAGGGGCAGCCGCACGAGCATCGGGATGCGCAGGCCGAGACCGCGGGACTCGGGCAGCTGGAGGTCGCCCAGGCGCAGGGCCATCGGGATCTCCATGGGGCTGCGGTACGCGTGCCAGACCGGGTTGTCCCAGCCCGCGTAGGCCGGGGGCAGGGCGGGCTCGACGACGGCGGACTCGGCGGCCAGCTGGGCGAGGTCGCGGTCGAGGGCCTCTCGCGCCTGATCGACAAGCCGTCCGTGCTTGGTGCGGGCGGCCTCGCGCGCGGCGTCGCCCTGGCCGCCGATCCGGCTGCGCGGGTCGGACAGGGCCTTGTCGAGCTCCTGCTCCATACGGGAGTCCGCGAAGTCGACGGCGCTGCGGTACGCGGCGACGCAGCGGGCCAGGTCCTCGAACATGCCCCACACCTGGTTGTAGAGCCGCTCGTCCATGGACCAGCCTGTCGCGTCTCCGGCGACGGGGACGGCGGGCTCCCCCGGCGCGCCGGGGGAGGCGGCGGGCGCGGGGGCGGGTGGTGCCGGGGCCTGGCGGCCGGGGTGCGTGTAGTCGACCGGGCCCGTGCCGCCCGTCTGGCCGGAGGCGTGGGCCTGCGGCTGAGGCTCGCTCGTCGGCCGCGGGGCGGGGGGTGACTGGGGTTCGGGGGGCGACTGGGGCTGCTGGGAGCGGGGCGGGGTGGTGCTCGGCATCGCGGCGCCGGCGACGGACGCCCCCGCTCCGGTGTCCGCCATGGCGCTCGCCCCGGAGGCCGCCGTCCGGGGCGGAGGCGGCGCCACCGTACGCGCGAGGCCCCGCGCCACCGCTTCGCCGATCTCGCCCGCGAGAGCTCCCGCGTCCGGGAGCCCCTGGTCCGTCAGGAGTGCTCCGAGGCCGCCCGCGTATCCCTGGCCCACCGCGCGCACCTTCCACGCGCCCTGGCGGCGGTACAGCTCCAGGGCTACGACGGCGGACTCGGCGTCGAGGTCGGTGATGGTGTAGCTGGCGACCTCGGAGCCGTCGAGTCCGGTGACGGCGACGAAGGGGGCCGCGACGGCGCCGAAGCGGTCGGGGTCACCGGGTCCGGTGGGCAGCGCGAGCAGCACGCTGACGCGGTGGGCGGCCTCGGGCACGGCGTCCAGGTCGACGGCGAGGCGATGGTCGGCCGCCGCCTGCCGGGGGACCTCGAGCCCCGGCAGCGCGGGGGCGCCGGGGTGCGCGACCCAGTCACGGCCGTGCACCTTGCCCTGGTCGTCGCTGAGCGTCGCGCCCGCCACGATCGGCGCTCCCGCCGACACGCGGATCTCCAGACGGTTCTGGGTGAGGGGGTGGTTCTGCCCCCGGACCAGCTCGGCCGTCATCGCCTTCTCCCCCTCGTCCCGTCCGCCTGCTCTCGCGTCCCCGCTACCTCACAGGCCCGGCAGAATCGCCGGCATGAGGTCCTGGAACGTGCGGCCGTTGGCCGGCGCGCCCAGGGCGGTCATCTGCCAGCCGGCGCCCGCGCGGTGCACCTTCGCCATGATCTGGGCGGTGTACTGGCCACCGCCGTCGAGCGTGTAGCGGGCCAGCTCCTGGCCGTTGGTCTCGTCGACCAGGCGGCAGAACGCGTTCTGCACCTCCTGGAAGGTCTGGCCGGTGAACGAGTTCACCGTGAAGACGATCTGGTCGATGTGGACGGGGACGCGCTCGAGGTCGACGAGGATCGCCTCGTCGTCGCCGCCCTGGCCGGCGCCGCCGACGAGGTTGTCACCGGTGTGGCGCACGGAGCCGTCGTCGCTGACGAGGTGGCGGAAGAAGACGACGTCCACCGGCTGCTTGTCCGCGAACAGAACCGCCGAGGCGTCGAGGTCGATCTCCCGCGTGCGGGTCCCGAACAGGCCGCGGCGCGGGGCGGCCTGCCAGCCGAGTCCCATCCGGACGGCCGTGAGGTTGCCCCCGTCCTGCTTCTGCAGGCTGATCGCCTGGCCCTTGCTCAGATTGACACCAGGACCCTTGGAAAAGTTGGCCGTCACGCGTCCGTCCCCTCTCGAACTGTGCTCTGCACCGCCCGTCCGGACGGTTGAGGGAACCCTACGCAGGGCCACTGACAACGCCGCACAACGGCAAGGGCTTTGTGTCGGTGTTGCAACACACCGTGCGGCATGCCGGATCCGTCCGGCATGCCGTGGGGCGTGCGGGGTGCCGTGAGGTGTGCGGGGTGCGGGGTGCGTCAGGCCAGCCCGGCTTCCTTCATCTGGCGCAGCTCCTTCTTCATCTCCGACACCTCGTCACGCAGGCGCGCGGCGATCTCGAACTGGAGATCCCCGGCGGCCGCCCGCATCCGGTCGGTCAACTCCTCGATCTGCTCGGCGAGTTCGGCCGCGGGACGGTCGGTGGGCACCGGCTGCGCCGCCTTGCCCTTGGCGGCCTTGCCACCCGTCTTCTTGGCGCCGGCCTTGGCGAGCGCGGGCACGGGCGCCTTGGCACCCTTGCCGTCCTTCGCGCCCTTGCGGTAGCCGGAGCCGAGGAGTTCCTCGGTGTCGACGTCCTCGCGTGCGATGGACGCGACGATGTCGTTGATCTTCTTACGGAGGGGCTGGGGGTCGATCCCCTTCTCCATGTTGTACGCGATCTGCTTCTCCCGGCGGCGGTTGGTCTCGTCGATGGCCTTCTCCATCGCCGGGGTGATCTTGTCCGCGTACATATGGACCTGGCCGGACACGTTGCGCGCGGCGCGGCCGATGGTCTGGATCAGGGAGGTGCCGGAGCGCAGGAAGCCCTCCTTGTCGGCGTCGAGGATCGCCACCAGGGAGACCTCGGGCAGGTCGAGGCCCTCACGGAGCAGGTTGATGCCGACGAGGACGTCGTACTCGCCCGCGCGCAGTTCGCGCAGCAGCTCGACGCGGCGCAGTGTGTCGACGTCACTGTGCAGGTAGCGCACCTGGATGCCCAGCTCCAGGAAGTACTCGGTGAGGTCCTCGGCCATCTTCTTGGTGAGCGTGGTGACGAGGACGCGCTCGTCCTTCTCGGTGCGCTTGCGGATCTCGTGCACCAGGTCGTCGATCTGGCCCTCGGTGGGCTTGACCACGACTTCGGGGTCGATGAGGCCCGTGGGACGGATGATCTGCTCCACGAAGCCGTCGCCTCGCGCGAGCTCGTACTTGCCCGGGGTGGCGGACAGATAGACGGTCTGGCCGATGCGCTCCTGGAACTCCTCCCACTTCAGGGGGCGGTTGTCCAGGGCGGACGGGAGCCGGAAGCCGTGGTCGACGAGGGTGCGCTTGCGGGAGGCGTCGCCCTCGTACATGGCGCCGATCTGCGGCACCGTGACATGCGACTCGTCGATGACGAGGAGGAAGTCGTCCGGGAAGTAGTCGAGCAGTGTGTTCGGCGGGGAGCCGGGCGAGCGGCCGTCGAAGTGCATCGAGTAGTTCTCCACGCCGGAGCAGGAGCCGATCTGGCGGAGCATCTCGAGGTCGTACGTGGTGCGCATGCGCAGCCGCTGGGCCTCGAGCATCTTGCCCTGCTTCTCCAGCTCCGCGAGGCGCTCCCCGAGCTCCTTCTCGATGTCGTTGGCCGCGCGCTCCAGGCGCTCGGGTCCCGCCACGTAGTGCGTGGCCGGGAAGACGTACAGCGACTCGTCGTCGCTGATGACCTCACCAGTGAGGGGGTGGAGGGTGGAGAGCGACTCGATCTCGTCGCCGAACATCTCGATGCGGACGGCGAGCTCCTCGTAGACCGGGAAGATCTCGATGGTGTCGCCGCGGACGCGGAACGTGCCGCGGCTGAAGGCCACGTCGTTGCGCGTGTACTGGATGTCGACGAAGCGGCGCAGCAGATCGTCCCGGTCGATCTCGTCGCCGACCTTGAGCGACACCATGCGGTCGACGTACTCCTGCGGCGTGCCCAGGCCGTAGATGCACGAGACGGAGGCGACCACGACGACGTCACGCCGGGTGAGCAGCGAGTTCGTCGCGGAGTGGCGCAGGCGCTCCACCTCCTCGTTGATCGAGGAGTCCTTCTCGATGTAGGTGTCCGACTGCGGGACGTACGCCTCGGGCTGGTAGTAGTCGTAGTACGAGACGAAGTACTCGACCGCGTTGTTCGGCAGCAGCTCGCGGAACTCGTTGGCCAGCTGGGCGGCCAGCGTCTTGTTCGGCGCCATCACGAGGGTGGGGCGCTGGAGCTTCTCGATCATCCACGCGGTGGTGGCGGACTTACCTGTTCCGGTCGCACCGAGGAGGACGACATCCTTCTCACCTGCGGTGATGCGCCGATCCAGGTCGGCGATGGCTGCCGGCTGGTCGCCGCTTGGCTGGTAGGGACTGACGACCTCGAAAGGTGCCACCGTGCGTTCGATCTTGGATACGGGCCGCATGGAATCCACCGTACGACCCCGCACTGACAACGGGGCCGGATCAGCCTGCCCGCCGCAGGGGGCGGACGGCCCGGCCCGCCCTGCTCGCGGCCTCCACGGCGTCCAGCCGGTCGGGCCTGCCCGTCATCATCATCGGGTCGAACACCACCACGACGGCGGCCAGGAGCAGGAAGCACAGGGGACCGATCATCAGGGGCGCGAGGAGTTCGGCGGGAGTGTTACCGGCAGGGGTGCCGCCGCTTCCGTGCACGTGGACGCTGAGGGCGGCCATTCCGGTGTAGTGCATGCCGGTCACCGCGAGACCCATGACAAGGCTCGCGCCGACGCTCCAGCTGAACCCCCTGACCTGGACCGCGGCCCAGAGCGCGGCGGTGGCGGCGGCCATGGCGATCACTACGGAGACGCCGACAGTGAAGGTGTTGTACTGAAGCGTCCCGTGTAGGCGCATGCCGGCCATGCCGAGGTAGTGCATCGACGCGACGCCCAGTCCGGTGACCGTGCCGCCGGTGAACAGGGCCGTCCCTGTAGCGCCCCGGTAGCCGACGATGAAGATCCCTATCCCGACCATGACGATGGCGACGCCCAGGCTCGCGAAGGTCGTCGGTTTGTCGTAGTGGATCGGGGTGCCCTGCACGCGGAAGCCCATCATCGCGATGAAGTGCATCGTCCAGATTCCGGACCCGATCGCAGCCGAGCCGAGCGCAAGCCAGCCGGGCCGCCAGGACTGGGTGACGAGCAGCGATCTGGTGGTGCAGCGCAGGCCCAGCGCCCCGCCGAGGCAGGCCATGAGGAACGCCACCAGCGGCGTGACCAGTCCATAGCTGAATCCGTCGACCGTGCCCTGCATCCGCTGCAGCCCTTCCGCCCTGATGTTCCTGATGTGTTCCGTTGGCGCCCCTGGCAACGGCTGCTGGAGCGACCGCGATTGGAGCAGAGATTAAGGCTCCCGCGGGAACGTCTGAACGATTTTCCGGCAAAGCCTCACGACACCCACCCTCGGGGTGCACGTCCTCCCACCACTCCGTTCAGTGTGTGGCCATCCTTCACCTGTCTTCCGTTGGCAACTCACTGTCACTGTCGTTCAGTCCTTGATCCCTCGACGCGAGGAGTACACGTGTCCGCACGCGCAGCCACCGCGACCGCCGCCCTGGTGGGATTCGTCGGCGCCCTGGTCCTCCCCACCGCCGCCGAGGCGGCCCCGCGGAACAACGCACCTGTGGTCGTCGCACACCGCGGCGCCTCCGGGTACGCGCCCGAGAACACCCTGCAGGCCATCGACAACGCAGACAAGCTCGGCTTCGACTGGGTCGAGAACGATGTGCAACGCACCAAGGACGGCCGGCTCGTCGTCATCCACGACACGAATCTGGCACGCACCACGAACGTCGAGCAGGCGTTCCCCGGCCGCGCCCCGTACAACGTCCGCGACTTCACCGCCGCGGAGATCGCCAAGCTCGACGCCGGCCGCTGGAAGGGCGCCAAGTTCAAGGGTGCCCGCGTCCCGACCCTCACCCAGTATCTGGACCGGGTCGACCACCACCACCAGAAGCTCCTCATGGAAATCAAGAACCCGGAACTCTACCCGGGCATCGAGATGGACATCCTGCACGTGCTCGGCAGGGAGGGCTGGCTCAACCGCGATCACGTCAGGACCCGCCTGGTGATCCAGAGCTTCAGCGCCGACAGCGTTCGGACCGTTCACGTGCTCCGCCCCGACATCACGACGGGCTTCCTCGGTACCCCCGCCGTGAGGGACCTGCCCCGGTACGCCCGGTTCGCCGACCGGATCCACCCCGGCTACGGGACGATCTCGGACCGGTACGTCGCCTCGGTGCACGCACTCAAGGGCCCTCACGGCAAGCGCCTGAAGGTCTTCACCTGGACCGTGAACGACGCGGCGACCGCGCGGCGCGTGGCCGGTCTCGGCGTGGACGGCATCATCAGCAACTTCCCGGATGTCGTGCGCAAGGCGGTGGGCGGCGGCCAGTAGAGGCGATGGCGGGCCGGGGGAGGCGGGGCCGACGGACGGCGCGGGCCGTTGTCAGTGGCTCCCCGTACGGTGGTCGGCATGAACGCCAATGGGCAGAAAGCCACTGGGGAAAGCGCCGCCGGGGACAGGACCGGAGACGGCGCCGGGCTCACGGCCGTCTGGGCCGTCGTCGGCACGGACATCGGGCCGCTGCTCCTCGCCGCGACGGACGCCGGCCTGGTGAATGTCGTCTTCCACGCCTCCCCCGCCGTGCGGGACTCCGCGGTCGAGCGGCTCGGTTCCCGGCTCGGGACCGAGCCGGTCGAGGCCCCGGACTCGCCGCTCCTGGCCGAGCCCAAACGCCAGCTGAAGGCCTACTTCGCCGGTGAGCGGCGCGACTTCGAGCTGCCGCTCGACTGGTCGCTGATCTCCGGGTTCAACCGGCAGGTCCTGCGCGAGCTGGCGTCCGGCGTCCCGTTCGGCTCGGTCGTCGGTTACGGGGATCTGGCGGGCCGCGTCGGACAGCCGGGGGCGGCGCAGGCGGTGGGCGTGGCCATGGGAGCCAATCCGCTGCCGGTCGTGGTGCCGTGCCACCGCGTCGTGGAGAGCGACGGCGGCATCGGCGGATTCGGCGGCGGCCTGGAGACGAAGCGGCAGCTGCTCGCGCTGGAGGGTGTCCTTCCGCAGCCGCTGTTCTGAGGCGCGGGAGCCGCTGTTCCGAGGCGCGGGAGCCGCTGTTCCGAGGCGCGGGAGCCGCTGTTCCGAGGCGCGGGCACTGGTCGGCGCCAGGCCGTGCGGGAATGCCCGGTGTTCGAGGGTGGGTGCCGGCTGGCACACTGCGCCGGTGCTCATACCCGATTCCGCCGCGCGCCGCCGCCCTTCCGTCCTCGAGACGCCCCAGGACCTGGCCGGGCTGCGCCGCCGTGTCACCGCGGTACTCGTCGCGAGCCAGATACTCGGCGGACTCGGCGTCGCCACCGGTATCGCGCTCGCCGCCGTGCTCGCCAAGCAGGTCAGCGGGGACGAGGCACTCTCAGGTCTCGCGCCGACCGCGACGGTCGCCGGAACCGCCCTGCTGTCCGTTCCGCTCGCCGCCCTGATGACGGCGCGCGGGCGCCGGCCCGGGCTCGTCCTCGCGTATTTGATCGGCGCGCTGGGGGCCGGGGTCGTCGTACTGGCCGCCGCGGTGGGGAGCTTCCCGCTGCTGCTCATCGGCATGGCCGGGTTCGGCGCCGCCTCGTCGGCCAATCTCCAGGCGCGGTTCGCGGCCGCCGACCTGGCCGAGCCGCAGCGCCGGGCGCGGGCGATCTCGAATGTCGTGTGGGCCACGACGATCGGCGCCGTGTTCGGGCCCAACATCGCGGCGCCCGCGGGCCGCAGCGTCGCCGGACTCGGCATCCCCGCGGCGGCGGGCCCCTTCCTGTGGGCGGCCGGGGTCTTCCTCGTCTCGGCCGTCATGGTGCAGCTCCTGCTCCGTCCCGACCCGCTCCTTACCGCCCGCGCCCTGGATCCCGAGGAGGAGAAGTCGGCCGGAGGGCGGTCGATCCGTGCCGGGTTCGCCGCGGTCGCCGCGTCGCCGCGCGCCCGGCTCGCCCTCGCGACCGTCGCCGTCTCGCACACCGCGATGGTGTCGATCATGTCGATGACGCCTGTCGACCTCGGCCGCCACGGTGCGAGCATCGACCTCATCGGCCTGGTCATCAGCGGGCACATCGCGGGCATGTACGCGTTCTCGCCGGTGATGGGCCGGCTGTCGGACCGGCTCGGGCGGCTCTCCGTCATCGGCCTCGCCGTGGGCCTGCTCGCCTGCGCGGCGCTGCTCGCGGGCACGGCGGGCGGCAGCCACGGGCAGACCGCCGCGGGCCTGTTCGTCCTGGGGCTCGGCTGGTCCGCGGGCCTCGTCTCCGGTTCGGCCCTGCTGACCGACTCGGTGCCGCAGGCGGCGCGGGCCGCCGCGCAGGGCCTGTCCGACCTGACCATGAACACGGCGGCGGGCGTCGGCGGCGCGGCAGCGGGCCTGGTCGTGGCGACGGCGAGCTACGCCTGGCTCAACCTGGCCGCGGCCTGCCTCCTGCTGCCACTCGCCGCGCTCGCCCTCTTCAGCCGGCGGCCCGCGACGGCGTGATCAGGGCGGCGTGGCGGTAGTCGGTGATCGGGCCACCATGACGCCGGTCAGCGCAGCGTGATGTGGTACGCCTTCCGCAGGGTCTCGTGCACAGTCCATGTCGTACGGTCGCCCTCACGCAGTACGGCCGCGACGCCGGGGCCCACCTCCAGCGTCTGCCCGCCCTCGACCTCGACCGTCGCGCGACCGGAGACGACCACGAACAGCTCGTTCGCCTCGGTGTCCGTCACCACGCCCGGCGTGATCTGCCAGATGCCCCGCAGCTGCTTGCCGTCGGCGGACTCCCAGAGCACCTTGCCCGTGACGACAGGGGCGCCCGAGACGATCTGCTCCGGATCGAGGGGCTCAGGTTCGAGTTCAACGTCCGGGATGTGTACGGCAAAAGAAGCAGTGGCCTGATCATTCGTGGTCATGAACGGTCACTCTAGGCAGCGTGGACCCCTCTGTTCACTGGACGACCCGTACCTCGGTCACGGCCCGGACTGGACGGCTCGTCAAGGGGAAGAGACCTTGAGACAACGTCCCGGGCGCCGCGTGCCCGGGTTCTAGGGAGTCGTGGGGACATGGAGATTTCCGGCGTCATCAGCGCGATCGTGATCGGCATCGTCATCGGCGTCCTGGGCCGGCTCGCCCTGCCGGGCCGTCAGCGCATCGGCATCCTGGCGACGGTCGTCGTCGGCATCGTGGCCGCGCTGCTCGGTTCGGCCATCGCCGCGGGCATCGGTGTCGCGGACACCAAGGGGGTCGACTGGGTGGAGTGGCTGATCCAGATCGGCCTGGCCGCCCTGGGCGTGGCCCTGCTCGACCGCGGCCGGACAGGCGGCCGGTCGCGCGGCCGTGCGTGGGGCCGCGCGCGCCGCTGAACCGCAACCCCGGCATGGCCCCCCACACGGCCAGCGCCTGTACAGCCGGCCCCTGTACGAGCAGGGCCGCGCCCCGTATCCGGCCTTTCAGGCCTGTTCGTAGTGACGCGCTTCGAAGACGTTCCCGTCGGGGTCGCGGAAGTAGAAGCTGCGGACGGCCGGGCCGCGGGCGCCGTACGAGTGACGGCCGTGGTCCGAGACCGGCACCTCGCGCTCCTCCAGACGGGCGCGCAGGCTGTTGTAGCCGCCTTCGGTCAGGGCGATGCACACGTGGTTGACCGGGTGCCCGGCGCTCTTGTCGCCGCCCGGCACCATGTTCATGCGGGCCGCCATGGGCAGCGGCGCGAGGTCGAGGATGGTCTCCTCGTTGAGCCGCACCGAGGGGAACGAGACCGTGCCCTCCTTGAACTCGGCGACCCTGAGGGGTTCGAGGCCGACGGCCTGCTCGTAGAAGTCCGCCGCGGCCACCGGGTCGCTGACCCAGAGCACGACATGGTCGAGGCGTGCCGTGTGGTCCGGCATGCGCTCAGAGTTGTCCGTCATGCGCTCAGGCTGCTCGGCCGGCCGTCGCACCGCAAGTGTGTGCCGGTACACCGTGAGTGTTCACCGTCATGCCGCTGGGGTTTGGGCGTGCGCGCCGCCCGCCATGGATGAGGGGAGACCCGACAGGCAGGAGGCAGGCGCGTGGTGCTGGTGTCCGATGAGGTGCGGGAAGCGGTGGCGGCGGGCCGGCCGGTCGTGGCCCTGGAGTCGACGATCATCGCGCACGGGCTGCCGCGCCCGCGCAATCTGCGGGTGGCGCTCGAACTCGAAGAGCTCGTACGCGCCGAGGGAGCGGTCCCCGCGACGATCGCCGTTCTCGACGGAAACCCCCAGGTCGGCCTGGACAAGGGCCAGTTGGAGCGGATCGCGACGCAGGACGGCATCCGCAAGCTGAGTCACCGCGATCTGCCGCTCGCCGTGGCGACGGGTGCGAGCGGGGCGACGACCGTGTCGGCGACAGCGCTGCTCGCGGCGCGCGCGGGGGTACGGGTGTTCGCCACGGGTGGGCTGGGCGGGGTGCACCGGCGGTGGACGGAGACGCAGGACGAGTCGGCCGACCTCGGGCTGCTCGCGCGGACGCGGATCACCGTGGTGTGCGCGGGCGTCAAGTCGATCCTGGACGTACCGGCGACCCTTCAGCGCCTGGAGACCCTGGGAGTGCCGGTGGCCGGGTACGGAACCGGTCGCTTCCCCGGCTTCTATCTGTCCGACTCGGGCCATCCGGTGGACTGGACATTGCGCGGTCCGGCCGAGGTGGCCGGGGTGATGCGGGCTCAGGACACGCTGGGCGGGACCGAGGCCGCGCTGATCGTGGCGAACCCGGTGCCCGAGGCGGAGCAGCTCGATCCCGCGCTCCACGCGCGCGTGCTGGACGATGCGCTGCACGCGTGCGACGCCGAGGGCGTCACGGGGCAGGCGGTCACGCCGTTCCTCCTGGACTACCTGGTACGGCACACGGACGGCGCCTCACTGGAGGCCAATCTCGCGGCGGTACGCGGCAACGTACGGCTCGCGGCGCGCATCGCGGCGGCCTGGGCGCGGCCGTGAGCGGAACACTCCTGGTCGTCGGGGACGTCGTCACGGACATCGTGGCCCGGCACGACGCCCCGCTCGCGGCGGGCACGGACACGGCGGCGGAGATCCGTACGCTGCCGGGGGGCGCGGGGGCGAACGTGGCGTGCTGGGCGGCCCATTCGGGCTGCCCGGATGTGGCGTTGCTCGGGCGGGTCGGCGCGGACTCGGCGGCCTGGCACGAGGAGGCGCTCACGCGCGCGGGGGTGCGTCCCCGGCTCGTCGTCGACCCGGAGGCGGCGACCGGCACGGTGATCGCGCTGGTCGACACGGGAGCCGGCGCCGAGCGGACGTTCCTCACGGACAGCGGGGCCTCGCTGCGCCTCTCCCCCGCCGACTGGTCCGCGGACCTGCTCGGCGGGGTCGCGTGGCTGCATCTGTCCGGGTATCTGTTCTTCTCCGCCGAGGGGCGCGGCCTGGTCGCGGCGGCGCTGGCCTCGGCCCGCGCGCGTGGGGTGCCGGTGAGTATCGATCCCGCTTCGGCGGGCTTCCTCAGGGAGCTGGGGCCCGACCGGTTCCTGGCGCTTGCCAAGGGCGTGGACGTCCTGCTGCCCAGCAGGGACGAGGCGGAGCTGCTGAGCGGCGTCGGAAACGCGGAGGTCGCGGCGGCGAAGCTCAGTGGGTGGTTCCCCCTGGTCGTCGTCACGTCGGGGGTCGCGGGAGCGGTGGTGGCGCAGGGCGGGGCGGTACGCGCGCGCGTGCCGTCGCTGCCGGCGGTGGCGCGGGACTCGACGGGGGCGGGCGACGCGTTCACGGGCGCGTTCCTCGCCGCGTGGGTGCGGGGCGCCGGGCCACGGGAGGCGGCGACGGACGGTTGCCACGCGGGGGCGCTGGCGGTGGCGCGGGTGGGGGGCCGACCGCCGCCGCGCTGAGAGCGACCCGGCCGCCCACGAACGGGAGAACGGCGGACGTCCTAGGCCCGCTTCCGTCCCCAGGCCGAGATCAGCGGCGCCGTCGCCAAGTCCATCGTGCCGGTCGCGACATCGGCCAGGTGGCGGTCGATCTCCTCATCCGTGGCGTGGCCCGCGCGGACCAGGGACTCGCGGATCTGCTGGAACGTGGCCGTCTCCAGGGCCTCGCACGCCTCGGACGTCAGCGGGAAGTACGCGTCGGCCTCCACCTGGTGCAGGCCCGCCTCCCGCAGCAGCCTCGGCAGCCTGCGGCCGTACGACAGGTCGGCGCCGCGCTCCGCGAGCAGCTTGCGGAAGCCGCGGCGGAGCCGGTTCGCCAGCTCCTCGGCGGGGCCGTGCTCGTCGGGGCAGGCGAGCGGCTGGAGCGCAGGGTCGGCGTCCTCGACGAGCAGCCGTCCGCCGGGCCGCAGCGCGCGCAGCATCGACTTCAACGCCCGCTCCCTGTCGGGCACATGGACCAGGACGAGCCGGGCGTGGACCAGGTCGAAGCCCTCGGCGGGCGGCTCATCGGCGGCCACGTCGTGGCGGCGGACCTCGATGGGGGAACGGGCGGCGGACGTCTGCCACGAGGTGTCGATGTCGGTGGCGAGGACCCGGCCGGTGGGGCCGACCTTCTTGGCGAGCCAGGAGACCACGGAGGTGCCGCCCGCGCCGACCTCCCAGCAGCGCCAGCCGGGGCCGATGCCCAGCCGTTCGATGTGCCGGAACGTCGTGGGGTCGAAGAGGGTCGAGAAGGCGTCGAAGCGCCGGCCCGCCTCTTGCTGCTGGTTGTCCAGGAGATAGCCCTCGGATCGCGTCATGTCGCGATCATCCCAGTTGTCCTGCCCGGTCCCGGGAGGCGGTTCCGCGCGTTCCGAAGGGGAGCCTTCCGTTCCCCCAGGGGCCGTGGGCGTTGTCGCCGTGAGCTGGCAGACTGGCCCGCCGAGTCACCACAACACGATGTCACACCGCGCAAGGAGCCCCGCATGTCGATGGCAGGCAACCTGCGGAAGGTCGGAGATCTCCGAAAGGTGTCCGACCTGCGCAAGGTCGGACGCCTGAGAAAAGTGGCGCGCCTGGCCCGGCGGCACCCCCGCGTCGACCTGAGCCACCCCGCCCGCTCGCCGCTGGGTTCCGCGGTCGTCAAGTGCGTGACGTACCGGGACGGCGTCCGTGAGCAGGCCGGGCGCGATCTCGTGGACGCGGTCGACCGGGTCCGCAAGTCCGACGACGGCTTCGTCTGGCTGGGGCTGCACGAGCCGACGGAGCTGGAGTTCGCGGACATCGCCGAGCTGTTCGACCTGCACCCGCTGGCCGTAGAGGACGCGGTGCACGCGCACCAGCGGCCGAAGGTCGAGCGGTACGGCCAGACGCTGTTCGCCGTGTTCAAGACCGTCTGTTACGTGGAGCACGCGGAGCTGACCGCGACCAGTGAGGTCGTCGACACCGGCGAGATCATGGTGTTCATCGGCCGGGACTTCGTGATCACTGTGCGGCACGGGAGGCACGGCTCGCTGGGCCCGGTGCGCGAAGGCCTGGAGGCGGACCCGGAGCAGCTCGCCAAGGGCCCGGCCGCTGTGCTGCACGCGATCGCCGACCATGTGGTCGACGACTATCTCACCGTGATCGACGCCGTCCAGGCCGACATCGACCAGGTCGAGGCGGATGTGTTCGCCGAGGACGGCGCGCGCACCGACCCGGGCCGGATCTACCAGCTCAAGCGCGAGCTGCTGGAGCTGAAGCGGGCCGTCGTGCCGCTCGCCCGGCCGATAGAGGAGCTCTCGGGCCGCCCCTTCCAGGTGGTGGCGCCGGAGATACAGGCGTACTTCCGGGACGTCTCCGACCATCTGCTGAGGGCCGCCGAGCAGATAGCGTCCTTCGACGAGCTGCTGAACTCGATCCTGCAGGCCCATCTGGCGCAGGTCACGGTGGCTCAGAACGAGGACATGCGCAAGATCACGGCCTGGGCCGCGGTCGTGGCCGTGCCGACCATGGGCTGCGGCGTGTACGGGATGAACTTCGACCATATGCCGGAACTGCACTGGCAGTTCGGGTATCCGCTGTTCCTGGGCGTGATCGCGAGCATCTGTTTCGTCCTGCACCGCGCCTTCCGGCGCAACGGGTGGCTGTGACCCGTCGCGGCGGACAGCGGGCCGTTCTCGGTGGCGGCGGGCCGCTTTCTGGAGAAGTGGCCCGCCGGAGCGTGCTCTCCGGGGTCAGCTCTTGGCGTAGACGCTCTCGACCCAGGCCGACATCTGGTCGTCGGACAGGTGCGCCGCGAGGTCGGCCTCGCTGATCATGCCGACGAGGCGCTTGTTCTCGATGACGGGCAGCCGGCGGATCTTGTGGCCCTGCATCTCCTGGAGGACCTCTTCGACGTCGGCGCCCGAGTCGATCCAGCGGGGCGTCCCCTGCGCGAGGTCACCCGCGGTGATCTCGGAGGGGTCGTGGCCCACGGCCACGCAGCCGATCACGATGTCGCGGTCCGTGAGGATCCCGCAGAGGCGTTCGTTCTCGTCGCTGATGGGCAGCGCGCCCACATTCAGCTGACGCATGAGCTGGGCGGCGCGGTCCAGGGTCTCGTGAGCGGGGATCCACTGCGCACCGCGGTGCATGATGTCTCCGGCGGTGGTCATGGGCTACCTCCCGGTGCCGGTGGCCGGCGCAGCACGGTTGCGCCGCAGGTCCCGGCGCAACTCATTCTTCCCGCCCTGCCTCGGGCCCGCACCTGGGAGCGGACCCGCCCGACACATGAGCGCGCCCGTCACGAGGGCAGCCCGCCCCAGGCCGGATGCCGGGGGTCGTCCGCCCGGACGACCACGTCCGCCGTGCCGGCCGGGTCGGTCTCGCTGTCGTAGCGCTCGAAGGCCGGCAGCGTCCACTGCTCGCCCTCGGGTGTACGGCGTCGCAGCGCGCCCGGCGACAGCTTGAGGTGCACGGTCAGGTCGAACGGGAACCAGTGCCCCATGAGCAGAGGCCCGTGCAGCAACAGAACGCCGCCGGGCGGCAGTTCGACGTAGGAGCTGCGCGTCGCGCGGTCGGCCGCCGGGTCCCACAGGTCCGGCAGGACGCGTCCTGTGCCGCCCGGTTCGAGCGGCCCGAAGACCTCGCGCCACAGCGCGGCCGTGTCGAACCAGCCGCTGTAGTAGGCCTCCACGTCCTCGCGCCCGTACTCGAAGCGCAGTGAGGCGGGCCGCAGGAAGCCGCCGGTGTCCACGGCGAGCGAGGGGCGTCCGCGCACCCGCAGCGCCTCCCCGACCAGTGCGGCGAGGTCACCGGGGCGGGCGGCCGGCGGGCCGTCGATGGCGATACGGGGCCACGGACTCCCGTCGCCCGGCTTGAGTTCGAGCAGCCTCTGGGCGAGGGCGTCGACGAGCCGTTCCCAGGTGATCGCTTCGAGTCGCACGCGCCTCATGATGCCTCGCCCGCCGCAGGGGAGCCGAGGGGGACCCGTACCCCTGCGACGCGTTCTCGCCCGCGCGCGGGGAATGAACCGCGTATGACCGCCAAGGCCCGGCCCGACCGGGCCCCCCGACGCCGGACTCCCCCGCCGCACACCGGCCTCGGCGGGCCGGTCGTCGTGCAGCCGCTGAAGCGCCGGCAGTGCGCGGAGTGTCACCGGGCGCCGCTGGACCTGCTGACCCTGGAGGACGGGGCGCCGCGCTGTCTGGACTGCGCGGACCTCGGGCATCTCGTGTATCTGCCGCGCGGCGACTGGGCCCTCACCCGCCGTGCCAGGGAAGGGAGTTCGCTGTCGGCAGTGGTCGTTCGTTTCCATCGGCGGCGCGGCCGGTACGAGCGCCAGGGTGTTCTCGTGGAGGAGGAGGCGCTCGCCCGCGCCGAGGAGCGGTGTCTGGCGGACGCCGATGCGCGGGCGAGGCGCCGGGCGCGGGACGCGGCGCGCAGGGCGGCACAGGACGTGTCGTTCACGGCCGCGTTCGCGCGGGAGATCCTGCGGCTCTTCCCCGGCTGCCCGCCGGACCGGGCGGAGGCCATCGCGGCGCACGCGTCCCTGCGCGGCAGTGGCCGGGTGGGGCGCAGCGCGGCGGGCCGCGCCCTGTCCCGGGCCGCGGTGACGGCGGCGGTGCGGGCGGCGGTGCGGCACACGGAGACCGCGTACGACGCGTTGCTGATGAGCGGGGTGCGGCGGGGCGAGGCCAGGCGGAGAATCGGGGGGCAGGTGGAAGCCGTACTCGCTGCATGGCGCGCGCGGGAATCGTGAGAGGTGTGTATGCCGCACGGTGGCGGCCGTCTCGTCCGTGCGGCAGGATCTTGAGCGGACCGCGAGGCCAACGGCGTCGCCGGCAGGGGGGAGTTGTGATGATCGAGGGACCGTACTTCGTGCTCACCGTCCTGGGCGTGCTCGCCTGCGGGGTGTCGGCGGGCGTGTTCATCGCGTTCTCGACCTTCGTGATGAAGGGGCTCGCGGCGCTCCCGCCCGCGCAGGGCATCGCGGCGATGCAGGCGATCAACGTGGCCGCGGTCAACCCGGCGTTCATGGTGGTGTTCCTGGGGGCCGCGGCGCTGTGCGTGGTGCTTGCCGTCGTGACGTTCGTGCTCTGGCCGGAGCAGGGCACCGTGGAGCTGCTGCTCGGCAGCGCGCTCCAGCTCGCGGGCGCGTTCGGCGTGACCGTCGCCGCGAACATCCCGCGCAACGACGCGCTCGCGAAGCTCGACCCCGAGGCGCCGGACAGCGAGGAACCGTGGCGCAGGTATGTGTCCGAGTGGCTGATGTGGAACCACATCAGGGGTGGTGCGTCGCTGGCCGCGTCGGCCTCGTTCATCCTTGCCCTGACCTGAGCCTTCGCGTCCTGCCGCACCCCTTGCCGGCGCCCCTGCGCACCGGGGGAAACGGACGTATCGTGGCGAGAAGGACTCGGCAAGGGAGACGGCCATGGCCGACCCCAAGGGCTTTCTCACCACTCCCCGGCAGGACTGGCCACGCCGCCCTGTCGGCGAACGGGTCCAGGACTGGGACGAGGTGTACGTCCCCGGGGCGCTCCTGCCGATCGTCGAGGCGCAGGCCGACCGCTGCATGGACTGCGGCGTCCCGTTCTGTCACGAGGCGTGTCCGCTCGGCAACCTGATCCCGGACTGGAACGACCTCGTGTCGCGGGACGACTGGCGGGCGGCGAGCGACCGGCTGCACGCCACGAACAACTTTCCCGAGTTCACCGGGCGCCTGTGCCCCGCGCCGTGCGAGGCGGGCTGCGTCCTGGCGATCAACCAGCCGGCCGTGACCATCAAGAACGTCGAGGTCGCCATCGCCGACCGCGCCTGGCAGGACGGCCTCGCCCCGCCCAATCCGCCCGAACGGCTGTCCGGCCGCACGGTCGCCGTGGTCGGCTCGGGCCCGGCGGGGCTCGCGGCCGCCCAGCAGCTGACGCGCGCGGGGCACACGGTCGCGGTCTTCGAGCGGGACGACCGGCCGGGCGGACTGATGCGGTACGGCATCCCCGCTTTCAAGATGGAGAAGCGCCATCTGGACCGCAGGCTGGCGCAGTTGAGGGACGAGGGGGTGCGTTTCCGTACGTCGACGGAGGTGGGCCGTGACATCGGCGCCGCCGAGCTGCGGTCCCGCTTCGACGCGGTGGTCCTGGCGGTCGGCGCCACGGCCTGGCGCGAACTGGAGGTTCCGGGGCGGGAGTTGGACGGGATCGTGCAGGCGATGGAGTATCTGCCGCTGGCCAACCGCGTGTGCGAGGGCGACCTGGACGCCTCTCCCCTGTCGGCCGCAGGCAAGCACGTCGTGATCGTCGGCGGCGGCGACACCGGCGCCGACTGCCTGGGCACGGCGGTGCGCGAGGGCGCCGCGTCCGTCACGCAGCTGGACATCTACGGGCAGCCGGGCGCCGAGCGCGACGAGCTGGCCGAGCCCTGGCCGACGTATCCGAAGATCTACCGGATGTCCGCCGCCCACGAGGAGGCCGGGGAGCTGCGGACCGCGCCCGCGGCGCACGTTGACGCGCGCCTCTTCGCGGCGTCCACGCTGCGTTTCGAGGGGGACGAACGGGGCCGGGTGAGGGCGTTGCATCTCGTCGAGGTCGACGAGACGCGGCGGCCCCGGGAGGGTACGTCCCGGGAGCTGCCCGCCGATCTGGTGCTGCTCGCCCTCGGCTTCTCGGGGCCCGAGCGCGGGGCCGGCGGCCCGGTCGGCCAGCTCGGACTGGCCGTGGAGGAACGCGGCATGCTCGCCCGCGACGCGCGCTTCACGACCTCGGTGCCCGGCGTGTTCGCGGCCGGGGACGCGGCCCGTGGCCAGTCGCTCATCGTGTGGGCGATCGCCGAGGGCCGCTCGGCCGCCGCCGCGGTGGACCACTGGCTGACCGGCTCGACGCGGCTGCCCGCGCCGATCGGGCCGTACGACCGTCCGATGACGGCCTGAGGCCGCCGCCGGTCGGCGCGCGTCGTTCATTTGCGCTCGTCGGTGCCCGCGACCTTGGCGGTCGACAGGGCGATCCGGTTCCAGGTGTTGATCGTGAGGATCAGGGACAGGACGTGGGCCAGCTCCTGCTCGTCGAACTGGGCGGCGGCCTCGGCGTAGACGTCGTCGGGGACGCCGCCGTCGGCCACGAGCGTGACGGCCTCGGTGAGCGCGAGCGCCGCGCACTCCCGGGCGCTGAAGAAGTGCCGGGCCTCGCGCCACACGGCCACCATGTGCAGCCGGTCCTCGCTCTCGCCGGCCTTGCGCGCGTCGTTGGTGTGCATGTGGAGGCAGTACGCGCAGTGGTTGAGGTGCGAGGCGCGGATCTGGATCAGCTCGACCAGGGCCGGGTCGAGGCCCTCGCGGGCGGCGGCGTCGAAGCCGATGAGGGAGCGGAAGACCTTGGGCGCGGCCTTCGCGAAGTCGATGCGGCCGGCGGAGTGGGAGTGGGTGTTCGCCGCGGTGATCGTGTTCGTCGTCATGACCATGAATCTACGGGCCGGATAGACCTCTTGTAGGGTGCATTTCCATGGCGGATTCATGGGTCAATTCTGCGGAGCGCGTCGGCGCCGACCTGCATCTTGACTTGTCCGGGGCGGGTAGCCGCAGGGCCGCTCTCATGGGGGCCCTGCGCGACGCCGTCCGCTCGGGGCGGCTGGCTCCTGGCACCCGGCTGCCGCCCTACCGTTCGCTCGCCGCCGATCTCGGCGTCGCCCGCAACACGGTCGCGGCCGCGTACGCGGAGCTCGTCGCCGAGGGCTGGCTGACCGCGCGGCAGGGCTCGGGGACGCGTGTCGCCGAGCGGGCCGGGCCGCCCGCCCCCGGCCGCGTCCCGAAGAAGGGTCCGGCCCGCGCACACGGGCCACGCCACGACCTCCGCCAGGGCACACCCGACGCGTCGTCCTTCCCGCGCGCGGATTGGGCGGCCGCGTACCGGCGTGCGCTCCAGGCCGCGCCGAACGAGGCGTTCGGGCCGGGCGATCCGCAGGGCCGCGCCGAGCTGCGGGTGGCGCTCACGGAGTATCTGGCCCGCGCGCGCGGCGTGCGGACGGAGCCGGACCGCATCGTGATCTGCTCCGGCTTCGCGCATGCCCTGCGGCTTCTGTTCAACGGCCGGGTGCTGCGCGGACAGCTCGCCGTGGAGTCGTACGGACTCGGCTTCCACCGCGAGATCCTGACGGCGGCGGGGGTGCGGACGCTTCCTCTGACGCTCGACGAACACGGCGCGCGCGTCGGTGAGTTGACGGCCGGCGCGGGCCGGGCGAGGGCGGCGCTGCTCACACCCGCGCACCAGTTCCCCACGGGCGGCCCGCTGCACGCGGAGCGGCGTACGGCGGCCGTCGACTGGGCACGCGCGCGTGGCGGGCTGATCGTGGAGGACGACTACGACGGCGAGTTCCGCTACGACCGCAGGCCCGTCGGCGCGGTGCAGGGCCTCGACCCCGAACGGGTGGTCTATGTCGGCTCGGTGAGCAAGAGCCTGTCACCGGCGCTGCGGCTCGGCTGGATGGTGCTCCCGCGGGAGCTGGTGGGGGATGTCGTCGCGGTGAAGGGCGAGCGGGAGGCGTGGGCGAGCGTGCCGGACCAGCTGGCGCTCGCGGACTTCCTGGTCTCGGGGGCGTACGACCGGCATGTGCGGCGGATGCGGCAGCGGTACCGGGGTCGGCGCGACCGGCTGGTGGAGGCGCTCGCCCGGCGGGCGCCCGGGGTGGCGGCCACCGGGATCGCGGCCGGGCTGCACGCGGTGCTGCGGCTGCCCCCGGGGACCGAGCGGTCCGTGGTCAAGGCCGCCACGTGGGGCGGTGTCGCCCTCGATGGCCTCGCGGAGTTCCGTCATCCGCAGGCGACGATGCCGCACACGGACGGGCTGGTGGTGGGGTACTCGACGCCGTCGGACCATGGCTACGGCGCCGCGCTGGACGCCCTGTGCGGGGTGCTGCCACCGGACTGAGACCCCACCTCGGGGTTCACGGCTCGCGCACCCGTCCGCTCCGCTCACGAGAGCAGGAAGTCCGCCGCCCCGGCCTTCGCGCCCTCGATGAACGCGGTGATCTCGCCCGGGGTGTAGATCAGGGCGGGGCCGTCCGGGTCGGCCGACTGGCGCATCGCGACCCGGCCGTCGGCCAGCTTCATCGCTTCCACGCAGTTGCCGCCGTTGCCGCCGCTCCAGGGCTTGTGCCAGCCCTCGTTGCCGAGTTCGCGGGCGGGCATCCCGTTGTAGATGACCTCACCGTCGACCCCTCGTATGCGGGCCTTGATCCGATCCATTCACAGCTCCTTGCGGAGATCCCGGAGGATGTCCTTTGTGCGGTGTGCCGTCGCGGCATGTGCCGCCATGCGGTCCATGACCTCCAGGTGGGTGGCCACCTCGGGGCGTGCGTCGAGATAGACGGCGCCGGTCAGGTACTCGCTGTAGACCATGTCCGGCAGTTCTGACATGGCAAATCGGAACAGCACGAAGGGGCCGTACGTGCCGGGGTGCGGGCCGGAGGCGAACTCGGCGATCTGCAGCGTCACGTTGGCCAGCTCCGTGACTTCGAGGAGCCGGTCGATCTGGCCGCGCATCACGTCGGGCCCGCCGACCGGGCGGCGCAGCGCGGTCTCGTCCATGACCATCCACAGGCGCGGGGCGTCCTCACGGGTGATCAGCTCCTGACGCTGCATCCGGAGCGCGACATGCCGCTCGACGACGCCGGGGTCCTCGGCGAGGGCGCGGCCGACGGCTCCGGAGCGCAGCACGCCACGCGCGTAGTCCTCGGTCTGCAGAAGCCCGGGAACGAAGTGGGGCTCGTACGACCGGATGAGGCTGGCGGCGCCCTCCAGGCTCACGTACATCGAGAACCAGCCGGGCAGGATGTCGTGGAACCGCTGCCACCAGCCGGGCTTGTTGGCCTCTTCGGCGAGCGTGACGAAGGCGTCCGCCTCTTCGTCGGTGACGCCGTAGGACTTCAGGAGGAGCTGGAGGTACGGGATCTTCAGGCCGACCTCGGCCATCTCCATGCGGCGGACGGTGGCGGGGGCGACGCGCAGGACCTTCGCGGCCTCCTCGCGCTTGAGCCCGGCGCGTTCGCGCAGGTCCTGGAGGCGCCGGCCGAGGACGACCTGGCCAACGGTCGGAGCGGACCGCGGTTCGCTCACGCCCCCTACCTCCCCGTCGTCCCTGTGGTCCTTTTGCGGTCGCGCGTGTGGCCGCGCTCCCAAGGGGAAACCGGGCTGCCCCGACGCCCGGTCATTCCGGGCAACTTCCCTGAAATCGTCGGCATTTTCGCCATGAAGGGCGCCGTACGGCACACCGCCGTCAGCAGTGTGCCATGGCTCGGCGCCCGAGCACACTGCACTCTGCACATTTCAGAGTGGCTCTTGCCAAGTGTTCACGACGGGGAGATAGTGGCAAGCGTGACTCCGTCCGTGCCGTTAGGAACAGAAGTCGGCGAAGCTACGCTCGGTGACGAAACCGGTGCGCGCTCCGGCGCCGCGTCCGTGCGCCGCCGCAGCAGCTTCGAACTGGCTCCCCACCCGGGCTCTGCCGCTCAGGCCCGGAAGCTGACGCGCGCCCACCTCAACGGCTGGGCAGTGTGCGATGACACCTGCGACGCGGCCGCCCTGGTCATCTCCGAACTGGTCACGAACGCGATCGTCCACACCGCGAGCAGCCGCATAGTGTGCGAGCTCCACGACGGTGACGACCGGGTGCGGATAGCTGTGCGTGACGAGGGCTGGGCCCCCGGCGAGCCGCATCCCGCCCGCCGTGTCGCGCCGGAGGAGGAGCACGGGCGTGGCCTGCTGCTCGTGGCGGCGGTGAGTACCGCGTGGGGCGCGCAGGAGACCGGCCCCGGACTCCTCGTGTGGGCCGAGCTCGCACGCGACGCGGACAGCGCGCAGGACGCGAACGCCGCCCAAGAACACTCCGCCGTCGCGGGACTCCATGGGATTCCCAGACCGCACCGCAGCGGTGAACCGCACACCGGCGGAGCGCCTCACTCCCCCGACACGGGACCGGGCACCGAACGAGGCCCGGCTTTCGACACAGACCAGTTCGAGTCAGAGTTCGAGACGGGGTCCCGCACCGGCTTCGGGCCGGCCGCCGGCCCCGGTACGGGGACAGGGGCGGGAGCCGGGTGGGTGTGGTGACGACGCGCACGACGGATCTCGACTCGCTGGTCCGCTTCTCACGGCAGCGGCAGATCCTGCGGACCGCCCCGCTCAGGCTCGCCGTCCCCGACGGCATGACCGCGCCGCTCGGCTGCGACGCCGTCGCGGTCCCCGAGGCATGCGGGCGCGCCATGGTCGCGCGGCTGCCGCGGATGGGCTGCGTGTACGCCGACGGTGACCGCTGGTGGTGGATCGTTCCCTCGGACTCGGATGTCGCCCTGGAGTGGCCGGCCCCGGCCAGCTACACGACCGGCGCGCTGGTGCCGGACGCGCGGCGCGCGCCCGGACTCATCCACCGGCCCGACGGCAGCGTCCCCTACACCCCGCCGATCCCGCTCTATCTCGCGCTGTGCCGGGTCACCGGCACGACGCCCGCCTGGTCCCGTTCGATCGGCGCGGGCGCGGCCGACGCCGCCTGAACCGCACGCTCCACCGGATCAGCCCGCGGCGACCTCCGCGCGCGGCACGATCACCAGGAAGGCGTCCGTCGCGAGGTCCATGACGACCTCAGCGGGCCGACCCTCCAGACGCCGGTCGCGCGCGAACTCCTCGGCCGGCCACGACCCGCGCGGCCCTCCCGCGGGAAAGCGTTCAAGTACCACTCGTCCGTCGATCATCGTGCACCCTGCCCCCGTCGTCGTACGTGCGCTGTCGCGCGTTCTTATGGAGAAGAACGCCCGCGAGGCGCCCGGGGGCTCGCAACGTGACGACACTGACATCGAGTTGAGACGCGCAGCGCCGCTACGCCGGTCCAATCGGCCGCCGAGTCAGTCCAGATACTCGTCGTGATAGCGGACCCGCGCGCTGCTCGCCGGGGCTCCGAGCGCCGACGCCCGCCCCCGCGGCTCCTCCCACGCCTCCTGCCGGCCGAGCGCGGTCAGGTCGAGCAGGTTGTTGACGGAGCCGATGCCGTCGAGGCCACGGCCCGTCGTGGAGTACGTGTGGTAGACCCGGTCGCCGTCGCGCAGGAAGCAGCTGAGCCCGGGCAGGTCGCGGGGCCCCTCGTCGGACGCGAAGCCGAAGTCCTGGTTGAAGTCGCTCGTGGCCGACGAGTACCAGGGCATGGTCCAGCCCATGCGGGCCTTGAACGGCAGGAGTTTGGTGAACGGCGCGCGCGACACGGCCGCGAACTCCGTACCCCTGGCGCGCAGATGGGAGAGGTGGCCGATCTGGTCGAGGAACGCGGAGCAGCCGGGGCAGCCCGCGTCCTGGTCCGGGCCGAACATGAAGTGGTAGACGACGAGCTGGGAGCGGCCCTCGAACAGGTCGAGAAGCTCCGCCTTGCCGTCGGGCCCCTCGAAGACGTACAGCTTCTCGACCTCCACCATGGGCAGTTCGCGGCGCTGCGCGTTGAGCGCGTCGCGGGCGCGGGTCGCCGCCTTCTCCCTGGCGAGCAGTTCTTGGCGCGCGCCGAGCCACTCCTCGCGGGTGACGACGTCCGGCAGCCCCATGGGTCCTCCTCTGGTCGGTACTCCTCGGGTGGTTGACCGGGGGGCTTCGCGTAACTCATCGCTCGGCGGCAGAAATCCTTCGCACTTCTTTTGGGGGATCCGTTGTGTTCGCTGAGCATGCACTGTTGTCCGCTGACGCCGACACCACCACAATGCACATGTCAAAACCGGTAGTTGTCGGTTTCAGCAAGCAACGGGAGAGGACCCCCACATGAACAAGCCTCTCGTCGGTGCGGTGTTCGGCCTGCTCCTCATAGGAGCAACAGCCGCGCCCGCCACGGCAGTCGGAGCCCAGCACGAGGCCAAGGTCAAGGCAAAGGCGGTCACCTTCGCCGGGACGGTGGCGCTCAGCAACTGCTCCGGTTCGGTCGTCCGCGTGCCGGACTCCCAGCCCACGGACCCGGCCCTGGTCATGTCCAACGGGCACTGCCTCGAGAGCGGTTTCCCCGGCCCGGGCGAGGTCGTCGTCGACCAGCCGTCGTCCCGCACCTTCAGTCTGCTCGACTCCGCGGGCAGCAAGGTCGCGACGCTGCGCGCGGACAAGATCGCGTACGGCACGATGACGGACACGGACGTCTCGCTCTACCAACTCACCAGCACCTACGAGCAGATCGAGAGCTCGTACGGCATCAAGGCCCTCGAACTGTCGGCCTCGCACCCCACGGCCGGCACGGCCATCACGGTCGTCTCCGGCTACTGGAAGAAGACCTACAGCTGCAGCATCGACGGCTTCGCGTACCGCCTCAAGGAGGGCGAGTGGACCTGGAAGGACTCGGTCCGCTACACCTCCACGTGCAACACGATCGGCGGCACCTCGGGCTCCCCCGTCGTCGACCAGGCGTCCGGCAAGGTCGTCGCGGTCAACAACACGGGCAACGAGGACGGCGCCCGCTGCACGGACAACAACCCGTGCGAGGTCGACGAGAACGGCACCGTCACGGTCCGCAAGGGCATCAACTACGCGCAGGAGACGTACGGGATCGTGCCGTGCGTCGGGATCGGCAACAAGATCGACCTGAGCGCGGCGGGCTGTGAGCTGCCCAAGCCGTAACTCTCCCGCCTAGGCAGCGAGTTCCGCGAGCAGCGCGTCGATCCGTTCGGCGTGCTGCTCCGGGACACGGCCCGTGTCGTCGAGGTGCACGGCGCAGGACGTGGTCGTGTCGACGAGGGCTTCGAGGGTGACGGCTACGTCCTCCGTGCCGGCCGTGTGCCGGGCGAGCGAGGGAAGTTCGGCGGCGGCGAGGTCGATCGCGGTGCGCGCCTCTGCGAGCGCGCGGTACGCCTCGCGGCGCAGCGTCCACCGTCCGGCGCGGTCGTCGGACCCGCTGAGCACATGGAGAACGTAGGCCTGCGCGGCCTCGCCGGCGGTGGCCAGGCGCGTACGGACGGCGCCGCCGCCACGGCCCGGCACAGGCAGCGGCAGGTGGCCCACGCAGAGCACGATCGCGCACGCGAGCAGCGTTTCCCCGATCCGGGCCAGGGCCATCTGCGGTTCTCCGCCCACCATCACGAGGGACAGCACGAAGACGGTCACGACGGCAGTCTGGGCGGCGAAGTGCCGTGTGCCCACGGGAATCAGCGCGCCGCCGAGCACCACGAGCGCGACGGGCCCCGCGGGGCCGGGCAGCAGCGCAGCGAGCCCCGCGAAGAGCGCCGCTCCGAACACCGTCCCGAACGCCCGGCACAGCACGCGAGAGGCGAGCGGCCCGAGGTCCGGCTTGACGAGGAAAACGGCGGTCGCGGGCAGCCAGTACCAGTGGGCGTTGTGGAGGAGCTGGGCGACGGCGGCACCGGCCCCGAAGCAGAGCGCCACCCGGATCCCGTACTCGCGCCCGGCGGGGCCGACGACTCTGCGCAGGGCGGTGACGGGGGTGCGGCGGCGGGTGTGCAGCGGCTGGGGCCCGGCTTCGCGCGGCCGGTCGTCGAGGCCGGTGGCACTCGCGGTGACAGGGACCGGGGCGATACGGGTCCGGCCACGTACGGGTCCGTCGAAGGCCACGGCCGCGTGCAGCAGCGCCTCGTCCAGCGCGCGCAGGGCCGCGTCGGAGCGGGCGGGTGCCGGCAGCGGGCCGCACGGCTGCGCGGTACGGACGGCGTCGGCGAGGCGCCACAGACCCTCCGACGCGCGGGCCGGGAGAGGGCTTCCCGCCCAGGCGAGGGCGGTGGCCGCCTCGCCGAGCGGCAGGGCGGCGGCGTACTGCGCATGGAGGCGGCGCTCTTCACCGGAGCCCGCGAACCGGCGCAGACGCGGTCCCGACAGGGCGTCCTGCGCGTGATCGAGCGCGGCGGTCAAGGCGGCGCGTTGTGCGGTGGCCCGGGGTGAGCCCGCCGCGTCGACGAGCCCGGCGACGGCCGCGTACACCTGGGCGACGGCGGCGCGTTCGCCGTCGAAACGGTACGCACCTGCCCCACTCGGCGACGGCAGCACGCCCCGCAGCACGAGGAGCCAGCCTGCGCCCGCGAGGAACAGCAGGGCCCGCTGCCAGCCGGCCTCCGGCAGCGGCATGCCCGCACCGATCGCGACGGCGACGAGGAGTTGTGTCCCGCAGGCGGACGCGATCGGCCCGACGGCGCTGAGGGCGCCGCCCGCGAACCCGAGCAGCGCGAACACGCCGACCAGCGCGGCGGAACCGGCATGCGCGCCGACCCACGTACCGAGGGCGAGTCCGCCCGCACCGACCAGGGCAGGGACCCCGATCCGGGGCACCGAGGCGCGACGGCTGCCGGGCCGGTCGTTGATTCCCGCGAACATGGCACCGAGCGCGGCGAGCACCCCGGCGGAGGGACGGCCTGCGAGCAGGGCCACGACGAGGAGTGGCCCGGCGGCGAGTGCGCCGCGCACGACGGCGCTCCATGGGACGGGGCCGCGCTGGGCGCGCAGCGCGTGGCCGAGCCAGGGCGGAAGGGGGCGGAGGGCGGTGCGCACGGTGCTCCTGTCGGCGGGTCCGGGGCGGGGGTGTGCCGCGGGACGACGTCGGCCTGGGCTGATGCGTCAATGGTAGGTGGCGTATTCGGAGGGAAAGGTACGTGCGCGTTTCCACGATGTGACGATGTGCGGGACTTCGTGCGGGACTCCTCGGGACGGGCCCGCCGCAGGTCACCCGGGTGGCGGCATGGCAGGATTGCGCGCCGTGAGCAGCGAGGACGGCTGGCCGGACGTGCCCGGCGACACGGCCCTGACGATTCGGGTCCCGGAGGCGGACGCCGTCGTGCGGGCGCCGTTCCCGGCCCACGTCACGGTGCTGTACCCCTTTCTCCCCGCCGCGCGGATCACGCCGGAGGTCCACGCCGAGTTGTCGGCGCTGTTCGCGGACCGGGCCCCGTTCGACCTGACGTTCGCGGAGTTCCGCCGCTACCCGGGTGTCCTCTATCTCCCGCCCGCTCCCGAGGACCCCGTCCACGCCCTCACGAAGTCCTTGCGGGAGCGCTGGCCGGAGGCGGTCCCCTACCGGGGCGTGTTCGGGCCGGACGGTCTGGAACCCCACCTCACGCTCGCGAACGACGAGGGACCCGAGACGTACGAGGCGGCGTACGACGCGCTGGAGCGGGAACTGCGACCCATGTTGCCGGTGACGGCGCGCGTCGGGTCGGTGCGACTGATCGTGACGGACGGGCGGGTGTGGGAGGACAAGGCTGTGTACGAGCTGGGGCGCTCACCCGCACAGCCTGCACCCCTGATCCCGCCCGCCCAGCCTGTACGGCCGGCTTCGCCCGCTCAGCTCCTGCGCGCGGAGTCGACGGCGCTCTCCAGGAGGAGCTGAGTCCGGTCGACCACGTCGGCCAGGTCGCCCGACGCCCCTTCGAGCAGGCTGTGCACGCCCAGCAGCCCCGCGCGCTCCAGGAGCCGCTTCTCGTTGGTGACCCAGGCGCCGCGCGCGGCGAGTACGGCGTGGGCGGCCGACATCGCGGCCACGGCGACCGCTCCGTACACCTCGGCCCTGCCGCCCTGGGGCGCGTTGTTGGCCTTGGCGTAGTGCAGCGTGCCCAGGGCGCGTCCCCACCACATCTCGGGGGCAGCCCGCCGCAGGGCCGCGGGATAGCCGGCGGGCCTGGGCACCGTACCGCTCAGCACTTGGTTGACGGCGAGCTCGGCGACAACGAGGTAGGTCGGGATCCCGGCCAGATGGAACATCAGGGGCTCCCAGCGGACGCGCCCCCGCCCGGCGTCGGCCAACTCCCGTTCCACCACATCGAGATCGCGGTAGTGGACGTCGACGCGACGCCCGTCGACAGTCAGCCAGGCCCCGCCGTTGAAGACCCCGCCACCCCACCCACCGATCTCGGAGACCTCCCCCTCCCACCCGACGCCCCGCAGGTCGTCCGGCTGGAAATCACCCCGGTAGTAGATCGCGAAGTCCCAGTCGCTGTCGGGTCGTTGAGTGCCCTGAGCCCGCGATCCGCCGAGCGCTACGCCCCGCGCACCGGGAAGCGCGGCGAGCCGCTCGGCAACGTGCTCGAGGAAAACGGCATCGGTCATGGCTTCGGGTGCGGCAGGCATGGGTCCACGCTATCGACGGCGCCGGAGGAGGGTCGACTCCATTACGGGTGTCCAGGGCGCGCACTTGGGGGCGGACGCGTACATGACGGAGAATCGCTCGTACGCATACGCGTTGCGTGCCCGCCGGACAAGGAGTTCTGTGCCAGCCGGACCCACCCGACCCACCCGTTCCGTGATCGGTGCTGCCGGTACTCGCCCCTGCACCCTCGTGGTGTGCAGGGGCTGCTGCTGCGGCAACACGGCGAAGTACCCCGGCTACGACCACGCGTGGCAGCTGGAGCGGCTGCGGGCCGCGGCCGACTCCTCCGGCGGGCGGGTCGCCGTGCGGGTGACGGACTGCCTGGGCCCCTGCGACCAGGCGAACGTCTTGGTCGTGCAGCCGTCGGGCGAGGGCCGGCGGCGCGGCGGGCGCCCCGCATGGGTGGGCTGGTCGATGGGGGACGACGCGACGGACGAGATCCTGCGCTGGGCCGAGGCGGGCGGCCCCGGGGTCGCCCCGGCCCCGGCCGCTCTGGAGCTCCAGTTCATCGAGACCCCGGGCGAACGGACCCGCCGCCGCACGCGCCGCTGACGGCGGCGCCCGACGGCTGCACGGAAGCCGGGGAAGGCCATCGACGGGATGGGCGGCGAGCCGCTCCAGATCGGCGCGGAGCCTGTCCATCGGGCCGCCGACTTCGGCTTGCAGGGCACTGGCGTCCATGGCGTCCATACGCCTCGCTGTCCGACGACTGGCCTTGAGATGCATGCCATTTTGTCCGGATAATCCGTCGGGGTGGCGTGTGGCGTCCGGGTGACTCGCCGGATCGGGGCAATCCGGGACTAAGGTCGAGGCATGGCTTCGGATACTGCTTCGGATACTGCCTCGGATTCCGGTTCGGGCACTGGTTCGGATACGGCTTCGAACGCGTCGGCGGCGCGGGCGGCCACTCCCGGCGCCGGTGAGAGCGTGCGGATCGACAGCTGGATCTGGTCCGTGCGGCTGGCCAAGACGCGCTCGGCGGGCGCGACGGCATGTCGGGGCGGGCATGTGAAGATCAACGGCGAGCGCGTGAAGGCCGCCCACAACGTGCGCGTGGGCGACGAGGTGCGGGTGCGCCAGGCCGGCGGCCACGAGCGGGTCGTGATCGTGAAGCGCCTGATCCGCAAGCGCGTGGGCGCCCCGGTGGCCGTCGAATGCTATGTGGACAACAGCCCGCCGCCCCCGCCGCGCGCGGCCGTCGCCCCCGTGGCCATCCGCGACCGCGGCGCGGGCCGCCCGACGAAGCGGGACCGCAGGGACATGGACCGGCTGCGTGCGACGTTCGGTGCGGGCCCCGTACCCCCGGCCGAGCACGACGGAAACGAACGCGACAAAGGCTGACCCCGTACGTCGACGGGATCAGCCTCTGGCCGCGCGGGTCACGCCCGGCGCTTGACCAGGCGGACCAGATCCGCGTTGCTCCGGCGCCGTGTCCACGCGAGCAGCGCCAGCGGGACGATCAGGACGAGCGGCGTCGCCGCGTTCTCCCCGTCGAAGTAGGACATCTGCACGACGAACGCGCCGGCCATCAGCGCGCCCAGCGCGATCGGGGCGACCCCGGAGAGCACCGGCACCAACAGGGCGATTCCACCGGCCAGTTCGAGGACGCCGATGACGTACATCGCCGCGCTCCCCCACCCGATCGTGTCGAACGACTCGACCGCTGACGGGTGCGCGATCAGCTTGGGCAGGGCGCTCGCGACGCCGTAGAACAGCGCGAGCAGCACCGTGAGCGTGCGCAGCGCGATACGGGCGGCGCGCGCCCTGCCGGCGGCCGGGGCGGAGGTGACGGAGACGGCGGAAGCGGCGGTCGTGACGGGGGCGGTGGTCTCGGACATGGGGTGCTCCTCGGTGAGTCGGCGCCGGGCCTCGCTGTCCGGCTGTCACAGAGGTAGACGGCGGCAGCCCGGGCAACTCATCGGTCGCCCGGCACCCTATGCAAGCACCGCCCGGACCCACACCTGGTCGTCCGTGAGGTACTGGTCGACCTTCAACCCGGCCTGCGCGAGCGCCTCTTCGAACTGCTCCTGCGTCAGGGGACGCGCCAGGAACGTGTGCGTCCAGGCCGCGTCGGGGAACTCGTACTCCGCACGGACCGAGTTCACCCCGTCCCCCACGGGCTCCGCGGACACGATGCGGACCGTGAAACCGCTCGGGTCCACGCGCTCGCGCGGCAGGTTCGTGTGATAGTCCGGGCCCTCGCGCTGGATCAACACACAGCCATTGACGGCGACATGACGCCGACAGGTGTCGAGCAGCCCCTGCCGCACCGCCACGTCCCCGGCATGCACGAGGAACGACGCGAGCAACACCACGTCGAACGTCCCGCCCGCCTCCAGCGACTCGACCGGCGAACAGATCGTCCGCGCCCCGCGCACCCGCTCCAGCATCTCGGCGGACTCGTCCACGGCCGTGACCGTGAAGCCACGCTCGATGAGGGGGTGCGTCATCCGGCCGACGCCACTGCCCAGTTCGAGAATGCTCGCTCCCGCGGGCACGGCCGCGGCGATGATGTCGGGCTCGTCCCCTACGGGCAGGCGCGCGTACAGATCGACCGCGCAGCCGTCCGGCGTGATGGCGCCGGGTCCCGTCCCTCCGTATCCCTCACGCATCTCAAGGCTCATGTCCTTTCAACGAGCCGTCCTGGGGCGGCAGTTCCCGACCACGGCAATGGGAACCAGCCATGCCCTCCGTACCAGTGCCCGCCGCTCCGCAGATGGTCGCCGACGGCCCGTTCGACGCTCGTACGGCGCGGCAGGGTCTCGACGGGGAGACGGGGGTCACCGAAGACGAAGCCGACCGGGCCCTCGTCGTCGGGTTCCGTGTCCTCCCAGGACGTGCGAAATCGTTCCTGGAAGCGCACCAGGTTGGAGTCCTTCGGCAGCTGGTCCTTCAGCTGAGGGTCGAGGAGCCAGGAGTGGCAGACGGCGGCGTCGTAGCGCTCCTCGGGGTAGTACCGCGCGAAGAACTCCCCGGCCAGGGCCAGGGACCGGTCGCACGCGCGCGGGGAGAGCGGCCACGGAAGTCGGGGATGTGGAGGTTCATGCACTCCACCTCACCTTTTCAGGGAACGGTGCGCCGCGCGAGAGGCCGGACGTACCCGACGCCTTCGCCCGTGACGAGGCACCCTGGAGGGGGTGCCCCTTCACGGGCGGAGGTGGTGACGATGCGTACGGGCAGTGAACCCGCGACCGCGCGCAGTGCTCTGCGTGCCCGGCTGTGGCTCAGTATCTGGGGTCTGGCCTGGACTATCTTCGGCACGGTCGCGTTCATCCTCACGGATCGCCCGTGGTGGGCGTTCGCGTGCGGGGTGCTGTGGCTGATCGTGACCGTCGACCTCTTCATGATCACCCGCCACATCCGGCAGGGCCCGCACTACCAGCCGGGCCCCGACGTACCGCCCTACGATCCCCCGCGCGTACCGCCCTACAATCCCCCGGACGACAAGTCGTAGACCGCCCTGGAACTCCCTGGAACTCCCTGGAAGCCCCTAGGGGGCCTCGAAAGCGGCCGCGGCCACGTAGTCAGGCTGCGGATCGAGCGCCGCTGCCAGCCGGAAATGGCGCCTCGCCTGGTCCGGCCGCGCCGCACGCTGATAGGTGCGGGCGAGCGCGAAGTGTGCGAACGCGTTGTCCGGCTCGCGCTCCAGGACGATGGTGAACTCGAGCTCGGCCGCGCGCAGTTGGGCCGCCGCGAAGAACGCGCGGGCGCGCAGCAGCCGCGCCGCCGTGTTCTCGGGGTGGGCCGCGATGACCGGGTCGAGCAGTTTCACCGCGCCTCGCGGGTCACGCGCCGCGAGCAGATGCTCAGCGGCACGGAAGTCGATGACATGCGTCTCCGGGTTGGAGTGGGGCACAGCGGTCTCCCTCCTTCGTCGTCCACGTCAACGGCGTGGACTGTCGGCCCTATTCCTCCCCCGTAACACCCCGACGTACGTACGTCCGACCGCTCTGAAGGCTCAGCCCCAGGTCACGGTGAGTACCGCGCCGAGCACGGCCAGCGCCACACCCGCGGCCACGAACACCCAGTCGAGGGCGGCCCGCTCGCCGCCGATGAGCACGGTCTCACGCGGGTCGTCGACGTCGTACGCGATGCCGACGTGGCCGCCCGCCGGCAGCGGGAGCCGTCGGGTGGGCGGCACAGGGGACGTCACCTCGACGACGCGGCCGTCGTGCGTCTCGAACTGCAGCAGGGGTCGCTCGGAACCCGCCTGCGGGGGTTTCACGAGTGCCTGGGTGACGCGTCCGGCCTCGCTGATCCGCCGGGTCCGCCGCAGCCCGTACGCCCCGGCGAGGATCGCCACCAGGCCGCCGAGAAACGTGAACGCCGCCAGTACGACCACGCCCGTCCCCCTTCTAGGCCGCGGACGCCCGTTGTGCGAGGTCCGCCCAGACGGCGTCGACCCGCCGGTGCAGCTCGTCGAGCGGTACGTCGTTGTCGATCACGATGTCGGCGATCTCCAGGCGCTTGTCGCGGGTGGCCTGGGCGGCCATGCGGGCGCGAGCGTCCTCCTCGCTCATACCGCGCAGGCGCACGAGACGGTCGAGCTGGGTCTCGGGGCTCGCGTCGACGACGATCACGAGATCGTACAGCGGTGCGAGGCCGTTCTCGGCGAGCAGCGGTACGTCGTGCACGACGACGGAGTCACCGGTGGCGGCGGCTTCGAGTTCGGCGGAGCGGGCGCCGACCAGTGGGTGCACGATCGAGTTGAGGACGGCGAGACGGTCCGCGTCGGCGAACACGATCGCGCCGAGCGCGGGCCGGTCCAGCGAGCCGTCCGGGGCGAGCACGTCGCTCCCGAACGCCTCGACGACCGCGGCGAGTCCGGGAGTTCCGGGCTCCACGACCTCCCGCGCGATGCGGTCCGCGTCGATCAGTACGGCCCCGTGCGCCACGAGCAGCCGGGACACCTCGCTCTTGCCGGCACCGATTCCGCCGGTCAGACCCACCTTCAGCATGCGGGCAGCTTAGGCGAGGCCCCCACTGCTGACCACAGCCCCTATGCGTCGCCCTCGCGTTCGGCGAGGAACTTCTCGAACTCGAGGCCGATCTCGTCGGCGGACGGGATGTCGGTCGGTTCGGCCAGCATGTTCCCGCGGCTCTCGGCGCCCGCGGCAGCGTCGTACTGGTGCTCAAGTCCCTGGACGAGCGCGACGAGTTCCTCGTCGCCCTCCTGGATCTGCCGGTCGATCTCCGTCTGCGTGCGGTACGCCTCCGTGCGCAGCCCGTGCGCCACCGAGGGCAGCACGAGGCCGGTCGCCGCCGTGATGGCTTCGAGGACGGTGAGCGCGGCGTCGGGGTACGGCGAGCGCGCGATGTAGTGCGGGACATGCGCGGCGACACCGAGTACGTCGTGTCCGGCCTCCATGAGGCGGTACTCGACGAGGGACTCCGCACTGCCGGGGACCTGCGCCTCGTCGAACGGGCTGCGGTGGCCGGGGACGAGCTCGGTCCGGTTACCGTGCGGCGTGAGGCCCACGGGCCGTGTGTGCGGGACGCCCATCGGGATTCCGTGGAAGTTGACCGCGAGGCGCACGCCGAGCCGCTCGACGATTTCCTTCACGGCGGCGGCGAAACGCTCCCACTCGACGTCCGGCTCGGGGCCGGAGAGCAGCAGAAAGGGGGCGCCCGTGGCGTCCTGGACGAGCCGCACCTCAAGGGCGGGCACGTCGTAGTCCGACCAGCGGTCGCGCCGGAAGGTGAGCAGCGGGCGGCGGGCCCGGTAGTCGACGAGCCGGTCGTGGTCGAACCGCGCCACGACCTGGTGCGGCAGCGAGTCGAGGACACGGTCCACGATCTGGTCGCCGGTCTCACCCGCGTCGATGTATCCGTCGAAGTGGTAGAGCATGACCAGTCCGGCCGACTCCTGGGCGAGCGCCATGTCCACCACGGCCAGGCCCTTCGGCTCCCATGCGTACAAACCCTGCGGATCAAGCACTGTGACCGCTCCTCCTCGTGTTCGTTAGGGGAACGCGCCGTAGGGCGCGGGCATTCCCTCCCCGCGCCCCTCACAGACACCTCTTAGCTGTCGCGTGTCCCTACGCGGCCAGCGCGCGCGTGTGGAGCCTGGTGACTGCCCTGCGGGCGGAGGTGAACGCCCCGTGCTGCCATGCGTCCGTGTAGCTGAGCCAGTCCCCGGCGAAGTAGACGCGGCCTGTGGGTTCGTTGAGCGGCTTGTAGCGGGGGTCGTCGGGGCCGCCGGGGGTGTCGTGCCAGGCGGCTTCGAGGTGCGGGGTCTGGCGCCAGTGATGCGAGAAGGAGGAGGCGAGTTCGGTGCGGTACTTCTCGCCGTAGATCTTCACGCCGGCGGCCACGGCACGCTTCTCGCGCTCGCCCGGTGTGAGCTTGGCGTACGAGTCGGCGTCGCCGTCGTAGTTGTAGTAGCCGACGAGTACGCCACGCTCGCCGTGGAAGCCGTAGGAGGGGTGCCAGATGTGGGTGACGTCGAGGTCGGTCTCGGTGATGCCGCCGTAGATCTTGTGGTCGAGCTCCCACCAGCGGGACCGGTACTCCAGGCCGATCTTGCCCGCGGACTGCGGGGTGATGGCCTCCAGTGCGGACTGCACGCCGGAGCCGAGGTTGTGCGGGATTTTCGCGAGGATGTTGGGCGGCAGCGCGCCGACGCAGTAGTCGGCCTCGACGGCACTCGTCCTGCCGCCCTGCGTGTAGGTGACGGTGACTCCGCCCGCCGTCTGAGTGATCCTGCTGACGACGGCTCCCGTACGCACCTTGTGCGCACCGATCGCGCGCGTCAGCGCCTTCGGTATCTGGTCCATGCCACCCACGGGCTGGAACATCAGCATGGCCTGGTCGAAGCCGAACTCGAAGGAGAAGTACCGCCCGACGCCGCTGGCGAACACGTCCGACGCGGAGGGCACGTCGCCGAGCATCACTCCGGGTGTCCCGGTGGCGGCCGGGACGGTGCTGTAGCCGCGGCGCTCTGAGCCCTCGTAGGCGAGCTTGTCGCCGAGGTCCCCGAAATCCTTGAGGAACTCCATGAGGCGGTCCTGGTCGGAGGCGGTGAGTTCCTTGTCGAGAGCGCCCTTGTCGGTGGCCTTGGCGAGCAACTCCGATACGTAGCCGTACACATCGGCCTTGGCCGTGCGGTAGCGCACGGGCGCGGTCATGCCGGCGGACTCGTTGTAGAGATAGGCATCGGCGTTCGTGTTCGTGAACACCTCGACGGGGACACCGAGTTCGCGGCAGTAGTCGAGGGTGACCATCCACTGGGGCAGCCGCGCGGGCCCGGCATTCAGGTACTGGCCCTGTGCGAAGCGCGCCGTCTGCCGGTTGCCGTACAGGTCGACGGTGCTGTCGCCGCCGCGCACCGTGAAGTTGCGGCCGCCGGTGCGGTCCCTTGCCTCCAGGACCGTACAGTCGTAGCCCGCCTTGCCGAGTTCGTACGCCGTCGCGAGTCCGGCGATGCCGCCGCCCACGACGACGACCTTGCCGGCGCCGCGGCCGGTGAGCGTGAAGTCGCCCGACTTCGGTGCGCTGTAGGCCTGTTCGCGGGAGGCGGCCTGCGCGGTGGGGGCGAGGCCGAGGGCTCCCATGGTGGCGAACATCGCGCCCGCGCCACCGCTCACCCCGACGTTGCGCAGGAAGGCCCGGCGGCTCGAGCCCGCCTCCGGTCGCTGCTGTACTGCCATGCTGACGGCTCCCCTCACGATCTTGAGTGTCCGGGGATCCTTGCAACGGCCTGTTACGGCACAGGAGTTATTCGTGTATCTCCCACGTTTCCCTCCCCGCACAGCCCTTTGGTCCAGACCTTGACGCAGTCATGCCACGCCTCTACGTTCATATGCGCACCTAGGATTCATGTACAAGAACACCTTTTCGCACGAACCGACGGGAAGGCACCCCCCCACATGCGCATCCGTTCCGCGCTCCTGCCCGCTCTGACCGCCTCCGTGCTCGTCGCCGGAGCCGCCACGGCCCTCGCGACGCCCGCCGCCGGAGCCGCCCAGGTCATCGAGGTCTCCACCGCGGCGCAGCTCAAATCGGCGCTCACCGCGGCCGCCCCCGGCGACACGATCCATCTCGCCGACGGCACGTACACGGGCAACTTCCAGACGTCGATCGCCGGGAGTTCCGGCTCGCGCATCACCCTGACCGGCTCCGCGAAGGCGGTCCTCACGGCGGGCGGCGGCTACGGCCTGCATCTGAACGGCGCCTCGTACTGGACGGTCCAGGGCATCACCGTCACCGGCGGCCAGAAGGGCATCATGATCGACTCGGCGAACGGCGTCGTCGTCGACACGGTCACCGTCCACGGGCTCGACATGGAGGGCGTCCACTTCCGCAACTCCAGCACGGACGGGACGATCAAGAACTCGCGGATCTACGACACCGGCAACGACGGCCGCGGCATGGGCGAGGGCGTCTACGTCGGCACAGCCGGCGGAACCTCGGACAAGAGTGACCGCATCCAGATCACCGGCAACACGATCGGCCCGGACGTCGGCGGCGAGAACGTCGACATCAAGGAGGGCACGACGGGCGCGCGGATCGTGGGCAACACGTTCGACGGCAGCGGCCTGACCGGGGCCAACTTCGACGACTCCTGGGTCGACGTGAAGGGCAACGACGTCCTGGTCGAGAACAACGAGGGCAGCGCCACGACGAACACCGGCTACGAGACACACACCCAGCAGTCCGGCTGGGGCTGCGGCACGGTCTTCCGCTCCAACACGTCGGACCTGCGCGGCGCGACGGGCGACAAGCAGCTGGCGATCAACGTGACGAACGCCGGCGGAAGCTGCGTGACGACGGTCTACAGCAGCAACACGGTCACCGGCGGCAAGGGCCTGACGAACGTACCGGTCACTCCATAGGAAACGCCGGCGGACACAGAGAAGCGGGCCCGCACCCAAAGGGTGCGGGCCCGCTCAACTACTTACCGGAACCCGGAGGGTTCAGGTCAGCTCTGACCACCGGCCAGCTTCTCACGGAGCGCGGCGAGCGCCTCGTCCGAAGCAAGCGCGCCGGAGCTGTCGTCCGACTCCGAGGAGTACGAACCGCCGCCGCCACCGGACGCAGCCGGGGCGCCGGCCGGAGCGGCAGCACCCTCGGCCTCGGCCTGGGCGTCGGCCTCGCGGGACTTGATGACCTGAGCCTGGTGCTGCTCGAAGCGCTGCTGCGCCTCGGCGTACTGGGTCTCCCAGGCCTCGCGCTGGGTCTCGTAGCCCTCGAGCCAGTCGTTGGTCTCGGGGTCGAAGCCCTCGGGGTAGATGTAGTTGCCCTGGTCGTCGTACGACGCGGCCATGCCGTACAGGGTCGGGTCGAACTCGACCGCCGACGGGTCGGCACCGAAGGCCTCGTTGGCCTGCTTCAGCGAGAGGCTGATGCGGCGACGCTCGAGGTCGATGTCGATGACCTTGACGAAGATCTCGTCGTTGACCTGGACGACCTGCTCCGGGATCTCCACGTGGCGCTCGGCCAGCTCGGAGATGTGGACCAGACCCTCGATGCCCTCGTCCACGCGGACGAACGCGCCGAACGGAACCAGCTTCGTGACCTTGCCGGGGACGACCTGGCCGATCTGGTGCGTACGGGCGAACTGCTGCCACGGGTCTTCCTGCGTCGCCTTCAGCGACAGGGAGACACGCTCGCGGTCCATGTCGACGTCGAGGACCTCGACGGTGACTTCCTGGCCGACCTCGACAACCTCGGACGGGTGGTCGATGTGCTTCCAGGACAGCTCGGAGACGTGCACGAGACCGTCGACGCCACCCAGGTCCACGAAGGCACCGAAGTTGACGATCGAGGAAACGACGCCGGAGCGGACCTGACCCTTCTGGAGGGTCGTGAGGAACGTCTGGCGGACCTCGGACTGGGTCTGCTCGAGCCAGGCACGGCGGGACAGGACCACGTTGTTGCGGTTCTTGTCCAGCTCGATGATCTTGGCCTCGAGCTCCTTGCCCACGTAGGGCTGGAGGTCGCGGACGCGGCGCATCTCGACGAGGGAAGCCGGCAGGAAGCCACGGAGGCCGATGTCGAGGATGAGACCACCCTTGACGACCTCGATGACGGTACCGGTGACGATGCCGTCTTCTTCCTTGATCTTCTCGATCGTGCCCCAGGCACGCTCGTACTGAGCGCGCTTCTTGGACAGGATCAGACGGCCTTCCTTGTCCTCCTTCTGGAGAACCAGGGCCTCGATCTCGTCGCCGACCTTGACGACCTCGTTCGGGTCGACATCGTGCTTGATCGAGAGCTCACGGCTCGGGATCACGCCTTCGGTCTTGTAACCGATGTCGAGCAGGACCTCGTCCCGGTCGACCTTCACGATGACGCCGTCGACGATGTCGCCGTCGTTGAAGTACTTGATCGTCTCGTCGATCGCGGCGAGGAAGGCTTCCTCGTTACCGATGTCGTTGACCGCTACCTGCGGGGTGGTGGCGGTGGTCTCGGTGCTGCTCGTCATGTGGGTAAGGGCTCCGGTACGGACATTGAAGTCGTAGGTACTGCTACGCCGGGAGCCCGTGATCGCACTGCAGAAGGCCGGACAGCTCAGGAAGCGCCAATCCCGGAGGGGGCGCCTCGATTACCGAGGGGACATACATACAGATGCGAGCGCAGCCTGCTACGTCTGAGGAGCGCAGGCTCGCAGCGCAACTTGTAGCATACGGGGGCAGCCGGACAGGGTCAATGCGCGAAGCCGCACACCCGGGGCGAAATTCGCATACCCGGCACAAAACCTGTCGCACGAGGCCATGGGCCGCTCGGCACTCTGCCGCGACGGGTTGAACGGAAGAGTACGACTAGGGAGCCCATCATCCAAGAGCCCGAACCGTTCGAGCCCGAAGCCACCCGGCGCGATGCCGACGTCACGGAGAGTTCCCGTGCCAATCGTGGCTGGTGGGACAGGAACGCGGACGACTACCAGGTCGAGCACGGCACGTTCCTCGGAGATGACCGCTTCGTGTGGGGGCCCGAGGGTCTCGACGAGGTGGAGGCCGAGCTGCTCGGCCCTCCGGAGGACCTGAAGGGCAAGGTCGTCCTGGAGATCGGCGCGGGCGCGGCGCAGTGCTCGCGCTGGCTCGCCGCGCAGGGCGCGCACCCCGTCGCGCTCGACCTATCGCACCGGCAGCTCCAGCACGCGCAGCGCATCGACGGCGGTGCGGTGCCGCTGGTGGAGGCGGACGCGGGCGCGCTGCCGTTCGCGGACGGCTCCTTCGACCTGGCCTGCTCGGCGTACGGCGCGCTCCCCTTTGTCGCCGATCCGGTGCGGGTGCTCCGGGATGTGCACCGGGTGCTGCGGCCCGGCGGCCGGTTCGTGTTCTCGGTGACGCATCCGATCCGCTGGGCGTTCCCGGACGAGCCGGGTCCGGAGGGGCTCTCCGTAGCGGCCTCCTACTTCGACCGCACCCCTTATGTGGAGCAGGACGACGAGGGGCGCGCCGTATACGTGGAACACCACAGGACGGTCGGTGACCGGGTGCGGGACATCGTGGCCGGCGGGTTCCGTCTGGTGGACCTCGTCGAGCCGCAGTGGCCGGCATGGAACACGCAGGAGTGGGGCGGCTGGTCCCCGCTGCGCGGAAACCTGATCCCGGGGACGGCGATCTTCGTGTGCGAGCGAAGCTAGATCCAGAGGGGGCACCCCCGGCCGAAGTCCCCCAGCCTCCGGCCGGAGGTGCCCCCGGGGAGAGACTGAGCATGTGATCCGTAACGACGCTCTGGACCTGCCTGTACGCAGTGCACTGCCCGGCCTGCGCGATGCCCTCGACGGGCCCGCGGCGCCGGGCAGCGCCGTTCTCGTGGCGCCGCCGGGGACCGGCAAGACGACCCTGGTGCCGCTGGTGCTCGCCGGGCTCGTCGGTGACGGGCCCGCGCGGCGTGTCGTCGTCGCGGAGCCGCGGCGGATCGCGGCGCGGGCCGCGGCGCGGCGGATGGCGTGGCTGCTCGGCGAGGAGGCCGGCGAGAGCGTCGGCTACACGGTGCGCGGTGAGCGGGTGATGGGGCGCCACGCGCGCGTGGAGGTCGTCACGACGGGTGTGCTCCTGCAACGGCTCCAGCGCGACCAGGAGCTGACGGGCGTGGATGTCGTCATGCTCGACGAGGTCCACGAGCGGCATCTGGACGCGGACACGGTCGCGGCGTTCCTGTGCGACGTGCGCGAGACGCTGCGGCCCGAGCTTCGGCTGGTGGCGGCGTCGGCGACGACGGACGCGCAGGGCTGGGCGCGGCTGCTCGGCGGGGCGCCCGTGGTCGAGGCCGAGGGAATCTCGTATCCCGTGGAGACGGCGTGGGCGCCGCCCGCGCGTCCGGTACGGCCGCCGCACGGGATGCGGGTGGATCCGGCGTTGCTCACGCACGTGGCGGCGGTGGTGCGGCGCGCGCTGCGGGAGCAGAGCGGGGATGTGCTGTGTTTCCTGCCGGGGGTCGGTGAGATCGCGCGCGTGGCCGGGCAGTTGGGCGCGCTGGGTGATGTGGATGTGCTTCAGGTGCACGGGCGGGCGCCGGCCGCGGTGCAGGACGCAGTGCTCTCGCCCGGCGCGCGGCGGCGGGTGGTGCTCGCGACGTCCGTGGCCGAGTCGTCGCTGACGGTTCCGGGTGTGCGGGTCGTCGTGGACTCGGGGCTCGCGCGGGAGCCGCGGGTGGACCACGCGCGCGGGCTGAGCGCCCTGACGACCGTACGGGCCTCGCAGGCTGCGGGGCGGCAGCGGGCGGGGCGTGCCGGGCGCGAGGCTCCCGGCGTGGTGTACCGGTGCTGGACGGAGGCGGAGGACGTGCGGCTGCCTCGGTTCCCCGCGCCGGAGATCAAGGTGGCGGACCTGACGGCGTTCGCGTTGCAGGCGGCGTGCTGGGGCGATCCGGACGCCTCGGGCCTCGCGCTCCTGGACGCTCCGCCGGCCGGGGCGATGGCGGCGGCCCGGTCCGTCCTGACGGCGATCGGGGCGGTCGGGGCGGACTCGGGCCGGGCCACGGAGCGCGGCGCGCGCCTCGCGGGCCTCGGCCTGCATCCGCGCCTGGCCCGCGCCCTCCTCGACGCGACCCCGCTGGTGGGCGCTCGCCGCGCGGCCGAGGTGGTCGCCCTCCTGAGCGAGGAGCCGCCCCGCGACTACGGCGACGATCTGGCCGCCGCGTGGCGCACCGCGCGCCGGGGCGCCGACGCGTACGCCGCGCGCTGGAAGACGGAGGTACGGCGGCTTACGGGGGCGGCAGGGGCCGGATCGGAGCGAACCGCCGGGCAGGCCCCGGTGCGCGATGCCGGGACCGGGGTCCTGTCCGAGGACCGGGTCGCCGGCATCGTCGCCGCGCTCGCCTTCCCCGAGCGGGTGGGGCGTGGGCGCGACGGCGAGTATCTGATGGTGTCCGGTACCCGGGCCGCGCTCGCGGAGGGGTCACGACTGCGGGGCGCGCCGTGGATCGCCGTCGCGGTCGCCGACCGGCCTGTGGGCGCCGGGCACGCGCGCGTGCGGCTCGCCGCGGTCGTCGACGAGGAGGTCGCGCTGCGTGCCGCGGCGCCGCTGCGTACCGAGGGGGACGAAGTGGCGTGGGCCGACGGCGAGTTGGTGGCGCGGCATGTCGAGCGGCTCGGCGCGGTGGAACTCGCCGTGCGCCCGCTGAAGGAGGCCGCCCCCGCTCTCGTACGGGAGGCGCTGAAGGAAGGACTGCGGCGGGAGGGGTTCTCTCTGCTGCGGTGGTCTCGGGAGGCCGGGGAGCTGCGGGAGCGGCTCGCGTTCCTGCACCGGACGCTGGGCGCGCCCTGGCCCGACGTGTCGGACGACGCGCTGCACGCGCGCGTGGACGAGTGGCTGGAGCCGGAGCTCGGCAAGGCGCGGCGCCGGTCCGATCTGGGCCGGATCGACGCGGGCCAGGCGCTGCGGCGGCTGCTCCCCTGGGCGAGCGGTGACGCGGCCCGCCTCGACGAGCTGGCGCCTGAGCGTCTTGAGGTGCCGAGCGGGTCCAGGATCCGGATCGACTACGCGAACCCCGAACAGCCCGTACTGGCCGTGAAGGTGCAGGAGATGTTCGGGCTGCACGAGTCGCCGCGCGTGGCCGGTGTGCCGGTCCTGGTGCATCTGCTGTCCCCCGCGGGGCGGCCCGCGGCCGTGACCGCGGATCTCGCCTCCTTCTGGCGCGAGGGCTACCGGGCGGTGCGCTCCGAGCTGCGCGGCCGGTACCCGAAGCATCCGTGGCCCGAGGATCCGGCGGGCGCGGTCGCGACGCGGCACACGAGCGCGCGGCTCAGGCGCTGACGGGTTCCGGCTCGTGCTCCGGGGCGGCCTCGGGCTCGCCCGGGCGGCGGCCGCGGGCCTCCAGCCACAGGGAGAGCGCGAGCAGGAGCAGGCCGAGGACGAAGAAGCCCCACGGCAGGTACGAGGTGAGCAGGACGACCAGGACGCGGTTGGACTTGACGAGGTCGACCGTCGACCTGATGTAGTCCTCGCGCATCTTCACGTGGCCCTTGAAGACCGTCACCTTGTCGCGGCCTCCCAGGAGCGTGCCGCCGCGGAGTTCGTTGTTCTGGATCTCCTCGCCGTAGACGGGGGCGCCGGTGACCGGCTCGACCCAGAACTTGCGGACCGTGCTGTACCAGCGGGTGGTGCCGGTCTTGGCGACGGACTCCGGTGTGATGCCCTTGACCGGCATCGTCTTGGGGAGGGGAACCTTCGTCCAGGGGATGGTCTGTTCGAAGTAGTAGACCTTCACGCCGCGGAACGTCTGGGTCCCCTTGTAGTGGATGGGCCGGGTGATGCGGGCCTGGGCGTCGTAGTACTCGTAGTCCCGCTTCTCCGTGAGGAAGGGCCACTTGAACTCGATGCCGTCGCGCCTGACCTTGTCGCCGTCGACGGTCTCGGCGTACTTGCCCGTGGGGTGGACGGGTGCCTGGCTGTGGGCGTCGAAGACGTAGCGTTCGGGGACCTGGGAGACCATCTTGCCGTCGGGTCCGACGACGTAGGAAAGGGAGTCCCAGACGACGACGTCGCGGCCCGCGCTCTTCTCGACCTGTTCGGAGGCCTCCACGTTGCCCTTGAGCGTCTGGACGATCGTGACCTTGGGGACCTTCTTCGCCTGCATCGAGCCGTAGTCGAGGAGGGTCGGGTTCTTCGCCTCCAGGACGGCGGTCTGGTACTGGCCGGCCGGGATCTTCGCGAGGCGCGGGAACGCGTACCAGCGCATCAGCGGGGACATCGCCGTGCAGAACACGGCGAGGGCGAGCAGGATCAGGCTGGCCTTGCGGCGCATCGCGCGGCCTCCTCGGCGGGTCAGGGGTGCTTGGGGACGGTGGTCAGCAGCGGTTTGGGCGAGGTCTCGCCGGGCGGGGAGCCGATCGCCGAGATCGTGATGACGAGGGCGAGCGCCACGGCCAGACCGGTCGCGGCGGCGATCAGGGCACGCATGCAGCCTCCCGGCGGATCACCGGATCTGGAATCTGATAGAGCGTCAGGGCTGGGGCACCGTAGCAACGCGCGGCCGAGATGAGAACACGTTGCACAACAGCGCCGCCCCCTCGGCCGGTGAGCGGCGAGGGGGCGGCGCGGGTGCTGCTGATACGGCTTGTGCCGTACGGGAGTTACGTCGCCGAGGGCGAGGCGGACGGGGTTGCCGTGGCGCCGGCCGCGGTGACCTTCAATTCGATGGTGAGGGTCGCGCCGCCGGTGGTGTTGATGCGGAGCAGGAACGTGCCGGTGGCGTCGTCCGCGTAGATCCTCGGCAGCTGGAGGCGGCCGTCGCCGTCGGTCTTGAGGCCCTTGAGGGTGCGGATCGCCTTGCCGTCCGCGTCCTTGAAGTAGGGGCCCTTGTCGTTCTCGGCCGCGTCGTCCTTGGACTTGATCAGCGTGGCCGTGGTGGCGACCCCGTCGGCGGCGTCGCCCTTGTACGTGGCCTTGACCTGGACCGGGTCGGCGAACTGGCCGCCGGCCTCGCAGGTCAGCTCCGTGTCGCCGGTCCTGGTGAGGGCGTCGGCCTGGCGCGCGGAGACGGTCGCCGTGTAGTCGAGGCCGGGCAGCTTGCGGTCGACGACGGTGGCGCGGACGGTGAACTCGCCGGTGTCCTCGCCCGCCCTCAGCGGCGGCGCCGTGGCCTTGCCGGTGCTGTCGGTGACAACGGTGACGGTCTTGAAGCCGCCGCTGAAGGCCAGATCCGTGTCGCCGACGACGGTGAGCTTCACCTTGACCGTGCCGACGCCTTTGCCCGCGGCGTTCTCCGTGCGCACGGCGACGCGTTCGGCGAAGGCGTCGCCGGCGGTCGCGGCGAGTTTGCCCGTGCCGGCGTCCTCGATGTGCGCGACCGTCTCGGCGGGCGTGGGCGGTGTGGGGCTCGTGGAGCCTCCGCCGCCCGGCTTCGACGGGTCGGTGCCCGGGGAGCCGCCCGGGTTGCCGGGCTTCGACGGCTCGGAGGGCTTGGGCGGCTTGGATGTGCCGGGGGACGGGCTGGTCGTGCCGGGGCTGCTCGGCGAGGGCGAAGGGCTGGGGCCGCCGTCGCTGCGGTCGCCGGGCTGGACTCCGGTGCCGTCCGGGACCTCGTGGGTGCCCTTGCGGTAGAACTCGAGCCACGACAGGACCGTGTTGAGGTATTCCTGCGAGTGGTTGTAGCTCAGGATCGCCGCGTTCAGGCCGGCGCTGCGGGACAGGTCGCGGTCGCCGCGGCACAGGTAGTGGCCCGCGGCGAGAGCCGCGTCGTAGATGTTGTTGGGGTCCTTCTTACCGTCGCCGTTGCCGTCGCGGCCGGACCACTCCCAGGTCGACGGGATGAACTGCATGGGGCCGACGGCCCGGTCGTGCGTCATGTCCCCGTCGTAGGCGCCGTTGTCCGTGTCGGTGATCCTCGCAAAGCCGTTGCCGTCGAGGACCGGGCCGAGGATCGGCTTGAGCGTCGTGCCGTTCGCGTCGACGTTGCCGCCGCGGGCCTGGCCCGACTCGACCTTGCCGATCGCGGCGAGCAGCTGCCAGGGGAGGTTGCAGCCCGGCTTGGTCGCGGCGAGCTCCGCCTCGGCCTTCTTGTACGCGTCGAGAACGGTGGCGGGGATACCGTCCTCACCCGAGCCCGTACCCGTACCTCCCGGGCCGCCGGTGCCCGTACTGGGCGGCGCGGTGGGGCTGTTGAGGGGCGGCAGGTCGGTGTAGTACGGGGAGTTGCCGGTCGCCGAGTCGCCGGGCGGGGGCGTCGCGTCGGCCGTGGAGTGCCCGCCGTTCTGCGCGGTGGTGAAGCCGGGCGCCTGGGACGCGGAGAGTGCCGCCACGGCGGCAGCCGCCACAGCGGTCGTCATCGCCGACCTGCGCAACCGCTTTCCGAATAGCGCCGCCATGCCGTGAGCCCCTCCGATTGCCGACCGTTTCCGGGTCCGTCCACGCTCCCCAGCGTGGAGTGACCCAGGCGACACTACGACAACTTCCCGCGCGCAGACACCTGTTCGTGCCCGAATTTCGCCGGTTGGCCATGTACGCGTTACCGCGATCGCCACGGGCCATACTGAGCGCCGCGTACGCACCGCATCATCAAGTACCGTCCGAGGGGGACCTCTTGCCGTTCACGATCAGCCATGCCGCGGCCGTGCTGCCGGCCGTCCGCCGCGACGGCACGGGGCGCGGCGCGCTCGTACCGTCGCTGCTGGTGGCGGGCTCGTTCGCGCCTGACGTGACGTACTTCGCGGCGAGTGCGGTGCCGGGGGCGATGGAGTTCGGGGACTTCACCCACTCCTTCCCGGGCGTCTTCACGATCGACGTGGCCATCGCTGCGGTACTGGTCGGCCTGTGGCGCCTGCTGCGGGAGCCGGTGATCGCGCTGCTGCCGGGGCGGGTGCGGGGGCGGGTTCTTGTGGTGGCGCGGGGTGCGGGCGGCGCTCGGGGCGGCGTCGCGTCCGGCGCTTTCGCGTGGGAGCGGCGGCCGGTGGCCGCGGCGTGGTGGTGGTACGTGTCCGCCGTCCTCGGCGCGGCGACGCACGTGGTGTGGGACGCGTTCACGCATCTCGACCGGTGGGGCATGCGCGTGTTCCCGGTCCTCGGCGAGAGGATCGCCGGCTCCCCTCTCTACTGGTACGCGCAGTACGGGGGTTCGGCGGTCGCGCTCGTCGTGATCGCGCTCTTCGTGATGTCGGCGGTGCGCCGTGTCCCCTCGTCGGCCGCCGCCGACGCCCGCGCCGCGCTGCCTCAGCTCTCGGTGCGCGAGCGGTGGGTGGCGGCGCTGGTGATCGGCGGGTGCGTGGCGGTGGCCGCGGGGGTACGGACGGTGCGCTGGTGGACGTACTGGGGCGCTGTCGCCAAGCCGTGGGAGATCATCCCGACCCTGTGCTTCGGCGGGGGCGCGGGCCTCGTACTCGGCCTGGTCGTGTACGCGCTTCTCGTGCGGGGGCGTCGAGGAGCGGCCGATCGCGGTGAGGCGCCGGCTCCGGTGACACAAGAACGGTGAACAGGGTCGTGAAGCAGGTAAGGGGCGGAGCCTATGGGCCCCGCCCCTTACCTGAACTCCCGTCCGGACTCCCGTCCGCCGGAGGCTAGTGCGCCGCGGACTCCCAGTCCGGGCCCACGCCCACCGACACGTCCAGCGGCGCCCGCAGCTGCACGGCCCCGGCCATCTCGCGCCGGACCAGCTCCTCCGCCGCCGCGGCCTCGCCCGGGGCGATCTCCAGGACGATTTCGTCATGGACCTGGAGCAGCAGCCGGGACGTGAGCTTCGCGTCCTTGAGCGCCTTGTCCACGTTCAGCATGGCGATCTTGACGATGTCGGCGGCCGTGCCCTGAATGGGAGCGTTGAGCGCCATGCGCTCGGCCATCTCACGGCGCTGGCGGTTGTCGCTGTTGAGGTCCGGCAGATACCGGCGGCGGCCGAGCATCGTCTCGGTGTAGCCCGTGGCGCGCGCCTCGTCGACGACGCGGCGCAGATAGTCGCGCACGCCGCCGAACCGCTCGAAGTACGTGTCCATGAGGACCCGCGCCTCGCCCGGCTCGATGTTCAGCTGCCCGGACAGGCCGAACGCGGACAGGCCGTAGGCGAGCCCGTACGACATGGCCTTGATCTTGCGGCGCATCTCCGCGTCGACGGCGGATCGCCCGACGCCGAAGACCTGCGCGCCGACCGTGGTGTGCAGGTCCTCGCCCGAGGTGAACGCCTCGAGAAGGCCCTCGTCCTCGGAGAGGTGCGCCATGACGCGCAGCTCGATCTGGCTGTAGTCCGCGGTCATGAGCGACTCGAAGCCCTCGCCGACGACGAAGCCGCGGCGGATGGCGCGGCCCTCGTCGGTGCGGACCGGGATGTTCTGCAGGTTCGGGTCGGTCGAGGAGAGCCGGCCGGTCGCGGCCACGGTCTGGTTGAACGTCGTGTGGATGCGGCCGTCCGCGGCGATCGTCTTGATGAGGCCCTCGACGGTGACGCGCAGCTTCGCCTGCTCGCGGTGGCGCAGCATGATCACGGGGAGTTCGTGGTCGGTCTGCGCGGCCAGCCAGGCGAGCGCGTCCGCGTCCGTCGTGTACCCGGTCTTCGTCTTCTTCGTCTTGGGCAGGTCGAGCTCGCCGAAGAAGACTTCCTGGAGCTGCTTGGGCGAGCCGAGGTTGAACTCGTGGCCCACGGAGGCGTGCGCCTCCTTCACCGCCTGCTGGACGGCGCCCGCGAACATCTGCTCCATGGTCTCCAGATGGGCGCGGTCGGCGGCGATGCCGTGCCGCTCCATGCGGGCGAGGAGCGTGGACGTGGGCAGCTCGACGTCCTTGAGGAGGTCGGCCGCGCCGACTTCCCGGAGCTTCCCGCCGAAGGCCTCGCCGAGGTCGAGGATGGCGCGGGCGTGCACCATGAGCGCGTCGGCCTCGGCCTGGTCGTCGTCCTCCGTACCGAAGGCGAGCTGTCCGTCGGCCGCCGCCGGGGCGAGCTCACGGCCGAGGTACTCCAGGGTCAGCGCGTCGAGCGCGAAGGAGCGGCGGCCGGGCTTGACCAGGTACGCGGCGAGCGCCGTGTCCATGGTGACGCCGTCCACGGTCCAGCCGTGCTCGGCGAAGACCCGCATGACACTCTTCGCGTTGTGCAGGACCTTGGGCTTCGCGACGTCGGCGAGCCAGGCCGCGAACGCGTTCTCGTCGGCCTCGTCGAGCTGGGTGGGGTCGAACCAGGCGGCGGCTCCCCCGGCGCCGGCGAGCGCCACCTCGGTGACGGATCCCGTGCCGAGCGTCCAGGTGTCGACGGTGGCGAGACCGAGGACCGCGTCGCCGTGCTCGGCGAGCCACGGGGCCACCTCGCCCGCACCGAGCACCGAGCCGTCGACGTCGACGCCCGGCTCGGCGGGCGCCTGTTCGGCCTGCTCGGCGCCCGGGTCGACGGCGAGGAGCCGCTCGCGCAGCGACGGGTTACGGATCTCCAGGGTGTCCAGGATCATCGCGAGGGCCGTGCGGTCGTACGCGGTGCGCTCCAGGTCGTCGACCGTCTTGGGGAGCTCGACGTCGCGCACCATCTCGGTCAGCCGGCGGTTCAGCTTGACGGCTTCGATGTGGTCGCGGAAATTCTGCCCCGCCTTGCCCTTGACCTCTTCGGCGCGCTCCACGAGCTCGGCGAACGAACCGAACTGGTTGATCCACTTCGCGGCGGTCTTCTCGCCGACGCCGGGGATGCCCGGCAGGTTGTCCGACGGGTCGCCGCGCAGGGCCGCGAAGTCCGGGTACTGGGCCGGCGTGAGCCCGTACTTCTCCTCGACCTTCTCCGGCGTGAACCGGGTCAGCTCGGAGACGCCCTTCGTCGGGTAGAGCACCGTGACGTGGTCGCTGACGAGCTGGAAGGAGTCCCGGTCGCCGGTGACGACCAGGACGTCGAACCCGGCGGCCTCGGCCTGGGTGGCGAGCGTGGCGATGACGTCGTCCGCCTCGAACCCGTCGACCGCGAAGCGCGGTGTGTGCATCGCGTCGAGGATCTCGCCGATCAGCTCGACCTGGCCCTTGAACTCGTCCGGGGTCTTCGAACGGTTCGCCTTGTACTCCGTGAACTCCTCGGAGCGCCATGTCTTGCGCGAGACGTCGAACGCCACCGCGAAGTGCGTGGGCGCCTCGTCGCGCAGCGTGTTCGCCAGCATCGACGCGAAGCCGTAGATCGCGTTCGTCGGCTGTCCGGTCGCGGTCGTGAAGTTCTCCGCGGGCAGCGCGAAGAACGCGCGGTACGCCAGCGAATGCCCGTCCATGAGCATCAGCCGCGGCCGGCTGCCTGAGGTCGTCTTCTCGGTCTTCTTCGCTGCTGTCTCTGCCACGCCCCCGATCCTGCCACGCCCCACTGACAGTCCGGTCCGCCACGGGCCTCCGGCGAGGGCTGTCAGTCGTGCGTGCGAGGATCGGAGACGTACCTCACACGTGTGCTAGAAGGGGAACAGACGATGGCAACGAAGCCGCCCACGGGAGATCCGGTCCAGGACGCGCCGCAGGTGGACGCGCCGCTGCACGCCGCCGCCGGACTGCCCGCCGTCGCCCATTCCCTCAAGATCGCCCAGCAGCAGATGGGCGTGCGCCGCACCGCGCTCACCCTTCTCCGCGTCAATCAGAAAGACGGCTTCGACTGCCCGGGCTGCGCCTGGCCGGAGCCCGACCACCGGCACAAGGCGGAGTTCTGCGAGAACGGCGCGAAGGCGGTCGCCGAGGAGGCCACCCTGCGCCGGGTCACCCCCGACTTCTTCGCCGCGCACGCCGTCGCCGACCTCGCGACCCGCTCCGGGTACTGGCTGGGCCAGCAGGGCCGCCTCACCCACCCCATGTATCTGGCGGACGGCGCCGAGCGCTACGAGCCGGTGTCCTGGGAGCGCGCCTTCGACATCATCGCCGAGGAGCTGGCGGCCCTGGCCTCCCCCGACGAGGCCGTGTTCTACACCTCGGGCCGCACGAGCAACGAGGCGGCGTTCCTCTACCAGCTGTTCGCCCGCGAGTTCGGCACGAACAACCTGCCCGACTGCTCGAACATGTGCCATGAGTCGTCCGGTTCCGCGCTCACGGAGACCATCGGCATCGGCAAGGGCAGCGTCCTGCTGGAGGACCTCTACAGGTCCGACCTGATCATCGTGGCCGGGCAGAACCCGGGCACGAACCACCCGCGCATGCTCTCCGCCCTGGAGAAGGCCAAGGAGAACGGCGCGAAGATCATCACGATCAACCCGCTGCCCGAGGCCGGACTCGAGCGCTTCAAGAACCCGCAGACCCCGCAGGGCATGTTCAAGGGCGCCGCCCTGACCGACCTGTTCCTCCAGATCCGCCTCGGCGGGGACCAGGCCCTCTTCCGCCTCCTGAACAAGCTGATCCTGGAGACGGACGGCGCCGTCGACGACGCCTTCATAGAGGAACACACCCACGGCTACGAGGAGTTCACGGAGGCCGCCCGCGCCGCCGACTGGGACGCGACACTGACGGCGACGGGCCTGGAGCGCGCCGAGATCGAGGAGGCCCTCGCCCTGGTGCTCGCCTCCGAGCGCACCGTCGTGTGCTGGGCGATGGGCCTCACCCAGCACAAGCACTCCGTGCCCACGATCCGCGAGGTCGTCAACTTCCTGCTGCTGCGCGGGAACATCGGCCGCCCCGGCGCGGGCGTGTGCCCGGTGCGGGGCCACTCCAATGTGCAGGGCGACCGCACCATGGGCGTCTTCGAACGCCCCGCGCCCGCCTTCCTGGACGCCCTGGAGAGGGAGTTCGGCTTCGCGCCGCCCCGCGAGCACGGCTTCGACGTCGTACGGGCCATCGAGGCGCTGCGCGACGGCGAGGCGAAGGTGTTCTTCGCGATGGGCGGCAACTTCGTGGCGGCCTCCCCCGACACCGACGTCACCGAGGCCGCGATGCGCCGCGCCGCCCTGACGGTGCACGTGTCGACGAAGCTCAACCGCTCCCACGCGGTCACCGGCGCGCGCGCCCTGATCCTGCCGACGCTGGGCCGCACCGAGCGCGACCTCCAGGGCAGTGGCGAGCAGTTCGTGACCGTCGAGGACTCCATGAGCATGGTCCACGCCTCCCGTGGCCGCCTCGCGCCCGCGAGCAAGCACCTCCTGTCGGAGCCGGCGATCGTGGCCCGCCTCGCGCGCCGCGTCCTGGGCGAGGCGTCACGCACGCCCTGGGAGGAGTTCGAGAAGGACTACGCCACGGTCCGCGACCGCATCGCGAAGGTCATCCCGGGCTTCGAGGACTTCAACGCGCGCGTGGCTGGTTCTGCTGGTCGCCCTGGCGGCTTCACCCTGCCGCACGGCCCGCGCGACGAGCGGCGCTTCCCCACCACCACCGGCAAGGCGAACTTCACGGCCGCGCCCGTCGAGTACCCGAAGCTCCCCGAGGGCCGGCTGCTGCTGCAGACCCTGCGCTCGCACGACCAGTACAACACCACGATCTACGGCCTCGACGACCGCTACCGCGGCATCAAGAACGGCCGCCGGGTCGTCCTCGTCAACCCCCACGACGCCCAGGACCTGGGCCTCGCCGACGGCTCCTACGTCGACCTGGTCAGCGAGTGGACGGACGGTGTGGAGCGCCGCGCCCCCGGCTTCCGCGTCGTCCACTACCCGACGGCCCGGGGCTGCGCGGCCGCGTACTACCCGGAGACCAACGTCCTGATCCCGCTGGACGCCACCGCCGATACCAGCAACACCCCCACCAGCAAGTCCGTCGTCGTCCGCCTGGAACAATCGGCGACCGACTGAGCGTTCGCTCAGGCAGCCGACCAGGCCGCACAGCACCACATCACGAACACCGACAGACGACGAACGGAGCCGGGCACCATGGGCGAGCACAGCAGCGTGAAGTTCCCGCAAGAGGTCATCGACGAGTATGCGGCGCTCGGCGTCGACCTGCACGCCCTGTTCTCCGCGGGGCATCTCGGCACCCGCATGGGCGTCGAAATCAAGGAAGCGTCCGCTGACCGCGTCGTCGGCACCATGCCCGTCGAGGGCAACACGCAGCCCTACGGCCTGCTGCACGGTGGCGCCTCCGCGGTGCTCGCCGAGACCCTCGGCTCCGTCGGCTCCATGCTCCACGGAGGCAGCTCCAAGATCGCCGTCGGCGTCGACCTGAACTGCACGCATCACCGCGGCGCACGCTCCGGCCTCGTCACCGGCGTCGCCACCCCCGTACACCGCGGCCGCTCCACCGCCACGTACGACATCGTGATCACCGACGAGCAGGACCGGCGGGTCTGCTCGGCCCGCCTGACCTGCCTCCTCAAGGACATGCCCACGAGCTGAAGCCCCTCGTCCGCGGCAGGACCCGCCCGTCACCGGACTCAACCGTCGCAGGGCCCGTCCGCCGCGGGGCCCGTCCGTCACAGGGCGCCACAACGATCACGACGCTTCACGCCGCCGCTCCCGGCGCGGACGGCCACCGCCGCCGCGCCGGGCAGTGCAGACGTCGATCAGGGGACGGGAGCCGGGCACCGCGGCACACGGCCGCCGACGCGAGTTCCTCCCGCGCGAAGCCCTCCCCCGGCCACCACAGCGCAGGCATCCACCAACACCGGCCCATGCCCCAACTGGCCGCTGACACACCCCGGTTACCCCCGCCCATATGGGCGGACCCGCCCCCTGCGCACCAGCGTGGAGCATGGCCGGTATCGGGCCCGTCGAGCCGGAACCCCCCTCCGGCGACGGCGCCCCGCACACCCCCGCCCACACCGACACCCTGTGGGCCGAATCCCTCAACTCACACCATCTCTACGAGCGTTGGGCAGCCCTTTTGCCGCACCCGCGCCGCACCCTGCAAGCTCTGCTCGCCGCCGCAGCCATCACGGGCGCTTACGCGTACGCCGCCCTCACCACCACCCCGGCCGCACCCGCCCCCACTCCCTGGCCCTCCCAGGTCACCTTCCTGCACTACGAGGGAACGGGCCCGCCGGACCCGCACCACCCGCGCCCCGCCACCTTCCGCTTCACCGTCTCCGTACCCGGCACCCACCCCGTGACCAACCGTCAAGTACGAGCCGGACCACCGGGATTGACCGCCTACGCCACCCCGCCCTGCCACTGACAGTGAAGGCGGCACCCCGACACCCCTCACGGTGCGCATCTCCGTATACAAGTGCACCGCCCTGCCGCCCGGCTTCACCCTGCCGCACCTCGACCTCGGTCTGCACAACCGTCAGGCACAGCAGCAGCACAGCTACCTCTTCGGCGGCGCCTTCCCACGCGACTCGCCACCTACCTGCACGACACCTGCGGCACACAGGGCCCCGCGGACCGCCCCGCGGACCGCGAACAGATCTCACGCAGAAGTAACACTCAGTTACCTCTGTCGCAACAGAGCAATGCGGAGCGCGAGCCACCGCCACCCGAAGCACCCGGCACCCACCCCGCCGACGGCACGCTCCCGCCCGTAAGGACCAAGATCACCTCAAGTTCCTTAGCGGAACAGCATGTTCTCTACACGCGAGCGCCGGCCACCCATATCCACAAGGCCTGATCGCCCCCACCACACCCGCCCACGAGCACCGCGTCATAACAAGAGCGTCACATCCTTCCCTCCTCAGCTCCGCACCCCACCCACCTGCGCTTATAGTCACGGCCAGTCACCGCGCCGCCGGGCGCGTCTGCTGCACGGCCCTGTACCACCCCAGTACGGCCCGGCGAGACACACGGCCCCCAACCGCGGGAGCCGCGCCAGGGAGAGGATTGATCGTGCGACACCGTTCCTTGCTCATCATGACCAGCGTGCTCACCACCGGAGCACTCACGCTCACCGCCTGCGGATCGCGCGACGACAACAAGGGCAGCGACAGCAGCAAGAAGGCCACCGTCGTCATCGGCGTCGACGCCCCGCTCACCGGCGCGAACTCCGCCACCGGCCTCGGTATCCAGTACGGCGTCCAGATCGCCGTCGACGACGCCAACAAGAAGAACACCGTTCCCGGCGTCACGTTCAAGGTCAAGGCGCTCGACGACAAGGCCGTCCCCGCCACCGGCCAGCAGAACGCCACCGCCCTCGTCGGCAACAAGGACGTCCTCGGAGTCGTCGGCCCCCTCAACTCCGGTGTGGCCACCTCCATGCAGCAGGTCTTCGCTACGGCCAACCTCGTCGAGATCTCGCCCTCCAACACGGCGCCCGAGCTCACCCAGGGCAAGGACTGGCAGACCTCGAAGAAGCGCCCGTACAAGTCGTACTTCCGCACCGCCACCACCGACGCCCTCCAGGGCGGCTTCGCGGCCGACTACGCGTACAACACCCTCAAGAAGAAGAAGGTCTACGTCGTAGACGACAAGCAGACCTACGGCGCCGGCCTCGCCAAGCTCTTCACCGCGGGCTTCAAGAAGACCGGCGGCAAGGTCGTCGGCACCGACCACGTCAACACCGGCGACAAGGACTTCTCCACCCTCGTCACCAAGATCAAGAACTCCGGCGCCGACCTGCTCTACTACGGCGGCCAGTACGACGAGTCGCAGATCCTCACCAAGCAGCTCAAGGACGCCGGCGCCAAGATCCCGCTCTTCGGCGGTGACGGCATGTTCTCCGACACGTACATCAAGACCGCCGGAAAGTCCGCCGAGGGCGACCTCTCCACCTCCGTCGGCGTCCCCGTCACCACGCTGCCCGCCGCCAAGGACTTCATCGCCACCTACAAGGCGAAGAAGTACCCCGGCGACTACGGCACCTACGGCGGCTACTCCTACGACGCCGCGACCGCCATCATCAAGGCCGTCGGCGCCGTCGTGAAGGACGGCAAGGTCCCGTCCGACGCCCGCGGCAAGATCGTCGAAGAGGTCCAGAAGGCCAAGTTCGACGGCATCGCCGGCCCCGTCGCCTTCGACGAGTACGGCGACACCACCAACAAGCAGCTCACCGTCTACCAGGTCACCAAGGGCGAGTGGAAGGCCGTCAAGAGCGGCACCTACAACGCCGGCTGACCCACCCCGCACCGCACGCACCACACAGGGCCGCGCGGCCACGACGACCCGTCACCGCGCGGCCCCACCCATATCCCTGCCCCACTCTCCCCACCCATGGAGGCCACGCGGTGAACACCCTGCCGCAGCAGCTGGCCAACGGGCTGTTCCTCGGCTCGATGTACGGGCTGATCGCCATCGGCTACACGATGGTGTACGGCATCGTCCAGCTCATCAACTTCGCCCACGGCGAGATCTTCATGACCGGCGGCTTCGGCGCACTCACGGTCTACCTCGCGCTCCCCGACGGCATATCCATGTGGATAGCCCTCCCGGCCATGCTCATCGGAGGCGCACTCGTCGCCACCCTCATCGCCGTCGGAGCCGAACGCTTCGCGTACCGGCCACTACGCGGCGCGCCACGCCTGGCCCCCCTCATCACCGCGATCGGCCTCTCCCTCGCACTCCAGCAGGCCGTCTTCAACTGGTACCCCGACGCCAAGAGCGCCCGCGTCTTCCCGCAACTCCCCTTCGGGCCCTACCACCTGGGTGACATCCGCATCCAGAGCGGCGACGTCTTCCTGATCATCGCCGCCCCCCTGTGCATGGCCGCCCTCGCCTTCTTCGTCCGCCTCTCGCGCACCGGCCGCGCCATGCAAGCCACCGCCCAGGACCCGGACACCTCCCAGCTCATGGGCATCGACACCAACCGCATCATCGTGATCGCCTTCGCCATCGGCGGCATCTTCGCCGCCGTCGCCGGCGTCGCCTACGGCCTCAAATACGGCTCCGTCCAGTACGACATGGGCTTCCAGGCCGGCCTCAAGGCCTTCACCGCAGCCGTACTCGGCGGCATCGGCAACATCTACGGCGCCATGCTCGGCGGCGTCGTCCTCGGCCTCGCCGAAGCCATGGCCACCGCCTACATCGCCGACATCCCCGGCATGCAACAGTTCGGCGGCCAGGGCTGGGCCTCCGTCTGGGCCTTCGTCCTCCTCATCCTCGTACTGCTGCTACGGCCACAAGGCCTGCTCGGCGAACGCGTCGCGGACAGGGCGTGATCACCATGACCACACAGAAGACCGACACCGCCCGCGGCCTGATCACCCTCCCCGCAGGCGCCCCCCGCATCCTCATCGCCGCCGGCGCCGCCGCCACCATCGCCAGCACCTTCATGTCCTGGACCTGGACCTCCGACTTCCCCGGCGACCTCACCGTCTACGGCTACCCCGCAGGCCTCCAGACCATCGCCCTCGTCGCAGGGCTCATCACCCTCCTCTTCACCCTCCCCCTGTGGAACGTGCGAGGACTGCACCGGCTCAACCCCGCCGGCGCCACCTCCCCGATCCTCCTCACCACCCTCGCCGGCTTCACCGTCTGCTGGTACGCGGCCATCGCCATCGCAGTCGAACTCGGCGGACTCGCCAACCTCGACCCCGGCGCCTACGTCGCCGCCATCGCCTCCGCACTCCCCGTCCTCGGCGCCCTCGCCCTGCCACGCCCCGGCGACACGGCCAAGGCCTACCTCACCAAGCCCGACCAGCCCGCACCCACCGGCCAACTCCCCGGCTGGACACAGCGGCTCATCGTCACCCTCGGCATCACCCTCGGCCTCATCGCCTTCACCTACGGCATCGGCATCAACGACGAAGAAAGCGAAACCTTCATCGGCTTCGTCCTCCTCCTCGTCTTCGTCGCCTGGGCCCTCGTCCACGCCGGACAGCTCGACCGCTTCTCCACCCTCTGCGCCCAGAACAAGGGCTTCGCCACCGGCATCGCCTTCCTCGCCGCAGCGATCTTCCCCTTCACCCAGAGCGAAGACCACAACGCCAACCTCGGCGTCAACATCCTGATCTTCGCCACCGTCGCCCTCGGCCTCAACATCGTCGTCGGCCTCACCGGACTCCTCGACCTCGGATACGTCGCCTTCCTCGGCGTCGGCGCCTACGCCGCCGCCCTCGTCTCCGGCTCCGAGTTCTCCCGCTTCTCCGGAGTCCAGTTCCCCTTCTGGGCCGCCGCCCTCACCGGCATGGCAGCCTCACTCGTCTTCGGCGTCCTCATCGGCGCCCCCACCCTGCGACTGCGCGGCGACTACCTCGCCATCGTCACCCTCGGCTTCGGAGAGATCTTCCGCATCGCCGTCAACAACATGGACGGCTCCTCCGGACCCGACATCACCAACGGCCCCGACGGAATCCCCTCCATCCCCGACCTCGAAATCTTCGGATTCAACCTCGGCGCCCCCCACGACGTCGCCGGATTCACCCTCGGCCGATTCGCCAACTACTTCTTCCTGATGCTCCTCATCACGGCGCTCGTCGTACTCGTCTTCACCCGCGCCGCCGACTCCCGCATCGGCCGCTCCTGGATCGCCATCCGCGAAGACGAAACCGCCGCCACCGCCATGGGCATCAACGGCTTCCGCGTCAAACTCATCGCCTTCGCACTCGGCGCCACCCTCGCCGGCCTCGCCGGCACCGTCAGCGCCCACGTCACCTACAGCGTCGTCCCCAGCCCCTACCAGTTCGCCGGCGCCGCACCCCCCAACAGCGCCTTCCTCCTCGCCGCCGTCGTCCTCGGCGGCATGGGCACCGTCAGCGGCCCCCTCCTCGGCGCCTCACTCCTCTACCTCATCCCCGAAAAGCTCACCTTCCTCAAGGAATACGAGCTCCTCGCCTTCGGCATCGCACTCGTCATCCTCATGCGCTTCCGCCCCGAAGGCATCATCGCCAACCGCCGCCGCCAACTCGAATTCCACGAGACCGGCCAACTAGACATCCCAGAACAACAAAGCCTGCCCGACAGCACCGTCGGCGCCACCAAGGCAGGGGCGTGACCCGCATGACCACCACCACGACCACTGCCGTCCTCGAAGCCAAGGGCGTCACCATGCGCTTCGGCGGACTCACCGCCGTACGCTCCGTCGACCTCACCGTCAACAGCGGCGAAATCGTCGGCCTCATCGGCCCCAACGGCGCAGGCAAAACCACCTTCTTCAACTGCCTCACCGGCCTCTACATCCCCACCGAAGGCCAGGTCTCCTACAAGGGCACCGCACTCCCCCCCAAGCCCCACCTGGTCACCAAAGCGGGCATGGCCCGCACGTTCCAGAACATCCGCCTCTTCGCGAACATGACCGTCCTGGAGAACGTCCTCGTCGGACGCCACACCAGGACGAAGGAAGGCCTCTGGTCCGCTCTCCTGCGCGGCCCCGGCTTCAAAAAGGCCGAACGCGCCTCCGAAGAACGCGCCATGGAACTCCTCGAGTTCATCGGCCTCGCCCACAAACGCGACCACCTCGCCCGCAGCCTCCCCTACGGCGAACAACGCAAGCTCGAAATCGCCAGGGCCCTGGCGAGCGAGCCGGGCCTCCTCCTCCTCGACGAGCCGACCGCGGGAATGAACCCCCAAGAGACGCGCGCCACCGAAGAACTCGTCTTCGCCATCCGCGACAAGGGCATCGCCGTACTCGTCATCGAGCACGACATGCGCTTCATCTTCAACCTCTGCGACCGCGTCGCCGTCCTCGTCCAAGGCGAAAAACTCGTCGAAGGCACCAGCGACGTCGTCCAGGGCGACGAACGCGTCATCGCCGCCTACCTCGGCGAACCCTTCGAAGGCGCCCCCGAAGACACCGCCGCAGCCGCAGTCGAAGCCGCGGAAGCACACGCCACGGAAGGAGACGACCAGTGAGCGCACTCCTCGAAGTAGAAGACCTCAAGGTCGCCTACGGCAAGATCGAAGCCGTCAAGGGAATCTCCTTCAGCGTCCAGCAAGGCGAAGTCGTCACCCTCATCGGCACCAACGGCGCCGGCAAAACCACCACCCTGCGCACCCTGTCCGGGCTCCTCAAGCCCCTCAGCGGCAAAATCACCTTCGACGGCAAACCCCTCACCGGCATCCCCGCACACAAGATCGTCGCCATGGGCCTCGCCCACTCCCCCGAAGGCCGACGCATCTTCCCCCGCCTCTCCATCGCAGAAAACCTCCAGCTCGGAGCATTCCTCCGCTCCGACAAGGCCGGCATCGAGAAGGACATCCAGCGCGCCTACGACCTCTTCCCCATCCTCGGCGAACGCCGAAAGCAAGCCGCGGGAACTCTCTCGGGCGGCGAACAGCAAATGCTCGCCATGGGCCGCGCCCTCATGTCCCAGCCCAAACTGCTCATGCTCGACGAGCCCTCCATGGGCCTCTCCCCGATCATGATGCAGAAGATCATGGCCACGATCGCGGAACTCAAGTCCCAGGGCACGACCATCCTGCTCGTCGAGCAGAACGCCCAGGCCGCACTCTCCCTCGCCGACCACGGCCACGTCATGGAAGTCGGCACCGTCGTCCTCTCCGGAACCGGACAAGACCTCCTCCACGACGAATCCGTCCGCAAGGCCTACCTCGGCGAGGACTGAGATCCACATATGGCTGAGGCCCGTACCCCCCTCGGGGTACGGGCCTCAGCCATACGACGTGTGCGGCGGAACTCAGTCCTTCGCCGCCTTCTTCTCCTCGGCGTCCTGAATAACCGCCTCAGCAACCTGCTGCATCGACAGACGACGATCCATCGACGTCTTCTGAATCCACCGGAACGCCGCCGGCTCCGTCAGCCCGTACTGCGTCTGCAACACCGACTTCGCCCGGTCCACCAGCTTCCGTGTCTCCAGCCGCTGCGTCAGATCCGCGACCTCGTTCTCCAGCGTCCGCAGCTCCTGGAACCGCGACACCGCCATCTCGATGGCCGGAACGACATCACTCTTACTGAACGGCTTCACCAGATACGCCATCGCACCCGCGTCCCGCGCCCGCTCCACCAGATCGCGCTGCGAGAACGCCGTCAGCATCAGCACCGGAGCGATCGACTCCTCCGCGATCTTCTCCGCCGCCGAGATGCCGTCCATCTTCGGCATCTTCACGTCCAGGATCACCAGATCGGGCTTGTGCTCACGGGCGAGCTCGACCGCCTGCTCACCGTCACCGGCCTCACCGACGACTGAGTAGCCCTCTTCCTCGAGCATCTCTTTGAGGTCGAGGCGGATCAGGGCCTCGTCCTCGGCGATGACGACACGGGTCGTCAGCGGCGGGACGTGCGACTTGTCGTCGTCGGGCGCGTCTACGGGCTGGGGCGACTCGGGGGCGGTCACGATAGCTCCTAGTTCAGGGCACGGGTACTGCTCCCAAGAGCGTACCTAGCTGCGATAAGGTGTGAGCACGGCGGGTAACCGCCAACCTCTGTTTTAGAGGAAGCCCCGGTAGTCCAGCGGTAGAGACACGGTGCTCAAACCACCGACAGCGTCGGTTCGAATCCGACTCGGGGCACTTTTCCTTCGATTCGAAGGTTGGAGCTGCAAGCGGATGTCCACATTCTCGTGAACATCCGCTTTTTGCTGCGTGGCACAGCCATCAGTGACACAGAGTGGCCGCATGGAACCGCACAGCGAATCGATTCGCGCCCATGCCGTCGAACTCATGCGCCAAGGCATTCCCAACCGCATCGTTGCCGAGCGACTCAACATCCCGCGCGGAACCGTCGGCTGGTGGCGCAGCGAAGACCGAAAAGCGCGTGGCGAAACTTACGAGCAACCGACCGACTGCCCGCAGTGCACGAGACGCGAGTTCGACACGGTCGCGTATGCCTATCTACTTGGCCTCTATCTCGGCGACGGCCACATCATCTCCAAGCCCAAGCAGCATCACTTATCGATCTTCTGCAACGCAACGCAGGTCGGACTGATCGCAGCTGCGGAAGACGCGATTCGCAGGGTGATGCCGCTCCCAAGCGTGCGCGGACGCCACAAGACCGGCTGCGTCGAGGTGAAGTCCTACACCAAACACTGGACGTGCATGTTCCCTCAACACGGCCCCGGCAAGAAGCACGAGCGCAAGATCGCCCTCGAACCCTGGCAACAAGAGATCGTCGACGCCCATCCGTGGGAGTTCATCCGAGGCCTCATCCACTCCGACGGCTGTCGGGTCACCAACTGGACCACCCGCGTCGTCCGGGGCGAGCGCAAACGCTACGAGTACCCCCGCTACTTCTTCACCAACGTCTCCGACGACATCAGGCAACTCTTCACTGACACTCTCGACAAACTCGGCATCCAGTGGACGCACTGCACCCGCGACGGGAACCCATACAACATCTCGGTCGCCCGGAAAGCGTGCGTCGCCCTCATGGACATCCACGTAGGCCCCAAATACTGACACGGCAGCTGTAGTTCCGTCGTCTTCGCTGTTCAGCGGCTTGCCGGGGTGCGGGCGGGCGCAAGTACGGCCACCGCGATCATGAACGTTTGTGACGACGTATCAAGACGCGGTGGCCGTGGAGGCCACGATAGTCGAGCGGGCGTGGGGCCAGACGTTCGGGAGGGCGATGGCGGTGGTCTCGGGCTGCTTCGCGCGATGCGAGACGCGCACGACAGCGGCGGAGTTGGTCGCTGGACTGTTGCTGGAAGTGGACACGCGGAACTGCTGGACGCTCGCGCAGGCGCTGGGACACCCGGGCCCGCACCGGCTGCAGCACCTGCTGTCCCGTGCCCGGTTCGACCACGAGGAGGCCCGGAAGGAGATCACCCGCCTGGTGATTGGCGAACTCGCCGGGCAGGACGTGGTGTTGGTCGTGGACGAGACGGGCGACGCAAAGTCGTCCACGGACTGTGTGGGCGCCGGCCGGCAGTACTCCGGTGCGATCGGCGGCGTGGGACTGTGCCAGGTGGCGGTGCATTTGGCGGTGGTCACCGCGACGACGAAGGTGATCATCGATCGGGCCCTGTATCTCCCGGCGGACTGGGCCGCGGACGAGGAACGCCGCGGAGTGACCGGGGTGCCGGAGAAGATCGGGTTCGCGACGAAGCCGCAGCAGGCGTTGACCATGGTCGCCGATGCGCTCGCGGCCGGGAGCGAGGCCCGCTGGTTCGCGGGCGACGAGGTGTACTGCGGACGCGAACTGCGCCAGGGGGTACGGGCGTTGGGGCTCGGCTACACGGTCGGGATCGCCGCTACATATCAGGTCACCGACGGGTCCGGCCGTCGGTGGGAGGCCCGCAAACTGATCAACAAGGTGCGGCCCGGGCAGTGGATGCGAAGGCAGACCGGACACGGCACGAAGGGCACCCGCGAGTACGACTGGGCCTGGCTCGATGTCCGTCCCGACGATGCTCCCGCCGAGAACGAGAACGAGAACGAGAACGAGAACGCAGCCGGTGTAGGGGCCGGGACGAGTGTGCTGGTCGCGCGGCGGCACCGTTACACCGGCGAGGTGTCCTACTTCCGCTGCTGGGCACCCGGCAACGTCTCGCTGGGCACGCTGGTGGAAGTGATCTGTCGCAGGTGGCGGATCGAGGAGACCTTCCAACTCGCCAAGGGTTTCACCGGACTCGACCAGGGTCAGGTGACCTGCTGGAACTCCTGGATGCGCTGGTCGCTGTTCTCCCTGATCGCCGCCGCTGTCCTCGCCCTTACGACCGCCGCCGTCCACGAGGCCACCGAGGAGCGGCCTGAACTCGTCCCGCTGACCTGCCCCGAGCTCATCCGTCTCCTGCGGGCCCTCGCGCTGCCCCCACCAGTCCGCGACCGGGATCACGTCCTGCACTGGACCGCCTGGCGCCGCCGCCACCAAGCCGTTGCGACAGCGTGCCACCAGCAACGACACCGCCGTCACGACCAGCCGTGATCAAGAACTACAGCTGCCGTGACTGACCCCTAACGCCCCTACTTCGGGCTGTCGTCCTCGCCGATGTGGTGGACGCGGACCAGGTTGGTGGAGCCGGAGACTCCGGGCGGGGAGCCGGCCGTGATGACGACGATGTCGCCCTTCCGGCAGCGGCCGTACTGGAGGAGGAGTTCGTCGACCTGGTCGACCATCGCGTCGGTGGAGTCGACGTGGGGGCCGAGGAAGGTCTCCACTCCCCAGGTGAGGTTGAGCTGGGAGCGGGTGGCCGGGGTCGGGGTGAAGGCCAGGAGCGGGATGGGTGAGCGGTAGCGGGAGAGGCGGCGGACCGTGTCTCCGGACTGGGTGAAGGCGACCAGGAACTTCGCGCCGAGGAAGTCGCCCATTTCGGCTGCGGCGCGGGCGACGGCTCCGCCTTGGGTGCGGGGTTTGTTGCGTTCGGTGAGGGGCGGGAGCCCTTTGGCGAGAATGTCTTCTTCGGCGGCTTCGACGATGCGGCCCATGGTGCGGACCGTTTCGACGGGGTATTTGCCGACGCTGGTCTCGCCGGAGAGCATGACGGCGTCGGTGCCGTCGATGACGGCGTTGGCGACGTCGCTCGCTTCTGCCCTCGTCGGGCGGGAGTTGTCGATCATCGAGTCGAGCATTTGGGTGGCGACGATGACCGGCTTGGCGTTGCGCTTGGCGAGTTTGATGGCGCGCTTTTGGACGATGGGGACTTGTTCGAGTGGCATTTCGACGCCGAGGTCTCCGCGGGCGACCATGATTCCGTCGAAGGCGGCGACGATGTCGTCGATGTTGTCGACGGCCTGGGGTTTTTCGACCTTGGCGATGACGGGGAGGCGGCGGCCTTCCTCGTCCATGATGCGGTGGACGTCTTGGATGTCGCGGCCGCTGCGGACGAAGGAGAGGGCGATGATGTCGGCGCCGGTGCGCAGGGCCCAGCGGAGGTCTTCCTGGTCCTTGTCGCTGAGTGCGGGGACGGAGACGGCTACGCCGGGGAGGTTGAGGCCTTTGTGGTCGGAGACCATGCCGCCTTCGATGACGAGGGTGTGGACGCGGGGGCCGTCGACGCCGGTGACTTCGAGGGTGACTTTTCCGTCGTCGACGAGGATGCGTTCGCCGGTGGTGACGTCGGTGGCGAGGCCGTCGTAGGTGGTTCCGCAGGTGTGGCGGTCGCCTTGGGTGTCGGGTTCGACGGTGATGGTGAATTCGTCGCCGCGTTCAAGGAGTACGGGGCCTTCGTGGAAGCGTCCGAGTCTGATCTTCGGGCCTTGAAGGTCGGCGAGGATTCCGACGCTGTGGCCGGTTTCGTCGGAGGCCTTTCGGACGTGGTGGTAGCGCTCCTCGTGTTCGGCGTAGGTGCCGTGGCTGAGGTTGAAGCGGGCTACGTCCATTCCGGCTTCGACGAGTGCCTTGATCTGCTCGTACGAGTCGGTGGCTGGTCCCAGGGTGCAGACGATCTTTGCTCGGCGCATGGTTCGAGCCTAGGGCTTACCGGCGGGTAGGGAATTGGTTGCGCATGACTGCCCAACCACCTTTAGGTGAAGGGCTATTGACAAGTGTTGAATTGTGCATGGGGGTGCTCTGATGAGCATGTATTTCGGGGCGGGCTTTCGGGGGGAGCGGGTCTTTACAGCTCGGGCGGGTGCATGGTGAATCGGGCGTTGACGTTGGCGTAGACGGTTTGTCGCTGGGGTTCGAGGTCGAGGGGTGCGGGGGTGTCGTCGGGGGCGCCCGAGTAGGCGGCCATGCGCATGTGGGGTGCGCCGGGGACGGGTCCGTAGCGGTCGGGGTCTTCGGCTGCGGTGTCGGCGAGTTCGATGAGGGCGGCGAGGCGGGTGCCGAGGGCTTCGGCGTATTCGCGGGCGCGCTGGACGGCTTCGTGGACTGCTTGCTGTCGGGCGGTGCGGTGGACGGGTGAGTCGGGGCGCAGGGTCCACCAGGGGCCGTCGATGCGGGTGAGGTCCTGGTCGGCGAGGCGGGTGGTGAGTTCGCCGAGTGCGGTGAAGTCGGTGAGTTCGGCGGTGATGTGGACGCTGCCGTGGTAGGCGCGGATGCGTTCGGAGCGGCCGTGACGGGTGAGTTCGGGGGTGATGGAGAAGGCGCCGGTCTCAATTTTTTCGATGGCTTCTCCGTAGCTCTTGATGAGGTCGAGGGTGGCGGTGTTGCGGCGGGTGAGGTCGGTGAGGGCTTCGCGGCGGTCGGTGCCGCGGGCGTTGACGGTGATGCCGATGCGGGCGAGGTCGGGGTCGGTTTCGATGTGGGCTTCGCCGCGGACGGCGATGCGGGGGGCTTGGGGGGTGCCGTAGGGGGTGGCGGTGGGCTGGGTGCCGGGTGTCGTCTCGTCGGGGGTCATGGGGTCACTGTGGCAGCGTCGCATTGGACAGTCATCGGATTGAAACCTCGTGGGTCTGTTGCGTGTTGGGTTGAGGGGCCAGAATCTACGCGCGTTGCAAGTGTCGGTGAGTGGTGCCGGAGGGGATCTGAGATGGCGTTGAATCGCAGGAAGTTTCTGGGCAAGTCCGCTGCTACGGGTGCGGCCGTGGCGCTGACGGGGGCCGTGTCGGCGCCGGGCGCGCAGGCGCACGAGGGGCGGCCGAAGGGGCGTAGGCGGTACTCGTTCACTGTCATGGGGACGACGGATCTGCATGGTCATGTCTTCAACTGGGACTACTTCAAGGACGCGGAGTACTCGGATCCGGCGGGCAACGCGATGGGTCTGTCGCGGATCTCGACGCTGGTGGAGCAGATCCGTGTCGAGCGGGGCCGTCGGAACACGCTGCTGATCGACGCGGGCGACACGATCCAGGGGACGCCGCTGACGTACTACTTCGCGAAGGTGGATCCGATCACCGCGAAGGGTGGTCCGGTGCATCCGATGGCGCAGGCGATGAATTCGATCGGCTATGACGCGGTGGCGCTGGGGAACCACGAGTTCAACTACGGGATCGAGACGCTGCGTAAGTTCGAGTCTCAGTGTGACTTCCCGCTGCTCGGTGCGAATGCTGTGGACGCGAAGACGGAGAAGCCGGCGTTCCCGCCGTATTTCATGAAGCGGCTGCGCACTCCGTTCGGCAGGGACGTGAAGGTGGCGGTGCTCGGGTTGACGAATCCGGGGATCGCGATCTGGGACAAGGCGTATGTGCAGGGCAGGTTGAAGTTTCCCGGTCTTGAGGAGCAGGCCGCGAAGTGGGTGCCGAAGCTGCGGTCGATGGGTGCGGACGTGGTGATCGTGTCGGCGCATTCGGGGGCTTCGGGTACGTCGTCGTACGGGGATCAGGTTCCGTATGTGGAGAACGCGGCGGCGAATGTGGCGCGGCTGGTGCCGGGGATCGACGCGATTCTTGTGGGGCATGCGCATGTGGAGATTCCGCAGCAGCTGGTGACGAACGAGGAGACGGGCAAGGCGGTCGTGTTGTCGGAGCCGCTTTGTTATGCGGAGCGGCTGACGCTGTTCGACTTCGATCTGGTGTGGGAGAAGGGGCGTTGGTCGGTCGAGTCCGTGAAGGCGTCGCTGCGTGACTCGAAGACGGTGGCGGACGATCCGAAGATCACGAAGCTGCTTCAGGACGAGCATGCCGCGGTGGTGAAGTACGTCAATCAGGTGGTGGGCCGGGCGACGGTGGAGTTGACGACGGTCGACGCGCGGTACAAGGACGCGCCGATCATCGATCTGATCAACACGGTGCAGGCGGATGTGGTGAAGAAGGCGCTGGCGTCGACGGAGTACGCGTCGCTGCCGGTGCTTTCGCAGGCTTCGCCGTTCTCGCGGACGTCGTCGATTCCGGCGGGTGAGGTGACGATCCGGGATCTGTCGGGTCTGTATGTGTACGACAACACGCTGGTCGCGAAGTTGATGACGGGTGCGCAGGTGCGGGCGTACCTGGAGTTCTCGGCGGAGTATTTCGTGCAGACGGCGGCGGGCGCGGTCGTGGACGTGGACAAGCTGACGAACGCGAACAACCGGCCGGACTACAACTACGATTATGTGTCGGGGCTTTCGTACGACATCGACATCGCGCAGGCGGCGGGTTCGCGGATCAAGAATCTGACGTATCAGGGTGCGGCGCTGGATGACGCGCAGAAGTTCGTGTTCGCGGTGAACAACTACCGGGCGAACGGTGGCGGGGCGTTCCCGCATGTGGCGTCGGCGCAGGAGCTGTGGTCGGAGTCGACGGAGATCCGTACGCGGATCGCCGAGTGGGTGACGGCGAAGGGCACCCTGAACCCGGCGGAGTTCGCTTCGGTGGACTGGCGGCTGACGCGGGACGGTACGCCTGTGTTCTAGGGCCTCTCGTTGGGACCCTAGTTCTTGAGCTCGATGAGATGAGATGTGCCGCGTTCTCCGGACTGGGTCCGGGGGGCGCGGTTTTCGTTGGGGGTGAGGCCGAAGGTGGTGAAGGCGGTGCGCTGCGGGAGGGGGTAGGGGTCTTTGCCTGTGAGGGTGTTGAGGATGGTGGCGCTGCGCCAGGCGGCGAGGCCGAGGTCGGGGGCGCCGACTCCGTGGGTGTGGCGTTCGGCGTTCTGTACGTAGATGTTGCTGCCGGCGTCGGTGACGGTGGGGTCGAGGACGAGGCGGAACTGTTCGTCGATGCGGGGGCGTTCGCTGTTGTCGCGGCGGAGGTGGGGGTCCAGGCCGGTGAGCATGTGGTCGAGGGGGCGTTCGCGGTAGCCGGTGGCGAGGACGACGGCGTCGGTGGTGAGGCGGGAGCGGGTGTTCTGCCGGCGGTGTTCGAGGTGAAGTTCGACTTTGGTGGTGGCGACGCGGCCGGCGGTGCGGACAAAGACGCCGGGGGTGAGGGTGGCGTCGGGCCAGCCGCCGTGGAGGGTGCGCTGGTAGAGCTCGTCGTGGATGGCGGCGATGGTTTCGGCGTCGATGCCTTTGTGGAGCTGCCATTGGGCGGGGACGAGTCCGTCGCGTACGTCTTCGGGGAGGTGGTGGAAGTAGCGGGTGTAGTCGGGGGTGAAGTGTTCGAGGCCGAGCTTGGAGTACTCCATGGGGGCGAAGGCTTCGCTGCGGGCGAGCCAGTGGAGCTTTTCGCGGCCTTGGGGGCGGTTCTTGAGGAGGTCGAGGAAGATTTCGGCGCCTGACTGGCCTGATCCGATGACGGTGATGTGGCCGGCGGCGAGGAGTTCGGTGCGGTGGGTGAGGTAGTCGGCGGAGTGGATGACGGGGACGGTGGGGGCTTCGGCGAGGGGGCGCAGGGGTTCGGGGATGTAGGGGGCGGTGCCGACGCCGATGACGACGTTCTTGGTGTAGGTGCGGCCGAGTGCTTCGGCTTCGCCTTCGGTGTCGAGTTGGGTGAAGTCGACTTCGAAGAGGCGGTGTTCGGGGTTCCAGCGGACGGCGTCGACCTGGTGGCCGAAGTGGAGTCCGGGGAGGTTTTCGCTGACCCAGCGGCAGTAGGCGTCGTATTCGGCGCGCTGGATGTGGAAGCGCTCGGCGAAGTAGAAGGGGAAGAGGCGGTCGCGGGTTTTGAGGTAGTTGAGGAAGGACCAGGGGCTGGCGGGGTCGGCGAGGGTGACGAGGTCGGCGAGGAAGGGGACTTGGAGGGTGGTGCCGTCGATGAGGAGGCCGGGGTGCCAGTGGAAGGCGGGGCGTTGTTCGTAGAAGGCGGTGTCGAGTTCGGTGAGGGGGTGGGCGAGGGCGGCGAGGGAGAGGTTGAAGGGGCCGATGCCGATGCCGACGAGGTCGCGGGGTGCTTCGGGGTGCGGGGGCCTGGGGGTGGGGGCGGTGGTCATCGGGCTGTGTTTCCTTCCACCAGTTTCAGCAGCTGGGCCAGGTCGCCCGGCTGGGTGTGCGGGTTGAGCAGGGTGGCTTTGAGCCAGAGCCGGCCGTCGATGCGGGCGCGGCCGAGTACGGCGCGGCCTTGGGTGAGGAGGGTGCGGCGGATGTGGGCGATGCGTTCGTCGGGTGCGCCGTGGGGGCGGAAGAGGACGGTGCTGAGGGTGGGGGTGTCGTAGAGGTCGAAGCCGGGGTGGGCCTGGAGGGTGGCGGCGAACTCCTGTGCCTGGTCGCAGACTTGGTCGACGAGGGCGCCGAGTCCGGTGCGGCCGAGGGCTTTGAGGGTGACGGCGATCTTGAGGATGTCGGGGCGCCGGGTGGTGCGCAGGGAGCGGCCGAGGAGGTCGGGCAGGCCGGCTTCGGTGTCGTCGTTTGCGTTGAGGTAGTCGGCGTGGTGGGTGAGGGGCGCGAGGTCGGCGGGGTCGCGTACGGCGAGGAGGCCGGCGGCGACGGGCTGCCAGCCGAGTTTGTGCAGGTCGAGGGCGACGGTGTCGGCGCGGTCGAGGCCGGTGAGCTGGGTGCGGCGGGTGGGGCTGAAGAGGAGTCCGGCGCCGTACGCGGCGTCGATGTGGAGGCGGGCGCCGTGGGCTTCGCAGACGTCGGCGATCTCCGGGAGGGGGTCGATGAGTCCTGCGTCGGTGGTGCCGGCGGTGGCGGCGACCAGTTTGGGTCCTGGCAGGTCGGTGAGGGCTTCGTCGAGGGCGGCCGGGTCGAGGGTGCCGGTGGGGGCGGGCACGGTGACGGGGTCGGGGAGCCCGAGGAGCCAGGCTGCGCGGGGCAGGGAGTGGTGCGCGCCTGCGCCGGTGATGAGCTGGAGGGGGCCCTGCGAGGCGTGGGCTTCGCGGGCGAGGAGGACGGCGAGCTGGTTGGCCTCGGTTCCTCCGGTGGTGACCAGGGCCTGGGGGTGGCCGGGCTGACCAGGGTGCGCGGGCCGGCCGGGGTGACCAGGGTCGCCGTAGACCTCATGGGCGAGTGCGTCGGTGACGAGGGTTTCGAGGGCGGAGGCCGCGGGGGCCTGGTCCCAGGAGTCCATGGAGGGGTTGAGGGCCGAGGCGGCGAGGTCGGCGGCCGTGGCGAGGGCGAGGGGCGGGCAGTGGAGGTGGGCCGCGCACAGGGGGTCGGCGGGGTCGGCGGCGCCTTCGGCGAGGGCCTGTACGAGGGTGCGCAGCGCGGTGTCGGGGCCGGTGCCGTGGTGGGGCAGGGGGTCGCCGGCGAGTTGGCGCAGGCGGGCGGTGACGGTGTGGGGGCCGCCGGCGGGGAGGGGGCCGCCTCGGGCGGTGGCTCCGTCGTGGAGGGCGTCGAGGACGGTGTTGAGCAACGGCCGCAGGGCTTGGGGGCCTTGGGGGCCTCCGGCGAGGGGCGGCGGGTTGCTCATGGCGGTGTCCTTCGGGGGTGCGGTGGGCCTCCAGCCTGTCTGCGGTGGCGGTGGCGTGCCCGTCGATCACAACGATCGGAACCCGAAAGTGGTACTGCCGTGCGGGGATTGGGCGGCGGCGGGGTGGCTGGTGGTACGGGGTCCGGGCACGCCGGACCCCGTACATTCCAGGCCCTAGTAGGCGGTGGTGGCCGTCCTGATCTTCAAGGCGCGGGCGAGGTCGTCGAGTTGGTCGGCGAGTTTGCGGCGCAGGGCGGGGATGGGGTCGTCGTCCTCCAGGCAGGATTCGCCAAGGGTGAGGGTGTGGGTGTCGACGGCGTGGGCGGGGAAGGCCCAGCGTCCCGCGGCGTCGGCGACGGCGGGGCCACGGCGGTGGGCGACGGCTACCGCGTCGGGGAAGTAGCGGGCGACGTAGGGGTGCAGGAGGTCGCTCTGTTCGGGCTGCCAGAAGCCCTGGGCGGTGGCGGTGAAGAGGTAGTTGGAGAGTTCGTCGGTGGTGAACATGGCGTCCCAGGCGGCGCGTTTGGCGTCGGGGTCGGGCAGGGCCGCGCGGCAGCGGGCGGCGCCTTCCTGGCCGGTGGCGCTGGGGTCCTGGGTGAGTTCGGCCTCGATGACGGCGTCGTCGACGGCGCCGAGTACGCAGAGGCGGCCGAGGATGCGCCAGCGCAGTTCGGGGTCGAGTTCGGGGCCGCCGGGGACGCTGCCGCTGTCGTACCAGTCGCGGATGGTGTCGGCGTGTGCGGCACTGTCGATGAGGGTGCGCACGGCGGTGAGGCGCAGGCCGGGGTTGCTGCCGTCCTCGGTGCGCCGGATGAGGTCGGTGCACAGGTCGGTGACGAGGGCGAGTGCGTCGGGGCGTTCGGCGGGGGTGGTGTAGCGGTCGGCCACCTGGATGCGGGCGAAGGCCAGGACGCCCTGGACGTTGGCGAGTTCGCGTTCGCCGGGGAGGTGGGCGCGGGCGGCTTCGAGATAGGTGAGGGTTTCGAGTTCGCCGTCGCGGACCCTGTCGCGCAGGCAGTTCCACAGGACGGCGCGAGTGAGGGGGTCGGGCACGCGGGACAGGCTGCGCAGGGCGGTTTCCTCGGAGTGGAGGTCGAGGCGAATCTTGGCGTAGGTGAGGTCCTGGTCGTTGGGGACGACGAGGGCGGGGCGGGGGCCGGGGAGGCGGTGTTCACCGTCGACGGGGATGTCTGGGGTGGCGGGGATGGCCGGGATAGCTGGGATGTCGATGTCTCTCAGTTCCCGGCGGACGAGGGTGGCGCCGTCGATGAGGTCGCGGTCGTAGACGCCGACGGTGACGCGGTGGGGGCGGCTGCCGTCGCGGGTGAGGGTGAGTTCTGTCTGCCCCGGGTGTTCGGTGAGGGTGGCGGTGAGGGTGTCGACGCCGGTGGTGCGCAGCCAGGTGTCGGCCCAGGCGTGGACGTCGCGGTCCGTGTGGTGGGCGAGGGAGGCGATGAAGTCGGCGAGGGTGGCGTTGGCGAACTTGTGGCGCTGGAAGTGGGTGTTGATGCCGGCGAGGAAGTCCTTCTCGCCCAGCCAGGCGACCAGCTGCCGTAGTGCGGAAGCCCCCTTGGCGTAGGAGATGCCGTCGAAGTTGAGCAGGGCGGACGCGGTGTCGGGGACCGCGTCGGCGTCGGGGGCGACGGGGTGGGTGGAGGGGCGCTGGTCGGCGTCGTATCCCCAGGCCTTGCGGGACACTCCGAAGTCGACCCAGGTGTCCTTGAAGCGGGTGGCTTCGGTGAGGGTCTGGTAGCCCATGTATTCGGCGAAGGACTCGTTGAGCCAGATGTCGTCCCACCATTGGAGGGTGACGAGGTCGCCGAACCACATGTGGGCCATTTCGTGGGCGATGACCATGGCGCGGGTCTGGCGTTCGGTGTCGGTGACGGCGGAGCGGTGGACGAACTCGTCGCGGAAGGTGACGAGTCCGGGGTTCTCCATGGCGCCGGCGTTGAACTCGGGGACGAACGCCTGGTCGTAGGAGTCGAAGGGGTAGGGCTCCTCGAACTTCTCGTGGTAGCGGTCGTAGCAGGCGCGGGTGATGTCGAGGATTTCTTCGGCGTCGGCGTCGAGGTAGGGGGCGAGGGAACGGCGGCAGTGCAGGCCGAAGGGCAGGCCGCGGTGCTCGGTGCGTACGGAGTGCCAGGGTCCGGCGGCGACGGCGACGAGGTAGGTGGACAGCAACGGGGTGGTGGCGGCCTGCCACTTCCCCTCGCCGAGGTACTCGGTGACGCTGTTGGCGAGGACGGTCCAGCCGTCGGGGGCGGTGACGGTGAGGTCGAATACGGCCTTCAGGTCGGGCTGGTCGAAGGCGGCGAAGACGCGCTGGACGTCTTCCATGAACAGTTGCGTGTAGACGTACGTCTCGCCGTCGGCGGGGTCGGTGAAGCGGTGCATGCCTTCGCCGGTGTGCGAGTAGGCCATGGCGGCTTCGACGCGCAGTTCGTGCGGGCCGGGGGTGAGTCCGGTGAGGGGGAGCCGGTTGCCGTCGAGTGCGGCGGGGTCCAGGGGCTGTCCGTCGAGGGTGACGGATCGCAGGGCTGCGGGCCTGACCTCGACGAAGGTGTCTCCGGCGGTGCGGGTGGTGAAGCCGATGACGGTGGTGGAGTCGAAGGTGTCGGCTCCGCGGGTGAGGTCGAGGTCGATCTCGTACCGCTGGACGTCGATGAGCCGGGCTCGGGTCTGCGCTTCGTCGCGCGTCAGTACGGGCATTTGGTTATCGTGCCGTACGCCTCCGGCGGGGAACAGGGTGGACGGGGCGAGGGGCTGGTGCCCGTCGGCGCGATGTCCCGGCGCCTGTGCCGAGGCCTCGGGGCTCCGCCCCGGACCCCGCTCCTCAATCGCCGGAGGGGCTTGAACTGGCGGCGATCTGCTCGTGGTGGCGGATGACCTCGCTGATGATGAAATTCAGGAGTTTCTCGGCGAACGCGGGGTCGAGTTTGGCGCTCTCGGCGAGCTGGCGCAGGCGGGTGATCTGGCTGGCCTCGCGGGAGGGGTCGGCCGGGGGCAGGGCGTGTTCGGCCTTGAGGTGGCCGACCTGCTGGGTGCATTTGAAGCGTTCGGCGAGCATGTGGACGACAGCGGCGTCGATGTTGTCGATGCTGTCGCGCAGGCGGGCGAGTTCGGCGCGGACGGCGGAGTCCACGGTGTCCGCGGCGTTGCTGTTGGTCATGGGAGGAAACCCTACGTGGCGCGAGGGCGCTCGATCGTGGGGCCCGGGGAGCGCAGCATCGGCGGGTCGTCGGGGTCGGGGACCGTGTGCGACCAGCCGCCGGGGACGGTGCGGCCCTGCTGTTCGCGGAAGCGGACGGGCGCGGTGCCGACGCGGCGGGTGAACAGGCGGGAGAAGTAGGCGGGGTCGTCGTAGCCGACGCGGCGGGCGACGGCGGCGACGGGGAGTTCGGTGGCGGCGAGGAGTTCCTTGGCGCGGCCGAGGCGGATGCCGAGGAGGTAGTCCTTTGGGCTGCAGCCCGCGCCGCGGCGTACGGCGGTGCGCAGTTCGGCGGGGGTCATGCCGTGGCGGGCGGCGTGTTCGGCGACGGACAGGGGCTGGAAGGCGTCGCGGGCGAGGGACTGGAGTACGGGGTCGCCGTCGGGGGCCATGTCGGCACGGGCGCGGCGCAGGGCGACGAGGAGTTCGTGGACGGCGGCGGCGGTCTCGACTTCGAGGAGGGGGTTGCCGCGGCGGGCGGCGCGGGCGATGCGGCCGACGGCGGTGCGGGCGTGTGCGGCGTCGGAGAGCGGGACGACGGGGCGTTCGGGCTCTATGTAGCCGAGTTCGGTGTACGTGGTGGTGGCGGGGCCGGTGAAGTCGACGAAGCACTCGTCCCAGCCGGTGTCGGGGTCGGGCCCGTAGTGGTGGGGGGTGCCGGGGGTGACCCAGATGAGGGCGGGTGCGGTGACGGCGGTGCGGCGGCCGTCAGGGGCCTGGTACCAGCCGCGTCCGGCGGTGATGACGACGGCGACGTGGTGGTCGAGGGTGCGGGGGCCGACGGTGGGCAGGGCGCCGTACTGGAGGCCGACGCCGAGGCAGACGAGGCCGAGGCGGTGGTGGGCCGGGCTGGGGGTGAAATACCGCATCCAGGTGTGGTACATCCGCTTGCGTCCCTTCCTGGGCGGGTGTGGTGCCGGTGGTGCGCGCGTTCCGTCCAAACAGGGCTGATCTTTGTCCATGGACCGTGCCGCCCGCCAGAGGTGATCGTGGCGGGCAGTACGTGAGCGAGAGGGACATGATGGCCGGGTTCACAGTGGGCGAGGACGACTTCGAGGTCGACGGGCGGCCGGTGCGGCTCCTGTCGGGGGCGCTGCACTACTTCCGGGTGCACGAGGAGCAGTGGGGGCACCGTCTCGCGATGCTGCGGGCGATGGGCCTGAACTGTGTGGAGACGTACGTCCCGTGGAATCTGCACGAGCCGCGTCCCGGCGAGCTGCGTGACGTGGGGGCTCTGGGCCGGTTCCTGGACGCGGTGCGCGAGGCGGGGCTGTGGGCGATCGTGCGTCCGGGTCCCTATATCTGTGCCGAGTGGGAGAACGGCGGGCTGCCGCACTGGCTGACGGGTCCGCTGGGCTCGCGGGTGCGGACCAGGGACGGCGAGTTCCTGGCGGCGGTGGACCGCTGGTTCGCGGCGCTGCTCCCCCAGGTCGTGGAGCGGCAGTTCGGCCGGGGCGGCCCGGTGATCATGGTGCAGGTGGAGAACGAGTACGGGTCGTACGGCTCGGACCAGGTGTATCTGGCGCATCTCGCGGACGGTCTGCGCGGGCTCGGGGTGACGGTGCCGCTCTTCACGTCGGACGGTCCGGACGACCACATGCTGACGGGCGGGTCGGTACCGGGTGTCCTCGCGACGGCGAACTTCGGGTCGAACGCGCGGGGCGGTTTCGAGACGCTGCGCCGGCACCGGCCCAAGGGTCCGCTGATGTGCATGGAGTTCTGGTGCGGCTGGTTCGACCACTGGGGCGCGGATCATGTCGTGCGCGGCGCCGAGGACGCGGCGGCAGCTTTGCGGGAGATCCTGGCGTGCGGGGCGTCGGTCAATCTGTACATGGCGCACGGCGGGACGAGTTTCGGCGGCTGGGCGGGGGCGAACCGTGCGGGGCCGTTGCACGAGGGCCTGCTCCGGCCCGATGTGACGTCGTACGACTACGACGCGCCGGTCGACGAGCACGGGCGGCCGACGGAGAAGTTCTGGCGCTTCCGTGAGGTGTTCGCCGCGTACGCGGACGAGCCGCTTGTGGACGTGCCCGGGCAGCCGGCGGCGCTGGCCGCAGCGGTGACGGCGGAGCTGACCTCGTACGTGCCGCTGGACGCGGTCCTGGACGGGCTCGGTTCGGCGGAGGGTGAGTACGCGGTGCCGCCGACGTTCGAGGAGCTCGACGTGGACCGGGGGCTGGTCCGCTACAGCGTCGACGTGCCGGGGCCGCGCCGGGCGTATCCGCTGCGGGTGGCGGGGCTGCGGGACCGCGCCGTGGTGTATGTGGACGGGGTGCGGGCCGGGGTGCTCACGGAGGACGAGCCGGTCCTCGCGGAGCCCGTCGCGGGACCCGCGCACATCGAGCTGTGGGTGGAGTCGCTGGGCCGGGTCAACTACGGGCCGCGCACGGGTGAGTCGAAGGGCATCACGGGCGGGGTGCTGCACGAGCGGCAGTATCTGCACGGGGTGCGGGCGCAGGCGCTGCGCCTGGACGCGTTCGACGACGCGGACGCGGTGCGGGGCCTGGCGCCGGCGGACGGGTCTGCGGGGGCGGCCGGCCTGTACCGCGGCATGTTCGAGGTGAGCGGCGCCGGGGATGCGGAGCTCGAACTGCCGGGCTGGACACGGGGGTTCGTGTGGGTGAACGGCTTCAGCCTGGGACGCTATTGGTCGGTCGGCCCGCAGCACTCGCTGTACGTTCCCGGTCCCGTGCTGCGGGAGGGCCGCAACGAGGTGTGGGTGCTTGATACGGAGGCGGCGGGCGAGCCGCGCGTGACGTTGTCGTAGGCACCGCCGGGCGGACGTACGGGGCCGGTTCCGGATCACGGAACCGGCCCCTCTTTACGCGCGACGGGGTGCGGGCCGCTCTCCGTGGGAGCCGGCGGGCACGGTCCTCGCTGCGCTCATGGTGGGGCGCGCTGATCACGATGGTGCGTGCGGAGCGTGCGGGCCCATGGACAAAGGGGGGAGAGGTCTTGGACTGATCGCGCACGGTGGGCCTGCCGGATCCCGCCGTACAGTGGAGTTCCGGTGTCCGGGCGGTGGTGCCCGGGCGGCCCCAGGGGGTGCGGGCGTGGCGAACGGCGGACCGGTGGAGCACGGCTTTCCGCATCTGGAGACGGTGCGGGCGGCGGTGACCGCGCTGTACAAGCGGCTCTCGTACGACACCGTGCACGCCTTCGAGACGAGTGTCGCCCCGGTCGACGTGGCGTTCTGCGACCAGGACGACCTGTATCTGGGGGCGCAGCGGGTGGCGCGTGAGCTGGTGCGGCACTACCGGCTGCCGGACGCGCGGATGATCGTCAGTTTCCGCGAGATGACGCACGCGGCGAATGTGGAGCTGGCGGCGGGTCCGGAGTACTTCATCGAGCTGAACGACCGGTTCCGTACACATCAGCGTGACATCGGGGCCGCGCTCGCCCATGAGGTCATGCACGTCTATCTGCACCGGCTCGGGCTCTCGTTCCCGGGGACGCGGGACAACGAGATCCTCACGGACACGGCGACCACCTATCTGGGGGCCGGCTGGCTGCTGCTCGACGCGTACCGGGAGGACGCGGCGTCGTCGCAGAAGCTCGGCTATCTCACGCCGGAGGAGTTCGGTTACGTCCTGGCCAAGCGGTCGCTGGCGTTCGGTGAGGCGCCGGAGACGTGGTTCACCAGTGCGCAGGCCTACACCGCGTACACGAAGGGGCTGGCGCGGGCGCGGGCCGACGAGCAGCGGCCGCCGCTGACGGCGGCCGGGTGGGCGGGGCGGCGGCGGTACGCGAAGGACCGGCGTGAGGCGCGGGAGAGCGGGGTGGGCACGGTGGCGCCGGGCGGTGCGTACGCGTTCTCGACGGAGGGGTCCGCGCTGCGGGTGACGTTTCCGTGCCCGACGTGCCATCAGCGGATCAGGGTGCCGGTGCGGGGCCGGGTGCGGGCGCGGTGCGCACTGTGCCACACCGCCATGGATTGCGACACATAGCCTCAAATCGCTTTGCGTTCACCCCGGGTGAGGGGCGATGGTCGACAGATGGACGAAGAGCTGAAGGCGGGCGCGGGCGGCCTGTTCGACGCGGTGTACGGCGGTGACGAGGACGCGGTGGTGCGGGCTCTGCGCGCGGGTGCCGCGGCGGACGAGCCGGACGACGAGGGCCGTACGGCGCTCTATCTGGCGTCGGTGAGCGACGAGCCGGGCATCGTACGGCTGCTGTTGTCGGCCGGGGCTGACCCGGACCGGCTGAGCAGTGGCTCGGATCTGCCGCTGTGCGGGGCGGCGTGCGGCGGGCACACGGAGGTCGTGCGGGCGCTGCTCGCGGCGGGCGCGCGGGTCGATCTGCGCGAGGAGTTCGGGTTCACGGCGATGACGTGGGCGCTCCAGCGCGGGCACGAAGGGGTGGTGCGTGCGCTGCTCGACGGCGGCGCGGATCCGCAGCTGCCGGGTCCCGGCGGCGGGCTTTTGCTGGTCGCGGCGGCGAGGCGCGGGTCGACGGGGTGTGTGCGGGCGCTGCTCGAACACGGCGCGCCGGGGCGGACCGAGGCGCTCGCGGAGGCGCTGGCCTGGTGCGGTGTGGATGTGGCGGCGGTGCTGCGTGCGGGCCTTGAGCAGCCGCAGAGCGAGACGGTGACGCAGCAGTTCACAGAGGACGGTGGGGTGACCGTGGTCGTGGAGCTGCTGGACGAGGAGGGGCGGCCGCGTTCGGGCAACGACATGCAGACGGGGCACGCGGCGATCGCCACGCTCCTGGAGGCGGACCTGGGTGTCGTGACGCCGGCCGCCGAGCTTGCGGAGCGTGCGCTGCGTCGCGGCGACCCGGACGACGACGACTGGACCGAGGCCGTTGCGGTGCTCCAGGCGCGCGGTGACGAGGAGACGTATCGGTCGGCGTCCGCGTGGTGCGCGAGCGATGAGGCGCTGCGGCGGGCCTTCGGGGCGGACGTGCTCGGGCAGTTGGGGCCGCGGGGCCGGTACACGGCCAGGTCGCTGCCCGTGCTGCGCGCCCTGGCCCGAACGGCCCGCGACAGCGCGGGTCTGCGCTCGGCGGTCGTCGCGCTCGGCCATCTCGGGGATCCGGCCGCGCTGCCGGAAATCCTGCTCCACGCCGGGCATCGGGAGCCGCGGGTGCGGCGCGCGGTGGCGCTCGCCCTGACGGGCCTGGTGCCCGCCGGTCACGACGAGGCCGTCGCCGCACTGGTCGCGCTGGCCCACGACGCGGACGGCGATGTGCGCAACTGGGCCGCGGCGGCGCTCGCCGCGGCGCCTGCCGACACGGCCGAGGTGCGCGACGCGCTGGCCGCGCTCCTCGAAGACCCGGTCGCGGACGCCGCGGCGGAGGCGGCCCGCGGTCTGGCGCTGCGCCACGATCCGCGGGCCGTCGAGGCGCTCGCGCGGATCCTCGCCTGTCAGGCGCCGGGCGGGTACGCGCACGACACGGCGCGGGACGCGATCCGCCACGTCCCGAATGCGCGGGTCAGAGCCCGTCTTGAGTGGACGGTCCCGCGATGTCGCTGACGGCGGCCCAGCTGAACGCCATGGCGGGCCCGATCGTCGCGCCGGGCCCGGGTACGTCTCCACCCGCGGTGCGGTGCACCGAGGTGGGCCAGACGGTGGGTCGGAGCCGGTACGTGGAGGGAGGCCGGATTCCCGCTCAGCGGGAAGGTGACGCAGCTCAGCGGGAAGGTGTCGGGGTGGGCTCGCAGGGGCGGGGCACGCCCCCTACGGGGCGTCACCCGCTCCCGTACACCGCCCCCGGAACCTCCGCCCTGCCGAGGAGTTCCCTCGCCGCCTCCCCGGCCTCGGCCGGGGTCCAGCGTGCCGCCTTGTCGGCGGTGGGGCCCGGGCGCCAGCCCTCCATGACCGTGATGCGGCCGGCCTCCGCCTCGAAGACGCGGCCGGTCACACCGTCGCTCGCGGCGGAGCCGAGCCACACCACCACCGGCGACACGTTCTCCGGGGCCATCGCGTCGAAGCCGTCCTCGGGGGCGGCCATCGTGTCGGCGAACGTGCGCTCCGTCATGCGGGTGCGGGCCGCCGGCGCGACCGCGTTCACCTGCACCCCGTACCGCGCCATCTCCGCCGCGGCGACCAGGGTCAGGCCCACGATGCCGGCCTTCGCCGCGCTGTAGTTGCCCTGCCCCACCGAGCCGAGCAGCCCCGCCCCCGACGACGTGTTCACGACCCGGGCCGAGGGCGTCCTGCCCGCCTTCGCCTCCGTGCGCCAGTGCGCCGCCGCGTGCTTCAAGGGCAGGAAGTGGCCCTTGAGATGCACCCGCATGACCGCGTCCCAGTCGTCCTCGTCGAGGTTGACCAGCATCCGGTCGCGGAGAAAGCCCGCGTTGTTGACCAGTGTGTCCAGGCGCCCGAAGGTGTCGAGGGCCGTGGCGACGAGGGACGCGGCGCCCTGCGTGGTCGCGATGTCACCGCCGTGGGCGACCGCCTCGCCGCCCAGGACCCGTATCTCCTCGACCACTTGGGCCGCCGGACTGTCCGGCGCCGGTGCCCCGTCCAGGCCCACCCCCAGATCGTTGACCACGATCCGTGCGCCCTCGGCGGCGAACGCCAGCGCGTGCGCGCGCCCCAAGCCTCGCCCGGCCCCCGTCACGATCACGACCCGCCCCGCACACAGCCCCGAACCAGCACCCGCACCCATATCCGCTCCCGTGCCCTTCTCCATGTCACGCCTCCTTGTTGACAGTTGCCGCGTCCAGGAACGCCGGTCGCTCCCCGCCTCCGTGCACCAGGAGGCTCGCCCCCGTGATGTACGACGCCGCGTCCGAGGCGAGGAACACCGCGGCGTCCCCGATCTCCGACGGCTCGGCGAGGCGGCCGACCGGCACCGTGCGCCCCACCGCCGCCACGCCTTCCTCGTCCCCGTAGTGCAGATGGGACATCTCGGTGCGCACCATCCCGAGGACCAGCGTGTTCACCCGTATCTCGGGCGCCCACTCCACCGCCATCGAGCGCGCCAGGTTCTCCAGGCCCGCCTTGGCCGCCCCGTAGGCCGCCGTGCCCGGCGAGGGTCTCGCGCCACTCACGCTGCCGATCATCACGACGGCGCCACGCGTACGCCGCAGTTGCTCCCGCGCGGCCAGCGACGCGGTCATCGGCGCCGTGAGATTGAGCTCGACCACGCGCGCGTGCCGCTCCGCGTCGGACTCGCCGAGCAGCCGGTACGGCGTGCCTCCCGCGTTGTTCACCAGCACGTCCACCCGGTCGAGGCCCGCGAAGAAGCGCCGTACGGCCGGACCGTCCCGCAGGTCGACCGGTATGAACTCGCAGCCGGGCAGCGGCTCTTCGGGGGGTCTGCGCGCACACACCACGACATCCGCCCCCGCCCGCACGAACGCCGCCGCGATCCCGGCCCCCACGCCCCGCGTGCCCCCGGTGACGACCGCGACCTTCCCCCTCAGGGGCCTTGAGCTCAGATTCATGCCGTCCACCCCAGGTCCATTCCGCTCGTCCCCATCGCCTGCTACCTTCCTACCAAACAAACGTTAGGTGGAAAGGTAGCTGAACGCCATGGGTGTCTCCACCTCCTCACCCGAAAAGGGGATCGCCGTCGTCACGGTGGACTTCCCTCCGGTCAACGCGCTGCCGGTGCGGGGCTGGTACGACCTGGCCGACGCCCTGCGCGCGGCGGGCCGCGACCCGGACGTGCGCTGCGTCGTCCTCGCCTCCGAGGGCCGGGGGTTCAACGCGGGCGTCGACATCAAGGAGATGCAGCGCGACACGGCGTCCGGCGGCCACGGCGCCCTCATCGGCGCCAACCGCGGCTGCTACGAGGCCTTCGCGGCCGTGTACGAGTGCGAGGTGCCGGTCGTCGCCGCGGTGGGCGGCTTCTGCCTGGGCGGCGGCATCGGCCTCGTGGGCAACGCGGACGCGATCGTCGCCTCGGACGACGCCACGTTCGGCCTCCCCGAGCTCGACCGCGGAGCGCTCGGCGCCGCGACCCATCTCGCCAGGCTCGTGCCGCAGCACCTGATGCGCGCCCTTTACTACACCTCGCGCACGGCGACGGCGCAGGAGCTGCACACGCACGGTTCCGTCTGGAAGGTCGTGCCGCGGGCCGAACTCCGGGCCGCCGCACTGGACCTGGCCCGCGAGATCGCCCGCAAGGACGGCTCGCTCATCCGTCTGGCCAAGGCCGCGATCAACGGCATCGACCCCGTCGACGTACGCCGGAGCTACCGCTTCGAGCAGGGCTTCACCTTCGAGGCGAACCTCAGCGGTGTCGCGGACCGCGTCCGCGACACGTTCGGCACAGACGCAGGCACAAGTACAGGTACAGGGACAGGTACAGGGACTGGCCCAAGTACTGCCGCAGGCACGGGCACGGCAACCAAGGGGGAAGCCACGTGACGGACAAGACCATGACGCCCGAGGACGTCGTCGCCCGCCTGAGCAGCGGCATGACCATCGGCATCGGCGGCTGGGGCTCGCGCCGCAAGCCCATGGCCCTCGTACGGGCCCTGCTGCGCAGCGACGTCACGGATCTCACCGTCGTCGCGTACGGCGGCCCGGACGTAGGCCTGCTCGCCGCCGCCGGCAAGATCCGCAAGCTGGTCACCGCCTTCGTGACCCTCGACTCGATCCCGCTCGAACCGCACTTCCGCGAGGCCCGCCAGCGCGGCGCGTTCGAGCTGACGGAGGTAGACGAGGCGATGTTCATGTGGGGCCTGCACGCCGCGGCGAACCGGCTCCCCTTCATCCCGGTGCGGGCCGGCATCGGCTCGGACGTCATGCGCGTCAACCCCGCGCTGAAGACGGTCGGTTCGCCGTACGAGGACGGGGAGACGCTGGTCGCGATGCCGGCGCTGAGGATGGACGCGGCGCTCGTCCACATGAACCGCGCGGACCGGCACGGAAACGGCCAGTACCTCGGCCCCGACCCGTACTTCGACGACCTGTTCTGCGAAGCGGCCGACACGGCGTACGTGTCGTGCGAGGAGCTGGTGGAGGGATTCGGCGACGTCGGGGACGCCGTTCCGCAGACCCTCCTCGTCAAGCGGCACGCGGTCACCGGCGTGGTCGAGACGCCGAACGGCGCGCACTTCACGTCGTGCGCCCCCGACTACGGGCGGGACGAGGCATTCCAGAAGCTGTACGCGACCACGCCCTGGCCCGAGTTCGCCGAGCGCTTCCTGCCGGCGTGCGGCGACGAGAAGAGCTATCAGGAAGCCGTACGGACCTGGCACGCGGAGCGCGAGCAGCCCGCCGGAGTCACCGCCACACCGGCGACAGCACCCACCCCGGTAACAACGGCCACCGCTTCCGCCACCACCCCCACCCGCGCCGAATACTGCGTCATCGCGTGCGCCGACGCCTGGCGCGACAGCGGTGAGATCCTGGCGAGCCCCATGGGCCTGATCCCGTCCGTCGGGGCCCGCCTCGCCAAGCGCACCTTCTCCCCCGATCTCCTCCTCACCGACGGCGAGGCGATGACCGTGAGTCTCGACGGGGAGCCGGAGGGCTGGCTTCCCTACCGTCAGCACCTCACCATGGTCACCGGCGGCAGGCGCCACGTGATGATGGGCGCGAGCCAGATCGACCGGCACGGCAACCAGAACATCTCGTGCATCGGCGACTGGGACCGCCCCGCCCGCCAGCTGCTCGGGGTCCGCGGCGCACCCGTCAACACCCTCAACAATCCGGTGAGTTACTGGGTCCCGAAGCACTCCGCGCGCGTGTTCGTCGAGAAGGTCGACATGATCAGCGGGGTCGGGTACGACAGCGCCGCCGCGGCGGGACCGTCGGCGACGCGCTACCACCGCATCCCACGCGTCGTGTCGAACCTCGGCGTCTTCGACTTCGAGACGCCGGACCGCTCGATGCGCCTCGCGTCCGTGCACCCCGGGGTCACCGTCGACGAGGTGATCGCGGCGACGGGCTTCCCGCTTGTCCTGCCGGACAGGGCCGACGTGCCGTACACGCGCGAGCCCACCCCCCAGGAACTCCGGCTGATCCGCGAAGTCATCGACCCGAAGGGCCTGCGCGACCGCGAGGTCAGGCCCGTATGAGCGACGCGACACTCGAGACGGCGTTGACCGAACTGGTCGGCGTGCGCCACCCGCTGGTGCAGACCGGCATGGGCTGGGTCGCGGGCCCGCGCCTCGTGTCGGCGTCGGCGAACGCCGGGGCGCTCGGCATCCTCGCCTCCGCCACCATGTCCCTCGACCAGCTCAGGTCGGCGGTGCGCGAGGTGAAGTCCCGTACGGGCGAACCCTTCGGGGTCAATCTGCGCGCGGATGCCGGTGACGCGCGGGACCGCGTGCGGGTGATCATCGACGAGGGTGTGCGGGTCGCCTCGTTCGCGCTCGCGCCGTCCCGTGACCTGATCGCCGAGCTGAAGGACGCGGGCGTCGTCGTCATCCCGTCCATCGGTGCCCGGCGGCACGCGGAGAAGGTCGCCGCGTGGGGCGCGGACGCCGTCATCGTGCAGGGCGGCGAGGGCGGCGGGCACACGGGGGACGTCGCGACGACGGTGCTGCTGCCGCAGGTCGTGGACGCCGTGGACATCCCGGTGATCGGCGCGGGCGGGTTCCATGACGGGCGCGGCCTGGTCGCCGCCCTCGCGTACGGCGCGGCCGGCGTCGCCATGGGCACCCGTTTCCTGCTCACCTCCGACTCGACCGTCCCGGACGCGGTGAAGGCGAGATATCTGGCGGCCACGGTCAAGGACGTCACCGTGACGACGGCCGTGGACGGTCTGCCGCACCGCATGCTGCGTACCGATCTCGTCAACTCACTTGAACGGGCGGGGCGTACGCGCGCGCTCGTGCAGGCCGTGCGGCGGGCCGCCGGGTTCAGGAAGCTGTCGGGCCTGAGCTGGCCGCAGATGGTCCGCGACGGGCTGGCGATGAAGCACGGCAAGGAACTTTCGTGGAGCCAGGTCCTGCTCGCCGCGAACACCCCCATGCTCCTCAAGGCGTCCATGGTCGAGGGCCGCACCGACCTCGGAGTCATGGCATCGGGCCAGGTCGCGGGGGTGATCGAGGACCTTCCGAGCTGCGAGGAACTCGTCACTCGCGTCATGTCAGAGGCCCGGCACGTGCTCGGCACCCTGCCTGCCCCAGGGTGATCCCGCTTCCCGCAAGGGAGTTCAGCGATGCCACGCACTGTGTCCAGACGTGCCCTCGCCGGCGCCGCGCTCACCACCCTGACGGCCGCGGCCGTCGGCCAGGCGCGGGCGGACCACGGAAGCCTGGGCCAGTACGTCTCGCAGGGGCTCGGCTTCGATCTGGACACCGTCGCGGCCCTGCGCCACCGGCTGCTCGACTGACGCGAACGCGAAGACTGACGCGAACGCGAAGCGGGGCGGTGGGGCGAGGCTGTTCGCCTCGTCCCACCGCCCCGCTGCTCAGCTGGAGTACCGCTTACGCGGCCGCGCCGCGCCCGGCGTCACGCGGACCGCGCCGCGCCCGGCCACCGCGCCCGCCGGCGCTCTGAGCGGCGCCGCCCTGGACGGGACCGCCCTGGCCACGACCGCCCTGGCCTCGGCCACCGGCGCCCTGGGAGCGACCGCCCTGGACGGCCTGGCCGCGCCCGCCGCCCTGGCCGCCGCCTTCGCCGCGCCCGGCCTGCGCGCGCCCGCCCTGGGCACGCCCTGCCTGGCCGCCGCCCTGGCCGCGTCCGCTGCCGCCACGGCTGCGCCGCGGCTTGCGGGCACCGGAGGCGGCCGGAGCGGTCGGCTCCGGGACCTCGATGACGGCGGGGACGCCGGAGGGCTCCCGCGCGCCGGTGATGCGGACGAGCTCTTCGTCGGTGGACTTGACCTGGGTGGTCTCCGGGCGGATGCCCGCGTCCCGCATGAGGCGCGTGACGTCGCGCTTCTGCTCGGGCAGGACCAGCGTGACGACGCTGCCGGACTCGCCGGCGCGGGCGGTGCGGCCGCCGCGGTGCAGGTAGTCCTTGTGCTCGGTCGGCGGGTCGACGTTCACGACGAGGCCGAGGTCGTCGACGTGTATGCCGCGGGCGGCGACGTTCGTGGCGACGAGGGCCGTGACCCGGCCGTCCTTGAACTGTTCCAGGGTGCGGTTGCGCTGCGGCTGCGAACGTCCGCCGTGCAGCGGCGCCGCGAGGACTCCGCTGGCGAGGAGCCGCTTGGCGAGCCGGTCGGCGGACCGCTTGGTGTCGACGAAGAGGATCACGCGGCCTTCGCGGGCGGCGATGCGCGCGGTGACGGCCTTCTTGTCGGTCTCGTCGAGCACGTGGAGGACGTGGTGCTCCATCGTGGTGACGGCGCCGGCCGACGGGTCCACGGAGTGGACGACCGCGTCGGTCAGGAACTGCCGGACGAGCCGGTCGACGTTCCGGTCGAGCGTCGCCGAGAACAGCATGGTCTGGCCGCCCGGGGCAACCTGCTTCAGGAGCGCCGTGACCTGCGGCATGAAGCCCATGTCGGCCATCTGATCGGCCTCGTCGAGGACGGTGATCCGCACCTCGGACAGGTCGCAGTCGCCGCGCTCGATGAGGTCCTTGAGGCGGCCGGGCGTCGCCACGACGACGTCCGCGCCGCGGCGCAGGGAGGACGCCTGGCGGGAGATCGACATGCCGCCGACGACGGTGGTCAGACGGAGCCTGACGGCGCCCGCGTACGGAGTGAGGGCGTCGGTGACCTGCTGGGCGAGCTCACGGGTCGGCACGAGGACGAGGGCCAGCGGCATACGCGGCTCGGCCTTGAGGCCGGCGGTGCGGGCGAGCATCGGCAGGCCGAACGCGAGGGTCTTGCCGGAGCCGGTGCGGCCGCGGCCGAGGAGGTCGCGTCCCGCGAGGGAGTTGGGGAGGGTGGCGCCCTGAATGGGGAACGGCTCGGTGACGCCCTGCTCGGTGAGCGTCTTCAGAAGGCCGGCCGGCATGTCGAGCTCGGCGAACGTCGCGGCCGCGGGCAGCGCGGGCGTCGTGTTCTCCGGCATCGTGAATTCCTGCGGCGGCGTGGGCCTGCGCTCGGGAACGCGGCCCTTTCCGCCGGACCTTCCGCCCCGGGAATTCCTTCCGGCGTTTCCGGCGCCCGCGTTTCCTGAAGCGGATGCGGACCGGTTGCGGGTCGGGCGGGGCGGACGTGCGGGGTTAGCCATGCGGGCATGCCTTCCTGGGCCTGAGCGGCCGGGAGCCGGTGGCCATCGACGCGTCTGCGGGCCGCCGGCCTGGTGTGGCCATCGACGCATCTGCGAGCCGCAGGCCTGGGGACAGCACGGGCCGGGGCCCGCACCTTCGCGGTGCGGACCCCGGCCGTGGGGTGCGTGATCCTGGGATCAAGCGGTGTTTCAGGCGGGGAGGATGTTCTCCGCCTGGGGGCCCTTCTGGCCCTGCGTGACGTCGAACGTCACCTTCTGGCCCTCCTGGAGCTCACGGAAGCCCTGGGTGGCGATGTTCGAGTAGTGGGCGAAGACGTCGGCGCCGCCGCCGTCCTGCTCAATGAAGCCGAAGCCCTTTTCCGAGTTGAACCACTTCACGGTTCCGGTGGCCATAACAATCTCCTTTACTGGGGCGGTACGGAAATCCGAGTCCTTCGAATCTCCAGTCGCACCATTGAGCCCCATCCGGAGTTGGCCCGGAGGACCGGCCGGAAAACAATAATGCGCCTGAGGAACATTCCCGTCAGGCGCACATAAAGTCTATGGGTACCAAAACTGCAACGTCGTCGACCTTAGCACGACCGTCACGGGACTAGAGACGCTCGATGATCGTGACGTTCGCCTGGCCCCCTCCCTCACACATCGTCTGCAGTCCGTAGCGCCCGCCCGTGCGCTCCAGTTCGTGCAGCAGGGTCGTCATCAGTTTCGCGCCGGTCGCGCCGAGGGGGTGGCCCAGCGCGATCGCTCCCCCGTTCACGTTCACCTTCTCGGGGTCCGTGCCCGTCTCCTTGAGCCAGGCGAGGACCACAGGGGCGAACGCCTCGTTGATCTCGACGAGGTCGATGTCGTCCATGGACATGCCGGTCTTCTTCAGCGCGTACGCCGTCGCGGGGATCGGCGCGGAGAGCATGCGGATGGGGTCCTCGCCGCGTACGGAGAGGTGGTGGACGCGGGCGCGCGGGGTCAGGCCGTGCTCGCGTACGGCGCGCTCCGAGGCGAGGAGCAGCGCGGCGGCGCCGTCGGAGACCTGCGAGGAGCAGGCCGCGGTGATCGTGCCGCCCTCGACGACGGGCTTGAGGCCCGCCATCTTCTCCAGGGTGGTGTCGCGGCGGGGGCCCTCGTCGACGGTGACGTCTCCGTAGGCGGCGGTCTCGCGGGCGAAGCGGCCCTCGTCGATGGCGCGGATCGCGCGTTCGTGGGAGCGCAGGGCCCACTCCTCCTGGTCACGGCGGGTGATGCCCCACTTGCCGGCGATGAGCTCGGCGCCGTGGAACTGGTTCACCGGCTGGTCGCCGTAGCGGGCTCGCCAGCCCTCGCTGCCCGCGAACGGGCCGTCGGTGAGGCCGAGGGGCCCGCCGGCCTGGCGGGAGGCGAAGGCGATGGGGATCTGCGTCATGTTCTGGGTGCCGCCGGCGACGACGAGGTCCTGGGTGCCGGACAGGACGCCCTGCGCCGCGAAGTGCACGGCCTGCTGTGACGAACCGCACTGGCGGTCGATGGTCACGCCGGGGACCTCCTCGGGGAGGCCGGCGGCGAGCCAGGCCGTCCGCGCGATGTCACCGGCCTGCGGGCCCACCGTGTCGAGGCAGCCGAAGACGACGTCCTCGACGGCGGCGGGGTCGATCCCGCAGCGGGCGACGAGCTCCTTGAGGACGTGCGCGCCGAGGTCGGCGGGGTGGGCGGCCGCGAGGCCTCCCTTGCGCCGTCCTACGGGGGTGCGGACCGCTTCGACTATGTAGGCCTCGGCCATGACGGGTTTCCCTTCAGGGTTGGGTGGCGCGTACGGCGATGCCGTCCAGGACCATCGAGAGGTACTGGCGGGCGATCTCCTCGGGGCTGTGCTGTCCGCCGGGGCGGTACCAGGACGCGGCGACCCAGACGGTGTCGCGGACGAACCGGTAGGTGAGCCGGATGTCGAGGTCGCCGCGGAACACCTCGGCGGCGACGCCGCGCTCCAGGGTGGAGAGCCACGCCTTCTCGAACTTGCGCTGGGAGGCGGCCAGGAACTCGAAGCGCTCCTGGACCGCGAGGTGCTTGGACTCTTTCTGGTAGATCGCGACGGCGGCGCGGTGCCGGTCGATCTCGCGGAAGGACTCGGTGACGAGGGCCTCCAGGGTTTCCCTGGGGCCGAGCCGGGAGTCGAGGACGGAGTCGTATCCGTGCCACAGCTCGTCGAGGAAGGTCCGCAGGATCTCTTCGAGCATCGACTCCTTGGAGTCGAAGTGGTAGTAGAGGCTGCCCGCGAGCATGCCCGCGTGGTCGGCGATCTTGCGGACGGTGGTGGCGTTGTACCCCTGGGCGGCGAAGACCTCGGCCGCGGTGTCGAGGAGTTCGCGGCGGCGCTCGGGCGAGGCGGTCACCTGGGGCTTCTTCTTGGTAGGCACGGGTCCATTGTCGTCCTCACCGGCACGCGCGCGGCGCTACGCATGCTGGCTGCTGACGGAGACGGTCTCGCCCGTCATGTACGAGGAGTAGCCGGACGCCAGGAACACGATCACGTTGGCGACTTCCCAGGGCTCCGCGTACCGGCCGAAGGCCTCCTTCTCGGTGAGTTCGGCGAGGAGTTCGGCGGAGGTGACCTTCACGAGGTGGGGGTGCATGGCGAGGCTGGGCGAGACCGCGTTGACCCGGACTCCGTACTCGGCGGCCTCGACGGCGGCGCACCGGGTGAGGGCCATGACGCCGGCCTTGGCGGCGGCGTAGTGGGCCTGTCCGGCCTGGGCGCGCCAGCCGACGACGGACGCGTTGTTCACGACGACGCCGTGGCGGCCTGAGTCGCGGAAGGCGCGCAGGGCGGCTCTCGTGCACCGGAACGTGCCGTTCAGGGTGACGTCGAGGACGCGGGACCACTGGTCGTCCGTCATGTCGACGAGGTTCGAAGTGCCACCGAGACCGGCGTTGTTGACCACGATGTCCAGGCCGCCGTGCGTTTCGGCGGCCAGCGCGAACAGGGCGCCGACCTGTTCCTCGTCGGTGACGTCGCAGGGCAGTGAGACGACGCTCGCCGCGCCGAACTCGTCGGCGAGCGCCCGTTCGCTCTCCTTGAGCCTGCGGGCATGCGCGTCACTGATGAGGACACGGGCGCCCTCTTCGAGGAACTTGCGTGCCGTCGCGCCGCCGATCCCGGCTCCGGCGGCCGCCGTGATGACGGCCGTGCGCCCCTTCAGCAGGCCGTGGCCCGGCACGTACTCGGGCTTCGCGCTCATACCCGCGCCTCCTTGGGCAGGCCGAGCAGGCGCTCGGCGACGATGTTCTTCTGGATCTCGTCGGATCCGGCGTAGATGGTGTCGGCGCGGGAGAAGACGAACAGCCGGCCCGGCCCGCCGCGGCCCCTCAACTCGGCGAACTCCCCCACGAGATGGTCCGCGAGCCGGGCCCGGATCTCGGCGCGAAACTCCTCGACGCTGCTCATGGACGTACGTTAACCTACCAAACACTTGTTAGGGAAGGATGTTTCCGATGCCCGCAGCCCACGACAGTCCTGAACCCGCCCCGCACGAGGGTCCCGAGCCCGTCCCGTCCGAGGGTCCTGAGCCGGTTCTGTACGAGCGCCGCGGACCGGTCGCGTACGTGACGATGAACCGTCCGCGGTACCGCAACGCGCAGAACTCGGCGATGACCTACGCCCTGGACGCCGCTTTCTACCGCGCGGCCGACGACCCCGACGTCAAGGTCGTGGTCCTCGCCGGCGCGGGTGACCACTTCTCCGCGGGGCACGACATCGGCACCCCGGAGCGGGACGCGCATCTGCCCTTCGAGCGGCGGGCCGGGCTCTGGTGGGACCACTCCGACAAGCAGGGCGCCGAATCGCGGTTCGCCCGCGAGTCGGAGGTGTACCTCGGCATGTGCCGGCGCTGGCGCGAGCTGCCGAAGCCGGTGATCGCCTCGGTCCACGGGGCGTGTGTGGCGGGCGGGCTCATGCTCGCCTGGGTCTGCGACCTGATCGTGGCCTCCGACGACGCGTTCTTCGCCGACCCCGTCGTGCGCATGGGGATCCCCGGCGTCGAGTACTTCGCGCACCCGTGGGTGATGCCGCCTCGCGTCGCCAAGGAGTTCCTGTTCACCGGCGACCGGATGACCGCCCGGCGGGCGTACGAGGTGGGGATGGTCAACCGCGTCGTCCCGCGCAGCGAACTCGCCGGGGCGGCCGATGAGTTGGCACTGCGCGTCGCCGAGATGCCGCGGCTCGGGCTCGCCCTCACCAAGCGGGCGGTGAACCAGGCCGAGGACCTTCAGGGCCTGCACGCCGGCATGGACTCCGTGTTCGGCCTGCACCACCTCGCCCACGCGCACAACGCGGAGACCGCGAAGGACTCCCTCGGCGGCATGGACGTACGCGCGATGAAGGAGGCGAACGCCTGATGGACCTCGACTTCACGCCCGCCGAGGACGCGTTCCGCGCCGAGGCCCGTGAGTGGCTCGCCGGGCATGTTCCCGGCGAGCCGCTGCCTTCACTTGAGACCGAGGAAGGGTTCGCCGCGCATCGCGCGTGGGAGGCGCGGCTTCACGCCGGCCGCTGGTCGGTGGTGTCCTGGCCCGAGGAGTACGGGGGGCGGGGCGCCGACATCTTTTCGTGGCTGCTCTTCGAGGAGGAGTACTACGCCGGGGGCGCCCCTGGGCGTGTCTCGCAGAACGGCATCAACCTGCTTGCGCCGACCCTCTTCGACCACGGCACACCTGAGCAGCGGGCCCGGGTGCTGCCCTCCATGGCAAGCGGCGAGACGATCTGGGCGCAGGCCTGGTCCGAGCCGGAGGCCGGGTCCGACCTGGCGTCCCTCAGGTCCAGGGCCGTGCGCACGGAGGGGGGCTGGCTGCTGTCCGGGCAGAAGACCTGGTCATCGCGGGCCGCCTTCGCCGACCGGGCCTTCGGGATCTTCCGTACGGATCCTGACGCGCCCAAGCCCCATCAGGGGCTGACCTATCTGATGTTCGACCTGCGGGCGCCCGGGGTGACCGTGCGGCCTATCGGGCGGCTCGACGGGAAGCCGGCGTTCGCCGAGCTGTTCCTCGACCGGGTCTTCGTGCCTGACGAGGACGTCATCGGTGAGCCGGGCAACGGGTGGCGTATCGCTATGTCGACTACGGGGAACGAGCGGGGGCTCACGCTCCGGTCGCCCGGGCGCTTCCTTGCCGCCGCCGATCGGCTCGTACGGCTGTGGGTGGAGCGGGGGGAGGATGCCGGGATGCGCGATCGCGTTGCCGATGCCTTGATCGGGGCGCGGGCGTATCAGTTGTTCACGTACGCCAATGCGTCGCGGTTCGCTGCCGGTCAGACGATCGGGGCCGAGTCCAGTCTGAACAAGGTGTTCTGGTCGGAGTACGACATCGCTCTGCATGAGACCGCGCTCGATCTGCTCGGCTCCGATGGCGAGTTGGCCGATGACCGCGGTGGGTGGGGTGAGGGGTATGTCTTCTCGCTCGCCGGGCCCATTTATGCGGGCACCAATGAGATCCAGCGCGACATCATCGCCGAGCGGCTGCTCGGCCTGCCGAAGGGACGGCGCTGATGAGGTTCCTCCTCGATACGGAGCAGGCCGAGTTCGGGCGCACGCTCGATCGGTTGCTGGGCGCGGCGGATACGCCCACGGTGATCCGGGCCTGGTCGTCCGGCGATCACGGCCCCGGACGGGCTTTGTGGTCGCGGCTGGGTGGGACGGGGGTCTTTGCGCTCGGCGTTCCGGAGGTCTATGACGGGGCCGGATTCCTGCCCGTCGAACTGGCCGTCTCCTATGTGGAGTTGGGGCGGCATGGAGTGCCCGGGCCTGTGGTGGAGACCGCTGCCGTTGCTCGGCTGCTGGGCTGCCTGCCCGATGCCGGCAAGGAGTGGCTTCCCGGGATTGCCTCCGGGGATGTGGTGGTGTCCCTGGGCGTGGACTCGTCGTACGTCCTCGATGCCGATTCCGCCGATGCCGTCTTCGTCGTCTGCGGTGACGAGCTGCGGCTCGTCTCCGGCGACCACGGGCCTCTGTTGCCGTCCGCCGATCCTGCGCGCCGGCTCTACGCGCCGGCTGCGGAGGGTGGGACGCTGCTCGCGCGGGGGCCGGAGGTGCGGGACGCTGCCGCGCGGGCTGTGGATCTTGCCGCGTTTCTCACTGCCGCGCAGTCGCTCGGTGTGGGGCTCTGCCTGCTGCACCGGACCGTCGAATACGTCACGCAACGCACCCAGTTCGGCGCACCCATCGGATCCTTCCAGGCCGTGAAGCACCGGCTCGCGGACGCGCTCACGGGGCTGGAGTTCGCGCGGCCGCTGGTGTTCGGGGCGGCGCTCTCGATGGCGCCCGGGGACATCGCCGCGGCGAAGGTTGCGGCGGGTGAGGCTTCTTACGCGGCGGCGCGGGCTGCGCTCCAGCTGCATGGGGCCATCGGGTACACGCAGGAGCTGGACCTGTCGCTGTGGCTGCGCAAGGCCCGACCGCTGCGGGACGCGTGGGGGGCGCCTGCGGCTTGCCGGGCCCGGGTGCTGGCGCAGGGGGTTGGCGGCTGACCGCGCTCTGAGGGCCGGTTCGGTTCTGGTTCGGTGCGCCTCGCGGCCTCGGTCGTGGAGGGCACTCGCCGTTCAGCGTGCGGCGCCGTGCCTGCTGCGTCCCGCCGTTCGTGGGTGCGGGGACGCGCCAGTTTGTACGTGCTCGTTGTTCTGTGGGTTCTGAGCATCGGAACGTGGGCCCGACCGCTCCCGCACGTGGCTCCGCGCGCACATCCCGCCACGCCCCCTCCCGTCGGGGGGCGGCTGCGGGCCGGTGGGGCTTCCTCTCGCGTGCGCCCGTCTCTTACGCGGATGATCAGGGCGTTGGCTCAGCGAATGTGACTACGGCCGTGCGGCCCATGGCGTGCAGTGGGGCGGCGGCGGTGGCCGCGTTCATCAGCGCGGCGTCGTAGCGGCCCAGCGCGCGCCCTGCGACCACCGCGCCCTCGTCGTCCAGTGCTACGACCAGGGCCTTGCCGGTGATCGTCAGGCGGCCGCGGACCACTGCTACCGACGGGGGCGTGCCCGCTCCTCTGCGCCACATGACGTTGAAGTTCACCACCGGGCCGTCGATGAGGCGGCAGTCGGTGGGTACGTCGCCCCGGAAGTCTTGCGGTGCGTAGCGCTCGTCCACGGTTCTGCGGTCGCCGCCGAGCGTCAGTTCCATGCCGGCGCCCTCGACCATCGTCAGGGTTCGGTCGACGTCGGGGAACGCGGAGAACGGGCCGTCGCCCGCTACGTCCGCGAGGCTCACCCGCCACACGAACTCGTCCGTCCCCGCGTCCGGCGGCGACGCCGCGATGTTGCGGGTGACCCCGCCGCCGTTCTTCCAGGCCGCGGCGGTTCGCTCCGCTGCGGGCAGCAGTCGTACGCCGTTGTCAGTGGTCCCGGGCATGGGGCGGCTCCGATGGTGCTGGGGTGTGGCGGGAGTGCAGAGGTTACGTCACTGGGGTGAGGTCCAGGCCGGCGGCGAGGCGTTGTCTGTGTTCAGGTGGGGGGCCGAGGAGCAGGGCGGGCGGGCCTACCTCGCCGAGCTGCTGCGCCCGGCCGTCGTGGACCGCTTCGGGATGCTGGGCGCGGGGCTCGTCGGCCCTGACGGCGGGCATTACGTGTACCAGGACGGGTTCCCGGCCGGCTTCCACGCGGAGGGGGTGGTGGCGGGCGAGTGGTACCGGATGATCACCGGCGCGTTCCTCCATATGCCGGCCACCGAGGGCGTCTTCGGGATCCTGCACATCCTGTTCACCATGTACTCGCTGTGGAACCTCGGCCGTGTCGTCGAGACACAGCTGGGCCGCGTCCGCTATCTCGCCGTCCATGTCCTGTCCGCGTTCGGCAGCTCCGTGCTCGTCTACCTGATCGCCCCGGGCACCCTCACGGTCGGCGCGTCGGGCGCGATCTTCGGGCTCGGCGCCGCGTACTACGTGATGGCGCGGCGTCTGGGCCCGGACATGAGCGGCGTCAACCGGTTCATGGCGTACTTCCTGCTGTGGATGCTGATCTCGGCCGGATTCGCCTCCTGGCAGGGCCACTTGGGCGGCCTGCTCACGGGCGGCGCGGCCACCCTCGCCCTCGCGTGCGCGCCCCGCGCCCGCCGCACCCTGGTACAGGGCTCGGCGTGCGCGGCCCTGCTCGTGCTCCTTGTGGCGCTGACGCTCCTCAAGCAGCCGTAGAGGGACGGGCCGTTACTTCGCCCGCTCCTGCTCCTGCTCCTGCTCCTGCTCCCTGCGTCCGCCACGTAATCTGAGCCGCATGAAACGCGCAGGCTGCCTACTCCTGGCCGTGGCTCCGGTCGCCACGGTCGCGGTGTTCCTCTTCACGCCGGGGCACGACGACGGCAAGGGCGGCTCGCACGGCTCGTCCACGTCGCGTCAGTCCGCCGAGGACGCCGCGGCAGCCAAGGCCGCCGCGGAGAAGCAGGCCGACGACGACGCCATCGCCGACCTGCCGCCCGGCCTCGCCGCGCCCGCGAAGAAGGACCTTGCCCAGCAGATCGTGGCCAGCGCGGAGAACTCGACGCTCGACTGGCGCGGCCAGTACGGCTACATCGAGGACATCGAGGACGGGCAGGGCTACACGGCCGGGATCATCGGCTTCTGCACCGGCACGCACGACCTGCTCACCCTCGTCGAGCGGTACACGAAGGCCCGCCCGGACAACGGCCTCGCCCGCTATCTGCCCGCCCTGCGCAAGGTCGACGGCACGGACTCCCACGAGGGCCTCGACCCCGGCTTCACCGCCGCGTGGAAGAAGGAGGCGTCCGACCCAGCCTTCCGCGCCGCCCAGAACTCCGAGCGCGACCGCGTCTACTTCGACCCGGCCGTCCGCCTCGCCAAGCTCGACGGCCTGGGCACGCTCGGCCAGTTCGTCTACTACGACGCGATGGTCCTGCACGGCCCCGGCACGGCCCCGAGCGGCTTCTACGGCCTGCGCGAGAAGGCCATGCGGGAGGCGGACACCCCGGCGCAGGGCGGCAAGGAGAAGGCGTACCTCGACATCTTCCTCGACGTGCGCCGCACGGCGATGAAGGCGAAGAAGCCGCACCGCGACACCACCCGCATCGACACGGCGCAGCGCCAGTTCCTCTACGACGGCAACCTGACCCTGAAGACGCCACTGACGTGGAAGGTGTACGGGGAAACGTTCCGGGTGCCGTAACCGCCGGCAGCGGCGACGGGAATACCCATCTGCTGCCGACCCTCTGGGAGCCCGGCCATGCCGCGCACCATCCCCGCCCCGCCCCGTCGACGTCGAAGCGGCCTTCCCCGAGCTGGTCGCGCTGCGCCGGGCCGCCACCCGGCTCCATCTGCGACCCGGCAGCCCGACGGCGCAGGACAGTTCGGTCGGTGGGCCGTTCTTGTGGCCGGGCGACGAACCCTGGCCGGGTGTGCGGGCTGCCGCACGGTGTCACGCGCGACCGGCACCAGAGGGCGGGCGCGCCACGGCGCCCGCCCAGTCGTCCGGTCGGGGACAGTGGGGCGGGCGCCGTGTTCAGTTCCGTACGCCTTTGTACGGGACGTCTTTTGAGGGGCCGTCAGGCCACCGTCGTGTCGGTCAGACGGTCAGGGAGCGGTCCGTCGGGCGGATCGGGGCCGGCAGTTCGCTGGCACCGGTCAGGAAGCGGTCGACCCCGCGGGCGGCCGAGCGGCCCTCCGCGATGGCCCACACGATGAGCGACTGGCCGCGGCCCGCGTCACCGGCGACGAAGACGCCGGGGACGTTGGTCTGGAACTCGTCGTCGCGCGCCACGTTGCCGCGGGCGTCGAGGTCCAGGGCGAACTGGGAGACGAGGCCGTTGTCCTGGTCCGTGCCCGTGAAACCCATCGCGAGCGTGACGAGCTGGGCGGGGATCTTTCGCTCCGTGCCCGGCTTCTGCGTCAGCTTGCCGTCGACGAACTCCACCTCGATGAGGTGCAGGTGCTGGACGTTGCCGTCCTCGTCGCCCTCGAAGTGGGTGGTCGAGACGGAGTAGACCCGCTCGCCGCCCTCCTCGTGCGCGGACGTCACCTTGTAGAGCATGGGGAACGTCGGCCAGGGCTGGCCCGCATTCCGCTCCTCGCCGGGCCGCGGCATGATCTCCAGCTGCGTGACCGAGGCCGCGCCCTGCCGGTGGGCGGTGCCCACGCAGTCCGCGCCGGTGTCGCCGCCGCCGATGACGACGACGTGCTTGCCCTCGGCGGAGACGGGCGTGGTGACGTAGTCGCCCTCCTGGACCTTGTTGGCCAGGGGCAGGTACTCCATCGCCTGGTAGACGCCCTTGAGCTCACGCCCCGGGACCGGCAGGTCGCGTGCGGTCGTGGCACCGGCGGCGATGACCACGGCGTCGTAGCGCTTGCGCAGCTTCGCGGCGTCTATGTCGCGGCCGATCTCCACGCCCGTACGGAACTTGGTGCCCTCCGCGCGCATCTGCTCGATGCGGCGGTTGATGTGGCGCTTCTCCATCTTGAACTCGGGGATGCCGTAGCGGAGCAGGCCGCCGATGCGGTCGGCGCGCTCGTAGACGGCGACCGTGTGACCGGCCCGCGTCAGCTGCTGGGCGGCGGCGAGGCCCGCCGGGCCCGAGCCGATGACGGCGACGGTCTTGCCGGAGAGGCGCTCCGGGGCCTGGGGCGCGACATCGCCGCGGTCCCACGCCTGGTCGATGATCGAGACCTCGACGTTCTTGATGGTGACTGCCGGCTGGTTGATGCCGAGCACGCACGCCGACTCACAGGGCGCCGGGCAGAGGCGGCCGGTGAACTCCGGGAAGTTGTTGGTGGCGTGCAGCCGCTCCTGCGCCGCCGACCAGTCCTCGCGGTACGCGTAGTCGTTCCACTCGGGGATCAGGTTCCCGAGCGGACAGCCGTTGTGGCAGAACGGGATGCCGCAGTCCATGCAGCGGGACGCCTGCTTGCTGATGATGGGGAGCAGGGAGCCGGGAACGTAGACCTCGTTCCAGTCCCGCACGCGCTCGCCGACCGGACGGGTCTTGGCGACCTCGCGGCCATGGTTGAGAAAGCCCTTGGGATCAGCCATTGGTCGCCGCCTCCATCATCTTCTCGGTGGTCTCGGACTCGGAGAGTCCGGCTCGCTCGGCGGCGTCCTTGGCGGCGAGCACTGCCTTGTACGTGCTGGGGATGATCTTGCTGAAGCGGTCCACCGCCGCCGGCCACTCCGCGAGGAGCTTTTCGGCGACCGTCGAGCCGGTCTCCTCCGCGTGGCGGCGCACGACGTCGTGCAGCCACTGCTTGTCGGTGTCGTCGAGGGGCTCGACGGCCGACAGGTTCCCGGAGTTGACGTTGTCGCGGTCCAGGTCGATGACGTACGCGATGCCGCCGGACATGCCGGCCGCGAAGTTGCGTCCGGTCTCGCCGAGGACGACCGCGCGGCCACCGGTCATGTACTCGCAGCCGTGGTCGCCCACACCCTCCGAGACGACCGTCGCACCCGAGTTGCGGACGCAGAAGCGCTCGCCGGTGCGGCCGCGCAGGAACAGCTCGCCGCCCGTCGCACCGTACGCGATCGTGTTGCCCGCGATCGTGGAGTACTCGGCGAGGTGGTCGGCGCCGCGGTCCGGGCGGACCACGATGCGGCCGCCGGACAGGCCCTTGCCGACGTAGTCGTTGGCGTCGCCCTCCAGGCGCAGGGTCACACCGCGCGGCACGAACGCGCCGAACGACTGGCCCGCGGAGCCGGTGAAGGTGATGTCGATGGTGTCGTCGGGCAGGCCCGCGCCACCGAACTTCTTCGTCACCTCGTGGCCGAGCATGGTGCCGACCGTGCGGTTGATGTTGCGGATCGCGACCTGGGCGCGGACCGGCTGGGCGTCGGCCTGGGCGTTCGCGTCGAGCGCGTCGGCGGCCAGCTTGATCAGCTCGTTGTCCAGGGCCTTCTCCAGGCCGTGGTCCTGAGTGATCACCTGGTGGCGCACCGCGCCCTCGGGCAGCTCGGGGACGTAGAAGAGGGGCTCGAGGTCGAGGCCCTGCGCCTTCCAGTGGTCCACGGCCCGCTCGGTGTCGAGGAGTTCGGCGTGGCCGACGGCCTCCTCGATGGTGCGGAAGCCGAGCTCGGCGAGCAGCTCGCGGACCTCTTCGGCGATGAACTGGAAGAAGTTCACGATGTACTCGGCCTTGCCGGAGAACCGCTCGCGCAGAACGGGGTTCTGCGTGGCGATGCCGACCGGGCAGGTGTCCAGGTGGCAGACACGCATCATGACGCAGCCGGAGACGACGAGCGGCGCGGTCGCGAAACCGAACTCCTCGGCGCCGAGCAGCGCGGCGATGACGACGTCGCGGCCGGTCTTCAGCTGGCCGTCGGTCTGGACGACGATGCGGTCGCGCAGGCCGTTGAGCAGCAGGGTCTGCTGGGTCTCGGCGAGACCGAGCTCCCAGGGACCGCCGGCGTGCTTGAGGGAGGTGAGCGGGGATGCGCCCGTACCGCCGTCGTGGCCGGAGATGAGCACCACGTCGGCATGCGCCTTGGAGACACCCGCGGCGACCGTGCCGACGCCGACCTCGGAGACCAGCTTCACGTGAATCCGCGCCTGCGGGTTCGCGTTCTTGAGGTCGTGGATCAGCTGGGCCAGGTCCTCGATGGAGTAGATGTCGTGGTGCGGCGGCGGCGAGATGAGGCCGACACCCGGCGTCGAGTGACGCGTCTTGGCGACCCACGGGTAGACCTTGTGGCCGGGCAGCTGGCCGCCCTCGCCGGGCTTGGCGCCCTGCGCCATCTTGATCTGGATGTCGTCCGCGTTGACCAGGTACTCGCTCGTGACACCGAAGCGGCCGGAGGCGACCTGCTTGATGCTGGAGCGGCGCGCCGGGTCGTACAGACGGTCCGCGTCCTCGCCGCCCTCACCGGTGTTGGACTTGGCGCCCAGCTGGTTCATGGCGATGGCGAGGGTCTCGTGCGCCTCCTTGGAGATGGAGCCGTACGACATGGCGCCCGTGGAGAACCGCTTGACGATCTCGCTGACCGGCTCGACCTCGTCGATGGAGATCGCTTCACGGTCGCTCTTGAAGCCGAAGAGGCCGCGCAGCGTCATCAGACGCTCCGACTGCTCGTTCACACGGCCCGTGTACTTCTTGAAGATGTCGTAGCGGCGGCCCCGCGTCGCGTGCTGGAGGCGGAAGACCGTCTCCGGGTCGAACAGGTGCGGCTCGCCCTCGCGGCGCCACTGGTACTCGCCGCCGATGTCGAGGGCGCGGTGCGCGGGCGCGATGCCGCTCGCCGGGTACGCCTTCGCGTGGCGGGCGGCGACCTCCTGGGCGATGACGTCGAGACCGGCGCCGCCGATCTTCGTCGCCGTGCCGTTGAAGTACTTCTCGACGAAGGCCTCGTCGAGGCCGACGGCCTCGAAGACCTGGGCGCCGCGGTAGGAGGCGACGGTCGAGATGCCCATCTTGGACATGACCTTGAGGACGCCCTTACCGAGCGCGTAGATCAGGTTACGGATCGCCTGCTCGGCCTCGATGCCGGGCAGGAACGTACCCGCGCGGACCAGGTCCTCGACGGACTCCATCGCCAGGTACGGGTTGACGGCCGCGGCGCCGAAGCCGATGAGGAGGGCCACGTGGTGGACCTCGCGCACATCGCCCGCCTCGACGAGCAGGCCCACCTCGGTGCGCTGCTTCGTACGGATGAGGTGGTGGTGGACGGCCGCGGTGAGCAGGAGCGACGGGATCGGCGCGTGCTCGGCGTCGGAGTGCCGGTCGGAGAGCACGATCAGGCGGGCGCCGGCCTCTATGGCGGCGTCGGCCTCGGCGCAGATCTCCTCGATGCGGGCGGCGAGCGCGTCGCCGCCGCCGGAGACCCGGTACAGGCCGGACAGGGTCGCGGCCTTCATGCCGGGCATGTCGCCGTCGGCGTTGATGTGGATGAGCTTGGCCAGCTCGTCGTTGTCGATCACCGGGAAGGGCAGGGTGACCGAACGGCAGGAGGCCGCGCCCGGCTCGAGCAGGTTGCCCTGCGGGCCGAGGGTGGAGCGCAGCGAGGTGACCAGCTCCTCGCGGATGGCGTCCAGCGGCGGGTTCGTGACCTGCGCGAACAGCTGGGTGAAGTAGTCGAAGATCAGCCGCGGGCGGGCGGAGAGCGCCGCGATCGGCGAGTCCGTGCCCATGGAGCCGAGCGGCTCACCGCCGGTCTTGGCCATCGGCGTGAGGATGACGCGCAGCTCTTCCTCGGTGTAGCCGAAGGTCTGCTGGCGGCGGGTGACCGAGGCGTGGGTGTGGACGATGTGCTCGCGCTCGGGGAGGTCCTCGAGCTCGATCTCACCGGCCTCCAGCCACTCGGCGTACGGCTGCTCGCCGGCCAGGCCGGCCTTGATCTCGTCGTCCTCGATGATGCGGTGCTCGGCGGTGTCGACGAGGAACATCTTGCCGGGCTGGAGGCGGCCCTTGCGGACGACCTTCGCGGGGTCGATGTCGAGGACGCCGACCTCGGAGCCGAGGACGACGAGGCCCTCGTCGGTGACCCAGTAGCGGCCGGGGCGCAGACCGTTGCGGTCGAGAACGGCACCCACCTGCGTACCGTCCGTGAAGGTCACGCACGCCGGGCCGTCCCAGGGCTCCATCATCGCGGAGTGGAACTGGTAGAAGGCGCGGCGGTCGGCCGCCATGGAGGCGTGGTTCTCCCAGGCCTCCGGGATCATCATCAGGACGCTGTGCGGCAGGGAGCGGCCGCCGAGGTGCAGCAGTTCGAGCACCTCGTCGAAGGAGGCCGAGTCCGAGGCGTCGGGCGTGCAGACGGGGAAGATCCGCGACAGGTCCTCGGCGCCGAACAGGTCGGAGGCGAGCTGCGACTCGCGCGCCTTCATCCAGTTCCGGTTGCCCTTGACCGTGTTGATCTCACCGTTGTGCGCGACGAAGCGGTACGGGTGCGCGAGCGGCCAGCTCGGGAAGGTGTTCGTGGAGAACCGCGAGTGGACGAGCGCGATCGCAGATGCGAATCGGCGGTCCGACAGGTCGGGGAAGAAGGGCTCCAGCTGGCCGGTGGTCAGCATGCCCTTGTAGACGATGGTGCGGGCGGAGAGCGACGGGAAGTACACGCCGGCCTCGCGCTCGGCGCGCTTGCGCAGGACGAAGGCCTTGCGGTCGAGCGCGATGCCCCGACAAGAAGCAGTGGTGCCGTCGGCGTCCGCGACGAAGATCTGACGGAAGGCCGGCATCGTCGAGCGGGCGGTGGCGCCGAGGAGCTGCGGGGCGACCGGCACCTCGCGCCAGCCGAGGACGGTGAGGCCCTCCGCGGCGGCGATCGTCTCGATCTGTGAGACGGCGGCGGCGTTGTCGGCCTCGTCGACGGGCAGGAAGGCGATGCCGACCGCGTACGCGCCGGCGTCGGGCAGATCGAAGGAGACCGCGGCACGCAGGAAGGCGTCCGGGACCTGGGACAGGATGCCCGCTCCGTCACCCGAGTCGGGCTCGGAACCGGTGGCACCTCGGTGCTCCAGGTTGCGCAGAACCGTGAGCGCCTGTTCGACCAGCGCGTGGCTCGCCTCGCCGGTGAGGGTGGCCACGAAGCCGACGCCGCAGGCGTCGTGCTCGTTGCGGGGGTCGTACATGCCCTGGGCGGCAGGGCGAGCATCCATGAACGGCTGGTTCATGGAGTGCTGGGACGGCTGGCGCGGCGTGCGCATCGGCTCTCCCGTCGTCGATTTTCGTGGCATATGACATCTGCCGAGGGACGACGTTGGCCCTCTGCTGGGGGTGCAAATTTCGAACAAGTTACATGATGGATCGGTTCTCGGGAACCGGACACTATGTTCCAACATGCGGACACCGCGGTGGCGGTGGGTGCCGCTCCCGGTGACGGAGCGGCGGCGTCATAGGGGACCTTCACGGGCAGATCGATGTCCGCGGGTCCATGAGCGAGGCGGGCGTCATTGCCCGCAGCGCTTACGGCTCATGCCCCGCCGTTAAGCAATCGAAACCGCCGAGTAACGGCTACTTATACAGAGGCCTGTATAGCCATCACTGGGTCGTCATCCTACGGCCGTACCGAACAGGTTGCCCAGGAGATACGTCACACCCGCCGCGGCGCCACCGAGAGCCAGCTGGCGCACCCCGCTGAACCACCAGGACCGCGCCGTCACCTTGGCCACGATCGCCCCACAGGCGAAGAGGCCGATGAGCGCGAGCAGGACCGCGGGCCACAGGGCGCTCGCACCCAGCAGATAGGGCAGCAGCGGAAGCAGGGCGCCGAGCGCGAAGGACCCGAAGGAGGAGACGGCGGCGACCGTCGGCGACGGCAGGTCGCCCGGGTCGATGCCCAGCTCCTCGCGCGCGTGGATCTCAAGAGCCTGCTCGGGGTCCTTCGAGAGCTGGCGCGCGACTTCGCGGGCGAGGTCGGGCTCCACGCCGCGCGACATGTAGAGGTCGGCGAGCTCCCGCTCCTCGTCCGCGGGGTGCTTCCTCAACTCCCGTCGCTCGACGTCGAGTTCGGCCTCGACCAGCTCGCGCTGGGAGGCGACGGAGGTGTACTCGCCGGCGGCCATGGAGAAGGCGCCTGCGGCCAGGCCGGAGAGCCCCGTGATGATGATCGTCTGCTGCGACACGGCGCCGCCCGCGACACCGGTCATCAGGGCGAGGTTCGAGACGAGCCCGTCCATCGCGCCGAACACCGCGGGGCGCAGCCAGCCACCGTTGACGTCGCGGTGCGTGTGGTTGTCGCGGTGCGCGTCGTGCAGCGTCGCTTCGGTCTCGATGATGGCCATCCCGCCCAGTGCTCCTCTCGTACGGAGCCGATGCCACGCAGCGTTCCCGCGGGCCCGGACTCCCCCCTCAACAGCTTCGAAAGTACGCACGGATTCGGGCTCCCGCCAGCAAGGAAGGCCGTACTTACCAGGGCTTTCGACCGCTTTGCCCACCCGCTCGAACGGCCCTCGCCGTCACCCGAGAGATGGATCACATGATCGGAGCGTTGACGGACGGGGGAAACATCGCCGCAACACCTGTAAACGTTTCCACATGCGGTGAGGAGCGAACCCATGTCTCCGGTGCCGGGCGGCGGCCAGCCGACGATCGTGTCGATCGCGCGGCGGGCCGGGGTCTCCATCGCCTCGGTCTCCCGCGTCCTCAACGGTCTGGGCGCGCGGCGGGAGACCGTCGAACGGGTGGAGCGCGCCGCGTCGGAGCTCGGCTACGTACCCAACGCCGTGGCCCGCTCCCTCAAGGACGGCAGGACCCGGCAGCTCACGTTCGCGCTGCCGGACATCGGCAATCCGGCCTACGTGGCGATGGTCCGCGCCGTCCAGGGCGTCACCAAGAACCATGGCTACCGCCTGCTCCTGCACTCCACGGACGCGGTCGTCGACGACGAACTGGCCGTCCTGCGCAGCCTCGGCGACCGCACCAGCGACGGCCTGATCATCTGCCCCATCCGCATCACCGACGACCACATCGAGGCGCTGACCTGCGCGGCGGGCCCCGTCGTGGTCATGGGATCCCTGCCGTCCGGGGTGCCCGTGGACAGCGTCCGCGCCGACTCGGTGACGGGCGCGGCCCTGGCCGTACGCCATTTGCACGACACCGGCCGCCGCCGCATCGCGTTCATCAACGGCCCCTCCGACACGGTCCCCGGCCAGAGCCGCGAGGAGGGCTACCGCGCGGCTCTCGCCGAGTGCGGACTCGTATACGACGACACGCTGGTCGTCGAGACCGGATTCGGCATCGAGGCGGGGGCCCGGGCTGCCGCGGAACTGCTCGCCCGGCGCCCCGACGCCGTCTTCTGCGCCAACGACCAGCTGGCGCTCGGCGCGGCCCGCGCGCTGCACTCGCGGGGCCTGCGCATACCGCAGGACGTAGCGGTCGCGGGGATGGACGACAGCGTGCTCGCCCGATCCGTGTGGCCCCCGCTGACCAGCGTCGACCTGGGCTCGACAGAACGCGGGCGGCGAGCGGCCGAACTCCTGGTGGAACGCCTGGACGGCACGGCCCCGACCCCCCGCGGCACCACGGCCACGGCACCACCCCGCCTGGTGGTCCGCGCATCCACAGCACCGACCGAGAACCACGAGGTCCACATGAGCGCCCACCGCACCTCGCAGAGCCCGAACACGCCATGAGCGTCAGCCTCGGCCCCGGTCCTTCGGCGGGCGCGGAAGGTCCGCGAAGGCTCGGCACGGTCCCGCACCGCCAGCCGCCTGCCACGATCTCCCTGCGGGACCGTGCCCGCGGAGCGCTGCTCGGCCTCGCGGTGGGCGACGCGCTCGGCGCGCCCGCGGAGAACATGAAGCCGTCGCAGATCCGCGAACGATGGGGCCGTATCGAGGGGTTCGTCTCGCCGGACCCGGCGGGCACGGACGACACCGAGTACGCGATCTTCTCCGGCCTCCTCCTGGCGGAGCACGGTTCGGCGCTCACCGTGGGACATGTCGAGGCGGCCTGGCACACATGGATCGCCGACCGCGACGAGGGCCCGTTCCGAGGCGCGGGCTTCAGCGAGAGAGGAACCCTGGAGAACCTGCGCCGGGGCCTGGCGGCACCCATCTCGGCGCAGCACCGCCACGCGTGGAGCGACGGACTGGCCATGCGGGCGGCCCCGTTCGGGGTGTACGCGGCGGGCCGCCCGGCGGAGGCGGCACGCCTCGTAGCGGTGGACGGCACGGTGTCGCACGACGGGGAGGGCATCCACGGAGGCCGGGCGGTGGCGGCCGGGGTCGCGGCGGCCATGGTGAGCCACAACCCGGACACAGTCGTCCAGGCAGCCCTGTCCGTGGTCCCCGAGGACTCCTGGACAGCGCGCTCCCTGCACCGCGCGGTGGCGGCGGCCCGCAGCGCCCGCCGCGACGCCGAGGGCACGCAACTCTCCATGGAGCGAGCGGTACGCCGGGCCGTGGTGGTCGGCGGCTACCCCTGGCCGGACCTGGCCCCGGAGGCGGTGGGCCTGGCCTTCGGAGCGTTCGCGGCGGCCCGGGGCGAGTTCAGGGAGTCGGTCCTGATGGCGGTGAACATGGGCCGCGACGCGGACACGACGGCCGCGGTGGCGGGCGCCCTGGCCGGCGCGCTTCGCGGCGAACGAACGATCCCCGCCGACTGGGCGACGACCATCGGCCCGGTCCGGGGCAGCTGCCTCCCGTCGATGAAGGGACGTCACATCCTGGACATCGCCGGCAGATTGACCCCCACACCGCCCCTCCCGCCCAAACCGCCACACCGTGACCCCCGCACCCATCCACGTACAAGCACTCAGGGCCCCCGGCCCCAGAACAGCGGCACCCGCGACCGAACGGAAGGGGCCGGGCCGGTATGTCCGCCCGGAGCCGGCACACACAACTGACGCCTACGAGATCCAACGCCGAACCATCCAAGCGAGGACGGACATACCGGCCCGGCCCCGCACCCCCCACCGGCGCGAGCAGGAGCACCCGACAAGGGGCACCCGCCCCCAGAGAGGCCAGCACAACATGCCGCCACCAACCGTCACCGCCCAGACAACCCCCCGCACCACCGGAACCCCCACCACCCCCCACCGGATCGAGGGCCTCCTACTGGGCATCGCCGCAGGCGACGCCGCGGGCTGGCCCTCAGGCAGACACCGCGCGGCCCGCCTCCCCGACTGGACCCGCCGCCTGACCCGAGAACTGGACACGTTCGCGGAGCAGAACGCGACGACGACACTCCCCGTACCGATCGCGCTGAACCAACCCCCGGAACCCCTGCGCCTGGGCCCGTCGGACGACGCGGAGTGGGCGGCGTTCACGGCGGCGTCGATCCTGAACGCCACCGAGGCGGGAGCCCGAAGCACGAACGTTCCCCCGGACGAACACGTACGCGCGGCACTGGCCCTCGCCTGGAACACCCTCGCCGCCGAGGTGGCCGAAGCAACGGCCCGAGCGGACGAGATCGAGTCGGCGCGCATGCCGATGCGGGCACGCATCTCCGTAAGAGCGGGCCTGGGCAACCTGGCGGCGGGCCTGAGCCCCCCGGCCACAGGACACGACAACCCGCACTACTTCGACGACGCGGCCTGTGTACGCGCCGCGGTACTGGCCGTGGTCCACCCGGGCGACCCCGAACTGGCCGCGGAACTGGCGGAGTTCGACGCCCGCTACACCCAGGACGGCGACGGAGTCCACGGCGCGAGAGCGATGGCGGCAGCCGTAGCGGCAGCGCTGGGCGGCGCCCCGGTCGACGCCTGCGTGGACGCGGCGCTGGCCCAGCTGCCCGAGGGCACCGAGATCCGCCGCAACGCGCTGCAGGCGGTGGACCTGGCGCGAAGGGCGGCCGCGGCCCGCCCGGGCCTGCCGGGAAACGCGTTCGCGCTGGTCCCGGTCCTGGAGCACGAGATCGTCGACCACGTCTACAGCTACGGCATCGCGGCAGCGGAAACGGTCCCGGTGGCCCTGGCCGTGGCGACCGCGGCCGCCGGCGACGTGACGGAGGCGGTGCCCACGGCGGCGTGCCTCTCGCGGGTGGCGGACTCGGCCCCGGCGCTGGCGGGCGCGCTGACGGGCGCGATCGGCGGAGCCGACACGCTCCCGGCGAGCTGGCGGGACGCCTGCCGCAGGCTCGCGGGCTGCGCGCTGCCGCGCCTGGCAGGAACGGACCTCGTAGCCATCGCAGCAGACCTGACCAGGGCAACCACACCGAAAGGCGCCCGATGACAACCCCCACAACAGCCGGCCCCACACCTGCCCGCACTCAGAACTCAGCCTCAACCCCCTTCTCCCTGGAGGACCGCACCACAGGAGCCCTCGTGGGCGCGGCGGTGGGCGACGCGCTGGGCGGCCCCGTGGAGGGCTGGACGCCGGAGGCGATCGCGGAGCGCCACGGCGGCCGGGTCCGCGGCATCGTGGAGCCGTTCCACAAGGACGACTGGCGTACGGCGCGCCCGATCGCCCCGTACCACAAGGGCGACGGTCACGTCACGGACGACACCTTGATGACGCACGCGCTGATCAGGGTCTACGAGAACGTACGGGACCACCTGGACGCGTACGCGGTCGCGGACCACCTCGTCCCCGACCTGATCACCAACACGCGCTGGATCCCGGAGCTGGAGGCGGAGGCGCTCCCGCTGCAACGGATCTTCCTGGCGGAGAAGTGGATCGTGGCGCGCATCCACTACGGCCATGTCGATCCGCGCGAGGCGGGCGTGGGCAACATCGTGAACTGCGGCGCGGCGATGTACATGGCTCCGGTCGGAGCGGTGAACGCGGGCAACCCGGCCAAGGCGTACGAGGAGGCGCTGGACGTGGCGGGCGCGCACCAGTCGTCGTACGGCAGGGAGGCGGCGGGCGTCTTCGCGGCAGCGGTGGCCGCGGCGTTCAGGCCGGGCGCGACGCCGGAGTCGGTGGTGGAGGACGCGCTGGCGCTCGCGAAGGACGGCACGAGGTCGGCGATCGAAGCGGTATGCGAAGTGGCGCGCGACTACACGGACTTCGAGGACGCGCTGGGACCGCTGCGCGAGGCGATCACACCCTTCGACACGGTAGGCCCGGATTACCGCAAGCCGTCACTCGGGGCGCGCCGCCCGTCCCGCCTCCACGCGATCGAGGAGCTGCCGATCGCGCTCGGGATGCTCCTGGTCGGCCGGGGCGACTTCCGTCACACGGTCCTCGGTTCGGTCAACTACGGCCGGGACTGCGACTCGATCGCGACGATGAGCGGAGCGATCGTGGGCGCGCTGTACGGGGAGCCGGCGGTGCCGCGGGAGTGGAGCGGGGAGGTGGCCCGCGCGAGCAGGCTCGACCTGTACACGCCGGCGGCCTCACTGGCCCGGGTCGCGCGTGAGGTCTTCGCAAAGGACATGACCCGCCGCCGGTCCCACGAGGCGGCGTTCGCAGAGCTCACCGCCACCGCGGGGTCGTGATGCTGCGCCTCACCTGGGTCCAGCCCGAGGACCTGCTCGGCCACGAGCTGCGCCAGGCGGCACAGGAGGGCCGCAACGCAAGCGGGGTGGAGCGCCGCTGGCGCGAGGCAGGAGGCCACCCGCCCCCCGAGCGCGCGGGAGCGTCACCACCGCCCCAGGACCCGAAGCTGCGATCCCTGGCACGGCACCTCCTGGACGAACTGGCCTCGGCACAGAGCCCGTTGAGGGCACTTGAGCCGACATCCTTGCCGGAAATCAAACAGCTGACCCCCCACCCGGCCCGTCCGGCGCTTGAGGACAAGGAACGCGGGGGCCTGGGGGCAGCGCCCCCAGAGACCCCCGAAGCGAAAAGCCTGCACGCATCCTGGCTGGGCAGAGCCGTCGGCTGCCTCCTCGGCAAACCCGTCGAGAAACTCCCCCTGCGCGGCATCCGGGCGATCGCGAAATCCACGTCCAACTGGCCCCTGAACACCTGGTTCACGCAGCGGAACCTCCCGCAGGACGTGGCGGAGCGCTACCCCTGGAATCGCCGCTCCCGCCCCACCTCCCTCGCCGAGAACATCGACGGCATGCCCGAGGACGACGACCTCAACTACCCGCTCCTCGGCCTGCTCCTGCTCCAGCGCCACGGCGCCGGCTTCACCACCGCGGACGTGGCGCGGCTCTGGCTCGACGCGTTGCCGGCGGGCCGCACGTTCACCGCGGAGCGCGTCGCGTACCGCAATCTCCTGGACGGCATCGAGCCCCCGGACACGGCCGTGCACCACAACCCGTTCCGGGAGTGGATCGGCGCCCAGATCCGTGCGGACATCTTCGGCTGGACGAACCCGGGCGACCCCGTCAGAGCAGCCGAACTGGCGCACAGGGACGCGACGTTGACGCACACGGCGAACGGCGTCTACGGCGAGATGTTCGTAGCGGCGGCCATCGCCCACGCATCAGCGCCTTCGGGCACGGCCCCCACCATCCGGGCAACCCTCGACGCGGCCCTCTCCGTCATCCCGCCCGACTCCCGCTACGCCCAAGCGATCCACTTCGGCATCGAGACGGCCCGCGCCGAACCCACCGGCACCCCGGCGGGCTTCGCATCAGTCGTCGACACGCTCCACGCCCGTTACGCCCACGACCACCACTGGGTGCACGTCCTGCCCAACGCGGCGCTGCTCGCCGCCGCGCTCACCCACGCCGACGGCGACTTCACGGGGTCCATCTGCCGTGCGGTGTCGGGTGGCTGGGACACCGACTCCAACGGCGCGACGGCCGGTTCGATCGCCGGACTCCTCGCCGGCTCCCCCGACGCGATCGACGACCGCTGGACCGCCCCGCTCAAGAACCGTCTGTCGACCTCGGTCGCCGACTTCGACGGGATCGGCTTCGACGAACTGGCCAGGCTCACTCTGGAGGCCCGCACATGAAATCCCCTACGCCCGACACCCCCGCCCCCCTGCAAGGCCTACGCGTACTCGACCTCGCCACCCTCTTCGCCGGCCCCCTCGCCGCCACCATGCTGGGCGACTTCGGCGCCGACGTGATCAAGGTCGAGCACCCCCGTAAACCGGACCCGTCCCGTGGCCACGGTCCGTCGAAGGACGGCGTCGGCCTGTGGTGGAAGCTCCTCGGCCGCAACAAGCGGAACATCACGCTCGACCTCTCCACGCGGGGCGGGCGCGAGATCCTCCTCAAGCTGGTCGCGGACGCCGACGTCCTGATCGAGAACTTCCGCCCCGGCACCCTGGAGAAGTGGAACCTCGGCTGGGAGGAGCTGAGCGCCGTCAACCCGCGCCTGGTGCTCACCCGCGTCACCGGCTTCGGCCAGTTCGGACCGTACTCGCACCGCCCCGGCTTCGGCACGCTCGCCGAGGCGATGAGCGGCTTCTCGGCGCTCACGGGCGAGCCCGACGGCCCCCCGACGCTCCCCCCGTTCGGCCTCGCGGACTCGATCGCCGCCCTCTCCACGTCGTACGCGGTGATGGCCGCGCTCCAGGGCCGCGAGCGGACGGGCCGGGGCCAGGTCGTCGACATGGCGATCATCGAGCCGATGCTGACCGTCATCGGCCCGCAGCCCATCTGGTACGACCAGCTCGGCTACGTTCAGCCGCGCACGGGGAACCGCTCCACGAACAACGCCCCGCGTAACACGTACCGTACGAGCGACGACAAGTGGGTGGCGGTCTCCACGTCCGCCCAGTCGATCGCCGAGCGCGTGATGCGCCTGGTCGGCCGCCCCGAGCTGATCGACGAGCCGTGGTTCGAGACGGGGTCGGGCCGCGCGGGCCACGCCGACGAACTCGACGCTGCGGTCGGCTCCTGGATCGCCCGGCACTCGCGGGACGACGTCCTCGCGGCCTTCGAGAAGGCGGAGGCCGCCATCGCCCCCGTCTTCGACATCCGCGACGTGATGGAGGACGAGCAGTACCGGGCACTCGACTCGATCACCGAGGTGCCCGACCCCGAGCTGGGCACCGTCAAGATGCAGAACGTGCTGTTCCGCCTCTCCGAGACCCCCGGCGCGATCAAGTGGGCCGGCCGCCCCCACGGCGCCGACACGGACGAGATCCTCACGGGCCTCGGTCTCTCCCTCTCGGAGATCACCGCCCTCCGCGAAGCGGGCGCGCTGTGACCGCCCAGTCCTACGAGACCTTCCTGACCTGGCTCTACGCCCCGGGAGACCGGCCGGAGGTCGTGGCGAAGGCGCTCGACTCGGGCGCCGACGTGGTCCTGATCGACCTGGAGGACGCGGTCGCCCCCGACCGCAAGACGTACGCCCTCGACGCGACCGCCGAGCTCCTCGCCGAGAAGCACCCGGTGCCGGTGCACGTGAGGGTCAACGCGCTGGACCTCCCGCGCGCCGAGTGCGAGGTCAGACGCCTCACCCCGCTCCCCGGCCTCGGCGCCCTGCGCCTCCCCAAGGTCCACGGCCCCGCCGACCTGGACCGCGTATCGGACTGGTCGGTCGAGGTGCCGCCCCTGTACGCCCTCCTGGAGTCGGCGCTCGGCGTCGAGCACGCGTACGAGATCGCCCGGCATCCCGGCGTACGCGGCATCGCGCTGGGCGAGTCGGATCTGCGGGCGGAGCTCGGCCTGGCGAACGGCGAGGGTCTGGCGTGGCCACGGGGGCGGGCGGTGGTCGCCGCGCGCGCCGCGGCGCTGCCCCCGCCGCCGCAGTCCGTCTATCCGGACATCCGCGACACGGTGGGCCTGGCCCGCTCCTGCTCGCAGGGCCGGGCGCTCGGTTTCTTCGGCCGCATGGCGATCCACCCCCGCCAGCTTCCCGTCATCGAGGCGACGTTCCTGCCGACGGCGGCGGAGGTCGACGCGGCGACGGAGGTCGTCGGCGCCGCCTCCACGGAGGCGGGGGCCCTGGCCCTGCCCGACGGCCGCTTCGTCGACGCGGCGATCGTCTCCGACGCGCGCCGGGTCCTTGCGCTGGCGTCGCGCCGCCGCGGGGGCTGACCCGGACAGAGCGACGGGGGCGCCGGATCGATGCGATCCGGCGCCCCCGTCGACGTACGGGTGGTGAGGCTCAGCTAGCTCTTCCCGGCCTTGGTCGCCCCTGACTCGCCGTTGGCCTCGTCCTTGGGATCGGCGTCGTCGTCCTTGTCCTCAGCCTTGTCCTTGGCATCGGCATCGGCATCGTCACCGGCGCCCGGCTCCACGACCGTCTCGCGCCCAGGGCGGATCTTCGCCGAGATCACGATGTAGATCACCGCGAGCAGGAAGACACCCATCGCGGTCCAGTCGTTGAGCCGCAGGCCGAGGATGTGGTGCGCGTCGTCGACGCGCATGTACTCGATCCAGAAGCGACCTACGCAGTACGCGGCGACGTAGAGCGCGAAGGCGCGCCCGTGGCCGAGCTTGAAGCGGCGGTCCGCCCAGATGACGAGCAGCGCGACACCGATGCACCACAGAGACTCGTACAGGAAGGTCGGGTGGTACGTGCCCGGCACGCGCCCGTCCGCCGACGACGTGATCTTCAGGGCCCACGGCAGGTCGGTGGGCTTGCCGTACAGCTCCTGGTTGAACCAGTTGCCCCAGCGGCCGATGGCCTGCGCGACGGCGATGCCGGGTGCGATGGCGTCGGCGTAGGCCGGGAGCGGGATGCCGCGCCTGCGGCACCCGATCCACGCGCCCACCGCGCCGAGCGCGATGGCACCCCAGATCCCGAGGCCGCCCTCCCAGATCTTGAAGGCGTCCACCCAGTCGCGGCCCTCGCTGAAGTACAGCTCGTAGTCCGTGATCACGTGGTAGAGCCGGCCGCCGACGAGGCCGAACGGCACGGCCCAGACCGCGATGTCGGCCACGGTGCCGGACCGCCCGCCGCGGGCGATCCAGCGCTTGTTGCCGAGCCAGACGGCCACGAAGACGCCGATGATGATGCAGAACGCGTAGCCGCGCAGCGGAATGGGTCCGAGATAGACCACTCCGTGTGACGGGCTGGGGATGAAGGCAAGAGTCATGGCGATGCCGACGCTACCGTGCCGGGCCGTGGCGGCGGCAACCAGCCCGGCTACGGGTCCATAACGAGACCCCCGCGTCTCCTGCCGCTCCTACGACTTGTCGGCCGCCTGCACCATCTGCTTCAGCTTCGCGGGGGTCAGCGGGTTGGCCTGGTCGCCGAGCACGTTCTTCCCGTTCAGGAGCACTGTCGGCGTGCCCTGGAAGCCGCCGGCCTGGAACGCCTGGTCCGACTTCTTGACCCAGCTGTCATGGCTGCCGTCATCGACACACTTCTTGAAGTCCGGCGTCACGAGGCCGCCGACCTTGCCGGCGAGCTCGATCAGCTTGCCGTTGTCCGCGAAGGCGTCGTCGGTCTCCGGCGGCTGGTTCTCGTAGAGGACGTCGTGGTACGGGGGGAACTTCCCGGCGTCCTGGGCGCACGCCGCCGCGTTCGCCGCGCGCAGGGAGCCGCTGCCGCCCATGTTCTTGTCGATGAGTGTGGCCAGGTGGTACTCGACCTTGAGCTGCCCGGAGTCGGTCAGCTCGTGGATCGTCGTGCGGTAGGTGTCCTCGAAGGCCTTGCACGCCGGGCAGCGGAAGTCCTCCCACACCGTGAGCGTCGACTTCGCGCTGTCCTTGCCGACCGGGATCGCGAGGCTGTCCTTGCCGACCGCGCCCTGGGGGACCACGACGGGACCCGAGGCGTCGCTCTTGTCGTCGCCGGAATTCGCCGCGATCACCCCGATCACGGCGGCGAGCGCGAGGACGCCCACGACGGCGCCCCCCACGATCACGCCCCTGCGGCGCCTGTCCTTGGTTCTCTGCTTCTCGCGCTCCTCCGCCAGCCGGTCACGGGCGGTGCGCTTTCCGTCACGGTTCTTCTCGCTCACACCCGCCAAACGAACCGGGGAGGCACCAGCGTGCCTCCCCGGCCCCAGGTCCACCCATACGGGTTACGACGCGATGGGTGACGACGCGACGGGTCACGCCTTGGCGCGCACTCCGTCCGCGAGGTCCGCCGCGAGCGCCCGCACGGCGGCGAGGCCGACGGCTGTGTCGTTTGCGCCCTCCGCGTCGAGCATCAGCTTCACGAACGCCGAGCCGACGATGACCCCGTCGGCGAACCCGGCGACCTCGGCCGCCTGCTTCGCGTTCGAGACGCCGAGGCCGACGCAGACCGGCAGGTCGGTGGTGGCCTTGGTGCGGCGCACGAGGTCCTGGGCCTGGTTGCCTACGGACTCGCGGGTGCCGGTGACACCCATCAGGGAGGCGGCGTACACGAACCCGGAGCCCGCGGCGGTGATCGTCGCGAGGCGCTCGTCCTTGCTGCTGGGGGCGACGACGAAGACGGTCCCGAGGCCGTGCTTGTCCGCGTGCTCCCTCCAGGTCGCCGACTCCTGGACGGGCAGGTCGGGCAGGATGCAGCCCGCGCCGCCCGCCTCCGCCAGCTCGGCGGTGAACCGCTCGATGCCGTACCGGTCGATGGGGTTCCAGTACGTCATGACGAGGACCGGCTTGCCGGTCGCCGCGTGGGCCTCGCGGACCGTGCGCATCACGTCGGCGATCCGGACGCCGCCGCGCAGCGCGATGTCGTCCGCGGTCTGGATGACGGGACCGTCGAGGACCGGGTCGCTGTGCGGCAGTCCGACCTCCACGACGTCGGCGCCGCCGTCGAAGACGGCCTTGACAGCCTCGATGCCGCCGTCCACGGTCGGGAACCCGGCCGGGAGGTAGGCGATGAGGGCGGCGCGGCCCTCGGCGCGCGCGGCGGCGAGGGTGTCGTTCAACAGCTGGATGTTGCCGCTCACTTGGCGTCTCCCTCGATCTCCGCGCCGGTCCCGGCCGCGTCCGCCGCGACCGCGGCGTCGGTGTCGTACAGGCCGAAGTAGCGGGCGGCCGTGTCCATGTCCTTGTCACCGCGCCCGGACAGGTTGACGATCATCAGCCCGTCCTTGCCGAGCTCCTTGCCGGCCTCGATGGCGCCGGCGAGCGCGTGGGCGCTCTCGATGGCCGGGATGATGCCCTCGGTGCGCGAGAGCAGGCGCAGGGCCTGCATGGCGGCGTCGTCGGTGACCGCGCGGTACTCGGCGCGGCCGCTGTCCTTGAGGTAGGCGTGCTCGGGGCCGATGCCCGGGTAGTCGAGGCCCGCCGAGATCGAGTACGGCTCGGTGATCTGGCCCTCGTCGTCCTGGAGGACGTACGACCGTGAGCCGTGCAGGATGCCGGGCTCGCCCGCGCTCAGCGTGGCCGCGTGCTCGCCGGTGTCGAGGCCGTGGCCGGCCGGCTCGCAGCCGATGAGGCGCACACCGGCGTCGGGGATGAAGGCGTGGAAGAGGCCGATGGCGTTCGAGCCGCCGCCGACGCAGGCCACGGCCGCGTCGGGCAGGCGTCCGGCGCGCTCCAGGATCTGGCGGCGGGCCTCGACGCCGATGACGCGGTGGAAGTCGCGGACCATCGCCGGGAAGGGGTGGGGTCCCGCTACGGTCCCGAAGAGGTAGTGCGTGCGGTCGACGTTGGCGACCCAGTCGCGGAACGCCTCGTTAATGGCGTCCTTGAGGGTGCGGCTGCCGGACTTCACGGCGACGACCTCGGCGCCGAGCATCCGCATGCGCGCCACGTTGAGCGCCTGGCGCTCGGTGTCGATCTCGCCCATGTAGATGGTGCACTCGAGGCCGAAGAGCGCGCAGGCGGTGGCGGTCGCCACGCCGTGCTGGCCCGCGCCGGTCTCGGCGATGACGCGGGTCTTGCCCATGCGCTTGGTGAGGAGCGCCTGGCCGAGCACATTGTTGATCTTGTGCGAGCCGGTGTGGTTGAGGTCCTCGCGCTTGAGGAACATCCGGACGCCACCGGCGTGCTCGGCGAACCGGGGCACCTCGGTGAGGGAGCTGGGCCGTCCCGTGTAGTTGACGAGCAGGTCGTCGAGCTCGGCGGCGAAGGCCGGGTCGTTCTTGGCCTTGTCGTACTCGACAGCAACCTCGTCGACGGCGGCGACGAGCGCCTCCGGGATGAACTTGCCGCCGAACGCGCCGAAGTACCCCTCGGCGGTGGGGACTTGACCCTCGGGGTCGGGAATGAAGAACTCGCTGCTGGACATGGGTGACCTGTCTGTCTGGGTCTGACGAGTGCGATGGGGTCGGGCACTGCCCCCTACCCGTTGTGGGCAGGCGTCCCGCACCGCGGGACGGATGGGCACAACCCCCGGTGCCGGGTGCCGGCGTCGGGGGCCTCGGTGGGCGCTAGTCGCGCCCGCACCATCGCATCCCGTTGACCTGACCCGGCTCGTCGCCGATGACATAGCGCACCCGGCGCCCGTGCACACGCCGCGCCGGCGCCCGGCAGCCGCGAGGGCGGCAGCCGGGCGCGAGGCGGGTGGCAATGGGCATCGGGGAGGTCAGCTCCTGCCGTGGCGCAGCGCCGGGTGGGCGCCCGCGGCAACGAGGTCGGAGACCGCGGTGCGCGGGTCGCGGCCGGTCACGAGGGACTCGCCCACGAGGACGGCGTCCGCGCCCGCGTTGGCGTACGCGATCAGGTCGTGCGGACCGCGCACGCCCGACTCGGCAATCTTGACGATGTGGTCGGGGATCTCCGGGGCGACCTGCTGGAACGTGTCGCGGTCGACCTTGAGCGTCTTGAGGTTGCGCGCGTTCACGCCGATGATGCGGGCGCCCGCGTCCACGGCGCGCTCGACCTCGTCCTCGTCGTGCACCTCGACGATCGGCGTGAGCCCGATGGACTCCGCGCGCTCGATGAGCGACTCGAGGGCGGGCTGCTCCAGGGCGGCCACGATCAGCAGCGCGAGGTCGGCGCCGTACGCCCTGGCCTCCCACAGCTGGTACGAGGTGACGATGAAGTCCTTGCGCAGGATCGGGATGTCGACCTTGGCGCGCACGGCCTCCAGGTCGGCGAGCGAACCGCCGAAGCGGCGCTGCTCGGTCAGTACGGAGATGACGGCGGCGCCGCCCGCCTCGTAGTCGGCGGCGAGGCCGGCCGGGTCCGCGATCGCGGCGAGCGCGCCCTTGGACGGGCTCGAGCGCTTGACCTCGCAGATCACCTTGACGCCGTCGCCGCGCAGGGCGGCCACTCCGTCCTTGGCGGCGGGTGCCTTGGCCGCGCGCTCCTTGAGCTCGTCGAGGCTGACGTGCGCCTGCCGCTCCGCGAGGTCGGCACGGACTCCGTCGATGATCTCGTCGAGCACACTCACGCGAGCGGCCCCCTTCCTGACGGTGGAGCGGTGGAAGCTGATTGCCCAGAGGGCAATCCACTGTTCACAGCGATGATATCCGGAGGAGGGCGAAGGCTCCGCATCCGGTTGACGCCGGTCCCACTACCTGGACAAATACTGTTGATCAAGGATGGAGCCAGCCACCCAGGGGCAGGTTCCGGACAACCGTGAAGACAACGACCACGGCGCCCACGGCCCACAGCTGGGGGCGTCCGAGATCGATCCGTACCGGCCGTCCCCGTACCACCCGTACGGCCCATACGACCCACAGGACGGCGAAGACGGCGTAGCCCGCGACAGCGAGCGCGTTGTCCCCGAGAGCGGCCGTGAGATCGCCGTGCACGAGCGCGTGGGCGCTGCGCAGGCCGCCGCACCCGGGGCAGTAGATCCCCGTGTAGTGGAGCAGCGGGCAGGCGGGGTAGTGGCCCGGCTCGTTCGGGTCGACGGACCCGACATACGCGAAGCCCGCGCCGACCGCGGCGAGGACGCCCAGAGGGACGGCCAGTCGCCGCAGTGAACCGCCGGCGCTGCCGGCGCCGCTGGTCAGGGTGGCCGCGGAGGTGTCCGTTTCGGCGTTCACCCGTGAATTGTGCAACGGGCCTGCCGGGTCCGCCCGTCGGCGGCGCAGAACACACGAGAGGCGGCCCGCCACCAGGTGCCGGGCCGCCTCTCGCGACGTGGACGAGGCTCAGGCCTCCACGGCGACGGCCTCGGGCGAGACGGCCGGCAGCGACTGCGGCTTCGGCTTGCCGAGACCCGCGGCGCTCATGGCGCCGCCGACGACCGCGGCGACGGCGAGCAGGGCCATGCCCGCCCAGAAGCCGACGGGGTCGCCCATCACCATGAAGGCGCCCGCGACGCAGAAACCGATGAAGGCGATGATGACACCGGTCCAGGCGGCCGGGGTGTGTCCGTGGCTGCTGTCCGCCATGGTTGCTCCTCGTTGCTCAATGCGTGGCTGGTGCGTGGCCCGTACCCCGCGCGTGGCACCGCGCTGGGTGGTGAGCCGGACGCTCTTGCCCATTGTCCCGCACTCGCGGGCATGGGCGGCACTCGGGGTCCGGGGCCCCGCTATGCCTCGTGTGTGGGGTCCTCGCCCCGGTCGAGTGCTTTCCACAGCTCCTCGGGGCGCTCGGGATCGACGGGTCGGGCCGCCTTGCGGGGCCGCGGGGTGCCGTCTCGCTCGTAGCGTCCGCCCATCGACGGCCAGGAGCGGCCGTAGCGCAGGGCGAGCAGACCGGCCAGGAGGATGAGCGCGCCGCCCGCGGCACCGACGTACGGCCAAACCGTGTGACCGAGGGAGCCGATGGTGGCGGCGGTGTTGCCGGAGACCTCTGCGGCCTTCTCGTCGAGGGCCGCGCTGTCGGTCGCGCCGAGGACGGCGGCGACGACGGTGCCCGCGCCGCTGAGCGCGAGGAGCCCGGCGACGAGCATGCGCCCGGCGCGGCGGACCGCGAAGACGGCGACGAGGGCCGCGAGCCCCACTATGGCGAGGGCCGCGGGCACTCCGGTGACGTCGCTGCCCTTGGCGGCGAGCGGGAAGCTGCCGCCGGGCACGGTCGCGGCCCCGGAGGCCCACTCCTGCCGGGAGGAGAGCAGGGCCACCGCCGCGCCGAGGGCGCCGAACAGCAGCGCTGCGGCGAGGCTGCGGCGGCCGTTGCGCGCGGCGGCCGTCTCCGGGGAGGCGGTCCCGGCTTCGGTTCGGGGGGAGGGCACTGCGGAAGTCACCTCACCACTATCCCCCACGTCGTCAGGCGTCGTGCATCCGGTTGGCCGTGTGCACCGCGCGCAGCACCGCCGCCGCCTTGTTGCGGCACTCGGTGTCTTCTGCGACGGGATCGGAGTCGGCGACGATACCCGCTCCGGCCTGCACATATGCGGTGCCGTCACGCAGGAGCGCGGTGCGGATGGCGATGGCCGTGTCGGAGTCCCCGGCGAAGTCGAGATATCCGACACATCCGCCGTACAGACCGCGCCGGGAGGGTTCGAGCTCGTCGATGATCTGCATCGCGCGCGGCTTGGGAGCGCCCGAGAGGGTGCCCGCGGGGAAGCAGGCGGTGAGGACGTCGAAGGCGGTGGTGTCCGGGGCGACCCGGCCGGTGACGGTCGACACGATGTGCATGACGTGCGAGTACCGCTCGACGGACATGAAGTCGACGACCTCGACGGAACCCGGCTCGCAGACGCGGCCGAGGTCGTTGCGGCCGAGGTCGACGAGCATCAGGTGCTCGGCGCGCTCCTTGGGGTCGGCCAGGAGCTCGTCGGCGAGCGCCTGGTCCTCCTGGGGAGTGTCGCCGCGATGCCTGGTCCCGGCGATGGGGTGCACCATGGCGCGCCCGTCCTCGACCTTGACGAGGGCCTCCGGCGACGAGCCGACCACGTCGAACCCGTCGAAGCGGAAGAGGTACATGTACGGCGACGGGTTGGTGGCGCGCAGCACCCGGTAGACGTCGAGCGCGCCGGCCGTGCACGGCGTCTCGAAGCGCTGCGAGGGCACGACCTGGAAGGCCTCGCCCGCCCTGATGCGCTCCTTGATGTCCTCGACGGCCTCCTGGTAGTCCGTGCCGCCCCACAGAGCGGTGAACTGAGGGAGTTCGGACGGGGGGAGCGAGGCGGGGGCCTGGACGACGGGCCGGGAGAGGTCGGCCTCCATCGCGTCGAGGCGGGCCACGGCGTCCGCGTACGCCTCGTCGACGCCGGTGTCGAGGTCGTTGTGGTTGATCGCGTTGGCGATCAGCAGGACCGAGCCGTCCCAGTGGTCGAGTACGGCGAGGTCGCTGGTGAGCAGCATCGTCAGCTCGGGGAGCTTCAGGTCGTCGCGCTCGCCGGGGCCGATCTTCTCCAGGCGGCGCACGATGTCGTAGCCGAGGTAGCCGACCATGCCGCCGGTGAACGGGGGCAGGCCCTCGTAGCGGGGGGTGTGGAGGGTCTCGACAGTGGCGCGCAGGGCGGCGAGCGGGTCGCCGTGGGTGGGGACGCCGACGGGCGGGGTGCCGAGCCAGTGCGCCTGGCCGTCGCGGGTGGTGAGGGTGCCGGCGGAGCGGACGCCGACGAAGGAGTAGCGGGACCACGAGCGGCCGTTCTCCGCGGATTCCAGGAGGAACGTGCCGGGGCGTTCACCGGCCAGCTTGCGGTAGAGACCGACGGGGGTGTCGCCGTCCGCGAGGAGCTTGCGGCTGACGGGGATCACTCGGCGGTCGGTCGCGAGCTTGCGGAAGGTCTCGAGATCCATGGGAAGAGCTTAGGGCGTGTCCGGGCGGGTCCGGTGCGCCGCCCGGTCCGTGGAACGGGCGGCGCGGCGGTGGTCTCAGGCGCCCGTGCCGGTCACCGTCAGCTCGCCCGCGTCGAAGCAGGTGCGGTCGCCGGTGTGGCAGGCCGCGCCGACCTGGTCGACCTTCACCAGGAGGGTGTCCGCGTCGCAGTCGAGGGCGACCGACTTCACGTGCTGGAAGTGGCCGGAGGTGTCGCCCTTGACCCAGTACTCCTGGCGGCTGCGGGACCAGTACGTGCAGCGGCCGGTCGTCAGCGTGCGGTGCAGCGCCTCGTCGTCCATCCAGCCGAGCATGAGCACCTCGCCGGTGTCGTACTGCTGTGCGATCGCGGGGACCAGGCCGTCGGCGCTGCGCTTGAGGCGGGCGGCGACGGCGGGGTCGAGGCTGCTGGGCGGGGGCGTGCTGGTCATGGGGACCATTGTGCCGCGCCGCGCGTGCCTCTTCGGGCGGCCGTCCACTGATTGAGAGCAGCGGCGCGGAGCGCCACGTTGAGGGGCGGCGGTCGGGTGACGGGTGGGCGGACCGGCCGGGCGGTCGTACGCTGACCGTATGTCGACCCATGCAAAGCGTGAACGACTTCTTCTCGCCGACCTGTTGGAGGCGTCGGGCCCCGACGCCCCGACCCTGTGCGAAGGCTGGAACGCCCGTGATCTCGCGGCCCATGTCGTGGTGCGCGAGCGCCGCGCGGACGCCGCCGGCGGGATCGTGATCAAGCAGCTGGCGCAGCGTCTGGAGCGGGTGCAGGCCGAGTTCGCCGAGAAGCCCTTCGACGAGCTGATCCAGCTGATCAGGACGGGCCCGCCGCGCTTCTCGCCGTTCGCCCTCAAGCAGATCGACGAGGCGTCGAACGCGGTCGAGTTCTTCGTCCACACGGAGGACGTGCGCCGCGCGCAGCCGGACTGGACGCCGCGCGAGCTCGACCCGGTCTTCGCGGACGTGCTGTGGGCGCGCCTCGAGCGGATGGCCCGTGTGATCGGCCGCAAGTCGCCGGTCGGCCTGGTCCTGCGCCGCCCGGACGGCCGCACGGCAGTGGCTCACAAGGGCACGCCCGTGGTGACGGTGACCGGTGAGCCCGCCGAGCTGCTGATGTTCGCCTTCGGCCGGCAGGACGCAGCGCGGGTGGAGACGGAGGGCGACAAGGACGCGATCGGGAAGCTGCACGAGGCGAAGCAGCTCGGCATCTGACGCGCGTTCAGGCCGGGTTCGGCGCGGCGCAGGGGCGCGCGGCACAGGCCGTGGACGCCGGCGAGAGCGTTCCTCGCCGGGGCGCCGCTCTTCCCGCCGGGGCGCCGCTCTTCCCGCCGAGCGCGACGCCGAGATCGCCTGGCGGCGCGCCCACGACGTCGGCGGGTCCCCGTGTCAGCGGACGGGATGGCCCGCCGCGCGCAGTGTCTCCTTGACCTCGCCGATCCGCAGATCGCCGAAGTGGAAGACGGACGCGGCGAGCACCGCGTCGGCGCCCGCGGCGATCGCGGGCGGGAAGTGCTCCAGGCGCCCCGCGCCGCCGGACGCGATCACCGGCACGGTGACGTGCTTGCGGACGGCGGCGATCATCTCGATGTCGTAGCCGTCCTTCGTGCCGTCGGCGTCCATCGAGTTGAGCAGGATCTCGCCCGCGCCGAGCTCGGCGGCCTCGTGGGCCCACTCGACGGCGTCGATTCCGGCGGACGTGCGGCCGCCGTGCGTCGTCACCTCGAACGTGCCGGACTGCGTGCGGCGCGCGTCGACGGACAGGACGAGCACCTGGCGGCCGAACCGCTCGGCGATCTCGCGGATCAGCTCGGGGCGGGCGATGGCGGCCGTGTTCACGCCCACCTTGTCCGCGCCGGCCCGCAGCAGCTTGTCCACGTCGTCCGCCGTGCGGACGCCGCCGCCGACGGTGAGCGGGATGAAGACCTGCTCGGCGGTGCGGCGCACCACGTCGTAGGTCGTCTCGCGGTTGCCGGAGGACGCGGTGATGTCGAGGAACGTCAGCTCGTCGGCGCCCTCGGCGTCGTACACCTTCGCCATCTCGACGGGGTCGCCCGCGTCGCGCAGGTTCTGGAAGTTGACGCCCTTGACGACCCGGCCGTTGTCCACGTCCAGGCAGGGGATGACCCGTACGGCCAGCGTCATGACGGTGTGTCTCCTCGGTACGCCTCCACCTCGACCTCGACGACCAGGCTCGGGTCGATGAAGCCGGAGACGATGATCATGGATGCGGCGGGGCGGACGGCGTCGAACAGCTCCTTGTGGGCCCGGCCCACGTCGTCCACATCGCGCGCATGGGTGATGTACATACGGGTGCGCACCACATGCTCGCTCCCGAGTCCCAGGGTCTTGAGGGCGTCGAACGCGGCCTGGAACGCGTTGAGCGTCTGCTCGTACGGCGTTCCCGCGTCGATGACGCCGTTGACCACGGACGTACAACCGGACACCAGGACAAGGCCGTTGGGCAGTTCGACCGCGCGCGAGTAGCCCACGGCCTCCTCCCACGGCCCGTCCGAGCCGACCCTGCGTACGCCGTCGCTCATGAGGCCACCGCGGCGAGCGCGTCTTCCAGCGTGAAGGCCTTCGCGTACAGCGCCTTGCCGACGATCGAGCCCTCGACGCCGAGCGGGACGAGCTCGGAGATGGCGCGCAGGTCGTCGAGTGAGGAGACGCCGCCGGAGGCGACGACCGGGCGGTCGGTGGCCGCGCAGACGTTCTTCAGGAGCTCCAGGTTCGGGCCCTGCAGCGTGCCGTCCTTGGCGATGTCGGTGACGACGTAGCGGGCGCAGCCCTCGGAGTCGAGGCGCGCGAGCGTCTCGTAGAGGTCGCCGCCGTCGCGGGTCCAGCCGCGGCCGCGCAGCGTGGTGCCGCGCACGTCCAGGCCCACCGCGATCTTGTCGCCGTGCTCGGCGATGACCTTGGCGACCCACTCGGGGGTCTCCAGTGCGGCGGTGCCGAGGTTGACGCGGGTGCAGCCGGTGGCGAGCGCGGCGGCGAGCGTGGCGTCGTCGCGGATGCCGCCGGACAGCTCGACCTTGATGTCCATGGCGCCGGTGACCTCGCCGACCAGCGCGCGGTTGTCGCCGGTGCCGAACGCGGCATCCAGGTCCACGAGGTGCAGCCACTCGGCGCCGGAGCGCTGCCACGCGAGGGCGGCCTCGAGCGGGGAACCGTAGGAGGTCTCCGAGCCGGACTCGCCGTGCACGAGACGTACGGCCTGGCCGTCGCGGACGTCGACGGCGGGGAGGAGTTCGAGCGTGCGGGACATCAGAGGGTTCCGATCCAATTCGTGAGGAGCTGGGCACCGGCGTCGCCGGACTTCTCGGGGTGGAACTGTGTCGCCCACAGTGCGCCGTTCTCGATGGCGGCGATGAACGGCTCGCCGTGCGTGGCCCAGGTGACCTTGGGCGGGCGCATGTGGACGTTGCCGACCTCGAAGTCCCACTGCTGCACGGCGTAGGAGTGCACGAAGTAGAAGCGGGCGTCGCTGTCGAGACCGGCGAAGAGCTCGGTGTCCTCGGGCGGGCGGACCGTGTTCCAGCCCATGTGCGGGACGATCTCGGCCTTGAGGGGCTCGACCGTGCCGGGCCACTCGTCGAGGCCCTCGGCCTCGACGCCGTGCTCGATGCCGCGCGCGAAGAGGATCTGCATGCCGACGCAGATGCCCATCACGGGGCGGCCGCCGGCGAGGCGGCGGTCGATGATCCAGTCGCCGCGTGCCTCCTTGAGGCCCTTCATGCAGGCGGCGAAGGCGCCGACGCCGGGGACGAGGAGGCCGTCGGCGTTGAGTGCGGTGTCGAAGTCGCGGGTGATCTCGACGTCCGCGCCCGCGCGGGCCAGGGCCCGCTCGGCGGAGCGGACGTTGCCGAACCCGTAGTCGAAGACGACGACCTTCTTGCCGGCCGTGCCGGCGGGCTTGGCTGAAGTCATGGCTGGCTGCTCCCTGCCCCTCAGTTCCAGTAGTCGAGCCGCAGGACACCGGAGACCAGGCACATGGCCGCGGCGATGGAGAGCAGCGCGATCAGGCCCTTGGGCAAGCCCTGCTTGACGAAGGAGATGACGCCGCCGATCAGGAAGAGACCGACGAGGATGAGGATGGTGTTGAGGCCGTTCATGGCTTTACAGGGCGCCCTTCGTGGACGGAAGGATGCCCGCGGCGCGCGGGTCGCGCTCGGACGCGTAACGCAGCGCGCGGGCCAGCGCCTTGAACTGGCACTCCACGATGTGGTGCGCGTTGCGCCCGTACGGGACGTGGACGTGCAGCGCGATCTGGGCCTGCGCGACGAACGACTCCAGGATGTGCCGGGTCATCGTCGTGTCGTACGAGCCGATCATGGGAGCCATGTTCTCGGGCTCGGTGTGCACCAGGTAGGGGCGGCCGGAGAGGTCGACCGTGACCTGGGCGAGCGACTCGTCCAGCGGGACGGTGCAGTTGCCGAAGCGGTAGATGCCGACCTTGTCACCGAGCGCATGCTTGAAGGCGGCGCCGAGCGCGAGGGCGGTGTCCTCGATGGTGTGGTGCGTGTCGATGTGCAGGTCGCCCTCGGTCTTGACCGTGAGGTCGAAGAGGCCGTGGCGGCCGAGCTGGTCGAGCATGTGGTCGTAGAAGCCCACGCCCGTGGAGACTTCGACCTTGCCGGTGCCGTCGAGGTCGATCTCGACGAGGACCGAGGTCTCCTTGGTGGTCCGCTCCACCCTGCCTACGCGACTCATGCGCTCCGCTCCTTCTTGATTGCGCGTACCGCATCGAGGAACGCGTCGTTCTCGTCCGGGGTGCCCGTGGAGACACGCAGCCACCCGGGTACGCCGTTGTCCCGGACCAGGACGCCCCGGTCGAGGATCTGCTGCCACACCGCGTGGGCGGCGCCTTCGCCTTCGAACCGGCCGAACTGCACGAAGTTGGCGTCCGAGTCGGTCACCTCGTAGCCGGCCGCCCGCAACTCGGTCACCAGGCGGTCGCGTTCGTCCTTCAGCTGCTCGACGTAACCGAGGAGCGTGTCGGTGTGCTCGAGGGCGGCGAGCGCCGTGGCCTGGGTGACGGCCGACAGGTGGTACGGCAGGCGCACCAGCTGGACGGCGTCGACCACGGCGGGGGCTGCGGCCATGTAGCCGAGGCGCAGGCCCGCCGCGCCGAACGCCTTCGACATGGTGCGCGAGATGACGAGGTTCGGCCGGCCTTCGAGCAGCGGGAGAAGGGACTTCCCGTGGCTGAACTCGATGTAGGCCTCGTCGACGACGACCATGGACGGCTTGGCCGCCTGCGCGGCCTCGTACAGGGCGAGGACCGTCTCGGGCGGGACCGCGCTGCCCGTGGGGTTGTTGGGCGTCGTGATGAAGACGACGTCCGGGCGGTTCTCGGCGATGGCCTTCACGGACGCTTCCACGTCGATGGTGAAGTCCGCGCTGCGCGGTCCGGAGATCCAGCCGGTGCCGGTGCCGCGCGCGATGAGGCCGTGCATCGAGTACGAGGGCTCGAAGCCGATGGCGCTGCGGCCGGGGCCGCCGAAGGTCTGCAGGAGCTGCTGGATGACCTCGTTCGAGCCGTTGGCGGCCCAGACGTTCTCGATGCCGACGTGGTGGCCGCCGGTGCGCGTGAGATAGCCGGCGAGCTCGGTGCGCAGCTGGACCGCGTCCCGGTCGGGGTAGCGGTTGAGGTCGCGGGCGGTCTCGCGCACCCGCTCCGCGATCCGCTCGACGAGCGCCTCGGGCAGCGGGTAGGGGTTCTCGTTCGTGTTCAGGCGTACGGGTACGTCGAGCTGGGGGGCGCCGTACGGGGACTTGCCGCGCAGCTCGTCCCGTACGGGAAGATCGTCGATGCCGGTCACTGGCCGGGAACCTTCCATCCGAACCTTGCCTTGATCGCCGCGCCGTGCGCGGGCAGGTCCTCCGCCTCGGCGAGCGTGACCACGTGGTGGGCGACGTCGGCGAGTGCGTCGCGCGTGTAGTCCACGATGTGGATGCCGCGCAGGAACGACTGGACGGACAGACCGGACGAGTGGCAGGCGCAGCCGCCGGTGGGCAGCACGTGGTTGGAGCCCGCGGCGTAGTCGCCGAGGGACACCGGCGCCCAGGGGCCGACGAAGATCGCGCCGGCGTTCTTCACGCGCTGGGCGAGGGCGGCGGCGTCGGCGGTCTGGATCTCCAGGTGCTCGGCCCCGTATGCGTCGACGACGCGCAGGCCCTCGTCGACCCCGTCGACCAGGACGATCGCGGACTGCCTGCCGCGCAGGGCGGGGACGATCCGGTCGTCGATGTGCTTGGTGGCCGCGACCTGCGGCTCCAGCTCCTTCTCGACGGCGTCCGCGAGCTCGCCCGAGTCGGTGACGAGGACGGCGGCGGCGAGCGGGTCGTGCTCGGCCTGGCTGATCAGGTCGGACGCGACGTGCGCCGGGTCGGCGGTGGAGTCGGCGAGGACCGCGATCTCGGTCGGGCCCGCCTCGGCGTCGATGCCGATGAGGCCGGTGAAGTAGCGCTTGGCCGCGGCGACCCAGATGTTGCCGGGGCCGGTGACCATGTTCGCCGGGGCGCAGGACTCGGTGCCGTACGCGAACATCGCGACGGCCGTGGCGCCGCCCGCGGCGTACACCTCGTCGACGCCGAGCAGCGCGCACGCGGCCAGGATCGTCGGGTGCGGGAGGCCACCGAACTCGGCCTGGGCCGGCGAGGCGAGGGCGATCGACTCGACCCCGGCCTCCTGCGCGGGCACCACGTTCATGATCACGGAGGACGGGTAGACGGAGCGGCCGCCCGGCGCGTACAGGCCGACGCGCTCGACGGGCACCCACTTCTCGGTGACCGAGCCGCCGGGGACGACCTGCGTGGTGTGGGTGGTGCGGCGCTGCTCGCGGTGGACGATGCGGGCGCGGCGGATCGACTCCTCCAGAGCGGCGCGCACGGCGGGGTCGAGCTGCTCCAGGGCTTCCTGGAGGGCCTTGGCGGGAACCCGTACGGACTCCAGCTTCACGCCGTCGAACTTCTCCGCGTAGTCGATCAGCGCCGCGTCGCCACGATGATGCACGGCCTCGCAGATCGGACGCACCTTCTCGAGGGCGGCCTGGACGTCGAAGTCGGCTCGGGGCAGCAGGTCGCGCAGGGCGGGGCCCTCGGGGAGGGCGTCGCCGCGCAGATCGATTCGGGAGATCACATGGTCAATTCTCGCAGACGTCACATCAGCGCCCGACGTCCGTATCAATGGCTGATACGGATCACCGCCCGAGACCGGAGGATGACCTTCACCAGTAGCGTTCAGCCCGTCACTCAGCGGGCATGAACAGTTGTACTAAACCCACGAGTAGCGGAGCCGTACCGGGACGTACGGGGCTTCGTGAGGATCCGGGGGTCTACGGGGAGGAAGACGAGTCGTGGTCGACGGTACCGGCATCGGTGACCCGCCGGACGGTCTCACGGGCACCGAGATCGGCATGTGGCAGGCCTTCCGCAACGGCAGTGTCTACGACCTGAGCTCGGGCGATCCGGACGTGGACGACCCGCACGGCGGACACGCCTGGGGGCCCGGCCGCAGCGTGCGGGCGCGGATCGTGGCCTGGCTGCTGCTCGACGGGCCGCCCGCGCTGTCGGGGCGTGTCGCGTCGCTCAAGCTCACGGGCGTACAGATCACCGACGTGCTCGACGTCGCGGGCGGCGGGGTCGTGCCGTACGTCGAGATGAAGCAGTGCCGTTTCGAGAAGGAGATCCTGCTTCCCGAGGCGCGCTTCACCACCCTGCGCCTGGTCGACTGCTCGATCCCCCGCCTCGAGGGCGCCCGCGTCCACACGGAGGGCGATCTGCATCTGCCGCGCTGCCGCTTCCACAGCGGCGTACGCCTCACCGACGCGCACATCGGCACGGACCTGCTGCTCAACCAGGCCGTCGTGTACCGCGACCGGCGCGGCAAGTCGATCATGGCGGACGGCATGTCCGTCGGCCAGGACCTCCAGGCCGAGATGCTGGAGACGCACGGCGAGGTAAGCCTGCGCGGCGCGCAGATCGGCGTGTCGCTCAGCCTGCGCGGCAGCCGGCTCTCGAACGCGTACGGGCGCCGCGCGCTCAACGCGCCGCAGCTGACGGTCGAGCGGTCCCTGTATCTGACCCCCGCCGGTGTCGGCAATCCGCTCCAGAGCAGCGGCACGACACCGGCCCAGGGCACCCGAGTGCAGCGCTTCGAGTGCCAGGGCGGGGTCCGGCTCGACGACGGCCGGTTCGGCGACGCCCTCGACCTCGACCAGGCACGCTTCCATCTGGAGGACGACCAGGAGGTGTCGCTGCGCCGCATCCAGACGCCCGAGCTGCGCTTCCTGTGCGAGCGCCCGCAGCGCGGGCGGATCGTCCTGTCCGGCGCGAAGGTCGTCAACCTCATCGACAGGGCGGCGAGCTGGCCGGGCCCCGGCGGTCTGCGCGTGGGCGGCTTCACGTACGAGAACCTGATCCCCACCGGCCCGTTCCCGCTGACGCGGCGTCTGGAGTGGCTGTCGGCCGCGACTCCGGAGTACAGCCCGGAGCCGTACGAGAAGCTCGCGGCCGTGCTGCGCAACAGCGGCGAGGACGCCGACGCGCGCGAGGTGCTGCTCGCCAAGCAGCGCCGCCGCCGCGAGACGCTGCCGCCCGCCGCGAAGATCTGGGGATACATCCAGGACTGGACGGTCGCCTACGGGTACCGCCCGGGGCGGGCCGCGGTGTGGATGGCCGTGCTGTGGGCGGCGAGCACGCTGGCCTTCTCCCACTCGTCACATCCGGCCATCAAACCGGGTGAGTCGCCGAACTGGAGTCCGGCGCTCTTCTCGCTCGATCTCATCCTGCCCGTCATCGACCTGGGCCAGGACGGCTACTGGCAGCTGCGGGGCGGCTGGCAGTGGGCCGCGACCGCGCTGATCCTGCTCGGCTGGATCCTCGCCACGACGGTCGCCGCGGGGGCCACCCGGCTGCTCCGCAGAAACTGACCGGGCACCCTCGCATTTTTTGCCGGACCGCGGGCAACCATGGGCGCATTTCAGCCGTCATCCCAGCGCAACCATCAACCGAGCCACGGGGAGCGGGGTCCACACCTTGGCACTGCTGCGCGCCCTCATCCGCACCGCGCGGATGGTCCGCCACACCTCGGGTCTCGCGGCCGGCCTGCCCGCCGACGACGACGTCCTCCTCGACGTCCCCGACGAACGCCTCGCGTCGGCGCTCGTCGCCGCGGGCCGGGGCGAGTACGAGGCGGCCGCCAAGCTGCTCGCCGCCACCCGCGAGGCCGGCGAGTGGGAGAACAGGGACCGCTACGTCACCCGGCTCGCCGCCTTCGCCAGATCGCGCGGCGAATGGTTCGACGACTGGCGGTTCGCGGCGCCCCACGACCCGGACGCCCTCCTCGTCAAGGCCGAGCTGGAGGTCGCGCGCGGCTGGGAGTCGCCCGCCCGCGCCGAGCTCCTTCGCGAGGTGACGCCGCTGATCACCGCCGCCGCCGAGGGCGACCCCGGCGACCCGGTGCCATGGCGGGTCGCCCTCGACCACGCGCGCGGCACGAACGCCTCGCACACCGTCTTCGAGAAGCTCTGGGCCGAGGCCGTGCGCCGCTCGCCTCACCACTACGGCTGCCATGTGTCGGCGCTCCAGTACCTGTCGGCCGCCTGGTACGGCTCGCACCGCGAGTGCTTCGACTTCGCCGAGCGCGCGGCGCAGGACGCCCTGCCCGGTTCCCTCGTGCAGGCGCTTCCGGTGCGGGCCGCGTTCGCCTACCTGACGAGCGAGGAGGGCCCGGGACCGGCCGCGAAGGTGCCCCGCGAGCGCCTGGACGAGGCCGCCGATCTGGCGATCGCCCTGTCCCGCGAGTACACCGCCGACGACCCCTGGCCGGCCGAGGTCCGCAACCTCCTGACCTACGTCCTGGTCCGCCTGGAGCGCTGGTCCGACGCCCTCGAACAGCTGCGCCTGACCGGCCCGTACGCGACGTCGTTCCCCTGGGACCGGATCTCGCACGACCCGCTCGGACAGTTCCTGGAACTGCGCGACGGCGTACGGATCGAGGTCGCCGCGGCCCGTACGCTCCGCGGCCGCGACACCGGTCGCGGACCTCTCGCCTCCGGCTCCCATTAGGCTTGACCGTCGTGACCACCGTCCGGCTTCCGCTCTTTCCGCTCAACTCGGTGCTGTTCCCGGGACTCGTGCTTCCGCTGAACGTGTTCGAGGAGCGCTATCGCGCCATGATGCGCGACCTGCTGAAGACCTCCTCCGGGGGTTCCGAGGCCTCCGGCGACCCCGCCGACTCCGACGAGCCGCGGCGGTTCGCCGTCGTGGCGATCCGCGACGGCCACGAGGTCGCGCCCAGCGCCCCGGGCATGCCGGACCAGGCAGCGAAGACCGCCGCCGGGGCGGGCCCGGCCGCGGGCTTCGGCGTCGACCCGATCAAGGCCCTGCACGGCGTGGGCTGCATCGCCGACGCCGCGACGATCCGCGAGCGCGCCGACGGCAGCTTCGAGGTGCTCGCCACCGGCACGACCCGCGTGAAGGTGCACTCGGTCGACGCGTCGGGCGCCTATCTGACGGCCGAGGTCGAGGAGCTGCCCGAGGAGCCGGGCGACGAGGCGGGCGCCCTCGCCGAAGGGGTGCTGCGCGCCTTCCGCTCCTACCAGAAGCGTCTCGCGGGCGCCCGCGAGCGCTCCCTGGCCACCGGCGCCGACCTGCCCGACGACCCGTCCGTCGTGTCGTACCTGGTGGCCGCGGCGGCCGTCCTCGACGTGCCGACGAAGCAGCGCCTCCTCCAGGCTCCGGACACGGCGTCGCGCCTGCGCGACGAGCTGAAACTCCTTCGCGCCGAGACGGCGATCATCCGTAATCTGCCGTCCTTGCCGGCCGGCGACCTGACCCGGCAGGCGACCAGCCTCAACTGACGTGGCCGGTCCCGACTGACGTAAGGCATGAGGGCGTTGGCGAAGAAGTCCAAGAAGCAGCAGTCCGGGGGAACTCCCGCGACCGTGGCGCTCACCGCCGCGGGGACGCCCTTCACGACGCACGCGTACGAGCACGACCCGGCCCATCCCTCGTACGGGGACGAGGCGGCGGAGGCGATGGGCGTCTCCCCCGACCGGGTGTTCAAGACGCTCGTCGCCGACGTGGACGGCGAGCTGACCGTCGCCGTCGTGCCCGTTGCCGGCCAGCTCGACCTGAAGGCCCTGGCCACGGCGGTCGGCGGCAAGCGGGCCGCGATGGCCGACCCGGCGGCGGCGGAGCGCACCACGGGCTATGTGCGGGGCGGCATCTCCCCGCTGGGCCAGCGCAAGAAGCTGCGTACGGTCCTGGACGACTCGGCGCGGGCGCACGACACGATCTGTGTCTCGGCGGGCCGCCGCGGCCTGGAGGTGGAGCTGGCCCCCGCGGACCTGGCGACGCTCACGTCCGCGGTCCTGGCCCCCATCGGCCGCACCTGACGCCGCCGGCGCCCGGCAACCCGGAATCCCCGCCACCTCTCGACGTACGACATGTCCTCGGCTAAGTACCGAGGACATGTCGAAGAGGACGCGCAAGCGGAAGTGGCGGGTCAGGAAGCACAAGGCCCATCACGGGCGCAGGCCCGCCTGAGAGCCGCCCTCAGGGAGCCGGAGGGGTGTCCTGCGGGTAGTGGGTGTCGAAGTACGGGTCGGGATCGCGGGGCCCGAACAGGCCGGTCAGGCCGAGGTGGACGATCATCGCGGCGAGCGGCCAGGCGAGGAGCGCGCCCTTCGCGTTGAGTTCGAGCGGCGCGTCGAACGTGACGCCCTTGCCGACCTCCTTGGCGTGGGCCGCCACGTCCTGCGTCGGGCCGAGCCAGATCCCGAACCGCCAGGCGAGAAGCCCGCCGAGGAGTCCGCCGAGGGCCAGGGCGATGACGAGCGGTACGCCGCCGCGCTTGCGCCACAGGAAAACGGCGACCGCGCTGACCACGCCGAACGCGACGCCGAGCAGGGTGAACGTCCCGTCGACGCCGACGGCCTGCTCGCCCTCGGTGTCCTTGAGGTAGACGGCCTGCGCGTCCGCGACGAGCGGCACGTGCGGCGCGAGCCACATCCACAGCGCGCCCAGGAGCAGCCCGCACACAGCCAGCGTGACCGTGACGACGGCGGCCTCCCGCAACTCGGTCCTCATCCCTGGCCCGTCCTCCTGGTGCTCGTGAGCGTGCGACGGCACAGCACCCGCGGGCCCGGAGGCCTGCCATGGGTCGTGCTGGGGTTGCTGGGGTCGTGGCGTCAGCGGTGCGGTCACCCTGCCATCGTGCCAGGCGCCCGCGAACCGCGCGTCACCGGACGGCTGCCCGGCGGTATGCCCAGGTCGCGAGGGCCAGCGAGGCGACGCCGACGCCCGCGCAGACGCCCAGATCGAGGAGCACGACGCCCCAGTCCGGATGCGCCCCGAAGGTGCGGGCGAAGGCCTCGACGCCGTACGTCGACGGCAGCAGATCGCGCGCGTACTGGATGATCCCCGGCATGCGGTCGGCCGGCAGGACGCCGAGCAGGAGCGCCGCGGACATGCCCAACTGGCCGAGCAGCGTGGCCAGTTCGGGCCGCGGCGCGAGCAGCCCGAGTGCGGCGCCGAGCCCGGAGAGCGCGGCACCGGCGAGCGGGATGACGGCGGCGAGCACCCACAGGTGCGCGAGCGGGAGCTGGAACATGACACAGCCGACGACGGCGGTCACCACGGTCCCCGGCACGGTGAAGGAGGCGTACGCACCGGCGGCGCCCAGCACCACGGCGGCGGGCGGCACGGGCAGTGTCGCGTAGTGGTCGAGCCCGCCGGCGGCCCGCAACTGCCCGAAATACTGCGCGAGCAGATTCAGAGCCACAAACGCCACAACCAGCACGCTGGACCCGGCGACAACGGCCTGGGCCTCCCGGCCCCCGTCCACCACGCCCCGCATCAGGATCATGATGCCGACGGACTGGAAGGTGGCGACGAAGAGCAGCGGGATCCTGGCGACACGCGCCCGCGAGAGCTGAGCGCGGTACACGGCCGCGAGGGACGGCAGGAGCCGGGCCCTCGGGGCGAGCTCACCGACGGCGTCAGCCTCGGCGCTCGGCCCGCTCGCGCCCGCCCGGGCGCCGCCCTGAAGGACCTCAGCAGGTACGACACTCACGGTGCGCGACTCCTGTCGTGACTGTTCCGTCCGGTACTACGTCCATGGGGGCTGCCGTGTTCAAGACTTCACCAGCCCCTTGGCCTCGCCGCCGAGCGCCAGATACACATCTTCCAGGCTCGGCGTGGTCAGGGAGAAATCGTCAAGGGCGGCGAACGCGGGGCCGCCGGTGACGGCGGCGACGGCGGCCCGCGCCTCGTCGGGGCCGAGCCGCAGCGACCAGCGGCGCCCGGACTCGACGGCAAAAGCCCGCAGCGCGGCGACGGCAGGCACATCGAGCGGCGCCCGTTCCCGCCACACGAGTTCGACACGCACCTCGCCGGCGACCTTCTCCTTCAGCCCGGCCGGGGTGTCGCAGGCGATGACGCGCCCACGGTCCAGAACAGCGACGCGATCGAGCACGGTCTCGGCCTCGATGACGTTATGGGTGACCAGCACCACCGTGGCGCCGCTCTCGGCCCGCCGCCGGTCGACGGCGGCCCAGACGGCCCGACGGGCGACGGGATCCATCCCCGTGGTCGGCTCATCCAGCACAAGCAGCGGCCGCTCCCCCACAAGGGCAGCAGCAAAGCAGGCAAGCCGCCGCTGCCCGCCGGAAAGCTTCTTCAGGGGGCGCGACGCGATCGCCCCGAGCCCCAGCTCCTCGACCACGGCGTCCCGCTCGGCGCGGGCCGTACGCAGATCGAGCCCCCGCAGCCGCCCGGTCGTCTCGGCGGCGAGCGACACGGTCAGCTCGTCCAGAGCGCTCGACTCCTGCCCCAGATAGGCCAGGATGCGCGAGGCCCGCTCCGGATACCGGACGATGTCGTGCCCCAGAATCCCGACGCTCCCGCTGTCGGGCCGCATCAGCCCGGTCAGCTGCCGTACGAGGGTGGACTTACCGGCGCCGTTCGGCCCGAGCAGCCCGAAGATCTCCCCGCGCCGGATCTCGAGGGACACCCCGTCGGTGGCCCGGATCGCAGCGCTCCCGGGCGCTCCGCGACGCCCGCGGGTGGCGGGATACGTACGCACGAGATCCCGCACGACGCACACCACATCCCCCCGTCGCCCTCTGGGGGCCGCCTGTGCCGTGCGCGTACTCACGAAGGACGAGACTACGGGGTCGCACCCTCCCGACGACGCCCGGGTAGACATGCCACCGAAATCGGGACGCGCCCCGCACCCACCCACGTACAAGGCCCGAGGGACAGGACCCCCGGCCCCGAAGCATCCGCACCCGCGAGCGAACGGGAGGGGCCGGGCCGGTATGTCCGCCCGGAGCCGGCACACACTACTGACGCGCACGAAATCCAACGCCGAACCATCCAAGCGAGGACGGACATACCGGCCCGGCCCCGCACCCCCCACCGGCACGAGCAGAACCCCAGAACAAGCCGGCACCCGGCACCCCGCACCCGCACCCGCACCCGCACCCGCACCCGCACCCGCCGAGAACACCACCCAAGGCAAGACCGCCCCACCCCCGCTCGGCAGCAACCCGCTACTCCGCGCTCACCCGCTCCGCAGCGCTACGCACATCGACCTCGCGCCAGAACCCGGCCCGAATCGCATACCGATCGTGCTCGTCGATCTGATCGTCCTTATGGGCAAGGAGCCCGAACCGCGCGGCATACCGCAGCAGCTCCCCGTCAATGCGATGCGGCACCCGGGGATACATGGTGGACAGCTTCTGCAACTGCACCTGGTCCCCCAGCCGCTCCATCCACCGCCGGGCGAACACCTGCCCTACCTCGAAGGGGTCACCCCCGACGGTGGTGATGTCCTCCTCGCGGTCGGCCCACCGCTGCTCCGCGGTGGTCAGCTGCGCCAGCGTCGGCAGGGACGCCGCGTCCGCGGACTCCCCCACGACCCCGGGCCGCTCGACCCACCCCTTGTCGGACGACCACCGCAGCGTCGCGTTGGCGGGGTGCTGCGCGGGATGGACTTGAGGATGCGCGCCGAGCCCAGGAGCGGCACCGGGCCCCCGCAGGGCCGCGAGGTCCTTGGGCGTGGGCACGCCCTTCCCCACGCCACCCCGCTCGTCCTCGGCCCCTCCACCGTCACCTTCACGCGCGGCCACACCATGATCGGCACCGTCAGCGCCCGCCGCGGCACCCCCCGGCCCCCCGCCGGGGACGGAGGCGCCGCCGCCCCCCGGCACATCGGACAGATCCGCGGAGCGCCCCGCCGCGGAGGCGAGCGCCGACTCGGGCAGCGGCGCGGACAGAATCGCCGCGATCTCCGGCCGCGGAGCGGGCTGCGGCGCACAGATCCCGCCGACTTCCTTGGCCCGCACGGCCTTGGTGATCCAGGCCCGGTCGAGCACACGCCGCTCGTCGGCCTCGGCGACGAGGTCCTCGGACTGGTTGTAGTCGCCGTCGGCGGCCTGTACGGCCCACAGATGCACGGCGACCCCGTGCTCCTTCGCGGCCATCATGCCGGGCAGCAGATCACCGTCGCCGGTGACGAGCACGATGTCGGAGCAAGCGCGGTTACGGGCGAGTTCGGTCAGCTCGGCGTGCATCGCCGCGTCGACCCCCTTCTGCGCCCACCGCCCGTCGCTCCGCGTCAACGCACCGAGCCGCACGGTCACACGGGGCATCACGCGGAGCCGGCGGTGCTCGGGCTGGGGCACCCGGTCCGGTGCCCCGTCGAACCAGTAGATCCGCAGAAGTGGCCGCTCGGTGTCGGATTCGGCGCGCTCACGCAGCCCCTGGATGAGGGCGACGTGATCGACGGTGATCCGGGACCGGGACGGCTCCCCCGCGAGGAGACTCGCGGCGGCCCCCAGCAGGTAACCGGCGTCCACCAGGACGATGCAACGGTCCACGCGATCCACCCTCTTTCGCTGAATTACCGGCGTCCGGAGGTCCCACGGTGTCGACGATCGCGGGTTCGCTTCGGGTTTCCTTCGAGTCTGCCCGACCACGCGGAGGTTAACGGCCCGAACTCGATCTTCGGCGTGGCGGATCGGACGAATTCCCGAAGCGGCCCGCTCACAGAACTCCCGATGCGGCTCCGAACAACGCGCTGACAGCGCTTATTACGCACGGTAATTCTCTGAAATGCGTGCCTCGTCAGCATATGTGAATCTGAATCCGGCCCTGGCCCCTAGACCCCCCGCAGGAGGCAGTCACCATGGCCAAGAACAAGAACCGCAAGCAGGGCGACCAGCGCAGCCGCGCTTCCACCTCCGAGCAGGCGTCCGAGAAGGCCAAGTCGGCCGGTATGGAAGCCCAGTCGGAGATGCAGTCGCAGGCTCAGGGCACCCCCGCGGACGTTGCCCGTAAGCACCAGCGCCGCTTCGGCCACAACTGACGCCTTCCGCAAGGCAGGTAGCCCTTTGGGCACACGGTGAGGGGCGTTCCCGGAATCTTCCGGGAACGCCCCTCACTCACGTAACCGCCCACGCCTCAGGCCTCGCAGCCCGCTGCCTCAGCCCGCCAGACAGGACGGCCCGAGCAGCACCTTGAGGTCGCCGAAGAGCGCGGGATCGGGCTGCACGCGGTGCCGGTCGAGCCGCAGCACCGTTGTCTTACGGGCCCCTTGGAGCTTGATCCGCACCTCGCTGTTGCCCTTGTGGTGGCTGAGGATCTCGCCGAGCCTGCTGACCATCGGCGGGGTCACCTTCACCGTGGGGATGGTGATCGTCACGGGCGCGTTGGTCCCGGCGTTCGACAGGTCGGGGACCATGAGTTCCATCGCGACGAGGCGCGGCACGTCCTCGCGCTTGTCGAGGCGGCCCTTGACGAACACGACGGCGTCCTCGACGAGTTGGGTCGACACCAGCTGGTACGTCGCCGGGAAGAACATGCACTCGATGGAGCCGGCGAGGTCCTCGACGGTCGCGATGGCCCAGGCGTTGCCCTGCTTGGTCATCTTGCGCTGGAGGCCGGAGATGATGCCGCCGATGGTGACGATCGACCCGTCCGAGTAGTCGCCGCCGGTGAGCTGGCCGATGCCCGCGTCCGCCTTGTCGGACAGCACGTGCTCGAGTCCGAACAGCGGGTGGTCGGAGACGTACAGGCCGAGCATCTCGCGCTCCTGGGCGAGGAGATACGTCTTCTCCCACTCGTCCTCGGAGAATTCGACGTCGAGCCCGAAGCCCGGCTCGCTGCTGTCCTCCTCGCCCATGCCGCCGAAGAGGTCGAACTGCCCCTCGGCCTCCTTGCGCTTGACCTGTACGACGTTGTCGATCATCGGCTCGTACTGTGCGGTGAGGCCCTTGCGGGTGTGCCCCATCGTGTCGAACGCGCCTGCCTTGATCAGCGATTCCGTGGTGCGCTTGTTGCACGCGGCGGCCTCGACCTTGTCGAGGTAGTCGGGGAAGGAGGCGTACTTCCCCTTCGCCTTGCGGCTGCGGATGATCGACTCGACCACGTTCGTACCGACGTTACGCACGGCGGAGAGGCCGAAGAGGATCACGTCATCGCCCTGGGCGGCGAAGTTGTGCTCGGACTCGTTCACATTCGGCGGGAGGACCTTGATGCCCATGCGGCGGCATTCGTTGAGATAGACCGCGGACTTGTCCTTGTCGTCCTTCACCGACGTGAGCAGCGCGGCCATGTACTCGGCCGGGTAGTTCGCCTTGAGGTAGGCGGTCCAGTAGGTGACGAGGCCGTACGCGGAGGAGTGCGCCTTGTTGAACGCGTATCCGGCGAACGGCACCAGGACGTCCCACAGGGCCTGGATCGCCGCGTCGGAGAAGCCCTTCTTCTTGGCGCCGGCCTGGAAGAGGACGAAGTTCTTCTCCAGTTCCTCGGGCTTCTTCTTGCCCATCACGCGGCGCAGGATGTCGGCCTCGCCGAGCGAGTAGCCGGCGATGATCTGGGCGGCCTTCTGCACCTGCTCCTGGTACACGATGAGGCCGTAGGTGAGACCCAGGGTCTCCTTCAGCGGCTCTTCGAGCTCCGGGTGGATCGGGGTGATCTCCTGGCGCCCGTTCTTGCGCTCCGCGTAGTTCGTGTGCGAGTTCATTCCCATCGGGCCCGGCCGGTACAGGGCCGAGACGGCGGAAATGTCCTCGAAGTTGTCCGGCTGCATCTGGCGGAGCAGGGAGCGCATCGGGCCGCCGTCGAACTGGAACACGCCGAGCGTGTCACCGCGGCAGAGCATCTCGTACGTCTTGGGGTCGTCCAGCGGCAGGCTGAGCATCTCCAGGTCGACGCCCTTGTTGGCCCTCACCATCTTGACGGCGTCGTCCATGATCGTGAGGTTGCGCAGGCCGAGGAAGTCCATCTTCAGCAGACCGAGCGACTCGCACTGCGGGTAGTCCCACTGCGTGATGGTGACGCCGTCGGTGTGCCGCGTCCAGAGCGGGGCGTGGTCGACGATGGGCTCGCTGGACATGATGACGCCGGCGGCGTGCACGCCCATCTGCCGGACCAGGCCCTCGACGCCCTTGGCGGTGTCGATGACCTTCTTGACGTCCGGCTCGTTCTCGTACATCCCGCGGATCTCGCCCGCCTCGCTGTAGCGCGGGTGGGCGGGGTCGGTGATGCCCGAGAGGTCGATGCCCTTGCCGAGGACATCGGCGGGCATCGCCTTGGTGAGGCGGTCGCCCATCGCGTACGGGTAGCCGAGGACGCGCGCGGAGTCCTTGATCGCGTTCTTGGCCTTGATCTTTCCGTAGGTGCCGATCATGGCGACCTTGTCGGCGCCGTACTTCTCGGTCACGTACCTGATCACTTCGACGCGCCTGCGCTCGTCGAAGTCGATGTCGACGTCGGGCATGGAGACGCGCTCGGGGTTGAGGAACCGCTCGAAGATCAGTCCGTGCGTGATCGGGTCGAGGTCGGTGATGCCCATGGCGTACGCGACGATCGAACCGGCCGCCGAACCACGGCCCGGTCCCACCGCGATCCCGTTGTTCTTGGCCCACATGATGAAGTCGGCGACGACCAGGAAGTACCCGGGGAACCCCATCTGGATGATGATGTCCATCTCGTACTCGGCCTGCTTCTGCCGGTCCTCGGGGACGCCGCCCGGGTAGCGGCGGTTCATGCCGACCCGGACCTCTTCCTGGAACCAGGTGACCTCGGTGAAGCCGTCCGGGATCTCGAACTTGGGCATCAGGTCGCGCTTCTCGAACATGCCCGTGGTGTCGATCTGTTCCGCCACCAGGAGCGTGTTGGCGCAGCCCTCCTGCCAGGCGTCCGAGGAGTCGATGGCGTACATCTCGTCGGTCGTCTTGAGGTAGTAGCCCGTGCCGTCGAAGCGGAAGCGGTCCGGGTCCGAGAGGTTCTTGCCGGTCTGGATGCAGAGCAGGGCGTCGTGCGCGGTCGCCTCGTGCGCGTACGTGTAGTGCGAGTCGTTCGTCACCAGGGGCGGGATGCCGAGCTTCTTGCCGACCCGCAGCAGGTCGTCGCGGACCCGGCGCTCGATGTCGATGCCGTGGTCCATCAGCTCCAGGAAGTACCGGTCCTTGCCGAAGATGTCCTGGTACTCGGCCGCCGCCTTGACCGCCTCGTCGAACTGGCCGAGGCGAAGGCGCGTCTGGAGCTCACCGGACGGACAGCCGGTCGAGGCGATGAGCCCCTCCGACCACTGGGAGATCGTCTCCTTGTCCATGCGCGGCCACTTCGTCAGCCAGCCCTCCGCGTACGCGTCCGAGGACAGCTTGAAGAGGTTGTGCAGGCCCGTGCTGTTCGCCGCCCAGATCGTCTTGTGCGTGTAACCACCCGAACCGGAGACGTCGTCCCGCTTCTGGTGCGGCTGGCCCCACTGGACCTTGCGCTTGTTGCGCCGGGACTCGGGGGCGACGTACGCCTCGATCCCGATGATCGGGACGACCCCGGACTTCTTCGCCGTATGGAAGAAGTCGTACGCCCCGTGGAGGTTGCCGTGGTCGGACATGGCGATGTGCGTCATGCCCATTTCATTGCAGGCGTTGAACATGTCCTTGAGCCGCGCGGCACCGTCCAGCAGCGAGTACTGGGTGTGGACGTGCAGGTGCGTGAACGGCGGCTTTGACACGGCTTCGGCCTCCAACGAGAACGGACGGAAACGGACCGGTGACGGGCAGCGGTCAGCCTCGGGGGACAGCTTGGAAGTCTACGGGTGGCCACTGACATCCGAGATGAACACTGCGGCGCGCAGCGTCCCGATAAAGGGCGGAGGTCGGGTGACGGGCGGGCGGGCACTCGGGGGTACGGTCGTGCGTTGGACAGAGCAGGACAGCTGTCCCCCATTCACGATCCACGGTCACCATCCGCCGTCACCCCCGACGGACACAGCCCGCACCAGGAGGCACCCCGCGATGTCGGTCCCGCAGCCCACCGCTGAGCAGCGCGGCGAGCAGATCCTCACCGTCTTCGACACCGCGTTCGGCGAGCTCCTGGCCGCCGACCCCGCGGCGTTCCGGGTCAAGTTCCGGAAGATGGCCTCGTCCGCCTTCGCTTTCTACCGCGGCACGGCGTGCCTGTTCTACGCGGACCTGGAGCGCGAGCGGCACGGCGGCCCGTACCTGGACGACCGTACGGGCCGGGTGTGGATCCACGGCGATCTGCACGCGGAGAACTTCGGTACGTACATGGACTCCACGGGCCGCCTGATCTTCAATGTGAACGACTTCGACGAGGCGTACGTCGGCCCCTTCACCTGGGACCTCAAGCGCTTCGCCGCCTCCGTGGCGCTGATCGGCTACTCCAAGGCACTCAGTGACGAGCAGATCACCGAGCTGGTGGGCACGTACGCGGGCGCCTACCGCGAGCGGATCCACGCGCTGGCGACGGGAGCGAAGAGCGACGAGGTGCCGCCCTTCACCCTGGACACCGCCGAGGGCCCGCTCCTGGACGCGCTGCGCGACGCCCGCTCCCTGACGCGCTTCGGGCTGCTCGACTCGATGACGGAGATCCGTGACTTCGAGCGCCGTTTCGCGCCCGGCGGCGGCTCCATCGAGCTCGACGCGGCCACGCGCTACAAGGTCCTCGCGGCCTTCGACGGGTATCTGGAGACGCTCCCCGAGTCGTCCCTGACCCGCCCCGACTCGTACCGCGTGAAGGACGTCGTGGGGCGGCGCGGCATCGGCATCGGCTCCGCGGGTCTGCCCTCGTACAACATCCTTCTGGAGGGCAACAGCGACGCCCTGGAGAACGATGTCGTGATCTACCTCAAGCAGGCGCAGACCCCGGCCGTGTCGCGGCACATCACGGACGCGGCGATCCGGGACTACTTCGAGCACGAGGGCCACCGCACGGTCATCTCACAGCGCGCTCTCCAGGCGCACGCGGACCCGTGGCTGGGGTGGACCGAGCTGGACGGCTCGGGGCAGCTGGTCGCCGAGGTGTCGCCGTACGCGGTGGACCTCGACTGGTCGGACATCGACGACCTGGACGAGATCGCGGCGGTCGTCGCCGACCTCGGCCGGGCCACGGCGACGATGCACGCGGCGGCCGACGACCTGTCCGGGCAGTCCCTGGTGCCGTTCTCCACGGAGCGGGCCATCGACGCGGTCATCGCGGCGGACGAGGACGGCTTCGCGGGTCTGCTGGTCGACTTCGCGCACGACTACGGGGCACGCGCGCGTGCGGACCACCAGATCTTCGTGGACCTCTTCCGCAACGGCCGGATCCCGGGCCTGTAGGCCGCAGGGGCCGACAACGCTCCCGTAACACACAGCGACCCTTTAGGGGTCCCTTACAGGAACGCATGGCACACTCCTCCGCGATGGACGACATATCCGGGACCCAGCTCAGAGCCGTGCGCGCGGCACTCTTCACGGCGCTCGTCGTGACGCTCTCCGCCGCGTCGCACGTCCTGCTGTCCCGGGTCCCCCTTCCGCTGGTGACGGTGGCGGCCACGGCCTTCGCCGTCTTCGTCCTCGCGTACGCGCTGGCGGGGCGCGAGCGGAGCTTCGGCCGGATCGCGGCCCTGCTCGTGCCGCTGGAGCTGGCCGCCGACACGGTGTTCACCACGGGCCAGCACGTCTGTTACGGCGCGGCGGGCGGGCCCGTGGCCGGGCCGCTGCGGGCGGTCGGCCTCGACGTCCTGTGCGGCGGCAGCGTCGGTACGCCGCTGGCCCGCATGACCGGCGGACACACCGACAAGTCCGCCACGCTCCTCGCGCACACCGACCCTGCCGCCGCCTGGCTGCTCCTCGGCGCGCATGTGGCCGTCGGCCTCCTTGCCGCCGCCTGGCTGCGCCGCGGCGAGCAGGCGCTGGCCCAGCTGCTGCGCGCGGTCGCCGGGTTCACCTTCCGGCCGCTGCTGATCGCCTTCGCCGCGGTGCGGGCCCACCTGGAGCCCGTACGCCGCCTGCCGCGGCGCCCCTCGCGCCGGGTGCGGGCCGCGCGTACGCAGCTGTGGGCGCACTCCGTGGGACGGCGCGGACCGCCGTGCGTGGCCCTGGCCGCCTGAGGCCGGGCCCGGCACAGCAGTCCCCCCGAAGACTTCGCAGAACCCACACGGAGAACGATCATGAGCCAGAGGAACAGCCAGGCCGCGAAGAGGGCCGCCCGAGAGCGGCTTCGCGTCGAGCGCGAGAAGCAGGCGAAGAAGGAGAAGGCGAAGCGGCAGGTGACCGTCGCCGGTGCCATCGTCGCGGTCCTCGCGATAGCGGGCGGCATCGGCTTCGCCGTGATGCAGGCCAACAAGCCCAGCTACTGGGAGGCCGCGAAGGACGACAAGCTGGTCGCGCCCGCGAACACGTCGGGCAAGAACGGGACCACGGTCGTCATCGGCAAGGACAGCGCGAAGAAGACCCTCGAGATGTACGAGGACCCGCGCTGCCCGATCTGCGCCACCTTCGAGCAGACCGTCGGCTCGAACGTCGACAAGGACGTCGAGACCGGCAAGTACAAGATCCAGTACATCGGCGCGACGTTCATCGACAACAGCGACAACGGCGAGGGCTCCAAGAACGCCCTCAGCGCCCTGGGCGCCGCGCTGAACGTCAGCCCGGAGGCGTTCCTCGAGTACAAGACCGCGCTGTACTCGAAGGCGAACCACCCCGATGAGACGGACGACAAGTTCCAGAAGGACACCTACCTGATCAAGGTGGCGAACACCGTCGACGCCCTCAAGAACAACAAGGCGTTCCAGAAGGACGTCAAGGACGGCACCTACGACAAGTGGGCGCTGACCATGTCGAAGAAGTTCGACGACAGCGACGTCAAGGGCACGCCGACCCTCAAGATGGACGGCAAGACCCTCACCGGGCCCGACGGGAACGCCCCGATGAACGTGGCCGACTACACGACCGCGATCGACAAGGCCCTCAAGGCCTGACGCATGGACGGTCCGGCCGGCTGACGCGCGGTCGAAGTGTGGGCGAACTCTTCGGAGTTCGCCCACACTTTGCTTTTACTGGTCAGTAATGTGATCGCTCGTGACCAGTCGACTCAAGATAGACGGACCTCTCGGCACCGCAGCCGGGACGGCCGATTCCCTTGCCCCGCGCCGCCGTTCGGTCGTGAAGGCAGCCGCCGCCACGGCCGGCGCCGCAGCCCTCGCCCCGCTCGCCACCGCGCACGCCGCGCACGCGGCGGACGGACCCGCCTTCCTGCACGGCGTCGCGTCGGGCGACCCGCTGCCCGACGGCATCCTCCTGTGGACGCGCGTGACGCCCACCCCCGATGCCGTGCCCGGCTCCGGAAAGGACCCCGACACGGACGTCCGCTGGGAGGTCGCGCAGGACAAGGACTTCCGCCAGGTCGTCGCCCACGGCACCACCACGGCCCGGGCGTCCGCCGACCACACCGTCAAGGCCGATGTAAGGGGCCTGCTCCCTGCGAGCGTCTATTACTTCCGCTTCTCCGTAGAAGGCACTCAGAGCGCCGTCTCCCCCGTGGGCCGCACGCGCACGGCGCCCGCGCTCGACGCGCAGGCCGCGGGCGTCCGGTTCGGCGTCGTCTCCTGCGCCAACTGGGAGGCCGGCTACTTCTCGGCGTACCGCCATCTCGCCGCCCGCACCGACCTGGACGCGGTGCTCCATCTCGGCGACTACATCTACGAGTACAAGACCGGCGAGTACCCCGAGGCCAAGTACGTCGTACGACAGCACGAACCGCGGCACGAGATCCTCACGCTCGCCGACTACCGCGTGCGCCACGGCCTGCACAAGACCGACGCCGACGTGATGGCCGTGCACGCCGCGCACCCGCTGATCGCCATCTGGGACGACCATGAGTTCGCCAACGACGCCTGGTCGGGCGGCGCCGAGAACCACACGCCCGGCACCGAGGGCGACTGGGCTGCGCGTCAGCAGGCCGCCAAGCAGGCGTACTTCGAGTGGATGCCCGTGCGTCCGTCCACCGCTGGCACCGTCTACCGCCGCCTGCGCTTCGGCAAGCTGGCCGATCTGCACCTGCTCGACCTGCGCTCGTTCCGCTCCCAGCAGTCGACCGTCGGCAACGGCGACGTGGACTCCCCCGAGCGCTCCATCACCGGCCGCGCCCAGCTCGACTGGCTCAAGGCGGGCCTCGGCGCGTCGGACGCCTCGTGGAAGCTGGTCGGCACCTCGGTGATGATCTCGCCGGTCGCCTTCGGTTCGCTGCCGGCCCATCTGCTGGAGCCGCTCGCCGAGTTGCTCGGCCTGCCGACCGGCGGCCTCGCGATCAACGTCGACCAGTGGGACGGCTACACGCACGACCGCAAGGAGCTGATCGGGCACCTGCGGGACAACGCGATCCGCAACACGGTCTTCCTCACCGGCGACATCCACATGGCCTGGGCGAACGACGTACCGGTGACGGCCGGAACGTATCCCCTCTCTCCGTCCGCGGCCACGGAGTTCGTCGTCACGTCGGTGACCTCCGACAACCTCGACGACATCCTGCACGTGGCTCCGAACACCGTCTCGACGGTGGCGGAGGGCGCCATCAAGGCGGCCAACCGCCATGTGAAATGGCTCGACATGGACGCGCACGGCTACGGCGTCCTCGATGTCACCGCCGAACGCTCGCAGATGGACTACTACATCGTCTCCGACCGCACGGACCGAGCCGCGACGACCTCCTGGGCCCGCTCCTACCGGACACTCAGCGGCGCACAGAAGGTCGAGCGGGTGAACGCGCCGGTGCGCTGAGCCGAACCTCGGGTGGCGGACGAAAGGCCAATTCCGGCCACTCATCGGCGCGTTAAGAACAGATCACAGCACTACGGCGGGTGGTGGTGTCCGCGGATCGAATGCGGACACACCACCCGTCGCGGTAACCGCTCCCGTTACGTACGGATCTCAAACTCCGGACGCCACAAGAAAATTTCTTCCCGTTGCCCCGAATTGCCGGAGGAAGAGCGGTAGTTGATTGGGCCAGAACTTCGCTCTTCAAGGACTGACATGGCCACGTAATCTCCCCGCGGCGGCGAGGAAGTTCCTCCCCCACCCGTCCGCGAGGAGTCCGCATGACCACGCTTGCCCGAATATCTCCGCTGATGCGCCGCCGGCTGGTCGGCACCGCGCTGGTGGCCGGAACCCTGGCGATCGCCCCGCTGTCCGCCCCGTCGGGCAGCGCCGCCACCGCCAAGGCGTCGGCCTCCGCGCAGAAGTGCGCCGACAGCGGCAACGCCGTGGCACGCGAGAAGAAGCCCACCGGCGCCGGCCACGCGCAGGAGCCGAACGAGGTCAGCGCGGCCAAGGCCAAGTCCATGGACGCGGACATGCAGCGCAGACTCGACAGGATGCGCGCCGACGGCACCCTCTCCAGAGGCCTCGCCGCCGCATCGACCACGATCCCGGTCTACGTCCACGTCATCCACGACGGCGCGACCGGCAATCTCACGTCGACCGACATCGCCCAGCAGATCGACGTCCTGAACGCGGCCTACAGCGGCCAGGGCACCGGCAACAACGACTCGGGCTTCACGTTCACGCTGGCCGGCACCGACTACACGGACAACGCCGCCTGGTACAACGGCATCACGCCGGGCTCCGCCGCCGAGAAGTCCATGAAGTCCTCGCTCCGCAAGGGCGGCGCGGGCGCGCTCAACTTCTACACGGCCAACCTCGGCCAGGACCTGCTCGGCTGGGCGACCTTCCCGTCCTCGTACAAGTCGAACCCGTCCGACGACGGTGTGGTCGTCCTGGACACCTCGCTGCCGGGCGGCTCGGCCACCAACTACAACCAGGGCGACACGGGCACCCACGAGATCGGCCACTGGATGGGGCTGTACCACACGTTCCAGGGCGGCTGTAACGGCAACGGTGACTACGTCTCCGACACCCCGGCCGAGAAGAGCGCCGCGTTCGAGTGCCCGACCGGGCGCGACACCTGCACCAACAAGACGGGGGTCGACCCGATCCACAACTTCATGGACTACACGTACGACTCCTGCATGTACCAGTTCACCGCGGGCCAGGTGCAGCGGATGAAGGACAGCTGGACGGCGTACCGCGCGGGCTAGCGGACGGCGGTACGGCCTAGAGCGAATCGAGGAAGCCGAGCGCCACCCGCCAGGTGGCCTCGGCCGCCTCCGCGTCGTAGTCCGGCAGTTCGGGGTCGGTGTAGAGGTGGCCGGCGCCCGCGTACCGGTAGACCTCCACGTCGGCGCCGGTCCGGCCCATCTGGAGGTACCAGGCGCTCAGCCAGTCGTCCGTCTCGAACGGGTCGGGCTCGGCGACGTGCAGCTGTACGGGCAGTTCGTCCACGGAGGCGTTCTCGGCGATGTCCGAGGTGCCGTGCAGGAGCAGCAGGCCGCGTGCCTTTTCGTCGCCGAGGGCCAGGGTCTGCGCGATCGAGGCGCCGAGGGAGAAGCCGGCGTAGACGAGCCCGCGCTCGGAGTACGGAGCGGCGGCGAGGATGGCGCGCTTGAGCAGCTCGTCCTTGCCGATCTCCTCGTTGAAGGCCATGCCGTCCTCGACGGTGTCGAAGGTGCGGCCCTCGAAGAGGTCCGGGGTCCACACCTCGTGTCCGGCGGCCCGCAGCCGGTCGGCCGCGTCTCGGACGGCGGGACGCAGGCCGTACGTCGAGTGGAAAAGCATGATGTTCATGGGGCCCATGGTGCCATCCGGGGGCGCCCGTCACCGTCAGCGGCCGCGCTCCTCAGCGCAGGCTGCGCACGTCGAGGTGGCTCAGTACGCGGTCCACGATCTCGGGGTCGGCGCCCGGCTCGCTGCGCGCCGCGAGCACCTCGTGGCGGGCGGCGGAGAGCATCTCGTTCTGGATGCGGCGCACGCGCTTGATTCTTGCGACGCGCTTGGCGTGCGCCTCCTTGCGTTCCTCGCTGCCCAGTTCGGGGTCGATGCGCAGCCCGATGTCGTAGGCCCTGCGGGCCATCTGGTCGGAGAGGTCGTCGGGCAGCTCCTCGACCTCCTCGATCTCCTTGAGGCGACGCTTGGCGGCCCTGGCCGCGCGGAGCGCGAGCTGCTGCTCGAACTCCTTCTCCTTCTCGGCGTCCGCCTTGACCCCCAGCTTCTTCACCAGCCAGGGCAGGCTCAGCCCCTGGAGCACGAGGGTGCCCATGATGACACCGAACGCGATGAAGACGATCTCGTCGCGGTCGGGGAACGGTGACTTGTCGTCCATCGTGAACGGGATGGCGAGGGCCAGCGCGACGGAGGCGACCCCGCGCATTCCGGCCCACCACATGATCACGGTCTCGCGCCAGGAGATGGGGATGTCCTCGTCGAGATCCCGCCGCGCATGCAGACGCCGCGTCAGCCAGGTAGCCGGAAGCAGCCACAGCAGGCGTACGAAGATGACGACCGCCACGACGGTGCCGGCCCAGCCGAGCATCTCGCCCCAGCGGCCGGACGCGGTCCTGATCGCGTTGTGCAGTTCGAGGCCGATGAGGCCGAAGGCGACGCCGGTGACGAGTGTGTCGACGACGTCCCAGAAGGCGCGGCCGGTCAGCCGGGTCATGACGTCGTCCGCGCCGAACGCGTACTCGGCGAGGAAGAGCGCGGTGACGAGTACGGCAAGCACCCCGGAGCCGTGCAGCTCCTCGGCCAGCACGTACGAGGCGTACGGCATCAGGAGCGTCAGGCCGATCTGGAGCGTGGAGTCGTCGAGGAAGTTCATCAGCTTGTTCGCGGTCCAGCCGATCACGAGCCCGACGACGAGCGCCACGACAGCGGACAGGAGCAGCGAGACGACGGCCTCCGGCCACGAGAAACTGCCGCTCACGACGGCGGCGATGGCCACGTGGTAGAGCACGATCGCGGTCACGTCGTTGAACAGGCCCTCGCCCTCCAGGGTCGACACCAGGCGGCGGGGCAGGCCGAGTTGGCCGGCCACCGCGGTCGCGGCGACGGGGTCGGGCGGTGCGACGAGGGCGCCGAGCGCGAGGGCCGCGGCGATCGACAGGCCCGGCACGATGGCGTTGGCGACAAACGCGACGGCCGCCATGGTGACGAAGACCAGGGCCACGGCCAGCAGGAAGATCGGTTTCTTGTTCGCGGCGAACTGGCGCCATGACGTGCGCTTCACGGCCGCGTAGAGCAGGGGCGGCAGCAGCATCGGGAGGATCAGGTCGGGCGGGACCTCGACGTTCGGCACGACCGGGAGGAGCGCCAGGCTGACGCCGAGCAGCGTCATCAGCACGGGCGCCGGCAGCCCGAGCCGGTCTCCGAGCGGCACACTCAGCAAGGCCCCGAGCAACAGCACGAACAGCAGGGCCAACTGATCCACGGTGCGCACCCCGGCGAGTAACGGCGGTCAAGCCATCGGACGATCAAGTCCCCAGCGTGCCACGCACGTCGCTCTGTGGTGATTTGTGGCGCGAGTCCGTGCCGTTGAGACCAGGCCGCGCGGACCTAGGAGGCGTCCGGCTGCCCCAGCGCCTTCCGCATCGCCCGGTGCGCAATCCCCGCGTCGGGAAACTCCGGCCCGTACACGGCATAGCCGAGGCGCTCGTAGAACCCCAGCGCTTGCGTCTGCGCGTGCAGGTCCACGGCGACGAGCCCACGCTCCGCCGCGGCGTCCTCGATGGCCCGCACGAGGGCCGCGCCCACGCCGAGCCCGCGCGCGGACTTCGCCACCGCGAGCCGGCCGAGCGCGCCGACCCCGGCGTCCCCGCCGTTCTTCGCCACTGCGGCGGCGCCGGTCAGCAGCCGCCCCGTGCCGAGCGGCTCACCGTCGGCGCGCAGCGCCAGCACGTGCACCGTGCCGGAACCGGCGTCGTGCTCGTCGTACTCGAGCTCCTGAGGAACCCGCTGCTCGACGACGAAGACCTCCTGGCGCACGGCGAAGCACGCCTTGCGGTCGGCCTCGCTGTCGGCGACCCGCACCACGTATGCGGAAGAGGGCTGCGGCGCGGTCACGAGCTCTCCGCCCGGACGCGGTCCAGGGCCGTCTGCAGGTCCTCGGGGTAGTCGCTGGAGAACTCGACCCACTCGCCGTCGGCCGGGTGCTCGAAGCCGAGGCGCACGGCGTGCAGCCACTGCCGGGTGAGGCCGAGACGCTTGGCGAGCGTCGGGTCGGCGCCGTACGTCAGGTCGCCGACGCAGGGGTGCCGGTGGGCGGACATGTGCACGCGGATCTGGTGCGTGCGCCCCGTCTCCAGCTTGATGTCGAGGAGGCTGGCGGCGCGGAACGCCTCGATGAGGTCGTAGTGCGTGACGGAGGGCTTGCCCTCGGCCGTCACGGCCCACTTGTAGTCGTGGTTCGGGTGGCGCCCGATGGGGGCCTCGATCGTGCCGCTCATCGGATCCGGGTGGCCCTGGACCAGCGAGTGGTAGCGCTTGTCGACGACGCGCTCCTTGAACTGGCGCTTCAGCGTCGTGTACGCGCGCTCCGACTTGGCGACGACCATGAGGCCGGAGGTGCCGACGTCGAGCCGGTGGACGATGCCCTGGCGCTCGGCGGCGCCGGACGTGGAGATCCGGTACCCGGCGGCTGCGAGGCCGCCGATCACGGTCGTCCCGGTCCAGCCGGGGCTGGGGTGCGCGGCGACGCCGACCGGCTTCATGATCACGACTATGTCGTCGTCGTCATGGACGATCTCCATGCCCTCGACGGGCTCGGCGACGATCTGCACCGGGGCGGGCGCCTGCGGCATCTCCACCTCGAGCCAGGCACCGCCGTGCACCCGCTCGGACTTCCCGACCACCGAGCCGTCGACCGCGACCTTCCCCGCCGCGGCGAGCTCGGCGGCCTTGGTGCGGGAGAAGCCGAACATGCGGGAGATGGCGGCGTCTACGCGCTCGCCCTCCAGGCCGTCGGGCACGGGCAGGGTTCGGATCTCGGGAATCGTGCTCACCCATTGAGTATGCAGGAGCCCGCCGACACTCCGGACCGCGCGAGAGGAAAGCCCCTGGTCGCTCAGTCCTTGTGGACGGTCCCGTCCGGGTCGAGGCCCCGGAACGACAGGAGCACGATCAGGATGCCGCCGCACACGATCGCGGAGTCGGCGAGGTTGAACACGGCGAAGCTCTTCGGCGCGATGAAGTCGACCACGGCCCCTTCGAAGACGCCGGGCGAACGGAAGATCCGGTCGGTGAGATTGCCGAGCGCCCCGCCGAGGAGCAGCCCGAGCGCGATCGCCCAGGGCAGGCTGTAGAGCTTGCGGGCGAGCCGGGCGATCACGACGATCACGGCGGCGGCGATCACGGTGAAGATGATCGTGAAGGCCTCGCCGATGCCGAACGCGGCGCCCGCGTTCCTGATCGCCTCGAGCCGCAGCCAGTCACCGAGGAGCTCGATCGGCTCGTGGTGTTCCAGCTTCGCGACCACGATCATCTTGCTGACCAGGTCGAGGGCGTACGCGAGGGCGGCCACCGCGAACAGCACGGCGATCCTCCGCTTGCCCTTGGGCCGCTCCTGGGCCTCCCCGCCGTTGTCCGGCCCGTCTGCCCCCGCATCCGGGGTGTCCGGAGTACCGATGACGCGCTCCGCCTCTGCCACGTGAGTCCCTCAACCTAGGTACCTGACTGAGGACGAGAGTACGGCACACGCGTACGCCCTCAGCAGCCCAGGAGCGACTCCATGACGGAGCGCGCCGCCGGGTCAGTAACGGCGCTCCTGCTTCTGCTTGCACTCGACGCACAGGGTCGCGCGCGGGAAGGCCTGCATCCGCGCCTTGCCGATCGGGTTCCCGCAGTTCTCGCAGATCCCGTACGTGCCCGCGTCGAGCCGCTCCAGGGCGCGCTCGGTCTGCTGGAGCATCTCCCTGGCGTTCGCGGCCAGCGACAGCTCGTGCTCCCGCGTGATGTTCTTCGTGCCGGTGTCCGCCTCGTCGTGGCCGGCACCGTCCCCGGAGTCCCTCATGAGCCCGACGAGCGCCTTCTCCGACGACTCGATCTCGCTGTTCAGGCGCAGCGCCTCGCTCTGGAGCTCCGCCCGCGCCTCCGTGACCTCGGCCGGGGTCCAGGGGTCCTCGCCCGGCCGTACCGCGAGCTCGCCCGGCTCCACGGCCGCGACCCGCGCGTTCGGCACCGCGCGGGGCTTCTTCGCCGTGGCCGTGCCGGGGGTCTTCTTCGCAACCACAGTCGTGGCTCCCGTCGTCTCCGCGGCCGACGCCGCGCCATCGGCCGCGGACGCGACCGCCTTCTTCTCCGCGCTCTTGTGACCAGTGGCCTTCTTGACCGCGCCCTTCCTGGCGCCCGTTCTCCCGGCCGCGCCCTCCGCGGCGACGACGCTTTCCGCTTCCCCGGAGGCCTGCGCGGTCTTCGCGTTCTTCGCGCTCTGCATGGCCTTCGTGGACTTCGCGGCCTTTGCCGACTGAGCGGTCCTGTCGGCGGTCTTGGTGGGACCGGCGGTCTTGGTGGGACCGGCGGTCTTGGTGGGACCGGCGGTCTTGGTGGGACCGGCGGTCTTGGTGGGACCGGCGGTCTTGGTTACGGTCTCGGCCGCCGCCTTCGCGGCCTTCGCCGTCTTCTTGGCGGCCGCGCTCTTCGTACCCGCGCTCCCCGCTCTCTTCGTAGCGGTCTTCGTGGCCGCCGTGCTCTTCCTGGCCGCCGTCTTCGTCGCGATGCTCTTCTTCCCGGCGGCCGGCTTCTTCGCGGCCGGGGCCGCGTCGGCCGCCGCCTTCGCAGGCACCGCCTCCTCGACCGCGGCCTTCGCGCCGGCGAATGCCTCACGCACCCCCGCCGGTCTCTTTTTCGCCACCATGGCCGCGGCCCCTTCACATTTTGTGATCTTGCTCGCGAATCGTGCTGGGACGATAAATCGACTTCTGACCCGCGGCAACGGGGCACACCGCCCGATGCGCCCGCCCCGCACGTCCCGCGCGGCAGACTTGCAAGCGTTGTGCCCAGCTCCCCGCCGGGTAATCCGCGAAGGCGCACCGCCCCGCGATCCGTCAGGCCCCGTGTCGCCATTCGGGTCAGCCCGCGAAGCCGCGACCAGCCCGGAAAGAGCCCTGGCGAGCCCGTACGGCAACGAACTCAGAGGAATAAACTGAGGCATAAATAGAGAAGGTGCATCATCATGCGCAAAGTAGTCGACTGCCGTGACGTGCCGAGCGAGACGAACTGCACCCTCGCCATCACGGGCGAGGAGGACGAGGTGGTCCGCGCCGCGGCCTTGCACGCCGTGTCTGTCCACGGTCACACCGACACCCCCGAGCTGCGGAACATGATCCGCAGCAACCTCAAGGACGAGATCCCCCAGCACGCCTGACACCGGCCGCCCCGGGTCCCCGGCCCGCCCGCCCCAAAACCGGTCGGCCGCGTGCGCCCACGCCCCGTACACTGGGCGGAGCGAGAAGCGTGGATGGGGCCGAGTAGCGGCGTACGCAGCCAAGAGCGACCCGGGGGCGGTGGAAGCCCGGGGGCGAGCGCGACGCGAAGATCACCCCGGAGCCGCCGGAAGAAAGCCCCGCTCGCGGGGCGAGTAGAGCCGGCATCGCGACCCCAATGAGGGGGCTCACCGGAGCAGTCAGCGCCCCGGAGGGCCAAGGAGGGTGGTACCGCGGGAGCGCGCCGCACACGGCGTACGTCACAGACGAAGCTCTCGTCCCTCCGACGGAGACGGAAGAAACAGTGTCCGCCGGAGGAAGATCGATGACGTACCGCCAGGTGCCCGCCCAGGTCGACCTGCCCGCCCTCGAGCATGCCGTGCTCGACTTCTGGCGCGAGCAGAAGATCTTTGCCAAGAGCTTGGAGCAGTCCGAGGGACGCCCCGAGTGGGTGTTCTACGAGGGCCCGCCCACGGCCAACGGCATGCCGGGCGCCCACCACATCGAGGCCCGCGTCTTCAAGGACGTCTTCCCGCGCTTTCGCACCATGCGCGGCTATCACGTGGCCCGCAAGGCCGGCTGGGACTGCCACGGCCTGCCCGTGGAGCTGGCGGTCGAGCAGGAGCTCGGCTTCAACGGCAAGAAGGACATCGAGGCGTTCGGCATCGCCGAGTTCAACGCCATGTGCCGCGAGTCCGTGACCCGGCACACCGACGCCTTCACCGACCTGACGACCCGCATGGGTTACTGGGTCGACCTCGACGACGCGTACCGCACGATGGACCCCGCGTACATCGAGTCCGTGTGGTGGTCGCTCAAGGAGATCTTCAACAAGGGCCTGCTGACCCAGGACCACCGCGTCGCCCCCTGGTGCCCCCGCTGCGGCACCGGGCTCTCGGACCACGAGCTGGCACAGGGCTACGAGACGGTCGTCGACCCCTCCGTCTACGTCCGTTTCCCGCTCACCTCCGGTCCGCTGGCCGGCGAGGCCTCGCTCCTCGTCTGGACGACGACCCCCTGGACGCTCGTCTCGAACACGGCGGTCGCCGCGCACCCCGACGTCACCTACGTCGTCGCGACGGACGGCAACGAGAAGGTCGTCGTCGCCGAGCCCCTCGTCGAGAAGTCGCTCGGCGAGGGCTGGGAGAAGACCGGCGAGTCCTTCACCGGCGCCGAGATGGAGCGCTGGAAGTACCAACGTCCGTTCGAGCTCGTGGAGTTCCCGGCCCCGGCGCACTTTGTCGTCAACGCCGAGTACGTGACCACCGAGGACGGCACCGGTCTGGTCCACCAGTCCCCCGCGTTCGGTGAGGACGACCTCAAGGTCTGCAAGGCGTACGGCCTGCCGGTGGTGAACCCGGTCCGTCCCGACGGCACCTTCGAGGAGGACGTCCCGCTCGTGGGCGGTGTCTTCTTCAAGAAGGCGGACGAAAAGCTCACCGAGGACCTCAAGGACCGCGGCCTGCTCTTCCTGCACGTCCCGTACGAGCACAGCTACCCGCACTGCTGGCGCTGCCACACGGCGCTGCTCTACTACGCGCAGCCGTCCTGGTACATCCGCACCACGGAGATCAAGGACCGCCTTCTCCAGGAGAACGAGAAGACCAACTGGTTCCCTTCGAGCGTGAAGCACGGCCGCTTCGGCGACTGGCTGAACAACAACATCGACTGGGCGCTGTCCCGCAGCCGCTACTGGGGCACCCCCCTCCCGCTGTGGCGCTGCGAGGACGACCACCTCACCTGCGTCGGTTCGCTGGCCGAGCTCGGCGAGCTGACCGGCACCGACCTGGCGGACCTCGACCCGCACCGCCCCTTCATCGACGAGGTCACCTTCGCGTGCCCCCAGTGCGAGAAGACGGCCACGCGCGTGCCCGAGGTCATCGACGCCTGGTACGACTCGGGCTCGATGCCGTTCGCGCAGTGGGGCTACCCGTACAAGAACAAGGAGCTCTTCGAGAGCCGGTACCCGGCGCAGTTCATCTCGGAGGCCATCGACCAGACCCGCGGGTGGTTCTACACCCTCATGGCGGTCGGCACGCTCGTCTTCGACAAGTCGTCCTACGAGAACGTCGTGTGCCTCGGCCACATCCTCGCCGAGGACGGCCGCAAGATGTCCAAGCACCTGGGGAACACCCTCCAGCCGATCCCGCTGATGGACCAGCACGGCGCTGACGCCGTGCGCTGGTTCATGGCCGCCGGCGGCTCCCCCTGGGCCGCGCGCCGCGTCGGCCACGGCACGATCCAGGAAGTGGTCCGCAAGACCCTCCTGACGTACTGGAACACGGTCGCCTTCCAGGCCCTGTACGCCCGGACGTCGGACTGGTCCCCCAGTGAGGCCGACCCGGCCCCCGCCGACCGCACCGTGCTCGACCGCTGGCTGCTCTCCGAGCTGCACGCGCTCACCGACCAGGTGACGCAGGCCCTGGAGGCGTACGACACCCAGCGCGCCGGCAAGCTGCTCTCCTCGTTCGTCGACGACCTGTCGAACTGGTACGTGCGCCGCTCGCGCCGTCGCTTCTGGCAGGGCGACAAGGGGGCCCTGCGCACCCTGCACGAGGTCATCGAGACGGTCACACATCTGATGGCGCCCCTGACGCCGTTCATCACGGAGCGGGTCTGGCAGGACCTGGTGGTCCCGGTCACGCCGGACGCCCCCGAGTCGGTCCACCTGTCCACCTGGCCGGAGGCGGACCTCTCCGCCATCGACCCGGACCTGTCGCGGCAGATGGTCCTCGTCCGCCGCCTCGTCGAGCTGGGCCGCGCCACGCGCGCGGAGTCGGGCGTCAAGACCCGTCAGCCGCTGTCCCGCGCGCTGGTCGCGGCCGCGGGCTTCGAGACGCTCAACCCGGAGCTGCACGCCCAGATCACCGAGGAGCTCAACGTCTCCTCGCTGGCGTCGCTCTCCGAGGTCGGCGGCTCCCTGGTCGACACGACCGCCAAGGCGAACTTCCGCGCCCTGGGCAAGCGGTTCGGCAAGGGCGTCCAGGCGGTCGCGAAGGCGGTCGCAGAAGCGGACGCCGCCGCGCTCTCGCTCGGCCTGCGCGAAGGCACGACGTCGGTCGAGGTCGACGGCGAGACGATCACGCTGGCCCCCGACGAGGTCATCATCACGGAGACCCCGCGCGAGGGCTGGTCCGTCGCCTCGGACTCCGGCGCGACGGTGGCGCTCGACCTGGAGATCACGGAGGAGCTGCGTCAGGCGGGCCTGGCCCGTGACGCGATCCGCCTGATCCAGGAGGCCCGTAAGAACAGCGGCCTGGACGTCGCGGACCGGATCGCCCTGCGGTGGACGTCCACGGAGCCCGCGGTCGTCTCGGCCCTGTCCGAGCACGCCACGCTGATCGCGGACGAGGTGCTCGCCACGGACTTCGCCCAGGGCGAGGCCGACGACACCTACGGCGAGGCGTTCACGGACGAGCCGCTCGCCCTCACGTTCCGCCTGCGCAAGGCGTAACCCACGACCGAAGGCCCGGTCCCGCCAAAGATCTTGGCGGGACCGGGCCTTCGGCGTTTCGTCCTCACGCACAGATGAACGTCTCTGCACCTCGCCGGCGCACCGTGGATACGGCAAAGGGCCGGGCCCCCGGAAATCCGGGGGCCCGGCCCTTGAACGCTGCCGACGCCTAAGGCGTGGTCACGCCCGTCAGTTGTCGTCCTCGTCGATGAGGAAACCGCGCATCGGCGACGGAGCCTGCTGCATCGGCGCGGGACCCTGCGGCCGCACCGGCGCCATCGGCTGGGTCATCGCCGGCGACATCTGCTGCTGGCCACCGTAGGACGGACCGGCCGGAGGCTGGTTGCCGCCCATGGTCTGGTTGCCGCCGTAGGACGGGGCACCCGCACCGGCCGACGCCATGGAAGGCGCGGGCGACGGCGGCAGCGACGCGGTTGCCGGCGTCCGCGGGGGAGCCAGCGAGTCGTCGGCCTGGGTCTCCAGCTGACGCAGCTGCGACTCGAGGTAGGACTTCAGACGCGTGCGGTACTCGCGCTCGAAGCCACGCAGGTCCTCGACCTTGCGCTCCAGCGTGGCGCGGGCGGACTCCAGGGAGCCCATCGCGACGCGGTGCTTCTCCTGCGCGTCCCGCTCCAGGGCGTCGGCCTTGGCACGGGCGTCACGCTCGAGACCCTCGGCGCGGCTGCGGGCCTCGCCGACGATCTTGTTGGCCTCGGAACGGGCCTCCGCGATCGCCTGGTCGGCGGTCTGCTGCGCAAGGGAGAGGACACGGGCGGCGCTGTCGCCACCGGGGCCCTGACCGGGCTGCGGCATCTGCGGACCGTGACCGCCCATGGGGCCACCCATCGGACCGCCCATGGGACCGCCCATCGGGCCGCCCATCTGCTGCTGCAGCTGGCCCTGGCCCATCTGGCCCTGGCCCATCTGCCCCTGACCGAGCTGGTTCTGGCCGGGGTGACCCTGGCCGGGGTGGCCCTGACCCATCGGGCCGGGACCCTGCGGACCGCCCTGCGGACCGTGTCCACCGGGGCCTGCGGGCAGCTGCGGCGCACCGCTGGGCAGCTGGGGCGGGCCGCCCATGGGGCCACCCATCTGCTGCTGCGGCTGCACCGGCTGCGGACCCGATATTGCGGCGGGCACCGGCGCACCGGGACCGCGCTGGTCCTGCGGTTCCGGAGGCTTGCGCATACCGCCCTGCTGCTGGTTCTGCGCAGCGGCGCGGGTGGCTGCGGCGAGCTTCGCGCGCAGGTCCTCGTTCTCTCGGAGAAGGCGAGTCAGTTCGCCTTCGACCTCGTCGAGGAAGGCATCGACCTCGTCCTCGTCATAGCCTTCTCGGAGGCGGACGGTCGTGAACTGCTTGTTCCGCACGTCCTCGGGGGTCAACGGCATCTCTTCACCTCAACGTAGTCGTCGGCATTCGGCAAGACCGTATCGTTCACAGCCGGCTCACGACGGAGATCAGGATGTAGACGATGATCATCAGTACGAAGAAGGACAGGTCGAGCGCCACGCCCCCGAGACGCAGCGGCGGAATGAACCGCCGCAGAAGCTTGAGCGGTGGATCAGTGACAGTGTAGGTGGCCTCAAGTACGACCACCATCGCCTTGCCGGGTTGCCACGAGCGGGCGAACTGGAAGACGTAGTCCATGACCAGCCGGAAGATCAGCACGATGAGGAAACACATCAGCGCGATGTAGACAACATCCAAAACCACGCTCATGTCTGCGGTTCCCTCTCCCCTGTGTCTCGTGCCTCGTTGCCAGTACTGCACCGGCACTTCACCGGTGCTGCGTCTCAGCTCTGGTTGAAGAACCCGCCCTCTGCGATGCGGGCCTTGTCCTCTGCCGTGACATCGACGTTAGCAGGCGACAACAGGAACACCTTCTGCGTCACCCGCTCAATGCTGCCGTGCAGACCGAAGACAAGGCCGGCGGCAAAGTCGACAAGTCGCTTCGCGTCGGTGTCGTCCATCTCCGTCAGATTCATGATCACAGGAGTGCCCTCACGGAAGTGTTCCCCGATGGTACGGGCCTCGTTGTACGTCCGGGGGTGCAGCGTCGTGATGCGGTAGGGCTCCCGCTCGGACACAACCTTGGGCATGATCACCGGTGCGTTCTTCTCCAGGCTCTGGCGTTCAGGTGTGATGGATGCCACGGGGGCGATTCGCGCCGGACGTCCGGATTCCGCGGGCAGCGGGGCCGGTTCGCGCTGGGCGGGAGGCTGCACCACTCGTACCGATTCGTCCCGTTGGGACTGGTGTGGCTGATGAGTGTTGTGCGACTGATGCGAGGGTTCGTGCCGCCTGCGGTCCCGCTCGGGTTCGGGGTCCAGCTCGGGCTCGAAGTCGTCGTCGGGGTCGAAGCCCCGGCCGTCGTACCCATCGTCCTCCACGAGGCCGAGGTAGACCGCCATCTTGCGCATCGCGCCGGCCATTGCTCTGAGTCCTCCGCTCTGTGGTGGATCGGCTGACGTCAACCGAAGTGCCTGCGATCCACGCGATCTCCCCGCCCATCAGCGAGAATGACCATATTTTCTGCTGTGGTCCGACTTCTTGGCGACGTTACCCGAGCCTGGGTCGGACTCCGAGTACCGCCGTACCGACGCGCACATGTGTCGCTCCGGCCGCCACGGCCTGTTCGAGGTCCGCACTCATCCCTGCTGACACCATGTTCGCAGCCGGATGAGCCCGGCGCAGGTCAGTCGACAAATCCATCAGCCGCTCGAACGCGGCCTGTTGGCGGTCCGCGTACGGGCCGGTCAGCGGTGCGACCGTCATCAGACCGTCGAGGCGCAAACCGGGAGCGTCCGCCACAAGTGCCGCCAACTCCCCGATTCCGCCCGGCCCCACGCCACCGCGCTCACCCCGCCCGTTCTCCCCGGCGTCGAGCGCGACCTGGATCAGGCAGCCGAGTTCGCGCTCCGCACGCACGGCCGCCGTCGACAGCGACGTGACGAGCTTCGAGCGGTCGACGGACTGCACGACATCGGCATAACCGACCACGGAGCGAACCTTGTTGGTCTGCAGCTGACCGACAAAGTGCCACCGGAGCGGCAGGTCCGCGCATTCCGCTGCCTTGGGTGCCGCGTCCTGGTCGCGGTTCTCGGCGACATCGCGCACACCGAGTTCCGACAAGATCCGCACATCGCTCGCGGGGTACGTCTTGGTGACCACGATCAGGGTCACTTCCTCGCGCTTACGGCCTGCGGCGACGCACGCCGAAGCGATGCGCTCCTCCACCTGCGCCAGATTTGCTGCGAGTTGAGCCTTACGGTCCGTCATGTCCCATCAGTCCAGCCAGACATAGCCAGCGAGCCGACCGGTGGTGCGGTCGCGGCGGTACGAGAAGTGGTCGTGCGACTCCAGGGTGCACACCGGCGACTGCTGCCGGTCACGCACCCCGAGCCGCTCCAGCTGGGCATGCACTCCGGCGGTCACATCGACGGCGGGGGTGCCCCAGCTGGTTTCGGCGTACGCCGCGGGTTCCACGGCGGCCACCTCGGCGCGCATCCCGTCCGGGACTTCGTAGCACTTCCCGCAGACGGCGGGGCCGGTGCGGGCCACGATGCGGGCGGGTTCGGCGCCGAGTTCCACCATCGCCGCGACCGCCGCGGGGACGACTCCGGCGACCATGCCGGGGCGTCCGGCGTGGGCGGCGGCGGCGATTCCCGCGACGGGGTCGGCGAGCAGGACCGGGGTGCAGTCCGCGGTGAGCACGGCGAGAGCGAGTCCGCGCCGTGCGGTGACGATCGCGTCGACGGACGGGATGTCGGCGGCCGTACCCCACGGCCCGTCGACCACCGCGACGTCCGGGCCGTGCACCTGGTTCATCCAGACCACGTGCGCCGGGTCGAAGCCGAGCGACTGCGCCGCGCTCTTGCGGTTGGCGTGGACGGCGGCCGGGTCGTCGCCGACCGCGCCGCCGAGGTTGAGCTCCTCGTACGGAGCGGCGCTCACCCCGCCCCACCGGTCGGTGAAGGCGAAGTGGGCGCCGCTCGCGTGGTCGCGCTGTCCTATCACTTCAGGAGATCACTTCTGCAGTTCACGTGTGCCGGTCACTTCAGGAAGTCCGGCACGTCCAGCTCTTCGGCCTGGCTGTCCTGGTAGGGACGGGCCGGCGGAATCTGCGGCGCGACCGGGGCGGACGGCAACTCGTTCGCCGGGGCGGCCTCGACGGGCTCCGGAGCCTTCGGTTCGTCGCGCGGGGTGACGCTGCCGAGGCTGCCGAAGGACGGGCGGGCCTCGGTGGCTCGCGGTGCCGGCTCCTCGCGCTTGGCGGACGCGCCGCCGATCACGTTGTCCCGCTTGGACGGCGGCTGTCCGCCGTCGAAGCCGGCCGCGATGACCGTGACCCGCACCTCGTCGCCCAGGGCGTCGTCGATGACGGCGCCGAAGATGATGTTGGCCTCGGGGTGTGCGGCCTCACTGACCAGCTGCGCCGCCTCGTTGATCTCGAAGAGACCGAGGTCGGAGCCGCCGGAGATGGAGAGCAGCACGCCGCGGGCGCCGTCGATGGACGCTTCGAGGAGCGGCGAGGAGATCGCCATCTCCGCGGCGGCCACCGCGCGGTCGTCGCCGCGGGCGGAGCCGATGCCCATGAGCGCCGAACCGGCCTCGGACATGACCGACTTGACGTCGGCGAAGTCGAGGTTGATCAGGCCGGGCGTGGTGATCAGGTCGGTGATGCCCTGGACACCGGACAGCAGGACCTGGTCGGCCGACTTGAAGGCGTCGAGGACGGAGACCTGCCGGTCCGAGATGGACAGGAGACGGTCGTTGGGGATGACGATGAGGGTGTCGACCTCTTCGCGGAGCTCGGCGATGCCGTCCTCCGCCTGGTTCGCCCGGCGCCGGCCCTCGAAGGTGAACGGCCGGGTGACCACACCGATCGTCAGGGCGCCCAGCGAGCGTGCGATGTTGGCGACGACAGGTGCGCCGCCAGTGCCGGTGCCACCGCCTTCGCCGGCGGTGACGAAGACCATGTCGGCCCCCTTGAGGACCTCCTCGATCTCCTCGCGGTGATCCTCGGCCGCCTTGCGCCCGACGGCCGGATTGGCTCCGGCGCCGAGTCCGCGGGTGAGTTCACGGCCGACGTCGAGCTTGACGTCCGCGTCGCTCATCAACAGGGCTTGCGCGTCGGTGTTGATGGCGATGAACTCGACGCCCTTGAGACCGACCTCGATCATCCGGTTGATGGCATTGACACCACCGCCGCCGACACCGATGACTTTGATGACTGCGAGGTAGTTCTGCGGTGCTGCCACGTCGAAGGCCTCTCGCCTCGAGTTACGTGTCGCCGCCTCGCATTGGTACGTTGCGACGACTGATGCCGAATTGGGGCGGCCCGGACTGCTTGGTCTGCCGACCCGAACCCTAACGCTGAAGTTTAGGGTTACCAGTGTGTCTGTTCCCTGGACTCTTCCGAACAGGACACTAAGTCGACAAGTGGCGCACGTTCAACGAACACGCCGAACCTCCCGTTTTTCTTTTCACCCTATGTGATCAGCCGTAGCAGTGCCCAACCAGGGTGCTGGCCTGCGCTGATGTGCGTCAACTCCCCGATGACGCAGGGGCGGTGGGGACACTTACGTCGAAGTGCCGCGCCTTCGGGGCCGCTTTCATGAGGGCGGTGAGCGTGGTCGCCTTGGTGTCGCCCTTCTCACCACTTCCCCATGCGACGGTGCGGCCGCCGCTCAGTTCCACGGACACATCGTCGTACGAACGGACCCTGACCGCACGGGTGTCACGGGCCACGGCCGGGGGCAGATCGCCCGCGACGCGGACCGCCTCACGCACCAGACGGTCGGGCCCGAAGCGCCGAAGGCTTGCCGCGGCGCCCGACTGATCCGGCGTCAATTCCAGTCGGGGAACGCCCCGGGGTGCCTTCTGTACGGTCGCGAAACGGACACCCTTGGCGTCAATTTCGACGAACTTGCCCGCGTTGGTGCCCCCTTCGCGATTTCCGCCCTTACCGCCGTTTTTACCGTTTTCGGCAATCAGGACCGGCTTGCGCTCGGTCACTTTCAATCCGATTCCGTGCGGCCAGGAACGCGTGACCTCAACCGAGTCGATCCGGGGCAATTTCCGGCGAAGACGGTCCTCAATGGCACCCGTATCGACGGAAATCAGCGGGGCGCCGACCGGAACGGCTGCGGCCGCGCGCACTTGAGCGGACGTCAGGACTTCGGTCCCCGAGGTCGTCACGCGCTCCACCCTCAGCCACTGAGAGCCGTACAGGAGCCAGATGGCGCCGGCGCCGAGCAGGAGAAGCGCGACCCCCGTCACGATCAGGAGGCGCGGGCGCGGCAGACGCAGGCGGCCCCGAGGGGGCCGGGGCGGGCCGGACTTCGGCTTGTGCCGCTCGCCGCGGTCTGCGGTCGTCGGTCCGGCCACGCGCACGCTCCCCTTCTCCTGGCTCCGTTCGCCTCCGGGGCACCTCAGCCGGTGTTGAGAGCCCGACCGTGCTCAGCCCTTCGGGCCTCCGCGCTCCCCCACTCTCGAATTTACTCGAGCGGGGGGACCCCCATGACCTCTCGACACCGGCGCGCCCCTTCGGCTCACTCGCCGATTTGTCACTGGCGGTGGCGTGAGGCGATCGCCTCACGCACCATGCCGACGAGCAGCTCGTCGGCGTCCCGGCGGCCGAACTCGGAGGCGGCGCGGGACATCTCGTACAGCCGGTGCGGGTCGCCGAGCACGGGCAGGACGTTGCCCATGATCCACTCGGGCGTCAGTTCCGCGTCGTCGACAAGCAGTCCGCCGCCGGCCTTGACCACCGGCTGGGCGTTGAGTCGCTGTTCGCCGTTGCCGATGGGCAGCGGGACGTAGGCGGCGGGGAGCCCGACGGCGGAGAGTTCGGCGACGGTCATCGCGCCCGCGCGGCAGAGCATCATGTCGGCCGCGGCGTACGCGAGGTCCATCCGGTCCACGTACGGTACCGGGATGTACGGGGGCATCCCCGGCATCTGCTGGACGTGCGGCAGTTCGTTCTTCGGGCCGACGACGTGCAGGATCTGGATGCCGGACTGCTGGAGCAGCGGAGCGACCCGCTGGACGACCTCGTTGAGGCGACGGGCGCCCTGGGAGCCGCCGGAGACGAGGAGCGTCGGCAGGTTCGGGTCGAGGCCGAAGGCGGCGCGCGCCTCGGGCCGTACGCGCGCCCGGTCGAGCGTGGCGATGGTGCGGCGCAGCGGGATGCCGATGTAGCGGGAGCCGCGCAGCTTGCTGTCGGGCGTCGAGACCGCGACGCCCGCGGCGTAGCGGGAACCGATCTTGTTGGCGAGGCCGGGGCGGGCGTTGGCCTCGTGCACGACGATCGGCACACCGAGGCGCTTGGCCGCGAGGTAGCCGGGCAGGGCGACATAGCCGCCGAAGCCGACGACGCAGTCCGCCTTGGTGCGCTCCAGGATCTGCTCGGCCGCCTTGATCGTGCCGCGCAGCCGGCCCGGGACGGTGATCAGTTCAGGGGTTGGCTTGCGCGGCAGCGGTACGGCGGGGATCAGCGCGAGTTCGTATCCGCGCTCGGGTACGAGCCGCGTCTCGAGCCCCTTCTCCGTACCGAGGGCCGTGATGCCCACGGTCGGGTCCTGCCTGCGCAGGGCGTCCGCGAGGGCGAGCGCGGGCTCGATGTGGCCGGCGGTCCCCCCGCCGGCGAGTACGACATGCACCGAAATTCACCGCTCTCCGGACGTACGCGCCGTGGCGCGCCGTCGCATCGTGTTCCATCTCATCCGAGGCTGCCGCATGGCCAGGGCCGCCCGCGCCGCGGGTTCCTGCCGCGCGAACGCGATCAGAAGTCCTACGGCGAACATGGTCGGCAGCAGAGCTGACCCCCCGTACGAGAACAGCGGGAGCGGGACACCGGCGATCGGCAGGAGACCGAGCACCGCACCGAGGTTGACCACGGCCTGAGCCGTGATCCAGGTGGTCACGCCACCCGCGGCGTACCTCACGAAGGGGTCCTCCGTGCGTCCGGCCACGCGGATACCCGCATAGCCTAGAGCCGCGTACAGGGCGAGCACCGACAGCGTCCCCGCAAGGCCCAGTTCCTCACCGGTGATGGCGAAGATGAAGTCGGTGTGCGCTTCGGGGAGTTGGCCCCATTTTTCCACACTCGCACCGAGCCCGGATCCGAAGAATCCGCCCGAAGCGAGGGCGTAGATGCCGTGCAGTCCCTGCCAGCAGATGTCGTCGGGGCCCGCGTCCGTGGAGCCGAGGCAGGACAGGCGTGCCATGCGGTTCGGGCTGGTCCTGATGAGGAAGACGCCGATGGCGGCCGCGACGGAGAGCACACCGACGAACAGACGGGTGGGCGCCCCGGCCAGCCAGAGCAGTCCGAAGAGGATGGCGGTGAGCAGGATCGCCGTGCCCATGTCGCCGCCGAGCATGATCAGTCCGAGCAGCAGGAAGGCCACCGGGACGAGCGGCACCAGCATGTGTTTCCACTGGCTGAGCAGCCGCTTGTCGTGCTTGCGCGCCATGAGGTCCGCGCCCCACAGGACGAGGGCCAGCTTCCCGAACTCGCTGGGCTGGAGCATGAAGGGGCCGCCCAGCGAGATCCAGTTCTGGTTGCCCCCGATGGAGACTCCTATCCCCGGCACCTGCACGAGGACCATCAGGAAGACGCTGCCGGCGAGCAGCGGGTAGGCCAGCGCGCGGTGCAGCTTCACCGGCATCCGCATGGCGGCGAACAGCAGGGCCCCGCCGATCACCGCCGCGAGGAACTGCTTGCGGAAGTAGTACGAGCTGGGCAGCCCGTTCTGCAGGGCCGTGATCATCGAGGCCGAGTAGACCATCACCAGGCCGAGCACGGTGATCAGGAGGCTGGAGCCTAGGATCAGGTAGTACGCGGTGAGGGGGCGGTCCCAGGCGCGGCGGGCCTGGGTGCAGAGGCGCCGTACGGGGCTGACGCGGGCCGGCCCGGCCGGTTTCTTCGGGGGTCGCGCCGCCGGGGACCGCCGGGCCGCCCGCGCGCTGCTGCCGGGCATCAGCTCACCCCACCGCTGTACGACGATGACGCTGCCACGATCCCCTCCCGAGGGTGCCCGGCGTCACCGGGCACCCGAAGGCCCCGTCAGACGCTCGTGGAGCCGAGTTCGCGGACCGCTTCCGCGAACGCGTCGCCACGCTTGTTGTAGTTGGTGAACATGTCCATCGACGCGCAGGCCGGGGCCATCAGCACGGTGTCCCCCGGCCGGGCGAGCCGCGCGGCCTCCTGGACCGCCTGCGACATCGCACCAGTGTCGGTCCGGTCGAGGTCGACCACCGGGACGTGAGGGGCGTGTCGCGCGAGGGCTTCCCGGATCAGCGCGCGGTCCTGGCCGATCAGGACGACCCCGCGCAGCCGCTTCGCCGACCTGGTGACGAGCTCGTCGAAGGTCGCGCCCTTGGCGAGCCCGCCCGCGATCCACACGATCGACTCGTACGCGGCCAAAGAGGCTTCCGCGGCATGGGTGTTGGTCGCCTTGGAGTCGTCGATGTAGGCGACCGAGTCGACGTCGGCGACGTGCGCGATGCGGTGCGCGTCCGGCGTGAAGGCGCGCAGTCCGTCGCGTACGGCGGCGGGCTCGACGCCGAAGGCGCGTGCGAGGGCGGCTGCCGCGAGGGCGTTCGCGATGTTGTGCGGGGCGGGCGGGTCGACGTCCGCGACCTCGGCGAGCTCCTGGGCGTTCTTGTGCCGGTTGTCGACGAAGGCCCGGTCGACCAGGATGCCGTCCACGACGCCGAGTTGGGAGGGGCCCGGCGTGCCGAGGGTGAAGCCGATCGCGCGACAGCCCTCCTCGACGTCGGCCTCGCGGACCAGGTCCTCGGTCGACGGCTTGTCGGTGGCGTCGACGTTGTAGACGCAGGCGACCTGATTGCCCTCGTAGATACGGCCCTTGTCGGCGGCGTACGCCTCCATGGAGCCGTGCCAGTCGAGGTGGTCGGGCGCGAGGTTGAGGACCACCCCGGAGTGGGCGCGCAGCGAGGGCGCCCAGTGCAGCTGGTACGAGGAGAGCTCGACGGCGAACACGTCGTACGCGTCGTCGCCTTCGAGTACGACGTCGATGATCGGCGTGCCGATGTTGCCGACGGCGGCCGTGCTCAGGCCCGCCGCTTCCAGGATCGACGCGAGCATCTGCGTCGTGGTGGTCTTGCCGTTGGTGCCCGTGACGGCGAGCCAGGGAGCGGCGCCGGGGCCGCGCAGGCGCCAGGCGATCTCCACGTCCCCGACGACGTCCACGCCGGCCTGCGCCGCCGCCGCGAAGAGCGGGGACGAGGGCTTCCAGCCCGGTGACGTGACGACGAGTTCGGTGCCTTCGGGGAGCGTCTCGGCGTCCCCGAGCCGGGCCGCGACGCCGAGCTGCGCGAGCTCGGCCGCCCTGGCGCGGTGCGCCTCGCTGTCGCCGCCGTCCACGACCGTGACCGACGCGCCGAGGCCGGCCAGGGCGCGGGCGGCGCTGATGCCGCTCACGCCGAGACCGGCGACGGTGACTCGCTTGTTCTGCCAGTCGGACCCAGTGGTCACTTGTCGGCTGCCCATCCCGCGTAGAAGAGGCCGAGTCCGACGATCACGCACATGCCCTGGATGATCCAGAAGCGGACCACCACAAGGACTTCGGACCAGCCCTTGAGTTCGAAGTGGTGTTGCAGTGGCGCCATGCGGAAGACGCGCTTGCCGGTGAGCCGGAAGGAGCCGACCTGGATGACCACGGACATGGTGATCAGGACGAACAGGCCGCCGAGCAGAGCGAGCAGGAACTCCGTGCGGGAGCAGATGGCCAGACCCGCGAGGGCGCCGCCGAGCGCGAGGGAGCCGGTGTCACCCATGAAGATCTTCGCGGGCGAGGTGTTCCACCACAGGAAGCCGAAGCAGGCGCCCATCAGGGCGGATGCGACGACGGCCAGGTCGAGTGGGTCTCTGACTTCGAAACAGGCGGCGGGGTTGGTGAGGGTCTGCGCGTTGGCGCAGGACTCCTGGAACTGCCAGACACCGATGAAGGTGTACGCGCCGAAGACCATCACGGAGGCGCCGGTGGCGAGGCCGTCGAGGCCGTCCGTGAGGTTCACGCCGTTCGACATCGCGAGGATCATGAACAGCGCCCAGACCACGAACAGGACCGGGCCGATCGTCCAGCCGAAGTCCTGCACGAAGGAGAGCTTCGTGGAGGCCGGGGTGTTGCCGCGGTTGTCGGCGAACTGGAGCGAGAGCACCGCGAAGGCGATGCCGACGGTCAGCTGTCCGGCCATCTTCGCCTTGGCCCGCAGGCCGAGCGAGCGGCGCTTGACGATCTTGATGTAGTCGTCGAGGAAACCGACCAGGCCCATGCCGCCCATCAGGCCGAGCACCAGCAGGCCCGACAGGGTCGGCGCGGCGCCGGTGATGATCTTGCTCATGAAGTACGCGATGAACGTCGCCAGGATGAAGGCGATACCACCCATCGTCGGCGTACCGCGCTTGGCATGGTGCTCGCGCGGGCCGTCGTCACGGATGTACTGGCCATAGCCCTTGCGCGCAAGGAGCTTGATCAGCAGGGGCGTCCCGATCAGGGTCAGGAAGAGCCCGATCACACCCGCGAAGAGGATCTGCTTCATCATCGGGCAGCAACCTCGCCCACGTTGTCGCCGTCGACGGCGAGCAGCGCCTGCGCGACGCTCTCCAGGCCCACCGACCTGGAGGCCTTCACGAGCACGACGTCACCCGGGCGCAGCTCGCTGCGCAACAGGTCGACAGCCGCCTGTGCGTCGGACACGTGCACCGACTCCTCACCCCACGAACCCTCGTTATAGGCGCCCAGTTGCAGCCAGGACGCTTCCCTGCCCCCGACTGCCACGAGCTTGCTGACGTTGAGCCGGACGGCAAGCCGTCCGACCGCGTCGTGCTCGGCCAGCGCCTCGTCCCCGAGCTCGGCCATATGACCGAGCACCGCCCATGTACGACCCCCCTTTGCCCGCCGGGTCTTGCCCATCGCTGCGAGCGCTCGCAGAGCGGCTCGCATGGACTCGGGGTTCGCGTTGTAGGCGTCGTTGACGACTGTCACGCCGTCCGGGCGCTCGGTGACCTCCATACGCCAGCGGGACAGTGTGCCCGCCTCGGAGAGCGCGAGGGCGATCTCCTCCACGGACATGCCAAGGTCATGGGCGACGGCGGCCGCGGCGAGCGCGTTCGACACGTGGTGCTCACCGTACAGGCGCAAGGTCACGTCGCTGCACCCGGAGGGTGTGCGAAGGCTGAAGGAAGGCTGTCCGTTCTCCGTGAGCCGGACATTCTCGGCGCGTACGTCGGCGTCGGCGCCCTCTCCGAAGAGCAGCACCTTCGCCTTCGTGCGGGAGGCCATCGCGCGGACCAGCGGGTCGTCGGCGTTGAGGATCGCGGTGCCGTCGGCCGGCAGGCTCTCGACGAGCTCGCCCTTGGCCTCGGCGATCTGCTCACGGCCGCCGAACTCGCCGATGTGCGCGGTGCCGACGTTGAGGACGACGCCGATCCTCGGCGGGGTCAGACCGGTGAGGTACCGGATGTGGCCCTTGCCGCGCGCACCCATCTCCAGGACGAGGTAGCGGGTGTCGTCGGTGGCGCTCAGCGCGGTCAGCGGCAGGCCGATCTCGTTGTTGAGCGAGCCCGGCGTGAAGACCGTGGGCGCCTTGCGGCGCAGGACCTGGGCGATCAGGTCCTTGGTGCTGGTCTTGCCGGCGGAACCGGTGAGCGCGACGAGGGTGGCGCCGAGCCGTTCGACGACGGTGCGCGCCAGCGCGCCGAGGGCGGCCTGCACGTCGTCGACAACGATGGCGGGCACCCCGACCGGGCGCGAGGCGAGCACGGCGGCCGCTCCGGCGTCCACCACGGCGGCCGCGTAGTCGTGGCCGTCGACGCGCTCGCCGACGAAGGCGACGAAGAGGCTGCCGGGCTCCACTTCACGGGAGTCCCTGACGACCGGTCCGGTGACCTGGACGGACAGATCCGGTATGTCGTACGTCTGCCCGCCGACGACTGTGGCGATCTCGGCGAGGGAGAGGGCGATCACAACTTCATCCCTGGGTTTGCTGGATAGCTTCGCGAAGCACCAGGCGGTCGTCGAAGGGACGCACCACCCCGGCGATGTCCTGGCCCTGCTCGTGGCCCTTGCCCGCGATCAGGACGGTGTCGCCCGGCTGTGCGCGGGCGACCACGGCGGCGATGGCCGCCGCCCTGTCCTCGAAGACCTGGACCTCGCCGCGCTCGTGGGCCGGCACCTCGGCGGCTCCGGCGAGCATCGTGGCGAGGATCGCGAGGGGGTCCTCGGAGCGGGGGTTGTCCGATGTCAGTACGGCGGTGTCGGCGAGCCGGGCGGCGGCGGCGCCCATCGGCATCCGCTTGGTGATGTCACGGTCGCCGCCGCAGCCGAGCACGATGTGCAGCTTGTTCTCGGTGACCTTGCGCAGCGCGCGCAGCACGGACTCGACGGCGTCGGTCTTGTGCGCGTAGTCGACGACCGCGAGGTAGGCCTGGCCGGCGTCGACGCGCTCCAGGCGGCCGGGGACACCCGGCACGGCGGCGACGCCGTCCGCGGCCTGCTGCGGGTCGATGCCCGCGACGGCGAGCGCGACGATCGCGGCGAGCGCGTTGGCCACGTTGAACGGCCCGGCGAGCGGGGACTTGGCGGTGATCCGCTCGCCCTTGGGGCCGACGGCCACGAAGGCGGAGTCGAACGGGCCGACCTCGACGTCCTCGGCGCGCCAGTCGGCGTCCGGATGGCCCTCGGCGGAAAAGGTCACGACGGGCACTTCGGCCTCGCCGACCAGGCGGCGGCCGTACTCGTCGTCGAAGTTCACGACGCCCTGTTTGCTGCGTGCCCGCGTGAACAGCTGCGCCTTGGCCCGGAAGTAGTCCTCCATGTCGGAGTGGAACTCCATGTGTTCCGGGCTGAGGTTGTTGAAGACCGCCACGTCGAAGACGCAGCCGTCGACGCGGCCGAGCACGAGGGCGTGGCTGGAGACCTCCATGGCGACCGCGTCCACGCCGCGCTCGCGCATCACCGCGAACAGCGCCTGGAGGTCGGTGGCCTCGGGGGTGGTGCGCTCCGACTTGATGCGCTCGTCGCCGATGCGCATCTCGACGGTGCCGATGAGTCCGGTGCTGCGCATCTGGCGCAGGCCGCCCTCGATGAGGTAGGCCGTCGTGGTCTTGCCGGAGGTGCCGGTGATCCCGATCTGGAGCAGATCGCGGCCGGGGTGGCCGTAGATCGTGGCCGCCAGCTCGCCCATCCGCCCGCGCGGGTTCTCCACGACGAGGGCCGGCAGACCGGCCGCCTCGACGCGCTCGGCGCCCGACGGGTCCGTGAGGGCGGCGACGGCGCCGAGGCTCGCGGCCTGGGCGGCGAAGTCGGCGCCGTGGAAGCGGGCGCCGGGCAGGGCCGCGTAGATGTCGCCGGGGCGCACGGCGCGCGAGTCGTGCGTGATGCCGGTGCTCCCCGTCGACGCCGTGGGTTCTTCGGGCGCGGGGACACCCAGCTGATCTGCGAGATCGGCAAGTCGCGTCGCGGTGACCTGCACCGGTCGCGGCGGTCCCGGATATGTCACGGGAGCGCCCTTCTGGGTGGTTTGGGACTGATCAGCGTGTGGCACGGCGGTGAGCGTACCGGGCGCACCGCCCATGGAGCGAAGCGAGGGGCGTGGCGCGGGCTGGTTCCCGGGGTCCGGGGTGATCGTTGTCACGGGCTGTACCTGGTCACTCTCGGGGCTCGGATCAGGGCTGGAAGCTGACGGGCAGCCGGGCGGGCTCGGCGCCGGTGGGCGGGACCTGGAGCGTCTTGAGGGCGAACTCCATGACCTGCTTGTAGATGGGGCCGCAGATCTGGCCACCGAAGTAGCTGCCCTTGGTGGCGTTCTGGATCGCGCAGTAGACGGTGACGCGGGGCTGGTCGGCGGGGGCGAAACCGGCGAAGGACGAGGTGTAGCCCTTGTATCTGCCGGTGGCCGGATCTACTCGGTTGGCGGTGCCGGTCTTTCCGGCGACGCGGTAGCCGGGGATGCGCGCCTTGGCGCCGGTGCCCTCCTCGTCGTCCACGACGGACTCGAGCATCTGCGCGACCGTCTTGGCCGTTTTCGCGCTGACGACCCGGTTCTCCTTGGGCTTCGGGGCCGGAGTGAACCTGCCGTCGGGTCCCTTGGTGCCGCGTACGAGGGTGGGCTCCACGCGTACGCCGCCGTTGGCGATGGTCGAGTAGACGGAGGCCGCCTGCATCGCGTTGATGGAGAAACCCTGGCCGAAAGGGATCGTGTACTGCTGCGAGGTCGACCACTCGTCGGCGGGGGCCAGGATGCCCGGGGTCTCGCCCGGGAAGTCGAGCCCGGTGGGGCGGCCGATGCCGAACTTGCGCAGGTACGACGAGAGGACCTGGTTGGCCTGGTGCTGGGTCTTGCCGAGCTGGCCCGCGGCCAGGATGGTGCCGATGTTGCTGGACTTGGCGAGCACGCCGTTCAGCGTGAGGTGCCAGGTGGGGTGGTCGATGTCGTCCTGGAAGAGCCGGTCGCCGCGGTGCAGCCGGTTGGGCACCGTGACATGTGTGTCCGGGGTGGCCGCTTTCTCCTCGAGCACGGCGGCCATCGACATGACCTTCGCGGTGGAGCCGGGCTCGTACGCGTCCTGGAGCGCGGCGTTGCCCAGGGCGGTGGAGTTGGCCTGCGAGAGGTCGTTGGGGTCAAAGCCGGGCGCGTTGGCCATCGCCAGGACCTCGCCGGTCCGGGTGTCCTGCACCATCACGTAGCCGCGGTCCGCGCCGGACTTCTTCACCTGGTCGGTGATCGCCTCCTGGGCGGCCCACTGGATGTCGCGGTCGATGGTGAGCTCGATCTCCGAACCGGGCACGGCGGGCTGCTCGTTGCTGCCGGCCGTGGGCACCTGGCGGCCGCCGGACTGGGCGTACTTGATCTTGCCGGGCTTGCCCGCAAGATCTTTGTTCAGCTGCTGCTCGACACCGCCGCCGCCCTTGCCGTCGGCGTTGACCCAGCCCAGTATCCCGGCGGCCAGATCGCCGTTCGGGTACACGCGCTTGCTGCTGGGGTCGGCGAAGACTCCGGCGATGACGCTCGCCGACTTCTCCCGGTCCGCCTTCTCCGCGAGCGTGCTCTTGAGGTCCTTGATCTGCTTCCAGACCTGGGGGGTCTGGCGGCGGGCCAGCAGGACGTAGCGCGTCCTGGGGGTCCGCAGCTTCTTCGCGACCACGTCGGCGTCCATGCCGAGGATCGGGGCGAGGAGCGCCGCGGCCTGCTCGGGCGCGTCCTTCGGCACCGCCGGGGGCGGGGTGTTCTTGCCGGCCACGGTGTCCGCCGGCCGGAACATCGTGGGGTCGGCGGTGATGTCGTACGCGTCCACGCTGGTGGCGAGCGCGACGCCACTGCGGTCCGTGATCCCGCCGCGCTCGGCCGCGAGGACGTGCTCGACGTACCGGTGCTGTTCGGCCTTGGCCGCGTACGCGCTGGCGTCGACGGCCTGCACCTGGAGCAGGCGTACGACGAAGGCGATGAGGACGAGGGTCAGGCCGAGGCTGACCATGCGCAGCCGGGGCCGCGGGCTGCCGAGGCGCAGGGCGACGGGCGCCTTGACGGGGGCCGGCCGCGGGCGCCGCGCGCCGGGGCCGGGGCGCCGGGGGGCTGGGCGGCCGTTCCTCGCGGGCGCTGGGACCCGGCGTCGCGGGGGCTCCCTGTCGGTCATTCCGTCACCTGCCGGAGGTCGAGGGCGCGGGTTTCACCTGCGAGGACGTGGGGTTCGGTGTGGCCTTGGGGGTCGCTGACGGGGTTGGCGTGGCCATGGGGGTCGCTGACGGGGTCGGCGAGGAGCTCGGAGTCCTGCCCACGACCTCGGGCGGGGGCGGCGCGGGGCGCCACAGCGCAGAGGGGGCCGCCGCGCCGGGGACGCCGCGCACGGTGCCGTCGGGGTTGAGGAAGGCCGGGTCGCCGCCGGGGACCATACCCAGCTCGCGGGCGCGGCGCTGCAGGGAGTCGGGGGCCGCGTAGGCGTCGACGTCGCGCTGGAGCGCCTGCTCGTCCTCGGTGAGGTCGGTCGTCTGCTTCTTGATGTCGTTCAGCCTGAACGACCCTTCGTTGAGCGCCGAGTTCAGCATCAGGAGCGTGATCAGCCCGCCGCCGAGCAGGAGCACGACGAGGAGCACGAACGGTGTGCGGGCGGCCTGGCTGCCACCCGCGGGCCCCGAGGGCAGCAGCCGCGCGAGTCGCGCGGCCCTCCCCCGCAGTTCGCCCCTCGGACTCATCGACCCCTCCTCGCGCGCCCGGAACTCACCCGGCGACCTCCTCGCGGATGCGCTGCGCACCCCGCAGCCGCGCCGGGGCCGCCCGGCGGTTCTCGGCGACCTCTTCCTCCGTGGGGAGCTCGGCGCCGCGCGTGAGCAGCTTGAGCCGCGGCTGATAGCGCTCGGGGACGACCGGGAGCCCGGGCGGCGCGGTGTTGGCGGCGCCGGCCGCGAACACCTGCTTCACGAGCCGGTCCTCGAGCGAGTGGTACGACAGGACCGCGATACGTCCCCCGACGGCGAGCGCCTGCACGGCGGCCGGAATCGCCCGCTCCAGGACGCTGAGCTCGCCGTTCACCTCGATGCGCAGGGCCTGGAAGGTGCGCTTGGCGGGGTTGCCGCCGGTGCGCTTGGCGGCCTGCGGCAGCGCGTCGCGGATCAGTTCCACGAGCCGGGCGCTGTTGCTGAACGGCTCCTTCTCGCGCTCGCGCACGACCGCCGAGACGATCCGCTTGGCCTGCTTCTCCTCGCCGTACGCGCGCAGGATCCGCACCAGCTCGCCCGGGGGGTACGTGTTGAGGACCTCGGCGGCGCTCATTCCGGTCGTCTGGTCCATGCGCATGTCGAGCGGCGCGTCCTGCGCGTAGGCGAAGCCGCGCTCGGCCTCGTCGAGTTGCATGGAGGAGACGCCCAGGTCGAAGAGGACGCCCTGCACGCGCGGGACGCCGAGCCGGCCGAGGACCTCGGGCAGCTCGTCGTAGACGGCGTGTACGAGGGTGGCGCGGTCGCCGAACGGGGCGAGGCGCTCACCGGAGAGGCGCAGGGCCTCCTTGTCGCGGTCGAGACCGACGAGGCGGCAGGAGGGGAACGTGGAGAGGAGGGCCTCGCTGTGTCCGCCGAGGCCGAGCGTGCAGTCGACGACGACCGCGCCCGGCTCGGCGAGGGCCGGGGCCAACAGGTCCAGGCAGCGCTGGAGCATCACCGGGACATGTCGGGACTGGCTCAAGGGGCCCTCTCAGTTCCGGCGCGGCGCCCACGCACCGCCGGGGTGCCCGTCGCGCACGTGGTGAAGAGTCCGGTGAAGTGCCGGGATCTTCGGTGTTTCCTGGGGTTTCCGCGTCACTTTAGTCCACGGTGTCGCCCGGTCAATCAACCGGCCTGCGCGTCGCGCGCCGCCTCTTCGCGATGCCACGGGTCAGCAGAAATCACCCGTACGGGCGAGTCGGCGCTGCCTCTGTGGGTTACCTCACAACAAGCCGCGAAGGCGTTCTTTGTCCCCTCTCACAGCGGGCTTGTCCCAGCAGTGACCATTACCGTCATAGCTATGACGACTTCCGCATCCCTCCCTGCCGAGTCCGAAGGCGCCATACCCGTCGACGGCACCGTGACCGACCGTCTCGTCGAGGCGAACCAGCGCTACGCGGCGGCGTTCGCCGACCCCGGCATGGACGCCCGGCCCGTCCTGAAGGTGGCCGTCGTGGCGTGCATGGACGCCCGGCTCGACCTGCACGACGCCCTGGGTCTCGAACTGGGCGACTGCCACACCATCCGCAATGCGGGCGGCGTCGTCACCGATGACGTCATCCGGTCGCTCACCATCAGCCAGCGGGCGCTCGGCACCCGCAGTGTGGTCCTCATCCACCACACCGGCTGCGGCCTGGAGAGCCTCACGGAGGAGTTCCGCCACGAGCTGGAGATGGAGGTCGGCCAGCGTCCGGCCTGGGCCGTCGAGGCGTTCCGCGATGTCGACCAGGACGTGCGCCAGTCGATGCAGCGCGTGCGGACGTCCCCGTTCCTGGTGGACACCGGCAATGTGCGCGGATTCGTCTTCGATGTGAAGACGGGTCTCCTCCGGGAGATTGATCCCGCGTAACAAAAGGCCGCAAGCCCCGACATATCGCTGGCAGTTATCCACAGGCGGATGACACGAACCGGTAACGGCAACAAGAATGCGGAGTGGCACCCCGTGCGAGGAGATGGAACTCGTCGCGCGTGGTGTCCGTGTTTCGGGGTGGGCCGGGCCGCAGCCAAGAGCGTCGGCCCGGAAAGTACGGGCCGAGGAGGGCCGGGTGACGACCTATGACGATCGAGCGAGCCTCACTGATCTGACCACCACTGTGGAGCGGGTGCGCAGGTCGGTGGAGGGTGTGATCGAGGGCAAGCCGGAGGTCGTACGGCTTTCGCTGACGGTGCTCCTGGCCGAGGGGCACCTGCTCATCGAGGATGTACCGGGCGTCGGCAAGACCATGCTGGCGAAGGCGCTCGCCAAGTCCATCGACTGCTCGGTGCGTCGCATCCAGTTCACGCCCGACCTGCTGCCGTCGGACATCACCGGTGTGTCCATCTGGGACCAGCAGCGCAGGGACTTCGAGTTCAAGCCCGGTGCGATCTTCGCGCAGATCGTGATCGGCGACGAGATCAACCGCGCGTCCCCGAAGACACAGTCGGCGCTCCTGGAGTCCATGGAGGAGCGCCAGGTCACCATCGACGGGCAGACGTACGAGCTGCCCAGCCCCTTCATGGTGGTGGCCACGCAGAACCCGGTCGAGATGGAGGGCACGTACCCGCTGCCCGAGGCGCAGCGCGACCGTTTCATGGCCCGGGTGTCGATCGGCTATCCGAGCCCGGAGGCCGAGCTGCAGATGCTCGACATCCATGGCGGGGCCTCCCCGCTGGACGACCTCCAGCCGGTGGCGCACGCGCACGACATCGTGAAGCTCGTCGACGCCGTCCGCTCGGTCCACGTGGCCGACTCGGTGCGGCGGTACGCGGTCGACCTGGTCGCTGCCACGCGCAGCCACCCCGACCTCAGACTCGGCGCCTCGCCGCGCGCCACGCTTCATCTGCTGCGGGCGGCGAAGGCATCCGCGGCGCTGAGCGGGCGTGAGTACGCACTGCCCGACGACGTGCAAGCGCTCGCCGTACAGGTCCTCGCGCACCGCCTGCTGCCCACCGCCCAGGCCCAGTTGAACCGGCGCACGTCCGAGCAGGTCGTCCTGGAGATCATCCAGCACACGGCGGTCCCGGCCGCCTCGGGCCACGGATCCCCGATGTACGGCCAGCAGCCGCCCGGCGCCCGGAGGCTGTGATGGCCGACGGGGGAGGCTCCGAGGGTGACGCCGACAAGAGCGGCCTCCGGGTCGCGCTCTCGGGGCTGACCACCAGGGGCCGTTCGTTCCTGGCCGCCGGGATCGCGGCGGCGATCTGCGCGTATGTCCTGGGGCAGGCCGATCTGCTCCGGGTCGGGCTGCTGCTCGCCGTGCTGCCGCTGGTCTGCGCGTTCGTGCTCTACCGCACGCGCTACCGGGTCTCGAGCAGCCGACGCCTGTCCCCCGCGCGCGTGCCCGCAGGCAGCGAGGCCCGCGTCCATCTCCGGATGGACAACGTCTCGCGGCTGCCCACCGGTCTGCTGATGCTCCAGGACCGGGTGCCGTACGTGCTCGGGCCGCGTCCCCGTTTCGTCCTGGACCGGGTGGAGGCGGGCGGCCGCCGCGAGGTGTCGTACCGCGTGCGCTCGGACCTGCGGGGCCGCTATCCGCTCGGCCCGCTCCAGCTGCGCCTGACGGACCCGTTCGGCCTGTGCGAACTGTCCCGTTCCTTCTCCACGTACGACACCCTCACGGTCATCCCGCGCGTGGAGCCGCTGCCCGCGGTGCGGCTGACCGGAGAGGCCAAGGGGTACGGCGACGGGCGCAACCGCTCGCTGGCCCTGGCCGGCGAGGACGACGTGATCCCGCGCGGTTACCGCTACGGAGACGACCTGCGCCGCGTGCACTGGCGCTCGACCGCGCGATACGGCGAGCTGATGGTGCGCCGCGAGGAGCAGCCGCAGCGGGCCCGCTGCACGGTGCTCCTCGACACCCGGCGCCTCGCCTTCCAGGGCGCGGGCCCCGACTCGGCCTTCGAGTGGGCGGTGTCCGGTACGGCGTCGACACTGTTCCACATGCTCGAACGGGGCTTCTCCGTACGCCTGTTGACCGATACGGGCACTTCGGTGCCGAGCGAGGGGTCCGACGGGTTCGCGGGCGCCAGCCAGGAGTCGGCGGACGCTGCCGGACTGATGATGGACACGCTCGCCGTCGTCGACCACTCGGACGGCTCGGGGCTCTCGCGCGCCTACGAGATGCTGCGTGGGGGGAACGAGGGGCTGCTGGTGGCCTTCTTCGGCGATCTCGACGAAGAACAGACGGCGGTCGCCGCCAAGATGCGGCAGCGCAGCGGCGGCGCCGTCGCCTTCGTCCTGGACAGCGGGGCCTGGACGCGCGGCGCCCCTTCGGAGCGCTGCGAGGAGCGGCTGCGGATGCTGCGCGAGGCGGGCTGGTCCGCCCACGCGGTCCCGCCCGGCACGTCCTTGACCGAGCTGTGGCGGGACGCCGACCGGCACCGGGCGGCCACGGGCGCGCAGAGCGGACCGGCGGTGTCCGGGTGGGGTTCTTGATCACGCGTGATGTCTCAGGGGGAAAGGCGCGGTCATGAGTGGAGGCGCTCGGCTGGCGCTGTGTGCGACGACGGCCACGTTCCTGGCGGCGTGCGCGCTGCTGCCGCTGGTCGATCTGGCGACCTGGATCTTCCAGGCCGCGTTCCTGCTGGTCGTCCAGGCCGGGGTGGGGGCACTGACCCGGCGGGTGCCTCTCGCGCGGCCGTTCACGGTGGCCGTGCAGGCGCTCGTGACGCTGCTGCTGCTGACTCTGCTGTTCGCGAACGCCCAGGCGATCGGCGGGGTGCTGCCGGGGCCGGAGGCGTTCCGTCACTTCGGGGAGCTGCTCCAGGCGGGCGGCGACGACGTGGGGCGGTTCGCGATCCCCGCGCCGCTGTCCGACGGGATCCGGCTGATGCTCGTGGGCGGCGTCCTGGTGATCGGCCTCGCGGTGGACGCGCTCGCGGTGACGTTCCGCAGCGCGGCGCCCGCCGGGCTGCCGCTGCTCGCCCTCTACTCGGTCGCCGCGGGCCTCTCCCAGGGCTCCACCGACTGGCTGTGGTTCCTGCTCGCCGCCGGTGGCTATCTGCTGCTGCTCCTCGCCGAGGGCCGGGACCGGCTCTCGCAGTGGGGGCGCGTCTTCGGCGGTACGGCCCGCTCACCGGGCCGCGCGGGCGGCGCGTTGGAGAGCACGGCCGACGCAGTGGCCCCGATTCGTACGGGCCGCCGCATCGGCGCGCTCGCGCTCGGCATCGCCCTGGTGGTGCCTCTCGCGCTGCCCGCGCTCGACGGCGGTCTGCTCGGCCCGTCGGGTAGGGGGACGGGTGTGGGCTCCGGAGGCGGCGGCACCATCTCCGCCGTGAACCCCCTGGTCTCCCTTCAGAACAGCCTGAACCAGCCCGAGGACCGGGAGGTGATGTCGTACCGCACGAACTCGAAGAACACCCAGGACCTGTATCTGCGGATCGTCTCCCTCGACGAGTTCGACGGGACGACCTGGCGGCCCGCCAAGCGCAGCGTCATCGACGTGCCCTCGCCGTTCCCGAGCCCGCGCGGCCTCGGCGCGGACGTCCGCAGGACGGAGATCCGCACGAACATCGCGGCGGCCGGCTGGTACGCCCAGGACTGGCTGCCGCTCCCCTACCCGGCGACGAAGGTCGACATCTCGGGACGCTGGCGGTACGAGCCGGTGGGCCGGACCCTCGTCGGCGATCACAACCAGACCACGCGCGGCAAGAAGTACGGCGTAGAGAGCCTGATCGTGCAGCCGACCGCCGAGCAGCTGGCGAACGCTCCCGCGGCGCCCAGCGAGCTGCGCCGGGAGTTCACCAAGGTGCCGTCCTCGCTGCCGGCGATCGTCGAGGAGACGGCGCTGCGCGTCACCGAGGGCGCGACGAACGACTACCAGCGGGCCGTGAAGCTCCAGGACTACTTCGCCGTGAGCGGCGGCTTCACGTACAACACGGAGGTCCGGGCGGGCAGCGGCTCCTCGGCCATCGCCCGTTTCCTGAAGGACAAGGAAGGCTTCTGCGTCCACTTCTCCTTCTCGATGGCCGCGATGGCCAGAACGCTGGGGATTCCGGCGCGGGTGGCGGTGGGCTTCACGCCGGGCTCTCCGCAGGCGGACGGCCGGATGTCGGTTGGCCTGCGGGACGCTCACGCGTGGCCTGAGCTGTACTTCGAGGGCGTGGGCTGGACCCGCTTCGAGCCGACGCCGAACCGCGGCACGGCGCCCGAGTACACGCGTGACGACACCGCGGCGGGCAGCCCGAGCAACCCGGCGGCGCCCAGCGAGGCCGCTTCGTCGGAGCCGTCGGCGGGGCAGCCCTCCGCGTCGGACAACTGCCCGGCGGCCGAGCGGAAGCTGGGCGGCTGCTCGAACACGGCTCCCGCGGTGATCGGCGTGTCCGGCGGCGACGGCCCGCCTTTCGGCACGATCGCCCTCATCGCGCTCGGCGTACTGCTGGTGGTGCTCGTGCCGCTGCTCCCGATGCTGTGGCGGCGGCGGGTACGGGCGGTGCGGCTCGGCTCGCCCGGCCGCACGGACGGGGACGCGGCGGCACGCGCCCTCGCGGCGTGGCTGGAAGTGACCGATACGGCGTGGGACCACGGCATCGCACCGGACGAGTCGCAGACGCCGCGGAAGGCGGCTGCGCGGATCGTCCGCGTCGGACAGCTCGACCAGGTGGCGGCGGACTCCGTGCATCGGGTGGCGGCCGCGGTGGAGCAGGTCCTCTACGCGCCGAGGCCGCAGCCGACGGCGGGTCTCGGGGACGACGTGCGCCGCCTTGAGCAGGGCCTGCACGCCAAGTCGAGCCGCTCGGCCCGGCTGCGGGCGACGCTCGCACCCCGCTCGACTGTTCGAGTGGCGTGGAGCCTTTCGCAGCGCTGGGCGGCGCTGGGCTCCCGCTGGACGGCGCGGAAGTCGACGCTCCTGCGGCGTCCGCGGCGGCCTTCCGGCCAGGAGAGCTGAGAGGGCGGCCGCTCGTGCGCAAGCGGCCACGCTGAGGCGCCGGCGCGCGGATACGCCTGAGGGGTGACCACCCGTGAGTGGTCACCCCTCAGCTACGTCTGTTCCTGTGAAGCTACGTCTGTTCCTGTGAGGACTGTTGATCCCGTGAGGACTTCGTCCGGCGGGGGCTCAGTGGCCGCCCTGTTCGTCTCGGCGGCGCTGCCAGCGCTGCTCGATCCGGTTCATCATCGAGCGGCGCTGCTTGCCCTGACGCCGCGCGGCCGGCGGCGCTCCTGGCGCTGCTCCGGCAGCCGGCTGTTCACCGGGCTTGGGCGCTTTGCGCCATCCGGTCACGGCAAGCACCGCGCAGCCCAGCATGACGAGGAACCCCACCACGCTGATCCAGATCTGCTGTGCGACCATTCCGGCCATGAGGAGCGCGATACCCACCAGGAAGCCGGCGACTGCCTGGTAGACCCGACGTCGGGTGTACGTACGCAGCCCGCTTCCCTCAAGCGCTGTCGCGAACTTGGGATCTTCGGCGTACAGCGCTCGCTCCATCTGCTCGAGCATTCGCTGCTCGTGCTCCGAGAGCGGCACGGAGTCCTCCTCATCGTGCAGTCGCCGGGGCGACCGGGGGTCCCCTTCAGGATAGGCAGGGAATCGCCCCCGTGAAACCCGCCCCTCTACGCCAACTTCGCCAACCAGGACCACCACTCCGCTCCGGCTCGCTGAGGCCTTAATGCCCCGGCGGCCGTCCCGTCATGCCGGACCGGCTCCCTCGATCATACGGCGCCCGGCGCCGAAGCGGGGGGCCTGTGGCGTACTCCATCCGCCGCTGCGCCGCTGATCAGCGGCGCGTCACCGGGGGCAGTCAGGCCTCCGGGGTCCCCTGCTTCTCGCCGAGGACGTGCAGTTGCGTGGCGACGGAGTGGAAGGCGGGCACCTCGGCGGCGGCGGCCTCCAGCTTGAGGAGCTCCTGGAGGGCTCCCGGTTCGGTGTCCACGAGGACGCCCGGCACGAGGTCGGCGAAGACCCGTACGCCGTGCACCGCGCCGACCTCGACGCCCGCGGATCCGACGAGCTGGGTGAGCTGCTCGGCGCTGAAGCGGCGCGGCACGGGGTCGCCGTCGCCCCAGCGGCCCGCCGGGTCGCCGAGGGCCTGCCTGGCCTCCTTGAAGTGCCCGGCGAGTGCCCGGGCGAGCACGGCGCCGCCGAGTCCCGCGGCGAGCAGGCTGAGGACGCCGGAGGAGCGGAGGGCGCCCACCGCGTTGCGTACGCCCTCGGCCGGGTCGTCGACGTACTCCAGGACGCCGTGGCACAGGACCACGTCGTATCCGTCGCGCTCGACGACGTCGAAGAGACCGGAGACGTCGCCCTGCACCCCGCGTACGCGGTCGGCCACGCCGGCCTCGGCCGCGCGGCGCTCGAGTGCGAAGAGCGCGTTCGGGCTGGGGTCGACGACGGTGACGCGGTGACCGAGGCCGGCTACGGGCACCGCGAAGTTGCCGCTGCCGCCTCCGGTGTCGAGCACGTCGAGCGACTCGCGCCCCGTGGCCTTGACGCGACGGTCGAGGGCGTCCTTGAGAACGTCCCAGACCACGGCGGTACGGAGAGAAGCGCGGGGGCGCATCGGGTCCGACACGACAGGTGACTCCTCGGCGCGGCTCCGGCTCATGGGCTGCGGAGCGATGGGGATTCCTCCCCCACCGGCACGGCGATGGGTGGAGGCTTCGGGCGCCTCCACCCTATTGCCTCGTGAGTACTGTCCGGTCACCCCACGTCGGGCACCTCCCGGCCCGCCGCCGGGCCCTCGTCCTGCGCCCTGGGCTGGGGCAGTAACGGCTGGAGGACCAGCATCCGCTCGACGAGGCGCAGGAACATCGCGACGTCGCGGAGCAGGTCGTCCGCGTCGCGGATGCTGGCCGCTCCCTGGATGCCCGCTTCGGCGCGTGCCCTGCGGGTGGCGCCGGAGGCGAACAGGGCGCTCCACTCGGTCAGTTCGGGTGCGATCTCGGGGAGCACTTCCCAGGCGCTCCGTATCCGGGCGCGGCGTCGGGGTGTGGGTTCGGGGCGGCCGCGGGCGGCGAGTACGGCGGCCGCGGTGCGCAGCGCGGCGAGATGGGCCGTGGCGTACCGCTCGTTGGGCGTTTCGAGGAGGGCCGCCTCGTCGAGGCCCGTGCGCGCCTGGGCGAGCAGGTCAAGAGCGGCGGGAGGGGCAGTTGTCCGGCGGAGTACGGGGTGGACGTCGGCGGCGGGTCCGGTCAGCGAGGGTGCAGGGCCTGTGGCGCGGGGCCGGCGTGCGGCTGCTGCTGAATGTCCAGCCATGACGAACCTCCTGTCGTCTGCGTGACGGCTCAGTGGCCGTATGTGCCCATCGTGGAGTACGCCACTGACAATCGGCCCTGACCTGCACTTTTGCTTCGAGCGACAGTTCGGGCTAGCTTTTGCACTGACCAGTCAGTTCAAACAAATGGGGGCCTGACCATGGACGGTCCGAACGCGGTCGCCGTCAGCGCCGAGGGGTTCGGGCTCAAGGGCCCGCGCGGCTGGGCGTTCCGCGGGGTGGACATCGACGCGGAGCCCGGGGCGCTCGTCGCCGTCGAAGGGCCGTCCGGGTCGGGCCGCACCTGCCTGCTGCTCGCCCTCACCGGACGTATGCGGCCCACCGAGGGCGCCGCGTCCGTCGGCCCCTTCCGGCTGCCGAAGCAGTTGTCCGCGGTCCGGCGGATCAGCGCTCTCGCCCATGTGCCCGGGGTCACCGACCTCGATCCCGCGCTGACGGTCGAGGAGCATCTGTGCGAACGGGCGCTGCTGCAGCGGCGGTTCGACGGTTCCCTGCGGACGCTGCTGCGGCCAAGGGCCGAGCGTGCGGCCGCCTCGCGGCTGCGGATCGACACCGCGCTGGCCGCCGCGGGCCTCGACCGCGAGGCGCTGCCGAAGGGCACCCGCACCGCCGTGCGCGACCTCGAGCGGATCGAGGCGCTCCGGCTGTCGGTGGCCCTCGCACTGATCGGGCGGCCGCCGCTGCTCGGCGTCGACGACACAGACCTGAAGCTCTCCGACGCCGAACGGGCGCAGGTCTGGGACCTGTTGAGGTCCGTCGCCGAGTCCGGCACGACGGTCGTGGCGGTGTGCAGCGAGGCGCCGAAGGGCGCGGTCGTCGTATCGACGGCGCCCCGCGACGAAGCGGACGAGCAGAGCCCCGATAATCCCGGGACCGACAAGAAGGAGACGGCGGATGCGCTCGCCGAAGCTGGCCGCGCTTGAGCTCAGGCGCTTCGGCAGGGGGAAGCTGCCGCGCGCCGCGCTCGCCGCGCTCCTGCTGCTGCCCCTGCTGTACGGCGCCCTGTACCTGTGGTCGTTCTGGGACCCGTACGGGCGTCTCGACAGGATTCCCGTAGCGCTCGTCAACGACGACAGGGGGGCGCGGGCCGCCGGCCAGAAGATCGTGGCCGGCGACGACATCACCGAGGGGCTGCGCGACAGCAAGACCTTCGAGTGGCATGAGGTGAGCGCGGCGCAGGCCCGCAAGGGCGTCGAGGACGGGACGTACTACCTGTCGCTGACGATGCCCGCGGACTTCAGCGAGCGCATCGCGTCCAGCTCCGGGGACACCCCGGAGACGGGCGCTCTTCAGGTGCGGACGAACGACGCCAACAACTACATCGTCGGGCAGATCTCGCGGACGGTGTTCTCCGAGGTGCGTTCGGCGGCGTCCACCAACGCGTCGCGCTCGTTCCTCGACCGGATCTTCATCTCGTTCTCCGACATCCACGACGCGACCAAGAAGGCCGCGAAGGGGGCCGACCAGCTCAAGGGCGGCATCGGCAAGGCGAAGAAGGGGTCCAAGGACCTGGCGGACGGTCTGAAGGACGCCAAGAAGGGCAGCGGTGAGCTGGCCGGCGGGATCAAGAAGCTGAACAAGGGCGCGGGGGATCTGGAGTCCGGCTCGCAGCAGGTCTCCGACGGCACCCAGCTCCTCGCCGACAAGGTCAACGGCGTCGCGGGGCAGGTGCGCCCGTTCCTGAAGGACAACAAGAAGGCGATCGGCGACACCGCCCGGCTCGTCGCCGACTCCGCGAAGGGCATCCGGCACAACCTCGACGTCCTGGTGAAATCGGCGCCGACGGCCGCCAAGGGCGCGCACGCCGGGTCCGACGCCCTGGACGCGGTCTACAAGGCGCGCTGCGAGACCCTGCCCCTGCCCGACCCGGCCTGCCCCGACCTGAAGAAGGCCAAGGTGGCGGCGGCCGATGTGGCGAAGGTCGCCGACGACCTGAACGTCCTGATCGAGGACGACCACGGCGACCTGGACACCCTCGACCGCCATCTCGCCACGCTCCAGCGGCAGTCCGAGGCACTGGCCAAGCACGCCCCGACGCTTGACCAGGACGTGGCCACCGCCGTCTCGAAGATCAATGCTCTCAACAAGGGCGCGGGCCAGGTCGCCAAGGGTGCCGAGCAGCTGCATACCGGGCTCGGCACGGCGAAGACGGGCTCGGCGGACCTCGACACGGGCGTCGGCAAGCTGAAGACGGGCGCCGGCGATCTCAACGGCGGCATGTTCAAGCTGGCCGACGGCTCCGGAGAGCTGGCCGGCGGGCTCCACGACGGGGTGAAGCGGATCCCCGACTACGACAAGAAGGACCGCGACCAGCGCACCGGCGTCATGTCCGACCCGGTCCAGCTCGCCTCGCAGTCCCTGCACAAGGCGCCCAACTACGGCACCGGATTCGCCCCCTACTTCATCCCGCTGTCCCTGTGGGTCGGCGCGATGGTGGCCTACATGCTGATCCAGCCGCTCAACCGGCGCGCACTCGCCGCGGGCGCCTCCGCCTGGCGGATCGCGCTGGCCGGCTGGCTGCCCGTGGCCGCGCTCGGGGTGCTCCAGGTGGCCGCCCTGATGTCCGTGCTGCACTGGGCGCTGGGGCTCCAGATGGTCAGGGCGGCCGCAACGGTCGGCTTCCTGTTCCTCGTCACGGCGTGCTTCGCGGCGATCGTGCAGTGGCTGAACGCCTGCTTCGGAGCGGCGGGCCGGATCCTCGTACTCGCCGTCCTGATGCTCCAGTTGACGTCGGCGGGCGGCACCTATCCCGTGCAGACGAGCCCCGGCTTCTTCAACGCGATCCACCCCTTCCTGCCGATGACGTACGTCGTCGAGGCGCTGCGGAGACTGATCTCGGGCGGCGGCCTCGGACCCGTGTGGCAGGCGTGTGCCGTGCTCGCCGCGTTCACGGCCGGCGCGCTGGCCCTGACCGCGCTGAGCGCCCGCGGCAAGCAGGTGTGGACACTGGACCGGCTGCACCCCGAGCTCAGCCTGTGAGCGCACCCGCACCGCCGCCTGTGAGAATCAGGGGTATGGAAAGCAGCACACGGCGCCAGGCCACCCGGCAGAAGCTGTACGAGGCCGCGGTCACGCTCATCGCGGAGCAGGGGTTCTCGGCCACCACGGTCGACGAGATCGCCGAACGCGCCGGGGTCGCGAAAGGCACGGTCTACTACAACTTCGCCAGCAAGTCGGTGCTCTTCGAAGAGCTGCTCCGGCACGGCGTCGGGCTTCTCACCGCCTCGTTGCGGGAGGCGTCGGAGAAGACGGCCGCGAGCGGCGGCAGCAAGATCGACGCCCTGGACGCGATGATCCGGGCCGGCCTCGTCTTCATCGACCGCTATCCGGCCTTCACCCAGCTGTACGTGGCCGAGCTGTGGCGCACGAACCGCGCCTGGCAGTCCACCCTCGCCGTGGTCAGGCAGGAGGCCGTCGCCGTAGTGGAGGGCGTGCTGCGGGACGCTGTCGAGGGCGGTGAGCTGAGCGAGGAGATCGACATCCCGCTGACGGCGGCGGCGCTGGTCGGCATGGTCCTGGTGGCCGCGCTCGACTGGCAGGCCTTCCAGTCGGAGCGCTCCCTGGACGACGTCCACGCGGCGCTGTCGCGGCTGCTTCAGGGACGCGTGACGGGCGGCCGCTGACCGCTCCCGCACGCGAAGGGGAGACAAAACAGAGCGCCGGTCCGGCGTGGCCCGCATTCTCAGGCCTCACCGGACCGGCGCGTCCCCCGTGTTCCCCGTATCCCCCGTGTTCCCCCGTGGGCCCGTCGGTCGTGCGGGCCCCCGTACCTCGCCCCGCCGTGGCGGGAGGAGCGGCCAAGGGGGCGAAGCGCTGTTCCGCCGCCCCGTGTCGGCGGTACCGGCGCCGCGCCCCCTTCCGTGCCTCCACTCTCCCGTCCGCGCAGGTCGGACCCCATCCGCGCAGCTACTCATCTCACGTACTGGGTACGGATACTCAGGCCTGGGTGCTCATGCCCAGGACGCACAGTTCGCGACTGGTTACGATCACGTCCGTGTCCGTACTCCCCCTGGTCTTCACCAGCGGCTGGGCGAGCGGGATCAACGCGTACGCGGTGGTCCTCCTCCTCGGTGTCTTCGGCGCGACCGGGCTGACCGACGAAGTCCCCGAGTCGCTCCAGCGCACCGACGTGCTCATCGCCGCCGGGGTGCTGTTCCTGTGCGAGGCCGTTGCCGACAAGATCCCTTACGTGGACTCGCTCTGGGACACCGCGCACACGGTGATCCGGCCGGTATCGGGTGCAGTTGTGGGCGCGCTGCTCGCCGGCCAGAGCGGGTCGCTGTCCGACCTCGCGGCGGGTGCGGTCGGCGGGTCGACGGCGCTGGCCAGCCACGCTGTGAAGGCCGGGACGCGGATGGCGATCAACACCTCGCCCGAGCCGTTCAGCAACGTCGCGGTGAGCTCGGCCGAGGACCTCGGGGTCGCCGGGATCATCACATTCGCCATATTCCATCCCGAGGCGGCCGCGATCATCGCCGCCGTCCTGCTCTTCCTCGGTCTGTTCATGCTGTACTTCCTGATCTCGCGGATCCGGCGGTTCCTGCGGCGCCGGGCGCAACGGCGCGAGGAGCGGCGGATCGCGGACCGTACCGGGGCGCCGCCGGGCTGATCCGGCCCCCGGACGGGCTGTCGGCGAGAGTGTCAGTGGGGGCCGATAAAGTCGCTGACATGGCACGGATTGCGGTGATCGGCGCCGGGATGGGCGCGATGGCGGCCGCTGCCCGGCTGGCCGTGGCAGGCCACCGGGTGGCGGTGTACGAGCGCGCGTCGACGTACGGCGGGGCGCTCGGCGGCTTCGCTCGGGACGGCTTCTCGTTCGACACGGGCCCGGGGCTGCTCCAACTGCCCGCGGTCTACCGGGACTTGTTCATCAAGACGGGCAAGGAACCCCTGGAGGACGCGGTCGGGCTGACCCAGGTGGAGCCCGCCGTGCGGCATGTCTTCGCGGACGGCACGGCGGTGGACCTGCCGAACGCGCGGCGCGCGGGCATCGCCGACGCCCTGGACGCGGCGCTCGGCGAGGGCTCGGGGGCGCGCTGGTCGGCGTTCATGAACCGGGCGCGCGAGGCATGGGACCGCACCCGGCGCCCGCTCCTCGAAGAGCCCCTGTGGCCGAACTGGCGGATCCTCGCGGACCGCGAGCCGTACCCCGTGGTGGTCCGCCGCCGGATGCTGCGCAAGGACCTGTCGGCGACGACGCTCTCCGAGGTGGCCGCTCTTGAGCTGGGCGGGGACCCGCGGCTCGTGGCGCTCCTCGAGCAGTACGCGCTCGCGTCCGGCCTCGATCCGCGTACGGCTCCGGCGAGCGCGGCCGTGCTGCCGTACATGGAGCAGACGTTCGGCACCTGGGCGGTGCGCGGCGGGATGCGGGAGCTGGCGCGGGCCGTGTACGAGCGGTGTCTTCGGCGGAAGGTCGAGTTCGAGTTCGACGCGCCGGTGGCGCGGATCGTGGAGAAGGACGGCCGGGTGGCAGGCGTCGAGCTGGCCGGGGGCAGGGTCATGGAGGCCGACTTCGTGGTCGCCGGTGTGGCGCCCGGCGTCCTCGAAGCACTGCTGCCCGGGCGGGCGCTCAGGGGCGAGGACGACGTGGCGCCGCAGTCGGCGCTGCCGAGCCGGCTGACGGTGTTCCTGGCGCTGCGCGGCGCGCGTCCCGGCGACGCCCCGCACCGGACGGTCGTGCACGCGGCGGACCGGGAGGCCGAGCTGGCCTCGCTGTTCGGCGGGGGGACGGCGGTGGCGGAGCGGCCGACGGTCACGGTCCTGCGTCCCGACGACGCCTCCGTGGTGCCGGACCCGGACCATGAGGCGGTCACACTGGTGGTCACGGTGGCGCGCGGCGCGCGCGTGACGGACGCGGACGTGGAGCGCGTCATCGACGTCGCCGGGCAGGCGGTCCCCGGGCTGCGCGACCGCCTGCTGTGGCACGAGGTCCGCACGCCGTCGGATGTCGCCGAGGCGACCGGAGCCGACGGCGGTTCGGTGCCCGCACCTGCCCTGGCAGCGGCCTCCGGCCGGCTTCTGCACCCGTCCAACAGCACGCTCGTTCCGGGCCTGCTCGCCGTCGGCGGCTGGTCGCACCCGGGCGGCGGGCTGCCGCACGCGGGGATGTCGGGCGCGCTGGCGGCCGGGCTGATCGTGGAGGGCCCGGACTTCCGCGGCTCGCAGTGACGGGCGACGCCCGCCGGGTTCAGTAGCGGTACTGCTGCTGCTCGTTGTAGCCGGAGCCGCCGTCGTAGCCGCCCTGGCCGTTCTGCTCGTACGGGTAGGGCTGCTCCGGGGGCAGTTCGCCGCCGTATTGCTGGTGCTGGTCGTCGCCGGTGCGCTGCTGGGGTACCCAGACCCCGCCGGGCGGCGTCTCCATGCCGTAGCCGCCGTTCGCGTACGGGTCGCCGTACTGCTGTCCCGTGCCGTAGGCGTCGTCGTACTGGGGCTGCGCCGGGTAGGTCTGCGTCCCGATGTACGGGTCGGAGTAGGCGGCGTACTGCTGCTGGCCGTTGTCGTAGCCGTACTGCTGCTGGTCGTAGCCCGCGTACGCGTCGTAGGCGTAGCCCTGTGCGGCCGCGTCCGTGTGGGCGGCGGCCGGGGTGTAGACGCCGTACTGGCCGGTGTCGTCGGGCATCGGCTGCGGCGCGTAGACCGACGTCACCTCGGCCGCGGACTCGGGCTCGGGGGCGGCCGGGTCGGCCGACTCGTACTCCAGGTCGGAGACCTCGAGGACCGGGTCCTGGTGGACCGGCTCCCTGAGCTTGCGCCGCTTGCTGACGCCGGGGTTCCCGCCGAGCGCCCAGCCCGTGGAGAAGCCCCTGCGGAACGACAGCGTCACATACGTCTGGCCGACCGCGAACGTGATGGCGCCGATCCCGATGACGATCACCGACGGGATCAGCACACCGAGGACGACGCCGACAAAGCCGACGAAGGCGAGCAGCCGGAAGCGCAGCCTCGCCTTGTACTGGAGCAGTACCTCACCGAGCAGCCACAACGCGACGATTCCGAACGCGATGTAGAGGACCGTCCAGCCCATGTACGCCCCTCTCGTACGGCCGCCGCCCCTGGTGGAATACGGCCGGGTCAGGCCCGCTGGTCGTGCAGGCCCAGATTCTCGTAGATCTCCAGTGTCGCCGTGGAGTTGTTGAGCGTGATGAAGTGCAGACCCGGAACGCCCTCGTCCAGCAGCTTCGCGCAGAACTCCGTCGCGAACTCGATGCCAATGGAGCGTACAGCCGCCGGATCGTCTTTGGCTGTGAGGATGCGCTCTTTCAGGGCGGGCGGGAACGTGGCGTTGCTGAGCTGCGGCAGCCGCTCCAGCATGCGCACGCTCGTGACCGGCATGATCTCCGGGATGACGGGGGTGTCGCAACCCGCTGCCTCGACCCGGTCGCGCAGCCGCAGGTATTCCTCGGGGTAGAAGAACATCTGGGTGATCGCGTAGTCGGCGCCCGCCCGGCACTTGTCCACGAAGTGGCGGACGTCGGAGTCCCAGTCCTCGGAGCGCGGGTGCATCGCAGGGAAGGCCGCGACGCCTACGCAGAAGTCGCCCGACTCCTTGATGAGCCGGACCAGTTCGGCGGCGTAGGTCAGGCCCTCGGGGTGCGCGAGCCAGTCGGCCATGGGGTCGCCGGGCGGGTCTCCGCGCACGGCGAGGATGTTCCTGATGCCCGCGTCCGCGTACTGCCCGATGATGTTGCGCAGCTCGGCCACGGAGTGGTCGACGGCCGTGAGGTGGGCGACCGGGGTCAGGGTCGTGTCGGCGACGATCTGCTCGGTCTCGCGGACGGTGCCCGCGCGGGTGGAGCCACCGGCGCCGTACGTCACGGAGACGAAGTCGGGCGCGACGGCCTCGACTCGTCGCAGCGCGTTCCAGAGGTTCCGCTCACCCTTCGGGGTCTTCGGCGCCGAGAACTCGAACGAGAAGGTCGTCTTGCCGGTCGCGAGCATGTCGCGCACGGTGCGTGCGCGATCAGTCCTGGTGGAAGCGGTGCCAAGGGCCATATGGGCAGGTTAGCCACGGGAGGGCCCTGCCCCTAATCCCCGTCCACCCTGCGGACACACGTCTTGGCGGGGCCCGGCCGAACGGGTCAGGCCGTACGCAGCCGCTTCGCGAAGCCGGCCGCCGCCGCGCCCGGGTCGTCCGCCTCGGTGATGGCGCGGACCACGACGACGCGGCTTGCGCCCGCTTCCAGTACCTCGTCCAGATTGCCCGCGTCGATGCCGCCGATCGCGAACCAGGGGCGGTCCGGGCCGAGCGAGGCCGTGTGGCGCACCAGGTCGAGGCCGGGCGCGTACCGGCCGGGCTTGGTGGGGGTCGGCCAGCAGGGGCCGGTGCAGAAATAGTCCACGCCGTCCTGGACGGCGGCCGCGGCGGCCTCCGTGTCGGCGTGCGTGGAGCGGCCGATCAGGACGTCCTCGCCGAGGATGGCGCGGGCGGCCGCGACCGGCAGGTCGCCCTGGCCCAGGTGCAGGACGTCGGCGCCGGCGGCGTGGGCGACGTCCGCCCGGTCGTTGACCGCGAACAGCTTGCCGTGGCGCGCGGCGGCGTCGGCGAAGACGGCCAGGTGCTCCAGCTCCTCGCCCGCCTCCATGCCCTTGTCACGCAGCTGCACGATGTCCACGCCGTTCGCCAGGACGGCGTCGAGGAACTCGGGGAGGTCGCCCTGGCGCTTGCGGGCGTCCGTGCACAGGTACAGCCGGGCGTCGGCGAGCTGGGCGCGCTGCGTTGCGGCCATGGCCATGGGTGAGTCCCCCCTGGTCGGTGGCGTGCGGGCAGCGGTGAGCGCGGCCCGCACGCCGGACGGTTGTCAGGTCAGACGGCGAGCGCCTGGGCGCGGCGCTTCACCTCCGTGCCGCGATTCTCGCTCAGCGCCTGCGCGGGGGTGCCCGGCAGGGTCGGGTCGGGGGTGAAGAGCCACTCGAGCATCTCTTCGTCGTTGTAGCCGTCGTCCCTGAGCAGGGTCAGAGTCCCGGTGAGGCCCTTGACGACCTTGTCGCCGTCGATGAAGGCGGCGGGCACGTGCAGCGCCCTGTTCTCCCCACGGCGTACGGCGATCACCTGGCCTTCCTTCACCAGCTGCCGCACGCGCGTCACCTCCACGCCGAACTGCTCGGCGATGTCGGGGAGGGTGAGCCACTCGGGGACGAGAGCATCGATCTTTGCGTCAATCTCGGTCACAGGACAAGCCTGCCATCTTGGACTGACAGTGGGAAACGCGGCCACGCAAAAGGCCCGGTCGCCCCGGCGGGGCGGTCAGACGACAGCGGCCTTCAGCGGGCGGGCCGGGTCGCTGATGACCTGCGGGTCCAGAGGGGCGCCCGACTCGATGAGCTTGCGCCCCTGGGCCAGGTCGCGCGGGCGGCCCACGGCGAGGACGCCGACGAGCCGGCTCTGGCGCAGCCAGCACACGCTCCAGGACGCGCCCTGCGGGTCGCCGCGCCACACGGTGGTGTCGGCGGCCGCGTGATGTCCGGCGTACTGCACGAAGCGGCCGAACTGCTCCGACCAGAAGTACGGCACGGGGTCGTACGTCGCCGGGTTCTCGCCGATGATGTTGGCGGCGACCGTGCGGGGGCCCTGGAGCGCGTTGTCCCAGTGGTGGACCATCAGGCGCTCGCCGTACCGGCCCGAAGGGAAGGACGAGCAGTCGCCGACGGCGTACACATCGGGCTCGGAGGTGCGCAGGCGGTTGTCCGCCACGACCTCGCGGTGGGCGCCGAGCGTGATGCCGGAGCCGGTGAGCCAGCCGGTGGCGGGGCGGGCCCCGATGCCGACGACCACGGCACCTGCGGGCACCCGGGTGCCGTCGTCGAGGACCACGGATCCCGGCTCGATGTGCTCCACGCGCGCGTGGGTGCGCAGTTCCGCCCCGGCGTCCGCGTACCAGGCGGCCATGGGGGCGGCGACCTCCTCGGGCAGCGCTCCGGCGAGCGGCCGCTCGGCCGCCTCGACGACGGTGACCTCGCATCCGGCCTCACGGGCCGCGGTGGCGAACTCGGCGCCGATCCAGCCCGCGCCGACGACGACGATGTGGCGCTGCGCGGCGAGGACGGGGCGCAGGCGTTCGGCGTCGTCGAGCGTGCGCAGCAGATGGACGCCGGGGATGTCCTCCGTGCCGGGCAGCCGGATGGGCTCGGCGCCGGTCGCGAGGACGAGGACGTCGTAGGGGGCGGGTCCGGTGGCGGTGTCGAGGGTGTGCTCGGCGGGGCGTACGCCGGTGACCTCGCGGCCCAGTTCGAGCGTGATGTCGAGGGCTTCGAAGTCCACGTCGAAGGCAGACCCCTCGGCCTTGCCGAGCAGGACGGCCTTGGACAGCGGAGGCCGGTCGTACGGCTGGTGGGGTTCCGCGCCGATCAGCGTGACGGCGCCGGTGAAGCCCTGTTCGCGCAGGGCCACGGCGGTCTGGACCCCCGCCATCCCGGCGCCGACGATGACGACGTGCCGCCCTGCCTGGGGCACCGGGGCCTGGTTCTGGGTCTGCTCGCTCACCGGATCACCATATGCACCTGACGTTCAGTCAGTCAGCGGGCCGCGTCACTCCGGTCCCGTGACGTCTTCCACACCGGCCGCCGGTTCGACCGCTTCGGCCGTCCGCGCCCCCGCCGTCAGGCGCCCGGGACCTCTTCGACGACGCTCGTCCCGCTGCCCGCCTGCGACTCCCACTCCCACGTCTCGTCCAGCCGCACCCGCCCGTCGGGAAGGTCCGCGACGAGCGAGACGCAGTGTCCGGAGGAGGTCGTCGCGTCCGTCTTCAGCTGTACGTACCTGAAGTCGATCCGGTCGCCCTCACGGATGCCCACGAGGTGGCCGCGCACGACGTCCCCGCCCGCGTACTCGGCCCAGATCCGGCCGTCCTCCTCGTGGTACGTGAACCGCGTCCGCGTACCCACCTGACCGGGGGCCTGGTCGGCGACCGGGGCGAGGACGAGTCCGTCGAGCGAGCGGGCCATGCGGGCGGGCTCCCTTACTGGGGGTCGGGGGGACGGTTTAGGGTGACCACCGTAAAGCACTCGCGGGAGCCCGGACGCACCGGGCTGAGAGGGAGGCTGTGACGGCCTCCGACCGTACGAACCTGATCCGGGTCATGCCGGCGAAGGGAGGGGCTGGACGCCCATGTCGCGTACTTCAGAAGGCTCGGAAGGCTCCGACGTCCTGGTCGTGGGCGGCGGGATCATCGGTCTCGTCACCGCGTGGCGGGCCGCGCAGCGCGGGCTGCGCACCGCGGTCGTGGACCCCGAACCGGGCGGCGGGGCCGCGCAGGTGGCGGCCGGGATGCTCGCCGCCGTCACCGAACTGCACTACGGAGAGGCCGAACAGACCCTCCTCGGGCTCAACGTGGAGTCCGCGCGCCGCTATCCGGCGTTCGCGGCCGAGCTCTCCGAGGCCACCGGGCTCGACCTCGGCTACCGCGCGTGCGGCACCCTCGCCGTCGCGCTCGACGCGGACGACCGCGCGCACCTTCGGGAACTGCACGCCCTCCAGCGCAAGTCGGGCCTGGAGTCGGAGTGGCTGACGGGCCGTGAGTGCCGGCGCCTCGAACCGATGCTTGCCCCGTCCGTGCGGGGCGGCCTGCGCGTCGACGGTGACCACCAGATCGACCCGAGGCGCCTCGCGAAGGCCCTTGTCGCGGCCTGTGAGCGGGCCGGGGTGCGGTTCCACCGGCAGTGGGCCGAGCGGCTGACAGTCGTCCGCGAGGGCGCGCGCGGCGTGGTCCTCGCCGACGGCACCGGGCTCGACGCGGACCAGGTCGTCCTCGCCGGCGGCAGCCTCAGCGGCCGCCTCGCCGGAGTCCCGGACGACGTGCTGCCGCCGGTACGCCCGGTGAAGGGACAGGTCCTGCGCCTGACCGTGCCGAAGGTGTACGCACCGTTCCTGAGCCGCACCGTGCGCGCCGTCGTGCGCGGCGGCAACCTCTATCTGGTGCCCCGGGTCAACGGCGAACTCGTCGTCGGGGCCACCAGCGAGGAGCTCGGCTGGGACACGACGGTCACCGCGGGCGGCGTCTACGAGCTGCTGCGCGACGCCCACGAGCTGGTTCCCGGCATCACGGAGCTGCCGCTCACGGAGACCCGCGCGGGCCTGCGCCCCGCCTCTCCCGACAACGCCCCGATCCTCGGCCCGACCGCTCTGCCGGGCCTGCTGCTCGCCACCGGCCACTACCGCAACGGCGTGCTGCTCACGCCGGTCACCGGCGACTCCATGGCCCACGTCCTCGCCACGGGCGAACTCCCCGAAGTGGCCCGCCCCTTCACTCCGCGGCGCTTCGGCGCCGTCCCCGCACCCGTCTCTGTGGAGCAGTCCGTATGACCGTGTCCGTCACCCACGTATCCGTGAACGGCGAGGGCCGCCAGGTCGCCCCGGGCACCACGCTCGACGCTCTCGTCTCGGCGCTGACCACCGCGCCGTCCGGGGTCGCCGCCGCACTCAACGAAACCGTCGTCCCGCGCGCGCAGTGGGCCGTCACCGCACTCTCGGACGGGGACCGAGTCGAGGTCCTCACCGCGGTCCAGGGAGGCTGAACCCATGGCTGACGACTCCTTGGTCATCGGCGGTACGTCCTTCTCGTCCCGCCTGATCATGGGCACGGGCGGGGCGCCCAGCCTCGACGTCCTGGAACGCTCCCTCGTCGCGTCCGGCACGGAGCTGACGACCGTCGCGATGCGGCGCGTGGACGCGAGCGTGCAGGGCTCCGTGCTCTCCGTCCTGGAGAAACTGGGGATCCAGGTGCTGCCCAACACGGCGGGCTGTTTCACCGCCGGTGAGGCCGTCCTGACCGCCCGCCTCGCGCGCGAGGCCCTCGGCACCGACCTGGTCAAGCTGGAGGTCATCGCGGACGAGCGCACCCTGCTGCCCGACCCGATCGAGCTCCTGGACGCGGCCGAGATCCTCGTCGACGACGGCTTCACCGTTCTGCCTTACACGAACGACGACCCGGTGCTCGCGCGGAAGCTGGAGGACGTGGGCTGCGCCGCTGTCATGCCGCTCGGCTCCCCCATCGGCTCCGGGCTCGGCATCCGCAACCCGCACAACTTCCAGCTGATCACCGAGCACGCGCGCGTGCCGGTGATCCTGGACGCGGGCGCCGGGACCGCGTCCGACGCGGCGCTCGCGATGGAGCTGGGGTGCGCCGGTGTGATGCTCGCCTCAGCCGTGACCCGCGCGCAGGAGCCGATCCTGATGGCGGAGGGCATGCGGCACGCGGTCGAGGCGGGGCGGCTGGCGTTCCGGGCGGGCCGGATCCCCCGCAGGCACTTCGCCGAGGCCTCGTCGCCCGTGTCCGGGATGGCCAGGCTCGACCCGGAGCGGCCCGCGTTCTGAGGGCCGTACAGCGCGGTCACAGCTCTGCTGCAGTACGGCCGTCCGTGGACGACTGCGGAGCCGGGTGTCGGCGGCGGCTCGTACACTCGCCTGCGTGGACACGACCCTTCAGGACCCTCTCGTCGGGCAGGTGCTCGACGGCCGGTACCGCGTCGACGCACGCATCGCGGTCGGCGGGATGGCCACGGTCTACAGGGCCGTGGACACCCGCCTCGACCGCGTGCTCGCGCTCAAGGTGATGCACCCGGCCCTCGCCGCCGACGTCTCGTTCGTCGAGCGCTTCATCCGCGAGGCCAAGTCCGTCGCCCGGCTCTCCCACCCGAATGTGGTCGGGGTCTTCGACCAGGGCGCGGACGGCCAGTACGTCTATCTGGCGATGGAGTACGTCGCGGGCTGCACCCTGCGGGACGTCCTGAGGGACCGCGGGGCACTGCGGCCGCGTGCCGCGCTCGACATCCTGGAGCCGGTCCTCGCCGCGCTCGGCGCCGCGCACCGCGCGGGCTTCGTGCACCGCGACATGAAGCCGGAGAACGTCCTGATAGGGGACGACGGCCGCGTGAAGGTGGCGGACTTCGGCCTCGTACGGGCCGTGGACACCGTCACGAACACCACGGGCGCCGTCCTCGGCACCGTCTCCTACCTCGCCCCCGAGCAGATCGAGTCGGGCACCGCCGACCCCCGCGTCGACGTGTACGCGTGCGGGGTGGTGCTCTACGAGATGCTCACGGGCGCCAAGCCGCACTCGGGCGACTCCCCCGCCCAGGTCCTCTACCAGCACCTGAACGAGGACGTGCCGCCCCCGTCCGCGTCCGTGCCCGGCCTGCCCGCGGAGCTGGACCAGCTCGTCGCGTCCGCGACCGCGCGCACGCCCGGACCCAGGCCGTACGACGCGGTGGCGCTGCTCGCCCAGGTCAGGGGGGCCAGGGCCGCCCTCACGGACGCACAGCTCGACGCGGTGCCGCCGGCCGCACGGCCCGAGGACCTCGGGGACCGTGACATCTCGGACGACCGTACGAGCGTGATCCCGCGGGCGCTGCGGACCAGGGGCATACAGCTCCCGCTGCCCGCCGACGACCAGGACCCGCAGGCGGAGCTGAACCGCACGAGCCGCTTCGAGACACCTCCCCCGCCGCCCGCACCTTCCCGGAGGCGTCGTCCGCGGCGCGGTGTGCTCGCCGCCGTCGCGGCCGTGCTGCTCGCCCTCGGCCTCGGCGCGGGCGTCTGGTACATCAACTCGGGCCAGTTCACGAAGGTCCCGCCGCTGCTCGCCAAGACGCAGACGCAGGCGAAGGAGCGGCTCTCCGACGCGGGCCTCGACCTCGGGCACGTCAAGCGCGCGTACAGCGACACCGTGAAGCGCGGCACCGTCATCGCCAGTGACCCCGGGGCGGGTGCCCGCATCCGGGACAACGGGGCGGTGGATCTGACGGTGTCCCTGGGCCCGGAGACCGTGCAGGTTCCCGATCTCGAGGGCACGCCCCTCGCCAGGGCCGAGCGCCGGCTGAAGGACGCGGGCCTGGAGCCCGGCATGGTCACCAGGGAGTTCGGCGAGGACGTCCCCAAGGGGTCGGTGATCGCCACGGACCCGGCGTCCGGCACGACCCGCAAGGCCGGTTCGGCTGTCGCGCTCAAGGTCAGCAGGGGCAGTGCGGTGGACGTCCCGGACGTGACGGGCGAGGCCGAGGAGGACGCCATCGCCGACCTTCAGGACGCGGGTCTGAAGGCCGAGATCGCCACGGAGCGGGTGCACTCGGACGCGGACAAGGGCAGCGTCGCCGCGCAGTCCCCCGTCGAGGGCAAGCAGCTCGGCGAGGGTGACACGGTCACGCTGAAGATCTCCAAGGGCCCGGTCATGGTCGAGGTCCCCGACGTCGTGGGCATGAGCGTCGACGACGCCGAGCACAAGCTCCAGGACAGCGGGTTCGACGTCGAGAAGGACCGCGGTCTGCTCGGCCTGTTCGGCGACACCGTGAAGAAGCAGTCCGTGGCGGGCGGTGACGAGGCCCCGAAGGGGTCGACGATCACCATCCAGATCCGCTGACGGAGCGCCCACGCGCGCGTGCCACCCTTGACCGGTGAGCAGCACCGATTCCCTCCCCCGTAACCCGGTCGGCAGCCATGTCCCCGTCGCCGGCGGCCTGGCCTCCGTAGGGCTCTCGTACGCGCGCGAGCTGGAGGCCGAGACCGTCCAGGTCTTCGTCGCCAACCCGCGGGGCTGGGCGACGCCTCCCGGCAACCCGAAGCAGGACGAGGAGTTCCGCGCGGCCTGCGCCGCCGAGGGGATTCCGGCGTACGTCCACGCGCCCTATCTGATCAATTTCGGCTCGCACACCGAGGCGACCGTGGAGAAGTCCGTTCAGTCGCTGCGGCACTCGCTGCGCCGGGCCCGGGAGATAGGCGCGCTCGGCGTCGTCGTGCACACGGGTTCGGCGACCGGCGGCCGTGGGCGTGAGGTGGCGCTCGCGCAGGTGCGGGAGCGCATGCTGCCGCTGCTCGACGAGCTGACCCATGACGACGACCCGTACCTCCTGCTCGAGTCGACCGCGGGCCAGGGCTCCTCGCTGTGCTCGCGGACCTGGGACTTCGGGCCGTACTTCGACGCGCTGGACGCGCACCCGAAGCTGGGTGTCTGCCTGGACACGTGCCACATCTTCGCGGCGGGCCACGACCTGACCGGCCCCGACGGCATGCGGCAGACCCTGGACCTGCTCGTGGACACCGTGGGCGAGGGCCGCCTCAAGCTGATCCACGCCAACGACTCGAAGGACGTCGTCGGGGCGCACAAGGACCGACACGAGAACATCGGCTCCGGCCACATCGGCGCCGAGCCGTTCCGCGCCCTGATGGCCCACCCCGCGACCGAGAACGTGCCGCTGATCCTCGAGACGCCCGGCGGCAAGGAGGGTTACGCGGCGGACGTGGCCCGCCTGAAGGAGCTCCGTAAGCGCTAGGAGATCGCCTCGGAGATCGCCTGAGGAATACCCCTAGGGGGTATACGGTTCTTGTCAGCGACAGGAACCGCTCTCTGACGTCGGGGGAACTCATGAAGCACGAGACGCACGCCGGACACGAGCACCACGCAGATCACGACCAGCACGAGCACGCCCACGCCGGTCACGGCGGCCTCGGCAAGGTCAGCTGGTCCATGGCCGCGCAGGCGACCCTCCACTGCCTCACGGGGTGCGCCATCGGCGAGGTCCTCGGCATGGTCATCGGCACGGCGTTCGGCTGGGGCAACCTGCCGACGATGATTCTGGCGATCGTGCTCGCGTTCTTCTTCGGCTATGCGCTCACGCTGCGCGGCATCCTGAAGGCCGGCGTCGACTTCAGGACCGCGTTCCGGGTCGCGCTCGCCGCGGACACCCTGTCCATCGCCGTCATGGAGCTGATCGACAACGGCGTGATCGCGCTGTGGCCGGACGCGATGGACGCCCATCTGGCGGACGGCCTCTTCTGGGGCGCGCTCGCGGCCTCACTGGCGATCGCCTTCGTGGTGACCACTCCGGTCAACAAGTGGATGATCGGCCGCGGCAAGGGCCACGCGGTGGTGCACCAGTACCACCACTGAACCACCACTGACGGACCGTACGACCACTGGCAGACCGTACGAGAAGCGCCAGGACTCAGAGCTCGGGGCCGTCCCCGGGCTCTTCCTGGTACGAGTAGCGCTGCTCCCGCCAGGGGTCGCCGACGTTGTGATAGCCGCGCTCCTCCCAGAAGCCGCGGCGGTCGGCCGTCATGTACTCGATGCCGCGGACCCACTTCGGGCCCTTCCAGGCGTACAGATGGGGCACGACGAGACGGAGCGGGAAGCCGTGTTCGGCGGTGAGGAGTTCACCGTCCTTGTGGGTGGCGAAAATCGTGCGGTCGGCGGCGAAGTCCTCAAGGCGGAGATTGGCGCTGAAGCCGTACTCGGCCCAGACCATCACATGGGTGACGGCGGGCGCGGGCGGTGCCAGTTCGAGAATCGTCGCGGCGGGCACGCCGCCCCACTCGGCTCCGAGCATGCTGAACTTCGTGACGCAGTGCAGATCGGCCACGACCGTGCCGTACGGCAGGGCGGAGAACTCCTCGTGCGTCCAGCAGCGCTTGTCCCCGTCGGCGGTGGCGCCGAAGACCCTGAACTCCCAGCGCTCGGGGCGGAACTTGGGCACCGGGCCGTAGTGCGTGACCGGCCAGCCCCGCTGGAGACGCTGTCCCGGTGGAAGCTCCGACTGCACTGCTCCCCCAGACTCGCGACCCACCGGCTGACCCATGCCTCCATCCTGACAGACCCCGGGCAGTGGACGTGACCAGCGAGAGTCTGACCGCCTTCGAAACGGGCAACTCATACTAAGCGTGCACTTACTGGACGGTTTTCGGTGCCGGTGCGAGGATGCGCGAAACCTGCCGAGTCCACCGCGTGGAAGGAGCCTCTGCGATGCAGGGCGACCCCGAGGTCATCGAATTCCTCAACGAGCAGCTCACGGGCGAGCTGACGGCCATCAACCAGTACTGGCTCCACTACCGGATCCAGGACAACAACGGCTGGACCAAGCTCGCGAAGTCCACCCGTGCAGAGTCCATCGACGAGATGAAGCACGCGGACCGGCTGACGGAACGGATTCTCTTCCTCGATGCCCTGCCGAACTACCAGCGGCTCTTCCACGTACGGGTCGGGCAGACTGTCACGGAGATGTTCCAGGCCGACCGGCAGGTCGAGGTCGAGGCGATCGACCGCCTCAAGCGCGGCATCGACGTCATGCGGGCCAAGGGCGATGTGACGTCGGCGCGGATCTTCGAGGACATCCTGGAGGACGAGGAGCACCACATCGACTACCTCGACACCCAGCTGGAGCTGCTCGAGAGTCTCGGTGAGGCGCTGTACCTGGCCCAGCAGATCGAGCAGCCGGACAGCTAGAGCCGGACAGCCAGAGACGGACAAGTAGCTAGCTAGCAGCCGCAAACTCTCGGGCGGAGCCTCGGGCGGAGCCTCAGGCGGCGTCCGGAAGGTCCACGAGGGCGTTCGGGTCGGCCGTCAGGGCGGGCCTTCCCTGGTCGACCAGCTCGCGACGCTGGCAGGATCCGCGGCCGAGCAGCGCCTGAATGCGGCGTACGCACGAACCGCAGTCCGTGCCGGCCTTGCAGGCCGACGCTATCTGGCGGGGGGTGCACGCACCGTCATCCGCGTGCTTCTTGACCTGGTTCTCGGTCACACCGAAGCAGTTGCAGACGTACACGCGGTTCACCTCCCAGCGATCAGGACCGGTTCGTTGCTCCCGCCCTAATGAACGGTGAGGCTAACCTAACCTTACCCGCCGGGCGCGGAGCACAAAAGTGCCGTGGGGCGCGGATCAATGTGATCCGCGCCCCACGGCATTCACTGCAAGATCACTGGTCGCGGTACATCTCCGCCACCAGGAACGCCAGGTCGAGGGACTGGCTGCGGTTCAGACGCGGGTCGCAGGCCGTCTCGTAGCGCTGGTGCAGATCGTCGACGAAGATCTCGTCGCCGCCGCCCACGCACTCCGTGACGTCGTCACCGGTGAGCTCGACGTGGATGCCGCCCGGGTGCGTGCCGAGCGCCTTGTGAACCTCGAAGAAGCCCTTGACCTCGTCGAGCACGTCGTCGAAGCGGCGGGTCTTGTGGCCCGAGGCCGCCTCGTACGTGTTGCCGTGCATCGGGTCGGTGATCCAGCCGACGGTGGCGCCGGATGCGGTGACCTTCTCGACCAGCTCCGGGAGCTTGTCCCGGACCTTGTCGGCGCCCATGCGGACGATGAAGGTCAGGCGGCCGGGCTCACCGTCCGGGTCGAGGCGCTCGATGTACTGCAGCGCTTCCTCGGGCGTCGTCGTCGGGCCGAGCTTGATGCCGATCGGGTTGCGGATCTTCGAGGCGAACTCGATGTGCGCGCCGTCCAGCTGGCGGGTGCGCTCACCGATCCACACCATGTGGCCCGACACGTCGTACAGGGTGCCCGTACGCGAGTCCACGCGGGTCAGCGCCGACTCGTAGTCGAGGAGCAGCGCCTCGTGGGAGGAGTAGAACTCGACCGTCTGGAACTCGGCCGGGTCGGTGCCGCAGGCGCGCATGAAGTTCAGCGCGTTGTCGATCTCGCGGGCGAGCTGCTCGTAGCGCTGGCCGGACGGGGACGACTTCACGAAGTCCTGGTTCCAGGCGTGCACCTGGCGCAGGTCGGCATAGCCGCCGGTGGTGAAGGCGCGCACCAGGTTGAGCGTGGAGGCGGACGCGTTGTACATCCGCTTCAGGCGCTCGGGGTCCGGGATGCGGGCCTTCTCGTTGAACTCGAAGCCGTTGACCGAGTCGCCGCGGTACGTCGGCAGGGTCACGCCGTCACGGGTCTCGGTGCCCTTGGAGCGCGGCTTGGAGTACTGGCCGGCGATGCGGCCGACCTTCACGACCGGCACCGAGGCGGCGTAGGTGAGGACGGCACCCATCTGGAGCAGCGTCTTGAGCTTGTTACGGATGTGGTCGGCCGACACCGCGTCGAAGGCTTCGGCGCAGTCGCCGCCCTGGAGGAGGAACGCCTCTCCCTTGGCGACGGCCGCCAGTCGGGCGCGCAGCTGGTCGCACTCGCCCGCGAAGACGAGCGGCGGATACGACTCGAGGTCCGCGATCACATCGCGCAGAGCCTCGGCATCGGGGTACTCGGGCTGCTGCGCCGCGGGCAGGTCTCGCCAGGTGTTGCCAGCGCTTGCGCTGGTCTTAGCGTTCACGGTCACATCCTCAACATTACGGGGTCATGTCGGTGGTCCATCCGACCGCTCACCCTTTGAGACGCGTCGCCCACAGATGAGCTGCCCATCGGGTAGGGTTCCGCCCATGTTCGCGCACACGACCCGTAACTGGTGGTGGACCGCTCACCCGGCGGCCCACTGACTGCGCGTACAGCGAAGCGAAGGCCGCCCGAGGGCGGCCTTCAGTGTTTTCCGGGACCTGGCCGTTCCTCTCCGTCACCGGAGTCTGGAAGAGGAATCACCTGCCATGGACCTGTCCGAGCTGCTGCACGACGACCGACCCTTCGCCCTGCTGCGCCGCCGCGCGCCGGGCCGTGCCGCCGGGAACACCGACACCGTGGAACTCCTGGTCGGCCCGGTGAACACGTACGAGCGACTCGCCGACATCCCCGAGGGCCTCGCCCTCGTGCCGTTCCGGCAGATCAGGGAGCGCGGCTTCGACGTCCGCGACGACGGCACCCCGCTCGCGGTGCTCACCCCCGAGGAGACGTACGAGCTGCCGCTGGCCGAGGTCCTTGCACAGCTCCCGGCCCATGACGTCCGCGTGTCGGACGGCGGCTTCGACGTTGACGACGCCGAGTACGCGGACATCGTGGAACGGGTCCTGCGCGAGGAGATCGGACAGGGCGAAGGCGCCAACTTCGTGATCCGGCGGACGTACGAGGGTGAGATCCGGGAGTTCGGGCGGGCCGATGCGCTCGCGCTGTTCCGGCGGTTGCTCGCCGGGGAGCGAGGCGCGTACTGGACGTTCGTCGTGCACACCGGCGAGAGGGTACTGGTCGGGGCGAGCCCTGAGGTGCATGTGCGGATGTCCGGCGGCACGGTCGTCATGAACCCGATCAGCGGCACGTACCGCTACCCGGCCGACGGCCCGACGCCCGAGCACCTGCTGGACTTCCTCGCCGACGGGAAGGAGATCGAGGAGCTGTCGATGGTCGTCGACGAGGAGCTCAAGATGATGTGCACCGTCGGCGACATGGGCGGGGTCGTGATCGGCCCGCGCCTGAAGGAGATGGCCCATCTCGCGCACACGGAGTACGAGTTGAGGGGCCGGTCCTCGCTGGATGTGCGCGACGTGCTGAAGGAGACGATGTTCGCGGCGACCGTCACGGGGTCGCCGGTGCAGAACGCGTGCCGGGTCATCGAGCGGCACGAAGTCGGCGGGCGCGGCTACTACGCGGGGGCGCTCGCGCTGGTCGGGCGGGACGCGGGCGGGGCGCAGACCCTGGACTCGCCGATCCTGATCCGTACGGCCGACATCGACGCGGGCGGGAGGCTGCGGGTGCCGGTCGGGGCGACGCTGGTGCGCGGCTCCGACCCGGCGAGCGAGGTCCAGGAGACGCACGCGAAGGCGGCCGGGGTCCTTGCCGCGCTGGGGGTGCGGCCCGGGCGGCCGCGCGGCGAGGGCGTGCGGCCCGCGCTCGCCGACGATCCGCGGGTGCAGGCGGCGCTCGACGGGCGGCGGGCGGCGCTGGCGCCGTTCTGGCTGCGGATGCAGGAGAAGGCGGCGGATCTGGAGGGGCACGCGCTGGTGGTGGACGCCGAGGACACGTTCACGGCGATGCTGGCGCATCTGCTGCGGTCGTCGGGGCTCACGGTCTCCGTGCGGCGCTATGACGAGCCGGGGCTGCGGGAGGCCGTGCTCGCCCACGAGGGACCCGTCGTCCTGGGCCCCGGACCGGGCAACCCCTCTGACGCGGCGGACCCGAAGATGCGTTTCTTGCGCGCGCTGACCGCCGAGGTGCTGCGTGATCACCGGCACGGCGTGCTCGGCGTGTGCCTCGGCCATGAGCTTCTCGCGGCCGAGCTGGGCCTGGAGATCGTCCGCAAGGAGGTGCCGTACCAGGGCGCGCAGACGGACATCGATCTGTTCGGGCGGAGCGAGACCGTCGGGTTCTACAACAGCTTCGTGGCGCGCTGCGACGACGACGCGGCGGTGGAGCTGGCCGCGCACGGCGTCGAGGTGAGCCGGGACGCGGCGAGCGGCGAGGTGCATGCGCTGCGCGGGCCGGGTCGTGCCGGAGGCGCGCCAAAAAATGCAGTGGCGGGGGTTCAGTTCCACCCGGAGTCGGTGCTGTCGCTGCGCGGGGCCGATGTCGTGCGGGAGCTGCTGGCTCAGCTCTTGGGCGCTGAGGGCACGAGGACGTTCTCGGAGCGCCGGCCCGCCCGGTAGTCGAGGACGTTGGCCACCGTGGTCTCGATGATCTGGTTCACCGCGTCCACGGTGTAGTACGCCTGGTGGGACGTGACCAGGACGTTCGGGAAGGTGACGAGGCGGGCCAGGGTGTCGTCCTCGACGACGTCGAGCGACTTGTCGAGGAAGAAGAGCCCGGCCTCGGCCTCGTACACATCGAGGCCGACGCCCGTGAAGCGGCCCTCGCGCAGCTCGGAGACGAGCGCCTTGGTGTCGATGAGGCCGCCGCGGCTGGAGTTCACCAGGATCGCGTCGTCCTTCATGGTGCGCAGGGCGGCGCTGCCGACGAGGTGCTCGGTGGCGGGGAGCAGGGGTACGTGCAGGCTGATCAGGTCGGCCTCGGTGAAGAGGCGCTCCTTGTCGACGTACTTCATGCCGAGTTCGACGCAGGCGGGGTTCTCGGCGATGTCCCAGCCGAGGAGGTTCATGCCGAAGCCGTGGGCGATCCGGGTGAACGCCTCGCCGATCTTGCCGGTGCCGAGGACGCCTACGGTGCGGCCGCGCAGGTCGCGGCCCATCAGCCCGTCGAGCCTGAAGTCGAAGTCGCGGGTGCGGTTGGAGGCGCGGACGACACGGCGGTTGACGGCCATCGCGAGGGTCCAGGCGAACTCGGCGACGGAGTACGGCGAGTAGTACGAGACGCGGGCGACGGTCAGGCCGAGGCGCTCGGCCACCTCCAGGTCGATGTTGTTGAAGCCCGTGGAGCGCTGGGCGATCATCTGCGTGCCGCCGGCGGCGAGGGTCTGCAGGACGCGGTTGTTGAGGCTGGCGTTGACGCTGGTGGAGATGATCTCGTAGCCGGCCGCGATGGGGGCCGTGTCCTCGTTGAGGAAGACGCCCAGGCAGCGGACCTCGTGATGCCCCTCGAACGCCTTCTCCATGAGGGGCTTCTCGTCGGACTGCACGCCGAATGCGAGGATCTCCACGACTGCTCCCGTTTCTTCCGTATCGCGTCGCGTGTGCCGGTTATGACGCGTGTGCCGGTTATGGCGAATATACGGGCCGGGCAACCCCCCGACACCCGGGAGTGGGAGGACCTCGCCCCGCCCACCCCCGGCGTCACTCCGGGCGTCGACCGCGGCCTCGCGCCTCAGCCGAAGAAGACCCCGACCTCCTCGTACAGCGCCGGATCGACCGTCTTCAGCCGGGCGGTCGCCTCCGCGATCGGCACCCGGACGATGTCCGTGCCGCGCAGCGCGACCATCTTCCCGAAGTCGCGGTCGCGCACGGCCTCGATGGCGTGCAGCCCGAAGCGGGTGGCGAGCCAGCGGTCGAAGGCGCTCGGGGTGCCACCGCGCTGGATGTGGCCGAGGACCGTGGTCCTCGCCTCCTTGCCGGTGCGCCGCTCTACCTCCTTGGCCAGCCATTCGCCGACTCCGGAGAGGCGGACGTGCCCGAAGGAGTCGAGCGTCCCGTCCTTCAGGACCATCTGCCCGTCCTTGGGCATGGCGCCCTCGGCGACGACGACGATCGGGGCGTACGAGGCCTTGAAGCGGGAGGTCACCCAGGCGCAGACCTGATCGACGTCGAAGCGCTGCTCGGGGATGAGGATGACGTTGGCGCCGCCCGCGAGGCCCGAGTGGAGCGCGATCCAGCCCGCGTGGCGGCCCATGACCTCGCAGACCAGGACCCGCATATGGGACTCGGCGGTGGTGTGCAGCCGGTCGATGGCCTCGGTCGCGATGCCGACGGCGGTGTCGAAGCCGAAGGTGTAGTCGGTGGCGGACAGGTCGTTGTCGATGGTCTTCGGCACGCCGACGACGGGCACGCCGTACTCGTCGGTGAGGCGCGCGGCGACGCCGAGGGTGTCCTCGCCGCCGATCGCGATGAGTGCCTCGACCTCCTCCTTGGCGAGGGTCTCCTTGATGCGGCGGATGCCGTTCTCGACCTTGAGGGGGTTGGTGCGCGAGGAGCCGAGGATGGTGCCGCCGCGGGGCAGGATGCCGCGGACGGCCGGGATGTCGAGCCTTACGGTGTCGCCTTCGACCGGCCCGCGCCAGCCGTCCCGGAAGCCGACGAAGTCATAGCCGTACTCCTGCACGCCCTTGCGGACGATGCCCCGGATGACGGCGTTGAGTCCGGGGCAGTCGCCGCCTCCGGTCAGTACTCCGACCCGCATGGAAATGTCCCTTCGCCACAGCACTGTGAGCTGACACGGGTCACGCTAATAGTCATCCATGTCACTTCGGCAGCACGCGAAGGGTGAATTCCATTGAAGAGTGAGGGAGTTGACCTTTGTGTGGTGATCCTTCAGGAGACCGAGAGGGCGCTCACGCCTCGTCGAGACCGCGCTCGATGGCGTATCGGACCAGCTCGACGCGGTTGTGCAGCTGGAGCTTGCCCAGGGTGTTCTGCACATGGTTCTGCACGGTGCGGTGCGAGATGACGAGCCGCTCGGCGATCTGCTTGTAGCTCAGGCCCTTGGCGACCAGGCGCAGGACCTCGGTCTCGCGCTCGGTGAGCTGCGGGGCCTTGGGCTCGCCGGCGCCCGCGGCGGGCGCGGGCTCGGAGGCGAGGCGCCGGTACTCGCCGAGGACGAGGCCCGCGAGCCCCGGGGTGAAGACGGGGTCGCCCGCCGCCGTGCGGCGCACCGCGTCGGTCAGCTCCTCGGTGGACGCCGACTTCAGCAGATAGCCGGTGGCGCCGGACTTCACCGCCTCCAGGACATCGGCGTGTTCCCCGCTCGCCGACAGGACGAGGACACGCAGGGCGGGGTTGGCGCCTACGAGTTCCTTGCAGACCTGGACGCCGGGCTTCTTCGGCAGATTCAGGTCGAGCACGAGGACGTCGGGTGCGGCGGCGCCGGCCCGGCGCACCGCCTGCTCGCCGTCGCCCGCGGTGGCCACCACGTCGAAGCCCGCCTCGGCGAGGTCCCTCGCGACGGCGTCGCGCCACATCGGATGGTCGTCGACCACCATGACCCTGATCGCGCCTGCGGCGGCGCCTTCCTGCTGCTGCCCGGTCATCTTCCCGATCCCGCCTTCCCCCGTGAAACCTTCGGAACTCTCAGTTCGACCTCGGTGCCCTGTCCCGGGACCGAGATCAGCTCGGCGGTGCCGCCGATGTCCCGCAGCCGGCCGCGGATGGACTGGGCGACGCCGAGCCGCCCCTCCCCCTCGGCCTGCGCGAGACGCCCTTCCGGGATGCCGGGTCCGTCGTCCCGCACCGTCACGATCACCGCGTCGGGCTCGTCCTCGACGAGGATCCAGGCCCGGGCGTCCGTCCCCGCGTGCCTGCGCACATTGTCCAGGGCGGCGCTGACAGCCGCCGCGAGTTCCTTGGCCGCGACCGGCGCGAGGAACACCGGGGCGCCCGGCTCGGCGAAGCTCACCCGCGCCCCGGCGTGCAGCGCGAGCAGCGACCTCAGATCGCTGGGCGCCGAGGTGTCGGGCAGCTCGTCCGGCTCCTCCACGGCCCGTACGAGCGCGCCCTGCGAGGCGTCCTCACAGGCGCGCGAGGCGGGCACGAGACCGCCGGCGACCAGGGTCCTCAGGGCCACCTCCTGCTCGCCGGCCATCCTGCCGAGCTCGGCGGCCTCGCCGCCCAGGGCGGTGCCGCGGCGCTGCACCATGGCGAGGACCTGGAGCACTCCGTCGTGGATGTCGCGGGCGAGCCGCTCCCGCTCGCGGGTGGCCGCCTCGATCTCCAGGGCCCGGGCGAGGGTGCGCTCGGAGGCGCGGGCCACCTCGACGACGTAGCCGATGGCGATCGACGCGATGCACACGAGCAGGACGTTGTGGAGGGTGTCGCGGCTGAAGGCGCCGCGCTGCAGCACGTTCGCGACGCCGACGAGCAGCGAGGCGAATGCCGCCCACCGCCAGCCGCCCTTGACCGCGTACGCGAGGACCGCGCCGGCCGTCCAGATCGACGGCAGGGTGGGGCCGCCCGCCACGATCCGGCTGTGCTCGACGGCGACCGGTGTGAGCAGGATGCCGGCGAGCGCGACGATCAGGTCGGCGGTCAGGAAGCGCTTGGTGCAGCTCGCGGCGTTCGCGACCCTCGGCAGGGTGGCCAGGGTCCACACGACGAGGACCGCGAAGTACCCGATCGCCACCCAGGGACGTACGAACCTGTCCTGAGCGGTGACGAACAGGCCGATCGCGTACAGCATCGTCAGCAGCCGGTACGCCGTCAGCGCGCGCCACAGCGGCTGCTCGACGGACATCCTCATCACGCGCTCACGCCTGGCCACGCACCCACCCCCCGAACCACCGCTCCCGAAACGACCGCTCTCAGAACGACGACGCTGCTAGGGGGCCGGCCGTTCCGTGCCGCCGCTCTTGTTCTCCCTGGCTTCCTTCTCCGCGGCCTCTTTCTCGGCCCTGGCTTCCTTCTCCGCCTTGGCCTCGGCCTTCGCCGCGTCCAAGATCTGCCGTTTGGCGGCGGTCGCGTACATGTCGACGTACTCCTGGCCGGAGAGTTTCATGATCTCGTACATGACCTCGTCGGTCAGGGCCCGCAGCACGAACCGGTCGTGCTCCATGCCCTGGTAGCGGCCGAAGTCGAGGGGCTTGCCGATGCGGATGCCGGGACGCATCAGCTTGGGCATGACCTTGCCGGGGGGCTGGATCTTCTCGGTGTCGATCATCGCGACCGGGATGACGGGCGCGCCGGTGGCGAGCGCCACGCGCGCGAGGCCGCCGGGCTTGCCGCGGTACAGGCGGCCGTCGGGCGAGCGGGTGCCCTCCGGGTAGATACCGAACAGCTCACCTCGCTCCAGGACCTCGATGCCGCTCTTGATGGCGGCCTCTCCCGCGCCGCGCGAACCGGAGCGGTCCACGGGGAGCTGGCCGACGCCCTTGAAGAACGCGGCCGTGAGCTTGCCCTTCACACCGGGTGTCGTGAAGTACTCGGCCTTCGCGATGAAGGTGACCTTGCGGTCGAGCACCGCCGGCAGGAAGAAGGAGTCCGAGAAGGACAGGTGGTTGCTGGCCAGGATGGCGGGACCCTCGGCGGGAATGTTCTCGAGACCCTCCACCCAGGGCCTGAAACCGAGCTTCAGCGGCCCTCCGATGGCCACCTTCATTGCGCCGTAGATCAACCCACTGCCTTCCCTCGTGCGTGGATCAGACCTTAACCCGCGCCGCAGGTCCGGGTGCCCGACGGCCCTGGTCGGTGTCAGCGCGGTCGCGTACGGTGAAGTACGGCCCGCAGTCCTGGGCGATTCCCCTCTCACGAACAGGAGACCGAAGGTGCCGGTCATTCCTGGAGCCGAGCCGTACCGCCACGAGGGCGGCGAGGTCGGCGTCCTCCTCTGTCACGGTTTCACCGGTTCCCCCCAGTCGCTGCGCCCCTGGGCGGAGTACCTCGCCGGGCGCGGCCTCACCGTCTCGCTCCCCCTGCTGCCCGGTCATGGCACGCGCTGGGAGGACATGCAGGTCACCGGCTGGCAGGACTGGTACGCGGAGGTGGACCGCGCCCTGCGCGAGCTGCGGGACCGGTGCTCCCAGGTCTTCGTCTTCGGTCTGTCGATGGGCGCCGCCCTCGCGCTGCGGCTCGCGGCCAAGCACGGGGACGAGGTGGCGGGCCTGGTCCTGGTGAACCCGGGGAACAAGGTGCACGGCCTCGCCGCGCACGCCCTCCCGGTGGCCCGGCACCTCGTGCGCACGACGAAGGGGATCGCCAGCGACATCGCGAAGGAGGGCTCGGCGGAGATCGGGTACGACCGGGTGCCGCTGCACGCCGCACACTCCCTGCGGAACTTCTTCCGCATCGTCGACCGTGACCTGCCGCAGGTGACACAGCCGTTGGTGGTCCTGCACAGCACCCAGGACCATGTCGTGCCGCCCGTCGACTCGGCGCGCGTCCTCAGCAGGATCTCGTCCACGGACGTCGAGGAGATCCTGCTGGAACAGAGCTACCACGTCGCGACGTTGGACCATGACGCGGACCGGATCTTCGACGAGAGCTTTGCGTTCATCGGCCGGCTCGCGCCCAGTGTCGGTAAGGAAGGGACGGCCACCGGTGGCTGAGCAGGACCGACGTGAGCCCGCCGGCGACGAGAGCCGCGAGCCGGAGGACGCGTCCGCCGAGACGGCGGCGTCGGGCGCGGCGCTGCCCGGTCCGGCGCAGCTCGGCAAGGAACAGCAGCCCCCCGCGGAAGCAGCCGCGGCTGCCGGGGACGCCGGCGAGCCCGTGGACGAGGACGCCGTCTGGGCCGCCATCGTCGCCGGGTACGGCACGGAGCCGCCGGACCCGCCGGGCGCCAGGCCGTTCAAGCCGATCGAGGACCTGGCCCTGCCCGACCTGGATACGGACGGCTCCGAGACGAACGGTCCGGAGACGAACAGCTCGGAGCCGGGCGCCGGCAAGACCGGCAGGCCCGCGACGCCGCTCGGCTCCTCTGTCTCCTTCGCACCCGGCGTCGGCGGCCCCCGCGACTACTCACCGTCGGAGCCGTCGGACAACGACGCCGACGAAGAGGGCCACTTCGTGCCCCCGGAGCCCCCGCCACTGCCCGAGGCAGACGTCACCGCCAAGTTCGCCTGGCTCGCCGTGATCGGCGGCCCGGTCCTGATGCTGCTGGCCGTGCTGCTCGGATGGCAGATGACGTGGTGGCTCACGACGGTCTGCGTCGGTGGCTTCCTCGGCGGCTTCGGCACGCTCGTGATGCGTATGCAGGGCGACGATGACGACGACGATCCGGGGCGCGGCGCGGTCGTCTGACCCGCGTCAGCCCCGGGCGGCGGGAACCCTGAGGGCGGCCAGGACCGGGAGATGGTCCGTGGCCGCCCTCAGGTCGTCCTCGCGCACCCCCGGCATGCCCACCGGGACCCCGCAGCCGAGGACCTCGACGCCCTGTGTCGCGAGGATCGCGTCGATGCGCTGATGCGGGTCGGACGGCGTCGAGGTGTACTCGCCGAGCCACGGCTTCGTGGCCCAGGCGTCCTGGAGTGCCTCGGCGAGACGTCGGAACGTGCGGCCGCCGGGGCGTTCGTTGAGGTCACCGCCCGCGACGGCGTGCTCGACACCGAGCGCCGCGAGCCGGTCGAGGAGCATCCCGCCCTGCGCGTACCTCTCGTCCTTCTGCAGGCTCAGATGGCAGCTCAGTACGCCGATCCTGGCGCCGCCGAAGCGGACGACGGCGGTCGCGAAGCCACGCCGGTGCAGTCCGGGGGTGAGGGGCAGCAGGACGTCCTCGGTGCGTTCGACGGTGGCGCGCAGGGAGCAGAGCAGCGCCGGGCCCGCCGCACTCGCGCCGCCCGAGAGGACCACCAGGTCCGAGGCGGCCGCGAGCCGGGCGAGCTTCTTGCGCCAGCGGAAGAACCGGGGCGCCTCCTGGATCAGGACCAGGTCGGGGGCGCAGGCCGCGATGACGCGGGCGAGCGCGGCGGTGTCGTCGCGCATCGAGCGGATGTTGTAGCTGAGCACCCGGACGACGGCCGAACCGTCGGGTTCGGTGCGGGAGTTGGGGAGCGATCCGGTGACCATGACGATCAAGATACGACGAACGCCCGCCGTTTCTCCGGGGAAACGGCGGGCGCTCGGTGGCTGAAGCAGCCGGTCTCACATGATCGGGTCGGGCTCCCGTGCCAGGTCCGCCGCTCCGACCATGCCCGCCTTGTTGCCGAGCTGGGCCGCGATGACGTCCGCCACGGGGCGCCAGTTGCCGCCGACCAGCCAGCGCTTGTAGGACTTGCGGATCGGGTCGAGGACGAGCTCGCCCTCGTCCGAGAGTCCGCCGCCGACGATGAACGCCGACGGGTCGAAGAGCGAGGCCAGGTCGGCGAGGCCGGCTCCGGCCCAGCGGGCCAGCTCGCGGTAGGAGTCCACCGCCACCGGGTCGCCCTGGCGCGCGGCGACCGAGATGTGCTTGCCCTCGATGCCGTCCGGGGTGCCGTTGCCCAGCGCGAGCAGGATCTCCGCGTTCTCCGGGGTCGCGTTGGCGCGCTGCTTGGCGTAGCGGACGAGCGCGCGGCCGGAGGCGTACTGCTCCCAGCAGCCCTGGCTGCCGCAGCCGCACAGGAGGCCGTCCGGCACCATCCGGATGTGGCCGAACTCGGCGGCCACGCCGAAGTGGCCGCGGCGCAGCTTGTTGCCGATGATGATGCCGCCGCCGAGGCCGGTGCCGAGCGTGATGCAGATGACGTTCCGGTGGCCCTTGCCCGCGCCGAACTTGTATTCGCCCCAGGCCGCCGCGTTCGCGTCGTTCTCGACGACGACCGGCAGGCCGACCCGCTTCTCGACCTCTTCCTTCAGCGGTTCCTGGCGCCAGTCGATGTTGGGCGCGAAGTAGACCGTGGAGCGCTGGCGGTTGACGTATCCGGCGGCGCCGATGCCCACGCCGACGATCTCGTGTCCTGCCCGTGCGCCCTCGACGGCCGAGGCGATCGCGTCAACGATGGCCTCGGACGTGCTGGGAGTCGGCACCTTGAACGTCGAGAGGATGTTGCCTTCCTCGTCGACCACGCCGGCCGCGATCTTTGTGCCGCCGATGTCGACGCCGATGGTGAGTCCCATGAATCCCTCAGTTCGGTCGAGCCCCGCTACGGCCCACCGTACCCGAGCGGCTCTCAGTCGAGGTCGATGTGTTCACCTTTTGAAGGCCCCTCGGGGCCCTCGTCACGGGGGTCCGTGTCGTCCGCGGCGGCCCGTCCGGCCTGGGCGCCCGATGATCGCTGGGTCCAGCGCTGCTCCTGGCGCTCCACGGCGGAGCGGTAGGCGGCGAGCAGTTCGTTGCCCGCGGCGGCGAGGTGGTCGAAGACCTCGGGGTTGCGTTCGACGACCGGCTCGACGGCCGCCTTCGCCTGCTTGACGACCTCGCTGACGACCAGCTGCGCGGTGCCCTGGGCGACCGCGCCGAGAAGCGGCGACTGGAGCCCTGACAGCTTTTCGGCGACGGCGTCGACGAGCTTGCGCAGCTCCTCGGCGGCCGAGCCGGGCGGGGGCCCGTGCTGGGCACGGCGGCGGGCCTTCTCCTCAGCGAGGTCCTCGGCGCACGCCTTCTCCCAGGCGTCGGCGTCGGCCTCGGGTGCGGGCTGCTCGGTGGCGTCGCTCATGACGGCTGACTCCTGCGAGAACGTATATGGGTGAGTGCGTACCAGGTGGGTGCGTACCTTCGACGTTACCCGAACGGCGGTAGTCGGTTCACCGTCCCCGCGGCCACAGGCCGGGGTCGGGAGTGAACCGGATGCGCAGGACGCCGTCGCGCAGGCCTGCACCGGCGACGGTGCAGCGGCGCAGCGCCGACGGCAGGGCGACGATGCGTCGCAGCGGTCCGGCGGTGACGACGAGTTCGTCGCCGCGCCGCACCAGACCGAGGTCCTCCCGGACGGCGCCCGGCAGCGGCAGGTGCCACACGAGGACGCCCTCGTCGGCGATGCGGTCCTCGACGGGCCAGGCGAGGGCGGGCGGCGCGGGCGGGACCGGCGGTGCGCCGAGCGCGGCCAGGTCGTCGGCGCCGCGCGGGTCACGGCCCAGATGCGGCAGTTCATGCACGTCGTACGTGCCCTGCCAGGCGGCGACGACCTTGCGCTGGCGGGCGGCGGCGTCGGTGAGCCACGGGTCGGTGGAGCCGTCGGGGAGCAGGCGGGAGGCGAGCAGCGCGTCGGCGCGCAGGCCGTGCAGCGCAAGGGCGGTGGTCGTGGTGAGCAGGACGTCGGCCGCGGTGGGCGTGGGTTCGGCGACGAGGCGCACGGTGGTGTGCGGGTCCTCGATCACGGCCTGGACGGCGGCGAGTTCGGTGTCCCAGCGGTCCGCTGTCTCGTACAGCCACTCCGCGGGCATGGGGACGCCGGCGAGGCGGCCGAGGAGGGGGCGCAGGGCGCGGGCGGCCTGCCGTTCCGGGGGGAGCAGCCGGCGCAGATAGCGGCGCAGCTGTTCCGGCAGGGCGAGCAGGGCGAGGGCCTGCGGCGCCGGGGGGAGGTCGACGACGACGAGGTCGTAGGGACCGTGGGCGCTGTCGCGCAGGGCGCGGAGCAGGGCCAGTTCGTGGCTGCCGGGCAGCGGGGTGAGTTCCTCGGCGTCGAGCCGGGTGGCGCCCAGGAGGTCGAGGGCGGACGCGGCCTTTTCCTGGAGGCCGGCGAGGTCCTCGCGGAAGCGGTCCGCCGGGGCGAGACGTATCGCGGTGAGACCGGGTTCGACGGACGTCGGCGCCGCGCTCGTGGGGGTGGCGAGGGCGGCCCCGAGCGTGTCCGTAGGGTCCGCCGAGAGCACGAGGGTGCGGGCTCCGCGGCGGGCGGCGGAGAGGGCCGTGGCCGCGGCGGCGGTGGTCCGGCCGGAGCCGCCGGGGCCGGTTACCAGAACGGTGCGCATGGGGTGTGAGGCTACCTGGGGCGCAGGTCGCCCCCGGCAGGCCGCCGGACCAAGTCGGCGGGCCGCCGGACGCGGGTACGGGAAGCTACTTCGTCTCCACGCGCTTCTTCAGGCCGGCGAGGGCGCGGTCGATGATGACCTTCTCGGCCTTGCGCTTGATCATGCCGAGCATGGGGATCTTGACATCGACCGTGAGGCGGTAGGTGACCTCGGTGCCCGTGCCGGCCGGCTTGAGGAGGTACGTGCCGTCGAGGGAGCGCAGCATCTGGGACTTGACCAGGGTCCAGGAGACCTCGTTGTCCCCGGTCCAGGTGTAGGCCAGGGTCTGGTCGTCCTTGATCGCTCCGGCGTCCATGACGAGTCGCACCTGCTCGGCGCGGCCCGCGCCGTCCTTGGCGAGGACCTCGGCCTCCTTCACCTCTCCCGTCCAGTCGGGGTAGCGGGCGAAGTCGGCGATCACCCCCATGACATCGGCCGGTGCCGCCTCGATCGTGATGCTCGAGCTGGTGTGTTCCGCCATCGCGGTGGCTCCTCCAGATGCGGTCCGCTGAGGGGTGGTGTGTATCGCGTGAAGGCTACCGCGCACCGGCGGCGGCCCTGTCACCACTCCAGGGCCCAGGGCCTGCCCGACCCCGCGAAGTGGCCGACATTGACGCACTCCGTCGCCCCGATCCGCATACGGCGGGCGAGCGGCTGGTGAACGTGGCCGAACAGGGAGTACCGGGGGCGGGTACGCAGGATCGCCTCCCGGAGGGCACGGCTGCCGCGCTCGAAGCGGCGGGCGACGGTGTCGTAGACGAGTTCGGGGACGTCCGGCGGGATGTGCGTGCACAGCACGTCGACCTCCCCGACGGCCTCGAGCTTGGCGGCGTACTCCTCGTCGCTGATCTCGTACGGGGTACGCATGGCGCTGCGCAGTCCGCCGCCGACGAAGCCGAAGACGAGGCCGCCGATCTCGACGCGCTCGCCGTCGAGGACGGTCGTGCCTGGTCCGGCGTACTCGGACCACAGGTGCGGGATGTCGACGTTGCCGTAGGTGGCGTACGTCGGCGTGGGGAACACCGAGAAGAGCTCGGCGTACTGCTTGCGGACCGCCGTCTCGATGGCGGTCCCGCGATCGATCCCGGCCCACAGCCCGGCTCCGAACGTACGTGCCTCCTCGAAGCGGCGGGCGGTGCGCAGTTCGACGATGCGGTGCGCGTTCTCCACACCGAACAGTTCGGGGAAGATGCCGCGCGAATGATCTGCGTAGTCGAGGAAGAGCACCAGGTCACCGAGGCAGACGACAGCATCCGCCCCGTCTCCCGCCCGGGCGAGGTCTGTGGAGTTTCCGTGCACATCGCTGACCACATGTACGCGCATGCGATCACCCTAGAACTGTGTGGGAATCGTGGGTAGAGGGGGCCGGACCTGCGGTTACTTCCTATTGGCCGATTCGGTGGACTAGGGTCGGCGGAGCAGTTACACGGCGTGTGACGCAGCGAACATCTGGCCTGGACCCCCTACCGGAAAAGCAGTACCGGTGGGTAACGTCCGGGCAGTCCAGTAGTGCTCAGCATTTCAACCACTGGGGCTACCACTGCTTCAGCAGCTGAGCACCTGCCCGATCTTGGACCGCATCGTCGACTCACACAATGCCGTGGCGCCGGTGCCCTATGAGGAGCAGCAGTCTTGCGCGAGTTCAGCCTTCCGGCCCTGTACGAGGTCCCCGCGGACGGCAATCTGACCGACATCGTCCGCAGAAACGCCGCGCAGCACCCCGACGTCGCCGTCATCGCCCGCAAGGTGAACGGCACCTGGCAGGACGTCACTGCCACCACCTTCCTCGCGGAGGTGCGGTCCGCCGCCAAGGGCCTGATCGCCTCCGGCGTGCAGCCGGGCGACCGGGTCGGCCTGATGTCCCGTACCCGTTACGAGTGGACGCTCCTCGACTTCGCGATCTGGAGCGCCGGCGCGATCACCGTCCCGGTGTACGAGACCAGCTCCGCCGAGCAGATCCAGTGGATCCTCGGCGACTCCGGCGCCGTGGCCTGCGTGGTCGAGAGCGCCGCGCACGAGGCCACCGTCGAGTCCGTGCGCGACGGCCTCCCCGGCCTCACCCACGTCTGGCAGATCGACGCCGGCGGTGTCCAGGAGCTGGACCGCGCGGGCGCCGAGGTCTCCGACGTGACCGTCGACGAGCGCAGCGCGGTCGCTAAAGCCGACGACCCGGCGACGATCGTCTACACCTCGGGCACCACGGGCCGCCCCAAGGGCTGTGTCCTCACGCACCGCAGCTTCTTCGCCGAGTGCGGGAACGTGGTCGAGCGCCTCAAGCCCCTGTTCCGTACGGGCGAGTGCTCAGTGCTGCTCTTCCTGCCCGTCGCGCACGTCTTCGGCCGCCTGGTCGAGGTCGCCTCGCTGATGGCCCCGATCAAGCTGGGCCACGCCCCCGACATCAAGCACCTCACCGATGAACTGGCCGCGTTCCGGCCGACGTTGATCCTGGGTGTGCCGCGCGTCTTCGAGAAGGTCTACAACTCGGCGCGCGCCAAGGCGCAGGCCGACGGCAAGGGCAAGATCTTCGACAAGGCGGCCGACACGGCCATCGAGTACAGCCGCGCCCTGGACACCCCCAAGGGCCCGTCCATCGGTCTGAAGCTGAAGTACAAGACGTTCGACAAGCTCGTCTACTCGAAGCTGCGCGCCGTCCTCGGCGGCCGCGGCGAGTACGCGATCTCCGGCGGCGCCCCGCTCGGCGAGCGCCTCGGCCACTTCTTCCGCGGTATCGGCTTCACGGTCCTGGAGGGCTACGGCCTGACCGAGTCCTGCGCCGCCACCGCCTTCAACCCGTGGGACCGGCAGAAGATCGGCACGGTCGGCCAGCCGCTGCCCGGTTCCGTGGTCCGGATCGCCGACGACGGCGAGGTGCTGCTGCATGGCGAGCACCTGTTCTCGGGCTACTGGAACAACGAGGCCGCGACCGAGGAGGCGCTGGCCGACGGCTGGTTCCACACGGGCGACATCGGCACGCTCGACGAGGACGGCTACCTCCGGATCACCGGCCGCAAGAAGGAGATCATCGTGACGGCGGGCGGCAAGAACGTCGCCCCGGCCGTCATCGAGGACCGCATCCGTGCGCACGCCCTGGTCGCCGAGTGCATGGTCGTCGGCGACGGGCGCCCCTTCGTCGGCGCGCTCGTCACGGTCGACGACGAGTTCCTCGGCCGCTGGGCCGCCGAGCACGGCAAGCCGGCCGACTCGACGGCGGTGTCGCTGCGGGACGACGCGGATCTCCTCGCGGCGATCCAGGCGGCCGTGGACGACGGCAACGCGGCGGTCTCCAAGGCGGAGTCGGTCCGCAAGTTCCGTATCCTGCCGATCCAGTTCACGGAGGAGTCGGGTCACCTGACGCCGTCCCTCAAGCTGAAGCGCAACGTAGTGGCGAAGGACTACGCGGACGAAATCGAGGCGCTTTACCAGGGCTGAGCCTTGCGGGGCCGAGCTTGCGGGGCTGAGCCCCCGCACCCCGCGCCCCTTGTCCTCGAACGCCGGACGGGCTGGATGGATCATCCAGCCCGTCCGGCGTTCGGCGTCACAGCAGTCCGCGCAGCTTCTCCGCCAGCAGATCCCACCGCCACCGCTCCTCGACCCACTCACGCCCCCGCTCCCCCATGCGCCGCCGCAACTCCGCGTCGCCGAGCAGCGCCACGATCCGGTCCGCGGCCTCCTCCGCCGAACCTCCCCTGACGACCCAGCCCGTCTCCCCGTCGAGCACCGCGTCCGGCGCCCCGCCGGAGTCGCCCGCCACGACCGGCAGGCCCGTTGCCGACGCCTCCAGGTAGACGATGCCGAGGCCCTCGACGTCGAGGCCGCCGCGCCGGGTCCGGCACGGCATGGCGAACACGTCGCCCGCCCCGTAGTGCGCGGGCAGCTCCGACCACGGCACGGCCCCCGTGAAGCGCACCGAGTCGGTGACACCCGTCTCCGCGGCGAGCCCCCGCAGCTCCTTCTCGTACGGGCCACCGCCCACGACGAGCAGTACCGCGTCCGGGACGGCCGCCAGGATCCGCGGCATCGCGAGGATCAGCGTGTCCTGCCCCTTGCGCGGCACGAGACGCGAGACGCACACGACGACGGGCCGGTCCGTCAGTCCGAGCCGCGCCCGCACGAGGTCGCCGCCGGAGCCGGGGTGGAACGTCTTCTCGTCCACACCCGGCGGCAGCTGCACCATCCGCCCCGCCGCGGCGGGCGTCAGCGCGGCGGCTATCCGCGACCGCGTGTACTCGCCGAGATACGTGAGCGTGTCCGTCGACTCACCGATGCGGCGCAGGAGCCCGCGCGAAGCGGGCAGTTGCGCCCAGCCGGCCTCGTGCCCGTGGGTGGTGGCCACCAGGCGCCGGGCGCCGGCCTTGCGCAGCGCCGGTGCCATCAGGCCGAGCGGGGCGGCCGCGCCGAACCACACGGACGTACAGCCGTGCTCCTTGAGCAGGCCCACCGCGCGCCGGGTGACGCGGGGCGTCGGCAGCAGCATCGTCGTACGGTCGCGGACGACGGTGAAGGGCTGCTCGGCGTCGAAGGCGGCGGTCGCCTCGACGCCCTCGCGGGTGCGCTTCCAGGTGGAGGCGTAGACGACGAGCTGCTCGGGGTCCAGGCGGAGCGCCATGTTGTGCAGGAACGCCTGGATGCCACCGGGCCTGGGCGGGAAGTCGTTGGTCACGATCAGGGTCTTGTGCATCGTCGCCGACAGTACCTAACGCGCCGGTGGGCCGTGCTTCATGGCCCCTGCACAGCTCTGCCCGGCATCATGGCCCGAATGATGCCGAGAATCCCGGTTCCTGCGGTGCTGGTGTGGGCCGCGACCCGGGCGCTGCTCCTCCTGTGTGTCCTGAAGGTGATCACGGTCCCGGGGCCGGAGGTGACGACCGACGTCTCCGTCATCTACCGCAGCTGGTACGGGATCCTGCGCACGGGCACGTTCCCGCTGGACGACGTCACCTGGCAGTACCCGCCCGCCGCCGCGGGCGCGATCCTCTCCCCCGCCCTCCTGCCGTTCCTGTCCTACGCCACCGCGTTCTTCGTGCTCGCCCTCGTCGCCGATGCGCTCACCTTCGGACTCCTCGTGTGCGCGGGCGGGCGGCCCGGCAGGTCGTGGCGCGGGGCGTGGGTGTGGGTGGCGGGCGTGCCGCTGCTCGGTCCGACCGCGTATGCCCGCTACGACGTCATGGTCACTGCGGTCGCGGTGGCGGCGCTGCTGGCCGGGGCCCGGCATCCGCGCATCATGGGGGTGCTCACGGGGCTCGGCGCGCTGCTGAAGGTGTGGCCCGTGCTCCTGCTGCTCGGGACCCGCCGCGGGCGCGTCACGCGGGTCTCCTGGGGCAGCGCGGCCCTCACGGCCGGCGCCCTGTTCGTCGCCTTCGCGGCGGCGATGCCGGGTGCGCTCGACTTCGTCACCTCCCAGCGCGACCGCGGCACGGAGGTCGAGTCGCTCGGCGCGCTGGTGTTCCATGTGGCGCGGCAGTTCGGCTGGCCGGGCTCCGTCGGGCTGCACTACGGCTCGATGGAGTTCCTCGGCCCCTACGTGGACGTCGTGAGCGTGGTCGCGCAGGGGCTGACGCTGCTCGCGTTCGGCTGGCTCCTGATGTGGCGGCTGCGGGCGCGGGCCTGGGCGCCGGGCACGCTCGCGGACGCGGCGTTCGTGGCGGTGCTGCTGTTCACGACGACGAGCCGGATGATCAGCCCCCAGTACATGCTGTGGCTGACCGGCCTGGCCGCGGTGTCGACGCTGTTCTCCGCGAGCCGCATGACGCCGCCCGCCTGCCTGGTCCTGGCGGCGTCCCTCGTGACGTTCCTGGAGTTCCCGCTCGGGTTCGCCCACGTCGTGGGCGGCGACGGACTCGGCCTCGCCCTGATCCTCGTACGCAACGGCCTGCTGGTCACCGCGTCACTGACCGCCGCACAGCGCCTGTGGAGCCGGACGGTCACGGAGCCGCACCTGAGCCAGCAGCCGCCGTCGCCACAGCCGACCCGCGACGAGACCCTGCTGGCCTCGTGAATCCTCTCGTCGGTCAGCCCAGCTGTGCCCTCAGATAGTCCCGCCACTGCGCCGTGAACTTCTCCTCCGTCGTGCCGAGCACGCTCGCCATCGCCTCCTCGACCGCCCCGGTCCGCCGCTTGTGCTTCCCCACCGCGCGATAGAAGTCGTTCAGCTTCGCCTCGCCCCAGCGGTCGGCGATCATCCGGCAGGCCAGCCACCCGCCCTCGTACGCCTGCGCGAGCCGCCCCGCGTCGCCGGTGAACCCGAAGTCGGGGTCGGTGGGGAGCGCGGCCGGCAGCCGGCCGAGCCGCACCGCGCGCTCCAGTTCCGGCGCGGCCTGCCCCGCGGAGCGCCCGGTGCCGCGGTAGCCGACCCAGTCCGCGTACCCCTCGGACAGCCACAGCGGAGTGGCCCCCGACGTCGCCGCGCGGCTGGCGACATGGGTCGTCTCGTGCGTGAGGACGACCTGCTTGCCGAAGGAGCCGAGCACGCCGTAGGCGTCGGGGTTCACGATGATCCGGTCGGCCGGCGTCCGCCCCGGCGCGCCCGCCTCGCCGGTGGTCACCGCGGCGATCCCCCGGTACCCGGCGGCGGGGGTCCCGAGCAGCGCGCCCATGCCGTCCAGGGACTTCGGGACGAGGACGACGACCCGCTGGGCCCAGCCGGTCCCCCAGGCGTCGCTCACGGCGGGCACGGCCCCGTCGGCGAGGTCCGCGTAGTCGCGCAGCGCGCCGTGGGACCTGCCGACACCGAGGACGAGACTGTGCGCGCCCTTCTCGACGACGACCCTGCCCTGTTCCCAGAGCTGCTCGCCGGCCTTCGGGGCGGGCCGGTCGGAGGTCACGTACCAGCGTCCCTCGCGCAGTTCGAGCTCGAGGGAGCGCGCGGAGACGACGGGGGCGCTGTCGTAGCCCTCGATCCGGTAGCGCAGTTCCGCGCCGGCGGTGGCGTGGCTGCCCGAGCGTTTCAGGCGGGTGAGCCGGTACGTCCAGGAGGTCAGCGGGACGTCGGCGAGGTTCGTCAGAACCGCGGCGTCCGCGCTGCCGGTGGCCCGGTACGCGGCCGAATCCCGGACGAGGACGGCATCGGCCCTGCGGTCGAGCGTGTGCTGCACATCGCCCCGAAACGTGTCCCGCGCCGCGCCCCCGCCACAGCCGACGAGCCCGGCGAGCAGGGCGGCCACGGACAGCAGGACGACGCACGCACCCGCTCCACCCGCACCACGCCGACGACCAGACATCCTCCCGATCGTACGGCGCCTCCCGCGCCGGGCCCCACCGGCCGCAACCGCTCAGACCCGTGTCACGGACGACACGGGCATCATGCCCACCGGGTCGTAACGCACGGGCGCACCGGGATAGGGGGCGTGGATGACCTGGCCGTTGCCCACATAAATCCCGATGTGACTGGCGTCCGAGCGGTAGGCGACGAGGTCGCCGGGCCGCGCCTCGGAGAGGGGGACCTGCCGTCCCGCGTACCGCTGGGCCTGCGAGGTGCGCGGCAGGCCCACGCCCGCGCGCGCGTACGACCACTGCATGAGGCCCGAACAGTCGAACCCGGAGGGCCCGTTGGCGCCCCATACATACGGCTTGCCGACCGCGGACATCGCGGCGGCGACCGCCGCGGCGGCCCGGCCGGACGCCGGGACGCCCGCGCCCGACAGGCCGGGGACGCCGTCGCGTTCGCCACCGCGCGAGGCGCGCTCGTAGGCCTCACGCTGCGAGGCGGGCAGGGAGTCGAGCAGGCGGCCGGCCTTGGCGAGCTTGTCCTCGACGGTCCGCTTGTGCCGGGCGACGGCCTTGCGGGAACGCTCCAGGTCGACGAGCTTGCGGGTGGCCTCGGCGCGTTCCTGGGACAGGTCGCGCTGCGCCCGCTGCAGTTCGGTGAGTTCGCCGGCCTGGCGGGCGGTGACGCGGTTGAGGACGGACGCCTTGTCGAGATAGCCGTCGGGGTCCGACGACAGGAACAGGGCGAGGGCGGGGTCGATGCCGCCCGAGCGGTACTGGGCGCCGGCGAGCGAGCCGAGGTCGCCGCGCATGGTGTTGATGCGCTCCTGCCCGCGGGCGACGCTGTCCTGAAGGTCCCCCAGTTCGTCGCGGAGCTTGTCGGCGCGCTCGTCGGCCTTGTTGAACGCCTCGGTGGCCTGCTCGGCCTGCTCGAGGAGGCGGTCGACCTCGGCCCGGGTGCCGGACGGGCGGTCCTGCGGGGCCGCGCCCGCGGGGGCGGCGGTGAGCCCGGCGGCGGCGGTGGCCGCCACGGCCGACAGGACGTACACAGTGGAGCCGCGCGCGCTCCGGTCGAGGCCGGACTGTGCGGGACGGCGATGGGACCCCACGAGTAGCCTCTCCCCCTTCCGCTGACGAACGACCCCCAGCCGGAGAACCCGTCCGGGGGAATGCGGGGCGACAGTAGTCGTGAGGGGCGGGCGCGGCCAACGACCGCTGTGGGCGGAAAACGCGACGCCCCGCCTATGACGCAGGTCATGGGCGGGGCGTGGGGTCAGCGGGTGCTGCCGGAATTCGCCCGAACGGGCGCGTTTTCGGGCGCCGCTGTCAGCCTCCGATGCGGACGCCGAACTGGAACGAACCGACGGTGCTCATCGACTCGTAACGGACGACGGCGCCGGGGTGCGGGGCGTGCAGCACCTGGCCGTTGCCGGCGTAGAGGCCCACGTGCGCGAGGTTGTTGAAGAAGACCAGGTCGCCGGGCTTGAGCTGGCTCATGCCGATCTTCGGGCCGTCGTTCTGCTGCGTGTACGTGGTCCGGGTTATGCCCGTCCCGGCCTGTGCGTAGGACCACTGGGTGAGCCCGGAGCAGTCGTAGGAGTTGGGGCCGGTGCCGCCGGAGACGTACGGCTTGCCGAGCTGGGTGGCGGCGGCGTTCAGGGCGGCAGCGCCGCGCTTGGAGGCCGGGACCTCGTTGCCCAGGTCGACGCGGGAGGCGGCGGAGCGGCTCGCGCGGGCGTCCTCGGCGGCCATCTTCTGGCGCTCGGCGGCGGTGAGGGTGTTGAGGAGCTTCTGCGCGGCGCCGAGCTTGCTCTGGACCTGCTGCTTCTTCTTGCCGAGTTCCGTGCGGGTGTCGGCGAGGTCCTTGAGCTTGTCGGCGGCCTCCTGGCGCTCCTGCGCCAGCGCACGCTGCTTCTCCTGGATCTTCTTCAGGGCCTCGACCTGCTGACCGCTGAGCTGGTCGAGCGTGGAGGCCTTGTCCAGGAAGTCGTCCGGGTCGGCGGAGAGGAAGAGCTGGACGGAGGGGTCGATGCCGCCGGAGCGGTACTGGGCGCTGGCCATCGAACCGAGGCCGGAGCGCAGCTCGTTGAGGTCCTCCTGGCCGCGGGCGACCTTGTCCTGGAGGTCGCCGATCTCCTTCTCGAGCTTCTTCTGCTTCTCCTTGGCCCCGTTGTACCTGTCGGTGGCCTTCTCCGCCTCTTCGTAGAGCTTGTCGACCTTGGCCTTGACCTCGCTCTTGCTCGGCTTCGGCGCGGCCTGCGCGGCCTGCGACGTGAGGGCCACGGCTGCGGCGGCGGTTGCGGTGAGCACGGTCACGCGGGTGCGGCTCGGCTGCTTGGGTCGACGGTGGGACGCCACGAAGGCGAGCTCCTTCTTCCTCCAGCCGCCTACCGACACGCCGGTGGGCGGTGACCCTCTGCCGTCACTCCCGATGAGCGATCACCCGAGCGGAGGTTCGAGGCCAGACCTTAGTGACCTTCTTGTGATCAGTTCAAATCCTGACGAGAAAAAAGTCGGTCACCGAGCGCATTCTTTGCACTCAACTCACGTGCGGTAATGCTCGCTTGACACTACGTTGCGTAAACGATCCGCCAATTCGGGCATCAGGCCCAGAGGTTACGTATGAGACCTACGTTGCCTATGTGGCGAAGGGCCGGAACTGCGCGGCGATCGGTCAGCCGCGCGAGAGACGCTTCAGAAGCATCACGGAGGCGACGGGACGCGCACCCGACTTGGCGACCCCGTCGGCCACCTCGCGGTCCGTGGAGACGACCACGACGGGCCGTCCGGAGGGCTCGGCGCGCACCAGCTGGCGGATCAGCTCGTCGGCGGTGACACCCGCCTTCGAGAAGAGCACGCGCACCCCGCGCGGCGGCGCGAGCAGTACGGGCGCGGCGAGTTCGGCCCCGTCGAAGACACAGGTGACCTCGGCGCCGGTCTGCGCGGCGAGCTGGGAGAGCGAGCCGAGCAGCCTCAGGCGCTGCTTCTCCAGCGGCATCGTCGGATAGCCGGTCTTGGTGACGTTGTAGCCGTCGACCACGAGATGGGCCTGCGGCAGGGCGAGCAGCTGGTCCAGGATGGCGGGGTCGTGCTCGGACAGGGCGCGGGCCGCGATGTCCTTGGGCGACATCCGCCCGGGCTCGACGGCGTCCACGGTCTCGGCGGGGCGCACGGACACGGGCGGCAGCGCCAGTTCGCGGCGCAGCCCCTGCGCGGACTCCAGGACGGTGTCCAGCAGCAGCCGTACGCGCATGTCCTCGACGCTGCGGCCCTCGCGCGCCGCTTTACGGGAGGCCTCGAGCGCCGCCTCCGTCTCGCCGAGCCGGGCCTTGAGCCGCCGCGTCTCGCTGTCGGCGGCGGAGAGCTGTGCCTGCATCTCGGCCCGTACGGCCTCGGTCTCGCCGTGGATCTTGCGCACGGCCGCCTCGCCGCGCTTGACATCACTGAGCGCGCTGCGCAGCTTGCGGTGGAGGGATTCGGCCTCCTTCTTCGCCGACTCCAGCTCCGTGCGCAGCCGTTCGGTCTCGGACCTGGCCTGGTCGCGGGCGGCTCCGACCTCGGCGCGCAGCCGCTCCAGCTCGGCCCGCGCCTCCTCGTCGGCGCGCTCGGCGTCGGCCCGCACGGCCTCCTCGCCGGCGGCCGCGACGAGCTTCACCCAGCCGGTGGGCCGCAGCACATAGGCCGCGGCGGCCACGTCGAGGGGGTCGGCGGCGGGCGGCGGCGCCCCGGAGTCCAGGGCGCCGGCGAGCTCCGGCTGGGCCTCTCTGAGGCTTTCGCCGATGCGCTGGCGGAAGAGGGTGTCGCCCTCGAGCGCGGCGGCCATCGCATTGCCGGCGAACTTGGCGCGCCGGGTCGGGGTGAAGCGCGCGTACTGCCGCAACTGGGGCGGCAGTTCGGCGACCGTCAGCCCGCCGAAGCCGTCCGAGACGATCTGCACGACCCGGCGCCGCACGCCTTCGGGCAACGGCCGGTCGAGCACCTCAGCGGCGCCGTCCCCGGCCTCCCCGCCTGCGCTCTCCACCATCCGTCACCCCAATGTCCGTATTTTCTGGGGGTTCGGCTCCCTCTCAGGAGCCGGCACCCGGCCTGTCCACGAGTTCGACCTGGTCCACGGCGTTGCACCAGCGGCAGCGGACCGACTCGATGGTCTCACTGACCACCTCGCGCTCCTCGACCTTCGGGTCACCAGCGAGGTCGAGGTGCACGTATTCGACAACCTTCGACGAACGGGTCACGTCGAAACGCGTGAGGTTGCCGCAGAGTGTGCAGCGCCAACGGGTCTCGGCGGTCGGCAGGGGAACCGTCATCGGGGCTGTCGCCTTCTTTCGGGGTCGTACGTTTTCCGTGGTGCGTGGTGCCCGTAACCCTACGGCCTGGCGGGTACCCCCCGCGCGGGCGTCCACAGTGGGGAATCCCGGCAGGCCGTCTGGGCAGGTGTGCACCGTTACGTCATGATCTGTTGCGTGATCGACAATCGGGGTGTGACGGCGGGCAGGACGGTCAGATCGGCTGTCAGGAACCACCCGGCACCGGTGACGTACGGGCTGATCGCTCTGTGCTGCGTGGCGTTCGTGCTGTCCCCGGCCTCCGGGTTCAACCCCGTCTACGGCACGGGCGACCGGCTGCTCGCGGCTCAGAGCGACTACTTCGAGCGCTGGGGCGTGATCCCCGCCCAGCTGCTCACCGGCTCCCCACGCGCCGCGCTCACCACCGTCACGGCCCTCTTCGTCCACGGCAGCTGGCTGCACCTGCTGGGCAACATGCTCTTCCTGTACGTCTTCGGCGCGATGGTCGAAGAAGGAATGGGCCACCTCCAGTTCGCGCTCTTCTACGTGCTCTCCGGCTGCGCGGCACTGCTCGGGTACGCCCTTGCGTACGCGAGCTCGGAGCAGACCCTGGTGGGCGCCTCGGGGGCGATCTCCGCGGTGCTCGGGGCGTTCCTGTATCTCTTCCCCCGGGCGCGCGTGACGAGTCTGTTCCCGTTCCTGTTCTTCTTGCCGCTGCGGTTTCCCGCGTGGGTGGTGCTGCCGTTCTGGGTGGCGCTCCAGGGGGCGGCGGCCCGGCAGAGCAGCCAGGGGCCGGGCGTGGCCTACCTGGCGCACCTGGTCGGGTTCTCCGTCGGGTTCCTCTACGCGTGGGTGCGCTACAGAGGGAGAAAGGGGGGTGCGCGCAGCGCTTCCGGGCACGGGCGGAGGCGGGAGACGGGAGGGCTAAAGTGAAAGCAGCCCCAGCCACGGCCACCGAGGGAGACAGCCAGCCGTGATCACCGCGATCGTGCTCATCAAGACCAGCGTGGACCGGATCCCCGAGATCGCCGAGTCGATCGCCGCCCTCGACAGCGTCAGCGAGGTCTTCTCCGTGACCGGTACGTACGACCTGATCGCCATGGTGCGCGTCGCGCGCCACGACGACCTGGCGGACGTCATCCCCGGGAAGATCAGCAAGATCCCCGGCGTGGAGGCGACGGACACGCACGTCGCGTTCCGCACGTACTCACAGCACGACCTGGAGGCGGCGTTCGCGATCGGGCTCGACTCCTGATCCGGCCCGCCTGACGACCGAAGGCCGCCCCGAGGGGCGGCCTTCGTCATGTCCGGTGAGGCCGGCGGATCACACCGCCGGAACGCAACGCCCGTCCTCCGTGCGGTAGTTCCAGCGAGCGCCGTCGCGGACCAGCTCGGTGACGGCGCGGACGAAGCGCTCGACGTGCTCGTCCGGGGTGCCGGCGCCGAAGCTGACGCGGATCGCGTTGAGGGACTTCTCGCCGGGCGCGGCCTCGGGCGCCCCGCACTCCCCCTGCGACTGCGGGTCGCTGCCCAGCAGGGTGCGCACGAGGGGGTGGGCGCAGAAGAGGCCGTCGCGCACGCCGATGCCGTACTCGGCGGAGAGCGCGGCCGCGAAGTGCGAGCTGTTCCAGCCGTCGACGACGAACGAGATGACGCCGACGCGCGGGGCGTCGTCGCCGAACAGCGAGAGCACCTTCACCTCGGGCACGGCGGCGAGACCGTCGCGGACCTTGCCGATCAGGTGCTGCTCGCGGGCGACGAGCGAGTCGAAGCCCGCCTCGGTGAGCGCCTTGCAGGCGGAGGCGATGGAGTAGACGCCGATGACGTTCGGCGAACCGGCCTCGTGGCGGGCGGCGCTGTCGTGCCACTCGACGTCCACACCGCCGTCGGCACGCCGCGCGACCTTGCGGGAGGCGCCGCCGCCGGCGAGGTAGGGCTCGGAGCCCTGGAGCCAGTCGGCGCGGCCCGCGAGGACGCCGGAGCCGAAGGGGGCGTACAGCTTGTGCCCGGAGAAGGCGACCCAGTCGACGTCGAGATCCTGGATGTCGACGGGGTGGTGCGGGGCGAGCTGCGCGGCGTCGAGGACGATGCGGGCGCCGTGCGCGTGGGCCGCGGCGGCGAGCTCACGGACGGGCCACAGCTCGCCGGTGACGTTCGAGGCACCCGTGACGCACACCAGGGCGGGGCCGTAGGGGTCGCGGTCGGCGAGGGCGCGCTCCAGGGTCTGGACGGCCTCGCCGGGCGTGCGCGGCGCGTTCAGGTACGTCACCCGGGCGTCGCGCCACGGCAGGAGCGAGGCGTGGTGCTCGGTCTCGAAGACGAAGACCTCGCAGTCGGCGGGGAGCACGGCGGCGAGCAGGTTGAGCGAGTCGGTGGTCGACCGGGTGAAGATCACCTGGTCGTCCGCGCGGCAGCCGAGGAACTCGGCGACGGTCACGCGGGAGTTCTCGAAGAGGTCGGTCGACAGCTGCGACAGGTACCCGGCGCCGCGGTGCACGCTGCCGTAGTACGGCGCGTAGGCCGCCACGTCGTCCCAGACCCGCTGGAGCGCCGGGGCGCTGGCCGCGTAGTCGAGGGCTGCGTAGCTGACATCGCCCCCGGTGACGAGCGGAACGGTGACATCCCGGCCCAGAACCGGCAGGGGCCCGGAAATGTCACAGCAAAGCGACTGGTCGGCGGCAGCGGTGGAGACAGACATGGCGAACTCCCGTGAGAGACAAGCGAATTGACCGCGCCGGAGCCGATGGCTCGACGGAGCGGCAGAAAGGAAAAGAGGGTGCGAAGGTGGGGCGGAGATGCCCTATCGCATTCGCTTGCTCACGAGACTGCTCCCTTGAGGACCAGGACCCCAGGGTGTGCAGGGGTCCGCGCTTGCAGAGCACCTTGCTGTGCACTGCCTGGTCTTCACCCGGGGCACCCCGCCACGGACGGAGGGTTGCCGGACAGCGAGCCGGGGCCTAATCGCTGTCACTCATGACCTGCCGAGAAGTATGCCAGCTGATCGCTTCATCGCAACAGCGTGTCCGCATCCCGGACGGAGCGTGGTGGGCAGGCACCGGCCGGCACCTCCCCACCACTTCTGTCCTGCACGTTTACGCGTTGCTGGCCGCCACCCAGCGCTCCAGCGTCCGCTTCGCCGAGCCCGAGTCGATCGACTCCGCGGCGCGGGCCATGCCGGCCCGGAGCTGGTCGGCCAGGGAGCCTTCGCCGGGCGTGAGAGCCACGAGCGCCGCCGCCGAGTTGAGGAGGACCGCGTCCCGTACCGGGCCCCTCTCACCGTCCAGCAGGCGGCGGGCCACCTCCGCGTTGTACGACGCGTCGGCGCCCTGCAGCGCGGACACCGGCACCAGGTCGATGCCGACGTCCCGCGGGTCGAAGGCCTCCTCGCGCACCGTGCCGTCCCGGACCACCCAGATCCGCGAGGTCGCCGTCGTCGTCAGCTCGTCAAGGCCGTCGTCGCCGCGGAAGACGAGGGACGAGTGGCCGCGCTCGGCGAAGACACCGGCCACGATGGGCGCCATCCGTGCGTCGGCGACACCGACGGCCTGGGCCCGTACCTTGGCAGGGTTGGTCAGCGGACCGAGGAAGTTGAACGTCGTGCGGATGCCCAGCTGGCCGCGCGCCGCCGCCACGTGCCGCAGCGCCGGGTGGAACTTCACGGCGAAGCAGAACGTGATCCCGGCCTCCTCCGCGACCTCGGCCACGCGCTTCGGCGTCAGCTCCAGGTTCACGCCGAGCTTCTCCAGGACGTCCGAGGCGCCGGACGCCGACGAGGCGGCGCGGTTGCCGTGCTTGACGACCTTGGCGCCCGTGCCCGCGATGACGATCGCCGACATCGTGGAGATGTTGACCGTCTTGGCGCCGTCGCCACCCGTGCCGACGATGTCGACCGTGTCGCCCGGGACCTCGATCACGTTGGCGTGGTCGTACATGGACCGTACGAGGCCGGAGATCTCCTCCACGGTCTCGCCCTTGGCGCGCATGGCCACCGCGAACCCGGCGATCTGCACGTCCGTGGCCTCGCCCCGCATGATGCGGTCCATGGCCCAGGCGGTGTCGTCGGCGCTCTGGTCGCGCCCTTCGAGGAGGCCGTTCAGGAGCTGGGGCCAGGAACGGCCCGCCGCGGTATTGCCTCCTGCGGGGGTCACAGCATTCATCTGCCGCTCCTGGTTTTCCGTGTGTAAGGGAACAAGGCCACCCTATCCAGCCCGGAGAGCGGCAAAGAGCCCCGTCCAGTGCCTGGACGGGGCTCTCACCGTGGCGACCGTGGGGTCCCCCCGCTCGAGCGGAGCCGAGAGTGGGGGAGGTCAGGTCAGGTGATCAGTGGTGGCCGTGGCCGCTGGTGATCTCCTTGTACTCCTCGACAGTCGGCTTGGGGATCTGGCTCTCCTCGCCGTACATCCCGTCGGAGAGCTTGGCCCGCAGCTTCTGCGTACCGGACACCTTGCGCTCCACACCGTTCTCGTCGACCGTCGGGCCGATCTCGAGCGGCGCGTACTGCTCGTGCGCGGTGAGGGTGTGCAGGGCGTCGGGCCCGAGCGGCTCGTGGACCTCGATGAACTCACCGTGCGGCAGGCGCTTGATGAGGCCGGACTCGCGTCCGTGCAGCACCTTGTCCTTGTCGCGGCGCTGGAGGCCGAGGCAGATCCGCTTGGTGATGAGGAAGGTCAGCACGGGCACGATGAAGAACCCGATACGCACGAACCAGGTGATCGCGTTGATCGACAGGTGGAAGTGCGTGGCCCAGAGGTCGTTACCACCGCCGAGGAGCAGGACGAAGTACCAGCTGATCCAGGCGGCACCGAACGCGGTCCGGGTCGGGACGTTGCGCGGGCGGTCCAGGATGTGGTGCTCGCGCTTGTCGCCGGTGATCCAGGACTCGATGAACGGGTAGACCGCGATCACCACCAGGACCAGCGGGAAGATCATCAGCGGGACGAACACACCCAGGACGAGCGTGTGACCCCAGAGGTTGATCTCCCAGCCCGGCATGAAGCGGATCAGGCCCTCGGAGAAGCCCATGTACCAGTCGGGCTGCGCGCCGGTGGAGACCTGGTCGACCCGGTACGGGCCCATGGCCCAGATCGGGTTGACCGACGCGATCGCGGCGACGGCCGCGATGACACCGAAGACCAGGAAGAAGAAGCCACCCGCCTTGGCCATGTAGACCGGGAGCAGCGGCATGCCGACGACGTTCTTGTTCGTCTTTCCGGGGCCCGCGAACTGCGTGTGCTTGTGGTAGAAGACCAGGATCAGGTGAGCGACCACGAGACCGAGCATGATGCCCGGCAGCAGCAGGATGTGGACCGAGTAGAACCGCGCGACGAAGTCGCCGCCCGGGAACTCGCCGCCGAAGAGGAAGAACGACAGGTACGTGCCCACGATCGGCACGGACAGGACCGCGCCCTCCATGAAGCGGACACCGGTGCCGGAGAGCAGGTCGTCCGGGAGCGAGTAACCGGTGAAGCCGGTGAACATGCCGAGGACGAACAGCAGGAAGCCGAACAGCCAGTTGACCTCACGCGGCTTGCGGAACGCACCCGTGAAGAACACGCGCATCATGTGCACGAACATGCCGGCGAGGAAGATCAGCGCCGCCCAGTGGTGGATCTGCCGGATCAGCAGACCACCGCGCACCTCGAAGGAGATGTGCATGGTCGAGTTGAACGCCTCGGACATCAGCTGTCCCTGCAGCGGGACGTAGCTGCCGTGGTACTCCACCTCGTTCATCGACGGGTGGAAGAACAGCGTCAGGTACACACCCGTGAGGATGATGATGATGAAGCTGTAGAGGCAGATCTCACCGAGCATGAAGGACCAGTGGTCCGGGAAGATCTTGCGCATGTTGGCCTTGGCCAGGGAGTAGATCCCCAGGCGGCCGTCTGCCCAGTCGGCCACCCGCTCACCGGCGGGCGCCTTCTCGCGCGAGGACGCGTCGTTGGTCGGCGTAGTACTCATCCGCGCTCCCAGAAAGCAGGACCGACGGGCTCTGCGAAGTCGCCGAGCGCCTGCAGGTAGCCCTCGCCGTTCACGCCGATACGCAGCTGCGGGAGCGCGTGACCGGCGGGACCGAAGATGACGCGGGCGCCGTCGGAGAGGTCGAAGGTGGACTGGTGACAGGGGCAGAGCACGTGGTGCGTCTGCTGCTCGTACAGGGAGATCGGGCAGCCCACGTGGGTGCAGACCTTCGAGTACGCGACCACGCCCTCGTGACCCCACTCGAGCTCTTGCTTGTCCTTGATGTTCTCCGGCTGGATCCGGACCAGCATCAGGGCGGCCTTGCCCATGACCTGCTGGAAGTCCTCGTCGTGCTCCTCCACGCCCTCGGGCTTGGCGAAGGTGAGCGAGCCGACCACGATGTCCGAAGGACGCAGCGGCTCGTTCGTGTTCATGTTGACGAGGAGCTTGCCCTTCTTCCACGCGGTGTGCCGGAGCTTGTCCTCCGGCAGCGGACCGAGGTCACGGAGAAGGACGATGCCGGAGAGCGGGACCATCGCGACCGCGCCGAAGAGTGTGTTGCGGATCAGCTTGCGCCGGCCGAACTGCGACTCCTTGGCGCCCTGCTTGAAGTCCGCCAGGACCTTCGCCTTGACCTCGGGCTCGGCCGAGATCGCGTGACGGTCGTCGGCGACCTCCACGTCGGACATCAGGGTGCGGGCCCAGTGGACCGCGCCCGCGCCGATGCAGAACAGCGCCAGGCCGAGTGTCATGCCGAGCGCGAAGTTCAGCGCGCTGATGTGCCCGATCGGCCAGATGTAGACGCTCTTGTCGGCCTTGATCGTCACGAACGCGGCGATGAAGGCGACCGTGGAGAGCATCGAGAGCGTGAACAGGAAGGCGACCACGCGCTCGGAGCGCCTGGCGGCCCGCTCGTCGATGTCCTGGACCCGGTGCTCGTGGGGCGGCAGCCCGGGATCGGCGAAGGGGTCTTCCTTCACCGCGACCGAGCCGTGCGGCTGGTCGGCGTCCTGCGCGCTGGGCAGGTTCTCTTCTGGAATCTCTTGGCTACTCATGACTTCTTGGCCTTTGCGGTCCGAGCGGCGACCCAGACGGCGACGGCGACCAGCGCGCCGAGACCGAAGATCCAGGCGAACAGGCCTTCAGTGAACGGGCCGAGCCCGCCCAGCGTCAGCCCGCCGGGGCTCACGGTCTTGCCGCTGTTGACCGCATCGATGTACGCGATGATGTCCTTCTTGCTCTTCTCCGGCATCGTGGTGTCGGGGAAGGACGGCATGTTCTGCGGGCCCGTCTGCATGGCCTCGTAGATGTGCTTCGGGCTCACGCCCTCCAGCTTCGGCGCGAACTTGCCGTGTGTCAGCGCGCCGCCCTCGCCGGTGAAGTTGTGGCACTGCGCGCAGTTGGTACGGAACAGCTCGCCACCGTTGGCGATGTCCGCACCCTCCGGGCTCACCTGGTTCTTCGTCGGGACGGTCGGACCTGCACCGAGCGAGGCGACGTACGCCGCGAGCTGGTCGATCTCGGCCTGCGAGTAGATGACCTTCTTCTTCGGGATCTGCGCGCCGGGCTGCTGCGCGGGCATGCGCCCGGTGCCGACCTGGAAGTCGACGGCCGCGGCGCCCACGCCCGTCAGCGGCGGACCGTCACTGGATCCCTGACCGCCGGTGCCGTGGCAGCTGGCGCAGCCAACGGCGTAGAGCTTCTTGCCCTCGTCGATGGCGAGGGACTGGGCGGTTTCGTCGGCCTGCGCCTTGCTCGCGGGTGCGAACGCGGCGTACAGCCCCCCGGTGGCCGCCAGCGCGAGGAGTAGGACGACGACCGCCGCCAGCGGATGGCGTCGTCGTGCGGAGAGCTTTTTCACGGATTACCCCGGTGTCAGGATCTTCTGCGTCGGTGCTTACTGGACGAGTCGGTACGTCGGGACGACGTGCCGGCTACTTGATCAAGTAGATCGTGGCGAAAAGGCCGATCCAGACGACATCGACGAAGTGCCAGTAATAGGACACGACGATGGCTGCGGTCGCCTGCTCATGGGTGAACTTCCTGGCCGCGTAGGTGCGGCCGAGGACGAACAGGAAGGCGATGAGGCCACCTGTCACGTGCAGTCCATGGAAGCCAGTCGTCAGGTAGAACACCGAGCCGTACGGGTCGGAGGACAGCGAGAGACCGTCCTTCTTGACCAGCTCGGTGTACTCGAAGATCTGACCGCCGATGAAGATCGCACCCATGATGAAGGTGACGATGAACCATGTCCTGAGCTTCTTCACATCCCCGCGCTCGGCGGCGAACACGCCGAGCTGACAGGTCAGTGAGGAGAGCACCAGGATCGTGGTGTTCGTCGCTGAGAACGGAACGTTCAGCGACTCGGCCATTTCCTTCCAGTGATCTGGCCCGGTCACCGATCGCAGGGTGAAGTACATCGCGAAGAGGGCCGCGAAGAACATCAGCTCGGAACTCAGCCAGATGATGGTTCCGACGCTGGTGAGGTTCGGCCGATTGACCGACGGGTGCGCGTGCCCGGTTTCTACTGTCGTTGCTGTCGCCACGACCGACATTATGTCGGTCGCTTATCTCGCGCTCACCCCGGGGGGTGCCGTTCGGAGTGTCTGTGGGGTGTGTCCAGCCCGTATGGCCCATCAGGGCGGCGTCCGAACCGGTGTTGACGGGGTGTCGGGAGGAGTAGGCTCCGCGCAACGCTTCCCCACCTTGATGAGTCAAAGACGCCGAAGTCTCGGAGGAACGATGCAGTCGACCGCGACGGTCCTGGTCTACAGCGACAACGCAAGCACCCGCGAACAGGTCCGCCTCGCGACCGGGCGCCGGCCCGCCGCCGACGCCCCCGAGATCGAGTTCGTCGAGTGCGCCACGCTCCCGGCCGTCCTCAAGGAGCTGGAGCACGGCGGCATCGACGTCTGCGTCCTGGACGGCGAGGCCGTTCCCGCGGGCGGCATGGGCGTCTGCCGGCAGATCAAGGACGAGATCTTCCACTGCCCGCCGGTGCTGCTCCTGATGGGCCGCCCGCAGGACGCCTGGCTGGCGACCTGGAGCCGCGCCGAGGCCGCCGTGACGCTGCCGGTCGACCCGGTGGAGTTCGCGGGCGCACTGGCCTCCCTGCTGCGCTCCCGGCGCGCCGTGGAGGCGTAGGGCGCTTCGGTACGCCGACGGGGCGGCCCGCAGCGCTGCTGCGGGCCGCCCCGTCCGTGTGCGTTCCGGAGTCAGAAGTCTCACACCTCGGGGCTCAGCCGGGCCGCCTGGACCGTGCTGTGGCCGCCGTCCGCCGCGACCGCCTGGACGGCGCTGCCCTTCTCCCAGTTCTTCCAGCTGAGGTTCCAGTCGCCGAAGCCGTTGCCGAACGGGTCCATTTGCGCGCCGTTGCTGTTGACGACCTTCACAATGTCGCCGGTGCGGACGGTGTTGAAGAACCACTCGGCGTTGCTGGTGCTCATGCCGGTGCAGCCGTGGCTGACGTTGGCGTACCCCTGCGAGCCCGCGGACCAGGGCGCGGCGTGCACGTATTCGCCGCTCCAGGTCACCCGGGTGGCGAAGTACACGGGCATGTCGTACGAGTCCGACGAGCCCTCGGCGATGCCGATGCTGGTGCTGCGCATCCGTACGAAGCGTTCCTTGCCGAGTACGACCTTGACCCCGTTGCGGGTCTCGAAGCCGGGCTTGCCGGTGGTGACGGGGATGGTGTTGATCACTCGGCCGTTGCGGTAGACCGTCATCGAGTGAGAGCCGGCGTCGGTCACGGCCTCTATTCGGTCGCCGATGGTGAGGCGAAGCGGCTTGGAGGCGCCGCCCCAGAGGCGGTCGCCGACCTTGATGCCGTCGAGGGTGCTGTGCGCCTCCACAGTGGCCCCTGCGGGCCAGTACTCCTCGGGGCGGAAGTGCAGCGTCTTGTCGTCCACCCACGTCCAGGAGCCCGCCACGGCGGGCTGCGAGTCGACCTTCAGGGCCCGCTCGACGACTGCCCGTGCGGCCTTGTCCTTGACGGCGGCGCTGAGTTCGGCGGTGACGGGCTGTCCGACGCCGTACTTGCCGGCCTCGGGGCCGAAGGTGACCTTCAGGGACTTCTTCTTGTCCGGGTGGCCCGTGTCGAAGGTGAGGACCTTGCGGCCGGGCGAGCCCTCGTCGTCCTCGGTGCTCACGTGCACCGTGTAGTGGGCGTCGGCGGCGAGCGGGGCGGTGCTGTGCCACCTGCTGCCGTCGGCCGACAGTTCGCCGACGACATAGCGGCCTATCTCATCCGTGGCCGTGACATCGGTTATGCGTGTTTCGTCGTCCTCCGAGGTGATCTCTATGGGTTTGTCCGGGTCGGTCTTCTTGCTCCCGGACTCCCCGCTGAAGCTGATCTCGCCCGCCGCGTCGTACGGCTTGGCGGAGAGCGGGTGACTGGAGCCGCTGCAGCTCGTGACGCTCGCACCGAGTGCGGTCACCAGCAGAGTGCAGCCCATTACCGTGCGAATTCTCGGTGAGTTGTTCATGAGCAATACGGTATGAACCCTCACCGCTCGCGGCGCGTCGATTGGGCCGTCCGAGGCACGGCCGGGACGGGGCACGGGAAAGGGCCCGGACACTCCGTCAGGAGTGTCCGGGCCCTTTCGGCGTCGGCCGGGCCCTACTGGGTCCGGTTCTCGCCGCGGTAGTACTCGAAGACCCAGCCCCACAGGCCGATGCCGATGATCGGGGCCGAGAAGTACATCAGCCACCAGCCGAAGACGACGCCCATGAAGCCGAGCGCACCTCCGATGGCCAGCGCGAGCGGCTGCCAGCTGTGCGGGCTGAAGAAGCCCACGTCACCGGCGTCGTCCGCGACATCGGCCTCCTTGTTGTCCTGCGCACCCGTGTCGAGCCGCCGGGCCGTGAAGGCCAGGTAGTAGCCGACCATGATGCACAGGCCGAAGGACAGGAAGAGCGCCGTGGTTCCGGCGGGCTCCTTCGACCACACGCCGTAGACGATCGCCATGGCGAGCACGAAGACGCTCAGCCAGATGAACATCTTGCCTTGGACCTTCACTTGCCGGCCTCCTTGCCACCAGAGAGAGCCTTGCCCCCGTGGCCGCCGTTCTGGAGCTGGTCCATCGCGGCGATCTCCGGGTGGTGCAGGTCGAACGCCGGCGACTCACTGCGAATGCGCGGCAGCGTGAGGAAGTTGTGCCGCGGCGGCGGGCAGGACGTCGCCCATTCGAGCGAACGGCCGTAGCCCCACGGGTCGTCGACCTCGACCTTCTTGCCGTACTTGGCGGTCTTCCACACGTTGTAGAAGAACGGCAGGATCGACAGACCGAGCAGGAACGAGGAGATCGTCGAGATCGTGTTCAGCGCGGTGAAGCCGTCGGCCGCGAGGTAGTCCGCATAACGACGCGGCATGCCCTCGACGCCCAGCCAGTGCTGCACCAGGAACGTGCCGTGGAAGCCGATGAACAGCGTCCAGAACGTGATCTTGCCGAGCCGCTCGTCGAGCATCTTGCCCGTGAACTTCGGCCACCAGAAGTGGAATCCGGCGAACATCGCGAAGACCACGGTGCCGAAGACGACGTAGTGGAAGTGCGCGACGACGAAGTACGAGTCCGAGACGTGGAAGTCCAGCGGCGGGGCCGCCAGGATGACGCCGGTCAGACCACCGAAGACGAAGGTGATCAGGAAGCCGATCGTCCAGAGCATCGGTGTCTCGAAGGACAGTGAGCCCTTCCACATCGTTCCGATCCAGTTGAAGAACTTCACGCCTGTCGGTACGGCGATGAGGAACGTCATGAAGGAGAAGAACGGCAACAGCACGCCGCCGGTGACGTACATGTGGTGCGCCCACACGGTCACGGAGAGACCCGCGATCGCGATGGTCGCGCCGATCAGGCCCGAGTAGCCGAACATCGGCTTCCTCGAGAACACCGGGATCACTTCGGAAATGATTCCGAAGAATGGCAACGCGATGATGTACACCTCTGGGTGTCCGAAGAACCAGAAGAGGTGTTGCCACAGCAAGGCGCCGCCATTACTGGCGTCGAACACATGGGCACCGAACTTACGGTCCGCCTCCAGGGCGAACAGCGCGGCGGCCAGGACCGGGAAGGCGAGCAGGACCAGGACGGCGGTCAGCAGCACGTTCCACACGAAGATCGGCATGCGGAACATCGTCATGCCGGGAGCGCGCATGCAGATGATCGTGGTGATGAAGTTGACCGCGCCGAGGATGGTGCCGAAGCCGGAGAAGGCCAGACCCATGATCCACATGTCGGCGCCGATGCCCGGGCTGCGGACCGCGTCCGACAGCGGGGAGTAAGCGAACCAGCCGAAGTCGGCCGCACCCTGCGGGGTGAGGAAACCGCCGACGGCGATGGTCGAGCCGAACAGGTAGAGCCAGTAGGCGAACATGTTCAGCCGCGGGAACGCCACGTCGGGCGCGCCGATCTGCAGCGGCATGATCCAGTTCGTGAAACCGGCGAACAGCGGCGTCGCGAACATCAGCAGCATGATCGTGCCGTGCATCGTGAACGCCTGGTTGAACTGCTCGTTCGACATGATCTGGTTGCCGGGACGAGCGAGTTCGGCGCGCATGAAGAGCGCCATGAGTCCGCCGATGCAGAAGAACGCGAACGACGTGACCAGGTAGAGCGTGCCGATCGTCTTGTGGTCAGTGGTGGTCAGCCACTTGACGACGACATTCCCCGGCTGCTTGCGCCTGACCGGCAGCTCGTTCTCGTACGAGTCGTCAGCTGCGGCGGCACCCTGAGGTTCGTTGAGGATGCTCACAGGTTGTTCGTCTCCCGGTTCTTCTCGTGGCTCGTCTGCGCGATGCCGGACGGGATGTAACCGGTCTGCCCCTTCTTCACGAGGTCCTTGAGGTGCTGCTGGTAGCGCTCAGGAGAGACGACCTTCACGTTGAACAGCATCCGCGAGTGGTCGACGCCGCAGAGCTCGGCGCACTTGCCCAGGAAGGTGCCTTCCCGGTTGGGAGTCACCTCGAAGGCGTTGGTGTGGCCCGGAATGACGTCCTGCTTCATCAGGAACGGCACCACCCAGAAGTCATGGATGACGTCGCGCGAGGTGAGGACGAACCGGACCTTCTCGCCCTTGGGGAGCCAGAGGGTGGGGCCGGGGTTCTTCGTCTGCGGGTTCTCCGACGCCGGAGTACCGGCCTCGTAGACGCCGCCGGCGTTCGCCGGGAAGTCCTCGATGAAGCGGTCCGGAATGCCGGCCAGTTCCTTCGAGGTCTTCGCGTCACCCGTGGAGCCGGGCACGTTCTCGACGTAGTTGAAGCCCCAGCTCCACTGATAGCCGACCACGTTGATGGTGTGGGCCGGCTTGTCGTCGAGGTTGAGGAGCTTCGTCTCGTCTCGCGCCGTGAAGTAGAAGAGGACCGAGACGATGATGAGCGGTACCACCGTGTACAGCGCCTCGAGAGGCATGTTGTACCGCGTCTGCGTTGGTACCTCGATCTTGGTGCGGCTGCGCCGGTGGAAGATGATGCTCCACAGGATCAGGCCCCAGACAAGGACACCCGTGGCGAGCGCTGCCGCCCACGAGCCCTGCCAGAGGGAGAGGATCCTGGGGCCTTCTTCCGTAACCGGGGTCGGCATACCAAGACGAGGGAAGTCTTTGTATGTGCAACCAGTAGCGGTTACCAGGATCAGGCCCGCAGTCAGCACCTGCGGCAGCTTCCGCCGCATCGGGCGCCGCGACGAGCGGTCGGAGCCGTTGGGACTCACGTAGCGCCTTCCCGAGAGTCTCGCCCGCGCTGGTTGGCTACGGCCGTCTCGCTGGTCGCTCGCCGCCCTGGCACACGGGCAGGGGTTTGGATGTTTATGCGGACCAAACCCTACTGGACGCTATTTGGGGTCGCGCGGGGAGGGTGCCTAACGCGCCGCGGGTCACTCAGAAGGGGTGGAACTTGCTGTTCCGGGGGCATCTGACGGGGGATCGGGGGGATGTCCGGCGGGTGACGGACGTGGGTGGTCCGGCGGGTGCGCGCTTCGGGCAGCCGGTCGCCCCCTCCCCTCACCCCTTGCGGGAGGCCACGCTCACCCGGGGCTTTACCGTTGCAGTGTGTCCTACTTCGACGCTGCCTCCTCCGCTCCCCTGCACCCCGTGGCCCGGCAGGCGCTGCTCGCCTCGCTCGACGAGGGGTGGGCCGACCCCGCCCGGCTCTACCGCGAGGGGAGGCGGGCCCGGCTGCTGCTCGACGCCGCCCGTGAGGCCGCCGCGGATGCCGTGGGCTGCCGCCCGGACGAGCTTGTTTTCACCCCTTCGGGGACGCGTGCGGTGCACTCCGGGATCTCCGGCGCGCTCGCGGGACGCCGGCGTGCCGGCCGGCACCTGGTGGTTTCCGCGGTCGAGCACTCCTCCGTACTCCATTCGGCTGCCGCGCTGGAGGCCGACGGCGGTTCGGTGACCGAGGTGGGCGTGGACCGGGCCGGTTCCGTCTCCCCCGCCGCGTACGCCGACGCGCTCAGGCAGGACACGGCGCTCGCCTGTCTCCAGTCCGCCAACCACGAGGTGGGGACGGTGCAGCCGGTGGCCGAGGTCGCCGCGGCGTGCCGGGCCGCCGGGGTGCCGCTGCTCGTGGACGCGGCGCAGTCGCTGGCATGGGGTCCGGTCGAGGGCGACTGGTCGCTGCTCGCGGGCAGCGCGCACAAGTGGGGCGGCCCGGCGGGCGTCGGTCTGCTCGTCGTGCGCAAGGGGGTGCGGTTCGCGCCCCAAGGCCCGGCGGACGAGCGGGAGTCGGGGCGGGCCGCCGGCTTCGAGAACATTCCGGCCGTCGTGGCGGCGGCGGCCTCACTGCGGGCGGTGCGGGCCGAGGCGGCGGAGGAGGACGCGCGGCTGCGGGAGTTGACGGAGCGGATCCGGGCGCGCGTCCCGGGGCTCGTGCCCGATGTCGAGGTGGTGGGCGACCCGGTGCGGCGGCTGCCTCACGTAGTCACCTTCTCCTGTCTCTATGTCGACGGAGAGACTCTGCTGCACGAGCTGGACCGGGCCGGTTTTTCTGTTTCGTCCGGATCGTCGTGCACGAGCAGCACGCTGACGCCGAGCCATGTGCTCAAGGCGATGGGGGTGCTGAGCGGGGGGAACGTACGAGTGTCGCTGCCGCTCGGGACGGGCGAGGGCGACGTCGAGCGGTTCCTCGAGGTGCTGCCGGGGACGGTCGCTTCGGTACGGGAGCGGCTCGGGGCAACGGCCGTGACCGCGCCCGCCCCCGCGCCGGCGAGTGCGCCCTCGCTCGTGGTCGACGCGCTCGGGAAGCGGTGCCCGATCCCCGTCATCGAACTGGCGAAGGTGATCGGGGATGTCCCGGTGGGCGCGACGGTGACCGTGCTCGCCGACGACGAGGCGGCGCGGCTCGACATCCCGGCGTGGTGCGAGATGCGGAGCCAGCAGTACGTCGGGGAGGAGCCGGCGGAGCGCGGTGCCGCCTATGTGGTCCGCCGGCTCTCCTGACGGGACTACTTCAGGTACTCCTTGACCTCGGCCGCGGCCTCGTGGCCGTACGCCTTGGTGAAGCGGTCCATGAAGTGGCCGCGGCGCAGCTGGTACTCCTGCGTGCCGAGGGTCTCGATGACCAGCGTGGCGAGCATGCAGCCGACCTGGGCGGCGCGCTCATGGCCGACGCCCCAGGCCAGGCCGGACAGGAAGCCCGCGCGGAACGCGTCGCCGACGCCGGTCGGGTCGACCTTGGCCTCCTCCTCGGCGCAGCCGACCTCGATCGGGTCCTCGCCGACGCCCTCGATGCGGACGCCGCGCGAGCCGAGGGTCGTGACGCGGTGGCCGACCTTGCCGAGGATCTCCTCGTCGGTCCAGCCGGTCTTGCTCTCGATGAGGCCCTTCTCGTACTCGTTCGAGAAGAGGTACGTGGCGCCGTCCAGGAGCGTGCGGATCTCGTCGCCGCTCATCCGGGCGATCTGCTGCGAGAAGTCCGCGGCGAACGGGATGGAGCGCGAGCGGCACTCCTCCGTGTGACGGAGCATGCCCTCCGGGTCGTCCGCGCCGATCAGGACCAGGTCGAGGCCGCCGACGCGCTCGGCGACGGACTGCAGCTCGATGAGGCGGGCCTCGCTCATGGCGCCCGTGTAGAAGGAGCCGATCTGGTTGTGGTCGGCGTCCGTGGTGCAGACGAAGCGGGCCGTGTGCAGGACCTCGGAGATGCGCACGGAGGCGGTGTCCACGCCGTGCCGGTCGAGCCAGGCGCGGTACTCGTCGAAGTCGGAGCCCGCGGCGCCGACCAGGATCGGGTCCGTGCCGAGCTGCCCCATGCCGAACGCGATGTTCGCGCCGACACCGCCCCGGCGGACGTCGAGGTTGTCGACGAGGAAGGAGAGGGAGACCGTGTGCAGCTGATCCGCGACCAGCTGGTCGGCGAAGCGGCCGGGGAAGGTCATGAGGTGGTCGGTGGCGATGGAACCGGTGACTGCGATACGCACGGCGTGGTCACGTCTTCCTGAGCGGAGGGGGTTGACGCTTTACGCTACCGGGTCGCGTCCGTCCGACTGAAGCGGCAAAATTACCCGATAGTAGGGCTTTCTTCGCAGGGACGGACCTGCATAGCGTTCCTTTATGACGAACCTCAAGGTCCGCACCGCGTCCGCGCCGCTCGACCTCGAAGGCGGTCTCGCGTCCCTGCGCGGCGACTGCGCCCGAATGGCCCCCCACTGGACGGCCCCCGCCAAGGACAAGCAGACGCCCGTCACCCCCTCCCTCCCCCACGGCGTCGTCGTGCCCTCCAGGTCCGCGCGGCTCATCGACTCGATGTCCGAATACGGGGACTGCTAGAGGCGCGCCCGTGCGGTCTCCGGGGAGCGAGGAGGGAACCGCACGCTCCCCCGCTGCGTCCCATCGCTGTCCCCCGTAAAGGGGATACGGCGTACGACCGGCAGTTGAAGGAGCGATGCGGTGAGCACCGAGCAGACGCAGGATCGACACCGGGGGCGGTCGCGGCTGGCCGTCGCCTCGGTCGCGGCAGCGGTACTCCTCGTCGGTGGCGGTGGCGCGTATGTCGCGGCGACCTCGGCCGACAGCGGCGGCGGCACCCCGGCGGCGGGCGACGACTCCACTCCCCCGCCGCTGCCCCTGGACGGCTACCGGGAGGGCGGTACGGGCTCCACCTCGGGGATCGCGCCGGGTGAGCCCGACCCGAACGGCACCCGCTACCGGGCCGACGGCAAGCTCCCCACGGGCCCCCGCGACGCCCCGGTCTACCGGACCGAGGGCAAGGTGACCGCGGCCGATGTCGCCGCGCTCGCCAGGACACTGGACGCGCAGGGCACCCCGCGCCTGGAGAACGGCGCCTGGAAGGTGGGCCCGGCCAAGGACGGCTCGGGCCCCTCGCTCCAGGTGACCGAGCGAGCCCCCGGCGCATGGACGTATGCGCGCTACGCACCGTCCGCGGGCCACAAGTGCGCGAGCCCCGCCAAGTGCACCGAGGCGCCGGGGAACGGCGGCGCCAAGGACGCCGTGAGCGAGGACGCCGCGAAGAAGGCGGCCGCTCCGGTCCTCAAGGCGCTCGGCCAGGACGACGCGAAGCTCGACGCGCGCCAACTGATGGGCGCGATACGGGTGGTGAACGCGGAGCCTCGCGTGGGCGACCTGCCCACGTACGGCTGGACCACGGGCGTCCAGGTCGGCTCGGACGGTCAAGTGGTGGGCGGCAGCGGCCAGTTGAAGAAGCCGGCCAAGGGTGACACGTATCCCGTGATCAGCGCGCAGAAGACGCTCGATCTGCTCAACTCCACGGCTGTCGGGGCCGGTCGCGTCGGTATCGGCGGCTGCGCGAGCCCGGCGCCGGTGAAGGAGCGGGACGAGGCGCCGTGCAAGGCGCCGGCGAAGCTGCCCGCGGTGGAGCCCGTCCATGTCACGGGCGCGACGTTCGGGCTCGCGGCGCAGTTCACGCAGGGGCGGCAGATCCTCGTACCGTCGTGGCTGTTCCAGGTGAAGCCGCAGGGCGGGCAGGCGGCCTTCACGGTGACGCATCCCGCGGTGGACCCGAAGTTCCTGACGTCGCCGCAAGCGCAGGGGCCGACCGGCAAGCCGAGCCCGCGGCCTAGCGTGAAGCCCGGTGATCCGGGGACCGACACCCGCGATGTGCGCCCCGACGGCTACACCGGGGACGGGCGGACGCTGACGGCGCACTTCACGGGTGGCGTGTGCAGCACCTACACGGCCTCGGCGACGGAGCAGGACGGCAAGGTCGCCCTGAAGGTCACGGAGACGCGGAAGAAGGGCACGGTCTGCATCGCGATGGCGAAGTTCTACACGCTGCCGGTGACGCTGGGCGAGCCGCTCGACGGCCGGAAGGTCGTGGACTCGCACGACAAGGCGGTGCCGCACGCGGACGGCGGGCGGGGGCACGAGCCGGCGCCGCAGGGCTGACGTCGCGGCGAAACGCGAAGCGGCGGTTCCCCCTCGAGCAGGGAACCGCCGCTTCGTGTGTGTACGGGTTCAGGCTCAGCTGAACGAGTCGCCGCAGGCGCAGGAGCCCGTGGCGTTCGGGTTGTCGATCGTGAAGCCCTGCTTCTCGATGGTGTCGACGAAGTCGACGGAGGCGCCGCCCAGGTACGGGGCGCTCATGCGGTCGGTGACGACCTTGACGCCACCGAAGTCCTTCACGACGTCCCCGTCGAGGGAGCGCTCGTCGAAGAAGAGCTGGTAACGCAGGCCGGAGCAGCCTCCGGGCTGTACGGCGACGCGCAGCGCCAGGTCGTCGCGCCCTTCCTGGTCAAGGAGGGCCTTGACCTTGGCCGCGGCGGCGTCGGACAGGAGGATGCCGTCGCTCACGGTGGTGGTCTCGTCCGATACGGACATCTGCTTCTCTCCAGGGTTGTACGGAGACTGCTTGCCGACGTTCCAACCGGCGGGGCCGCGGTTTCATTCCGGCCCTGGCGCTCGTGTTTCGCCTCTCGGCGAGTTCGGCTTCCTTGCTCTTTCATGCTCGCACACCCGGCGCGCGGGGGGCACGGGCCGGTCCACGCGGATTGCGTCACATCGACACGATGGCCATCGTCATTCTGACGTGAAGCAGTTATCATAGATAGCGTCATTTCGACGAGAAGCCTCGCCGCACGAATGTCATAACAAGAAAGGGTGCGTGACGTGACCACGGCCCAGACCCCCGTTGACCTGGACGTTCAGCCGACTCCGCTGGCTCTCCTGCTGCTCGGCCGCGAGGCCGACCCGCGCAGCGAGCGCGGTGTGGAGTGCCCTGGAGACCTGCCCTCCCCGTCCGACCCGGACCTGGTGGAGCGCGCCCGCGCGGCCAAGGAGAAGCTCGGGGACAAGGTCTTCGTGCTCGGCCACCACTACCAGCGCGACGAGGTCATCCAGTTCGCGGACGTCACCGGGGACTCCTTCAAGCTCGCCCGCGACGCGGCCGCCCGGCCGGAGGCCGAGTACATCGTCTTCTGCGGTGTGCACTTCATGGCCGAGTCCGCCGACATCCTCACCGGCGACGACCAGATGGTGGTCCTGCCCGACCTGGCCGCCGGGTGCTCCATGGCCGACATGGCCACCGCCGAGCAGGTCGCCGAGTGCTGGGACGTGCTGACCGAGGCCGGCATCGCCGAGCAGGTCGTGCCGGTCTCGTACATGAACTCCTCGGCGGACATCAAGGCGTTCACCGGCAAGCACGGCGGCACCATCTGCACCTCCTCGAACGCGAAGAGGGCGCTGGACTGGGCCTTCGAGCAGGGGGAGCCCAATTCGACAAAGGTGCTGTTCCTGCCGGACCAGCACCTGGGCCGCAACACCGCCGTGCGGGACATGGGCATGTCCCTGGAGGACTGCGTCCTGTACAACCCGCACAAGCCGAACGGCGGCCTGACCGCCGAGGAGCTGCGGAACGCGAAGATGATCCTGTGGCGCGGGCACTGCTCGGTGCACGGGCGCTTCTCGATCGACTCGGTCAACGACGTCCGCGAGCGGATCCCCGGTGTACGGGTCCTGGTGCACCCCGAGTGCAAGCACGAGGTCGTCGCCGCGGCGGACGAGGTCGGCTCGACGGAGTACATCATCAAGGCGCTCGACGCGGCCCCGGCCGGGTCGAAGTGGGCGATCGGCACCGAGCTCAACCTGGTGCGGCGCCTCGCCAACGCGCACCCCGACAAGGAGATCGTCTTCCTCGACAAGACGGTCTGCTTCTGCTCGACGATGAACCGCATCGACCTGCCGCACCTGGTGTGGACCCTGGAGTCGCTCGCCGAGGGCAACCTGGTCAACCGGATCGAGGTCGACCGCGAGACGGAGCAGTTCGCCAAGCAGGCGCTGGAGCGGATGCTGGCGCTGCCGTAGGCACCACAAGCGCGAGCAAGCCCGGAGCCCGGGTCCCACGTGACGGTGGGACCCGGGCTCCGGGCGTTGTGCCGGTGCGTCAGACCTGGGCCGGCTCCGGCTCGCCGGACTCGGCGTCCGAGGCCTGCGAGGCCTGCGCGGCCTCCTGCTCGGCCGGCACGCCGGCCTTCTTCGCCCGCTTCGCCGCGCGCTTCTTGCGGCGCCGCTCCTTGCGGAGCTCCAGCATCGCGTAGAGCGTCGGGACGAGGAGGAGCGTCAGGAGCGTCGACGTGATCAGGCCGCCGATCACCACGACCGCGAGCGGCTGGGCGATGAAGCCGCCCTCGCCGGTGACGCCGAGCGCCATCGGGAGCAGGGCGAAGATCGTCGCCAGGGCCGTCATGAGGATCGGGCGCAGACGGTGGCGGCCGCCCTCGATGACCGCCTCGATCGTGCCGTAGCCCTCCTTGCGGTACTGGTTGATCAGGTCGATCAGGACGATCGCGTTGGTGACCACGATGCCGATGAGCATCAGCATGCCGATCATCGCCGGGACGCCCATCGGGGTGCCGGTGGCGATGAGCAGGCCGATCGCGCCGGTCGCCGCGAACGGGATCGAGACCAGCAGGATCAGCGGCTGGGCCAGCGAGCGGAACGTGGCGACCAGGAGCATGAACACGATCGCGATCGCGGCCAGCATGGCGAGGCCGAGGTTCTTGAACGCGTCGTCCTGGTCGGACGTGACGCCGCCGATCGTGGCCGTCGCGCCCGCGGGCAGCTTCAGTGCCTTGATCTTCGTCTGCAGGTCGGCGCTGACCGCGCCCGTGTTGTCACCGGTCGGCCTGGCCGTGATCGTCGCGGCACGCGCGCCGTCGATCCGGGTCATGGAGACCGGTCCGTCGACCTGCTTCACCGTGGCGATGTCGCCGAGCTTCAGACCGCGGGGGCCCATCGGGAGCTTCTTGAGCTCGGCCATGGTGGTGGCGGGCTTCGCCGACTTCACGACGATGTCGCGCTCGGTGTCGTCGAGGACCGCCTTGCCGCTGGTGGTGCCGCGCACGGCCTGGCCGACGGCCGCGCCGAGCGTGGTGTCGTTGAACCCGGCCGCCGCGGCCTTGGAGTTGGCCCTGACCGAGATGCGCGGGACCGACTGCGACAGGTCGCTGGTGACGTCCGTGACGCCGTCGAGCTCGGCGACCTCGCCCTGGACCTCGTCGGCCGCCTTGCGCAGGACCTGGCCGTCGGCCGCCTTCACCACGACGCTGAGGTCCTGGCTGCCGAAGCCGTCACCGGCCGCGATGGTGGTCCGGCCGATCCCGGAGAGCCCACCGAGACCCTTCTCGATGCGGTCCTGGGTCTTCTCGTACGACGCCTTGTCCTTCAGCGTCACCTGGTACGACGCCTGGTTGGTGTCGGTACCGCCGCCGAAGGCCGCCATGAAGCCGGACGAGCCGATGGTGACCTGGTAGTCCTTGACCGAGTCGACGCCGTCGAGCAGCTTCTCGACCTTCTTCGCCGCGGCGTCGGTCGCCGCCAGGCTGGTGCCCGGCTTCAGCTCCTGCTTGATGGACAGGACTTCCTGCTCTCCCTGGTCGAAGAAGTTCGTCTTCAGCATGGGGGCCATGCCGAACGTGCCGACCAGGACCACGACCGCGATGAGGACGCTGGTGAGGCGGCGACGGGTCGCGAAGCGCAGGACGGGGACGTAGATCCGCTGGAGCCAGGAACGCGCCTCCTTCTCCTCCGCCTTGCGGCGCGCCTCCTCCGGGTCGACGCCCTTGATCGCCTTGGGCGGGCGCAGGAACCAGTACGACAGAACCGGCACGACCGTGAGCGAGACGATCAGCGAGGCCAGCAGGGCCGCCGTGACCGTCAGGGAGAACGAGCCGAACAGCTCGCCGACCATGCCGCCCACCAGGCCGATGGGCAGGAAGACGGCGACGGTGGTCAGGGTGGAAGACGTGACGGCGCCCGCGACCTCGCGGACCGCCTTGAGGATCGCCTCCTGGCGCTCCTCGCCGTAGCCGAGGTGCCGCTTGATGTTCTCCAGGACGACGATGGAGTCGTCCACGACGCGGCCGATCGCGATGGTCAGCGCGCCGAGCGTGAGCATGTTGAGCGAGAGGTCGCGGGTCCACAGCACGATCAGGGCCAGGACGACCGAGAGCGGGATCGAGACCGCGGTGACCAGGGTCGAGCGGATCGACGCCAGGAAGACGAGGATGACGAGGACCGCGAAGAGCAGGCCGAGCGCGCCCTCCGTGGTCAGCCCGTCGATGGACTTGGAGACGGCCGGGCCCTGGTCGCTGACGACCGTGAGCTTCGCGCCGGTGCCGAGGTCCCCCCGCAGGCCGGGAAGCTTGTCCTCGACCGCGTCGGAGATGGCGACCGCGCTGCCGTCGTGGTCCATGGTGACCACGACCGCGAGGCTGGGCTCGCCGTCGGTGCGGGTGATCGAGTCGGCCTTGGCGGGCTGTTGCGCGACCTTGGCGACGTCACCGAGGCGTACGGGCTTCCTGACGCCCTCGCCGGTGACCATCAGGTCCTGGATCTGCTTCAGGGAGGTGAAGCCGCCGCCGACCTGGACGGTGCGGTTGCTGCCGCCCTCGTCGAAGGAGCCGGCGGGCAGGGTCGCGCCGCCCGCCTGGAGGGACTGGCCGAGCGCGGCCTGGCTGACGCCGGCCGCGGCGAGCTTCTTGTCGTCGGGGGTGACGGTGACCTGGAGGTCGCGCACACCGTCGACGGTGACCTGGCCGACGCCGTCGATGTCCTTGAGGGACGGGACGACGGTCTTGTCGAGCTGGTCGGCGAGCGCCTGCTGGTCCTTGTCGGACGTGACGGCGAGGACCACGGTCGGTATGTCGTCCGTGGAACCCGCGACGACCTGCGGGTCGACGTCGTCGGGGAGCTGGGCGCGGGCCCGGTTCACGGCCTGCTGGACGTCGGCGACGAGCTGCTTGGAGCCGTTGCCGTAGTCGAACTGGGCCAGGATCACGGCGTTGCCCTCGCTCGCCGTGGAGGTGATGCCGGTGATGCCGTCGACCGCGTCGATGGTCGACTCGAGCGGCTCGATGACCTGCTTCTCGACCACGTCGGGAGACGCGCCCTGGTACGGGGCCAGGACGGACACCATGGGCAGTTCGATGGAAGGCAGCAGCTGCTGCTTGAGCTGAGGGATCGCGATGGCGCCGAAGACGATCGCGATGATCGACATCAGCCCGATCAGGGCCCGTTGAGCGAGGCTGAATCTCGACAGCCAGGACATGGTGTGGGTCTCTCTCTGTGGCGAGCGCGGCAGGAGGGGCCCCGGGCGTCCGGGGGACGCTTGCGCATCTGAGAACGCGGTGCGTCGGCAGACATCCGCGGGGCCCCCTACACCCTCGGTCATGCCGGAGGGCGGTTCCGTCGCTCCCAGGTCCCGTTCTTATGCGCCGCATACTGCGCCCGTAGTACGCGGAGCCCCGGCTCACTCCACCCTTGGACGGACCAGGCCCGATTCGTACGCGATGACGACGAGTTGGGCACGGTCCCGGGCGCCGAGCTTGGCCATGGCGCGGTTCACATGGGTTTTGACCGTGAGGGGGCTGACCTGGAGGCGCTCCGCGATCTCGTCGTTCGAGTGGCCGCCGCCGACCTGGACGAGGACCTCGCGCTCGCGGGTGGTGAGCGCGGCGAGGCGTTCGCCATGGGCGCCGCCGGGGCGCGCGCCGTCCTCCCAGTCGCCATACCCCTCGCCCTGCGCGAGGAACTTGGCGATCAGGCCCTTGGTCGCGACGGGCGACAGGAGCGCCTCGCCCGCGGCGGCGATCCGCACCGCCCCGAGCAGTTCCTCGGGTTCGGCGCCCTTGCCGAGGAAGCCGGAGGCGCCCGCGCGCAGCGACTGGACGACGTACTCGTCCACCTCGAAGGTCGTGAGCATCACGACGCGTACGTGCGCCAGTTCGGGGTCGGCGCTGATCAGTCGGGTCGCGGCGAGTCCGTCGGTGCCGGGCATCCGGATGTCCATCAGGACGACGTCGGCCTTCTCGGACTTGGCGAGGCGGACGGCCTCCGCGCCGTCGGAGGCCTCGCCGACGACGAGCATGTCGGGTTCGGAGTCCACGAGGACGCGGAAGGCGCTGCGCAGCAGGGCCTGGTCGTCGGCGAGCAGTACCCGAATGGTCATCCAGCGTCCCTCGTGTCCGTGGCGCGGCCCGCGGTGGCGTGGGCCTGGACGGGCAGGATCGCATGGACGCGGAACCCGCCCCCGTACCGCGGTCCCACCGACAGACTGCCGCCGACCGCGGCGACGCGCTCGCGCATGCCGAGCAGGCCGTGGCCGCCGCTGTCGGGCGAGGGCTGCGCGGTGCCGGGGCCGTTGTCGAGGATCGTGACCTCGATGTTCGGGCCTACGCGCACGACGCTGACCTCGGCCTTGGCCTCGGCGCCCGCGTGCTTCTGCACATTGGTGAGGGCCTCTTGGACGATGCGGTAGGCGGCCAGGTCGACGGCGGCCGGCAGGCCGGTGGCGCGGTCGGAGCAGGCGACCTCGACGGGCAGGCCCGCGTTGCGGAACGTGCCGACGAGGTCTTCGAGGCGGTCGAGTCCCGGCGCCGGTTCGGTCGGGGCCTCGGGGTCGCCCGACTGCCTCAGCAGGCCGACGGTGGCGCGGAGTTCGTTGAGCGCGGAGCGGCTCGCCTCGCGCACGTGCGAGAGGGCCTCCTTGGCCTGGTCGGGGCGCTTGTCCATGACGTGCGAGGCGACGCCCGCCTGGACGTTGACCAGGGCGATGTGGTGCGCGACGACGTCGTGCAGGTCGCGGGCGATGCGCAGCCGCTCCTCGGCGACGCGGCGCCGGGCCTCCTCCTCCCGTGTGCGCTCGGCCCGCTCGGCCCGCTCGCGGATCGCGTCGACGAACGCGCGCCGGCTGCGCACGGCGTCCCCGGCCGCGGCGGCCATGCCGGTCCAGGCGAAGACGCCGATGTTCTCCTGCGCGTACCAGGGCAGGGGGCCCGCCAGCATGGCGGCGCCGGTGAGGACGGTCATCGTGGCGAGGCCGACGCGCCAGGTGGTGGGGCGGTCGGTGGTGGCGGCGACGGTGTAGAGCGCGACAACGGCGCTCATCGCGACGGGCGCGCGGGGGTCGCCGGTGACGAGTTCGGCGAGGGTGACGGCGGAGGTGGCCGCGAGGACCGCCATGGGGGCGCGGCGCCGAAGGACGAGTGCGGCCGCGCCCAGGACCATGAAGACGACGCTGAGGAGCTGGGGACTGCGGGTGCCCCAGGTGGGGGTGCCGTCGCGGCCGCCGTGCGGATCCGCGAAGGAAGCGGCGATCATGCAGAACAGCACCGCTGCCGCGAGGGCCGCGTCCGTGGCCCGGGGGTGAGTCCTGGCCCAGCGTACGAAGGGGGTCACCGGCGTCACGCTATCGCCCCTTCGTCCGTGCGCGGCACGCCCGTCCACATGCGGTACGCGCGGCAGGCCGCGTACCGCCCGCGACGGCTCAGCCGAATCAGCCAGGGATCAGACCGTCGTCGCTCAGCATCTCCCGGACCTCTTCAAGGGTCGCGTCCGGCGACGGAAGGATGAGTTCCGAGGGTTCCAGGGACGCGTCGGGCAGAGGGGTGCCGAGGGAGCGGACCGTTTCGAGCAGGGCGTGGAGCGTGCGGCGGAAAGCGGGACCGTCCCCGTTCTCCATCTCGGCCAGGAGCTCGTTGTCGAGCTTGTTGAGCTCGGTGAAGTGGCTGTCGGCCAGCTCCACCTGCCCCTCCCCCATGATCCGTACGATCATGACGCCCTCCTCGGCGTGGGACTACTGCTTGTCGAAGCGCGGGGTGTCCTGCGGCGTCTGGGTCGGCGACTGCTGGCCCTGCCCGCCCTCGATGGCCTGCTGCGAGGAGGAGGAACCGCCCGACAGCTCGGCCTTCATCCGCTGGAGTTCCAGCTCTACATCCGTACCACCGGAGAGGCGGTCCAGCTCGCTCTGGATGTCGTCCTTGGCGAGGCCGGACTGGTCGTCGAGGGCGCCGGAGGCAAGCAGCTCGTCGATCGCGCCGGCCCGGGCCTGGAGCTGTGCCGTCTTGTCCTCGGCACGCTGGATGGCCATGCCCACGTCGCCCATCTCCTCGGAGATGCCGGAGAAGGCCTCGCCGATCCGGGTCTGCGCCTGGGCCGCCGTGTAGGTCGCCTTGATCGTCTCCTTCTTCGTACGGAAGGCGTCGACCTTGGCCTGGAGGCGCTGCGCCGCGAGGGTGAGCTTCTCCTCCTCGCCCTGGAGGGTCTGGTGCTGCGTCTCCAGGTCGGTGACCTGCTGCTGGAGGGCGGCCCGGCGCGAGAGCGCCTCGCGGGCCAGGTCCTCGCGGCCGAGCGCGAGCGCCTTGCGGCCCTGGTCCTCCAGCTTGGACGACTGGTTCTGGAGCTGGTTGAGCTGCAGCTCAAGGCGCTTGCGCGACGTCGCCACGTCGGCGACTCCGCGGCGCACCTTCTGGAGCAGCTCCAGCTGCTTCTGGTACGAGTAATCGAGGGTCTCGCGCGGGTCCTCGGCCCGGTCAAGGGCCTTGTTCGCCTTCGCGCGGAAGATCATCCCCATACGCTTCATGACACCGCTCATGGGCTTCGCGCGCCCCCTTCTGACAGATCCAGCAGACGTCCAGCACCAGCACTGCGACAGAACCCACAGTACGGGTCCTGCCTCTATTACCGCACTGTTCAGGTGCGGATGCGCTCATCCCCAAGGACGACTGCGTACGGTGCCGCTCCGGCGCAGGGAGTAGGTGTCTCCCTGGGGTGGCCGGTTCGACGAGCACGCGGTGCAGCTGCCGGGAACGCTCAGCAACACTGACGCAGGGTGTTGCCGGATCGTTCCCCACTCGCCCGACGTCCATGCGCCCGCACCACGTACCCTTGGCTTTTGTGTTCCGTAGCCGATCCAAGGACGAGAAGGCCCCGGGCGCCAAGGCGCCGGTGACCGACTCCACGCAGCCCCGTGACCCGCAGGCCCCCAAGGGCCGCCCCACGCCCAAGCGCAGCCAGGCCCAGACCCAGCGCCGCAGCGTGGCCAATACGCCGACGACCCGCAAGGAGGCGTCGAAGCGGCAGCGCGACGAGCGCCGCACCGCGATGGAGAGGCAGCGCCAGGCGCTCGCCAGCGGTGACGAGCGTTACCTTCCCGCCCGCGACAAGGGTCCGGTGCGAAAGTTCGCGCGCGACTTCGTCGACTCGCGCTTCTGCATCGCCGAGTTCTTCCTGCCCCTGGCGGTGGTCATCCTCGTGATGACCATGGTCCGGATCCCCAGCCTGCAGAACATCGCGCTGCTGCTCTGGCTCATCGTGATCGTGCTGATCGTGCTCGACTCGGTCGTCACCGCGTTCCGCCTGAAGAAGCGCCTGGCCGAGAAGTTCCCGAACGAGCCGAAGAAGGGCGCCGTCGCGTACGCCCTGATGCGCACGCTCCAGATGCGCCGGCTCCGTCTGCCCAAGCCCCAGGTCAAGCGCGGGGAGCGGCCCTGAGCACGGAGTCTTTCTCCGGCGACGCCGCGGCGTCCTGGCTCGGCAGGCTCGACGGTCTGCGCAACGCCGTACGCCAGGAGCTCGTGGCGCGGCAGCTCGACGAGCAGCTCGCCGCGCGTTTCCCCGTGGGGCAGCGGCTGCGGGTGCTCGACGTCGGTATGGGCCAGGGCACGCAGGCCCTGCGCCTCGCCCGTGCCGGACATCAGGTGACCGGGGTCGAGCAGGATCCCGGGATGGTCGCCGCGGCACGGGCCGCGCTGGCCGGGGAGCCCGAGGGCATCCGCGGCCGGGTGCGCCTCGTGGAGGGCGACGGCCGGGAGACCGGGGTGCACTTCCTGCCCGGCAGCTTCGACGTGGTTCTGTGCCACGGGGTCCTGATGTACGTGGAGGACACCGACGCGCTGCTCGCGGGCCTGGCGCGGATGCTGGCCCCCGGCGGCCTGCTCTCGCTCCTCGTGCGCAACGGTGACGCGCTAGCCATGCGGCCCGGCCTCGCCGGGGACTGGCAGGCGGCGCTCGGCTCCTTCGACACGCTCTCGTACCGCAACCGCCTCGGGCTCGACGTGCGGGCCGACCGGCTCGGCGCGCTGACCGCCACGCTGGCCGGCATCGGGGCTCCGCTGCACGCCTGGTACGGGGTGCGGGTCTTCACGGACACGGCGGGGGACGACGTGCCCGTGCCGCCGCCCGGCGAGTTCCACACGCTGCTCGCGGCGGAGGAGCGGGCGGGCCGCACGGAGCCGTACCGCCGGGTGGCGGCTCTGCTGCACCTGTGCGGCGTCCGCGGCTGACGGCCCCGGCGCGCCCCCTGTTCGGCGGCCCACCGCAGGCAGGAACAACGGGATGACGGTGACAATCCGGGCATGGATCTTTTCCGTGCCCGTTCTCGTGCCCGCTCTCTTTCCGGTTCCCGTACGCGTACCCGTGCCCGCTTTCCTTCCGGTTCCCGTACGCGTATCAGTGCCACTCGCAGCGGGCGTGGCCGCGTTCCGCGGTTCGCGCTGCCGCTGACCGCCGTCGTCTGCTCGGTGGCCCTGGTCGGCGGCTGCTCCGGCTCCGACTCCTCCGGCCCGTCCGGCCCGTCGACGAAGCCGTCCGGCACCACGGAGCAGGCCGCGGCCGTCTCCGGCAACGCTCTGCAGGCCGACTACCAGAAGGTGATCAGGGACGTCCTGCCGTCGGTCGTCCAGATCCAGGGCTCGGCCGAGCAAGGCTCCGGGATCGTCTACGACGACAAGGGGCACATCGTCACCAACGCGCACGTGGTCGGCAACGAGAAGACGTTCAAGGTGACCACGTCCAACAGCGAGATCGAGCTGACCGCGACGCTCGTCTACGCCTACCCCGACCAGGACCTCGCCGTCGTCAAGCTGGACAAGGTGCCCGAGGGGCTCAAGCCCGCGAAGTTCGCGAACTCGTCCAAGGTCGAGGTCGGCCAGATCACCCTGGCCATGGGCTCGCCGCTCGGCCTGTCCTCCAGCGTCACGCAGGGCATCGTCTCGGCGACCGGGCGGACCGTCAGCGAGAACCCCGCGGGCGGCGGGAGCGGCGCCACCATCGGGAACATGGTGCAGACGTCCGCGGCGATCAACCCGGGCAACAGCGGCGGCGCCCTCGTCAATCTCGACGGGCAGGTCGTCGGCATCCCGACGCTCGCCGCGACAGACCCCAACATGGGCGGCGGCCAGGCGCCCGGCATCGGGTTCGCGATCCCCTCGTCCATGGTCACGACGGTCGCCGGCCAGGTCGTCAAGAAGGGCAAGGTCACGGACTCGGGGCGGGCCGCGCTCGGCATCACGGGCCGTACGGTGCTCGGCAGCTCCTACCAGCCGGACGGGGTCGCCGTCGTGGACGTCAACGACGGCGGGGCCGCGCAGAAGGCCGGGATCCAGTCCGAGGACATCATCACCCAGATCAACGGCACAGACGTCAACACGATGGTGGCGCTCGCGGAGCAACTCGCCGCCCTCAAGCCCGGCGACAAGGTCTCGGTCGCGTTCACGAGAAACGGGGCCGAGAACACGGTCGAGGTCACACTCGGCGAGATCTAGGACGGACGTATCGGGAGACAGCGGACGACAGAAGGGCGGCGACCCGTGCGGGTCGCCGCCCTTCTCGGCGTTCCGGAAGGAGCCAGGGCCCAGGGACCTACGCCGGCGCGTCCTCCGCGTGCAGGCCCATCGGGCCGTAGATCACCGCGTCGTCCTCGAAGAGGGTGACCTGGTCGGCGCCGCCTTCCGCGAGGGCTTTCCAGTACTCGCCGATCCACGACTCCGCGTCGCCCTGGGTCGTGAACTCCTCGGGCTGCACCGCCGGCTGGACCTCCGTCCCGTCCGACTTCTCGAACCTCCACGTCCACGCCGCCATGTCAGCCTCCAGGGAGTCAACGGACCAGCTCACCGTCTCACTACTGCCCGGAAGCCTAGCCGGGCGAGCGCCACTCGCGGTGGCGCGGGAGGATCTTCCCGTGGAACTCACTCTGCTCGGCACCGGCGCCCCCACCGGACTGCCCCGCCCTGACTGCCCCTGCGCGGCCTGCGCCACCGCCCTCGGGCCGGGTGGCGCGCGTGCCGCGACCGCGCTCCTGATCGACGGCACGCTGCTGCTCGACCTCACGCCGGGAGCGGCGTTCGCCGCCGCCCGCTCGGGGCACAGCCTCAGCGGCGTACGGCAGGTACTGCTCTCGCATCCGCACGACGGGCCGCCCGTCGAGGTGCCGGCGGGGCTCGTGTCGCCGGTCCGGGTGCCGGACGGGAGCGAGCTGGCGCTGCTGACAGGGCACCGGGTGCGGGCGCTGCCGATGGACACGCCGGGGACGGGCTACGAGGTGACGGGGCCGGACGGCGAACGGCTGCTGTATCTGCCGCCGGGCGCGGCGCCCGCGGGCTTCGAGGAGGCCGAGCGGCCGTACGAGATGGTGCTCGCCGACATCGTGGACCGCCCCGACGCGGCGGCGCGGCTGCGGGCCGTGGGCGCGATCGGCGCGACGACCGATGTGCTCGCGGTCCACATCGACCACGACGTGCCGCCGGGGCCCGAGCTGACGCGCCGTCTCGCGGCGGCGGGCGCGCGGGCCGTGCCGGACGGGACGACGCTCGTCGTGGGGGCGTACGAGGACGTGCCGGACGTGCCGCGCAGGACGCTGGTCCTCGGCGGGGCCAGGTCGGGGAAGTCGGTCGAGGCCGAGCGGCGCCTGGAGGCGTTCCCGGGCGTGCTGTACGTGGCGACGGGCGGCACGCGGGGCGGGGACACCGAGTGGTCGCAGCGGGTGGCGCTGCACCGTGAGCGGCGCCCGGGCTCCTGGAACACGACGGAGACCTGCGACCTCGTGCCGCTCCTCGCGCAGGACGGACCTCCGCTGCTCATCGACTGCCTGTCGCTGTGGCTGACGTACGCCATGGACGAGGTGCAGGCCTGGGACGACGCGGAGTGGGCGGGCGGCGGGGAGCGGGCGCTGCGGGAGAAGGTCGCGGCGCTGACGGAGGCCGTGCGCAGCACCCCGCGCACGGTGGTCGCCGTGTCGAACGAGGTGGGTTCCGGGATCGTCCCGGCCACGGCGTCGGGCCGCCGCTACCGGGACGAACTGGGGCGCCTGAACACGGCGTTCGCGGCCGAGTGCGAACAGGTACTGCTCGTGGTGGCCGGGCAGGTGCTGGTGCTGCGCGGCTGACGCTGACGCTGACGCGGGGCGATCGGTCGGAGTTCGGGCAGGGCTCGGTCAGCCAGGGTTCGGTCAGCCAGGGTTCGGTCAGGGCCGCGGGGCTCTGCCGGGCCCTGCGGCGTTCTTGCGGGCGACGATCCGGTAGGCGTTGGAGAAGCGGGTGCGGCCCGCCAGCGGGGCGAGCAGCTGGTCCGCCGCGTAGGCCGCGGCGACGAGGGGCACGACGGCGTACGTCAGGGCCGTGCGGAGCCCGCGCTGGAGCGGGGTCGGGGCCTTGCTGCGCCAGGGGGCGTCGGCGCTCGGCAGCCAGTGGCCGAGGAACAGGGCGAGCCCGGCGGTGAGGTCCAGCGGGACGTGCGCCTCGCGGCGGTCGGTCGCGACGACGGTGTAGCCGAGGCGCTCCAGCTCGCGGCGGAGGTTGTCCATCGGGATGAGGTGCAGGTGCTGGGGCTGGAAGTACGACACCCACCACTTGCCGAGCAGCTTCGCGTAGCGGCTCTCGGGGTCGGGGACCTCGATGAGGAGGTGGCCGCCGGGGCGCAGGACGGTGCGGGCGGCCTTGAGTTCGTCGCGCGGGTCTGTGGCGTGCTCCAGGTAGTGGAACATGCTCAGCGCGTCGTAGCGTCCCGCGAGCGCGGGGGCGAGTTCGGTGAGGGTGCCGCGGTGGGCCTCCTCTACGCGGCCGGCCCTGCGGCCCTCCTCGACGGCGGCCGAGGCGTCGAGCCCGTCGAAGGCGGTGTACGGGTGGACCTCCTTGGCGGCCGCCGGGAAGTGGCCCTGCCCGGTGGCGACGTCCAGCCAGCTCTCCGGCTCGATGAGGGCCAGCAGGGTGCGGGCGGCGGCGCGGTGGCGGCGGGCCGAACGCCGCGCCGAGTGCTGGGCCTTGAGGAGTCCGGCGGAGTGGCCGGCCTCGAGCCCGTCGTAGAAGTCCCGGTAGTAGAAGGCCAGTCCCTCGGGGGTCAGTCGCGGGTTCTGGAAGGAGTGCGAGCAGGCGCGGCACTGGTCGACGACGAAGCTGCCGGGCTTGTGCTGGAGGAGGTCGGTGGTCCGCAGCCGGGTGCGCAGCCGGCTGGATCCGCACCAGGGACAGTCGGTCCTGCGCGGCTCGTGGAACCGGTCGGTGCCCTGGGCGAGTTCGGTGAGATAGGCGGGCCGCCGCTCGGCGACGGCCTCGGTCGTGGGGGTCATCACGAACTCCTGTGGGACGGTCCGAGGGGCCACACCACCCTGGGGCGATACGACAATCCGGGGCATCCTGGAACGTAAAGGATCACGGAGAGACCCGCAATGACGCTGCGGATCCGATGCATCGCATGGCGTAACACCACGTCATGCGCCGCGTCGGGGAACGGCCGGTACTGTTCGGCGAATGAGCTCGCTGAATCTCGACGACTTCACCGATCTGATCGAGCGCCCCGACGGCGGGACACGCCGCGACGCCGAGGAACGCCGCGCCCGCTTCGCGGTGCCGCCCGGCGCGCTCGGCCGCCTCGACGAGCTGGGCGAGTGGCTGTCCGCCGCTCAGGCCGCGGTGCCGGTCAAGCCGCTGGAGCGCCCGCGCGTGGTGCTGTTCGCGGGTGACCACGGGATCGCGGAACTCGGGGTGTCGGCGCGGCCCGCGGGCGGTGCCGCCGCGCTGGTGCGTCAGGCGGTCGAGGGCGGGAGCGCGTCGGCGATCCTCGCGCGGCGCCTGGGCGTTCCGGTGCGGATCGTCGACATGTCGCTGGACTGCGAGCCCGGCGAGCTGCCCGCCGAGGTCGTACGGCACCGGGTGCGCAGGTCGTCCGGGCGCATCGACATCGAGGACGCGCTGACGCCCGAGGAGGCGGAGGCCGCGTTCCGCGCGGGCATGGCCGTCGCCGACGAGGAGGCGGACTCCGGCACGGATCTGGTGGTGCTCGGCGATCTCAGCGTGGGCGGGACGACGGCGGCCGCGACGCTGATCGCGGCACTGTGCGGGACGGACGCGTCCGTGGTGACGGGGCGCGGCGGCTCGCCGATCCACGACCTGGCGTGGATGCGCAAGTGCGCGGCCGTGCGGGACGCCCTGCGGCGGGCCAGGCCCGTACTCGGCGACCAGCTGGCGCTGCTCGGCGCGGTGGGCGGCGCGGACCTCGCCGCCGCGACCGGGTTCCTGCTGCAGAGCGCGGTGCGGCGCACGCCGGTGATCCTGGACGGTGTCGTGTCGGCGGCGTGCGCGCTCGTCGGGCAGCGGATCGCGTTCCGGGCGCCGGACTGGTGGCTGGCCGGCCAGGCGAGCGGGGAGCCCGCGCAGGCGAAGGCGCTGGACCGGATGGCGATGGAGCCGCTGCTCGACCAGGGCGTGACGGTGGGCGAGGGAGCGGGGGCGCTGCTCGCGCTGCCGCTGGTGCAGGCCGCCGCGGCGCTGGCCGCGGAGCTGCCGGAGGCCCCGCAGGCCGCCGACGAGCCGCAGGTCACCGAGGAGCCGGAGACGGCCGACGCGACCGAGTAGGGCACACGGCACGCTGCTTGACGGCGGGTCACGGCAGGCTTCGGCCCCGCCGCGACCCGCCGTTTCACGTCCCGGCGATGCTCGACCCAGATAGCCAGAAATGCCCCATATGCTCCCTGCTTATGGCAGCTGAACAGACGACCTCACCACCCGCGCGCCGCGCCCCCGCCTCCACCCCCACCACGAGACGAGCGGCCGCCTTCACCGTCTGGTACCTGCGCGTCGTCACGTTCATCAACTTCCTGAGCGCGGTCTGGGTCTCCCTCGGCCAGGACCTGCAACGGCACAACACCGACGACTACTTCACCCCGTACCTGCTGACGGCCGGCTTCGCGTCCGGGGTCTTCACCTGGTTCCTGGCGATCACGATGCGCCGCCGCAAGCGCGCCGCGTGGATCCTCAACCTCGTACTCAGCGGGCTGTTCCTGCTCCTGTTCGTCCTCGTGATGTTCTTCCCCGAGGTGCGCCGCTACGCGCAGAACTGGATCTCGGTCGTCCTGACCGCCGCGTTCGTCGCCGCGCTGCTGCTCGGGCGGCGGGAGTTCTACGCGAAGGGGGACCGCTCGAACCCGAAGCTCGCGGCCGTGGTCGGGGTCGGCGGACTCCTCGTGACGTCCCTGTTCGCGACGTTCCTCGTGACCGTCACCAACCAGGCGCACGACGGGCACCACTCGACGTTCCTGGAGCGCTGGCGCTACGGCACCCTGCGCCTCGTCTCGGTCGCCACCGACGAGTCCCGCTACCCCGGCATCACGTCGCCGAACTGGGTCAACGTCGTCATCAACATCCTGAGCACCCTCCTCCTGCTCGCCGTCGCGTACGCCGCGTTCCGCTCCCGCAAGGCCGTCGACCCGATCACCCCCGACGACGAGGCGAAGCTGCGCACGCTGCTCGACAAGGACGGCGACCGCGACTCGCTCGGCTACTTCGCACTGCGCCGGGAGAAGAGCGTCGTGTGGTCGCCGACCGGCAAGGCGGCCGTCGCGTACCGCGTCGTCGGCGGGGTCTCGCTCGCGTCGGGCGATCCGATCGGCGACCCCGAGGCCTGGCCCGGCGCGATCGGCCCCTGGCTCATGGAGGCGCGCGAACACGGCTGGATCCCGGCCGTGATGGGCGCGAGCGAGGAGGCGGGCACCATCTACGCGCGGCACGGCCTCGACGCCCTCGAACTCGGCGACGAAGCCATCGTCGAGACCGGCGCCCGGGGCGGAGCCCCTGATCAGGGCTTCACGCTGGAGGGGCGGGCCATGCGCACCGTCCGGCAGGCCTACAACCGGGTCGGGCGCGCGGGTTACGAGGTGCGGATCCGGCGCCACGAGGACATCCCCGCCGATGAGATGACGTACCTGCTCCAGCGCGCCGACGACTGGCGCGACGGAGCGACCGAGCGCGGCTTCTCGATGGCGCTCGGCCGGCTCGGCGAACCGGGCGACGGGCGCTGCGTGATGCTCGAATGCACCGACGGCAACGGCGAGTTGAAGGCCGTGCTCTCCTTCGTGCCGTGGGGACCGAAAGGCCTGTCGCTCGATCTGATGCGGCGCGACAAGGACTCCGAGAACGGGCTGATGGAGTTCATGGTCATCGAACTGCTCCAGCGGGCCGGGGAGATCGGGATCACGCAGGTGTCGCTCAACTTCGCGATGTTCCGGTCCGTCTTCGAACGTGGCTCGCGGCTCGGCGCGGGCCCGGTGCTGCGCCTGTGGCGCTCGCTGCTCAGCTTCTTCTCACGGTGGTGGCAGATCGAATCCCTCTACCGGGCCAACGCGAAGTACCGGCCCATCTGGGAGCCCCGCTTCCTGCTCTTCGAGAAGAGCGCCGACCTGCCGCGGATCGGCCTCGCCTCCGCGCGCGCCGAGGGCTTTCTGGAGGCGCCGGGCCTGCCGAACTGGATGCACCGCAGACATCTGGAGCCACGTCCGTGAGATCCCCGGCCGTCCTGGCCCGCGCCGAGTGGGGCCCGCTGTGGTCGACGGTGCGCCAAAGGCTCGCCGCCGAGAAGTGGCGGGCGGCGCCGATGACGCTCGGCGCGGTCTGCCTCACGTCCCTGTTCCAGTACGTCCAGAACCAGTCCTGGGGTTACCGATTCGTGCAGGACATCGGCTCCGTGCGGGCCGAGGACCCGCTGTGGCTGTCCCTGCTGCGCACCCCGCTGTCCCTCTTCGTGCCGGCGCTCGACCTGCCCGTGTGGGGCGCCCTGGCACAAATCCTGATCGTGTGCGGCATCGCGGAGATCTGCCTCGGCCGGTGGGTCACGCTCGCCATCGGATACGTCGCCACACTCGCCGGCACCCTCTACGCCCGCCTCGCCATCGCCGTCGGCCCCGGCGGACCGCTCGGCCTGCCCGCCTCCGACGCGCGGATCGTCGACAACGGCCCGTCGGCGGCGGTCGTCGGCCTCGCCGTCTACGTGTGCTGGCACTATCGCGCCCGGCGCACGGCCGTCGTGGTGGCCGCCCTCATGGTGATCGAGGCGGCCGTGAAGCCGAACCTCGCGGGCAAGGAACATCTGGCGGCGATCAGCGCGGTCGTCCTGGTCGTCGTGGCGCGGTGGGCGCTGGGCGCCGTGCGTCACCGGGGCGCCGAGCGCTCCGGGTCGGGTGTGCCGCCGATCAGGTCCTGAAAGCCCCGGCTCATCCTCGACCAGCGCCGGTCGTGCCGGTAGGCGCGCAGCCGCGATCTCGCCCTGGCCTTCGGGCGCCGCCGGTACCAGCGCTTCGCCCACGCCGATCCGGGCCGCGCGAGCCTGACGGCCCCGAACAGCGCGACGAACGGCACGAGTACGCCCACGACCGCGAGCCGGGGCTTCCCCTTGAACATGGCCAGCACGACGAACAAGAGGTTCACCAGGACCGTGAGGATCGCGGTGCCGCGCCCCTGCTCCTCCTGTCCCGTCACGTCGTTCACGCCGAGCGGCGAGAAGCCGCTGAGGACGAGCAGCCCGAGTGCCGCCGCGAGGACCACCACCTCGACGCTCTGCCGGCCCTGCTCGGTCCAGTAGACGTCGGCGAGGTGCAGGATCAGGGCGAACTCGTCGAGGACCAGGCCCGCGCCGATCCCGAAGATCACCGCGCAGACCGACGCGCCTACGCCGTGCCGCCCGCTGCCGACCGCGCCGAAGCCGCCGATGACGGTGAGGATCACGCCGGGCACCACGTGGTGGATGTGCATGCCGCCCGGGGCGACGTTGCAGAACGGCCCGCGCCCGGCACGGATGAGGCGCGTGATCGTACGGATCACGGCGAAGGTCAGCAGGAACGCGGCGAGGGCGAGCAGCAGTGGCAGCTTCCCCGGCTCGCCGATGTTCCGGTACCACCAGTGACCCATGCGGCCATCCTGCCGCCGGGGCCCGGGCGCCGCCCGCTGTGCTGGGCCCCCCGGGTAGCCTGCCGGGATGTCCGCAACCCCGGCCGACGGCCTCCGCTTCGCCTTCGGCACCCTCACCGTGCTCCCGGTCGAGGTCACCCGCTGGGACCGCGAGGCGGCCCGCGCCGGAATGCTCTGCGCCCCCGTCGCCGGACTCGTCGTGGGCCTGGCCGCCGCCGGCCTCGGCGGGCTCCTGACGCTGCTCGGCGCCGGTCCGCTGCTCGCGGCCGTGGCGAGCGTGAGCGTCCCGGCCGCGCTGACCCGGGGACTGCACCTGGACGGGCTCGCCGACACCGCCGACGGCCTCGGCAGCGGCAAGCCGGCTGAGGACGCGCTGCGCATCATGAAGCAGTCGGACATCGGCCCGTTCGGTGTCATCACGCTCGTGCTCGCGCTCCTCGCCCAGGTCGCCGCGCTCGCCGAGCTGTACGCGGATGCGTGGGCCCGCGGCGCGCTCGCCGCCGTCGTCTCGGCACTCACCGCCCGGCTCGCGCTCACGCTGGCCTCGCGCACCGGTGTCCCGCCGGCCCGGCCCGAGGGCCTGGGCGCGGCCGTCGCCGGAACGGTGCCCGTGCGCGGGGCGCTGCTCGCCGCCGCCGTCACCGTGTGCGCCGCCGGGGCCGCGGGCGCCGTCACCGGCTCGGCGTACGGCGCCGTGCGCGGCGCAGCGGCCGCCGTCCTCGCCTGCTGCGCGGCCGAACTCCTGCTGCGCCACTGCGTGCGCCGCTTCGGCGGGGTGACCGGCGACGTCTTCGGCGGCGTCGCCGAGACCGCCGCCACCGCCGCCCTCGTCGTCCTCACTTTCGGCTGACACGGCCGCGGTCACCTACCGCGAAGCGCACCCTCGCGCCCACGGGCGTAGGCTCCCCAAGGGGGCCATACACCCCACGGCCCGTCAGAACTCGTTCAGACACCATGAAAGTAGGGACCTCACCACCGTGACTGCTCTGACTCTCAGCACCGCCGCCGCGTCCGGCCTGCGTGCCGACGCGATCGTCGTCGGTGTGGCGAAGGGTGCTGCATCCAAGTCCGGAGCGCTCGTCGTCGCCCCCGGCGCGGAGGCCGTGGACAAGGCCTACGGCGGCAAGCTCGCCGCCGTCCTGGAGACCCTCGGCGCCTCTGGCGGTGAGGGTGAGGTGACGAAGCTCCCCGCCCCCTCCGGCTTCAAGGCCCCGGTCGTCCTTGCCGTCGGTCTCGGCCCGGTGCCGGAGAAGGACGAGTCGTACGACGCGGAGGCCCTGCGCCGCGCCGCCGGGTCCGCCGCCCGCGCGCTGGCAGGTGCGAAGAAGGCCGCGTTCGCGCTGCCCGTCGGGGACTCGGGTGACGCGGGAGCGATCGCCGAGGGCGCGCTGCTCGGCGCGTACTCCTTCGACGCCTACAAGGAGTCGGCCCAGGAGGGCAAGAAGAACGGCAAGGCGCCGCTCGGCGAGATCGCCCTGCTGGGTGCCAAGCCCCGCGACAAGGCGTTCAAGGCTGCCGTGGAGCGCGCCCTCGCCGTGACCGAGGAGCTCAACCGCGCCCGCGACCTGGTCAACACCCCGCCGAACGACCTGAACCCCGAGGCCTTCGCCGCCGTCGCCTCGGCTGCGGCCAAGGAGCACGGCATCAAGGTGCAGGTTCTCGACGAGAAGGCGCTCGTCAAGGGCGGCTTCGGCGGCATCCTCGGCGTCGGCGCCGGCTCGGAGGCCCCGCCGCGCCTGGTGAAGCTCTCCTACACGTCGTCGAAGGCGGACAAGCACCTCGCCTTCGTCGGCAAGGGCATCACATACGACTCGGGCGGCATCTCCCTCAAGCCGGCCGGTCACAACGAGACGATGAAGTGCGACATGGCCGGCGCCGCCGCCGTGTTCGCCGCCGTCGTCGCCGTGGCCCGTCTCGGTCTTGACGTGAACGTCACCGGATGGCTGGCGCTCGCCGAGAACATGCCGTCGGGCTCGGCCACCCGCCCGGGCGACGTCCTTCGCATGTACTCCGGCAAGACCGTCGAGGTCCTGAACACGGACGCCGAGGGCCGCCTGGTCCTGGCCGACGCCATCGCCAAGGCCTCCGAGGAGACCCCGGACGCGATCGTCGACGTCGCCACGCTGACCGGGGCGATGATGCTGGCGCTCGGCAACCGCACGTTCGGCATCATGGCGAACGACGACGCGTTCCGTACGTCGGTCCACGAGGTCGCCGAGGAGGTCGGCGAGCCGTCCTGGCCCATGCCGCTCCCCTCCGACCTGCGCAAGGGCATGGACTCCGCCACCGCCGACATCGCCAACATGGGCGAGCGCATGGGCGGCGGCCTGGTGGCCGGCCTCTTCCTCCAGGAGTTCGTCGGCGAGGGCATCACGTGGGCCCACCTCGACATCGCGGGCCCGGCCTTCAACGAGGCCGGCGCGTCCGGCTACACGCCCAAGGGCGGCACCGGTTCCGCGGTCCGTACGCTGGTGCGCCTCGCGGAGCGCACGGCCGCCGGTGACCTCGGCTGACGCGGAGCGGCACGGTTGACGGCCCCCGGGTGCGAAGGCACCCGGGGGCCGTTCGCTTTCGACGAAATCCGCAGCCTCCCGGACCCCCTCACCCGGGTTTCAGGTGTAACCGCCGTCTCACCCCCGGGCCCGGCGTCCCGTCCGCCGTCGACAAGTGCGAGGATGGGTCCTTGGCAGGACAGGGCCCCCACCACAGGGCCGAAGCATAAAAAGCGGCCGGACACCAGCCGCCGCCCGGTCACCGCAGACCGGCGTACGGCGCACATGCATGGAGGACGTGACGTGGCGAACGACGCCAGCACTGTTTTCGACCTAGTGATCCTCGGCGGTGGCAGTGGCGGTTACGCCGCGGCCCTGCGCGGAGCGCAGCTGGGCCTGGACGTCGCCCTGATCGAGAAGAACAAGCTCGGGGGCACCTGCCTGCACAACGGCTGCATCCCGACGAAGGCCCTGCTGCACGCCGGCGAGATCGCCGACCAGGCGCGCGAGGCTGACCAGTTCGGTGTCAAGGCCTCCTTCGAGGGCATCGACATCGCGGGCGTCCACAAGTACAAGGACGACGTGATCTCCGGCCTGTACAAGGGCCTGCAGGGTCTCGTCGCCTCCCGCAAGGTGACGTACATCGAGGGCGAGGGCCGCCTGTCGTCCCCGACCTCCGTGGACGTGAACGGCCAGCGCGTCCAGGGCCGTCACGTGCTCCTCGCGACCGGCTCCGTGCCGAAGTCGCTGCCGGGCCTGGAGATCGACGGCAACCGCATCATCTCCTCGGACCACGCGCTGACGCTGAACCGCGTCCCGCAGTCCGCGATCATCCTCGGCGGCGGCGTCATCGGCGTCGAGTTCGCCTCCGCGTGGAAGTCCTTCGGCACCGACGTCACCGTCGTCGAGGGCCTCAAGCACCTCGTCCCGGTCGAGGACGAGAACAGCTCCAAGCTTCTTGAGCGCGCGTTCCGCAAGCGCGGCATCAAGTTCAACCTCGGCACCTTCTTCGAGAAGGCCGAGTACACGCAGGACGGCGTCCGCGTGACCCTCGCCGACGGCAAGACCTTCGAGGCCGAGGTCCTCCTGGTCGCCATCGGCCGCGGCCCGGTCTCGGCCGGTCTCGGTTACGAGGAGCAGGGCGTCGCGATGGACCGCGGCTACGTCCTGGTCGACGAGTACATGCAGACCAACGTGCCGACCGTCTCGGCCGTCGGTGACCTCGTCCCGACGCTCCAGCTCGCGCACGTCGGCTTCGCCGAGGGCATCCTGGTGGCGGAGCGTCTGGCCGGTCTCAAGACCGTCCCGATCGACTACGACGGTGTGCCGAAGGTGACGTACTGCCACCCCGAGGTCGCCTCCGTCGGTATCACCGAGGCCAAGGCCAAGGAGATCTACGGTGCGGACAAGGTCGTCGCTCTGAAGTACAACCTCGCGGGCAACGGCAAGTCCAAGATCCTCAAGACCGCGGGCGAGATCAAGCTCGTCCAGGTCAAGGACGGTGCCGTGGTCGGCGTCCACATGGTCGGTGACCGTATGGGCGAGCAGGTCGGCGAAGCCCAGCTGATCTACAACTGGGAAGCGCTGCCCGCCGAGGTCGCCCAGCTCATCCACGCCCACCCGACGCAGAACGAGGCACTCGGAGAGGCCCACCTGGCCCTCGCGGGCAAGCCGCTGCACTCGCACGACTAGGTCAGGCCGCAGGCTGGACCCAGTCGTCCCTGTCGTCCCTGGGCGCGACGACCGACCACAGACTTCCGCACTTCCCCAAGCTCTCAACACGCTCGAGCAGGGGAGACCCCACTAAGGAGCAACAGAAACCATGTCGGTTTCCGTATCCCTTCCGGCGCTCGGTGAGAGTGTCACCGAGGGCACCGTCACCCGCTGGCTGAAGGCCGAGGGCGAGCGCGTCGAGGTCGACGAGCCGCTGCTTGAGGTCTCGACCGACAAGGTCGACACCGAGATCCCCTCGCCCGCCGCCGGCATCCTGGCCTCCATCAAGGTCGCCGAGGACGAGACCGTCGAGGTCGGCGCCGAGCTGGCCGTCATCGACGACGGCACGGGCGCGCCCGCCGCCGCCCCGGCTCCGGCCGCTGCCGAGGCCCCGGCCGCCGCCCCGGCCCCCGTCGCCGAGGCCCCCGTCGCCGAGGCCCCCGCGGCCCCGGCCGCCGCCCCGGCTGCTCCGGCCGCCCCCGCCAGTGCCGCTTCCGGCACCGACGTCGTCCTGCCCGCTCTCGGCGAGTCCGTCACCGAGGGCACCGTCACCCGCTGGCTGAAGGAGGTCGGCGAGGAGGTCGCGGAGGACGAGCCCCTGCTCGAGGTCTCCACGGACAAGGTCGACACCGAGATCCCCTCCCCCGTCGCCGGCGTTCTCCTGGAGATCTCCGTCGCCGAGGACGAGACCGCCGAGGTCGGCGCCAAGCTGGCCGTCATCGGTGCTCCCGGTGCCGCTCCGGCCGCCGCGCCCGCTCCGGCTGCTCCGGCCCCGGCCGCCGCTCCGGCCCCGGCCGCCCCCGCAGCTCCCGCCCCGGCCCCGGCCCCGGCTGCTCCGGCTCCGGCTGCTGCCCCGGCCCCGGCTGCCGCTCCGGCCCCGGTCGCCCCGGCTGCTCCGGCCCCCGCTCCGGTCGCCGCTCCCGCTCCGGTCACCCCCGCTGCCCCGGCTCCCGCCGCGGTCTCCGGTGACGAAGGCGCGTACGTGACCCCGCTGGTGCGCAAGCTCGCGTCGGAGAACGGCGTGGACCTGAGCACCGTCAAGGGCACCGGCGTCGGCGGCCGTATCCGCAAGCAGGACGTCATCGCGGCCGCCGAGGCCGCGAAGGCCGCCCCGGCCCCCGCCGCTGCCGCTGCTCCGGCCGCCGCGAAGGCCCCGGCCCTGGAGACCTCTCCCCTCCGCGGCCAGACGGTCAAGATGACCCGCATGCGCAAGGTCATCGGCGACAACATGATGAAGGCGCTGCACTCGCAGGCCCAGCTGACCTCGGTCCTCGAGGTCGACGTCACCAAGCTGATGAAGCTGCGTGCCAAGGCGAAGGACGCGTTCGCGGCGCGCGAGGGCGTCAAGCTCTCCCCGATGCCGTTCTTCGTCAAGGCCGCTGCCCAGGCGCTGAAGGCCCACCCGGTCGTCAACGCCCGGATCAACGACGACGAAGGCACCATCACGTACTTCGACTCGGAGAACATCGGCATCGCCGTTGACGCCGAGAAGGGTCTGATGACGCCGGTCATCAAGGGCGCGGGCGACCTGAACATCGCCGGTATCTCGAAGAAGACGGCCGAGCTGGCCGGCAAGGCCCGCGGTGGCGGCCTCACGCCGGACGACATGTCCGGCGCGACCTTCACGATCTCCAACACGGGCTCGCGCGGTGCGCTCTTCGACACCGTCATCGTGCCGCCGAACCAGGCCGCGATCCTGGGCATCGGCGCCACGGTGAAGCGCCCGGTCGTCATCGACCACCCGGACCTCGGCGAGACCATCGCCGTCCGGGACATGACGTACCTGTCGCTCTCCTACGACCACCGTCTGGTGGACGGCGCGGACGCCGCCCGCTACCTGACCACGGTCAAGGCGATCCTGGAGGCCGGCGAGTTCGAGGTCGAGCTCGGCCTGTAACTCTCGTCTCATCAGCGCGTACGCCCCCGTCCGGAGGTCTTCCGGACGGGGGCGCCGCCGTATTGTCTAGAGGTCAACGCACCTTGGGGTCTCTGCCCCCTCTGGAGGAGCCATCATGACCGCGCCCGTCGTCCACTCGCTGCGCGAACAGATCCGCGAGCACATCGTCGAGGGGATCGTCAGCGGACGCTGGAAGCCGGGCGAGCGCATCGTGGAGCGTCGCATCGCGACGGAGCTCGAGGTCAGCCAGACGCCCGTGCGGGAGGCCCTGCGGGAGCTGGAGAGCCTGCGCCTGATCGAGTCCGCCCCCAACAAGGGCGTACGGGTGCGGAATCTGACGGCCGCCGACCTGGAGGAGAGCTACCCGGTCAGGGCCGGTCTCGAGGCCATCGCGGCGGAGCTCGCGGCCGGGAAGCTGGCCGAGGACTGCTCGGCCCTCGAACCCCATGTGGCGGCCCTCTACCGCGCCGACCAGGAGGCCGACTCGGCCGCGCAGGTGCGGCACACCGTCGGGTTCCACCGCGAGCTGGTGCGGGCCGCGGGCAACTCCGTACTGCTGCACACCTGGGAGGGCCTGGGCATCGAGGTGTTCACGGCCCTGTCCATCCGCTGGCTCGGCACCGTCCAGCAGTCGTACGCCGAGGAGCACGAGGAGCTCGTCGCCGCGTTCCGGCGCCAGGACCCGGCCATCGCCGAGCTGGTGAAGGCGCACGTGCTCGGCTGCGCCCCGCGCGCCTGAGCCACACCCCGCTCAGACGTCGTCGTGCCACCCCTCCCACCTGCGAGAATTCGCCGAACCGCCTTCGAAAACAAGGCACCCGGTGCCCCCTTCAATGGCACCGGATGCCCACTTTCTCCGTCTGAGGAAGTTTTACCCTTGAACCCTTTGATCGATCATCGATCAGGGGGTTAGAGTCGCCGACGGGTCTCCACCAATGACCCACGCCCTGTCCTGCCAAAGACCTAGGGCACCCCCACCCTTTCCCTAAGGGAACCCCCCTCCGACTCAGGAAGGCGGCGCAATGACCGACCCCTCCGCAATCCAGCCGAGCGAGCTCGACCAGCTCCCGGACCGCGACCCCGAGGAGACCGCCGAATGGCAGGCCTCCCTGGACGCCGTTACCAAGGCGGCCGGGCCGCACCGTGCCGCGTACCTGATGCGCCGCACGCTGGAGCGCGCCGAGGGCTCAGGCCTGGCGCTGCCGAAGCTCCTCGAGACCGACTACGTCAACACCATCCCGACCGCCGCGGAGCCGGCGATCGAGGGTGACGAGGCGCTGGAACTGAAAATCGCCGCGTGGAACCGCTGGAACGCGGCCGCGATGGTGACCCGTGGCTCCAAGTACGGCGTCGGCGGCCACATCGCCACGTTCGCCTCGGCGGCCTGGCTCTACGAGACCGGCTTCAACCACTTCTTCAAGGGGAAGGAGGGCGACGGCTCCGGTGACCAGCTGTACATCCAGGGCCACGCCTCCCCCGGCATCTACGCCCGCGCCTTCCTCGACGGCCGCCTGAGCGAGCAGCAGCTCGACCACTTCCGCCAGGAGTCCGGCGGCGACGGCCTGCCGTCGTATCCGCACCCGCGGCGCCTGCCCTGGCTGTGGGAGTTCCCGACCGTCTCCATGGGCCTCGGCCCGCTGTCGGCGATCTACCAGGCGCGGTTCAACCGCTACCTCACCAACCGCAAGATCAAGGACGTCTCCGCCTCGCACGTGTGGGCGTTCCTCGGTGACGGCGAGATGGACGAGCCCGAGGCCACCGCGGCCCTGGCGCTCGCCTCGCGTGAGGGTCTGGACAACCTGACCTTCGTCATCAACTGCAACCTGCAGCGCCTCGACGGCCCGGTCCGCGCCAACTTCCGCGTGGTCCAGGAGCTGGAGGCGCAGTTCCGCGGCGCCGGCTGGAACGTCATCAAGACGCTCTGGGGCTCCGCCTGGGACGAGCTGTTCCAGCTCGACACGACCGGCGCGCTCGTGCGCCGGCTGCGCGAGGTGCCGGACGCCCAGTTCCAGACGTACGCGACGCGCGATGCCGCGTACATCCGCGAGCACTTCTTCGGCTCCGAGCCCGCGCTCGTCGAGCTGGGCAGGCTGCTCACGGACGACAAGATCGCCGAGTGCTTCAAGGTCTCGCGCGGCGGCCACGAGCCCCGCAAGGTGTACGCGGCCTACCGTGCGGCCCTGTCGCACGAGGGCGCGCCGACCGTGATCCTGGTCCAGACGGTCAAGGGCTTCACGCTCGGCAAGGGCTTCGAGTCCAAGAACGCCAACCACCAGATGAAGAAGCTGACGGTGGACGAGTTCAAGGACATGCGTGACCTCCTTGAACTGCCCATCTCCGACAGCCAGTTCGTCGACGGCCAGGTCCCCTACGGCCACCCGGGCCCCGACTCCCCCGAGGTCCGCTACCTCCAGGAGCGCCGCGCGGCCCTCGGCGGCCCCGCCCCGGCCCGCCGCACGCACGCGATCGCCCCGCTGCCGGCCCCGGCCGACAAGGCGTTCGCGTCCTTCGACAAGGGCTCAGGATCGCAGTCGGTGGCCACGACCATGGCGTTCGTACGCCTGGTCAAGGACCTCGTACGCGACAAGGAGACCGGCAAGCGCTGGGTGCCGATCGTCCCGGACGAGGCGCGCACCTTCGGCATGGAGTCGCTGTTCCCGTCGCTCGGCATCTACTCCCCCAAGGGGCAGACGTACGAGCCGGTCGACCGCGACCAGCTGATGTACTACAAGGAAGCCACGGACGGCCAGATCCTCAACGAGGGCATCACCGAGGCCGGCTCCATGGCGGACTTCATCGCCGCCGCCAGCGCGTACTCCACGCACGGCGAGGCGATGATCCCCTTCTACATCTTCTACTCGATGTTCGGCTGGCAGCGCACGGCCGACCAGATGTGGCAGCTCGGCGACCAGCTGGGCCGCGGCTTCCTGGTGGGTGCCACCGCGGGCCGTACGACGCTGACGGGTGAGGGTCTGCAGCACGCGGACGGTCACTCGCCGGTCATCGCGGCGACCAACCCGGCCGCGCTGTCCTACGACCCGGCGTTCGCGTACGAGATCGGCGCGATCGTCAAGGACGGTCTGCGCCGCATGTACGGCGAGGCGGCCCCGGGCGAGGACCGGGACGTCTTCTACTACCTGACGGTCTACAACGAGCCGATGCCGCAGCCGGCCAAGCCCGCGGGCGTGGACGAGGGCATCCTCAAGGGCCTGTACCGCTTCAACACCGCCGAGTCGGCCGGGGTGAACGTCGCGGCCGCCAACGCCCCGCGCATCCAGCTGCTCGGTTCGGGCACGGCGATCCACTGGACCCTCGAGGCGCAGAAGCTGCTCGCCGAGGAGTGGGGCGTTGCCGCCGACGTGTGGTCCGCGACCTCCTGGACCGAGCTGCGCCGCGACGCCCTGGAGGCGGACGAGGCGATCCTGCGCGGCGAGGAGCGCACTCCGTACATCCGTACGGCGCTCGACGGCGCCCAGGGCCCGGTCCTCGCGGTCTCCGACTACATGCGCCAGGTCCCCGACCAGATCGCGCAGTGGGTCGAGCAGGACTACTCCTCGCTCGGTGCGGACGGCTTCGGTCTCTCCGACACCCGTGAGGCGGCCCGCCGCCACTTCGGCATCGACGCGCAGTCGATCGTCGTCGCGGCCCTGGCCCAGCTCGCCCGCCGCGGCGAGATCAACGCCTCGGCCGTGAAGGAGGCGCGCGAGCGCTACGGCCTGTAGTCCCTTGTCATACGTGCCCCGTCCCGATTGCCGGGGCGGGGCACGCGTGCGTGAATGAGGAGGAGTCCGCAGGAGTTCCAGGGGGGCGCCGTTCAGGGGTGATGTACGCATGAAGATCTCCAAAACCCCGTCAGCCCCCTGCTGGGCGGACCTCTCCACGCCCGACACCGACGCGGCCCGGCTCTTCTACGAGGGTCTCCTCGGCTGGCACAGCGAAGTGGCGCAGGGCTACGGCATCTTCAGGTCCGGCGGCGAGCCGGTCGCCGGCGTCGCCCCGGCCACGAACCCGAAGGAACCGTCGGCGTGGCTGCCGTATTACCAGTCGGCCGGGGTCGACGCCGTCATCGCGCGCGTGAAGGGCAACGGCGGCACGGTGGTCACGGGTCCGCAGACCGTCGAGGAGGACGGCGTCTTCGCGGTCTGCCACGACCCCGCGGGAGCCGCGTTCGGCCTGTGGCAGCCGATCACGAACACGGGCTTCGGCGTGGTGAACGAGCCGGGGAGTTTCTGCTGGTTCGAGCTCCTGACCCGCGATCCGGACGGGTCCAAGGACTTCTATCAGTCCGTACTGGGCTGGGGCGCGAAGCGGCACCCCTACGGGGGCGGCGGCAGTTACACCGAATGGAGCGTCGACGCCGAGCCCTTCGGCGGGATGCTCGACACGGCGTCGAGCTCGTTCCCCAAGGAACTGCCGGCGCACTGGATGGTGTACATCGCCGTCGGGGACACCGACGCGACGGCGGCCCGCTGCAAGCAACTCGGCGGGCAGATCCTGGTGCACCCGACGTCCATCGAGCCGGGCCGGTTCGCGGTGCTCGCCGATCCGCAGGGAGCCTCGTTCGCGGTCATCACGTACACCTCGCGCTGAAGGGCCCGCATCATGGGCGTATGCGCGCTGCCCGCCTGATCAAGATGGTGTTGTTGCTCCAGTCCCGGCCGTCGATGACGGCGGGTGAGCTGGCGCGCGAGCTGGAGGTCTCGGAGCGGACCGTGACGCGGGACGCGCAGGCGCTGTCCGAGGCGGGTGTGCCGGTGTACGCGGACCGGGGCAGGGCGGGCGGGTACCGGCTGATCGGCGGGTACCGGACGCGCCTGACGGGTCTGGCACGCGGTGAGGCGGAGGCCCTGTTCCTGTCCGGAGTGCCGGGCGCGCTGCGGGAGATGGGCCTTCAGGACGCGGCGTCGGCCGCGCGGCTGAAGGTGTCGGCGGCGCTGCTCCCCTCGCTGCGGGACGCCTCGCGCACGGCGGCGCAGCGGTTCCATCTGGACGCGCCGGGCTGGTTCAGGGAGCCGCGGACGCCCGAGCTGCTGCCGGCGGTGGCGGACGCGGTGTGGAACGACCGGGTGGTGCGCGCCCGCTACCGGCGTGAGGAGGCGGAGAGCGCGCGGGAGGTGGTGCGGGAGCTGGAGCCGTACGGGCTCGTCCTGAAAGCCGGTGTCTGGTATCTGTGCGCCCGGGTCGCCGGCGGCGGGACCCACCGGGTGTACCGGATCGACCGGTTCACCGGCGTCGAGGCGGGCGAGGAGCGCTTCGTACGGGACGAGGAGTTCGATCTGCCGGGGTTCTGGGAGGAGCGGGCGGAGGAGTTCGCGCGGTCCATCCTGCGCGCGGAGGTCGTCCTGCGGCTGTCCCCCGCGGGGCTGCGGCAGCTTCCGTACGCGACCGAACCCGCGTCCGTGCGTGCGGCGCGGCAGTCGGCGGGCGAGCCCGACGGGGAGGGGTGGGTGACGGTGACTGTGCCGGTCGAGTCGGAGGACGTCGCGTACGGGCAGCTGTTCGGGCTCGGGCCCGAGGCGGAGGTCGTCGCTCCCGCCGCGCTGCGTGATCGCTTCGCAGCAGCGGCACGGCGGATGGCGGACCGCTACCGGTGAGCCGCCGGGCGCCGTGCCCTCGGCCATGTGCGCACATAACGAAACGGCGCAGCTCCGGCACCTCGGCGTGCGTGCCCGACCCCCAAGGCAGATGCTTGTCCCGTGATGGACGAGACGGAGTTCTGGGAGATCGTGGACAGCACCCGCGAGGCCGCCGAGGGCGACCCCGAGGACCATGCCGAGCTGCTCGTCGACCGGCTGCTCCAGGCCGACCCCGACGCGGTGCTCGACTTCGCCCGTCACTTCGAGTCCCGCTACCACCGCGCCTACCGCTGGGATCTGTGGGGCGCCGCGTGGGTACTGCTCGGCGGTGCGAGCGACGACGCGTTCGACTACTTCCGCTGCTGGCTGATCGGCCAGGGCCGGGAGGTCTTCGAGGGCGCGCTGCACGAGCCGGACTCGCTCGCCGATCTGCTGGGGGACTTCGACGAGGAGATCGACGGGGACGGCGAGGAGCTCGGCTACGCGGCTGACGAGGCGTACGAGGAGCTGACCGGGACGGTGGCACCCGATCTCGGCATCCCGGCCGGGCCCGCGGAGCCGGAGGGCACGCCGTTCGACTTCGAGAACACGGCGGAGCTGCAGCGGAGGTATCCGAAGCTCTCGGAGCGCTTCGGGTCCTCGGGGGCGTAGGGGTCGTAGGGGTCGTATGTCTTCGGCCGGTTCACTTCCTGGCCGCCCGGATCGTCTCCTCGATGCCGGGGAACGCGAACGTGAAGCCGGACTCCAGGAGTCGGGTCGGCACGGCCCGTGTGCTGCCGAGGACGTCGCCCGCCATCTCGCCGAGGACCAGACGCAGGACGGGGGCGGGCGCCGTGAACAGCGTGGGGCGGTGCAGCACGCGCCCCATCGCGGCGGACACCTCGCGGTTCGTGACGGGGTGCGGGGCGGTGAGGTTCACCGGGCCGGACAGCTCCTCCGTGTCGATGATGTGGCGCAGGGCCGCGATCTCGTCGTGGAGCGCGATGTACGACCAGTACTGGCGGCCGTCGCCGAGGCGTCCGCCGAGACCGGCCAGGTACAGCGGGAAGAGCCGCGCCCAGGCCCCGCCCGCGCGGGACACGACGAGCCCGGACCGCGCGAACACCGTGCGGATTCCGGCCTCTTGCGCGGGCGCCGCGGCGTCCTCCCACTCCACGCACAGCTGCGGCAGGAACCCGTCCCCGGGCGGCGCGCCCTCGTCGACGGCGCGCGTGCCGGTGTCGCCGTAGTAGCCGACGGCGCTGCCGTTGACGAAGACGCGGGGAGGCTGTTCGAGCGTGGCGACGGCCTCGGCGAGCGTCGCGGTGCCGAGGACCCGGCTGTCGCGGATCTTCCGCTTGTACGCGGCGGTCCAGCGGTGGTCGCCCACGCCCGCGGCGGCGAAGTTGAGGACGGCGTCGCACCCGGAGAGCCCGGCCGCGTCGACGGACCCCCGCTCCGGGTCCCAGCGGACCTCGTCCGCGGCAGCCGGTTCCCTGCGGACCAGGCGGACGACGTCGTGCCCGTCGGCGCGCAGGGACCGGGTCAGTGCCGAACCGATGAGTCCGGAGGCGCCGGCGACAGCGAACCGGGAGCGTCGTACGGGTGCGGAATCGCTCTGCGTCATGGGTCCATCCTGCCGCGTAAAACGCGAGGCGGCCGGTCGTGGGCCGGTCGTACAGTGGCCCCCATGTCACAGCCGCACATACGTTTCGCCCGGCTCGACGACGAGGACGGGCTCGCCCGGCTCGACCGCGCCGCCTGGTCGACGCTGCACGCCGTCCAGCCGGAGCCGCTGCCGCCGTACGACCCGTTCTTCTCGGAGCGGTTCGGGCCGCGGGACCATCTGGTCGCGGAGCTCGACGGGCGGCTCGCGGGTTACGTACGCATCGCTTATCCCACCTCGCTCGCCGCCAACACCCATGTCCGGCAGATCCAGGGCCTCGCGGTCGCCGCACAGGCGCGGGGCGCCGGGGTCGGCCGGGCGCTGGTCCGCGCGGCGGTGGAGCACGCCCGCAAGGCCGGCGCGCGCCGCATGACGCTGCGGGTGCTCGGGCACAACGCTCCGGCGCGGGCGCTGTACGAGTCCGAGGGGTTCACGGTCGAGGGCATCCTGCCGGAGGAGTTCCTGATCGACGGGAAGTACGTGGACGACGTCCTCATGGGCCAGGCCCTGTGAGCGGGGCGCAGCGGTTCTGACGGACCCGCCCGGGGTGCGGTGACGGCGCTCCCGTAGGAGCGTGAAGGGGTCCATGGGAAGGAGCCCGCCGATGACCGGGGCGTTGTCGCGTCGCCGGGACGGCGAGGAGCGGGCCTGGCTGCGCGGGGCACCGCCGCCGCTCTGGGTGCGATGGCTACCGATCGTGCTGCTCGTCGGCCTGTGCGTGGCCCAACTGGCCACCAACAGGAAGCTGGACCTCGGCTTCATACTCGGGGCGGTCCCGCCGCTGGTCGCCCTGACATACGGCCCCGCCGCCACGGCGCTGCTCGGCGGCATCGTGATCGTCCTGCTGAACGTGCCCTTCATGGACTTCGGGCGCCCCGGCAACAGCGACGTGCTCACGGTCTCCTTCGTGGCGCTGCTCAGCGTGCTGATCGGCTGGGTCCGCAGCCGGCGTGACGCCCAGCTCGTCACCGTGCGCACGGTCGCCGAGGCAGCGCAGTTCGCCGTGCTTCCGCCGCTGCGCGAACGGGTCGGCACGGTGCGCTGCGCGGGCCTGTACCGGGCGGCCGAGCGCGGGACGCTGGTCGGCGGTGACCTCTTCGACGTGCGCAGGGGGCCGTCCGGGGTGCGGGCCGTGATCGGCGACGTGCAGGGCCACGGCCTGTCCGCGGTGGGTACGGTCGCGGGGCTGCTCGGCGCGTTTCGTGAGGCCGTGCTCGACCAGGCGGACCTGGAGGGGGTCGCGGCACGCCTCGACCGCAGGCTCGTGGTCGACTCCGCCGAGGACGAGCACGCCGAGCTGTTCGCGACCGCGCTGCTCCTCGAGTTCCCCGACGACTCCCCGGTGGTACGGGCCGTGTCGTGCGGCCATCCGCGGCCGCTGCTCCTGCGCGGGCAGGAGGTCATCGAGCTGCCGGTGCCGGCCGGGGCACCGCTCGGGCTCGGGATCGCGGGCCTCTCGCCGCCCGAGCAGCTCACGGTGCGGCTGCGGCCCGGTGACCGGCTGCTCGGCCTGACGGACGGGCTGATCGAGGCGCGGGACTCGTCCGGTGCGTTCTATCCGCTGGCCGAGCGTCTGGTCCGGTTCAGCGCGGACGGCCCGGCGGAGCTGACGGACGCGCTGTGGCGGGACGTGCTGCGGTTCGCGGGGACGGTACGGGACGACCTGACGATGCTCGTGTTCGCACCGGAGATCGACCCGGACGAGGACTGACGGCCCCTTTAATCCGAGCGTGGCGTCCGTCTTCGCGATGCTCGGCTCGCAGGACGGCAGTTTCATCACCGGTACTGAGGTCAGGGTCGACGGCGGCACGCACTTCTGATCTGCGGCGAAGGCGGATCTGCCTGCGTCGGGGCCCGCGATCACTCGTATGACCTCGCGTCGTGCGGAGCGGGCCCCGGGCGCGCGGCGGAGAGTGTCACGTATGCGCGTCTTCCGTATGACGTTGTGCTGCGCGCCGGCGGCCACGGCCTTCGGCCTGCTGCTGTTGTGTGCCGTGACCGCCGGGCCCGGGGACGGCGGTTCGGCGGCGAAGTCGGGCCGGGCGGCGGCCCTCCCCCCCGCCCACCGGGCCGCGCCGGTGCTGCCATCGGCCGGCGCACCGGTGCGCCGGCCGCCGGTACTGTCGTCGGCGGCCCTGACGGCGCGCCGGCCGGGCAACCGTCCGTATACCGCCGCACTGCCCCGGATCGTGCCGCGAGCCGACTGGGTGGCGGATGCCGCCTACCGCAGGCCGCCCGCCCGGTACGCCGACCGCGTCACGGCGATCTTCATCCACCACACGGACTCGCCGAACGACTACGACTGCGCCGATGCGCCCCGCATCATCCGCTTTCTGTACGCGGGCCAGGCGGGCGGCCGGAACTGGGACGACATCGGCTACAACTTCCTCGTCGACAGGTGCGGCACGATCTACGAGGGCCGGGCGGGCGGCGTCGACAAGGCGGTCGTGGGGGCGCACGCCCAGGGCTTCAACCAGGGCACGGCGGGCATCGCCGCCATCGGCACCTTCATCGCGGGCACCCCGGTGCCGTCTGCCATGGTGAAGTCCATCGCGGCGATCTCCGCCTGGAAGCTGGGCCTCGCGAACATCGACCCGCGCTCCCGCGTCCGCCTCACCTCGACGAACAGCCTCAGCCGCTTCCACAAGGGCAGGACGGCCGAGTTCAACGCCATCGCCGCGCACCGGGACGAGTACGAGACGTTCTGCCCGGGCCAGTCCCTGATTGCCGCACTCCCGGAGATCAGGCAGCGGGCGGCGGCGCTCCAGGGGCGGTAGGGCCTGTCTTCACCTTTCCAGGGCTTCGTTCGGATCAGGCCGGGCTCGCGTCCGGCGGCCCGGGCGCCCCCCGTGCGACCGTGCCCGGGCTACGCGCGACTCCCCCGGCCGGGGCCCGGACCTACCCTCGACGGACTCGGGTACAGCCCGGGTCTTCGGAGCCGTACGCGGGTTCGCCGGGGGGTAGGACGCCTTCGGAGCCCGCCTGCGTGCGCCGGCCTGACGGCCCGGGGTACGTGCGACGGCTCCCACCAGCCGCACAACCGCCAGGGAGGCGCACGTGCCTGAGCCCGCACAGCACGCGGACGTCGTCATCGTGGGAGCCGGGGTCGCGGGACTCCTGGCCGCCCACCACCTGACCAGGGCGGGCGTGCCTACCCTGGTCCTGGAGGCCGGCCCCTGTGTGGGCGGCCGCATGTCCACCGAGAAGGTCGACGGGTTCCGGCTCGACCGGATCGGCCGACTCCTGTGCACCTCGTACCCCGAACTGCGCCGCACCCCGGGCCTGGACGCCCTCGTCCTGCGCCCCTTCTCGCCCGGGGTCCTGGTGCACAGCGACGGCCGCCGCCATCGCGCCGGGGAGCTCCCGGCCGCACGGCGCGCAAGGGGCGCACTCACGACGGCGCGCGCCCTCGCGAGCGCCCCCCGGGTGCCCCGTCCCCGCGCCGCCGCCAGGAGCCCGCGCCCGGCCGCCCCGCTCGGCAGCCCCCTCGACCACGCCCGGCTCGCCAGGTCCCTGGCCCGCCTCGCCGGGACACCGGTCCCCCGTCTCCTCGCGCGCCCCGAACTCCCCGCCGCCGACGCCCTGATGGGCCGCGGACTGCCGGCCCGCACCCTCGACGGGTTTGTGCGCCCCCTCCTGTCGGCGCTCCTGTGCGACCCGGACCTGACCTCGTCGAGCCGGTGCGCCGACCTCGCCCTGCTCGCCTACGCGCGCGGCCGCCTCTGCGTCCCCGAGGGCGGCGCCGACGCGCTGCCCGAGCTGCTCGCCGCCGGGCTCCCGCCGGGCACGGTCCGCACCGGCGTGCGCGTCAAGGCCATCTCCGCGAATTCGGTGACGACCGAGGAACATGGTGAACTCCGGTGCCGGGCAACACTGTTGGCGACCGGGGCACGCGCCGCGGCCGGGCTGCTCCCGGGGCTGCGGGTGCCGGACTTCCACCCCGTCACGGTCGTCCACCACGCGGTCCCCGAGCCGCCGCTCACCGACCCGGCACTGCTCCTCGACGCCGACCGGCTCGGCCCCGTCGCGTACTCCGCCGTGATCAGCCAGGTCGACCCGACGCGCGCCCCGGCCGGCCGCGCGCTGGTCTCCTCCACGGTCCTCGGCCCACCGCCGCCCGAGCGCGAGCTGCGGGCCCAACTGGCGGCCCTCTACGGCACGTCGACCTCGGACTGGGAGACCCTCGCGGTCCACCACGACCCGGAGGCGGTGCCCGCGATGCCGGCCCCGCACGACCTGCGCCGCCCGGTGCGGCTCCTTCACGGACTCTATGTGTGCGGCGACCACCGCGGGACGAGCACGGTGCAGGGCGCACTCCACTCGGGCCGCCGCGCCGCGCACGCGATCCTCACGGACCTGGGCGTCCAACTGGCCCCGACGGCGGGCATGGTGCCGGCCGCGGCCTGACCGACCCGCACGACCGACCCGTACGGCCGACGCGCTCGCCCCGACGGCAGCCTCGCCCGATGTGTCGACGCTCGGCGACCTCCTCAACCGGTACATCAAACGAACTCACCACCTGGGACGAGCCGCTGACGGCCGACCCCGTCGCCGGTCTGTCCGGGCGGGACACCCCGTAGTACGCGCCGGACCCCACCCCCGTCCCGTCAGTGGCTGAGGGCGGCGATGCGGTCCCGGTATCCGCGTACCGGGGCCGCGTCGCGGTAGGGCTCCAGGCGGCGCTCGAACTCCCGCACGTACTCGTGCGCCCGCACGGAGCGCATCTCGGAGGCGGCCTGTGCGGCCTCGGCGCCGAGGGTGCACGCCTGGTCCAGCTCGCCGAGCCCAAGCCGCGCGGAGGCGAGCACCACCCGGCAGAACAGCCTGCTGCGCGCGAAGCCGGGCGCCCGCAGCTGGAGCGAGCGCTCCGCGTGCTGGGCGGCCGCGCGGTACTGCTGGAGATCCCGGTGGCAGTGCCCGAACTCGTCGGCCAGCTGCGCCTCGTCGAAGAACCGCGCCCAGTGCGGCACGTCGTCCCCGGCCCGCACCGCCTCCAGGGTCCGCTCGGCCCGCACCAGCGACGCCGTGCACGCGCGCACCTCGCCGAGCACACCGTGCCCGCGCGCCTCGGCCGCGTGCAGCAGCGCCTGCACGGCGGGCGGCGCAGAAGACCCCACGCCCTGCTGCGCGACCCGCGCCAGCTGGACGGCCTCGCGCCCGTGCCCGAGATACACGGCCTGGCGGCTCATCGTGACCAGGACGTACGACCCGTACATCCTGTCCCCCGCCGCCTGCGAGAGCCGCAGCGCCTGCACGAAGTACCGCTGCGCGAGCCCGTGCGCCGCGATGTCGTACGAGGTCCAGCCGGCGAGCCGGGTCAGATCGGCGGTGGCCCCGAAGAGCCGCCGGCCGGTCTGCTCCCCGTAGCTGCCCCGCAGCATCGGCTCGGCCTCGTGCTCCAGGTAGCGCACGAGCGCCTGGCGGGCGTGGCCTCCGCCGTACGCCTGGTCGAGAGAGCGGAAGAGTTCGCCGACGGAGCGCAGGGCCGCGATGTCTCCGGCGGTGACGCGCTGGCCGGGCCCGCGCTCGGCGTGGCCGCGCTGCCGGGGCAAGGGAGGCGGCCCCGGCTCGAGCCCGGCCGTGAGCTTGGCGGAAGCCCGTCCCTGGGCGGGGATCCGTACGCCGCCGGGACCGCCGTGGTCCCCGTGGGCGACGCGGTCGTCGGCCCGCCCGATCAGCCAGTCCCGGCTCGGCACGACGAGCCCCGCCGGGGTGAAAGCGATCTTGCGGAGCTCGGCATGGCTGCCCGAGTCCTTGCGCCACAGGCCGCTGACGATGTCGACGGCCTCCTCGGGCGAGGCGGCGAACTCCAGGCCCGCGTAGACCGGGGAGCAGGCGTCGAGCCCCAGGTCCTGGGCGGAGAGCCGGCGTCCCAGGCGCCGGGTGAACACCTCGGCGATCAGTGCGGGTGTGGTGCCGCGGGGCTGCTGGCCGCGCAGCCAGCGCGTCACGGATGTCTTGTCGTAGCGCAGGTCGAGACCGTGCTCCAGGCCGAGCTGGTCCACTCGGCGGGCCAGTCCGGCGTTGGAGAACCCCGCCTCCGCGATGAGCGCGGCTAGCTGGCGGTTGGGCGTGCGCTGCGGAGGTCGTTCCGTCATGCTGTGCGATTGCCTTCCGGGCCTAGGAAGCCGTAGAGGGGGGCCGTGGTGCGCCCCCCTCTGCACTGCTCCCTTATGGAACGGCGCGAATTTTGACGTCCTCCCCCACGTACGGGGAATTCCTGCCGCCCCGCTCTCGCGAGACCTCGGTGGGTTCCTGTTTCACCGGCCCTGCCGGACCGGAGTCCGGCCTTACACAGCCTCCACAAGCCTTACTTCCCGCCCGCCCGGCGGTAGGTCCACCAGCGGCTCCCCGCTCACGGACGGCGCCGAAGTTATCACGCAGCGCGCACGACAGCCCCTGATCAGTCCAGCCGGGACCCCCTTTCATCCGATCGTGTGAGGATTCCCCGAACGGCTGGCGCGGAAGCCCTGCCCGTACAGTGGCTGGGGGCGCGATATGTGCACGCTGAAGGTTCTAGGGAGGCACTGGCCGTGAATGAGTTGCGGTTCGTCCGCTTGGGTTTCGGAGCGGACTCGGTCGACTACCAGGAGGCCTGGGACGAGCAGCGCCGTGTGCACGCCGCCCGTTTCGCCGACGAGGCCCCTGACACCTGCCTGCTTCTCGAACACCCGCCGGTCTACACCGCGGGCCGCCGCACCGCGCCCGAGGAGCGCCCCCTGGACGGCACCCCCGTCGTGGACGTGGACCGGGGCGGCAAGATCACCTGGCATGGCCCGGGCCAGCTCGTCGGCTACCCGATCCAGAAGCTGCCGCGCCCCGTGGACGTGGTCGCGCACCTGCGCCGCCTCGAAGACGCGATGATCGCGGTCTGCGCCGAGTTCGGCGTGGAGACGTCCCGCGTGGAGGGCCGGGCCGGCGTGTGGGTGCTCGGAGACCCGATCGGGGAGCGCCCCAAGCTCGGCGGCCTGTCCCTGGACTTCGACCCCCGGGTGAACGACTCCGAGTTCGACCCCCGTCTCAACGGCCCGGAGTACGCACCCTCGAACGCGGGCCAGCGCCGCGAGGACCGCAAGATCTGCGCCATGGGCATCCGCGTCGCCAAGGGCGTCACGATGCACGGCTTCGCGCTGAACGTGAATCCGGACACCTCGAACTTCGACAAGATCATCCCCTGCGGCATCCGCGACGCGGGCGTCACCTCGCTCTCGTACGAGCTGGGCCGCGAGGTCACGATCGACGAGGCGCTGCCGGTCGTCGAGCGCCACCTGCGCGACGTCCTGGAGAACGCGGCCCTCGCCCCGCGCGTCATCGAGAAGGCGCCCGAGCGGGAGCCGGACAAGGCCACCGCCTGAGCGGGAATGCACCCGGAAGGCCAGAGGTTGGCCACCCGTAAGGCCCATCAAGACCACGGGCGTACCCTGAGGTACGCCGAAGAATCAAAGCTGTAGGGAGCCGGTCGTGTCCGCAGTCGCACCCGACGGACGCAAGATGCTGCGCCTGGAGGTCCGCAACAGCCAGACCCCCATCGAGCGCAAGCCCGAGTGGATCAAGACCCGGGCGAAAATGGGTCCCGAATACACGAAGATGCAGGGCCTCGTGAAGAGCGAGGGTCTGCACACGGTCTGCCAGGAGGCGGGCTGTCCGAACATCTACGAGTGCTGGGAAGACCGCGAGGCCACCTTCCTCATCGGCGGCGACCAGTGCACGCGGCGCTGCGACTTCTGCCAGATCGACACGGGAAAGCCCGAGGCGCTGGACCGTGACGAGCCCCGCCGCGTCGGCGAGTCCGTCGTCACGATGGACCTGAACTACGCCACGATCACCGGCGTCGCGCGCGACGACCTGGAGGACGGCGGCGCCTGGCTGTACGCGGAGACCGTGCGCCAGATCCACGCCATGACGGCGGAGCGCGCCGAGGGCTACACCAAGGTCGAGCTGCTCATCCCCGACTTCAACGCCGACCCGGACCAGCTGGCCGAGGTCTTCTCGTCCCGCCCCGAGGTTCTCGGGCACAACGTCGAGACGGTGCCGCGCATCTTCAAGCGGATCCGCCCCGGCTTCCGGTACGAGCGCTCCCTCGAGGTCATCACGAAGGCCCGCGAGGCCGGCCTGGTCACCAAGTCCAACCTGATCCTGGGCATGGGCGAGGAGCGCGCCGAGGTCAGCGAGGCGCTGCGCCAGCTGCACGAGGCGGGCACCGAGCTCATCACCATCACCCAGTACCTGCGTCCGACGCCGCGGCACCACCCCGTCGAGCGCTGGGTGAAGCCGGCCGAGTTCGTGGAGCTGAAGGAGGAGGCCGAGCAGATCGGCTTCTCCGGCGTCATGTCGGGCCCGCTGGTCCGCTCCTCGTACCGCGCCGGACGCCTCTACCAGATGGCCGTCGAGAAGCGCGGCGCGTACGTGGCCTCGCAGGCGGTCTGATGCACTCGCACCCGCACGGCCCGCCAGCCGTGTGAAATCACGCACAAGCAGCTACCGGCCAGTAATGGCCGAGAGGACGCGGCCCTGACAGTCCCCGCAGATGGGGGGCACCGTCAGGGCCGCGTCCTCGTTCGGCCCTCCCCCATCAAGGCTTCATGGGCGTTTGACCCTTCGGTCATGCCCTGGTAACACCAAACAGTGACGCTGTACTCACGCCACGTACCCACCGTCAGAGTCGCTCCCGAGGGGGACCTCCCAATGCAGGCCGCGCCCGTACGCGCCACCGCCATCCCGACCTTCACCGACGCCCTGCGCGCGGTCGAGTCGCTGCTCATGAGCAGCGGACAGCGCACCGCACGCCGCAACGCCTGGACCTCCGTGCTCGAGGACCGCCGCCGCGCCAAGGACCGGGTGGAGGCGCAGCGGGTGCTCGAGAAGGCTGTGGCCGCCCGCACGTCGTAGGCACTTGCCCGGACACGTAGACTTCAAGGCATGGCGAGGAAGGAAACCGCAGCGGACGCTGCGAACCCCGGGCGACTCAAGCAGATCGCTCTGACCTTTAAGATGACCCGCAAGGCCGATCCGATGATCGCTCTTGTACTCGCGGCTGTGGGAATCGTCACCTTTGGTGTGTTCCTCGCGATCGGATTCTTGATCGGTCACCCGGTATATCTCGGAATTCTCGGCTTCCTGCTCGCCTTCCTCGCGATGGCGATCGTCTTCGGACGCCGTGCCGAGCGAGCAGCCTTCGGGCAGATGGAGGGTCAGCCCGGCGCGGCTGCCGCGGTACTCGACAACATCGGCAAGGGCTGGACCACGACCCCGGCCGTGGCGATGAACCGCAGCCAGGACGTCGTCCACCGGGCGGTCGGCAAGGCAGGCATCGTCCTGGTCGCCGAGGGCAACCCGAACCGGGTGAAGACGCTGGTGGCGGCCGAGAAGCGGAAGATGGCCCGCATCGTCTCCGACGTGCCGGTCAACGACATCCTCGTCGGTAACGGCGAGGGCCAGGTGCCGCTCAAGAAGCTCCGCACGACGATGCTCAAGCTCCCCCGCGTTCTCACGGGCCCGCAGGTCACGACGACCAACGACCGCCTCCGGGCGATGGGCGACCTGATGAGCAACATGCCGCTCCCCAAGGGCCCGATGCCCAAGGGCATGCGGATGCCGCGCGGTGGCGGCGGCCCCAAGGCCCGCTGACCCTTCCTACTACGACGATGAGGCCCCGGAACCGATCGGTTCCGGGGCCTCATCGTCGTATAAGTGGGCGTCCGTAAGTGGGCGTCGGGGCGAGGGGCTGGTGTCAGGCGCGGACCTGGACCGCGCGGGCGAGGCGGTCGTGCAGGCCGCGGCCGTCACGGTCCCAGATCAGGGCGGGGACGGCGACGCACAGGAGCAGCGTGCGGACCAGGACGCGGCCGAGGCCGAGGCGACCGGTGCCGTCCTGCGCGACGACGCGCAGCCCCATGATCCGCTTGCCCGGCGTGAAGCCGACCGTGCCGACGGTGAGCAGGCCGAGGACGAAGAAGATCCCGAGGGCCCAGTTCCCCGTCGCCTGGTTGTAGCCGTGCGTGAGGAGCCCGTATGCGATCAGCATGCACAGGGCCCAGTCGATGGCGAGGGCGGCGATGCGCCTGCCGGGGCGGGCGATGGAGCCCGGCCCCTGCTCGGGCAGCCCCAGCTGCTCACCGCGGTACCCGAACTCGACACCCGCGTCCTCCGCGGCCGCGCGCGGCCCGGAGAGCCACGATCCGATTGCTTGCCTGTTGTCCACCCGTCCACGGTACTGCGCTCGGCCACCCGGCCCGCTCCGGCCCCCGCCCCGGTTAACTTCGGCGAAACAAATGGGTCACGCTTGAGAAATCCCCCGTCCCTATGGTCAGGTCCCAGCGTGTGCCACCGCACTGGCCGCACCACCGAGCTGCAACCCCGCCCCTCCCGGGTGGGAGTAGGAGGAGTTGGATGTTCCAGAACGCCGATGACGCCAAGAAGTTCATCGCGGACGAGGACGTCAAGTTCGTCGACGTCCGGTTCTGCGACCTGCCGGGTGTGATGCAGCACTTCACGGTGCCGGCCGCGGCGTTCGACCCCACCGAGGAGCTGGCCTTCGACGGATCCTCGATCCGGGGTTTCCAGGCCATCCACGAGTCCGACATGGCGCTCCGCGCCGACCTGACCACCGCGCGCGTCGACCCCTTCCGCCGCGACAAGACGGTCAACATCAACTTCTTCATCCACGACCCGATCACGGGCGAGCAGTACTCCCGTGACCCGCGTAACGTCGCGAAGAAGGCCGAGGCGTACCTGGCCTCCACCGGCATCGCCGACACCGCGTACTTCGGCCCCGAGGCCGAGTTCTACGTCTTCGACTCGGTCCGCTTCGAGACCTCCGCGAACCGCTCGGTCTACGAGATCGACTCCGAGGCCGGCGCCTGGAACACCGGTTCGGAGGAGAACAACCGCGGCTACAAGGTCCGCTACAAGGGCGGTTACTTCCCGACCCCGCCGGTCGACCACTTCGCCGACCTGCGCGCGGAGATCTCCCTTGAGCTGGACAAGAACGGCCTCCAGGTCGAGCGCCAGCACCACGAAGTCGGCACGGCCGGCCAGGCGGAGATCAACTACAAGTTCAACACGCTGCTCGCCGCGGCCGACGACCTGATGCTCTTCAAGTACATCGTGAAGAACGTCGCGTGGCGCAACAACAAGACCGCGACCTTCATGCCGAAGCCGATCTTCGGTGACAACGGCTCGGGCATGCACGTCCACCAGTCCCTGTGGGCGAACGGCGACCCGCTCTTCTACGACGAGCAGGGCTACGCGGGCCTCTCGGACATCGCGCGCTACTACATCGGCGGCATCCTGAAGCACGCCCCGTCGCTGCTCGCCTTCACCAACCCGACGGTGAACTCGTACCACCGCCTGGTCCCGGGCTTCGAGGCGCCGGTCAACATGGTCTACTCGCAGCGCAACCGCTCCGCCGCGATGCGCATCCCGATCACGGGCTCGAACCCGAAGGCCAAGCGCGTCGAGTTCCGCGCGCCGGACCCGTCCTCGAACCCGTACCTCGCCTTCTCGGCCCTCCTGATGGCCGGCCTCGACGGCGTGAAGAACAAGATCGAGCCGGCCGAGCCGATCGACAAGGACCTGTACGAGCTGGCTCCCGAGGAGCACGCGAACGTCCAGCAGGTCCCGACCTCGCTCCCCGCGGTCCTCGACGCCCTCGAGGCGGACCACGAGTACCTTCTGGCCGGCGGTGTCTTCACCCCCGACCTGATCGAGACGTGGATCGACTACAAGCGCACGAACGAGATCGCCCCGATCCAGCTCCGCCCGCACCCGCACGAGTTCGAGCTTTACTTCGACATCTAAAGATCAGGTTCGGGCGACCTGAGCGGAAATCCTGAACGCATGTGTTGACCTGCGAAAACACTGCTCAGCAGTACTCGCTGTTCCCGCTTGCTTTCCGCCCCCTTGTGCACCGCGTGTGCACCGCCCGGCCGATCCTCTGACGTAGCGTCAGTAGCAGTGAGGCCGCCACTCCCCGTCGGGGTGGCGGCCTCACTCGTTTTTTCGCATGGCCCCACCCGAGCCTTACTCATTGCGAGGGCCTGCAAGATCGTGACGGGTGGTGCCGTGGTTGCGTGCCACGTCTTGTCTTGCCTGGTCAGGATCATGGCGCTGCTTTTGACCGTGCCGCGTGATCCAACGTGTGCTTCCTCGTCCGCTCACGCATCGCTCACGCACGGCGTGGGCCGGGCGAGCTTGGAAACCCGGTGGTGAGGCGGGCAAGCTGCCGTCCACACTGCACTGATGAGCAGTCCCTACCCATGTCCGTGCTGTGGACATCGTGTCCTTGACCGTATGCCCGGCTTCTACGAGATCTGTCCCGTCTGCTTCTGGGAAGACGACGGCGTTCAGTTCCGCTGGCCGACCATGGCTGGCGGAGCCAACAAGACCTCACTCATCGACGCCCAGCGCAACTATCAGGACTTCGGTGCCTGCGACCAGCAGGGCTTGGCCCATGTTCGTCCGCCGGCCGCGGACGAACCGCTCGATCCATCCTGGCGCCCCATTGATCAGTCCCGCGATTCCTTCGAGGACTGGGACGCAGAGGAGCGGGCCCCATGGCCCGAGGACCGCTCGGTGCTGTGCTGGTGGCTGCCGACCTTCTGGCGCAGGAACGTCTCGTCCGACGCAGACTGAAGCCAACGCCCGCCCGAGAGGAACCCCGCATGGCATCCCGCATCGAAGCCCTCGTCCAGCAGATGGACGGCGCTGCTGACGAGTCCATGGATGCCCGCGCCGAGCTGATCCACATCGGAAATCCCGCCATCCCGGTCATCATCGACAGCCTGCCATCCCTCAGCGTCTTCGGGCAGCTGACTGCCATCGAGGTCTTCGAAGAGGTCCGAGACGTCCGCTGCGGACCTGCGCTGATCGCTCTGTTGGCCAGCGTGAACAGCACGGTCCGGGAGTGGGCGGCGCTCGCGATCGGGGACTTGCGGGTTAGCGACGCGGTCGAGCCGCTGTGGCGCGCGTACCGCGCCTGTGTGGAGCGAGCAACGCCGCCGGACTGGAGCGAGCCGGGTGGTTTCCGCTGGGCTCTGACAGAACTCGGCGCCCGCAGTCCGGTCGTCCCCCCGTTTACGGCCGGGCTGCGCACCACGATGGTCGGCAGCGTGCCTGGATGGCCATCGGTCCACTGCAGCGAGATCGTGAATGACCTCGCCGACCATGAACAGGTCACCGTCTGCTGTCAGTTCTGGAAAGTCGACGGCGACAGCATCTACTTGATCTCCGGTCCCAAGATGGACTGGGAACTCGACTGGACGGCACCTTGGTCGCAGCTGGTCGAGTCCGCCCGCGAATGGGCACTGCTCGAAGCCACCGAAGCCCCCGCTGCCAACGACGTCGTCGTCACCATCGAATGGATCGACCACACCGACCTCCGTCTGTGAGCGCACAGATGCTGTGGCGACGCGGCAAGCATGCCGCGCAGGCGCAGGCGCAGGCGCAGGCGCAGGCGCAGGCGCCAGCAGGATCAGCCTCGGTTCTGGAGGTACTCGACAGGGGGCACGGAGAACTCGCTCACTCGTGCGAGATCACCTCCTACTGCTATCCCTCACAGCTGTGTCCTGCAGCGATCCACAGCACCTGCGAACCAAGGCGATGCAGATCGTCTCTGTGCCTTTCGCTCTCATCCTCATCGGCTGGCTCCAAATCGGGCAGTTCCTGCCGGATGATGGCCGCGACCTCTGCCGTGGGAAACCAATTTGGTAGCTCGGCGATCTGACAGGAAACCCCGGAATGCTCCCAGGTCCTTGAGTCGCGCTTCTCGCTCCATTGCGCTATGCCACCAAGCATCAGGGGCAGCAACTCCGCATCGCCTTCGATCGCATCAGCCAAGACCCGTCGCACTGACGCTGCGCTGCTGAATTCGGCTGAAGCAGCGAGTAGTAGGCGTGCGTGGAACCTGTTGTCTACCCATGCGGCAGGCGTCTGCCAGGTCTCGGACCGAAGAACCTGCGCTGCCTCCGCCATCGCCTCGGCCTGCAAGTTGTCGCGTGAGGAATCCTTTGCGGTGAACATGAGATGGCGAAGAAGAGCTACGGCGCAGGAAAGGGGTCGTTGCTCCGCGGCCTGATGAATCAGTGCCCGATACGCTTCATCGTCGGCGTTGCGGGCTACCTTTGCAGCACGTCGAGCCGTCGCGTCCAGTCCAACTGTGAGTGTCGATGGGACATGAGGCAGATCCGCTACGCACTGCATTGCTTCCACTAGCTGGCCGTACAACTCGGCGTCATAAGGCCGATGAGTCACTCTCGCCCATGGTCCTGCCGCATCCAGCAGCTCACAGTGTTCCCTCACGGCCCGTTGCTGTTCCGTCTCCGCGGGCTCAGACACAGGCGCCTCCGGCTCCGGAGGGTTGGACACGTCATCGCCCCGCCACGCTGCGCTGAGCTGCCGTGATGCGTGCTGCAGCTTGGCGACTGCCTCGGGCCATACATCGTCATCCTCGAATGGTGGTCTTCCAGGCCAACGGCCAGCGGCAGAGAGCAGTTTCCCGGCCTGCGTCTCGACCCAGTCACACCAAGGCGCCAGCCGTTCGTCAGCCGCAGAAACCGCGTGAAGTTCCGCTACGAGATTGATGACCAGTGGCTCCAGGACGGCCACGCTCTCAGCGAGGGCTGATTCCAGTGCGTCATGGTATGGCCTTGCCTCCATCTTGGATGGCTCCACCGGAAGGCGCTCACCATTGGCGTCATAGACGGGTATCGACCTGGTTGTACGCTCACGCAACGCCTGCCATGCCTGAGCTGCATCACGTGGGAAACGCCGCTGTTGACGAGCCGTAGACGCCAACTGTCCGACACATCGGGCTGCCGCCAAGATCGTCGCCGCACCAGCCGTCGCAATGCCCAACTGCCGTGGGTCGAAGGAAGCGGCGGCCACTTCCTCCGCCTCAACATCGCTTAGCGGCCAAGACCGATCCATCTCGGCGTACTCGTCAAGTTGTGCCCTTTTCCACCGCCGCAGCAGGTCCGCGGGAAAGTGATCCGGTGTGTCATCTACCTCGGTGGCATGATCGATGCACAGCAACAGCAAGTTACCCGCATCACGGTTCCGCTCTTCAACCATGTTCGGGTCCCAGCGCGGCCCACCCTCACTGCGCGCATGGATGTGTGCCACACGGCTGTTGAGGAGAAGTTCACCCGTCTCATTGTTCTGGCGGTACAGGGGTCGCGTGCATGCAGGCTCAGCACATCGAAATGCCGTTCCGTAGAGCTGCCTTACTGTTCCCGCGGTTGGCGTGCGGTGCACGATCGGGCTGCGCTGCCCGGAGCCAGTGCTTGTCACCCGAAACATTGTCCCCGACGAGCGGACTCCGCGTATCAGTAAAGGTGGGACAGGTCTGATCGGGGGCGGGGCAACCGGCCCGGTTCGACACGTCAGTGGTCAGGACACGTGCAGATTGGTCGGTGGTGGCCAGCCTGCAGCGAGACGCCCTTGTTCACTCACGCGGTATGCATGCCCGATGGGTGTCATCAGCCGTGCACTAGCCGCAGTCCTGGACGTGGTGAGTCAGAGATCTGTCCTCCACCTTGAACACCGATCGGCACGAGACCAAAGACATAGTCATTGAGGTCCTCGGGGTGGATTCCCATCTGCCCGGCGATCTCGGCAGGATTCATGCCTCTGTCCCGCAGGGCGTCGAAGACCTTGGCTAGGAGCTGGCTGCTCTCACGGGCCATGAGGGACTGGGGTTCACCGTTGCGGTAGCCCATCTGCGCGAGCTTCTTGACCGTCTGACCGTGCTTCCACTCAGAGAGAAGCCCCAAGTCGCGCAGCCGGTAGGCAAGCGCCATGGCCGACACTCCCCAGCGTCTTTTGGCACTCAGGATCCGGTCCACCGAAGCATCGGCCAGACACTGAGCGACGATGCCTGCTTTGGGCATGAGGAAGGCGGAAGCGAAGGCGTTGGCCTCTGGTTCGGCCGCACGACCTCCAGGGAGCCGGTACTCGGAATGCAGCACGAGGTGACCCAGCTCGTGCGCAGCGTCAAACCGTCCTCGCTCGCCCGTCTTGCGGGTGTTCAGAAAGATGTAGGGGGTGCCGGCATGCGTAGTCGAGAAGGCGTCAGCGTCCAGGCAGTCCGGTGCCAGAGAGAACACTCGTACGCCGTTGGCCTCCAGGAGGTGGACGAGGTTGGGCACGGGCGCTTCGCCCAGCCCCCATGCAGCTCGGACCTGCTCCGCAGCTTGTTCAGTCGGCAGGTGGGGATAGGTAGGCACGTTTGCGGCGGGTAGACGGAACCGCTCTTGCAGCCATGCGTTGAGGGTGGCAGCAACGGCACCTGAACTGAGCGTGGCATCCCGCTCCAGGGCACTCATCTTCGTAGGCGCCCTGAAGCTGACGGCGTCCAACTGCATCTCCGGTGCCGGCGGTGCTTGAAAGAACGCGATAGGAAGATCGAGGACGTCCGCCAGGATGGACAGCGTCTCCGGGGATGGCGTCTTCCGATGCTTCTCAAAGGCGTTGATGCTCTGCGCGGAGAGCCCAGAGGCTGCGGCCAAGGCTGCCTGGGTCATGCGCCGCCGCTTGCGCGCGAGGACCAGCCGCTCTGGCGTGAACACGTGCCTCAACTCCCATATCTTGTTCCGACCAGCTAATTCTCTCCCAAGAACTCCACCACGACCTCCGGGCCCTCGTCGTCGCCAGGATCATCGAGCGAGATGTCGAAGCCTGGGTCATCCAGGGGCGGCAGACTGATCGGTATGCGCGTGAGCCACTCGTCGACGTACTTGCCTTTCATCTTCACTGGCAACGACAGCTCGGCCAGGATCTCTCGCTCGACACGCTTGTAGAGGAGACACCAGGTCGGGATCTGGTCCAGCTCCACCCCGTACAGCAGCTCGTCTCGCGACACGAACGAGAGCTGTACGTTCTTCTCCACCATGCGCGCCATCGCAGGGCCCTTGGGGTTCTTGGACCTCACAGGCTTCTCCAGGTTCGCGACACCGCCTTCGGCGCTGATCGCCGTGATGGCGTGACTGCGCTCGGGGTGGATCACCCGCAAGATGCTGTCCCGAGACGTGCGCCCCCAACTGTCGGGCACCAGCATCTCGGCCAGGTAGCGGTTCACCCGGCTCCAGAAGATGAACCCTCGCGCAGCGGGGGCGTCGAAGTCCGTGCAGCCACGCACGTCCTCGACAGCCATACCTAAGGCCACGGTGAACAAATCGACTGACACGCCGAGTTCGGCAAGTTGCCGGGCGTGCTGTTCGAGCTGCGCCAAGGTCCGTTCCCTCCAAGCGACTTGAGTTTCAGAAATCGTACCTCAATCGAGGTTGGATTTCTGAAACCTCAGCGATCGTATGCACGTTCGCCCCGCCGCAGCAGGGGTGCGCACTCCGGCTACTTCCAGCTATCGAGCGAGACTTGAGCGCCTTCGGACAGGTAGCAGTGCAGCGCACTGGCGGTGGTGTCGACGAACTCCTCGGGGATCGAGTCGGCCTCGATCCAACGGACTTGGGCGTGCTTGCCCGGCTCGCGATTCATTGGCTCGCCCGTCCACTCGTGAGCAGCAAAGACGACGGTGAGGAAGCCGTTGGGTGCTTCAACTCCCCATGCGCCGTGGATGATGTGGGCGACCTTGAGGGACTCTGGCTTCACAGTCAGACCGGTCTCCTCGTACAGCTCACGGACCGCGGTCTCTGTGATCGGCTCACCCGGCTCGCTCTTGCCGACCGGCAGGTCCCACATCCCTTGGGCGAACTTGGCGTTCTCGCTGCGTTGGAGGAGGACGACGCGGTTGGTGGCCTTGTCGTGAACGATGACGGCGGCGACCAGCAGGGTCATGGATTCGAGGGCGGGCTTGAGGGCTTTCGGCTGCTGAGCGTCGATTGTCGGCTGAGCCACGATGGTCCCTTCGTCGGCCGGGTTGTTGGGCATGTTAGGCGAGTGCTTCGCGTGCGCGGCGGGCGAGTTCGGCCGCTCCGGGCACTCTGCGTCGCTGATAGACCACGAGGGTCGAGCGGAGTGACGTGATGGCCTTGCGGGTGCGGTCGGAGGTCATGCCCTCCATGAGCCACATGGCCTGGGACCAGGCAGCTACCGCCTCGTCGGCACGGGCCTGCGCCGCGAGGCTGTCGCCGAGGTCGGCGTACGTGAGGGCGTGGACGCGCTTGTACTTCTCGGGATCCCAACGGGTGAGGGCGTCGCGGTGCTGCTGTTCGGTGCCGACGTGGTCAGCGAGGTCAGTCAGGGTGCGGGCGGTGTGGCTGGCCACGGTGCCGGCGGCTGGGCCGCTGACGCGGGAGTAGCTGGGCTGAGGTCCGTCTTCGCGAAGCAGGGCATCTTCGGCGGCGAGGAGGGCTCGGGCAGCCGCGGGCCTCTCGCCAGTGGCCGCGTAAGCACGGGCATGGGTGATGTGGAGCAGGGCCTCGGTCTGTCCGTCGACATACCCGATTCCATTGGCGAGGGCCGCCTCGGCGAGGTCGATGCAGTGGTCTGGCTGCTTGAGGCTGAGCGCCTGGTGGGCGAGAGCGCGCATCATCCAGGCGGCGTGGCCACGTGGGTCGGCTTCGCAGGCGAGCTGGTATCCAACCTGGTAGTACCGCTGAGCGGCACCTTCCTGACCGAGGTCGTGGTGCTTCCAGCCTGCCAGGTAGGCGAGTTCGGCCACCGCGCCGAAGGCAGCTTGGCGTAAGACTTCGGTCGGGAAACGGGCGCGGAGCATGGGCGCTGCTGTGTCGGCGAGGTAGGCGGTCACGGTGGTCAGGCCGTGGCCTCCGCCCAGGCGTTCGTCGGCTGCGCTGAAGGCGGCGGTGATCTGGCGTACCACGTCCACGTCCTCCGCTCCGACGAGCATGCGGCCGGTGCGGGCGCGCAGCATGCGGGCGGTTGCCTCGTGGTCGTACGCGAGGGGCATGGCGACACCGGCGGTGGTGAAGGCGGCGATGGCGAGGAAGCGGCGGCGTTCGACGTCGGCGCGACCGAGGTCGGTTGCGGCGAGGACCGGATCCTGGTCCGGTTCGACGGCCGCGGATTCCGAGGTGGCCAGGCCGATCTCGACCTGAGTGATGTTCCTGTGCGACCGGCGGGAGAGGGCTTCGGCAAGGTACTGGCCGGTCCTTCCGGTGGGCTGGCGGGCTCCGCTTACCCAGTGCGAGATGGCCGACTTGTTGGTCTGCAGCATCTCGCCGTTCTCCGCGGCGACGCGGCGGACGTCTTTGGCCAGGGCCTCGAAGGTGCAGCCGATGGCCTCGATGGTGTCGCGCAGACGGGAGTTGGGCTCTCTGGGCGCTGCCACGATCCCTCCGCTCCCGGGGCTGTAAACCGCGTATACCGCTTGGCCTGCCCTTCACCGTACCCACTGAGCGTGACGAACGGTTCACTAATCATCAGCCGCCCGGAACGGTTCCAGGTCCGACCGTGAATCCAGGCTCCCCACTTGGCCGGGCGGCTCCCAAGTTCCGTACGCCCGCTCCGGGTTCGGCATTCCTGTGCCCGAACCCGGCCGATCAGAGACGGAGAACCCGGTGACCACGATCGACACGGCAACCGCTACGGCCATCACGGTCGAGCTGCCTGAGGCATTCGACGAGCGCTGGAGCCGCCTGCCCGGCATCCAGGTCGAAGGCCGGCGCATCACCATCGACCCGGCCGAGTACTTCTTCCGCTTCGAGTCCAACACCTGGCTCGTCGCCGACTGGGAGCTGGTCAAGTCCCAGCTCCTGGACGTGGGCGAGACCACGCAGTGCGCGGTCGAGCAGCTCGCCCTCGACTTCGTGAGGGCCAACGCCATCTCCACGTCGAACGCAGCCCAGGTCCTGGCCACCGCGTACGAGGTGTACGCGTATCTCTTCCGCAACGAGCACCTCGCGGGTCTCGGGCTGCCGCAGGTCACGGCTGCCCACCTGCGGATGCTGCGCGAGGCGGCCACGCTGATGGCGCTGAACAAGGTCGAGCTGGACGGGCACATCTCGAACGTCGGCCCGTGCTGGTTCTTCCCCGCCGCCACCTCCGTCGTATTCGACCTGGACGACGAGACCGGCGGGATGCTCGACGAGGTCTACCACGGCGGCTGGTTCAACGAGCACCGCCGCATCGAGTCCGTCAAGGCCCACGCCGCCCTCGGCGGAAGGCTCGTGCACGGCTGCCAGTCCGTGCCGGACCAGTCCGGTGGCGTCGTCGCGCCCTACGGTGCCTCGATGGCCAACTTCCGTAACGACCTTGCCCAGTTCAAGGCCGGATGGATCGAGCAGGTCTACGCCCACCGCGTGACCGGGCCCGCCGCGTAACACCCGACCAGGCTCCGGGGCGGGCCGACCATGTTCGCCCGCCCCGGACGCCACCAACCCACGGAGCCCTCTCATGGACGAGAAGCTGACCGCCGAACTCCTCACCCACTTGTGCGCGGTCAAGGGCCTGCCCCTGCCCGAGCGCGCCGAGGTGCGGGTGTGGTCGATGTCCGGCGTCGAACGCGTCACCTTCCCCGACCGGACCACCGCCATCTTCAAGTACGCCATGCAGCCCTTCGACAGCGAAGCCCAAGCCCTGCGCCTGGCCCACACCCTCGGCGTCCCCGTCCCCGAACTGCGCGCGACGGCGATCCTGGACGGCTGCCTCGGCATGCTCCTCGAAGACCTCGGTGCCCCCTCACGCGAGGCGGACGACCTCGACGGCGTCGCTGCGGCCGTGGTCCTCCATGGCACCCGCACCGCGCCGGCCCTGCCTCTTCTCGACGAGGGACGCCTGAGCAGCCTGCCCGCCCGTGCAACTCAGCACCTCGACCAGCTCCACGCGGCCGGCCGCTGGTCGGACACCGCCGACATCGCAGATGCCCTCGACCAGATCGTCAAGGCCGCCGGTCCCCGCGCCACCGGCACCACGCTCGCCCCATTCGGCTGGGTGCACTCCGAGTTCCACCCCACCAGCCTCCACATCGGCGATCACGGCTGGCGTCTGCTCGACTTCGCCCGCGCTTTCACCGGCCCCGGCCTGCTCGACCTCGCCAGTTGGCACGGCACCCTCGACACTCCCGCCCCGGTACGGATGCGGGTCTTCCTCGACCAGTACGTCACCGCCGGCGGCACCCCTGATGCCCTCGCCGAGCGCGGCGGCCTGCCCGCAGAACAGTGGGCGCTCGGGTGGCACCGCATGTGGGCGGTCGAGTGGTTCATGGAGCAATCGATCCGCTGGATCAACGACCCGGCCACCGACCCCGCGTACATCAAGGTCGTACGCCGCCACCTCACCGACGTCCTCCAACTCCTGGAGGTCTGATGTCCCTCGCCCAGGCATCGCCTTGGTACACCCACGCCCTCCAACGCACGGTGCAGGGCCCCGCCGAACCTCTGGCTGTACCCGCGCGGATGGAGTGGACAACGCGCCCCTGTATAGGGCCAGGCGCCGAAATCTTGGGTACGAACCTGCGCGGCACACAGCTGCTCGAACTCGGCTGCGGCCCCGGCCACAACGCCGCCCACCTCGCCACCCGGCATGGCGCCCGAGTCACCGGCCTGGACCTCGTAGGACTCCAGATCCGCCGAGCACGCTCGCACTACGGAAGGCTGAACAACCTCGCCTTCGTCGCCGGCCACGCACTGCACTACCTGCAGGGCTGCGACGAGCAGTTCGACGCCATCTACTCCGTGTTCGGCGCCGTCGGCCTCGTAGCCCCTGAACTGCTGCTGCCCGCCATCGTTCAGCGCCTCAAGCCCGGTCGCACCCTCGCCTTCTCCACCCCGCACCCTCAGCGAGGAGGACGTCACCCGGCCACGGGCGACCGCCCCCGCCGGGAGTACGTCGTTCTGCCCGACCGCACCCGACTGCCCGTCGCCCGCTGGGACTTCAGCGCCGAGCAGTGGCAGCGGCACCTTGCCGACGCTGGCCTATGGCTCACCGCAGCCCACGAGTTCCACGACGCCCGGCTCGGCCACTGGCCCACGACCTTGCTGATCACGGCCCGCAAGCTCTGACGCTGCCGACCGCCACACCTTACGGAGGCACCTATGAACGTGCCCTACCTGCTGCTGGACATCGACGGTGTCCTCATACCTTTCCCCCAAGGCGACGGCAGCGTCCCCGCCACGCACGTCTGCCACGCGGTCGTACCGGACGGCCGGACCTCGGAGGAACCGGTCACCATCTGGCTCAACCCGGAGCACGGGCCCCTGCTCACCACCATGTTCCGGAGCGTTCCCCTCGCCCCGGTCTGGTGCACGAGTTGGCGCCGGGACGCCACCACGCTGATCGGCCCGCTCCTCGGCCTCCCGGCCCTCGCGTACGTCGACCTCCCGCGCCCTAAGATCACGACGCCCCATCCCAACGGCTACCTCTGGAAGCGCGACTACGTCGACGCGTGGCTCGGCGGCGAACCCGCGGTCTGGATCGATGACGACTTCACCGCGCTCGACCACGAGTGGGCCGTGCAGCGCACCGCCGCGGGCTTCCCCACCCTCCTCGTGCAGCCGGATGCGCATCTGGGGCTGCAAGCCGAGCACCTCACTCAGGTGACAGCGTGGGCGAGAGGGCTGAGCGGAGGCATCGCATCGCCTGTGCCAGCGGCCTCGCCTGGGCGCGAAGTCCCGTAGGCATGGCGCAGAAGTTGCCGGGGACTCTCGACGCTCAGGCATGGTGGCGCGTGCAACTATCGGTGCCGACGGCGCTCCTCGTGCGTCGGGCTCATGGCCGGAGAAGAAGGCTGGACAGCCGGAGGCGCCGCTGCCGCGCCCAAGACAGGGCTGGGCTGCCGCGCTGCCCTCGCTCGCTTGTTGGGTTGCGTGGTGATGCGCCAGTTCAGGACCTCGGCTGGACGTTCGGCTGTGTCGAGTTCCCGGCTGGCGGCCACTTCGGCGAGGAGGACGCAGGGTGTATGGCCGGCGGTTTCGGCGCGGGCGAGGGTGGTTGCCAGGGCGGGCCAGGCGGGGTCGGTGAAGATGCGGTCGGCGTGGTCGGGCATGGCCTCGCGTACGGCGGTCTCGAAGCGCTGGATGGTCTGGCGGCGTGGTGCGCGCTGGGCGAGGCCGGCCAGATGGGGTGCGGCGGCCTGCTGGTAGCCGGTCTGGAGATGGCGGAAGGCTTCCTCGGCCGCTGCCGCTTGCTGTTCGTGGCCGCGCTGGGCGTGCCAGTGAGCAGCGGCGCGTGCCAGGTGCAGGGCGGTGAAGACGAGCGCGATGGCGAGGCCGCCGGGGAGGTTGGGTGCGTAGGCGAGTTCCCTGGCGGCCTGGCCGAGCTCGGTTGCGGCTTGTTGGTCGGCGCGGATCGCCGAGCGGCGGGCGCGGTTGAACGCCTTGGCTGCCGCTTGGAGTTCGGCTTGGTGCGGGCCTGGGGTGGCGCGGGCGAGGTTGTGCAGGGCGTCGGCGAAGGCAACCAGCTGTCCCTGGGCGGTGGCGTCGTCGCCCGAATCGAGCGCGGTGAGAACCCCACGTGCAGCGGAGTCCGTGCGACGCCACGGCTCGGCCGGGTCCGCCACCACCTTCGGCCTGTCCGTCACGTCCTGGACGGGGAGGCGTTCGGTCAAGCGGTTGTAGGACAGGTCAGGTGCGAGTTTGGCACCGCCGAAGAAGATGCTGTCGCCAGGGGCAGCCAGGCTGTAGCCGGTCACCTCGCCGCTCTCGGGGCCGATGCGGGTCTTGACCTGGATCCCGAGTGAGGCGAGCACGGTGAAGTAATCGTCGATGCTGTGGACGGCGGCGGCGACCGCGTAGGCGCGTTCGCGCAGCCACTCCCTGGCGGTCACCTCCTGGCCTTGGCGGTCGGCCCTAGCGCGTTCCGCCCCGGTCGGGGTCTTCGCGGCGGTCAGGTCACCGGACTTGAGACGGCGCAACCCGAACTCGGCCTCGATCTTCCGGCATTCCGCCTGCGCGCGCTGCCCGTCGCGGTTCGTTCGCGGGCGGCGGCCGTCGGCGCGGACGGTGGTGGCCACGATGTGGATGTGGTCGTCCGCATGCCGCACCGCGATCCACCGGCAGGCGGTGTCGTCGCCCACCGGGGCGATCCCGGTCGCCGCGACGACCCGGCGGGCGACCTCAGCCCACTCCGTATCGGTCAGGTAGCGGTCACCTGGCGCGGTACGCACCGGACAGTGCCACACGTGCTTCGGCGGCCTCATACCGAGTTCGCGGGTACGCAGGTCGACATGGTGGTCAAGACGCTTGGCCAGCTGGCCGTAGGTGACCGTGGGGTCGCGGCCGGGGTCGGGAGCGCCGGCCATGTCCCAGGCCCCCACGATGTGCGCATCAGTGTGCTCGTCCCGACGTCCGGGGCCGAAGAGGTAGACGAGCAGCCCTTGGGTATCGGAGCCGGTGGAGACATCAGGCACCATGCCAGGCTCCGTCCGCCAGGAGCCGGTCCATCAGCTGATAACTGGCCTGCGCGGCCAGCTCGATGTGGTCGAGTACGGTCTCGGCGCGTTCGGGAATGGCGCCGGAGTGGATGGCCATGGTGATCTGGTTGAGGTTGGTGCCGATCCGGTTCAACGCCCTGGTGTGCGCCTCGACGGCTTCCACGAGCGGGCGGATCGGATCGTCTTCCGGGCTGCCGGCCATATTCGCCTTGCCGAGCGCGACCGCCAGGGCGGCATCGCCGACGAAACCGGCGAACGTCAGGTAGCGCTGCTTGGCTGCCTCGTCGATGAGGCGGACCGCGGTGGGGGTGAAGCGGATCTTCTTCTCTTGGTCGCGCTTCTCGACCGTGCGCTTCCGGTTTAGCCTCGCGGGCAACGCGGGGGCATCTGGCTCACGCCACGACGGCTGCTCAACTGGCCTCGGGGTCTCGGCAGATGACTCGAGCTGCGGGGCGGCGGTGTTCGCGGGCTGCTCGTCGTGTGGGGCCTTGGCGACGGGATCGGTATCGAGTTCGGTCACCCCTTCCTCTGTCTCGGGCGCCCGCTGGCGCCCGGCCGTCGCCCCCTCCTCCGCCTCCCCAGGGGCGGGGGCAAGCGCGGACGAAGCCCCGTTAGGGGCTCGAACGCTCCAGCTTGCTGCTGTTCGTCGGCCCAGGCCGAGCCATCCCCTGCGGCGGGCGGGATGGAGGTCGCTGCTGTCGTTGTCGGGCATCGTGGTGCTCCCATGGCAGGGGTTGGTGCGGTGTCGCATCCGTTGCATGCGTCGCGTGCTTGGTCAGCACAGGTACGGACAGACGGGCAGGTACGGATGCGTCCGTCCCGGTGAGAGAGTCCGTCCCCGCGCTGACCTGCGCGGGGACGGATGCGACGCAGTGATACGGACTACGGCCCAAGTGCGTTACGCGGGTGGGGTCAGAGAGTTCGCTTCCGCCCGGCGGGGCCGCCGGGCGGACCGACAGGCAGCGAGCCCGCCGGCGCGGAGGGCGGATTGCCCTGCGTCGGGCGGGCAGGTGCCGTGCCAGGTGAGGGCTCGGGCTTGACGTCCGTGTCCGCAAGGTCGGGGCAGTGGCGGGCCCAGGCATCCAGGAATCGGTTGCGCAGGTATGCCTTCGCCTGTCGGCCTTGGTCGAAGCGGTAGTTGGCGGGGCGGATGTCGAAGTCCCGCAGCAGGTTGCCCAGGTGGTAGGCGTTCAGCCCCTTGGCGCCGTGCTCCGCCCACGGGGCGTCCGCGTCCTGGATCAGGGCGGCGACCAGGTCTTGGGTGGCAAGGGCCTCGGGGTTGCTCGCCCGCTCGAAGACGCGGTGGATATCGCGCAGCAGCCGTGTCTTGAGGCTGGTCTGCTCGTCCTGGGCCGCCTCGTGCCGGGTCATGGTGAGGCAGGCGGCACGTGACTGGGCGGGCCAGTGCTCGCCGGCCAGGTCGGCGATGATGACCAGCGGCTCCCAGGTGTCCGCTGCCCGGTCCTCCACCGGCATCTGCGGAACCATGCGCGCAGCCGTGCCACGCAGCGGCCCCAGCCAAGCGGCCAGCCGGTCGCGCAGCGCGTTGAGTTCAGGCGCCGCGTACCGCGTGCGGAACGGGGCGACCTTCTCGCCGGGCTTGCGCTTCTGCATCCGCAGCACGACCGACCGGTCTGTGATCGTGTCCGGCAGGTCGCCGATCCCCGCGATCGCGGCCATCGCGAAGGTGGGGAACGGGGTGGGCTTGTGTTCCGGGCCGGAGATCCGCCAGGCGGGCCGGTTGCGCTGGTGGCCGGCGTTCAGCAGGCCGCGCAGGATCTCGCTGTCGCCGCTGGCCTTGGGGCTGAAGATGGTGTCCGCCTCGTCGACCAGCAAGGTGGGCGGGATCTTGCCGATGGTGCGGAAGATGACCGCAGGAGAGGTGTTCACCGTCATCATCGGGTCGTGGACGGTCTCGTAGAGCACGTCCAGAACACGGGACTTGCCGCAACCCTTGGTCGGGCTCATCACCGCCAGGCGGGGCGCGTGCTGCAGGGCGGTCTGGATATGCGTGGCCGCCACCCACAGGGTGACCGCGGTCAGCGCCTCCTCGTTCGGCAGCACCACGTACTTGCCGATCGTCGTCCGCAACTCATCCAGGAGCACCGCTCCCTCACCGGTCAGCGCGCCCGCGTCGTCCTCGGTCCCCGAAGCGCCACCGGAATCAGCAGTGCCGCCCGTCCCGGACCCCGTCCCCGTCCCCGTCCCCGTCCCCGTCCCTGTCCCCGTCCCCGTCCCCGTCCCCGACGGACCATCGGTCCCCATCGCTTCGCCGGTCCCCAGAGACCGTTGGGGACCGGAACCCCCGTCCCCAAACGGTGGCGGTACGTCCCCGCCACCGTCCCCAAGTTCGGTCCCCGCCGCGCTGACCTGCAGATCAGCAGCGAGCGCGGGGACCCGGTCATCGGTTGGGGACCGGTCCCCAATCGCGGCTGCGGATATCCGGTCCCCGACTTCCCGTCCCCTCACGTCGGCTTCGCTTCGGGGACCGTGCTGGTCCCCGTCGGCCGCAATGACCATCTGGCCGGGGACAGCTTGCGCAGTCTGTGCGTCCCCGTGGTCCCCACGGAGCCAGGGGATTCCCTCACCGGGGACGGCGGCCGTGGGCCAGACTGCCCGGTGGGATGCGTCGGCGGCAGAGGCGGACGTAGAGTCCTCCATAGACGTTCCTCTCCGGTGAGGGCAGGTCCGGCAAGACCCGCCCTCACCCGTTCGTTCCTTCAGATATGGGCGATCAGTTGGGGAATCCTCGGCCCTCGGCGGTGGCTCGCCGGGGGCCGCTTCGTTGTCCCCGCCAGGTGCGGAGTCAGACCGTGAGGTCGTACGAGGTCTGCGCGTCCAGCCACGTGTCCACCTCCCGCCACCGGTAGCGCAGGTGCCGACCGACCTTGTGCACGGTCGGACCGGTACGGCGATGACGCCACTGATAGAGCGTCTTCACCGGCACGCCCAGGTAGATCGCAACCTCCTCCGGCGTGGCCAGCGGGACAGGACCCGCACCGCTGGCGGCTGCGGGGCGAGGGGTTCGGGGCATAGGGGCTCCTTCACGGAAGTGGTGGGGTGGACAAGACAGCCACAGGTTTATCGGCGGCGTCCAGCGGCATTGTGCGGAAATTCCACGGCCGCCCCAAACGGCCTGTAGCCGAGTGGAACCAAAACCGTAGACCCGAATCCCCGGTTGCCGAAATCACTCCAAAACCCAGGGGGATCTGTCCGCTTTCCCACCCGAGCACCACCAGTCGCCCGATTCGATCCCACCCTGTGGGACGAAGCCATCACCACCCAGGTCACCAGCCACCCGAAGCACCCTCAGGGAACAGCGGCGCGGGACCATAGCACGAGAATCCGGCTTCACCGAACCGCCGAATTCCCTAACGCCGCCGACTTTTCACAAGTTCTTGAGCAACCCCTTGCCATGGCCGCTGAATTCGAGTTACAGCTATCTGTCATGGCAACCCGACCCATTGAAATAGGCCCCGCCGGAATTCAGGCCGCGCACAATATCGAGCGCCTGCGTCTGCTGCGCGGGCTCTCCCAGCAGGACCTCGCCGAGCGCTGCACCGCCCTCGGCCGCCCCATGACCAACACCGCCCTCAGTCGCACCGAACGCGCTCGACGCCGTTGCGACGTCGACGACCTCGTCACCATCGCCACCGCCCTCGACATCTCGCCGAGCGCTCTGCTCGCGGACTCCTTGGCGGCGCCGCGTGGCTGAGCCGTACGACCGCTGGCACAAGAAGCGGCCGCAGGCCGGCGAGGAGAAGTGCACAGCCCACAACAAGGTCCCTTCCCGCGAACACGGTCGCGGCAAGCGGTGGTTGGCCCGGTGGCGAGACCCCGACGGGCAGCAGCAGAGCGAGAGCTTCGACCGGTACGAGGATGCCCGGCAGCACCTCACCAAGATGCAGGGCAGCGTCGACGACGGCACGTACATCGACCCGAGGAAGGGCGAGGCCCAGCTCAAGGCAGTGGCCGAGCAATGGTTGGAGAACCAGACCTTCGACAACCCTCGGACCTACGCCCAGTACGAATCCCGCGTCCGCAACCACATCATCGGGCCGCTGGGCTCGCTCAAGCTCCGCCAGATCAAGGCGTCCACCGTGCAGACCTGGATCAAGCGACGGCTGCAGGTGCTGGACGAGACGACGGTCGGGCTGGTCTTCACGCACCTGTCGTCGATATTGGCCATGGCCGTGGACGACGACCTGATCGCCAAGAACCCTTGCGAGACGGGGTCGGTGAAGCGCGTGAAGCCGAGGCGGTCAAAGAAGGCAGCGAAGGACGTGCCGCTGTCCTGGGAACAGACGAACGCGGTGCGCCAGCACCTGCCCGACCGCTACCAAGCCACGGTCGACTGCGGCCGGGGGCTCGGCATGCGGCAGGGCGAGATCTTCGGCTTCAGCCCCGAGGATGTCAACTGGCTGCAGAAGGACAAGGTCGTCCACATCCGCCGTCAGATCACACACGACCGCGGCACGCTGGTCTTCGCCCCGCCGAAGGGCGGCACGGAAGACGACCCCAAGGACCGCTTCGTACCGGTCGGCGATGCGCTGGCCGCACTGCTCACCGAGCACATGCGCAAGCACCCGCCGGTCGAGGTCACCTTGCCGTGGATGACCAAGGACGGTGAGCCGATGACCGTGCGTCTGGTGTTTACCACGCGGGAGCACAATCCGCTGAACAAGAACTACTTCAACTACCTCTGGAAGGCCGCCCTAGAGGCGATCGGCACGATAAAGGCCCTCAACGACAAGCCCGTTGGCAAGGGCCGCAAGTGGGAGGAGTGCCGCGACAAGATGATGCATGCTCTGCGGCACCTCTTCGCTTCCGAGGCGATCAACGAGGGTGTGGATGTCTACACCCTCGCCGACCTGCTCGGCCACGAAGATCCCGCGTTCACCCTGCGTCGGTACGTCCACCGCGTGACGGGCGCCGTCGAGAAGGCCCGCAAGGCGATCGGCCAGCGCTACCGGCCAGCCGCCTGACAAAGGCTCGCACCCATCACTCGCCTTCGAACAGCTCAGGCCGCCACTGCTCGATGTCCGCGTCCAGCTTCCCTTCGCGCATGTCCTGGAGGGCCGCCGCGTAGCCGATCTCGATGGCGCGTGAAAACGCCTCAAGGACCGCCGTCGGTGCGTAGAGGTAGCCGCTGCCCGAGTGGAGGTTGGCGGCAGCTTCGGATCCCGCACGGACGTCCTCGTCACGCACGGTGGCTAAGTGAAGGTCGTTGATGGCCTGCACGAAGCCGTCGAGCTGTTCCTGCGGTGTGTCGGTCATGAGGGACTAGATGCGCCGCCAGGGTGCGATCGAAACCCCGCTCCGCCGCCCCTCCCTCGCAATGCGCACTGTCTATACACCGCCCACTCGCAGACCATACGTCGCCGCAGTTCAGAGCCGTTGCACACCTCCAATTCGACCTCTGGCGGACCCGGCCGGTCACGTGACCGGTCGCCCGGAGACAGCGAGCTGCAGTCCGCGTGCGGATATATCAGGCGACCGGCCGGAGTGGGGCGGCGTAGCATCACCGCAGATCAGACAGGTCGAATACACATATTGCGGGGCACGCATGGGCGGGGACGACGGAACCGGGGTGGCGGCCGCCGTACGGCTGGGTGAAGGGGTGGCGTTGGGCGAGGTACTCGATGTCCGTGATCCTGACTCGTGGCTCAGCCTCGATCTCGGCGTGCGGGATCTCGGCTGGTCGCAGCGCGAGTTGTTGCCCACACGGACCGAGGTCATCGACGGGCAGACGAGTTGGGGTCTCAAGGGATTCGCCGTTCGACGGCAGGGCCGGGAGCTCGACGACGCCCGGCTCGCCTTGGCGCTGTGCCACCCTGACGGGCGGGTTCGAGAGGCGGCCGTGGGCAAGGCAGCGGGACGGCCCGCGCTGTTGCCGCTCGTCGTCGTCCGATGTGCCGACTGGGCGGCTCCGGTGCGCGAGCGAGCCCGCAAGGTGCTGCGGGCCGGGCTCGACGGCGCGGATGCCACAGGGCTCGCGACGCTGGTGCTGAAGGCTGGGCGCCGGGACCGCGGGGAGTTCGCGGTCGGACTGCTGCGCGAGCTACTGTGCCAGGCGCCGCACGGGCGGCTCGTGCCTCTGCTCACCGACCGGGACCGTGACGTGCGCAGGTTCGCCCATCGCATCGCCGTGGCCGAACGCCGACTGTCCCCCGCCGAGATGGCCCGTACCGCCGCCCGCGACAACGACACGGTCGTCCAGAAACTGTGCGCCGACGTCGCGCTCGCAGGAGCATCGGAAGCCGACTACGACGAAGTGCTCGTGCCGCTGCTCGGCTCCCGTAATCCATGAGTGCGGTCGGCCAGTGTGACCGGGCTGCGGCGGGCTGGGCAGGCAGGCCGAGCACAGGAGTTCCTGGTCGACCGCTCGTCGCTGGTGCGAGCCTGCGCGCGCTATGTCGTACGACAGAAAGAAATCGATCCGCTTCCGCTGTACCGGGACTGGTGCATGCGCGCCGGCGAGGTGCCGCCGGGGGCGCCGGCTGGGCTCGGCGAGTGCGGAGTACGCGCCGATGCCGAGCTGCTGTGGCCGCTGGTCACGCACCCTGTGGGTGCGGTCCGGGTGGGCGCGGTGGTGGGGCTGCGCGCCCTGGACGCGGTGGAGGCAGAACGTCTGCGCGCGCTCCTCGACGATCCGGCACCGGCCGTCGCACGCGAGGCTGCGACTGCGCTCGCCCCGTCAGCAGGCAACCTGGATACCGACTGGCTGCTCGATCGGCTCGCACCGGACCGGCCCCGTCACACCCGGCTCGCCGCGTTCCGGCTGCTCGACGTACAGGGCGGAGTGATCCAACTGCGTTCTGCAGTCGCCCTGTTGAACGACTCGGACGACAAGCTGCGCCGCTGGTCCGAGCAGTCCGTCCAGCGCTGGCAGCCGTCGGCGAACGTGCCGCTCGGGGACGCAGAGGTGGCCGATCTCCTCGGCCGGTGCGATCACCTTTTCAGCACGTACGTGATGAACCGTCTCAAGCGAGAGGCAGGAATCAGGAGTTGACCGTACGACAGGTCCTCGGCAACCAGCCCTTCGACGGGACGGGGGGCGATCACCTGTCCGAACAAGCCGCCGATCAGCAGCGTGCACCCGGTGTGCACCCAGGCCCCATCGGAGGCTGGTCTATGCAGGTCAGAGCATTCCTCTAGCTCTACTTCGACATCTAAGAACGCCGCAGGTCTGAGCGGGTTTCCGCTCTCCTGGGACGTCTGTGGGCCGTCGGCCGTGTTCTTCCGGGTTCGGAAGGCGCGGCCGACGGCCTTTTCCGTGGGTGTCAGCCGGCGGGAGCGGTGATCAGCTTGCGGATGGTCATCGGCCTGGCGAGGACGCTCTCCAGTACTTGTTCCACGTGACGGAAGTGAGCGGTGGTGAAGTGCTCGGCGAGGGCCTGCGGGCCCGTCCATTCCTCGACGATCACCATGCGGGCGCAGTTGTTGGGATCGGTATAGGGGCAGTAGGCGAGGCAGCCGGGTTCTTCCAGGGACGGCTCGATCATCGCCTCCAGGGCGGTGCGGAGCCGGTCCTCCTGGCCGGGAGCGGCCAGGCACTCGGCGACGACGGTGAGGGACATGCCGACGTGATCTCCTTACGCGGCGGCGGACGGCGGACGGCGGACGGCGGACTGTTACGGGCGGGCGGGACCCGTGCCCGCGCCGGACAGCGTGATGGCGGTGGCGATCTCCTCCAGGTCGGCGGGTGTCAGTTCCACCGACCCCGCTCCGATCCAGCCGTCGACCTGACCGGACTTGCGGGCACCGACGATGGCTCCGGTGATGCCGGGCCAGGCAAGGGCCCACGCGAGGGCCACTTCGGCGACGGTGGCACCGTGCCGCTCGGCTACCGGACGCAGTGCGTCCGCCAGGTGGAGGTTGGCGGCCAGGCCGGTGGTGAAGTCCTGGTGGGCGGCTCGCCAGTCGTCCGCGGGCAGGTTCGCGACGCGCTCGGCGGAGAAGGCGCCGGTGAGCAGCCCGGACTGCAGCGGGGAGTAGACGATCACGCCCGTGTCGTGGGCGTGCGCCCAGGCGATCTCGGCCGAGGCGGAGCGGTTGATCGCGGAGAACGGCGGCTGGATGACGTCGACATGGGCGATCTGTTCAGCGGCCTCCAGCTGCTCCGCCGAGTGGTTGGACAAGCCGATCGCCCGGACCTTGCCCTCGGCCTTCAGATCAGCCATGACCTGCCAGTACTCCTCCAGCGGGGTGGCGTTCGGGGAGACGGCGCCGTGGCCGTCGCCCGCGTACTCCAGCGATTCACCGGTGTCGGGGTAGTGCACCTGGTACAGGTCGATGTGCTCGACGCCGAGCCGGCGCAGCGAGTCCTCGAGCTCGCGGCGGACGCTGGCGGGCTTCATGATCCGGCGGGGCGCCGCCTGCGGGTTGTCCGGGTCCCAGACCAGGCCGGCCTTCGTGAAGAGGTACGGGCGGTCGGCCTCGGAAAGGTGAGCGACGGCCTTGCCGACCAGCTCCTCGGAGTGGCCGAGACCGTAGACGGCCGCGGTGTCGATCCAGTTGACGCCCGAGTCGATCGCGTGGCGGATCGCGGCGACCGACTCGGCGTCGTCGGTGTCGCCCCAGCTGAAGCGCCAGCCGGATCCGGACACCGCCCAGGAGCCGAACCCGAGACGGGTGATGTGCATGCCGGTGCTGCCGAGGCTGCGGGTCGGGAGGTGAGTGGCGGTCATGGCGAAGTGCTCCCGTAGGTAGGGGTGTCGGGGCTTGGGGCGCCAGGGGCGCCTTGCGGGCCGGAGCCGTTCGAACCGTTCCGGTGCACATCACTCTGGTCGCCTGTCGGCGGCCCACCCAGTGGCAGCCCGTGCCTGGGCACGGCATGACCAGGCTGGAACGGCGACACGGGGAGCGGGGTGGGGATACTTGCCGCATGGCACTGGACAGACGCGCAGAACTGGGCGAGTTCCTCCGATCCCGCCGGGCCCGGTTGCGGCCCGAGGAGCTGGGGCTTGTGGACTACGGCGGCCAGCGGCGCGTTCCCGGTCTGCGCAGGGAGGAGCTGGCCCGGCTGGCCGGGGTGAGCGTGGACCACTACGTCCGCCTGGAGCAGGGACGCACCCTGCACTTCTCCGAGGCGGTGCTGGACGCGGTCGCCCGGGCACTGCGCCTGAACACGGTGGAGCACGAGCATCTGTACCGGCTGGCGCGGCCGTGGTCGGACCCGGACCGCCCGGAGGGGGCGCCGAAATCGCAGGAGGTGCGGCCTGGGCTGCGCCGGCTCCTCGACTCGGCGGCCGACGTGCCGGCGTACGTCGTCGGGCGGAACACCGACGTCCTGGCCTGGAACCGGCTGGCGGCCGCGCTCATCACGGACTTCGGCGCGCTGCCGCCGCGTCAGCGGAACCTGGCCCGCCTGGTGTTTCTGGACGAGGGGATACGCAACCTGTACGCCGACTGGCGCGGCAAGGCGAGCGACGTGGCCGCCTACCTCCGGCTCGACGCGGGACGCCACCCGGACGACCCGCACACGGCTGCGCTGCTCGACGAACTCTCCGCCGCCAGCCCGGAGTTCCGGGAAGCATGGGCGGAGCACGGGCTCAAGGACAAGACCCACGGACGGTACGTCTACCGGCACCCGGTGGTCGGCGAGCTGGACCTCGGGTTCGAAACGCTGCGGCTCCCCGACGACGCGGACCAGGCACTGGTCGCCCACACGGTGGAGGAAGGATCACCGTCTCAGACCGCGCTGACCTTGCTGGCATCGTGGGCCCAGGAGAGTCTGCCGGCGAGGTAGGGCCTGTCCTCGCGCGCCGGTCTGCCTTCGCTGCCCTCCCGGTCTCCCTTTCCTATTCCTGTCGATCGTCGACCGCGTGGCTGACGACGCGACGGACGAGATATTCGCCCACCCCCGTCTCGCCGCGAACTACGATCCGCTCAATCCCTTCCTTGTGCCGCTGCTCGGCGCGGCCGTCGGTGAGACCGCCCCCTCCTGACAGACCTGACACATCCGTCTCCGGATCCACACGGTCACTTCGGTCACTTCGGTCACTTCGGTACGGCTGCCCTCTCCGTGGGCGGCCGTACCGGCTCTCAGACGCCCGGGGCGATCGTGATCAGGCCCTCCGACGCCGCCTTGCGCAGGGCCGTGTGGTCGGCGGCGTTCTGGTCCGCGTAGCACAGCGCGAAGTCGGCCACAGCGCGGTCGAAGATGTCGGCGCGGCCGAGGTAGCCGGAGATGGCGATGCGGTCGCCCGAGCGGGCGTGGGCGCGGGCCAGTGCGGTGCCGCACAGTTCGGCGTAGGCGCGCAGTTCGTCCGGACAGAGGCCTGCGACGTCGGCGGAGCCCTTCATGTCGCGCAGTTGGCGCCAGTAGAAGGCGCGGCCCTGGGGGCCGGTCATCCAGCCGAGGAAGATGTCACCGGAGGCCTGGAGCAGGCGCTGGCCCGCGACGACGCGGTGGCCCGGGTGCACGTACGGGCCGTGCGGCTGGTATTCCTCGATGACGGACCGGGTGGCCTCCTTGATCTGGAGGAACAGCGGGTCGTCGGCGTCGCGCCCTTCGAGCAGCACGACGAAGCAGCGGGTGCCGACGCTGCCGACGCCGACGACCTTGCGGGCGGCCTCGACGAAGCGGTAGCGGTCGAGGAGGCGGCGGCGTTCCTCGGCGAGGGTGGAGCGGTAGTCGCCGAACAGTTTGCGCACCGTGGCCGTGTCGGGGGTGCTCGCCGGTTCGAGGAGCGGCGGGTCCCGGATGATGCGGCGGCGCCCGTCGACGACCTCGGTGAGCTTGCCCAGCGCGTGGAGGCTGGTGCGGCGGGTGGCGTGGGCGAGGGTCGCCTGGACGCGGCGTCGGCTGCGGCCGGAGCGGATGAGGGGCAGCAACTGGTGCGCATTGATGTGCTCGTACCAGACGGCGAGTTCGCCCATCCCGGAGAGCCGGCGCATCGCGGTGCGGTACGCGGCGGCGGCCGCGCCGGCCGATCTGAGGGCCTGGGTGTCGGTGTGCCCGTTGTCGCGGGCGGCGACGGCCACGCTCGCGGCCAGCCGCTTCACGTCCCATTCGAAGGGGCCCGGGCTGGTCTCGTCGAAGTCGTTGACGTCGAAGAGCAGGGACCGTTCCGGCGACGCGAAGAGGCCGAAGTTCAACAGGTGGGCGTCGCCGCAGAGTTGGACGGTGAGGCCGGTGGCGCGCTGGGTGGCCAGGTCGCCGGTCATGACGGCGGCGGCGCCGCGCAGGAAGGCGAACGGGGAGTCCGCCATCCGCCCGTACCGGATGGGCAGCAGTTCGGCGACGCGGTCGGCCGCCTGCCGTTCCAGTACGACGACGGGGTCGGGGCGGTCGGCGGAGGGGATCCACGCCCCGTGCGAGGAGCGTGACGCGCGCTTGCGGGCCTCCTTGCCCAGGGCGGCCCGGGCTTCGGGGGTGGTCATGCGGCACCGTCCGCGTGGCCTGCGGGGGCGGTCACGGCTAGTGCCGTAGCGCTCTGCCGACGTCCGCTTTTACGTCGCCGGTGAGGGTGCGGTTGCTGCGGGCCGTCGCCTCCTTGGATTTGCCCTTGTCCACGTCGTCGACCGTGACCACGACCGCGTCGAGGAGGTTGCCGCCGCTGTCGCGGAAGTTGACCTGTACCGCGTACGACGCCTTGGAGTCGGAGCTGTTGGTGGCGGTGACAGGGACCGTGATCCGGTCGCCGGCCTTCGCGACGTCGCCGAGGCGGATGTCGCCCTTGGCGTTCACGCCGCCCTTGACGCGGTCCAGTTCCTCCTGCGCCTTCGCGGTGGCGGAGGCGACCACGTCACCGCCCCGGGACGCCGCGGACGACGCGGCGGACGCGGCCTTGGACACCGCGTCGGAGGGGCTGGTGTCGTTGTCCGAGCAGCCGGCCGCCGCGAGCAGCACCGCCGCCACGAGCAGCCCGGCCCCCGCGCCCCGTATGCCATGTCCCGACATCACGCCTCCCGCTGCCCGTTCCGCTGCCGTCACCTCAGTGAAGGCGGCCGGGGCCCGGGCGGCATGCCGGGTACGGCAAACAGGTGAACGGGCCCGGGGGCCCGGGCAGGATGGGGGCACGGTCGGACGAACAGCCCTGGGAGGTCCTTGTGAGTGGTCGGCGGCGGCACATCGGGGCGCCGGAGCGGCGGGCCAGGCTCGCGGCCGGGCAGCGGCTCGCGCCGGCCGCGCGGGCCGGCTCCGCCGAGGAGGTCGCCGGGTCGCTCGTGGCGCTGCACGGCACGGACCCGGCCACCGTGTATCTGGCGGTGGGCGCGCGCCTGCGGGACCCGTCGAAGACGGTCGCCGACGTGGAGCGCGCCCTGTATACGGACCGCTCCCTGGTGCGGATGCACGGCATGCGGCACACGGTGTTCGTGTTCCCCGCCGCGCTCACGGCCGTGGTGCACGCGTCGACGGGTGTGGCGGTCGCCGCGCGGGAGCGCGCCTCCTTCGTCAAGCATCTGGAGGCGGGCAGCGAGCATGACGCGGCGTGGCTCGCGGACGTCGAGGCGGGAACGCTGGCGGCGATCGGGGCGCGCGGCGAGGCGACCGCGGCGGAACTCGCCGAGGACGAGCCGCGGTTGCGTACGCAGCTGCTGTACGCGCCGGGCAAGAAGTACGAGGCGTGGCAGTCGATCTCGACGCGGCTGCTGCGGGTCCTCGGCATGGAGGGGCGCGTCGTGCGCGGGCGGCCCCGCGGGTCGTGGACGTCCAGCCAGTTCAGATGGGCGCTCATGCCCGCGCACCCCGAACTCCCTGTGGCCGAAGCCCAGTCGGAGCTGCTCCGGCACTGGCTCGGCTCGTGCGGTCCGGCCACGGAGGCCGACCTGAAGTGGTGGACGGGATGGAAGGTCACCGACGTACGCAGGGCGCTCGCGGCCGTCGGCGCGGTCGAGGTGGAGCTGGACGAGGGAGCCGGGTTCGTGCTCCCCGACGCCGTCGAGCCGGTCACCGCCGGCACCGAGCCGTGGGCGGCCCTGCTCCCCGGTCTCGACCCGAGCCCGATGGGCTGGCAGCAGCGCGACTGGTATCTGGCGCCGGAGCTGCGCGCGCCGCTCTTCGACGGGGCGGGCAACATCGGGCCCACCGTGTGGTGGGACGGGCGGATCGCCGGCGGGTGGGCGCAGGGCAAGGACGGCACCGTCCGGTGGCGGCTGCTCACGGACGTGGGCCGGGAAGGCGCGGCCGCCGTCGAGGCGCAGGCCGCGAGGCTCCAGGAGTGGGTGGGCGAGGCGCGGATCACCCCCCGCTTCCGTACGCCTCTGGAGAAGGAGCTGGCGGGACCGGCCCCGGCCGGGAAGTGAGTGAACTGCCGTGCGCCTCCCGCCCGTTGAGCAAGACAACGAGCGGGCGGCGCACCCTGGTCGTCAGCGGCTGTAGCGCATCAGCGCGCGCACCATGTGGCAGGTGGTGTCCGACGGCGGATGGATACCGACGCGCTCCGCCGTGCTCCGTATCGTCCGGTTGTGGGCCTGGTTCGGGAGGTAGACGCCCGAGTCGAGCAGGGCGATCGCGAGGCGCATCGCCTTGAGGCGGCGATTGTGCGTGATGTACCAGTCACGCGGCCGTCCCGCGGGCAGGGCCTTCTTCGCGAGTGGCTTGCAGGGCAGGTCGATCAGCATCGGTGCGGCAGCGGGCACAGACATCCTCCTGTCGCGGGAGGGAGACCTTCCGAGGCCCTCCGCGGCCCCGGGCGCTCCCTCGAACACTGCCTCAATTCTACTGCCGGGCACTGACAATAGCCGCTGGCCACAAGGCCTTTCCCGTACCTTTGGCCCCATGGAGATCTGGATCAACCCCGCCTGTTCGAAGTGCCGCAGCGCGCTCTCCCTGCTCGACGCGGAGGGCGCCGACTACACGGTGCGGCGCTACCTGGAGGACGTGCCGTCCGAGGACGACATCCGCGCCGTTCTGGAGCGGCTCGGGCTGGAGCCGTGGGACATCACGCGGACGCAGGAGGCCGACGCGAAGGAGCTCGGCCTGAAGGACTGGGCGCGGGACGCGGGTTCGCGCGACCGGTGGATCGCGGCCCTCTCCGCGCACCCGAAGCTCATCCAGCGGCCGATCATCACGGCGCAGGACGGTACGGCCGTGGTGGCGCGCAGCGAGGACGCGGTCCGGGACGTGCTCGGACGCCACTGAGACGCGACGACCTCACCCCCGCGGATCCAACTCTCGTGTGACGTACGTTACTTGAGCTTCCCCTGGGTCAGTTGAGTTCCGCCCTCCGGTTACCCGTACGTAACGGTGCGCGCACCGACGTTCGTAACGACGACAGGAGGCGGACATGTCCCGCAGGAGAAGGATGGGCCCCCGGAAGAAGGCCGCGCTCGCGGTGAGCGCGGCCCTCGTCGCCGGTGGTGCGGCGTTCGCGCTCGCGAGTACGGGCAATGCGGCGCCGGTCGCGCAGAACGCCCAGGTCTGCCAGGGCCTGGAGACCGCGATCGCCAACAACCAGAAGTTCATCGACGGGCAGCGGGCCGCCCCGGACGCGCAGTCCGAGGCCCGCATCGCCAACCGGGAAGCCGTCATCGCGGAGATCCGGCGCAAGGAGGCGGCGTCCGGCTGCGAGTCCGGGGACGGGGCGCAGGCCGGGGACGGGGCGCAGGCCGGGGACGGGGACGGGGCCGGTTCCGATGATGCGGCCGGAGCCGGAGCCGGTTCCGATGATGCGGCCGGCGGCATGGAGACGGTGACCGCCGCGCCCCCGGACACCGTCACCGCCGAACCCGATCCCACGGACGCGGCCGGCGGCGCCGGTGACGCAGGAGGGGACGCCGCCGGTGAGCAGGTCTGTGCCGGGTCGACCGTGACGCTGTCCGGTGAGGGCGGCGCGCCCGCCGCGTCCAGCGGGCAGTTCCCCGCCGGGACGAAGCTCAAGGTCACCAACCTGGACAACGGCAAGTCCACGTCCGTCGAGGTCACATCCGTCTCCGGGAACTGCGTCCTGCTGAACAACTCGGCGTTCGAACAGGTCCGCGAACCGGGCAAATTCCTCATCCGCAACGCACGTATAGAGAAGGTGGGCTGACCTCACAGGCGTCCACCAGGCCTACGGCCCCGGCCCGCGCGCGTGCCCCCATGACGTGCGCGGGCCGGGGCCGTCCGGCGAAACGTGACTCCGGCCACAGAGGGACCCGAGTAACACGGGGTTCACATACGGGCAACGGACGGGAAATCGCCTGTTGACAGTCTGCGGAGCAGCACACCGAGGCGCCGCACCCGCACATGACTGCGCCGTACAGACCCACCCGAAGGATGTGGCCCCGTGACGTTCAAGGCTGAGTACATCTGGATCGACGGCACCCAGCCGACGGCCAAGCTCCGTTCGAAGACGAAGATAATCGCGGGTTCCGCGCCGGCGCTCGAAGAGCTGCCGATCTGGGGCTTCGACGGTTCGAGTACCAGCCAGGCCAAGGGCCACGCCTCCGACCGCGTGCTGCGTCCCGTCGCCTCCTACCCGGACCCGATCCGCGGCGGCGACGACATCCTCGTCATGTGCGAGGTCCTGAACATCGACATGACGCCGCACGAGTCCAACACCCGTGCCGCGCTCGCCGAGGTCGCGGAGCAGTTCGCCGCGCAGGAGTCGGTCTTCGGCATCGAGCAGGAGTACACGTTCTTCGAGGGTGAGCGCCCGCTCGGCTTCCCCGTGGGCGGCTTCCCGGCCGCGCAGGGCGGCTACTACTGCGGTGTCGGCGCGGACGAGATCTTCGGCCGTGACGTCGTCGAGGCGCACCTGGACAACTGCCTCAAGGCGGGCCTCGGGATCTCCGGCATCAACGCCGAGGTCATGCCCGGCCAGTGGGAGTTCCAGGTCGGCCCGCTCGCCCCGCTCGAGGTCTCCGACCAGCTGTGGGTGGCCCGCTGGCTGCTGTACCGCACCGCCGAGGACTTCAACGTCTCCGCGACCCTCGACCCGAAGCCGGTCAAGGGCGACTGGAACGGCGCCGGCGCGCACACCAACTTCTCCACGAAGGCGATGCGTGAGGGTTACGAGGCGATCATCACCGCGTGCGAGTCGCTCGGCGAGGGCTCGAAGCCGATGGACCACGTCAAGAACTACGGCGCGGGCATCGACGACCGTCTGACGGGTCTGCACGAGACCGCCCCGTGGAACGAGTACAGCTACGGCGTCTCCGACCGCGGTGCCTCGGTCCGCATCCCGTGGCAGGTCGAGAAGGACGGCAAGGGCTACATCGAGGACCGCCGTCCGAACGCGAACGTCGACCCGTACGTCGTGACGCGCCTGATCGTCGACACCTGCTGCACCGCTCTGGAGAAGGCCGGCCAGGTCTGATCCGCGGCATCTGATTCCCGAAGGGCGCCCACCGGTCCGGTGGGCGCCCTTTGCGTCGCCAGGCACCTCGGACAGCGTCAAGTTCACGCCAAGGCGCCGTCCGACCGGTGAGAGGGGGGTCCTGCCCCGCGACCCCGTCTGCTTCAATGGAGCCATGGCCAGCTTCCATGACACCGCGACGGGTCGCCACGACCTCGAGCCCTTCTGGCCTTCCCGTCAGCACCACGACTTCGACCGGGTGTGTTGCCGCGCGGAGAACGCGCAGGCCCTCTAAAGCCGGTTCACCCCGGCGTTCGGCCCGCGCGCACGACGTAGGTCCTTCTGCGACCTCGCAGTTCTCGACGATCTCGATGACTCCTCGCGCGAAAGAGTTGACCACTCATGGCGAACACCCGTTCCTTCACCACCGCTTCCTCTGTGACCTCCGCCCCCTCCCCCGTCGTCTCCGGCCGCCACCGGCTGCGCGCCGTCGACCGGGACGAGGTGGTTGATGTCGCCGACTTCCTGCCGCCGGGCGCGACCTGGCTGCCGGCTCCCCCGCACACCCTGCCCACGCTGCCGGGCCGGCCCCCGATGGTCGGCTACCTGGTCCTCGTACCGGCGGACCAGCAGCTGCTCCCGGTGCCCGACGAGCCCGGGCGGCGGCCCGAAGCCGCGCCGCAGGACAGCGACACCGCCACCGACGCGCTCGTCCGCATCGACAGCACACAGCGCACCGCTCAGGTCGACGGGCGCCGACTCGACCTGACCTACCTGGAGTTCGAGCTGCTCGCGCACCTCGTCGCGCATCCGCACCGGGTGCACACCCGCGACCAGCTCGTGACCACGGTGTGGGGCTACGGGCACGTGGGCGACGGACGGACGGTCGACGTCCATGTCGCGCGGTTGCGGCGCAAGCTCGGGGCCGAGCACCGTCAGGTGATCCAGACGGTGCGACGGGTCGGCTACAAGTACGCCCCGCCGGCCGCGCGTTGACCGTCGAGCGGAGCGCCGTCCGTCGGCCGTCCCCGGCCGAATGGTTCTCCCAGGGGCAGAAACGGATTCCCTGACGCGTCCCGAGCGGGCAGAGTCACCGGCATGAAACTTCTGGTGCTCGGCGGTACGGAATTCGTGGGGCGCGCGGTGGTGGAGGCCGCGGTCGCCCGGTCCTGGGACGTGACGGTCTTCCACCGCGGGCAGCACGAGGCGCCCGAAGGGGTGCGGTCCCTGCACGGGGACCGCACCCTGGCAGACACGGACGGCGGGCTCGCCGCGCTCGCGGAGAGCGAGGGCGAGTGGGACGTCGTCGTGGACACCTGGGGGGCGGCGCCCCGCGCGGTCCGCGACTCCGCCCGGCTGCTCGCAGGGCGCGCGGGCCGCTACGTATACGTGTCGACCTCGTCCGTGTACACGTGGGCGCCGCCGCCCGGCTACACCGAGGACGCCCCGGTCGTCGACGGTGCCTCGCCCGACGCGGAGCGGACGGACTACCCGCGGGACAAGCGGGGCGGTGAGCTCGCGGCGGTCGACGCATTCGGCGCGGACCGCTCCCTGCTGGTGCGGTGCGGGCTGATCCTCGGCCCGTACGAGAACATCGGCCGGCTCCCCTGGTGGCTGGGGCGGATCGCGCGGGGCGGCCCCGTGCTCGCACCCGGCCCCCGCGAACTGCCGCTCCAGTACATCGACGTACGCGACCTCGCCACCTGGGTCCTCGACGCGGCACAGGCCGGACTGAGCGGCCCGTACACCGTGATCAGCCCCTCCGGGCACACGACCATGGGCGGGCTGCTCGACGCCTGCGTCCGGGCCACCGGGGGCGATGCCGACCTGCGCTGGACCGCTCCCGAGGTGATCGCCGCGGCGGGTATCGAGCCGTGGATGCAGCTGCCGGTGTGGGTGCCGCCGGGCGGTGACATGCATGCCGCGCTGCACAGCGGTGACGTGACGAAGGCGGTCGCGGCCGGGCTGCGCTGCCGGCCCGTCGAGGAGACCGTCGCCGACACCTGGGCCTGGCTGGAGTCCATCGGCGGGAAGGCCCCGCAGCGCCCGGACCGGCCGGTGCTGGGCCTCGACCCGGCGACGGAGGCGAAGGTCCTGGAGGGCTGACGCGGACGGGAAGGGGTCGTGCGGGAGTTGGAAACCGCTCGCGCTGGACTGCGTTCGAGTGGGTGGGAATGAGTGCGTCCTTCTCAAGCTGGGACTTCCGGTGCCGGACGACGACAACCGGCGGGTTCTCGCCGTCATCGCCTATCTGGATCAGGGCCGTTGAGATTCCGCCGGGAAATCACCGGTGCTCTCTTTGAACAAGGGGCCCGTGTGTTGCGTACGTAGCTCCATGGGACGCACATCACGAAAACGGCGCTCGTCACTCGCGACGCGCATGACGGTCGCGTCGGCCGCACTGCTCCTGGGTGGAGGAGGGCTGGTCGCGGTGAACGTCTACGCGTCCGCCCACGAGGAGAACCCGGCGCAGCGCGGCGACGGCGCGCAGCAGCAACAGCAGCAGGTCGCCACCATCGACTGCCCCGACGTGGGCAACGGGCTCTCCGACGTGCCGGACGCCGCGCGGTCGGAGGTCGACGGCGAACTGGCCACGATGGACAGCCAGATCACCGAGTCGTACCAGCGCCTCGCGGCCTCGCGGGACGCGGCGGCGCGGGATCCCGACTTCGTGCAGAACAGCATTCTGCAGCCGTTGAAGGACCGGCGCTCGGCCCTCATCGACCGGATCGGCCTGGAGATCAACCGGGCGGGCGGGACGGCCCCCGAGGGCATGAAGGACCTCGCGGCCTGCACGGCCAGGTCGGCCGGCACCGACGGCAGCCCCCCGGCCGGCTCCGCCGCACCGTCCGCCCCCGCGGACGGCGGCCAGGGAGACGGCGGCCAGCAGGACGGCGGTCAGCAAGGGGACGGCGGTCAGCAGGGCGACGGCCAACAAGGGGGCGGCGGTCAGCAGAACGGCAACGGCCCCGACGCCTCCGACTTCGTCGACATCAACTCCGTCCAGCCCAACGTGAAGACGCCGGCCAACCAGCAGGCCGCCTCCCGCGGCACGTTCACCACGAAATGCGGGCGGAACGAGAACGGCAAATTCAATCCGGACAACGTCATCGTGGCGCCCGGTGTGAGCAATGGCGCGCACCATATGCACGACTACGTGGGAAATCAGGCGAACGACGCTTTCGCCAGTGACGACGATCTCGCGCAGGGCGACACGAGCTGTCGCAATCAGGGCGACAAGTCGACCTATTACTGGCCTGTTCTGCGCCTCCAGAACGGAAAGGACGAGAACGACGCGCAGGCCGACGGCGGCGGCAAGGACCAGAATGTCGGCGAGATCCAGACACCTGCCTCGGTCACGCTGAAGTTCGTCGGAAATCCGGCCGGCAAGGTCGTCGCCATGCCGCGGTTCCTGCGCATCATCACCGGTGACGCCAAGGCCTTCACCAACGGCGACGCGAACGCGAACGCGTCCTGGAGCTGCACCGGCTTCGAGGACCGCCAGCTCAAGGACAAGTACCCGATCTGCCCTGAGGGCAGCAAGGTCGTGCGGTCGTTCAAGTTCCAGAGCTGCTGGGACGGGCGCAACACCGACAGCGCCAACCACCGTACGCACGTCGCCTTCGCCGACCCCGACAGCGGGGCCTGCCCGCAGGGCTTCCAGGCGATCCCGCAGCTGCAGCAGCGCATCGTGTACGACGTACCGCCCGGCCCCGGCTTCGCCGTCGACTCGTTCCCCGAGCAGCTGCACAAGCCCGTGACCGACCACGGCGACTTCATCAACGTCTTCGACGACGGCCTGATGAAGCGCGTCGCGAGCTGCATCAACCAGGGTCAGCGCTGTACCTGACGGCCTGACCCCCCGTCGACTGCTGCGCGGTCAGCTCGCGCGGTGACCGTCAGTGCCCGGAGTGCCCGTCCTCCTCGTGACCCCCGCCACCACTACTCCCCGAGTGGTGCGAGGAGGACTTCTCCACGGTCCCGCCGAGCCGGCCGCGCAGCGCTGTGACCGCCTTGCCGGCGCCGACGGCGATCCAGCGGCGGCCGATCAGATACGTGCCGCCGTAGTCGTCGGCCTGGTCGAGCCACTCGGCCTGGCCGCGGTCGGTGGCGAAGGTCGCGAGGATGTAGCGGTCGGCGCCGTCGCCGCAGGTGGCCTGGCGCAGTTCGTCGGCGTCCGTCTGGATGTCGGGCCTGCATTTCGCCTTGGCCGCGAGCTGTTCCAGGCTGCCGGTCGCGGTCTTCGGCACGGTGTCGCCGTGCGATCCGCAGCCGGTCAGGACCGCCAGCGAGACCATCGCCCCGGTCACCCATATGCGCCGCATGCGTCGCGTCATTCCCATCGTTTCCTTCCGTCCTGTGCGGCGACACGAACTCGCCAGCTCCGTACACAGCGTTGAGCGAGGGGGGCCACAGGGTTACCGTGCGCCGCACCATCCGACGCAGGGGGCACACCTATGACCGCACCGTCGCGACGTTCCGTCCTCGGCACCGCCGGCGCCATCGGCCTGGGAGCCGCCGCGGGGTTCCCCGTCACGGCTCATGCCGCCGAGGGCCCTGCCTTCGATACGGCTCCCGTACGCTCCGCACTCAACAGACTGCTCCCGGGTCACGCGGACCAGTTCCGTCTCAGGTTCCTCTCCCCGCAGGGCGGCGGCGACCGGTTCCGGGTGACGGGCACGCGGGGGAGCGTCGAGGTGGCCGGCACGACACCGGCCGTGCTGCTCACGGGAGTTCACTGGTATCTCAAGTACGTCTGCGGGGCGCACATCGCGTGGAACGGCAGCCAGCTCGACCTGCCGAAGACCCTGCCGGCGCCCCCGCGCCCGCTGGAGAGATCCACCGCGCTCCCCCACCGGTTCGCCCTCAACGACACGAACGACGGCTACACCGCGCCGTACGCGGACTGGCCGTACTGGGAGCGGATGATCGACGTCCTCGCGCTGCACGGGTGCAACGAGGTCCTCGTCATCGCGGGCGCGGAGGGCGTGTACGAGCGCGTCCTGAAGGACTTCGGGTACAGCGACGCGGAGTCGCGCGCCTGGCTGCCGGCGCCCACGCACCAGCCGTGGTGGCTCCTGCAGAACCTGTCGGGGTACGGCGGACCGCTCTCGCCCGAACTCATCGCGAAGCGCGTCGAACTGGGCCGCAGGATCACGGACCGGCTGCGCGAGCTCGGCATGTCGCCCGTGTTCCCCGGCTACTACGGGCACGTCCCCCACGGCTTCGTGGAGCGCAACGGCGGCGACGCGCACGTCGTTGCGCAGGGCACCTGGCACGGCTTCGACCGGCCCGACTGGCTCGACCCGCGCACGCAGTCCTTCGCCGCCGTCGCCGCCTCCTTCTACGGACACCAGCGGGACCTGTTCGGCGCGGCCGGGCACTTCAAGATGGACCTGCTGCACGAGGGCGGCACAGCCGGTGACGTGCCCGTGCCGGACGCGGCGCGCGGCGTCGAGAAGGCCCTGCAGAAGGCGCACCCGGGAGCCACGTGGGTGATTCTCGGCTGGGAGGCCAACCCGCTGCCCGCGCTCATCGACGCGATCGACAAGAAGCGCATGCTGATCGTCGACGGCGTCTGTGACCGCTTCACGACCGTCACCGACCGCGAGAAGGACTGGGGCGGCACGCCCTACGCCTTCGGCACGATCCCGAACTTCGGCGGGCGGACCACCATCGGCGCCCGCGCGCACATCTGGAACGAGAAGTTCTTCACGTGGCGCGACAAGCCGGGCAGCGCGCTCGCCGGCACGGCCTTCATGCCGGAGGGCACCGACCGCGACCCGGCCGCCTTCGAGCTGTTCTGCGAACTCGCCTGGACCGAGGGCAAGGTGGACCGGGCGGCCTGGTTCTCCGGGTACGCCGATTTCCGTTACGGAGGCCGGGACGCGGACGCGCGGGCCGCCTGGCGCGCCCTGCACGACACCGCGTACCAGCACACGGCGGTGGAGCGCAGCGACGCGCACGACTCGCTGTTCTGTGCCCGTCCCGACCTGGCCGCGAACCGGGCCGCCGAGTACGCGCCCCGCGCCCTGGCCTACGACCCGGGCCGCTTCGACGCGGCCCTGAGCGGGCTGCTCGGCGTGGCCGGCGGGCGGCGGAGCTCCGCCGCGTACAAGTACGACCTGGTGGACGTGGCGCGGCAGGCGCTCGCGCACCGCTCGCGTCAGCTCCTGCCGCAGCTGCGGGCCGCGTACGCGAGGAAGGACCGGGACGCCTTCCGGAGCCTTGCGACGCTGTGGCTGAAGCTGATGCGGCTGTCCGACGACGTGACGGGGACGCATCCGGCGTTCCTGCTCGGGCCGTGGATCGACGACGCGCGGCGGCTCGCGACGAGCGACGCCGAGCGCGCCGAGTTCGAGCGCACGGCGAAGGTGCTCATCACGGTGTGGGGCGACCGCGCCACGTCCGACCCGGGGAACCTGCACGAGTACGCCAACCGCGAGTGGCACGGCCTGATGTCCGACTTCTACGTGCCGCGCTGGCAGAAGTGGCTGGACGCCCTGGAGGACGCGCTGGCCACGGGGTCGGCGCCCGCGGCCGTCGACTGGTTCGCGTTCGAGGAGCCGTGGACCAGGGAGCGCAAGGACTATCCGCTGCGGCCCGTCGGGGACGCGTACAAGACGGCCGCGCGCGTACGTGACGTGCTCGCGCGGGCGCCCTACCAGGGCTCGCTGACCGTCACCGCCAAGCCGGCCGCGTTCCCTCCCGGCGGGCACGCGCGCGTGGAGGCCGCTTTCCGCAACGTCAACGGGCTGCAGGCGACCGGGCGCGTGGACTTCACGCTGTCCGGCATCGATGCCGCGCCCGAGGGCTCCACGTCCCTGGCGAGCGTCGCGCCCGCGGGCTCGGGCACGGTCCGCTGGCAGGCGAGCGCCCCGAGCGCGCCCCTGGACCGGCCGCTGCGTCCGCTGCCGTACGAGCTCACCGTGCGGTACGGGCCGCGGGGCGAGAGCCGGGTGACGTCGGTCCACGCGGGGACGCTCTTCGAGGCCGGGCCGCTCGACGGCGCCTGGCGGACCGTCACCGACAATGCCGCCGTCTTCGGGCAGTTGGGCGACCGGTACGCGATCGACGGGGCGGGCGCCGACCTGTGGAAGGGAACCGCGGAGTTCGGCTCGGCGTACCGCGAGGGCGCCTTCACGGACGGGTCGTCGGTTGAGGTCTCGGTGACCGCGCAGGCCGCCACGGGCCCGTGGGCGCGGGCCGGCCTCATCGTCCGCAACTCCCTGGCGACGCCCGGCTCCCCGGGCTTCCTGAACCTCTCCGTGACGCCGTCCAACGGGGTCGTGCTGTCGTACGACACGAACGGGGACGGGACGCTCGACACGTACAAGCGCATCACCGGGATCAAGGCGCCGGTGACGCTGAGGCTGACCCGGTCCGGCGGCTCGTACACGGGTGAGTGCTCGACGGACGACGGGGCGACCTGGCGGACCGTCGCGACCGTGACGGTGCCGGGGGCGGCGACGGTGCAGGACGTGGGGCTGTTCATGACGGCGACGAACGGGGGCGGCGGGGCGCGCGGCACCGTGGAGTTCGGGGGCTGGCAGCTCGGGTAGCGGCGGGCCCTGGGCCAGAATGGGCGGGACAAAAGCCGTGAATACGGTCACGACTGTGACATCTGGAGTCCCGCCCATGCCCGCGATCCCCGCCACCACCGTCGCCAACCTCCGTGACCTCGGCGGGATCCCGCTGCCCGGCGGACGCACCGTACGCCCGGGCCTCGCCCTGCGGGCCGGGCAGCTCGACCGGCTCGACCCCGCAACCGATCCGGCGTTCACCGCGCTCGGCATCCGCACGATCGTCGACTTCCGCACCAACGGCGAGCGCGCCTCGTACCCCGACCACGTCCCCGACGGCGTCCATGTCCTGGTCGCGGACGCGCTCGCCGACAAGATCGCCCAGACCGGGGCCGCGCCCGTCGCCGCGCAGCTCAAGCATGTCCTGTCCGACCCGGCGCTCGCCGACGAGAAGCTCGGCGGCGGGCGCGCCGAGTCGCTCTTCGCCGACACCTACCGCGCCCTCGTCTCCACGAAGTCCGCGCGGGCCGCCTACCGCACGCTCCTGACCGAACTGGCCGACCCCGACGCGGGCCCGCTGCTCTTCCACTGCACCGCGGGCAAGGACCGCACCGGCTGGGCCGCGACGGTCGTTCTGACGCTCCTCGGCGCGGACCAGGCGGCCCTGGAGACGGAGTACCTGTCGGTCAACTCGGCGGTACGGGAGGCCTTCGCGCCGCTCGTCGAGGGGTTCACCGCGCAGGGTGGCGACCCGGAGATCGCGCTCGCGCTGATCGGCGTACGGGCGTCGTACCTGCACGCCGCGCAGGACGAGGTGGCGGCGCAGTACGGGGACTTCGAGACGTACGTGCGCGAGGGGCTCGAGGTGCCGGACGAGGCGGTGGAGCGGATCCGGAAGCGGCTGACCGCCGGGTGACGCGGGGTGCGAGGGTTCGGGGCGCGGGTGGCGTGGGGGCTCGGGAGGTGCGGGGTCCCGGCGAAACCCCTGTGCCGCGTGGGCACATCCGTGCCATGGTGACCCGATGAGCAGCGAAGACTGGGAAGCACGCCTGACCGCGGTGTGGGCGGGACTCGACGCCTCCGACGGGTCCGCAGCGTCCACCGCGGGCGGCTTCCGCGCCGCCATCGACGACCTCGTCGCCGAGCTGCCGGACGGCAGCCCGGTCGGCCCGTTCGAGCGCGCCAGCGCCTTCGACTCGACCGGCCACTCGGACCGGGCCGTGCCGCTGTACCAGGAGGCCCTGAAGCTCGGCCTGTCCGGCTACCGGGGCCGCCGCGCGAAGATCCAGCTCTCCAGCTCCCTGCGCAACACGGGCAGGCCCGAGGAAGGTGTGGCCCTTCTCACGCCCGAACTCGACGCGCCCTCCGACGAGTTGGACGACGCCGTGCGCGCCACGCTGGCGTTATGCCTGTCCAGCCTGGGCCGGGACCGCGAGGGCTTGTCGCTGGTCCTCGGCGCGCTGGCACCCCATCTGCCCCGATACCAGAGGTCGATGGCGCATTACGCCCGCCTGCTGGTCGAACCGGAGCCGGAGCCGGGGTGACACCGTGAAGTGACCATCCGACGATTCGCTCGTTCAGCTGAACGTGCAGTCGAAGGTGCAGTCACAGGATGTCGTCCCCCGTCCCGGTCCGGTCGTCGACGTGGAGCAGGCCGAGGCCGCTCTCGTCGAGCACTACCCGCGGCTCGTCCGGCTCGCCTATCTGGTGCTCCCGCCCAGCCTCGGCCGCAACCGCCGGGTGCTCACGGCGCACTCCCTGACCCAGCGCGCCCTGCCGCGCGCCCGTACCTCGGCCGACGCGGCGGCCGTCCCGGCGCCCCGCACCGCCGAGGGGCGCAACGGCGATCCGGGCTACGGCTTCGTGCGGCTCAGGGTCCTGCGCACGGCGCTCGACGCGGGCCGCCCGCTGCGGCGCAGGGCCTGGCCCCGGCGCTCCCAGCTGCCTCCGCTGCTTCCCCAGGTGTGGGGCCTGCGGCTCTTCCCGCGCTCGGGCGGTGCCGACGAACTGGCCCTGGACCAGGGGCTGTCCGCGCTCAGTGGCCCCGGCCGCGCCGCGTTCGTCCTGCGCGGCCTCGAACGGCTCGACGACAGGGCCGTACGGAACATGCTGGAAGCGGCGGGCGCCGAGGACCCGGACGCGGCGCTCGCCGAGGCGGACGGCGTGACCATGCCGGCGGGGAAGGACGCGCTCGCCCTCCTGGAGTCGACGGAGTTCGATCCGTGCTCGCTCCAGGCCAGGCCGCCCGATCTGATGCGGCGCAGGCAGCATGTGAAGGCCGTGATCGCGGCCGCCGCGGCGACGCTGGCGTGCGGGGCGCTGCTCGGCCTGCCGGGCGGCGGCTGGGGCCCTGAGGGCGCCGCGGCGCCCGCGTACGCGCAGAACCCGGCGGGCCTGGCCGCCCTGGATCCCGGCAGGTTGACGAGGGTCCCGGCCACGGCGTGGCAGACGTCGGCCCGTACGGACTTCTCCGTGTGGCCCGCGCGCGGCTCCCTGACCGGCGACCGGCCGCTGCTGCGGCGCGCCCTCGCGGTCTGGGCGCGGCCGGGGGGCTCCGTCCAGGTCTCCGCGACACCGGGCACGCCGGCCGGCGCCCCGCCCGGACCCCCTCAGCTGCTGTACGCGGGCGAGGTCGACCAGGCGCGGATCGTGCTGTTCTACGACGGTCTTCGCATCGTGCGGTACGCGGAGCCGAAGGACGGCACGAGCGGCGCCGCGCTCGACTTCGCACGGGCGGACGGCGCCACGGGCCCGGAGGCCGGCGCCCTGGTCGTGGACCGGGCCGACGGCAACGTCCGCTATCTGACCGCGCCCTGGGTGCGGAGCGCCGCCGTGCGGAACCTGCTGAGTCCGTCGGCGGCGCCGATGCCGCTCGACCGCGCCCCCGACGGCGTGACGGCCCCGTTCGCCAGCCCCGCGCTCGCCCGCGACTGCACGTCGTGGAACACGCTCGCCCTGCGGGACGACGCGGGCACCCGCCTCTCCACCGACCTCGGCGAGCTCGTGCCCGCGCATCTCACGGCGGGCCGTCCCGGCGCGCCGCGCGAGGCGGTCGCGGCCGACTGGCAGCACTCGGCGTGCTTCCTCACCTCCGTACGCTCGCACGGTGTGCGCACCGTCAACTCCTGGGCGTACGCGCGCCAGCAGCTCCCGGAGGGCAGCGGCGCGGCGGACTGGGCGTGCGCGCGGGCCGACACCTGGCGGGGCGGCGGAGCGCGGACGCTGGCCCTGTTCACGGCGCCCGGCGGGACGACGGCGGCGGTCGCAGCGAAGTCGGAGGGGACCCCGGCCTGCGGCAGCCGGGACCCGCTGGTCCTCGCGGGCGTGCTGTGGAAGTCGCGGGGCGGCACCTGGTACGTGGTGGCCGCCGCAAGCAAGCAGGTCACGTCGATCGCGTCGTCGGGCGGCGCCCGCGCCACGGACAACGTCCTGGCCGCGCCCACCCGGCAGGGGGCCAGGACCAAGCTGACCGGCCGCACGGCGACGGGCCGCGAGGTGGGCGCCCTGCGCTGAACTCCCGGCGCCCCGGCGGACACCCCTTGCTGACACCTCCGTAAAGAAATCGGCGCACGAGGGGTGTACCCGCCCCCTACCCGTCAGTACATTGACGCCATGTCTCATAAGCAGAGCCGGGCACCGCGGCCCGTCGCTGACGAGCGCGTCGCGCTCAAGGCACGCAGGGTCTCCTTCTCCTGGGACAGGACCCCGCTGCACTGGATCCCGGACGACCCGTTCACCACGCACACGATCAACGTGCTGCATCTCCTGCTGCCCGCCGGAGAGCGCTGGTTCGTGCACGTCTACAAGCAGGTTCTGCCGTACATCCGCGACGACCGCCTCCGCGAGGACGTGATCGGGTTCATCGGCCAGGAGGCCATGCACTCGCAGGCCCACGACGAGGTGCTGCCGCACCTCAAGGAGCAGGGGCTCGACCCGACCCCGTACACCGCGCAGGTCGACTGGTTCTTCGAGAAGCTGCTCGGTGACCGGACGCTGCCGCCGGGGCGGGCGCGCGAGTGGTGGCTGATGGAGCGGGTCGCGCTCATCGCCGCGATCGAGCACTACACGGCGTTCCTCGGCGACTGGGTGCTCAACGCGGACGAGCTGGACCGCAAGGGCGCGGACCCCACGATGCTCGACCTGCTGCGCTGGCACGGCGCGGAGGAGGTCGAGCACCGCTCGGTCGCCTTCGAGCTGTTCGAGCACGTCGACGGCGGCTACCGGCGCCGGGTGCGGACCTGGGCGCTCGCGTTCTCGGCGCTGATGTTCCTGTGGCAGCGCGGGGCGCGCTTCTTCATGGAGAACGACCCGACCGTGCTCGACGGCAAGGCGTCGTTCAAGGAGTTCTACCGGGGCGGGAAGCGGGGCGTCCTGCCCTCCACGGCCGCCATGTTGAAGTCCGTCCCGCGCTATCTCAGCCGCTCCTACCACCCCTCCCAGGAGGGCAGCACCGCGCAGGCGGTCGCCTATCTGGCCACCTCCCCCGCCGCGACGGCGGCGGCGAGCACCAAGCCTTCGAACGGAGCCGTCTGACCATGCCCCGCCTCCGCACCCCACGGCTGCGCACCGTCCTGCTCGTCACCGGCTCCGCCCTGCTCGCGCGCCGCGCCCTGCGCCGCCGCATCCAGGCGTCCCCGCTGTGGCCGATGCCCGCGCTCGACGAGCCGGTCTCGGGCCGTCCGCGCGCGCGTGCCCTGCGGCTCCTCGTCACGCGGCACGAGTCCGTCGCCGACGGTGTCGTCCAACTGCGCCTCGAGGGGCAGGACCTGCCCGCCTGGGAGCCGGGCGCGCATCTCGACCTCGTCCTGCCGTCGGGGCTGATCCGGCAGTACTCGCTGTGCGGTGACCCCGAGGACACCTCGTCGTACACCGTGGCGACGCGGCTCATCGAGGACGGCAGGGGCGGCTCGCGCGAGGTGCACGAGCAGCTCCAGGAGGGGTCGGAGGTCGAGATTCGCGGCCCGCGCAACCGCTTCCCCCTCACCGCCGGCGCCCCGTCGTACGTGTTCGTCGCGGGCGGCATCGGCATCACGCCCGTCCTGCCGATGCTGCGGGCCCTCGAAGCCCGGGGCGCGGACTGGCGGCTGCTGTACGCGGGCCGCACGCGCGCGTCGATGCCGTTCCTGGAGGAGGCGGAGAAGCTCGGCGGTGAGCGGGGCAGGGTGCGTGTCGTCGCCGAGGACGAGGAGGGCCGCCCCGATCTGGCGGGCCTGCTCGCACAGGCGGCGCCGGACACCGCGGTCTACTGCTGCGGGCCACAGGGGCTGATGGAGGCCGTGGCCGCGGCGCTTCCCGGCCACTGCGAGCTGCATCTCGAACGGTTCGCCCCGCACACATCGGCCGACGGCAACGGGCCGTTCGAGGTCGAACTGCGGCGCACCGGCCGCACCGTCCCCGTACCGGCGGGCACTTCGGTGCTCGCGGCGGTGCGCGCCGAGGTGCCGAGTGTGTCGTACTCCTGCGAGCAGGGGTTCTGCGGGACGTGCCAACAGCGGGTCCTGGAGGGCGAGATCGACCACAGGGACGAGCTGCTCACGGACTCGGAGCGTGACGACTCGATGCTGATCTGTGTCTCCCGGGCGCGCGGGGAGCGGCTCGTGCTCGACCTGTGACCGGCTCGCGCGGACCGGCCCCGCACGAGGCCGGAATTGCTCGGTAGGGTGTTCGTATGACAACCGGGGTGCGCCGCAGGATGGGAGTCGAGGAGCGCCGGCAGCAGTTGATCGGGGTCGCACTCGAACTGTTCAGCCACCGCTCCCCCGACGACGTCTCCATCGATGAGATAGCCGCGGCTGCGGGCATTTCCCGGCCGCTGGTCTACCACTACTTCCCGGGCAAACTCAGCCTGTACGAGGCGGCGTTGAGGCGCGCGGCGGACGATCTCGGGCAGCGCTTCGTGGAGCCGCGGGAGGGTCCGCTCGGGGCCCGGCTCATCCGGGTCATGGGGCGGTTCTTCGACTTCGTGGACGAGCACGGGCCCGGCTTCTCGGCGCTGATGCGGGGCGGCCCCGCCGTCTCCGCAGGCGGAGCCTGCTCAATCAGCACAGCGTCGACGACGAACGCGCTCATCGACTCGGTCCGGCAGGCCGCGTACGTCCAGATCCTCACGCACCTCGGCGTCACCGACCCGCCGCCCCGCCTCGAGCTGGTGGTGCGCTCATGGATCTCGCTCGCCGAGTCCACGGCGCTGATCTGGCTGGACGGGCGGCGCATCCCGCGCCGTGAGCTGGAGGCGCAGCTCGTGCGCGACTTCGCGGCGCTCGCCGCGGTGAGCGCCGCGTACGACGGGGAGATGGCGGGGCTGCTGCGCCACATCCTGGCGGACGAGCCCGCCGACGGGACGTTCGGCGACCTCATCGGGCGCCTGGCCGCACTCGCGCCCGCTCCCGCCCCCTAGGGATCATGACTCCATGACGCCACGACTCACGTTCCGCAGGGCAGCCGACGGACCCGACGACCTCGCCGCGCTCGTCGCCCTGTACGACGGGGCGGCGCGCTGGATGGTGGAGCAGGGCATCGACCAGTGGCAGCCCGGCGAGAAGACCGAGGACCACTTCCGCCTCCGGATCAAGGAGGGCGAGGTCTGGTTCGCCGGCGACGCGCTGTGTGAAGGGAGCGGCGCGTACGAGCTGTGGTGGGACGACGAGCCCGCGTGGGGTGCCCGGCCGCCCGAGGCCGGCTATGTGCACCGCCTCATGGTGCGGCGCGGCGCTCCGGCCGGTACGGGCCGCGCGCTGCTCGCGCACGCCGAGGAGCGGGTCGCCGCCGCGGGCCGTGACCTGTGCCGCCTGGACTGTGTGTCGACGAATCCCCGGCTGCGGGCCTACTACGAGCGCGCGGGCTACGCGGCGGTGGGCGAGCAGCCGTTCAAGTCGGGTGCGGGCGGCAGCAAGTACGCGGTGACGCTCATGGAGAAGCGGGTCGGCTGACGCGGGCGCCCGGCACGGCAGGGCTCGTCACCCCTGCCGTGCCGGGCGTCCGGCCTTCCTTCCGGTCAGCGCGTGAACACCGCCACCGTGCGCGCCGGGACCGTGAACGTTCCCGAACCGGCTTCGTACGAGGCCGACTTCACCGCGGAGTCGGCGCCCGCCGCCTGCACCGGATGCAGCCGGTACGAGGTGCCCGCCACCGCGCCGACGCGCTGCTCCTGCGTGCGCGGCGTGGCGTTGAAGACGACGACGAGGTCGCCGAGGTGCATGGTGATCACCCCGGGCGTCTCGTCCTTGCCGGAGAGCGGGAAGGACAGCTTCTCCTGCACCTGCCCGGCGGTGGCGAGGCCGAACGCCGGCTCCGTGGTGCGGATCTTCAGCAGGTCCCGGTACGCCGCCGATGTCCCTTCGATGTCCGCGCACTTCGCGGCGGGCACCGAGGTCAGCAGGGGTGTGGCGTAAGGCCACTTGTCCTTGTTGTCGGCGGCCGGGGGCAGTCCGCGCCCGAAGCCGTTGCCGTCGCGGCAGTCCCAGTGGATGGCGTTGAACCAGTCGCCGCTGTCGAAGGAGTTGCGGTCGAGGGACTTGGACCGCAGCAGGTCGGTGCCGGCCTGGGAGAGCGCGGGGCCCTGGGAGAGCGCGGCCGTCGCGAGGGCGAGGACCTGCATGCGCGAGCGGTCCGCGGGGGCGGTGGAGGCGGGCAGTTTGTAGGTGAGCGCGTCGTAGAGGGACTCGTTGTCGTGGGCGTCGGCGTAGGCGAGTGCGTCGCCCGGCGCGTCGGCGTATCCGGCGGGTGCGCCGTTGTAGTCGACGTCCGCGCCCTTGACGGTGCGGCCGTCGCTGACGGTGAAGGTGTAGGCGGCGAGGTTCCCCGTGAGGCCGACCTTGATCAGGTCCTGGTAGTGCAGGAGGCGGGCCTTCTGCTCGGCCTCGGTGCCGTTCGCCTTCGAGGAGTTGGGGTCGGTGTAGAGGCCGGAGGCGAAGCCCTGGACTCCGGGGTCGGCGTCGAAGGGGCTGCCGCCGCGCACGGCGTCACGGGCGCGGTCGGAGAAGGTGGCGATGCCGGTGCCCGCCATGTTCTTCTGCGTGGCCTGTACGAAGCGGGCGTCGTCGGCGACCTCGCCGAAGTTCCAGCCCTCCCCGTAGAGGATGATCTTCTTGCCGTCGACGCCGTCCTTCTCGACGGTGAGCGCGTCGAGGGCCTTCCTGACGGCGAGGATGTTGGCCTTGGGGTGGTGTCCCATCAGGTCGAAGCGGAAGCCGTCGACCTTGTACTCCTTGGCCCAGGTGACGATCGAGTCGACGACGAGCTTGCCCATCATCGCGTTCTCCGGGGCGGTGTTCGCGCAGCACGTGGAGGTGGCGACGGAGCCGTCGGCCATGAGGCGCTGGTAGTAGCCGGGCACGATGCGGTCGAGCACGGACGTCTTCGCCTGGCCGCTCGCGGCGGTGTGGTTGTAGACGACGTCCATGACGACACGCAGCCCGTCCCCGTTCAGGGACTTGACCATGTCGCGGAACTCGACGGTGCGTGCGGTGCCGTCCGGGTCACTGGCGTAGGAGCCTTCGGGGACGGTGTAGTGGTACGGGTCGTAGCCCCAGTTGTAGGCGTCCTTGGCGGCGCTCTTGCCGACGCACTCCTGCTGCCGCTCGGAGGCGGCGCCGTACGAGGTCAAGTCGCAGTCAGGAACGGCCTGTTCGGACTTCTTCTCGGGGATCGTGGCGATGTCGAACGCGGGCAGGAGATGCACGTACGAGGTGCCGGCCTTCGCCAGTTCGCGCAGGTGCTCGCTGCCCTTGCTGTCCTTGTCGGTGAAGGCGAGGTAGGTGCCGGGGTGCTTCGCCGTGCGGTCCTCGACGGAGAAGTCGCGGATGTGGAGCTCCTGGATCTGTGCGTCGCGCAGCGGCACGGCCTTCGGCTTCTTCAGGGCCGACCAGCCGGACGGGGCAAGGGACTTCGCGTCGAGGTCGACGACGAGGCTGCGCTCCGAGTCGGCGGTGAGGGCGGTGGAGTACGGGTCGGTGACCTTGTTCGTGACGGTCTTCTGGACGCTGGGCGCCCATACCTTCACGGCGTAGCGGTACTGCTTGCCCTGCCAGGAGCGCGGACCCTTCACGGACCAGACGCCGGTCGCGCCGTCGCGGCGCATGGCGACGGTGCTCCCGTCGAGGTCGAGGGCGACGGACTGGGCGGTGGGCGCCCAGACCGACAGGGTGACTCCGTCCTTGGTGAAGACGGGTCCGAGTGACGCCTTGGCGGCCTTCTGCGCGTACAGGTCGTCGAGAACTCCCGCTGTCTGTACTCCTGTTGCGGTGACGAGCGCGCCGTTGGCGATGCGACGGGTGAGGATCAGCTGGCTCTTCAGGGCGTCGCCGACCCGGTCGCGGTCGCGGGGGTCGACGGTGTAGGCGTCGTACTTCTTCAGGTGGGGGAAGCGGGCGAGCTGGGCGTCGGTGAGCCCGCCGGCGGCCTTGTTCAGCCGCAGCCACTGCCCCTCGCTGCTGAGAGCTCCGTCCTTGACGGTGATGCCGCCGTCGCGGTCGTACACGAGCTGGGCGGACAGGGCCGCCGTGCCGTCCGACGGCAGGGCGACCGTGTCGCGGTCGATCCACTGCGCCTCGGACTTGGCGAGGTCGAGGTCGGGCGCTCCGCCGGTCTGCGGGAGGACGGGGCGGGGCGTTCCGGCGAGCAGCCAGACCTCGTTGCCCATGGCGGCGAGGTCGAGGGACTGGTCGGTGGGCAGGTCCTTCTCGTCGCCCTTGTGGAGGATGTAACTCAGTGAGGTCGCGCCGTCGGCGAGCGGCACCTCGAAGGTGACGCCGTACGCATCCTTCTTCACGGGCGCGAGCGGCTTGGACCAGTCGGTGGGGTTCTTGGCGCCGGTCCAGGTGTGCAGCCCCCAGCCGTCGTAGTCGCCGTCGGCGCGCTGGTAGTGCAGGACGGCCTTGGTCTTGTCCTGCGGCGGGTAGACGCCGTCAGGGGCGGTCGTGGTCTGGCCGTCCTTGCCCTGCTCGACCCAGACCTCACCGGTCGTGCCGAGGTCGATGGTGCGCTGCGGCCCGTCGGCGGTGCCGTTCTTCTCGACGGTGTACGTGAGACTGCCGGAGCCGGCGTCGTTGTCGGGCTTCACCCAGGCGAAGGCGCCGTACGCGTCCCGTCCGGTGAACTCCCCTGTCCCCGAAGGGGACTTGAGCTGCCAGCCGTCGTAGTCGCCGTCCGTCCGCTTGTAGTGGACGACGGCGTAGGCGCGGTCGACGGCGCTGGGCTTCGCGGGCGCGGGTGCCTGCCCCGCCGTCGACACGGCGAGGTCGCCGGCGGTGCGTCCGGCGCGGTCGACCACAACTGCCTTGTACCGCAGGGGCGTTCCGGCGGCCACCGTGGCGGGGATGTGCTGGGTGATCCGGTACGGCGCGTGGTCGACGGAACCGAGGGTGTGCCAGGCGCCGTTGCCGGTCTGGGCGGCGAAGACGACGCGGTTCAGCTGTCCGCCGTCGGTGTCGGCCTGGAGGGTCACCGTGCCGGTGGCCCCGGCGGCGGGGGCGTGGAGGGTGACCGAGGGCTTGGCGGCGGGGGCGGGCAGCGTCTTCACGGCCTTGTAGACGACGGCGGAACCGGCGGGGACGGTGACGGTGACGTCCTTGCCGGAGCCGCTGGTCACGGGCTTGTCCGTGCCGTAGATGCCGTCGAAGCGGGTGCCGGCCGAGCCGGTCGCGAAGGTGGCGGTCTTGCTCTCGGCGGCGTTGTTCAGGGCGACGACGTATTCGGCGCCGGTCTTCGGGTCCGTGCGCGAGAAGGCGTACACGGAGCCCTTGGCGTAGCGCTCGGTCTGGACGCCGTCGGCCAGGGCCGGGTTGTCCCTGCGGAGCTTTCCGAGAGCGGCGATCTCCTTGTAGAGCGGTGCGCTCGTGTCGTAGGAGTCCTCGGCGTGGGTGCGGTTCGTGCCCAGTTCGTCGTCGTCGAGGTAGTCGTCGACCTTGGAGGCGAACATGGTCTGCCGGGCGTCCTTGTCACCGCCGGAGCCGGTGAAGCCCTGCTCGTCGCCGTAGTAGACGACGGGGTTGCCGCGCGACAGGAACATCACGGCGCCTGCGAGCTTGTCGCGGCGCACGAGGTCGGCGTCGGACGCCTTCGGGTCGTCGGCCTTGAGGAAGGAGCCGATGCGGCCCATGTCGTGGTTGCCGAGGAACGTCACCTGTTCATAGGCGTTGGCCTTGTCGGTGGCGTACTTGTAGTCGTCGGCGAAGACCTTGGCGAGCCGGTCGGCAAAGGCGCCCTGGGAGGCGTAGGCGCGGGCCGCGTCCTGGAAGGGGAAGTCGAGGGTCGCGTCGAGGCGGCCGCGGGTGACGTACGGGGACGTGACGTCGGTGTCGGCGGAGTACACCTCGCCGAACATGAAGAAGTCGGGCCGGCCGTGCTTCTTCGCGTACGCGTCGAGGGCGGTGGCCCACTGCGTCCAGAAGTCCAGGTCGACGTGTTTGACGGTGTCGATGCGGAACCCGTCGATATCGAAGTCCCGCACCCACCGCTCGTAGATCTTCTCCATGCCGGAGACGACCCCGGGCCGCTCGGTCCACAGGTCGTCGAGCCCGCCGAAGTCGCCGTACTCGGCGCTCTCCCCGGCGAAGGTGGAGTCGCCCCGGTTGTGGTACATCGCCGGGTCGTTGAGCCACGCGGGCACCTTCTGCCCGGTGTTCTTCGGGGTGTACGGGAACGAGTCGGCGTCGACCTTGCGCACGCCGTCCCGGTCGTCGAAGGGGCGGCCCTGCGTGTCGAGGTAGGGGTAGGCGCCCTTGGGGCGGTAGCCGTACTCCTTCTCGGCGTAGTCGACGGTGTCGGCGGTGTGGTTGGTGATGACGTCGAAGAAGACCTTCATGCCCTTGGCGTGCGCGCGGGCGATCAGCTTCGTGAGGTCGGCGTTGGTGCCGAAGTGCGGGTCGACCTGTGTGAAGTCGGTGATCCAGTAGCCGTGGTACCCGGCGGATGCGTCCTTGCCCTCGCCCTGGACGGGCCGGTTCTTGAAGATCGGGGCGAGCCAGATGGAGGTGGTGCCGAGGCCCTTGATGTAGTCGAGCCGCTCGGTCAGGCCCTTGAGGTCGCCGCCCTGGTAGAAGCCCTTGTCCGTGGGGTCGTAGCCGGTGGCCGAGCGTGAACCGGTGAGCCCGCCGCGGTCGTTGGAGGTGTCGCCGTTCGCGAAGCGGTCCGGCATGACGAAGTAGAACTGCTCGCGGGTGAGGTCGTGCCGCGCGGGCGCGGCGGCGAGCCGGGCGTCGGACGGGGGCGCGGGCGGCCTCTCGGCGGCCGCCGCCAGGGGCAGGGCCGGGGCCAGGGCCGCGCACAGGGCGACGGCGAGGACGGCCGCTGTTCTTCGTGGCAGGGCGGGGCGTATCACGGGAACTCCTCGACGGGAGGGCTGCGGGAGGGACACGGGGGTGCGCGGGGTGCGCGGACAGGGCCGCCCGGCGCGAGCGGGGAGGACGCGCCGGGCGGCCGGAACGGGGTTACTGAGGAGGGGAAGGGATCCGCGTCAGCAGCCGGACTTGCCGGCGTACAGGGCGAGAGCCGCGTTCGACCCGAGCGTCGCCGTGAACTGGCCCGAACTGTTCACGCTCACCGCCTTGTTGCTCTGCACATCGCAGTACGTGCCCGCGGCGAGCGACGTCTGGTACGTGCGGGTGAGCGCGGCGGACTCGTGGTTGATCGCGACGTAGCCCTTGCTGCCGCGGCCGAAGGCGATCGCGTCGGCGCCGTCGTCCCACCAGTCGGTGACGGACTGGCCGCGGGTGGCGTTGCGGAAGGCGACCATGGACTGGATCTCGGGCCAGGCGTGCTGGCACTTCCAGCCGTCCTGCCAGCAGGCGTTCACCGTACCGCCGTTGGGCGGTCCGGCGTCCTTGTCGGTCCATTCGTAGCCGGAGTTGATGTCCGGCGATCCGTAGGGCCAGGCCAGCATGAAGACGTTCGCCAGCGTGTAGTTGGCGCCGTCCTTGTAGTTGAGGGTGTCGCCGCCTCGCTCGGTGTCGTGGTTGTCGACGAAGACGGCGGACTGGCCGGAGGCCATATAGCCCCAGCCCTCGCCGTAGTTCTTCAGGTAGGCGAGGTTCTCGCTGTTGAAGACGCGCTTGAGGTCGCGCGCGTACCGGAACTCCTGGACGTCGCCGGTGCCGGTGTACTCACTGGGCGAGACGGCTTCACCGGCGCCGTAGATCGCCTCCTGTTTCCAGTAGGCGTTCGGGTTGCTGAGCCGCGACTTGATGTTGGCGAGGTCTGCGGCGGCGATGTGCTTGGCGGCGTCGATCCGGAACCCGTCGACGCCGAGCGAGAGGAGGTCGTTCATGTACGCGGCGATCCGGCCGCGCACGTACTCCTCGCCGGTGTCGAGGTCGGCGAGTCCGACGAGCTCACACTCCTGGACATTGAAGCGGTCCTGGTAGTTGCTGATCTGCGCCGTGCAGTTGTCCATGTCGGCGGCCGAGTAGGTGCCGGGGTAGTCGTACTTGGAGTACGCGGAGCCGCCGGTGCCGGTGCCCGATCCCGCCGCCATGTGGTTGATCACGGTGTCCGTGACTACCTTGACGCCGGCCGCGTGGCAGGTGTCGACCATGTTCTTGAAGGCCGTACGGTCCCCGAGCCTGCCCGCGATCTTGTAACTGACGGGCTGGTACGAGGTCCACCACTGGGAGCCCTGGATGTGCTCCTGGGGCGGCGAGACCTGGACGTATCCGTAGCCCGCGGGGCCGAGCCGGGCGGTGCACTCCTTCGCCACCGAGTCGAACCGCCACTCGAAGAGGACGGCGGTGACGTCCTTGGCGCCGGGCGGGGCCGCCTGGGCCGTCCCGGCGGATCCGGCGGCCCCTATGAGGGTGCCGGCCGCGAGGGCGAGAGCGGCCGCCCGCGATCTGATAGCCATGTTTCCTCCTGCACGTCGGTGTGCTGATGAGGTGTCCCTGCCAATTCGCAGGGGGCTGTGGGGGGATGCTCTCCCCGGCCGCGCGGGGGCCGGGGAGAGCGGTTAAGAACGTCAGACCGTCCACCACACGGTCGTGTCGGCGGGGACCAGTGTGTGACCGTCACCGTTCTCGATGTCGTCGTCGGCCGAGCTGGTGAGCAGGACCCGGCCCGAAACGGTCATGCGCACCGCGGCGCCCGTCGTGTTCGCGACGCACACGAACGCCTCGCCGTCACCGCGCGGCTCCCGCCGGAAGGCGAGCACGCCCTCGGGCGCCTTCAGCCACTCGACACGGTCACCCGCGCCGAGCGCCGGGTGCGCGCGCCGCACGGCCAGCGCCGAGCGGTACATCTCCAGGGTCGAACCGGGCACCCCGGTCTGCGCCTCCACGCTCAGCGCGCCCCAGCCCGCGGGCTGCGGCAGCCATGAGCCGCCCGCCCCGAAGCCGTACGAGGGCCCGTCGACGGTCCACGGGATCGGCACCCGGCATCCGTCGCGGAAGCCGTCCTGCCCGGCCGCGCGGAAGAACGAGGGGTCCTGGCGCACCTCGTCCGGCAGGTCGACGACGTCGGGCAGGCCGAGCTCCTCGCCCTGGTAGACGTACGCGGAGCCGGGCAGCGCCAGCATGAGCAGGGTCGCGGCGCGGGCGCGGCGCAGGCCGAGCGCCGGCTCCGCGGCGACGCGCTGCTGGGTACCGAGGCCGGGCGGGTTGGCGTAGCGCGTGGTGTGCCGGGTGACGTCGTGGTTGGACAGGACCCAGGTGGCGGGGGCGCCGACCGGGCGCATCGAGTCCAGGGAGCGGTCGATGATGTCGCGCAGCTCGACCGCGTCCCAATACGAGGACAGGTACTGGAAGTTGAAGGCCTGGTGCAGCTCGTCGGGGCGTACGTAGTTCGCGGTGCGCTCGACGGTGGGGGTCCACGCCTCAGCGACGAAAATGCGCCCGCCCGTCTCCCGCCCCCGCCCTTCTGCGGAAGGCCCTGCGGGCCCCAGTTCAATTCCCGCGTACTCGTCGAGGATCAGGCGCCACGCGCGGTAGATGTCGTGCACGCCGTCCTGGTCGAAGAACGGCATGACGTCATTGCCGAGCAGCTTCAGCTGTTCGTGCGCGCCGAGGTCGGGCAGGCCCTGGGCCTTGACGAGGCCGTGCGCGACGTCGATGCGGAAGCCGTCGACGCCCATGTCGAGCCAGAACCGCAGGATGGAGCGGAACTCGTCGCCGACGGCGGGGTGTTCCCAGTTGAGGTCGGGCTGCTCGGGCGCGAAGAGGTGGAGGTACCACTCGCCGTCGGCGACGCGAGTCCAGGCGGGGCCGCCGAAGATGGACTCCCAGTCGTTGGGCGGCAGTTCACCGCTCGCGCCCTTGCCCGCCCGGAAGTGGTAGCGCTCACGCAGCGGCGATCCGGGTCCTTCGGCGAGGGCCCGCTTGAACCACTCGTGCTGGTCGGACGAGTGGTTGGGCACCAGGTCGACGATGACGCGCAGGCCAAGGCCGTGCGCGTCGCGGATCACGGCGTCCGCGTCGAGGAGGGAGCCGAACATGGGGTCCACGGCACGGTAGTCGGCGACGTCGTAACCGGCGTCCGCCTGCGGGGACGCGTAGAACGGGCTGAGCCACACCGCGTCCACGCCGAGGTCTCTGAGGTGCGGGAGCCGGGCACGGATACCTTCGAGGTCGCCCATGCCGTCGGCGTTGCTGTCGGCGAAGCTGCGCGGATAGACCTGGTAGATCACCGCGTCGCGCCACCAGCCGGTGGACGCCTGCGCGGGAACGGAGGTCGAGGCGGAGGCCGTGGGGGCCTGCGCCGTGTCGGCAGTGTGCTGACTCATGGTGTCCTTGCTGCGTCAGGGGTTTGCGGGCGGGGCGGGGCGGCGGGGCTCAGCCCTTGGTGCCGCCCGCCGTGAGGCCGGTGACCAGGTTCCTCTGGACAAGGTAGAAGAACGCGGACACCGGAATGGCGATCAACACCGCAGTCGCCGCCATGTAGTTCCACTGCGCGTCGTGCTCGCTGACGAAGCTGCGCAGGCCCACGGCGAAGGTGTACTTCTCGTCGTCGAGCATGAACGTGGAGGCGAAGGCGACCTCGCCGAACGCGGTGATGAAGCTGTAGAACGCGGCGACCGCGAGGCCCGGCTTGGCCAGCGGGACGATCAGCCGGGCGAAGGTGCCGAACGGCGAGAGCCCGTCGATGCGGCCGGCCTCGTCGATCTCGTACGGGATGGTGTCGAAGTAGCCCTTGAGGAGCCACGCGCAGTACGGCACCGCGGTCGAGCAGTACACGAGGATGAGGCCGCCGTACGTGTCGATCAGGCCGAGGTTGCCGAGGATCTCGTACATCGGCACGATCAGGACGGCGATCGGGAACGCCTGCGTGAGCAGCAGGACCCACATCAGCTTGCGGTGGCCGGGGAAGCGCATGCGCGAGACGGCGTAGCCGGTGGTGGCGGCGAACAGGACGCCGACGACCGTCGTGCCCAGGGACACGATCAGCGTGGACTGGAGCCACTTGAAGAAGTTGGTGTGCTCCAGGACGAACGAGTAGTTCGAGAAGGTCGCCTTGTCGAGGATGCGCCCGGGGTGGAGGTAGTCGTCCTTGTCCGGGCCGAGCGACAGATAGACCAGCCAGGCGATCGGGAACAGGGCTGTCAGGCTCGCGACGCTCAGCACGCCGTGCGACAGGAACGTCGCGAGACGGCTGCGCTCGCCGCGCCGGCGCACGCGGCGCGGGCGGACGGTGTCGGTGACCGGCTGCGCGCCGGTCGCCGGGGTGTCGACGGTCGTGGTGCTCATGGGGGCGGCTCCTGCGGCGTCAGGCGAGCTGCTCATTGCGGTTCAGCCAGCGGTAGTAGAAGGACGTGAAGACGGCGAGGAGCGACAGGAGCAGCACGCCGTACGCGGCGGACTGGGCGTAGTCGCGCGGCTGCTGGCCGAAGCCCAGGTAGTAGGCCCAGGTGACGAGGATCTGGGCGTCGGGCGCGGTGTTGCCGAACAGCAGGAAGATGACGTTGAACTGGTTGAACGTCCAGATGACGCCGAGCAGTACGACGGTGGAGCTGACCGACCTGAGGCCGGGCAGTGTGACGTTCCAGAAGCGCTGCCAGGGGCTCGCGCCGTCCATCTCGGCGGCCTCGTAGAGCACCGGGTCGATCGACTGGAGGCCGCCGAGCAGCGACACCATCATGAACGGCACACCGCACCAGGTGTTGACCAGGATGGCGGCCGAGCGCTGGAAGAAGGTGTCCTCCAGCCACTGCGGCTGCGGCAGATGGAGCGAGCCGAGCACGGAGTTGATGATCCCGGAGTCGGACAGCATGATCCGCCACGAGAACACGGTGACGAACGTCGGTACGGCCCACGGCAGGATGAGCAGCAGCCGGTAGAAGGTGCGCCCGCGCATCTTCTGGTTGAGCAGCATCGCGAGGCCGAGCCCGATGACGTAGTGCAGGGCGACGCAGAGCGCCGTCCACACGATCGTCCAGATGAAGTGCGACCAGAAGCGGTCGTAGGAGGTCGGGCCCCACAGGATGTCGGCGTAGTTGTCGAGCCCGATGAACTGGTACGTGGCGTCGATGTGGTTGACGCCGATCGTGCGCGCCGAGTTGAGGCTGTCGGCGTCGGTGAGCGTCAGGTAGAAGCCGCGTACCAGGGGATAGATCACGAGGACCCCGAGCACGACGACGACCGGCGCGATCATCGCGTACGCGTACCAGTGCTTCTGGTACGAGCGCCGCAGGCGCTCGAGCGGGCCGGGGCGCGGCGCGCGGCCGCCGCGCGTCTTGGCGGCCGTGCTGTCGACGGCGACTGTCATGGCTTGGCACCTTCTGGGGATCGGCTGCTCAGTGCGTGCGGCGCGGCGCCGCCGGTTCCGCCCGCCCCCTCGCGGGCGGAACCGGCGGCAGCCGTCAAAGAGGGGTCACTTGCTGAAGTCGGGGACCAGCTTCACGTACGCGTTCTGCGCGTTGCCGATGCCCTTGTTCAGGGACTCCTTGCCGGTGGCGACCTTGGGCCACTCGGTGTCGAGCGGGGCCCACAGCGAGCTGTACTCGGGCAGTTCGGGGCGCGGCTGGGCGGAGGTGAGAACCTTCTGGAAGCCGGCGATGCCCGGGTCGGTGACGACCTTCGTGGTGTACGCGTCCTGGCGCGTGGGCAGCGTCGAGTTCTTGAGGGCGATCTGCTCCTGCGTGGCCGCAGAGGTCATCCACTTCACGAACGTGAGCGAGGCCTCCTGGTGGGCCTTGTCCGAGCCGGCGTAGACCGAGAGGTTGTGGCCGCCGGTGGGGGCGCCCGCCTTGCCGGCGGAGCCGGCCGGGACGGTCGCGATGCCCAGGTTCTCCTTGTCCTTGAACGCGGAGCCCTTGTAGAAGTTGGTGATCTCCCACGGGCCCTGGATGATCGCGGCGACCTTGCCGTTCACGAACGCGTCCTGGATGTGGGCGTACGCGTCGGCGGTGGCGTCGGCCTTGTGCAGGCCCTTGCCGTCGAAGAGGCCCTGCCAGGTGGTGAGGCCCTTCTTGGCCTCGGGCGAACCGATGGTGATCTTCTTCGCGGTGGCGTCGACGGTGTCGCTGCCCTCGCCGTACAGGAACGGCATCGAGTAGTAGCCCTGCGTGGAGCCCCAGTAGCCGTCGACGCCCGTCTTCGACTTGATCTTGGCCGCGTCGGCCTTCAGGTCGGCCCAGTCGGCGGGCGGCAGGTCGATGCCGGCCTTCTTGAAGAGGTCCTTGTTGTAGACGAGGGCCAGGGTGTCGGTGACCAGGGGCGTGCCGTAGGTCTTGCCGTCGAACTGGGCCTGCTTGATCAGGCTCGGCTGGAACTTGTCCTTCTCGGCGAGGGCCTCGGTGCCGTCGAGCGGCAGGAGGTAGCTCTTCTTCGCGAAGGCCGGCGTCCAGCCGACCTCGGCGCGCAGCACATCGGGGGCGCCCTTGGAGCCCGCGGCGGTGTCGAACTTGTTCTGCGCCTGGTCGAAGGGGACGTTGACGTAGTTGACCTTGATGCCGGAGTTCGCCTTCTCGAACTCCTTGACCAGGGCCTTGTACGTCGGTGCCTCGTTGGTGGCGTTGGACGTGTCCCACCACGTGATGGTGACGGGCCCGGAGGCCTTGTCACTGCCGCTGTCGCTGCCGCCGCAGGCCGTCGCCGCGAGGGCGAGGGACGCCACCAGAGCGGTGGCCGCTATGCCACGCCGCATGAGATCTCCTAGAGGGTGAAAGCCCGAAGTGGTGGGAGACGGTCCCGTCCGTACCCCTTGCCGACTCGCCGACCGCACCTTTGCCGCCGCCGGGCGACGTGAACGTAACAGCGTTGCAAGCACGGCGAAAGACCTTGCAGAAAAATATTGCAAGGAGATCCAGTCGGTTATGAGTCCGTGACCTGCACTCCGGTGTGTGCGGGCACGTTGCCGGGCCCTGACAGGCCACGGATGCCTTGTGCAAGAATCTGCAAGCTCTTGCTACACCGGGCCGGCGCGGGGATGATCGGAACCCCATGGGCCCCCCACGCGAGCCACATGCCAGTCACACGAGGGAGCGCCATGACGCAGCAGTCCGCCGCGGGCCGTTCAACTGCCCGCACGCGGCGACCGGTTGACGGTGGGCAGTCCGGCACGCGACCGGTACAGTCCCATCCCGTGACCGCGCGACTGGCCGACATCGCAGCGCAGGCGGGGGTCAGCGAGGCGACGGTCAGCCGGGTACTCAACGGCAAGCCGGGGGTGGCCGCGGCCACCCGCCAGTCCGTGCTCGCCGCGCTCGACGTCCTCGGCTACGAGCGGCCCGTGCGGCTGCGCCAGCGCTCCGCCGGACTGGTCGGCCTGATCACGCCGGAGCTGGAGAACCCCATATTCCCGGCGCTCGCCCAGGTCATCGGCCAGGCCCTGACCCGCCAGGGCTACACGCCGGTCCTCGCCACACAGACCCCCGGCGGCTCCACCGAGGACGAGCTCACGGAGATGCTCGTCGACCGGGGCGTCTCCGGCATCATCTTCGTCTCCGGGCTGCACGCCGACACCTCGGCGGACATGCAGCGCTACGAGCAACTGCGCGCGCAGGGCGTGCCGTTCGTGCTGGTGGACGGCTTCTCGCCGAAAGTGCAGGCACCTTTCATCTCCCCGGACGACCGGGCCGCGATGAAGCTCGCCGTCACCCACCTCGTCTCGCTGGGTCATACGCGGATCGGACTCGCCCTGGGCCCGAAGCGGTTCGTGCCGGTCCAGCGGAAGATCGAGGGCTTCGTACGCACGATGCAGGACCTCCTGCCCCTGTCCCCCGAGGAGATCGAGCGGGATCTGGTGCAGCATTCGCTGTACACGCTGGAGGGCGGGCAGGCGGCGGCCACGGCGCTCATCGACCGGGACTGCACGGCGGTCGTGTGCGCCAGCGACATGATGGCTCTCGGTGCCATAAGGGCGGCGCGGCAGCGAGGCCTCGACGTCCCGTCCGACGTCTCGGTGGTCGGCTTCGACGACTCCCCGCTGATCGCCTTCACGGACCCGCCCCTGACCACGGTGCGCAAGCCGGTCCCGGCGATGGGCCAGGCCGCGGTCCGCACGCTCCTGGAGGAGATCGGCGGGACGCCGGCGCCGCACAGCGAATTCGTCTTCATGCCCGAACTGGTAGTCCGCGGTTCAACCGCTTCGGCCCCAGGGGACCGTCTGGCGCGCTCCTAGGAGGACACCCCCTAGGGAGCCAGTCCTTCGCAGGGCGTAGAGCATGCGTGGATGACCCATCCGGGGGATGATCGAGCGATGGGTCGTAATCTGGCAGACTCTGTCCCTATGGGTGAATCGACCGTGACGACACTGGAAGGCCGGCAGGGGCCCACCACATCACCCATGGCGGATGACCGCCGCGATGGGCGGGAACTCCTCGGCCGTATACGCGCACCGCGTCGCCCCAGGCTCTGGTTCGAGATCCTGCTGATCGCGGTGAGCTACTGGACGTACTCCCTGATCCGCAACGCCGTTCCGGAGCAGCGTTCGCAGGCTCTGAGCAACGCCGACTGGATCTGGCGGATGGAGCACCACCTCTCCATCGCCGTCGAGGAGAACGTCAACCACGCCGTGAATTCGGTGACATGGCTCATCGTCGGCATGAACTACTACTACGCGACACTGCACTTCATCGTCACGCTCAGTGTGCTCGTCTGGCTCTTCCGCTACCATCCCGGCCGCTACGCGGCGGCCCGGCTCGCGCTCTTCGCGACGACGGCGGTCGCCCTGGTCGGCTACTACCTGTACCCGCTCGCCCCGCCCCGCCTGATGAGCGGCGGCCACTTCGTCGACACGGTCGCGGTCCACCACACCTGGGGCTCGATGGCGTCCGGCGACCTGAAACACATGTCGAACCAGTACGCGGCGATGCCGTCCATGCACATCGGCTGGTCCCTGTGGTGCGGCCTGACGATCTTCGCCCTGGCCTCGGCGCCGTGGGTGCGGATCCTCGGACTCCTGTACCCGGCACTGACCCTGGTCGTCATCGTCTCGACCGCGAACCACTTCTGGCTGGACGCGGTGGGCGGCATGGTGTGCCTCGGGTTCGGCTTCACGATGGCGCGGATCTGGTACGGGGCGCTCCCCTACACAATGCCGCGCCTCGTGCCCGTGCCCGTGCCCGTGCCCGCGCCCGCCACGTCCGGTCTCACGCCCCCCGGTACGTGAGGTGACCGCCGACGGCCGTCAGTCGGACCGGCGCCTGCGCCACCTCGTCGGCCGGGGCCTCGACCGGGTCGAGGCCGAACGCCGTGAGGTCGGCCCGCAGACCGGGGGCGATACGCCCGGCGTCCTCACCGGCGGCGAGCGCCGCGTGTGACGTGCAGCCCTCCAGCGCCATGAGCCCTGTCAGCCCCTGCGCGGGCCCGGCGGCGCCCTCGGGGACGCGGGCCATGGACAGGACCCGGCGTACGTCGTAGTGCGCGATCGGCCAGTCCGAGCCCAGTGCGAGAACCGCGCCCGCGTCCCGCAGGTCCCGGATGCGCCAGGCGCGCGAGGCCCGCTCCGCGCCGAGCCGCTTCGACCACTCGTCGCCGTGGTCGCCGCGGGTGTACGCGGTGTGCGGCGGCTGCATCGACGCGGCGACGCCGAGCGCGGCGAACCGCGGGACCGTGTCGTCGGGCACCGTCTCGATGTGCTCGATCCGGTGCACGCCCCGGCCGCTCCCGCCCAGGGACTCGACGGTGTCCAGGACGTGCCGCACGGCCGCGTCCCCGATCGCGTGGGTCGCGGTGCCGACGCCCGCCGCGTGCAGGTGGCGCACCGCGTCCGCGTACGCCCTCGGGTCCGGCCAGAACGCGTCGGTGCCCTGGCCGTGGCAGTCCGCGTGCTCCAGCCACGCGGTGCCGCCCTCGACGGTGCCGTCCATGAAGAACTTGACCCCGCCGACCCGCCAGTGACGCCCGGCCTCGCGCTGGACGGCGATCAGCTCGTCCAGGCCGGCCCTGTCGACGCCCGGCATGCACCAGGGCGCGAGCCGCAGCCGCAGCGGCAGCACGGCCTCCTCCTCGACCGAGGCCAGCAGCTGCGGCACGTCGCCCTGGCCGAGGTCCATGACGTGGGCGCCGGTCAGGCCCGTAGCGGCCATGTCGGACAGCAGGGCGAGCAGCCCGGCGCGGCGCTCGGCGAACGAGGGCCTCGGCATGACGGCGAGCATCAGGTCCATCGCGGCGTGCTCGACGAGGTGCCCGGTCGGGCGGCCGTCCGCGTCGCAGACGATCTCCGCGCGCTGGACGAACTCGCGCGGCCCGGTGATCCCGGCCGCCGCGAGCGCGGCGCCGCTGGCCAGCGCGGAGTGCCCGTCGTAGAGGCGGACGAAGGCGGGCGAGCCGTCGAGGACGTCCTCGATCAGGGTGCGGTCGACGGGACGGCCGCCGAACGCGTTGTGGTCGAGCCCCCAGGCGATGACCCAGCCGTCGACGCGGGGCGCCGAGCGCAGGGCCGCGCGCAGCTCGTCCGGGTTCCGTACGCCGGACAGGTCGGTGCCGGTCGCCATCTCCAGGCCCCACACCGGGTGGCTGTGCGCGTCGACCAGGCCGGGCACGAGGGTCGCGCCGGTGAGGTCGACGCGTTCCGTGCCCGGTCCGCTCCAGTCGCGTACGACGTCCTCGGTGGCGCCGACGGCGGCGATCAGACCGTCGCGGACGGCCACGGCACTCGCCTCGGGGCGCGCGGGGTCGAGGGTGCGGACGCGGGCGCCGGTGAGGAGGAGGTCGGCTGCGGGCATGGGGGTGGACTCCGTTCGGGGTGGGGCTGTGTTCCGTAGGGGCGGGCTCTGCGGCCTACGAGTCGGCGGACGGTTCCGCCGCGAAGCGCTCGTACACGTCGGGCTTGGTGCGGCGCAGGCGGCGGGCGAGGGCGATGCCGAGGACGAAGACGGCGGGGGCCACGGCCACCAGGACCGTGTTGACCAGGGAGGACGCGCCCGTGAACAGGTCGATGTGGGTGCAGACCAGCACGATCGCGATGCTGAGGAGCACCGTCGCCGCGATCGGCGCGACGACCGTGCGCAGTACGCCCTCCTCGTGGGTGATGCGGCGGAAGTAGAACGGCACGGCGATCGCGGCGAGCAGCTGGAGCGCCATCAGGCCGATCATGCCGGGGGTGTTCACCCACAGGAGCAGTTGCGCGTACGGGTCGGCGCCCGCGGCCCAGAAGGCGAGGACGACGGCCGCGCCGAGCACGGTCTGCGCGACGCCCGCGACGTACGGGGAGCGGTGCCGCGCGTGGACCGTGCCGAAGGCCTTCGGCAGGACGCCCTCCTCGGCGAGCGCGAGCCCGTAGCGGTTGATCGCGTTGTGGAAGGCGAGGAGCGAGGCGAGGACGCTGGTGACGATGAGGATGTGCATCAGGTCGGCCGCCCAGCCGCCCACGAAGGTGGTGATGGCGGAGAAGAACAGGCCGGCCGGGTCGCTGCCGGCCGCCTCGACGACGTGGGCGTCGCCGAAGGCCTGGATGACGGTCCAGACGACGAACGCGTAGAACAGGCCGAGGAAGGCGACCGCGATGTAGGTGGCGCGGCGCACCGTGCGGCCGGGGTCGCGGGCCTCGCGGCGGTAGATGACGGTCGACTCGAAGCCGGTGAACGCGGCGAAGGCGAAGGCGAGTACGGCGGCGGTGCCGGGGACGAGCACGTTGCCCGGCGCGAAGGACGCGGCGGACAGGCCGTGCGCGCCGCCCTTGAGGAGCACGCCGCCCGCGAGCAGGACGAGGATGCCGGTCTCGGCGCAGAGCAGGACGCCGAGGAGTTTGGCTCCGAAGTCGATGGACCGGAAGCCGCCGTACCAGATGAGCACGAGCCCCGCGAGGGACACGGGCAGCCAGGGGATGTCGATGCCGAAGAGGGCGTGCAGGGTGTCCTGCGTGGCGGTGCCCAGCAGGCCGTAGACGCCGATCTCCATGCCGTTGTAGCCGACCATGGCCAGCAGGGCGGCGCCGATGCCGACGGAGCGGCCGAGGCCGCGCGTGATGTACGCGTAGAAGGCGCCCGCGCTGCGGACGTGGCGGCTCATCGTGGTGAAGCCGACGGCGAAGACGGCGAGCGTCAGGCCGGCGAGGAGGTAGCCGACGGGGGCGCCGATGCCGCCGAGCGCGATGGCGAACGGGGCGACGCCCGCCATGACGGTGAGCGGGGCGGCGGCGGAGACGACGAAGAAGGCGATGTCGGCGGTGCCGAGGGTGCCGGCGCGCAGGGTGGGTTCCGCGGCGGTGGCGCTCGCGCTGTCCTGCGTCTGCGGTGAGGTTACGGGCATGGGGAAGGAAGCCCTTCTGGCGGCGGGGGACGGGGGTCCCGGAGGCGTCGTCCCGGTGACCGGGAAACGAAACCTAAAGGCTTTCGGTTTCGGCAATGTAGCCTCCCGTTGAGCATTCGGGAAGACCTCAGATTCGGGGAGCGCGCGATGGGACGGCCGAGCAAGCCGCTGCTGGACAGGGAGCGGATCACCACGACCGCGCTCGAACTCGTCGACGAGCAGGGCGACTTCAGCGTGCCGCGGATCGCCAAGCGGCTCGGGGTCCAGACAGGATCCGTGTATCACCATGTGGACGGCCGGGACGGGATCGTGGAGCTGCTGCGCGAGCGGGTCGCCGCCGCGATCGACCCCGCGACGCTCACCGGCGGCGAGCGGCCGTGGGCCGAGGCCCTCGCGGACTGGGCCCGCTCCTACCGGGCCGCCTTCGCCGCCCACCCCAAGGCGATCCCGCTGCTCACCACGTCACCCGTGCGGGCCCAGCGGGTCCTCGACCAGTACGAGCTCGCGGCCGGGCTCCTGCTCGACGCCGGATTCGCCCTGCCGGACGTGATGCCGGTGATCACCGGCCTGGAGAACGTCGTACTGGGCTCCGCCCTGGACATGGCGGCGCCGGAGACGATGTGGGAACTGGCCGACGAGACGGCGACGCCGCGCCTGGCGGCGGCCCTGGCCACGATGGGCGCGGGCCGCGCCGACGCGGCGTTCGAACTGGCCTTGGCCGGGTTCCTCGCCCACGTGTCCGCGATGGCCGGGTGAGTCTCCGGGCCTACGCCCCGTAGAAGCGCTCCTCCATCACCGCGCGCGCCCGGCGCGTCATGCGGCGGTAGTCCTCCAGCATGTCGCCGACGTGGCCGGGGTCGTAACCCAAGTACCGTCCCACCGCCGCCAGTTCGCGCCCGTCGGACGGGAACGTGTCGCCCGGGCGGCCGCGGACCAGCATGACCGCGCCGCGCACGCGGGACGCGAGGACCCACGCCTCGTCGAGGATCGCGGCCTCCTCGCCCGGGATCAGCTCCGCCGCGCATGCCGCGGCGAGCGCCTCCCGCGTACGGTTCGTGCGCAGCCCCGGCTCCGCCCACCCGTGCTGGAGCTGGAGGAGCTGGACGGTCCACTCGACGTCGGACAGACCGCCGCGGCCCAGCTTCGTGTGCAGCGTCGGATCGGCGCCGCGCGGCAGCCGCTCGGACTCCATGCGCGCCTTGAGCCGCCGGATCTCGCGCACGGCGTCCTCTCCGAGGCCCTCCGCGGGGAACCGCAGCGGGTCGATGAGATCGATGAAGCGCCGCCCCAGGTCCAGGTCGCCCGCGACCGGTTCGGCCCGCAGGAGTGCCTGCGACTCCCACACCAGGGACCAGCGGCGGTAGTACGCGTCATAGGACTTGAGGGTGCGCACGAGCGGCCCCGACTTGCCCTCGGGCCGCAGGTCCGCGTCGATGAGGAGCGGCGGATCCGCACTCGGCAGGGCGAGCAGCCGCCGCATCTCGGACACGACGCGGTTCGCGGCCTTCGCCGCCTCCTGGTCGCCGACGCCCTCGCGCGGCTCGTGCACGAACAGCACGTCGGCGTCCGACCCGTAGCCGAGCTCGTGCCCGCCGAACCGCCCCATGGCGATGACGGCGAACCGGGTGGGCAGCTCGTCGCCCCACCCCTCGCGCACGACGGCCCGCAGCGTCCCGGCGAGGGTCGCGGCCGTGATGTCGGAGACCGCCCCGCCGACGCGGTCCACGAGCGCGCCCTGGTCGGCCTCGGCGGGCGTGTCCTCGGTGCCGTACGAGGCGATGATGTCGGCGGCCGATGTACGGAACAGTTCGCGCCGCCGTACGCCACGGGCCGCGGCGACGGCCTGCTCGGCGCCGTTCGCGCGGCCGACCGCGGCGAGCACCTCCTGCTCCAACTGGGCGTGCCCGCGCGGTTCGAGGCCCCGTTGGTCGCCGAGCAGGGCGACGGCCTCCGGTGCGCGCATCAGCAGATCGGGGGCGAGCCGGCCGGCCGAGAGCACCCGGGCGAGGTTCTCCGCCGCCGCGCCCTCGTCCCGCAGCAGCCGCAGATACCAGGGCGTCTTGCCGAGCGCGTCGGACACCTTGCGGAAGTTGAGCAGTCCGGCGTCCGGGTCGGCGGAGTCGGCGAACCAACCGAGGAGCACCGGGAGCAGCGTCCGCTGGATCGCCGCCTTGCGGGTCACGCCGGAGGCCAGCGCCTCCAGATGGCGCAGCGCGGCCGTCGGGTCGTGGTAGCCGAGGGCGACGAGCCGTTCGCGCGCGGCCTCGGTGCTCAACCTGGTCTCGCCGGAGGCGAGTTGGGCCACGGCGTCGAGCAGCGGCCGGTAGAAGAGCTTCTCGTGCAGGCGGCGCACCACCGAGGTGTGGCGGCGCCAGGCGCGGTGGAGTTCGGTGATCGGCTCGGTCCGCATGCCCATGGAGCGCCCCGTGCGCCGCAGGTCCCGGTCACCCTCGGGGACGAGGTGCGTACGCCTCAACCTGTAGAGCTGGATGCGGTGTTCGAGGGTGCGCAGGAACCGGTAGGCGTCGTCGAGCTGGACGGCGTCGACCCGCCCCACGTATCCGCCGTCGGCGAGTGCGGCCAGCGCGTCCAGGGTGGTGCCGCTGCGCAGCGAGAGGTCTGCCCTGCCGTGCACCAACTGCAGGAGCTGTACGGCGAATTCGACGTCCCTGAGCCCGCCGGGCCCCAGCTTCAGCTCCCGGTCGACCTCGCCGGCGGGAATGTTCTCGACGACGCGCTTGCGCATCTTCTGCACGTCGGGCACGAAGTTCTCGCGCTCGGCGGCCTGCCAGACGAGGGGCGAGAGCGTCCTGACGTACGCGTCGCCGAGTTCGAGGTCACCGGCGACGGGCCGCGCCTTGAGCAGCGCCTGGAACTCCCAGGTCTTGGCCCACCGCTGGTAGTAGGCGAGATGCGAGGAGAGGGTCCGCACGAGGGGGCCGTTGCGTCCCTCGGGGCGCAGGTTGGCGTCGACGGGCCAGATCGTGCCCTCGACGGTCGTGTCGGAGCAGATCCGCATCATGTGCGAGGCGAGCCGGGTGGCGGCCTGGATCGCCTTGCCCTCGTCGGCGCCCTCGACGGCCTCGCCGACGAAGATGACGTCCACGTCGGATACGTAGTTGAGTTCGTGTCCGCCGCACTTGCCCATCGCGATGACGGCGAGCCGGCACACCGCGGCGTCCCCGGGCGCGTCCGCCCGGGCCATGGCGAGGGCCGCGCGCAGGGTGGCCGTGGCCAGGTCGGCGAGTTCGGCGGCGGTCTGCGCGATGTCGGTCGTCCCGCACACGTCACGGGCGGCGATCGACAGGAGGCAGCGCCGGTAGCCGACCCGCAGGGCGTTCGGGTCGACAGCGTCCGCGAGGCCCCGCTGGAACTCCTCCACACCGGGGTGCAGGTCGTGCGGCTCGTAGGTGACGAGGGCCTGCCAGTCCAGCGGATGCCGGGCCAGATGGTCGGCGAGCGCCTCGGACGCGCCGAGGACACCGAGGAGCCGGTCGCGCAGCGGCTTGGCCGTGATGAGCGTGTCGAGGAGCTCCCGGCGCTCGGGGTCACCGGCCTGCGCCTCGACGAGCCGGACCAGACCGAGGAGGGCCAGATCGGGGTCGGCGGTGGCGCCGAGGGCGTCGAGAAGCATCGGATCGGAGCGCACGGCGGACAGGCCCGGCACGTCCAGGAGCCGCTCGGCGGCGGAGGGATCCGTGAAGCCGTGCCGCAGCAGCCGCGTGAACGTACTGCTCCTGCGCCCTTGCGGCACCGACATCGCACGGCCTCCTGTCCGATCACGCACTGGTCCAGAGCCTAAGGCTTCACCGGTGAGTTCCGCCCGCGTGCGGGGTCTGCCCTTTGACGGGAGCATCGGGAGACACGGGACGGCCGGACGGCCGGACGGGCGCCGGCGCTTCGCGCAGCCGGCGCACGCTCACGTCTGAGAACGCAGTCGAAAACCGCAGCCGAATAGGGAGCACCCATGGACTGGACCCTCGAAGTGATCGTCGTGCCCGTCGCGGACGTCGACCGGGCGAAGGACTTCTACGAGAACCGGGTCGGCTTCAAGGTCGACGTCGACCAGGTCGTCACGGACGGCGTCCGCATCGTCCAGATGACGCCGCCCGGGTCGCGCTGTTCGATCGCCCTGGAGCAGGGCCTGCCGGGCGCGCCGGGGCAGCGGGCGATGCCGCCGGGGTCGCTGACCGGTATCCAGATGTGCGTGACGGACATCCACGCGGCGCGGGTCGAGCTGCTCGAGCGGGGCGTGGACGTGAGCCCGGTGCAGCACGTGGGGGCCAAGGGCTGGGAGGACGGGCCCGGCGACGTCTGGAACTCGTTCATGTTCTTCGCCGACCCGGACGGCAACGGCTGGACGGTGCAGCAGGCGCCGGCCCCGCTGTCGGAGCGCTGAGGGTTCACCGCCCCTTCACATGTACGTGAGACGGGGGCATCTTGGCGTGTGCATGCTCTAGCCGCACCGCCGCCGTCTCTCCCCCCACCGGAGGTCTCACGTGCTTGGCAGATCATTGTTCCGACGCGGCCGCACCGCGGCGCTCGCTTCGGCCTTCGCCCTGACCGCCACCGCGGTCGCGCTCTGGTCCGGCGTGGGCGGCTCGTCCGCGCAGGCCGCGGCGGGCGTCCCCACCCCGGACCACACCGTGGTCGTGGTCTTCGAGAACCACGCCTACAACCAGGTGATCGGCTCCTCCAGCGCCCCGTACATCAACAGCCTCAAGACGAACGGCGCGAGCCTCTCGGCGTCGTACGCGCTGACGCACCCGAGCCAGCCGAACTACTTCGCGCTGTTCTCGGGCGCCACGCAGGGCATCACGGACGACAGCTGCTACACGCCCGGCTTCTCCTCGCAGCCCAACCTGGCCTCCGAGCTGATCGCCGCCGGCAAGTCCTGGGGCAGCTACAACGAGGGCCTGCCGAGCCAGGGTTCGACCACCTGCTCGTCCGGCGACTACGCCCGCAAGCACAACCCGTGGTTCGGGTTCGGCAACGTCCCCACCTCCACGGCGAAGACGTTCGCGCAGTTCCCCTCGGACTACTCGACGCTCCCCCAGGTCTCCTTCGTGGTCCCCGACCTGTGCAGCGACATGCACGACTGCTCGGTGTCGACCGGTGACACCTGGCTGAAGAACAACCTGTCCGCCTACGCGACCTGGGCGAAGGCGCACAACAGCCTCCTCGTCGTCACCTTCGACGAGGACAACCGTCTGGCCGGCAACAAGATCCCGACGGTCCTCTACGGCCGGCAGGTCACCCCGGGTGCCACCTCGGCGACCACCTACAACCACTACGACGTCCTGCGCACCATCGAGGACATGCACGGCCTCCCGCACGCGGGCAACGCGGCGTCCGGCAAGGACATCACGGGCATCTGGACGTCCTGACATGTACGTAGCGGACAGCCGCCCCCAAGCTCACGACTCCGCTCGAGCAGGGGGAACCTCCATCACGGCGTCCGCGGAACCCGCCGCCCGGCCACCGGCCGGGCGGCGGGGCACCGCGATCGCCCCCACGGTCCTGGCCCTCGGCTCGGTCAGCCTCATCACCGACGTCTCGTCCGAGATGGTCACGGCGGTCCTGCCGCTCTACCTCGTCGCGGGACTCGGCCTCTCCCCCCTCGGCTTCGGCCTCCTGGACGGCGTCTACAACGGCTTCTCGGCGCTGGTCCGTCTCGTCGGCGGCCACTTCGCGGACCGGGGAGGCGGCCGCCACAAGACGGTCGCCCTGTTCGGCTACGGACTCTCGGCGCTCTGCAAACCCCTGCTCCTGCTGGCCGCCACCCTCCCCACGATCGGCATGGTCCTGGCGGCCGACCGCACGGGCAAGGGCCTGCGCACGGCGCCGCGGGACGCCCTGATCTCCCTGAGCAGCACCCCGGCCACCCGCGGCAGAGCCTTCGGCGTGCACCGGGCGATGGACACGACGGGCGCCCTCCTCGGCCCGCTCGCGGCCTTCCTGATCCTGCGCGCGACGACGGACGGCTACGACGCGGTCTTCACCGTCAGCTTCTGCGTCGCGGCACTGGGCGTACTGGTCCTGCTCCTGTTCGTCCCCCGCCGGCACGAAGCCAAGCAGGTGACCGCCGAGGACAGCCGCCCCGCACCCGCGCAGGAGACCACCAAGGACAGCCACCCCGCACCCCCGCAGGAGACCACCAAGGACAGCCGCCCCGCACCCGCGCGCCCCACCTTCCGGTCCGCGCTCGCGCTCCTGCGCCGCCGCGAGGTCCGCCGCACCACGGTCTGCGCCCTGCTCCTCGGCCTGGCCACGGTCAGCGACTCCTTCATCTACCTGCTCCTCCAGCGCCGCCTGGGCGTCCCCGACCAGTGGTTCGCGCTGCTCCCCCTCGGCACGGCGGCCGCTTTCCTGCTCCTGGCCGCGCCCCTGGGCCGGCTCGCGGACCGCGTCGGCAGCTGGCGCGTGTTCCTCGCCGGCCACGCCGCGCTCCTCGCCGCGTACGGCCTGCTGCTCTCGTCGTGGCACGGCTCCGCCCTGCCGTACGCGGTCCTGGCGCTGCACGGCTGCTTCTACGCGGCGACGGACGGCGTCCTGATGGCCGCTGCCTCCACCGCCATCCCCCAGGAGCTGCGCTCGTCGGGGCTCGCCGTCGTCCAGACGGGCCAGGCGCTGGCGCGCTTCGTCTGCTCGATCGGCTTCGGCGCCGCCTGGACGGCGTGGGGCGACCGCACGGCTCTGGGCGCGGCCACGGTGGCGCTGGCGGCGGGCGCGGCGGTGGCGTATGCCTTCCGGCCCAAAGCCCCCACCCCCGCGGAGGTAGTACCCGCATGACGACACGTAACAGGCTGCTCGTCCTCGTCGCCGCGGTCGTCGCTCTGGCGGCCGTCGCGACGGCCTCGGTCCTGCACGCGGCGGCGCGCGCCGACCGCAGGAACGAGGCGCACGCGGGCGGCCCGAGGGTCACTGCGGGCCGGGTGACCCTGCCGGCCGAGGCCACCGACGCTCCCCGCCGCCTCGTCTTCCGCAACATGGCGTGGGGCCCCCACCGCGACGAGCTCACCACGGTCCCGGCCGGCCGCCCGGACGCGCCCCGCACCGCGTCGGGCGTCAAGTGCCTTCGTTTCTACGCCTCTTCGGGCACGGCCATCTGTCTGCGGGCCGAGCGGGGCGCGATGCAGGACACCTATACGGCGCGCGTCCTGGACTCGCGGCTCAAGGAGAAGGCCCACTACGCGCTGCCGGGCATCCCGTCCCGCGCCCGCGTCTCGCCGAGCGGGCGGTACGCGGCGTGGACGGTGTTCGTGGGCGGCGACAGCTATGCGGGCACGAACTTCTCGACGCGGGCGGCGATCGTGGACACCCGCACGGGTCACCTCACGCCGACGCTCGAGGACTTCCGGGTCGTCAAGGACGGCCGGACCTACCGCGCGGCGGACATCAACTTCTGGGGCATCACGTTCGCGGCGGACGACCGTCACTTCTACGCGACGCTCGCGACGCACGGGAAGACCTACCTGGTACGGGGTGATCTGCGCACCCGCACGCTGACCACCGTCCACCAGAACGTCGAGTGCCCGTCCCTCTCCCCCGACGGCACCCGCGTCGCGTACAAGAAGCGCGTGAAGGGCCTTTCGGCGGACGCACCTTGGCGGCTGTACGTACTCGACCTGCGCACGCTCCGCGAAACGCCCCTGGCGGAGACCCGCAGCGTGGACGACCAGGCGGTCTGGAGCGACGCGCACACCCTGACGTACGCGCTGCCGGGCGACTACGGCGCAGACCTGTACACGGTCCCCGCGGACGGCAAGGGGGCCCCGCACCGCCTCACCAAGGCGGCGGTGTCTCCGGCGTACCTGTGACGGGCCCCGATCCGGAGTCACACATACAGGTGGCAGACGGGCCCGCCACCCACGAGGCTGGGGCGATGGACATGACCCTGGAAGTGATTCAGCTGCCCGTCTCGGACCTGGACCGGGCGAAGGACTTCTACACGAACAAGGTCGGTTTCAGCGTGGACGTGGACCGCGAGGTGATGCCCGGCGTCCGGATCGTCCAGCTCACCCCGCCCGGTTCCGGCTGTTCGGTGACGCTCGCCGAGGGCGTCCCGAACCCCACAGGCACCCCGCAGCCGGGCACGTACCACGGCCTGCAGCTCGTGGTCGCGGACATCAAGGCGGCCCGCGCGGAGCTGACGGCGCGCGGCCTCGACGTCTCGGAGCCCCAGCAGTACGCCCCGGACGACGGCGGCACGTTCATGTACTTCACCGATCCTGACGGCAACGGCTGGGCGATCCAGGAGTACCGCAAGCGCGCCACGCAGCCGCTGCACGAGCTGCTGCGCGAACAGCACCAGAGCTGACCCGGCTCACGGCTCCGGGATCAGCCGCACCACCGTCACGACCAGGATCGACCCGGACACGTAGTACCGGACGATGACGCCGCGCACGGTCGCCTCCCTGCGGTCCGCCCACCGGCCGATGGGGAGGGACCCGTGCCCGTACGGGTCGACGCCGAGGGTGCGTTCCAGCTCCGCCCGGAACGGCACGGGTTCCGCCATTTTCGCGAGGGTGTCGTCAGCGGGCGGCGCGTACGAGATGCGGTGGCGGCGGCGATGACGGTGGCTCACTCGGCTCCGGCCCTCTCCGCTTCCTCGCGGGCGAGCCGGTCCATGATGGCGTCGGCGGCCGGGTCGGGCACGGCCTCCAGCATCCAGTGCCTCATCACGGCGTGGATCTCGTGCACCCCGGCCGCGTTGATCTCCCGGTCGAACTCCTCGCGCCGGTGCTCCGGCAGGGCGTCGCGAATGGCGGGGATGCTGTTGGGCACCTCGACCTCGACCCCGTCGACGAGGGTCTTGAGCGGCTCGGCCATGATGCGCTCCCTTCTCGCTCCCCGACCACGGTAACGATCGGGAGCGACGCAGGGGGAGGGACGGCATAGGGGGGCGGGACGCGTCACGCGCCCCGCCCCCGGCTCACGCAGCTGGGGGCCGCCGGTCGCAGACCGACGGCCCCGGAGGCTCGACGCGGCGTAAAACCGCCCTGACCTGCCCCTACAGCACCGGCAGGTTCTTCCGCAGTTCGAACGCGGTGACCTCGGAGCGGTACTCCTCCCATTCCTGCTTCTTGTTGCGCAGGAAGAAGTCGTACACGTGCTCGCCCAGCGTCTCGGCGACGAGTTCGCTTCGCTCCATGAGGGCGATCGCCTCGCCGAGGTTCTGCGGGAGCGGCTCGATGCCCATGGCGCGGCGCTCGGCGTCGGACAGGGCCCACACGTCGTCGTCGGCGCCCGGCGGGAGCTCGTAGCCCTCCTCGATGCCCTTGAGTCCGGCGGCGAGCAGCACGGCGTACGTCAGGTACGGGTTCGCGCCCGAGTCGATCGAGCGGACCTCGACGCGGGCGGAGCCGGTCTTGCCGGGCTTGTACATCGGGACGCGGATCAGGGCCGAGCGGTTGTTGTGGCCCCAGCAGATGTACGAGGGCGCCTCGCCGCCGGCGCCGGCGGTGCGGCCGCCGCCGCCCCAGATGCGCTTGTAGGAGTTGACCCACTGGTTGGTGACGGCGGAGATCTCGGCGGCGTGCTTGAGCAGGCCCGCGATGAAGGAGCGGCCGACCTTGGACAGCTGGTACTCGGAGCCGGACTCGTAGAACGCGTTGCGGTCGCCCTCGAAGAGGGACAGGTGCGTGTGCATCCCGGAGCCGGGGTGGTCGGAGAACGGCTTCGGCATGAAGGTCGCCTGCACGCCCTGCTCCAGCGCCACCTGCTTCATGACGAGGCGGAACGTCATGATGTTGTCGGCCGTGGACAGCGCGTCGGCGTACCGCAGGTCGATCTCCTGCTGGCCGGGGGCGCCCTCGTGGTGGCTGAACTCGACCGAGATGCCCATGGATTCGAGCATGGTGATCGCCTGGCGGCGGAAGTCCATGCCGACGTTCTGCGGGGTGTGGTCGAAGTAGCCGGAGTTGTCGGCCGGGGTGGGGCGGGACCCGTCGAGCGGCTTGTTCTTGAGGAGGAAGAACTCGATCTCGGGGTGCGTGTAGAACGTGAAGCCCAGGTCGGAGGTCTTGGCCAGGGCCCGCTTCAGCACGTAGCGCGGGTCGGCGAACGACGGGGAGCCGTCGGGCATCAGGATGTCGCAGAACATCCGCGCGGTGCCGGGGGCCTCGGCGCGCCAGGGCAGCACCTGGAAGGTCGACGGGTCGGGCTTGGCGATCATGTCGGACTCGTACACGCGGGCGAAGCCCTCGATCGCGGAGCCGTCGAAGCCGATGCCCTCGTCGAAGGCCTGCTCCAGCTCCGCCGGGGCCACGGCCACCGACTTAAGGAAGCCGAGGACATCCGTGAACCACAGGCGGACGAACCGGATATCCCGCTCCTCGAGCGTCCGGAGCACGAATTCCTGCTGCTTGTCCATCTTCCGCTTCCACCCATCCTTGCTGGTCAGGCCGCCTGCGTCCGCGCCCTGCGGGACACCGTCGGCAGGCTCCTGAGCATCCCACCACATCACCGTTTCGTGCGCGTTGCCGACCTTGATCGACTGGGCGACCCGGGCCCGAACATCGTGCGAACGGCAGATGTATACGACTCAGTGCCCATAGTGCCTGCTGGAGCCCCTGGTCCCATAGTCCCTGCCGTCCGCAGCACCGGCTACACGGCATGGCAACGGCCCCCCGCTCCCCACTACGATCAGCGGACCCGTTCAGCCGTCCCGTCCCTTTCCCAGAAGGACTCACCATGGGTTCCGCCAAGAACACCGGCTCCGCGACGCGCAAGGCCCGAATAGAGGAGATGCGCCGCGCCGAGCGCTCCCGCGAGCGTCTGCGCCGCGTCCTCGTCGTCGTAGTGAGCGCCGTCGTGGTCGTGTGCCTCGCCGGATTCGGGGCGTGGGCCCTCATGAAGGGTGACGACTCGAAGGACACGGCGGACGCGAAGCCGGCGGCCGGGTCGTTCAAGACCGGCTCGGACGGTGTGAAGACCTGGACGGGGAAGCTGGACCGCAACCACGTCGCGAAGAAGGTGACGTACCCGATGACGCCGCCGGTGGGCGGGGACCACAACCAGGTCTGGATGAACTGCAACGGCGACGTCTACAAGAAGGCGATCCCCAACGAGAACGCGGTGCACGCCCTGGAGCACGGCGCGGTCTGGGTGACGTACACGGACAAGGCCGACCCGGGTGACGTGCGCAAGCTCGCGGCGAAGGTCCGCCAGACGCCGTACTCGCTGATGAGCCCGGACCAGGACCAGAAGGACCCGATCATGCTGAGCGCCTGGGGTCACCAGCGGACCGTGAAGAGCGCCACCGATCCGGACGTGGCCTCGTTCTTCTCGACGTTCGTCCAGGGCAAGCAGACCCCTGAGCCGGGTGCCGCCTGCACCAACGGCCTGCCCCAGTGAGGCGCGCGGCCTGGATCGCGCCGGCCGTGGCGGCGGTGCTCGTCGCGGGCGGGGCGGTCACGTACGCGGTCGCCGACGGGGACGACGGCGGTTCGCCGGCCGTGCGGGTGCCGGGCGCCGAGTCCGCCGACGCCGGGTTCGCGCGGGACATGGCGGTCCATCATCAGCAGGCCGTCGAGATGTCGTACATCGTGCGCGACCGCACGGATGACGAGGAGGTGCGCCGCCTCGCCTACGACATCGCGCAGACGCAGGCCAACCAGCGGGGCATGCTGCTCGGCTGGCTCGACCTGTGGGGGCTGCCGAAGGTGTCCGCGAAGCCGCCGATGTCCTGGATGGACATGGGCGACATGCCGCCGGGGCAGGACGGCGCGCTGATGCCGGGCATGGCCACGAACACACAGCTCGACGAGCTCCGCAAGGCGAACGGCAAGCGGGCCGAGGTGCTCTACCTCCAGCTGATGACCGCGCACCACAAGGGCGGCGTCCATATGGCCGAGGGGTGCGTCGAGCGCTGCGGAGTCGGGGTGGAGAAGCGGCTCGCGGCGGGCATGGTCGCCTCGCAGAAGTCGGAACTCGACCTGATGGCCGGGATGTTGAAGGACAGGTCGTAGGAAGGGAAACCCCAGGAACATCTGAGGGAACCCCCGCCCCGATCACGTACCACCCCAAATCGCCCTCGGATGGCGTTCCTTGGGCTCTTCTTGGCGCTTCCATTCCCCCTGCATGAACGGTTCGGCGCAACAGTGATCAGTTGCGTGCGCAGCTCGACCGGCGCACGCGCATCACCGTCGCCACACGCGACGAACCACATCGCAGGGGGTTGTATGAGATCCACCCGTGCCGCGGCCCGCGCCGGGCTCAGCCTGGCAGCGACACTGCCACTGCTCGCCGGCGCGCTCGCCATCGCAAGCCCCGTCGCCCAGGCCGACCCGAACCCGGGTGCCCGCGACGCACTGACCGGCACCAAGCCGCTGTGGGCCACGACCAAGGCCGATCAGGGTGCCGCGTCGAACAGCTCCACCGTGCACGCCCGCGTCTACCTCGCGGGGCGCGACGCGGCGGGCCTCGCCGCGTACGCGAAGGCCGTGTCCGACCCGCAGTCGGCGTCGTACGGCAAGTACCTCAGCGCCAAGCAGGCGCAGGCCCGCTTCGGCGCGACCAAGGCCCAGATAGCCGAGGTCACGAACTGGCTCGAGTCCTCGGGCCTCACCGTGACCGACGTCAGCAAGCACTACATCTCCGTGTCGGGCGAAGTCGCCGCCGCCGAGAAGGCGTTCGGGGCCCAGCTGCACAACTACGCCAAGGGCAAGCACACCTACCGCGCGCCCACGGCCGCCGCGACGGTGCCCGCGTCCCTGAACGGCGCGGTCCTCACCGTGACCGGCCTGGACAGCGCGCCGCACAAGGCGAACCACGACGAGACGCTGCCGCCGCCGGACGCCGTGTTCCACAACGCCGGTCCCTTCTCGTCGTACTACGGCTCGAAGACGGCGAGCACCCTGCCGTCCGCGTACGGCCAGAAGGCCCCGTACGCGGTGAAGGGCTACACCGGCAAGCAGCTGCGTGCCGCCTACGGCGCCGGCAAGAAGACCGGCAAGGGGGTCCGCGTCGCCATCACCGACGCCTACGCCTCGCCGACCATCGCGAAGGACGCGGCCACCTACGCCAAGCGCAACGGTGACGCGGCCTACCGCAGCGGCCAGCTGAAGCAGGTCCTGCCCGCGGACTACACGAAGACCGAGGAGTGCGGAGCGTCCGGCTGGTACGGCGAGGAGACCCTCGACGTCGAGGCCGTGCACGCCGTGGCTCCGGCGGCCGACATCACCTACGTCGGCGCCGCGTCCTGCTACGACGACGCACTGCTCGACTCGCTCGGCAAGATCGTCGACGGCCACCTCGCCGACATCGTGTCGAACTCGTGGGGCGACATCGAGGCCAACCAGACCCCCGACCTCGCCGCCGCGTACGACCAGATCTTCCAGTACGGCGCGATCGAGGGCATCGGCTTCTACTTCTCGTCCGGCGACAACGGCGACGAGGTGGCGCACACCGGCACGAAGCAGGTCGACGTGCCCGCCAACTCGGCGTGGGTGACGTCCGTGGGCGGTACGTCGCTGGCCGTCGGCAAGGGCGACACGTACCAGTTCGAGACCGGCTGGGGCACGCTCAAGGCCGGCCTGTCGGCCGACGGCAAGCGCTGGGACGCCTTCCCCGGGGCGTACACCTCGGGCGCGGGCGGCGGCACCAGCAAGACGGTGAAGCAGCCGTTCTACCAGAGCGGTGTCGTCCCGAACTCGCTGGCGCGTGCGGGCGGCGGCTCGCAGAAGATGCGTACCGTGCCGGACATCTCCGCGGTGGCCGACCCGAACACCGGCTTCCTCGTCGGCCAGTCGCAGACGTTCCCCGACGGCTCGCTCAAGTACGACGAGTACCGCATCGGCGGCACGTCGCTGGCGGCGCCCGTCATCGCGGGTGTGCAGGCGCTGGTCCAGGAGGCCCGCGGCGGGCACGCGCTCGGCTTCGCCAACCCGGCGATCTACGACCGCTCCGGCTCGAAGATCTACCACGACGTGACGGACAAGCCGACCGGCCGTGACCTCGCGGTGGTCCGCGTCGACTACGCGAACGGGTTCGACGCGGCCGACGGCCTGCTGACCTCCGTGCGCAGCCTCGGCAAGGACAGCTCGCTCAAGGCGGTCCGCGGCTACGACGACGTGACGGGTGTCGGCTCGCCGGCGCCGGGCTATGTGACGTCCTTCGGCCGTCGCTGACCCACGAAAGAGCGGCGCCCGCCCCGGACATCACCGGGACGGGCGCCGCCCCCACCCCGCTCCCGGCACCCCAGCCGCTCCTCAGACGAGCCCCCTCAGGCGAGCCGCGAAAGATCCTCCCGCGAAAGCCGCCCGAGCAGCGCCTCACCGCGCGCGAACCGCTCGGCCTCCTCCACCGCGTACAACCCCAGTCGGCGCACCTCGCTGCCCTGCGCGCCCGCCATGTGCGGGGTGACCAGGACGTTGGGAAGGGCGAGCAAGGGGTGCCCGGCGGGCAGCGGTTCGGGGTCGGTGACATCGAGAAATGCGTCAAGCCGGCCCGAGGCGCACTCACGAGCGAGCGCCTCGGTGTCGACGAGAGACCCCCGAGCGGTGTTCACAATGACACCGCCATCAGCCACAAGCTTCAGCATCTCCTCGCCCAACAGCCCACGCGTCTCGGGCAGTTGAGGTGCGTGCACGCTCACGATGGAGCTGCGCCGGCAGAGCTCGGACAGCTCGACGAGCTCAACGCCGAGCGCGGCGGCATCGCCTTCACCGACGTACGGATCGGTGAGCAGGATCCGGTACCCCGCATCCGAGGCGCGCAGCCCGGCCATCACGCGCCGGCCGATGCGGGAGGCGCCGATGATCCCGACGACGCGACCGTCGGCGCCCTCGCGCGCGGTGAAGCCGGGCCAGCCGGCGGCGTAGCGGGCGGCGACGGGCAGCGCCTTCTTCGCGGCGAAGGTGATCGCGGCGAGCGTGAAGGCGACGACGGGACCCGCGTTGGCGTCGGCGGCGGAGGACACGGTGATGCCGGGCCGCTCCCACAGGGCATCCGAGACGACGGGCTTGACCGATCCGGCGGCGTGCACGACGGCGCGGAGCCGGGGCGCGTGCGCCAGAACGTCCGAGGTGAGCTGCGGGCAGCCCCAGCCGGTGATCAGCACCTCGACTCCGGAGAGGACCGCGCGGGCCTCGGGGGTGCCGAGCGGCCCGGTCAGCGCAACGGGCGCGAGGTCGGCGCACCGCACGAGCCGTTGCCGCAGGTCCCACGGGATGACCCGGTCGAGCACCTCGGCGTCCATGGCCAGTGCCGCGATCGGTCGGTGTGCTGCCACGCGCTACCACCCTCCAGCTGCAGATCTCTAGTAACCGGTTACCTCAAGATGTCAGGAGGCTAGGCCCAACTCTGAAGGATGGTCAATAGATCGCGGAGACAAGGGGGTTGACCCGGCGTAGTAACCGTTTTAGATTCCCGCTCACCTTGTTCCAACAACGGAGGGGTTTCCGTGCCCACGGTGGCGAAGGACAGGCCCGAGACCGAGGCGGTGAAGCCCCCCGGCACCCCGGGCAACGGGCCAAAGACGCACGAACCCAGGCAGGACGGCTTCTGGAAACGGTTTCGGAGCAGTCGCACCTTCCTGCTGCTCATGGTCCCGGGCCTGGCCTACTTCCTGCTGTTCCACTACGGCGCCTTCGTCGGCAACGTCGTGGCGTTCAAGGAGTACGTCCCGTTCGACGGCCTCTGGGCGAGCCCATGGGTGGGCGTCGAGAACTTCACTCGGATGTTCGGCGACGCCGACTTCTGGCACGCGACGTGGAACACCTTCTACATCGCGGTGCTCCAGCTGACGTTCTTCTTCCCGATCCCCCTGGCCGTCGCCCTGCTCCTGCACAGCCTGACGTCGGATTTCCTGCGCCGCTTCGTGCAGTCGGTGGTCTATCTGCCGCACTTCCTGTCCTGGGTGATCGTGGTGGCGCTGTTCCAGCAAGTCCTTTCCGACACAGGCTTGTTGAACTCGTTCCTGGGCGACACGGGGATCCACACGGTCGACATCATCGGCAACCCGGACGCGTACCGTCCGCTGGTGGTGGCCGAAGTGGTCTGGAAGGACGCCGGCTGGGGCACGATCATCTTCCTCGCGGCGCTGATGCAGGTCGACGAGCAGCAGTACGAGGCGGCGGCGATCGACGGCGCGGGCCCCTGGCGCCGCTTCTGGCACGTCACGCTGCCGTCCATCCGCCCGATCATCGTGCTGCTCCTGATCATGCGGCTCGGCGACATCCTGTCGGTCGGCTTCGAACAGATGCTGCTCCAGCGCCAGTCGGTGGGACCCGAGGTGGGCGAGGTCCTGGACACGTTCGTGTTCTGGCAGGGAATTGTCGGCGGGGACACCGGATACGCGGCAGCGGCGGGCCTGTTCAAGGGTGTGGTGGGCGCGGTGCTCGTCTTCACGGCGAACCGGGTGGCGCACAAGCTGGGCGAACAAGGGATCTACAAATGACCACAACCACGCACGCCAAAACCCCCACGCGCCCGGCGTGGAAGGAAAGTCCCAAACCCGCCACCCAGGCAGCCAAAGCGGTCGCAATAACGGTCGTCCTGGCCCTGGTCCTGATCCCGTTCCTGGTGATCATCTCCACGTCACTGGCCTCGAACAAGGAGGTAGTGGCCAACGGCGGCTGGGTCCTGTGGCCCACGGACCCGACCCTGAGGGCGTATCGCAACATCCTCAGCGGCGGGATAGTCACCAAGGCGCTGGGCGTAAGCATCGGCGTCACGCTGGCCGGCACCCTGGCGTCCCTGGCATGCACATCATTCCTGGCCTACGCACTCAGCCGCCCAGGAGTCCTGGGAGGCAAACCGGTCCTCCTCGTCATCCTCTTCACGTTCCTCTTCCCCCCGGGCATGATCCCGGCGTTCCTCCTGGTCAAGGGCCTGGGTCTGCAGAACATGTACGCGGCCCTGATAGCCCCCGTCCTGATCAACGTCTTCAACCTGGTGGTCCTGCGGGGCTTCTTCCAGGGAATACCGGAGGAGCTGTACGAGGCGGCGCGCCTGGACGGGGCGGGCGACTGGACAGTGTTCTGGCGGATCGTGCTCCCGCTGTCCAAGGCGGCCCTGGCGGTGGTCGGCCTGTTCTACGCGGTGAGCTACTGGAACGCCTGGTTCAACGCCTCGATCTACCTGGAGTCCGACCACTGGCCGCTCTCGCAGGTCCTGCGCACCTATGTGATCGGCGGCGCGCAGATCAGCGACACGGGCCTCAGTGAAGCCGGCATGGTCTCGGCCCCGCAGACGACACAGATGGCGGTCCTGGTGATCGCCACCGTCCCGATCCTCGTCGTCTACCCGTTCCTCCAGAAGTACTTCACCAAGGGCGTGCTCACCGGCGCCGTCAAAAGCTAGCCACCTGCCCACCTTTCCCGAAGGGTCCACTCACGTGTCCGGTTCCTCGATGTCGCGTCGCACCCTGCTGCGTTCCATAGCCGTCGGCGGCGCCGCTCTGGCCGCCCCGTCCTTCCTGACCGCCTGTTCCACCGACTCGGGTGGCGGCGGTTCGGTCTCCAACGCGGGCAAGAAGGCGGCCGCGTGGCCGACGTTCACCCCCGCCACCGGCGCGAAGCCGGACCTGGCGGCCACCGCGGAGGGCGTCCAGGCGGGCTACACCTCGTACCCCGCGAAGCTGGTCAAGGCCGTCGCGGAGAAGCCCGGCACGGACAAGGAGAAGATCAAGGTCCTCTCCATCACCTACGGCACGCCCCCGAAGCCGGCGGCGCGGAACAAGCTGTGGGCGGCGATCAACGAAGCGCTGGGCGTGGACGTCGAGTTCACCGTGGTCCCGGACGCGGACTTCCGCACGAAGATGGCGACGCTGTTCGCGGGCGACGACCTGCCGGACATCATCAACATCGGCGGCGGCTACGTACTGCCACGCGAGGCGCAGTTCGTGAAGTCCCGCTGCGCGGACCTCACCGAGTACCTGTCGGGCGACGCGGTGAAGGACTACCCGAACCTGGCGGGCATCCCGACGTACGCGTGGCAGGGCATGGGCCGGATCTCGGGACGGATCTTCGGAGTCCCGGTGGAGCGCCCGAAACCGCAGGACACGCTGTACTTCAACGGCCAGGCGTTCGCAGAGGCGGGCTACAAGCCGGGCATGTCGGCCACAGACTTCGCCACGATGGCGAAGGAGGCGACAACCGCCAAGAAGTGGGCGCTGGGAGCGTCCATGACCAGCTTCTTCGGCTTCAAGTCGCACGCCACGTGGCACGGCGCTCCCAACGAGTGGCGCATCAAGGACGGCAAGACGACGCACTTCGCCGGCACCGACGAGTTCAAGGCGTCGCTCGAATTCATGTCGAAGCTCCGCCGGCAGGGCTCGTACTGCCCGGAGGCCACTTCGGTCTCGCAGGTCGACCTGAAGACGCAGTTCTGGAACGGCTCGGTCCTGTCCATGACGGACGGCTTCCTCGCGTACCCGGGTTCGGCGGCGGGCATCAAGGGCACCTTCGACCTGGACGCCCTCATCCCGTACACCCCCGAGGGCGGGACGCCGGGCTACCAGCAGAGCCGCGGCGCGTTCGGCTACACCGTCATCAAGAAGGCGTCCAAGGGCCGCGTCAAGCTGATGCTGCGCATCCTCGACTACCTGGCCTCGCCGTTCGGCACCGAGGAGTACGAACTGGTCCACTTCGGCCTGGAGGGCACGCACTTCAAGCGGGACAAGGACAACAACCCGATAGCGACACGGCTCGGCCTCGTCGAGTCGAGGGTGAACATCCCCTTCGTATTCCTCAGCGACGCCCCCCAGGTGCTCTACGCCCCCGGCTACGGCGACACCATCAAGCGCCTGCACGCATGGCAGCAGAAGGTCGTCCCGATGATGGTGCCGAACGACCGCTGGGGCCTGCAGTCGGACACGTACAACAAGCAGGGCGCGACGCTCGACCAGATCATCAACGACGGCGTGACGGCCACGGTCTCGGGCCGCCGGAAGGTCTCCGACTGGGACGCCGTATACAAGAAGTGGCTCAACCAGGGCGGACAGCAGGCGCTGGAGGAATTCGCCGAGGAGTACGAGGCGGCGCACTGAACGTATGGCATCGTCCATGATGGTCCGGGGCGGCATCGCCCGCCCCGGACAGGCAAGTTGAGGAGACACAACAGTGGGTGAGCGGGTCACCATCCGTGATGTGGCCGCGCGCGCGGGCGTCTCGGTCGCGACTGTTTCGCGGGTCCTGGCGGGCAACTACCCGACATCGGCGGCCTCGCGCGCCAAGGTCCAAAGAGCGGTCAAGGACCTGGACTACGTGGTCAACGCGCACGCCCGAGCCCTCGCGGGCGCCGGACGCAAGACGATCGCGGTCCTGATGTTCGACGTGGTCAGCTCGTTCTACGCGGCCGTGGCGCAGGGCGTGGAGATGGAAGCGGCCCAGCACAACAGGCTCACCCTGGTCTGCTCGACGGGCGGCGACCCGGCCCGCGAACTGGCGCTGGTCCAGATGATGCGGGAACAGGCGGCGGAGGCCGTGGTCCTGGTGGGCGGGGTCATCGAGGACGACGAGTACCGCGAGCGGATGGCGCACTACGCGGAGGCACTCGCGGCGGCGGGCTCGCGCCTGGTCCTGTGCGGCAGACCGGCACCGGCACCCGACGTCCCCGCACTCGTGGTGGAGTACGACAACGGCGCGGGCGCACACGCGATAACGAGCCACCTCCTGGGCGCCGGCCACCGGAAGATCGCGATGATCGGCTACCAGCCGGGCAACACCACGGGCGAGGCCCGGGTAACGGGCTACCTCAGAGCCCTGAGCGACCACGGCGTCCCCCGCTCGGACGCGATCTTGCACGGCATCGGCTTCGGCCAGCACCACGGCTACGAGGCCATGCGCGACCTGCTGGACAAGTGCAACGGCAAGCCGGACTTCACGGCGGTCTTCGCGGGCGACGACCGCGTGGCGGCAGCGGCGATCCGCGCACTGGCGGAGGCGGGCCTGCGGGTCCCCGAGGACATCTCGGTGGTCGGCTACAACGACGACCCGGTGGCAGCGGACATCACCCCCGGCCTCACCACGGTGCACATCCCGGCAGCGGAAATGGGCCGCACGGCCGTAAGACTGGCCCTGACTGGCACGGCCCGCCCGGGCCAGCAACGCCACCTCCTGGGCACACACATAGTGATCAGAAACAGCGTCCGCCCCCACCGCCGCTGAGCGCCGTACGAGACCTGACCGAAGACAGGTAGTCCCACCGAAGGATCGGCCGCGTACGAGACATGGCCAGAGACAGCGAAGTCCCACCGGCGGCCAGGCGCCGACGAGACAGGAGGGGACCGTGGGGGCATGTGCGCGCGGAGCCACCAGCACCACGTACAGGCAATCAGCTCGCCGACGTGCACCCATAGAACAGCGAGCACGTACATGCCCCCGCGGCCCCGCACCCAAAAACGTACCTGGCGATCCCGCACCGAGCCCGCACCCGACAACGAGGCAGCCCGCACCCGACCACACAACGGCCGACGACAGCCGGCGCCGGAAGACCGAGCGAGGCCCACCCCCTCCATTCCCCGGTCCGAGAGGACATCCCATTCCCCGGTCCGAGAGGACATCGCGTCAGTCAGACGATTAAACTGACCGAGTGCCTCAACTACGTCTCGCCCTGAATCAGATCGACTCGACCGTCGGAGATCTCGCCGGGAACGCCGAGGCGGTCATCCGCTGGACCAAGCACTCCGCCGAACAGGGAGCGCACCTGGCCGCCTTCCCCGAGATGGTCCTGACCGGCTACCCGGTGGAGGACCTCGCCCTGCGCGAGTCCTTCGTCGAGGCATCCCGCCAGGCACTGACCGCCCTGGCCAGGCGCCTCGCCGACGAGGGCCACGGCGACCTCCCCGTGGTCGTCGGCTATCTGGACCGCTCGGAGAAGGCCCAGCCCAGGTACGGCCAGCCCGCAGGCGCCCCCCAGAACGCCGCCGCGGTCCTGCACAACGGCCGGGTCGCCCTGACGTTCGCCAAGCACCACCTCCCGAACTACGGCGTCTTCGACGAGTTCCGCTACTTCGTGCCGGGCGACACGATGCCCGTGATCCGCGTACGCGGAATCGACGTGGCGCTCGCCATCTGCGAGGACCTCTGGCAGGACGGCGGCCGCGTCCCGGCCACCCGAAGCGCCGGCGCCGGCCTCCTGATCTCGATCAACGCCTCGCCGTACGAGCAGAACAAGGACGACACGCGCCTGGATCTGGTGCGCAAGCGCGCCCAGGAGGCGGGCTGCACGCTGGCGTACGTCGCCACTGTCGGCGGCCAGGACGAGCTCGTCTTCGACGGCGACTCGATCGTGGTGGACGCGGCGGGCGAAGTAATGGCCAGGGCACCCCAGTTCGCTGAGGGTTGCGTGGTCCTGGACCTGGACCTCCCGGCGGCGAAACCGGAGGCCCCGACGGGGACGGTCGACGACGGCCTGCGCATCGACCACCTGACGCTCTCCGAGGACCACGTCCCGGCGTACGAGCCGGAGCTGACGGGCGGCTACGCGGACCGCCTGGACGACGACGAGGAGGTCTACTCGGCGCTGGTCGTGGGTCTGCGCGCCTACGCCGCGAAGAACGGCTTCCGCTCGGTACTGATCGGCCTGTCGGGCGGCATCGACTCGGCGCTGACGGCGGCGATCGCGTGCGACGCGCTGGGCGCGCAGAACGTGTACGGCATCGCGATGCCGTCGAAGTACTCCTCGGACCACTCGAAGGGCGACGCGGCGGAGCTCGCGGACCGCACGGGCCTCAACTTCCGTACGGTGCCCATCGAGCCGATGTTCGACGCGTACATGGGGTCGCTGGGCCTGACGGGCCTCGCGGAGGAGAACCTCCAGTCGAGGCTGCGCGGCACGATGCTGATGGCGGTGTCCAACCAGGAGGGCCACATCGTGCTCGCGCCGGGCAACAAGTCCGAGCTGGCGGTGGGCTATTCGACGCTGTACGGCGACTCGGCCGGCGCGTACGGCCCGATCAAGGACGTGTACAAGACGTCGGTCTTCCGGCTGGCCGAGTGGCGCAACCGGGCGGCGGCGGAGCGCGGCCTGACTCCCCCGATCCCGGAGAACTCGATCACGAAGCCGCCGAGCGCGGAGCTGCGCCCGGACCAGGTGGACACGGACTCGCTGCCGGACTACCCGGTGCTGGACGCGATCCTGGCGATGTACGTGGACCGCGACCAGGGCGCGGACGCGATCGTGGCGGCCGGGTTCGACGCGGACCTGGTGACGAAGACGCTGCGGATGGTGGACACGGCGGAGTACAAGAGGCGCCAGTACCCGCCGGGCACGAAGATCTCGGCAAAGGGCTTCGGCAAGGACCGCCGCCTGCCGATCACGAACAGGTGGCGGGAGTCGGCGTAGCAGTCACCGCCCCCAGCCCCCGAACCCCAAGCCCAAGCCCAAGTCCAAGTCGCGGAGCCCGCCCGTCACCTCACCGACGACGCGTGGGCTCCCCCGCGTCCGGAGCCGAAGAAACGGCATCGGGCAGATGCGAGGCCACGAGGCGCCCGTGCCCCGCCGTGGCGGAAGGGGCAACGGCCCGGGACCGACGCAGGTCGACCCCATAGGCAACGCCGGCCACCCCGATCCCGAGGACGGCGAGCGCGGCCCCGGCGACCGCGGGGGACGTAAGCCCGAACCCGGCGGCGAGGGCGAGCCCGCCGATCCAGGCGCCGCCGGCGTTGGCGAGGTTGAAGGCGGCCTGGTTGGCGGAGGAGGCGAGGGAGGGTGCGGCCGAGGCCTTCTCCATGACCATGAGCTGAAGCGGGGACCCGGTGGTGAAGGCAGCCATACCGAGCAGCACGACGGCGACCCCGGCACTCCACTCGGCCCGCATCAGTACAGGGAAGAGCGCAAGCACCACAACAAGCGAGACGAGCCCCCCGAACAGAGTCCCGCGCAGGGAGCGATCGGCAAGCCGCCCGCCGAGCAGATTGCCGGCGGTGGCGCCGACGCCGAACAGGGCGAGGAGCAGCGTGACGCTCGCCTCGGCGAACCCGGCGGTGCCGGTGAGCATCGGCGTGACATAGCTGTACGCGGCGAAGAGCGCGCCGAACCCGGCGACGGTGGTGCCGAGGGAGAGCCACACGGGCAGGGAGCCGAGCGCCTTGAGCTCACCGCGCAGCCCGCCGCTCTCGCCGTGACTGTGGTCGGCGGGGACGAGGAGCAGGAGTGCGGTGATCGCGGCGAGCCCGATGGCGCTGACGGCGAGGAACGTGGCGCGCCAGCCGAGCTGCTGGCCCATGAGCGTGGCGATGGGGACGCCGATAACGTTCGCGACGGTGAGGCCGAGGAACATCAGGGACACCGAGCGGGCCTTGCGCTCGGGCGCGGCGAGCGAGGTGGCGACGACGGCGCCGACGCCGAAGAAGGCGCCGTGCGGCAGCCCGCTGACGAAGCGCGCGGCCATGAGCAGGTGGTAGTCGGGCGCGGCGGCGGACACGGCGTTACCGGCGACGAAGAGCACCATGAGCCCGACGAGGACGCGTCGGCGGGGCATGCGCGCGGTGAGGGCGGCGAGGAGCGGGGCGCCGATGACGACGCCGAGGGCGTACGCGGAGACGAGGTGGCCGGCGGAGGGGATGGAGATGTGCAGATCGTCGGCGACGTTGGGCAGGAGGCCCATCATCACGAACTCGGTGGTGCCGATGCCGAAGGCGCCCACGGCGAGGGCGAGCAGGGCCAGGGGCATGAAAAAGGGACCTTCCACGGGAAGACGGGCGGGAGACGCGGGAAACGTTAAGTTTACGTCCGGAACAAACTCTCCCGCGCCAACTGTTCCGCGAGGTGTGCCCCCGGTTTCCACCGAGTCAACAACGGGTGTGGGGAGCGAACGCCGATGTCAGGACCGGGTGAGATCGACCTTCGCCGCGATCGGCAGATGATCGCTGCCGGTCCCGGGCAGCGTCCACGATGTGACCGGCTCGACACCCTTGACCATGATCTGGTCGATACGGGCCATGGGGAACGAGGCCGGCCAGCTGAACCCGAACCCGCTGCCGGCGGCACCCTGCGTGGACCGCATCTGGGACGTCACGCCGTTCAGCGCACGGTCGTTCATCGTGCCGTTGAGGTCGCCCAGCAGGATGACCTTGCCCAGCGTCTCGTCGGAAATGGCCTCGCCGAGCGCGTCGGCGGAGGTGTCGCGCTGGCTGGCGGTGAATCCGGCGTGCATCTTGACCCGGACCGACGGCAGGTGCGCGACGAACACGGCGACCTCGCCCTGGGGCGTGGCGACGGTGGTGCGCATGGCGCGCGTCCAGCCGAGCTGGATGTCGACGGGCCGTGTCCCGCTCAGCGGGTACTTGCTCCACAGCCCGACGGTGCCGGCGACGGAGTGGTACGGATACGTCTTCGCGAGCGCCTTCTCGTAGACGGGAACGGCGTCGGCCGTCAGCTCCTCCAGGGCGACGACCTGCGCCCCGGAGGCGGCAATGGCGTCGGCGGTGCCGGTCGGGTCGGGGTTCTCCGCGTTGACGTTGTGCGTGGCGACGGTCAGGTCGCCGCCGCCGGCGGTCTTGTCGGTGAGGAGCCCGCCGAAGAGGTTGAGCCAGACGATGGCCGGGACCAGGACCGCGATCAGGGCCGTCGCGGATTTCCGTACGACGGCCAGGACGAGCAGGACGGGCACGAACACGCCGAGCCAGGGAAGGAAGGTCTCGGTGAGGGAGCCCAGGTTGCCGAGGGTGTTGGGGATCTGCGCGTGGAAGAGCATGACGAGCGCGACCAGAACGGCCAGTACCGCGAGGACCACCCCGCGACGCCAGATCCCCCGGTCACCGCGCCACCCGCCGGTCAGGCGGCGCAGCGGGTCTCTGGAAGGCCGGTGCCCCGAGTCGCCGCCACCCGTTTGCGTCCTGAACCCCTGCGCCATACCGTCGTCGCCTCACTGCCCTGCCGTGCACACCGACCTCGCCCTGAAACCCTAGGGGATGATCGGCGCCCTCCTCGCCGTCCACGACGGCCGTACGGGCACGAGGACGAGCACAGCGGCGCCCGGGGTTCCGGAACGGCGGCACGCATGGGGCCTCTGTGACGAAACGCGCATATTCAGTCCGGTGGCCCCGCGGCTTCAGCCCTGTGGCCGCAGCCCGGCGAGTGCGCAGTCGACGATCTGCTCGGAGAGGTCGTCGGCGAGCGGCGCGTCGGGCCGGATGATCGTGCGCAGCAGCATCGGCCCGACGATGAAGTCGTTGATGAGCTCTATGTCGACGTCGGCGCGCAGCTCACCGTTCTCGACGCCCCGGCGCAGCACGTCGAACATGACGCGGCGGCGCGGCTCGATCACGGTGTCGTGGTACGCGTCCCAGAGCTTCGGCAGGCTCTTCATCTGCGCGAAGACGTTGTGCAGCAGGGCCGAGGAGCGCAGGGAGACGCCGCGCCTGCGCAGGTGCTCCAGGAGGGTGATCAGGTCGTCGCGCAGGGAGGTGCCCGGCAGCTCGGGGTCGGGCGCCTCCATGATGCGCAGGACCTCGACGAAGAGCTCCTCCTTGCCGGACCAGCGCCGGTAGATGGTCGCCTTGCCGACGCCGGCGGTGCGGGCGATCCGCTCGATGGACAGGTCGGTGAGCGGGACGCCGTCCTCGATCAGCTTGACGACGCCCTCGACGATGGCCCGCTCGACGGCTTCGCTGCGCGGGCGCCCCCGTACCGCGCGCCCCGCATCCACGTCCACGACCACTCCGCCTCTCCGCCTTTCCGCCTTTCCGCAGCCTTGCGTACCGGCAATTGTCTCAGCCGGTCACTGGCCTGCCACGACGGGTGCAGGTCAGCGACCTGCACCGACGGTCTCCTCCGTGCTCTTTTCGGCCGTGGTCCGCGGCGGGCGCCCCGGCAGGAACAGGACGGTGACGACGGCGCTGACCAGTGCGATACCGGCACCGCACACGGCGGTCACATGCATGGCGTGCAGGAAGGAGTCGTTGGCCGCGCCGACCAGCGCGTCAGCGCGCGGACCGAGCTTCGCCGCGACGCCGAGGGTGGCCTCGATGGACTCGCCCGCCGTGTGCCGCAGTCCGGCGGGCAGCAGGACGAGCTTGTCCTCGATGCCGCTGCGGTACGCGGTGGACAGCACGGAACCGAGTACGGCGATGCCCAGGGCGCCGCCGACCTGCCGGAACGTGTTGCTCAGCGCGGACGCGGAGCCCGCCTTCTCGCGCGGCAGGGCTTGCATGATGACGACGCTGGTAGGGGTCATGACGTGCGCCATGCCGGTACCCATGAGGAAGAAGATGACTTCCAGGATCCAGATGGGCGTGTCCGCGTCGAGGATCGTGAACGCGGCGAGCATCGCCGCGAGGATCACCAGGCCGCCGGTCGTCGTGGCGCGCACCCCGAAGCGGTCGACGACGAGCCGGGCGCGCGGAGCGAAGATGAGCTGGGCGGCGGCGAGCGGCAGCATCAGGAGGCCGGTCTGCAGCGGCGAGTAGCCGCGCACGCTCTGGGTGTAGAAGACCGAGAAGAAGGTGACGCCCATCAGCGCGAAGAAGACGAGCGCGATGGCGGCGATGGCCGCGGAGAACGCCTTGTTCTTGAAGTACTTGATGTCGATGGACGGGTGGTCGCTGCGCTTCTCGTACAGGACGAACCCGATGAGGACGACGAGTCCGGCCGCGATGGTCAGCAGGACCGCGGGGTCCGAGAAGTCGGCGAGCTGGCCGCCCTTGATGATGCCGTAGACGAGCAGCACGAGTCCGACGACGGACAGGGCGACGCCCATCAGGTCGATACGGCCGGGGTTGGGGTCGCGGGAGTCCGGCACGAGGGCCAGCATCAGGACGACCGCGATGATCACGATCGGCACGTTGACCAGGAAGACCGAGCCCCACCAGAAGTGGTCGAGGAGCAGGCCGCCGGTGATGGGGCCGATGGCGATGGCGATGCCGACGCCGCCCGCCCAGATGCCGATGGCCTTGGGCTGCTCGTCGCGCTCGAAGACGTTCATGAGGACCGCGAGCGTCGCGGGCATCACGAAGGCGGCGCCGATGCCCATGATCGCCCGGAAGATGATGAGCTGGACCGGCGAGCCGGACTCGGCGGCGAGGGCGGAGCCGAGGCCGAAGACCACGAGGCCGCCGACGAGCACCTTCTTGCGCCCGAGCCGGTCACCGAGCAGACCCGCGGTGAAGAGCAGTCCCGCGAAGACCAGCGTGTAGGCGTTGATCGCCCACTCCAGCTCGCCCTGCGTGGCTCCGAGACCCACGGGGGGCGGGGTCGAGATCGTCTTGATCGCGACGTTCAGGATGGAGTTGTCGAGCACAACGATCAGCAGGCTGAGCATCAGCACGCCGAGGATCGCCCATCGGCGGCGGTGCACAGCCTCCGGTATGCGCGGCGAAGCGGGAACGGCAGGAGTGGTCATGGGACTCAGACTAGGGCAGTTTCGATACGAGACCGTCTCGTATTGGAAGTCCTTAGGAACACTTTACGAACCCGACGGGCGACCCGCTTGCGCGGTGACCCGACCGGCGCACACCCCCCTAGCCATTCCTCGGCACGCGGTGCCACCATGGAGGGGATCCGGGGACGCCGTAAGGGTGCCTCGAGACAACAGAAGGAGCCGTTGCGATGACGCAGCTTTCGGCTGCCCAGAACAACCCCGACAGCAGCAACAAGGCGCTGTACGGGGGCAAGAGCAACCGGCGCATCACGGTGCGCGACATCACGCTCGCCAAGGAACGCGGCGAGAAGTGGCCCATGCTCACGGCGTACGACGCGATGACCGCGTCCGTCTTCGACGAGGCCGGCATCCCGGTCATGCTCGTCGGCGACTCCGCCGGCAACTGTCACCTCGGGTACGAGACCACCGTGCCCGTCACCCTCGACGAGATGACGATGCTCTCGGCCGCCGTCGTACGGGGCACCAAGCGCGCCCTCATCGTCGGTGACCTCCCCTTCGGCTCGTACCAGGAGGGCCCCGTACAGGCCCTGCGGTCCGCGACGCGCCTGGTCAAGGAGGCCGGGGTCGGCGCCGTGAAGCTGGAGGGCGGCGAGCGCTCGCTGGCCCAGACCGAGCTGCTCGTGCAGTCCGGCATCCCGGTCATGTCCCACCTGGGCCTCACCCCGCAGTCCGTGAACACCATGGGGTACCGCGTCCAGGGCCGCGGCGACGAGGACGCGCACCGCCTGCTGCGTGACGCCAAGGCCGCCCAGGACGCCGGCGCCTTCGCCGTCGTCCTCGAACTGGTCCCGGCCGAGCTGGCCGCCGAGGTCACCCGGTCCCTGCAGATCCCGACCGTCGGCATCGGCGCGGGCCCCGAGTGCGACGCCCAGGTCCTCGTGTGGACCGACATGCTCGGCCTCACCGGCGGCAAGATGCCGCGCTTCGTGAAGCAGTACGCGGATCTGCGCGGCGTCATGGGCGAGGCGGCGAAGGCGTTCGCACAGGACGTGGTCGGCGGAACGTTCCCCCAGGAGGAGCACTCGGTCCACTGACCCGGACCACCACCTGAACCAAAGTGGCACCACAGCGGCTCGCCGATCTTCCCCCGTCGGCGGGCCGCTGCCGTTCCGCCGCCCTTCCGTCCTGCCCGTACTGCCCGTCTGGCGCCGTTCTGTAGGTGCCGTACGCGGGGCTGTCGGCCGCCTGTCGGTGAATTGTCGGTGGCACCTGGCACCTTGTACGTCATGACGCGAATCGACAAGAAGCCCCCACACAGTGACGACGGCGGCCGGACGGCCTCCGTCACCGTGCGGGGGCTGGTCAAGCACTACGGCGAGACCAAGGCGCTGGACGGCGTGGACCTGGACGTGCACGAGGGCACGGTCATGGGCGTGCTCGGTCCGAACGGCGCCGGCAAGACCACGCTCGTCCGCTGCCTGTCCACCCTCGTCACCCCCGACTCGGGCTCGGCCTTCGTCGCCGGGTACGACGTGGCGAAGCAGCCGCGGCAGCTGCGCCGCGTGATAGGCCTCACCGGCCAGTACGCCGCGGTCGACGAGAAGCTCTCCGGCCGCGAGAACCTGTACATGATCGGCCGCCTCCTCGACCTGTCCCGCAAGGAGTCCCGCTCCCGCGCCGACGCGCTCCTGGAGCGGTTCTCCCTCACCGAGGCCGCCACGCGCCCGGCGAAGACGTACTCCGGCGGCATGCGCCGCAGGCTCGACCTCGCCGCGTCGATGATCGGCAGCCCGGCCGTCCTCTACCTGGACGAGCCGACGACCGGCCTCGACCCCCGCACGCGCAACGAGGTGTGGGCCGAGGTCAAGCGCATGGTCAACGACGGCGTCACGGTGCTCCTCACCACCCAGTACATGGAGGAGGCCGAACAGCTCGCGAACGAGCTGACGGTCATCGACCGCGGCAAGGTCATCGCGGGCGGCGCCATCGACGAGCTCAAGGCGAAGGTCGGCGGCCGCACCCTGCGCATCCGCCCGGCCGCCCCGCTGGAGCTGCGCCCGCTGGCCGCCGCCCTCGACGACATGGGCCTCACGGGCCTCGCCACGTCGACGGTGGACACCGAGGCCGGCACCGTCCTGGTCCCGATCCTCAGCGACGAGCAGCTCACCGCCGTGGTCGGCGCGGTCACCGCGCGCGGCATCACGATCGGCTCGATCGCCACCGAACTGCCCAGTCTGGACGAGGTGTTCCTGTCCATCACCGGCCAGAAGGCCAGTGCCCCGCAGGACGACACCCGTACCTCCGAGCTCGAAGGGGCCGCCGTATGAGCGCCACCACGCTGACGCCTCCCCTGAATCTCGAGTCCGACTCGCGCATCTCCCTGCGCTCCCACATCCGTCACACCGGCGCGCTCGTCCGCCGCAATCTGCTGTGGATCCGCCAGGACCCGGAGTCGATGTTCGACGCGGTCCTGATGCCGATCGTCTTCACGCTCCTGTTCGTGTACGTCTTCGGCGGCTCCATCGGCCAGGCGCTCGGCGGCGGCCAGGACCAGTACGTGCAGTACGTGGTCCCGGGCATGATGGCGATGATGAGCATGAACATCGCCATGGCGGTGGGCACGGGGTTCAACCAGGACTTCCAGAACGGCATCATGGACCGTTTCCGGACCCTGCCGATCGGTCAGGGCTCGGTCCTCTTCGCCAAGATCGTGGTGGAGCTGATGCGGCTCCTCATCGCGACGACGATCATGATGATCGTCGGCCTCCTGGTGGGCTTCGACATCACGAACTGGCCGGGCCTGTTCGCCGCCGTGGGCCTCACCGCCCTCTTCGGCACGTCCATCATGTGGATCTTCCTGGTACTCGGCGTCGTGATGAAGAGCGCCCAGGCCGTGCAGGGCATGGGCTTCCTGGTCCTGATGCCGCTGCAGTTCGGTTCGTCGATCTTCGCGCCGACGCAGTCGATGCCGGGCTGGCTCCAGTCCTTCACCGACTACAACCCGCTCTCCTCGCTCGCGGACTCCGCGCGCGGCCTGATGGTGGGCGGCCCGGTGGCGCACGACGTGTGGGTGACGGTGATCTGGTCCGCGGTCCTCACGCTCGTGATGGCTCCGGTCGCGATCCACAAGTTCCGTACCAAGAACTGACGTTCAACTGACGTTCATCCGGACAGGTGGTTCAACCGCGTTCGCGTCCCAGCAGGGCGGCGGCCTCGTCGAGAGACAGGCCGCCGCCTTCGGCGTACGCGGCCTCGTACGCGCGGTCGCCGATGACCTCACGGATCGCCGCCTCGGCGGACCTGTGAGTGTCGCGCTCCAGGTAGGACCGCACATGGCGGGACGGAAGCTGTCCGTCGGCGGCGCCCATGAGGCGGGCGGCGTCGCGGGCGTCGGCCGGGTCTCCGCTCAGGTTCAGGGCGCGGGCGCCGGTCACCAGATGCATGGCGGGCATGTGCGGGGCGATCACCAGGGCCAGCGGGTCCCTCGCCAGCTCCAGGGCCTCGACGGCGCCGGCGAGGGCTTCCTCCGCGAGGCCGTCCTCCGAGTCGAGCCAGGCGTGCATCCCGACGACGAAGCCCCGGAAGACGACGAAGCTCACCGCCTTGAACTCGTCCTGGAGGAGCCGCAGTTGCTCGCGCGCCTCGGCGACGCGACCGGTGGCGCCGTACCGCCCGGACAGGAACATGCGGGCGGCGGGCCAGGCCTCGTTCGTATGGCGCCTGCCGGGGTCGAGGATGCCGCGCAGCAGTTCCTCGCCGCGCTCGCCGTCACCGCCCTCGATGAGGGCCTGCCCGAGCCGCGCGTTCAGGATGGCCACCTGCGCCTGCGCGCCGAGGCGTTCGGCGCCCTCGATGGCGGCGGCGTAGTCCTCGGCAGCCGCCGCGTACGCGCCGCTGCGCTCATGGGCCTCGCCGCGCGCGGACAGCGCCTCGGCGACGCCCCACCGGTCGCCGAGCCGGGTGAACAGTTCGAGGGACTCGTCCGCGTCCCGGACCGCGTCGCCCGCCCAGTCGCTGCGGTTGGCGAGGATGTTGGCCCGCAGCTGGAGGGTGAGGGCGAGCTCCCAGGTGTAGCCGAGTTCGCGGCAGGTCTGCACCGTGACGTCGGCGAGGTCCCACAGCGCCGCCATGTCGCCGCTCATCATCACCGCGTAGAACCAGAGGTTGCCCGGCGGGCGGCAGGTCTGCGGGAGGCCCGGGCGGTACGCCTGCGCGATCGCGCGCAGCTTCGCGCCGCCCTCCTCGGTCTGCCAGGTCTCCATCTCCATGTCCATGTAGGCGAGGCGGAGCAGATGCACCCCGCGCCGTGCCTCCACGAGGAGTTCGGGGCCGAGCGGCGGCGGGGCGTCGGTGCAGCGCTCGTAGAGCGGGGGCGCGGGGTCGGCGGGCGGGGTGAACGGGTCGGGGCCGAGCGCGGTGGCCTCGCGCGACCAGTTCCGGGCGTCGACGCGCAGGCCGCGCATCTGCCAGAACCAGGCCAGCGAGAGCACCAGGAAGAGCGTCTCCTGCTCGTCCCGCGCGGCGACGGCGTGCCGCAGGGCGGTGCGCAGGTTCTCGTATTCGCGTTCCAGGCGGGCGATGGCGGCGCGCTGGCCGTGGCCGCGCAGCTGCGGGTCGGTGGTGCGGGCCAGTTCTCGGTAGTACGTGAGGTGCGCGCGCTCGGCGTCCGCCCGGTCGCCGGCCTCGTCGAGCCGGTCACCCGCGTACTCGGCGACGGTCTCCAGGAGGCGGTAGCGCATGGCGCCGGCCTGGTCGCGGCCCTCACCGTCGGCGCCGTCCCCATAGTCCCCGTAGCCCCCAAAATCTCCGTAGTCTTCGCGCTCAGCCTCCTCGCCGTCCCAAGGGGCCGCCACGACAAGGGACTTGTCCACGAGCGAGCCGATCGCGTCGAGGGCGCCTGGGCCGCACACCGCCTCGGCGGCGGCGAGGTCGCAGCCGCCGCTGAAGACCGACAGCCGGCGCAGGACCGTCCGCTCCTCCTCGTCGAGGAGGTCCCAGGACCAGTCGACGACGGCCCGTAGCGTCTGCTGGCGGGGCAGGACGGTGCGGGCGCCCGAGGTGAGCAGGCGGAAGCGGTCGTCGAGGCGGTCGGCGATCTGGCGCGGCGTGAGCATCCGCAGCCGGGCGGCGGCGAGCTCGATGGCGAGGGGCAGTCCGTCGAGGCGCCGGCAGATCTCGGCCGCGGCCCGCTCGTCGTCCTCGACCCGGAACCCGGGCCGTACGGCGGCGCCCCGCTCGCCGAACAGACGCAGGGCGTAAGGCTCCGGCAGCGGCTCCACCGGATGCAGCAACTCGCCCGGCACGCCCAGGGGTTCGCGGCTCGTGGCGAGAACCGTCACGCCGGGGCACTGGCTGAGCAGCTGCTCGGCGAGGCGGGCGGCGGCCTCGATCACGTGCTCGCAGTTGTCGAGGATCAGCAGCATGCGGCGGTGCGCGCAGTGTTCGGTGAGGCGTACGAGCGGGTCCTCGCCGTGCCGGTCGGACGCGACCCGCAGCTCCTCGGCGCCGGCGCCGCGCAGCACGGTCTCGCGGGCCCCGAGCGCCGTGACGACGGCCTCCGGGACGGCGTCCGGGTCCTCGACGGGCGCGAGCTCGGCCAGCCATACGCCGTCCGGCAGATCCATGCTCTCGGCGGTCTCCTGGGACAGGCGGGTCTTTCCGGCGCCGCCGGGCCCGAGCAGCGTCACGAGCCGCACCCGCCCGAGGTCCTCACGAATCGCCCCGATGTCGCCGGCGCGTCCCACGAAGGAGGTGAGCCGGGCGCGGAGGTTGCCTGTGGGGGCGGGTGCCTTGACCGGGGTGGCGGGTCTTTCGGCGGAGGCGGTGGGGGCGGGGGTGGGAGCGGGGGCGGGGGCGCGCGGCGTCAGCAGGTCGGCGTGCAGTGCGCGCAGTTCCGGGCCCGGGTCCGTTCCCAGCCGCTCCGCGAGCTCGACCCGTACCCGCTCGTAGGCCGCCAGCGCCTCGGCGGTGCGGCCCGCGTCGCGCAGGGCGCGCAGCCGCAGCGCCTGGAGCGGCTCGTCGAGCGGATGCGCGTCGCACAGTGCGGTCAGTTCGGGCAGTACGGACTCGGCCCTGCCCAGCGCGAGCGAAGCGGAGAGCCGCGTGCGCCGGGCGTCGAGGTGGAGCGTCTCCCAGCGGGCGGCGTCCGCCGAGCGGTCCGGCAGATCGGCCAGCGCGGGGCCGCGCCACAGGGAGAGCGCGTCGTCGAGGACGGCCGCCGACTTGCCGGGGTCGCCGTCGGCCAGCGCCTGTACGCCGTCCCTCACGAGCCGCTCGAAGCGGAACAGGTCGATGTCCTCGGAGGCGGCGGACAGCCGGTAGCCGCCGTCGAGCGAGTGCACCGCGTCGGCGCCGATCGCCCTGCGCAGCCGGCCCACGAGCGCCTGGAGCGCGCCGGGCGCGTCCGCGGGCGGATCGGCGCCCCAGACCTCGTCGGTGAGCATCTGCGGAGGGACGGTGCGGCCGGGGCGCAGCGCGAGCACGGTCAGCAGGGCACGCAGGCGCGCCCCGCCTACGGGGACGGCCGTGCCGTCGTCGCGGAGTGCCTGCGTGGAGCCGAGAATGCGGTAGCGCACCGGCCCATTGTCCCCAAACCGGCCGCCGGCCCGCGCCCGGGTTTCGGCGGGAGGGCGATCCCGGGTTGTGCAGCAGGTGTTCCGGCGGCGAGCAGACACCCGTCAGGGCAAGGGCGACCGGCGCGTTTCGCCGGTGTCGCGGAACCTGCGGCCTGCCCCGGTACGTTCCCCCCACACCGCACCACCGGTACGGTCAGCCCGTCGCCCCAGCACCGCACCAGGCCGCACGCACCCCGGGAGCCCTCCCCCATGACCACCGCAGCCACCCGTCGCAGCGATCGCAGGATCAGCCCCGTCTTCCTCGGCATCGCCGCCGTCACCGCCGTCACCGGCTGGGCGGTGTGGACGGACTTCGCCGCGCAGCCCGGCGTCGCCGTCTTCCTGTTCGTGACGGGCGCCTGGATCGTCTCGCTCTGTCTGCACGAGTACGCCCACGCGCGCACGGCCCTGCACAGCGGCGACATCTCCATCGGCGCGAAGGGCTATCTGACCCTGAACCCGCTGAAGTACACGCACGCCCTGCTCAGCATCGTGCTGCCCGTCATCTTCGTGATCATGGGCGGGATCGGTCTGCCCGGCGGTGCCGTCTTCATCGAGCGGGGCCGGATCCGGGGCCGCTGGCGGCACAGCCTCATCTCGGCGGCGGGCCCGCTGGCCAACGTCCTGTTCGCCGTCGTGTGCACGGCGCCGTTCTGGCTGGACGCGCTGAACGGGGTGCCGGACACGTTCCGCTACGCGCTCGGCTTCCTGGCCCTGCTCCAGGTGACCGCGGCGATCCTGAACTTCCTGCCGATCCCCGGTCTGGACGGCTACGGCGTCATCGAGCCGTGGCTGTCCCAGAGCTTCCGGAGGCAGGTGGAGCCGTTCGCTCCGTTCGGGCTGCTCGCCGTGTTCGGGATCCTGTGGATCCCGGAGGTGAATGTGGTGTTCTTCGACGCGATCTACTCGATCCTGCACTCCCTCGGCGTCAACCGCTGGGACGCGGACTCGGGCCAGCAGTTCTACCGCTTCTGGCAGGGCACCCCTGAGATTCCCGTCGTCACGCAGTAGGCGCGACCGCCTGCTTCTCCTCGGCCCTGGCCCGGCGCACGTAGTACCAGGCCATGTTCGAGGTGAGGCCCGCGAGCAGGACCCAGACGATGCCGAGCAGGCTGCCCTGCACGAAGGCGACCACGGCTGCGGCCGTCGAGAGGACGCAGACGACCAGGGCGTACAGAGCGAGGCGGGGCATGAGGGTCGGCTCCTGTCGGACGGAGAGTTGTACGCCGACCAGTGTCCCCCATGCCCTTCCGTGGCCGCACCGCGGTGACGCGCGCCGGTCAGACGTCGGTGATCCGCAGGCCCGCGTGTGCCTTGTAGCGGCGGTTCACCGAGATCAGGTTCGCGACCAGCGACTCCACCTGGTGTGCGCCTCGCAGCCGGCCCGCGAAGACGCCCCGCATCCCGGGGATGCGTCCGGCGAGGGCCTGCACGATGTCGGTGTCGGCGCGGGTCTCGCCGAGCACCATCACATCGGTGTCGATCTCCTCGATCTCCGGGTCCTGCAGGAGGACGGCGGAGAGGTGGTGGAAGGCAGCGGTGACCCGCGAGTCCGGCAGCAGCGCCGCGGCCTGCTCCGCCGCGCTGCCCTCCTCCGGCTTCAGCGCGTACGCGCCCTTCTTGTCGAAGCCCAGCGGGTTGACGCAGTCGACCACGAGCTTGCCCGCGAGGTCCTCGCGCAGCGATTCCAGCGTCTTGCCGTGGCCCTCCCACGGCACCGCCACGATCACGATGTCGCTGCGGCGCGCACACTCCGCGTTGGCCGCGCCCTCGACGCCCAGGCCCAGCTCATCCGCTGCCGCCTGCGCGCGCTCCGCCGCGCGGGATCCGATGATCACCTTCTGGCCGGCCCTCGCCAGCCGGTAGGCGAGCCCGCGGCCCTGGTCGCCCGTGCCGCCCAGCACGCCTACCACCAGCCCCGATACGTCGGGGAGGTCCCAGGGGTCCTTCGCGGGGGCCTTCTGCACACTGTCCGTAGAGGTCATACGGTGACCTTACTCAGACGTACGGCCCAGCAGCGCGGCGACCGGGATCCGCCTGAACGTGATCGTCTCGTACGCGCTGAAGTCTCCCGTCTCGTACAGCAGTCCGACCGTCTCGGGGTCGGCCTGCACCAGGTCGCAGTAGGCCGCCGGCAGGCCGTCCACCGTGTGGGCCACCCGCCAGGTCACGCCCTCGTCCTCGCTCGCCCGCACGCTCATCAGCGCCCTGAACCCGGGGTCCGCCGGGCCCGCGAACAGCAGCACCTTCCCCAGCCTCAGCAGGCTCCCCTCCACCACCGGGCCCACCAGGCCCGCCTGCGGGCGGAATGCCTTGACCAGGCTCTCGCCGCCGTCCTCCGACGTCGCGTCCGCCCTTGTGCCCGGCGCGGGCGAGTCGTTGCGGGCGTTGAAGTACAGCCGCCCGTCCGGCAGTTCGACCGCGGTCGTCTCGTTCACCTTCACATAGCCGTCCGGGTGGTCGTCCACGTAACCGAGCCGCCAGGTCCTGCCCCTGTCGTCGCTCAGCAGGCAATGGCCTCCGTCGTACTTCCCCTCCGTGCCGGTGTCACCTCCGGCGGGCGGGAGGGAATGGTTGGCCGGTACTACCACTCGTCCGCTCTGTGTCTGGATCGCGTGGCCCGGGCCTGTGGCGTACCAGCGCCAGTCCTTGTTCTTTGCCTGTGCTGTGATCTCCCTGGGTGCCGACCAGGTCAGGCCCTCGTCGTCGCTGTGCTGCACCCAGACCCGGCGTCCGTCCTCGGGCTCGACCTCGCCTCGTCTGATCGCCGTTTCCGTTGCCCCTGCCGCGTTCCTCACGTGGACGATCAGGACCCGTCCCGTGTCCAGGACCACCGGCGCCGGGTTTCCCGCCAGGTCGTTGCCGTTCGCCGCCACCACCTGGAGCGGGCCCCAGGTGCGGCCGCCGTCCGTGGATCTCTTCAGGACCACGTCGATGTTCCCGTAGTCCTCCCTCGATCCCACGCGTCCCTCGCAGAACGCGAGCAGCACGCCGGAGCGTGTCATGACAGCCGCGGGGATCCGGAAGCTCGCGTATCCCTCGCGCCCCGCGCGGAAGGGAACAGACGTCTCAGTCAGCACCCCCCATCCCTCCCCACCCCGAGGGAATTCCCGGTGAACTCGGCCTGACGAGTGAACTGTTGAGGCAGTATGCGCAGGCATGGACGCCGTACGGGTCGCACTGCTGCGGGAAGTACTCGCCGGAACCGAGTGGCTGGGCGCCGCGCGCCGCTTCGCGGGTGTGCTGCGGACCTCTGTCGTGCCGCATGGGGGCGGGCTGCTTCTCGTCGGCACGCCCGAGTACGAGCCGTGGCACCTCGCGGCGCATCTCGTGGACGAGGCCGCCTGGTCCGGGATGCCCGAGCTGTCGCCCACGCTCGTGCGGCACCGGGCGGGGGCCGGGGATCCGGCCCATCTTGCGGTGGGGCTCGGGCGCATCGAGGCGGCTCGGCGGGGCGAGACTCTGCTCGTCGTGGCGCCTGGCGCGCCGGGTGAGGAGTTGCTGGAGCGGGTGCATGACGCTCGGCGGGCGGGGGCCACGGTTCTGGCCATCGACTCGGGTGACCGTGATCTGCATGCCATGGCCCATGAGGCGCTCACGCCCGGGCCCGATCTCGACCTCGATACGGCGCAGCACCTGGTCAGCGCGGCCGCGGGCGAGAATCCCGTCGGCGGCCCGGCCCGGGGGCCTCGTCGGCGCTTGCGTGATCGGCTGTCCCGTCTTGCGGATCATCTGACCTCGCCGCCGCCTGCGGGGTGGTAGGGGCGGGGGTTTGCGCTTGAAGGGTGGGTGGTGGGTGCTGGTGCGCCGGCGGGTGCCGGCTGTCCTCGGCCGGTGCGTTTCGGGTGCGGGGCCGCGGGGGCATGTACGTGCTCGCTGTTCTATGGGTGCACGTCGTTTCTATGGGTGCACGTCAGCCGGCTGATTGCCCGTACGTGGTGCTGGTGGCTCCACGCGCACATGCCCCCACACGTCCCCTCCCGTTTCGTACGCGACTGCCGCCCGGTGGGCTTCCGCTCCCTGTGCCCGCCCCCGTCTCGTACGCGGCCGACCGCTCGGTGGGACCTCGCTGTCTTCGGCCATGTCTCGTGCGCGGCCGACCGCTCGGTGGGGCCCTGCGCCCTGTCTCCTACGCGGCGGGTGGCGTCAGGTCTTGTCGTCCTCTCCCTTGGCGGTGGCGTCGTGCCACTTGGGGTCCGTCTCCCATTCGAGGTTTCGTTCACGCGCCGTCTCCATCGCGTGTTCCGCCTCGGTGCGCGACGCGTACGGGCCGAAACGGTCCTTGTTGGGGCAGTCGGGCCCCTCCTCGACCTTCTGGTGCTCCAGGCAGTAGTACCACTCGCCGGGCTTCCCGACGGTCCGCCGCTTGAACAGGGCCATCTTCGGCTCCTCTCGCCATGACCATGGTCCCCCACAGCCGCTCGATACACTCGCTGTCATGTCTGGCCAGTCGCTGCTCGTACCAGGGGAGCTCTCTCCCACTCGTTCCGTACCCGGAAACATCCGGCGTCCCGAGTACGTGGGCAAGCCCGCGCCTACGCCGTACAAGGGTCCCGAGATCCAGACCCCGGAGACGGTCGAGGCCATGCGCCTCGCCGGCCGGATCGCCGCGCAGGCGATGGAGGAGGCCGCCAAGGCCATCGCGCCCGGTGTGACCACGGACGAACTCGACCGGGTCGCGCACGAGTACATGGTCGACCACGGTGCGTACCCGTCGACCCTCGGCTACCGCAACTTCCCGAAGTCGCTGTGCACCTCCGTCAACGAGGTCATCTGCCACGGGATCCCCGATTCCACCGTCCTGAACGACGGCGACATCGTCAACCTCGACGTGACCGCCTACATCGGCGGTGTTCACGGCGACAACAACGCCACCTATCTGGTCGGTGATGTCGACGAGGAGTCCCGGCTTCTTGTCGAGCGGACCCGTGAGTCCCTCAACCGCGCCATCAAGGCCGTCCGGCCGGGGCGGCAGATCAACATCATCGGCCGCGTCATCGAGTCGTACGCCAAGCGTTTCGGTTATGGCGTCGTGCGGGACTTCACCGGGCACGGGATCAACTCGTCGTTCCACTCCGGCCTGATCATTCCGCACTACGACAGCCCTCACGCCACCACCGTCATCCAGCCCGGGATGACCTTCACCATCGAGCCCATGCTCACGCTCGGCACCCATGAGTACGACATGTGGGACGACGGGTGGACCGTTGTGACCAAGGACCGCAAGCGGACCGCTCAGTTCGAGCACACCCTTGTCGTGACCGAAACCGGTGCGGAGATTCTCACTCTGCCCTGACGCCGTGGATTCGTCCGTAGGCCCGTCCCGCTGGTGGGGCGGGCCTTTTGGCGTTGCCTTGGTGGCTGACCGGGGTAGCGTTTTTACCGACAGCACGTCGGGAACCTGTTAAGTTAGGCAAGCCTAAGCTTGGCGATCTGGAGGTCTCATGGATACGCCGTTCTCCGCCCGGATCCGCACTGCCTCCCGCGAGCAGCACACAGAGGCCGAGAGCACCACGTTCATGAGCGACCTTCTCGGCGGAGCCCTCGGCGTCGACGCCTACGCCCGGTACACCGAGCAACTGTGGTTCGTCTACCGGGCGTTGGAGGAGGCCGCGGGGCGACTGGAGGGGTCCGCCGTTGCCGGGCCTTTCATACAGCCAGAGTTGTTCCGGGTTTCTGCCATCGAGCGGGATCTGGCCCATCTGCGGGGGGACGGCTGGCGCGACGGTGTTTCCGCGCTGCCGGCCACTCGGGCCTACGCCTCGCGCGTTGCCGAGTGCGCTCGGGAGTGGCCGGGGGGCTACGTCGCCCATCACTACACCCGGTATCTGGGGGATCTGTCCGGTGGGCAGATCATCCGCGGCAAGGCCGAGCAGAACTGGGGCTTCGCCCGCAAGGGTGATGGTGTGCGGTTCTATGTGTTTGAGCAGGTTCCGAACCCTGCCGCTTTCAAGCGGAGTTACCGCGCCCTGCTGGACGGGGTTCGCGTTGATGAGCTGGAGAAGCAGCTCATCGTGGCCGAGTGCAAGCGGGCGTTCGCTCTCAACACCGCCGTTTTCAAGGCTCTTGGCGAGGAATTCAGCAGCGCTGCCTGATCAGGTGAGGCGAACTCTGCCGCCGACCTCGATCAGGCCTTCCGGCTGGGGAGCCGTGAGAATTTGAGAGCCTTTGCCCTGCGTGATGTTCAGGGCTCTGTGCAGGTGCGCCGTCAGCAGTAGCGCCGCCGCTCCCGTCGCCTCGTCCTCGTCGATGCCGTCGCCCCTTCCCGGGAACCCTCGGGCCCTCACCTTTCCTGCCGCCGCGTCCTCCCACGCCCAGGCGTAGATCCACTGGCCCGGCGGGGGGACGTGGAGTTCCTCCACCTCTGACGCCGAGGCGTACTCGCGCAGCGTCCGGGGCGGCGCCCACTCCGGTCGCGCCTCGATCCAGGTGAACTCGCCGTCCAGCCGCGTGCCCACCACGCCTGCGGGCGTGACCAGTTCGGGTACGTCCAGGAGCCAGGCGGTGCCGACGCAGGGGTGTCCGGCGAAGGGGAGGCGCGTGGCCGGCGTGTAGATGTCGATGACACCGCGCTCGGGGTCGTCCACGAACACCGTCTCGCTGAAGCCGAGCTTCGCCGCCAGGGCCTGCCGCTCGCCCTCGTCGGGGGCGTCGCTTCCCTCTCGTACGACTCCGAGCTCATTGCCGTGGTCGCCATGGGGTCCGCAGAAGACTCGGAGCACGTCGTAGTCCGTCACCGGGACAGTCAATCATTCGGCGGGAGGTCGTGGGGCTTTGCCTTTTCTTTGCCGATTTCCGGGTCGCCCATGGGTCGCTTGTGGCCGGGGCGCGATCGGTGCTCTTTGGTGAGAGCTGAATCACTGGACCCCCGGGTAGCACTGAGGTAAGCCTCGGTTAAGTTAGGTCCGCCTCACTCACTGTGCCTCACCGTCTTGGAGCCCGCATGCGAGCCGTCCGACTCACTGTTGTCACCGCCGCCGCCACCGCGGCGACCCTGGCCGCCGTCACGGGCTGCACCCAGAAGAGCGACGCCAAGTCCGGTGGCGGCCGCGTCGTCGAGGTCACCGCCACGGACGACAAGTGCGACGTCTCCAAGACCGAATTCCCGGCCGGCCATGTCGAGCTCTCCATAGAGAACAAGGGCTCCAAGGTCACCGAGGTCTACGTCCTGTTCCCGGACGACCGGATCGTCAGTGAGCGCGAGAACATCGGCCCCGGAACCAAGCAGAAGCTCACCGCCGAGGTGAAGGCCGGCTCGTACGAGATCGCCTGCAAGCCCGGCATGAAGGGCGACGGCATCCGGCAGAAGGTGACCGTCACCGGCGGCAAGGCCGTCAAGCGTGACGCGCGTCTGGACAAGGCCGTCGCCGCCTACCGGACGTACGCGCAGGAGCAGGCCGACGAGACGCTGCCCAAGGTCACGACGCTCACGGACGCCGTGCGCAAGGGTGACCTGAAGGCCGCGCAGGCCGCGTACGCGCCGTCCCGTATCGGCTGGGAGCGCACCGAGCCCGTCGCCGAGTCCTTCGGTGACATCGACCCGAAGGTCGACGTCCGCGCGGACGGCCTGGAGGAGGGGCAGGACCCGAAGACGGACTGGACCGGCTGGCACCGCCTGGAGAAGGCGCTGTGGCAGGACAAGAAGATCGGCTCGCGGGAGAAGGAGCTGGCGACGCGGCTCGACAAGGACCTCAAGGACTGGCAGACCCGCGTCGGCAAGGCGGACATCACGCCGACCTCCATGGCCAACGGCGCCAAGGAGCTCCTCGACGAGGTCGCCACCGGCAAGGTCACCGGCGAGGAGGAGCGCTACTCGCACACCGACCTCGTCGACTTCAAGGCCAACGTCGAAGGTGCCGAGAAGGCGTACGACCTGCTCAAGCCCGTCGCCGCGGAGAACGACGCCACGCTGACGACGGAGCTCGACAAGCAGTTCGCCGCCCTGGACACGCTGCTCGACAAGTACCGCAAGGACAAGACCTCCTACGAGTTCACCTCCTACGACAAGGTCGGCAAGGCGGACCGCAAGGAGCTCTCGGACGCGGTGAACGCGCTCGCGGAGCCGCTGTCCAAGCTCGCCGCCGCCGTCGTCAAGTAACCCTCCGGGTACTCAGGTAAGGGGTCAGGTAATGACGGACACCACCACCGATGTCTCGGTCGGATCGGACAACTCCCGTACGCCGTCGCGTCGTTCGCTGCTCGCGGTGGGCGGGGCCGGGCTCGCGCTCGGTGCCGCCGCGGCGGGGGGCGCCGTCGCCGTGACGCGGACCGGTGACGATCCGCAGCCGGTCGCCGACTCGGGCGGCGCCGTGTCGTTTCACGGCGCGCACCAGGCCGGAATCGCCACCGCCGTGCAGGATCGTCTGCACTTCGCGTCGTTCGACGTGAAGACCGACGACCGCGACGAGTTCGTGCAGCTCCTGAAGGACTGGACGAAGGCCGCGTCCCGCATGACGGAGGGGCACGCGGTCGGCGAGGGGGCGTACGGCGGCCTGCCCGAGGCGCCGCCGGACGACACCGGCGAGGCGCTCGGCCTCAAGCCGTCCCGGCTCACGCTCACCATCGGCTTCGGCCCGTCCCTGTTCGAGAAGTTCGGGCTTGCGGACCGGCGGCCGGAGGCTCTCGTCGACCTGCCGAAGTTCCCCGGCGACAATCTCGACAAGGCCCGCAGTGACGGCGATCTGTGCATTCAGGCCTGCGCCGACGATCCTCAGATCGCCGTGCACGCCATCCGCAATCTCGCCAGGATCGGCTTCGGCAAGGTCGCCATCCGCTGGTCCCAGCTCGGCTTCGGCAAGACCTCGTCGACGACCCCGGACGCGCAGACCCCGCGCAACCTGATGGGCTTCAAGGACGGCACCCGTAACATCGCCGGCACCGAGACCGCCCGCCTGGACGATCACGTGTGGGTCGGCGCCAAGGACACGGACGCCAACTCGGCCTGGATGACCGGGGGTTCGTACCTCGTCGCCCGGCGCATCCGGATGAACATCGAGACGTGGGACCGTACGTCGCTCCAGGAGCAGGAGGACGTCTTCGGCCGCGACAAGGGCGAGGGCGCCCCGGTCGGCAAGGCCAAGGAGCGCGACGAGCCGTTCCTGAAGGCGATGAAGCCGGACGCGCACGTGCGGCTCGCGCACCCCGACTCCAACGCGGGGGCGACCATCCTGCGCCGCGGTTACTCCTTCACCGACGGCACGGACGGTCTCGGCCGTCTGGAGGCCGGCCTGTTCTTCCTGGCCTACCAGAAGGACGTGCGCAAGGGGTTCATCCGCGTGCAGCGGAACCTGTCGCGCAGTGACGCGCTCAACGAGTACATCCAGCACGTGGGTTCGGCCGTCTTCGCCGTCCCGCCGGGCGTCCGGGACTCGGGCGACTGGTGGGGCCGGGCGCTGTTCTCCAAGGAGGCATGAGGACACGATGTTCGGCAACTATCTGATCGGTCTGCGCGAGGGACTCGAGGCCAGCCTCGTCGTCTGCATCCTCATCGCGTATCTGGTGAAGACGGACCGGCGTGACGCGCTGCGCCCCATCTGGATCGGCATCGCCGTCGCCGTCGCCGTGGCACTCGGCTTCGGTTTCGCGCTGACCTTCGGCTCGCAGGAGCTGACGTTCGAGGCGCAGGAGGCGCTCGGCGGTTCGCTGTCGATCGTCGCCGTGGGCCTGGTGACGTGGATGGTCTTCTGGATGCGGCGCACGGCGCGGCATCTGAAGTCGGAGCTGCACGGCAAGCTGGACGCGGCGCTCCAGATGGGTACGGCCGCGCTGGTCGCGACCGCGTTCCTGGCGGTGGGCCGCGAGGGTCTTGAGACCGCCCTGTTCGTGTGGGCTTCGGTGCGCGCGTCGAACGACGGCACGCACGGGCCGCTGATCGGTGTTCTGCTGGGTCTGCTGACGGCGGTCGTCCTCGGCTGGCTGTTCTACCGAGGAGCCCTGCGGATCAATCTGGCGAAGTTCTTCACATGGACGGGCGGCATGCTGGTGGTCGTGGCGGCGGGCGTGCTCGCGTACGGCGTGCACGACCTTCAGGAGGCGCAGTTCCTGGGGGGTCTGTCCAGCAGGGCGTTCGACATCAGCGAGACGATCCCGCAGGACAGCTGGTACGGCACGCTCCTCAAGGGCGTGTTCAACTTCCAGCCCGATCCGACGGTCCTCCAAGTCATCGTCTGGCTGCTGTACTTGATCCCGACGCTCGCGGTGTTCCTCGCGCCCGCCGGTTTCCTGTCCCGGAAGCCGAAGTCCGAGGCGCAGTCTCCTCGTGAGTCCGCCAAAGCCTGATCCGGACGCATCCGCCGCTCCCCTCCCCGATAGGGTTCGGGCCCGGGAAGGGGAAGGTGAACAGAACCGATGAGCAAGCTCCTCCGCAGGCCTCGTGGTCTCAGGAAGCCGGTGACGGCGGTGGCCCTCGCGACCGCCGTGGCGCTGACGGCGAGCGGGTGTGTGACGGTGCACGGGGAGCGGGAGGTCCTCCCGGCGGCCACCAAGGCCGAGGCCGCCCGCGCCCTGAAGGATTTCACCGCCGCGTACAACAAGGCCGACAAGGCGTACGACGGGTCTCTCGACGAGGACCGTGTGACGGGCGCGCTCGGCGCCATCGACGCGGCCAAGCTGAAGGCCGGGCACGTCAATCACCCCGAGGGCAATCCGAACCACTCGGCGCTCGAGCTGTCCGACGCCGAGTTCACCATCCCCAAGAAGGCGGGCTGGCCCCGCTGGTTCGTCGCGAACACCAAGGCGAACCGGGGCGGCGACTTCCGGTGGATGCTGGTCTTCACCCGCGACGATGTGAACCGGCCGTGGCAGGTGTCGTATCTGACGCTCATGTCGCCCGGTGACGTCCCCGAGTTCAAGAAGGACAAGGACGGCTGGGCGCGGCCCGTGGCGGCGGACGCCTCGGGGCTCGCGGTGGCGCCGCAGGACATGAGCCGGAAGTACGCGACGTATCTGAAGGACGGCGGGGACGGTTTCGCGCCGGGTCGGCACACGTCGCTGTGGCGGACCACGCGGGAGAAGAACGCGAGCCGCCCGGGTCTCGCCCGGCAGTACGTCGACGAGCCGATGACGTCGGGCGACTACGCGCCGGTCGGTCTGCGGACCGCGGACGGCGGGGCGATGGTCTTCTTCGCCACGCACCATTACGAGAAGCAGACGGCATCCAAGGGCCTGAGCATCACGGTCGACAACGAGAACGTGAAGGCGCTCATGACGGGCGACGTCAAGCAGTCGCTGACGCTGGAGCGCATCTCGAACCAGGTCGCCGTCGACCCGGCCGAGGGCGGCGACGTCGAGATACTGACGCGGCTCGAGGGACTTACGGGCGCGAAGGGCAGCTGACGCTCTCCGTGAGCTGCCGGCCCTCGCCCGTCAGCCGCGCGAGGGCCAGGCTGCCGTGAAGTCCTTTTCCTCGCCCACGTAGCGTGCGCAGGCGTCGGTGAGGGCTTCGAGCAGGGTGAGCGGGTCCGGCAGCGGGTGTTCGAGGCCGCGCAGCCAGTCGACGGTCAGGTCACCGGGGAGCCGGGCGGGCGGCACGGGCACGTACGAGCCGCGGCAGTGCCAGCGCAGGCCGGGGTGCTCGTCCATCGTCTCGGGGTGGCAGTCCAGCTCGCAGGGCCACCACTCGTCCTCGTCCTCGGGGGTGCCGCGGGTGGCGGTGAAGAAGAGCATGCGGTCGCCGCCGGACTCGGCGACGGGGCCCACGTCGATGCCGGCCGCGAGAAGGTGTCCGAGGGCCTCCTTACCGGCCTCCAGCGGGACGTCGAGGACGTCGTGGACCATGCCGGTCGCGGTGATGAAGTTGGCCTGCGGCTGATGCCGGGCCCAGCGCTCGATCTGGCTGCGGTCCGTCGTGGACTGCGTCTGCCAGGCGAACGAGACGGGGTGCCTGCCGGGCGTGGGACAGCCGATGCGGCTGCACGAACACCGGTAGTCGGTCGGGTACGCGGCGGGTGCGAGCGGCAGTCCCGCGTCCGCGGCGGCCAGGAGAAGGGCCTCGCGGCCGTCGTCGCCCTCGGCCTCCTTGGGGCGCCTGGCGCGCAGCCACTGGGAGATCCTGCCCTGTCCGCCGGACCGGCGGCCGTACTCCGCGCCCATCAATCCCCTCACCTCGCCGTAGTACCGAGAAGCATGTCCCATGGTCGCACCATCCTGCGCCGCGGGTGGCCACAGTCCACATCCGGGGTACCCGGGGCGATGCCGAGCGATACGAGGCGGGGAAGATAATCGGGTGTCATTACCGGCTTTACGCGGATTTGCCCGCCTACCGTGGTCGGCATGGTCACACGGACTGCGCTGACGGGCCTCGGCGGGCTCCTGGTTCTCGCCCCGCTGACCCTCTCCCCCGTCGAGTGGGGCGCCGGCCCCCTGACCTTCGACAGCCTCCCCCGCATCGTCTACACGGCACACCGCGGCGGCGCCCTGGAAGTCCCGGAGAACAGCATGTCGGGCCTGACGGCCGCCTTTCGGCGCGGCACCGCGCAGGTACTCGACTTCGACACCCGAATGCTTCGCGACGGCACGATCGTGGTCCTGCACGACCCGACCCTGGACCGCACGACGAACGCGTCGGGCCCGGTGAAAAGGATCGACGCCCGGCAGTGGGCGCGCGTGCGGATGCGCCCGAAGGCCTCGCTGCCCGGCCACTGGCGCGCAGAGCCGCTGCCGACGGTCGCCGAGGTCCTCGACCGTCTCGGCGGCCGCACCGTGCTGATGCTGGAGGCGAAGGACCCTCGGAGCCTGGGCGGGATCGCCGCGATGATCCGGCGCCGGGGCCTTACCCGGTCGGTGTTCGTGAACTCCAACGACCCGGCCGTCGCCCTGCGCGCCCACGACATGGGCCTCACGTCGCAGCTGTGGCGCTCTCAGGTCCAGATGCGCACGGACCGCCCGGCGCGCTGGGCCCGGTTCGTCGACCTGCTCGACGTGGACTACAAGGCGCGCGACGCCGATCTCGTACGGGCCGTGCGGTCCGGGATCCCGCGGGTGTGGGCGCACACGGTGGACTCGCCGCGCCAGCGGGACCGCGTGCTGCGGCTCGGCTGCAACGGCGTGATCTCGGACGCGCCGGGCCTGCTGGCCCGCACCCCGTCGGCCGTGCGCGCGCGGGTCAGCGGGGGCTGAGCCCGTAGAGGGCGTACTCGACGAGGGTGTCGGCGTAGGCGTGGTTCAGGGGGCCCGTGCCCTGGAGCCAGCGCTGGGCGAGTGGAGCGGAGAACAGGTCACGGGCGATGTACGGGTCCACGTCGGCGCGGATCTGGCCGGCGTCCTGGGCGGCGCGCAGGCGGCGTACGTACAGCTCCAGCGAGGGCAGCAGGAGGCGGCCGACGAACTCCTCGCCGAAGGCCGGGTTGGCGACGCCCTCGGCGGCGAGGGCGCGGGCCGGGGCGTCGTAGCGGGGGTCGAGCAGCTCGTCGACGGTGGCGCGCAGGACCACCTTGAGGTCGGTCTCGATGTCGCCGGTGTCCGGGATGCCGTCCGCCTCCGCCCAGTCGCCCGCTCCGGCCGCCTCCGCCGCCTGGACGCCGAGGTCGATGAAGGCCTCCATGAGGACCTCCGCCTTGGAGGACCACCAGCGGTAGATCGTCTGCTTGCCGACGCCCGCGCGGGCGGCGATGCCCTCGATGGTCGTCTTGGGATAGCCGGTCTCGGCGACGAGAGTGAGGGCGGCGTCGTAGATCGCGCGGCGTGAACGCTCGCTGCGGCGGTGGGAGTCGGGAGCGGTCTTCTGGGCCATGGCTCGAATGTATCAGCGGGCGAGGCGAGACGTACCGTCTCTATTTCCTTGACTCCCCGCGCCCCTGGGGAGCGTGGGCACGTCAGGAGTGCGGGGAACTGCGCGAGCAGCCCACGACTGCCCGCAGCCCACCCCGAACACCGAGCGGCACCCCTACGGGGCCGGAGGCCAGGCGTCGCCCCAGTCGGCGTCGCGGGCCGCCCGGTACAGCGGCCCGTGCCGCTTCGTCACCGTTTCGCGGCCCAGCGCGCCCTCCGCCTCGCACAGGTCCAGGAGTACCTGGCCCTTGCGGATCTGGGGGCGACGGGTGATCCGGGCCGCGGGGCGCTCGGGGGCGAAACGGGTCGCGGCCACGTAGCTGAACTTCTCGTCCTCGTACGCGAGCGATCCGCCCTTGACCTGGCGGTGCAGCGACGACCGGCTGACCCGGGCCGAGAAGTGGCACCAGTCGGTGCCGGGCTCGATGGGGCAGGCCGCGCTGTGGGGGCAGGGCGCGGCGACGTGGAATCCGGCGTCGATCAGGCGCCGGCGTGCCTCGATGATCCGCTCGTAGCCGTCGGGGGTGCCGGGCTCGACGACGACCACGGCCCCGTCGGGGCTCGCGGCGGCGGCCGCGGCGTCGATCACGGAGCGGCGGTCGTCCGCGGTCAGTTCCTTGAGGACGTACGAGACCGTCACGAGATCGGTGCTCTCGATGGTGAGCGCCGCTCCGATACGGGAGCGCTGCCACCGCGCGGACCTCAACCGGTCGCAGGAACCGGCCAGTTCACGTCCGAGGGCGAGCGCGGGCTCGGCCCAGTCGAGGACGGTGACCGGGCGCTCACCGGCCCAGGTGTCGGCGACGGCCCAGACCGCGGCGCCCGTCCCGCCGCCCACGTCGACCTGGCTCCCGGGCGCCCAGCCCTCGGGCGCCGCGTCGGCGAGCGCGCCGAGCGCCGAGCGGACCGCCTCGAAGGTGGCCGGCATCCGGTACGCGGCGTAGGCGGCGACGTCGGCGCGGTCCCGCAGGATCGGCGCGTCCGTCGGGGTGCTCCCCCGGTAGCTCGCGATCAGCCGTTCGACGGCGCGCGCCGCCTGCGTGGGCGGCAGCCCGTCGAGCAGCCCCGCGAGGGCCGCACGCAGGGTGTCGGCCGGGGAGGCGGGCGAGTAAGGGGTCAGAGCGGCGTTCACCCAGTGATTCTACGGTCGCGGCGGGAGCCGCCTACGCGCCCACGGCCCGCGCGAGACGCGTCGCCGCCGAGGCGCGCGGCCCGTTCTGCGGGGGCCTGCGGCGCGGGTGGACCGTGTTCGCGAGGAGGATCAGGAACGTGTCCGTGGCGCGGTCGAGGACGAGCGACGTGCCGGTGAAGCCGCAGTGTCCGGCCGCGCCGCGGCCCGCGAGCTCGCCCATGAACCAGGGCTGGTCGAGCTGGAAGCCGAGACCGGGCGCCGTCAGCATCAGCTCGACGTAGTCGGGGCCGAGGATGCGGGCGGTGCCGTACGAGCCGCCGTTGAGCAGAGTGCGGCACAGGACCGCGAGGTCGTACGCCGTGGAGAAGAGGCCCGCGTGACCGGCGACGCCGCCCAGCGCCCAGGCGTTCTCGTCGTGGACGATGCCGCGCAGCAGGCCCCGGTCGGCCTTGGCCCAGGGGCGGCGCTGGTCCTCGGTGGCGGCGGCGCCGGGGTGCGGGCCGAAGCCCGTCGCCGTCATGCCGAGGGGCCGGGTGATGCCGTCGCGCACGAGGACGTCGAGGGGGCGCTGGGCGATGCGCTCCAGGACCTGCTGGAGCAGCAGCATGTTGAGGTCGGAGTACAGGTGGGCGCCGGGCGGGGACGACGGGGCCTCGGTGCGCAGGGCCGTCAGGCGGGCCGCGTCGTCCGGGCAGTCGTAGAGCGGGAGTTCGGGGCGCAGGCCCGAGGTGTGGGTGAGGAGCTGGCGGATCGTGACGTCGTGCTCGGCGGCGGCGGTGAACTCGGGGACGTAGGCGCCCACCCGCGCGTCGATGCCGAGGGTGCCGCGCTCCAGCTGCTGCACGGCGGCGACGGTGGTGAAGAGCTTGGTGAGGGAGGCGAGGTCGAAGGCCGTGTCGGGGCGCATGGGGACGCGCGACGCGGGCGGCAGCTCGACGCCCCGGTCGGCCGTCTCGTCGTAGGCGAGGTACCGCGTCGCCCAGCCCGCCGCCTCGTGCGCGGCGACGACCGGGCCGCGGCCCGCGAGGACGACGGCGCCCGCGCACCAGGGGCGCGCCCCGCGGGGCAGTTCGCGCACGTCCTGGACGAGGCGGCGCAGCCCGTCGGGGTCGAGCCCGGCGCGTTCGGGGGTGCCGGGGCGCAGTCTTGGGGTACTCAGTGCTCCGCCTCCCGCGTCGGCCCGGTCCCGCGCCGCCAGGGGCGGCACAGTCCCAAGAAGCATGCGACGGCCGCCAGGGCGCAGGCCAGCTGGACGACGGCCATCGGGACGGCGGTGCCCTCGCCCGCGATGCCCACGAGCGGTGAGGCGATGGCGCCGACCAGGAAGGAGGAGGTGCCGAGGAGCGCGGAGGCGGAGCCCGCGGCGTGCGGGGTGCGCATCAGGGCGAGGGCGTTGGTGTTGGGCATGGCGAGGCCCATCGCGGACATGAGGACGAACAGTCCCGCCGCGATCGGTACGAGTCCCACGTCGCCGAAGACGCCGGTCGCCATGAACAGGAGCGCGGCGGAGGCGAGCGCGATGGCGCAGAGGCCGACGGCGAGCGCCTTGTCGAGGCTGACGCGGCCGACGAGGAGCTTGCCGTTGATCTGGCCCACGGCGATCAGGCCGACGGAGTTGATGCCGAACAGGAGGCTGAAGGTCTGGGGCGAGGCGCCGTAGATCTCCTGGACCACGAACGGCGAGGCGCTGATGTAGGCGAAGAGGGCGGCGAAGACGAAGCCGCCCGCGATCATGTAGCCGGTGAAGACGCGGTCGGCGAGGAGGCCGCGCATGGTGCGCAGCGCCTCGGCCGTGCCGCCGCTGTGCCGCCGTTCGGGGGCGAGCGTCTCGGGCAGGCCCTTCCAGACGAGGGTGGTCAGCGCGATGCCGACGGCGGTGAGGACGACGAAGATGCCGCGCCAGTCCGTGATCCGCAGGACCTGGCCGCCGATGAGGGGCGCGACGATCGGGGCGACGCCGGAGATCAGCATGAGAGTGGAGAAGAAGCGCGCCATCTCGACGCCGTCGTACAGGTCGCGCACGACCGCCCGGGCGATCACGATGCCAGCGGCCCCGGCGAGGCCCTGCACCAGGCGGAATCCGATGAGGAGGGGGGCCGTGGGGGCGAGGGCGCAGACCGCGGTGGCGGCGATGTAGAGAAGGAGGCCGATGAGGAGGGGGCGCCTGCGGCCCCACTTGTCGCTCATCGGGCCGACCGCGAGCTGCCCGAGCGCCATGCCGGTGAGGCAGGCGGTGAGGGTGAGCTGGGCGGTGGCGGCCGAGGTGTGCAGCGCGCCGGTGACCTCCGGGAGTGCCGGAAGGTACATGTCCATGGACAGCGGCGGTACGGCGGTGAGTCCGCCGAGTACGAGGGTGACCAGGAAGCCGGTGCGGCGGCGGACAGTGAGCGTGGGGCCCGCGACGGGTGGCGCCTCGGGTATGCGCTGCGCTTCGCGCGCGGACGCGTGCTGGCGGCCGTGATCCGGCATGCGGTTCCCCTCCCGGTCGTTCATTCGATTACCTATGCTCTCAGCTCAGGTGCATGGGTTGAGACCACATTTCGTGACGTGCCGGCATGTGCAGTGGCCGGAACCTGGGAGGGGGCCTTCAGTGGTGGAACGTGAGCGTGTGCGGTGGGGCGTCCTGGCGACCGGGGGCATCGCCGCGTCCTTCACGGCGAACCTTCTCGACATGCCGGACGCGGAGGTCGTCGCCGTGGCGTCCCGCTCCGACGCCTCGGCGAAGGCGTTCGCCGAGCGGTTCGGGATCCCGCGGGCGTACGGGGACTGGTCCTCGCTCGCCGAGGACGAGGACGTGGATGTCGTGTACGTCGCGACCCCGCACTCGGCGCACCACGCGGCCGCCGGGCTGTGCCTGGAGGCGGGACGGGCGGTCCTGTGCGAGAAGGCGTTCACGCTGAACTCGCGCGAGGCGGAGGAGCTGGTGACGCTCGCCCGCAGCCGCGGCCTCTTCCTGATGGAGGCCATGTGGATGTACTGCCATCCGCTGATCAGGAAGCTGAAGGCGCTGGTCGAGGACGGTGCGGTCGGTGAAGTCCGGACGGTGCAGGCCGACTTCGGGCTCGCGGGCCCCGTCCCTCCGGCGCACCGGCTGCGCGATCCGGCGCAGGCAGGGGGCGCGCTGCTCGATCTCGGCGTGTACCCGGTGTCTTTCGCTCACCTGGTCCTCGGTGAGCCGTCGGAGGTCACTGCGAGAGCGGTGCTCTCGGACGAGGGCGTTGATCTCCGTACGGGGATGCTGCTCTCGTGGGAGAGCGGTGCTCACGCGCTGCTCAACTGCTCGATCGACGCGGGTACTCCGGTCACCGCGTCGATTACCGGCTCGCAGGGCCGTATCGACGTTCCGCACGGCTTCTTCTACCCGGACCGGTTCGTGCTGCACCGCGCCGGGCGGGAGCCGCAGGAGTTCACGGCGGAGGCGGGGGACGGGCCTCGCGACAGCTTCCGGCATGAGGCGGGTGAGGTGATGCACCGGCTGCGGGCCGGGGATACGGAGTCGCCGCTTGTGCCGCTTGCCGGTTCTTTGGCGGTGATGCGCACGCTGGACTCCGTCCGGGAGCGGATCGGGTTGCGGTATCCGTCGGAGGGGTAGCGGCATCCGGGCCGGCGCGTTGCGGTTTCGTCGCCGGGTGACGCCCGGTGGGGGCTTGTCGCGCCGTTCCCCGCGCCCCTGAAGACAGGTGCCTGCGCCCCTGAGAAGGCGACTCCCGGCGCGCCCGAAAGGCAGTCCCCGCGCGCGGTCCCACAGAAGGGATCCCCGCGCCCCCGAAAGAATCAGGGGCGCGGGGTGGCCGGCCCCCGTTATGCCGGGCGCAGGCCCTGGTTGCCCACCGTCGTGACGAACGACGCCGCCGTGGCGATCGGGGCCCCCGGCGTCGTTACCGCCGGGACCGTCTTGAAGTCGGCTCGGGCCTCGTGCTCGCCGAGCGCGACCGTCACATAGCCGCGGCGTCCGTTGTAGAACTTCAGGTGCGGGTTGGCCTGGGTGTACGTGCCCCAGTTCGCCGGCTTGTCCGCACCGTCCTTGCCGCTGCTGACGGACGTGGCGACGATCTCCGTGCCGAGGGTCTTCGACGACGGGTCGTCGAAGTTGTCCTTGATGTCGAAGGCGTAGCCGACGTGCACGTCGCCGGTGAGCACCATCAGGTTGTCGACGCGGGCCGCCCTGGCCCCGGCGAGGACCCGCTGACGCGAGGCGCGGTAGCCGTCCCACGCGTCCATGGACACCTTCGCGGCCGCGTTCAGGTCGAGCTTGCGCTGCGAGAAGGTGACCTGCTGCGGGACGACGTTCCACAGGGCGTCCGAGCGGCGCCAGCCGTCGATGAGCCACCGCTCCTGTGTGGCGCCGGTGATGGTGCGCGCCGGGTCGTCCGACTCGGGACCGGGGACGTGGGACCCGTCGCCGTACGCCTGGTTGGAGCGGTACTGACGGGTGTCGAGGATGTCGAACTGGGCCAGCTTGCCCCAGATCAGGCGCCGGTACATCTGGGCGTCGGGGCCCTGCGGGAGCTGCGGGCGGCGCAGGGGCTGGTTCTCCCAGTAGGCGCGGTACGCGGAGGCGCGGCGGAGCAGGAACTCGGCGGGCGGGCCGTCCTGTTCGTCGATGTCGTCCGCGTAGTTGTTCTCGGTCTCGTGGTCGTCCCAGGTGACGACGAAGGGGTGCGCGGCGTGCGCGGCCCGCAGGTCCGGGTCGGACTTGTAGAGCGCGTACCGCAGCCGGTAGTCCTCCAGCGTCACGGTCTCGCGGTTGAAGTGGGCGGGCAGTACAGCGCCGCCCGTGTAGGCGCGGGCGCCGCCGGCGGAGTTCACGGCGTACTCGTAGAGGTAGTCGCCGAGGTGGAAGACGACGTCCACGGAGGCGTCGGCGGCGAGGTGCTTGTAGGCCGTGAAGTAGCCGTCGTGGTAGGCCTGGCAGGAGACCGCGGCCAGGGTGAGGGCCGAGGTACGGGCCTGGGCGGAGGGCGCGGTGCGTGTCCGGCCGGTGCCGCTGACCCACGTGCCGGTGCGGAAGCGGTAGTAGTAGACGCTGCCCGGCGCGAGGTGTTCGACCTCGACGTGGACGGAGTGGTTGAACTCCGGGTGCGCGGTGGCCGTGCCGCGCCGCACGACGCGCCGGAAGCGCTCGTCGTGCGCGAGCTCCCACTCGACGGCTATGCGCTGGGCGGGCAGACCGCTGTCCGCCTCGTACGGGGACGGGGCCAGGCGCGTCCACAGCAGGACGGAGCCGGGCAGCGGGTCGCCGGACGCCACGCCGAGCGTGAACGGGTCGGCGGTGATCTTCCGCGCGTCGAACTCGGCGGCGCCTGCGGTGCCCGCGGCCGGCAGGTTCGTGGCGAAGGCGAGCGCGGCGGCGGCGCCCGTAACGGTGAGGAAGCGGCGGCGGCCCAAGTGGCCCGCCGCGGCGCGCAGTTCGGGCGAGTGCTGGCTCGGATGGCGTCCTTCGGCTGTCATGTGGCCCTCCCCTGACGGTTGTTGTCAGAGGAAATTGGAGTGCCGGGGGACGACCGTGACCTGTCATGCGCACGGCCGCCACATGGCGGATGAGTGATCTCCGTATGACCCTCCTGCCGTACGCTCCGGGGCCATGAACGCTCAGAACAACGCCCCGGAACCGCACGAACCGACCGCCGTACCCACCGCCGTGGTGACCGGCGCGGGCTCCGGCATCGGCCGGGCTGTCGCCGTCGAACTGCTGCGCGCGGGCTGGCAGGTGGCGCTCGCGGGCCGCCGCACCGAGACCCTCGACGCGACGGCGGCCCTCGCCCCCGAGGCCGCGGTCAGGTCGCTCTCCGTACGGACCGACGTCTCCAGGCCCGACGACGTGGCCGCGCTCTTCGCCGCCGCACGCGACCGGTTCGGCCGCCTCGACCTGCTCTTCAACAACGCGGGCACGTTCGGGCCCGCGGTCCCGGTCGAGGACCTGGAGTACGACGCCTGGCGCCATGTCGTCGACACGAACCTCAACGGCGCCTTCCTGTGCGCCCAGGCGGCGTTCCGTCAGATGAAGGAGCAGGACCCGCAGGGCGGCCGGATCATCAACAACGGCTCCGTCTCGGCGCACACGCCGCGGCCGCGCTCGACCGCGTACACGACGACGAAGCACGCGCTGACCGGGCTGACGAAGTCACTGTCCCTGGACGGGCGTCCGTACCGGATCGCGTGCGGCCAGATCGACATCGGCAACGCGGCGACCGACATGACGGAGCGCATGCAGACCGGGATCCTCCAGGCGAACGGAACGCTGGCGCCGGAGCCGGTGATGGATGTCGCGGACGTGGCGCGCACGGTGCGGCACATGGCCGAGCTGCCCCTGGAGGCGAACGTGCAGTTCGCGACGGTCCTGGCGACCAACATGCCGTACGTCGGGCGCGGTTGAGAACTTAATCTCCACAAGCGGAATAGGACCTACCGCCCCAATTCAGGGCAGCCTCCGCCGCCCTGGCGGCCGGCGTCCTGTCGGTCTCCCTGCCCGCCGCGCCCCCGGCCTCCGCGGCCGCCCACCAGGGCGGTCTGCACCCGGGCTACCGAACCGCGCCTCATCAAGCCGAGCGCCACCCAGCTCGACTCCTGCTCGTGGGGCGACGGGCCCGGCGGGATCGGCTGCCACTGAGCCATTTCCGAGGGGGAAGTCGGGCAGCCCTTCCGCGGCCCGGGGGCAGGGGGACCTGTCGACGGGACCGCAGGAGAACCCGGGCCGCGCTACGCTCCCCCGTCATGAACACCAATGCCGACGTGCTGCGCTACACCGCCTTCACCACGGACCCCGAGGGCGGCAACCCCGCCGGGGTCGTGCTCGACGCACGTGCGCTCGACGACGAGCAGATGCTCGCCATCGCGGCGCGGCTCGGTTACAGCGAGACGGCGTTCCTGACACCGGCGCCCGCCGGCACCCCTGCGTCCGACGGCACCCCTGCGTCCGACGGCGCGCAGCGCTCGTACACCGTGCGCTACTTCAGTCCCAAGGCCGAGGTCCCGTTCTGCGGGCACGCCACGGTGGCGACGGGCGTGGCGCTCGGCGAGATCCACGGGCCAGGCGACTACGTCTTCGCGACGCAGGCCGGCGAGGTGCCGGTGGCGGTCACTCAGGGCGCCGACGGCACCCCGCGCGCGACGCTCACGAGCGTCGCGCCCCACATCACCGAGGTGGCGCCGGACGACCTGGCCGAGGCGCTCGCCGCGCTCGACTGGCCCGCCGCCGACCTCGACCCGGCGTTCCCGCCGCGCATCGCCTACGCGGGCAACCGCCACCTCGTCCTCGCGGCCGCCACCCGCGCGCGGCTCGCGGACCTCTCCTACGACTTCGCGCGCCTCGAGGCCCTGATGCACCGCCTCGACCTCACCACGGTCCAACTGGTCTGGCGCGCCTCGGAGTTCGTCTTCCACGCCCGCGACCCGTTCCCGGTCGGCGGCGTCGTGGAGGACCCGGCGACGGGCGCCGCCGCGGCAGCGTTCGGCGCGTACGCGCGCGCACTCGGACTCGTCCCCTCCGAGGCGGTCCTCACCCTTCACCAGGGCGAGGACATGGGCCGCCCGGGCGAGCTGACGGTGACCCTGCGCGAGGGCGACCCGCGAGTCCGGGTGAGCGGCGCGGCGGTACGGATGGCCGGCTGACCGGCCGACCGGCTGACCGGCTGACCGGCTGACCGGCTGACCGGCTGACCGGCTGACCGGCTGACCGGCTGACCGGCTGACCGGCTGACCGGGGAGTTACGCCTGGCCGGTCTCGAAGCGGGTCACCTTGCCGCCCGCCACGACGAACTGCCACTTCGTCCGCATCTCGCCCCAGGCGTCGTTGCGGTAGAGGGCCGTGAGGGCGAGGCCGCCCGAGGACTCCTTCTCGATCTCCATGTGCCCGTTGGAATCGAAGATCTCGCGGCCGGTCCACTCGTCGATGTCCCGGTCGGATCCGTCGTCGGACATCGTCGCGCCGGGCGCGAGGGCGGCGCGGAAGGCCTCCCGGTCGTGGGAGTTCACCGCGGTGACGAAGGCCCGGACGGCCGGGTCACTGAGCTTCGTTGTCTGGATGGCCATGACGTCGCTTCTCCTTCCGGCGCTACGGTGCCGGACCTTCCGGTCGTTCGTCGCCGGTTCGGGACCCCGGCCGCACAGGGCCCGGGCCCCCGGCCCAGACTCACACCGCGGCCCGGGACACGCCACCCGAACGGGCCCGCGCACCGGGTGCCGGGGACCGGCTTGCCGGACCGTAGGACCATGACCTGTCACAAGCCTTGTGTGGACCGCAAAGACCTGGGACTGCTCGTGCTGCGCGTGGGCACGGGCGGTGTGCTCGCCGCGCACGGAGCGCAGAAACTGCTCGGCTGGTTCGGCGGCGGTGGCCTGGGCGCCACCACCGCCGGGATGGAGGCCATGGGCTTCGCCCCGCCGAAGGCGAGCGCCCTGGCCGCCGGCGTCGGCGAGGCGGGCGGCGGCGTCCTGCTCGCCCTCGGCCTCGCCACGCCCGTCGGCGGGGCCGCCGCCGCGGGCACGATGGCCGGTGCGACCGCGGTGCACGCGCCCCACGGCTTCTTCGCCCAGGGCGGCGGCTACGAATACCCGGCGTTCCTCGGCTTCGTCGCGGCCGGACTCGCGGTGACCGGCGCGGGCCGCTACTCCCTCGACCATGCGCTCGGCCACGTCCTGGACCGGCACTGGATGGTCCCGGCCGCCCTCGTGGGCAGTGCCGCCGCGGCGCTCGCGGTCGTGGCGTCGCGCAGAAAGCGGGTGGGCGGGCCGGGTCCGCAGCCGGGTCCGGGGGAGTATTCCCCGGACGACACGGACGAGTAGCCCGTCCGTGGCAGGCTGCGGGTATGTCCGACACCACGCGGCCCAGCGCCCGGCACGACCTCGCCCCGCCCACGTACGACAGCGTGTGGGAGACCGTCGACGGGCTGCATGCCTGGCTCGAATCGCACAACCGCCGCAGCGCGGACGAGGCCCTTCTGCTGCGGATGCTGAAGCTGTCGGAGGAGGTCGGCGAGGTCGCCCAGGCGGTCATCGGCGCGACGGGGCAGAACCCGCGCAAGGGCGAGAGCCACTCCTGGCAGGACGTCGAGTCGGAGCTCTGCGACGTGGTGGTGACGGCCCTGGTCGCCCTGCGCACCCTGACCCCGAACGCCCCGGAGGTGCTCGCGACGCATCTGCGCCGGGTGGCGCAGAGGTCGCTCGCCTCGTGATCGTCTGGCTGAACGGCAGCAGATCGCCGAGCACGCGGGCCGGGGCTGAATCCCCCGTGCTCAGCGGCCGAGCAGCCCCAACTCCCTGAGCAGTGGCATCACTTGACGGCGTACCGCCGGGGCGAGGAGGACGCCCGGGGTGTCCTCGCCGTCCGTCCAGCGCATCCCGGCGAGTTCGGCGGCGGGTTCGGGGCGGCGGTCGAGCGTGGCCGCGTACACCGTCATCCACATCGGCGCCCCTTCGAGCGCGGCGACGTCCTCGACCTCGGTGAGCAGTGCGAGGCCGTACGGGACGACGCCGAGCTCCTCGTCCAGCTCCCTCAGCAGCGTCCGCTCGGGGCTTTCCCCCGGCGCCGGTTTCCCGCCCGGCAGGTAGAACACCTCGGGAGCTGCCTTCTTGCTGACCACGAGCAGCCGCCCGTTCTCTATGACTGCGGCGGCCACGACGGTGATCACGGACTGCTCGGTCTCTTGCTGCGCCGTGCCGTGATTGTGCCGCAGGCGCGGAGTTAGGCTCGGTAGGGATCTCGGTCCGGACGGCCGGGATCGCGGAGCAGGCGGCCGGGGGCACCGATCACCGGCACGGAAACGGGGGTTCCGGCATGGGCAGGTTCGACGGCGGCACGGTCATCGCGGTCAGCAGCAACGCGACGTACTCCTTCACGAAGCCGAACCGGGAGAGCATCACGCTGCTCGCCGGGCTCGGCGTGGACGGCGACGTGCACGCGGGCGTCACGGTCAAGCACCGCTCGCGCGTCGCGAAGGACCCGACGCAGCCGAACCTGCGGCAGGTCCACCTCATGCACGAGGAGCTGTTCGCCGAGGTCGCCGAGCTGGGCCACGACGTCGCTCCGGGCGACCTCGGGGAGAACGTCACGACTACCGGCATCGACCTGCTCGCGCTGCCCGCCGGCACGCTCCTGCAGCTGGGCGAGGGCGGCGCGGTCGTCGAGGTCACGGGCCTGCGCAACCCGTGCCTGCAGATCGACCATTTCCAGGACGGGCTGCTCAAGCGGGTCGTCGGGCGCGACGAGGACGGGGCGATCGTCCGCAAGGGCGGGATCATGAGCGTGGTGCGGACCGGTGGCGTGGTGCGCCCCGGCGACGCGATCCGCGTGGCCTTGCCGGCCGAGCCGCACGTCGCGCTGGAAGCCGTCTGATGATGCCCCAGTCGGAGACCCCCCTCGTCGTCCCGTACGACGCGGCCTGGCCGGAGCGGGGCCGCGCGCTGTGCGCCGAGCTCGGCGCCGCGCTCGGCCCGGTGGCCCTGCGGGCGGAACACATCGGCAGCACGTCGATCCCGGGGATGGCGGCGAAGCCGGTCTACGACCTCCAGGTGAGCGTCGCCGGCCTGGACGAGGCGGAGGCCGCTTTCGCCGGCCCCCTTGCGGACCTCGGCTTCCGGCTCTCCCCCTACCGCCGGGACCACGTACCGGCGGGCCTGGACGACGTACCGTCCCGCTGGGCCAAGCGCTTCTGGTCCCGCCGCGGCACGGCCGCCGAGCCGGTCAACCTGCACGTGCGCCTAGCGGGCTCCCCCAACGAACGCCTGGCCCTGCTCTTCCGCGACTGGTTCCGCAGCCACCCGGAGGCGGTCCCGGCCTACGCCCACTTCAAGTACGCCCTCGCCTCCCGGGTCTCCGACACCGGCACCTACGCCGATGTGAAGGACCCGGTGGTCGACCTGGTGGTGGCGGTCGCGGAGACGTGGGCGGCCGGGACGGGGTGGACGCCGGAACCGCAGGACTGAGCGGCTCGGGCGGCCCCGGGCGGGACGTGGTGCGTCGCGGGGCCGACAGGCGCACCCTGGTAATAGCAGTCCCGGAGGTGATCGCGATGTCGGCACAGACCGCTGTCGGATGGCATGTAGAGCTGGAATTCGAGGAAGACACACATCGCACGCGTGCCGCCGCGCTCGTCCGGCTCCCCGACGGGAGCGAGGTACGGGCCCATGGCTACGCGAGCCGCCACCCCTCCGACGCGAACCAGCCGCGGGTCGGCGAAGAGGTCGCGGGAGCGAGGGCGCTCAACGAGCTGGCGATGAAGATGCTGACCAAGGCCCACGGCGAGATCGACGAGGCGTCGGGGCGTACGTCGCACCCGTTGCGCTGAGAGATCCGGGGAGCTGGGGTTCCGGAGGGCCAGGGGTCGCGTAAGTGCGTCCTCCGTCACCGCGCGCTTCCACGCGGTGACGGAGAGCTCAGGCCGAACCACTGACCTGCAACGGTGTGGACTCGATGGGCTCCTCCCCCTCCACAACTGCGGATACTGGACGGTAATGTCGCCACCCGCCGGACGGCACGAGAACCGGCGGGCGAGTGCGAAGGGGCTCTCATGGCGACGGACATGCCCGCGCAGACGCGAGCGGCCGACGACCGTTGGCAGCACATGTGGAGCCACCGCGAGCAACTGCTCAAGGTGGCCCGGCGCAGGTCGATGAGCCTGGAGGACGCCGAGGACGCGGTGCACGAGGCGATGCTGCGCGCCGCGGAGCGCCCTGATCTGGACGACGAGCGCCTCGGCGCCTGGCTGACGACCGTGACCATGCGGCTGTGCGTCGACCGGTACCGCCAGGTCAACCGCGAGGCCGAGGTGCACCGCAGCCCCACGCTCGCCGTGCCGGGCCCGGTGCCCGTCGAGGAAGCGGTGTGCGACCGGGACGAGGCCAGGTGGCTGGCCGTACGCAGCGGGGAGCTGCCCGCGCGCCAGGCCGAGGCACTCCGGCTGAAGTCCGAGGACCTCGATGTCGGCCAGGTCGCCGTACGCATGGGGCTGAGCTATCGCACCGTCGAGTCGCTGCTCGCCCGAGCTCGGCGCACCCTGCGCAACTCCCTGGCCGGAACGCTGGGCCTGGCTCTGTTCCTGTGGGGGCGCGGCAAGCTGCGTGCGGGCGGGCACGCGCAGGCCGTGGCGGTGACGTCGACGGCCGCGACGCTGGCGGTGGCGGGGTTCGTGCTGCTGCCGTACGTACACGACGGTGACGGGCAGGGCGGCGCGGCTTCCCGGCCCTCCGTGTCCCAGACGGACCGGGGGGCCACGGAGACCGTCCGGCCGGACGGCGTCGGCCGGCCGGTCACCCCGGACGACAGCCGTGATCCGCCGGCCGCCTCGCCGTCCCCGACGGCGACGCCTACGGTGTCACCCCGCGAGCAGGACCGGTCGCTGCTGCCGCTGTCGGTGCCGTCCCTGCCGGACGCCTCGCTGGCACCGGTACCGTCCGTCCCCCGTGTCCCACAAGTCCCCCAAGTCCCCGCTGTCCCGGCTGTCCCCGACGTGTCAGACCTGCCGCGCGTCCCCGCGCTCCCCCATGCACCCGCCGCCACGTCCACGGTCCCGACTCCGACGACCGCACTTCCGTAGAACCGTCGTCGCAGGACCCCCGAAAAAATCCGCTCCCGCCGCGACGGACGCCCCGCCCCTCCCCGTAGAGCAGATGTCGGGGGAGCTCCGCGGGTCGAAGGGTGGACCGGATGGGTGTCGAGATCTGTGTGGAAGGGCTGACCAAGTCCTTCGGTCACCAGGTCATCTGGCAGGACGTCTCGCTGACGCTGCCCGCCGGGGAGGTCTCGGTCATGCTCGGCCCCTCGGGCACGGGCAAGTCGGTGTTCCTCAAGACGCTCGTCGGGCTGCTGAAGCCTGAGCGGGGGTCTGTGAAGATCGCGGGCCGGGATGTCACGAAGCTGCGCGAGCACGATCTCTACGAGGTGCGGAAGTTGTTCGGCGTGCTGTTCCAGGACGGCGCGCTGTTCGGGTCGATGAGTCTGTACGACAACATCGCCTTCCCGCTGCGTGAGCACACCCGCAAGTCCGAGAGCCAGATCCGGCGGATCGTGCTGGAGAAGATGGACATGGTCGGCCTGATCGGCTCGGAGGAGAAGCTGCCCGGCGAGATCTCCGGCGGGATGCGCAAACGGGCCGGTCTCGCGCGGGCGTTGGTCCTCGATCCGGAGATCATCCTGTTCGACGAGCCGGACTCGGGCCTCGACCCGGTGCGCGTGGCGTACCTGAACCAGCTCATCGTCGACCTCAACGCGCAGATCAACGCCACCTTCCTGATCGTCACGCACGACATCGCCTCGGCCCGCCAGGTGCCCGACAACATCGGCCTGTTGTTCCGGCGCGAACTGGTCATGTTCGGGCCTCGCGAGAAGCTGCTCACCAGCGACGAGCCCGTCGTACGGCAGTTCCTGAACGGCCGCATGGAGGGGCCCATCGGGATGGCCGAGGAGAAGGACGCCGCCCAGGTGGAGCAGGAGCTGGCCCGGCTCGGCGCCGTGGACCGCAAGGCCCGCCACGTCGGCAACGACATGACGCCTCGCCTGCTGCCGGGCCCCGGCATCACCCGCCCGCCCCGCTGGGAGGCGATCGCGCGGCGCGAGGCCGAGCTGCACCGCAAGGAGGCGGCCGACGCATGAGCCTGTCACCGACCGGCGCGCTCCGGCAGTCGGGAAACCTCTTCGCGATGGCGCTGGACGTCCTGCGGACCGTTCCCCGACGTCCTTTCCAGGCGAGGGAGTTCATCCAGCAGGCGTGGTTCGTCGCGAGCGTCACGATCCTGCCGACGGCGCTGGTGTCCATCCCGTTCGGCGCGGTCATCGCGCTGCAGATCGGCAGCCTGACCCGGCAGCTCGGTGCCCAGTCCTTCTCCGGGGCCGCCTCGGTCCTCGCCGTCCTGCGGGAGGCCTCGCCGATCGTCACCGCGCTGCTGATCGCGGGCGCCGGCGGCACGGCGATCTGCGCGGACCTCGGGGCACGGAAGATCCGCGAGGAGATCGACGCGATGCAGGTCCTCGGCATCGACCCCATCCACCGCCTTGTGGTCCCGCGCGTGCTGGCCTCGATGCTGGTGGCGGTGCTGCTCAACGGTCTGGTGTCGGTGGTCGGTGTCGCGGGCGGCTACTTCTTCAACGTCGTGCTGCAGAACGGCACTCCGGGCGCCTATCTCGCCTCCTTCACCACGCTCGCCCAGCTCTCCGACCTGTGGGCGGCGGAGATCAAGGCGCTGGTGTTCGGCGCGATCGCCGCGATCGTCGCCTCGTACAAGGGACTGACCGCGAAGGGCGGCCCGAAGGGTGTGGGCGACGCGGTGAACCAGTCGGTGGTGATCACCTTCATGTTGCTGTTCGTGACGAACTTCGTGATGACCGCCGTGTACTTCCAAATCGTTCCGCAGAGGGGCTGAGGCATGGCGCTGCTGAAGAGTCTGGAGGAGCTGGGCAGTCAACTCTCCTTCTACGGCCGTTCGCTGGCGTGGACGGGCCGTACGCTGCGCCGCTACAAGAAGGAGATCCTGCGGCTGCTCGCCGAGGTGAGCTTCGGGCGCGGAGCCCTCGCCGTCGTGGGCGGCACGGTCGGCGTGATCGCCTTTCTGTCGTTCTTCACGGGCACGGAGGTGGGCCTGCAGGGGTACGCCGCGCTGAACCAGCTCGGCACGTCCAACTTCGTGGCGTTCCTGTCGGCGTACTTCAACACCCGGGAGATCGCCCCGCTGGTGGCCGGGCTCGCGCTGTCCGCGACGGTCGGCGCCGGGTTCACCGCCCAGCTCGGCGCGATGCGGATCAGCGAGGAGACGGACGCCCTCGAAGTCATGGGCGTGCCCTCGCTGCCGTTCCTGGTGACCACCCGGATGATCGCCGGTTTCGTCGCGGTGATCCCGCTGTACGTGGTCGGGCTGCTGTCCTCGTACTTCGCGGCCCGCACCATCACCACCGGCTACTACGGGCAGTCGGCGGGCACGTACGACCACTACTTCCAGCAGTACCTGCCGCCGGTCGACGTGCTGTGGTCCTTCGGGAAGGTGCTGGTCTTCGCCGTCCTGATCATCCTGGTGCACTGCTTCTACGGCTACTACGCGAGCGGCGGCCCGGCGGGCGTCGGCGTCGCCGTGGGCCGCGCCGTGCGTACCTCGATCGTCGCGATCAACGTCCTCGACTTCTTCCTGTCGCTCGCGATCTGGGGCGCCAACACCACTGTGCGGATTGCCGGGTGAGCCGTATGAGAGTGCTGAGACTGCGGTTGTACGGCGTCGTGTTCCTCGCCGTGCTCGCGCTGCTGCTGTCCCTGTCCGTCGCCGCGTACCAGCAGGTGTTCACCTCGGTCGTACGGATCACGCTGGAGGCCGACAGCCTCGGCAACCAGCTCGATCCGCGCGCCGACGTCAAGCTGCGCGGGCTGCTGGTCGGTGAGGTGCGCGCGGTGCGCGCGGACGGGACGAAGGCGACGCTCGACCTCGCGCTGAAGCCGGAGTACGTCGCGTCCATCCCGTCCGACGTGCACGCGCGACTGCTGCCCAAGACGCTGTTCGGCGAGAAGTACGTCGACCTGGTCGCGCCCGCGCGGCCCTCGGCCCGGCCCATCCGTGCCGGGGATGTCATCACCCAGGACCGCACGCGCGTCGGCATCGAGCTCCAGCAGCTGATGAACGACCTGCTGCCGCTGCTGCGGACCGTGCGGCCCGGCAAGCTCAACGCCACGCTCTCCGCGTTCGCCACCGCCCTCGAAGGGCGCGGCGACCGGATCGGCGACAACCTCACGCGCGTGGAGGACTATCTGCACCGGCTCAATCCCCATCTTCCTTCCCTCACCGAGGACTTCGCCCGCCTGGCCGACGTCGCCGAGGTGTACGGCGACGCGGCACCCGACCTGATGGGCATCCTGCGCAACACCGTCACCACCAGCCGCACCATCGTCGAGGAGCGGGACCGGCTCGCGGCCGCCCTCACCACGACGGCCACCGCCGCGGGCACCGCGGACGGCTTCCTCGACGCGAACGGCGACCGGCTGATCACCCTGGGCCGGGTCTCCCGCCCCACGCTCGGGGTCTTCGCCCGCTACTCCCCCGAGTACCCCTGCCTCCTCGCCGGCCTGGTGCGCGAGGAGCAGGCCTCCGAACAGGCCTTCAAGGGCGGAAAGATGCACATCACGCTCGAAGTCGTCCGCCAGCAGGGCGCGTACGAGCCCGGCGAGTATCCCCGCTACGCCGACAGGTCCGGGCCCAACTGCCGTGACCTGCCCCATCCTCCGGTGCCCGCACCCGGGGTCCACCTCAACGACGGTTCGAAGAAGGGGAGTCCATCCGGGCCGGCCGACGTGTCCGCCACCCGGGCCGAGCAGCGTGCCGTCGGCTCGCTCGTGGCGCCGGTCCTGGGCGTGCCCGCCGACGAGGTGCCGCCGGTCGCGACCCTGCTGTTCGGGCCGATGGCGCGCGGGACGGCGGTGAGCGTCGCATGAGGACGTCGGGAGCCAGGCAGGCCGCCGCGCCGCTGATCAAGTTCAGCCTCTTCGCGCTGGTGACGATCGTGGCGACGGCCCTGCTCGCCGCCACCATCGTCAACATCTCCTTCACCCCCGAGCACACGTACCGTGCCGTGTTCAGCGACGTCACAGGCCTGGAGAAGGGCGACGACATCCGGGTGGCCGGCGTACGGGTCGGCCAGGTCGAGGACATCCGCATCAAGGACAGGACGCTGGCAGAGGTCACGTTCACCGTCGGCGCGGACCGTCCGCTGCTGCACAGCACGGGCGCGGTCGTCCGCTACCGGAACCTCGTCGGACAGCGCTATGTCGCCCTGACCGAGGGCGCGGGAGGCGCCACCCGGCTGAGGCCCGGCGCGACGATTCCTCTGTCGCGCACGCAGCCCGCGCTTGACCTCAACGCGCTGCTGAACGGCTTCAAGCCGCTGTTCGCCGCGCTCAGTCCCGATGACGTCAACCAGCTCGCCACCGAGATCATCCGGACCCTCCAGGGCGAGGGCGGCACGGTCAACAGCCTGCTCATGCACACGGCTTCGCTCACCACGACCCTGGCCGGCCGCGACAAGCTGATCGGCTCGGTGATCGACAACCTCAACACCGTGCTTGGGACGCTCGACAAGCGCGGCGCCCGCTTCTCCGGGCTCCTCAAGCAGTTGCGGCGCCTTGTCTCTGGACTTTCCGCCGACCGCAAGCCCATCGGGCAGTCGCTGGTGAGCATCGGCGACCTGACGGACGCCACCTCGGGGCTGCTCAAGGACGCGCGTCCGCCCCTGAAAGACGACATCGCCGAGCTGACCGGTCTCACCGGAACGCTGAACAAGAACGAGAACACCGTGGAGGGCGTCCTGAAGCGGCTGCCGAACAAACTCAACGCGCTGACGGGGACGGCGTCCTACGGCTCGTGGTTCAACTTCTACCTCTGCGACTTCGACGGCCGGATCGTGCTGCCGAAGACGAAGCAGGTGCTCGATCCCCGGCTGCACGTGGCGAGGGCGAGGTGCGGCGCGTGACCCGCAAGAACCGCCCGGAGCCGCTGGTGAAGGTCCGCATCGACCCGCCCAAGCTCCCGAACATACGGCTGCTGCCGCACCGGGCACCCCGCCCGCCCCGCCCGGAGCCGATGGTCAAGGTCCGCATCGACCCGCCCAAGCTCCCGAACATACGGCTCCTGCCGCACCGCGCACCCCGCCCGCCCCGCCCGGAGCCGATGGTCAAGGTCCGCATCGACCCGCCCAAGCTGCCCCGCATCCGCATACGCCGCCCGCGCCTGATCCCGTTCCGCGAGCGCAACCCTGTCGTCATCGGAGCCATCGGCCTCACCACCCTCGCGCTGCTGGCCGTGGCCGCGTTCAACGCGGACAGCCTGCCGCTGATCGGCGACGGTGAGACGTACAGCGCGGCCTTCTCGGAGGCGGGCGGCCTCAAGCCCGGCGACGAGGTACGGATCGCCGGCGTCAAGGTCGGCAAGGTCAAGGACGTCGATCTCGACGGTGATCACGTGAAGGTCACCTTCAAGGTCAAGGGCGATCCCGGGTTCGGCAGCGGGACCGGCGCCTCGATCCGGGTCAAGACGATCCTCGGCGCGAAGTACCTCGCGCTGCACCCCAAGGGGCCGGGGCAGTTGAAGCCCGGCAGTGAGATCCCGCTGAAGCGGACCGTCCCGGCGTACGATGTCGTGCAGGCGTTCAGCGATCTCACGACCACGACGGAGAAGGTCGACACCAACCGCCTCTCGACGGCCCTCGACACCCTCTCCAGCACCTTCAAGGACTCGCCCGCCGAGGTGCGCGCGTCCATCAAGGGCCTGTCGAGGATCTCCCGGACGGTCGCGTCGCGCGACAAGGCACTGGGCGAACTCCTCGACCATGCGAACGGGGTCACGGGCGTCCTGGCCCAGCACTCGAAGGACTTCTCCGCGCTGGTCAAGGACGGCGACAAGCTGTTCAAGGAGATCAGCAAGCGGCGCACGGCGATCCACAAACTGCTGAAGAGCTCCGTCGCGCTCGGTATCGAGCTCTCCGGCCTGGTCGACGACAACGCCAAGGAGATCGGGCCCGCGCTCAGGGGCCTGAACCGTGTGGTGCGGATGCTCGAACGGAATCAGGCGAGCCTCGACCGGAGCGTCAAGCTGCTCGCGCCCTACGTACGGGTCTTCGGCAACACTCTCGGCAACGGCCGGTGGTTCGACAGCTACGTCCAGAACCTGGTCGCCGCTCCTGTGGTGCCGCGCACGGGAGGCACACGGTGAAGAACCTCAGGAAGCGCGTGGCCATGGTCACCGCACTCGGCCTCGTCGCCGCGCTCACCTACGCGGTGTGGCCGCGCCCCGGGTCCGTGCACGTCACCGCGTACTTCCCGCGCACCGTCGGTATCTATCCCGGCTCGGATGTCCGTGTCCTCGGCGTCCGGATCGGCAGGGTCGACAAGATCACGCCGGAGGGCGGACGAGTACGGGTGGAGCTCACCTACGAGGAGGGCCGGAAAATTCCGGCGGACGCGCAGGCGGCGATCATCAACTCGTCGGTGGTCAGCGACCGTTATGTGCAGCTGCTGCCCGTGTACCGCAAGGGCGCGCTGCTGCGGGACGGTGACGTCATCCCCGAGACGCGGACGGCCGTACCGGTCGAACTGGACCGTGTCTTCGACAGCCTGCACACGACGGCCGACGCGCTCGGCCCCAAGGGCGCCAACAAGGACGGCTCGCTGTCGCGGCTGCTCGGGGTGAGCGCGGACAACCTCGACGGTCAGGGCGAGAACCTCCACCGGACGGTCGACGACCTCTCGCAGGCCGTCACCACGCTGTCCGACGGCCGCTCGGACCTCTTCGGCACGGTACGGAACCTGCAGGTGTTCACTGCGGCGCTGGCCGCCGACGACAAGAGCGTGCGCTCGTTCAACACCAGCCTCTCCGAGGTGGCCGGGCAGCTCGCGGGCGAGCGCGAGGATCTCGCGGCGGCGCTCAGGAACCTGGGCACCGCGCTCGGCGACGTGTCGGACTTCGTGAAGAAGAACAAGAAGTCGCTGACCTCGGACGTGAAGGGCCTGAGCAAGGTGACCCGGGTGCTCGTCACCCAACGGGCCGCGCTGGAGGAGCTGTTGGAGGTGGCCCCCACGGGTCTGTCGAACCTGAACAACGCCTACAACCCGTCCTCAGGCACTCTCGACACCCGCAACAACGCGCAGCAGGCCCAGGATCCGGCCTCGCTGCTGTGTTCCGTACTGAGGACGACCGGCGACGAAGGCGGCAAGAACCCGGACTGCAAGGAGCTGAAAAAGCTCTTCGACTCCCTGCCGAAGGTGCCCAAGGGCCCTGCAGTGACGGGAACGGTCGACCGGACGCTCGGCGGAATCCTGGGGGCGAGCGCATGAGCGCACTGCGACGTAGAGCCGGGGCGGTCGCATGGGCCGCGGTCGGTTCGCTGCTGCTGTCCGGCTGCGAGTTCAACGGCTGGTACGACGTCCAGCTGCCCGGCGGAGCCGCCGCTGACGGTCACGCGTACCACGTCACCGTCGAGTTCCGTGACGTCCTCGATCTGGTGCCTCAGTCGGCGGTGAAGGTCGACAACGTCACCGTGGGCGCGGTCGAGAAGGTGGAGCTGGACGGCTGGCACGCGCGCGTACGGCTGCGGGTCGCCGACTCGGTGAAGCTGCCGGCCAACGCGCTCGCCGAGCTGCGGCAGACGAGCATCCTCGGCGAGAAGTACGTCGCGCTGACCGCCCCGCCCGGCAGGGAACGGGTGGGCCGGCTCGGCGACGGCGACCGCATCCCGCTGTCCCGCAGCGGCCGCAACCCGGAGATCGAGGAGGTGCTGTCCGCGCTGTCCGCGCTGCTCAACGGCGGCGGAGTGGCCCAGCTCAAGACGATCACCGTGGAGCTGAACAAGGCCCTGGACGGCCGGGAGAACCGGGTCAGATCACTGCTCAAGGAGCTGAACACGTTCATCGGCGGCCTGGATGACCAGCGTGCGGACATCGTCCGCGCCCTCAAGGCCGTCGACCGGCTCGCGGGACGGCTCGGGAAGGAGAAGAAGACGATCGCCCGGGCCGTCGTCGCGATGCCGCCCGCCCTGAAGGTACTCGCCGACCAGCGGCGCGATCTGACGACGATGCTCACCGCCCTGTCGAAGCTGGGCAAGACGGGCACCAAGGTGGTCAACGCCTCGCACGACGACACGGTCGCGAACCTCGGACAGCTGCGGCCGATCCTGCGGCAGTTGAACAAGGCGGGCGACGACCTGCCCAACTCCCTTGAGCTGCTGACCACTTACCCGTTCCCCCGCAACGCGGTGGACGCCGTCAAGGGTGACTACGTCAACCTCCACCTCACCGCCGATCTCGACCTGAGAGACCTCTACGGCAATGTGACGGGCGGCTCCGGCAAGCCCGGCAAGGGGCACGGCGGTTCCCGGGATCCCAAGACCCCCGAACTGCCCGGTCTGCCGGATGTCCCCGATCTCCCGGACCTGCCGAGCGCCCCGGCCCCCACGCCGCTGCCGAGCTCACCGAGCCTGCCGTCGGCCCCGCCGGGCGGCGGCGGTCCGCTGTGCCCGCCGGTGTGCACCAGCAGCTACACCACCCCGGGCGAGCTGCCCGAGGGGATCGATCTCGCGCTCGCCGAGCTGATGCTGATGGGGGTGCAGCCGTGATCACACGTACGGTCAAGGCCCAGTTGCTCGCCTTCGCCACCGTCACCGCCGTCGGGGTGTCGTACGTCGGCGCCGAGTACACCGGCCTGGTGGACGGCGTCCTGAGCCGCGGCTACACCGTGCGGGCGGACTTCGCCGACTCCGGGGGCATCTTCCCCGGCGCCGAGGTCACCTACCGCGGGGTGCCGGTGGGCCGCGTCGGCTCGCTGCGGCTGACCGGCTCCGACGGGGTCTCGGTGGCCCTCGACATCAAGGACGGCGCGCCGCGCATCCCCGCGGACACCCTCGCCGTGGTCGCGAACCGGTCGGCGGTGGGCGAGCAGTACGTGGATCTGCAGCCGCGTACGTCGCACGGTCCGTATCTCCTCGCGGGCAGCTCCATCCCGCGCGGCAGCACGCGCGTGCCGCTGCCCACCACGGACCTCGTCCTCAGCCTGGACCGGCTGGTGAACTCGGTCGGCAAGGACGATCTGCGGGTCACCGTCGACGAGCTGGACAAGGCGTTCTCCGGCACCGGGCCGAACCTGAGCCGCCTGGTGGACTCGGGCAACGCGCTCGTGGGCTCGGCCTCCGAGTCGCTCCCCCAGACGATCTCGCTGATCGAGGACTCGCGGAAGGTCCTCAAGACGCAGGCCGACCAGGGCTCGTCCATCAAGTCGTTCGCACACGATCTGGCAGTCCTCAGCGCGCAGTTGAAGTCGAGCGACGGGGATCTGCGCAAGCTGATCGGCAACGCGACACCGGCCGCGCAGGAGGTCAACTCGCTGCTGAAGGCCACCGGGCCACGCCTTTCGGTGCTGCTCGCCAATCTGATCAGCGGCGGCCAGGTCACGCTGGCCCGCCTGCCCGGCGTGGAGCAGTCCCTGGTCACCTTCCCGGCCCTTGTCGCGGGCAGCTACACGGTCGTCCCGGGCGACGGCACCACCCACTTCGGCCTGGTGGTGAACGCCGACGACCCGCCGCCGTGCACCCAGGGCTACGGGACGGCGCGGCGCGATCCCTCGGACACCAGCAAGCGCGAGGCGAACACCGGCGCGCGCTGCACCGCCCCGCGCGGAAGCAAGACGTCGGTGCGGGGTGCGCAGAACGCCCCCGGCGCGCAGGCCACTTCGGGCGGCGCGAACCAGTCGGCGTACGTCACGCCGTACGACCCGGAGACCGGCACCGCGACCGGCCCGGACGGCCGGCCCGTCGAGATCGGCTCGACGGGCGGCCAGCAGAGCGTGTTCGGAAAGGGGTCGTGGCAATGGCTGCTCGTAGGACCGATGGCATGAGCGGGGCCGTGCGAAACGCCCTGTCGGGCAGGGCGTGGCCGGTGGCGCTCGCCGTGGCGACCGTCCTCACGACGGCGCTGACGATCTGGCTGGGCCTCGCGCTCTACGACCGGCACGAGACGGAGCAGCGGCGCCAGGACGTGCTGACCGCGGCCCGCCAGTCGGCGCTGAACTTCACGTCGCTCGACTACCGGCACTACGACCGGGACAGCGCGCACGTGCTGGCGGGCGCCACCGGCGACTTCAGGAAGCAGTTCGCCGCCCAGACCGAGCAGTTGACCAAGCTCGTCGCCGAGAACAGGTCCGTGTCCGAGGGGCAGGTCCTCGAAGCGGGCATCGTCCGCTCCGACGAGCGCTCGGCCCGCGTCCTGGTGGTCGCCGACAGCAAGGTGACCAATACCGCCGCACCCAAGGGCGAGGCGCGCACGTATCGACTGCAGCTCGACCTGGTGCAGCGCGGCGGCCGCTGGCTGACGTCCGACGTCGAGTTCGTCGGCTGACCGACCCCTCTCTGCACCCGTACCACCTCTCCACCCGTACCACCTCTCCACCCGTACCACCTCTCCACCCGTACCACCTCTCCACCCGTACCACCTCTCCACCCGTACCACCTCTCCACCCGTACCACCCTGAGGAGCAACACCGTGGCGAAGACGACCACCCGAAGCCGCGGCACCGGTTCCGGGCCCCGGCGCACCTTGACCGCTGCCGCCCGCGCGGCGGCCAAGCGCGCGGAGCGCGGCCACGGCGAGCCGGGCCCCGCGGCCACCGACGAGGAGGCCACGGGACCGGGCGCGGCACAGGACGCCGGACGCACCCTGCTCATCGAGCCCCCGGAGGACAGCGGCTGGGACGACCCGCCCGAGCCCGCGCCGGAGTCCTTCGCCGAGCGGAAGGGGGACGAGCCCGGCTCCGGTACGCCGGCTCGGCGCGGGCGGCGACTGCTGCTCACCGCGGTCCTCTGCGTCCTGCTCGTGGCGGGCCTGGTCGCGGTCGGCGTGCTCGGGTGGCGGTACCACGAGACATCCCGGGCCGACCAGGCGCGCGGACAGGCGCTCACGGCCGCGCGCCAGGCGGCCCCGGTCGTCCTGTCGTACGACTACCAGCACCTGGACCGCGACTTCGCGGCAGCGCGCACCCGCCTCACCGGCCACTTCCGCGACGAATACGGCAAGACCACGACGACGGTGGTCGGCCCGACGGCCAGGAAGTACCACGGGGTGGTCAAGGCGACGGTGACTCAGCCGGCCGGCGGCACCCCGGCAGCCTCCGTGGTCTCGGCGACGCCGGACCGGGCGGTGATCCTGTTGTTCGTCAACCAGGTCACCAAAAGCACCCAGGTCCAGGGCTCCCGCGTGGACCTGAACCGCGTACGGATGACGCTGACGCGTACGGGCGGGGGCTGGAAGGTGAGTGGGGTCGACGCGCTCTGACTTCGGCTTCTTTCGTGGGCTCAAGGCCAGACGAGGCGGGCCCCTGGCCGAGTCCGCTCCATCCCCTCCTTGTGATCCACACACTCACCTAGGATGGCGAGAACCATCTCAGCGGCCCGACGGGCTTCCTGATCCGCCTGCGCGCGGACATCGGAGGACATGCCCCCACCCGCACGAGTCTTCTTCAGGGGCCAAGAAACGCGAAGTCCAGCAGCTGTTCAAGTACTTCAACAGCTTCATGGACGCAGAGCCGAACAACCTCGACGTACTGATCTGCGACGAGGCCCACCGCCTCCGGAAGACCTCCGCCAATCGCTACACCAAGGCGGAGCTGCGCACGGGCCGGCCCCAGGTGGCCGAGCTGATCGACGCGGCCCGGGTTCCGGTGTTCCTGCTCGACCAGCACCAGGTTGTACGGCCCGGCGAGATGGGGACCAAGGAACAGATCCAGCGGGCCGCCGCCGAACAGGGCCTCGACTGCGCGGTGGTGGAGCTGGACAGCCAGTTCCGGTGCGGCGGCAGTGACGCGTACGAGAAGTGGGTCGTCGACCTGCTCGGCCTGGAAGGCGGCACGCCCGGCCAGTGGGAGCCGGACGGCAAGTTCGAGCTGCTGACCGCCGAAATCCCCCAGGAACTGGAGGATTTCCTCGTCGCGCGCCGCGAAGAGAGCTACGGCGCCCGGATGTCGGCCGGTTACTGCTGGAAGTGGACCACCAAGGTCACCCCGGACATGGCGGCACTGCCCACCGACGTCGTCATCGGCCAGTGGGCCCGCCCCTGGAACGTGTACGGCGACCGGTCCCTGCTCGGGGCCCCACCCGCGCCCCTGTGGGCCACTGATCCGGCCGGTTTCGGCCAGGTCGGCTGTGTCTACACCGCGCAGGGCTTCGAGTACGACTGGTCCGGCGTGATCATCGGCCCCGACCTCGTGTGGCGTACGGACCGCTGGGTCGTGAACCGGTCGGCGTCAAAAGACCCGTCCTTCACAAAGGCGACGCCGGACGCGGACGTCGACCGCCTCATCCGCAACACCTACAAGGTGCTGCTGACCCGGGGCATGGTCGGCACAATCGTCTACTCGACGGACCCGGAGACCCGCGAGAAGCTGCGCTCGCTCATTCACCCGGCATCCGGGGTCGAGGCGCCCGCGCTGGTGTAAGGCCGCCGGTAGTGCCGCGTGTGCGAAGAAGCCGGTCGGGCGCTGCGTCGTTCTCGCCGGGAAAGGTGATGAGCACATCGCCGAAGACTCGCTCGCGGGCGATGCTGGCAGCAGTGATCGCGCATTCGACGTCCCTGACAGTCCAGTGCCGCTCGGAGCTCTGGGGGGGGTCGTGATCACCCTTCCGTCGAAGACCTCGACCTTGTAGCCCTCGGCAACGGCACCCCGCTCGATCAGATCGCTCATGACGCCCACGGCAGCTCACCTCCTGCGTTCAATGTGGCTGGTTGAGGTGGGGCAGATGACCAACACCTCGGCAAGCCGCCTCAGCAGGAGCAGGGCTTCGAAGGAACGGGGACAGCCCGAAGCTTCCACCGATCCCGGAGCGGTTCGCTCTGCGAGCGCAACGCAGGTCTGGTTGGCGTGGACCTTCGCTCGCGGCTCCGGAGGGCCCTTCGCTTCGCCTTGTTCTGGCTGGTCACCGACTGATAGCCAGCCAGTTGCAGGCGATCTGTCCACAGATGGTCCACAGCCCCGGAGGCTGCACCAATCGACGAACAACCAGGTCAGTAGATTCTGCGAGCAAGCAACGGGCCCGCGATGGGTAGCGTCACGCGACGGCGCCCCCGCTGTCTCTGGTCTGACTTGAATGAGTCCGAGGACGCTGGCTGTTGGCAGGTTGGCCAGAGGTCCTTGCAGAGGATGCAGGCCTACCCCAGTAGGCTGTACATGCTGAAATCGGATGACCGGCGGTGGCGTTGAGCGGACAATGGCAGGATGATCAGTCGCGACGAAGTTGACGAGATGGGTACCGCACTCGGCGTCAATGCTTCAAACGTGCAGCGTGACTATGTATTTGGCTGGCTTCTCGCAGGCCTGTACGGAGAGAGTCGGTTCGCGGACCGTTTGGTACTCAAGGGTGGAAACGCCTTTCGTAAGGGGTACTTCAGTTCGACCCGCTTCTCCAGCGACTTGGACTTTGCTGCACCTGATGCCGTTGACCCTGACCAGTTGCTTGCTGCCTTGAACGAAGTCTGCCGTCTCGTTCAAGCGCGGACCGGCGTCACCTTCGACCTAGAGCGCAATCGTCAGGCCGGTGGCCATAGTGTCGGGAATGCTCAGACGGTCTACAAGTACACGTTGTACTTCACAGACTTCTACGGCAACCGAAACAATGTCACGATCGGGTTGCGGATGGATGTCACGGAGTTCGGACGGCTATACCGCCCTCCCCAGACGCGTCGACTTATTCACCCCTACAGTGACCAGCGCGGATGCTCCGTCGATATCCGCGTCGTCAGCCTTGAGGAAGGCTTGGCAGACAAGCTCAAGTGTCTGCTCCAGCGGCAGAGTTCATTTGATCTGTTTGATCTTGTCTACTCAATCTTTGTGAACGAGGATATCGAGGTAGACAAGCGTGCCATCGTCACCACTTTTCTAAAGAAGACGATCTTCACGCCCAGTCCCAAAGCGGCACTGTCTCTCCTACTGGCTGTGCCGTTTGACGCCATGCGGCACTACTGGGAGAACAAGATCGTATGCGCAAGAGAGAGTTTGTTGGACTTCACGACAGCCGTCGACTCCTTCAAGACGGAGCTCGGGTCGTTGTTTTCCTCGTTCCGCTACGGCGACGATGGCGAGTTGGCGTTCTTCCCGGCTGAGATTCGTACACCAATCATGGCAGCTGGCGCCCAGCGCACTCTGCTTCGAATGACCTACGATGGTACTGAACGCCTCGTGGAGCCCTACTCGTTGCAGTTCAAGAGACGCAGGGACGGAGTTGGGCAAGAATACCTTTACGCCTGGGATCAGACCGGTGGGCGTTCCGGCCCAGGCCTTAAGTCTCTGTTCAACTACAAGATTAGCGACGTATCTGTTACGGACATCCCCTTCGAGCCGCGCTACGACATTGAGCTAGCCAAGGCTGGCGAGCTCGGCGAGCGTACGACCTTCGCCGGCGCCCCCCCTCTACGGGTAGTTGGTCGACGAAGTCCGGCGACACCGCGCTACCGCGTCCGGTGCGCCTACTGCGGGCAGACGTTCTCCATGAGCGTCGCTTCGACGAGGTTGAAGGCTCACAAGGACCGCTACGGCAATGCCTGTTACGGGCGCAGCGGCCATCGAGCGTGAGCTAGATCAGAACGTCGAGCGGTGACCTAGCGATTTAGGGACCGCGCAGCGGCACGTGCGAGCTTGCCCTTGCTGCCCCGCACGCTCGGTTCGGATCAAGTTGTTGCTGGCCAGACTGACTCTGATCGTCAGATCACTCGACGAGTGAAGGGCAACGCATACCCCCAGGTCACCCCAGGGGCGCCCGACCGGACCGATGGTGGCCGTTCGTCTCGACAGGGGGGCGTAGGTCCGATCCGCATCGACCCTTCGTGCAAGCACCCAGGGGACCGGCACGGCGAGTTGACCCGTGTGTCCCCAACAGCGTCTGGCGGTTAGTAGAGTGCGGTACTCGAACTTCGAAGACCTACTCCCGTCGCGTCCAAGGCGACGTGACGAAGCGGATGGTGGCTGCCTTGAGCATGGAAGAGCTTGCCCAAAAAGGATATCTGACTCCCGAAGGACTTCAGGGTAAGCGCTTCGGCGACTATGAACTCCTGGAACTCGGCGCCACTTCAGTAGCTCGCCTTGCTAAAGCTGGCCTAGATTTCACGCCCGCCAGTTCTATTCCCTTTCAGTGCGAGCGCTATAGAGCTCCCAAGAGTGCCAATCTTTGCAAGCCAGACAACGTTTACGTGGAGCGTGTGGCGGGGCGCTTGGTCCCGATCGCAGTGGCTGAGTGGAAGGATAAGTCAAAGCTAAAGAGGGATGAGGATATCCTTGCCGCCTCTGAGCAGGCTGTAGTTGGAGCGCTCGCTATGGGTGTTCGATTGGCTCTTACTACCGATGGAGAGCGGTATCTCTACATCGATGCTGCTGCTTCAGCTGATGCGGGAAAGATCGTTGAGATCCCGGAAGCTCGCGACTTTAACCCGTCAGTCCTTTCAGACCTTCACCGTGGTGAGTCTGACGTGGAACGGGATCCTCGTCCACTCTCCGAAACTGTCTGGCAAATCATCTGGCACGCGACGAAGGCTGAGCCTAAGGATTGCTTGCTCACTTTCGTTGAGATTTTTATGCTCAAGTTTCTTTCCGACAATTTGCCCCTCTCGGCCCTCCCGAAGTCTTGCCGATTTGACGTACTTCTGAAAGATCCCGACGAGTTCAAGCTCGACAGGGGTGTCAGTCAGATCGAATACTATGTCCGCACCATTCGGCCGCGAATCAAGGAGATTTTCGCCGAGCGATTGGTGGTAGATGACGAAAAAGTGCGAGAGCTGTTTGGTATGGCCACAATCACCTCGCACACTTCGATTATCAACGGATTTGCATTCCTGAAGTCATCGCCCACCACGACGATCTCTTCGTATAATCGCGTATTCTGCGAGATTTTGGAAGAGTTCCAATCGTACGGATCTCTGACCAATATTGACAAGGAATTCAAGCTTCGGCTGTATGAGACATTTCTGAAGCGGTCGGCGCGTCAGCAGCGGTTGGGGCAGTTTTTCACCCCCCGAAACATCGTGAAGCCTATGGTGAAGATGGCCCAGCTGAATTCCCTGCCTGAAGGGGCTGCGGTACTGGATCCCGCGGCTGGCGTGGGAGGATTCCTGCTGGAGCCGCTGCTGTTCCCTGATGCCCTGCCAGGGAATGTCACATTCAGCGATGGGAAGCCCCATCAGCGGGTTAAACTTGTCGGCGTTGATGTGGATGCGTCAACCAACATACTGGCCAAGGCGAACATGCTTCTGCACTTGGCGGAGTCGGTACGTGACCCGCAGACCACCTCTGAGGCCTTGAATCAGGCTTTGACTAACACGTTCATTCTGATGAACGAGAATGAGACGTTGGGTAGTCTCCTGTATCCGCCTCAGGAATCCGTAGACGTCATCCTTACCAACCCTCCCTACGTGACGCAGGGATCTGCGATTTATCGCAAGGAACTTGAGCACGTTAAAGGTAGAAAAAACGGAGCACACCTCGAAGGCTATTATGACACCGGTGGCCTTGGTGTTGAAGCACTCTTCCTCCGCTACATCTCGGGGGCATTGAAGCCTGGGGGGCGAGCCTTTGTTATCGTCCCGTTGGGGCTTTTGAATCGGACTGCTCAAAGGATGAAGAAAGAGCTTCTCCGCGAGTGCAATATCCTCGCTAGCCTGCAGCTTCCGCGAAATGCGTTCTTCAACACTGCTCAGCCGACATACATTTTGGTTCTGGAGAAGCGCAGGGTCAGAAATCAGTCTCGACCGCCCGTATTCTGTGGAATCGCCCGCAGTATTGGTGAGACCCTGGATCACGAGAGGGTTCCTACCCCTCACGACAACGATCTTTCGATACTGGCTGATCTTTTCGTCAGGTACTCAAATAGCGGGCCAGGCGGACCAGTGACTCGACCCACGAGCTATGCAGGCTGCATCTTTGCCAAGCTTGTGCCGGCGAGCGAGTTTGCCCCAGATGAACGCTGGGATGTTATTCGTCATTGGACGGACTCCGAGCATGTGGAATTGGGGGAACGCTCGGAGACGATTGACCGATCGGACTTCATTGATGTAGCGACTGAGACGCTTCAAGAGCTGATCGACGACCTTCGAGCGGCCAAGGAGGAACTGGCAGAACTGCAGACGGGGCAAACTAAGGCCTACTCGCTCTCTGATTCAAGCCGGTTCCAGGTCCGCTCCGGAGTCAGGATTCGGAATATTGATCTACGAGAGAACCCTGGCGACGTTCCGGTCTATTCGGTATTCACTCGGCCCGAAACGGTCAAGGGGTACATCAGCAAGGAGTGGCTGCTTGATCGAGGGGTTGAGCCCGAGCCGTATCCCTGCGTAACGGTAATGGCAACTGGCGCATCGGCTGTTGGCACCGTGTTTTACCGTGAAGCCGACTGTGTGATGACGGATGACGTTGTCATCGTGCAGTCCTGGCCCAGGGGAGATGATGACGATCTTCAGCTGAGCTTCGAAGATAATTCGGAGCGTGTTGCTGAGCCTGCCGTCGACGGAGTGCCGGAACATGAAATTGATCTGGCATACCTTGCCGTAGCCTTGTCGCAGACGATTGCGCAAGGCGGGTATCTGTATGAGGCGAAACTCTACACAAAGCGTGTCGCTCAGTTGACTGTTGAGGTGCCGGTAAACGCAGAGGGGAACCCGGACGTCGTTCGGCAGCGACAGATTGCCGCGGTAGCTAAACGGCTGGATCAGATCCGTTCTAAGCTTCAGGAAACAGGGGCATGGAGTAAGAGTGTTCGTCTCGCGTGATGTCCAGGAAATGAATGGACTCTACCTCTGACTTTTCCACTTAGGTCAGGTCGGTGGAGTCTCAATGAGCGAGTCAAGCCGACGGGGCGCCGCCCATCGAGAGGCATGGTCTGTCTCTCGCCACATGCACGCTGTGACGACGGGCATCCCGTCCTCGTCGCAGAACGCCGGCTCCTCGACGCACGGTCGAAAGACGTCGGGAACCTCGTCGAGCACCCCCGGCCAGGGCCCGTCTTCTGCGTAGGGGCTCATCGGTGATTCGTGCGCGAACCCGCGAACGTAGGCGCCGGCGGGGGAGAAGACGATCGAGAACTCGTCGCCCGACCCGTTCCGCATGGAGGCAAGCGACTCCGTCTCGGACCATCGGTCGTTGAAGGAGTAGTACCGGTCCTCCCACTCAGGGCTCAGGATGGCGTCCAGCACAGACAAGGAACGGCAGTGCTCGCGGAGCACGGATATCTCGGGCATCTGCCGAGCAACGTCTTGAACGGTCACTCGCTCATCCAAGCGCACGCCTCTGACATGCCCGGTTCCTGTGACGGGAGGCCGTGGGGTCCAGAATGCCGGGAAGCGCGGATAGCTGATCCCACCTGCGGAAACGCTCCAAGATCCCGTCCACAGGTCGTCCACGGACCCCGACATATGGCGGCTTTGGGCGGCGCAGAGCTGCACACGCCCGTAGACACACGAAGACCCCGTCCTCAGCGAAAGCGCTGATGGCGGGGTCTTTGGGCACCTAATCCAAGGTGCCCCCGGCAGGATTCGAACCTTCGCACGCGGCTCCGGAGGCCGTGACCGCGTCCAGTGCCGCCCGGCGGACGGTCATGGTGCGCCTCAACTGTTGGCACTCGACTGACCCGCCGGCATACGGAGGGGCTACGAACTGCTGTTTCGTAGCCCCTCGTTGTGCGTCAGAGCCCTGCCGCGAAGCCCACGAAGGCGGCCCACTCCGAGCTCCGGAAGGCGAGGTGGTCGCGGGCGGGATCCTTGGAGTCGCGGACGTGGATGGTGCCGGACGTTGCGGCGACCTCCAAGCATTCGCCGCCCTCGTTACCGCTGTAGCTGCTCTTGAACCAGGCGAGGCGCGCGGATTCCGCGGTGTTCATCGTTCCCCCAGCAAGTCCTCCATCAGGTCCAAGGACTCCCTTGGCGTGAGCGCCTGGGCCCTGATGCTGCCGTACCGTGCGGCCAGGATACGTACTTCCTCGGCTTCCGTGATCAGTCGGCTGCTGTTCTGCGCCTCCGTGTATCCCACCTGTGTCTTCCCCTTTGGGGTGAGCAGGACGAACGCGCCACCCATTCCGGCATGCTCCGCCCGACCCGTCGGCATCACCTGAAGCTCCACATTGCGCAGTCGACCGAGCTCGATCAGCCGCTCCAACTGCTCCTTGTGGACATCCGGACCACCGATGGGTCGTCGCAGTACCACTTCTTCGATGACGGCCGTCACCATGGGAAGAGGCCAACGCGTCAGAATCTCTTGCCGGTCCATCCGTGAGGCCACCCGCTGGTCGATGATGTCCTCACTCAGAAGCGGCTTACGCATCTCATAGAGGGCACGGGTCCGCCGCTGGGTCTGCAACAGGCCGGGAACGTCATGGTTGTTATAGAAGTTGATCTCAACAGTGTCCCGCTCCAACCGCGCGTAATCTCTGAACCAAGCCGGATGCCTGACCCTCGCCTTCGCCTTGGCCTTCTCCACGTCTTCGATTGTGGCCTTCAACAGCCCACCGGCATCTAGCAGTTCATCCGCCGTCTCCAGGAACTCCCGCTGCGGCGTCCGTCTCCCCCGCTCAAGCGACGAGACCAGATCCTCGCTGTAGCCAAGGCGGTCCCCCAGCTCCTTCTGCGTGAGCCCGGCACGCTCCCGAAGTACCTTGACCTGCTTGCCGATCGCACGATTCAGGTCGCTGGACTGCTCACCCTCGTCGTACGTCTCCTGCGGCTCCGTCACCGTCATCGCAACACCCGCCCTGCCGTCCCACGCCCCACCAGGTCACGGCCGACACCCCGTACAGGACACCGTCCGTACCGGTACACACACCGTGCGTACCGAAGGATTCCCTGGTCAGGGTAGAGCGAGGCGGCCACGCTCAGTGACATGAAGTCAGAAATCTCCACCCGGCACTTCAGTCAACTCCTCAGCGCCACGCCTCGCGGGGCCCGCCTTGCCCGGCTGCTGGCTGTGCAGCAGCTCGGTGAGTGGGGCTGGCCGCCCAGCTGCGCGGTGAGCGAGTCCGCAGGCCTGGTCGTCGCCGAGTTGACGGCGAACGCGGTCGCGCATGGGTGCGTGAAGGGGCGCGGGTTCCGCGTCACCCTCGCTGTCGTGGCCTCCGGCACACTCCGTATCGAAGTGGCCGACCCACGAGGCGACCGCCGACCCCTGGCCCGTCGTACCGCGAGTGGCACCGACGAGACGGGGCGCGGGCTGCTCCTCGTCAACGCCCTGACTGCCCGGTGGGGCAGTGAGCCATGGCCGCCGTCCGGGAAGGTCGTGTGGGCGGAGATCGCTCTTCCCCACCCTGTGCTCACTGCTTCCGTCTCCGCCACTCAGCTCTCGACCGGGGCCGTTCCAGCACCGGAGGCGGCAAGCTGATCATGGAAGGCGGCGATCATGATCGACAGGTTCAACGAGCGGCTCCTCACGTCTACGGAGACCTCCTCCCACCTGGAGATCCGCCTTCCTCCACCGCCCTGGTCCACGGGAATTCCCGGGAGCTCAGGTAGAGGGAGGAAGTCCACCCACACAGAAAAAGGCCCCGACCAGGCCATAAGACCTTTTCAGAGCCCTGCCGGCAGACGAGTCGGGCTGTACGCCGGGTTCTGTCGCCCGGTCTTCGCTGAGCTGCGCGTCCGCGGCGCAGGATCACTGGAACCGGCTCTCACCTGCTGGCTTTGAGTTACCGCGAGTGGCCTTGAGCGGGTTTGACTGGAGAAACTGGGACTCCCCGGATACTCCCCAGAGGGTCTCGCTCCCCAGATTCTCCCCAGATTCCCCCCGGGAGCGAGCCCTCTGATGGGGTGCCGAGCTGCAGTAATGAGCCCCTACAGGGCATCACCGGCGCGGCCCGGCACGTAGGGGATCCCCGCCCCCTCGGCCGCAGCGCGACGGGCGGCCTCCATAGCGAGGATGCAGTCGCGGCAGGCGCGGATCTGTTCCTCGGGGTCGAACTGAGGCTGGAGGGTTTTGACGACGGCGGTATCTGTCTTCTCGCCTGGATGCCTGAAGCAGACCCCCGTGTCCCAGTTGTAGAGGGCGAGGATCTGTTCGCGTTCCATGTCCCGTCTCCTGTGTGTTGGCTATGTGGCAGATGGGGGGCGACGTGCGTGATTCCCGCCCTGGCCAGAAAGAACCGCAGGCCAGCGAATGTTCACCCTTTTGGGGGAACACACGTTCGAATCTAGGACAGTACCCGTAGCCCTGCGGCATATGCCAGCACCGCAGGGCTCACACGTTGCGCAGTCGCGGTGCCACCCCTGTGAAGCGACCCCTACATCTGCTCTACGGACAGGTGTCATCCATCCGTCGCGACACTCCCATGATCCAAAAATGCCCGATATACCGGGCTGACATATGATCACGCAGGTCAGAGCGTTTGTCGAGTGCCGACCCTGCCCGATGACGACGCCTGGCTGCTCGCAGAGCGCCGCGCCATCGGCGACCGCATTCGCGCCGCACGCCTGGATCAAGACCTCACGCAGGAGCGCGTCTTCCTCGCGGTGCCGCTCAGCCGGAGCGTCTATCAAGAGATCGAATCCGGCCACGGCAACCCGACGATCTCCACGCTGCTGCGCATCGCCCGAGTCCTCAACGTGCACGTGACCGAACTACTCGCCTAACTCTGCTGAACCTGTGTCAACAGTGAAGCGTGAGGCTCGACTTGCCGAAAGAGTGCAGGCACCACGGGCTCCTGCACTCCGATCACACCCGGTGTGAAGTAGAACCCGCCCGCCGCTGCCGTCTTACCCCTGCGGCGGGCGGGGGTCTTAGGCCTGCGGCTTCGGCGGGCAGGTCTTGTGCAGGTGCATGGTCGAGCCGGCGGCCGACGGGGAGTGCACCGCGATGGCGTCGTAGTCCTCGCCGTCACGGATGGGCTGCTGGCACTTTGCGCAGATCACTGGTCGCGCCCCTTCCATGTGGTCCACAGGGCGCGGCCCTTGTCGCACAGCGGATGCGCGTTGCACGCGGGGCAGTCGGCCGTGTGCTTGATCAGGTCGACGTAGGCGCGCTGCTGGCGCGCTGCCATGGAGGCGAGGATCGCGGCGATCGGCGTGCGTTCGGTCATGAGACGGGCCCGAGGCCGTACCGGTGGGCGACCGCCTGCGGGCAGGCGTACAGGTCGCGTTCGGGGCCGCTCATCGAGACCGTGGTGCCGACGCGCAAGGGCGTATGGGTCGGGTCGCCGCAGGGGCACACGAGACGTTCTCGAGGCTCTTCGCTGACGGCGGGCGGATCCGTAGGCTGTGTCATGGCGGCGCTCCACACAGTGTCGTCCACGCCCCCGAGCCGCGGACAACGGCTGCGGGGGTCTTCTCTGCGGTAGGTCTACCGCGGTCTACCGCACCTTACTGCGGTCGCGCGGTAGACCGCAGCTACCTAGCGTCAACTACGTGAGCATTGATCTTGACCGGACGCGGCCGGTGTGGCGGCAGATCGCGGCGGTCGTCGTGGAACGGATCGAGGACAGCACCTATCCAGCTGGTGCGCGGGTCCCGTCCGTGGTGGAGCTGTCGGCGGAGTTCGAGGTGGCCGCGTCCACGGCGCAGAAGGTGCTCGCGTACCTGAAGAGCGAGGGCTGGGTGCGTGCGGAAGTCGGGCTCGGAACGTTCGTCGAGGACCGCCCCGCCGACTGATCGGACTATGCCGATCCCGCTGATCGCTGGGCCGTGTCGGACCCGGCTCATAGACTTGATCCATGTCTCCCACTCCCCCGGCCTCGGGCCCTGCGCGGCCTGCCGCTGCGGTGAATGAGGAGATCCGCGAGCTGTGGCGCGACCCGCGCGTGCGCCTCACGACTGAAGGCCGGGCGCGATACGAACTGCTCGTCGTCGAGTGGGCCGCGGCCGTGCGCGGTGAGGTCGTGGAGGCCGCTTAAGATCTCGGGACGTGGCTATCGAATTTCCCGATGAACTGATCAAGCTGGAACGTTCCGCCTGGACTGAGATCCAGGAAGGCCGGCTGACCGTACCCACGGCCCTCGCCGTGCACAAGGCCCTGGCCGCGTTCACGAAGGAGTCCGGGGAGTCCTGGGTCGACGCCGAGATGGGGCTCAAGCGGATCGTGCGCCACCCCGAACCCGCCAAAGAGCCCGCTTGATCACTTTGCGGATACCCGCAAAGTGATGCCCTGACCTGCGGCTACGGCCGCCAGTCCTCGCGATAGCCGGGCCGGTCCGAGTACGGCAGCGTGACCAGGCGCAGCGTGGGACAGGGCGGCTCATGCTCGCAATGGCCACAGAAGAGATCGCTCGCCCCTTCGCCGTGCAGGGCGAGCAGCTGCCGCTTGGCGTCGATCTCGCGCAGCACCCGCGCCGGATCGTGGGCGGCGATGTGCTCGGCGTCAGCGGGTCCCAGCTGGCGGGCTACGAGGTGACCCTTGTGATTCGTGACCTTCCAGAAGGCCTCGTCCTCGGGGAGCGCGAACCATTCCAGTTGCAGCCCGAACACGGTTCCGTCGGTCGCCCGCGCGATCCGCTCGTCCTCGTCGAGCTGCTCGCTCAGCCACTGCACCAGGTCGTCCACGGGTCCCCCTTAGTCGAGCGCCCCGCACCCGGCGCTGTTCGGGGCGGGGCGTGCGCTGCAGCCAGCAGACGCGGATATCGATGGGGCCAGCCTACGACCCACCGCTGACACCGCCGGGGCTACGCCTCGTCCGGCCAGCTCTTCACTACCTGCTCCGTCTCGTCGTCGAGCCCCGCGGCCAGCGTGATGCGGGCGCCGGGAATGCTGCCGTGGCTGCCGATCAACGACCGGAACTTGTGCTCCGCTGTCGCGCGGCTTGCCCACCAGCCGTGCATGACCGCGCCGTTCGCGGGCGTGCTGAGCGTGAGGTGATACCGCTGGTCGTTCACCCGAGCACTCTGTCACGGCCCTGGTCTGGCCGGATGCCGCGCCACGCGTAGACTCGAACACATGTCCGATCTGTCGCCAGAGCAGCGCCTCGCCAAGCTGACCGCCCTTGAGGAGTGGCTGGAGTGGCAGCTCAACGACACGCGGCGGAAGATCCGGCAGACCGAGCAGGCCATCGAGGAGGACCGGCGCCGACGCGAGCGGGCCCACGCAGAGCTGTCCTTCAAGATCGAGCCGAAGCGGGCAGGCCGTGACGCCAAGCTGCACCGCGGCGGCTGCAACCTCTACAAGAACCAGATGGGGCTCATCACCCGCAACGACGCCCTCATCGCCCTCGACGACGACGGCACACCCATCGAACCCTGCGCCATCTGCAACCCGCTGTCCGCCCTCGGGCTGTCGCCCTAGGGCCGGCACGAGCTACCTCTTCTTCTGTCCTCCGGTGGGGGTGCTGATGACCCGCACCCGAGGGCCTGGCCCTGGCTCGTTCAGGCGGCGACGCTCCGCGACGAACTCTTGATAGAACCCGTGCGCGGCCTCCTTGGCCTCGTCCGGGTTCTCAATGGTGAGGCTCCACTCCTTGCCGGTGCCCATGAGGCTCCAGACGATGACATTCCACCAGGCCGTTTCCCCTAGCGCGATGCCCTCTTCGTCGAGCTGCTCAGGATGGAGCTCGCCGATCTTGTCGTCGTTCTCGTAGAGGTCGAAGTGGTTCGGCTCTTCGGTCGGGCGTATCTCCAGGGTCACGAGGCCTCCTGAGTGGCGATGGCGTGCTCCGCGTCATGGGCCTGGAGTGCCTGGGAGATGGCTCCGACGCTGGGGTTCTTCCCCTTGTTCTTGCCTTCGGTGATCCGGAGATGCGGCTGGAGCTGCCGAATGGTGAAGCCCTGAGCGCGCAGGGCGACAGCCTGAATCACCAGAGGTTCGGTCATCACGGGCCGGCGGCCGAACGTCTTGCCCGACTTCCGGGCGGCTTCGAGGCCGTTCTTCGTCTTGCGGCTGATGTCCTTGCGCCGTTCCTCGGCGAGGAGCATGGCCAGCTTGAGCATCATGTCCGCCTGAGGGTCGTGCTTGGGGTGTTCCTCCGGGTAGTGGTCGCCGGACCCAATCCCCTTGAGGACACGAAGAGGGAAGCCCTGCTTGCCGAGGTGCCCCATCAAGAGGAGCCCGTCGAGCAGATTGCGGCCTAGGCGGTCGACCTCTTGGACGCAGAGCATGTCGCCCTGGCGCATGTAGTCGAGTGCTTTGACGAGCTCGGGACGCTTCTCGTGGCTGATCTTGCCGCTGATCTTCTCTTCGAAGATGCGGATGCATCCGGCGTCTTCGAGGTCCAGCCTCTGGCGCAAGGTGTTCTGTTCGTCGGTGCTCACGCGGCCGTACCCAACGAGGTCCAATACCCCTCCATGTTCAGGAAGTAGATGGTTCACGATTCCTGAACAGTGTCTCAGGTGAACGGGCAAATGAACAGACGGGACGTCAATTCCCCGTCATCTCAGGGGAGATCGTTCAGGATCAGTAGCCGACCGATTAATGAACGGCGCGAACCTGTAGACATGTCTACAGTGCATCTGTAGAGTTATCTACAGATGGAGCGAAGGGCGCTCCAAGAGGGGGTCACCATGCAGCAGTACGAACTCGAAGCCTGGCTCGGTGACGACCACGGACTCGACGAGAAGCAGCTCGCCGAACTCCTCGTCGAAGCCGCCGAGATTGAGGACCGCTACCCCGACGCCGACGACCAGGACGAGCGCAACGCCGCCCTCGCCGCCGCCTACCGACTCAAGACCGAGCCCGCGGAGAAAGTCGTCGCCGAGTATGGCCAGCAGCTCACGGCCGCCCGTGCTGCCGCCGCCGTCGCCTCCGCCGGACTCCAGCAGGCCGCACAGACCGCCATCGCCAACGGCGACTACACAGAGGCCGGCTTCGCCCGCGCGGGCGGCATCGACCGCATGACCGTGCGCAAGTGGACGCAGGACCAGAAGGACCGCGCCCTCTTCGACCGCGCCCTCTTCGAACTTGTCCGCAGTCACGGCATGTCGGCCGACGACCAGGACAAGCTCAGCGGGGCCATCAGCATCCGGGACACCAGCAGCCAGGCAACCACCCTCCTGGCCGCGCTTGGCACCCACAGCGTCGAGTACCTCTCCGAGGAAGGAAGGCAGCTGGTCGCCCGCGCCGAGAAGCGGGCCCGCCAGCTCACCTGACCGCAAAATGACGAAGCGCCCCCGCCCACTGCCGGTTGGCAGCGAGCGGGGGCGTCGTAGTTCACGCAGGTTCGTCGTCCACGGGCGGCGGCGGGATGTCGGGTTCGAGGAACAGCCCCTCGTAACTCGGCTGTGGTTGCGGTTCGGCGAGGCCGAGGTTCACGAGCGAGCCCATGTCGGCGCTGCTGTCGTCTCTCCGCCGGGCGACCGGTACGGCTTCGGGCATGCGTCCTCCTATACGTACTGGCGGCGGGTCGGGTCGAGGGCGCCCGCGGACAGCAGGCCGCCGTCCTTCTTCTCCGGCTGCGGTGCCCCGTCGCGTCGACAGACGAGCGCGTCCGGATCGTAGGCCGGGGCCTGGAGGCTGTAGCCGTCGGGACAGGTCTGCCCGTCGCGGCCGTCGGCTCCGTCGGCGCCGTCCTGCCCTGCGGGTCCTTCGGGTCCGGCCGGCCCTGGTTCGCCCTGGGGGCCGGCGGGTCCGGGAACTCCGTCGGATCCGGCCGCCCCGGTCGGGCCCGTGGATCCCACGCCGTCCGAACCGTTGTCGCCGTCCGTTCCCTTGGCGCCGTTCTTCCCGTCGCTACCAGGTGACCCGGAAGGGCCAGGGCTGCCGGGCTCGCCCGGATCCCCCTTGGGGCCGCGCGGCCCGGTCACGGACTTGCCCGGCTCGCCGCGGCTGCCGGGCGGGCCGGCGACCGGCTTCCCCCCGAGGCGCTGCACCTGCGCGGCCAGTTGATCCCGCGCATCGTTGGCCGCTCGAAGGTCGTGTGCCATCCCTTGCATCGTGATTACAAGGAAGGCGAATCCTGCAAGGCCGATCGCTACGACCGTTGCGAACAGTGCGTCTCCGCGGCGGCGCACGTCGGCTGCGCTCCTGTGCCGTCTCATGCACCAGCCCCCCGCGTCTGCAGGTACACGGTCAGGACAAGGAGGAGCACGGGCGCGATGAGCGCAGTGAAGATCAGTCGCCTGTCGGCGGCCCGCTTGTCGGCGATGCGCTGAGCCTCTTCGCGGCGAGTGCGCTGCTCCTGCTCGCGAGCCTCCTCGATGCCCCTCACCCTCTCGACCAGCAGCTTGAGTGCCTCGTCGCGTGCCTGCTGCTCGAGCTGGTAGCGCTCCATCGAGACTTTGCTGTCGAGCCGTGTGCCCAGCTCCCGAAAGTCCTCCTTGAGGTCCAGGCGGACGTCTTCGAGGCGACGCATCACCTCGCCGAGAGTCGGGTCGTCGGGCACGTGCTGCTCCTACGTTCAGATGCTGGTCGGGGGTGCGGGCTTGTTGGGCACGGCCCACGTGATGCCGAGCGCGGCCAGGACGGCGAGGGCTGCCGTGACGCCCTCCTGGCCGGTGATGGTGCCGTCGTCGAGTGCGGTCACGAGCGATGCGGCGCCGGCCGCGACGGCGGCGACGATGGCCTTCAGGTACCTCTGCATGAGGGTTGTTCCTCTCAGACGTTGGGGACGTGGAGCTTGGACCAGGAGGTGGGGCCGGGCGGCCACTTGGCGGCGGGGCCCGTGTAGCCGAGGGAGCGCTGGTACGCCTCGTAGCTGTCGACGTCGGCCTGGCCGAGCGTCGGGCCAGGGCCGACCTGGTACCGACCGCACCCCACAGCTACGAGCCGCTTGCCCATCGCCGTGAAGACCGCGGACTTCTTGCCCAGCGCGGGCTTGCTGCCGCTCATGAAGAAGCCGGCCCCGGGGAACGGCTCGTAGTCCGGGGTGCTCGGCGTGGCCGGCGTGGTGCCGCCCGGCCGCGGGGCGCCCTTCTGCACCCACGCGTACAGCTTGGCGCCGGGGCAGGCGGTGGCGTAGCCGTCGCGGTGGCCCTTGATCTCGCTGCCTGCGCCGTGCTTGCGCAGCAGCTCGATCCCGTCGCGGATCGCGGACAGCATGGCGTCGTTGGGCTCGGTCAGCCCTGAGGATCCGACGAGGCCGACGATGGCGTAGTGCGCGATGTTCAGCGGCTGGTTGCCGTTGGCGCCGGTGCGCTTGCCGATGCCGCGGCCTTCGAGCAGGTAGCCGTGAGGGCAGGCCCCGTAGTTGTAGGCGATGTCGGAGTAGTTCTCCTGCTTGTTCGCCAGGTGGGATCTGCGGATGGCCTTCCACTCTGCGATGCAGGCGTCGTGGTCGGTGAGGAGCTTGGCGGACACAGTCGTGCCCTCGTAGTGGACCTTCACGCCCTTGGTGCTGGTCTGGCTGGGTGCGGCGGATGCGGGCCAGCCGAGCTGGGCGCGGGTTACGAGCTTCACGTGGAGCCCCTATCTGGGCATGAAAAAGGCCCCAGTTCAGGGGCGCGGGCTTGGGTGGGGTCGGGTTAGTAGTCGCTGGTCTCGCCGACGAACTGGGCGTGCTCGAGGGCCCAGGGCTGGTCGTGGTCGTGCCAGACCTCGACACCGACGGGCATTCCGGCCTGGCCGGCGAACGCCCATGCGACGGTCTGCCAGCTGCGGCCGGGGGTGGCGACTCGGTCGTCGGCGCCGGTGTCGTCACGGATGCCGTGCGGGTCGCGGATGAAGCGGGACATGATCTGCCGCGGCCGGAGGTCGCCGGCGGGGATCTCGATCGCGGCCCAGCGCAGGTTCCGGAACCAGACGAAGTCGCCGTCGACGGGCGGGCGGATGAGGCTCAGGTCGAGCGCCATCTTCCGGTCGTTGCTGAGCGCCTGCTCGAAGGTGAGCAAAGTCCAACGGTTCGGCTGGATGACCTGCGGCTTCTTGTTGCGGTAGAGCTTGCACACGGTGGCCATGGGCGTCCCTTATCTGGGCATGAAAAAAGCCCCTACAGGGGCGCGGGGCGGCAGGGAGTTGAGGTCGGTCAGGTGGCGGTCTGGTACGTGCCGTAGCCGCGCAGGACGTAGCCGGCCGCCGGGGTGTAAGGCGAGGACTCGTTCATGACGTTCCAGTCGCCGATCGTGGACTGGTTGGGCATCCAGATGTTGTCGCTGGTCGTCGAGCCGTTCGGCAGCGGACCGGCGCCGACCATGAAGTTCGAGGCGGCGCTGGTGGAGTACGTCCAGTTGAGGACGCCGGGGCTGCCGCCGGAGACGGTCGCGGCCGGGAAGGGCAGGCTGAACCGCCAGCTGCCGGTGCCGGGCGTGGACGTGCTGCCGACGGTGAACACGATCATCACGATGCAGGTGCGGCCGATCTTCATGTACTGGCCGGTGAGCGTCCCGTTGCCGAGCGTCGGCGACGTGGTGTTCGTGGTCCACACCGGCGTGTACGAGTTCCACGCGCCGAAGAAGCTGTTGAACTGGTCGCGCAGCTCGGTGTTCATGTAGGCCGCGGTCACGGTCTCGCCGACCGCCCAGGTCTTGGGTCCGAACGTCACGGCTGCGGCTCCTCGGGTTCGGCCGGCGCTTCCGGCTCGGTGATGGGGGGTGCGGGGTTCTTTGGGTCTAGGGGGTTCCACCAGAACCGGTGGTCCAGGGCGAGCGCCTCGGCCTCGGCGGCGGCGATGTCGGCGGGCAGGATTAGCGGCACCCAGTCGCGGCGGCACATCGCGCACCCGAACCGCGGGTCGACGGGGGACACCATCCACGCCGAGCCACAGTTCGCGCACTCGGCGAGCCACCGGCCGTCATCGATCCGCGCGTAAACGCCGGGGTCGTCCAGCACGAACTCGGTGGGGACGGGGACCCGCCACCCCAGCCGGTACTCCACCCACTTGTAGACGAGCTCGGCGCCGGGGACCTGCGACCAGTCCTGTACGGGCTGGCCGCGGCGCGGGGGCGGTGGCAGGTAGTACGTCTCGGCCCGCAGGATCGAATCGGCGGGAAGGGCTGTTGTGGTCATGGCTCCTCAGCTCGGCCTCGGGAAAGTTGGGTCGGCGCCGGTCAGTACGCCAGCCGCGTGGTCTGGTCGAGTTGCGAGTAGTCCGGGTCGTCTAGGACCCAGACGGAGTCCGTGGACGAGGCGCTCGTGTGGAAGGTGATCAGGTGCGAGGTGTCCTTGATCGTCTCGGTGTAGCCCTCGACGGTGACGCGCATCGTCGGGGACGGCGCCTGTGCCGGCAGGTTGTACACGGAGAAGAACGAGCCGATCTCGGCGTCGAGGATGTCCAGGTAACTGGCCATCGTGTACGCCTCGATGGGCACCTCGCGCAGCTCGGGCGAGGGGTTGGCGTAGCGGGACACCAGCCAGGCCGCCGCGTCCAGGACGCTGTTGTCGGACGTCTTGAGAATGTTCAAGTCCTGCGGGTACTCGCCGAACGCGAGGATGGACGAGGGCGCGGACACGCGCTGCGTGGCACCGCCGGGCCGGGACGCGTCGACCTGGTTGACCATCTTCTGGTCGTCGTCGGCCAGGCTGATGCCGGGCTCGACGTCGGCGTAGTCGATGGTGAACGTCTCGGACGACGGGGATGGGTTGTAGCGCACGTCGCGGGACTGGTAGGCGAGCCCGTACCAATCACGTTCCGCCCACAGGCGGCCGCTCTCGGTCGACTCGATCTCCCGCATCCTGGCCACGACGCCCGTACCGCCTGGCCCCTGCCCGGCGACCGAATCATGCGTGGCGCCCCAGATGGTGACCGAGCCCAGGCCCGCGTACCGGGCGAGCCGGATGATCCGGTCGTCCGCTGCCTCACCCGCGAAGCCGGTGGTGCCGGCCGTGTAGTGCAGCGGGGCGAGGGTGGTGCCGAGGGGTCCCGTGGCGTGCGAGATGACCACGTGCGCGATCTGCCCGGAGAACAGGCGGGCGCCGCGGTATCCGCCCACGTGCAGGAACCGCAGCGACGACAAGGACACGGCGGCCAGCGTGGAGCCGATCTGCACGCCGTCCACGTAGATCCGCTTCGACGCGTCGTCGAAGTAGATGTGGTGCCAGTTCCCGTCGGTGAGGGTTCCGGCGATGGGCAGGACGACCGGCGGCGTTCCGTCGTTCGTCGTCTCCACGGTCAAGCTCCCGGACGAGTTGATGCCGAGGATCAGCTGATTGTCCAAGTTGGCGGAGAACAGGCCGAGGATCGCCCTGCTCGCCGTCGTGGTCTTGAACCAGCACGAGATCATCGGCAGATAGGTCGCGTCGTCGGTCTCGAACGCTGCGCCGAGATCCGCGGCCAGGTACTTGCCCGCGGTCGCGGTCGACGGCGTGAAGGTGACCGAGGTGTCGCCGGTGGCGGCCAGGCCCTCCCCACCGAAATCCAGGGTGCCGCCGCTCCCGGCCTGCGTGAGGACGAGGGCACCGCACCCCTTGCCGGACAGGTCGCCCGCGGCGAGAGCGCCGTCCGGCTCGCTGAGCGGGTAGTACGCCGACAGGAAGTCGAAGATCCCGCTGACGTCCTGCGCGAGGATCTCCTCGCCCAGCATCGACTTGAGGGCCGGTAGCCGGTTGAGGCGCTTGAACAGATCGGTGCACGTGATCTGCACCTTGCTGTAGAGGCCGTCCCATTCGACGGGGAACTCGTTGACCATGCCGTAGAAGCGGGGCCGGACGCTCGCGCCGACCAAGTCGAATTCGGCGTAGTCGCCGGTGCCGCCGGATCGGAACGCGGCGAACTCCGCCTGCACCTGGTCCGTGCCGACCCATGCCGGTGTGGCCAGGGAGCGGCGCACGGTCCAGCCGAAGCCGTCCGCGCTCGTCTCGAAGTAGACCGTGCCGCCGCTCTCCCGGATGCGTAGCCATGCGTGCTGGATCGGGTTGTACGTGAGGACGGTGGGTGATGCGTCGGCGGAACCCACCTCGTTGAGCGCACGCAGCTCGTTCGTGAGGGCGTTGTAGAGCCAGCGGAACCGGGTGCCGGTCGTCTGCGAGTAGACGTACATGCTGAGGGTCGCGGCGGAGGAACCGAGCGTGGTGGGGACGGTGCACAGCTTGCCTGTCAGCCTCGATCCGGTCAGGGTCCATTGCCGGGCACTGGTGTATCGGGAGACGACGCCGGGTACGCAGGGGAGCCGAAGCCGACCCTCGACGTCGGCCGCCCCTCCGGCCGCTGTCCACAGCGCTGGGTCGGTGGCGCCGTCGTCGAAATCGTCGCCGAGCTGGGCGAGCGGGTACGGCGACGCCCCCGACTTCGTGGGGATAGAGGCCACGCTGACCCGGATCGGCGCGTTACGCCGCACGTATGGGTAGTACGGCGAGTTCGGATTGCCGGGGGTCAGGGCGCCGTCGGCGTTGTCCAGCACGAGCGTCGCCGTCCCCGGCTGGGTCTCCGACAGTTCGTCGGCTGCCCCCCGGGTAATGGCGACGCCCTGCCCGACGTCGACGCGCTGGGTGATGTCGGTCCAGGTGATGGAGCTCGTGTTCTGCACCAGACCGCCCCAGCCCATCTCTACCAGCAGCGGCACAACCGGCCTCCCTACCTTGCGATGCGGACGGTGGTGCCCTGTGCACGCCCGTACTTGAGCAGGACCCGCTCGAACTCGCGGGCCACAGCGACAGGGTCCATCGCGTTGCCAATGGTGACGTTGACGACGAAGTCGCCTCCACCACCGCCGACCGCGACGGCAGGCCGGCCCATCACAGGACTGGTCGCTGCGACGCGCCCAGACACGGCCGACAGGGCGCGGTCGAGGACGGGCATACGGTCGACCAGGCCGACGGCCAGGCCCTCCGTGGAGTACCGGCCAACCTCGGCCATGACCGTGCTGGGGCTCTTGATGCCGAGGGCCTTCTTGATGGCCGCCTGCATCCCCTTGGCGATCTTCAGCATCTGCTTTTCAATCGCGTCCTGCTGCGAGGACAGGCCCTTGAGGAACCCCTTGCCCGCGTTCTTCCCCGAGTCGTACAGGGCGTCGGCACCGGCACGGCCCAGGGTGTCCGCCTGATCATTGATCTTGTACTGGGTGGAGTTGATCTCCTTGAAGAGCTTGGAGTTCGCGCCCGCCAGCGCGGACGCATACGCGTAGCCCTCCTCGGGCCCCATAGTGAGGATCTCGCGGAGCATGGTCTTGTTCAGGCCGCGCTTCTTGAGGGTGTAGATGTAGCTGGTGAACGTCTTCATCTTGGCGAGCCGCTGCTGCAGCTTGCTATTGATGCCGGACGCGGTGACCTGCTCCTCACCCTCGAACATGCCGCCCAGCGAAGCGGACTGCTTCGCGCCGACCCGGGTCGTTTCGGCGAACTCCTTGGCCCGCTTGATCGTCGCCGCGATCGAGTCCCGCTTCCCTGCCAGGCTGGTCAGCGTCTTGGTCTGCCGGTTGACATAGGCGACCAAGCGATTGTCCTTGCTGCCCGTGAATGCAGCCCAAATGTCCTTGGCCAGATCCTTGGACGTGGACGCGATCTTGGCCTTCGAGCCGGTCAGTCCCTTGATCAGACCCGCGCCGACGTCCTTGGCCAACGCTGTCGTCCGCTTGGACGGGGATGCGATCTGCAGCTCGCCCTTGATGCCGAGGACGACCGCACCGGCCATACGCCGCGCCGCCCCCTCGACACCGCCAGCCGAGGCGTCCATGCCCCGCACCAGGCCCTTGGCCACGTCCATGCCGGCGCCGCCCATGCCGCCGGAGGATCCGACGCTGTCCGAGTTGATCGCCTCGATCAGCGCCTTGTACTTCGCGGTACTGCGCGCGTTGACGACGTACTCGCCATTGGATGCCCACCACATGGGGATGCTGTCCGACGTGCCCGTGCCTGGACCGCTCAGCATCCCGCCTGGCATGCCGCCGCCCGCGAACCTCGGTGCCGGCCCGCCGGTACGGCGGAACGTCTTCGAGGCCGACGAGTCGACCTTCTGGTAGACGGTGCGGATGTAGGTCGTCGCAGTCTTGCCGTTCAGGCTGTTCAGCTGGCCGCGGGCCGAACCGACCTTGCTTTGCAGGTCTCGGATGTCAGCAAGCAGCTTCGCCTGGCGGGACGGCGGCGTCGACGCGAGCTTGCGCTTGGCCGCCTCGATCTGCGAGTTCCACGAGTCGATCTGTGCGAACAGCTTCGCCTTGTACTGCTTCGGCGTCCCGGCCAGCTTCGCCTTGGCCTCGACGATCTGAGCGTTCCAGTCGGTGATGTCCGCCTTCAGCTTGGTGCGCTCAGGCGCCGTGAGCGAGGGATCCTTGAGCTTCGCCTTAGCCTCGGCGATCTTGCCTTGCAGGCTGGTGATGTCGCCCTTGATGCGGATGTTCTGCGGCATCTTGTCGACCTGCGCTGAGTACGCGTCGACCTTCCCGATCGCATCGTCGAAGTACGCGCTGGTGTCGGTGCGGTACTTCTCGACCGAGGCGGCCGCGGTCTTCAGCTTCGGCCCGATCTCAGGCATCCATCCGAACGCGGACGCCAGAGTCGACGCGACGCCGCTCGCGGTCGTAATGGCCGTGTCGCTGAAGCTGCGGAGTCCGAGCAGGATCAGCCGCACCTGGCTGAGCGCCATCTGCGCCACGCCGGCGAACGCGGTGGTGGTGATCTCGCGGAAGGTCTGGCTCTTCTGCCAGGCCGTGATGAATGCCGCGCCCAGGATCACGATGGCCGCCGCTGCGATGCCGATCGGTCCGGCGCTCAGCACGCTGATCGCCGCGCCGATCCCGAGGGTGGCGAGCTTGATGGTGAGGAGCGACCCGCCGATGTACGCGAGCGTGTCGGGCGGCAGCCAGCGGATGAACTTCGCCGCCCCCTCGGCCGCGGCGACCATCGCCTGCGAGATGGGGCGCATCGCGTCATACAGATCCAGTGCCGCCACGGCGAGGGCGGCCAGGGAGCCGGACCCCTCGCCCGCGATGTCCATGAACCGCTTGAACCCTGCGCTGTCACCGAGGCCCTGGCCCCACTTGGCGAACGCGGCGGAGCCCTTCTCCAGCCCGCCGGTCAGTTTGTCGCTCGTGGGCAGGAACGCGCCGATGATGCCGCCCAGGCCCACGAACACATTGCGCCCAGTGGACAGCAGGTCAGGCAGCGTCTTCTTCGCGACGTCGTTGATGCGGGCGATGAAGCCCTTCATGCCGCTGCCGTCGAGGCCGTCCATGAAATCGGAGAGGGCCTGCGCTGTGGTCTTCACCAGCGGCGTTAGGAGCGGCAGCGCCTTACGCGCGGCGTCGAGACCCTTGGTGAAGATCGGCATGGTGTCCTTGGCCAGCGACGCCGACCACTTCTCGTGCGCGCTCTTCAGCTTCGCCAGCGACAGGGCCGCGTCTGCGGTCGCCTTGGGCATCCCCTTGGTCTGCCGGGCGTAGGCCTTCTCCGCGTCGACCGCGGCCATCCGCGCGGACGTGTAGGCGGTCTGGGCCTTCTTCGTCAGGTCGCTGCCCTTGGCTTCGAGGGCGGCCGCGACCTGCTTCTTACGTGCAGCCGTCTCCTGCGCGTCCGCAAGCTTCTTCGCTGCGGCCGCGTTGTCGGTCATGAGCTTGACCTGTGGCTGCACGGCCGCGCCGAACGCCCCGGCCGCCAGGCCCGCCGAGGCGAACGCGCCAACGAGGGCGCCGGCCCCGGCCACGAACGACGCGGCCATGGGTCCGCCGCCGAGTTGGCCGACGGCGCCCAGCTTGATCAGGTTCTTTTCCAGCCTGCCAGCCGAGTTCCCCGCGCGGTCGAAGACACGGGACAGGTTGTCCCGGGCATCCAGGATGAACGTCATGCGGGAGCTACTCACTGCGTGCCGCCTCCTCCTGCTGTCGCTGGTAGTCGTCGATCCATGCGGCGTAGCGCTCGAACTGGTCGAGCGTGAGGCGCTCGATGTCCCACGGCTTCATGTGCAGCAGGTGGGCGAACAGCGGCTCGTAGGTCAGCCGTCGGAAGGCGATGCTTCGTCGGCCGACGCTTTTGGGACCGACTCGGGGTCCTCATCGGCCAGCGTGTCCAGGGCAGCGTCCGTCTCGTCGAGCGAGGCCAGGATCGAGGCCCGCTCCTCGTCGGACAGATCGGTATCTTCCTCGATGGCGACGCGGATCGCGGCCCGCTCGTCGGCGTCGTACTCGTAGCTGAGCTCGGACGCGGCCGGGGCGAACTGGCCGTAGCGCAGGGTGGTGTCGGTGCGCTTCATCAGCACCCAGGCGACCGCGCGCAGGGCGAGCATGGAGCCCTTGACGACCTTGGCGCGGGCCGCCTCCCACTCCAGGTCTGTGACGCGCTCGACCGCCTCGGCCTCGGTCGCCAGGATCCGGACGGTCTTCAGGTCCCAGCGATGGGTCTCGCCGCCCTCGGGCGCATACACAATGATCATCGGGTTCGTTCTCTCAGTTCAGGCGACGCTTCACGTCGTCGAGGACACGGGCCACCTCACGCTCCATGCGCGGACGGTGGTTTCTGATCGGGCGGTCCCACCACAGCGGGGTGGCGTTCTGCTGTGCCCAGCGGCTCTTGTTGCCGAATACGGGGTGGCGCAGACGGCCCTCGTTCAGGCGGACCAGGACACCGTTGGGGATGTCAGGGGGCAGGGCGCCCCGGTCGACCCACACGCGGGCGCCGGGGTTGCCGGTAGTCCGGACGTTGATGCGGATAGCCGCCGCGATCGACGCCCGCAGCGGGCGCGTGGTCGGCGACGGCCCCCCGCGCTTGCCCGCCTTGCGGCCGGCCGAGGCGATGTCGAGGTGGCGGATGGAGTCCTGCAGGTCGTCACGCAGCGGCTCGGCCGCACGGCGGATCCGCCGCTGCATCGAGGACCGGATGTTCTCGTGGCCGGCCGCCCGAAGCCTGCGCTGTAGATCGAGGAGCTGACCGGTGCCGGTGATCCGTACCTGCACTGGGTCACCTCACAAAGTGATGTCCGTGGCCATGTACTCGATCTTGATGGGGTTCGTTCCGTCGTACAGGCCGGTGAATTGGAGCGTGGGCTTCACGACGTCGAAGCCGTCGACCGTGGGCGGGCCCTCGTCGAAGCGGACCGCGGGCAGGGTGATCCGGAACGTCTCCGCGTAGGTCGACGCGATGATCGGGCCGATGAACTCCCACACGAGCGACGTCGCACCGTCGCTGGTGTGCAGGTCGTCCAGCGTGGTCGCGACGTAGTCGGTCTCAAGCGAACCGGTGATCTTCACCTGGTCGTTGCTGATGGGCTCCTTCTTGAGCCCGGCCTGTCCGGCGTAGAAGCGCTCCACGTGCTGCGGCCGCTCGATCTTGCACGAGACCTTGCGGATCCCGTCGAGCGCCGCCTCCGTGCCGTAGGTGCCGGTCTTGATGCCCATCTGCCCGAAGTGGAAGACCGACATGTTCGGGTACGACGCGGTCGCGAGAGTCTGCGCCTCGTCGCACGCCTTGCCGTCGAACTCGAAGCTGCCGGTGAGCATGCCGCCCACCTCGCACGCGAACTCCGCGCTGGTGACCTTGCAGCCCAGAAAGGACTTGTCGGTGACGGCTCCGGTCGTGAGCGGCACGCCCTTCTGGATCGTGAGCGACTTGCCCGCCGTGTCCGCGAGCGTGTGCGTCTGCAGGTACGCGGCCGTGGCGACCTGCTGCACTGGCGTGACCGTTGTCCCCATCAGGGCCTGCAGCAAGAGGCCCATGCCCTTGTTGGTGATCTCCAGGTCGATCGACCCTGAGACCTCCTGCCGCGTGAGAACACGGCGCGACGACAGTGCGACCAGGCGGCCCGCCGCGATGCCGGCGCTCTGAGCCGTCGTCTTCTTCAGCACCAAGGATTCCTTGGTGAACTCGATGAACTTCGTCGGAGCGACGAACGTTCCGTAGGTCGACTCGGCCGAGATGCCGAGCTGGGCGCCGAGCCCGGATCCGATCGCCATGGATCAGCCCTCCTTCTGCAGCGCGCTCTTCGGCGCCTGCTTCCTCGCCGTCGCCTTGGCGCCCGGCTCCTCCACGGGCTCCCACGCCTGCTGGCAGACGTAGCCGTCGAACCTCTCGTCCGGCACCTCGACGACCGTGTCCGGTTCGACGGTCCTCATGCCGAGCTCGGGCACGGATACCGGCTCCGGGCCCACGTAGCGCACACGCGCCATGGCTGTACTCCTCTGGTGGTGATGAATCAGATACGGGCCCGGCAGGCGACCGTGAACGCCAGGCCGGCCAGAGACCCAGAGCTCTTGTCCTGGATGAGGCTTCCGGTAGTCAGGTGCGCCCACAGGACAGTGCCGCGGAGCGTCGGAGCCTCCGGCTCCTCGTTCGTGGCACGCAGGGCAACCTCGACCCCGGCCACCAGCTCGAAGACGCGGGAGCGAGCAAGCGCCATGTCCTTGTCGCCGAGCCTCACTTCCGCGTAGCAGACGATGGTCAGCTCCTCGTCGCGGGTGCGGGCCCCCGCCGACGCGAAGTCCTGGCTGATCTCGACAGCCTGCTCGGCTCCCGGAGACCAGCCGATGTAGATCCGGCGCGAGCCGGACAGATCAGGACCGGGCGGGCCGTCCACAATGAGCGCGTCCGCCAGGCCAGTTGCCGCACGGGTGATGGACAGCAGAGCTTCGACGGCGGCTGGTGCCGCTGACGTCGCCATCACGCGAACCCAGGCGGGGCCTTGTCCGCCTCCAGAAGTTCCAGCACCCGGTTCGGGATCGCGTACCCGAAGCCCGGAATCGGCTCCGTCACGCTGTAGTCGTCGGCGCCGCCGCCACCGCGGGCCGCCCCGTACTGGGTACGCCACAGATGTTGCAGCAGCATCCGCGCCGCGAGATTGATCGCGGGCGAGGCGCCGCCCCGGCCGGCCGAGTAGGTCACCAGCCACGGCCCGCTGTAGAACGTGCCGCCGTCCAGACGCCGCACGACGCCCGCGTCCGCGTCCAGCGTCAGACTGTCCACGTCCAAGGCGAGGCCGCCCGACAGCACCGGTATGACCGAGGTGAGCGAAACGACCGGCACTCGCGTCACGGCAAGACGGGTGCCGGTCGAGTTCAAGGTCTCGGTCACGGAACGGATTTCCACCGGGCCCACGTGCCGCTCGATCGCCACGACCACCGCATCGATATACGCCTGCAGCTCCACGTCACTGGACGTGGACTCAATGTCGAGCTGCGCCTTGGCATCTTCCAGAGTGAGGATCGCCATGCCCTCACCCCCTTCTACTTGCCGCGGGCGGCGGTACGCCTCGGCTTCGATTCGACCGCCGTCTCCCGCGGTTCGGTGGCCTCGCGCTCGGTGACGGGCTGCTTGTCGGCGCCGAGCCGCTTGAGCTCCGCGTCGACCTCGGCGACCCGCTTGCTCAGGCCTCGCACCTTGTAGCCGTCGCGCTCGCGTTCCAGAGACGCCACCAGGTCCCGGCGTCGCTCCGCCGCGACCTCGGCCTCGGTCCTCTCCCGTTCGGGCTCGATCCGCATCCTTCACTCCCCTCAAAGGTGGGGCCCCGGCCCAGGGCGGGCCGGGGCCGTGGGCGGCCTAGAAGACAGGCGCGATGAGGCCGGTGCCGGACACGACGCTGATCGACTTCGGGTACCGCTCCGAGTGCAGCGCCGCGTAGTTGTAAAACCGCAGCAGAACGGACAGTTGGTCGGCCTTGGACTCACGGAAGGTCTCCGAGCGCGGGGTGCCCTCGAAGAGGATGATGTCGCTGGACCGCGCGACGATGACCCGGTCCTCGTTCGTGCCCGCACCGAGGTTCGTCGGGATGTTCGGGTCGACGTACACCGGCAGACCCTGCAGCGTGCCGACGAAGCCCTCGGACACCACATCGCTCATGGCGGCCAGAACGTTCTGCGGCATGTTCGCCGCCGGCACCACCAGCGGGCGGCCCGCGGTGTCGAGAGACACCGTGTACCAGGCCCACCGGCGCGGGTGCATGAAGATCTTGTCAGGCGGGAGCAGGCGACCGGTGTGGATCTGCTGGATACCGTCACCCACCTTGGAGTACGCCTCGCCGACCGTCGGGGTCGCGTCGGTGTACGTCACAGCGTTCAGGCCGGACACGTTGAGGATGCCCCGCTTGTTCGCGGCGTTGTTGCTGATGACGAACGCGTCGAGCTTCGTCGAGTAGTCCGCCGCCAGGTCCGCGAGGAGGATCGTGTCCATGTTGATCGGCGACTGCTCCAGGAGCTGGAGCGGCACGACCTGCTGACCCGCGATCGTCGCCACCGACGCAGAGACCGAGGACGCCGTGGCATCCGTGTTCTGCACCCCGGTGTTCTGCGTTGCCTGCTCGGCCACCGCCGTACCCGACGCGAGGCGCGGCAGGCTGATGGTGTCCGTACCGGCCGGAAGCGGCTGGTGCTGCACCTGGTCGGCCACGACACGGCCGGCGCGGGCGAGGGTGACGTAGTCGTCGATCATCCACAGCGGCGGCACGAACTCGCCGGCCGAGCCGTCCGTGGTGGTCAGGGCGCGCTTCTCCAGGCCGTCGGCGACCTGCTCGTCGTTGCGGCGCAGGCGGTCCATGGCGTTACGGTCGCCCATGTGCTGCGAGCGGTACAGGTCGCGGAAGTACGAGGTCCGCCCGCCCTTGCGGTAGGTCTCCGGCTCAGAGGTGACCGTGATCCCGGACGCGACCGGGGCCGGCGCCTGGCCGTACTTCGAGCGGAGCTCTGCGGCCTTATTGTCGCGGGTCTCGGACTCTTCGAGCTCGGCGATCCGCTCTTCCTTCGCCTTGATCTCGACGTCCTTCGCCTTGATGGCGTCGCGCTTCTCGTCGAACGTCGACTGCTCGTCGTCAGTCAGGTTGCGCTTCTCCGTCTTGGGCGCCTCGATGACGGCATCCAGTTCGGTCTTCAGCGCGGCCCGCTGCTCGAGCAGCTCCTGCAGCTGAGTACGCAGGAATGCGAGCATGGCTCACTCCTAATCTGTGATGGGAATTGCGGTGGGGTCGCGCCTGCGGATCCGTTCGGGTGGTGGTCCAGGTGGTGGCGTTCCTGCGGGCATGCCGAGGAGCGCTCCGGCGTGGACTCCGGCGCGTCAGGTAGTGCAGGCGAGGCGGCTACAGGTCGAGTGCTGCGGCCTGAGCCAGGTAGAGGGAAAGCGGATGCCCGGCCGAAGGCTCGGGCTCCACGACAGGCGGGGTGAAACGGCGCTGGAGGCGCTCCATGAGCGCGCGCGCATCGTCCTCGCCCAGCCGGTCGAAGTCGGCGGCGCGCATGGCGCTCACCGAAGTGTTGGGGTTTGCGCCGAAGTTGACGACGCTGACGTCGCCGCGGTGGATGTCGACCTCCTGGATATCCCGCTGGTCGTAGTCCGGGGACCACAGCTGGCGGGTCACGCGGAAGGCGAAGCTCATCTCGTCGACGCTGTGCTCCTCCATGGCGAGCAGCATGTCGTTGACGTCGGACCGCTTGGTGTTGACGTCGGCCTCCATGTGGAGACCGACCGTGTCCTCGGACAGGCGCAGCGTTCCGGCCTGCGTGTACGCCATGGCGAGCCCGCCATGGTTCAGCAGCAGCTGCACCTGCGGCGTCTCAGCGAGGGTCTTCGCGAACGAGCCGGTGCGAAGCACCTCGTTGTACGACCCGAACATGTCCCACATCTCGTAGGGCTGCTCGGTCACCGAGGCGTACCCCTCGATCGTCGAGACGCCGGACGCGCCCTTCTTGGCGCGCACCTCCAACTCGACTGGGAAAGCACGGCGGACAATGCCGCCGGCCGCTCCCCGCTCACTGATGTCCGTCATGGCTGCCCTCCTGTGGGGTCATGGTTGGCCGGGGCGTCCGTGCTCGGCACGGCACCCCACGGCACGGGCAGCCAGTCCTCGTCATCCCGCACCTCGTTGATCACCTTGAACTGGTTCCGCAGCGCAATCGCGTGTGCCTTGTAGCGCGTAAGCAGGTCCGTGCGGACGAGGGCCGACCGGTTGAACTTCACCTTCTGGCCCGGCAACAGCAGGGCGGACAGGGCGCGCTCGATGCGGACCAGCCACGGGTCTACCGCGTAGGTCAGCAGGTCCAGCGAGCGCTGCTCGATGTTCGAGTACGTGAGGCTGCCGCCGGTCTCGTAGCCGTAGATCTCCGCGAAACCCGGGCCGAAGATCCGGCAGCACTCGGCTGCCGTGTAGTTGTTCGTCTCCAGGAACTGGGACTCGTTCGGCGAGATCTGAATGCTCTGGTACTTCCAGCCGTTGCCAAGTACCGCCGGCTCCCGGCGCCCGTGCACCGCGGCCATGAACCGCTCCTTCGCGGTCATCGCCTGCCGGGCGTCCAGCGCCTGCTCTGACGACAGGATCCCTGACGGGTGCGCGCCGTCCTGGAACCAGCTCGCACCGAACTGCAGCGCGCTGATCCCTGTGGCGATCGTCGTGGCCTGCAGCGCAATCGGCGACAGGCCGAGGAGACGCCCAGGCGACGGATGCACCCGGCAGTGCCACACGTCCTCGCGCGGGACGGTCTTACCGCCTACCCGCCAGTCAGGATGGCCCCCCATGTCGAGCGTGACGCCCACCATGTCCGGGTGCTGCAAGGCGATTTGCGTAGCAGTCCCCCGCACCCTGTCGCGGTCGCCGACGATGCCGTACACGTTGCCGCGGAGCATCGCCGAGAACACGAACTGGTACAGCCAGTCCGGCAGGCCATGCCCGTCGCCTGCCAGATCAGCGAGCCATGGCGGCAGCGACTGCGACTCCCGCGGTCGGGGGTAGAAGTCGAGCGGCATCGTCTCCGCCACGGTGGCCACCAGGTTCACGCACGACCACACCGCAACCTTCTGCAGCGACGCCTCCATGCGGGACAGGTCCACGCGCGCATAGCCGCCGCCCTGCGCCGAGTTCGGCGGGATTGGTGGGGGCTCCTGCGCCCACGCGCTGCGCTGCTCGCGCTGGCCGAAGAGGAAACTCACGACAGGCCGCCCCCGCTCTTACGCTGCGGCATCCGGTCCGCGATCTGATCCGCCAGCAACAGGACGCCAGCCGCGAGGAACCCGGCCGGCCGCCACGCAAGCCACGCCCCATACGAGACCAGGACGAGACCGGCCAAGCCTGGGAGCGCCCGCCACAGCGCTCCCAGGACCAGCCCCGCCGCGCCCGCCAGGCGCACCCACAACGCCTGCAAGCGACGCATCCCAACCCCTCACCAGATGTTGTCCAACGGATCGGCCCGCTCCTCGACGTCAGCACCCAAGCCCCACTTCGCCAGAGTCACCGCGACCAGCGGACTGATGTCCACCGAGACGCCACGCCGGGCCCACGCCCACGCATCGCCCAGCGGACGTTTCTGCGCACCCGCCAAAGCCGCAGCCAGCGGCGCCTCGTCCAAGTGCGAGATCGTCTGCTCAGTCACCGCGTCATAGAACTGCCCGCACGCTGCCGCCGCTTCACGCGCCTTCGGCTGCACAACCTCGACGCTGAGCTCGTCCTCCAGTTCCGCTATGAGCGACCCGGCCGGTCCGCCCGCGTCCACGACCCAGGCCCTCGGCTTCCACTTCGCGTGCAGCTGCCGAGCACGCTCCAGGATCCAGCCGGTACCCGGCCGGTGGTCGACCACCTCGATGTGCGTACCGCCCCGCCACGGGCCGGCCACGGCGATCGCCGCGTGAGAGCGCTCCGGCGTCATGTCGATGGAGAACACCACCGGCTCCCCCGGCTGCGACTCGGCGGCCGCCAGGGCCCGCCACGCGTCCTCACCGATGACCTGCCAGGTATCCGCCGTATCCGACGGATAGACGCCCACGCCGAGACGCTCACGCTCGAAGATGCCGCCTGAGCCCAGCGAGGCCCGCTCGTTGCGGACATGCTGCTCGCTGATCCGGATACCGAGCGCCGGATTCGCTCGCGCCCACGCCGCAGGGTCATCCGCGTCATCATGCTCGGTGCATCCCAGGCCGCACTCGTCCTGATGCGCGTCCACTGACCATTCGAAGTACGCGAGGCTCGGGTCTGGCTCCCCCGCCTCAACCGCAGACTCTGCCCGCCGCCTCAGGCGCCCGAGCTGCACCGACGGTGAGCCGATGCCCGCTGAACCGAGGTACCAGATCTGCGGGTTGGGCACGGCCGCCATGGTCGGCATAAGTGCGCCCATCGCGTCGTCACCGAGGATCATCGCCTCATCGAGGATGTTGCAGTCACCGGTGAAACCACGACCAGAGCCGCCCGACCGCGCCAGGAACCGCAGCACCTGACCGGTGACCAGCTCGATCGCTTCCTCACCCGTCGTCTTCCGCACCCGCAGGACGCGTTTCCGCAGGTCAGGGCAACCCATGACGAGCTGCTCGATCCGGCGGAACGCGACGATGGAAGTCTTGAACTCGTGCGCCGAGTGCAGGATCAGCTTCTCGCCCAGCAGGAACAGACCCGCCAGTTCGCGGGCCTCGATGATCCCGCCCTTGCCGTTCTGCCTCGGAACGTTGATCCCGACTTCGAACGCGGTCCAGTTCCCGTCGGCGCGCTCACGCAGGCCGACGTCGAGGATGTGCTGCTGCCACGGGTCGAGTTCCAGGCCCGCCAGCGCCGCGAGCTCGACAGCCTCCTGGCCCGACGACGAGAGGAAGCCGGGAGGGGCGGTGAAAAGCCGCGGCGTCTGCACGCCGTGCAGCTCAGGCTCCGCGGCGGCGGGCCTCTCGCTTACGAGTGAGCTCATCGAGGGCGTCCCCCTCCTCGCCAATGGGAGCCAGCTTCCGGAGGTCGCTCATGATCGAGCGGAGTTCGCGGGCTACAACAGCCTTCGCGGTGGGAGCATCCGAGCCGTCAAGCGCACGCGCGAGGTCGAGGGCGACCGCCGCCATTCCGGGCGACACGTCCTCGACATGGAGCTGCTGCAGCTCGGCACGGACCAAGTCCTCGGTAGCCACGGCAATCCCCCGCCCGCCGACTCGGTCACGAGGTCAACTCGCGCGCGCCCTTCCGGCTGTTGCAGACGAAGTGGGCAAGCTGCACGTTGACCCGCGTATCGTCGCCGCCCTTCGAGATGGGGACGATGTGGTCGATCGTCGGCGCAAGCGGCTCCGGCACCTTCACGGCCATCGGGACCGACTTGCCGCACAGACCGCAATTGAAGTCATCACGGAGCGCTATCTCCGCCAGTGTGTACGGCTCCGACACGCCGCCACGCTTCGCAGCCCGGCGACGACGGTTCTTCTCCTGCCAATACAGGCGCTGCCGCTCACGCGCCTCGGGCGACAGCCCCTGTGCGGGCACCGTTCGCTTGCCCTTGTTGCCGCACGCCATTGAGCACCAGCGTTGATCCCGGCGATGCTGCCTGTACTCCCCGCCGCACGCCTCGCACGTTCCGATCGGACGACGGACCTTCCGATCGGCATAGGTTCGACGGTCCGGCACTATCTTGCGGCACGCCTCGCAGCGAAGGCGCTTGCGGCCGCGCGACGACTGCTCGCCCTCGGTGCCGCAATCGATGCACCTGAACAGTGCGATGACTTCCATTCAGCTCTCCCGGAATTACGGAAGGCCCGAGCCGGGAGACCCGGGCCCTCCTGCCCGCCGTGATCAGCGACGGGTGATCTTGGTGAGGTGGCGAGCAAGATCGCCAGGCGGTGACGGAGCGTCACGTCACACAGAGTGATCCTACTAAATCGCCAGCCCTCGCTTCAGCGGATTAGCGGCTTTCAAAATCGTCACGCGCAAAAACGAGCGAGAAGGGCGTTTGGGTCGCTCGGGAAGGCCTCAAAGAATCGGCCGGCCTCTGCCCTCGACCGGTGATCACCAAGCCCGCGACCGTTGCGGCATCGCACCGTGTGACTGTCCGCGCCGGCTGTTGTACCAGCGACTGACGACCCGCTCCATCTCCGGCTGTCGCATCGCCCTGACTCGCGCCATGACGATCTCCCTACCGGGGTCGACGGTCACGATGCGCGCCTCAAGCCTCTTGTACTTCGCGAGCGCCTTCGCGCCAGGCTGAGTGTGGATCACGTACACATCGACCTTGTCGAGGTGCTGGTACGCCTCGTTGAGCGCTGCGAAGCGGGCACGGTGCACGACCCGCATCAGCACGTCGCCGTGGTCGTGGTGGTCAGCACCGGGGCCGGCCATGGCCAGAGCCATGAGGTCCAGGTCGATGACGATGTCGGTGGGCTTGGCGTGCGCCTTGATCCAGCTGCTCTTGCCCGCTGCGGGAGGGCCCACCACCACGATCAGCACAGCGCGTCACCTCGCGGTCGGTGGCAACCCCGTAGTGAAGCGGGCCTCGTGTCTGGCGAGGTGCTCGCGGATCGGAGCCGGGTCGATGGTGACACCGATCTTGGTCTTGCTGAGGTGGCGGACCTGGACGGGATACGTCACAGGTTCCTTGCACACGGGGCACTGCACGGCCCCTGTGGTGTTGCCGTCAGCCATGGTCACCACCTCCGTGAGGCTCGCTGTGGTGCCGCCTTCGGCCGGGTCGTCGTGCGGTTGCCCCGGCTGCTGTTGCACCGTCGGTGCGCTGAGCGGGCGTTGGCAGGGTCGAGGAGGCTGCCGCCGAGGCTGAGCGGCACGAGGTGGTCGAGAGTGAAGGCGAGCGGGTGCCGGCGGCCGTCGACGTTGGCGGGGATGTTGTGGCCGCAGATCCAGCACGGATACCCGGCCGCCTTCATCGCAGCAACGAGACGGCGGTAAGGGCGCCCGTTGCGCGGGTTGCCGGCCACGGACGCCTCCCTGGCTAGGGCTGGGCAGTGGAGCCGTCCCACGCGTCCTTGAGACCCTTGCCGAGCTCGCGCTCGGTGATCTCGCTGACGTAGCGCTGCAGAGTCTTGCTGTCGACGCCGACGCATTCGATGGGCTGGCCCTGGGGCTTGGCGTCGGGGTGGGCGCGGGCTTCGTCGAAGTTCCTCTGCATGGCGGCCTTGCAGCTGAGCGCGGTGCTCGGCTTGTCGTCGTGGAGGCTGTCGGCGAGGGCGCCTCCCCCGGCGGCGGCCGCTGCTGCAGCGGCGAGCGTCGCGGCGATGTAGAGGACGATTGTGCGGGTCCGTGGCTGGCTCATGGTTCCCCCTGGCGTGCTGATGCTGAGGCAGCATCATGCGCCGCGTGGAGGCCTTGTGATGGCCATGTGGCCTTCTCGTGACATCGAGGTCCGCGGGGGAAGTCGGGCCCGCGCTATGCCGCGCGCGGTGCGCGCTGGGGCATCGGCCGGTAGGTACGGGCGCGTTCGCGTATCTCGGGCAGCGCGTACATGGTCTTGTACTCGTGGCCTTGCCCGGAGAGTTGACCGTCGCCCTGGAAGCGCTGGACCTTGCCGCGGCGTGCCCACTGGCGGATAACAGGGCCGGGGACGCCGGTCTCGGCGACGGCTTCGTGCTCGTAGACGAGGTCGTCGGGGTACAGCTCGGCGGGTCTCATCACGCCCCCAGACATGCAGAAAGCCCCCGGCCGGAAGCTGGGGGCTCAAGTGGACTGCGGACACACGAGTATCCGGATGAGGGCACTGTGACATACGGTGATCGGCAGGTCAAGCAAGGCCCTGTACGGTCACAGCAGCGCCCCCGGCACTTGACCTGCCGGGGGCGCGCTGTGTTCGGGGGTCAGGCCGCGGTCGGCGTGATCCCCTTCTGCGCGAGTGCCAGGCGGAGGCCTTCGGCTGCTTCTTCGTCGGTGATGTCGGTTCGGAGGTAGCGGCCGTACATGGCGTTCGTCTTGGTCTTCACGTCGCCCGCTGTCGCTGTGGGCCGGTCGTTCTTCCACGACCCCCAGGTGGCAAGTTCGGATGCGGCGTGGCGGGCCATGGCTACACGCTCGGTGATCTTCTTCGGCATGGGGTTCCTTGTCAGTACGAGGCAGGGATGGGCTTGCCGGGGTGGCGGACATGGAATCCGGCGGCGAGCATGGCGTGCTGGTCGTCTTTCTGGAGTCCTTGCTTGCCGCAGCAGCACGTCCAGGTGATGCCGTCGGTGACGGCTCTGTGGCCGTTGCGACGGTTGTTGTAGACGCCGTTCACTGGGCCTTCTTCCTCCCCCACGGGCGGCGGGGCTTGTCGGGGATGGGCGTGGTGCGGGGCGCGGTCGTCGTGGTGGACATGCCGGTCGTCGGGTCGAAGACGAGCACGAGCTCCAGCTCGTCGTTCGGGTCGGTCTTCTTGGTGCGGCGCTTGGTCATGGGGTTCCTTTCAGGTGAGTTGGATGTTGGAGGCGGTCCAGGGCCGGCGGTGCCCCTTGCGGATTCCGGCCTCACGGACCGATTCCGCTACGGCCGCGCGGGCTTCGGCTTCGGAGCTGGCGCGGACGGTTCCTGCGGATTCGCCGTCGTGGTGCTTGCCGTCGCTGACGGCCGCGGTCCAGTACCAGGTTCGTTTCATGCGGTCTCCTTCACTGCTCGTTGTTGGTCTTGGCCCACACGCCGACGGTCTTGCTCTCGTGCTGGCTGTGGTCCTGGTAGACGGTGCCTTCGTAGTGGTGGTGGATCTCGGGCTCAGGCTTGGCGCGCTTCGCGAGTCGGGCGAGGGCGAGAACGAGGGCGGCGGGGGCGCCGAAGACGAGGCCACAGACGACGGGGTCGGCGTACTGCGACACGTACATGAGGACGGACGCGGTGCCGCCGACCATGACGGTCGTCGCTCCCCCGGCGAGCATGAGGACGCTCGCGTCGGTCGCGCCCTGACTCGCCGGCGGGCGACCGGGCTGGGCCACGGGCGGGGCGTCGCCGATCAGCGGTGTGGGGCTGGGGTCGCGGTAGCTGGTCGGGGCGAGCGCGTCCTCGACGGCGTTGATGAGCCTCTGCGCGTTGGCGTCGACCTTGGGGTCGTCCGCCTGATCGGGCAGCGGCTGAGGCTGGGGCATGGTCATTCCTCCTTGTCGAACTCGTGGGTGGCGGACTTGATCCGCCAGATGGTCAGAGGTACTTGCGGGCCTTGCGCTGGATCCGTTCGACGTTCCGCTCGGCGTCCTTCGCGGCGCGCTTGGCGGCAGCGCGGTCGCTGCCGGTCGCGAGGTCGGCCTGGACCTTGGCTGCGGCGGCCTTTGACCGTGCGCCGTCCAGCTCGCGGAACATCTGGTCGGCCTCGCGCTCGCCGCGCTCCTCGGCCCTGGCGCGGATTCGGTCGCCCTTGGCTTCGAGGTCGGACATGTCGGCGCCGGCGATGGCGTGGCGGATGCCACGGAACGTCAGGCCGACGCGCTTGCGGTTGTCTCGGCTGGTGTACGACTCGGGCATGGTCAGTTCTCCTGCCGGACGGTGACGGTGAGGTCGCGCGGGTCCGACTTGGCGGCCTTGAGCCGCGCGTCGAGGTCGGCCTTGCTGTAGACGGCGACACTGTCGCTGTCTGCGCCGGTGATCTGGTTGACCTTGGCGCCGGTACGCGACTTCGCGGTCAGGGTCCACTTCGGCATGGTCAGTTCTCCTTCGGGAGGGTGGGAAACGGGCGGTTAGGCGGGCTGTACAGGGGTGGTGCCGTACCCCCTCTACCGGCGCTACCTCGCAGGTCAGAGGGGTCTACCTGCCCCTCTACCGGGGTAGCGGGGCCCCTCTACTTTTGGGCCCCTGGATAGAGGGGTGTTGATGTTGGTCGGGTAGTGGGGTTGGTAGAGCCGGGGGGCTCTACCAGTCATGCCGCGGCGAGTTCGTTGAGGAGTTCGACGGGCACGGCGTCCTCGATGTCGCGACGCTGGTAGCCGGCCCGGTTCTCGCCGTCGATCTTGATCTGCTTGCTGCTGCGGCGGACGCCGGCCTTCTCCAGTTCGGAGGCGAGCTTCTCGGCGTCCCAGTCGCCGTAGGTGTCCTCGTCGATGCGCACGAGGGCGGCCAGGAGGTCGGTGGTGAACATGCGGACCGAGTGGCGCATGGCCTCAAGGACGTCCGAGATGACCTCAGGGACGGTGTAGCCCTGATCGGCGGCCGAGGACGTGACGTCTCCGAGCGCGTCCCCGGACAGCTGGCTGATGGCTTTCCGCAGCTCACGGCCCTTGCGGCAGACCTCGACGAACGCTCCGCCGTCGAGGTAGTCGCCCAGGACGGTGACGAACGAGGCCGGTCCGGTGACGAGGACGCCAACGCCCTTGTGGTCTTCGGAGAGGACGGATGCGTCTGCGCCCTGGCTGGCCTTGCCCTTGCCGAGGACCATGTCGGAGCTGGTCTGGTCGATGACCTGCGTCGAGTACCGGATGGTGACGATCTCGCGGAGCTTGGTCGGCACGCTGTCGGCGTCGGGCCGCTGGCTGGCGAAGTTGGAGATGAAGCCGGCCGCCGGGCCGCGGCGGGCGATGCGGCCAAGGTCGTTGATGACCTGCTCCTTCTCGTCCTTCTCCATCGCGGTCAGGTACTCCTGCAGCTCGTCGATGGTGACGAAGATGAACGGCAGCTTGTACTTGACCTGCAGTTCCTTCGTCAGCTTGCCCTGGGGGCACAGCGATGTGGGCACGCTGCGGAACAGGGCGAACCGCCGCTCCATCTCCGCCAGGAGCTCCTTGAGCATGGCCTTGAGGGCTTCGATGGCGTCGTCTTCGGCGCCCATGACGAGGCGGTGAGCGATGGACCGCATGGGCATCCAGTCGGCGCCGCCCTTCCCGTCGGCCATGTAGTGCCGCACCCACGGGTCGAGGACTCCCGCGCTGGTCAGGAGGCGTTGCGTGAACGTCTTGCCGCGCCGCGGGAGGCCTCCGAAGAACATCGACTGCCAGATGACGGGCACGTTGATGCGGTTGCCGCGGGCGTCGCGACCGAAGGGGATGGGCTCCCACACGGAGAACGAATCCATCTTGAGCAGCGGGGAGTTGTTCTCGGGCTCGCCGTCGATCAGGTACGGGTCTTCGTCTGCGACCCACATGGAGACGCGGCCGGCGTGCCCGCCCTTGGCGGCGCGGACGCGGGACATGATGACCTGGATCTCGTCAACGCCCAGCTCAGCGGCTATGGCGGTGCGCTTGGCGAGGACATCAGCAGCAGTCTTGCCGCCGCCGCGGGGCAGGTCGAAGACGACGGCCCAGCCGTTCCCGTCGCGGAGCGGCCCCATCACACAGTTGACCTTGGGGCCGTCGTCGTCGCCCTTGCCTTGTTTCAGCAGGCCAACGGCCCGGAGCGCGTCGTTCAGCTGCTGGGCGTCCATGGCGATCCGCAGGGGCGGCGTGCCGTGGTCGAGGATCTGCGCTTCGTCGGACCAGCCGATGACGCTGAGCCCGCCGCACACCATGCAGCCGATGGCGGTCTGGAGGCCGAGGCTGGCGAACGAGAGGGCGCCTGCACTAGCGCTGGCCAGGAGGAATGCGGTTCCCCACCTCCAGCGGCGGGCTTCGGTGCGGGCGCGGTGCGCGATCTGGTACTGCATGGCGAGGGTCGGGTCTTCGGGCTTGGCCTTCGACTGGGCGGCGAGCGCCTTCACTGCCCGGGTGTGGTCCTGAGCTGCGAGGACGGGCCACAGGCGGCGTCCGCCGCGGAACGCGCCGCGTGTCGAGTAGCCGGCGACCTTGACCGCGTACTTCGGGGTGCGGAGGCCGTGGTAGCGGGCGTGCCACCAGCCGACCTTCCACAGGGCGGCGTGATTGGCCTTGATCGTCGCCCAGTTGCGGGCCCAGGCGGGCAGGACGGGGGTGTCGGGGACGGCAAGCCAGTCGGCGAGCGGGTTGTCGGGGCGGTCGACAGCCTCGACAACTTCCTCAGCCGCGGCGATGACGGCCTCGTCGTCCTTGACGAGACGCACGGGTTCAGCGGTCGTGGTCATTCGGCATCGTCCAGTTCGGGGAGCGGAGCCCTGTCGAGGATCTCCGCGCGGATGTTTTTGGCGGTGGAGTCGGAGACCTTGCCGAGGCCTGCCTTCTGTATGGCGGTGGCGAACTCGGCGGCAGTCGGGTTACGGCGGAGCCGTGCGAACTCGTCGTGGAAGACAGGGCCCGCGTCGGCGACCCATTCGTCCATGGAGCGCCGCTTGTTGGCGGGCTTCTTGGCGGCCGGGCTGGCGCCCTTCTGTCGCGGCTGCGGAGCAGGCTTCTTGGCGACAGGAGCGGCCTTCTTGGCGGGGCTTTCTGGCGGCTTGTTGGCGGCGCCAGTTGGCGCCTCTTGGCGGTCGCTGTTGGCGGCTGGCGCGGTCGGAACTGGCGGTGCTTCTGGCGCTGGAACTGTCGCCGCTACGGGTGCGGGCTGGCGCTGCTTCTGGCGGCGTCGGCGGGCCTCCCGCGGCAGCTTGGGCGGGGCCGTCATCAGGTGCACGCGCCAGAGGATGAGCGAGGCGACGGAGGCGACAAGAGCGATCAGCCACCACGTCGGCTTGGCGGTCGGCGTCAGCCCGAACAGGCGGGCGTCAGCCAGGTGGTAGGCGACGTTCGCGGCGATCGTCAGGGTGATCGCCTGGATGATGTCGCGGTGGCGGCGGAACGCCTGGATGACGTACACGTCGATGACGAACGGCAGCAGCCAGGCGACGGTCTTGTCGAAGCCGACCATGCGGGCGAGCGCGTACTCGCCGGAAGCGGTAAGGCCGACGGTCCCGGCGATGATGGCGCGCGCCGCCCACGTGTCGAGGTTGTCGTCGCGCTTCTGCCGCTGCTCGGCTTCGGCCTTGGCCTGCTCGCGGATGCGGCCGGCCTCGCTGCTTGCTCCGGCCAGCGTCCGGGTGCGGGCGCTGTTCGCCTCGTCGACGATGTGGCGCGCCTCGGAGTGCGCCCTGTCGAGGGTCTGCTGGGCCTTGGTCGTCGCCTCGCTGTGCATGCGGTTCGCCTGCGCCAGGAGCGCTTCGGCTTCAGCCCGGTTCGCCGCGGCCTGGTCGTCGTGGAGCGGCAGGGGCTTGAACCCGTTGGGGTCTATCACTGGGCCCTCCGGAGTGCGAGCCATCCGCCGCCGGCGAGAAACAGGATGGGCGGGATCATGGCGATGAGTGCGGCGGCGCCGCGCATCGCGAGGCCGATGGTGTTCTCACCGACCGCCGGATTGGCGCCGACGAGGACGAGGAAGAGGGCGAAGAGCAGGCCTACGAGCACGCGCATGACGGGCTCCTCTCGGGTTAGTCCTGCCGCTCCTGTGCGGCCCGGAGCTGGTGCCTGACGGCCTTCTTGTAGTGCTGGCTGGCGCCTTCTTCGTCGCCGGCGCGGAGCTTCCTGTCGCCCTTGCTGAACTCGTCGGCGGCCTTCTCGTGGCACTCCCGCGCACGCATGTCGGGAGTGCGCGACCTGTCCTTGAACAAGCCCATGACGGGCTCCTCTCGGGTTGGGGTGGTGCGGGGTCAGGTGTTGCGGGTTAGGAGAACCAGCCGCGGCGCTTCGGGGGCTCAGGAACCATCTGCTCGGCCATGGCGTAGGCGGCTTCGTGGTCGGCCTGCGGGTCCCCGAGAGGACGCTTGCCGTCAAGCCACGCCTTCGTCTGCTCCTCCTTGATCGCCTCGGCGGCGTCACGGACTGCGTAGCGCCGGTCATGGCGTTCCTGGCTGCGGGAGCGGCGCTCGGGCTTGCCATTCGTGGCGCCGGGTGTGTCGGACTTCGGGTACTTGGGGGCGAACAAGCCCATGACGGGTCCTCTCGGGTTGGGGTGCCGGGGAGACGGGCGACTCCCCGGCGGGGCGGGTTAGAGCTCGCCGCGGCGCTCCAGCTCGCGGGCGATGTCGTTCTGGTCGGCGATGCTCCCCACGGTGTTGTGTCCGCCCTGCCGCTCCCGGCTGATCAGGCTGTACTCGTTCCGCAGGTCGTCGCTGGTGCGGTTCTTCGTCTCGGTGGCAGCGGGGGAAGGGCTGGTGCGGAATCGCATGTCGTTCTCCTCTTCGAGTGAGTGATGTGGGCCGAGCGCGCCCTGGCCTGCGTTCGAGGCGTAGGCCCGAGTTCGGCCCGGCCGGGGCTGACGGGTCAGGCGGCGGCCGGGTAGTCGAAGCCGTCGAGCTCGGCGAGCAGGTCCGGGTCGGCGTCCGCCCGGATCTGGCTCAGGCGGGCCACGTCACCGGCCTCGCGGGCCTTGGCGTAGTCGCCGAACAGGTCAGTGAGGGACAGGACGGCCGCCTCGGCGACGGTCGTGTTGGCGCGGGCCTTGCGGCCCAGCTCGGTGACGCCGAGATCGCCGGAGAACAGGTACGGAGACATGGGGGTGCCTTTCGCGTGGATCAAGCAGGAATGGGGGTCGTGCGGGGTGGTGCGCCGCGGGCGAGGACTGGGGGTCGACCCGCCCGCGGCAGCTAGGGGTTAGCGGGGGCGCTGCTCGCTGCGCCGGTTCGCCTCGGCGACCCTGCGGCTCAGCTCCTTGGCCTGGTCGTCGGTCACGACTCGTCACCCTCCTCGAACTCCGGAATGCCACGGGTGTCGAAGCCCATCGGGGAGACGGCGTTGTGCATCCGCTGGACGGCGGCCGTCAACGCGGCGGCAGCAGCAACGGCGTCCTCGCGGGCGGTCCGCATCTCCGCGACCTTGGCGTTCGCGCTGCCGCCGCCGTCGACCAGAACGCGGCCCGCCTTGTAGGCGTGCGTCACCGGGATGGTGGACTGCTGGACGGCCTGGCCCAGCATCTGCACCAAGTACGAGAGGGCGCCGAGCGCGGTGTAGGAGTCGCTCGGGTACTCCCAGCCATCCGAGGTTGAGCGGGACGTGTGGTTGAAGGCGCGGACCTGCTCGGCCGCAGCGGACAGGAACTCGGACTGCTCGCTCATGCCGCCACCGCCATCTGCTGGTTGCGGACGATGACGAGGAACCGGTCGCCGGCCAGGTCCATGACGACCTCGGCCGGGACGCCGGCCCGCTGCTGCTCGGCGGCGAACTCCTCCGCCGGCCACGAACCACGCGGGTCGCCAGCCGGGAACGATTCGAGGATCGTGCGGCGGACGAACGACGCCGAGTCGTGCGCGGCGCGGTCGGCCGGCGACTGGGACTCGGTGCTCATGCCGCCACCGCCTTGAGCTCGCGACCCATCGCACGGACCTTGGCCGCGAAGGCTTCGAGGTTGTCGGCGAACTGGTCAGCGTGCTCGGCGTCCATGTAGGAGCCTTCGCCACTGACGCCGTCCTCGACGAACAGGAACGGCCGACGCATGGCCTCGTCACTGGCGAACGGGTCCAGACCGAGACGGGCGTAGGCGAGCACGCTCGGCGTGCCGTTACGGTGCGGCGCCTCCAGATCCGCGAAGGGACCCGAGTGCCAGATGTCCTCAAGGAACTTCTGGCTGTCGCGGACGTGGTCGTTCGTGCACCACGCTTCGCACTGGATGTAGACGGTCTGACCGTCGACGAGCGCCGGGACGATGCTGCCGGTGGTGAGCGGTGCCGCCGGGCCGGCGGTCGGCTGTACGGTGGTCTTCATGCGTTGGTCTCCCTGTAGTGAGGGCGTCTGACCTAGGCCCCGCTTCGGTGTTGGTAGCACCGGGTGGGGCCGCTTTGTTGGCGTCTTGCCTGCCAACGAGCTCCACCATAGGAACATGATGTTCCCTACGTCAAGCGCTGGGCCTAGGAAGTTTCACCTTGTTCGCGTAACGTCATGTTCCATGCCGACGAATGGGACACTGACCTCTATGGACAAGCGATCACTGGAGCAGCTGGCGCAGCGATACACGGACTCCAAGGCGCGAACCGAGATTCTGCGCCTGGAACTGGCTGCCGCTATTCGGCTGGCCGACACGGACGGCGTCCCCCAGCGGGACATCTGCGAGGTCACCGGCTACACGCGCCAGCAGGTTCGCCGGATCGTGATGACCGTGGAACCCGAGGAAGACTCCCCCTCGGAGCTCTAAGGCGTCGCAAGACGTGCCGTGATCGCTCATGTCCACAGCGTGACCCGGCACCCCCGCTTCGCGCGGCGGCAAAGGCGGCGACATTGAGGCGTCAAACCGGTGTCATCCGTCGGCCTTAATGGCTACCGTTACTCACATGACGACACCAAACGCCACACTCCGGGCTGTCCGCATGGGCATGCTCCTGAGCCAGGAGGACTTCGCCCGCGTACTGAAGGATCAGGGGGCGCCGTCCCCCAGTAAGCGCCTCGTTCAGCGGTGGGAGTCCGGGGAGACGCGGCGCCCGCAGCCGCCGTACATCCGAGCCCTCGAGGCCGCAACTGGCATGCCGATAGAGCAGCTCGGCTTCGAGGCCTCCGCCAACTTCCCGCACGTCTCCGAAGACGGGGCCGGCGGCCACGACGTACAGGCGTCCCCCGAGGGTGTAGCTCCCCCGATGGCTGGCCCGGTGCCCCAGGGTTCGCCCCGCGCCAACTACTCGGGCGTCTGGCTGTCGCGCTACGAGTACTTCTCCAGCGGACGGAACCAGAGCCTCGTCGCCATGCACTACGTGTTCGTCCTGCATCGGGGAAACCGCCTCACCGTCCGCTCGCTCCCCGGCGCGTCTACGAACCCGGACTCGCCGCTCACCATGGATTTGACTGTCGATGGCAGCGTCGTCACAGGTACTTGGGTCGAGCAGACCGCGACTGACGGCTACTACCGGGGCGCCCGCTACCACGGGGCGATCCAGATGCTCGTCGAGCCGACCGGCACGCGCATGATCGGCAAGTGGGTCGGCTTCGGCAAGGACATGGACACGAACACCGGCCCGTGGGCGCTAAGGCTGCAGGACGCGTCCACCAATCAAGCCACGCTGGCGCAGTACAGCCGGAAGCCCGAGTAGTTGGCACGGCGCAGTCCTTCCGCACAGCGCGAAAGCCCCCACCGCCTGAGCAGTGGGGGCTTCTTCATGTTCTGACGATGTCTTCGCGCCAGCTGTATCCGCAGCGGATGCAGGTGCGGCGGAGATGCTCATCTACGGCTTCGCGGGTGCGCTGGTGGTGGTGGTTGTGCTCGGCCCGTCGATAGGGCACCCATTCCGTGTGGGCGCCGCGCAGGCCGCACTTGAGGCAGCGGGGATGGTCTCCGGAGAACGGCGGCAGCTTCATCACGCGGCGCTCCGCTCAGCCAGCGGCAGGTCGAGCAGGTCCGAGTGCCCGTGCTGCTGCTGGCAGTTGGGGCAGCGCAGGGATGGCGTGTCGAGGGTGAAGCCGAGCCGCTGCTGGCACGGGCAGATGACGTACACGCGGCGGGGCGGGCGTTCGCCGGTGACCTGCGCTTCGCACTGGCGCTTGACCTGGCCTATCTCGCGGGCGAATTCGTCGAAGGCGGGGTGCCGTTCGGCTGCCCACGGGAGCAGGGTGCGGAGCCGGTTGACGGCCTGGTCGCACTGCTGCTGCAGCCCGCCTTCCCATCGCGGGTGCTGGTAGCCGAGCAGCTCGTGCCAGTCGACGATCCACGTCTGGAGGATCGTCACGACCCCACCCCGGGCTATGAGGCTGAGCGGCTCCAGTCGGAGCGGGAGCGGGGCTGTGCGGCTCCCGGAGACCGCCGGCCCCCCGCTGCCGCTGCCGGGCATCAGTCGGCCGCTGAGGCGGGCGTACAGGCCGTCGTCTCCGGCGAGCGCCCTGAGGTCGCGGTCGATGCGGTCGGTGCAGGGCCGGCAGGCCTGGTGCCCGAGCTCGTCGGCATACAGGCCACGGCGGCAGATCGTGCAGGCGGGGGCAGTGACGTCGTCGTACATCGGCGGAGCTCCTGTCATGCGGGCGTGCGGTGGTTCAGGGGCGGGCGGTGCTGCTGGCGGGTGCGGGCTGCCAGTCGTAGGTCGGCTGCGGGGCGAGGACGAGGTAGGCGAAGAGGCAGGCCATCGCCATGGTGATCGCGGTCATGCGGCGCCCTCCTGATGCTCGCCGGGGATGAGTCCGCGGCGTCGGGCTTCGGCGACGGCTGCGGCGCGGCGTTCGGGGCGGGGCAGGTGGGTGACGCCGAGGCGGATGTAGCTCTCGGAGAGCCGTGCGGAGACTTGTTGCGGGGTGGTGTGGAGCCGGCGGGCGACGATGGAGATGGGCGCACCGTCCGATGAGGAGGTCAGGACTTCGGCTTGCCTGCCTGTCAGCGGCATCCGCTTGGGCCCTGGGCGCTTCTTGACGCGCCCCTTGAGGATTCCGGCCTGGACGCCGAGGAGGACGGCGTGCGGGGCGTTGAGGGCGCCTAGGCGCAGCATCATGCGGCTGGCTGCTCCCTTGGCTCCGCCGACACCGATGGACAGGTGCTCGGCCATCTCCTCGTAGGTGAATCCGTTAGCGATCAGGCGCAGTACCTCAACCTCGCGGGGGGTCAGCGTGGTCATGCGGACCTCCGGGTGCCGGTGATCGGGTCGAGTCGGCCGAGGTCGATGGCGCGGCGGCGGAGCGCGTCCTGGATGACGAACGAGGGGACTTCGCCGGCGAAGCAGTCGCGCAGCATGATCTCGGTCTCAGCGCTGATGTAGCGCGGCTGGCGGCGGCGCGACTTGGGCAGGTTCGCGGCCGGCTTCGCGGCGGTCACGACTGGCTCCCGGGGTTGGGCTGACGCCAGGCGGTTGGATCGTGTTTGTGGTCGCGGTCGGGCATGACGATCTTGTCGCCGCGACCGCCGTAACCGATGACCGAGCCGGGAATCATGTGCGGGTTGCCGCGTGACACGCCGCCGCAGGATCCGCAGTCGTCGCCCTGGTGGCGGCCGTGCTCGCACCGGTCGAGGTCGGTGACGAGGGCGGCCCAGACTCCGTCGGGGTCCTGGCTGTCGAGAGTGGGCGTGGCCGGCTGGTCGGTGCGCGCGAGGGCGTGGTCGATCTGGCCTATAGCGGCGGTGACCTTGGCGTGGAGCGGCGAGTACATGACGCGCTCGGCGCAGTGGAGAGCCGCGTTCATCTCCGCATGCCGGGCAAGGTGCGTCTCGGTTGCAGCGAGGGCGTCGCGGGCCTTCTCCAGCTCACGGCGAAGATCAGTAACGGTCGGGTCGGGCATGTGGTGCTCCTTGCGGTGGGGCGGGGCGGCGGCCGGAACCGCCGCCCCAGGGTCGGGTCAGGTACGTCGCGGCGGGTGGCAGACCGGGCAGTCGTCCGGGCCGGGCAGGTCGAGGAGTCCGTGGGCGGTTCGGGTGGCCGCACGCCAGGGCCGGTAGCCGCCTTCGTGGTCACGGAACGGAGCGAGCCACGCCATCTCGTTGGCGGCCTGGTCGAGCCAGTCGGCGAGCGGGCCGGTGTAGTGCTCGCGGTCGGGGTCGAGGTTCGTGTCGGGCTTGCGCATCTCGTCGACGGCCTGCTGGATGTGGGCCGCCGACGGCCACTTGGAGCGGGGCATCAGCCGGCCTCCTCGCCTTCCCAGAGCGGGCAGCCCTGGACCGGGAACTGGTAGTCGACCTCGGGCCCTTCGGGGTGGGTGCAGGCTTCGTCCCAGTCGTTGCAGGTGCAGTGCCGGCCCGGGTAGCAGTCCTCGCCGCGCTGTTGCGGCTGGTGGTGCTCGCAGGTGCCGCAGTTGCGGGCTGCCGCGTTCTTGAGGCAGCGGCCCATGTGCCACACGACGCGGGCAGGGTCGGCGCGGGTGTAGCGGCGGCAGTGCGGGCACTGGTGACGCTGGACGACGATCGGCGTGGGCAGGTCGACGGCGGTCATCGGCCCTCCCCCGCCTGCTGCGCCTCGTCGGCCATGCGACGGAGCGCGTCGGCAGCGTCAGTCAGGCCGGTGCCAGAGTCTCGGTGCTTGGGCAGCGCGGCGATGGCGTGGGCAGCCTCGCGCAGCACGGCGGCCCGGTCGGCGGGGGCGGGGAGGACGGCCAGCACCGCGTCGGCGATGGCGAGTACGTCGGGTTCCTCATCAAGGTCAGCGAGCGTCCCGCCTTCGTTCAGCCCACGGATCGCCTGGGCGATGCGGTTGCGGAGGTCCCGGCCGGCGGGCTGGGCCTGGGGCCCCCATCCGGCGGCGACCAGCGCGGCGACGTACCCGCGGCGGCACTTCTCGCAGTCGGGGCAGTTGCGGTCGCCGGGCTGGTCGCCGCAGTTGCCGCACTGGGCGCCCTCGTTGCTGAGGATCTGCACAGCCTGGTCTTCGATCTCGGTCATGGTCATCTCCTGGGGTTCGTGGAAGGCTGGGGCAAGCACCGCCCGGATTCGAGCCGGGCGGTGCGCTGCTGTGGTCACGGGGTGGGGTCGTACAGGCCGCAGTTGATGGCCTCGGCGACCTTCCGTGCAGCACGCATGTCGAGGCAGGGCCAGCCGTCGCCGTCCCGCTCGCAGTCGAGGCCGTCAGCAGTCGGGGAGTGGATCGTGGCCGTGTCACGCAGCCACCAGAACAGCGCCGACGCCACGTATCCGCGGCGGGTGCGGAGGATCAGCGATGCCGCTTGCAGCTCCTCGGCTGGCGTGTGCGGCGGAACCTCGGCTGCGGGCAGGGCAAAGAGCTCCTCTAGCAGGTCGGGTCGATTGCGCATGTGGTGCTCCTTCGGGTCGAGTTGGGGGTCACGGGGTGGGGTTGGCGAGGCGCAGCAAGACGGCTGCGTGGCAGTGGTCGGGCTGGCCGAGTTCGGGCAGCGGGCACCAGCAGGTGAGGTCGCGCCCGTGCAGCAGGGCGCGGAACAGGGAGCGGGTGTCTTCCTGTTCGGGCTTGCTGATCCATGACGCGTACAGCTCGGTTGCGTAGCGGCGGGCGTCAAGGCCGTCGGCGGGCCAGGTGCCGACCGGTTGGCCGTTGAGGTCCCATCGGACAATGAGTCGGCCGTCGTCGACGCGGATGAGCCGCGCGGGGTTGCCAAAGCGGGTGGGGCGGCCGACGTACACGGCGCCTTCGGGCTTCCGCCAGCCCTTGGTGCGGCGGCGCTGGATTCGGTTCGGCATCAGAGGCTCTCCAAGGTCGGTTGAAACGGCTGTAGCGGGAGTTCGGTTTGTCCTGGAATGTGCGGGACTGGCGTGGTGGTTGGGCTGGCGGGCGAGGCTCGGGCCGCTGTACGCCCGCCTAGGCGCCTCGCGCAGTGCGGGCCGACCCCGGCGGCCCGCGAGCCCTCCGAACGCAGCACGCGCCCGCACAGACGGCACCGCGGCACCTCCGACGGCTCCGGCAGCGCCACATCGACCACGCGCCGGCCGCGGATCACGGGCGGCAGATGCGGGTGGAACACCGGCGCCCACTCGGAGCACGGGCGGGGATCAACGTGCGGCATCAGGCGGCCTGCCTGAATCCCTCGGACCGCCAGCGGTAGACGCTGCGCGGGGTGACGCCGACGATCCGGGCGATCTCCTCGGCCGGCACGGCGCGTTCGGTGAGGCCACGGGCGACCATGAGCCGCTCGAGACGAGTCAGGCCGTCAACTGGCCGACGGTCGCGAACGATGAGGTCGACGTCGTACTCGTCGGCGTCGGTCCAGCAGGGGCGGATCTTGTGCCAGGTGCTCATGCGGCGACTTCCTCGGCTTCCTGGTAGCGGCGGTTGTGGACGGTGGTGCGGGCGCGCCCTTCGTCGTGGCAAGGCACAGTCGGCTCGACCTGGCAGTCGGGGCAGCAGGCCGACGCCTTCGCCCAGTCGGAGCGGCGCTGCGGGTGCGGCTCGATGAGGACCCGGCCGGTGGTACGCAGTCGGCACGGCTTGTGCGCTCCGGCTCCGCAGTGGCTGCACGGGACGGCGCGGGCGGGGTCGTGCTTCGCGCGCATCCAGTGGCGGAGGTTGTCGGGCATCGGGGCACCGGCGTGCAGGGTCATCGGGTCTCCTCAGTGGCGGACTGATCAGTAACTTCGCGCTCGTCGCAGGCGGACCACGGGACGGGGTCGTTGTGGTCGTAGGAGCACTCGGGGCAGTGGTCGCCCATCGGCGCGTCCAGGCAGATCACGACGTCCTGCGGGCTACCGGTGTGCCGGTCGCTCCATTCGTCCCACTCGGGGCTGGTGTCGTCCTCCGGCTCCGGCCCGTGCGGGCAGTGCTCGCTGCCCGCCTCCCAGAACCAGGGCTCCGGCTTGTGGTCCGTCATCGGTTCTCCTCAGGGCAGTTGCCGCAGTCGCAGGGCTGGTCGGGGAAGTGCTCGGTGTTGCGGTAGTGCCGGACGGCCGCGTCCCACACGTGGGCGGGGATCTGCCGTTCGGGCGGCGGGCCCGGCGGCGACGTCCCCGGCGGCCAGGCGCCAGGCTTGTGGCCGGGCGGCTTCAACACCGGCTTCGACTTGGGCTGTTCGCGGCGGGCGCGACCGTTGGCGATCTGCTGCCGCATGAACGCCCGCAGGTCCGCGCCGCCGTTCTCGGACCGCATCGCCTTGATGTCGTCGATCTCCGGCTCGAAGTCGTTCACGACGCCTCCTCGCCCTGCTCGCGGGCCAGGTGCCGGGCAGATGCTGCACGCCGCCGCTCGACCTCGGCAGCCTCGGCGGCCGGGTCGCTGGCGTCTCCGCTGCGGGCGCCGTGGGGGGCGCGCTCCTTGCCACCGGGCATCCGGCACGGGCGGCCTATCGCCGCACTGCACTTGGGGCACTCGACCCCGAGCGGGCCAGGCCGGCGGACCGGCTTCTGCTCGTCGGGGATCTCGCGTCCGACGCCGGCAAGTAGCTGGGCGATCGGCCGCGGCTTCATCTCCAGACCGTCTGCGGCGCGGGTTCGCTGGCCACGAAGCGCCGACAGGTAGGCCTGTACGTCGTCCGGGTCCGCGTCGGGGATCGCCGCGGACAGGCCAGGCCCCTGGAAGCCGTCAGCGCGATCGTCACGCTGCTTGCGAATCTCGGCGATGATCTCGGCCGGGCTGACGAACGGCTGCTTACGAGCCACAGCAGCGGCAGCAGTGCGGGCGTCAGCGAGACGGAAGTCGGCCAGGACGTCGTGCCACGCGTCGGGGGTGAACTCGTCGAACTTCTGGCCGGGACACAGGGCGCGCACGTAGCGGGCCAGGACCACGACTTCGTCGGGGGTCATCAATCCTCCTGGTTCATGCGGGACTTGGCGCGCTGCATGGCGCGGTCGAACAGGTCGTTGGTCTCCTGCTGCTGGCGGGTGGGGAAGGAGTCACCGACGGCGGCGGGGAGATAGCTGACGCCGTCCTGCTGCTCTGGGGCTTCGAGGGAGCGCCAGCCCTGAAGCCAGGCGGAGGCTCCGGCCGGCTTGCCCTTGAGGCGGGCGGAGCTGACGGCGTAGGTGACCATCGCGCTCACGCCGACGCGGTTGATGGCTTGGCGGGCGTACTCGGTGCCGGAGTCTCGGAGGTCCCAGGCGATGCCTGTGAGGCCGGCGTTGGCGATGCCGCGCTTCAGTTCGGCGAGAGGGTCCGGGAGGCCGCCTGATCGCTGCTCGCTAGCAGCACCAGTACTTCCGTAGGAAGTACTGGGGTAAGGAGTGGCACCGGCATGGATACCCGTGACGGAAGCGTCACGCCGTGACTCACCCTCCTGACCTGCATCTCCTTCTGAACTTTGAGATTTTTCAAAAGCACTTTCACTTTTTTTCGAGGAACTTTCATCGTGAAAGTTCTTTTTTTGGGCCGCGTTTTGGTCGCCGTTCTCGTCTCCGCGGGCCCCCTCGCGGTGCTTCGCTTGGCGGTCGCGGGCCTTCTTCCGCTCGGCTTCGTGACGGGCTCGTGAGGTGTTGCGGCCGTCGTCGAGGAAGTCGTGGAAGACGTAGTCGCCGGGGGCCGGGTTGGGGCAGTCGCTGCGGCAGTCGTGGCCGTGCTCGTGCCACAGGCCGGCCTTGACGAGCTTGGCCGCCTGGGGCTTGGTGCCGTACAGCTCGACCACAACGCCGGGCACGATGCCGTCGGTCAGGTGCTGCGCGGCGTAGGCACCGCAGCGCAGCCACAGACCGAGCGCAGCGTTCCCAGCCTTGATCAGCTTCGGATGGGAGTGAGCCTTGTCGTCGATCCTGAACCAGGGCATCGGAGCTTCCTTCGGGCGGCAGTACGGATAAGGCGGGTTGCGGTGCGGTCAGCCGCGGGGCACGGTCACGCCGCGGTTTCCTTCTGGCTGCCGGTGAGCCGGTAGCGGCGGTCGGCGGCTGCGTTGGCGGCGCGGCAGGCGTCGCACGGGGTCTCGCCGTTCTTGAGGTGCCGGCGGTACATGCGGGGCTCGCCGCACTTCGGCTCGGCGGGCAGGCTGTACACGCGCGGTACGGGCGAACGGCCGGGCTTCCAGTCGTTCCTCTTCCAGCCCTCGACGGTGGTGCGGTCGGAGCCGATGCGCTTTCCGATGGCGGTGAAGTCGAAGCCGCGGGCATCGAGGATCCGTGCCGCGTACCGCTTCTCATCGGCGGTGAGCTTCACCGGTTCGCCGTTGAGTGCCTTCTCGATGGCGATCAGGTCGAGGTCGCCGTCGTAGGTGGCGGTGGTGGATGCGTAGAGGCGCTCTCGCTGGGCGGCGCCGACACGGTGCCCGTTCATGCCGCCACCTGCTTGCGGTCGCGCTTCTGGCCGGTGCGCCAGTCCTGGACGATCTGCCGGACGGTGGAGATGGAGACCTCGCCGTTGAGCCGGGCGAGGATCTGCTCGGGGGTGTCGCCGTGCCAGGCGAAGTGGATGATCTCCTCGCGGCGGAGAGCGGCCCGCTCGTGAAAGTTGAGCGAGAGCGGGTCGTCGATGTCCTGCCAGGCGTCGGGCCCGCTCCAGCCCTGAGAGGCCGCGAAGCCGCGAGTCACCACCGACGGGCCTTCGGTGTGGCTCCAGCGGTCGTAGACGTCGGCGATGCGGGCGGCGAAGTCCTTGCTGGTGACTCGCCCCTGCATGCGGCTGATGCGGCGGATCGCCGAGTAGCTGATGCCGGTCTCGATGGCGACTGAGAACATCGTGTGCCCGAGAGTGGCGAGGGCCCGGATGCGCCGACCGGGGCCGATGACGTTGACCCAGTAGCCGGGGCATTCGGTGTCGAAGTCGGGGTCAAAGGCGAGGATGGTCCGCTCGACCTTGGGCGTGCAGTACTTCTGCCAGCCGCCGATCAGTCCACCGATGGTGCTGATGGGCAGGTCGGCCTCGTGGGCGATGCCGGCTCGGGTCCAGCCCTCGCCGATCAGCTTGCGGAGGTGTTCGGCCGCCTTCGTGCCGTCGATGCGCTGCGGCCCTTCGCGGTGGCGGCGTAGGTCGGCGGCCTTGCAGTAGCGCTTGTTTGCCTCGACGCATTCGGGGCGTCGGCAGCCGCGGAGGTAGCAGCGGCGTTCGCCGTGCTGCCGTGGCGTCTTGGTCGCGGTCGTCATGACTGCTGTCCCTCCTGTCGGTGCTGGTCGATGGCCTCAAGGAGCCGGTCGAGTGCGTCGGATCCGTGGTAGGCGAGGTAGGCGTCGAGGAGCAGGTCGGAGTCGCTGCCGGGCTTGGTCTCGATGAGGGGCGGGTTGGTGCGGAGGATTGCGGCGACGGTGGCCTGGGCCCGTCGGATGTGGAGGGCGAAGAAGATCGCTCCGGCGATGGCGGCGAGGCCCGCGGCGACAGCCCAGTTCGGGTTCACGCGGCTGCCCTCCTGGCCGCGGCGGTGCCCTTCCAGGTGCGGACGCCGCTGTGGTGGGCGGTGGGCCGGTTGCTGCAGGCCCAGCTGACCTTGCGGATGTAACCCTCGTCCTTGAGGAGCGTCATGAGCCGTCCCCAGTGGGCTTGCGGGTTGGGCGGGTTGGGCAGGTCGTGCTGGTCGGCGATCTCGTAGGTGGTGAAGGTGCGGCCGGTCGCCGCGGCGGCTATGAACTTGGGCCAGACTTCGGCGAGCCAGGTTTCGTAGTCCTCGGCCTGCCGCTGCGCCGCGGTCGTGCGCGGGGCGGGGATGCTGCCGTCGAGAGCGGGCTGCACGGTGATGGTCATGCGTGGTCTCCTTGGTGGGCGGGCTCCCGCCTGATTGCGGCGGGCGGGAGCCCGAACTGCGTTGCGTGGCGCGGTAGTTCTTTCTTACGGGTGGCCACTGACAAGTTGAATGTTGAACTTGGTTTCACGATCTTGTTTGGTGCCGCTCTCACAGCTCAGCGGCCACGCCAGACCACGCAGCGGACGTTTCACGCGGTCGGCTAGTCGACGAGTTCGCCCTCGATTGGGCCCTCGTCGTCGGGGTCGTGCTGCGGTGCGGGGGCGGGCTCGGGTACGGCGATGCGGGTGGCCGGCCCGTCAACGGCGGCATCGTGCTCGGCACGGAGCTGCTCGCGGCGCCACTCGGTCGAGGACGGGACCCAGGGCTCGAGGCGCTTGGCGACGGTCTTGAGGACCATCGACTCTTCCCACTTCACCCACGGCGAGTCGGATCGGCTGCTGCCCTTCGACTCCTTCTTGACCTTGTCGATGTAGGCGCGGTTGATGACGACGACCTTCGACGTGGAGCCGTCGGCGAAGACGCCGTAGGCGTAGGCGCCGACGATGGGGCCGCGGTCGCCGAAGTAGTCCGGCTTGTGCTCGGGCCGGTCCATGTCGGGGCTGTACTTGAAGTGGTCGTTCTGGTGGACGACTTCGGCCTTGACCGCCTTGACGGCGCCGGCCCGGTAGATGCGCTCGACGACGCCGCGGTAGCCCTCGATGCCCTGGACCTCGTTGCCGAACGGGACGAGGTAGAAGCTCTCGGTGCCGGGTTCGTGTCCGAGGCGGGCGCACTCCTGGAGGGCGGTCATGAGGCTGCCCGGGTTGCGGGTCGCGGTCTGCATGAGCTGCTGGTTGGAGCGGAGTGCGCCGTAGGCGAGCCGCATCCACGTCTCGCCCTTGACGTGGGAGGGGAGGACGAGGGTGAGGTCGTCTTTGTGCTGGCGCACGACGGCTTCGGCGTTGTTGTCGCGGGTGGCGATGGCGTTGCTGATCTGGCTCATGCGGCGGCGTCCTTGCTGCTGTAGGGGCTGAGGCTGTACGTCTTGCCGTCGCGGACGGTGCGGTAGGCGATGCGGCGGCCGGCGGCGACGGCCCGCTTGCCGGTGCCGATGTGGTCGAGGAGGACGCCTTTCGCGGCGGTCAGCTCGGTTTTGACGGTCGCCATCTGCTGCTGGGCGATCTCGTAGCGGGCGGCGTCTTCGAGGGGGATCTCGACGTCGACGTCCTCGAGGCCGTCGGGCTGGACGCGGATGGTCTGGTACGTGGCGTCGGCGCCGTCGATGGGCGGGCGTTCACCGCGGCGGACGGTGTCGAGGAACTTCTCGGCTGCCTCGCGCATGGCCTTGGCGTCGGCCTCGTCGTACTCGACGAGGTACTCGCGGTAGTCCCAGCCGCCGATCAGGACGGCGAGGTGCGCGGGTGCGGTGAGGCCGAGGGTGTCCTGCTGCCACAGGATCTGGCAGCGGTAGTGGACGGGGAACTCGTCGCTTCCGGACGGGCCCCAGTCGTCGCCGAACGGGGACGTCTTCACCTCGAGGAGGCCGGCCGCCTTGTCGGGAACGGTGAACGGGTCCTCGGCCGCCGGATACAGGAGGCGGTCCGGGGTGGCGCGCTGCCAGTCCCGCTCAACGTTCCGCCAGGTGCCGGCCGGACCCGCGACGTAACCGGGGTGCTCTTCCTCCCACTTGAGGGCGACGGCGTCCTCGAGGCGATTGCCCCACTCAATGGCGGGGTTCATCTCGAAGGGCGGCGTGGGGAGTCCGGCCTTCTTGTGCCAGAGGCTGAACGGGGACTGCCACGGGGACAGGCCGAGGACGGCGGCGATCTCGGTCGCGGTGATGGCGAGCCCGTTGCGGGCCTCGTCCCACGCCGCGGTGCCGGGGGTGAAGTGCCCCAGCAACACCCCGGACGGGGCGGCATAAGGGTGGTCTGTGGTGCTCATGAGTCCTCGTTTCTGGGTGTGCTGAGGGAGAGCCGCCGCCGCGCCAGGGGGTGTCAGGGCGGCGGCCCTGGTGCCGCGGAGCCCTGGGGGTGGGCTCGACGCGACGTCTGTGGGGTTGTTGGTCAGGCGGCGGTATCGGCCGGCTGCGCGGCGGAGAGGGTGCCCCAGGACTCGAGCTGGTCGTCGTAGGCCACGTACTCGTTGGGCTCGACGCGGAAGTCGACTCCGGCGCGCTTGGCTTCGTTCAGCGCCGTGGCCAGCCGCAGGCGGAACTGGGCGTTGTGGCTGGCCCGCTGCTCCTCGGCCCGCTTCTTCAGGTGGGCGTTGTACTCGTCCTGCCACGACTTCGGGTTGTGGCCGATGGCATCGGCCTCGTCCCACGCCCACTCGCCGAGCTCGCCGGACTCCAACTGCTCGTCGAGGTCGCGGACCGTCGTCTCGGCCAGGTCCGGGTCGGCCTTCTTCAGCGCCTGAAGGAGTCGGTACGCGGACCAGGCGTAGCTGCCGGAGTGGACCCAGGCGATGAAGGCTGCGCGTCCCTTGTCGGTGTCCGTGTCGGCGTCGAACATCTCGGACGTCGACTGAAGGGTGCGGCGGAGCATGGCTTCTGCCATCTCGGCGACAGCGCCCGGCTCCGGCGGAACTGCGATTGCGGCAGGCTCGCCGCCTTGGCCGAGAGTGCCGGACCAGTCGCTGTGCACCTTGGCCCGGTTCTTGCCATCGCCCGTGTAGCGGCAGGGCATCTGGAGGCCGATGAAGTCATCGCCGACGAGCAGGAGCGGCTTCTCGGGTTCGGTCTGCCACGTGCGGAGGTGGGTGTCCGCCTTCTCCCAGCGGGCGAGCATCTTGGTGTCGACGCTGACCATGTCACCTGAGGTGGCCGCGTCCTTCAGGGCGTCGCGGAACAGACCCTGCCACTTGGGGAACATGTGGTCCTTGGCGGGGACGACGAGGTTGCCGCGGTCGTCGGTGATCGTCAGGCCGTCGTCCCCGGCTGTGAGGTTGAGGATGGTGTCGCCCTCGTGGGTCTCCAGCCAGGCGGTGAACCAGCCGAGGTCACTCGCGCTGACGGTGAGGGACCAGGTGTCGGTTTCCTCGCGGACCTTGGCGCGGGCCACCGCGAAGGTGAAGCGGTCGGTGGCGAGGGCGTGGATGTGGATGCCGTCGCACTCGAAGCGGATGCCGTTGATGGCGGGCAGGGTGTCGTCGGCGCTGACGTGGGGGCGGGTCTGCTTGATGAGCCGCTGGAGCTTGTGAGCGTTGATCGTGGTCATGGGCTTCCTCCGTGGGATGCTGGGTCCATCCCCGGGCGTTACAGGCGTCCGGGGCTTTTCGTTGGGCGCCGGGCCGGACGGTCGGGTCACGGCTGGCCCGGCGAGTCAGGTGACCGTGATGGCGGGGATGTGCGCGGGGTCGGTGGCGACGAACGGCGCCTGGCCGAGAGGCAGGACCGGTATCGGCTGCGTCTTCGCGATGACGTGCTCGGCCTTGACGCCGACGTCGACCTTGCGCTTCAGGTCGTCGATCTGCTGGTCGCGGAGTCGGACGGTGCCCTCAAGCTGGGCGATCGTCCGGTCCCGGGTGGCGACGTCTTCGAGGGCGCCGGAGTAGTCGATGCCGGCCTGGTCGAGCAGCCGCTCAAGCGTGGTGTTCGCGGCGCCGAGCTGGTCGAGTGCGGCGGTCAGGCGGGTCGCCCGGTCGTCGGCGGCGTCGAGCGCTATCCGAAGCTCGAGCGGGGTCTTGCCGCGGTGCCGGCCGAGGCTCCGGGCGCGGGTGATCACGCTCACGACTCCTCCCACACGGTGACTGCGGCGCGGACGGCGTCGGCCTCGTGCCAGTACGGGGCGTGGCCCTCGGGCACCGGGTCGCCGGCGAGGAGCGCCTGGACCGTGGCGGCGACCGCGTCGGGGTGGGCGTACCGGCCAAGCGTGGGAAGGAACTCGGGCTCGGTGTTGCCGCCCTCGGCACGGGGCCGGGCGTGCTGCCACTGCTCGGCGGGGTGGTCCCAGAGCAGGAGCAGGCCGCCGGTGTCGTCATCCGTGTCGTCGTCCCAGTTGATGACGGCGTTGAGCATCGTGGTGCAGCCCGCGTCCTCGCCGGTGGCGTAGGGGTCGGTCTCGGCGTCGGAGGTCCAGTAGCTGTCGGGTTCCACGCCCCCCTCCGTGAGGGCGTCGACGACGGCGAGGATGTACGGGTCGTGCGGCAGGGCGGTGATCACGAGTCCCCTCCTTGGGGCGGGCAGGTGCAGTCGGTGGTGTCGGTGTGGCCGTCGGCGCAGCGGCAGTCGGGCCGGCCGGGGCAGTCGTCGCAGCCGGTGATGGGGCCGCGCTGGGTGAGGAGCTTGTGGACGCGGCGCCTGAGGCCGTCCCGCTCGCCGAGCAGGAGGTCGTGAGCCGCGCGCAGGCCAGCGAGCTCGTTCTCGAGGGCCGCCGTCTGGTCGCTGGCGGCCATCACGCACCGCCCAGGACTCGTGCGGCCCACTCGTCGTCGGACTCGATGAACTTGGAGTCCGCGGTGTCGCGGAAGTCGCGGCTCGCCTGGCCCCAGGTGGTGAGCCTGTTGGTGTCGTTGTGCCAGGTCTGCGGCCGGTCCCAGTCGGCGCCCGGGTAGGCGCCCTGCATGAGGGCGGCCAGGGTGCGGGAGCCGCCGGCCGGGATCTGCAGGTGCTGCTTGCTGTCGGCGGACCGGGCGGTGACGACGTACACGCGCTCGGCCGAGCCGTGCATGTCCGTCCACACCGGGGTGAGGAGGACGGTCGCCGCCTGGGGCACTATCTGGTGAACCTGGTAAGCGAGCCGCATGACCCGCCGCCTGCGGGTGGCGGCTGACGCCTTGCGCGGGCGGACCGGGAGGAACTCGGAGACAGTCGCCATCACGCAGCCACCGCCGTGAGAAGGGCCAGGTTGCGGCTGTAGCCGACGAGTTCAGCCTTGGCGTCGGCGATCTCCGTGAAGGCAGTGAGGACCGTCGTCGTGTCGCCGCTCTGCAGGTTGTGCCGCACCGACCTCGGGTCGATACCGAGCGCCTCGCGCCACGCCTCAAACGCGCTGAGGTCGTTGTGGATGGACAGGCGCAGGAAGTCCGGGGAGTGCTGCGAGATGTGCACGTCCAGGGCGGGGAGTTCCGCATGGTCGGCGGCCAGGAGGTGCAGCAGCGCGAGCGGGCGCGACAGGTCAGCGAACGTAGTCACGAGGCCCTCCCGGGCTGGTCGTTGAGGGCGGGGAAGACGGAGTCGGGGTCGGCGTCGTGGAGGAGATGCCGGTACTCGGCGAGCTCGCCCTCGGCGGCCGGCTGCGGGTGGCCGAGGAGCCACTGCAAGCGGGCGACGGAAAGGTCGACCTTCCACTTCGTGACGGCCTCGACCGTGGCGAGCGGCACGTCCAGGGCGTCGATCCGGCGGGGAGTCGTCGTCATGACGTCGCCCCCTGCTCGTAGTCGGCGGGCCATGCGACGGGCAGGCCGAGCTGCTGGGCGAGCTGGCGTCGCGACTCGGCGTGGCCCTGCCAGCGGTTGTAGTCGTGGCGGTTGTTCGGGGAGCAGTTGTTGATCGCGGTGATGTACTCGGCGCGCTTCGCAACGAACTCGGCGACGGTCGACAACTGCGCACGGGCTTCGTCGCGTTCGGCGCGGACCGCGGCCAGCTCGGTGAGGAGCGCGGGCACGTCGGTCCGGGCGTGGGTGATGAACTCGCCGTCGGCGGTGTGCCAGTAGCTGGCGAGGTGGTCGCCGTCCGCGCTGTGGATGTCGTTGTAGTCCTCGGACTGCCTCCACGACCCATCGGTGGCGGCTTCGGCGCGGGCGGCGATCTCGGCTTCGCGCTGCGGCGACAGGCGGGCCTTCATGACAGCCCCCCGAGGGTGACGATCAGCTTCGGGTTGTACGCGGCGAGGATCTTGTTCGCGGCTGCGGCGTCGGCCTGCGCCAGCTGGCGGGCCTCCTCGTAGCGCGGGCCGAGGGAGAGGCCGAACCGGTACAGGGAGGCCGTGGCCTGCTTCTCCGCCAGGAGGACGCGCGGCGGGAACTGCCGGCCGATCCGCTCCAGCACGGCGTCGGGCTTCGGAACGTTCGGGAACGTCATCGCGATCACGACGCACCGCCCTTGGTGCCGTTGATGAGGCGGGCGATGGCCAGCGCGTGGTCGCCACTGATGTCGACGGCGAGAGCTACGTCGCCGTCCTCGGCGACCCGGGTCGCGATGACGTCGGCCTCCAGGTCCAGCCAGTTGGCGAGGGCGGCGCCGACGGCGGGCTGCACGAGGGCGATGTACTCGGCGTTCCACGGCTGGCGGATGCCGCCATAGCCGGAACGGATCTTCCCGGACGCCACGACCTCGGACTCGACTGAGCCGGCCGGGTGGGCGTGGGAGTAGACGGCGCTCGTCGCGGTGCCGCGCGGCGACCAGACCGAGCTCGTCACCCAAGGGCCGTCGGTCGCGTGCTTCACGTGCTTGCGGAGCTTCGCGACAGCGTCGCGGATCTCCATGACCGGGTCGGTCTGCTGCTCGGGCTCTGAGGCGGATGAAAGAATGTGGTTCACGGGGTTCGCTTCTCTCTCTCGCAGGTGCATGCGGTGGAGGGGTGGATCTCGTAGGCCCTGGCTGCCGGTAGCCCCCGGCGGTTGGGGCCGTTTGCCGTCTAAGCGGCGGCGCGGGTGCGGCTGGCGAGGCGGGGCTCGGCGGGCCGGCTCTCGTGCAGGCGGGTCGGGCGGGTGGCCTTCTGGCGCCGCTCGTCGAGGTGAGCGTCGATCTCGGCGATGTTGTAGGCGAGCCGGCGCGGCCACGGGATGCCCTGGGGGCCCTTGCCCTGCTTCCGGTAGTTGTAGAGCGTCTGCACGGTGAGGCTCAGACGCTGAGCGGCTTCTTCGATCCAGACGTGTCCGGCGGGGGGCGGTACCTCGTTCTTGCTGGGCCTGGGCACTGGCTATTCCTTCCTATGGGGGTGGGGTTCCGGTGTCGCAGCGTCCCCGTTTGGGGACGGAGGGGGTATGAAGAGGACGAGCACGCCGACGCCGAGGGCCCCCGCGACGCGGTGGGCTTCGTTGACGCCGAGGTCGGGCTGATGACCCTTGACCAGGCGCCCTATCTGCGTGCGGGAGATTCCGGTCGCCTCAGCGAGGCCGCGAACCGTGTAGGACTGGCCCCGACCTGGGTGTTCCATGGTCTTTTTGAAGTAGTCCAGGTCTCGCAGTTCATAGCGCACAGCCAATGGATCTCCCGTGTTGCGAAGTGCCTTTCACTGGCTTTGAGTTAACTACTCCTGGGACGATCCGTCAACATTTTTGGGACGACTGGTTTGCGAGTATCGATAAAGCGCTTGGCTGGGTAGCATTGATCTCTAGACGATCCGTCCCAAATCCAGGATGGTTGTAGGGATTGACCTGCTAGTTTTCCTGCGCGACCCCACCGCGAGAGAGACAGTCGGTAAAAAAGTGACGCGAGAGGACGAGGACATGACGGCCCCGGCCACGCCCCCTGACCACGGAGCGGCCGCCCCTACCTCACTGGGGGCCCTGTCCCAGCTCGTCCAGGACGCCAACGACAGCGGCATCTCCTACCAGCAGATGGCCGAGCGCACTGGCAACACACTGCCGAAGCAGTATTTCCAGAAGCTCGTCAAGGCGCCGCCGGCCAAGGCGCCCACCCCCGCGCAGATAGAGGCCATCGCGGGCGCCATCGAAAAGTCCCCTGTCCGAGTCAAGGCTGCCGCCGCGTCGCAGTACCTGGAGTACGAGGCAACTGAACTCGCGGGCTACGACGAGGAGGTGCGCATCATCGTCGGGCACCTCGCCGGCAAGTCGAAGAAAGACTTGCTCCGTTGGCGGATGATGATCGAGGCCGACGAGCGCGCCCGGCGCGAGAGCGAGTAGCGCGGGCCAGCCCCCGCACGCAAGCGGTTGGCCACAAAAGGCCACAAGTAGACATTCCTGCAACTGATTGTGATGGTCAATCACTAGTCGTACTCTTTCACACCCGTGCACTTCTGACTGTCCCTGTCACAGGTGCACCGATCTGTGGGAGGGCACATGCTGCGCGTCGTGTACGAAGCCGCCGACGATCTGAAGCCCGGCCAGCTGGTCACGATCGGCGAGGACCGCGGGATCATCACGGTCCGGATCAGACGGACCGCTGACGCCTTCGACTACACCAGGGCCCTGACCGAGGAGCTGGACAAGTTCCTCGCGGGCGCCGAGTGGTATCAGCTGTGGAAGTCCACGATCGTCTCTCCGCAGAGCACCGACTGCCCCGTCCGCGTCGTGTACGTACTCGACCTTGACGGCGAGCTCGACGTCGACGAGTTCGTGGAGATCAAGGAGCACCAGGGCCTCGTCAAGATCATGGTCGACCCGGAAGCCACCGTGGACGCGTTCGTCGCCGTGCTCAATCCCGCCATCGAGCGGTTCCTCAGCGGGGGACAATGGTTCCAGCACTGGCAGGGCGAGATAGTGACATGACCTCACCCGAGACGGTCAACGTCGAGGTCTGACTCTCAGGGGCGCACGTGGCGGGCTACATCGAAGATCGCTGGTTCACGAAGAAGCCTGATCCTGCGACGGGCAAGAAGCGCAGGACCGACCGGTACAAGCAGGGCAAGCGGTGGCGGGTGGCCGGCATCCCGGGAGTGCGTGACCGCAGCTTCACCAATCTCAAGGGGCCGGGTAGCGCCGAGGCCTGGCTGGCGGAGGCTCAGACCGATACCGGGCGGGGCGACTTCTACGATCCGCGCGACGGCGCTATCACCCTCGACGAGTACGTGCGAAAGCACTGGTGGCCGAACCTTCGCAAGCCTCCAACCACGAAGGAGTCGATGAAGTCGAAGGTCTTCAACCACATCCTTCCTCACGTCGGCCACCTGGCGCTGAGCCGCATCGGCCACGACGAGGTCAAGGCGTGGGCGACGCTGGCCGAGAAGAACATCGACGTCGGCACCCTGTCCGTGGCGTGGCAGCACTTCTCATCCATCATGCAGGCTGCCCACAAGGCCAAGCGGATCCCCGTCAACCCGTTCCGGGACGAGGACTTGAAGGCGCCCACGGTCCCGAAGTCGAAGGCGAAGGCCTGGCCGCAGGAGACCGTCGTCGCAGTGCGGGCGGCGGTCGATGCCCGGTACCGGATCCTCGTCGACCTCGGCGTCGCGGCCGGCCTGCGGCAGGGCGAGGCGCTCGGGTTCTCGCCGGACGACATCGACGGTGAGGAGATCGCCGTGGTCCGTCAGGTCGTCCGCATCCATGGCCGCCTCGGCTTCGCTCCGCCAAAGGGGAACAAGGAGCGCATCGCTCCGTGCCCGCCGGAGTTGGCGCAAGCCGTCAAGGAGCACGCGAACTTGTTTCCCACGGTCGAGGTGACGCTGCCGTGGGTGGATCCTGACCGGCCGAACCTGGCGTGGGAGGACCGGCCGAAGGTGACGGTGCGCCTGCTGGTGACGACGCCGCGAACAACGGGCATCAGCGGTGGCGCGGTCAACCGGGTCACGTTCGACGACAAGCAGTGGAAGCCGGCGCTCGTGCGGGCCGGCGTCCTCGCCAAACCCAAGGTCGAGTACATCCAGGCCAACGGTAAGAAGCCGTGGGCGCGCAAGGCGTGGAACATGCCGCGGGAGGACGGGTTCCACGTCACGCGGCACACGTTCGCGTCGATCGTGCTGGAGGCCGGGGAGACGATCACGCAGCTGGCTGCCTGGCTGGGTCATTCGGATCCGGCGTTCACGCTGCGCACCTATGTGCACTTCATGCCGAAGTCTGGGAGCATGGGCCTTCAGGCGCTCGGTTCGTGGCTTGCCCCCGGCGCCGGCTTGGCCCCCGCTGGTGAGGCGGTTGTGGCCGCAGAGGACTCCCCTGATTCTGATTCTCCCCAGATTCTCCCCAGCGCCGATCTGGATCAAGAAATCTAGGGTGTTTCCGCAGGTCAAGGACCTGAACGGCAGACGAGTCGGGCTGTACGCCGGGTTCTGTCGCCCGGTCGCCTCGCGGCGGCCGGGGAGACGGCCATCCATCTAGGGCCGGCGTTGCCGCCGGCCTCGTGCGGTCTACCCGCGGACTCGGGCGGGCAGCCCTCGAACGTCCGCGCAGAAACACCGGGGTGTTTCCTTTTGACCTTGCTCCAGGTGGGGTTTACCTAGCCGCCTGAGTCACCTCAGGCGCTGGTGGTCTCTTACACCACCGTTTCACCCTTACCGCAGATCGAAATCTGCGGCGGTCTGTTTTCTGTGGCACTGTCCCGCGGGTCACCCCGGGTGGCCGTTAGCCACCACCTTGCCCTGTGGAGCCCGGACGTTCCTCGGGAAAACCCTGGTGAAAGGGTCCTCACGCGGCCGTCCGCCCGGCTCGTCTGCCGTGCCGACCATGGTACCCGCCGCGGCTCAGAGGAATTCCGCCGTGTCCAGGTCGAAGCCGAAGGGTTCCGGCAGCGGGAGCGGCTTGCCGAAGGGGGCCGTACGGCTCTGCAGATAGTCGCGGCCCTCTGGCTCGCTGAAGAGCGTCACCGCCGAGGCGTCCCGGTCGACGAGGAGGTAGAGGGGGATGCCTCCGTGCGCGTAGCAGCGCCGCTTCGTCTCGCGGTCCGCCTTCGGGTGGGTGGAGGTTACCTCGAGGACCATGGCCACGCCGTCACAGGGCATCCAGGAGGCGGCGCCGCGGAACAGCCGTGCCCGCGTGGGCGCGAGGGTGCCGTCTGGGATGACGTGGTTGCGCGGACTGCCGGGGACGTCCTTCAGGGTCAGCCCCTTGTTCCCGGAGAAGTCCATGTCGGTCTTCGAACGCCTGATCAACTGCTTCATGATCAGGCTGATGTAGTCCTCGTGGTCCCCGTCCGGCGGCGGCGTCACGACGATGTCCCCCTCGATCAGTTCCGCCCGGAAACCCTCCGGAGTATCCAAGGCGAGAAAGCCCTCCAGCAGGACCTCTGCCTGGGTGAGCGGCTCGTGTGCCATCGCAGTCATGTCGCGCCCCTCCTTCGGTCGCTCGCCAGATGGGGCCATCGCGTGATCTGCCGTCCGTGAGATCGGAAGTTCTTCCCTCGATCGTGGCACATGAGCGCGGAGCGAGGAGGCTTACGCGGGAGCGAACTGAACCCTCGCCGCCCCCGGGTCCGCCTGCGTCAGCCGTACCCGTAGCCACTCCCCCAGCGGCAGCGGCGTCGTGCCGCCCTCGATGCGGGCGACGACCGCCGGGTCGTTCAACTGAACGGTGCCGACGGCCGGTTCGTCGTCCTTCACATCGACGACGCACGCCTCGAAGGTCTCGCCGATCCGGTCCTTGAGGAGCGCCGCCTCGACGATGTCGACGCAGCCGCGCTCGACGGTGTTGGCCCGGCGCGTGCCGTCCGCCATCTCCTTGGGCAGGGCGGGCAGCGCGGCGAGTACCCAGTCCGGTGGCGGGCTGCCCGCCGACGCGGCCAGGCACAGTTCGGAGGCGTAGCGGTCGGCGAGGCGGCGCAGCGGGGCCGTGCAGTGGGCGTAGGGCGCGGCGACGGCGGAGTGGACGGTGAGGTCGGGGAGCGCGCCCCCGCTGAACACGGTGTAGCCGGCGCCGCGCAGCAGCGTCGTGCACTCCTGGAGGAACGCTGCGTGGTGTGGCTGCCGGGGGTCGAGGGAGCGGACGAGCTGGGCGTACGGGACGTGGTGCGGCCAGTCGATGTGCAGGGCGAGGGCCGTGCGGCGCAGGCGGCCGACGGCGCCGTCGGGGGCGGCCGGGAGGGTGCGCAGGATGCCGGTGCCCGCGGCGAGCATGAGGTCGGCGGCGGCCATGCCGGTGAGCAGGGAGATCTGGGCGTTCCAGCCGTCGGCGGGCAGGGGGGCGCGGTAGCCGAGCTCGTAGCGGCCGTCGCGTGCGGTGATCTCCTGTTCCGGGACGTTGAGGGAGATGCCGCCGCGCTCCGTCTCGAGCTGTTCGCGCAGGCGCCCGATGTCGCGCAGGAGGGCTACGGGTTCCTCGGCGGTGCCGTCGTCGATCGCCCGCTGTACGCCTTCGTAGTCGAGTTTGGCGCGGCTGCGGACGGTGGCGCGGGTGACGTCGGTGGTCTCGGTGCGTCCTTCGGCGTCGAGGTCGATGGTCCACAGGACGGCGGGGCGGGTCTGGTCGGGGAGGAGGCTGGCGGCGCCCTCGCTGAGCACGGTGGGGTGCAGCGGGACGCGCTCGTCGGGGAAGTAGAGGGTGGTGACGCGGCGGTGGGTCTCGGCGTCGAGGGGGCCGCCCGGCGTGACGTACGCGGCGACGTCGGCGATGGCGTAACGGACGCGGTAGCCGCCGCCCTCGCGGCGCGACAGGTGCATGGCCTGGTCGAGGTCGAGGGAAGTGGGCGGGTCGATCGTGAAGAAGGGGACGCCGGTGGCGTCGCCCCGGACCGGCTGTGTCGGGGGCTCGGCGGCCGCGGCCCGTTCCGCCTCGGCGAGGGCTGCGGCCGGGAAGGCCCCGGGGACGTCGAGGGACGTACGCAGTTCACGCAGTGCGGCGCGCAGCGGGGCCTCGGCTGCGCCGGTCACACGGAGATGACGGCGGGGCATGAACCGAGCGTAGGCCGGGGCGGGGGTGTCGGCACCTGGTGACGCGGGCAGCGGCGGCGGCGAACAGTGGCGGCGGACGGCCCTGCGGCTAACAGTGGCGACGGACAGCGGCGGCGCCCCGGTCCCGGGCACCCCCTTCCCTTCCGTACGCTTTCGATGGGGCCGCACCCCCTGATCCGCATCACTGTCCCGAGGAGTCCGATCGTGCTCGTGCTGCTGCCGCCGTCCGAAGGCAAGGCCCCGTCGGGGCGCGGCGCCCCGCTGAAGCCTGAGTCGCTGTCCCTGCCAGGGCTCGCCGGGGCGCGGCAGGCCGTGTTCGACGAGCTGGTCGAGCTGTGTGCCGCCGACGAGGACAAGGCGCGCGAGGTGCTCGGCCTCAGCGAGGGGCTGCGCGGCGAGATCGCGAAGAACGTGGAGCTGCGCACCGCGGGCGCGCGGCCCGCCGGTGAGATCTACACGGGTGTCCTCTACGACGCGCTCGGTCTCGCCACCCTGGACGCGGCGGCGAAGCGCCGTGCGACCCGTTCGCTGCTGGTCTTCTCCGGTCTGTGGGGCGCGGTGCGCGTGAACGACCGGATTCCTTCGTACCGCTGCTCGATGGGCGTGAAGCTGCCGGGGCTCGGGGCGCTCGGCGCGCACTGGCGCGGGCCGATGGCCGAGGCCCTTCCCGAGGCGGCCGGGGACGGGCTCGTACTCGACCTGAGGTCGTCCGCGTACACGAGTGCGTGGAAGCCGAAGGGGGAGGTCGCGGGGCGTACCGCGACGGTGCGGGTGCTGCACGCGCAGACGGATCCGGTGACCGGCGTGGAGAAGCGTTCGGTCGTGTCGCACTTCAACAAGGCGACGAAGGGCCGGATCGTGCGCACGCTCCTGGAGACCGGCACCACGCCCGCGGGCCCGGCCGAGCTGGTCGAGGCGCTGCGGGATCTCGGCCATGTCGTGGAGGCACAGGCGCCCGCGAAGTCGGGGACAGCGTGGGCACTCGACGTCGTGGTGACCCAGATCCACTGAGCACCACCCCTCAGTGCATTGCAGCATGCGCAACGCCCTTTGCGCATGCTGCACAGCGCGGGGCAGGATGGCCCCATGACTGAATCCTCCGTGCTCGATCTCGCCCCCGTCGTCCCCGTCGTCGTCGTGGAGGATGTCGCCGACGCCGTGCCGCTCGCGCGGGCACTCGTCGCGGGCGGCCTGCGGGCGATCGAGGTGACGCTGCGGACACCGGCCGCGCTCGACGCGATCCGCGCCGTCGCGGACGAGGTGCCGGACGCCGTCGTCGGCGCGGGCACGGTCATCTCGCCGCAGAACGTCGCCGACTCCGTCGCGGCCGGTGCGCGCTTCCTGGTCAGCCCCGGCTGGACGGACACGCTGCTCGACGCGATGAAGAAGTCCGGCGTGCCGTTCCTGCCGGGCGTCTCCACGACGTCGGAGGTCGTGGCGCTCCTGGAGCGCGGGGTGAGCGAGATGAAGTTCTTCCCCGCCGAGGCCGCGGGTGGTGTGCCGTATCTGAAGTCGCTGGCCGGTCCGCTGCCGCAGGCGCGGTTCTGCCCGACGGGTGGTGTCTCCCTCAGCTCGGCGCCCTCGTACCTGGCACTCAAGAACGTCGGCTGTGTGGGCGGCAGTTGGATGCTTCCCGCGGACGCGGTGGCGGCGAAGGACTGGGCGCGGATCGAGGAGCTGGCCCGCGAAGCGGCCGGCCTCAAGTAACGCGGACCTCAAGTAACGCGGACCTCAAGTAACGCAGACCTCAAGCAGCGCGGACGTCAGCGCAGGTGCGCCGTCTCGTTGAGCAGGCGCACGCTCGCGTTGCCGTCGCCGTAGTACGCGACCGCCGACAGGGACGCCGCCGAGAGTTCCATCCGGAACAGTGACTCCGGCGGCGCGCCGAGCGCGAGCCGTACGAGCGTCTTGATCGGCGTGACGTGCGTGACCAGGAGGACCGTGCGTCCCGCGTACCGCTCGACGAGCCGGTCGCGCGCCGCGGCGACCCGACGGGACACGGCCGCGAAGCTCTCGCCGCCGCCGGTCGGTTCGGCCCTCGACGAGGCCAGCCAGGCGTTCATGTCGTCCGGGTAGCGCTCGCGGACCTCCCCGAAGGTCAGCCCCTCCCACGCCCCGAAGTCCGTCTCGCGCAGGCCCTCTTCGATGTGGACGTCGAGCCCGAGACGGGCTGCGACGGTCCGCGCCGTCTCCTGGCACCGCTTGAGCGGCGACGACACGATCGCCTGGACGGTGCCGCGCGCGGCGAGCGCGGCGGCGACCCGCTCGGCCTGCGAGCGCCCGGCCGCCGACAGTTCGGGGTCACTGCCGCCGGAGCCGGAGAACCGCTTCTCGGGCGTGAGCGCGGTCTCGCCGTGCCGCAGGAGTACGAAGGTGGCGGGCGCCCCGAGATCGGGCGCCGCCGACCAGCCCTGGGACGCGGTGCCCGCGACGTTCCCCGCGGCACGCGCGTCCGCGGTGCCCCGCGTCCCCGCGAGCGCGGCCCGCGCCTTGGCTGCCCCGGCCGCCGCGTCCCCGGGCGGGCCCGAGGGCTTCGGCACGTCGAGTTCGGCGGTCGAGCGTGACGCCGACCACTGTTCGCCCCGCTTGCCCGCGTCCATCGCCTCGTTGGCGAGCCGGTCCGCGTGCTTGTTCCGCTCGCGCGGGATCCACTCGTACGTCACCTGCGACGCCGGCAGCACCGTGGCCGCCTCTGCGGCGAGGGGCCGCATGTCGGGGTGCTTGATCTTCCAGCGGCCCGACATCTGCTCGACGACGAGCTTGGAGTCCATCCGGACGTGCACCGACGCCTGCGGGTCGAGGGCGTGCGCGGCACGCAGGCCGGCGACGAGCCCCCGGTACTCGGCGACGTTGTTCGTGGCGATGCCGATGTACTCGGCGGCCTCCGCCAGGGTCTCCCCCGTCGCCGCGTCGATGACGACCGAGCCGTAGCCCGCGGGCCCCGGGTTGCCCCGGGAACCGCCGTCGGCCTCGACGATGAACTCCCGCACCACGAAGGCTCCTACAGGCCGGACTCGGACGTGCGCACCAGGATCCGGTGGCAGTTCTCGCAGCGCACCACGGAGTCGGGGGCCGCGGCCCGCACCTCGTTGAGCTCGGTGATGTTCAGCTCCATGTGGCAGCCCTCGCAGCGGCGCTGGTAGAGGCGGGCCGCACCGACGCCGCCCTCCTTCACGCGCAGCTTGTCGTAGAGCTTCAGGAGGTCCTCGGGGACGGAACCGGCGACGATCCCGCGCTCCTTCGTGGCCGTGGCCGCCTCGGCGTCGAGCTCCTCGAAGGCTGCGTCGCGGCGGGCCGTCGCGTCGTCGATCTTTGCCTGGACGGAGGCGACCCGGCCGGTCAGCTCCTCGAAGCGCTCCTGCGCGGACTCGCGGCGCTCCATGACCTCGAGGACGACGTCCTCCAGGTCACCCTGGCGCTTGGCGAGCGAGGCGATCTCGTGCTGGAGGTTCTCCAGGTCCCTGGGAGACGTGACGGCGCCGGAGTCCAGGCGCTGCTGGTCGCGGGCGGCGCGCTGGCGGACCTGGTCGACGTCCTGCTCGGCCTTGGTCTGCTCGCGGGCGCAGTCACTCTCCTCGGTCTGCGCGGCGACGTGCAGGTCGCGCAGCTGCGTGAGGTCCTTGTTCAGCGACTCGATCTCGGCGTGCTCGGGCAGCGACTTGCGCTTGTGCGCGAGCTGCGACAGTCGTACGTCCAGGGCCTGGACGTCGAGAAGTCGGATCTGGTCGGCGGGCGCGGCGTTCAGTTGGGGGCTCCAGTTGGGATCGGTGTGGCGTTGGACGCCGCGTGGGCGGTCCAGGGGTCGGTGACTGTCTTCGAGACGTGGACGCGAAGTCCCCATCCGTTGCGGTCGGAGATCTCGTCGAGCTGGGCGGCCGCCAGCTCGCACCAGGGCTGCTCGGTGGCCCAGTGGGCGGCGTCGAGGAGCGCGAGGGGGCTCTGCTCACGTGCCTCGGACGCGGGGTGGTGGCGCAGGTCCGCGGTGAGGAACGCGTCGACGCCCGCGGCGCGCACGTCGGCGAAGAGGCTGTCGCCGGAGCCGCCGCTGACGGCGATCGTGCGGATCGTCGCGTCGAGGTCCCCTGAGACGCGGATGCCCTGCGCGGTGGCGGGCAGCCGGTCGGCGGCCAGGCCCACGAGTTCGCGCAGGGTGACGGGGTGTTCGAGTTCGCAGATCCGGCCGAGTCCGCGGCGGCCCGCGGGGTCGGTCGGGTCCGGTACGAGGGGGCCGTTGACGCGGAGGTCGAGGGCGCCCGCGAGCGCGTCGGAGACGCCCGGGTCGGCGCGGTCGGCGTTGGTGTGCGCGACGTGCAGAGCGACATCGTTCTTGATCAGCGTGTGGACGACGCGGCCCTTGAAGGTGGTGGCGGCGACGGTCGTCGTGCCGCGCAGATAGAGCGGGTGGTGCGTGACCAGCAGGTCCGCGCCCAGCTTCACCGCCTCGTCGACGGTCTCCTGTACGGGGTCCACGGCGAACAGGACCCGGGAGACCTCCGCGTCGGGGTCGCCGACGACGGTGCCGACCGCGTCCCACGACTCGGCCCGCTCGGGGGGCCACAGCTTCTCGAGCGCGGCGATGACTTCAGACAGACGGGGCACGATGAAAGGCTACCTTCCCTCCATGCCCCGTCGGCCCTGGCGCACATTCGGCTGCGGCCGGGGGCGGTACGGTCTCACGCACCGCTACCGGCCACGGACAGTCGGCTACTTGGCGGGGTGAACGGCGGACTACTTGACGAGGTAACCGCGCAGATCGCCGAGGACCTGGTTCGCAGCCGTGACGCCGAGCCCCAGGTACCAGGTCTCGTCCGGGACGTCCTTGGCCTGTCCGCTCTTCACTGCGCCGAGCTTCTTCCACAGCGGGTTGCCCTCGGCGGTGGCGCGGTCGGTCTTCTTCGCGTCGCCGTAGACACCGGTGAAGATCCAGTCGGCGTCGGCCTGGTCGATCTTCTCCGGGCTGACCTCGGTGGCGAGGTCCACGACCTGCTGGTTCTTGGGGCGCGGGATGCCGGCGTCGTCGAGGATCGTGCCGATGAAGGACGCCTTCGCGTAGAGGCGGATCATGCCGGGCATGTAGCGCAGCATCGTGACGGTGGGCTTCTTCTCGCCGATGTCCTCGCCGAGCTTCTCCGCGTTCTTCTCGTACGCGGCGAGGTTCGCCTTGGCCTCGGCGGTCTTGTCGAGGGCCGACGCGTTGAGGAGGTAGTTCTCCTTCCACGTGAAGCCGGGGCGGATGGAGAAGACCGTCGGGGCGATCTTGGAGAGCTGCGGGTAGAGCTTGGCGGCGCGCAGCTCGCTGCCGAGGATCAGGTCGGGGTGGAGACCGGCGATCGCCTCCAGGTTGAGGGAGTTGATCGTGCCGACGTCCTTGGGGGTGCCCGCCGCCTTCTTCAGGTAGGAGGGGACGCCGTCGTCGCCCTCGGTGGGGGCGTAGCCGACGGGCTTGATGCCGAGGGACGCGACGTTGTCGAGCTCGCCGACGTCGAGGACGACGACCCGCTTGGGCTGCGCCTTGAGCTCGGTCTTGCCCATGGCGTGCTCGATGGTGCGCGGGAACTGGCCGGCCTTGGCGGTCGTGCCCATCTTCGCGGTCCGCGAGGCCGCCTTGGCGAAGTCCTCGCCTCCCTGGGCGACGGCCTTGGAGCCGCTGCCGTTGTCGGACTTGCCGGAGCCGGAGTCCGAGCCACCCGACCCGCAGGCCGCGAGAGACAGGGCGGCGGCCACGGCGAGGGCTACGGCGGCGGTGCCGCGGGTGCGAGGGCTTGATCGCAGGGCCATGGGGGTTCCAGCTCCGAACTTTCGTGGCGTCAGGCCGCCTAAATACGGTTAGGCAAACCTAACATCAGGCACTTCTGGACGTGCCAGCACATCTGACCCACCCCTTTCAGGCAGATACGGACATGGCCACCCTTTGGTGTGAAGCCTGAGCCGCGAGTGCCACGGCAGCGCGTGCGAAAACTAGCTTCGGCTCGGACGAACCGGAGGTGAGTGATCCCCATGACGGCCTTGGCGATCGAGCCCACGACGGAGCTGGAGAGCGGACCGGGCCCGGCGCGCGGACCGGCCCCGGACAGCGGACACCAGCCGGAGAACGGACAGGACCCGGACCCGGACCCGGAGCCGGGCGCAGCCCCGGACCGGGAGCCCGGGCGGGCACCGGAGCGCGAGCGCGCCACGGAGTACGGGCGTGCGTCGGAGCGCGGGCCCGCCACGGAGTTCGGGGACCCGCCGGAGAGCCGGCATGCCCCGGAGTACGGGGACCCGCCGGAGAGCCGGCATGCCCCGGAGTTCGGGCGAGCCCGGAACGCCGGTCCCCGACAGGACGGCACCCCAGGACCGGAGTACGGGTGGTCCCCGGACCACCCGTACTCCGGCCCAGAACCGGCGGCCGCCCAAGCCCCGACCTCGCGCCCAGGACTGGCGAACGCCCAAGCCCCGGCCCCCCGCCCAGGACCCGCGAACACCCAAGCCCCGACCCCACGCCCAGGGCCCGCGAACACCCAAGCCCCCGACAGCACCCCGCGACCCGCGAGCGCCCCCGACCCCGCGCCCCTCACCCCCCGTCCCGCCTGTGTCATCACCGCCGACGGGGCCTACGCCGCGCGGCTCGCCTGTGACGGTAAGTCCTGGTTTCCCGAGCGGTGGACGCTGGACGGGCCCGAGCCGTATGCGGTGCCGTTGCCGGGGAATCAGCCGGAGGAGCCCGGGACCGAGGTCGTGCCGATGGGCGACGGACGCGTGCTCATCCGGCGCGTGGTGGACGGCCGGCACTCCTTCTCCCTGCTGTATCCGACGGGTCCGCGAACGGGCGAGGTGCCTCTCGGGGCCGTGAGCGGTGGGGAGTTGACGCTGCTTCCGCCGGCGCCGGGCGGCAGATGCGCGTACGCCATCGCCGTCGGTGAGCGGTCGACGGGTGTGTGGATGGTCGCGGGCCAGGCGTTCGGGCCCGAGTTCGTGGCCGAGGTCCCGGGGCGCTGTTCTGGCGGGGTGTGGCTGGACCGCGCGGGCCGGATGCTGGCCCTGGACCGGTCCCTGGACGGGGGTCCCGTCAAGACGGTCGCGGTGGACCTGAGGCGGGGCGGCGAGGTCACGCCGCTGCTCCAGATCGCGGAGTCCAGCGCGGACCGCCTGGTGCTCGCCGATCCGGACAGCGGACTGCTCCTGATCCGTTCGGACGCGCCGTCGCCGGGCCAAGAACGCCTGGGTTGGGGCGTACTGGGCTCGACGCTGCCGGTTCGCTTCCCGGAGTGCCTGCGTCTGACCGACTGCGCGGTGACGCCCTTCGCGATCCAGCCGGGTCAGACGCTGATGCCGGAGAGCTGTGCGGTGGCACTGCGGATCGACGGCGCCGCGGGCACCTGGCTGGGTCTGTGGCGGCCCGCCGAGCGCCGGATGCATCACCTCGCGGCTCCGCAGGGCTGGTTGGCCGGCTCGGGCTCCTGGACACGTGACGGTGAGCTGCAACTCCCGTACGCCACCGAGTCGGTGCCCTGCGGGATCGCGCGCACGTCGGTGCCGGAACCCGTGGAGGAAGTGCGGGAACAGGTTCCGCAGACGGTGCCCGAGCCGCCCGCGGCGGCCCGTCCGGTCCCGCTGCAGCAGGCTCCTCTAGCCGGACTCATGCGACGCGCGCCGGCCGCCGGGACACGGACGGCACCCGCCGGTTAGACTCGTCCGGCTGTTTGAAGGATCTTGTTACGGGGTGAGTTTTCGATGGCCGAGACGATGAACGCGGAGATGACCACGGCGGAGTCCAGGGAGGCGGCGGACAGGTCCGCCGGTCCCGGCCGGCACCGGGGTGGCGTGTCTTCGCGCGACGAGAACGCGGCGCCGCACGGCCGGCACCGCAGAGTCCAGTCCGAACAGGGCTGAACGGCATGGCGGAGGGGCCCGGAACCGTATGGTTCCGGGCCCCTCCGCCATAGGTCGGAGGTGGGTCAGGCGTGTTTGAGGCCGAGCACCTCGGCCGCGGCGAATGTCTCGTTCGGCGGCCGGTCCGCGTAGTGCGGGGTGAGCAGCGCGTCCAGCTCCTCGTAACTGAAGGCGTCCTTCTCGGTGTCGAACTTGGCGGAGACCTTGGGGCGTTCGACGACGGCGACCATGCCGCCGTGCACGACGAGCAACTGGCCGTTGACGTTCCCGGCGGCCGGGGACGCCAGGTAGCCGACGAGCGGGGCGACGTGTTCGGGGGCCAGCGGGTCGAGTTCGCCGGCGCCGGGCTCCTCGAAGCCCGCGAAGACGTCCTCAGTCATACGCGTGCGGGCCCGGGGGCAGATGACGTTGGCCGTGACGCCGTACTTGCCGAGGGCGAGGGCCGAGGAGGTCGTCAGGCCGACGATGCCGCCCTTGGCCGCCGCGTAGTTGGGCTGTCCGGCCGAGCCGGCGAGGAACGCCTCGGACGAGGTGTTGACGATGCGGCCGTAGACCGGAGCGCCCGCCGCCTTGGAGCGTGCGCGCCAATGGACGGACGCGAAGTGGCTCGTGTTGAAGTGGCCCTTGAGGTGGACGCGGATGACCGAGTCCCACTCGTCCTCGCTCATCGAGAAGATCATGCGGTCGCGCAGGATGCCCGCGTTGTTGACCAGGATGTCGAGCTTTCCGTACGTGTCGACGGCCAACTGGACGAGTGCGCGGGCCTGTTCGTGGTCGGCGACGTCGCCGAGGTGGGCGACGGCCTGCCCGCCCGCGGCCCGGATCTCGGCGGCGACCTCCTCGGCCGGGGTGGCGTCGGCGCCGCCGGAGCCGTCACGGCCCGGCTGTCCGAAGTCGTTCACGACGACGCTCGCGCCGAGCCTGGCGAGTTCGAGCGCCTCCGCCCGGCCGAGGCCGCGGCCCGCGCCGGTGACGATCGCGGACAGGCCCTGGAGCGGCAGTGACTCTGATGCCATCGGGGATCGGGGTCCTCTCTCAGATTTCGATGCAGGTGCGCAGCGCGGTGCCCGTCCGCATCTGGTCGAGGGCTTCGTTGATCTCGGCGAGCTGCACGCGGTGCGTGATGAGGCTCTCCAGGTCGATGCGGCCGGCCCGCCACAGGGCGATGGCCCGCTCGTAGGAGGCCAGGACGTCGCCGCCGCCGTACATGGACGGCAGGATCTTCTTCTCGTCGAAGAACAGCTCGAACATGTTGAGCTGGAGGAAGTCGTCGAGGGCGCCCGCGCCGACGACGCACAGGGTGCCGCCGCGTCGCGTCGTCTCGTAGGCGGTGCGGGCCGTGGCGGACTTGCCCACGACCTCGAAGACGTAGTCGAAGCCCTCGCCCGCGGTGATGCGCTGCTTGGCGTCGCCAAGGGCGTCGGGCGCGACGGCCTCGGTGGCGCCGAACTTGAGGGCGGCCTCGCGGCGCGACTCGACGGGGTCCACGGCGACGATCTGCGCGGCGCCCTTGAGCCGGGCGCCCTGGATCGCGGAGATGCCGACGCCGCCGCAGCCGATGACGGCGACGGACGAGCCGGCGGCCACGTCCGCGGTGTTGATGGCGGCGCCGAGCCCGGTGGTGACGCCGCAGCCGATGAGGGCCGCGATGTCGAAGGGCACGTCGTCGGGGATGGGCACGGCGCAGCCCGCGTCGACGACGACCTCCTCGGTGAAGGTGCCGGTGCCCGCGAAGCCGAAGACATCTCCGCCGGGGCGCTTGAAGTTGGGAGTGCCCGCGTTCATGAACCCGGCGAGGCAGAGCTGGGTCTGGCCGCGTTTGCACGCCGGACAGGCGCCGCAGGCCGGGAGCCAGCACACCAGGACGCGGTCGCCGGGCTTGACGTGCGTGACGCCGTCGCCGACGTCGAGGATCTCGCCGGCGCCCTCGTGGCCGGGGATGAAGGGGGCGGGCTGCGGCAGCACGCCGTTCATCGCGGACACGTCGGAGTGGCACAGTCCGGTGGCCCTGACCCGGATCTTCACCCTGCCGGGCCCGAAGCCCACGGCCTCGACGTCGTCGAGTACCTCGAGTTTGTCCTGGCCTATCTCGTGCAGTACGGCTGCGCGCATGGCGTGCGGCTCCTCTCCCGAAGGGTCCCGATGGGCCGCGAAGGGCCCCGGAGGTGTCAGGCGTGTTCGACGATGGTGTCGGCGAGTACGGGCGCCTCGTCCCGCTCGACGGCGGTGACGGTGGCCTGGATCCGGCCCTCGGAGCGCCACATCCTGATCCGCAGCGTCTCGCCCGGGAAGACGACCCCGGTGAACCGCGTCGCGTAGGACCGCACGCGGGACACGTCGCCGTCGAGGAGCGTGTCGACGACGGCCTTGAGCGTCATGCCGTACGAGCACAGGCCGTGCAGGATGGGCCGGTCGAAGCCGGCGAGCTTGGCGAACTCCGGGTCGGCGTGCAGGGGGTTCCAGTCCCCGGAGAGCCGGTACAGGAGTGCCTGGTCCTCGCGGACGGGGCGGTCGACGGTGCGGTCGGGTTCGCCGGTGGGCGCCTCGACGCGGGCGGACGGTCCGCGCTCGCCCCCGAAGCCGCCCTCTCCGCGGACGAAGATCTGCGCGTCGCTGGTCCACAGCGGGCCGTCCGCGTCGGCGACCTCGGTGCGCAGGACGAGGATGGCGGCCTTGCCCTTGTCGTAGACGGCGGCGACGCGTGAGGTGGAGGTCGCGCTGCCCTTTACGGGGATGGGGCGGTGCAGTTCGACGCTCTGGCCGCCGTGCAGCACGTGGGCGAGGTTGACCTCGATGCCGGGGGCCGAGAGGCCTCCGACGACGCCCATTCCGGCGCCTGCGACGGTGGCGAAGCTGGGCAGGACGTGCAGCCGGGACTCAAGGGTGTAGCGCAGCTCGTCGGGGTCGGTGGCGGGAGTGCCCGCGCCGAGGCCGAGGTGGTAGAGCTGGATGTCCTTGTGGTCCCAGGTGATCTCGGCGGACCGGGGTTCGGCGGCTACGGCCTTGGCGGCGTCGATCGGCATCAGACAGAGACTCCTTGTGCGGGGAAGACCTCGGTGCGGCCGTCCGCACCGTCGGTCGCACCGAGGTCGTTGCTGGGCCGGAGGAACCCCCGGCTGGAGGAACCTGGTGGAACGCCACGCGCCCGTTCTAGAACGCGTTCCAGTCCGGCGATCCCATGTATAGCCAAGACCACGGCAGTTGGGAAGACTCCTGACGCCATGTCAGATCTGGTCGGCGGGCGGCCGGGCCGGGCGACCGTGACATTTGTACTGCCCGGCTCCGTACAACCGGCATCTGCCGCGCCCGGCCCCCGGCCCGTAGCGTCCTTGCCATGACGATGACAGACGGGACACCGGTGGCCGTGTCCTTCACGGGGGCGGTCAAGACATTCGGCGCGGTGCGCGCCGTCGACGGGGTCGATCTGGAGATCCGGCGCGGCGAGACCGTCGCCCTGCTCGGCCGCAACGGCGCGGGCAAGTCCTCCACGATCGCCCTCCTGCTGGGCCTCGACACCCCGGACGAGGGCACGGTCTCGCTCTTCGGCACCACGCCGGAGGAGGCGGTGCGCGCCGGGCAGGTCGGCGCGATGCTCCAGGAGGGCCGCGCGGTCCCCCGGGTCACGGTCCGTGAGCTGGTCTCCTTCGTGGCGGGCCGCTACCCGGCGCCGATGCCCGTCGCCGACGCGCTCGCGCTGGCCGGCATCGAGGAGCTCGCGCAGCGGCGCGTCGACAAGCTGTCCGGCGGCCAGACCCAGCGGGTGCGGTTCGCCGTGGCCCTGGCCGGGAACCCGGCGCTGCTCGTGCTCGACGAGCCGACGGCCGCCCTCGACGTGGAGGCGCGGCACGCCTTCTGGGCGTCGATGCGGGCCTACGCGCGGCGCGGCCACACGGTGCTCTTCTCCACGCACTACCTGGAGGAAGCGGACGCGCACGCCGACCGCATCGTGGTCATCGACCACGGCAAGGTCGTCGCGGCCGGCAGCGGCGAGGAGCTGAAGCGGGCCGCGGGCGGCAGCCTCGTCTCGTTCGATCTGGCCGGGCGCGGCACGGAGGGCCTGTCGCTGCTGCCCGGCGTGACGGCCGTGGAGGTCCGGGGGGACCGGGCCAGGCTGCGTACGGACGACTCGGACGCGACGGTGATCGCGCTGGCCGGACTGAACGCGATCCAGGGTCTTGAGGTCGCCCCGGCCTCCCTCGACGACGCGTTCATGGCGCTGACGAGCGGTTCCGACGGCCGCTCGGGCAGCGGTAGCGACGGCAGTTCGGACAGCGGTTCGGACAGCCGTCCCGGCAGCGGTTCGGACAGCCGTCCCGGCAGCGGTTCCGACACGGATCTGGAGACGGTTCGATGATCGACTACATCAGGCTCGAAGTGCGCAGGACCCTGCGCGACACCATGTTCGTGATCTTCGGTGTCGGGATGCCGGTGCTGATGTACCTGCTGTTCACCAACCTCGGTGAGAACGACCCCCGGTGGAGGACGGTCTCCATGGTCGGCATGGCCGCCTACGGCGCGGTGGGCTCGGCCCTCAACACCGGCGGCGGGGTCGCCGAGGACAAGGCGATCGGGTGGCTGCGGCAGCTGCGGGTCACCCCGATGACGCCGCGCCAGGTGGTGGCGGGCCGGGCCCTGACGGGGTCGGTGACGGTGCTGCCGTCGATCGCGGCGGTGCTCCTCGCGGGCGGCCTGGTCAACGGGGTGCGGCTGGACGTGTGGCAGTGGGCCGTCATCGCGCTGCTGCTGTGGCTCGGCTCGATCCCCTTCACCCTGCTCGGACTCGGCAACGGCTACCGGCTGACCGCGCAGACCACGGGGGTCGCGAACATGGTGTGCAATCTGGGGCTCTCGGTCCTCGGCGGCCTGTGGTTCCCGGTCGCGCTCTTCCCCGGGTGGCTACAGTCCGTGTCGTCGTACACGCCGACGAACCGGTTCGCGCAGCTCGGCACCGCCGTCGCCGACGGTCACGCGCCGTCCGCCGCCGCGGTCGCGGTGCTCTCCGCCTGGCTGCTGGCCTTCGGTTCGTACGCTGTGGTGTCGTACCGCAGGGCAGCGCGGACCGTCTGAACGGGGAGCTGGGGAACCATGTCCTTCAAGCACCGAGTCACCTGCCGGATGTTCGAACTGCGGGACGCCCGCCGGGAGTGCAAGGCGGACCGGGACCTCTGGAAGGCGCAGTGGCGGGCCCGGGACGAGGACGCGAAGAACAGCGGGGCGCCGGAAGGCGGGCCCATCGGTCCGCCGCCGAACGGATTCACGCTGCTGCCCTGGCTCCTGATGGGGCTCGGCGCCTTCTCGAACCTCCTCCAGGGCAAGACGGCCAACCCCTGGATCGGCGGCATCGGCCTGTTCGCCTTCAACAGCCTGTACATCTCGGTCGTGTTCCAGGCATTCGACAAGAGGCGGCGCGAGGCCCGGTACACGCTCCTGGCACTGATCGCGATGGGCCTGCTCACCTGCGGGCTCGCGATCACCTACGGCGGCAGCTGGCTGATGTTCTTCCCGCTGCTCGGCCTGGCGGCGGGCGCGGTCGTCAGGGGCCGCCGCCTCGGCCAGGTCGGCCTCGGCCTGAGCGTGCTGGCCGGGACCATCGGCGGTCTCAAGGAGGGCTGGGACGCGATCAACATCGCGTACGGCACCTTCCTGTCCACGATGGTGACCGCCGCGATCCTCTCCCTGTCCGAGGCGGTACGCGAACTGCGCGCCGCCCGCGAGGAGTTGGCGCACCGCGCGGTGGAGCAGGAGCGGCTGCGGTTCTCGCGCGACCTGCACGACCTGCTCGGGCACACGCTCTCCGTGATCGTCGTGAAGTCGGAGGCGGCCCGCCGGCTCGCGCATCGCGACCTCGACGCGGCGCTCACGCAGGTGTCCGACATCGAGTCCGTCGGCCGGCAGGCGCTGACCGAGATCCGCGAGGCCGTCACCGGCTACCGCGACGGCAGTCTCACCACCGAGCTCGACCGGGCCCGCTCGGCGCTCATGGCGGCCGGGATCGAGCCCGTCGTGCGCCAGTCGGGTCCGCCGCTCGCCGCGCAGACGGAGACGCTGCTCGGCTGGGTGGTGCGGGAGGCGGTCACGAACGCGGTGCGCCACAGCGGGGCGTCACGCTGCGAGATCTCCGTGGACGGCACCCCGGAGCGCGTGCGGCTCAGGGTCCACGACAACGGGCGCGGCGCCGCCGCCGAGCCGCCGGAGCCGGGCATCGGCGGCACGGGCCTGCGGGGCCTGGCCGAGCGGCTCGGCGCTGCGGGCGGCTCGCTGGAGGCGGGTCCGGCCGCGCGCGGCTTCACGGTGACTGCACAGCTCCCCGTCCTGTCGGACGGAGCGGAAGCGGACGCGATGCTGGAGCCGGAACGCGCCGGGTGACGGCGTGCGGGGCGCTCTACCCTGGGCCCGTGAACGAGATGCCCCGGGATCACCGGCCCGCGAAGTCCGTACGAGTACTCCTCGCCGAGGACCAGGGCATGATGCGGGGCGCTCTCGCGCTGCTGCTCGGTCTGGAGGAGGACATCGAGGTCGTCGCGCAGGTCGCGACGGGTGACGCGATCGTCGGCAGGGCGCTGGAGACGCGGCCCGATGTGGCACTGCTCGACATCGAACTGCCGGGCCGCAGCGGCCTGGACGCGGCGGCGGACCTGCGTGAGGAATGCCCGGACTGCCGGGTCCTGATCCTGACGACGTTCGGCAGGCCGGGCTATCTGCGCCGGGCGATGGAGGCGGGCGCGGCCGGATTCCTGGTCAAGGACGGGCCGGTGGAGGATCTCGCGGAGGCCGTCCGGCGGGTCCTGCGTGGCGAGACGGTCATCGACCCGGCGCTCGCTGCGGCGGCGCTGAGCGCGGGCCCGAACCCGCTGACAGCGCGCGAGTGCGACGTCCTGAAGGCGTCGGTGGACGGTGCGACGGTCTCCGACATCGCGGGCAGACTGCATCTGTCGGAGTCGACGGTGCGCAACTATCTGTCCTCGGCCATCGGCAAGACAGGGACCCGTAACCGCATGGAGGCGTTGCGGGAGGCGCGTCAGCAGGGGTGGCTGTGACGGCCTCCGGCCCGCTCAACTCGCGGGCTGCCGGGCCTCCTTCGCGTGCGGCATCCACGTCAGCAGGACCAGCACGGCCACCAGCAGGATGCCCGCACCCCACCGGAACGCGGCCGCGTACCCGTTGGTGAGGTCCTCGGGCCCGGTTCCCCCGGCGGAGTGGCCGGCCGCCACGGTGGACAGGATCGCGAGGCCCAGCGAACCGCCCAGCGTCCGCGAGGTGTTGATGAGTCCGGACACCAGACCGGCGTCCCCGGGCGCGGCGCCCGAGGTGGCGAGCGAGGCCAGGGGCGTCATCGCGAGTCCGGCGCCCGCCATCATCACCATGCCCGGCAGCATGATCCCGGTGACGTAACTGCCGTGCGGGCCCATCGTCGACTGCCAGGCGAACCCGGCGGCCGTGATGAGGACGCCGGACACGGCGACGGCCCGTGCGCCGGCGCGGCGCATCAGGCGCGGGGCGGTCTTGGATCCGGCGACGACGGCGAGCGAGCTGGGCACGAGGGCGAGGCCGGCCTCGATCGGGGTGTAGCCGAGGACGTTCTGCGCGTACAGGGTCATGAAGAACCACATCGCGAAGCTGCCCATGCCGCACACGAACATCGCCGCGTTGGCCGCCGCGACCGCGCGGACCCGGAACAGGCCGAGCGGCATCAGCGGCAGGCGGGTGCGCGCCTCGACGGCGAGGAACGTCACGATCAGCGCCAGGGCGACGCCGAGCGGCACCAGGGTCGCGGCGGCGCCCCAGCCCTCGGCCTCGGTCTGCACGACCCCGTACGCGAGGGTCGCGGTGCCCGCCGTGACGAGGACGGCGCCCGGCAGGTCGAGGCGCCGCTCGCCGCCGGCCTTCGACTCCCGGATCCAGCGGGCTGCGGCCGTGAGCACCAGGGCGCCCAGGGGGACGTTGATCAGCAGCACCCAGCGCCAGTCGAGGCCCTCGGTGAGCACGCCGCCGACGAGCCCGCCGGCCGCGCCGCCGCCCGCCCCGACGGCGGTCCAGGTCGCGATGGCCCGGGCGCGGGCAGCGCCCTCGGGGACGGCGGACGTCAGGATGGTGAGCGTCGACGGCGCGAGGACCGCGGCGCCGAGTCCCTGGACGGCGCGGGCGGCGAGCAGCTGCCAGCCCTCCTGCGCAAGGCCGCCCGCGAGGGAGGCGAGCGTGAAGAGCCCGAGCCCCACGAGGAACATCCGCTTGCGCCCGAACAGGTCGCCGGCCCGCCCGCCGAGCAGCATGAACCCGGCGAACGCGATCGAGTAGGCGTTGACCACCCATTGCAGCCCGGTGGCGCTGAGCCCCAGGTCCGCGCGCATGGACGGCAGGGCGACGTTGACGACGGAGACGTCGAGGACGACGAGGAACTGTCCGGCGGAGGCGGCCGCCACAATGAGCCAGGTGGGCGGCGCGGCCTTGCGGGACATCGCGATGTCGGCAGGGGCTTCAAGCATGAGTGTCATGGTCTCAGCCAGCTGTCGGTCCGTACATCAGGATTTCGGCGCACCCGGTACTGGTCCCCTGGGACTACGACCTGCGCAGCATGGTCACGACGGCGGCGCCGCCCAGTCCGATGTTGTGGGCGAGCCCCACGCGGGCGTCCGCGACCTGGCGCGCACCGGCCTGGCCCCTCAGCTGCCAGGTCAGTTCGGCCGCCTGCGCGATGCCGGTCGCGCCGAGCGGGTGGCCCTTGGAGATGAGGCCGCCCGACGGGTTCACGACCCAGCGTCCGCCGTACGTCGTCGCGCCCTCCTCGACGAGCTTGCCGGAGGCTCCCGGAGCACACATGCCGAGCGCCTCGTAGGTGAGCAGTTCGTTGACGGAGAAGCAGTCGTGCAGCTCGATCACGTCGACGTCCTCGATGCCGAGCCCGGAGTCCTCGTAGACGCGGGTGGCGGCGGCCTGTGACATGGGCCGGCCGACGACGTCGATGCAGGAGCCGGAGGCGAAGGACTCCCCCGTGTCGGTCGTCATGGCCTGCGCGGCGATCTCCACGGCCTTGTCGCCCAGGTCGTGGAGTTCGACGAACCGCTCCGACACGACGACGGCCGCCGCCGCGCCGTCCGAGGTGGGTGAGCACTGGAGCTTGGTGAGCGGCGCGTGGATGGTCTTCGCGGCGAGGATCTCGTCGACGGTGTACGGGTCCTGGAACTGGGCGTACGGGTTGTTCACGGAGTGCCGGTGGTTCTTGGCCCCGACGGCGGCGAGCTGGGCCTCGGTCGTGCCGTACTTCTCCATGTGCTCGCGGGCCGCGTCGCCGAAGATCTGGGCGGTGGGCGGGGACATCTCGAAGCCGTGCTTCGCGGCCATGATGCCGTAGTGCCTGGCTACGGGTGACGTCTTGAAGTCGCCCCCGTCGGCCCCTCCGCCGAGCGCGCCGCGCTGCATCTTCTCGAAGCCGAGCGCCAGGACGCAGTCGTTGAGGCCGCCCTCGACGAACTGGCGGGCGAGCATCAGCGCGCTCGAACCCGTCGCGCAGTTGTTGTTGACGTTGTAGACGGGGACGCCGGTCAGGCCGAGTTCGTAGACCGCGCGCTGCCCGGCGGTCGAGGCCTGGAAGCAGTAGCCGACGGGGACCTGCTCCACGTCCTCGTAAGAGATCCCGGCGTCGTCGAGGGCCTTCGTCCCGGCCTCTTTCGCCATGTCCCAGTACTGCCAGTCGCGGCTCTCGGGCTTCTCGAACCTGGTCATCCCGACGCCGACTATGTACGCCTTGCCCATGGAAACGGCCTCCTGCCAGTATCTGACGAGTCGTCAGATAGTGGCAGGGGCGGGCCGCCGAGGGAAGGGCTTCCCCGGCTTCCGGCGGCAGGCGGCTTCTAGCGGAAGGCCGCGTGTCCCGTGAGCGCCTGGCCGAGCGCCAGCGTGTGCATCTCCGTCGTGCCCTCGTAAGTGAGCACGGACTCAAGGTTGTTGGCGTGGCGGATCACCGGGTACTCCAGCGAGATGCCGTTGGCGCCGAGGATCGTGCGGGCGGTGCGGCAGATCTCGATGGCCTCGCGGACGTTGTTCAGCTTGCCGAAGCTGATCTGTGCCGGGTGGACACCGGCGGGCGAGTCCTTCAGGTCGGCCAGGCGCAGCGCCGTCAGCGTCGCCTTGTGGAGTTCGAGCGCCATGTCGACGAGCTTCTGCTGCGTGAGCTGGAACGCGGCGATCGGCTTGCCGAACTGCTCGCGCTGGCCCGCGTAGTCGGCGGCCGCCTGCCAGGCCGAGCGCGCGGCGCCGATGACGCCCCACACGATGCCGTAGCGCGCCTCGTTCAGACAGGTCAGAGGCGCGCCCACGCCGCGCGCCTCGGGCAGCAGGGCGGACGCGGGCAGGCGTACGCCGTCGAGGACCAGCTCACTGGTCACGCTCGCCCGCAGCGACATCTTGTGCTTGATGAGCGGCGCCGAGAAGCCGGGCGTTTCGGTGGGCACGACGAAGCCGCGCACCCCGTCCTCGGTCTGCGCCCACACGACGGCGACGGCCGCGACCGAGCCGTTCGTGATCCACATCTTGCGGCCGTCGAGAACCCAGTCCCCGCCGTCACGCCGGGCCCGCGTCGTCATGGACGACGGGTCGGAGCCGTGGTCGGGCTCGGTCAGGCCGAAGCAGCCGATGGCCTCGCCCGACGCCATGCGCGGCAGCCACTCCTGCTTCTGCTCCTCGGAGCCGAAGCGGTGGATCGCGAACATGGCCAGGGAGCCCTGCACGGACACGAAGGAGCGCAGGCCCGAGTCCGTCGCCTCCAGCTCGCGGCACGCGATGCCGTAGGCGCGGGCGGACATGCCGGCGCACCCGTAGCCCTCCAGGTGCATGCCGAGCAGGCCCATCTTGCCGAATTCGCGGGCGAGTTCGCGCAGGGCGGGCAGCTCCCCGCTCTCGAACCACTCGGCGATGTGGGGCTCGACCTTGTCGTCGAGGTACTGACGGACCGTGTCGCGCACAGCCCGCTCCTCGTCGGTGAGGAGCGCTTCGAGGTTCAGCGGGTCGACGGGGTCGAGGGCGGCGAACGGCATGATCAGGCTCCTTGAGGGTGGTCGAGCAGGCGGTCGATGGCGGACTCGTCGTAGCCGAGTTCGGTGAGTATGTCCCGGCTGTGCAGGCCGAGGGTGGGCGGGGCGGTGCGCACCGCCGGGCGCTCGCCGCGGAAGGTGACGGGGAAGGCGACCTGCTGGAGCGGGCCCACGTCCGGGTGGTCGACCTTCTGGACCATGCCGAGCGCCTCGGTCTGCGGGCAGTCGTAGACCTCGTCGAGGGTGCGGATCGGCGCGACGGGGACGCCGCGCGGCTTCAGCAGAGCGCACCAGTTGGCCACGGTGTCGTCGACGAGGACGGACTCCAGCTTGGCGTTGAGGGCCGTGCGGTGCGTGACGCGGGCCCGGTTGGTCGAGAATCGCGGGTCGTCGGCCCACTCCGGGTGGCCCAGCGCCTCACTCAGCCTGCGGAAGAGGCCGTCGCTGCCGACGGCGATCACGAAGTGCCCGTCGGACGCCGGGTAGGCCTGGTACGGGACGAGGCTCGGGTGGCCGGAGCCGAGGCGGGTGGGGCGCTCCCCGGTGGCGAAGTAGCCGGTCGCCCAGTTGATGTGCAGGGCGAGCTGGGACTCGTACAGGGAGGTCGTGACGTACTGGCCGTGGCCCGTGCGCTCGCGTTCGACGAGTGCGGCGTTGACGCCGATGAGGCCGAAGAGCGCGGCGCCGAGGTCGCCCATCGCGTAACCGGCCTTGACGGGCGGGCCGTCGGGTTCGCCGGTCAGGGACATCAGGCCGGCCGACGCCTGGGCCACCATGTCGTAGCCGGGCTCGTCGCGCAGCGGGCCCGTGTCGCCGAACGCGGAGATGTGCAGGATGACCAGCCGCGGGTAGCGCTCGCTGAGTTCGCGGTAGTCGAAGACGCGGGCGAGTGAGCTGCCGGGCCGGAAGTTCTCCACCATCACGTCCGCGTCGGCGAGCATGCGGTGGACGGCCTCCTGCCCCTCGGGGGACTTGAGGTCGAGGGTGACGGAGCGCTTGTTGCGGTTGGCGGCCAGGTAGTAGGTCGCGTCGGGGCCGTTGAAGGGCGGGCCCCAGGCGCGCGTCGGGTCGCCGCCGTCGGGGTGCTCGACCTTGATGACGTAGGCGCCGAGGTCGGCGAGCGACATGGTGACGTAGGGCCCGGCGAGGATCTTGGACAGGTCCACGACCTTCATTCCGGCCAGCGGGGCGGCGGGGCGGGGCTGCTCAGGCATGTGCGGCGGGCTCCTTCACCGTGTTCTCCATCGCCGGGGTCTCCTGTGCCGTGCTGGGCGCGACCTGTCCACCCTCGGCCAGTTCGGCCAGGTGGTCCAGTGCGACGCGGGGCGAGGTGTCCGGGTCGTCGAGGAGCACGGTGCAGGTGCGGGCGACGAGGAGGGCGCGGCCGTTGCCGCTGGTCTGCGTCTCGTGGGCGGCCTGGTCGTACAGGAGGGTCTCCATGACGGCGCGCGTGAGCTCGTCGGCGTACTGGCCGATCCGCATCTCCTGCTCATCGGCGGGGAGTTCGAGGAGCGCGTCGCCCTTCTTGCGCAGCAGCTCCCAGCGCTCCCGCGTCTCTGCGCGGTCGCCGTAGGTGTCGGCGAGGGTGCGGTGGGCATCCTGGCGGCGCATGCAGCGCAGCACGTCGAGCGCGATGACGTTCGAGGAGCCCTCCCAGATGGAGCCGAGGTGCGCGTCGCGCACGAGCCGGGGGTTGACCCAGTCCTCGATGTAGCCGTTGCCGCCGCGGATCTCCATGGCCTCGCCGGTGACGGTCCGGGCGCGCTTGCACAGGGTGTGCTTGGCGAGCGGAGTGAGGACGCGGACGAGCTCGCGAGCCACCCCTTCTTCACCGCGGGCGGCCTCTTCGTCGGCGGCCGTCAGGCGGGCAGCCGCCTCCAGGACGAGCGCGAGCGCCCCCTCCGTGTCGATGATCATCGGCAGGAGCGTGGCCCGCATCAGGGGCTGCTCGAAGAGCGGCTTGCCGAAGACGTGGCGTACGCGGGTGTGGTCGACGGACTCGCGGACAGCGCGGCGCATCAGGGCCGTGGCGCGCATGGCGTTGGACAGACGGGAGACGTTGAGCATCTCGGCCATCTGCCGGAATCCGTTGGTGAGTTGGCCGACGGGCGTCGCGTATGCCTCTTCGAGGGTGACCTCGCCGCTCGCGATGGACTTCGAGCCGAGCTTGTCCTTGAGGCGGTCGATGCGGATCGCGTTGCGGGTGCCGTCGGGGCGCAGCCGCGGGACGAGGAACATGCCGAGGCCGCGGGTGCCCTCGCCCTGGCCGGGGACGCGGGCGAGGGTGAGGATCACGTCGGCGCCCGGGTTGGACGCGAACCACTTCTTGCCGGTGAGCGTCCAGTGCGCGCCCTGGTCGCAGGCGACGGTCTCCGTCAGACCGACGTCGGTGCCGCCCTGCTTCTCCGTCATGAACATCGCGCCCGTGGCCCGCAGTCCGGGGTCGGTGGAGGAGAGCGCGGCGATCTCGGCCGCGTACCGCTCGGGGTCGAACAGGCGCAGGATGCGGGCGGCCGAGTCCGTCATGGACAGCGGGCAGGCCATGCCGAACTCGGACTGCACATAGAGGTAGGACAGGGCGTACTTGACGGTGTGCGGGACCTTGGACGGCCAGCCGTGGACGCCGGGGCGGTGCGACATCGCGGCGAGCCCGAACTCCTCGTAGGCGATGGCGGCGGCGCGGTCGTGGGCGGGGTGGTACTCGATCTCGTCGACGCGTTCACCGCCGGGCGCGTACTGGACCAGGCGGGGCGGGTTGGCGTCGGCGAGCGCGGCCTGCCGGTCGAGGTCGCCGGCCGCGAGCGCGCCGAGTCCGGTCAGGAGCGGCTCGACGCGGGCGCGGTCGTCGGCGGACAGGACACGGTCGAGGAAGGGGCGCAGCGCGGGGTCGCGGTCGGCGTAGTTCATCGGGGGATCACTCCGGGTCAGGCGTGGGAGGCGGTGCGGGTGGTGACGGCGGCCGGCTCCGGCGCGGCGGCGATACGGGCGAGCAGCGGCAGGACACCGACGAGGGTCACGAGGGTGTAGCCGAGGCCGAGCGCGACGACGGGCCAGATAGAGCCGGTGGCGTTGAGGAGGTACTGGGAGACGATCGGCGCGGTCCCGGCGAACAGCGTCGTGCACAGCTGGTACGAGAGGGACATGCCGGTGTAGCGGACCTCGACGGGGAAGACCCGGGCGAGGATGCCGGCGAGCGCCGCGTAGTACATGGCGTGCGGGAAGGTGGCGAGGCCCATGCCGAGAACGGCCAGCCAGAAGTTGCCGGTCCCGACGAGGACGAACATCAGCGGCAGGACGACGAATTCGGGCAGCAGCATCCACAACACGGCTTTGCGTACGGGCCACTTGCTCGCGAGCACCGCGCCGAAGGGCTGCACGATGACCTGGACGACCAGCGCGAGCGAGATGACGGTCAGGAACGACGTGCGGTCGAAGCCGAGGTCGGAGGTGGCCCAGGACAGGGCGAAGGTCGTCTTGACGTAGGTGATCGCGACCCCGGCCGTGCCGGCGAGGACACCGAGCAGGACCAGCATCGGCGAGCGGGTCAGGACGTCCTTGATGGGCAGCTTGGACGTCTGCTTGCGCTCCAGGGCCGCGGCCATCTCGGGGGTCTCGGCGAGCCGCAGGCGTATGAACAGGCCGACGGCGACGAGTACGGCGGAGAAGAGGAACGGGACGCGCCAGCCCCAGGACTCGAAGGCGGCGTCCGGGAGCTGGGCGATGCCGAGGAAGGCGAGCGTGGCGAGGAGGTTGCCGACCGGGGAGCCCTGCTGGGCGAACGCCCCGTACAGGAGCTTGCGCTTGGGCGGCGCGTACTCGGTGGCGATGAGGACGGCGCCGCCCCACTCGCCGCCCATCGCGACGCCCTGGACCATGCGCAGCAGGACGAGGAGGACGGGCGCGGCGGCGCCGATCTGGGCGTATCCCGGGAGCAGGCCGACGCAGAAGGTGGCGGCGCCCATCATGGTGAGCGTGGTGACGAGGGCCTTCTTGCGGCCGTAGCGGTCGCCGAAGTGGCCGAAGATCACGCCGCCGAGCGGGCGGGCCAGGAAGCCGACCCAGAAGGTGGCGAAGGCGGCGAGGGTGCCCACGGCCGGCGAGGCCCCGGCGAAGAAGATCTTGCCGAGGACCAGAGCGGACGCGGAGCCGTAGATGTAGAAGTCGAACCACTCGATGGTGGTCCCGACGAAGGCGGTGACACCGGCGCGGCGGGCATCACGGGCCTGTGTTGCGCTGACCCCGGGGACTGGGGCGTCGTGCGACATGACGAGCGTCCTCTCGTAGCGGTATCCCGCTGGGAGGGGACGGGCCGGAGGGTGCGGGGCCACCGAGCGGCCGGTGCCCGTCCACGCTCCACGCCCGGCGCTCATCGCTCCGTCGCGAGACGTGGATCACTCTGCACCCGCCCATTAGGATGTGTCCAAGACCAATACCGGCCTCCAGTCAGACGTCTTCCGTCAAAATGTGGGGGATCATCCGCGGGCGTCGGGCGCGTCCGGGGGCGTCGGCAGGACTTCCTCCGCCACGCGCAGGACCGCCTGGAGGGGCGCCGAGCGGTTTCCGGTGCGCCAGCCGAGGGCGATGGGGAGCACCGGCACGTCGTCCCCCGCCAGCGGCCTGAACACCACGTGTTCCAGATGGATGGCGCGCGCGGACGCCACGACGACGGCGAGCCCGACACCCGCCCCGACGAGGGCGAGCATGTTGTACGAGTCCGGCGCCTCCTGCGCGATCCGGGGCGCGAACCCGGCCTCGTGGCAGGCCTGCACCATGGCCTCCCGCACGGCCGAGCCGCGGGCGACGGGGAACGTCACGAACGGCTCGTGCGCCAGCTCGGCGAAGTGGACCTCGTCCTGCCGGGCCAGCGGGTGACTGTCGGGCAGCGCGAGCACGAGCCGCTCCATCCGCACGACGCGCGCGGTGATCCCGCGCCGCACCGGGAGCGCCACGAACCCCACGTCGAGGGACCCGTCCGCGAGCCTGCCGAGCGCCTCGCCGGTATAGGTCTGCCCCTCCAACACCAGCTCGATACCCGGGAGTTCGGACGTGACGGCGCGGGTGAGCAGCGGCAGCGCGGAGTAGCTGCTCGCCCCGGCGAACCCGACGGTGACCCGCCCCACCTCCCCTAGGTGCGCGGCCTGCACGGTCCTGCGCACCGCCGAGGCCTCGGCGAGCAGATGCCGGGCGGGCCCGAGCAGCGCGTGCCCGGCCGCGGTGAGCCGCACGGTCCGGGTGGTCCGGTCGAACAGCTTGACGCCCAGATCCCGCTCGAGCAGCTTGATCTGCTGGCTGAGCGGCGACTGCGCGATGTGCAGCCGCTCGGCGGCCCGCCCGAAGTGCAGTTCCTCGGCGACGGCGACGAATCCTGAGAGGTGTCTGAGCTCCACGCGGCGACGATACGGCCCAGGCGCGGCCCGGACGCCGGCGAGCCCGGACCCGCGCGAGCCCGGGCCCGCGCGAGCCCGGGCCTCAGTCGCGAGGCAGACCCAGGATCCGTTCCGCCACGACGTTCAGCTGCACCTGCGTCGTGCCGCCGGCGATCGTCAGGCAGCGCGACATCAGGAATCCGTGCAGCGCCCGCTCCCCCGTCCCCTCCCTCAGGGCGCCCTCGGGACCGAGCAGCTCCAGGGCGAGTTCGGCGACCTTCTGCTGGTGCGGCGTCTGCACGAGTTTCCGTACGGACGCCCCCGGGCCCGGCTCCGCGCCGGCCACCTGCCGCATCGTCGTGCGCAGCCCTATGCAGGCCAGGGCGTGCGCCTCCGTGGCGAGCGCGCCGATCCGCGCCCGGTACGCGCCGTCGAGCGTTCCGGCGCGGGCGATCAGCGCCTCCAGGCCCGTGTCGAAGGTCAACTGGTCGGCCATGTGGACCCGTTCGTTGCCGAGCGTGTTCCGGGCGACGCGCCAGCCGTCGTCCACCTGCCCCACCACGGCGTCCTCGGGAAGCAGCACGTCGTCGAAGTACACCTCGTTGAAGAGCGAGTCCCCGGTGATCTCCTTCAGGGGCCGTACGGCGATGCCCTCGGTCCGCTTCATGTCGACGACGAAGTAGGTGAGGCCCTTGTGCTTGGGGGCGTCCGGGTTGGTGCGCGCGAGCAGGATCCCGTGGTCGGCCCACTGGGCGGCGCTCGTCCACACCTTCTGCCCGTTGACGCGCCAGCGCCCGTCCTCGGTGCGCTCGGCCTTCGTCCGCAGCGAGGCCAGGTCGGAGCCGGCGCCGGGTTCGGAGAACAGCTGGCACCACATGACCTCGCCCAGGAGGGTGGGCAGGAGGTAGCGGTCCCGCTGCTCCTCGGTGCCATAGGCGAGGAGCGAGGGGACGACCCAGGTCCCGATGCCGAGGTCACTGACGCGGACTCCCGCGGCGGCGAGTTCCTGCTGTACGGCGAGCTGCTGGACGGGGCCCGCGCCGAGGCCGTACGGCTCGGGCAGGTGCGGCGCCGCGTAACCGGTGGGGGCGAGAGCGCGGCGGGCGGCGGCCGGGTCGAGGCCGGACATCCCCTCGACGGCCTCGCGGGCCCGCGCCCGGAACACCTCTGCCTCCGCGGGCAGTTCGAGGCGCAGCTCGCGCCGCGCCCCGCCTTCCGCGAGCCGCACCGCCCGCAGCCGGTGTGCGTCTCCCGCGCCGAGCAGCTGCCGCGCGACGACGGCCCGCCGCAGATAGAGATGCGCGTCGTGCTCCCAGGTGAACCCGATCCCGCCGAGGATCTGCACACAGTCCTTGGCGCAGGAGTACGCGGCATCGAGCGCGGCCCCCGCGGCGAGCGCGACGACCAGCTCACGCGCCGCGCCACCGTCCGATGCCTGAACACCCTCGCCCGCCGCCCGTGCCGCGTCCCACACCAGCGCCCGCGCCTGCTCGACCCGGACCAGCATGTCCGCGCACAGGTGCTTGACGCCCTGGAACTGCCCGATCGGCCGCCCGAACTGCTCCCGCACCTTCGCGTACTCGGCAGCCGTGTGCAGTGCCCACGCCGCGACCCCGCACGCGTCGGCCGCGAGGACGACGGAGGCCAGGTCGCGCACGGTGGCCGTGTCGACGGCGAGGATCCGGGCGGCGGGCACCAGGGCGCCCCGGGCGGTGATCTCCGCGGTGGGGCGCGTGGGGTCGGCGCTCTCGTGGACGCGGCTACTGAGTCCGGCGGTGTCCGCGTCGACGGCGACCCAGACGGTCCCGGTCGCGGACTCGGCGGCCAGGAGGAGCAGGTCGGCGTCGCCCCCGGACAGGACGGGCGGCGCCACCCCGTCGAGGACGAGCCCGTCGGACACGGTGACGGCGGTCAGCGTTCCCGTACCGAGGGCGGCGGCGCCGATGCGGTCGCCGGACGCAAGGGACGCGGCGAGGCCGGCGGCGCCCGCGTGGCGCAGGACCAGTGAGGCGACGGCGTCGGCCGCGAAGGGGCCGGGCAGCGCGGCCCGCCCCGCCTCTTCGAGGACGACCGCGAGGTCGACGAGGTCGCCGCCCCCGCCGCCGTACTCCTCGGGCAGATGGAGGCCGAGCAGCCCCTGTCCGGCGAGTCCGTCCCAGTGGGCGGGGCGGCCCCCGGGAACTGCGGGGGCGTCCAGCAGTTTGCGCACTTCCTCGGGTGGTACGGCGCGTGCGAGCCAGCCGCGCACGGCGTCCGCCAGCTCCTCTTGCTCCTGCGTGATCGCGATGCCCATGCGGCGCACGGTAGAACACGTTCCAATCTGACGGAAGGTCAGTTACCGAGCGAGGCATGTAATCAAAAGGTAAAGACCTTCAAGACTTCCCCTTGTACGACGGCCGTCGGAATAGTCGCCCCAGGTAACGGGTTCAGCTTGCATGTACCCGACGCGCGAAACCCGCCGCCCGCGCGACGCCTGAACTCTCTGCCTCCGGAGGCACTACGTAATGACGCAGACGACCCAACGGCCGACCGCGCAACGCGGAATACGCGGAGTCGTCCCCGTACTCGCCTTCGCCGGCATCACCGTCGCGGTGATGCAGACGCTTCTCGTACCGGTCATCAAGGACCTCCCGGTCCTGCTCGGCACCGCCCCCTCCAACGCGACCTGGGTCCTGACGTCGACCCTCCTCGCGGGCGCCGTCTCCACTCCGATCATGGGCCGACTCGGCGACCTCTACGGCAAGCGCCGGATGCTCCTCACGAGCCTCGCGATCATGGTCGTCGGCTCGCTCGTCGCGGGCTTCACCAGCGATCTCCTCGTGATGATCGTGGGCCGCGCCCTCCAGGGCTTCGCCATGGGCGCCATCCCCCTCGGCATCGGCCTGATGCGCGACGAGCTGCCGCGCGAGAAGCTCGGGTCCGCGATGGCCCTGATGAGCTCCTCCATCGGCGTCGGCGGCGGACTCGCACTCCCGCTCGCGGCCCTCGTGGCGCAGCACGCCGACTGGCACGCCCTCTTCTTCGGCGCGGCGGGCCTCGGCGTCGTCGCGATCCTGCTCACCCTGGTCTTCGTCCCGGAGAGCTCCGTCAAGGCCGGGGGCAGCTTCGACGTCCTCGGCGCGCTCGGCCTGTCGGCCGGGCTCGTCCTCCTCCTGCTGCCGATCACCAAGGGCAGCGACTGGGGCTGGACCGACCCCATGACGCTCGGCCTGTTCGGCGCGGCCCTCGTCGTGCTCGTGCTGTGGGGCGTGATGGAGCTGAAGGTCAAGGCCCCGCTCGTCGACCTGCGCACCACCGCGCGGCGCGAGGTGCTCCTCACCAACCTCGCCTCGATCATGGTCGGTGTCGCGTTCTACGCGATCTCGCTCGTCCTGCCGCAGCTCCTCCAGCTGCCGAAGGCCACCGGCTACGGACTCGGCCAGTCGATGGTCGTCGCGGGCCTGTGCGTGGCGCCGCTCGGCCTCACGATGATGTTCACGGCCCCCGTGTACGCCCGCCTGTCGGCGAAGTACGGCCCGAAGACCACCCTGATCCTCGGCATGCTGATCATCGCGATCGGCTACGGCGCCGGACTCGGCCTGATGAGCGCCGCCTGGCAGACCATCGTCATCTCGGTGGTCGTGGGCGCCGGCATCGGACTCGCCTACTCCTCGCTGCCCGCCCTGATCATCGGCGCCGTCGACGCGTCCGAGACGGGCGCGGCCAACGGTCTCAACACCCTGATGCGGTCCATCGGCACCTCGGTGTCGAGCGCCGTGATCGGCATGGTCCTCGCCAACACGGCGCACCACGTCGGCGGCGCCGCCGTGCCCACCATGCACGGCTTCCGCGTCTCGTTCCTGATCGCCACCGCCGCGGTCGCCATGGGCGTCCTGCTCGCGGTCTTCCTGCCGAAGCAGCGGCAGGCGACCCAGCCGCAGCTGCGCGCCAGCAGCGAGGAGGACGCCGCGCTGGAGCGCGCCGAGGAGGTCGAGTGGGGGTCCCCCCTGCTCGAGCGAAGCCGAGAGCTTGGGGGATTCCGCGGCCAGGTGCTCGACGCGGCGGGCCTGCCCGTCTCCCGGGCCAAGGTCACGCTCATCGACCGGCGAGGCCGCCAGGCGGGCGCCGCGCTGACCGACCACACGGGCCGTTACGCCCTGGAGGTCCCGGCCGGCGGCTCCTACGTACTGGCCGCCACCGCCGCCGGGCACGCGCCGCGGGCCTCCGCGGCGACGCACCACGGCGAGGACCGGCCGGTCGACGTCGACCTGGCCCTTGAGCTCATCGCGCCGCAGAGTCGAACCGCGGCTCACAGCTGAGCAGTTCGGAGACATCGGAGCCGACCGGGCAGCTCCTTCGGGGACGCGTCGCGGGTGAAGAGGCGGGCAGCACGCTCGCCCTGCACCGCGGCGCGTTCGCCGTTCACCCGCAGCCAGGACCCCTCTCGCCCTCGCCGACGAGAAGGCGGGCGGCACGTTCGGCGCGCACCGGCTCGTCGAGCACCACCCGCCTCCGGCAGAGCTGCTGACACCTCCGGCACTCCCCCTGATCGCCCCTTGCCCCGGGCTCACCCCCCGTACGCCCCCGATGCAGCCGGCATCGGGGGCGTACGGCAGCATGGGCGGACCCAACACGTACCGATGACAGGGGAACCCATGAGCGCGGCGCCCAAGCCGGAGATCCTCGCCGCCTTCGAGGCCGCCAAGGGGTTCATGCCTCTCGGCGAAGGGCTGGCGCTCTACGCGGCCGCCGCCGAGGCCGCCGCGCTCGGGCTCCCGCTCCTGGAGGTCGGCACATACTGCGGGCGCTCCACGATCCTGCTCGCCGACGCGGCCCGCCAGGCCGGCGTGAGCGCGCTCACCGTGGACCACCATCGCGGCAGCGAGGAGCAGCAGCCGGGCTGGGACTACCACGACCCGGAGACCGTGGACCCGGTCGTCGGCCGCATGGACACCCTCCCCACGTTCCGGCGCACGCTGCACGCGGCCGGTCTCGAGGACCACGTCATCGCCCTGGTGGGCCGCTCCCCGCAGGTCGCCGCCGTCTGGGGCGGCAAGCTCGGCCTCGTCTTCATCGACGGCGGCCACACCGACGAGCACGCCACAGCCGACTACGAGGGCTGGGCCCCGCACGTCGCCGAGGGCGGCCTGCTCCTCATCCACGACGTGTTCCCGGTCAAGACCGACGAGTGGACGGGCCAGGCCCCGTACCGCGTCTACCTCAGGGCTCTGGAATCCGGCGCGTTTTCCGAGGTCTCGGCGACGGAATCCCTGCGCGTCCTGCGCCGAACGGGCACCGGGATCTGAAGAAGGACCGTTAGGCTCACCCACGTGTCATACGTAGGCCCGGACAGCGACGGCTTCTTCGACGGCGACGGCGACGGGGACGGCCCCCGGCGGCCGCGCCGGTTCAGCGGGGGTCCGCTGACCGTGGCGCTCGCCGCGCTCGTGCCCACGGCTCTCGCCGGGTGGCTGATCTGGCAGGTGGTGGGCGGCCCGGGCGAGAACGAGCCCGCGAAGACGCTGCCCGCCGCGAGCCAGTCGTCGACGGCCGAGACGGACACGACGTCGCCCTCCCCGTCGAAGTCCGACGACGGCAAGAAGGGCGACGGGTCGCCCAGCGCCACCCCGTCGAAGTCGAAGCCACCCGCCTCCTCGGCCGAGCCCGCCGGGTCCGGCCCCCTCAAGGGCAAGGTCGTCGTCATCGACCCGGGTCACAATCCGGGTAACTTCCAGCACACCGCCGAGATCAACCGGCTCGTCGATATCGGGACGAACCGCAAGGAATGCGATACGACCGGCACATCGACCAACGCCGGTTACACCGAGGCCCAGTTCACCCTCGACGTCTCGCGCCGACTGCGCACTCTGCTCCAACAGCAGGGCGCCACCGTCGAGTTGACCCAGAACGGCGACCGCTCCTGGGGCCCGTGCGTGGACGAGCGCGCCCGGATCGGCAACAAGGCGCACGCGGACGCGGTGATCTCCGTGCACGCCGACGGTTCCGCGGCGGGCAACCGCGGCTTCCATGTGATCCTTCCCGCATCCGTGAAGGCCGGTTCCGCGGACACGACGGCGATCGCGGCACCCTCACGCGACCTCGGCGAGCGCGTCGCGGGCAACTTCCTGCGCGCCACCGGCTCGGCCCCCTCGAACTACGTCGGCGACGGCACCGGACTCGACGTGCGCAGGGACCTGGGAGGCCTCAACCTCTCGACGCAGCCAAAGGTGTTCATCGAGTGCGGCAACATGCGTGACGCCAAGGACGCGGCTCTGCTGACGAGCGGCGCGTGGCGGCAGAAGGCGGCGCAGGGGATGTCTGACGGAATCGTGAGTTTCCTGCGCGGGTAGTTCTCACCCTGCGGATCTCGGCAGACACCCCCGCCGCGCGGACGATAGTGTCTCCCTACGATGTGGGGCCACCCCCGCGCTTCGCACGGCACAGCAGCGACAGCGACGCCTCCGCCTATGACCTGACGACAGACGAAGGACCTCCTGAAGTGAATATCCGCTCCCTCACTCGAGGCGACGGCGTGGTGATCGGAGCAGCGGTGTTGCTCTTCATCGCCTCGTTCCTCGATATCTATTCGGTCGACGGGAACTCCAGCGGCGAAAGCCTCCCGAACGCGTGGGAGAGCGCACCGCTCCTGATGAGCGTCTTCCTCGCGGGCATCATCGCCGCCGCGCTGATCGTCGTCGCCCGGGGGCTGCCCAGCGTGCCGAAGGTCGCCGGTCTCGACCTCGGCCAGTTCGGCATCGCGCTCGCCGTGTTCTCGGCGTGGAGCGCGCTCGGGAACATCTTCGACCCGGCGGGTGGCTGGAACAACATCGGCTCGTTCCCGGACAGCGCGTTCGGTGCCGGCACCGGCGCCATCCTCGGCCTGATCGCCGCCCTCGTGCTCGCGGGTGCCGCTGTCGCGACGCCGCTCGTGCCCGCGCTGAAGGGTGCCCTCGTCGGCGCCCCGCGTCCGCAGGCCCCGCAGCCGTACGGCGCGCAGCCCGCCGGTGCTTACGGCTACCCGGGCGCCCAGCAGCCGGGCCAGCCCTACGGCGCACAGCCTGGTCAGCCCGGTCAGCCGGGTCAGCCCGGTCAGCCCGGTCAGCCCTACGGTGCCGCCCAGCCGCAGCAGCAGGCGGCGCCCGCGCCGCAGGCCGCGCAGGCCCCGGCCGGTGACTTCTCGCCGTTCTGGTTCGCGGTACCGGTGCCGCGTCCGCTGTACGCCGAGGACGGCTCCCCGACGCCGATCGCCGAGCTGGCGCCCGGCACGTGGTACCTGGCCGTCGAGCAGCGCGGCCCGGGCCTGGTGGCCCAGACGCAGGACGGCCGTCGCGGCGTCCTCCAGGACACGACCGGGATCCAGCGCGGCTGACATCGCCCCGGCTTCCGCGTCACGGCCCCTCACCCGTCTTCCGGGTGGGGGGCCGTTGTCGTACAGTCGCCCCGGAACCACGAACTGACAGTGCGTCAGAAAGGGGAGCGGCCATGCGACTCGGACTCGCGCTCGGCTACTGGGGCCGCGGTCCCGACCCGCGCCACCTCGAACTCGCCCAGGAGGCCGAGCGGTTGGGCTACGACTCGGTGTGGACCGCCGAGTCCTGGGGCAGCGACGCGTTCACGCCGCTGACGTGGATCGCGGCGCACACCTCGCGTATCCGCCTGGGCACGGCGATCGCACAGATGGCGGCCCGCTCCCCCACGACGACGGCGATGCACGCGCTCACCCTCGACCATCTGTCCGGCGGCCGCATGATGCTGGGGCTCGGCCTGTCGGGGCCGCAGGTGGTGGAGGGCTGGTACGGGCGGCCGTTCCCGAGGTCGCCGCTCACGGCGACCCGCGAGTACGTCGACGTGGTGCGGCAGGTCCTGCGGCGCGAGGGCCCTGTCGAGGTGGCCGGCCGCTTCCACGCCCACCCGTACCGCGGCGAGGACGCCACCGGCCTCGGCAAGCCGCTGAAGCCGATCACGCATCCCCTGCGCTCCGAACTCCCCATCGTCCTTGGCGCCGAGGGGCCGAAGAACATCGCGCAGACGACCCGCATCGCGGACGGCTGGCTCCCGCTGTACTGGTCGCCGACGCGCACGGACGCGTACGAGGCCTCCCTCACCGACCTCCCCGAGGGCTTCGTGATCGCGCCCATGGCCCGGGTCACGGTCTGCGACGACGTCGCGGAGGGGCTGCTGCCGGTGAAGGCGATGCTGGGCTTCTACATCGGCGGCATGGGCCACGCCAAGCGCAACTTCCACGCGGACCTGATGGCGCGCATGGGGTACGCGGACGAGGCCCGCCGGGTCCAGGAGCTCTTCCTCGCGGGACGGCGCGAGGAAGCCGTGCTGGCCGTGCCGGACGCCTTCGCCGACGAGATCTCGCTGGTCGGCCCGCGGGGGCGCATCGCCGAACGTCTTGAGCTGTGGCGCAAGGGCCCGGTCACCGACCTTCTCGTCCTGGCCCCGGACCCGCACACACTGCGAGTCCTGGCCGAGCTCAACTCGTAGCCTTGCAAGCCCGGTTGGAGAGTCGGCGCTACGAGCCCGAGGACAGCTCCTTCGCCGACGGCACCTTGTCCTTCACCTCGGCGCCCGCCCCCTTGCCCGCGTCCTTCACCGAGTTGATGACATCGTCGAAGGAGTTGACGGCGGCATCCGTGCCGTCGCCCTTGCGCAGCTTGGACGGCAGGTCCTTGAGCTTGTCGATGCCCGCCGTGAGCGGCGCGACGGCCTTGGAGAGCAGCGGGTCGCCCTTCGCGTTCTTCACGGCCGCCTTCAGCCTGTTGTACGTGAACGCGCCCGCGACACCCGCCTTGACGAGGGCGAGCTTCCGCCCGTGGGCACCCTTCTTGAACTTGCCCTTGCGGTACGGCTTGATGATCCACTGGTAGGTCGCGCCGGCCGCGAGCCCCGCGTTGGCGACGAAGCGCGTCTTGGCGAACTTCTGCTTCTCGGCGGAGGTGCTGGCGGTCGGTTCCGCCACCTCCGCGGCCACGGTGGCCGACGCCTTGGCCTTGGCCTTCGTCGTGTCGTTGTTGCTGCACGCCGTCCCGCCCACGAGGAGCGCGGAGCTGACGGTGAGCGCCACGACGGCGCGGCGTATGGGCAGGGTGGAACCGGTCACGACCAACCTCCAGGGCACGGTGCTGCTGCTCCTGGCAGCGTCCCCCGGGCCCCATGGCCGTGCCACTCGGGCGGGCCCGTACGGGTTTCACCCGCTGTGGAGCGGTAACCCGTGCTTCATGTCTCCCAGCCAAGCAACGCGAGGCACCAACCAAGCCGCGACGATCGTGATGGTCGTCGCAGACATCCTGGCCGCCATCCTCGGCCTGTGGATCCTGATGTACCTGCTGGAAGCCAACCGAGCCAACTCCCTGGTGCAGTTCATCCACGACGCGGCCCTGTGGCTCGCCGGCTGGTCGCACGACATGTTCACGTTCGACGACGCATGGGCGCGGGTGGTCGCGGGCTACGGCCTGGCGGCCCTGGTGTACCTGGTCGTCGGTCACCTCGTCGCGGGCCGCCTGCGCCGCTACTGAGCCGGGCTTCCCTCGCAGCAGTCCGGTTCGAAGCCCGCCGGGAGGCGGCCGCCGAACACCGAGCAGGTGGCCTCGTCGCCGCCGAGCGCGGCGACGGCGAGCAGCACCGAACCGGCCGTCCACGCGGTCAGTTCCCTAGGCCAGACCGCCCGGTCGTCGAAGACGTAGCCGGTCCAGTACAGGCCCGACTCCGGGTCGCGCAGGTGCTGGATCGACTGGAGGATGTCCAGAGCTCGGTCCGACTCGCCCACCGCCCACAGGGCGAGGGCGAGTTCGGCGCTCTCACCGCCGGTGACCCACGGGTTGGGGACGACGCAGCGCACGCCGAGCCCGGGGACGACGAAGCGGTCCCAGGACGCCTGGATGCGCTCCTCGGCCTCGACGCCGGTGAGGGCGCCGCCGAGGACGGGGTAGTACCAGTCCATGGAGTAGCGGTCCTTGTCGAGGAACCGCTCGGGGTGGCGGCGGATCGCGTGCCGCAGGCTGCCGGCCGCCAACTCCCAGTCGGGCTGGGGCTCTTCGCGCTCTTGGGCGATGGCGAGGGCGCACCGCAGCGCGTGGTGCACGGACGAACTGCCTGTAAGAAGCGCCTCGTTGACGGGTGTCCCGTCCGGCTCGCGCTTCCAGCCGATCTGCCCGCCGGGCTGCTGGAGCCGCAGGACGAACTCCATGGCCGCGTACACGGTGGGCCAGATGCGGTCGAGGAAGGCGTCGTCGCCGGTGGAGAGGTAGTGGTGCCAGGCGCCCACGGCGACGTAGGCGACGAAGTTCGTCTCGCGGCCGTGGTCGGTGACGTCACCGGCGTCGCCGTCGGCGTAGGCCGCGTACCAGGAGCCGTCCTCGTTCTGGTGGCGGGCGAGCCAGTCGTAGGCGCGCTCGGCGGCGTCGTGCTCGCCGGCCGCGTCGAGGGCCATGGCGGCCTCGGTGTGGTCCCACGGGTCGAGGTGGTGGCCGCGGAACCACGGTATGGCGCCGTCCTCGCGCTGCACGGCGAGGAGCCCGCGGACGGTCGCGGCGGCCTGCTCGGCGGTCAGTACGCCGGGCAGGACGAGGTGTTCGGTCTTCTCCGGGCTCGTCACGCCTCGGCCTTGGGCAGGTGCGGCTTGGTGGCGTACGCGACGAAGCTCTTGCCGACGACCGGGTTGAGGAGCTGCTCGGTCACCCGGGTGAGCGCCGGCTTCTTCATGATGTCCCAGACCAGGAGCTTGTGGTACGCCCGCACGGGCAGCGCCTTGTCGTTGTCGACGCCGAAGGCGCACTTCAGCCACCAGTACGGCGAGTGCAGGGCGTGCGCGTGGTGGGTGCCGTACGGCTTGAGGCCCGCCTCGCGCATCTTGCCGAGGAGTTCGTCCGCCTTGTAGATGCGGATGTGGCCGCCCTCGACCTCGTGGTAGGCGTCGCTGAGGGTCCAGCAGACCTTCTCGGGGCCGTAGCGGGGCACGGTCACGGCTATGCGTCCGCCCGGCTTGAGGACGCGGACCATCTCGGCGAGCACGCCCTTGTCGTCGGGGATGTGCTCCATCACCTCGGAGATGATGACGACGTCGAACGAGGCGTCCGGGAAGGGGAGGTTGAGGGCGTCGCCCTCCATGGCGGTGGCCGTGGCCCCGGCGGGGGCCTCACCGGCCTCCTTCATCGCGGCGAACCACTTGGCGACCTCGCGGATCTCCTCGCCGTTCTGGTCGAGGGCGACCACCTGGGCCCCGCGCCGGTAGCACTCGAACGCGTGCCGCCCGGCTCCGCAGCCGAGGTCGAGGACGCGGTCGCCTGCGGCGAGCGGGAAGCGGGTGAAGTCGACGGTCAGCACGTGGCCCTGCTTTCGCGGTCGGATCCTGCACGTTCGAGAGGGGTGGTGGCCGCGGCGCCGGTGGTCCGGCCGGCCGAGCGGGCGATGGACTCGCGGTAGAGCTCGGCGGTGCCGAGCGCCGCGCGGGCCCAGGTGAAGTTCCCGAGGACGCGTTCGCGTCCGGCGGCGCCGAGCCGCGCCCGCAGCCGCGGGTCGTCCAGGAGTCTGCCGAGCGCGATGGCCAGCGCTCCCGCGTCGCCGGTGGGCACCGCGAGGCAGGTCTCCCCGTCGCGCCCGGCGACCTCGGGGATCGCTCCGCCGGTGGTGGCGACCAGGGGGGTGCCGGTGGCCATGGCCTCCGCCGCGGGCAGCGAGAAGCCCTCGTACAGGGAGGGCACGCAGGCGACCTCCGCCGACCGTACGAGGTCGACGAGTTCGGCGTCGGTGATGCCCTTGACGAAGGACACGGCGCCTTCGAGGCCGTACTTCTCGATGGCCGCGGCGACGGGCCCGTCCTCGGCGCGCTTGCCGACGACGACGAGGTGGGCGGCCGGGTTCTCGGTGCGGACCTTGGCGAGCGCCTCGACGAGGAAGACGAGTCCCTTGAGGGGGACGTCGGCGCTGGACGTCGTCACGATGCGGCCCGGCACCTCGGCGACCGAGGGGTCCGGCGAGAACAGGTCGGTGTCGGCGCCGATGTGGACGACGCGGATCCGGTCCTGGCGCACGCCGAGGTGGTCGACGATCTCCTGGCGCGAGGTCCCGGAGACGGTGAGCACGGACGGCAGGCGGCGGGCGACGCGCTTCTGCATCCGCGTGAACGCGTACCAGCGCCGTACGGAGGCGCGCCGCTTCCAGTCGGGCGCGGCGTCGATCTCCAGCTGCCGGTCGACGGTGATGGGGTGGTGGATCGTGGTGACGAGGGGCGCGCCGAGCGCGGCGGGCCCGCCCAACAGGCCGTACCCCAGCGTCTGGTTGTCGTGCACGATGTCGAACTCGCCGCGCCGCGCCCGCAGATGCCGCCGGGCGCGCAGCGAGAACGTGAGGGGTTCGGGGAAGCCGCCGGTCCACATGGTGCCGACCTCGAGCGCGTCCACCCAGTCGCGGTACTCGTCGCGCCCCGGGGTGCGGAACGGGTCGGGGCTGCGGTACAGGTCGAGGCTGGGCAGCTCGGTGAGCCGGAGCCCCTTCAGATCCTCACCCTCGTCGAGCACGGGGTACGGCTGGGAGCCGATGACCTCGACCTGGTGCCCGAGCCGGGCGAGTTCGCGGGACAGATGGCGTACGTAGACGCCCTGTCCGCCGCAGAACGGGTTCCCCTTGTACGTAAGGAGAGCGATGCGCAACGGACGGTCACCGTCGGCGGAGGACCCGGCCCGGGGGCCCGCCTCCATGGCCTCAGCGGTCACTCGTGGCCCCCTTCTCGCGGCACGTTCACGCGAGACTACGCGTGGGCGGTAATCTAGAACAAGTTTCAGAGTTGCCGGCTCCTTGATCCTTCAAGGAGCACAGAATCTACCGGCAGGTAGCCTCGCTGTAACGCTCGGATCAGGTGATTCGCGCCACGACGGAGCCCCCGCTCCCCTGCCATGATGAGCCTCTCGAAAGCACCGGATTACGGCGTGACAGCCACGGAACGGGACACATGACAGCGGAAGCGAAGACAGCACATCCGGCGTCGCCACCCCTCACCGAGCGCCAGGAGGCGCGCCGCCGCCGCATCCTGCACGCGAGCGCCCAGCTGGCCAGCCGCGGCGGGTTCGACGCGGTGCAGATGCGTGAGGTCGCCGAGTCCTCGCAGGTCGCGCTCGGCACGCTGTACCGGTACTTCCCGTCCAAGGTGCATCTCCTCGTGGCCACGATGCAGGACCAGCTCCAGCACATGCACGCGACGGTCCGCAAGCGCCCGCCCTCGTCCGACCTGCCCTCGGAGCGGGTCGCGGAGACCCTGATGCGGGCGTTCCGCGCGCTCCAGCGCGAGCCGCACCTCGCCGACGCGATGGTGCGCGCCCTGACCTTTGCCGACCGCAGCGTGAGCCCCGAGGTCGACCAGGTCTCCCGCCAGACGACGGCGATCATCCTGGACGCCATGGAGCTCGACGACCCGACGCCGCAGCAGCTCTCCGCGGTCCGCGTCATCGAACACACCTGGCACTCGGCGCTCATCACCTGGCTGTCGGGGCGCGCCTCGATCGCGCAGGTGAAGATAGACATCGAGACGGTCTGCCGGCTGATCGACCTCACCACGCCGGACGCCCAGAAGTAGGCGGCACCGCGCAATACCGGGCCCCGGGGCGCGAGCCGCACCGGGGCACAGAAAAGACCTACGAGACGGGTTCCCTGCGCCGGCATTACCCGGATCAGGTGTTAGGGGTCGCCTTCCGGCTCTGCTACTGCCTTCCGGCCTCTCAGCCCTACCGTCGACGTCGGCCACGGCGGATGCAGTTTGCGTCACGCCTCAGTCGGCTACTCCGGTGGGACTCCCTCACTCGCCTCATAGGCCAATACCAGAATATACCGCCCATTACATGATGCAACCCCCCAAAGGCAACTTTTCTTCATTCTTCCGGCGAGTCTTCAGTCTTCCGGCGGGAAAACCGGCTCCCCGCTGCCAAGGAGCGTGATCATGACGGCTTCCACGGGGCAGCCCTCCGCCGCCGCCAGGATCTTCTCGTTGGCGTCGGTCTCCGCCTCGACCGGGCGGGACTGCATGCCGGAGTCGAGACGGAAGGCGTCCGGGGCGTGGTGGACGCACTGGGCCGAGCCGATGCACACACCCCGGTCGACCTCGACGTGCCAGCGGTCACCCATCACGCCTCCCAGCCGGCCGGCAGATGGATCATCTTGTGCTCCAGGTAGGCGCTGTACCCCTCGGGTCCGAACTCCCTGCCGAGACCGGAGTTCTTGTAGCCGCCGAAGGGGCCGAGCATGTCGAGGCTGAAGGTGTTCACGCTGTACGTGCCGGTGCGCACCTGCCGTGCGACGTCGATGCCGTGTGCGACGTCGGCCGTCCACACACTGCCGCTGAGCCCGTAGTCGGAGTCGTTGGCGATCTTCACCGCCTCGGCCTCGTCGCCGTACGGGAGCAGGCAGATGACGGGGCCGAAGATCTCCTCGCGGGCGATGCGCATCGAGTTGTCGACGCCGCCGAACAGGGTCGGCTCCACGTACCAGCCCCGGTCGAGCCCGGCGGGACGGCCGCCGCCGGTGAGGATCTTGGCGCCCTCCTCCTGGCCGATGCGGATGTAGTCGAGCGAGCGGCGCTGCTGGCGCTCGGCGACCAGCGGGCCGACCTGGGTCGCCGGGTCGAGCGGGTCGCCGACGACGAGCGCAGCCGCCGCCTCCGTGAGCGCTCCGGCGAACTCGTCGTAGCGCGAGCGGGGCAGGAGGATGCGGGTCTGGGCGACGCAGGCCTGGCCGTTGTTCATCCAGGCGGACTGGACGAGGCCGGGGACGGTCGTCGCGAGGTCGGCGTCCGGCAGGACGACGGCCGCGGACTTGCCGCCGAGCTCGAGGGTGACGTGGGTGAGATTGCGCGAGGCGACCTCCATGACGCGCCTGCCCGCGGCCACCGATCCGGTGAAGGAGACCTTGTCGACGCCTGGGTGCCCGACGAGGTACTCACTGACCTCGCGATCCGCGGGAAGGATGGACAGGACCCCCTCCGGAAGGCCCGCCTCCGTCGCGATCTCGCCGAGCAGATACGCGTCGAGCGGCGACTCCGGCGACGGCTTGAGGACGACGGTGCAGCCGGCGAGCAGCGCGGGCGCCAGCTTGGCGGCGGCCACGAACTGCGGGACGTTCCACGGGACCACGGCCGCCACGACGCCGACCGGCTCGCGCCGCACGAGGATCTTCCCGAGCGCGCCGTCGCGCGTCTCCTCGTAACGGAAGTTCTTCGCGACGGTGATCGCGGAGTCCCACACCATCATCGCGCCGAGGGCCTGCGCGAGGACGCTCCATGAGTACGGGGAGCCGTTCTCGCAGGAGATGAGGCGGGCGATCTCCTCGTGCCGTACGGCGATCGCGTCCTTGATGCGGGTGACGACTGCGATCCGCTCATCGAGCGGGAGCCGCGGCCAGGGTCCTTCGTCGAACGCCCGGCGGGCGGCGGCGACCGCGCGGTCGACATCGGCGGGCGCCGCGTGCGGCACGCGCCCGAAGACCTCGCCGCTGTGCGGGGAGATCACCTCGATGACGTCCGTGCCGGACGGCTTCGTCAACTCCCCGCCGATATAGAGCTGTCCGTGCTCCACGAACTCGTGCTCAAGTCGTTCCCCATGCCCGGTCATGACCGACCGCCTCTCGCGGGACGTTTTCTGACACTGCATCAGAACCTCTGGAAACTGATACCAGTTCCAGTTCCAGGAGTCCACGGGTCCACGGCCCGGTAAGGCGACCGTCGCGCAACAAGTCGACCCGGGCGACCATTGGAACAAGTTCTATTACAGTGGCGGGAGTTCGAGGTCGTCGTACGAGAGGTGGGGCCCGATGACGCAGGTGACCGACCACGGCGGAGGCGTCTGGTCCCTTCGGGTGCCGATCCCCGACAACCCGCTCGGCTACACCCTGGTCCACCTCCTCGACACCGACCACGGGCCCGTCCTCATCGACACCGGCTGGGACGACCCCGAGTCGTGGGACGCGCTCACCGAGGGCCTCGCCGCCTGCGGCACGGGCGTCGGTGCGGTGACGGGGGTCCTGATCACCCATCACCACCCCGACCACCACGGCTTGTCGGCCAAGGTGCGCGAGGCGTCCGGCGCCTGGATCGCCATGCACGAGGCGGATGTCTCCGTGGTGCGCCGCACCCGGGAGAACCCGCCGGAGCGCTGGTACGCGTTCATGGCCGCGAAGCTCGCCGCGGCCGGCGCCCCCGAGGAGCACATGGCGCCGCTGATCGCCGCCCGCGACTCGGGCCGGGCCCGCAGCCTCCCTGGCCTCGCCCCCGCACTCCCCGACCGCACCATCACCCCGGGCGATCTGCTCGACCTGCCGGGCCGCCGCCTGCGCGCGATCTGGACGCCCGGCCACACCCCGGGCCATGTCTGCCTGCACCTGGAGGAGGACCACCCCGCCGGGCTCGCGGGCAACGGCCGCCTCTTCTCCGGCGACCATCTGCTCCCCGGTATCACCCCGCACATCGGCCTCTACGAGGACCCCGACGACGCCACGGTCACCGACCCGCTCGGCGACTACCTGGACTCGCTGGAACGCGTCGGGCGCCTGGCCCCCGCCGAGGTGCTCCCGGCCCACCAGCACACGTTCACCGACGCCCCCGCCCGCGTAAGGGAGCTGCTCGACCACCATGAGGAGCGCCTCACCGGCCTGCTCACCCTGCTCGCCACCCCGCTCACCCCCTGGCAGCTCGCCGAGCGGATGGTGTGGAACCGGCCGTGGGAACAGATCCCTTACGGGTCGCGCACCATCGCGGTCTCGGAGGCCGAGGCCCATCTGCGCCGGCTGGTGAAACTCGGCCGCGCGGAGGCGGTCGCCGGAAGCGACCCGGTGACGTATGCGCCGGTCTGACCTACGCACTTGACCTGCGCTTGACCAGCATTGCGCGATCTTTACCGGGTGTGCGAAACAGCCGGGCCGGCGGGCCTTCCGGCACATGGTCGGCGGGTGGCAACAGGCGTAATGTCTGGCATCTCAGAACTGGACCGACAAGGGGGCGGCCACCGATGGCGCCGGACGAGGCCGTGGTCGGCTGTACGGGGAAGCTGGTCATCGCCACGCGCGGAGCCGATGGCCCGGGCGAGGTACTGGTGCGGGTGCGGGGCGGCAGCGAGACGTTTCTCGCGTGGTCCGACGAACCCATGGAGCGCGGGTCGACGGTCCTGGTGATCGAGTCCCGCGGCACCCGCCAGGTTGTCGTCATGGCCTGGAGCGATCCGTCGCTCGACGACGAGCGGACCGACGGCTCCGGCGACTCGGGTGACGCCCGCTAAGGAGAATGAAGGATGTTCGGATATCGCGTTCCCGCTCCCGATGAGGCAATGCTGATCTCGGGTGGCAGGCGGGGACTTGGGGGAGCGCCGTTCCGGGTCGTGACGGGCCACGGAAAATTCGTCCTGCCTATCTTCCGCAAGACCCGCTTTCTGTCCTTGGCCATGTCCGAGGCCGAGGTCGTCGAGAAGTGCGTGACCCGGCAGGGCATCGCCCTGACCGTGCGCGCCGTCATCGCGTTCAAGGTCGGCAACGACACGGAGTCCATCGTCAACGCCGGCCAGCGCTTCCTGTCGGACCAGGACCAGATGTCGGTCCTGACCGGCCGGATCTTCGCCGGTCACCTGCGCTCCATCATCGGCTCGATGACGGTCGAGGAGATCGTCACGGAGCGGCAGAAGCTCGCCGCCGAGGTGCTCGACACCTCGAAGGCCGAGATGGCCAAGATCGGGCTGATCGTGGACTCGCTCCAGATCCAGTCCATCGACGACGGCGACACCGGCTACATCGACGCGATGTCCGCCCCGCACAAGGCGGCCATCCAGCGGCAGGCCCAGATCGCCCAGGCGCAGGCCACCCAGGCCTCGACCCAGGCGCAGCAGGAGGCCCAGCGCAACCAGGCCGAGTACGCCCGGCAGACCGCCGTCGTCCAGGCCGAGTACAAGGCCGAGGTGGACCGCGCGCAGGCGGCGGCCGCCCAGGCCGGGCCGCTGGCCCAGGCGCACGCCGAGCAGGAGGTCCTCACGGCGCGCACCGAACTGGCCGAGCGGGCCGCCGAACTGCGCCAGCAGCAGCTGGTGGCCGAGGTCGTGAAGCCCGCGGAGGCGGACGCCGAGCGGATCCGCGTCATGGCCATCGCCGAGGCCGAGCGGATGAAGATCCAGGCCGCGGCCGCGGCGTCGTACGACCGGGTCGCGCTCGACCGGATGCTGATCGACCAGCTGCCGCAGATCGTGAAGGAGGCGGCCGGCGGTCTCAAGGGCGCCAACGTGAACGTGCTCAACGGCGCGGACGGCCTCGGTGAGATCGCGGCCGGACTCGTCGGCCAGGGGCTGACCATCCTCGACTCGGTCCGCCGCAACCTGGGCGCGCCGGACGGCGACGCCAAGAAGAGCGGCGGCGAGACGGAGATCCAGCGGTACCTGGGGGCGGCGTCGAGCCCGGTGGACGGTCGCGACGGCCGTGACAGCGGCGACGACGGGCCGGTCGACATCCGCTGAGCCCTGTCGTCATCGGCAGGCGCGTCCCCGAGGGCCGGGGCAGGCTTCGGTCTGCCCCGGCCCTTCGGGCGCCCCGGGGGAGGTCCCCTACGGGCCGGTACAGTGGGCGGGTCGTCATCATGCCCGCACGGGGGGAAGCCGGTGCGAATCCGGCGCTGACCCGCAACCGTGAACCACGTAGGTGGTGAGCCGGACTGCCCCGTGCGGCGCGTGACCGGCTCGTGTCACCGGCCTTTGCCGGTGGCCGGCACCGTCGAGGCATACGGAGCCGGAGCCGCCCGGTGCCCGCGTGTGCCGTGCCGCCCGGCTCCCCGCAGGGAGAGGCACCCGCCCCACCATGAACATTCGCCGCAGCGCCGCGCTCGTGGCGGCCACCGCCGTCATCGGCATGGCCACCGCCCCGGCCGCCCTCGCGGACGGCTCCGCGCCCTCCGCGTCCCCCTCGGTGGCGATCCCCTCCGGGCTCTACGGGAAGACCGACCCGACGTACGACGGTGTCTGGCGGCAGTCGCTCGCGCTGCTCGCGCAGGACACCGTCGGTGTGAAGCCCGCCGGCAAGGCCGTGGCCTGGCTCGCGGGACAGCAGTGCGAGAACGGCGGGTTCGCCGCGTTCCGCGCCGAGCCGGGCAGCGAGTGCGACAAGAAGACGCTCGTCGACAGCAACAGCACTGCCGCCGCGGTACAGGCCCTCGTCGCGGTCGGCGGCCGCCAGGGCGAGGTCACCCGCGGTGTGGACTGGCTGAAGAAGGCGCAGAACGGCGACGGCGGCTGGGGCTACAACGTCGGCATGGACAGCGACGCCAACTCGACCGCCGTCGTGACCGGCGCGCTCGTCGCCGCCGGTGAGAAGCCCGCCGGCGTGAAGTCGGGCCGCGGCAGGACCGGCCAGGACGCCCTGGCCGATCTCGCCCTCCCCTGCTCGGACGGCAAGGACGGCGGCGCGCTCGCCTACCAGCCCGACAAGAAGGGCAAGCTCGCCGCCAACGCGGACGCCACCGCCGCGGGCGTGCTCGGCGCGCTCGGGACCGGCATGGCGCCCGGCAAGGGCAAGGCCCCGGACAGCTATGTCTGCAAGGACGGCAAGACGGCCGGGGACCTCGCGCACAACGCGGCCGTCTACCTCCGGACCCAGCTCAGCACCCACCTGTATCTGAAGGCCGTCACCCCGGGCAGCACCAAGTCGCAGCCCGACTACGGCAACACCGCCGACGCGGTCACCTCGATCGCGGCCGCCGAGGGCGTCAAGTACACGAAGGACCCGTACGACTGGCTGGAGAAGAACGCCGGTGACTGGGCCGGGCAGTCCGGTCCGGCCGCCTACGCCCAGCTGATCTTCGCCGCGCACGCGACGGGCAACGACCCCCGTGACTTCGGCGGCACCGACCTCGTGAAGGCCCTGAACGCGACCGGTCCCGCGCCCGCCTCCACGAAGGCCGCCACGGCCGACGAGAAGAAGGACGACGGCGACATCAGCGTCTGGTACATCGTCGCCGTCGCGGCCGTCGCCGGTATCGGCATCGGCTTCCTGTTCAGCGGCCGCAAGAAGCAGCAGCTGTGACCACGTACCGCCGCCGAAGCCTGGCCGTTCTCATATCGGGCGTGCTGTGTGCGCTCGTCGCGGGGACGGGTCAGGCGCAGGCGACCGGCTATCGCTACTGGTCGTTCTGGGACCGCGACGGCTCCGCTTGGGTGTACGCGTCGCAGGGCCCGTCGACGGCCCGCCCGTCGGACGGCGATGTGCAGGGGTTCCGGTTCTCCGTGAGCGAGGACTCGCAGGACTCGGCGAAGCCGCGCGGGGCTGCTTCCTTCGACGCCATCTGCGCGGACACTCCGGCGAAGGGCGGCGAGAAGCGGGTGGCGCTCGTCGTCGACTTCGGCACGGCGCAGGACGCGCCGTCCGGTGAGACGCCGCCGAAGCCGCGTACGGCGTGTGCGCGCGTCACGGACGACGCGACCAGCGCGGAGGCGCTCGCCGCCGTCGCGAAGCCGCTGCGCTACAGCGACCAGGCGCTGCTGTGCGCGATCTCCGGCTACCCGAAGACGGGGTGCGGTGAGCAGGTGGCCACCTCCGGGGAGAGGGGCGCGGCAAAGGCTGAGAAGCCGCATGCGACCGTGGCGGAGACCGGCGGTAGCGGTCCCACCGTCGGTCTGATCGCCGGCGGCACCGCCGTCGTCGTGCTCGGCGCGGCCGCGGCCTGGCAGGCCCGCCGCCGGCGCGGCTGACGCAGGCACGGACACGGCGATTCGATGAGCAGCACCGGCGCAGGTTCACCGCACCCCGCCCCGCGTACGCGCCTCGCACGCGACCCGGGGACGGGGCCGTCCGCGCGCCGTCGTCCGCTCGCCGCGCCCCGGGCCCACCGCTCGAACGCGCTGCACCCGGGCGCCTGGTGGCTCTGGGCGCTCGGGCTCGGCACGGCGGCGTCCCGGACGACGAATCCGCTGCTGCTCGCGCTGCTCATCGGGGTGGCCGGGTATGTGGTGGCCGCGCGGCGCACGTCGGCGCCGTGGGCGCGCTCGTACGGGGCGTTCGTGAAGCTGGGGCTCGCGGTGATCGGGATCCGGCTGGTGTTCGCGGTGCTCCTGGGGTCGCCGATCCCGGGCACGCACCTGCTCGTCACGCTGCCGGAGGTGCCGCTGCCCGCGTGGGCGCAGGGGGTGCGGATCGGGGGCCGGGTCACGGTCGAGGGCCTGGTGTTCGCGCTGTACGACGGCCTGAAGCTGGCCGCGCTGCTGATCTGCGTGGGCGCGGCCAACGCCCTCGCGAGCCCGGCCCGCCTCCTCAAGTCCCTGCCGGGCGCGCTGTACGAGGCCGGGGTCGCCGTCGTCGTCGCGATGACGTTCGCGCCGCACCTGATCGCCGATGTGCGGCGGCTGCGCGCCGCACGCCGGCTGCGCGGCCGGCCCGACAAGGGGCTGCGGGGCCTGGCGCAGGTCGGTCTTCCCGTCCTCGAGGGCGCACTTGAGCGGTCGGTGGCGCTGGCCGCCGCGATGGACGCGCGCGGGTACGGGCGCACGGCCGAGGTCCCGGCCGCCGTGCGCCGGGCCACCGCGGTCCTGACGCCGGGCGGCCTGATCGGGGTGTGCGCGGGTACGTACGGGCTGCTGACCGCGGACGGCGCGCGGTACGGGCTGCCCGTGCTGCTCGCCGGGGTGGCGGCCGCGCTCGGCGGGCTCTGGCTCGGCGGGCGCCGCTCGGTGCGCACCCGGTACCGGCCCGACGTGTGGGGCGTGCGGGCGTGGCTCGTCGCCGCGTCGGGGGCGGGCGTCGCCGCCGTGATGATCCGGGCCGGTTCCTACGATCCCTCGGCCCTGGCGCCCGGCGTCGTGCCGCTGGCCGCGCCGACGCTGCCGCTGTGGCCCGCGGCCGGGGTGCTGCTCGGGCTGCTCCCCGCGTTCGTGGCACCCGCGCCGCCGCTCGCCGAAACGCCCTCGAAGGAGGCTTCATGATCCGGTTCGAGGATGTCTCGGTGACGTACGACGGGGCCGCGACACCCACGGTCCGTAACATTCGACTCGACGTACCCGAGGGCGAGTTGGTTCTGCTCGTGGGCCCTTCGGGCGTCGGCAAGTCCACGCTGCTCGGCGCGGTGAGCGGGCTCGTGCCGCACTTCACCGGGGGCACACTGAGCGGGCGCATCACGGTGGCGGGGCGCGACACCCGTACGCACAAGCCGCGCGAACTCGCCGACGTGGTGGGCACGGTGGGGCAGGACCCGCTCTCCCACTTCGTCACCGACACGGTCGAGGACGAACTCGCGTACGGCATGGAGTCGCTCGGGCTCGCGCCCGACGTGATGCGCCGCCGCGTCGAGGAGACCCTCGACCTGCTCGGCCTCGCCGATCTGCGCGACCGTCCCATCGCGACGCTGTCCGGCGGGCAGCAGCAGCGCGTCGCCATCGGCTCCGTCCTCACCCCGCACCCGCGGGTCCTGGTCCTCGACGAGCCGACGTCCGCGCTCGACCCGGCCGCCGCGGAGGAGGTCCTCGCGGTGGTGCAGCGCCTCGTGCACGACCTCGGCACGACGGTCCTGATGGCCGAGCACCGGCTTGAGCGGGTCGTGCAGTACGCGGACCAGGTCGCGCTCCTCGCAGGACCCGGCGAGCCTCTGCTGCTCGGCGCGCCCGCCGAGATCATGGCCGTATCGCCCGTGTTCCCGCCGGTCGTGGACCTGGGCCGCCTCGCGGGCTGGTCACCGCTGCCGCTGACGGTGCGGGACGCGCGGCGCAGGTCAGGGGAGCTGCGGGAGCGCCTGGCGGGGCTCGAACCGCGCGAGCCTCATGAGCAGCCGCAGGCCACTGCCTCCCCCGACTCCCGCCGGGCCCCGCTGCGCCGCGCCCGCAAGCAGCCCGAGGTGGCCGCCGTCGCCGAGGTCGCGGGGCTCGCGGTGCGGCGGGGGCACGTCGAGGCGCTGCGCCACGTCGACCTCACGGTCGGGCCCGGCGAGATCGTCGCCCTGATGGGCCGCAACGGCGCCGGGAAGTCCACTCTCCTGTCCACCCTGGTCGGCCTGGTCCGCCCGTCGACCGGCAGGGCCCTGGTGGGCGGCGCGGTCCCGCACCGCACGGGCCCGCGCGAGCTGATCCGCCGCGTCGGCCTGGTCCCGCAGGAACCACGGGACCTCCTGTACGCGGACACGGTGGCCGCCGAGTGCGCCGCCGCCGACCATGACGCGGGCGCGGGTCCGGGCACCTGCCGCGCCCTGGTCTCGCGGCTGTTGCCCGGCATCGCGGACGACACCCACCCCCGTGACCTCTCGGAAGGCCAGCGCCTCACCCTCGCCCTGGCGATCGTGCTGACGGCCCGCCCTCCGCTGCTCCTGCTCGACGAGCCGACGCGCGGCCTCGACTACGCGGCGAAGGCCCGCCTGGTCACGGTCCTGCGCGGGCTCGCGGCCGAGGGGCACGCCGTCGTCCTGGCCACGCACGACGTGGAACTGGCCGCCGAGCTGTCCCACCGCGTCGCCGTCCTCGCCGACGGTGAGATCGTGGCGAACGGACCCACGCCCGAGGTGGTCGTGGCCTCCCCCGCCTTCTCCCCCCAGGTCGCCAAGGTCCTGGCCCCGGGCAAGTGGCTCACGGTGGCCCAGGTCCGCGAGGCCCTGGAGTCCGCGGGCGGGCCGGAGGAAAGGGCATGAAGACCGCACCCGGGACCGGGCGCCCCGACCGCCAGGCCCGCGCCGTACGTCTCGGCCCCCGCTCCGTGGTGGCCCTGCTCCTCGTGAGTGCCGTGGGGGTGGCCGCCTTCGGGTGGCCGCTGCTCGCGGGCCCTTCGTCGCAGGTCAGCGCGCATGCGCAGGACGCGCCCTGGCTGTTCGCGGGGCTGCTCGTCCTCCTGGTGGGCGTGGTGGCGGCCGCCGTGTCCGAGGGCGGGGTCGGGCCCAAGGCGGTGGCGATGCTCGGGGTGCTCGCCGCGACGGGCGCGGCGCTGCGGCCGATCGGGGCGGGGACCGCCGGGATCGAGCCGATGTTCTTCCTGATGGTGCTGAGCGGGCGGGTGCTCGGGCCGGGCTTCGGGTTCGTACTCGGGTCGGTGACGATGTTCGCGTCCGCGCTGCTCACCGGCGGGGTCGGTCCGTGGATGCCGTTCCAGATGCTGTCGATGGGCTGGTTCACGATGGGCGCCGGGCTGCTCCCCGGCCCGGACCGGCTGCGCGGCCGCGCCGAGGTGCTGATGCTGGCGGCGTACGGGTTCCTCGCCGCGTTCGCGTACGGCACCGTCATGAACCTGGCCGGCTGGCCGTTCCTGGACTCGCTGTCGTCGAGCGTCGCGTTCCAGGCGGGCGCCCCGCTGCACGAGAACCTGGTCCGCTTCCTCGCCTACTGCCTGGCCACGTCGCTGGGCTGGGACCTGGGCCGGGCGGCCCTGACCGTCGTCCTCACCGTCACGGTCGGCCCGGCGCTCCTGAGGGCGCTGCGGCGGGCCACGCGCCGGGCCGCGTTCGAGGCCCCGGTCACCTTCGAGGGCACGGAACCGTAGGGCTTCACGCGCGCTGCGTCACCGAACCGCGCCCGCGCCGTGAAGCACCCCACATGACCCACGTCACCTACGAGGCGCGGCCGTAGACGCGATCGCTTGACACGTCCCCACCAAAACACTCTCCGACCTGGGTAATGAGAGCCAGATCACGCGGCGGACATTTCGACCACATGCGACCTCAACTAGTAAAAGGGGTCATTGCCGCCAAGATGAGCGCCGCACAGTTCGCGTGCTTCGACAAGATCGTGCCCCACGAGAGCGGCTGGAACCCCCACGCGACGAACGCGTCGTCCGGCGCCTACGGCCTGGTCCAGGCCCCGCCCGCCAACAAGATGGCCTCGGCCGGCGGCGACTGGAAGTCCAACCCTGAGACCCAGATCAAGTGGGGCCTCAACTACATGAACGAGCGCTACCGAACACTTGCCCAGTGCTCCACCCTTCAGGGTGGAGGTGTAGGGCATCCTGCCCGTAGCGGCCCGGAGGGGCGCAGCGGCATGGCTAGGATCGCCTTGTCCGACAACGGAGTTGTCGGACCTACCGCCGGACGGGCGGGAAGTCAGGCCTGCGGAGGCCACGTAAGACCGACCTTCACCGGTCGGCAGAGGCCCGTGAAACAGGAACCCAAGGTGGTACCGCGTAGCGGTACGGACCGGAATCTCCTGCCCTCGGGCAGGAGAGGGCGTCAAGGCAGCCCCTGCGCCGCTTGGACCCACTGGCAGTCCGCCGGCTCGTACTGAGCCCGGCCGGCCCACAGCTGACCCGAGAAGGCGGCATCCTCCCCCGTGGGAGGGTGCCGCCTTCGTCGTGCGTTCCCACCCGCCCCGGCGCGGGCCCCCGCTAAAGCCGCTGGATGATCGTGCCCGTCGCAAGACCGCCGCCCGCGCACATCGTGATCAGCGCGAACTCCTTGTCCTGGCGCTCCAGCTCATGCAGGGCCGTGGTGATGAGCCGGGCGCCGGTCGCGCCGACGGGGTGGCCGAGGGCGATGGCCCCGCCGTTCACGTTGACCTTCGCCAGGTCCTGCTCGAAGACCTGCGCCCAGCTGAGCACGACGGACGCGAACGCCTCGTTGATCTCGACGAGGTCGATGTCCTTGAGCGACATGCCCGACTTGCCGAGCACGGCGCGCGTCGCGTCGATCGGCCCGTCCAAGTGGAAGTGCGGGTCGGCGCCGACGAGAGCCTGGGCGACGATCCGGGCACGCGGCTTGAGCTTCAGGGCCCGCGCCATCCGCTTGGACGCCCACATGATCGCCGAGGCGCCGTCGGATATCTGCGAGGAGTTGCCCGCGGTGTGCACGGCGGTCGGCATGACCGGCTTGAGCCCGCCAAGGCCCTCCATGGTCGTGTCGCGCAGACCCTCGTCCCGGTCCACGAGCCGCCACATGCCCTGCCCGGCGGCCTGCTCGTCCTCGTTCGTGGGCACCTGCACGGCGAACGTCTCGCGCTTGAAGCGCTCCTCGGCCCACGCGGTCGCGGCGCGTTCCTGGGAGATGAGCCCCAGCGAGTCGACGTTCTCGCGGGTCAGTCCGCGGTGGCGCGCGATGCGCTCGGCCGCCTCGAACTGGTTGGGCAGGTCGACGTTCCACTCCTCGGGGAACGGCTTGCCGGGACCGTGCTTGGAGCCGGAGCCGAGCGGCACCCGCGACATCGCCTCGACCCCGCAGCTGATGCCGATGTCGATGACACCGGCGGCGATCATGTTGGCGGTCATGTGCGAGGCCTGCTGCGAGGAGCCGCACTGACAGTCGACGGTCGTGGCCGCCGTTTCGTAGGGCAGGCCCATGGTGAGCCAGGCCGTGCGCGCCGGATTCATTGACTGTTCGCCCGCGTGGGTCACCGTGCCGCCCACGATCTGCTCGACGCAGTCGGCGTGGATGCCGGTCCTGCCGAGCAGTTCCCGGTACGTCTCGCCGAGGAGATACGCGGGATGAAGATTGGCGAGCGCGCCTCCGCGCTTGCCGATCGGGGTACGTACGGCTTCGACGATGACGGGTTCCGCGGCCATGAGCTGTCGTCCTCTCCACACATTCCCGGACCGAACCAGAAGACGTAAGAACTAGAACGCGTACCAGTTCTCCGTGCAGTCTCGACGGTGCTACTCCCGGTACGCAAGGGTCGTGCACGTACCGCGCGCGTAATCGGGCGCATCACGGGTCTTGCCACTTGTAGAACCCGTTACTACGGTGCCGACAAGCTGACGCCCCGTCAGACCGTCACCGGGAGTTGCCCATGCCGTGCCCAGCGCTGCCCGAAGGGTTCGACTTCACCGACCCCGACCTCCTCCAACACCGTGTCCCCTTCCCCGAGTTCGCCCAGCTGCGGCAGACGGAACCGGTCCGGTGGATAGCCCAGCCGACCGGCATCTCCGGCTTCCAAGACTCGGGCTACTGGGCCGTGACCCGGCACGCGGACGTCAAGTACGTCTCCACGCGCCCCGAGCTGTTCTCCTCGAACCTCAACACGGCCGTCATTCGCTTCAACGAGTCGATCAGCCGCGACCAGATCGACGTCCAGAAGCTGATCATGCTCAACATGGACCCGCCGGAGCACACCCGGGTGAGGCAGATCATCCAGCGCGGCTTCACGCCCCGCGCCATCCGCTCGCTCGAGGACGCCCTGCGCCACCGTGCGGGCTCCATCGTCGAGACGGCGCTCGCGAACGCCGCGCCCGACGGCTCCTTCGACTTCGTCACGAACGTCGCCGTCGAACTCCCGCTCCAGGCCATCGCCGAGCTGATCGGCGTCCCCCAGGACGACCGCACCAAGATCTTCGACTGGTCCAACAAGATGGCCGCGTACGACGACCCGGAGTACGCGATCACCGAGGAGGTCGCCGCCGAGGCCGCCATGGAGATCGTCAGCTACGCCATGAACCTGGCCGCCGCCCGCAAGGAGTGCCCGGCCAAGGACATCGTGAGCCAGCTGGTGGCGGCGGAGGACGAGGGGAACCTCTCCTCGGACGAGTTCGGATTCTTCGTGATCCTGCTCGCGGTGGCCGGAAACGAGACGACGCGCAACGCCATCACGCACGGCATGCACGCCTTCCTCACCAACCCGGACCAGTGGGAGCTGTTCAAGCGGGAGCGCCCGGAGACGACGGCGGAGGAGATCGTCCGCTGGGCGACCCCTGTGGTCTCCTTCCAGCGCACCGCGACCCAGGACACCGAGCTCGGCGGCGCGCAGATCAAGAAGGGCGACCGGGTCGGCATCTTCTACTCGTCGGCCAACCACGACCCCGAAGTCTTCGACCGCCCCGACGAGTTCGACATCACCCGCGACCCGAACCCGCACCTCGGATTCGGCGGCGGAGGCCCGCACTTCTGCCTCGGCAAGTCGCTGGCCACGCTCGAGATCAACCTCATCTTCAACGCCGTGGCCGACGCCATGCCGGACCTGCGTCTGGCCGGCGACCCGCGCAGGCTCCGCTCTGCCTGGCTCAACGGCATCAAGGAACTCCAGGTCAGCACCGGCTGACCGCGGGCGGCCGCACGCCGACCCAGGGAGGCAGGGTCCATCCCCTACGCCACGCCCCTGCCTCCCTGTCTCCCTGCCTCCCTGCCTCCCTGCGAGGCGGCGCTGCGGGCCCGGCAACTTCAGGGTCTCCGGCACCAGTCGGAAGACGCCTGACCCTCTCTTCAGGGCCGGTGGTGTTCGGCCGGCAGCCGCACGTGGCCGGCCTCGCCCTTCGACTGCTCCGGGACGGTCCCGCTCGTGAGACGGGCGCGCGGGCCGCACAGCAGGTAGGTGAGCCCGAAGCCCGCGCCGACGACCGTCGCGCCGCCCACGGCGTCGAGCACCCAGTGGTTACCGGTCGCGACGATCGCGGAGATGGTGAACAGGGGGTGCAGCAGGGCGATCGCCTTCATCCACCACTTCGGGGCGAGGATCGCGATGACGAGCCCGCACCACAGGGACCAGCCGAAATGCAGTGAGGGCATGGCCGCGTACTGGTTGGTGAGCGCGGTCAGCGTGCCGTAGTCCGGCTTGGAGAAGTCCTGGACGCCGTGCACCGTGTCGATGAAGCCGAGCGAGGGCATCAGGCGCGGCGGGGCCAGCGGGTAGAACCAGAAGCCGATCAGGGCGAGCACCGTGGCGAAGCCGAGCGCCGAGCGGGCCCAGCGGTACTGGGCGGGCCTGCGGACGTAGAGGATGCCGAGGACGCACAGCGGCACGATGAAGTGGAACGACTCGTAGTAGAAGTTGAAGAACGACTTGAGCCACGGGACGTGCACCACCGCGTGGTTGACCCAGTGCTCGATGTCGATGTGGAGGAACTTCTCCAGGGAGTGGACCTGCGTGCCGTGCGCCTCGGCGGTGGACCGGCCCCCGGTGGTCGTGCCGCCCGTGGCGGCGAGCCTGACCTGCTGGTACGCGTAGTAGCCGACGCGGATCAGAAGCAGTTCGAGCAGCAGGTTCGGGCGGGTCAGGACCCGGCGCCAGAACGGCATGAGGGGGACCCGTGACCAGCGCGACGGGACGGGCTTCGCGTACTCGGTGGGGATGGGCGCGCGGTACTCGGGCGCGGTGCGGGACAGGAACGGGACGAGCGTGGCCGCGGCGACCGCGGCGATCAGCACAACGTTGTCGCGCAGCGGATCCGCGAGCGCCGTGCCCGGCAGCAGCATCCTCGCGGGGAGCGTCATCACGAGAATGACCGCGACCGGCCACACGTACCGGTCGGACGCCTTCTTGCCGACGCGGCCGACCATGGCGAGCAGCACCCACAGGAGCTGGTGCTGCCAGGTCGTCGGCGACACGGCGACGGCGACGCAGCCGGTGAGGGCGACGGCGAGGAGGAGCTGTCCGTCCTGCGCATAGCGCACCGCGCGCCGCAGTCCGACGACCGCGACGGCGGCGCCGAGGAGCAGGAAGAGCCCGATCTCGAGGGGGCCCTCCAGGCCGAAGCGCAGGAGTGCGCCGTGCAGCGACTGGTTGGCGAGCCCGTCGGGGCTCGAACCGAGGCCCGCTCCCGCCAGGTGGTGCACCCAGTACGTCCACGAGTCGTGCGGCATCGCGGCCCACGCGAGGAGCGTGCACGCCGCGAACGTGACGCCCGAGGACATGGCGGCGCGCCGCCGCCCGGTGAACCACAGGAGCGGCGCGAAGAGGAGGACGGTCGGCTGGAGGGCGGCGCCGATGCCGATGAGCAGCCCCGAGCTCTTCTCGCCGCGGGCGGCGAAGCAGCCGAGCAGGACAAGGAGGACCGGGATGATGCTGGTCTGGCCGAGATGCAGGGTGTTGCGCACCGGCAGCGACAGCATCAGGAGGCTGACCGCGACCGGGGCGGCGAGGAGCGAGGTGCGCCGGGTGACGGGCTTGGGCAGGGCGCGCGCGGCGACGAGCCCGAGGACGACGACGAGGCCGAGCGTCCCGAAGGTCCAGGCCCAGCCCAGCGCCTGCTCGGCGCCCCGCGCGAGCGGCTTCAGCACCAGCCCCCCGAACGGGGTACCGGTGAACCGGTCGGCATCGTAGAGGGAGTCCTTCACGTGGAGGACGCCTTCAGGACCGATCCAGGTCTCCAGGTCCGTGAGCCGCTCCCCGCTCGGGGTGTTCAGGACGGCCACGACCTGCCGCACCGCGAGCACCGCGGCGATCAGCCAGAGGCCCGCCCGGACCATGCCCAACCGCGCTGTCGCGGCCCCCGCCACCAAGGCTTTGCCCGGTCCATGCTCCACGTTTGCCACGCGCCGTCGGCCCTCCCGCCATGCGTACTGTCCCCAGAGGCTCGCACTACCCCCGGGGTGAGACGCAGGCAATCCCCGCTTCACCTGAGCGTCCACCGGTTTTTGACCGGAAGACGTTGATGCGGAGCTTGCCGGGTCTGCGTGGTTGCGGTCGAGGGCCGCGACAAAGCTCACAGATTTGTCCGTTTGCGCCGCGCCGGGGCCGGGACGTCATGCCTGGCCGGACCCACTTTTGCCACGGTGCGCGACGGCTCGAACACTACCCGTAATGATCGCGAATGCCCCTATGGTCGATTTCTGGCCGCCCCGCCGTGGTCGGCTTCGTCCGTCCCCACGCGGACATGTCCCTGTCCCCGTCGAAAGCAGGCGAGCAGACCCTTGTCGAGTGCTCTCACCGTCGCATCCAGGACCACCGCCCCCGCGAAGGGCGCCTCCCCCGACGTCACCGTCACCGATCCAGCGCTGGTCAAGCGCGCGGTCAAGGCGGCGGCGCTCGGCAATGCGATGGAGTGGTTCGACTTCGGTGTCTACAGCTACATCGCCGTCACCCTCGGCAAGGTCTTCTTCCCGTCGGGCAACCCCACGGCCCAGCTCCTGTCGACCTTCGGCGCCTTCGCCGCGGCGTTCCTCGTCCGTCCGATCGGCGGCATGGTCTTCGGACCGCTCGGCGACCGCGTCGGCCGGCAGAAGGTCCTCGCCGTCACCATGATCATGATGGCGGCGGGCACGTTCGCGATCGGCCTGATCCCGTCGTACGCGACGATCGGCGTCTGGGCGCCGATCCTGCTGCTCCTGGCCCGTCTGGTGCAGGGCTTCTCGACCGGCGGTGAGTACGGCGGCGCGTCCACCTTCATCGCCGAGTACGCGCCCGACAAGAAGCGCGGCTTCTTCGGAAGCTGGCTGGAATTCGGCACCCTCGCCGGATACATCGGCGGCGCGGGCCTCGTGACCCTGATGACGGCGCTGCTCTCCTCGGACGACCTGCTCTCCTGGGGCTGGCGCATCCCGTTCCTGATCGCGGGCCCGATGGGCATCATCGGCCTCTATCTGCGCATGCGGCTCGAAGAGACCCCGGCGTTCGCGGCCGAGCTGAAGAACGCGCACGAGTCGGAGAAGGCCCGGTCCAAGGTCAAGGTGCGCGACATGATCACCGGCCAGTGGAAGGCGCTGCTCCTGTGCGTCGGCCTGGTCCTCGTCTTCAACGTCACCGACTACATGCTCCTGTCGTACATGCCGAGCTACCTCACCAGTGAGCTCCACTACGACGAGACGCACGGCCTCCTCGTGGTCCTCGCCGTGATGGCGCTGATGATGATCGTCCAGCCGTTCGCGGGCGCGCTCTCCGACCGTGTCGGCCGCCGCCCGGTGATCGCCGCGGGCTGCGTCGGGTTCCTCGCGCTGTCCGTCCCGGCCCTGCTCCTGATCCGCGAGGGCTCCCTGTGGGCCATCGCCCTCGGCATGGGCGCGCTCGGCCTGCTCCTGGTCTGCTTCACGTCGGCGATGCCGTCCGCGCTGCCCGCGCTCTTCCCGACCCGGGTGCGCTACGGCTCGCTGTCGATCGGCTTCAACGTCTCCGTCTCGCTCTTCGGCGGCACGACCCCGCTGGTCGTCACCGCTCTCATCGGGGCGACCGGGAACATGATGATGCCCGCGTACTACATGATGGCCGCGGCCGTCATCGGCGGTATCGCGGTGTGGTTCATGACCGAGTCGGCGCGCCGCCCGCTGCCGGGCTCGCTGCCCGCGGTCGAGCCCTGCGACCTGCCGCGGCCCGCGACCGCTACAGCCGCGTAACACCCGCAACCGCGCTCCCCCGCGCGCCGTCTGCTCCTTCGCCGCACACGGCACGCAGACACAGGGCGCGACATCGGGGGCCGGCATGAGAACCGCACAACCACTGACCATGAGGGCCAGGGCGCTGCTGACAGCCCTGGCCCTCATGGCGTTCCAGATCGCCGCGCTCGCGTCACCGGCGTACGCGTGCGGATGCGGCGCGATGGTGCCGCCCGCGGGCACGGACCTCACCGTGTACGACGAGACGTCCGCGGTGCGCTGGGACGGGCACAGCGAGCAGATCGTGATGAGCCTGTCGGTGAGCGGCAACGTGCGCGACGCCGCCTGGATCATGCCCGTACCGCACCGCGCGTCGGTCGAACTCGGCGACCCGGGGCTCTTCTCGCAGCTGAGCGACGTGACGGCACCGGTCGAGCGGACCCGGCACCACTTCTGGCCCGGCGCCGAGGACTGGCCGTTCGACGGCGGGCGCGGCGACGGCGCCACGGCCGGCGCCCCCGCACCCGGCGGCCCCGTCGAGGTGGTCGGCCGCGAGCACCTCGGACCGTTCGACGTCGCCCGCCTCACCGCGACCGACCCCGGCGCACTCGCCGGCTGGCTCGGCGAGAACGGTTTCCAGCTCCCCGACCGCCTCGACAACGCGCTGCGCCCGTACGTCGACCAGGGCTGGGAGTACGTGGCGATCCGCCTCGCGCCCGCCGACGGCGACAGTGTGCTCGGCGGCGCCCTCGACCCGCTCCACCTCACCTTCGCCAGCGACCGCCTCGTCTACCCGATGCGGCTGTCGAAGCTCGCCCGCACCGAACAGCATCTGCGCCTGTACGTGCTCTCCGCCCACCGCATGGAGCCGCGCTCCACGATCGGCGGCGACGCCCCGGAGGTCACGTACGCGGGCCGGATCCCGGCCAAGTCCGGTGAGCCACTGCCCGAATTCGCGGGCGGCGAAAGGTACTTGACCGCGCTCACCCAGGATTTCCCGCAGCCGTCACGCATTGACGACGACCACGAACTGCGGCGCACAGCGAGCGACGCCACGTACCGCAGCGTCGTCTGGGACGACGAACTCCTCACCGCCGGGGGCGTCCCGGTGTGGCTGCTCACCGTTCCGCTGCCCCTGGCCCTGCTCCTGATGGCGGCCGCCGTCCTGTGGTTCCGCCGGCGCTCCCGTCGGCCGGTGCCGCCACCGCCGCCCGTGCACGCCCCGCCGCCGTTGGGCTGAATCGCGCGCGGCCCACCCGCCCGTTCGCCCATGATGGGGCCATGGCTGAGCACGCATCCGAAGAGCAGTGGACCGCCGTCGACGACTACCTGAACGGGCTTCTCGCCCCCGACGACGAGGCCCTGACGGCGGCCCTCGCCGACAGCGAGGCGGCGGGCCTCCCGCACATCGCCGTCGCCCCGAACCAGGGCAAGTTCCTCCACCTGATCGCACAGATCCAGGGCGCGCGCCGCGTCCTGGAGATCGGCACGCTCGGCGGGTACAGCACAATCTGGCTGGCCCGCGCCCTGCCCGCCGACGGCGTCCTCGTCACCCTCGAGTACGACCCCCGGCACGCCGAGGTGGCCCGCGGCAACCTCGCCCGCGCCGGCCTCGACAAGATCGCCGAGGTACGGGTCGGCCCCGCCCTCGACTCGCTGCCCGGCGTCGCGGCCGACCACCCCGACCCCTTCGACCTCGTCTTCATCGACGCCGACAAGGCCAACAACCCGCATTACGTCGAGTGGGCGCTGCGCCTGACCCGCCCCGGCAGCGTGATCATCGTCGACAACGTGGTGCGCGGCGGCCGCGTGACGGACGACTCCGGTGCGGCGGCCCCCGACATCCGCGGCACCCGCGCCGCGCTCCAGATGATCGCCGACCACCCGAGGCTGGACGGCACGGCGGTCCAGACGGTGGGCAGCAAGGGCTACGACGGCTTCGCGCTGGCCCGCGTACTGCCGTAGTGCCGTGGTGCCGTTCCTGACAGCCCGACAGCCCGACAGCCCGACAGCCCGACGGTTATCAAATCTCGTGGTAGAAGCCCACGTTGACGCTGCGGGGCTCGTTGCGGTCCAGGACCACGACCTCACCGGACGCACCCGGCGCGAGAGCCGCGGCCCCTCCGTACACGAGGGGCCGCGGCTCCCCGCCCGTCAGCGTGAGGCGCACCTCGGACGAGGGCTCGTGGTGCGAGCCGCGCAGCCAGAGCACGGACCAGGCGCCGTCCTGCCCGCAGCGGAACTCCAGATGGACGCGCGAGACGAACAGCCAGTCGTCGGGCGTCGCGAGCCGGCACACGTTCCGGTCACGCCCCACGCGCAGCACGGCTCCCGGCTCGCTCGGCGCGTCGGCCATCATCATCCCGGCCGTCGCACCCGCGTCCGCCCCCGCGACGGAGGCCATGGTCAGCTCCAGCACCCGCACAGCTCCTTCGGTCTTTCGCGGCCCGTCGGTACCGGGTCCGCCGACGCCGCATCCTAAGTTGTCCCCTGCCCCTACGGGATGCCCTCTGGGACAATGGGCCCATGACCGAACGCAAGCCGCTCGACGTCAGCTTCGAGTCATGGGTCGACAAGCAGATCCGCGACGCGGAGCGCGCAGAAGACTTCTCCCACCTCGCCGGAGCCGGCAAGCCGCTGCCGAGTACGTCCGACACGACGTACGACGAGAACTGGTGGATCAAGCAGAAGATGGCCCGCGAGGGCTTCTCCGTGCTGCCCCCGTCGCTCGCCCTGCGCAAGGAGGCCGAGGACGCACTCGCCGAGGCGGCGCAGGCCCCCTCCGAACGGATCGTCCGCAAAATCATCACGGACATCAACGACAAGATCCGCGACATGATGTTCAAGCCCCCGCCGGGCCCGCCGCTCGGCCTGAAGCCGTACGACGTCGAGGAGATCCTCCGCGACTGGCGCGAGCGACGCGGGGCGCACGGGGCCTGACGCCGATCTCACGTGCCGGTGCGCGAGGATGGGCGCCATGAGCATCGTGAAGATCAACGTCCTGTCCGTCCCGGCTGAACAGCGGGAAACCCTGGAGAAGCGCTTCGCCTCGCGCGCGGGCGCGGTGGAGAACTCGGACGGGTTCGAGTGGTTCGAGCTGCTGCGCCCGATCGAGGGCACGGACGACTACCTGGTGTACACGCGGTGGCGCGACGAGGAGTCGTTCACCGCGTGGATGGAGGGCTCCATGAAGGAGGCCCACCAGGGCGGCGCGGACCGCCCGAAGCCTGCGGCCAGCGGGTCCCAGGTGTGGTCGTTCGAGGTGGCGCAGCAGGCTTCGCCCAAGTCGTAGCGGTCCAGGGCCTGTCTTCACATTCCCGTCGTCCGCCCGGAGGGCGGGCCCCGCGGCGTCTGGTGCGTGCAGCTGCAAGGCGGAGGAGGGCGTCGACGCGATGGGGGTACCCCTGCTCGAGCGAAGCCGAGAGCTTGGGGGAGTCGGCAACCGACGACAACGCCGATGGGGGTCCCCCCTGCTCGAGCGAAGCCGAGAGCCTGGGGGAGTGCGTGCCAGACGCCGCGGGGCAGGCGGGAATGTGAAGACAGGCCCTTAGGAGCGGTCCGCCTCGCCCTCCTCCGTAAGCACCAACCAGCGCCGCCCGTCGATGAGTTCGCGGGCGGCGTCCAGGTGGCCGGCGTGGCAGGCGGTCTCGGTGATGACGTGCAGCAGGACGTCCCGGTGGCTGTGCAGGTGCGGGGGTCCGAAGAGGTGGTGCGGCCACCAGGCGAGGGGCGCGTCCGCGGGTGTGGCGGTGATGATCGCGTCCGCGCGGTCCGTCTCGCGGCGGTACCGCTCGAGGACGTCGGCCGCCGGCACGTCCGGGGCGACCTGCCAGGCGTCCTCGGTGGTGTCGAGGCTGTCGATGACGGGTTGATCACCCGTCAGAACTGCCTGGAACCAGAAACGTTCGACGTCGAGCGCCAGGTGCTGCACCAGTCCCAGACACGACCAGCCGGACGGCAGCACCGGCCGCCGCAGCGCCTCGGGGCCGAGTCCGTCGATGATGCCCAGGATGTGGCGGCGCTGTCCGCGCAGAGCGTTGAGCAGCGCCTTGATCTCGTCGGCGCCCGCGTCGTCGTAGGTCGCGCCGGTCATTGCCACGTCGGTCACAGGTACATCCGTCGCAGGTACGTCGGTCACAGGTACATCCGTCACAGGTACGTCGGTCACAGCAACAGAGCATGTCCGAACCCCGGGTACCTGTACAGGTCAAAACCGCTTGCGTCCGGCGCCGTCCCTTCGCCGACAATGCCCGCATGAACTCGCCGTGGACCGTCACCCCTGAGCCGTTCGACTCCGCCGTCGCCGCGGAGCTGTGGCGCGCGTACTACACGGAGGTCAGCGACCGCTGGTACCTGCTGCACGAGGGGCACACGACCGACCCCGACGAGCTGGAGCGCGAGGTCGCCGCCGACACGGGTGCCTATCTCGCGGCGCCGGGCGGAGTGTTGCTGGTCGCGCGCTACCGGGGCGAGCCCACAGGGACCGCGGGCGTGCGGATGATCGACGCCTCGACCGGCGATCTGAAGCGCGTCTTCGTGCGGCCGGAGTTGCGCGGGAAGGGCGGCGGCTCCGTGCTGCTCACGCAGGTGGAGAGCGCCGCGCGGGGTCTCGGCGCCGAGCGGGTCGTCCTCGACACGCGGGGCGACCTGGTGGAGGCCCGCATGCTGTACGCGCGCCACGGCTACCAGGAGACGGCCCCGCACAACGACGAGGAGTTCGCCGAGCACTGGTTCACCAAGAAGCTCCTCCGACGAGCCTGATGACGAGCCGAGACCGAAGCGCCTGAGCAGTGGCGTCAGGGGCCGGCCGTCAGGCCGTCGTGCGGGCGCTCCGCGTCCGACCCGCACAGCTCCGCGTTGAGCTCCTCCACCAGTTTCACCAGGTCCGTCGGGCGGTCCGGGCCCCACCAGTCGCCCAGCAGTTCGGCGAGCGACTCCTCGCGGGACGCGGACAGCCGCGCGGCGACCTCGCGGCCCTCGTCGGTGAGGACGAGGTCGACGCCCAGACGTGTGGCGAGGCGCCGTTCCTCCACCTGCCGGGCCGCCGCGATGATCACGGGCAGCGGTACGGCGCTGTGTTCGGCGAGCGCCGCCGGCTCCGCCCACCCGTACCGCTTGATGCGCAGCAGGAGCCAGCTCGCGCCGGGCAGCAGGTCGTAACCCGCCCGTTCGGTGATCTTCTCGTAGATCTCGCGGCGCCCCTCCCGGGTGCCGAGCACCGACAGGGCCCGCGCCACCTCGTCGTGCGACGAGCGCTGTACGGGGTTGCTGGCCAGGGTCTCCGTCCCGTCCGGCGCGGTGACCGAGCCGCGCAGCTTGTCCTCACGCAGGAACCAGGCCAGTACGAAAGCGACGAGGGCGACCGGGGCGGCGTAGAGGAAGACGTCCGTGATGGACGACGCGAAGGCGTGCAGGACCGGTCCGCGTACGGCGGGCGGCAGGCCGCCGATGCCTCGCGGGTCCGACTGGAGCGCGTTCACGTCGACGCCGGGCGGCAGGCCGCGGCCTGCGAGGGCGTCCGCGAGTTTGTCGCCGAGGCGGCTCGAGAAGATCGTGCCGAAGATGGCGACGCCGAAGGAGGCGCCGATGGAGCGGAAGAACGTCGCGCCGGAGGTGGCGACGCCCAGGTCCTCGTACGAGACGGCGTTCTGCACGATCAGGACGAGGACCTGCATGACGAGGCCGAGGCCCAGGCCGAAGACGAAGAAGTAGGCGCTCATCTCGCCCGTCGAGCTGTTCTCGTCGAGCTGGTGCAGGAGGAGCAGACCGATGGTGGTGACGCCGGTGCCGACCACGGGGAAGACCTTCCAGCGGCCCGTACGGCTGACGATCTGGCCGGACGCCGTCGAGGAGAGCAGCAGTCCGATGACCATCGGCAGCATGTGCACGCCCGACAGCGTCGGCGAGATGCCCTGGACGACCTGGAGGAACGTCGGCAGATACGTCATCGCGCCGAACATGGCGAAGCCGATGACGAAGCTGATCACCGCGGAGAGCGTGAACGTGCGGATGCGGAACAGCTTCAGCGGCAGGACCGGCTCGGCGGCCCGCCGCTCGACCTGGACGAACACCACCGCGAGGACCACACCGAGTACAGCGAGGCCGATGATCTGCGCCGAGTCCCAGGCCCAGGTCGTTCCGCCGAGCGAGGCGACCAGGACCAGGCAGGTCGCCACGGCGGCGATCAGGAAGGTGCCGAGGTAGTCGATCGTGTGCTTGGCGGAGCGTACGGGGATGTGGAGCGTGGTCGCGATGACGACGAGCGCCACGACGCCGATGGGCAGGTTGACGTAGAAGACCCAGCGCCAGCTGAGGTGTTCGGTGAAGAGCCCGCCGAGCAGCGGGCCCAGAACGCTCGTCGCGCCGAAGACGGCCCCGAACAGGCCCTGGTACCTGCCACGGTCACGGGGCGGGACGATGTCGCCGACGATCGCCATGGACAGGACCATCAGTCCGCCGCCGCCCAGTCCCTGGAGGGCGCGGAATCCGATCAGCTGCGGCATGTTCTGCGCCATGCCGCACAGCGCCGAGCTGATCAGGAAGATCACGATGGCGATCTGGAAGAGCTTCTTGCGGCCGTACTGGTCGCCGAGCTTGCCCCACAGGGGCGTGGCGGCCGTCGACGCCAGCAGGTACGCGGTCACGACCCAGGACAGGTGTTCAAGGCCACCGAGGTCGCTCACGATGGTCGGCAGCGCCGTCGAGACGATGGTCTGGTCGAGCGCCGCAAGAAGCATGCCGAGCAGCAGCGCACCGATCGAGACCATCACGCTGCGGGGGGCTTGGCCGCCGCCGATCGTGGAGCCGGTGCGGTCAAGGCCGGGGCCTGCCGTCAGGTCCGTGCGGGGAAGGCCCCCGCTAGCGTCCTGGGTCATGGACACCTCCTGAGACACCGCGCCGGACACTGCCGGCGGGGGCTCTGCCATGTACCAGGATGGTGGGTGAGTCCCGTTTTGGCCTGTTGAGGCCCGGGCGCTCAGGAGGGGGTGCGGCGGCGCGGGCCGGTGGACGGTGCTCCGCGGGCCCGCGGATGCAGATACGCCGATGCAGATATAGGCGATACAGATATAGGGGTGCGGGGCTCGCAGCTCCAGGGGTGCGGGTCAGCCGATGTGGAGCAGGATCTCTCCGGCGGCGCCCGCCTCGACCCGTACCTGCGTCAGGTCGTCCACGACCACCGTGGGGCCGTGCGCGCCCGCGCGGGGGCCGACGCCGACGACGCGCATCCCTGCGGCGCGGCCGGCCGCGATCCCGGCCTCCGAGTCCTCGAAGACGACGCAGTCGGCCGGGTCGATGCCCAGCTCGGCGGCGCCCTTGAGGAACCCCTCGGGGTCGGGCTTGCTGGCGCCGACGCTCTCGGCGGTGATGCGCAGGTCGGGCTGGGTGAGGCCGGCGGCGGCCATGCGGCGGGTGGACAGGGCCACGTCGGCCGAGGTCACCAGGGCGTGCGCGAGACCGCCCTCGCGCAGGGAGGCCATGAACGGTGCGGCGCCCGGCACGGGGACGACCCCGTCGACGTCGGCGGTCTCCTCGGCGAGCATGCGCGCGTTCTCGACGTGGTTCTCGGCCATGGGACGGTCGGGCAGGAGGAGCGCCATGGACGCGTAGCCCTGGCGGCCGTGGACCACCTTCATGACCTCGACGAAGTCGAGCCCGTGGAGGGCCGCCCAGCGGTGCCAGCAGCGCTCGACCACCGCGTCGGAGTTGACCAGCGTGCCGTCCATGTCGAGCAGAAGGGCGCGGGCGGACAGAACAGTGGTGGCCGTCATCGGCAGGGTCCTCCAGGCGTAGGAACAAGGTGACCCCGCCCACCGGTCAGGGTGAATGGGCGGGAGCCACTTTGTTCCTCGACTGTACAAAACGGGGTGGCGACTGCGCCAGCGGCCCTGGTCAGGGCCGGATCCACGGCTTACGCCACCGCTTCGTAGAGGCTCCACACACCCATGCCGAGCATCAGGACCGCGGCGATCTTCGTGATGAGCGCGAGCGGCACCCGCTTCATCAGCGCCTTGCCGCCGACGATGCCGAGACCCGCGACGGCCCACAGGGCGAGGACGGCGCCGAGGCCGACGGAGAGCGGGTTGTCGTAGCGGGCGGCGAGGTTCGCGGTCATGATCTGCGTCAGGTCACCGAACTCCGCGACCAGGATGAGCATGAAGCCCGCGCCGGAGACCTTCCAGAAGCTCTGGTCCTTGGGCTTGCGGACCTCTTCCTCCTCCTCGTCCTTCTTCATCAGGAGGACGGCCGCACCGCCGAGGAACAGCACACCGGTCAGGGCGTGCACGAGCTGCTGCGGCAGCAGGGTCAGGACGCTGCCCGCCGCGACGGCGAGCGCGACATGGACGGCGAAGGCGGCGGCGACACCGGCGAAGACGTACGAGGCGCGGTAGCGCGTACCGAGGACGAGTCCGGCGAGCGCGGTCTTGTCGGGGAGTTCGGCCAGGAAGACGATGCCGAAGACGACCGCCATCACGCTGATGCTGATCAAGATTCCTCAATCGGTCGGGCTGCCCCGCCGAGAGTTGCGTAGTCCTTTGCGACACCTCGGCACGGCAGCGCTCAGGTGCGTACACAGGTGTGCACGCGGATGAATCACTGCTTTGCCGAAGGTCTCGCTGGCCGGACCGGGTGTACGGGTCCTGCCTCCGGGCGCCGGCTCAGAACGAGCTGAGCAGTATGTCGACGGTCCGGCGAAGAGCTACTCCCCTTCTGCGCCGTCCATCGTACGCGAACTGCTGAGCGAATCGGCATGACCCGCGTCACACCCGTACGCGCCGCCCCGGTACCACCGGCCCGCACCCCACGTCACGCCCGCTCCCCCGGAAGTCACGTCCGCCCCCTTGATGTGTACGCGTCTTTGACGCGACCCTGTCACTCGGCGCACATCTCCCGGAAACCCCGGGGCGCCAGCATGGCCGGGCCCGCTCGGTCAACTTCCCCCCACTTCAAGGGAGTTCACATGCGCATGTTCTACGCGCGTCGACGCGCCGCCGCACTCGGCGCCGTCACCGCCGTCGTCTCCGCCCTCACTCTGCTGAACGGCCCGGCCGCGCAGGCCTCTCCCCCCACCCCGGTCAGCGGGGCCACCGCCCGCACGTACCTCTCCGAGCTCACGGTCAAGGCCGAGGGCTCCTCCGACGGCTACAGCCGCGACCTCTTCCCGCACTGGATCACCCAGTCCGGCGCCTGCAACACCCGCGAGGTCGTCCTCAAGCGCGACGGCACGAACGTCTCGCAGGACTCCAGCTGCGCGGCCACGTCCGGCAGTTGGTACTCCGAGTACGACGGCGCGACCTGGAGCGCGGCGGCCGATGTCGACATCGACCACATCGTTCCGCTCTCCGAGGCCTGGAAGTCCGGCGCCAACGCCTGGACGACCGCCCAGCGCCAGGGATTCGCCAACGACCTCACGCGGCCCCAGCTCATCGCCGTCACGGACAACGTCAACCAGTCCAAGGGCGACCAGGACCCGGCCAAGTGGATGCCGTCGCGCACCGCGTACAAGTGCACCTATGTCCGCATGTGGGTGCAGGTGAAGCACTACTACAACCTCTCGGTGGACTCCGCCGAGAAGAGCGCGCTGACCTCGTACCTCAGCGGCTGCTGACCCCTGGCGCGAAGATCTGGATCCCGGCTCCCCGGAACCACCCCGCCGGCCTCCGTCGTTCCGTACCGTACGGGGCGACTGAGGAGGCTGATCACGTGGCACGGCTACGACTTGGACCGCTGCTGAGATACGTGGACGAGTCGTCGGCGACCGTCTGGGTCGAGGCGAGCCGTCCGTGCACCGCCGAAGTGCGCTGCGCGGACGGCTCGTCCGGCCGTGCCCGCACGTTCCAGATCTGCGGCCACCACTACGCGCTGATCCCGGTGACCGGCCTCACGCCGGGAAGTGCCACGGCCTACGAGGTGGTGCTCGACGGCGTCCAGGTCTGGCCGCTCGCCGACTCGCCCTTTCCGCCGAGCACGATCCGCACGCCCGCGTACGACGACGCGGCCCGCCCCGTCCGTATCGCGTTCGGCTCGTGCCGCTGGGCCGCGCCGCCCGCCGACGACCACGACCCCGTCGGCCCGGACGCCCTGGACACGCTGGCCACCGAACTCGCCGCCGCGCCCGACGCCGAGCGCCGCCCCGATGTACTGCTCCTGCTGGGCGACCAGGTCTACGCGGACGAGACCTCACCGGCGACCCGGCGCTATCTCGCGGCCCGCCGCGACCTGCGCGACGCCCCGGGCAACCAGGTCGCGGACTACGAGGAGTACACCCGGCTCTATGACGAGTCCTGGCTCGCCCCCGATGTGCGCTGGCTGCTGTCCACCGTCCCCTCCTGCATGATCTTCGACGACCACGACGTCATAGACGACTGGAACACCAGCGCCTCCTGGCTCGCGGAGATACGGGCCACCGACTGGTGGAACGAGCGGATCCTCAGCGGCCTCATGTCGTACTGGGTCCATCAGCACCTGGGCAATCTGGCGCCCTGCGAACTGGCCGCCGACCCCGTATACGCGGCGGTGCGCGCGGACCCCGACGGGACGGACGCGCTCAGGGAGTTCGCCGCCCGCGCCGACGCCGACCCGACCTCCGTGCGATGGAGCTACCGGCGCGACTTCGGCCGCGTACGGCTCCTGATGGTCGACACGCGGGCCGCCCGCGTGCTGGCCGAGACCGACCGGTCGATGCTCGATCCGACGCAGGCGGCGTGGCTGCGGGAGCAGGCGCTGGAGTCCCCCGGCGCGTACGACCATCTCCTGATCGGAACGTCACTTCCCTGGCTGCTGCCGCATCTCGTGCACGACGCCGAGGGGTGGAACGCCGCGCTGTGCCGGGGCGAGCGCGGCGCGCGGTGGGCCAGGTTCGGCGAAAAGCTGCGCAGGCGGGCCGACTTGGAGCACTGGGCCGCGTTCCCCGCGTCGTTCGACGCGCTGACGGCGCTGATCGCCGAGGCGGGCAGCGGCGAGGGCGCGCCCGCGACCGTGTGCGTGCTCTCCGGCGACGTCCACCACGCGTACGTCGCCGAACCCGCCTGGCCCGACGACACACCGGCCCCGGCCGCGCGCGTCCTCCAGCTGACCTGCTCGCCGCTGCACAACTCCATCCCCGGCTCGATAAAGCTCGGATTCCGCTTCGGCTGGAGCCGCTTCGGCCGCGCCCTCGGACGGCGCTTCGCCCGGCACGGCCGGCTCACCACTCCCCCGGTCTCCTGGCGCAAGACGGGCGGTCCCTGGTTCGGCAACCAGCTGATGACACTGACGCTGCGAGGCCGCGCGGCGCGACTACGGCTCCAGGAGGCACAGCCGGTGCCGGGCGGAAGGCCCAGGCTGCGGGAGGCGGCGGACATCGTGATGAGTGAATGACCGTACCGAGGGAGTGAGTGACCGTACCGTCTCAGTGACCGTACCGAGTCGGTGACCGTACGGAGTGAATGTCGTGAATGACCGTGCGTGACCAGGCCTGTCGCCCACGGGGCCGCCCGGTGAAGATACGGCGCACACCCGGACTCCGCTCTTCCCTTGACAGGGCGACCCGGCATGATGAGCGGACGTTCCGCTTCCAGCAGCCCCACATGCCCCTGGAGTCCCTCTTTGTCCGCAGTGTGCTCGGCGCCGGCCGCAGCCATAGTCGGCGCGGGCCCGCGCGGCACCAGCGTCCTCGAACGACTCTGTGCCTCCGCCTGCGAGCTCCTGCCGCCCGGCGCCCGCCTCACCGTCCATGTCGTCGATCCGGCGCCGCCGGGAGCGGGCAGCGTCTGGCGGACATCACAGGCACCCGAACTCCTGATGAACACCGTCGCCTCACAGGTCACGCTGTTCACCGACGACAGCGTGGACTGCTCGGGTCCGATACGCCGGGGGCCGAGCCTGCACGAGTGGGCCCAGCGCCAGGGACTCCCCCTCGGCCCCGACGACTACCCGTCCCGTGCCCTCTACGGCGAGTACCTGGAATGGGTGTTCGCCGACACCGTGGGCCGCGCGCCCGACGCCCTACGCGTTCAGGTGCACCGGGCGCGAGCCGTGCGCCTCGACGATGCGGACGACGGCCGCCAGACCCTCGTACTCGACAACGGGCAGGAACTGACCGGCCTGTCCGCCGTCGTCCTCGCCCAGGGCCATCTGCCCGCGGCGGCGAGCCCCGCGCAGACGCGCCTCACCGAGTACGCGCTCCACCACGGCCTGCGCCACGTGCCGCCCGCCAACCCGGCCGACCTGGATCTCTCCGCCCTCGCCCCGGGTGAAGCCGTCGTGCTGAGGGGCCTCGGCCTCAACTTCTTCGACCACATGGCGCTGCTCACCGAGGGCCGCGGCGGACGCTACCGCCGCACGTCCGCAGGGGAGTTGCGGTACAAGCCCTCGGGCCGCGAGCCGCGTTTGTACGCCGGTTCGCGCCGCGGCATCCCGTACCAGGCGCGCGGCGACAACGCCAAGGGCGCGTACGGGCGTCACGAACCGGCCGTCCTCACCGCCGAGGCCATCGCGCGCTTCCGCAAGCGCGCGGACTCGGGGGACGCGCCGGACTTCCTCGGCGAGATCTGGCCGCTCGTCGCGAAGGAGGTGGAGACCGTCTATTACGAGACACTGCTGCGCCGCGCGGGCGCGGGGGACGCCGGTTTCCGCGAAGGCTTCCTCGCCGCGCCGCACCAGAGCTCCGAAGAGGCCGACGTCCTGTACGAGTTCGGGATTCCGGAGGGTGTCCGCTGGTCCTGGGATCGCATCTCCCGGCCGCACGCGGAGTTGCACTTCGACTCGCCCGACGCGTGGCGGACCTGGCTCCTGGCCCATCTGCGCGAGGACGCGGCGCACGCCGCACTCGGCAACGTGGACGGCCCCGTGAAGGCCGCCCTGGACGTGCTGCGCGACCTGCGCAACGAACTGCGCCAGGCCGTCGACCACGGCGGGATCGGCGGCGGCTCGCGCCGCGACCACCTCGACCGCTGGTACACCCCGCTCAACGCCTTCCTGTCGATCGGCCCGCCCCGGCGGCGCATCGAGGAGATGACCGCGCTCGTCGAGTCCGGCGTCCTGACGGTGATCGGGCCGCGCCTCGACGTGCGGAGCGAAGACGGCGCTTTCGTCGCGCACTCGCCCGATGTGCCCGGATCATCCGTGAGAGCCACCACACTCGTCGAGGCGCGACTGCCGGGGACGGACGTGGCGCGCACCGGCGACCAACTGCTCGCCGGGCTCCTGAAGACGGGCCACGTCCGGCCGCACACACTCGACGGTTACGTAACGGGCGGGGTGGACGTGACACCGCGCCCGTACCGCCTGATCGACCGTCAGGGCAGGCCACACGCACGGAGGTTCGCGGTCGGCGTGCCCACGGAGGGGGTGCACTGGGTGACCGCGGCGGGGGCCCGCCCGGGGGTGGATTCGGTGACCCTGTCGGACGCGGACGCGGTCGCGCGAGCGGCCCTGCGGACGGCCGCCGAGGACCGCACAGAACCCGGCACGGAGTGCCAATCTTGGCCGAAAGTTGAACTTGCAAGCGTTGATTAGGGTCCCCTAACCTGTGGCCTCCATCGGTTCGTCCCCGACCGACACAAGGAGTCCCCCTATGACTGGACGTCTCAACAGCGCCCAGCCCTACGCCCTCGGCCTGTTCCGCATCATCGTGGGCCTGCTCTTCGCCTGCCACGGCGCCGCCTCGCTCTTCGGCGTCCTCGGCGGAGCGATGGGCGGCGGCACCGTCCCCACCGGCACCTGGCCCGGCTGGTACGCGGCCGTCATCCAGCTCGTCGGCGGCGCCCTCGTCGCCCTCGGCCTCGGCACCCGCGCCGCGGCCTTCATAGCCTCCGGCTCGATGGCCTACGCATACTTCAAGGTCCACCAGCCGGAGGCCCTGTGGCCGCTCCAGAACGGCGGCGAACCGTCCGCGATGTTCTGCTGGGCCATGCTGCTCCTGGTCTTCACCGGCTCCGGGGCGCTCGGCTTCGACCGGCTCTTCACGGCACGCGGCGAGAGCAAGGCCCAGACGCCGGCCGCTTCGGCTTCGACGTCTGAGCGGGAGCCTGCGGCGGCTTGATGCACTGCCTGTCTGATGCACTGCCTCTGTCTGATGCACTGCCTGCTTGTGTCTGATGCACTGCCTGCTTGATGGCTTGACCGCTTGATGGGGGTGCCGGCGCGCGAGTGCCGGCACCCCCTCACCTCCCCCGGTGACCCGGCTCAGCCGACACCGGCTCGAACGACGCCGGCTCGAACGGCACCGTGAAGCACGCGATCCGGGCGCCCGCTCCGCCCGGCATCCCGTGCAGCACCACGGACCGCGCCCCGCCAGGCCTGAACTCCCAGCCCTGCCGCGCGGTCGCCGCCCCCGCACCGTGCGCGTCCGTGGTGAAGTCGAGCCAGACCTCGTTCTCCGGGTTCGCATAGGCCGGGTCCTTCGACGGCCGCACCGGATCCTCGCGGTGCTGGTAGTGCCCGCCCGCCGCGGCCGGATCCCCGCCGCACTCATCCTGGTGCACATGCGCGCCGTACACGCGCCCCGCGGCGAGCCCCTCGACCCGCACGCTCACGCTCATACGACCGTGCCCGCCGCGCTGAACGACCTCGATCCGCGCCCCGGCGGGCACGAGCTTCATGTCGTACGTGACCGCGGGCGACGCCACGAAGGCGTTCGGCGGCGAGAACCGCGCCGCCTCCCGCACCCCGTAACGAGCCGGCTCCGCCGCCCCACGGCCCGCCGACCAGCCGCCCGCAGTCCCGTGGCCCGCAATTCCGCTGCCGGCCGCGAGCACGGCCGCCGCCACCGCTCCCACCACCGCTCCCACCACGATTCCTGCCGCCATCATGCGCTCCTCCTGCTCACACTCTCCCGCTCACGGGTCCTCCCGCTCCGTAGTTCGTACGGGGTTACCGGGGCGTACCGCGCCTGCGACGCGGCACCCGGGTGAACGCGACGTGGAGAACACCTGAGCCCCTGGTGACCCTCCAGCCACAACCGAGGCGTACGCTGTACAGCTGTCATCAGCCGCCCCTGCCGCTCCCCGCGACATCGCGGCGTCAGTCGCCGACCGGGGAATTCACGAACACGGATCACGGGGGGTCGCGTTGCTGGAGAGTGTGGGGTCGCTGACCGGCGGTCCGTGGATCTACGCGGTGGTGGCCCTCTCGGTACTGCTCGACGTTTTCCTGCCCGTCCTGCCGAGCGGCGTCCTGATCATCACCGCGGCCACCGCCGCGGCGGCCGGCACGGGGACGGCGGCCGGGCAGGTGACGCCCGAGGTGCCGTCCATCCTGGCGCTAGTCCTCTCGGCGGCCACGGCGTCGGTACTGGGCGACCTGGTCGCGTACCGCATCGCCTGGCGCGGCGGCGAACGTCTCGACCGCGCGATCTCCCGCTCCCGCCGCCTGACCAGCGCGCAGGAACGTCTGGGCGGGGCGCTGGCGCGCTCCAGCGGAGGCATCCTCGTGGTCATCGCCCGCTTCGCCCCGGCGGGCCGATCGATCGTCTCGTTCGCGGCGGGCACGGCTCATCGCCGGGTCCGCGAGTTCCTGCCGTGGTCCGCCCTCGCGGGCGTGGCCTGGGCGGGCTACAGCGTGGCCCTCGGCTACTTCGGCGGCCAGTGGCTCGGCGCGAGCTGGCTGGCCACGGGGGTGTCACTGCTGGCGCTGTTCGCGGCAGGGGCGGGGGCCGCGTTCCTGATGCGGCGACCGGCGGCGGAACGGGCGAGCTGACCCACCCGAGGCCCACCCAGGCCCACCCGGGCCCGCCCCGGGACCTGGCTCGACCCCTCGCCTAGGCGGCCGGCTCCTGGGCCAACTGGCGTCCCTGGCCACGGATTTCGAGCCCGTCGAGCAGCTCGGCGGTCGCCTGGGCGACGACATCGACGGCCCGGTCGAACACCTCCTTGTTGTGCGCGGCGGGCGCCCGGAAGCCGGACACCTTGCGCACATACTGCAGGGCTGCGGCCCGGATCTCCTCCTCGGTGGCCTCTTCGGGGAGGACGGGCGGGCGAAGGGTCTTGATGCTGCGGCACATGCCTCCAGTCTCGCGCGCTCCCCCGCCCTCGCGCACGCCTTCGCAAAGAACCCGTGTTCGAAACACACGTACGAATGAACACGCCCCTCATCGCTCGCCTCAAGAAATCGAACAGGCGTAGCATTGCCGCGTGGCAGCGACCTATGACTTCCCGAGTGACCTCCTGGCAGGCCAGGAGGAGCTGCACCAGGTCAGGGCGGAGCTCCTGACCCTCCTGAAGCGGCTTCCCTGGTCGGTGGACCCCCTCGACGGGTTCAACGACGACCACGGCTGGCGCAAGCGCGAGCGCCCCGCATCCCCTGGCTGGTCCCCGGACGAACAGGCCGAGGTCGAAAAGCTGCGGCAGCGGGAGCGCGAGCTGGCGGTCTTCGTGACGTGCCACCGCTACTGGAAGGACGTATCGGGCCCGGACAAGGTGGACGCCCGCATGTACCTCAAGCACGCCCGCGAGGACCGCGCCCCGGAACCGGAGTAACCAGACGCCGCCTGCGGCAACACCTCAGGCGGCGTTGTTCACGCCACCCTCACGCATGGCGGCGGCCCACTCGACCACGAGCGCCTCGTACGCCACCCGTTCCTCCGCACTCAACCGCCCCCCGGCGCGCAGCCAAAGGGCACGTATCTGCTCGTTCACCTCGGCGGCAGGCCGCACGGTCGCGGGTTCGGAAGTCGTGGCCATAACGTGAAGCCTACGTCCACACACGTGAAGGCCGCGTGAAACCCCCGCGGAGTGACGGAAGTTACGACGTCACGCGCACCGCGCGACGACAACACACCCACCCCACGCAGACATTCCACCCTCCTCCGAGCCCACATAACGGAAGACCCCTTTGCAACTCCTTCACATGACGCATAATGCCCCTTCTGCATACGCACCATCTCAGGGGGACACAACCGTTGCGCACGCAGGCGTGTGCCCGTCGAGGGACACGAGCGCTGCGGGGCATGAGAGGAGACGACTCGTCCGTACGCGGTATCGACGCCGACTGCGATCGGCTCAGGACCCCTCTTCCGCGTTGATCACTCCGCCCGATTGACGCGTTCGCCTCGAGTCGATCTCCCCAAAAGCCCCTGACGAACCACGAAGGGCCCCGCACCGTGATCGGTGCGGGGCCCTTCGCAGGTCAAACCCGGTGGGCGCGGACGGTTTCGAACCGCCGACATCTGCCTTGTAAGGGCGGACGTGGTGGGCAGCGAGGACGCCCAGGTCACTCCAGCTTTGGAGGACGCGCACGTCACTAGCGCATCTCGGCTGATTCGAACCGTCGTTGACCGTGGTTGACCGCGTTATGTGGCACGGCTGTGGCACGCGGGCCCCGGGTGCTGAGTCACGTGATGAGAAGCGCCCCATCTTGCCTGACCGCCACCCCATGGGGGAAACCACTATGGCCAGGGGTCCATGACCTGGCCGTTCTCGGCTCGTCTAGGTAGCTGACCTGCCACTGGTTGTCGACGTCGGTCACCATTGAGCCCCTTCGCACGGCCCACAGACGGCCCAAGAACGGAGCGCTGCCGCGCTGCCGCAGGGCACCTGGGGCTCGGTCACCAGCAGTGCCCCACGCTCCCGCGCTCATGCTCCGAGAACGGAGAAACCCCTGCCCATCGAGCAGGGGTTTCGTTTGCCAAGATGCACTCAGCTACTCGGCTCGCCCGTCGGCTCGCTCGTCGGCCCGCTCGTCGGCTCGCTCGTCGGCCCGCTCGTCGGCCCGCTCGTCGGCTCGCCCGTCGGCCCGCCCGTCGGCCCGCCCGTCGGCCCGCTCGTCGGCCCGCTCGTCGGCCCGCCCGTCGGCCCGCCCGTCGGCTCGCCCGTCGGCCCGCCCGTCGGCTCGCCCGTCGGCCCGCCCGTCGGCCCGCTCGTCGGCTCGCCCGTCGGCCCGCCCGTCGGCCCGCCCGTCGGCCCGCCCGTCGGCCCGCCCGTCGGCCCGCCCGTCGGCCCGCACGTCTGGTTGCCGCCACCCTGCTGATTGCCCTGACAGACTGGCCCGGTGATTGTTGAATCAATTATTTGATTGATTTGGTTGAATACCTGGTTGACCACCGTTGTCGGCAGACCGAGGCTCTGCGCCTTGGCCTGTGCAGCCGCTGTGGCCTGCGCCCTCGCCTGCGCCGGGGAGGCGCCTCCACTTATGGCCGCTTTTGCTGCGCTCGTTCCGGCTGCTGCGACAGCCGACGCCCCAGCTGCACTTCCTGTGGAATCCCCTCCCGCACTTCCCGTGCAGGACGCGGAACCTACGGAGAAAGGCCCTGCGCCTGTGACAGCCGTCGGTCCGATACGGCCGTCAGAAGAGGAAGGCACACTCATCCCTCCGGGCGAAACGGTGAATGTTCCGTTGGGAGGGAAACTCTCGCCTGTCAGGGTCCCTCCGGCGACCCGGCATGTTTGATTCGGGACAGCGGAGGCCCACTCCACCGAGCTGAAGGGAATTCCTCCGATGAGTGCGGCTATTGCGGCGGCGCTGAGTACTGCTTTCCTTCGCATGAAACTCTCCTTTGCCTGCGCTTCAACTCTCGGCGACTGGAGAAGTGTCAGTCCGGACAACAGCAGGCTAACTCGGCTACTCCACGGGCGCACCTAGGGTTGCAAGCACCAGTGGAGCGCATTATCCTTTGGCGCATTGCTGAGCAACTCGTGGGTTGGTTGATGAAGCGGGCAGGGCATTTCCGTGACTGCAACCAGCCCTCTCTGACCCCTCTGACCTGCTGTGGATGGGTGGTGAGCCGACCCTCCACAGCAACTTCAATTTCCTATGGGGTACGCACTCATTGGAAAATCCGGTTACCGTGAGGCTTGAAATTTCGGAGCTGTGGCCGTTGCCGGACGGAACACATCAATGTGCGCCTAAATGCATGGAGCTCGACCGTGGTTGCGGTCCGTATGGGCCCGGAAACAACACGCCGCCAAAATCGGATCAGAATACCAACCGGCCCGATAGCGGATTTGGCACGACTGCCGGGGACGGCACCGAGTGACTACGCGGTCTGACTGAGGGCCAAGCCCGCAGCCACGTCGTACAGCCAGATCGTCGAATTTTCGCGGGAGGGCAAACGCGGGCGTTTTCCCCTCCCGCTCCACCACCGCTCCCCAGCTCCCATCCCGTCCGCCGTCGACCCACACACCGTGGAGCGGACGTGGTTCATGGCGTCCAGGTGGAGCGCGCCACCGTACGAACGACCTGGACGCCATGGGCCGCGTCTGCTCGGCTCTGCCTGGGTCGACGGCGGACGGGATGGGAGTCCACCACGCTCACCCACGAACCGGCCGGCACTCGCGCACGGCGCTGCCTCCATCCCAGAGTCTGAGCGCCCCCGCCGGAGGCATGTCTTTGGCCCGCGGATGACGTTCTCGCTTCCGCCCGCATGCACGCAGCGCGCCGCCGGGCGCGGCCAGCCGGGGCGCAGACAGGAGGCAGGCCGCGCCGCAGAGGCGGCGCGCGCCCGCGCCGTGCGCGGGCCTTGATGAGGTAGAGAAACCTGTAACAGCTCGGCCTTAGAAGGCTGTGGCCGTGACCTTCCGGCCGTCGTGGGAGCGCACGTGAACTGCGGATTCTTCGAGGGCGTCCAGGACCCGGATCGCGAAGACCTCGCCCATTCGGTCGGCGATCTCGTCACGGGTGAGCCACTCGACCGCCGCGGATTCATCGGACAGCCGCTCGTGCCCGCCTTCGACGTGGCACAGGAAGACCAGGGCGACGATGCCTCGCGTGGTGTTCTTGTAGACACCGGTCAGCCGCTCGGCCTGGACCTTCAGTCCCGTTTCCTCGAAGACCTCTCGGCGTACCCCGTCCTCCGGGGCCTCCGTCAGTTCGAGCACCCCTCCCGGCGGTTCCCACATCCCGTTATCGGCACGCCGGATGGTCAGCACCCTCCCGTCCTCACGCACCACCACGCCGGCTACAGACACTGAGTGGAGCGGCGTTGACGACTTCTGCGAGAGCTCGCTGTTGATAGACAAGGGCTCAACCAGAAGGCTTGTCGGTGGTGAGAAGTCGACTCGTGAAGCCTTCTCGGCACAACCGCTGGTATGCCTCCAGCACGTCATTCGGTACCGGCTGCCTGATCATGAATCCTTGGTCCGGGTAGATCAGCAGGCGCTGTAGTGCGCCCACGAGCATGTCGATTACCAAGCGCGCGTCTTGGATGGAGTCGACGTACTCGTCGAGCGTCATCGGCGTGGAGGCGCTGACGATCTCCACCTCGGGCCACAACCTACGAGCCGTGGCATACGCCCGCCGCTCCTCGTATGGCTTGCTGATCAGGAGGACCGAGGACACCTCGATCCCAGCCTCTTCGAGCAAGTCCCTGGAGAAGCGGATGTTCTCACCGGTATTGCGAGCACGCGGCTCAACGAGCACGGCCGAGGATGGGACGCCAAGCTCAAGCGCCCGCTCTCGGTAGTGGACGGCTTCACCGCGTGGCATGCGTTCGCGTGTCGTGGGGCTAGTGGCACCGGTGAACACAAGCAGGGGAGCCATGCCACGCTTGTACAGGGCTACCGCCGCGTCGGCCACGCCAAGGTCATGGCTGCCCAGACCGATTGCAACCGAGCACGGCCGGACCGCGTGGCCCATCTGGTGGTAGTCCCACAAGCGTTGCGTGTCTGCCCATGCCTGCGTCGAGATCATTGCTGCTCTTCCCTCTCCTTCGCCGTGTCCGGGACCTTGAAGTCGTATTCCCAGGCAAAGCGCGAGGCTGCATGCACGCCGATGGCGAATTCGACCACTGTGCCCGCGGCTGTGTAGGTCGTCCGGTGCAGCTCGACGACAGGTTCACCTGCGGGTAGCTGCAAGAGCTTCACCTCGTCCGGCGTTGCGGCACGGGCGAAGATCGCTTCCTTCATGTGGTCGATCTCGTAACCCGCGTCGTAGAGCACGCGGAATCCGCCGCCGCGCCCTGCTGGCCCTGGTGTGGGGTCCACAATGCGGGTTCCCTCAACGTGCTCAGGCCGGTAGTAGCTGGTCAGCGTGTGCGTCGGCTGCTCGCCCTCCTTCACCAGTCGCGCGCGGGCGTACACCTCAGCTCCCGCAGGTAGTCCGTGCGCGGCCGCTACCGAGGGTGGGGCTTCAACGAGATTGACGGTCTGGGTCTGCTCGTTGCGCTGATAGCTACGCCCGGAGGCCACTCGGTCCGCGATGAACGCGACCTCGTCACCGTCCCGCCACTTGGCCTTGTCGTACCGGGCAATGCCAAGCCGCTTGAGCGGTACCTGTTGCCGTACAACGGTGCCGTGTCCTCGCGATGAGGTGACCAGGCCTTCGGTTTCAAGAGCCTTGTAAGCGGCGTGGACTGTGGACTTGGAGCCCTCTCCCGCTTCGACGAGCTCTCTGATGTGCGGTAGCTGCTGGCCCGGAGCGTAGTCACCCCGCTTGATCTGCTCGGCCAGCTTGTCTGCCAGCTCTCGCCACTTGGGCGCCATTACGAACCCCTCTCGACAGGTCAAGTCAAACACAGTCCCAGGACTGTTGACAGTCCCAGGACTGCGCGCGACTGTCTTCCCAGGCGCTTCGCAGTCCTAGGACAGCGGATCGCAAGGGCCCTTCTTTGGGCTGCTCCGACGTCAACTCAGGGAGTACTGATGCCGTCCTTCAAGATCGACCTTTCGACCGCTGTCGTCTTCGTGGCCACGCCGGCTGTGCCGAAGGTGCTCAGCAAGCAGACTGGCGAGCGTGCCGTGGACCGTGAGACGAAGGCGCCTCTGTCGACGGTGGGCCTTCTGGTCTCGGATGAGGGGGAGGGGAACCTCTACCAGGTGACGGTGCCGGAGACGGGTATCCCGGAGAGCCTCGTGCCGGGTACGCCGGTCTCGGTGATCGGACTCAAGGCCCGTGACTGGGAGAACGAGTTCAACGGGCAGAAGCGTCACGGCATCTCGTTCCGCGCGATCGCGATCACGGCGGGGGCCTGATCATGGCTGACCTGTCCACGTGGCTGGAGGCGTCCGGGGCCATAGCCGGTGCCGGCGGCGTCGCCTACATGAAGGTTCGCGCGCCGCGTGCGTACTGGAGGGTGATCGGTCTTCCCGTCACGTGGGGTCGGTTCGCCTCGAAGTACCGGACCACGATGGACGTGTGCGGCCTGACGGTCCAGCCGTCCGGGTTCCGGGCGTTCATGGTTCGCAACGTCGCCCGCAGTCAGGTTCAGCCGGTGGCGCCCAAGGTTCGCCGGGTGCGTGGTACCTCGACCGGTCTTCGGGTCACTCTGCGACTGCCTGCCGGCCTGGAGCCTGCGGACATTGCGGCTGCTTCCGAGCGTCTTCGCCATGCCTGGGGCGTGCACGCGGTGAACGTGATCCTGACCAAGCCCGGATATGTGGAACTGCGCATGACCGGGTTCGACGTGCTGGAGCGGGTTCGGATGCCGCGCAAGGCGATGCCGCATGACCTGGTGGTGCCGGTCGCGCTGCGCGATGACGGGACCGCGTACGAGCGGGACTACCGCAAGGTCCCGCAGGCCCTGACCCTCGGCGCCACGCTGTCGGGTAAGTCGATGTACCAGCGCAATCTGATCAAGGGGCTGGCTCAACTGCCGGTCGCCCTGGTGGGGATCGACTGCAAGCGCGGTGTCGAGCAGTCCCGCTACGCGGCCCGTCTGTCGGCGTTGGCGACCAACCCGAACGATGCCGCGTCCCTGGTTGATGTGCTGGTGGCGGAGATGGAGGACCGATTCGACCTGCTGGCCAAGCACGGGGCGTCGGACCTGTGGTCTCTGCCGGAGCGTTTGCGGCCGGCGCCGGTTGTGGTCCTGGTCGATGAGATCGCGGAACTGTTCCTGATCGCCTCCAAATCCGATGAGGCCCGCCGTGAGCGGATCGTCACGGGCCTGATCCGGCTGGCTCAGCTCTCCCGCTCGGTCGGCATCTATCTGGAGATCTGCGGGCAGCGCTTCGGCTCCGAACTGGGCAAGGGCGCCACCATGCTCCGTGCTCAGCTCACCGGCCGTGTCGTGCACCGGGTCAACGACAAGCAGACCGCCGAAATGGGCCTGAGCGATGTGGCCCCCGAAGCTGTACCGGCCGCTTCTCTCATCCCTGCGGATCGTCCTGGTCTCGCGGTGGCGGCGGACTCGTCCGGCGGCTGGTCCCGTATCCGCACCCCGCAGATCAGCGAGGCCGAAACCGTGGCCGTCTGCCGGGAGTTCGCCCATCTGATCCCGGATCTTCCGGCTCTGGACCCGTTCCGCCCGGCCGTGCCGCTGGATCCGACGCTGATCATCCCGCCCATGCCCACTGAGGCCCCGGCGACTTCCTGACACTCCTGTTCCACCCGGTTGGCGTGACCGCCTTCGCGCCAGGTCCCTACCCGAGCCATGCCCGAAACAGGAGGAAACCCGTGTACGAGCAGTCCGACTTCATCCGCACCCTGCGCCTGCTCAGCGACCTGATCGGCTACTCCCACGGCCGCGACGCCGACCGGGACTTCCTCAAGGCCGTGGGCCCCTCGCTCGCCGCCTCGATGCCCGCCGGCTGGTTCCCGCCCGGCTTCGACCCCACCGACGGCCCCCAGTACCCCGGTTCGGAGCGGTGACCGTGGCCGCGAAGAAGCAGACCCCGCCCCGCCCGCCGGCCGCGACGCAGTGCGACCCGTGCAAGGGCACCGGAGAGGTCCCCGTCTCGGTCCGCGTCGGCCGCAAACGCCGCGTCGTCGGCCAACAGAACGGCCTGTGCCTGAACTGCCTCGGCACTGGCGACGCCGCCACCGACTGAACACCGCCGGGACCGGGCGGCCGGACAAGATCCCCGCCCCGCCCCGGCCCCAACCCCCTTGAAGGAGGTGAAGACCGTGAACCGCTCGATCCGCCCCGACGCCGTACTCGTACAGGCCGTGATCGCCGGCGCCTTGTCCTTCGCTCACCTGCACGACATCGCGGCCGCCGCCGGACAGGACGGGTGGAAGGCGTGGGCCTACCCGATCTCGGTCGACTTGCTGCTGGTGGCTGCCTGGCGCCGGCTGCGGACCGCGCGCCGTGACCGCGCCGCATGGACCTGGTTCGTGATCGCCCTGTTCGCCTCGCTCGGCGCGAACATCGCCACCGCCGGACTCCTCGACCTCACCCAAGTACCGGCCTGGCTACGGATCCTCGTGGCCGGCTGGCCCGCCCTCGCGTTTCTCGGCGGAACGCTCCTCGTGCATTCACCGGCCATCCCGGCACCGGCTCCGGAATCGCTCGTCTCGGCTCCGGTCGCGGCTGAACCAGCGGCTACCGAGACCGAGATGAGCCGCGAGGACGAAGCGCCCCCGCCCCCTGCTCCCGAACTGCCTGCCGCAGAGCCGGTTCCCGTCGCGAGTGCGCCGAACGTGCCGCCCGCGCTCCTCGACCACGCCCGCAAGATCGCCGACACGCACCGCGTCACAACCGGCACCCCGATGGCACCGGACGCGCTGCGGGCCCGCCTCGGCCTGCCCGCCCCGATGGCCGACGCCATCGCCACGGAACTCCAACTCACCTGATCAGAAAGGACAGCCATGCCCGCCTACCGGCAGTTTCGCAACGTGCGCCAGTTCGGCCCGGTGAAGGTCGCCAGCTTCCACGACGGACGCGGACGCGACAGGCACGCCGCTGCTTGCACCGCTCCCCGCTGCGACTTCTCCGCCGAATACGACAACCGCTCCGCCGCCGAACTCGCCGCGCGTACCCACCGCTGCACCGCCTAGGAGGCCCCGCCATGGACGTCCCGCTCTGGCTCGCACTGATCGCCGTCGGCGCCCTCGGCGTCAAGCTCGTCCGCCCGCCGTGGTGGCTCGTGGCCGTGCTCCTGCTCGGCGGCTACCTCCTCGCCGGCAGCTTCCTCGGCCCTGCCATCGGCACGGCCGTCAAGTAACCCCACAGGCAAGGGAGAAGACCCGTGTTCACTCCGAAGTACCCGCCCCTGGACACCGCCCCCCAGACGCCGACCGTGGTCCCCACGAGCGCCCACCCGGCCCCGGTCGTCCACACGCCGACCCCGATGGCCCCGGCTCCCGTGCGGCCCACGATCCAGCTCACCCCCGGCGCCGTCGTCGGAGTCGTCGCCGGCGGAACCGCCGTGGTCCTCGTCGTCGGCGCGGTCCTGGTCTCGATGCTCCTCGCGGTCGCCGTCACCGGCGTCTCCGTCGCACTGGTCGCCGTCGTGCTCCGCCTGCTCCTCAAGGACCTGCACAAGACCCGCTGAACGGCCCCCGGGGCGGCCTCGGTCGCCAAACTTCCGCCGCCCCGGGCGCCTACCCACCTTCCAGATCCAACGGACCCGAAAGGGAAGCCTCATCATGCCCCAGCACACCCAGACCACGCCCGTTTGCCCGGCCTGCGACGGCTTCGCCTCCGCCGCGATCACCCTCGGCGGACGCGACCGGCACGGCCACCTGCGCACCATCACCGCCCACTGCCCTGCCTGCCACGGCACCGGCACCCGCACAGCCCGCCGCCCGCTCCTCGTTCCGGCGAGGAGCTGAGCGCGATGGGACTCCTGAACTGGTCCTCCAACGAGCACTTCGACCACTCCGGCGACTGCGCCTGCTCCCAGTGCGGCAAGCCCACCCCGATGCGCTCACACGCAGGTGAGCCCGTCCACAAGGTGTGCGCGGAGGACTGGAACGACCGCAACCCGAACTCCCCGCGCCACCAGCACGAGGGCCGCGACCTCGGAACCAGCCGCTACCACTCCGACCCGCCGCGCAAGAGCCGCAAGGACGGTGCTCAATGACCTTGACCGCCACTGCGGCGGGCCTCGACCCGATCACCCTGGGGGACCTCCTCAGGGTGGCCGGATCGGACGGCTTCGACCGCTGGCAAGACCAGATCCGCCGCACCGGAGGCTGCTCCGACCCGATCCGCCTCAGCGGCGGGACCAAGACCCTCGACCCGGCCACCGGCACCGTCCTGCACTCGTACACGACCGACAACGAACCGGGCGGCACACTCCGCCTCGCCTGCGGAAACCGCCGGGCCTCGCGCTGCCCCTCCTGCGCCTGGACCTACGCCGGCGACACCTACCACCTGATCCGCGCCGGACTGACCGGCGACCCCGACAAGGGCACCCCGCACACCGTCCGCGATCACCCCCGCGTCTTCGCCACCCTCACCGCGCCCTCGTTCGGACCCGTCCACAACCGGCCCAGCTCCGGCCGCTGCCGCTGCGGCATCCAGCACCCCGAGAATGCGCCGGAACTCGGCACCGCACTCGACCCGGCCACGTACGACTACGCCGGCGCCGTGCTGTGGAACAACCACGCCGGGCCCCTGTGGCGGTACCTGACGATCTACCTTCCGCGCGAACTTGCCGCTCGCGTCGGGATCACTCAGCGAGAGCTGAAAGATCAACTGCGCATCTCCTACGGCAAGGTGGCCGAGTACCAAAAGCGCGGCGCGATCCACTTTCACGCCGTGATCCGCTTCGACGGACCCGACGGGCCGGACACTCCGCCCCCGGCGTGGGCCAGCCTCGACGTGCTTGAGGATGCGCTTAAGGCTGCCGCCGCCCGTACCCGCATCGAGATCCCTGCCGCCGGCGACCAACCCGCCCGTGTCCTGCGCTGGGGCACACAGCTCGACGTACGGCCCATCGTCGCGCTTGGCGCCGGTGAAGACCTCACCGAACAGGCCGTGGCCTCCTACGTCGCCAAGTACGCCACGAAAGCGGCCGAAGCGACCGGCACCCTCGACCGGCGCATCGGGGAGATGGCCGAACTCGACAAGGCCCCGGACCTGCCCGACCACACGCGCCGACTCATTCGCGCGTGCCGAGACCTCGACGACCTGTACCCGGACCGCAAGCTCTGGGCCTGGGCTCACATGCTCGGCTTCCGCGGCCACTTCTCCACCAAGTCCCGCCGCTACTCCACCACTCTCGGCGCCTTACGGCAGGTCCGCGCCGACTACCGCGCAGCCCAGCAACGCGCCGCCCTCGGCCTCCCCGACCCCGACGGCGACCCGGAGGCGACCACGCTCACCCTCGCCCACTGGACCTATGCCGGCCACGGCCACACCCCCGGCGAATCCTGGCTCGCCGCCAACATCTGCCGCGACATCGCGCAGAACCGCGAGACCGCACGCGAAGCCCTACGCGACCAGCTCGCCACGGAAGGAGCCGCAGCATGAAGGACCGTTACCTCAGCGTTGACCAGGTCGCCGAAGTGCTTGGGACCTCGTCGCGTTTCCCCCGCCGCCTGGTAGCCGAGCGGCGCATCACCTTCGTGAAAGTCGGCCGTCATGTCCGCATCCCGGAGAGTGCTGTGGACGCGTACATCACGGAGCACACCGTGGAGCCGATTAATGGCCGTACTTCGCGCCTCAAGGCGGTGGCCTGATGCCTAACGCCAAGGGACGCCGTCGCCGCTTCGGCTCCGTGCGCAAGCTTGCCTCGGGACGCTTTCAGGCCCGCTACCGAGGTCCGGACGGTCTGACGCACACAGGTGACACGACCTTCGCCACGCAGACCGACGCGGACCGCTGGCTCGTCAAGCAAGAGGCAAAGATCCTTGATGGCGACTGGAAGAACCCTGACGTCAAGATCGCGTTCGGGGACTTCGCGGAGGCATGGTTCAAGGACCGCGACTATGCGGCCACCACGCGGGAGCGCAACGCTGTCGTACTCAACCGATTCATCCTGCCGACGTTCTGCGTGGTCCCTCTGCGGGAGATCACCACCCCGCAGGTACGACGGTGGCGTACGGATCTCCTCGACGCGGGCGTCGGCGCGGCCTCCATCGCCAAGGCGTACCAAGTCCTCCGCGCGATCCTGCACACGGCCGTGGACGACGGGCTGATCGAGCGCAACCCGTGCCGGATCAAGGGCGCCGGATCAGTCACGCACACCGAGCGGCCGTTCCTCTCCGTTCCGGAGGTGTACCGCCTGGCCGACGCTGTTCCGCCCCACTGCCGCGCGCTGATCCTCCTCGCGGCGTTCTGCGCTCTCCGCTTCGGCGAGCTGGCGGCTCTCCAGCGCCGTGACATCGACCTGGAGGCCCGTACCGTCTCCGTCCGCCGCGCCTATGCCGAGACGCGCGCCGAAGGCCTCACCGTCAAGGCTCCCAAGAGCGCGGCCGGTGTCCGTACCGTCGCCTTTCCGGCCTCCCTTGCCGAGGAGTTGGCGCACCACTTGGCTGAGTACGCGAGTGCCGGCCGAACTGGGCTCGTTTTCGTCGGGGCCCGCGGTGGGGTCCTGCGCCGGAACAACTTCCGGCGGATCTGGCTCCGCGCGCTCACCGCGACCGGCCTGGGCGACGTCCACTTTCACGACCTCCGGCACACCGGCAACACGCTCGCTGCGACGGGCGGCGCCTCCACGCGGGAGTTGATGCACCGCATGGGGCACTCGTCCGTGCGGGCAGCGCTGATCTATCAGCACCTCGTCAACGGTCGTGACCACGCGATCGCCGACTACGTGGACGGCCAGATCAGGAAGGTGAAGCGGCCACCTCACGGCCCATCTGGCACGTAAGTGGCACGGCGCCGAAGAGCGGCCGCGAACGACTAAGGCCCAGGTCCCCGGATTCATACCGGTTGACCTGGGCCTTACTCATGTCCCGAGACTGGTGGGCGCGGACGGTTTCGAACCGCCGACATCTGCCTTGTAAGGGCAGCGCTCTACCACTGAGCTACGCGCCCGGGATGATTCGACAGCCTACCTTGCCCGTGGTGGTGCCCCGCAAACCCGTATCGGCGGGGGTGCCCGGCAAAGTCCCAGGGCCGAGAGCGAACTATCCGGCCCGTGTGTTCGTCATTAACCGGTGGGAGAATGACAGCGGGCAGGGCGGATGAGTGCACGGGCGAGGGCAGCACGGGAGAGGGTAGTGACGGCGACACCACCGATGCGGCCGTATGTGTCGTCGATTCGACCGCACGCGAATGCGTCGTCCATGCGACCACGCGCCGCGCTACGCGCTCTGCGCGATCTGCTCGGGCTCGTTCTGCTGCCGCTGCCTCTCGTCGCCGTAGCCGTCGCTGCGGCGCCGGCCGCGTTCGCCGGGGGCGGCACCCGGCGCTGGTTCGGGCGCGGGGAGGGCCAGCGGGCGGAGGCGCAGGCCGCCAAGGACGCCGCCGCGGCCGCGTTCTACGAACTCGACACCGCCCAGCGCGATCTGCGGATCTCCATCGAGACCATCACGGCCGTCGACGACTCGCCCGCCGCGCGCCGCACCGTCTCCGACTTCGAGGCCCTCGGCCGGCGCATCGACGAGGCCAGCCTGCAGTACATCACCGCGGTGGACGCGCACGACCTCGACCGGGACGACCTGGAGGCATCGGTCGCCTCGCGGGCACGCGCCGAGCTGAGCCGGGCCAAGGACGAGCTGAGCAAGGTGAAGCTGGACCTCGACCGGTTCTCGCAGGGCCTCGGGCCGCTGCTCGGGAAGGCGGAGACGCAGCTGGCGCGGCTGGCCCCCGCGGTCGAGCGGGCCCGGCAGGCGCTGCTCGCAGCGAGCAACTCACTGGACGCCGTGCGCGGCGTCGGGCTCAAGGCCGACGATCTCGCCGCCCGCCTCGCCTCCCTCGGACCCGAGCTCACCCGGCTCAACCAGGGCGCGGGCCGGCACGGCGTGCCGGAGACCCTGGAGCGCGCCGAGCGGGTCGCGCGGGATGCGGAAGCCGTGCGGGCCGAGGCCCAGCGGCTGCCGGAGCGCGCCGCCGAGATCGACCGCCGCCTCGTCTCGCTGCGGACGCGCGCGCAGGCCCTGACCACACGGGCCCGGCAGGTCGAGCCCGTCCTGAGCGAGCTGCGCAGACGGTTCTCGGCCCAGTGCTGGCAGGACCTCCAGCATGTGCCGGAGCGCGCCACGGAGAACGTACGGCAGGCGGAGCGGAAGCTGGCCGAGGCGCGTGCGGCGCGGGACGAGCAGCGCTGGCCGGACGCGACGTCGCTCCTGTCGACGGTGCGGGCCCTGCTGAACACGACGGACGAGGACGTGTCCGCCGCCTCCGACCGGCTGCACCGGCTGAACGCCGTGGCGAAGGACCCGCAGCAGGAGATCGACCGGACGCGGTTCGCCATCCGCGACGCGCAGCGGCTCGCCATGTCGGGGCGCAGCACGCCCGAGCCGCGGCACGCCCGCCCCCTCGACGACTCCGTGGCCCGCCTCGAGCGCGCCGTCGCCGCTCTCGAGGGCCGCCATCCTGATTACTGGCACTTCCTCACGGAGACGGAGGCCGTCCGGCAGACGGTCGCCCGCGTCGTCGCGCAGATCAGGGAGGACCGCGGCGCCCCCTCCTGAGCTGCCGCGCTCCTGCCCGACCTGCGGGCCCCGTCCCTGGTGGCGCCCTCGGGGCTACGGGCGGATCCTTGAGATACGTACGTGCAAGGGAGGCGATCATGGCCACGCATGTACCCGAATTCCGCCCAGCCCCCCGGTTCCAGCATCCGCGGGTCGTTCTCGACGATCATCTGCCCGTCGACCACGGCCTCAGCAAGGTCTACCGGATCGGCGCGGGCCTGATGGGGCTCGTGCTGGTCGCCTTCGGCATCCTGGGCCTCATCGACCAGATCGGATTCTTCGACATCGGCGGTGACAAGGTCGCCGGCCTGAACACCAACGGTGCCCTCAGCGTCCTGTCGATCCTTATCGGCGCACTGCTGTTCGCCGGCATGGTCATCGGACGGAACGTCGCCTCGACGATCAACATGACCGTCGGCGTCCTGTTCATCCTCAGCGGCTTCGTGAACCTCGCCCTGCTCCAGACCGACTACAACTTCCTCGCGTTCCGGATCCAGAACGTGCTGTTCAGCTTCGTGGTCGGCGTGATGCTCATGGCCTTCGGGATGTACGGGCGCGTCAGCGGAACGCTGCCGCACGACAACCCGTACTGGCGCGCGCGCCACCCGGAAGCCGCCGCCCGCGAGGACCGCGCCCGCGCCGCCCGGCAGCCGCACCCCACCCTCGAGGCGTCGAAAGCCCCCGGAGTCGCCACAGCCCCCGGCGCCACCGAGGCCTCCAGCGCCACGAGACCACCAAAATCACCGATGGTTCCGGGCCGCCGAGAATAATTGATAAATAACCCGCCCACGTGCGAGGCTGCCCCCATGACGCGCAAGGACAGGGGCAGCTCCCGTACGGAGAGCCCGCGCACGGACATGGCGAGCCGGGGCGGCACGCCAGGGGTCTCGTACACCGGGCGCGGCGTCCACCGGATCGTCGTGGAGGCGCTCGCCCGGCGGATCTTCGACGGGACGTACGCGGAGGGGGATCTCCTCGATCTGCCGGGGCTGATGGCCGAGCTGGACGTCAGCCAGACCGTGCTGCGCGAGGCGATCAAGGTGCTGACCACCAAGGGTCTCCTGGACGCCCGGCAGAAGCGGGGGACGTTCATACGCCAGCGCGAGGACTGGAACCTTCTCGACAGCGATGTGCTGCGCTGGACGATCGACTCCGGCGCGCCCGGCGCCTTCTTCACCGATCTCCTCGAGCTGCGCCGAGCCGTCGAGCCCGCCGCGGCCGCGCTCGCCGCGCTGCACCGCACGGACGCGGATCTCGCCGCCCTCGACGCCGCACTCAGCGCGATGGCCGCCGCCGAGCAGACACCCGTGACCGCCGATCCCGTCATGACCGACAGCGACCCCGTTCTCGCCGTGCGCGCCGACGCCTCCTTCCACACGGCGCTCCTCAACGCCTCCGGCAACCCCTTCTTCGCGCAGATGCGGCGCGTCATCGTCCCGGCCCTGGTCGTACGGGACCGGCTCGTGCACGCCGGACGGCACGAACACCCGCTGCCCGCCCACGTCCTGGTCGCCGACCGCGTCCGCGCGCGGGACCAGGACGGCGCGTTCGCGGCGATGCTCGACGTGATCGAACTGTCCCGGCGCGGCCACCCCTGACACCTCGCCGCCGCCCCACCCCCGTAACACCCCGAGAGGAACCCCTACGTGAAGATCGCCCGCATCGAGACCTTCCTCGCCCCGCCCCGCTGGATGTTCGTCCGCGTGGAGACCGACGAAGGGGTCGTCGGCTGGGGTGAGCCCGTCGTCGAGGGGCGTGCGGAGCCCGTGCGGGCAGCCGTCGAGGTGCTCGCCGAGTACCTGGTCGGCCAGGACCCGCTGCGCATCGAGGACCACTGGCAGGTCATGACCAAGGGCGGTTTCTACCGGGGCGGGCCGGTTCTGTCGTCCGCCGTCGCCGGGCTCGACCAGGCCCTGTGGGACATCAAGGGCAAGACGTACGGGCAGCCGGTGCACCAGTTGCTCGGCGGGCCGGTGCGTGAGCGGATCCGGGCGTACGCCTGGGTGGGCGGTGACGAGCCGAGCGAGGTCAGGGACGCGGTGAGCGCCCAGGCCGAGGCCGGGTTCACGGCGGTGAAGATGAACGCCGGCGGGCGCATGACGCCGCTCGCCACCCGCGAGGAGGTCCGCGCGTGCCTGCTGCGCGCGGAGACCGCCCGTGAAGTCCTGGGTGACGAACGGGATTTCGCGCTCGACTTCCACGGCCGCGTCTCCCCCGCGAACGCCCGCCGGCTGCTCCCTCTGCTCGCCGAGTACGCGCCCCTGTTCGTCGAGGAGCCCGTCCTCTCCGACCACATGCAGGCCGTCCCCGATCTGGTGAACGCCTCCAACATCCCGATCGCGCTCGGCGAACGGCTCTTCACCCGGCGGGAGTTCCTCGCACCGCTCCAGGCGGGCGTCGCCGTGGTGCAGCCCGACATCTCGCACGCCGGCGGCATCTCCGAGCTGCGCCGCATCGCCGCGCTCGCCGAGATGTACGGGGCCCACATCGCGCCGCACTGCCCGCTCGGTCCCGTGGCCCTCGCCGCGAGCCTCCAAGTCGCCTTCACCACACCGAACTTCCTCATCCAGGAGCAGTCGATCGGCATCCACTACAACAAGGACGCCGAGCTCCTCGACTACGTCTCCGACCGCGAGCCGTTCCGCTTCGTCGCGGGCTCGCTGCTGCGCACGGAACGGCCCGGCCTCGGCGTGGACATCGACGAGGCGGCCGTACGCACGGCCGACGCCAAGGGCCACGCCTGGCGCAACCCCGTGTGGCGCTACGAGGACGGCTCGTTCGCCGAGTGGTGACCCATGAAACGCCCTGCGAAACGCCCACCCATGAAAGGAACCGAGGAGGAGCACCATGGACTTCACTACCGCACTGCGCGCCGAACGCCTCGTGGCGATCGTCCGGGGAAGCGACGCCGACGCTTCGTTCCGTACGGTCATGGCCCTGGCGGAGGCCGGAATCCCGCTGGTGGAGGTGTCCCTCAGCGGCCGTGACGCCCTAGACGTGATCCGCAGGGCGCGGGCCGAGCTCGGCGACGACGTGTGGCTCGGTGCCGGCACGGTGCTGACCGCCGAGGACGCCCGCGAGGCGGCCGCCGCCGGGGCGAACCTCATTGTGACCCCCGGCCTTGGCGCCGGGGTCGACGAGTCGCTGCGGCAGGGCCTGCCCGTGCTCGCCGGGGTGCTCACGCCGACCGACGTCATCGCGGCCGAGGCGTCCAGGGCGACGGCCCTGAAGATCTTCCCGGCGTCGGCGATGGGCGGCCCGTCGTATCTGAAGGCGCTGCGGGGGCCGTTCCCCCGAACGCCGTTCGTGCCGGTGGGCGGGGTCGACGCGGCGGCGGCGACCGCCTATCTGGAGGGCGGCGCCATCGCGGTCGGGGTCGGCTCGCCCCTCATCGGCGACGCGGCGGACGGCGGGGACCTGGGTCAGCTGCGCAAGCGGGCGGCCGAGTTCAAGGCGGTGTGCGGATGACGGCGTCGGGTTCGGCAAGCCCCGCTTCAGCCGGGGCCCCCGCCTCCCTCTTCGACGTACTCACCTTCGGCGAGACCATGGTCGCGCTGCGCGGCCACGGTCCGTTCAAGCTGGGCGGCTCGATGGACCTGTCCGTCGCGGGCGCCGAGTCGAACGTCGCCATCGGTCTCACCCGGCTCGGCCACAGCGTCCGCTGGGCGGGCGCGGTCGGCGCCGACGAGGCGGGCGAACTGGTTCTGCGCACGCTGCGCGCCGAGGGCGTCGACACGTCCTGCGTCACCCGTGACACCGGCGCCCCTACGGGTCTGATCCTGTTCGAGCCGCGGCTGCCCGAGGTGACACGGGTGCAGTACTACCGTGCGGGCTCGGCAGGTTCGCGGCTCGACGCCGACCACGTCGAGCGGGCCTTCGCGGCCGGTCCGCCGCCCCGCGTCCTGCATCTGACGGGGATCACGCCCGCGCTCAGCGCCTCCGCGCGCGACGCGTGCCGGCGCGCCCTGCGGCTCGCCCGCGAACACGGCGTTCCGGTCAGCCTGGACGCCAACTACCGCTCCCGGCTGTGGAATTCGGAGGCGGCTGCAGCGGAACTGCGCGACTGGATCCCGTACGTCGACGTCCTCATCGCCTCCGACGACGAGCTGCCGCTGTGCGCGCCGCCCGGGCCCGACCCGGTCAAGGCCCTCCTCGATCTCGGGGTGCGCGAGGTCGTCGTCAAGCTCGGCGCCGACGGGGCGATCGCCCACTCGGCCGACGGTGAGCTACGTGTCCCGGCGCGGCCGGTGCGCGCCGTGGACGCGGTCGGGGCCGGTGACGCCTTCGTCGCCGGCTATCTCTCCGCGCTCCTCGACGGCGAGGACACCGCCGGGCGCCTCGACCGGGCGGTGACGACGGGCGCCTTCGCGGTCGCGCAGCCGGGCGACTGGGAGGGGGCACCCACACGGGCGGAACTCGCGCTGCTCGGGGCGGGTCAAGGCACGGTCGTACGCTGACGCCCGCGAGGCACGGCCAGCTAACCTGTGCCCATGCCACGCTACGAGTACCGCTGCCGGACCTGCGGCGACACGTTCGAACTGAGCCGCCCCATGGCCGAGTCCTCGGCCCCCGCGGACTGCCCCGCCGGCCACGACGACACGGTGAAGCTGCTGTCGACGGTCGCCGTGGGCGGCACGACATCCGCCGCCGCACCGGCCCGCCCCGCCGGCGGCGGAGGCGGGGGCGGAGGTTGCTGCGGCGGGGGTTGCTGCGGGTGAACGTACAGATCCCTTAGGGGTACGGACGCGGCTGCCGGACCCTCTCGACCAGCTCCCGCAGGATCGTCTCGCCCGCCGCGACGCCCCGGTCCTCCAGGGCCGTGACGTGCGGCGCCGTCCAGCCCGCGTCCGCCAGCTCGCCGTGGCCGGGGCGCCAGGCGTGGTCGGCCGCGAGGAGCAGGTCCGCGTCGAGCAGGGAGTCGCCGGCCGCGAGCATGAGGTCGGCGCCGGAGCGGCGGGCCACCTCGTGCATGGCCGCACTCTTGGTGAGCGGCTTCGGGACGGCGTAGATCTTGCGGCCCTGGAGGGAGACCGTCCAGCCGCGGGGCTCCGCCCAGACGGCGAGTTCCTTGACCCAGCCCTCCGGGAGCAGGGACCGCTCGACCACGAGATACGCGAAGAGGTCCTCGGCGACGCGCTCCTTCAGGAGCCACGCCGGATCGGCCGTCCGCACCAGATGCGCCCTCACCTCGTCGAGCGGCGCGCACTCCGCGGCCAGCCGCTCGTCGACAGCGGCCCGCCAGTCCGGGTCGGAGACGCCGTCCACCAGCAGGTGCCCGCCGTTGGCGCAGATCGCGAACTGCGCTGCGGGGCCCGGGAGATGGATGCGCCCGTACTGCTCACGGGTGCGGGTCGTGGTCGGGACGAAGAGAGCGCTGCGGCCGAGTTCGCCGAGCAGCTCGGCCGCGTCCTCGGTGACGTAGGAGAGGGGCTTGCCCTCGTAGACCTCGACGCACAGCAGGCGCGGCGCCTGCGCGTCGGGCATGGACAGGCCGAGGGCTGCGGCGGAGTAGATCAGGGTGCGGTCGAGGTCACTGGCGACCAGGGTGACGGGCGTGGCGCTCACTTCGCGGCCACCGCCTTGCCGTCCGCGCCGGTTGCGCCCCGGGTGTACTTCGGGTGGATCAACCCGACGCAGGTGTAAGGGAGTTCGGCGACCTCCTCGACCGGTACCCCGCGCTGCTCGGCGAGCAGGCGTACGTGGTCGAGGTCGGCGCCGGCGCCCGTGCGGGCGAGTATCTTCCACGGGACACGGCGCAGCAGCACGCGGGTCGTCTCGCCGACGCCGGGCTTCACCAGGTTCACGTCGTGGATCTCGTACTCCTCACTGATCCGCTCGACGGCCGCCCAGCCCTCCCAGGTGGGCGTGCGGTCGGCGGAGAGCATCTCCTTGACCTGGGTGTCCACGGCGTCGGCGACCTCGTCGAAGCAGGCTTCAATGGTGTCGAGGAAGTGTGTCGAGACATCCGCCTGCGCGAGCTCGCGGTAGAACTTGCCGCCGTGGAAGTCGTTCGGCCCGACGAGGTCGGCGCGCAGCACCGTACGCGATATCAGCCCGGAGACCGTCGAGTTGAGGCACGCGGACGGGATGAGGAAGTCCTCGCGGGTGCCGTAGGTGCGCACGCAGGACCCGGGGTCGGCGAGCACCGCGATCTCCGGGTCGAACCCGGGGCCGCCCTCATGTCGCTGATGGGTCTTGAGTGCTTCGGCCAGTTCGCGGGTGATCGCGCCCTTGCCGGTCCAGCCGTCGACGAAGACGACATCGGCCGGGTCGTGGTGGGCGGCGAGCCAGCGCAGCGCGTTCGCGTCGATGCCGCGGCCGCGGACGATCGAAACGGCGTAGTGCGGCAGGTCGAGGCCGCGCCGCGCCTGCGCCCAGCGGCGCATCAGCACGCCGACGGGCGTCCCGGCGCGGGCGAGCGAGACGAGCACGGGACGCGGGGACCGTTCCGCGAGCACGGTCTCGGTCACGACGCCGACCGCCTGCGCGATCCGCGGGGCCGAGACGTCGAGGGCGGACTGGAACAGCGCCTGGTACTCGGCGCTCGGCTGGTACTCGACGGGCAGCGACTCGGCGTAGTGCGCGCCACCGCCCTGTATCGCCTCCTCGCGCTCCTCGGTCGGCGCCTCCAGTTCGACGTCCGAGAGGTCCTGGAGCAGCCAGCCGACCTCGTCGGGCGCGTACGAGGAGAAGGCGGGGCCGCGCAGGGGCTCGGGGAGCGTGGGGGACACGGGGGGCCTTTCGGGGGCAGTCCCCTGGGGGACGTAGGAAGGCACGACGGCGAGCAGCACGCGCGGGGCGTGCTCGGCGAGGCGCGCCAACAGGCCATCGGGGGCGTGCAGTTGGGGTGTGTCCGCGGTGGAGTCGACGACGGCGACGATCGCGTCGAAGTCACCGCCCGCGACGTTGTACGCGTAGCGCTCGCCCGGCCCGTCGGCCGGGTCGTCGTGGGCGGGGAAGACGAGTCGGGTACGGATCGCGTAGCCGGGGTCGTCGACGGCGAGGACCGGCGAACGGGTCGTGGTGGAGTAGCGCACCTGCGCCCGCGTGCCCTTCTCGACCTCGCGGGCCAGGGCGAGCGGCGCGTACATCAGCTCCTCGAAACCGAGGACGAGTACGCGGCGGGCGTCCCCTAGGGGCGCGCTCAGGCGGGCGGCCATCGCGGGGAGCGCCGCGTCGAGCGCCGCGCGGTGCTCCGGCGTGAAGCCGTGCCGGCCTCCGTCGGGCACGGACGCGGGCCAGCCGAGGTCCACGCGGGTCACGCTGCCCGGCTCGCTGCCCGGCCCTGTGGGCGGCTCGCTGCCCGGCCCTGTGCGCTCCGCCTGGGTCTCGGCGAGGGACTCGTGGTGGGCGACGAGCGCCTGCCCCTTGGCGAGGACGCCGTCGGGGAGCTTCACGGTGCCGGACGCCGACGCGACCAGGTCGACGCGGGCGCCGATCTCACGGGCGAAGTCGGCCAGGCGGCCCCGGTCGCCGGGCGAACGCATGTCGACGAGGGCGACGATGACGTAGTGCCGGCGCGGGTAGCGCTCGTGCAGGGCGCGGATCGTGTTGAGGACCGTATTGCCCGTGGAGAACTCGTCGTCGACGAGGACGAGCGCCCCGTCGCCCGCGAGGAGCCGGGGGTCCTCCGGCAGCAGCAGATGCGAGGTGGCGTGCGAGTGGGACTCCTCGAAGCCGCCCGCGCGCGCCACCCCGTCGACGGGGCGCCGCGTCGAGTGCAGATAGGGCGCGAGGCCCAGGCCGTCGGCGACGGAGTGCCCGAGACCCGTCGCCGTCTCGGCGTATCCGAGCACGACCGCCTGCCGCGCCGCGTCGTCGCCGAGCAGCTCGCGCACCCGCAGACCGAGGTCGTACCCGGCGCGCCAGACCACGGCCGGCGACTGGGGCACGTGCTTGCCTAGGACGTTCGACACGAGCAGATGGGCCCGCTTGGGATTGCGGCGCAGGGCAAGGCCCAGCAGCCCGGATATCTCCTCGTCACCGACGAGCTCGACCCCGAGCCGCTGTGCGACCCATGTCCCCGACCAGACCACTTCGCCCCTTTTCGTTGCTTTCATCATGACTCGCGCGCTCGTCACGCGGGCAGGCCGGCGTTGAGCAGCTCCACGAAGCCGACGTCCTCACGGGCGACGCCGAAGACCTCCGCCCGCTGGAGGGTCCGCTCGGCCCAGGCCCGGTGCGGCTTCACTTCATTCATCTTGTTCGTGTACGCGGATCTGAGGACGCCACCGCCGCCGCGCTCGGGCCGCAGGATGTCCTGGGCATCGCCGTACTCCTCGTGACTGACCACGGACAGCGCGTGCACGGGCATCACGTGCGACGGGTGGATACAGGTCTTGCCGAGCAGGCCGTTGGCCCGGTCCAGCTCGATCTCGCGCAGCAGGCCGTCCATGTCGTGCTCGATGAGGGCCTGGCGCAGCTCGACGGCCCGGCTCTCCTGGAAGGGACTGCGGCGCAGCTGCGGCTTGAACATCCGCTCCTGGTGACGGAAGTACTCCCAGACGGGCCCGGTCACGGTGAAGCCGGTGCCGTCGGCCCGGCCGAGCAGATTGACCACGTCCCCGATCACGGAGGCCACGATCTGGACGTCGTACGCGGTCATGTCCGGCGGCCTGCGCAGCCCGTACGCGGAGCAGAAGTCGGTCACGCCGAGGCGCAGGGCCAGGACGCGGTTGCGGTACTTGTCGACGGTGCGGGCGATCCCGGCGAGGGTGTCGCCCCGCGTCTCCAGGTGCAGGAGCTCGGGCGACTCCAGGACGGGCATCGCGAAGAGGCGCCGCCCGGTGGCCGCCTCGGCGGCGGAGAGCGCCTCCAGGAACGGCACGCCCCGCTCCTCGGTGAATTTCGGCAGTACGAATCCGGACAGCAGCCGCACGGCGGGGCCGAGGCGGCGGACGAGCTCGGTGATCTGTCCGGCGGCGCGGACGCGGACGAACAGCAGCGGAGGCCGCACGTCCGGCCGGGCCGCGAGGTCGGTGAACTGCGCGACCAGGTTCTCCTCGGCGTCCGCAACCTCGGCGTCGTCGATCGAGTCCTCCAGGCACAGCACCATCGAGACGACACCCCGGCCCGCCTGCTTGAGGACGTCGTCGGCGAGGCGCGGCCGCGTGGCCGGGCTGTAGAGCGTGGCCCCGAGGGCCGCCGCGAGCCTGCGGGGCGACGAGTCCGCGGTGAAGTCACCGGGCTCCCGGTGGAAAAGATGCTGCCGCACCTCAGGGGCGATATGCCCGAAATGACGCATGAGACTCCCCCGTCGTGCCGCTCTGGCCCGAATTTAAGTGGCCGGTAATAGTACGTAGGGACCCATGTCAAGGGTTCCCACCGGGCATGAAATTCAGGTAACCCACCCATGTCGAGTATGTCCCTCGGTTCCACAGTCTCGGGCCCCCGCGTTGTCCTGGCCAGGTCAGGGAAGGCAGGATGACCGCATGACGCACGCGATGCTGAAGGGGTCGAACGTCCCGCTCGAGGCCACGGCGGTCCGCGCCGTGCTGCGCTGGGCCACCGGCCAGGGCGTGCCCGACGTCGACGCCTCGGCGCTGCTCCTCGGCCCCGACGGTCGCGTACGGTCCGACGAGGACTTCGTCTTCTACAACCAGCCCCGGCACCCCTCGGGCAAGGTCTGGCGGCTCGGCAAAAAGCGTGTCGCCGACGGACTCACCGACACGATCCAGTCGGACCTGGCGGGCCTCGGCCCCGAGGTCGGCCGCGTCCTCCTCGTCGCCTCGGCGGACGACGTCCCCTTCGACCGTGTACCCGCCCTGCGGATCCTGATCTACGACGCCGCGGCCGCGGAGGGCGAGCCCCTCGCCCTCTTCGACGTGAAGCCGGAGACGGGCGCCGAGACGGCGCTGATCTGCGGCGAGCTGTACCGGCGCGGTGAGGGCTGGAAGTTCCGGGCCCTGGGCGAGGGCTACTCGAACGGTCTGGTCGGCCTGGCGACCGATTTCGGCATCTCGGTGGACGAGTCGGAGCCGGCGCCGGATCTTCAGGCGTCGTCGCCTCCGGGCCCGATGCCGGCCGCCGAGCCGTCGTTCCCGCCTCCGGCCCCCGACACCTCGTTCATGGGGCCGGGGTCGGATTGGGGATCAGGCTCGGGGTCGGATGCGGGTTCGGGCTACGGGTATCCGCAGGCGCCCACGCAGCAGCCCATCGCCGCGTCGCTCCCTCAGCCCGCGCCCCAGCCCGTCTCCCAGCCCTCGTACGGGTACCCGCCCGCGGCGCCCACGCAGCCCGCGCCGCTGGTCATGCCGGTACCGACGACGCAGCCCGCGTACGGCTATCCGCAGCCGGTGCAGCCACTGCCCGACCCGAACTTCGCCCTGCCGCCGCAGGGCCCCCAGTTCATCTCACACTGAGCCCGCGACCGGCCCCGGGCGACTCGGAGCCGGATCGGGCGACGGAACAGGGCCTCGGCCCCTGATCCGCCGAAAATGCCTACCTAGCGCTCCCCGACCTTGGACTTGTACCCCCGGCCCCACTGAAGGCCCCACCCGTACAGCCGGTCCAGCTCGGCCTGGAACCCGTACACGAACTTCACCTCGCGTCGCACGATCAGCTCACCCTTGACGTTCTCGATCGTGACGACGGCGCAGGAGCGGGCCTGCGGGGCGCGCTCGTCGAGGCTGATCTCGACGCGCGGGCCGTTGCTCGGGTAGAGCGTGACGTGGGCGTGCGTACGGTCGAACGCCGGTGTCTGGTCGTAGATGTAGACGAAGACAAGCAGTCGCTTGATGGACTCGCGATGGTCGAGATTGACGTAGATCGTCTCACCCGACGCCGAGCCGAAGCGGTCGTCCCCGCTGAGCTTCACGTACGGCGGCGCGTTGAGCGCGCCGAAGAAGCTGCCGAGCGGCTGGACCACGCCCTTCTCCCCGTCGGTCAGCTCATACAGACAGCCGAGGTCGAGGTCCACATTGACCATGCTCTGCGTATGGGCCTGCACCACATCGGGCTTGAACAGCTTGAAGGGGTGCCGCAGCAGGCTCTCGCGCTCCGGGCCGCCGATGTCCGAAGTCCGCATCCGCCAGGACAGGTTGATCCGCAGATTTCCGGTGGCCGCTCCCTGTTTGGTGAGCGAGACGACCGGGTGCCGCTTGGTGAGTTCGATGGAGTTCGACGCGGCGCTGCCCGACTCGAAATCCGCCGCACGCCCGCGCCACAGTCCGTCCCAGAAGGACATTTCGCCCCCAAGTGCCCATGTTTCATGGTCCAGTTACGCCGACGGGGCGGCCGGTGAGGAGTTCTCCTCGCAGACCGCCCCGCTCACAGCGTTCCAGGATCAGAGCCCGGACGAAACCTCAGCCTTCTCGCCCGGGGCCGTTGCTTTTCCCTCGGCGGCCGCGAGTTTCTTGTTGCGGCGCACGGATGAGAAGAACGACCAGGCGATCAGCACGACGCCGACGAGGCCGGTAATGACCTCGTTGATCTCGTACTGGATCGTGACCAGGAGGATCACGGCAAGGGCGCCGATCGCGTAGTGCGCGCCGTGCTCCAGGTACACGTAGTCGTCCAGGGTGCCCTGGCGGACCAGGTAGACCGTGAGCGAACGGACGTACATGGCGCCGATACCGAGGCCGAGCGCCATCAGCACGATGTCGTTGGTGATGGCGAAGGCGCCGATGACACCGTCGAAGGAGAACGACGCGTCCAGGACCTCGAGGTACAGGAACATGAAGAACGCGGCCTTGCCCGCCAGGACGACGGCCGTGGGCTTCTTGCCGGACCGCTTGGCCTCTTCCTCAGCCTCGTGCTCGCGCTCCTCCTCTTCCTCGAGACGGTTCTCGAAGAAGCCCGAGAGGCCGCCGACGATCAAGTACGTGATCAGGCCGGCGACTCCGGAGAGCAGAACGGTCGCCGCCTTGTCGACGTGCACACCACCGTGCTGGTGGGCTTGCGTCGCGACGGTCACCGAAGCGATCAGCAGCGCGATGAGGGCGACGCAGACCGAGAGCATGTCGACCTTGCCGAGCTTGGCCAGCGGCCGCTCGATCCAGCGCAGCCACTGGACGTCGCGCTCCTCGAAGACGAAGTCGAGGAAGATCATCAGCAGGAACATGCCACCGAAGGAGGCGATCGAGGGATGCGCGTCCGTGACCAGCTGCTGGTAACGGTCGGGCTGGTTGAACGCGAGGTCCACCGCCTCGATGGGACCGAGCTTCGCGCTGATCGCGACGATGACGACGGGGAAGACCAGCCGCATACCGAAGACGGCGATCAGCACACCGACCGTGAGGAAGATCTTCTGCCAGAAGGCATTCATCTTCTTCAGGATTCCGGCGTTGACCACCGCGTTGTCGAAGGACAGCGAGATCTCGAGGACGGCAAGGATCGCGACGACCCCGAATGCTGTCCATCCGTCGTAGAACACCGCCGCGACCAGGCCGAGCGCAGTTATTGCGAACGACCAGCCGAAGGTTTTCAAAACCACTGGCTACCCCATCAGATATGTACGGGTCTCCCCCGCGCCGGTAGGACGGGGCTCCCCCGCTCCGCGCACGGCTTTACGAAACATTGACCCCGAAGTCTAGAGCGATACCGCGAAGGCCCGACGCGTACCCCTGCCCAACGGCGCGGAACTTCCATTCGCCGCCGTACCGGTACACCTCGCCGAAGATCATCGCGGTCTCCGTGGACGCGTCCTCGCTCAGGTCGTAGCGGGCGAGTTCCTGGCCGTCCGCCTGATTGACCACGCGGATGAACGCGTTGCTGACCTGGCCGAACGTCTGCCCTCGGTTGTCCGCGTCATGGATCGAGACCGGGAAGACGATCTTGTCGCAGAACGCCGGCACCTTGGACAGGTCGATCAGGATCGACTCGTCGTCGCCCTCGCCCTCACCCGTGAGGTTGTCGCCGGTGTGCTCTACGGAGCCGTCCGGACTGGTGAGCTGGTTGTAGAAGATGAACCACTCGTCGCCGAGCACTCGTCCGTCCTTGCACAGCAGTGCGCTGGCGTCGAGGTCGAAGTCGGCTCCGGTGGTGGATCGCGCGTCCCAGCCGAGTCCGATCAGCACCTGTGTGAGGTTCGGTGCGGCCTTGGAGAGGGAGACATTGCCCCCCTTGGCGAGCGTGACACCCATGATCGTGGTCCTCCCCGGTGTGATGTCGCTTGAGATATCCAGCGCGTCCGGCGCCGCACTCGCGTGCGACGCCGGACGGTCATACGGTCGTGCTCGGCTCAGACGTTGACGCCGAAGTCCTGCGCGATGCCGCGCAGACCCGAGGCGTAACCCTGGCCGATGGCGCGGAACTTCCACTCCGCGCCGTTCCTGTACAGCTCGCCGAAGACCATGGCGGTCTCCGTCGAGGCGTCCTCGGAGAGGTCGTACCGGGCGATTTCCGCCCCGCCCGCCTGGTTCACGACGCGGATGAACGCGTTGCGCACCTGGCCGAACGACTGCTGGCGGTTCTCGGCGTCGTAGATCGAGACCGGGAACACGATCTTGTCCACATCGGCCGGGACGCCGGCGAGGTTGACCTTGAGCTGCTCGTCGTCACCCTCGCCTTCACCCGTGATGTTGTCGCCGGTGTGCTCGACCGAGCCGTCCGGGCTCTTCAGGTTGTTGAAGAACACGAAGTTGGCGTCACTGCTGACCTTGCCCTCCGTGTTCGTCAGGATGGCGCTGGCGTCAAGGTCGAAGTCCGTGCCCGTGGTGGTACGAACGTCCCACCCGAGGCCGATGATGACCGCGGTCAGGCCAGGAGCCTCCTTGGTCAGCGATACGTTGCCGCCCTTGCTGAGGCTGACTCCCACGAGTCCTCCCATTGGTGTCGGGGGCGGGGAGCCCCGTCGTGCATTGGTATCGGATCAACGTCTGGATCCTAGTGACCGGTTCCCGGCAGCCACAGGTTCCGCACCCGAAGAATCCCAGGGTGTCATCCCCGGGACATCCTCGAGAGATGCGCGGAGCACGCCGTTGTGACCCCTGTGGGGTCAGAGGGTGTCGATCGCCTTGACGTATTCGTTGAGGTCGCGGGCGTCCGGCAGGCCGTTGACGACGGTCCAGCGGACCACGCCCTCCTTGTCGATGATGAAGGTGCCGCGCACCGCGCAGCCCTTCTCCTCGTCGAAGACGCCGTACGCGCGCGAGGCCTCGCCGTGCGGCCAGAAGTCCGACAGAAGCGGGTACTCGAGGCCCTCCTGCTCGGCGAAGACGCGCAGGCTGAACGGCGAGTCGTTGGACACGGCGAGCAGCTGGACGTCGTCGTTGACGAACTTCGGCAGCTCGTCGCGCAGGGCGCACAGCTCGCCGGTGCAGACGCCGGTGAAGGCGAACGGGTAGAAGAGCAGCACCACGTTCTTCTCACCCCGGAAGTCCGAGAGCCGGACGGTCTCGCCGTGCTGAGTCTTGAGCTCGAAATCCGGTGCCTTCGTGCCGACCTCGATCGTCATGGTCAAGCTTTCCTTCCGTGGAGCCGTTCGGGTGAGGCCCAGCCTAGGCGCCGAAGGCGGTCCTCCCTCGTGGGGGCTCGCGTGTGGCCCGGACAAAGCGTGCGGCCCCCGTCGACGCGTCATGGCGTCGGCGGGGGCCGCACGGAGTGTCTGCTGGGGTCTTTCGTCGGCTAGCGCTTCTTGGCGGCCGCCTTCGGCGTGACGAGGCGACTGCCCGCCCAGTCCTTGCCCGCGTTGATGCTCTTGGTCTGCGAGAGACCCGCGGTCTGCGCGGCTTCGTTGATGTCGCTCGGCTCGACATAGCCGTCGCGGCCGGTCTTCGGGGTCAGCAGCCAGACAGGGGCACCGTCGTCGACCAGCTGGCTGGCGTCTACCAACGCGTCCGTCAGATCGCCGTCGTCCTCGCGGAACCACAGCACCACCGCGTCAGCGACGTCGTCGTAGTCCTCGTCGACGAGCTCGCTGCCGATGACTTCCTCAATGGACTCGCGGAGCTCCTGGTCGACGTCGTCGTCGAAGCCGATCTCCTGGACCACCTGCTCGGGCTGGAAACCCAGCCTCGCGGCAGGGTTGGTCCGCTCCTCCGCGTGGTCCGCGGTCGCGCTCACGGTTTGCCTCCTGATCATGTTTACGAAGTTGTCTGCGGCTTCGCGCGTGCGCGAAGCGTTGGCGGTAGTCCACACGGGCGGGACGGATCGCGCAAGTACCCGGCCCCCGAGACCGCCGAAACGGTGACGTTCCAGGCGGTGTCACCGCATCTTCAGTCAAGGATCCCCGCAGGCCGGTGATGTATGCCACACCGATCTGTCGGATTTGCCCACCCCGTGGATGACAGTCGTCCACCTCGGCCGAACGGCCTCACGAAACTGGTGAACCACATGAGCGTATCGTTCTGATTTGGCCGCACCCGTCCGGGGAACCCCAGGGAATCACTCCGTTTACCCCGCGGTAGAGATGACGATTGTGCCCCCGAGGTACACGATGGGGAGCGGCGCAGCCCCATTGCACATCTCGACCGACAGTGAAGGAACACCGTGGTTTCCGGATCCGATCGCAATCCGATCATCATTGGCGGCCTCCCCAGCCAGGTCCCGGACTTCGATCCCGAAGAGACCCAGGAATGGCTCGACTCCCTCGACGCCGCCGTCGACGAGCGCGGGCGCGAGCGGGCCCGCTTCCTGATGCTCCGGCTGATCGAGCGCGCCCGGGAGAAGCGCGTGGCCGTGCCCGAGATGCGCAGCACGGACTACATCAACACGATCGCGACCAAGGACGAGCCCTTCTTCCCCGGCAACGAGGAGATCGAGCGCAAGGTCCTCAACGCGACCCGCTGGAACGCCGCGGTGATGGTCTCCCGCGCCCAGCGCCCCGGCATCGGAGTCGGCGGCCACATCGCCACCTTCGCCTCCTCCGCCTCGCTCTACGACGTGGGCTTCAACCACTTCTTCCGCGGCAAGGACGACGGCACGGGCGGCGACCAGATCTTCTTCCAGGGCCATGCTTCGCCGGGCATCTATGCCCGCGCTTACCTCCTGGACCGCCTCACCGAGGGCCAGCTCGACTCGTTCCGCCAGGAGAAGTCGAAGGCTCCGTACGGCCTGTCGTCGTATCCGCACCCCCGACTGATGCCGGACTTCTGGGAGTTCCCCACCGTCTCCATGGGCCTCGGCCCGCTGGGCGCGATCTTCCAGGCGCGGATGAACCGCTACATGCAGGCCCGCGACATCGCCGACACCTCCGCGTCGCACGTCTGGGCGTTCCTCGGCGACGGCGAGATGGACGAGCCGGAGTCGCTCGGCCAGCTGTCGATCGCGGCTCGCGAGGGCCTCGACAACCTGACCTTCGTGGTGAACTGCAACCTGCAGCGCCTCGACGGCCCGGTCCGCGGCAACGGCAAGATCATCCAGGAGCTCGAGTCGCAGTTCCGCGGCGCCGGCTGGAACGTCATCAAGCTGGTCTGGGACCGCAGTTGGGACCCGCTGCTCGCGCAGGACCGCGACGGCGTCCTGGTGAACAAGCTGAACACCACGCCCGACGGCCAGTTCCAGACGTATGCCACCGAGCCCGGCTCGTACATTCGCGACCACTTCTTCGGTGGCGACCACCGGCTGCGCGCGATGGTCGAGAACATGACCGACGACCAGATCCTGCACCTGGGGCGCGGCGGGCACGACCACAAGAAGATCTTCGCGGCCTTCCAGGCGGCCAAGGAGCACAAGGGCCAGCCGACGGTCATCCTGGCGCAGACGGTCAAGGGCTGGACCCTCGGCCCCAACTTCGAGGGCCGCAACGCGACCCACCAGATGAAGAAGCTGACGGTCGACGACCTCAAGGGCTTCCGCGACCGTCTGCACCTGCCGATCACCGACAAGCAGCTCGAGGACGGCGCCCCGCCGTACTACCACCCGGGCCGCGACTCGGAGGAGATCCAGTACATGCACGACCGCCGGCACGCGCTCGGCGGCTATGTGCCGACCCGCGTCGTGCGGTCCAAGCCGCTTCCGCTCCCCGAGGACAAGACGTACGCGAGCGTGAAGAAGGGCTCCGGCCAGCAGTCGATCGCCACCACCATGGCGTTCGTCCGGCTGCTCAAGGACCTCATGCGGGACAAGGAGATCGGTCGGCGCTTCGTCCTGATCGCGCCGGACGAGTACCGCACGTTCGGCATGGACTCGTTCTTCCCGAGCGCGAAGATCTACAACCCGCTCGGCCAGCAGTACGAGTCCGTGGACCGCGATCTGCTGCTCGCGTACAAGGAGTCGCCGACGGGCCAGATGCTGCACGACGGCATCTCCGAGGCGGGCTGCACGGCCTCGCTGATCGCCGCGGGATCGGCGTACGCGACGCACGGCGAGCCGCTGATCCCGGTCTACGTCTTCTACTCGATGTTCGGTTTCCAGCGCACCGGTGACCAGTTCTGGCAGATGGCCGACCAGCTGGCGCGCGGTTTCGTCCTGGGGGCGACCGCCGGCCGGACGACCCTGACCGGTGAGGGGCTGCAGCACGCCGACGGTCACTCGCAGCTGCTCGCCTCGACCAACCCGGCCTGCGTCGCCTACGACCCGGCCTTCGGCTTCGAGATCGCGCACATCGTGCAGGACGGTCTGCGACGCATGTACGGCGCCACCGCCGAGCACCCGCACGGCGAGGACATCTTCTACTACCTCACTGTCTACAACGAGCCGCTGCAGCACCCGGCCGAGCCCGCCGATGTCGACGTGGAGGGCATCCTCAAGGGCATCCACCGCTTCAGCCCGGGCACTTCGGGCGCCACCCCGGCGCAGATCCTCGCCTCGGGTGTCGCGGTGCCGTGGGCTGTGGAGGCACAGCAGATCCTCGCCGCGGAGTGGAACGTCAGGGCGGACGTCTGGTCGGCGACCTCCTGGAACGAACTGCGCCGCGAGGCCGTCGAGGTGGAGCAGCACAACCTGCTGCACCCCGACGAGGAGCAGCGCGTCCCCTATGTCACGCGGAAGCTGTCCGGCTCGGAGGGTCCGTTCGTCGCGGTCTCCGACTGGATGCGGTCCGTGCCCGACCAGATCTCCCGCTGGGTGCCGGGCACGTACCAGTCGCTCGGCGCGGACGGCTTCGGCTTCGCGGACACGCGCGGCGCGGCCCGTCGTTTCTTCCACATCGACGCCCAGTCGATCGTGGTGGGCGTGCTCACGGAGCTGGCCCGCGAGGGCAAGATCGACCGCTCGGTCCTGAAGCAGGCGATCGACCGCTACCAGCTCCTCGACGTCTCGGCGGCCGACCCCGGCCCGGCGGGCGGCGACGCGTAGGGGCCTGGTCCCGACTGTCGTAGAGGTTCGAGGTGCGGTGCGGCCACGGGGGCCTCACCGCACCTCGCCTTCTTTCATCTCAGCGCTCCCAGACCTTGAACGCCCGCACCCGGTAAGGGGATTGGGGCGCCCATGTGCCGCTGCCGGGATAGGTCTGGAACTCCCCCGTCTCGGCGCACTCGGCGGACTGGTAGGCCGTGACCGGCCGTCCGGTGCGATTGGCGAGAGCCTGCGCGCTGCCCCCCTCCGGCAGCGCGACGCAGCTCTCGATGTCGATCCCGGACAGCTCGTACGTCTGCCGGTGCCCCTTGAACGCCGGCTTCTCCCACAGGCACAGCTCCCCCGCCGCGCAGTCCCCCAATGTCGGCGGGGCGGCGGCCCCGGCATGGACCGGTGTCAGCAGGACGGCCGCCAGAGCGGCCGCGGCCGTCATCGGCAGCGTCGTACCCATCGCGGCGCGCATCCTCGTACCCATATCGTTCAACCCCCGTGTCGTGCTGGTCACTTGTCTGCACTCTGGACCGGTGGGCGATCAGACGGGAAGAGCTGACGGATCAGATCACTCGGATAAGCGAAATGCCCCCAGGATTTCCCTGAGGGCATTTCGGGGTAGGTGCGGGGGCGCTTCGGGGGTGGTCTACGGGTTTCCCCCGAGGGGGCCCGATGAGCGCATCCCCTGAGAGGCGCTAGATGTGTGCCGCCCCCGCGCCCGCCTCAGCGTTCGTTCCCCGCTTGGTCAGGAGCGCGACGAAGATCGCCACGACGGCGACGCCCGCGGCGACCAGGCAGGCCAGGCTCATGCCGGAGATGAAAGTGTCGTGCGCGACCGAGGTGATCTTCTCGGCAAGCTCGGGCGGGGTGCCCTTCGGGACCGGGCCCACGCCGACCTGGACCGCCTCGGACGCCTGGTCCAGCTGGGCGGACGTGAGCAGCGGAAGCTTGGCGTCGGTCCAGTTGCCCGCGAGGTCGTTGTCCACCTTCGAGGCCATCACGGCGCCGAGCACGGCGGTGCCGAGGCTTCCTCCGATCTGCATGGCGGCCTGCTGGAGGCCACCCGCGACGCCGGAGAGCTCCATCGGGGCGTTGCCCACGATGACCTCGGTGGCGCCCACCATGACGGGAGCGAGGCCCAGACCGAGGAGGGCGAACCACAGCGACATGGCGCCGCTGCCCGTGCTCGACTCCAGCGTGGACATGCCGTACATGGCGACGGCGGTGAGCAGCATGCCGCCCGCGAGCGGGATGCGCGGACCCACCTTCGTGATCATCGCGCCCGCCAGCGGCGAGCCCACGATCATCATTCCGGTCAGCGGCAGGAGGTGCAGACCGGAGTCGACGGGGCTCATGCCGTGCACGTTCTGCAGGTAGAAGGTGACGAAGAAGAGGCCGCCCATGAAGGCGATGGCCATGAGCACCATCAGGACCACACCGGCCGACAACGGCACCGACCGGAACAGGGCCAGCGGGATCAGCGGCTCCTTGACGCGCGTCTCCCAGATCGCGAAGAGCGCGAAGCACAGCACGGAGGCCGCCAGGAACGTCCAGGTCAGGCCGTCGCCCCAGCCCCACGCCGGAGCCTTGATGAGCGCCCAGACCAGGCTGAACATCGCGGCGGAGAGCAGCACGATGCCGAGGACGTCGAAGGATCGCGGCGCGTTCTCTGCGCGGTGGTCCTTGAGGATCAGGAGCCCGAGAACGAGCGCGATGATGCCGACGGGGACGTTGATGAAGAAGACGGACTGCCAGCTGACGTGCTGGACGAGCAGCCCACCGAGGATCGGGCCGCCCGCCGTCGAGGCGCCGATCACCATGCCCCAGATGCCGATCGCCATGTTCAGCTTCTCGGCGGGGAAGGTGGCCCGCAGGAGGCCGAGCGCGGCCGGCATGAGGAGCGCGCCGAACAGGCCCTGGAACACCCGGAAGGTAACGACCAGAGCGATGCTGTCCGACAGGCCGATGGCCCCCGAGGCCGCAGCGAACCCGATCACGCCGATGAGGAAGGTCTGCCGGTGACCGAAACGGTCGCCGAGCTTGCCCGCGGTGATCAACGTGACCGCGAGGGCGAGGAAGTAGCCGTTGGTGATCCATTGGACGTCGGCGAAGCTCGCGCCGAGGTCCTTCTGGATGGCCGGGTTGGCGATGGCCACGATGGTGCCGTCGAGGGCGACCATCATCACGCCGATCGCGACGGAGAACAGCGTCAGCCAGGGGTGGCCGCGAAGCCCCTTGGCCGGGGCCGGAACGGACACGGGCTCCGGAGCCTTGTCCGCCTTGTCGACGGTGGTCTGACTAGTCATGCGTTCGAGGCTAATGACAGCCGCTGACAGTTGACAAACCAATTCACAAGTCGGTAACTGTCATGTCGCTCACAGGTAAGCTGAGCTGCGCAAACAGGCGAAAAAAGGGGCGCGAGTGAAGACGCAGGAAGCGCGTTCAGGGCTGCGGGAACGCAAGAAGCAGCGCACCCGCGACGCCCTGCTGCGCTCCGCGCTGGAACTCTTCACCACAAAGGGGTACGACCGCACGACGGTTGACGAAATCGCGGAGGCCGTCGACGTCTCGCAGCGCACGTTCTTCCGGTACTTCACCAGCAAGGAGGAGACCGCGTTCGCGGTCCAGGACATGGTGGAGTCCCGCTTCATCACCCTCCTGCGCGAACGCCCCGCGGGCGACAGCCCGTTCGAGGCCCTGCGTGGTGCCGTGCTCGACGCCTGGGACACCCTCGGCGAGCCCATCGAGGAGGTCGTTCCGGTCGAACTCCACATGCGCACCTACCAGATGATCGAATCCACCCCCTCCCTGATCGCCGTCCACCTGCGTCGCTCCACTGAGCTGGAGGAGGAGATCGCACGCGTGATCGCCGAGCGCGAGGGCCTCGACGTGGAGGCGGATCTGCGCCCCCGCGTGACGGTGGCCGCGTTCAGCGGCGTGATGCGCATGGCCGGGCGGCTGTGGGGCGCCGGCGAGGACATCAGCGTCGAGTCGATCCGCGAGGTCACGGAGTCCTATCTCGACCAACTGGGGCCGGTGTTGGCGGGCAAGTGGCGCGCAGAGTGACCGACCGTGCACTCCCGCGCGCGTGGCGCGCAATCGGCACCTACGGACTGTGACGACACACCTAAGCTAGGCCCGGTTTGCCCTAATTACCCCGCCAGAAACGTGATCTGCCTCACCGATTTCGCGGGTTGGTCCGCGGTTCTCCTAGGGTGTCCCGCAGTGACTTCCTTCGACTCATCCCCGCAACTCAGCGTCTGGCGCGCACTGCTCGCACTGGCCGTCGTGTTCGTCATGCTGGCGACCACCGGCTGGACCGCCGTGCGCCACAAGGGCGTCACCTCGCCACTCAACACCGCCGTCACGGCGTGGGAGCACGGCCACCTCAACGGGCGCGCTCTGCCGAACCCGGACGGCTCGCCCGCCCGCATCGCGCAGTTCTTCGCCTCACTCACCAGCCAGCAGCGCACCCGGCTCGCCGCTCACTACCCGCTCGCCGTCGGCAATATGAACGGCGCGCCGGTGGAGCTGCGCTACCGCGCCAACCGCATCGCCCTCGACCAGGCACGCAAAGTGGCGCGGAAGAGCACGCACGACAACCGGCTCTCCGCCGCGGGACAGCACGACGCCGGCCAGCGCATGAACCGGTACGCGTCGCTGATGCGCCCCGACCGCAAGATCCTCGCCTTCGACCCCCTGGGCACCGGCCGCGTCGCCGAGGTCTTCGGGGACCTCGACAAGGCCCAGCGCGTCTCGGTCGTGGTCCCCGGCGTCGACACCAACCTCCTCACGTTCCAACGGACCGTCCGCCAGTACTCGGCGCCGGTCGGCATGGCCCGCTCCCTGTACCGCGCCGAGCGCGCCGCGGGACCCGGCACACGCACCGCCGTGATCGCCTGGGCCGACTACACGACGCCCGCGGGCCTCGGCGTCGACGCGGCCACCGCGATGCGCGCGGAAGAGGGCGCCACCCGGCTCAACGCCCTGGTACGCGCACTGCCGGGCCGCACTCCGGTGGCCCTGTACTGCCACAGTTACGGCTCCGTGGTGTGCGGTGTCGCCGCCCACAAGCTGCCCTCCCGGGTGAGCGACATAGCGGTGGCCGGCAGCCCCGGAATGCGTGCCCAGAAGGCCGCGAAACTGGGCACCCACGCGCGCGTGTGGGCGATGCGGGACAGCGACGACTGGATCCAGGACGTGCCGTACCTGGAGGTCGGCGGGATCGGTCACGGCGCCGACCCCGTCTCCCGTGGATTCGGCGCCCGGGTCCTGTCGGCAGCGGGCGCGCGCGGGCACACCGGCTATTTCGAGCCGGGTACGGAGAGCCTCAGCAACTTCGCCGACATCGGCATCGGTTCGTACCGCACCCTGCGATGTGCGAGCGGGCATGACACCTGTCGTGACGGATCTTCCGGCACAACATCGGCCTGACGCGCGTAGAAATCGGTGAAACAGGGGCACGACGCAACAGGGGACGGAGGCGCGCGTGCCGCATACGATGAGCCGCATGGGTGACGTACTGGCCGGATTTCATGCCGCCTGGGAGTTCGGGTCGGACTCCGTGCTCATCCGCTTCGAACGGGGAATCCGCACGCCGAAGCTGCTCCAGGCACTCGGTGAGCGCCGCATCCCCTATGAGGCGATCGCGGCGGTGACACTCACTCCCGGCAAGCGCGGGACCGTCATCCTGCGCGCCGTGCCGAGACCGGGCGCCGATCCGCTGATGGACGCGGCCGCGGGACAGCTCAAGGAGGGGTGCGACCCCTACCGGCTCGTCCTGCCCGCCGAGCGCGAGACACTCGCCGAGTACTACGCGGACGAGCTGCGCGACGTGCTGGCCCTGGACGACGGCGCACCGGCGGGCCACTACCTGGTGGCGGCGCCCGAGGCGCCACTGCACTTCAAGGCCTACGACGGCAAGGCGTCTTTCGACGGTAAGTCCGTGGCGTTCCGATGGTTCTGGACCGGGGCGTCGTCCGCGAAGTGGAAGGCCGGCGACAAGAGCTTTCCCGTCTCGGATCTGAGCGGCGTCGAATGGCGTTCGCCCGAGGTCTTCGAGGGCCACCTGCGGCTGTTGCGCCGCGACGCGTCCGAGCAGCCCGCTCAGGCCGACCAGGACCCGGCCGCTGTGATCTTCGGTCTCGGGTACGGGCCCGTGCACGAGTCACTGCCCTTCGCCGCGTCCATCCTCGCGGCCGTAAGGGCCGGCTCGGCCGTGCCCGCGTCCGGCGTCTCCCCTGCCCGGCGTGACCCCGCGGACATCGCCGACCGCATCCGTCACCTGGGCGAGCTGCACCAAGCGGGCCTCGTCACGGACGCCGAGTTCTCCACGAAGAAGGCCGAGCTGCTGGCTGAGTTGTAGGGCGCCCCCGGAGTGCGAGCCCGGCATGGGGGCGAGCGACGCCGGCACGGGGTGCGGCTCCAGCGCACGTGACTTCGTCGAGGTTCGGCGTCCGCCGGTCGGCCCCTCATGTCATACCTGGGTACGGGGTCCGGTGAGCTCCTCGGTATGACGGCACCGCGGGTGTTTGTTGCCTACGCTGAGCAGGCCATGAGCCCCACATCGACTGCACCTGACCATGAGCCCCGCCCGCCGGACGGCAAGGCCGCACCGCCGGGGGGCCCGCGCCGCGTGCTCGCCGCCGTCCTCGGCGGGCTGCGGGCGGCCGGGGCCTCGCTCGCCGCTCCCGCCGGACCGGCCGAGCCTCTGCTCGGCCGGTCGTCGAGCCGCTGGGTGCAGCTGGTCCCCTATGTGCTCGCGCTGGGCTTCGTCGCCACACTGATCCCGGTCACCACCCAGGTCCTGTCGAACGACTACGGGTTCCCCGGCGGTCTCGCCGGCGCCCTGGGGGTCGCACAGGCCGCTCCTTTGCTGCTCGCCGTCAGCCGGCCGCTGCTCGCGTGGGGCATCGTGATCGTCGCGGACATCGTCGGGGCGATGGTCATCCAGGGATCGGCCTCCCAGCACGCCGCGCCCTGGACCCCCATGGTCATCGTGGGATATCTGGCCCTGTGCTTCGTGCTGTCGCTGCGAGAGGGCAGACGCACCGTCCTGGGGGTCTGGCTGGTCACGGTGGTGTCCGGACTCGTCCTCGACATGTTCCGCCCCTCGGGCAGCCAGGCCACGAGCGTGCTGATGATCGTGCTCAGCGGCGGGGTGCTGCTGCTCGGGACGCTGCTGCGCGAGCGGGGGGAAGCACAGCGCAGACTCGTCGAGCAGGAGACGATCAACGAGGCCGAGCGTTCCCAGCGCACCCTTCTTGAGGAACGGGCGCGTATCGCACGGGAGTTGCACGACGTCGTGGCTCATCACATGTCGGTCATCACGGTGCAGGCGGACTCCGCGCCGTACCGGCTCCAGGGCCTGACCCCCGAGGCGTGCGAGGAGTTCGGTTCGATAGCGGCGGGCGCCAGGGAGTCGCTCGGTGAGATGCGGCGGCTTCTCGCGGTGCTGCGCAGCGAGGACGCCCCGGGCGGCGAGCGCGCGCCTCAGCCGGGTCTCGGCCGACTTCAGCAACTGGTGGAGGCCACGGTACGCGGCGGTGTGCCGGCGGAGCTGTCGATGCCCGAGCTGACGCTCGTCGGGGAGCTGACCGATGTGCCGCCCGCGGTGGACCTCTCCGCGTACCGCATCGTGCAGGAGGCCCTGGCCAATGTCGTGCGGCATGCTCCCGGTGCCCGGACTCAGATCTCCGTCTCCAAGGTCGAGGACGCCCTGCTGGTGATCGTGGTCAACGGCCCGGCGGGCGAGCACGCTTCACCCGTGGAGACGACCGGCACAGGACACGGTCTCATCGGGATGCACGAGCGCGTACGGTTGGTCGGCGGCACACTCGACGTGGGCCCACTGCCCGGGGGAGGCTTCCGCGTCGCGGCCCGACTCCCGCTCACCGAGCCCGGCTCCCCCTCGTCGTAAAGGAATTCGGCACCGCATGACCATCCGCGTGATCATCGTCGACGACCAGGCCATGGTGCGAGCGGGGTTCGCCGCGCTGCTGGCCGCGCAGAGCGACATCGACGTCGTGGGCGAGGCTCCGGACGGCAAGCAGGGTGTCGAGGTCAGCCGGACCACCCATCCGGATGTCGTCCTCATGGACGTGCGGATGCCCGAGATGGACGGGATCGCGGCGACCCGTGCGCTCCTCGACCCTCCGCCGGGCGTGATCCACCGTCCCAAGGTCCTGATGCTGACCACGTTCGACGTGGATGACTATGTGTACGAGGCGCTGCGCGCGGGCGCTTCGGGTTTCCTCCTCAAGGACGCACCGCCGGCCGACCTCATCACGGCGGTGCGTGTGGTGGCCGCCGGAGAGGCGCTGCTCGCCCCGACGGTCACGCGCCGGCTCATCGAGGACATCGCGAGGCAGCGCCCGTCCGGTCGCAGGGACCGCTCGCCGGAGTTGAACTGTCTGACGCCACGCGAGACAGAGGTCCTCGAACTCATCGCCCGGGGCCTGTCCAACCAGGAGATCGCGCAGAAGCTGGTGCTCGCGGAGCAGACCGTGAAAACCCATATTGGCCGTGTGCTCGCGAAGTTGGGGCTGCGGGACCGGGCGCAGGCCGTGATTTTCGCCTACGAGACCGGCCTCGTCACGCCCGGCGACCAGTAGGCCCAGGCTCGGTATCACGCGTCGCGCCCAGGTCAGCGCGGGTCTTCCCGGCGCACCCCCTACCTGAGTAGCACCTCCGAATACCCGGGTATCACCCGAGAGTTGGCTCCCCGGTGTGACGTGGAGCCGAGCGTCGTCTTCCTACCTTCCCCTCGTCACGCCACCGGACAGAGGGGAGACAGGCGATGCGCCTGCGCTCATGGAAGCAACGCGGCCGTAGGACACTGGCCGCCGCCGCGCTCACGACGACTGTCGTGGCGGGCACGACGGGCTGGGCCGTCGGCAGCGAGCAGAGCCCTCTCACGGGTCCGCCGCCCGGCGCGGCATCCTGGCGTGCGGATCATGCCCTCGGCGTCGGGCTGCCCGATCCGGCGACCGCAAGGCCGGCCCAGGTGGCGGCGTTCTTCCGCGGGTTGGACGACGCCGAGCGGCGGGATCTGGTCGCGCGGCATCCGACCGTGGTCGGCAACCTGGACGGCGTTCCTGCGGATCTTCGCTACGAGGCCAACACCCGTGCGTTGAAAGCCGAGCGTGACCGGGCCCGGGCGCGCGCGATGGACCCTTCGCTCACATCCCAGGACCACACGCAGGTCCGCTTCCTCGCCACCCGATACGCCGAACTCCTGAAGTCCGGGCGGCAGATACTGGCCTTCGACCCGCGAGGCCGCGGCCAGGTGGCCGAGGTATTCGGGGACTTGGCGGGCGCCGAGCATGTGTCCGTCGTCGTGCCCGGCTCGGACATCGACCTGAGCTCGTTCGACCGGGCCAAGGATCCGTACGGCACCCCTGCGGGGATGGCCCGCTCGCTGTACAAGGCCTCGGGCGGCCGCACGGCGGTCGTGGCGTGGGTGGGATACACGACGCCTGTCGGCCTGGGGCCGGACGCCGCCACCGGCCGGCTCGCCGAGGCGGGCGCACCGAGACTGACCCGCTTCGTCCAGGGCCTGACGGCGTCGGGCGCGCCGCGTCCCTCCGTTTTCTGCCACAGCTACGGATCGGTGGTGTGCGGACTCTCCGCCGCCCGGCTGCCCGCGTCCGACCTCGTGGTGCTCGGCTCCCCGGGCCTGCGCGCGGACAAGGTGGCCGAACTGCGCACCAAGGCCCGGGTCTGGGCCGCGCGCGACGACAGCGACTGGATCGGCCGCGTGCCGAACGTCGAGTTGTTCGGCCTGGGCCACGGCACCGACCCGACCGACCCCTCCTTCGGCGCCCGCCGCATCCCGGCCCACGACGCCGAGGGCCACACCGGCTACTTCGCGCCCGGCACGGACTCGCTGCGCGCTTTCACCCGTATCGCGACTGGAGCGACGTCATGAGTATCGCGACTCTGCGCAGGACCGCGTCCGCCATCGACGCGAAGACACCGGCCCACCGGGACCGGGCGATAGACGGACTGCGCGCACTCGCGCTGCTCGCCGTGCCCATGGGCCACTGGCTCCTTGGCGGTTTCTCCCTCGACGGCCAGGGCGCGCTGCACAACACGAGCCCGCTGTCCTCCTTCGGATTCCTCGCCCCGATCAGTTGGGTGCTGCAGATGCTCGGCATCTTCTTCCTGGTGGGGGGCTACGCATCCGTGCTGTCGTACCGGCGGACACTGGAGGCGGGCGGGTCGACGAGCGCCTGGCTGCGCGGACGGCTGGCACGTCTGGGCCGCCCGGTCCTCGGGGTGACGGCGGTATGCGCCGCACTGATCCCCGCGTTGTACGCGCTCGGGGTGCCGGAGAAGACCCTGCACACGGGCTCGACGCTGGTGATACAGCCGCTGTGGTTCGTGGGCGTCTACACGGTGATCACCGCGCTCACGCCGTACTGCGTACGCGCCGCCCGGAAGCTGGGGGCGTGGGCGGCGGCACCGCTGCTCGGGTTCGTAGCCGTGATCGACTTCCTGCGCTACGGGCCGTATGCGGATGCCATGCCGTCCTGGCTGAGCCTGCTCAACCTGCTCCCCGGCTGGATGTTCGCCTACCAACTGGGCGTCTGCTGGAGCGAGAAGAGGATCGGAAGGCGTGGTGCGTGGGCGCTGCTGATCGGCGGCGCCGCCCTGTTCGCGACGCTGCTCCTCGCGTTCCACTACCCGGAGTCGATGGTGGGCGTGCCGGGCGAGGCGCGGACGAACTCCCATCCGCCGTCGTTGCTGGTGCTCGCGCTTGCGGCCGCGCAGTGCGGTGCTGCGATGCTCCTGCGGGACCGGATCGGCCGGCTGCTGCGACGGCCCGCACTGTGGGCGCCGGTCGTCGTCATCAACCTCTCGGCGATGACGATCCTTTGCTGGCACCAGACGGCGCTGCTGACAGCGGCGATACCGGGTTCCTTCGGCGGTGCGATACCCGGCCTGACGACAAGTCCGGACTCGCTGGGCTGGATAGCGGCGAGGATCGCGTGGCTTCCGGTCTTCGCCGGGCTGCTCGTGCTGATCGGCAGGTACACGCGGGGCTTCGAGGCTCCCTGGAAGCGGGCGACGCATGCGCGGCGGGCGCTGGCCGGGCTGCTGGCCGCGGGGTTCGCGGTGTTCGCGCTGGGGCTCGCGTGAGGTGCCGGCCGGCCGCCACCGGGGCAGGAGATGCCTCACGGCGGCGGACCGGGCTGGTGTGGTGGCACCGGGGTGTTACTCGCGCCCCGCCGAGGTGAAGGTCATGTCGGCGTAGCGGTCGCCCGCGACCTGGGAGGCGATGGGGGCGATCTGGGCGAGTTCGGCGTCGGTGAGGGTGATGCGGGTGGCCGCGGCGTTCTCCTCGATGCGGCTGCGCTTGCGGGTGCCGGGGATCGGGACGACGGGGAGTCCGAAGGCCCCCGACTGCTGCTGCACCCAGGCCAGGGCGATCTGGCCGAGGGAGGCGCCATGGGCCTCGGCGACCTGGCGCACCGGCTCGAGCAGGGCCGCGTTGGCGGCGGCGTTGTCGCCGGTGAAGCGGGGCTGCTGGCGGCGGAAGTCGTCCGCGCCGAGCTCCTTGTCGGCGCTGACGAAGGAGCCGGTGAGGAAGCCGCGCCCGAGCGGCGAGTACGGCACGAGGGCCACACCCAGTTCGGCGGCGGTCGGCACGACCTCCTTCTCGATGTCGCGGCTGAACAGCGACCACTCGGACTGGAGGGCGGCGATCGGGTGCACGGCCTGGGCGGCGCGCAGTTCGCCGCCGGTGACCTCGCTGAGGCCGAGGTGCTTGACCTTGCCGGCGGCGACGAGTTCGGCCATCACGCCGACGGTCTCCTCGATCGGCACGTTCACGTCGCGACGGTGCATGTAGTAGAGGTCGATCGTGTCGACGCCGAGACGCTGGAGGCTGGCGTCGATGCAGGCGCGGATGTACTCGGGATCGTTGTTGATGACGCGCTTCGTGGGGTCGCTCGGGTCCACGCCCAGGGCGAACTTGGTGGCCAGCACCACCTCGTCACGGTGCGCCTTGAGGAAGGGAGCAAGGAACTTCTCGTTCTCGCCGGCGGCATAGGCGTCGGCGGTGTCGTACAAGGTGACGCCGAGTTCCAGGCCCCGCTCCAGGGTGGCCCGCGCCTCGTCGGCGTCCGTCGGACCGTAGGCCCAGCTCATGCCCATGCAGCCGAGGCCCTGCACGCCCACCAAGGGCCCGTTGTTTCCCAACTCCACAGTGGAAATCCGCTGCGGCTGCTCCGTGTTGCTCATTCGGTTCAGGCCCTCTCCGACGCCCGCCGGGCGCCCGCATAGAAGTCAATCTTGAGGTCGAGTACGGACAAGGTGTCCTGGAGTTCGGCGATCCGGGACAGCACGTCCCTGCGCGTCGATTCGAGGAGCTCGCGGCGCTCTTCGAAGGTGTCCTCACCGACCCGCACGAGTTCGGCGTAGCGCACCATGTGTGCCACCGGCATCCCGGTCAGCCGCAGCTTGCCCACGAAGGTGAGCCAGTCGAGGTCCCGGTTGCTGTAGCGGCGCTGGCCCGTGTGCGAGCGGTCGATGTGGGGCATGAGCCCGATCCGCTCGTACCAGCGCAGCGTGTGGGCGGTCAGTCCGGTGAAGGCCACGACCTCGCTGATCGTGTAGTGGTCCTGGCCCTCCGGGCGCGGGTGAGCGGTGGGGGCCGATGCGCAGGCGTCGGCCTTTCTGGGTGCGGGGGTGGTCTCCATCACCGTCATACCCCCCACGCTAGAACGTTGAAGTGCACTCCAAGCAAGCACATTGGGGAGGAATTCCGGACGGCGTCCGTCGACGCGACTCGGCCCGCGCGACGGCCCGGCCCGGCTCGTGGGCGTAGGAGGGTGTCCTCGCGGGGCCCGTTAGGCTCGTGGCCATGCAGAGCCTTGCGATGATCGAGAACTGGCCGGTACCGACCGCCGCCGCAGCCGTCGTCCGCGCGGACGGCACGGTCCTCGGGGCGCACGGTCCGACGGCCCACCGTTTCCCGCTGGCCTCGGTCACCAAGCCGCTCGCCGCCTACGCCGCCCTCGTCGCCTACGAAGAGGGCGCGATCGAGTTCGACGACCCGGCCGGCCCCGAGGGTTCCACGGTGCGCCACCTCCTCGCGCACACCTCCGGGCTCGCCTTCGACGAGCACCGGGCGACGTCGGCGCCCGGTACACGGCGGCTGTACTCGAATGCGGGGTTCGAGGTGCTCGGCGACCACATCGCGAAGGCGACGGAGATCCCGTTCGCGGAGTATCTGCACCAGGCGGTATGCGAGCCGCTCGGGATGACCTCGACCTCGCTGGAGGGCTCGCCCGCCAAGGACGGGGTGTCGACCGTGGACGACCTGGCGCGGTTCGCCGCCGAGGTGCAGGCTCCCCGGCTGCTCGATCCGCGGACCGTCGCCGAGGCGATGACCGTTCAGTATCCGGGCCTCAAGGGCGTGCTGCCGGGGTACGGGCACCAGAACCCGAACGACTGGGGGCTCGGGTTCGAGATCAGGGACTCCAAGTCGCCGCACTGGACGGGCAGTTCGTCGTCGCCGCGGACGTTCGGCCACTTCGGACAGTCGGGCACTTTCCTGTGGGTCGACCCCGACGCGGGTGTCGCGTGTGTGGCGCTGACCGATCGGGCCTTCGGGCCGTGGGCGGCCGAGGTGTGGCCCCCCTTCACGGACGCGGTGCTCGCCGAAGTGTGACGGGTCGGTCTTGAGCGGTTACGTGTGAGGGCGCGCGGCCGTTCGCAAGGGAGGCCTCAGCGGGCGGTCATCTCCCACAGCAGCAGTTCCGCGGGTCCTGACGCCACGGCTTCGAGGCCGGATTCCCCGGCGATCCTGACCGAGTCGCCCGCACCCAACTCCTCACCGCCGAGCACCACTTCACCGCGGACGACATGAACGTACACCTGGGCCGCGTCCGGGACGGCGGCGCGCTCTCCCGGTCCGAGGCGGCGCACATGCAGGAGGGAGCCGGCCTCGGGCACGTCGTAGGGCGTGGAGTCGGCGATGCCGTGCACGACCTCGTAGACCGGGTCGCCGCCCGGTGCCACAGGAGCGAGCCACATCTGGACGAAGACGAGCGGGTCGGGGCCGTCATTGCGCTCGACATGACGCACTCCGCCGCCCGCGCTGAGGCGCTGCACATCGCCCGGGGCGACCACGGACTCGTGTCCCGTCGAATCGCGGTGGGTGAGCCGGCCCGAGACGACCCAGGTGACGATCTCGGTGTGGCTGTGCGGATGCTCGTCGAAGCCCGCGCCCGGCGCGAGGCGTTCCTCGTTGCAGGCCAGGATCGATCCGAAGCGCAGGTTGTCGGGGTCGTAGTGGGGCCCGAAGGAGAAGGCGTGGAACGACTCGATTCCGGCGTCCGGCTCGCCGCCGGGGTACCGGTCGCCGGAGCGACGTACTTCCATCACGCCGTACACGGTAGACCCGGACGGGGACGCCCACGCGGCCACCTTGCACCCTCCACTCCGTTGAGCCGTCCCGATAAGGCAGTCTTGTCCCCGTGCCCGAACCCTCAGCGAACGCCCCGGACCATCGCGACCGCCGCGCGAACCCCCACCCGCACTCCGCGACCCTGAAGCGCCTGGAGAAGTCGTCCGGGAGCCTCGCCGCGCAGGCCATTACGCGCATGGACGAGACGCTGCCGTGGTACCGGGCGATGCCACCGGAGAACCGCTCCTGGATCGGGCTGGTCGCGCAGGCAGGTATCGCGGCCTTCACCGAGTGGTTCCGGCACCCGGACGCCCCCCAGGCGATCTCGACCGACGTCTTCGGCACCGCGCCTCGAGAGCTGACCCGGGCCATCACGCTGCGCCAGACCGTGGAGATGGTCCGCACGACCATCGAGGTCATGGAGTCCGCGATCGACGAGGTCGCGGCGCCCGGCGACGAGTCGATCCTGCGTGAGGCACTGCTCGTCTACGCACGGGAGATCGCCTTCGCGACCGCCCAGGTCTACGCGCAGGCGGCCGAGGCGCGCGGTGCGTGGGACGCCCGACTCGAGTCCCTGGTGGTCAACGCGGTTCTCTCGGGCGAGGCCGACGAGGGTGCGGTCAGCAGGGCCGCGGCGCTCGGGTGGAACTCGCCGGAGCACGTGTGCGTGGTGCTCGGCACCGCCCCCGACGGGGACAGCGAGCTGACCGTCGAGGCGATCCGCCGGGCCGCCCGGCACGCCAAGCTCCAGGTCCTGACCGGGGTACTCGGCGACCGCCTCGTCGTCATCGCCGGCGGCAACAACAATCCACTCCAGGTCGCGAAGTCGCTGATCGGCCCGTACGCGGCGGGTCCCGTGGTGGCCGGCCCCGTGGTTCCCGACCTGCTCGCCGCGACCAGGTCGGCGCAGGCCGCGGCCGCCGGACTCAAGGCGTGCGGGGCGTGGCAGGACGCTCCGCGCCCCGTTCTGGCGGATGATCTCCTTCCGGAGCGGGCGATCGCGAGCGACCCTGCCGCGCGCGAGCAGTTGGTGGAGGAGATCTACAGACCACTCGAGGAGGCCGGTTCGGCTCTCCTGGAGACGCTCAGCGTCTATCTGGAACAGGCGAGCAGTCTCGAAGGGGCCGCCCGGATGCTCTTCGTCCACCCGAACACCGTCCGCTACCGGCTCCGACGTGTGACAGACGTCACCGGCTGGTCACCCTCCGATGTCAGGTCGGCGTTCACGCTGCGGATCGCGCTGATCCTGGGGCGCCTGGCCGACGCGGATCCTCAGTCATAGCCCTTTGTCGGGGGTCTACAATTCCCCCTTCGGTTCTTCGTCCCTGTCCCCACGGGCGGCCGTGGCCGTCCACAAGAGAGAGTGTGAGAGTGCTCGTACTCGTCGCTCCCGGCCAAGGCGCTCAGACGCCCGGCTTCCTGACTCCCTGGCTAGACCTCCCCGGTGCCGCAGACCGCGTCGCAGCGTGGTCGGACGCCATCGGGCTCGACCTTGCCCACTACGGCACGCAGGCCGACGCGGACGCGATCCGTGACACGGCCGTCGCTCAGCCTCTGCTCGTCGCGGCCGGACTCCTGTCGGCCGCTGCACTTGGCGACCTCGCTCCTGACGCCGTCGCGGGCCACAGCGTCGGCGAGATCACCGCGGCGGCCTTCGCCGGGGTTCTCGACGACAGCGCCGCCCTCCAGCTCGTGCGCAAGCGCGGCCTGGCCATGGCCGAGGCGGCCGCCGTGACCAAGACCGGTATGTCCGCCCTGCTCGGCGGCGACCCGGAGATCACCGTCGCGCACCTGGAGAAGCTGGGTCTGACCCCGGCGAACGTGAACGGCGCCGGCCAGATCGTGGCCGCGGGCACTCTCGAGGAGCTCGCCGCACTTGAGGCCGACAAGCCCGAGGGCGTACGCCGGGTCGTGCCGCTGACGGTGGCCGGCGCGTTCCACACCCGCCACATGGCTCCCGCGGTGACGACGCTGGAAGAGGCCGCCCAGGCCCTCACCCCGGCCGACCCCACGGTCACGTACGTGTCGAACAAGGACGGCCGGACGGTCGCCACCGGCGCCGAGGTCGTCTCGCGTCTTGTCGGCCAGGTGGCCAACCCGGTGCGCTGGGACCTGTGCATGGAGACCTTCAAGAAGCTCGGCGTGACCGCGCTCGTCGAGGTGTGCCCGGGCGGCACCCTCACCGGCCTCGCCAAGCGCGCCCTGCCCGGCGTGCAGACCCTCGCCCTCAAGACCCCCGACGACCTCGACGCAGCCCGCGCCCTGATCGCCGAGCACACCTCCGCCGCGGCGGAGCCGCAGACGGCCTGACAAGGAGCCCCGAGAGCATGTCGAAGATCAAGCCCAGTCAGGGCGCCCCGTACGCGCGCATCATGGGCGTCGGCGGTTACCGGCCGACGCGGGTCGTGCCGAACGAGGTGATCCTCGAGAAGATCGACTCGTCCGACGAGTGGATCCGCTCCCGTTCGGGCATCGCGACGCGCCACTGGGCCTCCGACGCGGAGACCGTGGCCGCGATGTCGATCGAGGCTTCCGGCAAGGCCATCGCGGACGCCGGGATCAGCGCGGAGCAGATCGGCGCCGTGGTCGTGTCGACCGTGTCGCACTTCAAGCAGACCCCGGCCATCGCGACCGAGATCGCGGACAAGCTCGGCACCGCCAAGGCTGCCGCGTTCGACATCTCCGCCGGGTGCGCGGGCTTCGGCTACGGCCTGACCCTCGCCAAGGGCATGATCGTCGAGGGCAGCGCCGAGTACGTGCTGGTGATCGGCGTGGAGCGGCTGAGCGACCTGACCGACCTGGAGGACCGCGCGACGGCCTTCCTGTTCGGTGACGGCGCCGGCGCCGTCGTCGTGGGCCCCTCGCAGGAGCCGCACATCGGTCCCACCGTCTGGGGTTCCGAGGGCGACAAGTCCGAGACGATCAAGCAGACGGTGCCGTGGGACGAGTTCCTCCCCCACTCTCGGCTTCGCTCGAGCGGGGGGACCCCCACCGGCGATGTGTCGAAGCTGCCGCTCGACAGCAAGGGCGACATCAAGTTCCCTGCGATCACGCAGGAGGGCCAGGCGGTGTTCCGCTGGGCCGTGTTCGAGATGGCGAAGGTTGCCCAGCAGGCGCTGGACGCGGCCGGGATCAGCGCGGACGACCTGGACGTCTTCATTCCGCACCAGGCAAACATGCGGATCATCGACTCGATGGTGAAGACTCTGAAACTGCCGGAGCATGTCACGGTCGCCCGTGACATCGAGACCACCGGCAACACCTCGGCCGCCTCGATTCCGCTCGCGATGGAGCGGCTTCTGGCGACCGGGAAGGCGAAGAGCGGCGACACCGCCCTCGTCATCGGCTTCGGGGCGGGTCTCGTCTACGCCGCCACGGTCGTTACCCTCCCCTAGGCAGACCGTCCCGGATCACTCCGGGCACAAACGCCGCCACACCCTCTGGATACGTAAGAAGGAGCGCCACCATGGCCGCCACTCAGGAAGAGATCGTCGCCGGTCTCGCGGAGATCGTGAACGAGATCGCCGGCATCCCGGTCGAGGACGTCCAGCTGGACAAGTCCTTCACCGACGACCTGGACGTCGACTCGCTGTCCATGGTCGAGGTCGTCGTCGCCGCCGAAGAGCGCTTCGACGTCAAGATCCCGGACGACGACGTCAAGAACCTCAAGACCGTCGGTGACGCCACCGACTACATCGTCAAGCACCAGGCCTGATCAACCGCTCGCCTAGTGCTGCCGCTCCGCCACCCGGCGGTGGCGCCGCTGAATCCCTCGCATCCGTTGGAGAAAGAATTCCTGTGAGCCCGACCAATCGCACCGTGGTCGTCACCGGTATCGGCGCAACCACACCGCTGGGTGGCGACGCGACGTCTACCTGGGAGGGTCTGGTCGCCGGTCGTTCCGGTGTCCGTCCCCTCGAACAGGAGTGGGCCGCCGACCAAGCGGTCCGTATCGCGGCGCAGATCGCCGTGGAACCGGGCGAGGTCATCCCGCGCCCGCAGGCCCGCCGTCTGGACCGCTCGGCGCAGTTCGCGCTGATCGCGGCCAAGGAGGCCTGGGCCGACGCCGGTTACACCGACAAGGCCGGTGAGGACCCCGCCGTCGCCCCCGACCGGCTCGGCGCGGTCATCGCCTCCGGCATCGGCGGCGTGACGACGCTCCTCGACCAGTACGACGTGCTGAAGGAGAAGGGCGTACGCCGCGTCTCCCCGCACACCGTCCCGATGCTCATGCCGAACGGCCCCTCGGCCAACGTCGGCCTGGCCGTGAACGCCCGCGCGGGTGTGCACACCCCGGTCTCCGCCTGCGCGTCCGGCGCCGAGGCCATCGGCTATGCGATCGAGATGATCCGCACGGGCCGTGCGGACGTCGTGGTCGCCGGTGGCACCGAGGCGGCCATCCACCCGCTGCCCATCGCCGCCTTCGGCAACATGATGGCGATGTCCAAGAACAACGACGACCCGCAGGGCGCCTCGCGTCCCTACGACGTCGGCCGGGACGGCTTCGTCCTCGGTGAGGGCGCCGGTGTCCTGATCCTCGAGTCCGCGGAGCACGCCGCCAAGCGCGGTGCCCGCGTCTACGCGGAGGCGGTCGGCCAGGGCATCTCCGCCGACAGCCACGACATCGTCCAGCCGGAGCCGGGCGGCCGCGGCATCTCGCAGGCCCTGCAGAACCTGCTCGACAACACCGACCTGGACCCGGCCGAGATCGTGCACGTGAACGCGCACGCGACCTCGACGCCGGCCGGTGACGTGGCCGAGCTCAAGGCGCTGCGCAAGGTCTTCGGCGACGACACCGACCACATGGCGGTCTCCGCCACCAAGTCGATGACGGGCCACCTCCTCGGCGGCGCCGGCGGTATCGAGTCGGTCGCGTCGGTGCTCGCCCTGTACCACCGGGTGGCTCCGCCGACGATCAACGTCGAGAACCTCGACCCGGAGGCGGAGGCTGCCGCCGACATCGTCCGCGGTGAGGCCCGCAAGCTGCCCGTCGAGGGCCGCATCGCCGCGCTGAACGACTCGTTCGGCTTCGGCGGACACAACGTCGTGCTGGCGTTCCGCTCGGTCTGACCCCCACGTACACGTACGTTGCCGAAGGGGCCCCCACCATCACGGTGGGGGCCCCTTCGGCAACTGCGAACCAACTACCTCTCAGAACGCCTGCAGAAAGCCTGCGGAGCGCCTCACACCACCTGGTGCAGCCACCGCACCGGGGCGCCCTCGCCCGCGTAGCGGAAGGGTTCCAGTTCGTCGTCCCAGGGCTTGCCGAGGAGCTTGGCGAGTTCGGCTTCAAGGTCCGTCTCGCCGCCCTTGGAACGGGTGAGCGCGGCGCGCAGCCGGTCCTCGGGGATGAGGATGTCGCCGTGGATTCCGGTGACGGCGTGGAAGATGCCCAGTTCGGGCGTGGCGCTGTAGCGCTCGCCCTCGGCCGTCGCGCAGGGTTCCGCGGTCACCTCGAAGCGCAGGAGCTGCCAGCCGCGCAGCGCGGACGCCAGTTTGGAGGCGGTGCCCGCCTCACCGCGCCAGGAGAACTCGGATCTCCAGGTGCCCGGCGCCGCCGGCTGCCGGATCCAGTCGAGGTTGATACGCGCGCCGAGCACGCCCGCGACTGCCCATTCGACGTGCGGGCACAGCGCGCGCGGTGCGGAGTGCACGTACAGGACTCCACGTGTCGTCACCGGGACCTCCAGTGTGGGACGAGGTTCGCCTTCCTCGGCGGCCTCGCGCCCGTGCCGAGCAGTTTTCCCCAAAGACCAGTTGAACCAGTTGAACCAGGGGAACCAGGAAAAAAGGGACAGATGTGACGTGATGTAATTTAGCGGAAGCTGTGCTGCGGGGCTTCACCGGGTCGGCCGACCGCCCTGTCGCTGCCGTGACATCAGTGGCCGGGCCGCCTCGGGGCGAGGCTACCGTGTGGCGGCGCAAGGAGTGTGACGTACCGTCGGTCCCGGCGCCCTCAAACACCCACGTTTCACCCGCGGGGACTCAACCGCGGAAGGGTGCGCGGCTTCACGTTCGACGACAGAGCCGCCGGCGACGGCCGGAAGCGGTGAGAGAGGACAACGGGATGCGGATCCGAAGCCACCGGTCAGCTGCCGTCCGGGCCGCCGTCGCCGGTGTGACGGCGGTTCTGCTCGGTGCTGCGGGCCTCGCCGCATGCGACGCGATCGGCGACAACTCCCCAGGGCCGAAGGGCAGTACGGCCGGTACGAAGCCGTCCCCGAAGCCCACCCCCAGGTGGGACACGAGCCCGCGCTCGGTTGCCGCCGTGGGCGACTCCATCACGCGGGGCTTCGACGCCTGCTCGGTCCTCACGGACTGCCCGGAGGTGTCGTGGGCGACCGGTTCCGACACCGCGGTGCGCAGCCTCGCCGTCCGGCTCCTGGGGAAGGACCGGGCGGCCACGCACAGTTGGAATTACGCGCGCACCGGTGCACGGATGGCTGACCTTCCCGCGCAGATGGAGCAGGCGGCCGCGGTGTCGCCGGGCCTGGTGACGGTGATGGCGGGGGCCAACGACGCCTGCCGGCCGACGCCTGCCTCGATGACGCCGGTCGACACGTTCCGCGCCGACTTCGAGGAAGCGATGCGCACGCTGCGGCGCGAGGTGCCCAAGGCGCAGGTGTATGTGTCGAGCGTGCCGGACCTCATGCGCCTGTGGTCGGCGGGCCGGACGAATCCGCTGGGCAAACAGGTGTGGAAGCTCGGCATCTGCTCGTCGATGCTGGCCGACCCGGACGACCTCGCGGCAGCGGCGACGCAGCGCCGCGCCTCGGTGCAGGACCGGGTGGTGGCGTACAACGAGGTGCTCGCGGATGTGTGCGCGAAGGACCGGTGGTGCCGGTACGACGGCGGGGCGGTCTTCGACTACCGGTTCGACGGGAGGCAGCTGAGTCACTGGGACTGGTTCCACCCCAGCAAGGACGGCCAGTCGCGGCTCGCGGCGATGGCGTACCGACGGGTGACGGCCAAGGAGCCGATCACCTGAGCCGGGGGCTTCCGGCGTAAGGTCTCGATCATGCGCAGCGAACTCTTCGGCACGCTCCCCGACAGCACGCCCGTCCACCGCTGGACTCTCGAACGCGGCGGGGTGCGGGTGCGCGTCCTGACGTACGGCGGAATCGTGCAGTCGGCGGAGGTTCCCGACCGGGGCGGTGCCACGGCGGACGTGGCGCTCGGTTTTCCCTCTCTGGACGGGTATCTCGCCCATCCGGGGCCGTTCCTGGGCGCGCTGGTCGGCCGGTACGCGAACCGGATCGCGGGTGGCCGCTTCCCGCTCGACGGCCGGACCTACCACCTGGCGCAGAACGACGGGACGAACACGCTGCACGGCGGCGAGTGCGGCTTCGACAAGCGCGTGTGGGACGCGGACCCGCTGGAGCACGGTGTACGGCTGCACCGGGTGAGCCCGCACGGCGAGGAGGGCTTCCCGGGGCGCATGGAGGTCTCGGCGACGTACACGCTCGACGAGGGCGGGGCGCTGCGGATCGCGTACGAGGCGGTGACCGACGCGCCGACCGTCGTGAACCTGACGAACCACTCGTACTGGAATCTGGGCGGCGCGGGCTCCGGTGACGCGGCGGGCGGGCACGAGGTGCGCATCGCGGCCTCGCGGTTCACCGCGGCGGACGGGGATCTGATCCCGACCGGTGAGTTCACCGAGGTGGCGGGGACGGCCTTCGACTTCCGGGAGCCGCGGAAGCCGGGGCTCGGCCACGACCGCAACTACGTGCTCGACAAAGGGGTCACCGAGGGGCCGGCGGGGGTCGCCGAGCTGCACGACCCGGTGTCGGGGCGGACGCTGACCGTCGCGACGACCGAGCCGGGGCTCCAGCTGTACACGGGCGACCACTTCGACGAGACGCTGCCGTTCGCGCCCGGCTCCGGGATCGCCCTGGAGACCCAGCACTTCCCGGACTCCCCCAACCGGCCCCAGTTCCCGTCGACGGAACTGAGGCCGGGTCAAGTGTTCCGTTCGGAGACGGTGTACGGGTTCGGCACCCGCGCCTGATCCCCCGGAACCGAACCCGTACCACCAACACCCCCCGGCCCCGGGCCCGCACCCAGACCCGGGCCCGCACCCTGCGAATCCGCTCAGACCTCGATCCGCGTGCTCACGCGCCGGTCCATGACCGAGCGGCCCGCTTCCACCTCGTACGCGCCCGCCTGGTGCGCCCACGCGTTGGCGTTTTCGTCCCAGATCTCGAAGGTTCGGGGCGGCAGCGGGACGGTGACCTCGACGCTCTCGCCCGGTGCCGCCTCGACGCCCGCGAAGCCGGCCAGCCAGCGGGCCGGGCGGGCGGGGTCGGCCTGTTCGGGCGCCAGATAGACCTGGACCACCTCACGACCGGACCGCTCACCGGAGTTGCGCACCCGGACCACGGCGGTCGCGCCCGCGTCCCGCACCTCGATCGACTCGTACGTCCAGTCGGTGTAGCCGAGGCCGTGGCCGAAGGCGTACGACGGGGTGGCGCCCGACCTCTCCCAGGCGCGGTAGCCGATGAACACGCCCTCGGTGTAGGCGAGGCGGCCGTCGGTGGGGGTGACCTCGGTGACGGGTGCGTCCTCGAACGCGCCCCAGGTGGTGGGCAGCCGGCCACCCGGTTCCTCGGCCCCGGTGAGGACGTCGGCGAGGGCGTCGCCGCCCTCCTGGCCGGGGAACCAGCTCAGGAGCAGGGCCGCGACGTCCTCGCGCCAGGGGAGTTCCACCGGGGAGCCGGAGTTCACGACCACGACGGTGTTCGGGTTGGCGGCGGCGACGGCGCGGACGAGGTCGTCCTGACGGCCCGGCAGGCGCAGGTCCTTGCGGTCGAAGCCCTCGGACTCGACGCGCTCGGTGGTGGCCACCACGACGACCGCGGTGTCGGCGGCTCGCGCGGCCCGGGCGGCCTCGGCGATCAGCTCGTCGGGGTCGCGCTGCGGCTCGCGGTGGACCAGCGAGAACGCGATGGCCTGGAGCGGGGCGCCCTCGGGCTTGAAGACGACGTGGCGCAGGGATACGTCGACGGGCTCGCCGGCGACGAGGTCGACGTCTCCGCGGCCGACGGGGCTGCCGAAGAACGCCGCGAACGGGTCGGCGGCGGAGGCGAGCGGCTGCTCCCCGTCGAAGACGGTCTGTCCGGCGACGGTGAGGGTGAAGCCGCCGATGCCCTGGGTGCCGAAGGTGTGCGGCCCGGAGGCGCGCGGGGTGAAGGTGCCGGTGATCTCGACGGTGTGCAGGGTGTCGTGGGTGACGCCGTCGGGCAGGTCGGCGCCGATCCACTGGATGCGGCCGCCGGGCACGGACGCGGTGCCGATGACGTCGCCGGCGGCGTCCAGGCAGCGGGCGCGCAGCTCGAACCCGGCGCCCGCGGCGGCGAGTTCCTCGTTCGGGTCGGCGCCCATGGCGTACGTGAGCGTGCCCTCGGGGAGCGCGGCGGTCAGCCCGTCGAGCGGGGAGATTACATGGGCGGGGAAGACGGTGGCGGAGCCGCCGCCGAGGACGCGGGCGTCGCGTGCGGCGGCGCCGATGAGGGCGACGCTGCCGCCTGAACGGAGGGGTAGCGCACCGCAGTTGCGTACGAGGACGAAGGCGCGGCGGGCGATCTCGCGGGCGAGTGCCTCGCCGTCGATCTCCTCCGGGGCCTCGGTGACCACGGGCTCGGCGCCTTCGAGGATGCCGACGCGGGCGGCGAGGCGCAGCACGTTGCGCACGGCCTCGTCGACGGTGGACTCCTCGACCTCACCGGCGCGGACTGCGGCGGCGAGCGCAGGGCCGTAGACCGTGCGCGGGCCGGGCATCGCGACGTCGAGGCCGCCCTCGATGTCGCCGGTGGTGGAGCGGGCGGCCGTCCAGTCGGAGACGTTGAAGCCGTCGAAGCCCCATTCGCCGCGCAGCACCTCGTTCACGAGGTAGCGGTGTTCGGTCATCGTCGTGCCGTTGACCCCGTTGTAGGCGGTCATGATGCCCCAGGGGTGGGCGTTCTCGACGATGCCCTCGAAGGGGGCGAGGTAGAGCTCGCGCAGGGCGCGGGCGGAGACGGTGTTGTCGACGGTGAAGCGGTCGGTCTCGGCGTCGTTGCCGACGAAGTGCTTGACGGTGGTACCGACGCCGCCGGACTGCACGCCGCGCACGTACCCGGTGCCGATCGCGCCGGTCAGGTACGGGTCTTCGCTGTACGCCTCGAAGTGCCGGCCGCCCAGCGGCGAGCGGTGCAGGTTGACGGTCGGGGCGAGCAGCACGTGGACGCCCTTGCGGCGGGACTCCTGGGCGAGCAACTGACCGGCCTTGCAGGCGAGTTCGGGGTCCCAGGTGGCGGCGAGCGCCGTCGGTGACGGAAGGGCGATCGAGGGGTCGTCGGCGGTCCAGCGGATACCGCGGACACCGATCGGGCCGTCCGACATCACCAGCGAACCGAGGCCGATGCCGGGGACGGCGGGCAGGGACCACATGTCCTGCCCGGCGAGGAGATCCGCCTTGGTGTCGAGGTCGAGCTTGCCGAGCGCCGCCTCGATGACAGCCTCACGTGCCTGGTCCTGCTGGGTCTCCGCCACGGCGGCGCCTCCTCGTTGAAGTCCGGCCCTTGGCCGCCATCCTGCACCCGCCACCTGTAGATCGGTAGGTTTCGTAATGTCGTCGTTATATACGATGTCGTACGGTGACGGCATGGGTACGAGAACCGCCAGGAGCGAGGAACGGCGCGCGGAGATCCTCCGTGCCGCCCTGGAGGTGATCGCCGAGCGCGGGTACCGCGGCGCCACGCTTGGGGCGGTGGCCGAGCGGGTCGGGCTGACGCAGCAGGGGCTGCTGCACTACTTCCGCACCAAGGAGGCCCTGCTCGTCGCGGTCCTGGAGGAGCGCGACCAGTGGGACGCGGTGCCGGACGGCCGGTGGCGGATCGATCTGCTGGCCTCGCTGGTCGAGTACAACGCGATGCGGCCCGGCATCGTGCAGACGTTCTCCGCACTGCTCGGCGAGAGCGTCACGGAGGACCATCCGGCGCGGCCCTACTTCACCGAGCGGTACGGGAGCGTGCGGGAGAGCATGGCCGCGGTGCTGCGCACCGAGTACGGGGAGCGACTGCCGGGCGGCCTCACGCCCGAGCGGGCGGCGCCGCTGCTCGTGGCGGTGATGGACGGGCTGCAGTACCAGTGGCTGCTGGACCCCGAGTCGGTGGACATGCCGGGCGCGTTCCGCGACTTCCTGGCGCTCATCGAGGACGGAGAAGGCGACGCGGGGGACGCGGGCCCCGGGTGAACTCCCGTATACGCGGCGGCTACTGGCGCCAGACGACCGCGAGCGTCTTGCTCACCGCGCACACCAGGACGTAGGCGACGGCCCAGCCGACGGCCCCGGCCAGCAGGAGCGCGGCCGCGCCCGCCCCGAACCACACCAGCTCGAAGGCGACCCAGCCCGCGCCCCGCGTCTTGTACGACGCCTTCCGGGACCCGAACAGCGCCCACAAAGTGATCATCACGGCGATGACCCCGAGGCCGAGCAGCCAGGCGAGCGGGGCCGGGACGTCGCGGGTGAAACCCCAGTGTCCGACGGCCGCGAGGGCCGCCAGTTCGATCAGGAAGAGCACACCCAGGTTCGCCGTCTTCATGGGCGCAGTATTGACCCGGACTACCGCTCGCGGATACGGGTCACGGCCCGCGCGATGTCCTCGTGGACGAGGGACGGGTCCGCCGCGGCTTGCTTGAAGTGCCCCAACACGGCTTCCATGGCCGGGAGTTCGGTGGTCTCGGTGGCCAGGGCGATGTCCTTGACGGCGAGGTCCGAGCCGAAGTGCACGTCCTGCGCGAAGGCGCGGGCGACGGCTCCGCCGAGGGGGCCCGAGGCGAGGGCGCCCTTCGCGACGTCCTCGGGCAGGCCGAGCGCGTCCGCGAGCGCCATGGCCTCGGCGACCAGGCCGACGCCGCCGATGACCGCGGTGTTGACGACGAGTTTGAGAGCGGCGCCGGAGCCGGGCGCGCCGGTGCGGGTGACCGTGCCGAGGCGGGCGAGTACGCCTTCGATCCGGTCCGCGTCGCCGCCCGCGAGAATGCCGAGCTCGCCCGCCTCGGCCTTGTCCGTGCTGCCCATGACCGGGGCGTCGACGAGGGTCACCCCGTCACCGAGTCGCACCGCCAGCTGCCGTACGGCGTCGGGGCCGATGGTCGACATCTCCGCCCAGTACGTGCCGGGCCGCAGTTCGGGCGCGATGGCGTCGGCGACCTCGGACACGGCGTCCGGGGTGGCGAGCATCGTGATGACCACGTCGGCGTCGCGCACGGCGTCGGCGGGGGTGTCGGCGAGGTCGGCGCCCCGTTCGACGAGCGGGGCGGCTTTGGCCGGGGTGCGGTTCCAGACGGTCAGCGGGTGTCCGGCGTCGAGGAGATGGCGGGCCATGGGCGCGCCCATGTGACCGAGGCCGAGGAAGGCGATCTTTTCCATGCCCCGACGCTAGCGCGTCCCGCCCGGATCGGACCGGGCTCTCGGGGTCAGTGCGTGGCCGGGTCGCCGGTGGGGTGCGGGGCGGGCTCGGGCGCCGGTTCCGGGGTCGCCTCGCCGAGCAGGTCCCGGGCCATCAGGGTCGCGCCGGCCACCGCTCCCGGCATCAGGAACACCGCCACGAACGGCACCAGGAACGCGACCGCGAGCGGGGTGCCGAAGCCCCAGGCGAGGCCCTTGCGGGAGTGCAACAGGGCGAGGCGTTCGCGCAGTTCGACGCTACGGCGCTGGAGCGCGACCGCGGCGAGCTCCTCCGTGAGGAAGAAGCCGGTGACGAAGAAGCCGATCACCGGGACGACGGTCTGGCCGACGAACGGGACGAACCCGAGGGCGAAGAGCAGGACGCCCCAGAGCGCGGCGCGCACCAGGACCCGCAGGCTGTCGCGGGCGGAGATCCACAGTTCGCGCCAGAGCGGGAGGCCCGACTCGGGGGCGTGGCCACCCTCGGCGAGGTCGACCTTCTCCGACAGGGACTCGTAGAAGGGCTGGCCGATCAGGAGGGTGACGGCGGTGAAGGCGACGACGGCGAGCAGCAGGACGAGGGCGAAGAGCACGGCCGTCAGGAAGCCGCGGAACAGGCCGGCCCACGGGGACGTCCAGTCGTCGGCGAAGGGCGTCGCCCAGGTGACGAAGTCGTCGCCCCACAGGGCCAGGCAGACCAGCGCGGCCGCGTACAGGACCAGGGTGATCAGGCCGGGCAGGAGCCCCATGCCGAACTGCTTGCCGTGCTGGGAGACCCAGCGCTGGCCCTTCATCAAGTAGCCGAAGCCCGCCCCGAGATCACGCATGGGCACCAGCCTAGGGCCTGTCTTCACATTCCCGCCCTCCGGGCGGACGACGGGAATTTGAAGACAGGCCCTATGGGACCGGCCCGCACCCCTTGCGCGGGGTGCGGGCCGGGGGCGGGTCGCGCCGCTCAGACGGAGAGCGTGACCGTGATGTTGCCGCGGGTGGCCTTGGAGTACGGGCACACCTGGTGGGCCTTCTCGACCAGGGACTTGGCGGTGGCCTCGTCCACGTTCGGGATCTTGGCGGCGATCTCGACGATGAGGCCGAAGCCGTCGTCGTTCTTGCCGATGCCCACGTGCGCGGTGACGGTCGAGCCGGAGATGTCGGCGTTCTCCTGGCGGGCGACCACGGCGAGCGCGCCCTGGAAGCAGGCGCTGTAGCCCGCGGCGAACAGCTGCTCCGGGTTGGTGCCGGCGCCGCTGCCGCCCTGCTCCTTGGGCGGGTTCACGACGACGTCGAGCTTGCCGTCGTCCGTGGAGACGCGGCCGTCACGGCCGTTCTCCGCGGTGGCCACGGCGGTGTAGACGACGTCCGACTGCTGGATGGGCATCCCGTACTCCCTCATTCGATCCGGTAGGCGGAAAGAGATTACCGAATCCCGGAAGGATCGAGCGTGACTGGGGTCACTCCCCCAGCTTGACGATCATCTTTCCGATGTTGTCGCCGCGCAGAACCCCGAGGAACGCCTCCAGGTTGTTCTCGATGCCCTCGACGACGGTCTCGCGGTACTTGAGCTCGCCGGAGCGGATCCAGGCGCCGACCTGCTGCACGAACTGCGGCTGGAGGTCGTAGTGGTCGCCGACGAGGAAGCCCTCGATCCGGCCGCGGGTCTGGATCAGGCGGGACAGGTTGCGCGGACCGGGGGCGGCCTCGGTGTTGTTGTAGACCGAGATCGCGCCGCAGATCGCGATGCGTCCGTCGCGGTTGAGCCGGCCGATCGCCGCTTCGAGGTGGTCGCCGCCGACATTGTCGAAGTAGACGTCGATGCCGTCGGGGGCCGCCTCCTTGAGCTGCTCGAAGACGGAGCCGTCCTTGTAGTTGAAAGCGGCGTCGAAGCCGTACTCCTCGACGAGGAGCTTGACCTTCTCGGCCGAGCCCGCCGAGCCGACGACGCGGCCCGCACCGAGGAGCTTGGCGATCTGGCCGACCTGGCTGCCGACGGCACCGGCCGCGCCGGAGACGAAGACCGTGTCGCCCTCCTTGAAGGAGAGGGTGCGCAGGAGACCCGCGTACGCCGTCAGGCCCGTCATGCCGAGGACACCGAGGTACGTCGACAGGGGCGCGGCCTCCGGGTCGACCTTCACGGCCTGCTTGGCGTCGAAGGTGGCGTACTCGCGCCAGCCGTTGAAGTGCAGCACGTGGTCACCGACGGCCACGCCCTCGTCGTTCGAGGCGACGACCACGCCGACCGCGCCGCCCTGCATCGCCTTGCCGAGCTCGTACGGGGCGACGTACGACTTGGCGGCGCTCATGCGGCCGCGCATGTACGGGTCCACGGATACGTACAGGTTCTTGACGAGCACCTGGCCGGGGCCGGGCTGGGCGATCTCCACCTCGCTGAGCTGGAAGTCCTCGGGCTTGGGCCAGCCGACCGGGCGGCTGGTCAGCTGCCACTCGCGGCTCGTGGCGGGGATCTGAGGGGTGTCGACAGACATGGCGGGAGCCTCCTGATTGCTTCACTTACTGAAACAACCATGCTCCTCGATATTTCATAGTGTCAAGTAAATGGGTACTCTGGAGTACATGGCCGCCAGCAGCTCCGCCCGGAAACCCGTGACAGACGACCTCGTGACAGACGACCTCGTGACCGCCGATCCCGTGACCGCCGACCCGGTGACAGCCGACGTGGTCGAGCTGATCGGCGCGCTGGTCTCGCGTCACTACAAGGAGTACGAGCAGGCCGCCTCGGGCCAGGGCCTCACCGCGGCGCAGGCGCGGGTTCTCGATCTACTCTCGCGCGAGCCGATGCCCATGCGGCGCATAGCCCAGCAGGTGAACTGTGAGCCGTCGAACATCACCGGGCTCATCGACCGGCTGGAAGCGCGCGGCCTCGTCGAGCGCCGCCCCGACCCGGCCGACCGGCGCGTGAAGCTGGCCGCGCCGACGGCAGAGGGTGTACGGATGGCGCGCGGCGTGCAGGGGAACCTGCGCTTCGCGCGCGGGGCCATCACCTCGCTGACCGACGACGAGCGGGTGGCGCTGCGCGGGCTCCTCGCCAAGATGATGCTGGACGGCGACGCCAGGGCCTGACGCCGGCCACGAGAGACGACCCTCAGGTGAACGACATGACGGTCTGACGTCGGCCGCACCTTCCCGCCGGACACCCCTAGGTGCACCACGACTAGGTGCACCACCACAGGAAGCGGTCGCACGTCTTCGTCGGGGTGGGCTGCGGCGGGGGCGGCGGTGTCGTGGTGGGACCGGGGGCGGGCGTGCCGGGGCCGGTCGGGGTGTGCGGCGTCGGGGTGGCGGCTGGCACGGAGGCGGCGCGGCCCTCGGTCCCCTCCTTCACCCCCTCCGTCTCCTTGCCCTTCTTCGCGTCCTTGGACTCCGACGCGGACGCGGAGGGGGACGCCGAGGCACTCGACGCCTGCGGGTCCGCCTCGTCCGCGGCGGCGCCGGTCGGGGTGGCGGCCGCCGAGGACGCGGCAGCCTCGGCCTCCTGGTCGGCGGCCTCCTCGGCCGACGTGGACGAGCCCCGCCCGTCCCCGTCCGCCGACGACTCGGTGCCGAGTTCCGCGAAGCTGAGGCCGCCCGCGGCGAGCGCGAGCCCCGCGGCGGCGATCACGATCTTGTTGCGCCGGCGCCGATGGGCCCTGCGGGCGCCGCGCTCACGGCGTTCCCTGCGGGAGCGGCGGGTGTGCGTGGGTTCGTCGGCGTAGGAGGCGCCGGCGTTCTCGGCCGACTCCTGCGCCGCGAGCGCCTCCGCGTGCTCGCGGCAGGCTTCGGCGGGCGTGCCGCACCCAGGGCAGGCGAGGGCGCCGTTGAGGTGCCTTCGGCACGGGTGGCAGTAATCCATGACGCATGGAGGCTAGGCGCCGCGCCGGTAACGGAAAAAGCCGGGGCTGTGAATGTTCTGTGCGGAACTGCGTGTTCCGAAGAATTGACCCTCCATACGGCTTCTGTGCACGGCGTACCGGGCAACCTGGTGCGCAAACCATTGACACCCCGCGCGCACCTCCTTACTGTCACGCCAGGATTTCGAACGCATGACGAAATATCGAACGTCGCAGGGGGCAACTGCCGTGCGCATCACTGGAATCAGCACACACGTGGTCGGGACGCCTTGGCGCAACCTGACCTACGTCCAGGTGCACACCGACGAGGGGATCACCGGGGTCGGCGAGACCCGGATGCTCGGCCACACCGACGCGCTCGTCGGCTATCTGAAGGAGGCCCAGGCCAACCACATCGTCGGCTCGGACCCCTTCGCGACCGAGGACCTCGTACGGCGCATGAAGTACGGGGACTACGGGCGGGCCGGAGAGATCGTGATGTCCGGCATCGCGGTCATCGAGATGGCCTGCTGGGACATCAAGGGCAAGGCGCTCGGTGTGCCGGTGTGGCAGTTGCTCGGCGGCAAGGTGACGGACCGGGTCAAGGCGTACGCGAACGGCTGGTACACCACCGAGCGCACCCCGGAGGCGTACCACAAGGCGGCGCAGGCCGTGATCGAGCGCGGGTACAAGGCGCTGAAGATCGACCCCTTCGGGACCGGGCACTACGAGCTCGACCACGAACAGAGCCTGTACGCCGTGTCGTTGATCGAGGCGGTGCGCGACGCGATCGGGCCCGACGCCGAGCTGATGCTGGAGATGCACGGCCGGTTCTCGCCCTCCACCGCCATCCGGCTGGCGCGCGATCTCGCTCCCTTCAAGCCCGCGTGGCTGGAGGAGCCGGTGCCGCCGGAGAACCTCAAGGCGCTGGAGAAGGTGGCCGCGAGGGTGGACATCCCGGTCGCCACGGGTGAGCGGATCCATGACCGGATCGAGTTCCGTGAACTGTTCGAGAGCCAGGCCGCGGACATCATCCAGCCGGACGTCGGCCACATCGGCGGCATCTGGGAGACGCGGAAGCTGGCGGCGACGGCGGAGTCCCACTATGTGCTGGTCGCGCCGCACAACGTGGGCGGTCCCGTGCTGACCGCAGCCTCGCTCCAGGTCGGCTTCTCCACACCGAACTTCAAGGTTCTGGAGCACTTCAACGACTTCGCGGACGCGGCCATCAAGAAGGTCGTGAAGGGCGCGCCGCAGGTCGATCCGGAGACCGGGTGCTTCGAGCTGTCGCACGCACCGGGCCTCGGGGTCGAGCTCGACGTGGACGCGGCGGCCGAATTCCCGCAGCAGCAGGCGCGGTTCGACCTGTGGGCGGAGGGCTGGGAGCAGCGCCGCCCGGAGGGGACGTCATGAGCGTCGCGGTCGTCGTCGAGGCGCCGGGCGCGTACCGGATCGTCCCTCACGAGCCGACGCCGCCGGGCGCCGGTGAGGCGCTGGTCCGCGTCCACGCCGTGGGAATCTGCGGCAGCGACCGCGAGGTGTACCAGGGCAACCGGCCCGAGGGGTACGTGCGGTACCCGCTCACTCCGGGGCACGAGTGGTCCGGCACCGTCGAGGCCGTCGGGCCGGGCACGCCGCAGTCGCTCGTCGGCAGGAAGGTCGTCGGCGAGGGCTTTCGCAACTGCCAGGTCTGCGACCGGTGCCACGCGGGCGAGACCACACTGTGCACGGCCGGGTACGAGGAGACCGGGTTCACGCAGCCCGGCGCCATGGCCGCCACCCTCACCCTGCCCGCCCGGCTCCTGCACGTCCTGCCGGACGACGCCGACCTGACGGCGGCCGCGTTGCTCGAACCCGCGGCCTGCGTCGCCGCCGCCGCGCTCAAGGCGGACGCACGGCCGGGCGAACGCGTCGCGGTCGTCGGCGCGGGGACCCTCGGCATGCTCGCCGTGCAGCTCCTCGCGGCGGGCTCCCCCGCCGAACTCCTCACCGTCGACACACGGCCCGAACGGGCCCCCCTTGCAGAACAGCTCGGTGCGACGGACTTCCGTACGCCCGGCCAGGAGCTGCCCGGCGACTTCGACGTGGTGATCGAGACCGCCGGGTCCGCGGACTCGGCCCGTACCGCGGCGTCGCTGCTGCGGCGCGGGGGACGGCTCGTCCTCACCGGGCTCCCGGCGCCCGGTGCGGCGGGGCTCGATCCGACCGGCCTCGTCGTGCGGCAGCTGGAGGTGCGGACCGTGTTCGGGGCGCCGCCGGCCGCCTGGGCGCATGCCGTGCGGGTCTTCGGCGCGGGGCTGCTCGATCCGTTGCCGCTGGTGACGCACGAGCTGCCGCTGGATCAATTCCCGTACGGCATCGAGCTGGTGGGATCCGGTGACCGCAAGGTGGGCAAGGTGCTGCTGCTTCCCCAGGGCCTCTCGTAAGCCCTGGCTCCTGCCTCCCGGCACGTTCCGGGCGGGCCCGCACCCACCGATCCGAACTTGGTTCGAAATACCGAACAACATCGAACATGAAGGACTGCCCGTGACCGACTCCCCCTCTCCCCGCCGCCCCGGCGAACCCGCCCTCGCGGCCCTGGGCCTGTCCGCCCCCTCCACCGCCGACGCCGACACCTCCCCGCACGCCTTCCCCGACGGCGGCACCTGGCGCACCGAGATCCCGTCCGTCGAGGGGCCCGAGGCGCTGGCCGTCGTACTCAAGGAGGCCTCGCGCCTCGACGTGCCGGTCCACCGGATAAGCCAGGGCAGCGGCGTGTGGATGCTCACCGACGCCGAGATCACCGAGATGGTCGAGTCGGCCGCCGAGCGGGACATCGAGCTGTGCCTGTTCACCGGGCCGCGCGGCACCTGGGACACCGGCGCCTCCGTGCGCACCGACTCGCGCGGCGCCGGCCTGCGTGCCCGTGGCCACGACGCCGTCGCCGGATGCGTGGAAGACGCCGTCCGGGCAACGGAGCTGGGCGTGAAGTGCCTGCTCGTCGCCGACGAGGGCGTGCTGTGGACCCTGCACCGGGCCCGCGAGCAGGGGGTGATTCCCCGTGACACCACGCTCAAGGTCTCCGCGCTCATCGGGCCGGTCAACCCGGCCTCCTACGCCGTGTTCGAGCGGCTCGGTGCCGACTCGCTCAATGTGCCGAGCGACCTGACGCTGGCTCACCTCACCGAGATCCGCCGGGTCTCCGCCGCACCCATGGACCTGTACGTCGAGGCGCCGGACGACCTCGGCGGCTATGTGCGGATGTACGAGATCGCGGAGCTGATCCGCCGCGGGGCGCCGCTGTATCTGAAGTTCGGGCTCGCGAAGGCCCCCGCCATCTACCCGTACGGCGCCCATCTGCGCGACGTCACTCTCGACACCGCCCGTGAGCGCGTGCGCCGCGGCCGGCTCGCGCTCGACCTGCTGGCCCGGCACGGCGCGAACGGCGGCATGTCGCCGCTCGGCTCGCGGCTGCCGGGTGCTCTCGACCGTTTCCCGCTGACCGTTTCCGCTCCCACGACGTGACCGACAAGGACTGATGACCATGCGCAACCGCAGAAGTGCCGTGACCGCCGTGGCGGGAGCCGCCGCTCTCGCCCTCGCCCTGACCGCCTGCGGGCAGAGCGGTGAAGGCGGCAGCAAGGAGTCGAAGGACAAGAAGGAGATGACTGTCGGCATCGCCATGCCGACCAAGTCGTCCGAGCGCTGGATAGCCGACGGCAAGAACATGGTCACCACGCTGCACAACGCCGGCTACAAGACGACCCTCCAGTACGGCGAGGACGACGTCGACCAGCAGGTCCAGCAGCTCGAAGGCATGATCACGCAGGGCGTGGACGCGCTGGTCATCGCCGCGATCAACGGCGACGCGCTCTCCAACGTCCTCAAGGAGGCCCATGACGCGAACATTCCCGTCATCTCCTACGACCGCCTCCTGCTCAACTCCCCCTACGTCGACTACTACGCCTCCTTCGACAACGAGAAGGTCGGCCGGCTCCAGGGCACGTACATCGTCGAGAAGCTGGGCCTGAAGGACGGCTCGAAGAAGGGCCCCTTCAACATCGAGCTGTTCGCGGGCTCGAACGACGACAACAACACCAAGTACTTCTTCAACGGCGCGATGAAGGTGCTCAAGCCCTACATCGACAAGAAGCAGCTCGTGGTCAAGTCCGGCCAGACGGCGCTCAACAAGGTCACCACGCTGCGCTGGGACGGCGGCACCGCTCAGAAGCGCATGGACGACCTGCTCACGTCGTCGTACTCCTCGGCCAAGGTGGACGCCGTCCTCTCCCCGTACGACGGCATCTCGATCGGCATCCTGTCCGCCCTCAAGTCCGACGACTACGGCTCCGCGAGCAAGCCGCTGCCCGTCGTCACCGGGCAGGACGCCGAGGTCGCCTCGGTGAAGTCGATCGTCGCGGGCCAGCAGACCCAGACCGTCTACAAGGACACCCGGCAGCTGGCCAAGGTCGCCTCCAGCATGGTCGACGCCGTGCTGAAGGGGAAGAAGCCGCAGGTCAACGACACCACGTCGTACAACAACGGCAAGAAGGTCGTGCCGTCCTATCTGCTCCAGCCGGTGAGCGTCGACAAGAGCAACTACCAGAAGGAGCTCATCGACACCGGCTACATCAAGGCGAGCGACCTCAAGTAGCCCGCCCACACCACCGGTTCACATCCGGTTCCACAACGGAGCAGAAAGGCACGACCATGGCGGGACCCGTCCTGGAAATGCGCTCGATCGTCAAGACCTTTCCCGGCGTCAAGGCGCTCGCGGACGTCTCTCTGAGCGTCCGCGCGGGCGAGGTCCACGCCGTCTGCGGGGAGAACGGCGCCGGGAAGTCGACGCTGATGAAGGTCCTCAGCGGCGTTCACCCGCACGGCAGTTACGAGGGGGAGATCCTCTTCGAGGGCGAACCCTGCCGGTTCAAGGACATCGGGGCGAGCGAGAAGCGCGGCATCGTGATCATCCACCAGGAGCTCGCCCTGGTGCCCTACCTCTCGCTCGCCGAGAACATCTTCCTCGGCAACGAGCACGCCACGCGGGGCGTGATCAGCTGGGGCGAGACCCTCAAGCACGCCACGGAGCTGCTGCGGCGGGTCGGTCTGAACGAGCACCCGCAGACCCGTGTCGCCGACATCGGCGTCGGGAAGCAGCAGCTGGTCGAGATCGCCAAGGCCCTGTCGAAGGAGGTGAAGCTGCTCATCCTCGACGAGCCGACGGCCGCGCTCAACGACGAGGACAGCGGCAAACTCCTCGATCTGATCCTGGAGTTGAAGGGTCAGGGCATCACCTCGATCATCATCTCGCACAAGCTGAACGAGATCGCCCGGGTCGCGGACTCGGTGACGGTCATCCGCGACGGGCACTCCATCGAGACGCTCGACGTGAAGGCCGCCGAGACGACCGAGGAGCGGATCATCCGCGCCATGGTCGGCCGCGACCTCGACCACCGCTTCCCGGAGCGCACCCCGCACCCGCAGGACCTCACCGCGGCGCCGGCCCTCGAGATCCGCGACTGGACCGTCTTCCACCCCATCGACCAGCAGCGCAAGGTCGTCGACTCGGTGTCCCTGAACGTGCGCCGCGGGGAGATCGTCGGCATCGCGGGGCTGATGGGCGCGGGCCGCACGGAACTCGCGATGAGTGTGTTCGGCCGGGCCTACGGGAAGTACGCGGGCGGCAGTGTCCTCAAGGACGGCGCCGAGATCCGCACCCGCACGGTCCCCGAGGCGGTCGGGCACGGCATCGCGTACGTCACCGAGGACCGCAAGCACTACGGCCTGAACCTCATCGAGTCGATCAACCGCAACATCTCGCTGAGCGCACTGCGCAAGGTCACCCGGCGCGGGGTCGTCGACGAGCACGAGGAGCGCAAGGTCTCCGAGGGCTTCCGCAAGTCCATGAACATCAAGGCGCCCAACGTCTCCGAGCCGGTGGGCCGGCTCTCGGGCGGCAACCAGCAGAAGGTCGTCCTCAGCAAGTGGATCTTCGCGGGGCCCGATGTGCTGATCCTCGACGAGCCGACCCGCGGCATCGACGTGGGCGCGAAGTACGAGATCTACACGGTGATCGACCAACTGGCCGCCGAGGGCAAGGCCGTTGTCTTCATCTCCTCCGAACTGCCCGAGCTGCTCGGCATGTGCGACCGGATCTACACGATGTCGGCCGGACGGCTCACCGGTGAGGTCCCGCGAGCGGAGGCCACCCAGGAAGTGCTGATGCGGCACATGACCAAGGACAAGAGGTAGGCACGATGAGTACGAACCTGAAGGCCGAGTCGCCGGCCGGCGTCCCGGCCCCGAAGGACTCCGGGGGCGAGGGCGGCCTCGGCGGGCTGATCATCGACGGCATGCGCCGCAACATGCGGCAGTACGGGATGCTCTTCGCCCTCGGCCTGATCGTGATCCTCTTCGAGGTGTGGACGGGCGGCGACCTGCTGCTGCCGCGCAACGTCTCGAACCTGGTGCTGCAGAACAGCTACATCCTGATCCTGGCGATCGGCATGATGATCGTCATCATCGCGGGCCACATCGACCTGTCGGTCGGCTCCATCACCGCGTTCACGGGCGCACTCGCCGCGGTGCTCATGGTCACGCACCACTGGTCGTGGCCGGTCGCCGCGGTCGCGGTCCTCGTCATCGGCGCGCTGGCGGGCGCCATGCAGGGCTTCTTCATCGCCTATCTCGGCATACCGTCGTTCATCGTGACCCTCGCGGGCATGCTGCTCTTCCGCGGTCTGACGGAGATCTTCCTCAAGGGGCAGACGCTCGGCCCGTTCCCCGAAGGGCTGCAGAAGGTCGCCAACGGCTTCCTGCCCGAGGTAGGCCCCGACACCAACTACCACAACCTCACCCTGCTCCTCGGCCTCGCGCTCATCGCCCTCGTCGTGTGGCAGGAGGTGCGCGACCGCCGGCGTCAGCAGGAGTACGCGCTCGACGTGCTGCCCGCGAAGATGTTCGCGCTGAAGCTCACCGCGCTGGTCGCCGCCGTCCTCGTCTTCACGCTGCTGCTCGCCAGCTACAAGGGCGCGCCCGTGGTCCTCATCGTCCTGGCCGCGCTCCTCGTCGCCTTCGGCTATGTGATGCGCAACGCGGTGATCGGCCGCCATGTGTACGCGATCGGCGGCAACCTGCCGGCGGCGAAGCTCTCCGGCGTCCGGGACAAGAAGGTCACCTTCGCGGTCTTCCTCAACATGGGAATGATGGCGGCGCTCGCCGGCCTCGTCTTCGCGGCTCGCTTCAACGCCGCGTCGCCGAAGGCGGGCGTCAACTTCGAACTCGAGGCGATCGCCGCCTCGTTCATCGGCGGCGCGTCGATGAGCGGCGGCGTCGGCACGGTGCTCGGCGCGATCATCGGCGGCACGGTCCTCGGCGTCCTCAACAACGGCATGAACCTCGTCGGCGTCGGCACCGACTGGCAGCAGGTCATCAAGGGCCTGGTGCTGCTCGCGGCGGTCGGCTTCGACGTGTGGAACAAGCGCAAGGTCGGTTCGTAAGTCAGCTCGGCCCCGCCGGCAAAAGCCCGGCGGGGCCCCACCCTTTCAGGGAGCCGCACATGGAACTGAGCAGACGCACTCTCCTCGCATCGGCCGCCGCGGCCGGTGCAGCAGCCACCGCGCTGGGCGGAACAGCCCACGCCTCAACCTCCGCCTCCGCCTCCGCCTCGGGAAGCAGGAGGCCCGTGAAGGAGCTCTTCGGCAAGCTCGCCGACGGCACAAGGATCTACCGCTGGTCCCTGGAGAACGGCGGCACCCGCCTGAAGGTCCTCTCCTACGGCGGCATCATCCAGTCTCTGGAGATACCGGACCGCCACGGCCGGTACGCGAACGTCTCCCTCGGCTACGACACCATCGAGGCCTACGTCGCCGGGACCACGTTCTTCGGTGCCACGATCGGCCGCTATGGCAACCGCATCGCGAACGGCCGGTTCACCCTCGACGGCACGACGTACCAGCTCTCCGTGAACGACGGGGTCAACTCCCTGCACGGCGGGGCGAAGGGCTTCAACACGCGGGTGTGGGACGTGGAGGACTTCACCTCCGGCTCCGACGTCGGCCTGAAGCTGCACTACACGTCGGCCGACGGCGAGATGGGCTACCCGGGCACGCTCAGGGTGACGGTCACGTACACCCTCGGGGCGAGCGGCGACTGGCGCATCGACTACGAGGCTACGACGGACAAGGCGACCGTCGTGAACCTGACGAACCACACGTACTACAACCTCGCGGGTGAGGGCAGCGGCGGCATCTACGACCACGAACTCACCCTCGCCGCCTCCCGTTACACGCCCACCGACTCGGGGCTCATCCCGACCGGTGAGCGAGCGAAGGTCGCGGGCTCTCCGTTCGACTTCCGCTCCGCGAAGCCGATCGGCCGTGACATCCGCACCGCGCACCCGCAGCTGGTCACGGCCAAGGGCTTCGACCACAACTGGGTCCTCGACAAGGGGATCACGGCGCGGCCCGTGCACTTCGCGACGCTGCGCGACCCGTCCTCCGGCCGCACTCTGAAGATCGCCACGGATCAGCCGGGCGTTCAGTTCTACTCCGGCAACTTCCTCGACGGCACACTCACCGGCCCCTCCGGGCGCACCTACCGGCAGGGCGACGGCCTGTGCCTGGAGACGCAGCACTTCCCGGACTCGCCGAACCAACCGGCGTTCCCGTCGACGGTGCTGCGCCCGGGCGAGACGTACCGGACGACGACGGTGCACTCGTTCTGCGCCTGACCGCCCTCACCCAAATCCCCCGGCCCCGCCCGTGACAACCACGGGCGAGGCCGGTGTTTTTCCTCCACCCCTTCGCATTGACTTCACCGAGCCCTATGGGGACGTCAGTTGCAGCTCAGCAGACGTACGTTCACGGGCGGTTCTGTCGCCGGGCGTGTAACCATCCCCTGAATGGCACTGAGTGGCCGGAGGGGGACATCCCCTCCGGCCACTCAGCGTCCGACGCCGTGGATCAGCCGAGCCGGATCACATTCCACGACAGCGGCTCGAGGGTCGCCTTGAGCGTGCCGTCCTCGACCGTCGTGCCCGGTGCCGCCGCATGCGGCGCCACCCGCTCAGGCTCCGCGAGCGTGTTGCGGGCGTCCGGGTCGGCGTCGGCGAGCACCGAGTGTTCGACGACTTCAGTCAACTCCATGCCGTGGAGGGCCACTTCGAGTGGCATGGGCTCCGTCTGACTGCGGTTGACCGCGAAGACGGTGACGGTGCCGTCCTCCGCGCGGACCGCCGTCGCGTGCAGCAGGTCCGCGGTGCCGTGGCGCTTCGTGTCGTACGTCGGTCCTGACACGCGTACGTCGAGGACCTCGCCGCGCCCGTACCGCGACGCCGCCGCGAACGGGAAGAACGTCGTCTGGCGCCAGGCCGGGCCGCCGGGCTCGGTCATGATCGGGGCGATGACGTTGACGAGTTGGGCCAGGCAGGCCACCGTGACGCGGTCCGCGTGGCGGAGCAGGGCGATCAGGAGCGAACCGAAGACGACCGCGTCGGTGACCGAGTAGACGTCCTCCAGGAGGCGGGGGGCCTCGGGCCAGTCGAGGGCGGAGACCTCGGCGTTCGTGCGCGACATGTACCAGACGTTCCACTCGTCGAAGGAGAGGTTGATCTTCTTCTTCGACTTGAGGCGCGCGCCCACGTGGTCGCACGTCGCGACGACGTTCTCGATGAACGACTCCATGTCCACCGCCGACGCGAGGAAGGAGTCCCGGTCGCCGTCGTGCTCCTCGTAGTACGCGTGCAGCGAGATGTAGTCGACCAGGTCGTAGGTCTCCTGGAGGACCTTCGCCTCCCACTCGGCGAACGTGTCCATGCCCTGGCCCGAGCTGCCGCAGGCGACCAGCTCGACGTCCTTGTCGATCTGGCGCATCGCGCGCGCCGTCTCGGCGGCGAGCCGCCCGTACTCCTCGGCCGTCTTGTGGCCGGTCTGCCACGGCCCGTCCATCTCGTTGCCCAGGCACCAGAGCCTGATGCCGAAGGGGTCCTTGTCGCCGTGGGCGATGCGGCGGTCCGACAGCTCCGTGCCCGCCGGGTGATTGGCGTACTCCTGGAGTTCGATGGCCTCCGCGACGCCGCGCGTGCCGAGGTTCACCGCCATCATCGGCTCGGCCTGCGGGCCGACCTTCTTCAGGAACGCGATGTACTCGGACAGGCCGAAGCGGTTCGACTCCGTCGTGCGCCAGGCCAGGTCGAGGCGGCGCGGGCGCTCCTCGGCGGGGCCGACCGAGTCCTCCCACTTGTAGCCCGACACGAAGTTGCCGCCCGGGTAGCGGATGGCGGTGGCGCCCAGCTCCCGTACGAGATCGAGGACATCGGTGCGCAGGCCCGCCTCGTCGGCGGTGGGGTGGTCCGGCTCGAAGATGCCGGTGTAGACACAGCGGCCCAGGTGCTCCACGAAGGAGCCGAAGAGCCGGGGGTCGACCGTGCCGACCGTGAAGGCGGGGTCGAGAGCGAAGCGTGCGGTGCGGGTCATGTCTTCCTCAGGGTTCCGGATTACGTACGTTGATCGAGTCAGCGGACGGCCGGCCAGCCGTCCTTGCCCCAGCTCAGCTCGTTGAGGCCGAGCTTGGGGGTGCCGGAGTCGCCGGCGTCGTAGTAGTGGTATGCGAGTACGTCACGCCCCTTGTCGCGGAAGACGGATTCGCCCCCCGTGCCGACGAACCGGCCGTGCCCGGCGAGGAGCAGGGTGCCGCCGCCCTCCAGGAGCGGGGTGCCGGCCTCGTCCACGTACGGACCCGTGACCGACGTCGAGCGGCCGACCCGGATCTTGTAGGTGGAGTTCACGCCGGAGCAGCACGCGTCGTACGAGGCGAGGAGGTAGTAGTAGCGGTCGTGGTGGACGACGGCCGGGCCCTCGACCGCGTACGGGGCGTCGGGGCGGGTCGCCAGGTGGTGGACGGTCGCGCCCTCGATCGCCTTGCCGGTCCGCGAGTCCAGCTCGACCATGCGGATGCCGGACCAGTACGAGCCGAAGCTCATCCAGAGTCTCCCGTCGGCCCGGACGACCGCCGGGTCGATGGCGTTCCAGGTGTCGGTGGTCCCGGAGCTGAACACCTTGCCGTGGTCCGTCCACGTACCGGGGAGGCCAGAGGCGGAGGTGGCGACGCCGATCGCCGAGTGGTTCGTGCCCCAGGACGAGACGGCGTAGTAGAGCCAGTACGTGCCGTCGCGGTAGGAGATGTCGGGGGCCCAGGGGTCGCCGGTGTCGTTGTACTCGTACCACCAGCTCGGCGGTGCGGCGAAGGCGTTGCCCTCGTCGGTCCAGTGGACGCGGTCCTTCGAGAGGCGGGCTCCGATGACGCCGCCGGTCGAATAGGCGACGTACTGGCCGGACGTGAGCTTGATGACCGTCGGGTCATGGATGATCTGCTGGCCGGTGATCGGCTGCGGGTCCGGGTAGCTCTCCGCTGCCTGGGCCGTGTGGGGCAGCAGCGCGAGGAAGGCGGCCGTCGCCGTCGCCGCGAGACTTCTGCGCAGTGTCACTGTCCCGCCAATCCCGTGTGGGCCACGCCCGCCACGATCTGCCGCTGGAAGAAGACGAAGACGACGATCAGGGGCAGGCCCGCCATCAGGCCGCCGGCCATCAGCTGGGCCCACTGGATGCCGTACGAGTTCATGACGGTCGCGATGCCGTTCGGCATGGTCATCAGGTCGGGGTTGTTGGTGACCATGTACGGCCACAGGAAGTTGTTCCACGACGCGATGAAGGTGAAGATGCCCACCGCCGCGAGCGAGGGCCGGGCGAGTGGCACGACGATGGTGAAGAAGACCCGCCACCGTCCGGCGCCGTCGATGAACGCGGCCTCCTCCAGCTCCCTGGGGATGCCCTGGAAGAACTTGTAGAGGATGTAGACCATCGCGGCCGGGGCGCACTGCGGCAGGATCATGCCCCAGTACGTGTCGACCATCCCCATCTGCTGGACCGTGGTGAACAGCGGCACGCCGAGGACGGCGGGCGAGACCATCAGGCCCGCCATCACCACGCCCATCAGGACCGGCTTGCCCTTGAACTCGGTGCGGGCGAGGCCGTATCCGGCGAGCGCGCTCACCAGCAGCACCACGGCGGTCACACACACCGAGACGACGAGCGAGTTCACGAACCAGTTGGTGATGTTGCCGGTCTCGAAGAGGGCCTTCCAGGCCTGGCCCGTCCAGTGCTTCGGCAGCCAGTGCGTCGGCACCTCGACGGCCTCGGTCTCCGACTTGAGGGAGGTGAACAGGGCCCAGGCGAGCGGCGCCAGGAAGACGGCGGAGACGGCGACACCGATGAGGGTGAGCACGATCTGGCTCGGCGACCAGGGCGTGCGCGTACGGGACTTGATACGGATCTGCGCGGCGTCGGTGGTCATCGGCCGCCCTCCTCACGGTTGCGCAGCAGCCACATCCGCGCGAGGGCGACGGCCGCGATGATCACGAAGAAGATGATGGAGATGGCGGAGGCGTAGCCCACGCGGTAGCTGGTGAAGCCCTCTTCGAGGGTGTACTGCACGAAGGTGCGGGTCGATCCCTCCGGCCCCGGGCCGAAGTCCTGCATCACGACGGCCTGGTCGAAGACCTGGAGCGAGGCGAGGATCTGGAGCGCGATCACGAGCCCTGTGATGTTGCGCAGCATGGGCAGGGTGATGTGGACCATGCGGTGCCAGGCGTTCGCGCCGTCCAGCTTGGCGGCCTCGTAGAGGTGCGCGGGGATGCCCTGGAGGGCGGCGAGGTAGAGCAGGAAGCTGAAGCCGACCGTCCACCACAGGGTGGTGATGACGACGGCGAGCATCGCGTACGACTTGTCGGTCAGCCACGGCGTCTCAAGGCCGAAGAGGTAATTGACCATGCCCGTACCGGGGTTGAACAGCCACTGCCACAGGTTGCCCGCGACGGTGGAGGGCAGCAGGAACGGCATGAAGAAGCACAGCCGCCACAGCCACTTGCCGCGCTCGATGTGGTGGGCGAGCATCGCGAGGAGGAAGGCGAGGACCGTGATGCACGGCACGACGAGCAGCGTGAAGTAGGCGCTGTGGCCGAGCGAGTCCCACATCAACTGGTCGTGCAGGGCCTCGCGGTAGTTGTCGAGGCCGATGAAGCCCGCGCTGTCGCCGGAGATGTTGGCGTCCGTGAAGCTGAGGTAGACGCCGCGCAGCAGCGGCCAGATCACGAAGAGCGCGAACAGGACGAGGAACGGGGCGACGAACCAGCCCCCATGCTGGAAGCCCTGCTTGCGGCGGGCCGTGGCGCTGTCGGCGGCGGTTCTCGCGCGGGCGGGCGCGAGGACGGTCTGTGGGCTGGTCGTCGTCATGCGACCGCACCTCCCTGCGCTGCGGTCTTGCCGTCCATGGGGTTCTTCGAGGCGAGCAGCTCGGTGAGCATGCCCTTCATGCGGCGGGCGGCGGCCTCCGGCTTGGCGGAGCCCAGCATCGAGGACACGACGATCGGGCCGACACGCTGGGCAAGGATGCCGGTGGAGCCCGCGAACCACACCTTCGGCTCGGTCGCCTGGTGGTCCATGGCGGAGACGTACTCGTTCTGCGGGCTGAGCTTCTTGTACGCGGCCGTGGACAGCGTCGGCGTGTACGCGGGGATGTGTCCGCCGGCAGCCCACTGCCGGGCGTGCTTGACGACGTACGCGGCGAGCTGGTGGGCGCCCTCGTTCGCGGCGCCGCCACGCTCCGCCTGGTGCGGCAGCACGAAGGAGTGCGACTCGGCGTGCGTGGCCTGCTTGCCGAAGACGGGCGGCAGCGGGGTCGCGCCGTACTCGATCTTCGCCCCGGAGAACACCGGCACCGACCAGTTGCCCTCCCAGCAGAACGGGGAGCCGTTGATGAACTGTTCGGCTCCGGCGCCGCCCGCGAAGCCCGGGTTGGAGTAACCATCGGTGATGTGCCGGCGCATGAACTCCAGGACCTGGGTGGCCTTGTCGGTGTCGAAGGTGACCTCGGTGTCGTCGGCGTTGAACCAGGTGCCGCCGAGCTGGGTGTAGAAGGCGACGAAGAACCACCACTGGAAGTTCTGGTCGCTGGCCCACATCCCGATGGTCTGCAGGCCCTTCTTGGTGGCCTTCTTCGCCTTCTTGAGCACGTCGAACCACTCGTCGGTGGACGTGACCGGCACGATCCGCCCGTCGTCGCCGAGCAGGCCGGCCTTCTTGAGTACGTCCTTGCGGTAGAAGCAGAGCTGGACGTGGATGTCGAGCGGGAGGGCGTAGAGCTGGCCGTCGATGACGGCGCGCTTCCACAGCGCGGGGTTGAAGTCGGCTTCCTTCACGCCGTACTTGGCGAGCAGGCCGACGTCCCAGGGGTCCAGGAGGCGGCCGGGAGAGAACCCGGTGACGCGGCCCAGGTGCATGACGCCGAGGTCCGGTGCGCGGTTGCCCGCCGCCGCCATGGCGAGCTTGGTGTAAAAGGGGCTGCCCCACTGGAGGGTCGAGTCCTTCACGTCGATGCCGGGGTGCTCCTTACGGAAGGAGTCCAGCATCGCGATCATGTTGTAGCCGTCGCCGCCGCTGAAGAGGTTCCAGTAGCGCACGCGTGTGCTCGCGCTGGAGGCGAGCGCGTCGGCGCCCGTGCCCAGTGCCGCAAAGCCGAAGCTGCCCGCCACCGTCAACCCGCCGATTCCGGCCAGGAGTTGCCTGCGGTTCAGGCCAGGTCGTCCCATTCCCTGCCCTACTGTTCGATATACCGAATGGTGCTCGTAACTTCGAACGGACCGTAGGTTCGGGACGCGGCCGCGTCAATGGGTTGCGCAACACAAAGGTGCGGGACCCTCACCCGCGTGGGGGTCCCGCACCTTCGCAACGCTCGCTCCGGGCTCAGCCCTCGAACGCGGGTTGCGCCAGACCGCGGCCCATGTCGCGCAGGACCAGCAGCGAACCGGCGTACGGGGACGGGGTGTCGAGACCTACGCGTGCCGACGTGACGTACAGGTCGGTGAGGTCCGCGCCGCCGAAGGCGCAGGCGGTGGGGCGCTGCACCGGCAGCTCCACGACGCGGTCGAGCACGCCGGACGGGGTGTAGCGGCGCAGCGCCGAGCCATCCCAGAGGGCGACCCACACACAGCCGTCGGCGTCGACGGTGAGCCCGTCGGGGTGCCCCGCCCCCTCCTCGACGACCGCGAACTCCCGTCGGCGCACGGCGTGCGGAGCGTCCACATCGAAGACGTCGATGCGCCGCGTCGGGGTGTCGACGTAGTACATGAGGGTGCCGTCGGGGCTCCAGCCGGTGCCGTTGCTGACCGTGACGTCGCCGAGGATCTCGGTGGTGGTCCCGTCGGGCGCGATCCGCAGGAGGTTGCCGCCGCCCGGCGTCTCGTCGTACGCCATGCTGCCCGCCCAGAGCGAGCCGTCGGGGGCGACGGCGGCGTCGTTGCCGCGCCGGCCCGGCACGGGGTCCCGGTGCAGCCAGCGGAAGTCCTTGCCGCCGGGCCCGTACAGGCCGATGCCGTCACGGAGGTTGACGACGAGTCCCGCGCCGCCGGCCCGCGGCTTGGCGGCGCCCACGTGCTGCTCGGTGGCCATGACCGTGCGGCGGCCGGTCGTGGGTTCGTACGTGTGGACCCGGCTGCCGAGGATGTCGACCCAGATCAGCCGGCCGGCCTCTGCGTCCCAGGTGGGCCCCTCCCCGAGCGTGGCCTCCGCACGGACGGCCACCTCCGGCCTCATCGGTCGGCCCCCCGGTACCCGAGCCGCTCCGACAGGTCGGCGGCGCCCTTCACGGCGAGCTGCGCCAGCTCGCCCTCGCGCGGCGCGCTCCACCGGATCATCGGCACCGACACGGAGAGCGCGGCGACGACCCGTCCGGAGCGGTCGCGCACGGGGGCGGCGACACAGCTGACGTCCGGATTGGACTCGCGGCTCTCGACGGCGACACCGCGCTCCCGGATACCGGCGAGGGCCTCGCGCAGGACGGCCGGGTCGGTGATGCTGTTCTCCGTCATCGCCACCAGCTCGGCATCGTCGGGGACGCGGGCCGCCAGCTGGGGCTGCGGCAGCGAGGCGAGGAGCATCTTGCCGACGGAGGTGCAGTGCGCCGGCAGGCGGCGCCCCGCGGCGGAGACCATCCGCACGGCGTGGGTGCTGTCGACCTTCGCGATGTAGATGACGTCGGTGCCCTCGAGGATCGCCACGTGCACGGTCTCGTCGCAGGTCTCGGCGACCTCGCGGGCGACCTGCAGGCCCTCGGCGGCGAGGTCGAGCTGCTCCGCGTACCGGCTACCGAGCTGGTACGGGCGCACACCGAGGCGGTACCGGCCGGGCTCGCCCGGCACCGTCACGATGTAGGAGCGGGCAGCCAGCGTCGTGACCAGCTCGTGCACCGTGGTGCGGGGCAGCTGGAGCTTGCGGACGATGTCCGGGGCGGACAGGGTGCCGTCCCCGTCCAGGAACAGCTCGAGTATGTCGAGAGCCCGGGTCACGGCGGGTACGAGACGCCCCACGGCCGGCCCCCTCTCTATGTTCGAAATTTCAACAGTCGATCGGTATCGCGAACATAGGCTACTCACAGCGGCATTGAGGGGGCAATGGCCCGGGGGCGACCCCGCGCACCGGTCCGCGGCTCTGTGACGGCGCTCACACGCCCCGTACGCGTGTCACAGCCGAGAGGGCCTGATCGTCTCAGGGGGTCTTAGGGGGATGACGGACGGGGTGCGGGGCGCCATCCCGCGCGACCGGGACGGCAGGGTCCTCAGCACCGTCACGCTCGACGTGCAGATCCAGATTTTCCGCTTGGTCATCAACCCCGACAAGCTCGGGCACCTGGGCCCGGTGTCGGACCCATGGGCGGTCGACCGCGAGGTGCGGCAGGCCCGCCGACGCCCGAAGGACTGACGGCCGGTCACGGTCCGCCGGGCAGATCCCTCAACCGACGTGCCCGCAACACCAGTTCCAGCTCGAAGCGGCGGTCCGGGTCGTCGATCTCGTCGCCCCACAGCTCACGGATCTGGCGCAGCCGGTAGCGGACGGTCTGTGGGTGGACGCCGAGGCGGGCGGCCACCTCGGGGGCGCCGCCGCGTGTCTCCAGCCAGGCGAGGAGGGTGTCGGCCATGCGGCGGGCGTGGGTGGGGCCGCAGTGGGCGAGGGGTGCGAGCGCGCGGCGCGACAGGTCGTCGATGAGCTCCTCGGGCTGGAGGAGCACGAGGGCCTGGGTGTGTTCGGTGCAGTGGAGCACCTCGCCCGCCGGGAGCAGCCCGCGCTCCACGAGCCGGACCGCGGCCTCGGCCCAGCGCAGGGACTTCGCCGCGTCCGACAGCGGCACGGGCGGGCCGATAGCGCCCGACCAGCCGGCCATGGCGCGGCGCAGGAGTTCGGGGCGGCCCGCCGCGTCGGGGTCGGGCACGACCATGCGGGGCTGCTCGGTCTCCATGTCGAGGAGCACGCCCTGCCCGACGGCGGGTGCGACCGCCTCGCGCGCGGGGCGCAGGAGCACTCCGACGGAGACCCGGCCGGGCAGGGGCCAGCCGATCCGGGAGGCCCGTTCGGCGAGGGCCCGCGCGGGGTCGGGCGGAGCGGCGGCGCCGCGTTCGGGGTGGCCGGGGTGGTCGGGGTGTTCGGTCTGCTCGGTGAGGAGCAGGTCGATGAGTTTGCGCTGGAGGCGCAGGCGTTCGCCGGCCTGCCGGGCGGCGGCCTCGGCGTAGCCGCGTACGGACTGGTCGACGAGTCCGTCGAGGTACTCGAATCCCGACTCGGCGAGTTCGTACATGGCGGGCGGCGGGATGAGGGCCCGCTGGCCGAGTTCGGCGAGGCGGCGCCAGGCCAGGCGGACGCCGAGGCGGTACATGGCCTGGAGGGAGTCGAGGCTGCGGCCGTGCAGGCTCTGGCCGCGGCCGAACTCCTGGAAGACGGCCGGGTGGGAGCGCGGCCGGTCCTCCGCGTCGGCGAGCTGGAGCTGCACGAAGCCCTCGATGGCTCTGCGGATGCCGACGAGCGCCATGGGCTCGCCGGACTCGTCGAGCACGAGGGGTAAGTGGGGGTATTCGCGGCGGATCTCCCGCAGGATGTCCTCCGCGAGGGCGGGCGCCTCGGCCATGGCGAGCCCGGCGAACCGTTTCACCTGGAGCCGGGGCACATCGCGCCAGGCCGAGCGCTCGGGCCGCACGGCGCTGTGGGTCGCGGGTCCGACGGACGGAACGGGGGGCACCCTCAATGCTCCCGGCCGGCCGTCTCGTACGTCACGAGCGGCACGTTCGGCTGGTCCGGGGTGGCGTTCAGGAGGGCGACGACGCCCAGACAGGCGCCGAGGGCGAGCACGGCGCCTGCCGCGACGGTCAGGGCGGCGGCGAGCAGTCGGTTCATCGCAGGGTCAGCCTCTCGTTCGGAGGTCGAATCCCCACCCTTTGCGCGATCTTCTGCCGGGGCCCCGTTCCGGCAAGTGCCCAGTGTCCGCAATGCATTGACACTCCGTCAAGGGTGCGCCTACGGTTCCCGGCCCAAAGCCGCGTTGCGCCCGCACCAGACCTCCCTCCCCCACCCCAGGAGTGCCGGATGCGTCGTACAGCTTCACCTTTCTCCCTGCTCACACTGGGTCTCGGCGCGTTCCTCCTCGCCCTGGCCCCGCTGCTCGCGTGGTACGTCGAGCCGCGCGCCGAACGCACCCCCGTCGACGTCGACACGACGACCGTGTTCACCGGAACCGGAAGCTATTTCGACACCGGCGCGGTGAAGACCGTGCACGGCAAGCGGATCACCGTCACGCGCCAGGTGCGCGGCGATGTGGCCGCGTCCGAGAAGAGCGGCCGGGCGGTGTGGGACGTGTCCACGTCCGTCGACACCGACGCGTCGCTGCCCGCGGCCGACCCGCACGACGCGCTCCAGTGGACCCTGGAGCGCTGGGTCACCGACCGCAGGACCAACGCACCCGTGCACTGCTGCGGCGAGCAGCCGTCCTTCGAGGGTGAGGCCTACCTCAAGTTCCCCTTCGACGTACACAAGCGCGCCTACCGCTGGTGGGACAACACGCTCGGCGCGACGGTCACGCTCTCCTACCGGGGCACGAAGAAGGTCCAGGGCTACGAGGGCTACCGCTTCACCGGCACCGTCCCGGCCACGAAGACCGGTTCGCGCCTGGTGCCCGGGACGATCGTGGGACAGCCGAAGCGGAATCAGGTCCTGGCCGAGGAGTGGTACGCGAACCACGGCATCGAGCTGGTCGTGGACCAGAAGACGGGCCGGATCGTCTACGCGGCGATCGGCCCGCGCAAGACGCTGCGCGCCCCCGGTTCGGCGAGGGACGCGGTGGTGCTTCTGGACAGCGAACGCATCGCGTTCACCCCGGCCACGCAGCGCCGGCAGGTCGCTCTCGCTGACGACGACAGCGGCCGGCTCCACCTCCTCGGCACGACGCTCCCGCTCACGGCCGGCGCGGCCGGCCTGGTGCTCGCGGCACTGGGTGCCGTGTTCGTCGTGCGGGGCAGGGGTGAGCGGGGCGGTACGGGCGGGAGGGGGCCGTCGAATCCCGATTCGTCCCCAACAGTGCTGGAACCCTCCACGATGTGATGTGACGTCAGCTCCGGAAAGCTGAGAATTTGTCACCTCGGTGAGTAGCCGCATCGAACAGCTCGGCGAAAACTGTCCCACCCCACCCCCCGCACAGTTCAGGCACGGCCCCCGCACAGCCCCGGCACAGCTCCCCCGTAACCGCCACCCCGGCACCCCGTTCCGCAGCCTGAGCCAGCCCCGTCAGGCATCCCCAACGGCATCCGTAAAAAAGGCATCCGTACAGGCATTCCTGAAACGCACCGCGCAAGTCCCCCCACACAGTTCCGCACCCCGAGACGAGTTGGAGCACCCATGCCCCAGCACGTGCCCACCCCCCTGCGCACGCCCCACCCCGGCGACGCGCGTCCCCACCCGGCGCTTCCCCCACCGCCGCGCCGGATCGTCTTCCTCGCCCACCGCGACCTCGGCAATCCGGCCGCGGGCGGCTCCGAACTCCTCGTCGACCGGCTGGCCGACGGGCTGACCCGTCTGGGACACGAGGTGACGCTCCTGTGCGGCGGACCCGCCGCGTTCCGCGACTACCGCGTCGTGTCGGCGGGCGGCGACCTCGGCCACTATCTGCGGGCGCGCTCCGCCTTCGCCCGCCAGGTCGGCGACTGCGACCTGCTCGTGGAAGTGTGCAACGGCATGCCGTACCTGGCACCGCTGTGGCACCGCGGCCCGACGCTGCGCCTGGTCAACCACGTCCACACCGATCTGTGGCGCATGCGCTTCGGCGGGCCTCTCGCGCCGGCCGCGCGGCTCGGGCGGAGACTGGAGCACTGGGCGCTGTCCGGCGCCGAGCGCCGCGGTCTGCTGGTGGCCGTCTCGCCGTCGACGGCGGCTGCGCTGCGGGCGCTCGGCGTCGAGCGGGAGCGCATCCGCGTCGTCCACAACGGCGTCGAGGAGCCGGGTCCGCGCGCGGACCGCTCCCGTGAGCCGCTCTTCCTCGCGATGGGCCGGCTCGTCGAGTACAAGCGGATCGATCTGCTGCTGCGGCTGTGGGAGCGGGTGCGGCCGGTCACCGGCGGCCGGCTCCTGATCGTCGGCGACGGGCCCGAGCGGGAACAGCTCGAACAACTCGCGGGCCCCGGCGTCGAGTTCAGAGGCCATGTCTCGGAGGCCGAGAAGAACCGGCTCCTGGGCGAGGCATGGCTGCTGCTGCACCCCTCCGCCGTGGAGGGCTGGGGCCTGGTCGTCACGGAGGCCGCCGCGCGCGGGACCCCGGCGATCGGCTTCGACGTGCCGGGCCTGCGCGACTCCGTGGAGGACGGCGTCACGGGTCTCCTCGCGCGCGGCGAGTCGTCGTTCGCGGCGGCCTGGTGCGCGCTGGCCCTGTCGGGACAGCGGCGGAGGCTGATGGGCAAGGCCGCTGAGGAACGTGCCGCGACCTTCCGCTGGGCGCACACGGTGCGGCAGTTCAGAGCCGTGGCCGCCGAGGCGGTGAGGAGCCCCGCGCCATGACGCACTCGACACGGACGTCCCCGCCCGACCCGTCACTGCGCCGCTCACTCGCCCTGTTCCGCGCGTTCCTGCGCGAACAGCAGGACCCCGAGGCCTGCTACTCCCTGCTGGCCCGCGACGCCGCCGACCAGGTCGAGGCGGTCTGCGGCGACGTACGCGGAAAAGTCGTCGTCGATGTGGGCGGCGGGTCCGGCTACTTCACGCGGGAGTTCCGGCGGCGCGGCGCGCACGGCTTCCTCTTCGAGCCCGACGCAAGGGAGCTGGGCGAGCGGCCCTCCGCTCCCGCAGTCGTCGCGGACGGCTATCTGCTGCCGCTCGCGGAGGGCGCGGCCGACGTCACGTTCTCCTCGAACGTCCTGGAGCACGTGGACGACCCGCAGACATTTCTCAGCGAGCTGGTCCGCGTGACGCGGCCCGGCGGAATCGTCTATCTCTCGTTCACCAACTGGCTGTCCCCGTGGGGCGGTCACGAGTGGGCGCCCTGGCACTACCTGGGCGCCGACCGGGCCGGCGCCCGCTATCAGCGGCGCACGGGCAGGCCGCCCAAGCACACGCTCGGCGAGAACCTCTTCGCGCATCACATCGGCCCGACGCTGCGCCAGGTCAGGGCCCGTGACGACATCACCGTCGTCTCCGCGCGCTCCCGCTACTGGCCGTTCCTCGCGGCGACCGTCGCGAAGGTGCCGGGGGTGCGCGAGTTCGCCACCTGGAACCTCCTCCTCATCCTCCGGCGGTGTTCTCCATGACGAGCACGGTCCAGGCGCCGCCCCCGGCAGCGGCCCGCCCCGCCCACTCCCGGCCGGGACACGGGCGGGGGCCGCGCTCGCGGCGCTGGCTGCTCGCCTTCTGGGCCACGGTGTTCGTGCTGTTCGTGGCGGTGTCGCCCGGGCGCATGACGTTCGACACGAAGCTGGGCGTCGCGCTCGACCCGTGGAAGTTCCTCACGGACCTGGGCGACCTGTGGCACGACCGGGCGGGCTTCGGCGGGATCTTCGACCAGTACGTGGGCTACTCGTTCCCGATGCTGCCCTACTACGGGCTCGCGCGCCTGACGCATCTGCCGGTGTGGCTGGCCGAGCGGCTGTGGCTGTCGATCATCGTGACCGTCGCGTTCTGGGGTGCCCTGCGCCTCGCGGAGCGCCTGCGGATCGGCAGCCCGCGCACCCGGCTGCTCGGCGCGGTGGCGTACGCGCTGTGGCCGGCGTTCACGATCGTCGTCGGCTCGACGTCGGCCGCCGCCCTGCCGGGCGCGTTCCTTCCGTGGGTACTGCTGCCGCTCACGAACGACCGCACGAGCGCACGCCTCGCGGCGACGCGCTCGGCACTCCTCATCCCGTTCATGGGCGGGGTGAACGCGGCGGCCACGCTCGCCTCCCTCCTCCCGGTGGGCCTCTATCTCCTCTCCCGCCCGGCGGGCCCGCGCCGCCGCAAGCTGATCGCGTGGTGGACCCCGTCGGTGATCCTCGCGACGGCCTGGTGGATCCTGCCGCTGCTCCTCCTGGGCATCTACGGCGAGAACTTCCTTCCGTACGTGGAGACTTCGCAGACCACGACGGGCACCATGTCGGCCGCCGAGTCCCTGCGCGGCGCCGGGAACTGGGTGGCGTATCTGCACTTCGGCGAGGCCTGGCTGCCGGCCGGATGGACGGTCGCGACGGCGGCCGTGACCGTCGTCGGCTCGGCGCTCGCGGCGGCCTTCGGGCTCGCGGGGCTCGCCCGCCGCGATCTGCCGGAACGCCGCTGGCTCGTCCTGACGGTCCTCACGGTCGCGCTGATCACGCTCGCGGGCTACGGCGGCGCGCTCGGCGCACCCTTCCACTCCACGGTGCAGTCCTGGCTGAACGGCGGCCTGGTCCCGTTCCGCAACATCTACAAGTTCCAGACCGGCCTGGGGCTCGCCCTCGCCTTCGGGCTGATGCATGTGACGGCGGTCGCGGCCGAGCCGCGCGGCGCCCGCCCCCTGCGCCACCGCCGGTACGCGCCCCTCGTGGCGGCGGTGCTGATCCTGCCGGGACTCGCCTGGCCCTACCTCAACGGCTCGATCCTGCAACCGGGTTCGTTCCGCTCCCTGCCCGCGTACTGGGACACGACCGCGCACTGGCTGAAGAAGAACTCGCCCGACTCGCGCGCCCTCGTCGTGCCCGCCACCGCGCACGGCATCTACACCTGGGGCTCCCCCATCGACCAGCCCCTCGACGTCCTCGCCGACTCGCGCTGGGCGCAGCGCGACTACGTCCCGTTCGGCACACCCGGCAACCGCCGCGCCCTCGACGCCGTCGAGCAGGCCCTGACCACCGGAGGCGAAGTCCCGGGCCTCCAGGACTACTTGAGCAGGGCGGGCCTGCACTACGTCGTCGTACGGGGCGACCTCGACCCCGACCAGCTGGGCTACGTACCGACCGCGACCGTCAAGCGCACTCTGGAGCAGTCCGGGTACCGGCGCGTCACCGGGTTCGGGCCCGTCACGACCGGCGGGCGCATCGCCGAGGGCACCCCGCTCCAGGTCGAGGGGCTCTATCCGCGCCGGCGCGCGGTGGAGATCTACGCGCCCGGCTCCGCGCGGCGCCCCGGGCAGGCCGCCCTGCTGCCGGTCTCCGGCACGGCTGAGGTCAGCGGCGGTCCCGAGGCGCTCCTGCCGCTGTCCGCCGACCCCGGGATGCGCGGCCGGCCCACCGTCCTGGCCGGCGACAACCACCCGGGCATCGGCACGCCCGCGCTGCGCACGGCCGGTGACGGCCTCCGCCGCGCGGACACCCGCTTCGGTCTGGTCGGCTCCAACACCTCGTACACGTACACGCCGACCGAGCGGAACTCCCCGGGCAGCACGCAGGACCCGGGGGCGAAGCCGCGGCAGATCCTGCCGGGCGGGGGGATCCGCCATCAGACGACCGCCGTGCTGCGCGGCGCCGCGCAGGTCACGGCGTCGTCGAGCGGGAACTGGCTGTTCCACCTGCCGCAGTACGACCCGGTGAACGCGTTCGACGGGGACCCGGACACGGCGTGGGCGGAGGGCACACCGGGCACGCCCGACGGGCAGTGGCTGCGGATCGCGTTCTCCTCGAAGACACCCGTGCCCGGCACACTTCATGTGACTCCCCTGCCTGCGGAGGGAGTCCGGGCCGCACCGACCCGGATCCGCGTACGGACGGAAACCGGCTCGGCCACCTCGGCCCTTCAGGCGAACGGCAGACGCCAGACCGTCAAGGCGCCTGAGGGAAACAGCAGTTGGCTGCGGATCACGATCCTGGACGCGCAGGCCGGGCACACGGGGCTCGCGGGCGCGGGCTTCTCCGACGTCGGCATCCCCGGCGTCCAGGTGACCCGGCTGCTGCGGCTGCCCCAGGACTCCGCGGACGCACAGCAGTTCAGCTTCCACGCGACCACCGAGGAGCCGGAACTCGGGCGCCGGTTCACGACCGCCGAAGGCGGCACGTACACCCTCAAGGCGAGCGCGCGGCCCGCTCCGGGCGACGCGTTCGACAAGCTCCTCTACGACGTGGCGCCCGATCAGCGCCGCCGCATCACGGCCACCGCGGACTCCACGTCCGCGCTCGGCGGCGATCTGTCGCCGCGCAATCTCACGGACGGCGACCTGACCACGGCGTGGATCGCGGGCGACCGGCCCACCATCCATCTGCGCTGGCCGGACAAGCAGCCGGTGGGAGAAGTCGTACTCGCCGCCGCCGGTGGCCTCTCCACCCGCCCCGAGAAGATCGAGATCAGCTCTCCGGACGGGGCGGCGGTGGCGGGCGTCGACGAGAACGGCGCGGCCCGCTTCGACCCGATCACCACGGACCGACTGGACATCACCGTCACCGCGACGGCGCCCCTCACCGTTCACAACCCGGTGGCGGACGCCGATCTGCAACTGCCGGTGGGGCTGACGGAGGCGTACCTCCCGGCGCTCGACCAGTACCGCACCCCGCAGCCGTCCCCGACCCGCACGTTCAGCCTGTCCTGCGGCAAGGGACCCGTGGTCACCGTCGACGGGACGCGGTACGCGACGCGCGCGCAGGGATCGGTCAGGGACCTGGTGGAGCGCCGCCCGATCACCGTCACCCTGTGCGGGAAAGCCCCCGCATCGCTCGGACTCCCGGCCGGCACCCACACCCTGGAGACACCGCAGAACAAGAGCCCCCTCCGTCTCACCGACGCCACCCTCACCCGCACCGACGCACCCTCCACCACCCCGCGCGCCGACCGCGATCTGCGTGTCCGCGACTGGCTCGGCGACCGCAAGGAGGTGACCGTCGGCTCCGGCCCCGCCACCTATCTGACGACGTACGAGAACGTGAACGACGGCTGGAAGGCGACCCTCGACGGCAAGGAGCTGACGCCATTGCGCCTGGACGGCTGGCAGCAGGGCTTCCTCGTCCCCCAGGGCGCAGGCGGCACCGTAAAGCTGAGGTACGAGCCGGCGCGGACGTACGAGGCCGGGCTGTTCGGCGGGGCCGCGGGCGTGCTCGCGCTGGCCGGGATCGCCCTGTTCCGGCGGCGCGCCGCGTCTGCAGAGGTGACGCCGCCCGCCCCGCCGCCCGGGCTGCTGCTCGGCACGGTGGCGCTCACCCTCGTCGGCGCGGTGATCGCGGGCCCGCTCGCGCTGCTCGTCCCGGCGCTCGCGCTCGTGGCGTGGCGGCGGCACGCGCTCCTCGTCCCGATCGCGTTCCTGGCGATGGCGGGCGCGGGGGTCGCCGCCGCGGTGGGGGCCGGGGAGCCGTCCCGGTCGTCCGCGGGCGCGTTCGGCCCGGTGGCCCAACTCCTCGCGCTGGTCGCCCTGTTCGCGGCGCTGGCGACCACCCGCAGGCCGCCGGGCAGCGCGGCCGGCCCGTCGCAGGAAGGCGAAGCATGAGCGTTCCGGCCCCGCCCGCGCCGCGGCGCGTCCCGTTCCCCGTGGTCGACGAGGTCGCCCGGCACTGTCTCCAGGACGAGGAGCCGGAGACCGTCCACATCGAGGTCCACCTGCCGGGCGCTCCGGACCCCGCACGCCTGAAGGCCGCGTTCGCCGAGGCGCTGCGCCGCCATCCGCGCATCCTGATGCGGGAGGCGGCGGGCCCCTGGTACCGGCGGCGCTACGAGTGGGAGCTGACCCGTGGCCCCGATGTGGACGTGGTCGCCTTCCCGCCGCCGGGGCCGGACGCGCTCAAGGACGCGAGGACGCGGGCGTTGACGCACGCCCCGCCGCTGACCGCGTCGCCGCCGGTCCGTCTGGAGGTCGTGCGGGAGCGGGAGGACGGCGCCGCGGTCCTCTTCCTCACCATCAACCACACCGCGCTGGACGGCCCGGCCTGTCTGCGCGTTCTCGCGACGGCGGCCGAGATCTACGGGGGTCACGACGACGCCCCCGGCGCGCCGTCGCCCCACAGGGCGCCGCCCGGGGCGCCGGGGCCCGCCCTGCGCGGGCCCTCGCCGTGGGCCCCGCCCGCCCGCGTCGCCCCCGGCACCCCCGACCCCTCACCGGCCCTCTCGCCCGGCAACGGCCTCCTCGTCGCGGACCTGCCCGTGCCGCACCGGCCCGCCGGCGCTCCGTACACCGTCAACGACCAGCTCATGGCCGCCACCGCCCTGATGATCACGCACTGGAACAGGGAGCGCGGCGCGCGCCCGCGCCCCCTGCGCATCACGATGCCGGTGGACGACCGGCCCCGGGGCGCGGACATGCCGATCGGCAACGGCACCCGGCTCGTCGAAGTCACCTTCGAACCACAGGAGTTGGCACCTACGGGCATCCCGCTCCTGCTGCACCGCACCTCGGTCCGCACCCGCGCGCTCAAGGCCCTCGACCGGCCCCAGCTCGGCCACGGCGCCGCCCTCCTCACCGCTCCGCTCGCCCCGGTCGCCTGGCGTGCCGCGATCACCCGCGGGCTGCGCAGGGCCGCCGCACCCTGGACGTCGACCACGCTGCTCAGCAACATCGGCCGCGTCCCCTACCCGCTCGACTTCGGCGACGCGGGCCGCGCCCACGCCGTCTGGTTCTCGGCGCCCGCGCGCATGCCACGCGGCCTGACCGTGACGACCGCGTCCACGGCGGGCCGGCTGCACCTCGCGCTGCGCTGGTCGCGCGCCCTGCTCGGACCGGGCGACGGCGACCGGCTGCGGGACCTGTTCGAGCACTACCTGCACGCGACGCAGGAGGCGACGCCATGACCACCACGTCCGCCCCGCCGGGGCTGCGGGACTTCTACGAGGACCCGGCGACCCCGGTCGCCTCCGGCGAACAGCGCTCCCACCGCCAGGCCCGCGCGCTCGCCACCGCCCTCGGCAGGCCCGCGCCCTTCCCCGCCACGGTCGTCGACATCGGCTGCGGCGACGGACAGGCCGCGGCCACCGCGGCGCCACTCCTCGCGGGCCACCGCATCGTCGGCGTCGACTGGTCGCAGGACGCCCTCAAGCGGGCCAGAGCCCGGATCCCGGACGTGGTGCGCGGTGAACTCACCGCGAGCGGGCTGCCGTTCGCGTCGGGATCCGCCGACGCCGTCCTGTTCAGCGAGGTGATCGAGCACCTCGTCGACCCCGATGCCGCGCTCGACGAGATCCGCCGGATCCTGCGCCCCGGCGGCCATCTCATGCTGTCCACGCCGAACCTCGCCGCCTGGTACAACCGCGCCCTGCTCCTCGCCGGTGTGCAGCCCGTCTTCTCCGAGGTCAGTCTGCGCGCGGTGCACGGCCGCCCGGGCAGCGAGGTCGTGGGCCACCTGCGGCTGTACACGGCCCGCGCGCTGCGCTCGTTCGTGGCCGCTGCGGGCTTCGACGTCGTACGGGTCACGGGCGCGCCCTTCCACGGGGTCCCACGCCCGCTGCGTCCCCTGGACCGGCTCGCCTGCGCGGCCCCTTCCCTCTCGTCGATCCTCCTGCTGCACGCCAGGAAGACGTGAGCGGGATGACCGCCATGTGGTGGGGCGTCGGCGCGGCGCTCCTCGCGAACGTCCTCTACAGCACCGGGTTCGTCCTGGAGAAGCGGGCGCTCGCCGCGCTGCCGCAGATCAGCGTGCGCCGCCCGGCCCACCTGGTGCGCCTCGTCGCCGGCAGTCCCCTGTGGCTCGGCGGCTCGCTGGCCCTGGCCGCCGGGTTCGGGGCACAGCTCGCCGTCTACAGAACGCTTCCCATCGCCGCCGCGCAGGCCATCTTCGTCTCCGGCCTCGTCCTCCTGCTGCTCCTGTCCTCGGCGCTCCTCGGGGAGCGGACGACGGGCCGGGAGCGGTACGCGATCGGGGCGATCCTCACCGCACTCCTCATGGTCGTACTGTCCCTGCGCCAGGGCAGCGACACGGTCAGCAAGGGCGCGCCCGCCGCGCTGATCCTCGGGGTGTGCGTGCCGACGCTCGCGGCGGGGCTCCTCCTGTACGGCCTCGCCGAGCGCAGGACGCGCCACCGGCACCGCCTCCCGACGACCGGCGTCTCCTACGGGGTCGCGATGGGCCTGCTCTACGGCGTGAGCTCACTGGCCATCAAGGGGCTGGCCGGGTATCTGACCACGGACCGGCTCGGCGCTGCCGCGCTGCACCTGCTGACCTCGCCCTACCCCTATCTCCTGCTGTGCACGGGCGGGTTCGGGCTCGTCATGTCGCAGGCGGCGCTCCAGCGGTGCCGCGCCTCGCTGATCGTGCCGGTGTGCTCGACGGTGACGTGCCTGTTCACGGCCGTGCTCGGCACGTTCGCGTTCGGCGAGTCCCTGCCGCGCGAACCGGTGGCGCTCGCGCTGCGCCTGACCGGCACGCTCCTCGCCGTGTCCGTACTGCTCCTCATGCCGAAGCACGACGACCCGCCGCCCCGAACACCCTCGCCCGCCAAGGAGTTGGCCCGCCGTGAAGCCCGATGACCCGCTGCTGAGGATCCTGGCCTGCCCGCTCGACAAGGGCCCGCTGCACCTCCTCCCGCCCGAGGAGGACGCCCTCCTGCCGGGCGAGGCGCTCTACAACCCCCGGCTGCGGCGCCGCTACCCGATCGTCGACGGCATCCCCCAGCTCCTGCCCTCGTCGGGCGAGCAGGTCCCGGAGGACGAGCACGAGCGGCTGCTCGACCGGATGTCGCCCTGACGGCGCGGCCGCCGTGCGCGACCATGGACCGTATGTCAGCGCGACGCACGCCCGCCCCCACCGGCGAGCCCTTCACGGTCACCGACTTCCAGCTGGTCCTGCTGCGCCGCATGGCGGACCACAACCCGGACCTTGTGGAAGAAGCCCGCCGGGAACTCGGCGCGACGGTGGCGCAGATGCGGGAGGCGAACCGCCGCTACCAGGCCAGGCACCATGTGAGAGGCCCGCTCACCACACGGTCCATGTACCGCTCGCTCCTCGGCGCCCCCGAGCACACCGTCACCCGGCACATCGGCGACCTGACGTGCGAGGCCCTGCAATGGAGCGTGCCGCTCTGGCCCGGTCTGCTCTTCGAGGCGCTGGCCGGCCCGAACGGCGCGGTGTGGAACGAGTGGCTGGTGCGGGCCCCCGGCGCACCCGCGCCCGCGCTCCGCACCCTCGACGACCTCGTGCCCTGGTCCTGCACCGTGGACGAGGTGTCCGAGGCGTTCCCTCCGGCCCGCCCGCTGGAGGGCTCGGCGCCCACGCGCTGGGGCCTCGCCTTCACGGCGCCGGACACTGAGGGGACGACTCGAGAGGTCAAAGCGGAGTTCACCTACGGACTCCTCCAGCGCTGGACACTCACCGGCTGACGCCGGCTGGTCAGCAACCCTGTTGCGGGAGTCTTTACGGGCGTCTTCACGGGTGTCTTTACGGGGGTCCTTGCCGGGGCCGGCTACTCGCCCTCGTCCGGGTCCCAGTCCAGGAGCCGTACCTTCGCCACCGTCCGTACGTGGCGGCGCATCGCCGCCGCGGCCTGTGCCGGGCGGCCCGTCTCGATCGCTTCGAGGATCGCCCGGTGCTGGGCGAGGGAGCGGGCGGGGCGGCGCGGCTGACGCAGGGACTCGGTGCGTGACTCGGTGACCTGGTCGGCGACGGACCGCATGAACTCGGCGAGGAGCGCGCTGTGGGCGGCCGCGGTGACGGCCGCGTGGAAGAGCCGGTCGCCCTCGACGCCGTGCCCGCCGTCCTCGATGTCGGCCGCCATGCGGTCGAGCGCCGAGCGCAGGGCGGCGAGGTCCTCGTCGGTGCGGCGTTCGGCGGCCAGCTCGGCGAGCTTGGTCTCCAGCGCCTCGCGCGCCTCCAGGACGTCGGGCAGCCTGCGTCTGCGCTCCACCATCCGCTCGACGGGCTCCGCGTCGAGGCTGTCGCGCATGAGGTACGTGCCGCCGCCGTGCCGGGCCTCCACCAGGCCCTGGACCTCCAGGACGGTGATGGCCTGCTTCACGGAGGCGCGGCTCACGCCGAGGCGGGCGGCCAGGTCGCGCTCGGGCGGGAGGCGGTCACCGGCGCGCAGGCCGCCCTCGGCGACGTAGGCGCGCAGCCGGTCGAGGACCTGCTCGTACAGGCGCGGCCTGGCCGTCATCGGCCGCAGTGCGTCGGTCATGGGGCCCTCCTCCCTGGGGTTCCGCAGCGTAACAGCGGGCCGGACAAATGGCCCAGTGGCTGAACCAATCTTCCGGCGCATCCTTGACGTACGGGCGACGCCGCCCCCACATTGGTTCAGCCACTTGGCCACTGCCGTCACTGTCGACCGCCGCTAGGAGCGCCACCCGTGTCCCTGCTCTTCCCCGCCCTGGCCCACGACCCCGACCGCCGCGCCCTGCGCTTCGGCGACCGCTCCCTCACCTACGGGCAGCTGGCCTCGGCGGCCGGAGCCCTGGCCGCGCGCCTCGACGGCGCGAGCCGGGCCGCTGTGTGGGCGACGCCCACCCTGGAGACCGCCGTCGGCGTTGTCGCGGCGCTGCTCGCGGGCGTGCCCGCCGTACCGCTCAACCCGAAGTCGGGCGGCGGCGAGCTGGCGCACATCGTGGCCGACAGCGCCCCGGACGTCGTGCTCGCCGCGCCGGGGACCGAACTCCCGGACGCGCTCGGCGACCTGAGGTTCGTCGGCATCGATGTGGATGCGTCGGGTCCGGCCCGCGAACGGCCCGAGCCGGACGCCTCCGCCCCTGCGTTCGTCGTCTACACCTCCGGCACCACGGGCCCGCCCAAGGGCGCGGTCCTGCCGCGCCGCGCGGTCACCTCGACCCTGGACGCGCTCCAGGACGCCTGGGAGTGGACCGGCGACGACGTCCTCGTACACGGCCTGCCCCTGTTCCATGTGCACGGCCTCATCCTGGGCATCCTCGGCCCGCTGCGCCGCGGCGGATCGGTGCGCCACCTGGGCCGGTTCAGCACGGAGGGCGTGGCGCGCGAGCTCGGCAGCGGGGCGACCATGCTGTTCGGGGTGCCGACGATGTACCACCGCATCGCCGAGGCGCTGCCCGCCGAGCCGGAGCTGGCGAAGGCCCTTTCGGGGGCGCGGCTCCTGGTGTCCGGTTCCGCGGCGCTGCCCGTGCACGACCACGAGCGGATCGCCGCCGCGACGGGCCGCCGCGTCATCGAGCGGTACGGGATGACGGAGACCCTGATGAACACGAGCGTGCGCGCGGACGGCGAGGCGCGGGCGGGCACGGTCGGCGTGCCGCTGCCGGGTGTCTCGGTGCGGCTGGTGGAGGACGACGGCGTCACGGAGATCCCGGCCGGCGACCCCGAGGCGGTCGGCGAGATCCAGGTCAGGGGCCCCAACCTCTTCACGGAGTACCTGAACCGGCCCGACGCGACGGCCGGCGCGTTCGCCGAGGGCGGCTGGTTCCGCACCGGCGACATGGCGGTCCGCGACCCGGACGGCTATGTCCGCATCGTGGGCCGCAAGGCCACCGACCTCATCAAGAGCGGCGGCTACAAGATCGGCGCGGGCGAGATCGAGAACGCGCTGCTCGAGCACCCCGGGGTGAGCGAGGCCGCCGTCACCGGCGAACCCGACGACGACCTCGGCGAGCGCATCGTGGCCTGGATCGTCCCGGCCGACGCCGAACAGCCCCCGTCCGCCGACGAGCTGGCCTCCCATGTCGCCGACCGGCTCGCCCCGCACAAGCGCCCGCGCGTGGTGCGCTACCTGGAGGCACTGCCCCGCAACGACATGGGCAAGATCGTGAAGCGGGCGCTCCCCCGTGGCTGACGCCGTGCGGCTCTCCGCCCGCGAGGCGCTCGCCGCCGTCACCGACCCCGGCACCTTCACCGAACTGCCCGCCCCCGACGGCACGTACGCGCCCGACGGGCCGCTCTCCTGGGAGGGCTACGACGCGGCGCGGGCCCGGGCCACCGCCCGCACCGGCGAGGCCGAGTCCGTGGTGTGCGGGACCGCGTCGGTCGGCGGGACCGAGGCCGTACTGGTCTCCTTCGAGTTCGGCTTCCTCGGGGGCTCGCTCGGCGAGCGCACCGGCGACCGCATAGAGGCCGCGTACGCCTTCGCCCGCGCGCACCGGCTCCCTGTCGTGCCGCTGGTCGCGACGGGCGGCAGCCGGATGCAGGAGGGCATGCGGGCGCTGACCCAACTCCAGCGCGTGGCACGGCAGTCGGCGCTCACGCGGGAGGCCGGGCTTGCGCAGGTGGCGGTCCTGCGCGACCCGACGACGGGCGGCGGCTGGGCGACGCTCGGCGCGGGCGCCGATGTGATCCTGGCGCTCGACTCGGCGCAGGTGGGCTTCGCGGGCTCGCGGGTCAGACCGGCGGACGCGGACCCGGCGGCGTACTCGGCACGCGGCCAGTTCGCCGCAGGCGCGGTCGACGCGGTGGTGCGCCCCGACGACCTGGCGGGGACCCTCGCCGGGTGGCTGCGCCTGCTCACGCGCCCGTCCGACGACCCCGCCCCGGTCCCGTACGCCCTCGGCCACGGCGGCCTGCCCGCCACGGGCCGCGACGCGGTGCGCCGCGCCCGCGCTCCCGAACGCCCCCGCGCCGACGCGTACTTGGACGCGTACTTCACGTCCCGCGTCACGGTCAGCGGCGACCGCTGCGGCGGCACCGACGACGGTGTGCTGTGCGGGTTCGGGGAGAGCGCGCGGGACGGCAGGACGGTCGCGTACGCCGCCCAGCTCGGTACGGCGACACGGCCGGCCGGCTACCGGACGGCGGCGCGACTGGTGCGGCTGGCCGGGCGGCTCGGTGTGCCCGTGCTGACGCTGGTGGACACGCCAGGTGCGGCCAACGACGCGGAGGCGGAGCGGTCGGGGGCGGGCGCCGCCATCGCGGACCTGTTCACGGCGCTCGCCGCGTCGCCGGTCCCGGTCACCACGCTGGTCGTGGGCGAGGGCGGCTCGGGCGGGGCACTCGCCCTGGCAGCACCGGAGAACACCTGGGCGACGCCGGACAGCTACTTCTCCGTGATCGCGCCCGAACTCGCCGCCGCGATCCTCAAGCGCGCCCCGGACGAGACGGACGCGACGGCCGACCAACTCCATCTCAGGCCACAGGATTTGGTGGAGCTGGGCGTGGTGCGCGGGATCGCGGGGGCGGCGTCGTGAGCGGCCCGTCGAGTGACCCCTTGAGCGACCCGCGCGGCCTCACGGAGCAACACCGCCAGGAGAACGCGCCACCATGAAACCTGATCACCGACATCCTCGCCGGCCTCGTCCACTTCGTCGGCCGGCTCGTCTGACGCCGACTCGCGCAGGTCACGCGGAGTCAACGCGGCGGCGCCGTCTCCCCCCACCCCACGGGGAGGCGGCGCCGCCGCGCGTCACGCTCCGCAGACCGCGGCCGCGTCCGTGAGGGCACGCAGCCGCGGAAGGATCTCGCCGGCGACGCGGGCCGGCTCGCCGGGAGACGGACAGCCGTAGAGGACGAACTCGTCGATGCCGAGCTGCCGGTAGGCGAACAGCCGCCGCGCCACCTCGTCGTACGTACCGATGACCGCGTCCTGCGCCGGCCCGCTCCGGTCGTCGTCCAGGATCCGGTCCGCCGCGTCCCGCGCCTCGGACGCCTCGCTTCGACCCACCAGGCGCAGGCGGAGCCCGTACCGCAGCCGCGGATTCCTGTCCCGCGATCGGGCGACGCGCTCCGCGACGACAGCGGGCGGCGCGCCCCTCACCAGCCGCACATCGGCCCGCCGGGCCGCGATGCCGTCGGCGTCCGGGGACTCGCCCCCGAAGTAGAGCGGCACCGGATGCTCGACGGCCGGGTCGCTCAACTGGGCGCCCTCGACCTGCACATGCTCCCCCTCGAAGTCGATGCGCCGGCCGTCGAGCAGGTCGCGCACGACGGCCATCACCTCGTCGGTGCGCCCGTAGCGCTGGTCGTGGGTCAGCCCGGCGCCGTGCGCGCCGACATCGAGCCTCAGGCGGCCGCCCGCGAACCGGCGGAAGGCGTCGGCCTGTTGGGCGATGACTGTGGGGCCCGCGCTCCCGGTGGGCAGGGCGACGAGGAAGCCGATCCGCTCGGTGTGGCGACAGAGCCCGGACGCGAGCGCCCACGGGTCGGGGCCGCCGGCCGGGATCGAGAGCGAGTCGAACCCGGCGCGCTCCGCGGCCAGGGCCGTGGGAGCCAGCGAGTCGATGTCGGCCGGCCGGCGGGCCGGCAGGTACCAGTGCAGCAGAGGATGGTTCTCGGGCATGACGACACCTCGGGAATCGCGCGGGGGCGTGGACTACTGCGGGAACGAACCGGCCTTCAGGACACGGAACGCGGGCGGGCCGGGCGAGGGGATGCCTCCCCGGCGCGGCCTCAGGAAAGGGCGTCGGTGCCGGGCGCGGCCGGACAGAGCATCGTCGACACACGCAGAAGATCCACGTGGCGGCGCGAGACGAGCACGCGCGAGACGAGTACCGGAGCCATGCACGCATCCTGCCCGTGGCCACCGCGCGCCCACAAGAGCGTTCCCGCATGGCGGACAGGACGTATCACAGGGTGGACGCCTGGACCACTGAGACGCACGCGGAGGCCCGGTGCGGCAGGCTGCCGCACCGGGCCTTCGATCACTACATCCCTACAGGTCAGAACCCCCGTACAGACCGGGCTACTTGACCCCCACCGCCCGGATGATCTCCTGGGTGACCTTGCCGCCCCGGTCGTCGCTCGCCGAGGCGCGCAGGGACACGTACTGCGCGTCGCCCGGCACCTTCAGCGTGCCCTTCCAGGACGCGCCGTGCCTGTCGAGCGTGACCTTCGTCCAGGTCTTGCCGTCGTCGTACGAGACCTCGAGGGCGCCGCCGCCGATCTTCCCGGTGTCCGGGGCGCCCTTGACGTACTCGGAGCTGATCCCGACGGGGACCCGGTGTCCGCCGCGGACATTGCCCGCGAGGTCGGTGTCGACGTCGAAGCCGAGGTTGAGCAGCGGCAGGAACGTCCACCGGTCGTCGGGGGTCTCGGCGGACTTGAACGTCCACTCGGAGTGGCCCTTCGTGGCCAGCTTCCAGCGCGCGGCATCGAGCGTCGTGTCGGTGACGACCTTGTAGGTGTGCTCGGCCGGGTCGGCGTCCCACACGTGCACGCCCGAACTCTGCTTCTTGTCCGCCAGCACCCCGTCGACGTACACCGAGGAGAACTGCGTCTGGGTGCTGTCGCTCCACACGTCACCGAAGCCGGTGTGGTCGGGGCCGGAGTCGCCCCAGCCGGGCACGTTGAACTGGAGGGTGTTACCGGCGCGCTGCTGGCCCCAGCCGAGACCGGTGCCGAGCCACGGGTGCCAGACCGGCTTGAACCAGTCGAGCTCGGAGTGCTTGCCGCCCTTGTAGGTGACGAGGCCGCTGCGCTGCTCCAGGTCGGTCGGGCCCGTCTGGACGGACTCGTGCCACTTCTGGCCGGTGCCGGTGGAGACGTAGTCGGTGCGCTCGGCCGGGTAGTCGATCTTCTGCAGGAAGCCGATGCCTATGGGGAAGGTGTCGGTGATCGAGTAGCGGAACTCGCCGCCCGCCTGAGGCTTCACGGCGTGGAACTTGGCGTCCAGGACGGCCAGTTCGGACGTGCCGGGCCGATAGGTCAGGTCGCCGCTCGGGACGGCGCCCTTGTGCTCGTCGGTGACGTCGAACACCCAGGGCGTGTTGCGGGTGCCGGTCATCGTGACGCTACGGCCCGCCGTCGCGTCCGCGGCGAGCTTCGCGCCGTCGGCGGAGTCGACCGTGGCGATCTGAAGCGCCTGGTCAGCGCCGTCGTCCGTGCCGAACCAGGCGTTGAGCCTGCCTGCCGCGTCGTCGGTGACGAACAGCGCCTTGGCGCCCGCGTCCTGGGCGGCCTGAGCGAGCTCGGCCGGGGAGAGCGCGTCGGTGCGCCGCACGAGGACGGCCTTGCCGCGCACGTTCTTGCCCGCGTAGTCGGCGGGCGCGCCGGCCCCGGCGTCCACGACCGCGAGGCTGCTGCGGCCCTCGGTCAGGGTGCCGCCGGGCTGGACGACGGCCTCACGGAGGCCGTCCACCTGGAGCGCGGGCTTTCCGAGGCGCCACACGGTGCGGTACTCGAAGGACCCGTCGGTGACCTCGTGGGTGGGCGCCGCGAAGATGCTGTCGTACTTCACGGGCACCTGGACCGCGCTCATGTAGTCGGCGCCGCCCGCCTTCCGGTCGGCCTCCATGAGAAGGTGGCGGGTCTCGGTGGTCCGGCCGACGTCGGCCTTGACCTCCTTCAACTGCCGCCCGTCGAGGGTGATCTCCCGGTCCCGGTCGAGCTTGACCGTCGGGTCGGCGAGGTAGCCGATTCCGAGGGAGTCCTTGCCGTGGCTGCCGTGCACGTCGAGGTAGGACTCGACGTAGTACGAGCCGGGCTTCAGGCGCAGCTGGAGCGTGCCGGAGTCACCGACCGTGGCGGGGAACGGATCGGTGTTGGCGACGAGCTGCTGCACGCCGAGATACGCGGCTGTCGGGGCGCCGTCCCGGTCCTTCACATGGACGGTGAGCGTGTACCGCTCCTCCTCCTTGACCAGGCCGAACGCCGTGTGCGCGACGGGCTTTCCGGCCACGGACGCGACGATCCGGCCGCTGGTGTTCCCGACGGCGGCCTCGGCGCCGTCACCGGTCACGGTCGTGGAGGCGGTGCCGTGCGCGGGCACGGTCAGCTTGCTGTCAGCGAGCGAGACGACGCCGTCGGGGGCGCCCTGCGCGGTCAGCGTCAGCTCCACCGCACTGTCGGAGGAGTTGCTGTAGGTGACCGTCTTCGTGACCGGCTTGTTGCTGTCGTACGGCCACTTGTAGTAGCCGAGGTCGGCGCTGCCGGTCGCGGTGACGTCCGCGGTCACGGCGTCGGGCACGCTGACGCGCCCCGAGCCCAGGTCGTAGGCGGAGTCGGCGAGTTCCTCGGACGTCGACATCAGCCCGTCCTTGAGCTGCGCGCCCGTCCAGTCGGGGTGTTTCTCGGCGAGCAGGGCCGCGACACCGGCGACGTGCGGCGTCGCCATCGACGTACCGCTCATGGTGGTGTACGGGCCGCTGCCGGAGACCAGCGAGGAGCGGGCGGCCAGGATGCCGACGCCGGGCGCGGACAGGTCGGGCTTGAGCCCGTTGTCCCCGAAGCGGGGGCCCTTGCTGGTGAAGTAGGCGGCCTCGTCGGCGGAGTCGACGGCGCCGATGGTGAGGGCGGAGTCGGCGGCGCCGGGCGAGCCGATGGAGCCGGGGGCGCCGGAGTTGCCCGCGGCGATGACGAAGAGGGCGCCGGTCTCCTTGGACAGCGAGTTCACGGCGGCGGCCATCGGGTCGGTGCCGTCGCTCGCCTCCTGGGAGCCGAGGCTCATCGAGACGACCTTGGCGTGGATGTCCTTGGCGGCCCACTCCATGCCGGCGATGATCTGCGACTCGCTGCCCGAGCCCTCATTACTGAGGACCTTGCCGACGGCGAGGGTCGCGTCGGGGGCGACGCCCTTCTCCTTGCCGTCGGAGGCGGCGCCGCTGCCGCCCACGGTCGAGGTGACGTGGGTGCCGTGGCCGTTGCGGTCCGCGACCTCCTGGCCCTCGATGAAGGACTTGGACTCGGTGACGCGGGACGCGAGGTCGGGGTGCGTGGTGTCGTAGCCGGTGTCGAGGACGGCGACCTTGACACCCTTGCCGGTGAGCCCGGCCTCCCAGGCCTTCGGGGTGCCGATCTGCTCGTTGCTCTCGGCCATGTCGGCCTTGACGCGGCCGTCGAGCCAGATCTTGCCGATGCCGTCGGCGAAGTCCTTGCCCTCGGGGGCGGTCACGGCGTTCCAGAACGTGCGGCCCTTGCCGGCGTCCAGGGCGGCGCCGCCGATGCTGGCGAGAGCGCGGGTCCGGTCGGCGCCCTTCGGGGTGCGCGCCGCGGAGCGGGCGCTCTTGCCTGCGTACGACACGATGACCGGCGTCGCATCGGCCTTGCTGTCGGCAAGCCCCTGACGTATCAGCTCACTCACGTCGAAGAGCCGCGCGTCCAGCGTTCCGGCCGCGAGGTAGGGGCGCGCCTCGTCCGGTACGACGCTGATCTTCCCGTCGTTCACCTGGGTCCTGACGGCGCCGGTCGCGCCCTTCGCGCGGTCGACGGTGACGGCCTTCTTCTCGCCGCCGAGGTCGGTGACGGTCACCTTGTCGCCGGTCACCAGGGTCACTGTGTGGGCGGCGCGGGCGGCGGGCGTGGTGGCGCGGGCCGCCGGGGCGGTGGTGTCACCGGCGACGGCCTGCCCGCCCGGAAGCAGCGCTAGCGCGAGCCCGGCCGACAGCAGTGCCGCGCCCCGTCTCGCTGGTCCTCTGGTCATCGTTGCCTCTCTTCGTAACCTCGGGTCGGGGTGTTACCCGAGCACTGCGAAGAGTGTGAAGTGCCCACTGTTACGGCGACATTGACGGGACCTGGCGGGAAGCTGCCCTGGCGCCTTCCCGCCAGGGAGCGATCCGGCTGCGATCCGACCGCGATCCGGCCGCCCTCCCGATGCCGGCGTCCGCGTGCGGCAGACAGCCCCAACACCCCTCGGCCACAACGGCGTTAGGCGTGTGTCCAGATCAGGGCCGGTTTACTGGTGACCGGCCGCAAGGCCGTGACCTGCGGCCCATGTGACCGCGGACAGCGGCGCCGCGCCCATCCCGGTCGCGTTCCCGCGCCAGGCGGCGCGGGCCTGCACTGCTCGCCGGAGGGTAGCCCCACAGGCCGACCACGACGCCGCCCAGCATGGGGCCGATGAGGCTGCCCGCTGTGGTCGTCATGGAGCCGAGCGCGTTCGCCACCGGCAGGTGCTCGGGCGGCAGGAGGCGCGGGATCATCGAGGTGCGCGCCGGGGAGTTGAGCGCCCCGCACATCGCCTGGAGGGCCACGACCGCGTAGGGCAGCCAGACGCGGTGGTAGCCGGCGAGCGCCGCGACGGCAGTGCCACGGACAGCGCGCACGAGCCGGTCGCGCTGTACAGGCCGAGCTTGCGCCGGTCCATCGTGTCCGCGATGGCACCCCCGTAGAGGCCGAAGACGACCAGCGAGAACAGCGAGAACAGGCCGACCAGGCCCACGGAGAAGCTGGAGTGCGTGATGTCGTACGCCTGGAGGGACACCGCGAGCGCGGTCATCGCCTGGCCCGTCCAGGACGCCGTGTTGCCGACCCACAGGCGCCGGTAGTCGACCGAGATACGCAGCGGGGTGAGATCGGCGAGAATCCGGCGGCGACCACCCGGCGCGGGGCCCTTCACCGGTGCGGGAGCGGGTCTCGCAGGCGTCTGCCTGGTCCGGCGAGGACGGGGTGCTGGTCACACGGGATGCTGACAACGCCCGGCAGGACCACCCGTCCGGCGGAACCCCGCCCGGCTCATTCCAGCGCGCGCCCGGCGCCACCCCGCCGCAGGATTTCAGAAGGGCCGTTATTTGACGACCCGTCACGGTCTGCGCTCTCGGGAGGATCTGCCATGACCGTCAGTCTGGAGCAGTTGCGCCGCTGCCATCTCGCCGTCGACCTGGGGGCCGCGCGGACCCGGGTGTATGTGAAGGGCGCGGGCCTCGTCGTCGACGAGCCGAGCGCCGCCGCCGTCAACACCCGCACCGGCGCCCTGATCGCGGTCGGTGAGCTCGCCGAGAAGATGACGGGCCGCACCCCCGACTACATCCGCGTCATGCGCCCCGTCTCCGGCGGCACTGTCGTCGACATCGACATGGCCCAGCGCATGCTGCGCCACCTCATCGGCGAGAAGCTGCGCCGCACGCTGCGCCGCAAGCCCCGGCTGCGCGCCGCCGCCTGCACCCCGCACGACGCCGACCCGCTCGCGCAGCGCGCCGCCGTCGAGACCATGGTCGGGCTCGGGGCGCGCCGAGTCGAACTCGTCGACACCCTCATCGCCGCCGCCGTCGGATGCGACCTGCCCGTGGAGCGCCCGGAAGGCACGATGATCATCGTGTGCGGCGCGGCCACGACGCAGATCGCCGTCCTGTCCCTGGGCTCGATCGTGACCGCCGAGCGCATCCCGGTCGGCGGCGACGCCATCGACCACGCGGTGGTCCAGCACCTGCGCCAGCACCACGAACTGATGCTCCCGTCCCAGTCCGTACGTCCCCTGCAGATCGCCCTCAGCGGCAATGGCCTCACCCCGTACGGCCCGGAGTCGACGGAGATCCACGGCCGGGACGTGGCGACGGGCCTGGCCCGCTCGGTGCTGGTCGACACGGCGGCCGTGCGCCACGCGATCCACACCCCGCTGACCGCCGTCCTCGACGGCATCGGCAAGGTCCTGCGGGACTGCCCGCCCGACCTGGTGGCCGACCTCGCCGACCGCGGCATCATGATGGTCGGCGGCAGCGCGCTGCTGCCCGGTTTCGACCAGATGCTGCGCGACGCCACGGGCGTACCGGTCCATATCGCCGAACGCCCGGACGTCTGCGCGGTCCTCGGCCTCGGCGCGATGCTGGAGGGCAAGGTCCAGCCCCTCACCCTCACCCCGGTAGCGGGCTGATTCCGGCGACCGGGATCAGGGCGAGCCCGCCCGCCCGCGCACCGAGCCCCAGGGCCGGTGCGCAGGCGGGCGGGCTCGGGCAGTCCACGGATGCGTCGCGACGCACGGGCATAGGGACCGGCCGGGTGGCCACAGATCATCAAAAAGTCCGGGACCCACGCACAGGACCAGCGCCACACACCCATCCCCTGCTCGGCACGGGGCGGCTCACGTCCGCACGCGCGGAGAGTCGTGACTGAGGAGGCTGGGGAGACTCGCTTGCCCTCGGCGAGGCCACGGTGTTCATCGTGACGCGTAGTGGTGGGCTCGCCCTCCCCGCCACTTCACCCATGTCTCGTCATCGAGGAGAGCGCTGTGAACCGTCACGCCGGCCTGACAGAGGAGTTCGACGAGGTCGGCATCACTCCGGGCGATCCCGGCGACGTGCCCCTGGATTGCTACCTGTCGGCCCCCGGTGGGGGTGGGCGGGTGCACGACTATCGGCGTGGAGTCCATACGGCGAACGGTGCTACAGGCCGGCCGAATCCGCGCGCCAGCTCCGGCGGGGAACGTTGCGCTGTTCGCGTGACTGGACACATCAACAGTGACGCGAGGCCGGGCCGCGACCGGTGTCGGGGAACGGCCTGTCCGGGAGCCTGGCGGCGTGCGGCGGCGTCCGGCCGTCCCGGCCGCACGCCGCCAAGTACTTTGCGCCCCCCCGCTGGTTCGCCTACGGATACAGCTCCCGGGGCCGCCTCATCACCGGGTGGCTCGCCAGGCCGTTCGCGCCGCTCGGTTCAGCCGGGCCGAGCCTCTGCGTGTGACGGACGCAAGGGCTCGCCGGGCACGTCCGCTCAGCCGATCGGCTGACGTCTTTGGCGCCTGATCCGGCGATGGGCCCTCCGTGGCCGGCAGTACGCGGGCCCCGCACCACGCGTCGTTCGTGCCCGGACACACCGTCAGGAACGGCTGAATCGTCGCAGCGGCCCCGCCGGACCGGACAGGTTCGTGAGAAGTGCTCGAGACGTTGCCGCGAGGCGGTTTTCGTCACGCCTTCCCGGGTCCGAACTTCGTGAGGAGTCGAAGGGCAAGGCGGGCTGCCAATGCTGTTCGAGGCGCCCCGTCGAACCCTGCCCGCAGATATCGGGATGAAACGAAGACGGGCGGCGAGCGAACTCCGCTGTCGAAGCCTGATTCTGCGACACCAACTGATTCGCCACGAGATAGATGAGCGTGGCGACCGCATCCCGATCCACGACCACTGTACGACCGCTGCCCACCGGCGCCTCGGGTGCCGAACTCTTTGAGCACCTTCTCGGCGCGATCGGAACGGCCCGTTCCCGCCGCCCGACCTCACCGGCCGGCGGAACACCGGACGCGCTGACCCTTGAGGGAATGGGCCGAATTCCGAGGGAGTCTCTGCGTTCCTCGATGTAGTCGAACTGTTGGTAGAACCCAGGCAGTTGAGACGTAGTCTCCGCGGATCCCGCGGCGATCTGCTCTCTGCCGCGCAGGAGTTCGCGATGCATTTCCCCGTACGCGCTGCCGAGCTTGACGGAGTCCTCGCCGCGATCACTCAGGCCGCTCGCGTAGGGGGCGGCAATGGCCAGCGCTGCCAGGCCCGACAGCCCGGAGATGAGAACCTGCGCCGTGAGCACGGAGGACTCGGCGACCACAGGCCAGGCCAGCAGGCCGGTGAGGAGGCTGACTCCTCCTGCGGCGACGCCGTAGAGGCGCTCCTTGCGTACCAGGCGGACGGCTTCGCGCGGCATCCTTCTTGCCCAGTACTCGGAGCTTTCGATGGTCTCTTCGAGTCTTTGCGAGATTGGTGCGGCGGCCGGCTTCTTCGTTTCTGTGAGCGATCTGTGCGGCATTTTCATGCATCCCTCAAGACCAAAGGGGCGGATTCGGCATCACGGATCGACGGAGCAAGCGGGCCGCTGCCTGGTGAACGCTCAACCCGCGCACAGTCGGCATCCCACCCCTTGCGATTTTCGGCTGGTCGGCCATGGCGCCGTTTCGTATACCCCCGTCCGTATGCGAAATGTGCAACATGGCCGACGGCAGCCGACGTGACTTTGAGGGCTCGATCGAGCCCGAGGAACCGGGCATACCTCGGCACGCCTACGACGAAGCGCGACATGCCCATGGGTGCGCCCGAGATCACCTTGTTGCAGGTACGGACGTGAGGTGATCCGTACGAGCATTCAGCCATCTCGGGCGCGGCGTGCCCGGCTGGGTTAACCTTTCGTTGATTGCCCCGGCCCGATTCCGGCGGGCCGGGGCCTCAACTATTCCAGCGGCCGGTGTTACCAGCTGCCCTTGCCGCCGCCGTAGCCACCGCCGTAGCCACCGTGGTGGTTGTCGACCACACGGAAGCTGCCCACAACGCCGTTCTTGACGAACACGCCGCCGCGGATGTGGTGGGGAGGCAGGATGCTGTTGCTGGTGCTCCACGGTCCGACGGTGGCAATGGGAGACCCGTTGTCGCAGGTCGCACCACGGAAGACCTCAACAGTCTTCTTGCTGTCGTTGCGGACGTTGAAGCTGCGCGAGCCCAGACCGCTGACTACGGTGATGCAGCCATCCGACCAGGGCGAGTAGGACCGCTCGTTGAAGAAGATCCGACCCTCGTGCTTGTAGTTGTTGTCGTGGTCGTTGTCGTCCCTCTCCTTGCCCTGGCCGGAGTCGCCACCGAGGGGCGCCGCCGCGGGAGCAGCCGCCTGACGAACAGCCGGAGCAGCCGGGGCGGCCTCCGTGCCGGCAGCAGCGGCGTAGTTGATGCCGGTGGCGGCGAGGGCTGCAGCGCCGGCAATGGCGGCGGTGACAGCAATGGAGCGCTTGCTCATGTCAGTTTCTTCCTTCTCGGAGAGATCGGCCGGACAGCCGCTCTGTGAAAGAAGATACAGAAATCGCCCCATTCGTCACTTATAAGACGTGCTGAAAATGCGAGAAATAATCCGAGTGGCCGTATGCCCGCGGAGGCGCCCGTCGGCCGCGGCGCCCGAACCGCCTCTCAATTGACGTGATTTACAGGCCAGTTGACGCCTCGTTAGCCCTATCAGGTGAACTCGCTGACGGCTGCTCAAAATTCCGACGGCGTGTCGCAGATTCCCGCGTGGCGCGCAGTCGCTCGCGTCCCTTGCCGGTCGGGGCGAGGCTCGTCGACGCCATGCAGACCGCGCTCGAGGGCGGCGGCCTCGCGATCCCCGGCATGCCCCGGGTGTCACGGGCGCCTTCGGCGGTCACGGCCATGGCCACGCAGACCGGGCCGGTTCGCGACCCGACCGTCCGCGATCTCGACGTCGATGGTGTCCCTCTTCGCAGATGAGGGAGAGCGCCATCCCGTCCGGTCCGCCGTTCCTCCGGACACTCCCCTGCCGCGCGCGGCGCCCAGTCCAGGCAGGTGCAGCGCCTCGGCGGCGAACCCGTTGCGGGGGGCCGCCGGGAAGCCGCAGCGAAACGCGCGGGCCGAAGAGGCGGAAGAGGTCGAAGGGGCGGGATCGATCAGATCACCGAGCGCACACCTGCCCGGCCCCTGAGGCGCCGGCGGCCGTCGTCATCGATGGCCCGCTCGACCGGCTCGCACCCCCCCCGACCCAGGTGACGGAGGTTGCGCCCAACGGCTTGCTCGTCAGCCCTTCGGGCCGGCAGCGGGCGGCCGACGGTCAACCTGACGGGTAATCACGTCCGCCGAACGACGGACGCTCCGGTGTGTCGCAGGTTAAAACGTTCCTGCATCGGAAACCCTTGGTGGGGCGGGTGGGACTCGAACCCACGGCCGACGGATTATGAGTCCGCTGCTCTAACCGGCTGAGCTACCGCCCCGTCACGGCGTGGCGCGTACATGTGTGCGCGCCGTCTGCCGCAGCATAGCCGCTCATACGATCTCCTGCTCCGGATGCCCGGCCTTGCTCGACGTAGAGGACTTCGCCGCGCCCGCAGACGGTTCCACCTGGTGGAGAAGACGACACGAAAAGGCCCCCGGGGGTTCCCCGGGGGACTTGTCCGTCAGCTCTCCCGACTGGACTCGAACCAGTAACCTGCCGGTTAACAGCCGGCTGCTCTGCCAATTGAGCTACAGGAGATCGAGCTCCCCCGACTGGACTCGAACCAGTAACCTGCCGGTTAACAGCCGGCTGCTCTGCCAATTGAGCTACAGGGGAATGTCTCGTTGCATCGAACGCATCTACCTGGGCACTCGCCAGGGGGCGTGCGCTCGCTGCGACACATACATTAGCGCAAGCAGGGGGGTGCTCCGCCAATCGGTTCCCCCGGTGATCACAAGGGAAGGGTGGCAGTCATGCGCTACCGGCTCACATTCGTCGCCGGTCTGGCCCTGGGATACGTGCTCGGGACCCGGGCCGGACGCGAGCGGTACGAGCAGCTCAAGAAGTCCGCCCGCGAGTTCGCGCAGAACCCCGCCGTCCGGAACTCGGCGGAGTCGGCGGCCCAGCAGACGCGTCAGTTCGCGGGCAGGGCGCTGCACTCGGTGAGCGAGAAGGTCGAGAGCCGGGTCCCCGACTCGGTGGCCGGCCGGGTGCGCTCGCTGCGGGAGCGCGGCCAGGGCGGCGACGGCTTCGAGGACGACTGGGGCACCAGCAACACCTGAGCCCCGCGGCCCCGCCGCAAGCGGGTCTTCGGCCGGGCCCCGGCCCGCGGGACGGGGCCGCCGCGGAGTGCGGCAGAATTCAGTCATGGGGATAGTCGCTGGGCTGGACAGTTCGCCCGATTTCACTCGGATCGTGGTCTGTGACGCGGACTCCGGTGCCGTGCTCAAGCAGGGCTATGCCCCGCACCCGCTCGAATCCGTCGAAGGCGGCGGCCGTCCCGCCGATGTCGATCCACAGGCGTGGCTCCTCTCACTCGGCGAGGCCGCGGGCGGCGGGCTGCTCGAAGGCGTGCAGGCCATCGGGGTCTCCACGCAGCAGAATGCCCTGGTGCCGCTGGACGCCCAGGGCAACACCGTGCGCCCCGCGATGCCAGGGGGCGACAAGCGGACGCAGGCCTCGGCCGCGGATCTCATCGACCGGCTCGGCGGGCGCGAGGCGTGGGCGCAGGCCGTCGGGTGTGTGCCGCAGGCCGCGCATCCGGTGACAAAGCTGCGGTGGCTGGCGAAGCACGAGCCGGAGGCCGCACAGCGGGTCGCGCTCGTGCTCCAGGCCCACGACTGGCTGGTGTGGCAGCTCCTCGGCCGGCCCTCGCGGCGGACCACCGACCGGGGCGGCGCCTCGGGCACCGGCTACTGGTCGGCGGCGAGCGGTTCGTACCGGCCTGACCTGGTCGAGCTGGCGCTCGGGCGCCAGGCGATGCTGCCGGAGGTGCTCGGCCCCGGGGATGCGGCGGGCACCACTCCGGAGGGGCTGATCATCTCTGCCGGTACGGGCGAGACGATGGCCGCGGCGTTCGGGCTCGGGGTGCGGCAGGGCGACGCCGTGGTGTCACTCGGCGCCTCGGGGTCGGTCATGGCGGTGCACCACGAGGCGCTCGTCGATCCGTCCGGGACGATCACCTCGCTCGCCGACGCGACCGGCATGCATCTGCCCGTCGTCCATACGCTCAATGCGGTGCGGACCCTGCGCGGTACGGCCGACATGCTCGGGCTCTCGGGGATCGAGGAGCTGTCCGACCTGGCGATGAAGTCGACCCCCGGTTCGCACGGGCTGGTCATGCTGCCGTATCTGGAGGGCGAGAAGACGCCGAATCTGCCGCACACCGCGGGCACCCTGAGCGGGCTGCGGCGGGAGTCGATGAAGCCGGAGCACCTCGCGCGGGCCGCGTTCGAGGGCATGCTGTGCGGGCTCGGGGACGCCATGGACGTACTGCAGGCGCGTGGGGTCGAGGTGCGGCGGGTGTTCCTGCTCGGGGCGGCGGCCGAGCTGCCGGCGGTGCAGGCCGCGGCGCCGATGCTGTTCGGGACGCAGGTCGTGGTGCCGCAGCCCGCGGACTACGCGGCGCTCGGTGCGGCGCGGCAGGCGGCGTGGGCGCTGAGCGGGCAGCTGCCGCAGTGGCAGGGCGCGGCCGCGCAGGTTCTGGAGCCGGGCGAGGAGCTGCCCGTCGGGCAGGCGGTGCGCCAGCAGTTCACCGCCGTACGGGAGCAGACGCACCCCGGAGCCTTCGATTCCGTGGGGGGATGAGCGTTTCGTCCCGCTCCACGTGGGTTTTTTGGCGGGCTCTTGGCTAAATCGGTTGAGGTAACGCGGGTGGAGTGTCGGACGATGGGGGTCGTGCATCACTGACCCCCACCATGTCGGCCGACTTCGAGAGACCGAGCGTGCTCATACGACTCCTTCGGACGTACCTCAGTCCGTACAAGAAACCCATCGGCGTGCTGGTGCTGCTGCAGTTTCTGCAGACCTGCGCCTCGCTCTATCTGCCCACCCTCAACGCGGACATCATTGACAACGGTGTCGTGAAGGGGGACACGGGCTACATCCTGGCCTTCGGCGCCATCATGATCGCGATCACCGTGGTCCAGATGGTCTGCAACATCGGCGCCGTGTACTACGGCGCGCGCACCGCGTCCGCGCTCGGGCGGGACGTCCGGGCCTCCGTGTTCGACCGCGTGCAGTCCTTCTCGGCACGCGAGATGGGCCAGTTCGGGGCGCCGTCCCTGATCACCCGCACGACGAACGACGTGCAGCAGATCCAGATGCTCACGCTCATGACGTTCACGCTGATGGTGTCGGCGCCGATCATGTGCGTCGGCGGCATCGTCATGGCGCTGGGCCAGGACGTGCCCCTGTCGGGCGTGCTGCTCGCCGTGGTCCCGGTCCTCGGGATCAGCGTCAGCCTGATCGTGCGCCGCCTGCGCCCGCTGTTCCGCACCATGCAGGTGCGGCTCGACACGGTGAACCGGGTGCTGCGCGAGCAGATCACCGGTAACCGCGTCATCCGTGCCTTCGTACGCGACGACTACGAGAAGGAGCGCTTCCGCGAGGCCAACGCCGATCTGACCGCGGTCTCCCTCGGCACCGGCAAGCTCCTCGCGCTGATGTTCCCGATCGTCATGACCGTGGTGAACATCTCGTCGATCGCCGTCGTCTGGTTCGGCGCGCACCGCATCGACAGCGGGGGCATGCAGATCGGCGCGCTCACCGCGTTCCTCGCCTATCTGATGCAGATCGTGATGAGCGTCATGATGGCCACCTTCATGTTCATGATGGTGCCGCGCGCCGAGGTCTGTGCCGAGCGCATCCAGGAGGTCCTCTCCACCGAGTCCAGCGTCGTGCCGCCGTCCGCGCCGGTGCGGGAGCTGCGCAGCCACGGTCATCTGGAGATCCGGGACGCGGGCTTCCGCTACCCGGGTGCCGAGGAACCCGTGCTCAAGGCCATCCAGGTCACCGCGCGCCCCGGTGAGACGACCGCCGTCATCGGCTCGACCGGCAGCGGCAAGTCCACCCTCCTCGGCCTGGTGCCGCGGCTGTTCGACGCGACCGACGGCGAGGTCCTGGTGGACGGCGTCGACGTGCGCACCATCGAGCCGGCGCTCCTCGCCAGGACCGTCGGGCTCGTGCCGCAGAAGCCGTACCTCTTCGCGGGGACCGTCGCGACGAATCTGCGGTACGGCAATCCGGACGCGAGTGACGAAGAGCTGTGGCACGCCCTGGAGGTGGCGCAGGCCAAGGACTTCGTGGAGAAGCTGGAGAACGGGCTCGACTCCCCGATCGCGCAGGGCGGCACCAATGTGTCCGGCGGTCAGCGCCAGCGGCTCGCGATCGCGCGGACGCTGGTGCAGCGGCCCGAGATCTATCTCTTCGACGACTCGTTCTCCGCGCTCGACTACGCGACGGACGCCGCGCTGCGGGCCGCGCTGGGGCACGAGACCGCCGAGGCGACCGTGGTGATCGTGGCCCAGCGGGTCTCCACCATCCGCGACGCTGACCGCATCGTGGTCCTCGACGAGGGCCATGTCGTGGGCACGGGCACCCATCACGAGCTGATGGACGGCAATGAGACGTACCGGGAGATCGTTCTCTCCCAGCTGACGGAAGCGGAGGCGGCCTGATGGCGGGGCCAGGCGGGCGGATGATGGCCGGGGGCGGCCCCGACCAGCGTTCGATGGACTTCAAGGGCTCGGGCAAGCGGCTCATCAGGCAGTTCAAGCCCGAGAAGACGACGATGTACGCGATGGTCGCGTGTGTCGTCCTGAGTGTGGGCCTGTCGGTGCTGGGCCCGAAGATCCTGGGCCGGGCGACCGACCTGGTCTTCGCGGGCATCATCGGGCGTGAGATGCCGTCCGGGAGCAGCAAGGCGCAGGTCATCGCGGGGATGCGGGCCAAGGGTGACTCCGGGGTCGCCGACATGCTCTCCGGGATCGACTTCACGCCCGGCCAGGGCATCGACTTCGACGCCGTGGGCTCCGTGCTGGGACTCGCCCTCTGTACGTTCCTGGGGGCCGGTCTCCTGATGGCCGTGGCGACGCGGCTGTCGAACCGGGCGCTCAACAAGACCGTCTTCCGGATGCGCGAGGACATCCAGGCGAAGCTGTCGCGCCTTCCGCTGTCGTACTTCGACAAGCGGCAGCGCGGTGAGGTCCTCAGCCGCGCCACGAACGACATCGACAACATCGGCCAGACGCTCCAGCAGACGATGGGCCAGCTCATCAACTCGCTGCTCACCATCATCGGCGTGCTGGTGATGATGTTCTGGATCTCGCCGCTGCTCGCGCTGGTCGCGCTGGTGACGGTGCCGCTGTCGTTCCTGATCGCGACGCGGGTCGGCAAGCGGTCGCAGCCGCAGTTCGTGCAGCAGTGGAAGACCACCGGCAAGCTGAACGCGCATATCGAGGAGATGTACACCGGCCACACCCTGGTGAAGGTGTTCGGGCGTCAGGAGGAGTCGGCGAAGGCGTTCGCCGAGCAGAACGACGCGCTCTACGAGGCCGGGTTCAAGGCGCAGTTCAACAGCGGGATGATGCAGCCGCTGATGTTCTTCGTGTCGAACCTGAACTACGTGCTCGTCGCCGTGGTGGGTGGCCTGCGGGTCGCCTCGGGTTCGCTGTCGATCGGTGACGTCCAGGCGTTCATCCAGTACTCGCGGCAGTTCTCCATGCCGCTGACCCAGGTCGCCTCGATGGCGAACCTGGTGCAGTCGGGCGTCGCGTCGGCCGAGCGGATCTTCGAACTGCTCGACGCGGACGAGCAGGAGGCCGACCCGGCGCCGAGCGCGAAGCCCGATCTGCTGCGCGGACTCGTCGAGTTCGAGAACGTGTCGTTCCGCTACGAGCAGGACAAGCCGCTCATCGAGGACCTGTCGCTCGCCGTGGAGCCGGGTCACACCGTCGCCATCGTGGGCCCGACCGGTGCCGGCAAGACGACGCTGGTCAACCTGCTGCTGCGGTTCTACGAGGTGACCGGCGGGCGCATCACCCTCGACGGGGTCGACGTGGCGAAGATGTCGCGCGACGAACTCCGTTCCGGGATCGGCATGGTGCTCCAGGACACGTGGCTGTTCGGCGGCACGATCGCGGACAACATCGCGTACGGCGCCACGAAGGACGTCACGCGGGAGCAGATAGAGGAGGCGGCACGGGCCGCCCACGCGGACCGGTTCATCCGGACGCTGCCCGAGGGCTACGACACCGTGATCGACGACGAGGGGGCGGGGGTCAGCGCCGGTGAGAAGCAGCTCATCACCATCGCGCGCGCGTTCCTGTCGGACCCGGTGATACTCGTCCTCGACGAGGCGACGAGCTCGGTCGACACCCGTACCGAGGTGCTCATCCAGAAGGCGATGGCGCGGCTCGCGCACGGGCGGACCAGCTTTGTCATCGCCCACCGGCTGTCCACTATCCGCGATGCCGACACCATCCTGGTGATGGAGAACGGGGACATCGTGGAGCAGGGCACGCACGATGCGCTGCGCGCCGCGGGTGGGGCGTACGAGCGGCTGTACGAGGCTCAGTTCGCGCAGGCTGTGGTGGAGGTGGAGTAGGCGCGTCACAGGGGGGCGGGGTTCTGTGTGCGGGTCGTTCGTGGCTTGTTTGCGCAGTTCCCCGCGCCCCTGATGGTTCTCTCTGCGGGTCGTGGGGGTTGAGCGCGCCCACGCGGCGCAGCCGCACATGTCAGAGCCCCGCGCCCCTTATGGGGCTCTGCCCCGCGTCAGTCCAAGTAGCCCCTCAACTGGTCCGCGAACGCGTGGTCCCTGAGTTTGTTCAGGGTCTTGGACTCGATCTGGCGGATGCGTTCGCGGGTCACCCCGAATATGCGGCCGATCTCCTCCAGCGTGCGGGGGCGGCCGTCCGCCAGGCCGTAGCGGAGCTGGACCACCTTGCGTTCGCGTTCGCCGAGGGTCGACAGGACCGCCTCCAGGTGTTCGCGCAGGAGGAGGAACGCGGCCGATTCGACGGGGGACGTGGCGTCGCCGTCCTCGATCAGGTCGCCCAGCGCGACGTCGTCCTCCTCGCCCACCGGCGCGTGCAGCGACACCGGTTCCTGGGCCAGGCGCAGGACTTCGCTGACCCGCTCGGGCGCGAGTTCTAGGTGGGCGGCGACCTCTTCGGGGGTGGGTTCGTAGCCGCGTTCCTGGAGCATGCGGCGCTGGACGCGGACGACCCGGTTGATCAGCTCGACGACGTGCACCGGGACGCGGATCGTGCGGGCCTGGTCGGCGAGGGCCCGCGACATGGCCTGCCGGATCCACCAGGTCGCGTACGTCGAGAACTTGTAACCGCGGGCGTAGTCGAACTTCTCGACCGCCCTGATCAGTCCGAGGTTTCCCTCCTGGACCAGGTCCAGCATGGTCAGGCCGCGGCCCACGTAGCGCTTGGCGACCGAGACGACCAGGCGGAGGTTGGCCTCGATGAGGCGGCGCTTGGCCATCCGGCCCATGACGACGAGTCTGTCGAGGTCGATGGCGAGCTGGGAGTCGGGGTCGGGGGTGCCCGTCAGCTTCTCCTCGGCGAAGAGTCCGGCCTCGACCCTGCGGGCCAGGTCGACCTCCTCCGCGGCCGTGAGCAGCGGGATCCGTCCGATCTCGCGCAGGTACTGGCGGAACAGGTCCGAGGAGGGGCCGCCGGTGTCGGTGCGGCCGCGGGTGACCGGGGGCTCGGGAGTCTCGGCTTCCACGATGTCGAGGAGGAGGGCGACGGGCGGGCGGGGCCCGGCCTCCCGCGACTGAGTCTCCGCCTCGGACCCTGGCTCTGACTCCGAATCCGGCTCTGACTCCGGATCCGGATCCGGCGGTTCGGCGGTTCCGGACGCCTGAGGGGCGTCGGCGGGAGCGTCGGGCGGGTCGGAGTCCGGGTGGTTCTCCGGCCCCCTCTGCTGGGGGACGGCCGGGAGTGCCTCTCCGTCCGTGTCCGGCGCGGGGGCGCCGTGGGCGCCGTGGGCGCTCTGACGCGCGGCACCGGTCTGGCTGAGGGTCTGGGTCTGCACGGGGCGACCTCCAAGGTGATCGCTGCTGAGGCGTGCGGCAGGGGTACACCGGGATCGGCGACGGCGGCCACACCGCTGTCCGTCCCGTACGCGATAGGCGGAACCGCGGGGGTGTCGGACCCGTTGTCGGGGTTCCGGCCGCGCTCCGAGGACTCAGGCACCGGACCCAGTGTGCTGTACGACACAACGCCGCCACGAGGGGCGTGCGGGGACTTTTTGAGTCCGGTGCGTGACCGCCCGATTACCGTGCACGACGCCTGCCCCTGCCGGGCGGGCCGAAACCGGCCGGGCGGCCCTCGTCACGGGCCCGCGGGGCAGGCGGGAGTCTGACGACAGGCCCTGACGGTCAGAGCGCCTGCGCGCCGAGGTCCTGTAGTGCCCTGTCGTAGCGCTGGAGGACCATCAGCTCCTCCTGGACGGCGGACAGGCGCGCCGGGTCGCCGTGCGTGCCCAGGCGGGTCAGGGAGCCCTGTACATCGCGGATGCGCCGGTCGACGGCGCGGCGGCGCACGGCGACGAGCTGCTGGCCTGCGTACACCTCGTCGACGGATCTGCGCAGGATCGCCTCGACGGCGAGCTCGGTGACCATGGCGCGCACCGCGTCGTCGGGCGCCACCTCCCGGACCCGTACGAGATACGCCTGCGGGTCCTGCGTGCCGAGGTCGGCGCCGCCCGCCTCCATGATCGCCTCGCGCACCGCGGCGTACGGGGCGGCGGTGAACTCGTCCACGCCGTACGCGTCGAAGGCCGGGGAGACCAACTCGGGCCGCTGGAGGGCGAGTTTGAGCAGCTCGCGCTCGGTGGCGTACACGGGGTTGCGCAGGGTGAGGGCGGGGCCGGCGGCAAAGGCGCGCGTCGCCGCGGCCTCGTAGGACTGCTGCGGGCGGGCCGGGGCGGGGCCGCGGCCGCCACGGTCGCGGGCCCAGCGGGCGAGCTGCGAGACGCGCTTGACGACGAACTGGGTGTCGAGGATGCCGAGCATGCCGGCGAGCTGGACGGCTACCTCGTGCTGCGCGCCGCTGTTCTTGATGCGGGCGACGACGGGGGCGGCCTCGTCCAGCGCGGAGGCGCGGCCGGCGGGGGTCTCCAGGTCGTACCGGGAGACGATGTGGCGCAGGGCGAACTCGAAGAGCGGGGTGCGGGGTTCGACGAGGTCGGCGACCGCCTCGTCGCCCTTGGCCAGGCGCAGGTCGCAGGGGTCCATGCCGTCGGGGGCCACGGCGATGTACGTCTCGGCGGCGAACTTCTGGTCGTCCTCGAAGGCGCGCAGGGCGGCCTTCTGGCCCGCCGAGTCGCCGTCGAAGGTGAAGATCACACGGGCGCTTCCGTTGTCCATGAGGAGGCGGCGCAGGATCTTGATGTGGTCGCCGCCGAAGGCGGTGCCGCAGGTCGCGATGGCGGTGGTGATGCCGGCGAGATGGCAGGCCATCACGTCCGTGTACCCCTCGACGACGACCGCGCGGCTCGACTTGGCGATGTCCTTCTTCGCGAGGTCGATGCCGTAGAGCACCTGGGACTTCTTGTAGATCGACGTCTCGGGCGTGTTCAGGTACTTCGGGCCGTTGTCGTCGTCGCGCAGCCGGCGGGCGCCGAAGCCGACGACCTCGCCGCCGATGTCGCGGATGGGCCACATGAGGCGGCCGCGGAAGCGGTCGATGGGGCCGCGGCGGCCCTCCTGGGCGATCCCGGAGGTGATGAGCTCCTTGTCGGTGAACCCCTTGCCGCGCAGGAAGCGCGTGAGGTGGTCCCAGCCGGCCGGGCTGTAGCCGACGCCGAAGTGCGCGGCGGCGGCCTGGTCGAAGCCGCGCTCGGCGAGGAACTTGCGGCCGATCTCCGCCTCGGCGCTCTCCAGCTGGTCCATGTAGAACTGGGCGGCCGCCTTGTGCGCCTCGACCAGGCGGATGCGCTCACCGCGCTGGTGCGAGGGGTTGTAGCCGCCCTCCTCGTACCGCAGGGTGATGCCCGCCTGGCCGGCGAGGCGCTCCACGGCCTCGGAGAAGGAGAGGTGGTCGACCTTCATCACGAACGTGATGGTGTCGCCGCCCTCCTGGCAGCCGAAGCAGTGGAAGAAGCCCTTGCTCGGGCTGACCTGGAAGGACGGCGACTTCTCGTCGTGGAAGGGGCACAGGCCCTTGAGGTTCCCGCCGCCCGCGTTGCGCAGTTGCAGGTACTCGGACACCACGGCGTCGATCGGGACCGCGTCCCGGACCGCCTTCACGTCCTCGTCATTGATCCTGCCTGCCACGCAAGAATTCTACGGTGACCCGCCGACACTCACGTCACCCGTCCTCCCCCTCGAGCAGCGCCGTGAGCGCGACGGACGGATCCGCCAGGCGTTCCGTCCCGGGCCTGGCACCGGAGCGGATGAGGGCCTGGATGGTCTCCGTGACGTCCCACACGTTCACGTTCATCCCGGCGAGCACCCTCCCGTCCCCCAGCCAGAACGCGATGAACTGCCGCTTGCCCGCGTCCCCCCGGATGACCACCTGGTCGTAACTGCCCGGGGGCGCCCAGCCCGAGTACTCGAGGCCGACGTCGTACTGGTCGGAGAAGAAGTACGGCACCCGGTCGTACGTCACCTCCTGGCCCAGCATGGCGCGGGCGGCAGCCGGGCCGCCGTTGAGCGCGTTGGCCCAGTGCTCGACGCGCAGCCGGGTCCCGAAGAGGGGGTGCTGCACGGCCGCCACGTCACCGGCCGCGTAGATGTCCGGGTCGGAGGTGCGCAGCGAGGCGTCGACGGCGATGCCGCCGCCGTGCGAACGGTCCACGAGTTCGATCCCGGCGGACTCGGCGAGCGAGACGCGTGGGGCGGCGCCGATCGCGGCCAGCACGTCATGGGCCAGGTGCTCCTCACCGTCGTCGGTGAGGGCGGCGAGGACCATGCCGTCCTGGCCGGTGATGCCGGTGAGGCGGGTCCCGAAGTGGAAGCGGACGCCGTGCTCGGCGTGCAGGTCGGCGAAGATCTGGCCGATTTCGGGGCCGAGGACCGCGTGCAGCGGGGTTGCCTCGGGCTCGACGACGGTGACCTCGGCGCCGTACTCGCGGGCCGCCGCGGCGACCTCGAGGCCGATCCAGCCCGCGCCCGCGATCACGATGTGGCCGTTGTCCCGGCCGAGGGAGGCGAGGACACCCTTCAGGCGCTCCGCGTGGGCGAGGCGGCGCAGATGGTGCACGCCGGCCAGCTCGGTCCCCGGGATGTCCATGCGGCGCGGCTCGGCGCCGGTGACCAGGAGCAGCTTGTCGTACTGGACGACCGTGCCGTCGCCGAGCCGGACGTTCTTCACGGCCGGGTCGACCGCTACGACGGTCTGGCCGAGGTGCAGCTCGATGTCGTTCTGCGCGTACCAGGCCGGTTCGTGGACGAAGACGCTGTCCCGTTCCTCCTTGCCCTGGAGATAGCCCTTGGACAGGGGTGGGCGTTCGTACGGGTGATCCCTCTCGTCCCCGATGAGGATCACTCTGCCGTTGAAGCCCTCGGAGCGCAGCGTCTCGGCCGCTTTCGCTCCGGCGAGCCCGCCTCCGACAATGACGAACGTCTGATCCGCGTCGACCACGTGATGCCTCCTCTTTGCCATGGCGCCATATGGAGCCTCCCGCACGGAGCGTGATGCGGGAAGGGGGCATGGTCCGAACAGGGCATCTTTTCGTCACGCCCAGTGGTCGGTGGCCAGTTTCGCGACGAGGACGACGACCGAGCTCAGGACGACCGTGCACAGGAGCGCGATCCCCAGGACCCCGCTCCGCGGCGCAGCGCGGTGCGGGCGCTGGGCGACGCCCTCATGGACGGGGCCCTGTGAGCCGCGCGTGCAACTCGCGGGCCGAGGAGTCGGTGAGGGAGGAGATCTGGTCGACGATCACGCGCTTGCGGGAGCGGTCGTCGCCCGCCGTGTCGAACAGGGCGCGGAACTGCGGGTCGAGGCCGTCGGGGGCGCGCCGGGTGAGGGCCTCGGCCAGCTCCGCCACGACGATGCGCTGGTCGGCGCGGAGCCGCTCCTGCTGCGGGCGCTGCATCACGTACCGGTCGGCGACCGCCTTGAGGACCGCGCACTCGTACCGTGCCTCGCGCGGCACCACCAGCTCGGCCTCGTAGCGCGTGAGGCGGCCCGAGCCGTACCGGGCGCGCGTGGCGCCCTCCGCCGCGAGGCAGAAGCGGCCGATGAGCTGGCTCGTCGCATCCTTGAGGCGGGCCTGCGCGACCGCCGTGCCGTCGTAGCCGTGCGGCCACCACTCCTGGTCGAGGAGCCGGTCGAGTGCCGCCGCGAGCTCTTCGGGGCCGGTGTCCGCCGGTACGTAACGGCCGATCGCGACCGCGTAGATGTCACGGCGCTCCGGCTCGGCGTGCAGCATGTTCGGGTCCAGGTGGCCGGCGTGCAGGCCGTCCTCCAGGTCGTGCACCGAGTACGCGACGTCGTCCGACCAGTCCATGACCTGCGCCTCGAAGCAGGTGCGTCGCTCGGGTGACTCCTTGCGGATCCAGTCGAAGACCGGGCGGTCGTCCTCGTAGACGCCGAACTTGGGCGAGGCCGGGTCGGTGGGGTGGCCGCCGCGGGGCCACGGGTACTTCGTCGCGGCGTCCAGCGCGGCGCGCGTGAGGTTCAGGCCTACGCTGACCAGCTCGTCCGTGTCGGCGCTGTGGACGAAGCGCTTGGGTTCGATACGGGTCAGCAGGCGCAGCGACTGCGCGTTCCCCTCGAAGCCGCCGCAGTCCTGCGCCACCTCGTTCAGCGCCTGTTCGCCGTTGTGGCCGAAGGGCGGGTGGCCCATGTCGTGCGAGAGGCAGGCCGTCTCCACGAGGTCCGGGTCGCAGCCGAGCGCCGCGCCGAGCTCCCGGCCCACCTGCGCGCATTCCAGGGAGTGCGTCAGACGGGTGCGGGGGCTGGCGTCCCAGGCCCGGTTCATCGTGCCGGGGGTGACTACCTGGGTCTTGCCCGCGAGGCGGCGCAGCGCCGAGGAGTGCAGGACGCGGGCGCGGTCGCGCTGGAAGGCGGTGCGGCCGGGGCGTTTGTCGGGCTCGGCGGCCCAGCGCTCCGCCGCCGCTGCGTCGTAGCCGGACCGGTCGACGGGGTGGGACGGGGTGGTCGGGACGGATGGGGCCGGTTTCGCTGCGGGGGTCTCGTGCGTGCCTTCCATGGACTGACAGTAAAGGCACGCGGTGACAAACGGTCAGGCCGACGTGAGCTGCCGCTGTACGGGGGCGGGGCGCGCCGGGGATGCGAGCGTCGTGTCGTAGCGGTGGAGCAGGAGGCGCGCCATCGCCGTGTGCGCGCCGAGCGGGGCGGTGGCTATCCAGGGGGCGGCCTGCGCGCACTGCGTGGCGAAGCGGCCCGGCGCCGTGAAGTACGCGGCGACGGCGGCCCGGTGCCTGCCTCTCGCGGCCAGCGCACGCAGCGCGGCCGGGACGGTGGGCGCGGCGGCACTCGCGTAGGCGGGCACCACCGGGACGCCGAGCCGGTTCGCCAGGAGCGCGGCCGTGCGGGCCGTGTCGACGGCCGAGTCGGGGTCGCGGGAGCCGGCCGCCGCGAGGACCACACCGCTGGTCCTGCGCGTACGGGCGTCGGGGCGCGGGTCCCAGCCGGCCTCCACCAGGCGGGCGTGCAGCGTTTCCACGAGGAGCGGGTGGGGGCCCAGCGGCGGGGCGACGCGGGCCGTCAGGTGCGGGGCCGCGGCCAGGGCTGCCGGGATGTCCTGCTTTACGTGGTAGCCGCGGGACAGGAGCAGCGGGGCGAGGACGGCGCGGCCGGGGGCGAGGCCCGCGAGGGTGTCGGTCAGGAGCGGTTCGTTCAGCTCGATGTGGCCGAGGTGGACGGGGAGTCCCGGGCGTTCCTCGCGCACCTTGTCCAGCAGGGCGTGGACCGTGGCGAGCGCCCTCGGGTCGCGGCTGCCGTGCGCCACGACTACCAGGGCCGGCTGGGTGGGCGGGGCCTGCGGGGGTGTGCGGCGGCTGCCGTCGGGCCGGACGTGGCTCAGCTGGGAGCCGAGCTGACTGGTGATCCTGGTCATGAGTTGCGCCGTACTGTCGAGGTGGGCCGTGCCGGTGAGCTCGTCGCGCTGATGATTCGACGCCGTCATGAATTGATCCTGGACGCGGGAGGTTGCGGCGTCGTTGCGGGGCGGTGACGGGTCGCTTCCCCTGGGCTCACCAGGTGTTCGGGCGGATGTGAGGTGGCCCGGGTCTCCGCCTTTCGCTTGAACCGGCCGGCGGGAACGTGCGTCCAGTCGTGCGACGACGTTTTCGGAGGGGTGGGGGTGGGGGCAGTGGTGCGGATCCGGTTGCCGCGTACGCGACGGGGGTGGCGGCTGTTCGTACAGGGCGCTGTGGCCGTGTGTGTGCTGGCGCTGTTGCCGGCTACGTGGATGTTTGCGGTGACCGGGGACCGGCTGCGTACGGTCGATGATGCGCCGCGTACGGATGTCGCGGTGGTGTTCGGGGCCGGGCTCTGGGAGGGCGAGCCTTCGCCGTATCTCGCTCACCGGCTCGACGCCGCGGCCCGGCTCTACCGTGACGGGCGGATCCGGGTCGTTCTGGTGACCGGCGACAACAGCCGCGAGGACTACGACGAGCCCGACGCCATGCGCGCCTATCTGACCCGGCACGGGGTGCCCGGCAAGGCTGTCGTCAGCGACTACGCCGGGTTCGACACCTGGGACTCGTGCGTGCGGGCCAAGAAGATCTTCGGGGTCGACCGGGCCGTGCTGATCAGCCAGGGGTTCCACATTCGGCGCGCGGTCACCCTGTGCGAGGCGGCGGGCGTCTCGTCGTACGGCGTCGGCGTCGACGACCGGCACGACGTGACCTGGTATTACGGCGGGGCCCGTGAGGTGTTCGCTGCGGGGAAGGCCGTCATCGACTCCGTGTTCCGGCCCGATCCCCGGTTTCTCGGCCAACGGGAGCCTGGGGTTCGGGAGGCTCTTGAGGTGGGGCGTCGCTGATGCGGGATCCGGGAGCCTTGGGTTCGGAAGGCCTCCGTGCTCCGGGCGGACACGACGCGATGGATTCGCGGCCGATCCGCCGTTGTTCTCACCGTCCCTCCGGTGCCGCTAAGAGGGCGTCGTGCCTTGTGTGTAATCGGGAGTGGGCTGTCGCGTAACAGCGTGCGCGCAGTGTGGGCGACATGCGCACTGTTACGCCCACCCACTGCCCCTACTGCTCCCTTCAGTGCGGGATGAATCTCGTCCCGACTGCCTCTGGTGCTGTCGAGGTCGAGGAGCGTGCCGGGTTTCCCGTCAATCGGGGCGCCCTGTGCGGGAAGGGGCGTACAGCCGCCGCCGTGCTGGAGCCGGGGGCGCGGTTGAGTGGGCCGCTCGTTCGCAAAGGGGGCGCGCTCGAGGCCGCTTCTTGGGGTGAGGCGCTTGATCGTGTCGCCGAGGGGCTCTCCCGTACGCGTTCGGCTCATGGCCCGGACGCGTGCGGGGTCTTCGGCGGGGGCGGGCTCACCAACGAGAAGGCGTACGGGCTCGGGAAGTTCGCCCGGGTCGTGCTCGGGACCTCCCAGATCGACTACAACGGCCGGTTCTGCATGTCGTCCGCCGCGGCGGGGCAGCTCGCCGCGTTCGGGCTCGACCGCGGGCTGCCGTTCCCCCTGGAGGACATTCCGCGTACGGGATGTGTGGTCCTGGTCGGGTCGAACATGGCCGATACCATGCCCCCTGCTGTCCGCTATCTGAACGAACTGCGGGAGAACGGCGGCACCCTGGTCGTCATCGACCCCCGCCGCACGCGCACCGCCGAGCTCGCCGACCTCCATCTCGCGCCCCGGCCCGGGACCGATCTCGCCCTGGCCCTCGGCATGCTGCATCTCGTGGTGACCGAGGGGCGGGTCGACGAGGAGTTCGTGCGGACGCGGACACGCGGCTGGGAGGACGCGCGGGCCGCCGTGATGGCGCACTGGCCCGAGTACGTGGAGCGTGTGACCGGCGTTCCGGTGCCTCAACTGCGCGAGGCCGTACGGATGTTCTGCGAGCCCGAGGCCGCCATGGTCCTCACCGCGCGCGGGCCCGAGCAGCAGTCCAAAGGCACCGATACTGTGGGCGCCTGGATCAACCTGTGTCTCGCGACCGGGCGCGCCGGGCGGCCCCTTTCCGGGTACGGGTGCCTGACCGGGCAGGGCAACGGGCAGGGCGGGCGCGAGCACGGGCAGAAGGCCGACCAGCTGCCCGGGTACCGCAAGCTCACCGACCCGGCGGCGCGTGCGCACGTGGCCGGCGTGTGGGGCGTCGACCCCGCCTCCCTTCCCGGGCCCGGCCGTTCCGCGTACGAGCTGCTCGACGCGCTGGGGCGTGACGTACGGGCCCTGCTGGTCATGGGGTCGAATCCGGTGGTGTCCGCGCCGCGCGCCGCGCATGTGGAGGAGCGGTTGCGGTCGCTCGACTTTCTGGCCGTGGCCGATGTGGTGCTTTCCGAGACCGCCGCTCTTGCCGATGTGGTGCTTCCCGTTACCCAGTGGGCCGAGGAGACGGGGACCATGACCAGTCTGGAGGGGCGCGTGCTGCTGCGGCGCCGGGCGCTCTCGCCCCCGGAAGGGGTGAGGAGCGATCTGGAAGTGCTGCATGAGCTGGCCGGGCGACTGGGGGTGGAGAAGGGGTTTCCGGCCGATCCCGAGGAGGTTTTCGAGGAGTTGCGGCTGGCTTCGGGAGGAGGGCCTGCCGACTATGCGGGGATCTCTTACCGGCGGCTCGTCGAGGAGGACGGGGTGTTCTGGCCCTGCCCTGAAGAGGAACATCCCGGGACGCCCCGGCTCTTTCTGGAACGGTTCGCCACCGAGGACGGGCGGGCCCGGTTCGTCGCCGTCTCGCACCGGGCCGCCGCCGAGGAGCCGGACGCCGAGTTCCCGGTCCATCTGACGACCGGGCGCGTCGTGTCGCAGTACCAGTCGGGTGCGCAGACCCGGCGCGTGGCCGAGCTGAACGCCGCCGCGCCCGGCCCCTTCGTGGAGCTGCATCCGCGGCTCGCCGCGCGGATCGGGGTGGCGGAGGGCGAGCCGGTCGCCGTCGTCTCCCGGCGAGGGCGGGCCGAGGCGCCCGCCCGGATCACGGCGGGCATCCGGCCCGACACGGTGTTCATGCCGTTCCACTGGCCAGGCGCCGGGCGCGCCAATAACCTGACCAACCCCGCGCTCGATCCGACATCCCGGATGCCGGAGTTCAAGGTGTGCGCGGTACGGGTCGAGGCGGCCGGTATCGACTCCGGATCCGGTTCCGGTATCGACTCCGGCTTCGTCTCCGGCTCCGGTGACCGCTCGGACGGTGTCGTTCACATTTGAAACATCGCGGGCGGGCGGTTAGCTTGGTCATAGCTTGAAAGTTCAAGCATGTTTCCCTTCCGAGTCAGGAGACCCCCACGTGACCTCTCTCGCGAACCAGCTCGGCCCGCTCCGCGCGCCCGGCACCCCCACCCCTGCCGCGCCCGCCCACGCCTATGACCTCGGCCTTCTCGTACTGCGCCTCGCCCTCGGCCTGACCATGGCCGCGCATGGTGCGCAGAAGCTCTTCGGCTGGTTCGGCGGAGGCGGGATCGACGGCACCGGGCAGTTCTTCGCCGCGTCCGGCTACCCGTCACCGAAGACGTTCGCCGCGGTCGCCGGGCTCAGCGAGACCCTCGGCGGGCTCGGCCTCGCGCTCGGCCTGCTCACCCCGCTGGCCGCCGCGGCCGTGGCCGGCACCCTGGTCAACGCCATCGCCGTGAAGTGGGGCGGCGGATTCTTCGCGCCGCAGGGCATCGAGTACGAGCTCCTGATCGCACTCGGCGCGGTGGCGCTCGCGCTGACCGGCCCCGGCCGCATCGCCGTCGACCGCTTCCTGCCGGGGCTTCGGTCCCACCGCCTCGGATACGGGGTCGCGGCCGTGGCCCTCGGCTTGGTCGTGGCGGGAATCACGCTGGTCTTGCGTAAGTGAGGCCGGTCGTGAATCGGTGACGTCGTGCATCGGTGAGTCGGTGACGGTCCGGGTGCTGGAGCGCTCGGGCCGTCGGCTTTTCCGGCTTCCGCGACCCCGGATTCCGGCCACGCACCACTCGGCTCCCGCGCTCAGACTCCGCCCGTCTCCCCCTCGATCCACGCGAGGTACGCGGCGCTCCCCCGCACCACCGGTGTCGCGATGATCTCCGGGGTCTCGTAGTCGTGGGCCTCCAACAGCCATGACTCCAGGGCCTCGTACCCGTCGGCCGTGGTCTTGAGGAGCACCTGCCACTCCTGGGCGGTCTCCGTGTTGCCCTGCCAGCGGTAGACCGAGGTGACCGGGCCCGCGATCTGGGCGCAGGCCGCCAGGCGTGCTTCGACCGCTCCCGCGGCCAGGGCGCGGGCCTTGGCCTCGTCGTCGGTCGTGGTGAGGACCGTCATGGCCAGTGCGTTCATGTCCGTTCCTTTCACAGGCCGTGCGCTCCTGATTGTGCACGTGAACACCTATTCACAGCTCCACCACGGGGGCGCTATGGACATGACATGTCATGGACCCTTAAATCTGAGGCGACATCAGTGTGACCGCCCTCAGCGCGCCCGCGCGCCGTCACTAGGAGCCCGATGAGACCTGCCCGGACCACATCGCGACTCACCACCGCCGGCATAGCCACGGCGGCCGCCACCCTGGTGGCCGCCGCCCTCGCCCCCACCGCGGGCGCCGACACCGCCCCGCCCACCCGGGCCGACGCCGTCCGGAACGCCGCGGCCGCGCTGCACGCGGCGGCCGCCGACCTCGGGCTCACCTCGGCTCAGGGCACCTCCGTGCGGGACGTCGTCGTCGACTCCGACGGCACCCAGCACGTGCGCTACAACCGCACCTACCGTCAATTGCCTGTTCTCGGCGGTGACTTCGTCGTCCATCTGAACCGCGACGGCGGCTACCGCTCAGCGAACCGCGCGGTCCTCGGCGACCTCTCCGTGCCGAGCGTGACGCCTGGGCTCCCCGCCCCGAAGGCCGCCGACATCGCCACCGCCGCACTGCGCGCCGCCAATCCGGGCGAGCTCCTGCGCAAGGTCGTCGCCAAGCCCGCGCTCGTCGTGGACGCGCTGCACGGCGCGCCGAAGCTGGCGTGGCGCACAGACACCGCGGGCAAGGACTCGCTCGGCAACCCGGTCGCCCGCGTCGTCCTCACCGACGCCACCACCGGCAGGCAGATCGACGCCTGGGACAGCATCGAGACCGCGACCGGCGACGGAAAGTCCCTCTACTCGGGCACGGTCCCGCTGGAGACGACGCAGTCCGGGTCGACGTACCAGCTCAAGGACGCGACGCGGGGCGGCACCTACTCGGGTGACGCGCAGAACAAGACCGACGGCTGCGTCCTGACCATCTGCTGGAGCCGCGCTCCCGCGGTGGTGTTCACCGACGCCGACAACCACTGGGGCACCGGCGCGAACTCCGACCGTTCGTCGGCCGCCGTGGACGCCCAGTACGGGACCGACACAACCTGGGACTACTACAAGAACGTCCACGGCCGTAACGGCATCGGCGGCGACGGCAAGGGCTCGTACAACCGCGTCCACTACGGCAGCAACTACAACAACGCCTTCTGGGACGACACCTGCTTCTGCATGACGTACGGCGACGGTGACGGCTCGACGTTCGGGCCGCTCGTGGCGCTCGACGTCGCCGGGCACGAGATGTCGCACGGCGTCACGTCGAAGACCGCGGGGCTCACCTACTCGGGCGAGTCCGGCGGCCTGAACGAGGCGACGTCCGACATCTTCGGCACGCTCGTCGAGTTCTACGCGAACAACGCGTCCGACCCGGGCGACTGGCTCATCGGCGAGAAGATCGTGAAGCCCGGCTTCGGCCAGCCGGCGCTGCGCTTCATGGACAAGCCCAGCAAGGACGGCAACTCCGCCGACTGCTGGAGCTCGTCGGTCGGCAACCTCGACGTGCACTACTCGTCCGGGGTCGCCAACCACTTCGCGTACCTGCTCGCCGAGGGCAGCGGGCCGAAGGTCATCGGCGGCGTCCAGCACAACAGCCCGACGTGCAACGGCTCGACGCTGACCGGCATCGGCAAGGACAAGCTCGGCAAGATCTGGTACCGGGCCCTGACCGTCTACATGACGTCCTCGACGAACTACGCGGGCGCCCGCACGGCGACCCTCAGCGCGGCGAAGGACCTGTACGGCGCCGGCAGCGCGGAGTACGCCGCCGTGGCCGCGACCTGGTCCGCCGTGTCCGTGGGCTGACATCGCGTATGGGTATGGGGAGGCCCCCGCAGTCGCCGCTGCGGGGGCCTTCGGCTGTCCGGTCTCAACTGCCGTACGGGCGTACCTCCTTCGCCTCCCGCAGCGCCTTCGCCCACCACGCCAGCTGGTCGAGCATCGCCTTCGCCGCGGCGGCCGGCGCCTCGGGGTCGCGGTGGGCGCCGGATTCGTCGAAGTGGCTGCCCGCATGGGTGAAGGAGACGGTGTCCCTGACCGTGACGGCGTGCAGCTCGGCGAAGACGGTGCGCAGGTGCTCGACCGCGCGCAGGCCACCGGAGATGCCGCCGTAGGAGACGAAGCCGACCGGCTTGGCCTGCCATTCGGCGTGGTGCCAGTCGATGACGTTCTTGAGGGACGCCGGGTAGGAGTGGTTGTACTCGGGGGTGAGGACGATGAAGGCGTCGGCCGCGGCCAGCTTCGGGGTGACCTTGGCCAGCTCGGCCCGTACCTCGGCGGACGGGTCGTAGGAGAGCGCGGTGGGCAGGTCGGTGGCGGCCACGTCGATCACGTCGGCGGCGAGGTCGGGGCGCTCCCCGAGCAGGGACATGAGCCAGTCGGCGACGACCGGGCCGAAGCGGCCCTCGCGGTTGCTGCCGATGACGACCGCGACCCGTACGGGGGTCTCGGTGGGGGCGGAAACAGGGGCGCCGGACGGTGCGGCTGTGGTGTTCATGGGGCAAGCCTCATACCTGAAGCTTGGTTGAGGTCAAGCGGACGCCGCGCGGGTCCGGTCACCCGTTCACCGGTGTCCGCTCCCCCTTCGGCTTCTTTTCTGCGGCGCGCCGGTGACCTGCTGGAATGTTCCTGCCGGGGTGTCAGATGACGCTCTCTCACCGGATTTCTGATGGTGCATCAGGAGGCGTTCCGGGGCGAGTGCCACTTACCTCGGTAGGGCAGGGGCGTGACCGACGCAGCGGCACTTGGGGGTGCCGCGGGCCGTGCCCCCTCGGAGGAGCACGACACGATGCGCACATCTCGCCTGCTGACCGCCGCCGCGCTCGCCGCGGCCGCCGCGGCACTGACCACTGCGCCCTCGTACGCCGGCAAGGTCGGCTCGGGCGGTCTCGAGGTGTATCCGGCGAACGCCACCGCCGGCGCCACGGTCACCGTCAACACCACCGCGTGCGGTGCGAGCCGCGCCGCCGCCGGGGACGCGAGCGCGGTCGGCGCGGGCACCTTCACGCTCGCCCCGGGCTCGCAGGAAAAGGACGCCGTGGGGCGGTTCCAGGTGCCTCCGTCGGCGCAGCCCGGGACGTACGAGATCGTCGCGAAGTGCTCCGGCGGCGGGCAGGTGACGGGCGATCTGATGGTCGCGCTCGCCTCCTCGCCTGACCAGGTTCATCCGAAGGGCCATGTGAAGACGGGGGTCGGCGGCGCGCTCGGCACCGACCCCGTGAAGACGGCGGCGGGAGTGGCGGCGCTTGCCGTCGCCGCCGCGGGCGGTACCTGGCTCCTGCATCGCCGGGCGAGAGGCGAAGGGATCTGACGGGCGCCGGACGGACGACCTCCGCTGTCCCTCCGGCCCCCTGGTACCGCATGTCCTCTCCTCTCCCGGCCGCCCACCCCCCTCGCGCGGCCGGGAGAGGAAGGTGCCCCCACCGATTTCGACCTGGAGAAGCCGATGCCTCAGGCGCGCCGCCGCATAGTCAGCAGCGGACTCATAGCCGCGGTCACCGCTCTCGCCCTGTGTCTGGGCGCCTGGCTGCTGCTCCAGGGCACCGAGATACACGGACCGCCGCAGCCGTCCACAGCACAGGCCGGGTCCGCGCTCCCCGGCACCGGCCACGAGCCTCCCGGCGCGGCCCCCCTCTCCTCCTCGCCCCCCGACCGCATCCGCATCCCCTCGATCCGGGTCGACGCACCTCTCATGGGGCTCGCCCTGACCCCGCAGGGCAGCCTGGGCGTCCCGCCGCCGCAGCAGAAGAACCTGGCCGGCTGGTACGAGGCCGGGACCGCGCCCGGCGTCCGCGGCACAGCGGTCGTGGCCGGCCACGTCGACAACGCCGAGGGGCCCGCCGTCTTCTACGACCTGGGCGCGCTGACCAGGGGCCGCACCATCGAGGTCGACCGCCGCGACGGCTCCGTCGCCGTGTTCACCGTCGACGCCGTCGAGGTCTACGACGCCCGCGCCTTCCCCGACGAGAAGGTGTACGGTGCGGCCGACCGGCCCGAGCTGCGCGTCATCACCTGCGGGGGCGGCTACTCGAAGCAGACCGGCTACCGGGGGAACGTCGTGGTGTTCGCGCATCTGACGGGCAGCCGCTGAGCCCTCACACTCCCTCCTCGTGCGCGCTGAGCGCAGCGTTCCCCGTGGGAAACGGGAGGGATGCGGCCGGGTAACACCGGCCCCGCAGGCTGCCGTGCATGACCTATTCGACGGACCCCGGGCGCGTGGTGGTGATCGGCACCGGCCTCGCCGGTACCCGGCTCGCCCGGCGCCTGGGCGGTGCCGCCGTACTCATCGGCGAGGAGGCGCACGCCCCGTACAACAGGGTGCTGCTCGCCGAGGTCCTCGCGGGCAGTTACGGCGCCGACGTCATCGCGCTGCCCCGCCACACCGGAACCCACCTGCGGACCCGCGCCGTCCGTATCGACCGCGACGAGCAGGTGGTGCGCTGCGAGGACGGCTCCGACGTCCCGTACGACACCCTCGTGCTCGCCACCGGGTCGAACCCGGTCCTGCCTCCTCTGCGCGGCCTGTTCGCGCCCGGCGCGGCTGAGCTGCCGGGCGGGGTGCATGCCTTCCGCACCATGGACGACTGCCTGGCGCTGTCGCGGGCGGTGGTTCCCGGGGTGCGCGCGGTCGTCGTCGGCGGCGGGCTCCTCGGAGTGTCCGCGGCCCGTGCGCTCGCCCGGCGCGGCGCCCAGGTGGTGCTCACGCAGCAGTCCGAGCGCCTGATGGAGCGCCAGCTCGACCCGGGGTCCTCGCGTCTCGTGCACGAGCACCTCACCGCGCTCGGCGTCGAGGTGCACACGCAGTGCCGCGTACGGGGCGTGGGCGTCGTCGACGGGGCGGTCCGCAGGGTCGAGCTCGCCGACGGCTATGTGCTCGGCACGGATCTGACGGTCCTCGCGTGCGGGGTGCGTCCCCGTACGGGGCTCGCACTGGCCGCGGGGCTCGACGTACGCGAAGGGATCGTCGTCGACGACGATCTGCGCACCTCGGACCCCCGCGTCCGCGCGGTCGGGGACTGCGCCCAGCACGCGGGCCGCGTCTACGGGCTCGCGACCCCCGCCGTGGAACAGGCCGACGCGCTCGCCGAGAACCTGCTCTCCGGGCGGCGGAGCCCCTACGCGGGCACCCGCACCCTCACCCGGCTGACCCTGCCGCACGAGGCCGGGCCGCTCGACCTCGCGGCGTTCGGGGAGCCGGAGGCGCTGCCCGGTGACGACGTCGTGCAGCTCGCCGACGCGACCCGCGGCACGTACCGCAAGGTCGTCGTCCGCGGTGACCGGCTCGTCGGCGGGGTGCTGGTCGGCGAGCTCGGCACGGTCGGGGCGCTCGCCCGGGCCTGGGAGGCCGACGACCCGCTGCCCGACGACGGCGAACCCCTGCTCCACCTGCTCACTCACGACGGAGGCCTCTGAGATGCCCACCATGCCCACACTCGTCCTCGTCGGCCACGGCATGGTCGGCCAGCGCTTCCTCGAGGCCCTGGCCGAGCGCGGGCTCACGGACACGCACCGCGTCGTCGTGCTGTGCGAGGAGCCGCGCCCCGCCTACGACCGGGTCCAGCTCACCTCGTACTTCTCGGGCCGCACACCGGACGAACTCTCGCTCACGGACGCGGAGTTCATCGCCCGGCACGGCATCGAGCTGCACCTCGGGGACCCCGCCGAGCACATCGACCGCGATACGCGGACGGTCACGGCGCGCTCCGGTCTCCAGGTCACGTACGACACCCTCGTCCTCGCGACCGGCTCCTACCCGTTCGTGCCGCCCGTGCCCGGCAAGGACGCGACGGGCTGTTTCGTGTACCGCACGATCGAGGACCTGCTCGCGATCGAGGAGTACGCGAAGAAGCACGCCACGACCGGGGCCGTGGTGGGCGGCGGGCTGCTCGGCCTGGAGGCGGCGGGCGCCCTGCGCGGCCTCGGCCTCGACACGCACGTCGTGGAGTTCGCGCCGCGCCTCATGCCGGTGCAGGTCGACGAGGGCGGCGGCGCGGCCCTCCTGCGCACCATCACGGGCATGGGCCTGAGCGTCCACACGGGCGTCGGCACGCAGGAGATCCTGACCGGCGGCGAGGACGGCGCGGTGCGCGCCATGAAGCTGTCGGACGGCTCGGAACTGGCGACCGACCTGGTGGTGTTCTCGGCGGGCGTACGGCCGCGCGACCAGCTCGCCCGCGACATGGGGCTCACCGTCGGCGAACGCGGCGGCATCACCGTCGACGAGCGCTGCCGCACCAGCGACCCGGCGGTGTACGCGATCGGCGAGTGCGCGCAGGCCGTGGACGGCCGCGTGTACGGCCTGGTCGCGCCGGGCTACGAGATGGCGCAGACGGTGGCCGCCACGATCGCGTCGGAGGACGGGCAGTTCACCGGTGCCGACTTGTCGACGAAGCTGAAGCTGCTCGGCGTGGACGTGGCGTCGTTCGGCGACGCGCACGGCGCGGCCGACGGCTGCCTCGACGTCGTCTACTCGGACTCGCGCTCGGGCACGTACAAGAAGCTGGTCGTGGGCCCGGAGGGCGAGCTGCTCGGCGGGATCCTGGTCGGGGACGCGGACGCGTACGCGACGCTGCGCGCGCTGACCGGTTCGGTGCCGCCCGTGGCGCCCGAGCAGCTGGTGCTGCCCGCGGGGGCGGGGGCGCCGGCCGCGCTCGGCCCGGAGGCGCTGCCCGGCGACGCGGTGATCTGCTCCTGCCACAACGTCACCAAGGAGGCGGTCCAGGCGCACGCCACGCTGCCCGAGGTGAAGAAGTGCACCAAGGCCGGTACGGGCTGCGGCAGTTGCGTGAAGCTCATCGGCCAGCTCCTGCCCCAGAGCGGCGACAAGGGCCTGTGCGGCTGCTTCCCGCACACCCGCGCCGAGCTGTACGAGATCGTCCGGGTCAAGCGGATCGCGTCGTACGCGGAGCTGCTCGACGCGCACGGGCGTGACGGCGCGCGCGGCGGTGAGGGGTGCGAGGTGTGCAAGCCGGCGGTCGGCTCGATCATCGCCTCGCTCGCCCCGACGATCGGCGCCGACGGCCATGTCCTCGACGGCGAGCAGGCGGCCCTCCAGGACACGAACGACCACTTCCTCGCCAACCTCCAGAAGAACGGCTCCTATTCGGTCGTGCCCCGCATCCCCGGCGGCGAGGTCACCCCGGAGAAGCTCATCGTGATCGGCGAGGTGGCGCGCGACTTCGGCCTCTACACAAAGATCACCGGAGGTCAGCGGATCGACCTTTTCGGCGCCCGGGTCGAGCAACTGCCGCTGATCTGGGCACGGTTGGTGGACGCAGGCTTCGAGTCGGGCCACGCGTACGGCAAGGCGCTGCGGACGGTGAAGTCGTGCGTGGGGCAGACGTGGTGCCGTTACGGCGTCCAGGACTCCGTGCGCATGGCGATCGACCTGGAGCTGCGCTACCGGGGTCTGCGGGCGCCGCACAAGCTGAAGTCGGCCGTGTCGGGCTGCGGGCGCGAGTGCGCGGAGGCCCAGTCGAAGGACTTCGGGGTGATCGCCACGGCCAACGGCTGGAACCTGTACGTGGGCGGCAACGGGGGCGCGACCCCGCGCCACGCCGACCTCCTCGCGCAGGACCTCTCCGACGCCGAGCTGATCCGGCTGATCGACCGGTTCCTGATGTTCTACATCCGCACGGCCGACCGTCTGGAGCGCACGGCGGGCTGGCTGGAGCGGATCGAGGGCGGCCTCGACCACGTACGGGACGTCGTCGTGCACGACTCCCTCGGCCTCTGCGACGAGCTGGAGGCCCTGATGGCCGACCACGTCGCGCACTACCGCGACGAGTGGGCCGACACCATCAACGACCCGGAGCGCCTGGAGCGCTTCGTGTCCTTCGTGAACGCGCCCGACGCGCCGGACCCGCTGGTGCGGTTCGTCCCGGAGCGCGACCAGATCAAGCCCGACCTGCCCCTGCTCTCCATCGGCTCCCGCCCCCTGGAAGGATCGGTGACGTCATGACCGTCGCTCCCGAGAAGACCGCCGTGATGGTGCAACTCCGCCTGGACGACGCCTGGTTCACGGTATGCGAGCTGGCCCGGCTGACCCCGGGCCGCGGGGTCGCGGCGCTGCTGCCCGACGGCCGGCAGGCCGCCGTGTTCCTGGACCGCTCGGGCCGCCTGTACGCGGTCGGCAACCGTGACCCGTTCACGGGCGCCGCGGTCCTCTCCCGCGGCCTGATCGGCTCGGCGCAGGGCCGCCCGTTCGTCGCGTCACCGCTGCTCAAGCAGCGCTTCGACCTGGAGAGCGGCACGTGCCTCGACGACGAGGAGTACGCGGTCGACACGTACGACGTGCAGACCGCGCCCCTGGGCGCCTGACGGCCCCTCGGGGGTGGGGCCGGGCCGCGTCAGTCGTCGATGCCCGAGCGTTCCACCCCCGCCACGATCCACCGCTGGAAGAACAGGAACACCACGAGCAGCGGCACGACCGACACGGCCGCCGCGATGAACAGCTCGTGGAGCCGCACCACTTGGGCCGTGGTGAAGGACGACAGTGCCACCTGGACGGTCCACGCGTTGCGGTCCTGGCCGATGACCAGAGGCCACAGGAACGAGTTCCACGCGCCGATGAAGACGATCGTGCCGACGGCCGCGAAGACGGGCCGGGAGTTGGGCACGACCACCCGCCAGTACGTACGCCAGTAGCCGAGCCCGTCGACGCGCGCCGCGTCCTCCAGCTCCCCCGGAAAACCGAGGAAGTACTGGCGGAAGACGAAGCACGCGAACGCGGAGAACAGGGTCGGGACGATCAGGCCGCGCAGCGTCGAGATCCAGCCCAGTGACGAGACGAGCACGAAGCTCGGCACGAAGGTGACCGCGGCCGGGACCATCAGGGTGCCGAGGACCGCGTAGAAGACCTTGTTCGCGTGCCGGTACGGGATGCGGGCCAGGCCGTAGCCGGCGAGCGAGGCGAGGAGCAGGGTGCCGAGCGTCGTCGCCACCGCGATGAGCGCGGAGTTGAGCAGGGAGCGGGCGTAGGGGACGGACGTGTCGGCGAAGAGTTCCCGCACGTTTGCCCAGCGCAGCGAGGACGGGAAGAACGTCCACTCGGGCGAGGTGATGTCGCTCTCTGCCGCGAGCCCGTTGCGTACCAGGAGGTAGAACGGGATCAGGAACAGGAGCGCCAGCGCGATCAGCAGGGCGAGGCGCAGGGCGCGGCCGGCCCTGACCCGGGATTCGTCCCTCACTGTGCCTCCTTGCGGCCGAGGCCGAACCACTTGGCCTGCCCCACCGTCACCACCGCGATGATCAGGGCGAGCAGCACGGCGCCCGCGCTGCCGAGGCCGAGGTTCTGCCCCTGGCCGAGGGCCGTGTAGTAGAGGTAGACGAGCGGGGGCCTGGCGTACGGCGGATAGCCGCGTGCGTCCGAGAGCAGGTTGTAGAACTCGTCGAAGGCCTGGAAGGCGTTGATGACGAGGAGCAGGACGACGGCCACGGAGGTGGCCCGCAGCTGCGGGAACGTGATGTGCCTGAAGACCTGCCAGCCGGGCCGCGCCCCGTCGACGGCCGCCGCCTCGTACAGGGTGGGGCTGATGCGCTGGAGCCCCGCGAGGAACAGCACCATGTAGAAGCCGGCTTGGAGCCAGAGCCGTACGGTGACGATGACGGCCCAGTACCAGGGCGGGTCGGTCGTCGACAGCCAGGCGATCTGATCACCGCCGAACCAGCCGAGGACGGTGTTGGCGAGCCCGAACCGCACCCCGTTGAAGATCGACATCTTCCAGATCAGGGCCGCCACCACGTAGGAGCAGGCGGCGGGCAGGAAGAAGACCGAGCGGAAGAACGCCTGGGCGCGGCGCTGCCGGTTCACCATCAGGGCGAGGGCGAGCGAGAGCGCGTAGGTCGCGGGCACGATGAAGAGCGAGAAGACGAGGAAGGTCCACAGGCTGTCGGTGAAGGCCTCGTTCTTCAGCATCGCCGTGTAGTTGCCGAGGCCGACGAAGTCGCTCGGGGTGACGGTGTTGTGCGCGTCGAAGAAGCTGAGGTAGACGCTCCAGCCGAGCGGGATGTACGTGAAGACGCCGAGGCCGAGGAGGAAGGGCCCGACGAAGACCCAGAACCAGAGGGTGCGGTTCTGGACGCCGGCCCACTTCCGTGCCGTGTCGCCCTGCCCGCGGCCTCTCTGCCGAGGGATCGCCTGGCGGCGGCCCTCCTGCCGCAGGCTCACTTCTTCTTCACGCGGTCGAGCTCGGCCGACACCTTCCGCACGACTCTCCTGAGCTCGCTGTCCGGGTTCGCGCCGCCCTTGATGATGCGGCTCAGGGCGTCCTGGTACGCGGTCTGGCCGGCGGGTGTCCACCTCAAGGGCTGGGCGAAGCCGTGGTCGGTCGTGAAGCGGACGGCGTCGGCCGCCGCGCCCTTCCGCAGCTTCGCGGCCTTCTTCGCCAGCGAGATGCGGGCCGGGATGTGGAAGCCGTACGAGAGGGCGAAGTCCTCCTGGTACTCGGTGCGGTCGATCCACAGCCACCTGAGGTAGTCCTTCGCGGCCTGCTGGTGCTTGCCACGGGTGGAGACCGCCGCGCCGTACGCGCCGACCGGCACCGACGGCCTGCCCGCGCCGTCCTTCGGGAAGGGCAGGACGCCGAAGTCGTCGCCGAGTTCCTTCTGCACGGTGGGCAGCGCCCACAGGCCCGACCACTGCATGGCGGTCAGGCCCTGGACGAACGCCGACGGGTCGGACCAGTCGGACGGCGCGCCCAGGAGCAGCGACTTGTCGGCGTACAGCTGATGGATCTTGCCGAGGGCTCGCGCGGCGGCCGGGTCGTCGAAGCCGACCTTGCCGTCCTCGGTGACGAGTTCGAGGCCGGCCGCGTACAGAGGCGTACCGCCGAGGACGCCCGCGCCGCCGTCGTTGCCGAGGAAGAGGCCCTTCGTCTTCTTCGAGGTGAGCTTCTTCGCGGCGTCCACGAGCTCGTCGAGCGTCTTGGGCGGCTCGACGCCCGCGTCGGCGAGCAGGCTCTTGCGGTAGTAGAGCATCTGCATGTCGATGACCTGCGGGATCGCCCAGATCCTGCCGTCGTACGTCTTCGGGGCGAGGACCGCCGGGTTGAAGTCGTCCTTGACCCCCTCGAACAGGCCGGTGAGGTCGGCGATCTGCCGGCCCTGGATCTGGTCGAGGGTGGGCCCGTTGACCTCGAAGACGTCGGGGCCCGAGTCGGTGAGGAGCGCGGCGGCGGTCTGCTCGTCGTAGTTGCCGGGCCGCCACTGGACGGTGATGTGCGCCTTCTCGTACGCGGCGGCGTACTTCTTCACGGCCTGCTCGGTGCCCTGCTCGCCGTACTGGTGGTACCACTGCGCCAGCTCCGGCTCGCCGCCCGAACCGCCGTCGTCCCGGCCCGTGTTGGAGCCGCACGCGGTGAGCAGCCCCAGTGCGGCGCCGGTCCCGAGCAGTCCCCTGCGGCTGATGGTCATTGATCGTCCCCCTGCTTTTCGCTGCTCTTGGACGCCGGCTTCTTTCGGCGTCCACGGATTCCGACGGCCCAACGATCAACCATGCGGCCGGATTACGACAGAGGGACTACAGCCGTATGTCGGCGCTCCCGTCAGCACGGCGTCAACGTGCGCGGCCGCTGGATCAGCGACACGTCAAGAGTGCTGACCTGGGGCGCCGCACGGGCTTACGGTGCGCTGCATGGGACGAGACACGGGGGCGGGATCCCGCGGGCGGGCGGCGGCGCCGGCCTCGCGGGACATGGTGGTGCGGGACCGGCGGTGGGCCGCCGATCTGCGGGCGGCGGTGTTCTGCGCGCTCACGCTGTTCTGCCTGATCCTGGTGATCGACACGGCCAACGGCACGCTCAGCCCGGCGCGGGCCGGGCTCTGGGCGGGGCTCTCGGCGCTGCTGCACGCCGTGCTGCATCCGCCGCTGGTCAGCGCGGGTCCCGGCTGGCTCGCCGTGCGCGGCGTCTGGGGCACACGGCGGGTCTGCACGGATCTGCTCACGTCGGTGCGCCACAGCGACGGGGTGACGCCGCGGCTCGTGCTGCGGGACGCGCTCGGCGGGCGGGTCGAGCTGGACCCGAAGGTACTCACCGACAACCCCGTCGTCTGGCACCGCCTGGAGACGGGCGCACGCCGGGCCCGCGCGAACGGGCTGCTCCGCTGCGGCACCCCGGTTGTCGACCGCCTCGCGGCCCGCATCGACGGCGACGCGGCCCGCGCGGTGTTCGAGGCCTCTGAACTCGACTAGCCGGCCGGCCGTCCGGCGGCTTGAAATACCCCCTGGAACGTCTTCTAGAACGTCACGCCCGTCAGCTGTTCCGACGCCGCCCACAGCCGCTCCCCCGCCACGTCGTCGAGGGTCCGCCCGGCCCGCCATGACCTCGCGGGCGCCCCGCGCCACATCATCAGGGACGGCCCGGTGAACGAGTCCGGGCGCACACTGGGTGCCGTCGCCGCGTACAGCGTGGGCAGCGCGCCTGCCTCTGCGGGCTGGGCGATGACCCGGTTGCCCAGCTCGACGACCCGCTCGACGGCCTTGCGGCCCTCCATGCGCACGCCCTGCGTCGCGAGGTTCGTGGACGCGTACCCCGGGTGCGCGGACGCCGCGACGACGTCGGACCCGCGCGCCGCCAGCTTGCGCGCCAGCTCGTGGATGAACAGCAGATTCGCCGTCTTGGAACGGCCGTACGCGATCCAGCGCCGGTAGCGGCGCTCGCTGTTGAGGTCCGCGATGTCGATGTCCGAGAGGACATGGAACATGCTGGAGACGCTGACGACGCGGGCGCCGGGTGTGTCGAGGAGCCGGGGCAGGAGCAGCCCGGTCAGCGCGAAGTGGCCGAGGTGGTTGACGCCGAACTGCGTCTCGAAGCCGTCGGCGGTCCGCCCGAGGGGCAGCGCCATCACGCCCGCGTTGTTGATCAGCAGGTCGAGCCGCTCCCCGCTGCCGTGCGCTGCGGCGAACTTCCGTACGGACGACAGGTCACCCAGGTCGAGCTGCTCGAACTCGGCCTGCGCGCCCGGCACTTCGGAGCGCAGCCGGTCGAGGGCGGCCGTGCCCCGCGCCTCGCTGCGGCAGGCGAGGACGACGTGGGCGCCCTTGCGGGCCAGCTCGCGTGCCGTGATGTAGCCGATGCCGCTGTTGGCGCCGGTCACCACGGCCGTGCGGCCGCTCTGGTCGGGGATGTCGCTCGCGTTCCAGCCGGTCATGGCTGTGGCTCCCTGGACGAGGGGATACGGGGGTGCCCGACTGTACTTACCGGCCAGTAGATGCGGAACCCCGCACCCCCGTTTCCCCTCTCGGAGTGCTCAGCCCTGCACTGCGAACCGGTAGAGCGAGTACCGTACGTCGTCCGCCGCTTCACCCCGACCATCCAAGAGCGCCGGCCCCCGCCCACACGAAAGGGCGGCACCCCCCGCACAAGGGGTACCGCCCTCTCTTTCGGTGCACCGGAGCCGCCGCCTTTCGTGAGGGTCGGGCACCCAGACAACGGCTCCGGAGTTTCGCGGACCGGTTCCTACCGGTGGTCGCTGCCCGTCGACGTCGACGCGGCACGGCCGGCCTCGAGGCGGGCGACCGGGATACGGAACGGCGAGCAGGAGACGTAGTCCAGGCCGACCTCGTGGAAGAAGTGGACCGACTCCGGGTCACCGCCGTGCTCGCCGCAGACGCCGAGCTTGAGGTCGGGCCGCGTGGCGCGGCCGGCCTCCACGGCGTTGCGTACGAGGCTGCCGACGCCGTCCTTGTCGATGGTCTCGAACGGCGAGACCCCGAAGATGCCCTTCTCCAGGTACGCCGTGAAGAACGAGGCCTCCACGTCGTCGCGGGAGAAGCCCCAGACGGTCTGCGTCAGGTCGTTCGTGCCGAAGGAGAAGAACTCCGCGGCCTCGGCGATCTGCCCGGCCGTCAGCGCGGCGCGCGGCAGCTCGATCATCGTGCCGAGCGCCAGCTTCAGCTCGACGCCGGTCTGCTCCTGCACCTCGGCGATGACCTGCTCGGCCTCCTCGCGGACGATCTCCAGCTCCTGGACGGTGCCCACGAGCGGAATCATGATCTCGGCGCGCGGGTCGCCCTTGGCGTTCTTGCGCTCCGCGGCGGCCTCGGCGATGGCCCGTACCTGCATGGCGAACAGGCCCGGGATCACGAGGCCGAGACGGACACCGCGCAGGCCCAGCATCGGGTTCTGCTCGTGCAGGCGGTGCACGGCCTGGAGGAGGCGCAGGTCGTTCTCGTTGGCGTCCTGGCGGGACTCGGCGAGGGCGACGCGCACCGACAGCTCGGTGATGTCGGGCAGGAACTCGTGCAGCGGCGGGTCGAGCAGGCGCACCGTCACCGGGAGCCCGTCCATCGCCTCGAACAGCTCGACGAAGTCCTTCTTCTGGAGCGGCAGGAGCTCCTTGAGGGCGTCCTCGCGCTCCGTGTCCGTGTCGGCGAGGATCAGGTGCTCGACCATCTCGCGGCGCTCACCGAGGAACATGTGCTCGGTGCGGCACAGGCCGATGCCCTGCGCACCGAAGCGGCGGGCGCGCAGCGCGTCCTCGGCGTTGTCCGCGTTGGCGCGCACCCGCAGCCGGCGGACGCGGTCCGCGTACGCCATGATCCGGTGCACGGCGCCGACGAGCTCGTCGGCGTCGTCGGCGCCGGCGTGCATGCGGCCCTCGAAGTACTCGACGACCGGGGACGGGACGACCGGCACCTCACCGAGGTAGACCTTGCCGGTGGAGCCGTCGATGGAGACGACGTCGCCCTCCTCGATGACCTGCCCGCCGACCGTCATCCGGCGGCGCTTGGTGTCGACCTCGAGGTCCTCGGCGCCGCAGACACAGGTCTTGCCCATGCCGCGGGCGACGACGGCGGCGTGCGACGTCTTGCCGCCGCGCGAGGTGAGGATGCCCTCGGCGGCGATCATGCCGTCGAGGTCGTCGGGGTTGGTCTCGCGGCGGATCAGGATGACCTTCTCGCCCGAACGCGACCACTTGACGGCGGTGTACGAGTCGAAGACGGCCTTGCCGACCGCGGCGCCCGGCGAGGCGGCGATGCCGCGGCCGATCCTCTCCACCTTCGCGTTCTCGTCGAAGCGCGGGAACATCAGCTGCGCGAGCTGGGCGCCCGTGACACGCTGGAGCGCCTCGGCCTCGTCGATGAGGCCCTGGTCGACGAGCTGCGTCGCGATACGGAAGGCGGCACCGGCGGTGCGCTTGCCGACGCGGGTCTGCAGCATCCACAGCTGGCCGCGCTCGATCGTGAACTCGATGTCGCAGAGATCCCTGTAGTGGGTCTCGAGCGTCTCCATGATCTGCATGAGCTGGTCGTACGACTTCTTGTCGATCGACTCGAGCTCGGCGAGCGCCACGGTGTTGCGGATACCCGCGACGACGTCCTCGCCCTGCGCGTTCTGGAGGTAGTCGCCGTACACACCCTGGTGGCCGGAGGCGGGGTCGCGGGTGAAGGCGACGCCGGTGCCGGAGTCGGGGCCGAGGTTGCCGAAGACCATGGAACAGATGTTGACCGCGGTGCCGAGGTTGCCGGGGATGCGCTCCTGGCGGCGGTAGAGCTTGGCGCGGTCGGTGTTCCAGGAGTCGAAGACCGCGTGGATGGCGAGGTCCATCTGCTCGCGCGGGTCCTGCGGGAAGTCCCGGCCGGCCTCGGTCTTCACGATCTTCTTGAAGCGGGTGACCAGCTTCTTGAGGTCGGAGGCGTCGAGGTCGGTGTCGACCGTGACCTTCTTGGCGGCCTTGGCCTTGTCGAGGGCGTCCTCGAAGAGCTCTCCGTCGACGTCCAGGACGGTCTTGCCGAACATCTGGATGAGGCGGCGGTAGGAGTCCCACGCGAACCGCTCGTCGCCGGACTGCTTGACCAGGCCGAGGACGGACTTGTCGGAGAGTCCGATGTTGAGGACGGTGTCCATCATGCCGGGCATGGAGAACTTCGCGCCCGAACGGACCGACACCAGAAGGGGGTTGTCGGCCTGGCCGAGCTTCTTGCCCATCTTCTGCTCAAGGGCGTCGAGGTGCGCACTCACCTCGTCACGCAGTGCCACCGGTTCATCGCCACTGTCGAGGTAGACCTTGCAGGCCTCCGTGGTGATGACGAAGCCGGGAGGAACCGGCAGACCGAGATTGGTCATCTCCGCGAGGTTCGCCCCCTTCCCGCCGAGGAGGTCCTTGAGGTCCTTGTTTCCCTCGGTGAAGTCGTAAACGAACTTCACTACGTGGGGATCCTTGTTTTCCGACACGGGTCTCGACTCCTCGATGACTCGGTGGCTGCCCTGACGGCGAGGAACATACCCAGATCGAAGGCATCTGGGTACGTCCACTTGTGCGTCATACGGCCGTAACCACCCGTCCGCCGCTAGATCGAAAGTAACTCACGGGGGGCGGCGCCCGGAGCTTTGTATTCATTTCTTGAAGTCACAACCCCCGTAGACCCCCAATGTCGCTCACGTGAGCACGCTCCACACTCAGGTGAGTTCAAGTTGTAAATGATCGAACAGTGGCACTCAGTGCCATGCCTTAGAAATGTACAGCCGCCTTCAAGGTGCTCATCTGAGCGCTACCCCTATCAGGGGTGGCGAGAATCACGCCGTATCCGGGCCCCACGATGTCAGCATCCGGACGCGAAGCGGGCGTTCACAGGCCGAGCGCCGCGAGCCGTTCCTCCGCCCGGTCCGGCGCGTAGAGGTGCTCCACGACCAGTGCACCCGCCCCCACCAGGGCAGACCGCTCGCCCAGCCGCGCGGTGACCACGTCCAGATGAGCGGTGGAGCGCGGCAGGGCCCGCTGGTAGAGCAGTTCGCGTACGCCCGTGAGGAAGGGGGTTCCGGCCAGATCCCCCGCGATCATCAGGACCCCCGGGTTGAGCAGGGTCACCACCGTCGCCAGGACCTCGCCCACGCTGCGCCCGGCCTCCCGTGCCAGGCGCACCGCTTCGGGGTGCCCCTCGGCGAGCAGCTCCCGCACATCCGATCCCGACTCCGCCGACACCCCGGCCTCGGTGAGCCGCCGCGCAAGGGCGCGCCCGCTGGCCACCGCGGCCAGGCACCCGTACGAGCCGCACCGGCACAGCGTGCCCGCGCCCTCGGGCACCCGGATATGCCCTATGTCGCCCGCTCCTCCATCGATGCCCCGGTAGATCCGGCCGCCGACGACGACGCCGGCGCCGATGCCGGTGGACACCTTGACGAGGACGAAGGCCGCGCAGTCCGGGTGTCCGGTGCGCTGCTCTCCGTAGGCCATCAGGTTGGCGTCGTTGTCCACGAGAACGGGGACGCCGCCTGCGCCATCCGCATCACCCGCGTCACGTACATCACCCCCGCCGCCCGTCTGCTCGGCGAAGGCGCGGCCCAGTCGGCCCCTGATGTCGTAGCCGTCCCAGCCCGGCATGATCGGCGGCTGTACGACGCGGCCCGTGGCGCTGTCCACGGGGCCCGGGACCCCGAGCCCGATGCCGCACACCGCGTCCGCGGTCCGCCCCGCCTCCTTCAGCAGCCCGGCGAACCAGCCGCCGAGCGCGCCGAGTACCCGCTCCGGCCCCTCGTCGACGGACAGCGCGCCGGAACGCTCGGCGAGCAGTTCGCCGGTGAGGGTGAGGACGGCGGCGCGCGCGTGCCGGGTGTCGAGGGAGACGGCGAGCACGACCGCGTGGGCGTCGTCGAACTCCAGGCGCAGGGAGGGCCGCCCGCCCGTCGGTGACCCGGCCGGCCCGCCCGCGCCCTCACGCAGCCAGCCCGCCCGGAAGAGCCGGTCGAGGCGCTGGCCGACGGTGGCCCTGGAGAGCCCGGTGGCCTCCTGGAGCGCGCCGCGCGTGGTTGCCCGGCCGCTGCGCACGAGGTGCAGCAGATCCCCGGCGCTCGCCTGGCTCCGCGGCCGCTCTCTCGTCCGGTCCCCGGCCATTCGCACCCCTTGCGTTCATCAACTGCGCGTTACATATTGGGTTTTGCTGGTTAAGTAGACGTAACTCTATGCTGGATACGGCTTAACTGACAGACCGTGGGAGTTCGTGTGGACCGCACAACCCGGCGGACCGGTGCGGCGGTGCGCCGCGCCTCCGATGCCGTCGCCGCGCCCTCGCTCGAGCGGGCCGCGCTGCGCGAGCGGGCGGCACGGGTCCTGGAGACGAACTGGACGGGCACGTCCACGGTCCCCTCCCGCACCCTCTATCCGCACCAGTGGTCATGGGACTCCGCGTTCGTCGCCATCGGGTCACGTCATGTGTCGCCGCTGCGCGCCCAGTTGGAGCTGGAGACGCTGTTCGACGCGCAGTGGGGCGACGGCCGGGTGCCGCACATCGTGTTCAATCCCTCCGTCCCTCTCGACGCCTACTTTCCCAGCCCCGACTTCTGGCGCTCCTCCACTTCGGGCCGGGCGGCCGGAGCGCCGCGCTCCGTGCAGACCTCCGGCATCGTGCAGCCGCCGGTGCACGCCCTGGCGGCCTGGCTCGTGCACCGCGCCGACCCGGGCCTGTCCCGGTCCCGCTCGTTCCTGGCCCGCGTCTATCCGAAGCTCGCGGCCTGGCACCGCTACCTCCTGCACCGCAGGGACCTGGGCGGCGGCGGCCTCGCCTGCGTGATCCATCCCTGGGAGCAGGGCATGGACAACAGCCCGTACTGGGACGCCCCGCTGAGCCGGATCGCCCCGGCGCCCGCGCGCGCGTTCCGCCGCGCCGACCTGGAGCACGGCGCGCCCGACGACCGCCCCACCGACCTCGACTACGGCCGGTACGTGCGCCTGGCGACGGACTACCGGAACGGCCGATACGCCGACGGACAGGGCGAGTTCGCCGTGGAAGACCCCTCCTTCAACGCCCTCCTGATCGCCTCCGAACACGCCCTCGCCCGTATCGCCTGCGAGCTCGGCGCCGCGGGCACGGCCCGCCACGCCCGCGCCGAACGCCTCACGGCAGCGCTGGTCGAGCGCCTCTGGGACCCGGCGACGGGCATGTTCTTCTGCCGCGACCTGCGCGGCGCGACCGACGGCCACGACGCGCCCCGCACACCGGGACACGACACCCCCCGAACCGCCGGGCGGTCCTCACCCTCCGCCCTGATCCCCGAGTACGGCGTCTCGGGCCTGATCCCGCTCATCCTGCCGACGCTCCCCCGGCATGTGACCGCCGGACTGCTGCGCACCGCCCGCGGCCCGCGCTTCGGCCTCGGCACCGCGGTGCGGCTCGTGCCGAGTTACGACCTGACGGGACCGGCCTTCGACCCGCACCGCTACTGGCGCGGACCGGCCTGGTTCAACACGAACTGGCTGATCGAGCGCGGCCTGCGCCTCCACGGCGAGCACGCGGAGGCCGAACGCCTGCGCGCCGCGCTCCTTGGCACGGCGCTCGACACGGCCTTCGCCGAATACGTGGATCCGTACACGGGACGCGGCTGCGGCGCGCGCGGCTTCGCCTGGAGCGCCGCGCTCGCCCTGGATCTGCTGCAGGAGCCGCGGGAGCGGCACGAGGGAGGGACCTGGGGATGACGGACCGACAGCATCAACTGCTCGTGCGGGGAGCCACCTTCGCGGCGATCGGCCCCGGCGGCGACATCAGCGGCGTACGCGGATCCGGCTCGCCCGACGGCCTGTTCGTGCGCGACGGCCGGCACCTCAGCCGCTGGCAGCTCACGGCGGACGGCGCCGCACCCGAGGTGCTCACGCCCGCCGGACGGCCGGTCGGGGACGCGGGCGGGGGGACCGGCGGGGACGCGGCCGGGCGGTCCGGCGCCGGTGAAGGCGTGGCGCGCTGTGTGCTGGTGCCGCGCGGCGGCCGCCAGGAGCCGCCCGCGTACACGCTCTTCCGCGAACAGGCCGTGGCGGACGGCGCGTTCGTCGAGACCTTGCGGGTCGTCTCCAACCGCGCGGTGCCGACGACGGTACGGCTCGCGTTGACCGTCGACGCCGACTTCACCGACCAGTTCGAGCTGCGCGCCGACCACCGCACGTACACGAAGACCGGCGCGGTCCGCTCCCGGTCGGTCCTGGAGGACGGCGTCCGGTTCGGCTACCGGCGGGGCGAGTGGCGCTCGTCGACCACGGTGACCGCGGAGCCCGCGCCCGACGCCGTCGAGGAGACCGGCACCGGCGCCCGCCGCCTCGTCTGGTCCCTCGAACTGGCCGGGCACGGCACGGCCGACCTGAACCTGCGCGTCGCGGCCCGCCCGCACGGCGCCCCCCGCACCCCGGTGCCCGCGTCCCCCGCCGACGCGGCGGCCGAACTCGCCGCGCGCACCGAGGAGTTCACCCGGGACATCACCCTGCCCGCCGCCTGGCCCGGACTCGCAGCGGCGTGCGCGAGGGGCCTGGCCGACCTGGCCGTGCTCCAGGTCCCGGCCACCGGCCCGGACGGCGAGCGGCTGAGCGTGCCGGGCGCGGGCGTCCCCTGGTTCCTCACGCTCCTCGGCCGTGACGCGCTCCTGACCTCCCTGTTCGCCCTCCCCTACCGGCCGGGGCTGGCCGCCGCGACGCTCCCGGTGCTCGCCGCGACGCAGGCCACGGAGTCCACCGAGGGCGCCGTGGCCCAGCCCGGCAAGATCGTCCACGAGGTGCGGCACGGCGAGTTGGCGCACTTCGGCCAGGTCCCCTTCGCCCGTTACTACGGCTCCGTCGACGCGACGCCCCTCTTCCTCGTCCTTCTCGGCGCGTACACGGACCGGACCGGCGACGTGGCCACGGCCCGCCGCCTCGAACCGCACGCGCGGGCCGCCGTCAGCTGGATGCTCGACCACGGCGGCCTCACCTCACGCGGCTATCTCGTCTACCGCGCCGACCGGGGCGGCCTCGCCAACCAGAACTGGAAGGACTCGCCGGGCGCCATCTGCTCGGCCGACGGCAGCCGCCCCACGGGACCCGTGACGGCGGCAGGCGCCCAGGGCTACGCGTACGACGCCCTGCGCCGCACCGCCGCGCTCGCCCGCACGGCCTGGGACGACCCGGTGTACGCGGACCTTCTGGAACAGGCGGCGACGGATCTGCGGGACCGGTTCCAGCGGGACTTCTGGATGGCGGACCGCGCGTTCCCCGCGCTCGCCCTGGACGGCGAGGGGCGGCACGTCGACGCGCTGGCGTCCGACGCGGGCCATCTCCTGTGGTCGGGCCTGCTCGACAAGGAGTACGGGGAACTGGTCGGCCGACGTCTCCTGGAGCCCGACTTCTTCTCCGGCTGGGGGGTGCGCACGCTCGCTGCCGGTCAGGCCGCGTACCACCCGCTCTCCTACCACCGGGGCTCCGTGTGGCCGCACGACAACGCGCTGATCGCGCTCGGGCTCGCCCGCTACGGACTGCACGACGAGGCGCGGACGGTGGCGAACGCGCTGGTGGAGGCCGCAGCCGCCTCCGGCCACCGGCTGCCCGAGGTGCTCGCCGGGTACGCGCGGGAGTCGTACCCGGCGCCCGTCCCCTACCCGCACGCGTGCGAACGCGAGTCACGGTCGGCGGCGGCGCCACTGGCGTTGCTCACGGCGGTCTTCTAGCCGGTCGCGGTGACGCTTCCAGCCGGTTGCGGCGTTTGAGCGACCGGGGGTCCGGGGGCAGAGCCCCCCAGTTTCGGGAAAGGGGCGGGGTGGGGGAGAACAACTCCCCCACGACCAGTCACCCCCCGGACGTGTCCAGCTCCGCGTCCTCGCTGACGCCCGCGCAGTCCCACGGGTCCTTGAGCCAGCCGTCCGGCAGCACCACCCGGTTGTTGCCGGAGGTCCGGCCGCGGGGACCGTCCGCGCCCACGGGCCACGCCTGATCGAGGTCCAGCTCGTCGAGCCCCGCGCGCAGCTCGGCGAGCGACGACGTGACGGCGAGCCGCTTGCGCATCTCGGAACCGACCGAGAAGCCCTTCAGATACCAGGCCACGTGCTTACGGAAGTCGATGACACCGCGTGCCTCGTCGCCGATCCACTCGCCGAGCAGCCCGGCGTGCCGCACCATCGCGTCGGCGACCTTGCGCAGACCGGGCGCGGCGGGCGCGCCCGTGCCCTCGAAGGCGGCGACGAGATCACCGAACAGCCACGGCCGCCCCAGGCAGCCGCGCCCCACCACGACACCGTCGCAGCCGGTCTCGCGCATCATCCGCACCGCGTCGTCGGCGGACCAGATGTCGCCGTTGCCGAGGACGGGAATCTCCGGGACGTGCTCCTTCAGACGGGCGATGGCGTCCCAGTCGGCCGTGCCGCCGTAGTGCTGCGCCGCGGTCCGCCCGTGCAGGGCGATCGCGGTGACGCCCTCCTCGACGGCGATCCGGCCCGCGTCGAGGAAGGTGATGTGGTCGTCGTCGATGCCCTTGCGCATCTTCATCGTGACCGGCAGGTCCCCGGCCCCGCTGACGGCCTCCTTCAGGATGGCCCGCAGCAGATTCCGCTTGTACGGAAGCGCGGAGCCGCCGCCCTTGCGCGTCACCTTGGGGACAGGGCAGCCGAAGTTCAGGTCGATGTGATCGGCGAGATCCTCTTCGGCGATCATGCGGACGGCCTTGCCGACGGTCGCCGGATCGACGCCGTACAGCTGGATCGACCGGGGCTGCTCACTCGCGTCGAAGCGAATCAGCTGCATGGTCTTCTCGTTGCGCTCGACCAGCGCCCGCGTCGTGATCATCTCGCTCACGAACAGGCCCTTGCCGCCGGAGTACTCCCGGCACAGGGTGCGGAAGGGCGCGTTTGTGATCCCGGCCATGGGCGCGAGGACCACGGGCGGCTGCACGAGGTGCGGACCGATGGTGAGCTGCTGGGACATCGGGCGGGCTCTCCGAAATCGTGGGGCAGTGGGCAGGGGGCAGTTCTCCATTGTCCCCCACCTGGCGGACGGCCCCGCCCAGGGTTGTCCCCGACTTGGCGGGCGCCCCCGCCCACGGTCGGGCTACCGTCTGATACATGCCTGCCCCACTGACTGCCCGCCGGCGGATGCTCGTCCTCGCGATCTGCTGCATGAGCCTGCTGATCGTCAGCCTCGACAACACCGTCCTGAACGTCGCACTGCCGAGCATGCAGAAGGAGTTCGGCGCGAGCGTCTCCGGCATGCAGTGGACCATCGACGCGTACACGCTGGTCCTCGCCTCGCTCCTGATGCTGGCGGGCTCGACGGCCGACCGGATCGGGCGCCGCCGGATCTTCAAGGCCGGCCTGGTGATCTTCACCGTGGGCTCGGTGCTGTGCTCGGTGGCGCCGAACCTGGAGTCCCTCATCGTGTTCCGCATGGTCCAGGCGGTCGGCGGCTCGATGCTCAACCCCGTCGCCATGTCGATCATCACCAACACGTTCACCGAGCCCCGCGAACGCGCCCGGGCCATCGGCGTCTGGGGCGGCGTCGTCGGCATCTCCATGGCCGCGGGCCCCATCGTGGGCGGCGTCCTCGTCGACTCGGTCGGCTGGCGCTCCATCTTCTGGATCAACCTGCCGGTGGGCCTCGCCGCCCTCCTGCTGACCATGCGCTACGTCCCCGAGTCCCGCGCCCCCAAGCCGCGCCGCACGGACCCGATCGGGCAGCTCCTCGTCATCGCGCTCCTCGGCTCACTCACGTACGCGATCATCGAGGCCCCCGGAGCGGGGTGGACGTCTCCCACCATCGTGACGTTCGCGCTGCTCGCCCTCGCGGCCCTCATCGGACTGATCGCCTACGAGCCGCGCCGCGCCGAACCCCTCATCGACCTGCGTTTCTTCCGCTCGGCACCCTTCAGCGGCGCCACGGTGATAGCGATCAGCGCGTTCGCCTCGCTCGGCGGCTTCCTGTTCCTGTCGACGCTCTACCTGCAGAACGTACTCGGCCTCAACGCCCTGGACGCAGGCCTGTGGATGCTGCCGATGGCGGCCATGACCCTGGTGTGCGCTCCGGTCTCCGGCCGCATCGTCGGCAGCCGCGGCCCGAGGATCCCGCTGCTCGTCGCGGGCATCGCGATGACGGCGAGCGGCCTCCTGTTCGCCGTGTTCGAGGCGGAGACGTCGAACGTGCCCCGCTTCATCGGCTACGTCCTGTTCGGCCTCGGCTTCGGTTTCGTCAACGCCCCCATCACGAACACCGCTGTCTCCGGCATGCCCCGCGCCCAGGCGGGCGTCGCCGCCGCGGTGGCCTCCACCAGCCGGCAGATCGGCCAGACCCTCGGCGTCGCCGTCATCGGCGCGGTCCTCGCGTCGGGCGTCGCGGGGGCCGTCGGCGCATCGGCGTACGCGACCACGTTCGTCGACGCGAGCCGCGGGGGCTGGTGGATCATCGTGGGCTGCGGCCTCGCCGTACTCCTGGTCGGCCTCCTCACCAGCGGCCGCTGGGCACGCTCCACAGCACAGCGCACCGCCCGCTGCCTGGAACAGCCGGAAATCCAGGAGGCCACGGCCGCCGCCAGATCCTGAAGCGACCGCCGCCGGCCACGGCGCGGCCGTTCCCCACGCCGGCCTCCTCACCAGCCGCCCGGTGCCTTGCCGGAGCAGCCGGAGGCTCAGGAGGCCACGGCGGGCGCCAGCTCCTGCAGCCGGTCGAGCCGCTCCCTGGACTCCTCGTCGGCGGGCGTGTACGTCACCAGACGGGCCCCCTGATCCGGGCCGAGCCACAGATCGGTGTGGACCAGGGACAGCGGCCCGACGTGCGCGTTGCGGAAGTACTTCGTCTTGCTGCGCGTGCCCACCACCTCGTGCAGCTGCCACGCCTCACGGAACTCGGGCGACTCGTCCTCCAGCCGCTTGAGCAGCAACTCCCAGGCGGGCTCGCCCAGATGACCGGCCATCGACCCGCGGAACTTGGCCGCCATCAGCCGGATCGTGTCCTCCAGGAACACGAACGACTTCCGCCACTGCTCGTTCGTGCAGATCAGCACCATGCAGTTGCGGTCCTCGGGCGCCACCGTGTCCAGATCGCACAGCAGCCGCCCGTACGTGCGGTTGTACGCGAGGATGTCGTACCGGCTGTTCTGGATGCACGCAGGAAGCGGCTCCAGCTTCTCCAGCATCAGTCGCAGCGCCGGCGTGACGGTCTGACAGCTCGCCGCGGGCGACGGATCGATGGCCCCCGCGAGCTGGAAGAGATGCGCGCGCTCACTCGCGTCGAGGAGCAGGGTGCGGGCCAGCGCGTCCAGGACCTGCACCGACACCTGGATGTCCCTCGCCTGCTCGAGCCACGTGTACCAGGTGACCCCGACCGCGGACAGCTGCGCGATCTCCTCACGCCGCAGCCCGGGAGTACGCCGACGCCGGCCGCGCGGCAGCCCGACCTGCTCGGGGGTGATGCGGGCGCGACGGCTGCGCAGAAAGTCGGCGAGCTCATGCCGCCGGATCTCGGCCTCGCGCTTGGGCGACTCGAGCGGGGGCGCCACCTGCCCGGGCCCTCCAGCCTTCACCTGAGCCGGGGCCGCCGCCTCCGCCTCGGCCCGCGCCCGTCCCTCTGCCACAGTCGTCGTAGTGATCCGCGCCATCGTGGTCATGCCTCCAGCCTGCCGCGCCACGGAGCCTGTTGCCAGGTAGTCCTTCTACCAGGATAAGGACACTCTGGTACCAGTCTGAGCGCCGGACGACGCTGGTATCCATGACCGGAACCGGGACCCGTTCCCTCTCTGTCGCCACCACCGCCCGCTCCGCCACGGCCCCACCGGCACTCGGCGGACTAGGGCTCTTCACCGTGCTCGTAGGCGCGGCCCTCCCTCTCATCGACTTCTTCATCGTGAACGTCGCCCTGCCCACCATCGGCCACGACCTGGCCGCGGGCGAGGCGCTCCTCGAACTCGTCGTCGCGGGCTACGGACTCGCGTACGCCGTCCTGCTCGTCCTCGGCGGACGGCTCGGCGATCTCTTCGGCCGGCGCAGGCTGTTCCTCGGCGGCATGACCGCCTTCGGCCTGACCTCGCTGGCCTGCGGCCTCGCCCCCGACGCCTGGACCCTAGTGGCCGCGCGCGTCGCGCAGGGCGCCGCGTCGGCCGCGATGCTCCCGCAGGTCCTCGCCACCATCCAGTCGACGACGACGGGCCGGCGCCGGGCGAAGGCCATGGGCCTGTACGGGGCGACGGCGGGCCTGTCCATGGTCACCGGCCAGATCCTGGGCGGCGTCCTCGTCGCAGCGGACGTGTTCGGGACCGGCTGGCGGTCCGTGTTCCTGGTGAACGTCCCCGTAGTCCTCGTCGGCCTCTTCCTGGCCGCCCGCGCCGTCCCCGAGACGCGCTCCCCGCACCCCGAGCCGGTCGACGGCCCCGGCACGGTACTCCTCGCCGCGTCCCTGCTCACGCTCCTCGCACCCCTGACCGAGGGCAGGGCGGCGGGCTGGCCTCTGTGGACGTGGCTCTCGCTCGCGGTCTTCCCCTTCGTCGCGTACGCCTTCTACCAGGTGGAACGCCGTGCGGACCGGCATGGCCGCACCCCACTGGTCCCGCCCAGCCTCTTCGCGCTGGTCTCACTGCGCCGCGGCCTGATCATGGTCGTGCCGTTCTCCATCGGATTCAGCGGCTTCATGTTCGTGATCGCGGTGGCGCTCCAGCAGGGCGAACACCTCGGCCCCGTACCGGCGGGCCTGGCCCTCGCGCCCATGGCCGTCGTCTTCTTCGCAGTGTCCCTCGCGGGCCCGCGCCTCGTCGCCCGCTACGGCACCCGGGTCGTCACCGCGGGCGGCATGATCCAGGGGGCCGGCGTCGCCCTGATCGCCCTCGCGGCCTGGCGAACCTGGCCCGACCTCGGCGTCCTGGAACTGATGCCGGGAGCCGCACTCGCGGGCGCGGGCCAGGCACTCCAACTCCCCATACTCTTCCGGCTCATCCTGTCCGAGGTACCGGCGTCGCGGGCGGGAGTAGGCAGCGGCGTCATGATCACCACCCAGCAGTCGGCCCTGGCCCTCGGCGTAGCCACACTCGGCTCCCTGTTCCTCACCCTGACCCCAAGCCTGGGCACACGAGACGCACTGGTGACGACGCTGCTGGTGCAACTGACAGGCATCGCCCTGACAACGGCACTGAGCTTGAGGCTGCCACGGGCGGTGAGCTGAGGACCTGCGCGACGCTGCGCTGCCCGGGGCTGGCCTAGCACCCCGAGCACCCCGGGCGTGCCCAGCGCTGCCCGGCGCTCGTTCCCACGCCTCGCATGACAGATGACGCTTGACGGATGACGGATGACGGATGACGGATGACAGGGAGCAGGTAACAGATAACAGCTGACAGATATTGAAATCTGTCAGCTGTCATGCCATCGTGGACAGGGAGACATCCGAACTGTCGAACTGGCGGCACCGATCCAAGGAGCGCCCTATGTCCCCCACCACTCCCGCCTCTCCCACCCTCCACCCCCGCTCCCTAGGCTCCACCGGTCCTCAGGTCTCCGCCATCGGGCTCGGCTGCATGGGGATGTCCGCGCTCTACGGCGAGGCCGACCGGGGCGAGTCCATCGCCACCATCCACGCGGCCCTCGACGCCGGCATCACCCTGCTCGACACCGGGGACTTCTACGCGATGGGGCACAACGAGATGCTCATCGGGGAGGCTCTGCGGACCGCCCCCGCCGCGCACCGCGAGAAGGCGCTGACCAGCGTGAAGTTCGGCGCTCTCCGGGACCCGGACGGTGGCTGGTCCAGCTACGACGGCCGGCCGGCCGCCGTGAAGAACTTCGCGGCGTACTCGCTCCAGCGCCTCGGCGTCGACCACATCGACGTATACCGGATCGCCCGCGTCGACCCCGACGTACCGATCGAGGAGACCGTCGGGGCCATCTCCGAGCTCGTCGAGAAGGGACACGTCAGGCACATCGGCCTGAGCGAGGTCGGCGCCGACACGATCCGGCGGGCCGCGGCCACCGCCCCCATCTCCGATCTGCAGATCGAGTACTCGTTGATCTCCCGCGGCATCGAGGACGCGATCCTGCCGGTCGTCCGCGAACTCGGCATCGGCGTCACGGCGTACGGGGTTCTGTCGCGCGGTCTGATCTCCGGGCACTTCGGCCGGGACCGCAAGCTCGCCGCGAACGACTTCCGCGGAATGAGCCCGCGCTTCCAGGGCGAGAACCTCCAGCACAACCTTGACCTCGTCGAGTCGCTGCGCAAGATCGCCGAGCAGAAGGGCGCCAGCGTCGCACAGGTCGCCATCGCCTGGGTCCTCAGCCGCGGCGACGACATCGTGCCCCTGGTCGGCGCCCGTCGCAGGGACCGGCTGACGGAGGCGCTCGGCGCTCTCGACGTCACCCTGGACTCGGCGGACCTCGCCGCTATCGAGAAGGCCGTCCCGGCCGGTGCCGCCGCGGGTGACCGCTATCCCGAGGCACAGATGGCACACCTCGACAGCGAGCGCTGATCGGCGCCCCGGTACGGTCGGCATCATGGCAACCGAGACCCTGACCACCGAGCGCATCCTCGAGGCGACCGAGGAGGTGCTGCGCCGGCATGGTCCCGCCAAGGCGAACGTCGTCGACGTGGCCCGCGCGCTCGGCGTCAGTCACGGCAGCGTCTACCGGCATTTCGGCACGAAGGCACAGTTGCGCGAGGCGGTCACGAAGCGCTGGCTCGACCGCACTACGAACGAACTGCAACTGCTCATGACGGACGGCTCGCTGACGGCGCCCGCCATGTTGCGCCAATGGCTCGCGACGCTGTTCGCGGCCAAGCGCCGCAAGGCGGGCGACGATCCGCAGCTTTTCGCCACCTACCAAGTACTGATCAGCGAGAACAGCCGGGTGGTCGAACTCCACGTCGGTGAGCTGATCATGCAGCTCGACCACATCATTCAGGACGGCATCACCAGGGGAGAGTTCAGCCTCCCTCACCCTGACCCCGCTCTGACCGCCCGCGCGGTATTCGACGCTACGAATCGCTTCCACGATCCGGCGTACGCGGGTGAGTGGCAGAAGGCCGGCATCGACGAGGAGTTCGGGGCCCTCACAGATCTCGTCCTCCGCGGCCTGAATTCCTGACCGCACCGCCCCTCCGCACAGCATTCGGCCGGACTTTGAAAAAGGAGTCCGGCAGAAAAGGGGACCAACCCCTTAAACGCAGAAAACCCCCGTAACAGGATTCTCATCCGTTACGGGGGTTTTCTTCAAAATTAGTTCGGCGGCGTCCTACTCTCCCACAGGGTCCCCCCTGCAGTACCATCGGCGCTGTGAGGCTTAGCTTCCGGGTTCGGAATGTAACCGGGCGTTTCCCTCACGCTATGACCACCGAAACACTATGAAACTGTCAACCGCACCACGCTCTGTGACAAACGTGGGGTTGTTCGTGGTTTCAGAACCAACACAGTGGACGCGAGCAACTGAGGACAAGCCCTCGGCCTATTAGTACCAGTCACCTCCACCCGTTACCGGGCTTCCAGATCTGGCCTATCAACCCAGTCGTCTACTGGGAGCCTTAACCCCTCAAAGGGGGTGGGAGTCCTCATCTCGAAGCAGGCTTCCCGCTTAGATGCTTTCAGCGGTTATCCTTTCCGAACGTAGCCAACCAGCCATGCCCTTGGCAGGACAACTGGCACACCAGAGGTTCGTCCGTCCCGGTCCTCTCGTACTAGGGACAGCCCTTCTCAAGACTCCTACGCGCACAGCGGATAGGGACCGAACTGTCTCACGACGTTCTAAACCCAGCTCGCGTACCGCTTTAATGGGCGAACAGCCCAACCCTTGGGACCGACTCCAGCCCCAGGATGCGACGAGCCGACATCGAGGTGCCAAACCATCCCGTCGATATGGACTCTTGGGGAAGATCAGCCTGTTATCCCCGGGGTACCTTTTATCCGTTGAGCGACGGCGCTTCCACAAGCCACCGCCGGATCACTAGTCCCGACTTTCGTCCCTGCTCGACCCGTCGGTCTCACAGTCAAGCTCCCTTGTGCACTTACACTCAACACCTGATTACCAACCAGGCTGAGGGAACCTTTGGGCGCCTCCGTTACTCTTTAGGAGGCAACCGCCCCAGTTAAACTACCCATCAGACACTGTCCCTGATCCGGATCACGGACCCAGGTTAGACATCCAGCACGACCAGAGTGGTATTTCAACGACGACTCCCCCTGAACTGGCGTCCAGAGTTCACAGTCTCCCACCTATCCTACACAAGCCGAACCGAACACCAATATCAAACTGTAGTAAAGGTCCCGGGGTCTTTCCGTCCTGCTGCGCGAAACGAGCATCTTTACTCGTAGTGCAATTTCACCGGGCCTATGGTTGAGACAGTCGAGAAGTCGTTACGCCATTCGTGCAGGTCGGAACTTACCCGACAAGGAATTTCGCTACCTTAGGATGGTTATAGTTACCACCGCCGTTTACTGGCGCTTAAGTTCTCAGCTTCGCACACCCGAAAGTGCACTAACCGGTCCCCTTAACGTTCCAGCACCGGGCAGGCGTCAGTCCGTATACATCGCCTTACGGCTTCGCACGGACCTGTGTTTTTAGTAAACAGTCGCTTCTCGCTGGTCTCTGCGGCCACCCCCAGCTCATGAAGTAAATCCAATCACCGGTGATGGCCCCCCTTCTCCCGAAGTTACGGGGGCATTTTGCCGAGTTCCTTAACCATAGTTCACCCGAACGCCTCGGTATTCTCTACCTGACCACCTGAGTCGGTTTAGGGTACGGGCCGCCATGAAACTCGCTAGAGGCTTTTCTCGACAGCATAGGATCATCCACTTCACCACAATCGGCTCGGCATCAGGTCTCAGCCTTAATGTGTGACGGATTTACCTGCCACACGGCCTACACCCTTACCCCGGGACAACCACCGCCCGGGCTGGACTACCTTCCTGCGTCACCCCATCACTCACCTACTACAAGTCTGGTCCGTCGGCTCCACCACTTTCCTTTCCCCGAAGGGTCCGGAACGGCTTCACGGACTTAGCATCGCCTGATTCAATGTTTGACGCTTCACAGCGGGTACCGGAATATCAACCGGTTATCCATCGACTACGCCTGTCGGCCTCGCCTTAGGTCCCGACTTACCCTGGGCAGATCAGCTTGACCCAGGAACCCTTAGTCAATCGGCGCACACGTTTCTCACGTGTGTATCGCTACTCATGCCTGCATTCTCACTCGTGAACCGTCCACAACTCGCTTCCGCGGCTGCTTCACCCGGCACACGACGCTCCCCTACCCATCCCAGCAGGCGTTGGCCCTCACGCTGGAATGACACGACTTCGGCGGTACGCTTGAGCCCCGCTACATTGTCGGCGCGGAATCACTAGACCAGTGAGCTATTACGCACTCTTTCAAGGGTGGCTGCTTCTAAGCCAACCTCCTGGTTGTCTGTGCGACTCCACATCCTTTCCCACTTAGCGTACGCTTAGGGGCCTTAGTCGATGCTCTGGGCTGTTTCCCTCTCGACCATGGAGCTTATCCCCCACAGTCTCACTGCCGCGCTCTCACTTACCGGCATTCGGAGTTTGGCTAAGGTCAGTAACCCGGTAGGGCCCATCGCCTATCCAGTGCTCTACCTCCGGCAAGAAACACACGACGCTGCACCTAAATGCATTTCGGGGAGAACCAGCTATCACGGAGTTTGATTGGCCTTTCACCCCTAACCACAGGTCATCCCCCAGGTTTTCAACCCTGGTGGGTTCGGTCCTCCACGAAGTCTTACCTCCGCTTCAACCTGCCCATGGCTAGATCACTCCGCTTCGGGTCTTGAGCGCGCTACTAAACCGCCCTATTCGGACTCGCTTTCGCTACGGCTTCCCCACACGGGTTAACCTCGCAACGCACCGCAAACTCGCAGGCTCATTCTTCAAAAGGCACGCAGTCACGACTGCATGTGCAAGCACATACAGCGACGCTCCCACGGCTTGTAGGCACACGGTTTCAGGTACTATTTCACTCCGCTCCCGCGGTACTTTTCACCATTCCCTCACGGTACTATCCGCTATCGGTCACCAGGGAATATTTAGGCTTAGCGGGTGGTCCCGCCAGATTCACACGGGATTTCTCGGGCCCCGTGCTACTTGGGTGTCTCTCAAACGAGCCGCTGATGTTTCGACTACGGGGGTCTTACCCTCTACGCCGGACCTTTCGCATGTCCTTCGCCTACATCAACGGTTTCTGACTCGTCCTGTCGCCGGCAGACGACAGAAGAGAGATCCCACAACCCCACATGCGCAACCCCTGCCGGGTATCACACGCATATGGTTTGGCCTCATCCAGTTTCGCTCGCCACTACTCCCGGAATCACGGTTGTTTTCTCTTCCTGCGGGTACTGAGATGTTTCACTTCCCCGCGTTCCCTCCACACTGCCTATGTGTTCAGCAGCGGGTGACAGCCCATGACGACTGCCGGGTTTCCCCATTCGGAAACCCCCGGATCAAAGCCTGGTTGACGACTCCCCGGGGACTATCGTGGCCTCCCACGTCCTTCATCGGTTCCTGGTGCCAAGGCATCCACCGTGCGCCCTTAAAAACTTGGCCACAGATGCTCGCGTCCACTGTGCAGTTCTCAAACAACGACCAACCACCCGTCACAACCCACCGAAGCAGATCTTTACCGGGGCCGGCACTGAAGGCGACCGTTTCGGCCGTACCTTCAGACACCCAACAGCGTGCCCGACCCGGTGACGCCCGGAGATCATGCTTTCCACGCCCCGAAGGGGCAGTACTCACAGCCTCCGACCCGTGAACCCGGTCGAATAGTCAACGTTCCACCCTTGAGCAACCACCGCCGGACGTTTGCCGACGAAATGGCTCTTGGACCACCAGGTGAAACCCGGCAGCCAAAGTGCTCCTTAGAAAGGAGGTGATCCAGCCGCACCTTCCGGTACGGCTACCTTGTTACGACTTCGTCCCAATCGCCAGTCCCACCTTCGACAGCTCCCTCCCCACAAGGGGGTTGGGCCACCGGCTTCGGGTGTTACCGACTTTCGTGACGTGACGGGCGGTGTGTACAAGGCCCGGGAACGTATTCACCGCAGCAATGCTGATCTGCGATTACTAGCAACTCCGACTTCATGGGGTCGAGTTGCAGACCCCAATCCGAACTGAGACAGGCTTTTTGAGATTCGCTCCGCCTCGCGGCATCGCAGCTCATTGTACCTGCCATTGTAGCACGTGTGCAGCCCAAGACATAAGGGGCATGATGACTTGACGTCGTCCCCACCTTCCTCCGAGTTGACCCCGGCAGTCTCCTGTGAGTCCCCATCACCCCGAAGGGCATGCTGGCAACACAGAACAAGGGTTGCGCTCGTTGCGGGACTTAACCCAACATCTCACGACACGAGCTGACGACAGCCATGCACCACCTGTATACCGACCACAAGGGGGGCACCATCTCTGATGCTTTCCGGTATATGTCAAGCCTTGGTAAGGTTCTTCGCGTTGCGTCGAATTAAGCCACATGCTCCGCTGCTTGTGCGGGCCCCCGTCAATTCCTTTGAGTTTTAGCCTTGCGGCCGTACTCCCCAGGCGGGGAACTTAATGCGTTAGCTGCGGCACCGACGACGTGGAATGTCGCCAACACCTAGTTCCCACCGTTTACGGCGTGGACTACCAGGGTATCTAATCCTGTTCGCTCCCCACGCTTTCGCTCCTCAGCGTCAGTAATGGCCCAGAGATCCGCCTTCGCCACCGGTGTTCCTCCTGATATCTGCGCATTTCACCGCTACACCAGGAATTCCGATCTCCCCTACCACACTCTAGCCTGCCCGTATCGACTGCAGACCCGGGGTTAAGCCCCGGGCTTTCACAACCGACGTGACAAGCCGCCTACGAGCTCTTTACGCCCAATAATTCCGGACAACGCTTGCGCCCTACGTATTACCGCGGCTGCTGGCACGTAGTTAGCCGGCGCTTCTTCTGCAGGTACCGTCACTTTCGCTTCTTCCCTGCTGAAAGAGGTTTACAACCCGAAGGCCGTCATCCCTCACGCGGCGTCGCTGCATCAGGCTTTCGCCCATTGTGCAATATTCCCCACTGCTGCCTCCCGTAGGAGTCTGGGCCGTGTCTCAGTCCCAGTGTGGCCGGTCGCCCTCTCAGGCCGGCTACCCGTCGTCGCCTTGGTGAGCTTCTACCTCACCAACAAGCTGATAGGCCGCGGGCTCATCCTGCACCGCCGGAGCTTTCAACCCCCTCCCATGCGAGAGGGGGTGTCATCCGGTATTAGACCCCGTTTCCAGGGCTTGTCCCAGAGTGCAGGGCAGATTGCCCACGTGTTACTCACCCGTTCGCCACTAATCCACCCCGAAGGGCTTCATCGTTCGACTTGCATGTGTTAAGCACGCCGCCAGCGTTCGTCCTGAGCCAGGATCAAACTCTCCGTGAATGTTTTCCCGTAATCGGGACCACACCACGAGAGCGGAACCGCCGGGAGGAATAATCCCCACGATTCACTGCGTCCTCGCTAGTGTTGCCCCACCCCGGTGTCGGAGTGAGGACTTTTTCAAAGGAACCTCCAACCCACCAAAGATGGGCCGGGGTTGTCAATCTGGCGTTGACTTTTGGCACGCTGTTGAGTTCTCAAGGAACGGACGCTTCCTTTGTACTCACCCAAGAGACTCTCTCAGGCTTTCCTCCGGGCAGTTTCCCTTCGGTCCTGCGTTTCCGACTCTATCAGACTCTTTCGTGTCCGATTTCCTCAGTGCCTTTCAGGTTTCCGCTCCGGCCTTTCGGCTTCCGCGTTTCCCTTTCCGGCGGTTCCGACTCTATCAGATCCTTTCGGGCCTGATTTCCAGTCAGTGGCCACCCGGCGGAGCCGGATGTTAATGCCGTGCCTTCCCGGCTGTTCGGCCGTTCCGACGTCCCAGACTTTAGCGGATTCCCCCGGCGGCTCCTAATCGGGCCACCGAATCCACCGTGAATTGAATTCGGGCGTGCCGAATTCGCTCCCGGTGGGAGATCGCGCTTGTTTGGGTGCCGCTTGAGCGGCGGAGGTGCCGCCACGGGGCCGACCGGCCGGGTGACAACTCGGAGGACTCTAGAGATCTCCGGGCCCTGTGTCAATTCGGTCCTACTGAGGCCCCTGAACCGAGGGGTCCACTGTCGCCTGGTGCTCCTGGGCGAGGTGCTCCTCGGCCTTGAGCCAGGGCAGGAACTGGGCCGGTTTTCGCCAGCCGCAGGTGTCGCATCTGATGGTGCGTCGCGGGCCCGAGCGCTGTACCCGCACCGTGTGCTCCCGGCCGTGCTGGTCCCAGCGGCTGACCTTGCTCGTGGTGGTGTTCGGCAGCATGACGCCTCCTCCGCGGCCCCTGTGGGCGCGCGTTCCGCAAGGAGTGTGCAGCAAGAGCAATATCAACAGGGGGTTTCTGTGGTGCGTTGTGTGTCTCGCCGGCGTCCGCGGCCGCCCGGGAACGACGGAAGCGGCCCAGGAGCGCGATGTGCACGCTCCTGGGCCGCTTCTGTGGTGCGGGACCCCTTAGGGGTTCAGGCCTGGGCGCAGGCCTGGGCGCAGCCCTGGGTTCAGCAGCCGACGAGGCGCGTCGCCAGGTAGCCCTCGATCTGGTCGAGGGAGACGCGCTCCTGCTTCATGGTGTCGCGCTCGCGGACCGTGACGGCGTTGTCGTCGAGGGTGTCGAAGTCGACGGTGACGCAGTACGGCGTACCGATCTCGTCCTGGCGGCGGTAGCGGCGGCCGATGGCGCCCGCGTCGTCGAAGTCGATGTTCCAGTTCTGGCGCAGCGCGGTGGCAAGCCCCTTGGCCTTCGGGGACAGCTCCGGGTTGCGGGAGAGCGGGAGGACCGCGACCTTCACCGGCGCGAGGCGGTGGTCGAAGCGCATGACGGTGCGCTTCTCCATCTTGCCCTTGGCGTTGGGCGCCTCGTCCTCGACGTAGGCGTCGAGCATGAAGGCGAGCATGGAGCGGCCGACACCGGCGGCGGGCTCGATGACGTACGGGGTGTAGCGCTCGCCGGCTTCCTGGTCGAAGTAGGAGAGGTCCTGGCCGGAGGCCTTGGAGTGCGCGGAGAGGTCGTAGTCCGTGCGGTTGGCGACGCCCTCGAGCTCGCCCCACTCGTTGCCGCCGAAGCGGAAGCGGTACTCGATGTCAGCGGTGCGCTTGGAGTAGTGGGAGAGCTTCTCCGCCGGGTGCTCGAACCAGCGCATGTTCTCCTCGCGCATGCCGAGGCCGGTGTACCAGTTCCAGCGCTGCTCCATCCAGTACTCCTGCCACTTCTCGTCCTCGCCCGGCTTGACGAAGAATTCCATCTCCATCTGCTCGAACTCGCGGGTGCGGAAGATGAAGTTGCCGGGCGTGATCTCGTTGCGGAAGCTCTTGCCCATCTGGGCGATGCCGAACGGCGGCTTGCGGCGCGAGGTCTGCTGGACGCTGGCGAAGTTGGTGAAGATGCCCTGGGCGGTCTCGGGGCGCAGGTAGGCGATGGAGCCGCTGTCCTGCGTGGGGCCGAGGTGCGTGGAGAGCAGGCCCGAGAACTGCTTGGGCTCGGTGAAGGTGCCCTTGTTGCCGCAGTTGGGGCAGTTGAGGTCGGTAAGGCCGTTCTCCGGCAGCTTGCCGTGCTTGGCCTCGTACGCCTCCTCCAGGTGGTCCGCGCGGTACCGCTTGTGGCAGGAGGTGCACTCGGTGAGCGGGTCGGTGAACGTGGCGACGTGACCGGAGGCCTGCCAGACCTCGGTCGCCAGGATCACGGACGAGTCGATACCGACGACGTCCTCGCGCGAAGTGACCATGTAGCGCCACCACTGGCGCTTGAGGTTTTCCTTCAGCTCGACGCCCAGCGGCCCGTAGTCCCAGGCGGCACGCTGGCCGCCGTAGATCTCGCTGCACGGGTAGACGAAGCCACGGCGCTTGCTGAGGCTGACGATGGTGTCGATCTTGTCGGCGGCCACGGTGCTCTCTTCATTACGACGACGACGAAGCGATTGCTGCTTCAGAGCGAATGCGAATGCTTCAGGTTACCGGCGGCGTGGGGCTCCGGATCAAATCGGTTGTGGGTCCGGGGTCCGGGCTGGGGTGGGATGCCCGTTTCGGTGTGATCACGGCGACAGCTTGTTGACAATCGTTTCCAGATTTGTTGAAAATGAGTGTCATGAACGTACGACGCCTCATCCCCACCGCCGCTGTCGCCTCCGTCACCGTGCTCGGCCTCACGGCCCTGTCGGCCTGCTCCGCCTCCTCGGGTGACGGCAAGAACAGTGACGGCAAGCTCGCGGTGGTGGCGTCCTTCTATCCGATGCAGTACCTCGCGGAGCAGATCGGCGGGGACCACGTCGCCGTCACCAATCTGACCAAGCCCGGCCAGGAGCCGCACGACCTGGAGATCAGCGCGAAGCAGACCGCGCAGCTCCAGGACGCGGGTGTCGCCCTCTATCTCAAGGGCCTCCAGCCGGCCGTCGACGACGCGATACAGCAGTCCGGGATCAAGACCAAGGTCGACGCCGCCTCTCTGACGCATCTGGAGAAGCACGGCACCGAGGTCGGCGGGCACGCCGAGGAGCACGACCATGACCACGAGCACGGCTCGGAGGGCGGCAGCGACCCGCACATCTGGCTGGACCCGGTGAAGTACGCCGAGGTCGCCGAGGGTGTGGGCAAGGCCTTCGAGAAGGCCGACCCGGATCACGCGGCGGCGTACAAGAAGAACACCGCGGCGCTGGTCGGCAAGCTCGACGGGCTGAACACTCGGTTCAAGGACGGGCTGAAGAACACCGGCTCGAAGGTGTTCATCACGACCCATGCGGCCTTCGGCTATCTGGCCGAGCGGTACGGGCTCACCGAGGAGGCCATCAGCGGTCTCGACCCGGAGAGCGAGCCCAGCGCGGCGCGCGTGAAGGATCTCCAGAGCATGGCGAAGGCCGACGGGGTGACCACGATCTTCTACGAGACGCTCGTCAGCGACAGGACGGCGAAGACCCTCGCGGGCGACGCGCATCTCAAGACCGATGTGCTCGACCCGCTCGAGGGCATCACGGACAAGTCCAGGGGCGACGACTACATCCAGGTGATGGATTCGAATCTGAAGGCCCTGCAGACGGCGCTCGGCGCCAAGTGACCACGGAGGACAGCGGCATGGACGCATCGGTGAAGGCCGGCGAGCCCGTCATAGCCCTGCGCAGCGTGACGGCCGAGCTCGGCTCGCGTCCCGTGCTGCGCGGCATCGATCTGACCGTGCGCCGCGGTGAGGTCGTGGCCCTGCTCGGCGCCAATGGTTCGGGCAAGTCGACGGCCGTCCGTACGGTGATCGGACAGGTGCAGGTCAGCGGCGGCGAGGTCGAGATCTTCGGTACGCCACGGCGGCGGTTCCGGGACTGGGCGAGGGTCGGGTACGTGCCGCAGCGGACGACCGCCGCGGGCGGTGTGCCGGCCACGGTCACCGAGGTCGTGTCCTCGGGGCGGCTGTCGCGGGCCCGGTTCGGGCTGCTGCGCAAGGCCGACCGTGAGGCGGTGCGCCGGGCGCTGGACCTGGTCGGGATGGCCGACCGTGCCAAGGACTCGGTGGACGCGCTCTCCGGCGGCCAGCACCAGCGCGTGCTGATCGCGCGTGCCCTGGTCTCCGAGCCCGAGCTGCTGATCATGGACGAGCCCATGGCGGGCGTCGACCTGGCGAGCCAGGAGATCCTCGCTCAGACGCTGCGGGCGCAGGTCGCGGCCGGTGTCTCCGTGCTGCTCGTCCTGCACGAGCTGGGTCCCCTGGAGCCGCTGATCGACCGCGCGGTCGTGCTGCGCGACGGCTGTGTCCTGCACGACGGGCCGCCGCCCGAGGCGGTGGGCCAGCACGCGCTGCCGGGCCACGACCACGTCCACCCGCACACCTCGGATCTCACCCCCGTACGCACAGGACTGCTGAGCTGACATGGAATTCCTCGACTCCGCTTTCATGCAGCGGGCCCTGCTCGCCGCGGTCCTGGTGGGCATCACCGCCCCCGCGATCGGCATCTATCTCGTCCAGCGCAGGCAGGCCCTGATGGGCGACGGCATCGGGCATGTCGCGATGACGGGCGTCGGCCTCGGCTTCCTGCTCTCCACGTCGCCCGTGTGGATGGCGATGGCCGTCTCCGTGGTCGGTGTGGTGATCATGGAGCTGATCCGCTGGTACGGGAAGACGCGCGGCGACATCGCGCTCGCGATGCTCTTCTACGGGGGTATGGCGGGCGGCGTGATGCTGATCAACCTCGCCCCCGGCGGCTCCACGGCGAATCTGCAGAGCTATCTCTTCGGTTCGCTGTCGACCGTCTCGCAGAGCGACCTCGTGGCGATCTGTGTCCTCGCCGGGTTCGTCGCCCTGGTCACGATCGGTCTGCGCCGGCAGCTGTTCGCGGTCAGCCAGGACGAGGAGTTCGCCCGGGTCACCGGCCTGCCGGTGCGCGTCCTGAACCTGCTCGTCGCGGTGACCGCGGCGGCGACCGTCACCGTCGCGATGCGCGTCGTGGGCCTGCTCCTGGTGTCGGCGCTGATGGTGGTCCCGGTGGCGGCGGCGCAGCAGCTGACGCGGAGCTTCGCGGCGACGTTCGCGATCGCCGTCGCCATCGGCGTCACCACCACGCTGGGCGGCACCATTACCAACTACTACGTCGAGATCCCGCCCGGCGCGACGATCGTGCTGCTGACCATCGCGGCGTTCATCGTCTTCAGCCTGATCGCCACGCCGCTGGCCAGGCGCAGGGCGCGGGCGGCGGCGAGCGCGACCGGCGACCCGGCGGAGTGCACGATTCCAGGCCGGATCCCCGGTCAGGCCGGGGCCAAGGTCTGACCCGGGCACCGCGCGGCCTGGCACAATGGGCCGCCGGCAGTAAATCCGAGGAGGCAACAGTGGGAGCCCCGGTTCGAGGCAGGTCGACCCGCCAGCGTGCGGCCGTGGCGGCGGCGCTCGACGAGGTGGACGAGTTCCGCAGTGCCCAGGATCTCCACGACGTCCTCAAGCACAAGGGTGACTCGGTGGGTCTGACGACCGTCTACCGCACCCTGCAGTCCCTCGCCGACGCGGGCGAGGTCGATGTCCTGCGCACGTCGGACGGCGAGGCCGTCTACCGGCGCTGCTCCAGCGGCGAGCACCACCATCACCTGGTGTGCCGGGTGTGCGGCAAGGCGGTCGAGGTCGAGGGACCGGCCGTGGAGAAGTGGGCCGAGGCGATCGCCGCGGAGCACGGGTACGTGAACGTGGCGCACACGGTGGAGATTTTTGGTACGTGCGCGGAGTGCGCTGCCGCTGCCGCTGAGTAGCGGGTTTTCGGGGGCAGGCTGCGCCTGCGTCCGCCGTTTCGTCTGCCTGATCCTGTGCGCTCGCGGCTGCGGGTTTCGTCGTGGCTGGTCGCGCAGTTCCCCGCGCCCCTGGAGATGCGCACTGTGTGCGCCATCTCCAGGGGGAAAGCGCGGCGAAGCCGCAGCTTTTCAGGGGCGCGGGGAACTGCGCGACCAGCCCCCGCCGGCCCGCGGCTAGCTGTCGGCCTCCAGTTGGGCGAGGACCTCGTTCGGCGTCGCGCCGCCGAAGCGGCGGTCGCGCGAGGCGTATTCCACGCATGCGCGCCACAGGTCGCGGCGGTCGAAGTCGGGCCACAGGACGTCCTGGAAGACCATTTCGGCGTAGGCGCTCTGCCACAGCAGGTAGTTGGAGGTGCGCTGCTCGCCGCTGGGGCGCAGGAACAGGTCGACGTCCGGCATGTCCGGGTAGTAGAGGTACTTCGCGAAGGTCTTCTCGCTGACCTTCGACGGGTCGAGGCGGCCCGCCTTCACGTCCTCGGCGATGGCCTGCGCGGCGTCGGCGATCTCGGCGCGGCCGCCGTAGTTCATGCAGAAGTACAGGGTCAGCCTGTCGTTGCCCTTGGTCTGCTCCTGGGAGATCTCCAGCTCCTGGGCGACCGATTTCCACAGCTTGGGCATGCGGCCCACCCAGCGCACCCGTACGCCCAGCTCGTCGAGCTGGTCGCGGGTCTTGCGGATGAAGTCGCGGTTGAAGTTCATGAGGAAGCGGACCTCGTCGGGTGAGCGCTTCCAGTTCTCCGTGGAGAAGGCGTAGAGCGAGATCGCGCCGACGCCCATCTCGATCGCGCCCTGGAGGACGTCCATGACGCGCTCGGCGCCGACCTTGTGGCCCTCGGTGCGCGGCAGTCCGCGCTCCTTCGCCCACCGGCCGTTGCCGTCCATGACGATGGCGACGTGCTCCGGCACCAGCTCGCCGGGGATCTTCGGCGGCCGCGCGCCCGTCGGGTGCGGTTCGGGCGTCTTGTACTCACGGCGGGACCGTCCGAGGATTCCGCGACGTGCCATGTGGGCTCTCCCCTAGCTCAGTTCTAGCTTTTCTCTACGTAACGCAGGGAGCGCAGTCCGCGCTCCAGGTGCCAGTGCAGATACGCCGACACCAGTCCGCTGCCCTCTCTGACGAAGCGTGCCTCGCACGCGTCCGCCGTCTCCCAGTCGCCGGTCAGGAGCGCGCCGAGGAGGATGAGGGCCTGCGGTGAGGGTACGACGCTGCCCGGTACCCGGCAGTCGACGCAAACCGAGCCGCCCGCGCCGACGGAGAAGAACCGGTTGGGGCCCGGGAGGCCGCACTTCGCGCAGTCGCCGAAACTCGGGGCATAGCCGTTCACGGCGAGGGAGCGCAGCAGGAAGGCGTCGAGGACGAGGTGGGGTTCGTGCTCTCCCCTGGAGAGGGTCCGCAGTCCGCCGACCAGGAGGAGGTACTGCTGGACGGCCGGCTCGCCCTCGTGGTCGGTGAAGCGTTCCGCGGTCTCCAGCATGGCGGTGCCGGCGGTGTAGCGGGCGTAGTCGCTGACGATGCCGCCGCCGTAGGGGGCGATGGTCTCGCTCTGGGTGCACAGCGGCAGCCCGCGCCCGATCAGCTCGCTGCCCCGGGCGAAGAACTGCACATCGACGTGCGAGAAGGGCTCGAGCCGCGCCCCGAACTTGGACTTGGTCCGCCGCACACCACGCGCCACGGCGCGCACGCGCCCGTGATTGCGAGTGAGCAGCGTGATGATGCGGTCCGCTTCACCCAGCTTCTGGGTGCGCAGCACGATGCCGTCGTCGCGGAACAGGCTCATGCGCCTATTCTCGCCTACGCCGAAGGGGTGGGGGCCGGGGACCTACGAAGCGGTGGGGGCCCGGGACCTACGAAGCGGTGGAGGCCCGGGACCTACGAAGCGGTGGAGGCCCGGGACCTACGAAGGGGTGCGGTCAAGGGACCTCCCAAGGTGGAGTCAGGAGACCTCGCCGCGGCTCCTCGCGTTCGCATAGGCCGTTGCCGCCCGCAGCCGCTCGGAAGTCGTCGCCACTCGCACCGTGTCCGGGGGACAGTCCCATTCGCGGCCGCCTCCGAAGGGCCGGAGCTGTACGTACGGACCCTCGTGCCCCATGACCCGGCCCACCTGTCCGGTGCTGATGTCGACGGCGTAAGAACCGATTGGCGGCTTCATCGGCGTTGGCTCCTGTCCATACGTTCCGTGCGTGTCTGGCGGGCGGCGGCGTCAACCGAAACAACGGCCCCATTCCACGAGCAGACACGGGACGTGGCGCTGAATCGTCAGCGGGGTGACGCGAGAGGCAATTCCCGGCCTCCGGCGCGGGTATTCGCCCAGCCCTTCCCGCACCTCCGATCGCGTGCCCGGGCCGCCGTTCCCACCACGTCAGGTGGCTCCCCGCCGCCGTCGGATTTCACGCTTCCCGCCCCGGCGGGTACGCGCGCCAATTAGAGTGGGAACGACCTCTGGGCTCTATGTAGCGAGGGCGAATTCGAACACCCTATTCGGAAACGAGGATGCTCGATGCTGTGTGAAGCCGGGGGAATGTGCGCGCGCAACTCCACAGATATCCAGCGCGCTCACTCGACGCCTCTCGTCTCCTGTTCCGCGCGTGCCTCGATGCCCCGGAAGTGATGGGCCATGGCCCGCTGCGCGCCGACGGCGTCCTGGGCGCGCAGGGCGGTGACGATGTCGCGGTGGCGGCTGACGGTGACGTCGGGGGCGGGGTCGCTGGACCAGGAGCGCGCGCCGGCGACGCGGTCGAAGACGTTCCAGAACGCGCCGAGCAGCTGCGGGATCAGCTCGTTGCCCAGCGAGCCGTAGAGGGTCTCGTGGAAGTCCCTGTCGAGGTCGGCAAAGGGCTCGTCGACCTGGCCCGCGGCGGCCATTTTCCGGACGATCCCGTCGAGCCGGTCGAGGATCTCCGGTGGGAGCGGGGCCGCGGCGACCCTGCGGATCAGGCCTTCCTCGAGGATCTCGCGGACCTGGAGGATCTCGGCGAGGGCGTGCGCGTCGGCGGCGGGACGCAGCAGGGTGCGGAAGGTGAGGCCGTCGGCGAGCGGGGTGAGGGAGGCCTGGCCGACGTAGGTGCCGTAGCCGTGTCTGATCTCGACGATGTCGAGTGCCTGGAGTGCCTTGAGGGACTCGCGTACGGAGTTTCTGCTGACGCCGAGCGATTCCATCAACTCGGCCTCGGTGGGCAGCAGTTCGCCGGGCCGCAGCCCTCTGTCCAGGATGAGCTGTGTGACCGCGCGCTGGACCTGCTGGCTGACGCGGCGGTGCCGGATCGCCGGGTTCCTGGGCTCCTCAGACATGCGCCGCATCGTAGGCGCAGCGGACGTCCCACGTCCCATGTCGGGCCCAAACTTCTTCCCGCCCGGCACCCGGAGCTCTCCGGCCTTCCCTCCGGGCTTCTCTGCGCGATCTCTTGACCGGCCCTCCCGGCGCTCTTATGGTCACGTCGCTACCAAGACGTAGGACGTTGGATCTCCCGCGCATCTTCCTCTCTGGAGGCACCATGAGCGACCACGAGCCGACCGGCCGCCGATCTTTCCTCAAGTACACCGGCGCCCTCGGTGCGGCCGCTGCCATCTCCACCTCCCTGTCGGCCTGTTCGTCCGGGCCGAAGTCCACCAACGACACGGGCGGCGGCAAGGGCGGCGGATCCTCACTGACCGCGGTCATCGGGTACGGCAACGACGGAAGCTGGGACCCGACGCAGACGGCGTCGGCCTTCGCCATGGCCGGCAACCAGCACATCTACGAGGGCCTCCTCGACACCGACCCGATCACGCGCGAGCCCTACGCGGCGCTCGCCACGAAGGTGCCGACGGACGCCGAACTGGCCACCACCTCCTGGAAGTTCACCCTGCGCGCGGGCGCCAAGTGGCACGACGGCAAGCCCGTCACGGCGGACGACGTCGTGTTCGTCTTCGACCGGATCCTCGACCCGGGCACGCAGTCGCTGGCCAAGGGGTTCTTCGAGAGCTGGCTCAAGGAGGTCAGGAAGACGGGCGACGACTCCGTCGAGCTCGTCCTCAAGTTCCCGTTCCCCGACGGGGCCGCGCGGCTGACCCTCGCCAAGATCATGCCGAAGCACGTGTTCTCGAAGCCGGGTGCGTGGGACGACGCGACCAAGGGCAAGGCGGTGGGCTCGGGCCCGTACCGGCAGACCTCGCACCAGCCGAAGACGAACACCACCTTCGAGGCGTATCCGGACTACAACGGGCCGCTCAAGGCGTCGTTCAAGAAGATGAACTGGCTGACCATCGTGGACGCGGCACCCCGCGTCGCGAAGATCTCCGGCGCCGGCGCGGACGCGCAGATCGCCGACAACATCCCGTACGCGAACATCGGCCAGCTGAAGAAGGGCGGCCTCACCGTCGAGGGCGGGGCCGGGATGAACAACCTCTTCCTGATGTTCAACACCGCGCACAAGCCGTTCGACGACGTGCGGGTGCGTCAGGCGCTGCACTACGCCATCGACAAGCAGAAGATGATCGAGGTGGCGCTCAAGGGGCACGGCAAGGGCGCGAGTTCGTTCCTGAACGAGGGCAACCCCGACCACCGGCCGGCGAAGACGGTGTACGACTACGACCCCGAGAAGGCGAAGAAGCTCCTCAAGGACGCCGGGGTCAGCGGACTCACCGTCAGCCTCATGTCCGTCAACGTGTCGTGGATCATGGACTGTCTGCCGACGATCAAGGCGTCGTGGGACGCGATCGGCGTGAAGACGACGCTCGACCCGCAGGAGACCACGGCCGTCTTCACGAAGATGGACCAGAAGAAGGACTACCAGATCGTGGCGGCCGCCTCGAACCCCAACCAGTTCGGGCTCGACGCCGACCTGATCATGCATTACAACTACGGCCCCTCGAACCTGTGGATGGGCTACGCGCGCTGGGCCGGCAGCTCCGACGCCAAGAACCTCTTCAAGCTGATGGACCAGGCCACCCGCGAGCCGGACCCGGCGAAGAAGAAGACGATGATCCAGGAGTACATCGACATCGTCGCCGAGCAGGCCGTGCTCTACCCGGTCGTGCACAACGAGCTGATGACGGCCTGGGACCCGAAGAAGATCACCGGCGTGCAGGCACAGCCCTATCCCGGGATCAACGTGCTCAAGGCCAAGCCCGCGTAACGCGGCTTTCTCGCAAGGGAGTTCGTGCCCGTGGTCGTGATCGCCAGAATTCTGGCCCGCCGCCTGGTCCTGCTCGTGCCGCTGCTGCTCGGCATCGTCCTGTTCGTGTTTCTCGTGATGCGGTTCTCGGACAGCGATCCGGCGTCGGCGTTCTTCCAGGGCGCCAATCCGACGCCTCAGCAGCTGCACGACTTCCGGGAGCGCAACGGGCTGCTCGATCCGCTGCCCGTGCGCTACTTCCACTTCGTGGGCGATCTCGTCCGGGGCGACATGGGCGTCAGCGCCCTGACCCGGCAGCCGGTGGTCGACCAGGTGACCACCGCGCTGCCGCTGACCCTCCAGCTGACGTTCCTCGGCCTCGCGGTCGCGGTCGTCGTGTCCCTGGTGCTCGGTGTCACGGCGGCCATCCACCGCGACCGGCTCCTCGACCAGGTCATCCGTGTCGTGTCGCTGACGGGGGTCGCGGCGCCCGGGTTCTGGCTGGCGCTGCTGATGATCCAGTATCTGGCGGTCGGGCAAGGCTGGTTCCCGACCGGCGGCTACATCAACCCGGCGGACTCCTTCACCGGCTGGCTGCGCTCCATGACCCTCCCCGCCCTCTCCCTGTCCCTGCCGGTCGCGGCGCAGCTGACGCGCATCGTGCGTACGGCGGTGGTCGAGGAGCTGGACAAGGACTACGTCCGTACGGCGATCGGCAGCGGTCTTCCGCCGGTCGTCGTGGTGGGGCGCAACGTGCTGCGCAACGCCCTGATCAATCCGCTGACCGTGCTCGGACTGCGGGTCGGCTATCTGCTGGGCGGGGCCGTCGTCACGGAGACGATCTTCTCCCTGCCGGGGATGGGGAAGCTGATGATCGACGCGGTGAAGAACGGTGACCCGGCGGTCGTCCAGGGCGTCGTCCTGACGACGGCCGTCGGGTTCGTCGTCGTGAACCTCGCCATCGACATCCTGTATCTGATGGTCAACCCGCGGCTCAGGGGGGCGCAGAGCTAGATGGTCACCTCCCGCAAAACGGTCACCTCCCGTAAAGCGCTCGCCGAGGCGCTGTCCCGGCCGGGCATCCGGCTGCGGTCCCTGCGCCGGCTGCCGGTCCTGTCCCGGATCGCAGTCGCCGTCGTCGCCGTCGTCGTCCTCATGGCGCTGTTCGCGCCGCTGCTCGCACCGCACGACCCGCTCGACCAGCAGTCGCAGACCGGCGGCACCGGGCATCCGTCGGGCAGCCACTGGATGGGCCAGGACAGCCTGGGCCGCGACATCCTCAGCCGGCTGATGTACGGGGCGCGCTGGTCGCTCGCCATCGGGCTCGGCGCGACGCTGCTCGCGCTCGTGGTGGGCGCGGTGCTCGGCGCGATCGCGGCGACGTCGCGCAAGGCGGTCGACGAGACGCTGATGCGCTGTCTCGATGTCGTGATGGCGTTCCCCGGGATCGCCCTGGCGGCGGTCCTCGTCGCCGTGTTCGGCGGCGGCATCCCCGTACTGATCTGCGCGATCGCGTTCCTGTTCACCCCGCCCGTCGCCCGGGTCGTACGGGCCAACGTGCTCGACCAGTACGGCGAGGACTATGTGACGGCGGAGCGGGTGATCGGGGCGCGGACGCCGCATATCGTGCTGCGGCACGTCGCGGTCAACTGCGCGGCGCCCGTGCTGGTGTTCTGCACGGTGCAGGTCGCGGAGGCCATCGTCTTCGAGGCGTCGCTGTCGTTCATCGGGGCGGGGGTCCGGCCGCCCGACCCGTCGTGGGGCAGTGTCATCGCCGACGGCAAGAACATGGTCCTGATCGGGGGCTGGTGGGCGACCGTCTTCCCCGGTCTGCTGATGCTGCTCACCGTTCTGGCGCTCAACATCCTGTCCGAGGGCGTGTCCGACGCGTGGGCCGCGCCCGCCGCGCGTGACGTGTCCGGCGCGGAGGCGGACCGCCTCGAAGCGCCGAAGCCCGGCAGCGGCACCGTCCTCGAACTGCCCGGACTCACCGAGGCCGCCGCCCGGCTGAGGTCCCGCGCCCGGCCCCTGCCCGAGGGCGACCCCGTCCTCCAGGTCACCGATCTCGCCATCGGCTTCGACGCGCGGCACGGCGGCGTGGACATCGTCGACGGCATCACCTTCGACGTACGCCCCGGTGAAGTGCTCGGCCTGGTCGGCGAGTCGGGGTGCGGCAAGTCGCTGACCGCGCTGACCGTGATGGGGCTCGAACCCAAGGGCGCGCGGATCCGCGGCCGGGTCACCTTCGACGGCCAGGAACTGATCGGCCGCTCGATGGGGGCCAGGCGCCGCCTCCTCGGCCACGACATGGCGATGATCTACCAGGACGCCCTGTCCTCGCTGAACCCGGCGATGACCGTGCGCTCCCAGCTCAAGCAGGTCGTACGCCGCGGTGGCCGGCGCACCCCGGCCGAGCTGCTCTCCCTCGTCGGCCTCGACCCCGAGCGGACCCTGCGCAGCTACCCGCACGAGCTGTCGGGCGGCCAGCGCCAGCGCGTCCTGATCGCGATGGCCCTGTCGCGCAGCCCGAAGCTGATCGTCGCCGACGAGCCCACGACCGCGCTCGACGTGACCGTGCAGGCGCAGGTCATCGAGCTCCTGCTGCGGCTGCGCGAGGAGCTGGGCTTCGCGCTGATCCTCGTCTCGCACGACCTGGCGCTCGTCGCCGACGTCACGGACCGGGTGGTCGTGATGTACGGCGGGCAGATCGTGGAGACGGGCGTGACGGCGGACCTCGTCGAGGCGCCCACCCACCACTACACGCGCGGGCTGCTCGGCTCGGTCCTCTCGCTGGAGACGGCGGCGGACCGGCTGACGCAGATCCGGGGTGTCGTGCCGTCGCCCGCCGACTTCCCGGCGGGCTGCCGGTTCGCCGACCGGTGCCCGATGGCGAGCGAGGTGTGCCGGACGACGGCGCCCGATCTGCTCGGCGGCCGGCGGCACGCGTCGGCCTGTCACCATCCGGCGGTGGTCCCGCCGCCCACGGTTCCGGCTCCCCGGGGAAGCGAGGCTCTCAAGTGACGGATCCCGTAGTCGAGTTGAGGGATGCCCACGTGGTGCACCGGGCCCGCTCCGGCGGCCTGTTCGCCCGCGACCGGGTGTACGCCCTCACCGGCGCCGACCTGTCCGTGGCGCCCGGCGAGACGGTCGGCGTGGTCGGCGAGTCCGGCTGCGGCAAGTCGACGCTCGCCAAGGTCCTCGTGGGGGTGCAGCGCCCGACGTCCGGCACCGTCGTCGTGGACGGCCGCGACCTGTGGACCATGAAGCCGGGCGAGCGGCGCGCCGCCGTCGGCGAAGGCGTCGGCATGATCTTCCAGGACCCGTCGACCGCCCTGAACCGGCGCCTGACCGTCCGCCAGATCCTGCGCGACCCCCTCGACGTCCACCGCCGTGGCGCGCCCGCCTCTCGCTCGGGGCGCGTACGGGAGCTGATGTCCCTGGTCGGTCTGCCGGGCGCGCTCGCGGAGGCGCTGCCGGGGCAGTTGTCGGGCGGTCAGCGCCAGCGCGTGGCGATCGCCCGTGCCCTCGCCCTCGAACCCGCCCTGGTCGTGGCGGACGAGCCGACGAGCGCGCTCGACGTGTCGGTGCGGGCGCAGATCCTGAATCTGCTGCTCGACCTGAAGGAACGCCTCGGTCTCGCGCTCGTGTTCGTCTCGCACGACATCCAGACCGTGCGGCGCATGAGCGACCGTGTGATCACGATGTATCTGGGCCGGATCGTGGAGGAGTCGCCGTCCGAGGACGTGCTCGACCGGGCCAGGCACCCGTACACCCGCGCGCTGTTCTCGGCGACACCCGGGCTGCTCGACCCGATCGACCCGATTCCGCTGGTCGGCCCGGTACCGTCGGCGACGCATCCGCCGAGCGGCTGCCCGTTCCGTACGCGGTGCTGGAAGGCCGACGCGGTGTGCGCGGAGGCGATGCCGGAGTTCGAGGCAGGCCGTGACGGACACCGGTTCCGCTGCCACCATCCCGTGCGCGAGGACCAGTCCACGCAGGAACTCGTCCAGGAGGTCTCATGACACCACCTACCCCGCTGACCGGAGTCGTCCCGCCCGTCTGCACGCCCCTGACCCCGGACAACGAGGTGGACGTCGCTTCCCTCGTACGCCTTGTCGACCACCTCGTCACGGGTGGTGTCGACGGGCTCTTCGTGCTCGGCTCGACGAGCGAGGCGGCCTTCCTGCCCGACCGGCACCGCAAAGTGGTCATCGACACCGTCGTCGGTCATGTCGCCGGCCAGCTGCCCGTCCTGGCCGGGGCGATCGACATGGCGACGCTGCGCGTCCTCGACCACGCCCGCACGGCGGCGGAGGCCGGCGCGGACGGAATCGTCGCGACGGCGCCGTTCTACACGCGCACCCACCCGGCGGAGATCGCCCGCCACTTCCGGCTCCTGGCCCAGCGCTGCGGCCGGCCGGTCTTCGCCTACGACCTCCCGGCGTCGGTGCACTCCAAGCTGGGCGCCGACCTCGTCCTCGACCTGGCCGCCGACGGGACGCTCGCCGGCCTGAAGGACTCCAGCGGTGACGAGGGCGCCTTCCGCGAGGTTCTCATCGGGGCGCGCTCCCGCGCCGACATCACGGGGTTCAGCGTCCTGACCGGGTCGGAGCTGACCGTGGACTCGGCGCTCGCGATGGGCGCGGACGGGGTGGTGCCGGGTCTCGGGAACGTCGACCCGGCCGGGTACGCGCGGCTGTACGCGTACTGCCGGGCCGGTGACCGGGAGCGGGCGCGGGTCGAGCAGGAGCGGCTGTGTGCGCTGTTCCGGATGGTGCGGGTGGGAGATCCGGCGCGGATGGGCGGGAGTTCGTCCGCCCTCGGGGCGTTCAAGGCGGCCCTGTATCTGCGGGGCGTGATCGACTGCCCGGTGACGGCGGAACCGCAGATCCCGCTGTCCGCGGAGGAGATCGAGCGGGTGGGGAAGTTTCTCGCGACGGCCGGTCTGCTGTAACGCGACGGCCGGTCCGCTGTAGCGCTGCGGCGGTCCGCCGCAGCGCGGACGGTCAGGCGCTGCCCGGCTCGATGAGGCCCGACTCGTAGGCCACGATGACGAGTTGGGCCACCGCCGGGGGTGCGTGCGGCGGTTCGTTACTCCCCGGGGAGTACGGGAGCGCCGTACGGCGTCACGACGGAGTGCGGGCCGCTTCCAGAAGCTGGGACACCTCGTCGGTGCACATGGTGAGGGCGGCGCCCGCCGTGCTGAGCACGTCGCGTTCGGCGGGCGTGTAGGGCCCGTCGGCGAGCGCGATTCTGGCGCCCTGGAGGAGGATCGACTCGCGGCCGGCGGGGGCGAGGTGCGGGGCGAGCGGGTCGAGGGCCTCGTGGAGTTCGATGGCGAGTCCGGCGCCGGGCCCGCAGTGCTCTGGGACGCGGCCCGCGTCGGTGAGCAACGCCTCGACGAGCGCGGCGAGCTGGACGTCCGTGCAGTCGTCGAACCCGGCGCCGCGCAGCGTCGTGACAGCGGTCTCGAGGGCCGTACGGGAGGAGACTCCGCCCGCGGAGAGGACCGCGAGGACGACGGTGTGGACGGCGTCGCGGAGCATCGCGGAGAAGCGGTGCGTGGTGGGGTGGTCGAGGACGTCGGCGGCGAACCGGTCCTCGCAGGCGGCGCATTCGACGACGGGGCCGGTGGCGCCGCGCGGGACGATCGGGATGCCTAGGAGTACGAAGCGGCTACGGCCCGTGCGGCGGCGGTAGTTGCGGTCGCCTCCGCAGCCGGGACAGAAGAACTCGCCGTCGCCGACGGTGGTCCACGCGGTGCGGACGCCGATGAGGCCCGACAGGGGGCGGGCCCCGGCGCGCGCCACTGGAACACCGGGACCGTTACGACTGGTTCGTCCCCAATTCGGCAGCACGTCGCACACCTCCGTCCACCCCCAGGCCCCATCGCCTGGTTGGGCGTGATGTTAGCCACATTGTTGATACGGCGTCATCACCTTGTACGGGACCGTGGCCGGTATACGACGCGGCCCCGCCCGCCACGAGGGCGGACGGGGCCGGGGAACGTGCCGGTGACCTGGGTCAGCGTGCGGAGCGGTTGACCGCGGAGACCACGGCCTTCAGGGACGCGCGTGTCGTATTCGCGTCGATGCCGATGCCCCACAGGACCTTGTCGCCGATCGCGCACTCGATGTACGAGGCGGCCTGTGCGGAGGCGCCCTCGCTCATCGTGTGCTCCTGGTAGTCCAGCAGGCGGGCGTCGATGCCGACGGCCTGCAGGGCGTCGAAGAACGCCGAGATCGGGCCGTTGCCCGTACCGGTCAGGACGGTGGCCTCACCGTCGACGTCGGCCGAGACGGTCAGCGTGTCGACGCCGTCCGTGTCGGTCGTGCTCTGCCCGGCCTTGACCTGGATGCGGCCCCACGGGTTCTCCGCGTTGGGCAGGTACTCGTCCTGGAAGACCGACCAGATCTCGTTCGGCGTGACCTCGCCGCCCTCGGCGTCCGTCTTCGCCTGGATGATCTTCGAGAACTCGATCTGCATGCGGCGCGGCAGGTCCAGCTTGTGGTCGTTCTTCAGGACGTACGCGATACCGCCCTTGCCGGACTGCGAGTTGACGCGGATGACGGCCTCGTAGGAGCGGCCGACGTCCTTCGGGTCGATGGGCAGGTACGGGACCGCCCACTCGATGTCGTCGACGGACTTGCCCGCGGCAGCGGCCCGCGCGTCCATCGCCTCGAAGCCCTTCTTGATGGCGTCCTGGTGGGAGCCGGAGAAGGACGTGTAGACCAGGTCCCCCGCGTAGGGGTGGCGCGGGTGGACCTCCATCTGGTTGCAGTACTCGGCGGTGCGGCGGATCTCGTCGATGTCGGAGAAGTCGATCTGCGGGTCGACACCCTGCGAGAACAGGTTCATGCCCAGCGTGACCAGGTCGACGTTGCCGGTGCGCTCGCCCTGGCCGAACAGGCAGCCCTCGATGCGGTCGGCGCCGGCCATCAGGGCCAGCTCGGCGGCGGCGACGGCCGTGCCGCGGTCGTTGTGCGGGTGCACGGACAGGCAGACGTACTCGCGGTTCGACAGGTTGCGGTGCATCCACTCGAAGCGGTCCGCGTGCGTGGAGGGGGTCGAACGCTCCACCGTGGCGGGCAGGTTGAGGATGATCTCGCGGCCGGGGCCCGGCTTGTAGACCTCCATGACCGCCTCGCAGACCTCCAGGGCGAAGTCCAGCTCGGTGTCGGTGAAGATCTCCGGGCTGTACTGGTATCCGAAGGTCGTCTCCGGGCCGAGGATCTTCTCCGCGTAGTCCATGACGTGCTGCGTGCCGTCGATGGCGATCTGCTTGATCTGTTCCTTGGTGCCGCGGAAGACGATCTCGCGGAAGGTCGGCGCGGTCGCGTTGTACAGGTGCACCGTGGCGCGCTTGGCGCCCTTCAGGGACTCGACCGTGCGCTCGATGAGCTCCTCGCGCGCCTGCGTCAGCACGGAGATCGTCACGTCGTCCGGGATCGCGCCCTCTTCGATGATCGACCGTACGAACGCGAAGTCGGTCTCGCCGGAGGCGGGGAAGCCGACCTCGATCTCCTTGTAGCCCATGCGGACCAGGAGGTCGAACATCTCGCGCTTGCGAGCCGGGGACATCGGGTCGATCAGCGCCTGGTTGCCGTCGCGCAGGTCGGTGGAGAGCCAGCGGGGGGCGACGGTGACGCGCTTGCCGGGCCACGTGCGGTCGGGGATGTCGACCTGCTCGTACTGTCCGTACTTGTGGACCGGCATGGAAGTGGGGCGCTGGAAATTCGACATGTGCGGGGGCTCCTCGGGTGTGTCCGGAAGGACGGCCGACGGTCTGAGCGCAACACCGAACTCCGCGGGGAGGGGGTCGGCCTCGACTACAGGCCCTCGCCGCGGCAGCTAAGGAGAAGCAGCCCGTAACGCATGATGCGTCGAAGCCTAGCCCAGCCGTGCGAGGGGCGCGGGTCTGTATCAGTATGCGGGATCGCCGTCAGGTAACGGGCAAGAGGTGATCAATACCTCTATTTCATTAATCCTGGCTGCAGGTAGTGACAGTGAGGTCACGCAATGCCACATTGCCGCCATGACCGCGAACCGCTCGGGCTTCGAGCCCGTCTTCTGCACCATCGTGCCGCCCCACATCCTCGACAAGGCTGCCCGCTCCGGCGACCCCGCCCTCTCCGCCCCGGCCCGCCGCACCCTGGAGCGCGACGCTCTTGAGCGCACACGCCGCCGCCTGACCACCGTGATCGGCGCCCCCTCGGTGACCGCGCCCACGGGCGCCGTCGAGCACAAGCCGCACCGCACGCTCTACGACGCGGGCCACCGCACCGAGCTGCCGGGCACGAAGGTCCGCGGTGAGGGGGACGAGGCCGGCAAGGACGCGACCGTCAACCGCGCGTACGCGGGCCTCGGCGCCACCTTCGAGCTGTACCTGGAGAAGTACGCCCGCGACTCCATCGACGGCAGCGGTCTGCCGCTGAAGGCGTCCGTGCACTTCGACAAGGACTACAACAACGCGTTCTGGAACGGCGAGCAGATGGTGTTCGGCGACGGGGACGGCGAGATCTTCCTCGACTTCACCATCCCGGTCGACGTGATCGGCCACGAGCTGACGCACGGCGTCACCCAGTACACGGCGAACCTCACGTACTTCGGGCAGCCGGGCGCCCTGAACGAGTCCGTCTCGGACGTCTTCGGCTCCCTGATCAAGCAGTACTCGCTCGGCCAGGGCGCCGCCGACGCCGACTGGCTGATCGGCGCGGGCCTGCTCGCGCCGCGCGTCACCGGCAAGGCGCTGCGCTCCATGAAGGCGCCCGGCACGGCGTACGACGACGACGTGCTCGGCAAGGACCCGCAGCCCGCCGACATGGACCACTTCGTGCAGACGAGCAGTGACAACGGCGGTGTGCACATCAACTCCGGCATCCCGAACCACGCCTTCTATCTGCTGGCCGTGGCGCTCGGCGGAAACGCGTGGGAGCGGGCCGGGCAGATCTGGTACGACGTCCTGACCGGCGGGGAGCTGGCGCAGGACGCGTCCTTCGCGGACTTCGCGCAGCTGACGGTGAAGGCGGCGCGCACCCGCTACAAGGACGGCGAGGAGCTGGAGTCCGTCCAGAAGGCCTGGTCGCAGGTGGGCGTGCCCACGGAGTAGGGCCGGCTCAGGCACAGGGCTCGGCGGCCGCCCGGCTGGGCAGCGGGCGGCCACTGGAGTAGACAGGTCTCATGCGTATTCAGGTCATCCGTACCGGAGGGTTCGCCGGGATCGAGCGGCGGGCCGAGGTCGACACCTCGGGCCGTGCCGACGCCCACGAGTGGCACGCCCTGGCCGAGCAGGCGCTGGCCGGGGGCCGGGGCACGCCGCCGGTGGGGGTGCCGGACGGGTTCAGCTACACGATCACGGTGGACGGGAAGACCGTGTACTGCGCGGATCCGCGGCTCACGGACGAGCAGCGGGGGCTGATCTCGCGGGTGCTGAAGGAAGGGGCGTAGCGGCGCTTCGGGGGTGTAACGACCTTTTGCCGCAAGGGCGTTGACTTCCATTACCGCCGGTACGGATGATCGCGCGCATGGCAGCGAGCGAACCGGTACCTCAGTTCCCGCACGACTTCCTGTGGGGCGTGTCCACCTCGGCCCACCAGATCGAGGGCGCCGCCGACACGCGCCTGCCCTCGGTGTGGGACGCGTTCACGGCAGAGCCGGGGCGGGTGAAGGACGGCTCGACGGCCGCCGTCGCCTGCGACCACTACCACCGCTACGGCGAGGACGTGGCGCTGATCGCCGGCCTCGGGGCGGGGGCGTACCGCTTCTCCGTCTCCTGGCCGCGGGTCCTGTCGCCGGGCGGCCTCGACTTCTACGACCGGCTCGTCGACGCGCTGTGCGCGGCGGGCGTACAGCCCGTGCCGACGCTCTTCCACTGGGACACCCCGCTGTCCGTGGAGGAGACGGGCGGCTGGCTGAAGCGGGACACGGCGTCGCTCTTCGCGGATTACGCGTCCCAGGTCGCGCACCGTATCGGCGACCGCGTACAGAAGTGGATCACGCTCAACGAGCCCGCCGAGCACACCCTCCTCGGCCACGCGCTCGGCCAGCACGCGCCCGGCAGGCAGCTCCTGTTCGACGCGCTGCCGGCGGCCCACCACCAGCTCCTCGCCCACGGCCTCGCCGTGCGGGCGCTGCGCGCGGCCGGCGCCACGGACATTGGGATCGCGAACTCGCACGGCCCGACCTGGCCCGCCTCCGACGACCCGGCCGACCGCGAGGCCGCGGACTTCTACGACGTGCTCCTCAACCGGCTCTTCGCCGATCCGCTGCTGCTCGGCGCCTACCCGGAGGGCATCGGGGACCTGATGCCGGGCGATGTGGACGCCGATCTGTTGGTGATCACGGAGCCCGTCGACTGGTACGGGATCAACTTCTACCAGCCGACCAAAGTGGGCGCGCCGCTCGCGTCGGGGACGGCGACGGAGTTCTCCGGCCTCGCCCTGCCGCCCGAACTCCCCTTCTCCCCAAGGGAGATCGAGGGATATCCCGTCACGGACTTCGGCTGGCCGGTGGTCCCCGAAGCGCTCACCGAGCTCCTCCTCGCCTTCCGCGACCGCTACGACGACCGGCTCCCGCCCCTCGTCATCACCGAGAACGGCTGCAGTTACGAGGGAATCGACGACCAGGAGCGGATCGCGTACCTGGACGGGCATCTGCGGGCCCTGCACCGGGCCCTTGAGGCCGGGGTCGACGTGCGCGGCTATTTCGTGTGGTCGCTCATGGACAACTTCGAGTGGGCGGAGGGCTACGCGCGCCGCTTCGGCCTCGTCCACGTCGACTACGCGACCCTGGAGCGCACGCCCAAGGCGTCGTACCACTGGCTGCGGGACGTGCTGCGGGCGCAGCGCGCATGACGGTCGCCGCCACGGCGCTCGACGAGCCCGTCATGGGGGTCCCCCCGGTTTGAGCGAAGCCGAGAACTGGGGGAGGGTCGGGCGCGGCTGGACGGCCGCGCTGTCGCTGGCCAACGGGGCGATCTGGGTCGGCTGGTACGGGCCCCTGCAGATCCTGCTCGCCCTCCAGGCCGAGGACTTCGCGCCCGGCACCGGCATGTCCAAGGAGACGCTGCTCGCGTGGGTGACCGGGGTGGGCGCCGTGGTGTCCCTCGCCGCGAACCCGTTCTTCGGCGCGCTCTCGGACCGTACGGTGTCGCGGTTCGGGCGGCGTACGCCGTGGATCGTGGCGGGCGCGGGCGGCGGCGCGTGTGCGCTGCTCCTGTTGGCGGGCGCCGGGTCGGTGTGGACGATGGCGGCCGGCTGGTGCCTGGTGCAGCTGGCGTTGAACGCGGCGTTCGCGGCGGTGACGGCGGCCGTGCCCGACCGGGTGCCGCGGCTCCAGCGGGGCGCGGTGGGCGGCTGGCTGGGGGCCGCGCAGATCCTGGGCGTGGTCGTGGGCACGGGGCTCGCGACGGTCGTGGGCGGGGTCGGCGCCGGGTACACGGCGTGCGCGGTGTTCGCGCTGGTGGGCGTCCTGCCGTACGTGCTGCGCCATCCGGACCTGCGGCTCGCCGCGGCGGACCGGCCGCCGTGGGCCTGGCGGACCTTCCTGGCCGGGTTCTGGCTGAGCCCCCGCCGCCACCCCGACCTCGGCTGGGCCTGGCTGACCCGCTTCCTGATCAACCTCAGCAACGCGCTGGTGCTCCTGTACCTCCTCTACTACCTGCGCGACCGCCTGCACTACGGCGACCCCGGCCAGGGCGTACTGATCCTGACCGCCGTCAACGGCGTGACCCTGCTGTGCACCGTCGTCGTGGCCGGGGTCGCCTCCGACCGGCTGGGGCGCCGCAAGCCCTTCGTGATCTGGTCGGGCGTCCTGATGGCGGTGGCGACGGCCGCGCTGGCCGGCTGGCAGACCTGGCCGGGCGCGATCGTCGCGGCGGCGATCCTCGGCATCGGCTTCGGCGTCTTCACCTCGGTCGACTTCGCGCTGATGACGGACGTCCTGCCCAAGGCCATGGACCGGGGCAAGGACCTGGGCGTCATCAACGTCGCCAACTCGCTGCCCCAGGTCGCCGCGCCCGCGCTCGCCGCGCCGATCGTGACGTACCTCGGCGGCTACCGCGTCCTGTACCTGGTCGCGGCGGTGACCGGGCTCGTGGGGGCGCTCCTGGTGCGGCGGATACGGTCGGTGGCCTGACCGGTGGGCTCTACCGGTGGGCTCTACAGCGCGCCGGCGTCCAGGGCCGTCCAGACGGACGGGAAGAACGGGCGGAAGCCCAGTTCGCGGCGGATGCGGGCCGTCGACATGACGCCGGCCCAGGGATCCGGATCCACCTTGTCGTACGCCTCCGGCGGCACCGGCACGCCGTTGACCTGGTACACGTCGACCATCGTGACCGGGGCGTCGTCGGCGATGTTGTAGACGCCGTGCGCTCCCGGCGCGTACAGCAGCCGTTGCAGACCCTGGGCGACATCCGCGTGATGGCCCATGTGCAGGCGCTGCATGGCCGGCCAGTTCTGCGCGTACTGCGTCACGTCGGCCAGGTGCGAGTCCCCGTCGCCGTACACGAAGGGCAGCCGGGCGATGCGCAGGTCGTCGAGGCCGTCCATCGCCCGCAGCGCGCGCTCCGCCTCCCACTTCGACTCGGGGTAGGTGCCCCACAGGGGGCCGCCCGGCACCGTCTCGTCGTCCTCGACCAGCGGCCTGCCGCGCCCGGAGCCGTACACCAGACCCGTGCTGACCTGCACGAACCGCCGCACGCCCGAGGCCACGGAGGCCCGGCCCAGCTCGATGGCGGCGTCCCTGTTGACCGCCCGCGCCTCCTCGTCCGGCACTCCGCGAAAGGCCGCGGCGACGTTCACCACGGCGTCCGCCCCGGCCGTCGCCTTGCCCAGCACGTCCGCGTCCCGCAGGTCGCCGACCACCACGTCCGCGCCCAGTGCGGCGAACCGCTCACCGCGTGCCGCGTCCCGTACGAGCACCCGCACCTGGTCGCCCGGCGCCGTGCTCTGCAGCAGCCGCGGCACGAACCGCTGTCCGACCTTGCCCGTCGCACCTGTCACCAGTGTCAGCATGGCCGCCTCCTCGTGTTTCGTAGCCATGCCTGAAGCCTGCGCGAGTGGCGGGCGCGGCGGGAGAGACGCGGTTATCCGGGGACTGGCGCTCCCTGGTTACGAGGACGCTTCCGAGCGATCCTGAAGAGGTGAACCGAGCCGAACTCGCCGACTTCCTGCGCCGCTCCCGCGCCCGCCTGGCGCCCTCCGACGTGGGCCTGACCGCGGGCCCGCGGCGCCGCACGCCGGGGCTGCGCCGCGAGGAGGTGGCGCAGCTCGCCGGGATGTCCACGGACTACTACTCGCGCCTGGAGCAGCGCCGCGGCTCCCATCCGTCGCGGCAGATGCTGACCGCGCTGGCCCGCGCGCTGCGGCTCAACGACGCCGAGCGGGACCATCTGTTCCATCTCGCGGGCGAGGAGCCGCCCCGTCCTGGCCGTTCCTCCGGGCATGTGCGGCCGGGGCTGCTGATGATCCTTGACCGGCTGCACGATCTGCCGGCGTCGGTGATCAGCGACTGGGGCGAGATGCTCGCGCAGAACACGATGTCGGTGGCCCTGACCGGCGACCACACCGGCAGGAACGTGATCCGCGACTGGTTCACGAACCCGGCGACCCGGCCCATGTTCCCGCCCGAGAACCACGAGGCGCACGCCCGCGCCCACGTGGCGAGCCTGCGGGCGGTCGCCGCGGCCCGCCCCGACGATCCGGGCCCGGCCGCGCTCGTGGCCGAACTGCGCGCCGGATCATGCGAGTTCGAGGAGCTGTGGCAGTCACACGACGTCGTCGTACGCCGCCCGTCACCGAAGCGCTTCGTCCACCCCGTGGTCGGCGTCCTCGACCTCGACTGCGAGGTACTGCTCAGCGACGGCCACGACCAGCAGCTCGTCGTGCACTCGGCCCAGCCGGGCACCGAGACGTACGAACGCCTGGAACTGCTGCGGGTCGTGGGCCTCCAGGACCTGACCCCTAGCTCGTACGAGGGCTAGGACTGGGCCAGGACCTTTCGGACCTAGAACCCCAGTTTGCGCAGCTGCCGCGGGTCGCGCTGCCAGTCCTTCGCGACCTTCACATGCAGGTCCAGGAAGACGGGAGTGCCTAGGAGCGCTTCGATCTGCTTGCGGGACTTGATGCCGACGTCCTTGAGGCGCTTGCCCTTCGGGCCGATGATGATGCCCTTCTGGCTGGGGCGCTCGATGTAGACGAAGGCGTGGATGTCGAGCAGCGGCCGGTCCGCCGGGCGGTCCTCGCGCGGCAGCATCTCCTCGACGACGACGGCGATGGAGTGCGGCAGCTCGTCACGCACACCTTCCAGCGCGGCCTCGCGGATCAGCTCCGCCACCATGACCTGCTCGGGCTCGTCCGTGAGGTCGCCCTCCGGGTAGAGCGCGGGGCCCTCCGGCAGCAGCGGGACGAGCAGGTCGGCGAGCAGGCCGACCTGCTTGTCGCCGACGGCCGAGACGGGCACGATCTCCGCCCACTCGAAGCCGAGCTCCTTGCCGAGCTGGTCGATGGCGATGAGCTGCTCGGCGAGCTGCTTGCTGTCGACCAGGTCGGTCTTGGTGACGACCGCGACCTTCGGCGTCTTCTTGATGGAGGCGAGCTCCTTGGCGATGAAGCGGTCGCCGGGGCCGAGCTTCTCGTTCGCGGGCAGGCAGAAGCCGATGACGTCGACCTCGGCCCACGTCGTGCGCACGACGTCGTTGAGCCGCTGGCCCAGCAGCGTGCGCGGCTTGTGCAGGCCCGGGGTGTCGACCAGGATCAGCTGGGCGTCGGGCCGGTGCACGATGCCGCGCACCGTGTGCCGCGTGGTCTGCGGCTGGTCCGCGGTGATCGCGACCTTCTTGCCGACCAGAGCATTCGTGAGGGTGGACTTGCCCGCGTTGGGGCGGCCGACGAAGCAGGCGAAGCCGGCCCGGTGGGACGCTTCCCCGGACGGCTCGGATGACTGGGTACGAACGCTCATGGCGCCCATTGTCCCTGATCCATCGCGCCCTGCCGCACCTGCGGGGCAAGCCGGTCCGCCGTGAGGCCCCGGAAACCCCCGCGCAACACGAAACACCACGGAAACGCGCGGGTCAGCGAACGGAAACGCGCGACGGTGAGGCTCGTCGTCCACCCCCACGCCCAAGGAGACCTCCGTGCAGACCGAGAACGCGCCGCTGGCCGCCGCCGGCCTCGACACCGGCGACACCGCGTGGCTGCTGGCCGCGACCGCGCTCGTCCTCCTGATGACACCCGGCCTGGCCCTCTTCTACGGCGGCATGGTCCGCACGAAGAGCGTCCTGAACATGCTGATGATGTCGTTCGTGTCGATCGCGCTGGTCACCGTCGTCTGGCTGGTCGCCGGCTACTCGCTCGCGTTCGGCGACGACGCGTTCGCGGGCCTCATCGGCGGTCTGGAGCACGCGGGCATGGCGGGCATCGGCCCCGGCAGCCTGACCGGCACGGTCCCCACGTTCCTGTTCTCCACCTTCGAGCTCACCTTCGCGTTCCTGACGGCCGCGCTGATCAGCGGCGCGGTCGCGGACCGCACGAAGTTCGCGGCCTGGCTGGTGTTCGTACCGGTGTGGACGCTGCTCGTATACGTTCCCGTGGCGCACTGGGTGTGGGGTCCCGGCGGCTGGATCTCGCAGTCGCTCGGCGGGCTCGACTTCGCGGGCGGCCTCGTCGTGGAGATCGCCTCGGGCGCGTCCGGTCTGGCCCTGTGCCTGGTCCTGGGCCCGCGACTCGGCTTCAAGAAGGAGGCGATGCGCCCGCACAACCTGCCGATGGTGATGACGGGCGCGGGTCTGCTCTGGTTCGGCTGGCTCGGCTTCAACGGCGGCTCGGCGCTCGCCGCGAACGGCCTGGCGGCCGCGTCCGTCCTCAACACGCTGATCGCGGGCTGCACCGGCCTGCTCGGCTGGCTCTTCGTGGAGCACAAGCGCGACGGTCACCCCACGACGTTCGGCGCGGCGTCCGGCGCGGTCGCCGGCCTGGTCGCGATCACCCCGGCGTGCGGCGTGGTCGGCGTGCTGGGCGCCTGCGTGGTGGGCCTTGCGGCGGGCGTCGTCTGCTCGTACGCCGTCGCGTGGAAGTTCCGCTTCGACTACGACGACTCGCTGGACGTCGTCGGTGTGCACTTCGTCGGCGGAGTCGTCGGCACCCTGCTGATCGGCCTGTTCGCGACAGCCACGATGACCGGCGGCAAGGAGGGCCTGTTCTACGGGGGCGGGTTCGGACAGCTCGGCAGGCAGGCGGTCGCCGTGCTCACCGTCGCGGCGTACACGTTCCTGGTGACGTACGGGATCGGCAAGGCGATCGACCGGGCGATGGGCTTGCGGGCCTCCGCCGACGAGGAGCTGACGGGCCTCGACCAGACGGTGCACGCGGAGACCGCCTACGATCACGGCGTCCACGCCGGACACACTGCCCCGCACACCGCCCACTCCGCCCCGCCGAAGGAGCCCTCCGCATGAAACTCGTGACCGCGATCGTCAAGCCGTTCCGCCTGGACGAGGTGAAGACCGCGCTCCAGGAGCTCGGCGTGCAGGGCCTGACCGTCACGGAGGCCAGCGGGTACGGGCGCCAGCGCGGCCACACCGAGGTGTACCGCGGGGCCGAGTACCGGATCGACCTCGTCCCCAAGATCCGGATCGAGGTCGTCATCGAGGACGCGGACCTCGACCCGGTCGTCGACACGATCGTGCGCGCGGCGCGGACCGGGAAGATCGGCGACGGCAAGGTGTGGGCGGTCCCGGTGGAGACCGTCGTGCGCGTACGGACGGGCGAGCGGGGGCCGGACGCGGTGTAGGCAAGGGCTGGGCAACTCCGGGGCTCCGCCCCGGACCCCGGTCCTCAGACGCCGACGGGCTGAATGTCTCAGTCCGCGGCCACGGCCCCATGCACCACTCCGTCGGGCCCCGCGAGGAACACCGGCGTACCCGCGCCCCCCAGATCCCGTACCGCCGCCAGATCCTCCCCGTCGACCTCCGGACCGTCGGAGACAACGGCGGCGGCCTCCAGCGACTGCGCCCCCGACGCCACGGCCATCGCGACAGCGGTACGCAGGGCGGAAAGCTTCAGGGAGTCCAGCGAGACGGTCCCCGCCACATACGTACGCCCCGTCTCGTCCCGCACAGCGGCCCCCTCGGGCACACCGTTGCGGGCCCGGGCGCTGCGGGCCAGCGTGACGATCTTGCGGTCCTCGGCGGTGAGGTCGTTGCTCTCAGTCATGGGGTGAGCATAGGGAACGCCGCCACGCTCACCCGGCAACGGGGTACATGGCCCCACGCCGACCCTCGCGCGGCTCCCGCCGGCGGTACGCGTCGGCGTCGTCAGCCACGGTCGAGCTTGAGGCGCTCGGCACTCGGCAGGCCGGCGACCACGAGGTCGTACGAGTCCTCCACGAGCTCCCGGACCATCCTGTCCGGGAGTTCGGCGACGGTCACGGTGTTCCAGTGCCGCTTGTTCATGTGCCAGCCGGGCACGATCGCCTGGTGGTCGGCGCGCAGGCGCACCGCGTCCTCGGGGTCGCACTTGAGGTTGACGGTGAGGGGCCGCGCGTCCAGGTTCGTCAGGGCGAAAAGCTTGCCAAGGACCTTGAAGACGGACGTGTCGGGGTTGAACGGGAACTCCTCGACGGCCGCGTTGAACGACAGACACAAGGCGCGCAGCTCCTGCGGCGTCACGACGTCACTTCCCCTCTTCGCCCACCGGCTCCACGAGCACGGTCACGATCTTGTTGCGCCGGCCCGCGGCGGACTCCGCGGTGAGCCGCAGCTCGCGCCCGTCGGGCAGTTCGACGACGGACGAGGCCTCCGCGATCGGCACCCGGCCGAGCGCCTTGGCGAGGAGCCCGCCGACGGTCTCCACGTCCTCGTCGTCGTACTCCTCGATGCCGTACAGCTCGCCGAGGTCGCCGATGTCGAGGCGGGCGGTCACCCGGAAGCGTCCGTCGCCGAGGTCCTGCACGGGCGGGAGTTCACGGTCGTACTCGTCGGTGATCTCGCCGACGATCTCCTCGAGGATGTCCTCGATGGTGACGATGCCCGCGGTGCCGCCGTACTCGTCGATCACGACGGCCACGTGGTTGCGCAGCTGCTGCATCTCGCGGAGCAGGTCGCCGGCGTTCTTCGTGTCGGGCACGAACGTGGCGGGCCGCATCGCGGTCGAGACGAGCTCGCTCTCGGCGTCCCGGCTGATGTGCGTCTTGCGGGCGAGGTCCTTGAGATACACGATGCCGACGACGTCGTCCTCGCTCTCGCCGGTGACCGGGATGCGGGAGAACCCGGACCGCAGGGCCAGCGTGAGCGCCTGCCGGATCGTCTTGTACCGCTCGATGGCGACCAAGTCGGTGCGGGGGACCATGACTTCGCGGACCAGGGTGTCGCCCAGCTCGAAGACGGAGTGCACCATGCGGCGCTCCTCGTCCTCGATGAGGGACTCCTTCTCGGCGAGGTCGACCATGGCGCGCAGCTCGGCCTCGGAGGCGAAGGGCCCGCGCCGGAACCCCTTGCCGGGGGTCAGGGCGTTGCCGATGAGGATGAGCAGCGGCGGAATGGGTCCCATGATCCGGGCCAGCGGCAGCAGCACGTAGGCGGCGGCCGTGGCCGTGTTCAGCGGATGCTGGCGCCCGATGGTGCGGGGCGAGACACCGACCGCGACGTACGAGACGAGGACCATCACGCCGATGGCGACGGCCAGCGCCTGCCAGGTCGCGTCGAACTCCTGGAGGCAGGCGTAGGTGACCAGGGCGGCGGCGGCCATCTCGCAGGCGACCCTGACCAGCAGGGCGACGTTCAGATAGCGCGTGGGGTCGGCGGCGACCTGGACGAGCCGGTCGCTGCCGCGCCGCCCGGACCGGACGGCCTCCTCGGCGCGGAAGCTGGAGGTGCGGGCGATGCCGGCCTCGGCGCAGGCCGCCAGCCAGGCGACCACGACGAGGGCGACGGCGCCCGCGACGAGCGAAAGACTCATGACACGGTGGGCGCGGGGGACGGACCGGTCAGGCCCTTGTCACCCCGCCACCCGTCCACGATGGCCGCCTGAAGCCCGAACATCTCGGCCTTCTCGTCGGGCTCCTCGTGGTCGTAACCGAGCAGGTGCAGCACCCCGTGCACGGTGAGCAGCTGGAGCTCCTCGTCCATGGAGTGCCGCGTGTCGGCGTCCTCGCCCTGCTTCTTCGCCACCTCCGGGCACAGCACGATGTCGCCGAGCAGGCCCTGCGGGGGCTCCTCCTCGTCCTTCGACGGCGGCCGCAACTCATCCATCGGGAACGACATGACATCGGTGGGCCCCGGCAGGTCCATCCACTGGATGTGCAACTGCTCCATGGCGGCGGCGTCCACGACGATCACCGAGAGCTCGGAGAGCGGGTGAATGCGCATCCGCGCGAGCGCGTAGCGGGCGATGTCGAGGATCGCCTGCTCGTCGACCTCGGTTCCGGACTCGTTGTTGACGTCGATCGACATGCGGTGCTTGCTACTTCCCTCTGCCGCGGCCCTGGTGCGAGCCGTTCTCGGTGCCGTTCTGGATGTCGTACTTCTCGTACGCGTCGACGATACGGCCGACCAGCTTGTGCCGGACGACATCCTGGGAGGTGAGCCTCGAGAAGTGGACGTCGTCGAGGCCCTCCAGGATGTCCTGGACCTGCCGCAGCCCGCTCTTCGTCCCGCTCGGCAGGTCGACCTGCGTCACATCACCCGTGACCACGATCTTCGAGTCGAACCCGAGCCGGGTGAGGAACATCTTCATCTGCTCGGCGCTGGTGTTCTGCGCCTCGTCGAGAATGATGAAGGCGTCATTCAGCGTGCGTCCCCTCATATACGCCAGCGGCGCCACCTCGATCGTGCCCGCGGCCATCAGGCGGGGGATGGAGTCGGGGTCGAGCATGTCGTGCAGGGCGTCGTACAGGGGGCGCAGATACGGGTCGATCTTCTCGTAGAGCGTGCCCGGCAGGAAGCCGAGGCGCTCCCCCGCCTCCACGGCCGGCCGCGTCAGGATGATGCGGTTGACCTGCTTGGACTGCAGTGCCTGCACGGCCTTGGCCATGGCGAGATACGTCTTGCCCGTACCGGCGGGGCCGATTCCGAAGACGACGGTGTGCTTGTCGATGGCGTCGACATAGCGCTTCTGGTTCAGGGTCTTGGGGCGGATGGTCCGGCCCCGCGACGAGAGAATGTTCTGGGTGAGAACCTCGGCCGGGGTCTCCTGGCCGTCGCCCTCCCCGTTCTCGCTCGCCTTGAGCATGGCGATCGAGCGTTCCACTGCGTCCTCCGTCATCGGCTGTCCGGTGCGGAGCACCAGCATCATCTCGTCGAACACGCGCTGGATGAGGGCGACTTCCGTCGCGTCGCCCACAGCGCTGATCTCATTGCCCCGGACATGAATGTCGGCCGCCGGGAAGGCCTTCTCGATCACGCGAAGGAGCGCGTCGCCGGATCCGAGGACGGTCACCATGGGATGGTTCGCCGGGACCGTGAAATGCGCTCGCGCCTGAGCGGTGGGTGTCTGAGTCATGGGCCGGCACTGAAGGCCTGCTCATCCTCCTCGTGCGGGGGCTCGCGCCCGCGTCGACAGCCTTGCACTGACCAGGGTACGACGGTGCACCGACAACGCTGTAGGCCTTTTCCGCGGGCCTGAGGCCTCTCGCTAGACGCCCCGCCCGAAGCCGATCGTCGGCACCGCCCGCCGCAAGGGCCACGGCCGGCCCACCTCGGGCAGCAGCGCCTCCAGGAAGGCGTACCGGCGCAGGGCCGCGGGCTCCTGGTCGTCGTAGGCCTGCACATGGCGCCACCAGGCCGCTATTTCCGACCAGCCGGGCGCGGACAGCGAGCCGCCGAACTCCTGCACGGACAGGGCGGCGGTCAGTCCGGCGAAGGCGAGCCGGTCGGCCAGCGGCCAGCCCGCGAGCGTCCCGGTCACGAACCCGGCGACGAAGACGTCCCCGGCGCCGGTGGGGTCGAGGGCGGCGACTTCGATGGCAGGCACGGAGGCGGTCTCCCCGCTGCGGGCGTCCACGGCGTAGGCGCCCTCGGCACCCAGGGTGACCACCGCCAGCGGCACGTATTCGGCCAGGGCGTGCGCGGCGGCCCGGGGGCAGGACGTACGGGTGTAGCGCATCGCCTCCTCGGCGTTGGGCAGGAAGGCCTCGCAGCGCGACAGGTCGTCGAGGGAGCTCAGGTCCCAGCGGCCCGTGTCGTCCCAGCCCACGTCGCCGAAGATCCGCGTCCCGCGGCCCGCGGCCGTGGCGATCCAGGGCTCGTTCAGCCCGGGGGCCAGCGAGGCGACGGCGGCGCGTGCCTGCGGGGGGCACTCGGGGGCGGGCTCCCCGGGCGGCGGCTCGTGACCGTGGCTGACCATGGTCCGCTCGCCCTCGTAGGCCATGGAGACGGTGACGGGCGAGTGCCAGCCGGCGACGGTCCGCGACGACGTCAGGTCGATGCCCTCGCCCTGCTCCAGGCTGTCCCAGCAGTACTCGCCGTAGTGGTCGTCCCCGAAGGCGGCGGCCAGCGACGTCCGCAGCCCGAGCCGCGCCAGGGCGGTGGCCATGTTGGCGACTCCGCCGGGGCTGGACCCCATGCCGCGCGCCCACGACTCGGTCCCCCGCACGGGGGCGCTGTCCAGGCCCGTGAAGATGATGTCGAGGAAGACGGTCCCCGTCAGATAGACGTCGCAGGGCGGATCGTCGGGGGTGCGCAGCCGGGCGAGCGGATCCACGTGCGCCGGGTCGTTGGAGTTCAAGGTGGGCTCCCCAGAGTCGTGAGGGTCCGCACAGTGTGCCTGATACCCCACGGGCAACGCGCGTAGCACGGTGTACGGAACGGGAGTCGGCGCCCCCGGAGTGGGGTCGCTGTCGCTGCCTGTTTCCTCGAAAAAACGGCCTCGTGTACCCCCACTCCTACCCCCCAAACAGAACGTGGCCCAGATCACACCGGCCCAGCTGTTTTCACCCTCCCCGCGCTTGATACAAATTGGCCGCGCCCCCTCGTATCGCGAGCCCCGGCGCACCCCCCCAATCCCCTTGCCTGTTCAGGCATCCCCGTAGTTCCGCATGCCCTGATCCCCGTACACCGCCACGCTTTGGAACGCCCGTGTCCCGCCGCACTCCCCGGCCCCTTGTCGCCCTCTTCACGGCCGGTTATCTCGCCCCGTATCTGCTGCCCACCGTCGTGGGCCGCCTCGGCGACAGCCTCCATCTCCCCCCGGCGCAGGCGGGCCTCATCGGCAGTGCGCTGCTGATGAGTTCGGCCGCGGCGGGCTTCACCTTCGCCGGCCGTGTGGACCGCATGGGCCCCCGCACCCTCGCCAGAGCGGGCCTGCTGCTCGCGGCGCTCGGATACGGCGCGGCCGCGGCGACGTCCTTCGTACCGCTGGTGGTCATCGGCGCGATGGCCGGCGGCTTCGGCTCGGGCACGGCGACGACGGTCGCCGCGACGGGAATCGCCGGGCAGCGCGACCCGCACCGGGCGTCGACGCTGGGCCTGCTCAGCGTCTCGGCGCTGGCGGGTGCGCTGTATCTGACGATGCCGCATCTGGGTACGGGGCATGCGCTCCCGTTCGCGGCGATCGCACTGACGGCGCTGGCGATGTGGCCGGCGACCTCCGGCCTGGAGAGCGGCACCGACCGACTCCCCATCCCTGGCGGGCAGCACAGGCCCGCAAGCCCTCTCCCCTTCCGCCGCTCGGGCCTGGTCCTGGCCGCCGCGATGCTCTGCTGGTCGATGGCGCAGAACTCCTTGTGGGGCGTCAGCAGCCGCATCGGCACGGACCAGGCGGGCCTGACGGAGATCACCGTCGGCGCGGTCTTCGCGGTGGCGCTCGGCACGGCGCTCGTGGGCGTGCTCGGCGCGGGAGCGCTCGGGTCCCGGCTCGGCCGCGCCGCCCCGATCGGCGCGGGCACGGCCCTGATCGCGGGTTGCATCGTGGTGAGCGCCCGCGCGGACGACCTCGCGTCGTTCGCGACCGGTGAGATCGCGTGGAACACGCTGTACCCGGTGGTCCTGTCGTATCTGATCGGCCTGGCCGCGTCCCTGGACCCGCGCGGCCGCTGGGCGGTCCTCGTCGGCTCGGCGGCGTCGCTCGGGACGGCCTGCGGGCCGCTCACCGGCAGCGTCCTGTCGCAGACGGCGGGCTATCCGGCGATGGGCACGACACTCGCCGTGGCGCTGCTCGTCCTGGCGATGCCGCTCACGGCGGTGGCGCTGCACACGAGTGGCAGCCCGCTGCTGCGGCCCGGCACGGTCCGCAGGAGGGGCGGCGCCCCCGCCGCTCTGGTGGCCGGCGTGACGGGAGCCCCGGCGGGCGCGGTCCCGCAGATGGGCGCGGCCGAGCAGCCGGTCGTGGAGATCACGGTGAGCACGCCCCAACCGGCCCCGACACAGGAGGAGTTCTCCACGGCGGGACCGCGGGGCGGCCCGGCGGCGCTCGGTCAGTCGTCGAACGCGAACGCGTCGACCTCGGCGAGGTAGCGCGAGCGCAGCTCCTCGTCGTCGTCGAGGAACGACGCGACGAACGAGTTACGGGCGAGCTCGCGCAGCCGCTCGTGGTCGAGCGCGAGCGCCTCGTGGACCGCGTGGAAGGTGTCTCCGACGTATCCGCCGAAGTAGGACGGGTCGTCGGAGTTCACCGTGCAGAGCAGACCGGCGTCCATCATCCGCGGCAGCGGGTGGTCTTCTAGTACGTCGACGGCGCGCAGCCGCACGTTCGACAGTGGGCACAGCGTCAGGGGCACCCGGTCCCGCACGAGCCGTTCGACGAGCGCCGGGTCCTCGACGCAGCGGAGCCCGTGGTCGATGCGTTCGACGCCGAGCACGTCGAGCGCCTCCCATACGTACGAGGGGTCGCCCTCCTCGCCCGCGTGGGCGACCTTGCGCAGCCCGAGCGCGCCCGCGGCCTCGTACACCTCGCGGAACTTGGAGGCGGGGTTGCCGACCTCGGCGGAGTCGAGGCCGACGCCGACGATCCGGTCGAGGTAGGGCTTCGCGGACTCCAGTGTCTGCATCGCGGACTCGGCGGACTGGTCGCGCAGGAAGCACATGATGAGCCGGGTGGAGACGCCGTGGCGCTCCACGCTCTTCGACAGGGCGGCGCTCAGGCCCTCGACGACGGTCCCGATCGGCACGCCGCGGGCGGTGTGGGCCTGCGGGTCGAAGAAGATCTCGGCGTGCCGCACGCCCTGCGCGGCGGCGCGCGCGAGGTAGGCGTCGGCGAGCTGCTCGAAGTCCTCCTCGGTGCGCAGGACGGCCATCAGGCCGTAGTACAGGTCGAGGAAGGACTGCAGGTCTTCGAAGAGGTAGGCCTTGCGGAGGGCCTCGGTGTCGGCGAAGGGCAGGTCGACGCCGTTGCGGGCCGCGAGTTCGAAGGCGAGCTCGGGTTCGAGGGTGCCTTCGATGTGCAGGTGGAGTTCGGCTTTGGGGAGCGAGGCGAGGGGCATCAGAGCATGGTACGCCCGGGATTAGATGCGTTTGGGCACCTGGATCCGGTCCAGGTCGCGTGCCACCGTCAGCTCTCCGGTGAAGCCGGCGGCGCGGGCCTGGCGCTCGAATTCCTCGGGGTCGGAGTAGCGCTGGCTGAAGTGGGTGAGCACGAGGTGCCGCACCCCGCCCTCGGCCGCGACGCGCGCGGCCTGCCCGGCGGTCAAGTGGCCGTGATCGGAGGCCAGTCGATGGTCCCCGTCGAGGAACGTCGACTCGATGACGAGCATGTCGCACCCGTCGGCGAGTGCGTTCACCCCGTCGCAGAGCCGGGTGTCCATGACGAACGCGAACCGCTGCCCGCGCCGCACCTCGCTCACATCGTCGAGGGTGACGCCGCGCAGGGACCCGTCGCGCTGGATGAGTCCCACGTCGGGCCCGGAGATGCCGTGCTCGGCGAGCAGTTCGGGCAGCATGCGGCGCCCGTCGGGCTCCACGAGCCGGTAGCCGTAGGACTCGACGGGGTGGGAGAGGCGGCGCGCGTCCAGTGTGTACGACGGCGTCTCGGCGAGCACGCCGCCCCCGCCGGACACCGGCTCCTCGGCGAGCGCGACGCTCTCGCGGTACGCGGTGGCGTACCGCAGCCGGTCGAAGAACCGCTGACCGGAGCGCGGGTAGTGCGCCGTGACGGGGTGCGGCACCCGGTCCAGGTTGATGCGCTGGATGACCCCGGCGAGGCCGAGGGAGTGGTCGCCGTGGAAGTGGGTGACGCACAGCCGGTTGAGGTCGTGCGCGGCGACGCCGGCGCGGAGCATCTGGCGCTGCGTGCCCTCGCCGGGATCGAAGAGGATGCCCTCCCCGTCCCAGCGAAGCAGGTAGCCGTTGTGGTTGCGGTGCCTTGTGGGCACCTGGCTCGCGGTGCCGAGCACCACCAATTCCCTTACGGACACGGTGCGTTACCCGGCGCCCGCTAGCCCGGGGGCCACTGGAGGCCGCGGCCCCCGAGGACATGGGCGTGGGCGTGGAAGACGGTCTGGCCCGCGCCGCCGCCGGTGTTGAACACGACGCGGTAGCTGTCGAGCTTCTCCTCGGCGGCGACCTCGCCCGCCTCGCGCAGCACGTCGGCGGCGATCTGCGGCTCGGCGGCGGCCAGCGCCGCGGCGTCGTGGTGGTGGACGCGCGGGATGACGAGGACGTGCGTCGGCGCCTGCGGGTTGATGTCCCGGAAGGCGACGGTGGTCTCGGTCTCCCGTACCAGCGTGGCCGGGACCTCCCCCGCGACGATCTTGCAGAACAGGCAGTCGGCCTGCGGCTCTCCGGCCACGATCACGTCTCCTCACACCGTCCGGTCACTACGCCGGGAATGCTATCCGGCCCGCCGCCACCCGCGACGCCTGCCTCCAGCGACAGGCCTCACTCCCGTACGCGCGGTTCCGGAAGTTCGGGTGCCGTGCGCGCCGGGTTCTCGGCGAGCGCCGCCAGCGCGATGCGCACGGCCTCGTCGAGCTGCGGGTCGCGCCCGGCCGCGTAGTCCTGCGGGGCGGCGACCACTTCGACGTCGGGGTCGACGCCGTGGTTCTCGAGCCCCCACTCGTATCCCTCCAGCCAGGTCGCGTACTTCGGCTGGGTCACCAGCGTCCCGTCGACGAGCCGGTAGCGGCTGTCGATGCCGATGACTCCGCCCCAGGTGCGTACGCCGACCACGGGGCCGATCCCGAGCGCCTTGACCGCCGCGTTGACGATGTCGCCGTCGGAGCCGGAGAACTCGTTGGCGACGGCCACCACGGGTCCGCGGGACGCGTCGCTCGGGTAGCTGTAGGGGCGGGAGCCGCGCGGCAGGGCCCAGCCGACGACCCGGCGGGCCAGCTTCTCGACAACGAGCTGCGAGGTGTGGCCGCCTCGGTTCTCGCGCACGTCGACGATGAGCCCGTCGCGCGCGACCTCGACGCGCAGATCGCGGTGGATCTGAGCCCAGCCCGGGGCCTGCATGTCGGGCACGTGGAGATAGCCGAGGCGGCCGCCCGACTGCTCGTGGACGTAGGCGCGCCGGTCGACGACCCACGCGTGGTAGCGCAGGGGCTCCTCGTCGGCGACGGGGACGACGACCGCGTGGCGCGGGTCGCCGCCGCCGGCCGGTGAGACGGTCAGCTCGACGGGCTTGCCCGCCGTGCCCACGAGAAGCGGTCCCGGACCGGTGACGGGGTCCACGGGGCGTCCGGCCACCGCGACGATCGCGTCACCCGCGCGGACGGCGACCCCGGGCGCGGCGAGCGGCGCGTGGGCGCGCGGGTCGGACGTCTCGGTGGGCAGGACGCGGTCGATGCGCCAACTGCCGTCTTCGTGGCGGGAGATGTCCGCGCCGAGGAGGCCCTGGCGCCGGTCACCGCCGCTCCAGCCGCCGCCCGGCGTGACGTAGGCGTGCGAGGTGCCGAGTTCGCCCTGGACCTCCCACAGGAGGTCGACGAGGTCGTCGTGGGTGGCGACCCGGTCGAGGACGGGCCGGTAGCGCTCCAGGACGCCGTCCCAGTCGACGCCGTCCATGTCCGCGCGCCAGAAGTTGTCCCGCATGAGGCGGCCCGCCTCGTCGTACATCTGCCGCCACTCGGCGACGGGGTCGACGTCCTGGCGGACCCGGCTCAGGTCGACGGTGATGTTGGTGTCGCTGTCGTCGTCGGAGGAGGCACGCCGGTCGCTGGGTACGACCTTGAGCTTGCCGTCGGTCCACAGCAGGACGCGCTTGCCGTCGCCGCTGACGGCCAGGTGGTCGGCGTCGGAGGCGAGGTGTTCGATGCGCTGCTGGGCGAGGTCGTAGCGTTCGAGTTCGCTCTTGGGGTCGGGGTCGTCGGGGGTGGCCCGGGACGCGCCGAGCACGCCCTGGACCGGGTGCCGCAGCCACAGGACGCCGTCCTTCGCGGCACGCAGGGTCGTGTAGCGGGCGGCCTCGACGGGGAACGCGACGATGCGGTCGGCGAGCCCTTCGAGGTCGATACGGGTGGTGGGGGTGCCCTCGCTGTCGGGGGTCTCGGCGGCGGGGCTGTCCGGGGTCTCGAAGGGCCGTCCGTGGCGCTGGGGGCCGAACGGGGACGGCGTGGCCGCGGCGAGCGTGATCAGGTGCGGCCGCGAGCCCCCGACGAACGCGAGGTCGAAGACGTGCTCGTCGTAGACCGGGTCGAAGGAGCGCGCGGAGAGGAACGCGAGGTGTTTGCCGTCCAGGGTGAACGCGGGCGCGTAGTCCCTGAACCGCAGCGGTGTCGCCTCCGTCACCGACAGGTCGGCGGTGTTGGCGAGCTTGAGGTGGCGCAGGGGCGAGGGGCCGGGGTGCGACCAGGCGAGCCACGCCGAGTCCGGCGAGAAGACGAGATCGGTCACGTCGCCGTCCTCGCTGCGGTCGACCTCCCTGACCTCGCCGCTCTCACGCTCGACGAGCAGGACGCGCCCGTCGTGCGAGGCGACGGCGGCCCGGCTGCCGTCGGGCGCCATCGCGAGGCTCAGTACGCGGCCGAGCTGCCCGGCGGCGAGCCTGCGCGCAGTGGCGCCGGGCGAGATGCCGGTGGCGGGCGCGAACTCCAGGGCGTCGTCGCCCTCGGCGTCCGTCACCCACACCACATGTTCCTCGCCCTCGACGCGGAACGTGCGCGGGAGGCGGGCCCGTACGCCTTGTCCGGCAGCCAGCGCGCGGGCCGGACCCGAGCGGTGGGTGACCCAATGGACGGCGCCGCGCACGCAGACGGCGCTGCCGCGCGCGGTGTGGTCGGGTGTCGCGTCCCCGAACCAGCGGGCGGCGCTCACGGGGTGGGGCTGGAGGTCGACGCGCTGCCCGCCGAGGCGGATGTCGAGGCGGCGCGGCACGGCGTCCTGGGCGCCGGCCGCACTGTCGAGGGCATCCACGATCCACAGCTCACCGGCCGAGGAGTACACGACGCGCGTGCCGTCGCTCGCCGCGTGGCGGGCGTAGAAGCCTCCCCCACTCTCGGCTTCGCCCGAGCGGGAGGTGCCCCCATGCGGGGTGTGCCGGCGCAGTGAACTGCCGTCCGCGAGGGACGAGTACAGGGCGCCGACGCCTTCGTGGTCGGACAGGAAAGCCACCCGGTCGCCGACCCACATCGGGTACTCGATGTTCCCGTCGAGCTCCTCGTGGAGGCGGACGAACTCGCCGTCGCCCGCCCGGTCGATCCACAGCTTCCCGGCGGTGCCGCCCCGGTAGCGCTTCCACCAGGCGGCCTCGCGGCCCATCGGCGCGGACAGCAGGACGACCTGCCCGCCCGGCCCGGTCACGAGGTCGCCCACGGGCCCGTACGGGAGCGTGGTGGCGGGTCCGCCGTCGAGGGGTACGGCCCTCGCCCAGCTGCGGCGCAGGGACGCCTGGCCCTGGGTACTGAGCGCGAGGACCCGCCCGTCGGGGGTCCAGCCGCGCACCGTTGTCCTCGAACTGCCCCAGTACGTAAGGCGTTTGGAGGGTCCGCCCTCGACCGGGGCGATGTGCACCTCGGGGGCGCCGTCGCGGGTGGACGTCCAGGCGACGGTGGTGCCGTCGGGCGAGATCCGGGGATGGCTGACGGGGACGTTGTCGGCGCTGACACGCCAGGCGCGCCCGCCGTCGAGAGGGGCGACCCAGACGTCGTCCTCGGCGGTGAAAGCGGCCAACTCGCCGTGCAGATGCGGGAACCGGAGATATCCAGAGTGCGCTGTCCGTGTCACCCGATCACCCTAGGCACGCGCGCACGGCCAGGTCAGGGGGTTTGGTCACTTGCCCCGGGACCGCTGCGCGACGCCGGCGCCGGCGAGGGGGGTCAGCCGCGCATCAGCAGCCACTCCTGGAGCTCCACGATGTTGTCCTCGGGGTCCTTGAGGTGGGCGACCCGCATCCGGTCGGTCATCGGCGCGGGCCCGTGGAGGATCTCGGCGCCGCGCGCGACGATCTGCTCGCAGTACTCGTCCAGGTCGTCGACCCGCAGCACGACGAGGGACCGGTGCCCGTCCGGGGCGTCACTCAGATCGCCGATGACCTGCGCCATCAGAGCCCGGTCCTCGAGCGCGATGCCCGCGGAGCCCGTCGTGGGGCTGAACTTCTCGTACGGGCCGTCCTGAGCGCCCGACTGCGGCTTGAGGCCGAGCACGTCCGCGTAGAAGTGGTAACAGGCACGGAAGTCGGTGACGAGGAGTCTGACCTGGGCGAGTTCCACACGTTCCCCTCGGGGGTTGATCAGGACCAGCGGCCGGTGCGGCCGAGGAGCAGCGCCGTCGCGGCGGTCCCCGCGGTCGACGTACGCAGAACGCTACGCCCGAGCCGGTACGGGCGCGCGCCCGCCTCGGCGAACGCGGCGAGCTCGTCGGGCGAGACGCCGCCCTCCGGGCCGACCACGAGGACGATGTCCCCGGCCGTGGGCAGCTCCACCGTGGCGAGGGCGCCGCTGTCGCAGTCGCGGTCCTCGTGCAGTACGGCCGCGAAGTCCGCCGCGGCGAGCAGTGCCGCGACCTGCTTGGTCGACGCGGCGTCCGCGACGTCCGGGAAGCGCACCCGGCGGGACTGCTTGCCCGCCTCGCGCGCGGTGGCCCGCCACTTGCCGAGCGCCTTGGCGCCGCGGTCGCCCTTCCACTGCGTGATGCAGCGGGCGGCCTGCCACGGCACGATCGCGTCGACGCCGGTCTCCGTCATGGTCTCGACGGCGAGCTCGCCCCGGTCGCCCTTGGGCAGGGCCTGGACGACGGTGATCCTGGGTGCCTGCGCGGGCTCCTCCTGGGCGGGGCCCGCCGTGACGACGAGCCGGTCCTTGCCCTCGGCGGCCTCCACGACCGCCTCGGTCCAGCGCCCGCGGCCGTCGGTCAGGACGACGTCCTCACCGGCGCGCAGCCGCTTCACGGACACCGCGTGCCGTCCCTCGGCCCCGTCGAGCACGAACGTTTTGGCGGACGGCACCTCGTCGACGACGAACACCGGCGCCGTCATGCGGCACCCCGCGCGCCCAACGCGTCCTTCGCCTCCGCGAGTTCCGCCGCGAGCACCTCGACGAGCTGGCCGGCGGGCAGCTCACGGGCGAGCCGGTGGCCCTGCCCGGCCCACAGCGCCATCCCCTGCGGGTCCCCCGACTTGGCGGCGGCCTTGCGCAGCGTCGACGTCATGTGGTGGATCTGAGGGTAGGCGGCGGGCGCGTACGGGCCGTGCTCACGCATGAACCGGTTCACGAGGCCGCGCGCGGGGCGGCCCGAGAAGGCCCGGGTCAGCTCGGTCCGCACGAACAGCGGGTTCGTCATGGCCTGCTTGTGCAGGACGTTGGCGCCGGACTCGGGGCAGACCAGGAAGGCCGTGCCGAACTGTCCGGCGTCGGCGCCCGCGGCGAGCACGGCGGCGAGCTGTCCGCCGCGCATGAGTCCGCCGGTGGCGATGATCGGGATCTGTACGGCCTCGCGGACCTGGGCGATCAGCGCGATGAGTCCGATGCCGGATCCGTCGGCCTCCGGGTTGTCCCGGTGGGTTCCCTGGTGGCCGCCCGCCTCGATGCCCTGGACACACAGCGCGTCGGCGCCGGCCCGCTGGGCGGCCCGCGCCTCCTCCGCGGTGGTCACGGTGACGGCGGTGAGGGTGCCGACGCGGGCGAGGGAGTCGAGGACGTCGCGGCTCGGGCAGCCGAAGGTGAAGGTGACGACCGGTACCGGGTCGTCGAGGAGGATCGCGAGCTTCGCGTCGAAGCCGTCGTCGAGGCCGCAGTCCGGGTCCCCCAGCTGTGTCTCGTACCAGGCGGCCTCACCGGCGAGCTGGCTGGCGTAGACGGCGACGGCCGCGGGGTCCGCGTACTCGGACTGCGGCATGAAGAGATTGACGCCGAACGGCTGGTTGGTCAGCCCCCGTACCTGCTTGATCTCCTGGTACATCCCGTCGGCGGTCTTGTACCCGGCGGCGAGGAATCCGAGCCCGCCGGCCTCCGACACGGCGGCGGCGAGCTGCGGACAGGAGGCACCGCCCGCCATGGGTGCCTGCACGATCGGATAGTGACAGAGACCGGTCAGCGTGGGGGACATGACCGCATCGTGCCACGTCCCCCGCATCGGACCGAATCGGCCCTTCCGCGTGGCATGTGCCACGCGTGACGCGGGGGACCTGGTCCCTGCTTCTTGCTTACGCCGGCTCGGTCAGCGCCCGTTGAACGCATCCTTCAACCGCGAGAACAACCCCTGCTGCCCCGGCTGACTGTGCCTGCCCGGGAGACAACCCCCGGACCCCCGGCCGCCGGTCTCAGCGCCCGTTGAACGCATCCTTCAACCGCGAGAACAACCCCTGCTGCCCCGGCTGACTGTGCCTGCCCGGGAGACAACCCCCGGACCCCCGGCCGCCGGTCTCAGCGCCCGTTGAACGCATCCTTGAGCCGCGAGAACAACCCCTGCTGCCCCGGCTGGAACTGCCCGGTGGGCCGTTCCTCGCCGCGCAGCTTCGACAGCTCACGCAGTACCCGCTCCTGCTCCGGGTCCAGCTTGGTCGGCGTCAGGACCTCGACGTGCACGATGAGGTCACCGCGGCCGCCGCCGCGCAGGTGCGTGATGCCGCGCCCGTGCAGCGGGACCGACTGGCCGGACTGCGTGCCCGGCCGGATGTCGATCTCCTCCAGGCCGTCGAGCGTCTCCAGCGGCACCTTGGTGCCGAGCGCCGCGGCCGTCATCGGGATGGTGACGGTGCAGTGCAGATCGTCGCCGCGCCGCTGGAAGACGGGGTGCGGCAGCTCGTGGATCTCGACGTACAGGTCACCGGCGGGGCCACCGCCGGGGCCGACCTCGCCCTCGCCCGCGAGCTGGATCCGCGTCCCGTTGTCGACGCCCGCCGGGATCTTCACCGTGAGCGTGCGCCGCGAGCGGATGCGGCCGTCACCGGCGCACTCCGGGCACGGCGTCGGCACGACGGTGCCGAAGCCCTGGCACTGCGGGCACGGCCGCGACGTCATGACCTGGCCGAGGAAGGACCGCGTGACCTGGGACACCTCGCCGCGTCCGCGGCACATGTCGCAGGTCTGCGCGGACGTACCCGGCGCGGCACCCTCGCCGCTGCAGGTCGTACAGACGATGGCCGTGTCGACCTGAATGTCCTTGGTGGTCCCGAAGGCGGCCTCGTCCAGCTCGATCTCGAGCCGGATCATGGCGTCCTGGCCGCGGCGCGTGCGCGACCGGGGACCACGCTGGGACGCCGTTCCGAAGAACGCGTCCATGATGTCGGAGAAGTTCCCGAAGCCACCGGCGCCGAAGCCGCCGGCCCCGCCTCCGCCCGCCTGCGAGAGGGGGTCGCCGCCGAGGTCGTAGACCTGCTTCTTCTGCGGGTCCGACAACACCTCGTAGGCGGCGTTGATCTCCTTGAACCGCTCCTGTGTCTTCGGGTCCGGATTCACATCCGGGTGAAGCTCACGGGCCAGCCTGCGGAAGGCCTTCTTGATCTCGTCCTGGGAGGCGTCGCGGCGCACGCCGAGTACGGCGTAGTAGTCCGTGGCCACTTACGACTCCGCCAGGATCTGTCCGACGTAACGTGCCACTGCGCGTACTGCTCCCATCGTTCCCGGGTAATCCATGCGGGTCGGTCCGACCACGCCGAGTTTGGCGACTGCCTCGCTGCCCGAACCGTAGCCGACCGAGACCACGGAGGTGGAGCTGAGTCCCTCATGGGCGTTCTCGTGACCGATCCGTACGGCCATGCCCGAATCGTTAACCTCACCAAGGAGCTTGAGGAGCACGACCTGCTCCTCAAGGGCCTCGAGGACGGGCCGGATGGTGAGGGGAAAGTCATGTCCGAAGCGGGTGAGATTGGCGGTGCCGCCGATCATCAGCCGCTCCTCGGTCTCCTCGACGAGCGTCTCCAGGAGAGTGGAGAGCACCGTCGCGACCGTGCCGCGGTCCTCCGCGTCGAAGGACTCCGGCAGGTCCTGCACCAGCTGCGGGACGTCCGCGAAGCGGCGTCCCGCGACCCGGCTGTTGAGCCGGGCCCGCAGATCGGCGAGAGAGGTCTCGCCGAACGGCGCCGGGCAGTCGATCATCCGCTGCTCGACGCGGCCCGTGTCCGTGATCAGTACGAGCATCAGACGGGCGGCGGCGAGCGAGAGCAGCTCCACATGGCGCACGGTGGACCGCGTCAGGGACGGGTACTGCACCACGGCGACCTGCCGCGTCAGCTGCGCGAGCAGCCGCACGGTCCGGCCGACGACGTCGTCGAGGTCGACGGCGCCGTCGAGGAAGTTCTGGATGGCGCGGCGCTCGGGCCCCGTCATCGGCTTGACCGCCGTCAGCTTGTCCACGAACAGGCGGTACCCCTTGTCGGTGGGGATCCGCCCGGCGCTCGTGTGGGGCTGGGCGATGAAGCCCTCCTCCTCGAGCGCCGCCATGTCGTTGCGCACCGTCGCCGGTGAGACGCCGAGCCTGTGCCGCTCGGTGAGCGCCTTGGAGCCGACCGGCTCCTCGGTCCCCACGTAGTCCTGGACGATGGCGCGCAGCACTTCGAGCCTGCGTTCACTGAGCATTCGCGCGCACCTCCAGCTGTGTCGTCCGCGGCTGGCACTCGGTGCGGCCGAGTGCCAATGGTCTCCGGGTCAGTGTACGGCCGGTGGGTACGGGCCCGGCAAGGGCGCTAGCGTCGGACCCATGGACGACCTGGACTGGAATGAGGCGGGCTGGGAGGAGCTGTCCGCTCGGGCGGGGCGGATCCGGCTGCCGGGCTGGGACTGCACGACGGGCCTTGTGGTGGGCGACGGGGCGGCCTTGCTGATCGACACGGGTTCCTCACTTCGTGAGGGTGCGGCGCTGCGGGCGGACACCCGGCGCCTCATCGGGCCGCACGCGCGCGTGACGCATATCGCGCTGACGCACCCCCATTTCGACCATGTTCTGGGCACGGCGGCGTTCGCCGGGGTCGAGGTGTACGGCGCCGCGGGCATCGACACGGTGTTGATGCGGGGCCGCGACGAACTGCGGGCGTCCGCCGTCGCGCACGGCGTGCCGCACGAGGAGGCGGCCGATGCGGTGGACGTACTCGTCGTGCCGCACCACCGGGTGTGCGGGGAGTGGACGCTCGATCTGGGCGGCGGGCTCCAGGTGCTGCTCGCGAACGTGGGCCCGGCGCACAGCGGGCACGACCTGGCGGTCCTGGTGCCGGGCACGCCCGAGGTCGTCTTCTGCGGCGACCTGGTCGAGGAGTCGGGCGAGCCGCAGGCGGGCCGTGACGCGGTGCCGTCCCGTTGGCCGGCCGCTCTCGACCGGCTGCTGGAACTGGGCGGTGAAGACGCCGTGTACGTCCCCGGGCACGGAGCCGCGGTGAATGCGGAGTTTGTCCGTGCGCAGCGTGCCGCGCTGGCGGCGCGTTTCGGCGTGTCGTAACCGCACGGCCGTTCGCACTTCCTATCGTCTGCAGAATGCTCCCACCCGTCTCCCGCCACCACCCTTCCAACGAGGGCCCTTCGGTCCCGCAGCACCGCCTGTACTCCCCCGACTTCACCCCGCCCTGGAAGAAGCAGCAGGCCGCGCCCGAGGTGGCGGCGGACGTGGATCTCGTGGTCGAGGAGGTCACGACCGGGTTCTGCGGGGCGGTCGTCCGCTGCGAGAAGACGGCCCAGGGCCCGACGGTGACCCTGGAGGACCGCTTCGGCAAGCATCGGGTGTTCCCCATGGACCCGCGCGGCTTCCTGCTCGAAGGCCGGGTCGTCACCCTCGTACGTCCCGTGGCCGCAGCGCCCGCACGTCCCACGCGCACGGCCTCCGGGTCGGTCGCGGTCCCCGGGGCGCGGGCGCGGGTCGCGCGGGCCGGGCGCATCTATGTGGAGGGCCGGCACGACGCGGAGCTGGTGGAGCGGGTCTGGGGCGACGACCTGCGCATCGAGGGCGTGGTCGTGGAGTACCTGGAGGGCGTCGACGACCTGCCCGCGATCGTCGCCGAATTCGCTCCGGGGCCGGACGCGCGGCTCGGCGTCCTCGTCGACCATCTGGTGCCCGGCTCGAAGGAGTCACGGATCGCGGCGCAGGTCACCGGCGAGCACGCGCTGGTCGTCGGCCACCCCTACATCGACGTGTGGGAGGCCGTGAAGCCGTCGGCCGTGGGCATCCGGGCGTGGCCCCGGGTGCCGCGCGGCCAGGACTGGAAGACGGGCGTGTGCCGGGCGCTCGGCTGGCCCGAGAACACCGGCGCGGCCTGGCAGCACATCCTGTCGCGGGTGCACAGCTACCGCGACCTGGAGCCCGAACTCCTGGGCAGGGTCGAGGAGTTGATCGACTTCGTGACGCTGCCCTGACGGCTGTGCGGGCTCAGTCGACGAGGTCGCGGACGACCGCGTCGGCGAGGAGTCGGCCGCGCAGGGTGAGGACGGCGCGCCCGGACTCGTACGGGGCCGCTTCGAGCAGGCCGTCGGACAGGGCCCGGCCGGCGGCGGCGCGGCCCGCGGGCTTCAGGAGCGACAGCGGGCAGCCCTCCAGGAGGCGCAGCTCCAGCAGAATGCGCTCGACGCGCCGGTCCTCGTCCGAGAGGAGCTCGCGGCCGGCGCCGGGCGAACGTCCCTCGGCGAGGCGTCCGGCGTAGGCGCCCGGGTGCTTCACGTTCCACCAGCGCACCCCGCCGACGTGGCTGTGCGCGCCGGGGCCCGCGCCCCACCAGTCGGCGCCGCGCCAGTACAGCTCGTTGTGCAGGCAGCGCCCGGCGTCGGTGGTGGCCCAGTTCGACACCTCGTACCAGTCGAAGCCCGCCCCGCCGAGGACCTCGTCCGCGATCAGGTAGCGGTCCGCGTGGACGTCGTCGTCCGTCATCGGGACCTCGCCGCGGCGGATGCGCCGGGCGAGCTGGGTGCCCTCCTCGACGATCAGCGCGTACGCCGACACATGGTCGGGCCCGGCGCCGATGGCCGCCTCCAGCGAGGCCCGCCAGTCGTCGTCGCTCTCGCCGGGGGTGCCGTAGATCAGGTCGAGGTTGACGTGGTCGAAGCCCGCGGCGCGCGCCTCGGCGACGCAGGCCTCGGGGCGGCCGGGGGTGTGGGTGCGGTCGAGGATCTTCAGGACGTGCTGCCTGGCGCTCTGCATGCCGAAGGAGATCCGGTTGAAGCCGCCCTCGCGGAGGGTCTCCAGGTAGGCGGGGCCGACGGACTCGGGGTTGGCCTCCGTCGTCACCTCGGCGTCGGGCGCGAGCCCGAACTCGTCACGGATCGCCCCGAGCATGCGCACGAGGTCGTCGGCCGCGAGGAGCGTCGGAGTCCCGCCGCCGACGAACACGGTCCGCACCTGGCGCGGGTCGTCGCCGAGAACTTTGCGGGCGAGACGGACCTCGTCGACGAGGGTGTCTGCGTAGTTGTCACGCGAGGCGAGCACACCACCGGAGCCGCGCAGCTCGGTCGCGGTGTACGTGTTGAAGTCGCAGTAGCCGCAGCGCGTGGCGCAGTACGGGACATGCAGATAGAACCCGAGGGGCCGCTCCGCCGCCCCGGCCAGGGCGGAGGCGGGCAACGCGCCGTCATCGGGGACGGGCTCACCGTCGGGAAGTGCGGAAGGCATGGACCCATTGTCCCGCAGCCGCGAGGTGGTCCCCGCCGGTCGCGGCCGTGAGGTCTTACCGGGCCTGCAGTACCAGCAGTGCCAGGTCGTCGTCCGGTGGGCTTCCGGAGAATTCGTGGACCAGGCGTCTGATCCGTTCGGCGAGCAGAGGTGCGGTGAGGCCCGTGCAGCCGGCGAGGGCGTGGGAGAGGCCGTCGCCGTCGTCGAACTGGCGGTGCCCGTCCCGGCGCTCCGTCACCCCGTCCGTGACGCACAGGAGGGTGTCGCCGTCGTGGAGGACGAGGCTCTCGCTGGCATAGCCGGGATCGTCGACGACGCCGAGGAGCACCTGGGGCTCGGCGGCGCACTCGATCAGGCCGTCGGGCCGCAGCAGGAGCGGCAGCGGGTGTCCGGCACAGGCCAGCGTGCAGCGCATCCCGTCCTCGGTGGGCACCAGCTCCCCGTAGAGCAAGGAGAGGAAGCGGGGCGCGCCCTCGGGTGTGAGGCCCTGGCCGCCCGCAGCGGCGAGCGCGCGGGCCGCCGCGTCGGCCGCCTCCGTGGCGTCGTCGAGGAGAAGCCGGTTGAGCCGGTCGAGGACCTCGGCGACCTGGTAACCCTCGCGGGCGAGCAGCCGCAGCCAGGGCCGGGCGAGGCCGATGACGACGGCTGCCTCGGGGCCCTTTCCCTGGACGTCGCCGAGCGCGAAGCACCAGCGGCCGTCGCCGGCGGGGAACACGTCGTAGAAATCGCCGCCGGGGCCGCCCGCGTCGTGCGGCTCGTACACGAGCGCGGACTCGATGCCGGGGATCTGCGCCACGGCGGAAGGCAGCAGCCCGCGCTGGAGGATGCGGCTGATGGTGGCCTGCCGGGTGTAGCGGCGCGCCGCGCTGACGGCGAGGGCGACGCGGCGGGCGAAGTCCTCGACGAGGCCGGTGACCTCGTCGGGGAAGCGCGTCAGGCCGGCCCGTCCGATGAGGAGGGTGCCCACCGCGCGACCGCCCGTGCTGAGGCGGTAGGCGAGCGCGGCGCCGGCCGGGTCGCCGCCGAGGCTCTCGAAGGGCCACGGCACAGGGACGGCCGCGCTGCGCGCCGCGTCGGTGAGCTGCGGCGGGTCCTTCTCAAGGATCTTGCGGAGCTCCTCCATGCGGTTCTCGCTGGTGTGCCAGACGCGGGCGAGGCGGGGCGTGGCGAGGGCGCCGGTGCCGCGGCCCGCGCGGTCGGCGGCGCCCCGGTCGGGCCTGCCGTCCTCGTCGTCGAGCCAGACGGCGCACCAGTCGGCCATGCGCGGCACCAGCATCTGTCCGGCGAGTGAGGCGACCTGGTCCTCGTCGAGCTGTCCGGCGAGCAGGTCGGAGGCCTCGGCGAGGAAGGAGAGCGCGCCGCGGTTGACCCAGTCCTGGTCGTGGGGGAAGCGGCGCGGCGTGGGAGCCAGTATGTCCGCGGCGCGCAGCCCGCGCTGAAAGGTTCTTGCGCCGGGGTACGCCTCGGGGTCGTCACCGCGCCGCTCGGCTTCGTCGACGGGGAGGCGGGCCCAGACGGTCTTGGTGCCGGGCTGGTACGTGATGCCCCAGGCGTCGCAGAGCGAGGCCACGAGGCGCAGCCCACGCCCGCACTCGGGAGTGTCGGGGCCCGTGTCGATGCGGTCGCTGCGGACGGCGCGGGCGGGGTGATGGTCGGAGACCTCGATGACGAGGGCGGCGGGCTCGCACGCGCCGTCCGGGTCGTCGGTGTGCCCGGTTTCGAGGCGGCACAGCAGCTCGACATTGGTGCCGGCGTGGACCACGGCGTTCGTGACGAGTTCGCTGAGTACGACCACGGCGTCGTCGGTGAGCCGGTCGCCGCCGCCGGACGCGGCGGTCAGGCCGAGCTCGGCCCAGTCGGCGAGAGCACCCCGTACGAAGCGGCGCGCCGCAGCCGGGGCCAGCGGGTTTCCGGGCAGCGAGGTCCGCACGACGGCCGGTGCTCCCGGGGGACGGGAGGGCTCGTCGGTGGCGTACGTGGTCTCCCGTTGCATCGGAATGGACCCCACGGTGCGGCTCCTGAGCAGTTCGGGCAAAGACGCCTCAGGCGACACGGACAGAGTGACAGACCGGCCCCATCCATAAGCACCGAGTTACCGAAGTGGGCCACCTTGAGCGCGAACAGTGCTACGTGTGTTCAGGATCCGGGCCGCATCGAGGCCACCGAACTGCGTGCGCTTCTCGCCGCGATGACGTCGGCGCGGGACGGCGACTTCACCAAGGCCGCATGGCGCTGCGGGCGGGAATGCCCGGCTTCAAGGCCGGGCGTGAGGCGAGCCCGAGCCTGGACTGCACCAGGCGTGGCTTCGGTCTCAAAGGCGGCCGCCTGCACCTGGGGGGCGGCCTCGCGCTGAGCGTGGTGCGGTCGCCCTCGCGCCGAGCGTGGCGTGGTCGCCGGCGGCCCCCCGTTAATGTTTTCGGCGGTCTCCTGCAAGAGGGCCGCTGGCCTCCGGGCCCGGCATGACTGTGTCCCCCTGCACCGCAGGACCCAGCAGCTGGAACGCACGCCGGCCCGCGGGCAGCGCCAGTTCGATGCGCCGACTTCACGAAGGGAGTCGCTCGAGCGCCACTTGGCTCAGGACGCCCACCCCGACGCGAGCGACCTGAGCCACCACATCCACATCACAGAGATGAAGGAGACGCCGCGCAACATGAGGCGCCCCTGACGGGGCGCGGGGCTGTGTCTGTATGCGGCTCCGCCGAGCGGGCGCGATCAGTCACAGACTCCCCGCACCCGCCCCACCGAGCCAAGACCGGCAGACGAAAGGCGCTCACGCCTCGCGAGAGCCGGCGTACATCTCGTCGATCAGGTGCCCGTACTCACGCTCGACGACCGGCCGCTTCAGCTTCAGGCTCGGGGTCAGCTCGCCGTGCTCGATGTCGAGGTCGCGCGGCAGGAGCTTGAACTTCTTGATGGTCTGCCACTTCTGGAGGCTCAGGTTGAGCTCCTTGACGTAGCCCTCGACCAGTTCGACCGTGGCGGGGGCCGCGACCACATCGGCGTACGACGTGCCCTCCAGGCCGTTTTCCTTGGCCCACGCCAGGATGGACGGCTCGTCGAGAGCGATGAGAGCCGTGCAGAAGTTCCGGTCGGCGCCGTGCACCAGGATGTTCGAGACGTACGGGCAGACGGCCTTGAACTGACCCTCGACCTCGGCGGGCGCGATGTACTTGCCGCCCGACGTCTTGATCAAGTCCTTCTTGCGGTCGGTGATCTTGAGGTAGCCGTCGGGCGACAGCTCACCGATGTCGCCGGTGTGGAACCAGCCGTCGGACTCCAGGACCTCGGTCGTCTTCTCGGGCAGCCCGTGGTAGCCCTGCATGACGCCGGGGCCGCGCAGCAGGATCTCGCCGTCGTCCGCGATCCGCACCTCCGTGCCGGGGAGCGGCTTGCCGACCGTGCCGGTGCGGTACGCCTCACCGGGGTTGACGAAGGACGCGGCGGAGGTCTCCGTGAGGCCGTAGCCCTCCAGGATGTGCACGCCCGCGCCGGCGAAGAAGTAGCCGATGTCGGGGGCGAGCGCGGCGGAGCCGGAGACACAGGCGCGCAGCCGGCCGCCGAACGCCTCACGCAGCTTGGAGTAGACGAGCGCGTCGGCGACCTTGTGCTTGGCGCCGAGCGAGAACGGCACGCTGGCCGTGCCGGTCCTGCGGAAGTTGTCCTGGCTGACCTTCGCGTACTCGCGCGCGACCTCGGCCGCCCACTGGAAGATCTTGTACTTGGCGCCGCCGCCGGCCCGCGCCTTGGCCGCGACCCCGTTGTAGACCTTCTCGAAGATGCGCGGCACCGCGGCCATGTAGGTCGGCTGCACGACGGGCAGGTTCTCGATGATCTTGTCCACGCGGCCGTCGACGGCGGTGACGTGCCCGACCTCGATCTGCCCGGATGTGAGGACCTTGCCGAAGACGTGCGCGAGGGGCAGCCACAGGTACTGCACGTCGTCCGGGCCGAGCAGGCCGGTCGAGGCGATGGCCTTCGCCATGTACGACCAGTTGTCCTGCGGGAGGCGCACGCCCTTGGGCCGGCCGGTGGTGCCGGAGGTGTAGATCAGGGTCGCGAGCTGGTCCGCGGTGATCGCGCCGACCTTTTCCTTGATCAGGTCCGGGTTCTTCTCCAGGTGGGCGGCGCCGCGCTTCTCCAGGTCGGCGAGCGTGAGCACCCAGCCCTCGGGGTCCGCGGCGTCCGGCTCGACCCCGGCCTCGTCGATGACGACGACATGCGCGAGGTCGGGCAGGTCGGCCCGGCGCTCGCGGGCCTTGGCCAGCTGGGCCGCGTCCTCGGCGATCAGGATCTTGCTGTCCGAGTCCGCGAGGATGAACCCCGACTCCTCGGCGTTGGTCTGCGGGTACACGGTGGTCGTGGCGGCGCCCGCGCACAGGATGCCGAGGTCGGCCAGGATCCACTCGACCCGCGTGGAGGAGGCGAGCGCGACCCGCTCCTCCGGCTGGACGCCGAGCTCGATGAGGCCGGCCGCGATGGCGTAGACCCGCGTCGAGGCCTGCGCCCAGCTCAGCGACTTCCACTCCTCGGGGCCCTCACCGGAGGCCGATGGCACCGGATAGCGGTAGGCCTCGGTATCGGGCGTGGCCGCCACGCGCTCCAGGAAGAGGGCCGCCACGGACGGCGGACGGTTCTCGATCAGGGTCTGTGTGTCGCTCACGACGTCCTCCGGGGGCACGCGACAGTGCGGCGAGACTGGGCGCGGCTGGCTGTTGGCGGCTGTTGTTTAACTGGCGAGTAACTACCGAGCAGTGATCAGAGTAGAGCGCAGTCGCCCGGTGCGTAAGGGGCCGCAGCCTGTCACTTCTTGTCGACAGCCGCTGTACACACAGCCCCCACAAAAGGCCCGCACAACACTGCCGGGAAATCAAGAGGCCCGCCGCACTGACGCGCGACGGGCCCCGGGACTGCTATGACGCAGCCTACTTCTTCTTCGAGCCGCTGTCGTCGCTGGAGAGCACGGCGATGAAGGCTTCCTGCGGCACCTCGACGGAGCCGACCATCTTCATGCGCTTCTTGCCCTCCTTCTGCTTCTCGAGCAGCTTGCGCTTACGGGAGATGTCACCGCCGTAGCACTTGGCGAGGACATCCTTGCGGATGGCGCGGATCGTCTCCCGGGCGATGACCCGGGAGCCGATGGCGGCCTGGATCGGCACCTCGAAGGCCTGCCGCGGGATGAGCTCGCGCAGCTTGGCGACCAGCCGCACGCCGTACGCGTACGCCGCGTCCTTGTGCGTGACCGCGGAGAAGGCGTCGACCTTGTCGCCGTGCAGCAGGATGTCGACCTTGACCAGGCTGGAGTCCTGCTCGCCGGTGGGCTCGTAGTCCAGGGACGCGTAGCCGCGCGTCTTGGACTTCAGCTGGTCGAAGAAGTCGAAGACGATCTCCGCGAGCGGCAGCGTGTAGCGGATCTCGACGCGGTCCTCGGAGAGGTAGTCCATGCCGAGCAGCGTGCCGCGGCGGGTCTGGCAGAGCTCCATGATCGAGCCGATGAACTCGCTGGGGGCGAGGATCGTGGCCCGTACGACGGGCTCGAAGACCTTGTCGATCTTGCCTTCGGGGAACTCGCTCGGGTTGGTGACCGTGTGCTCGGTGCCGTCCTCCATGGCCACGCGGTAGACCACGTTGGGCGCGGTGGCGATGAGGTCGAGCCCGAACTCGCGCTCCAGGCGCTCACGGATCACGTCGAGGTGGAGCAGGCCGAGGAAGCCGACGCGGAAGCCGAAGCCGAGGGCGGCCGAGGTCTCCGGCTCGTAGACGAGCGCGGCGTCGTTGAGCTGCAGCTTGTCGAGGGCCTCGCGCAGGTCCGGGTACTCCGAGCCGTCCAGCGGATAAAGGCCCGAGAAGACCATCGGCTTCGGGTCCTTGTAGCCGCCGAGCGCCACGGTGGCGCCGTTGTGCAGGGAGGTGATCGTGTCACCGACCTTGGACTGACGGACGTCCTTCACGCCGGTGATGATGTAGCCCACCTCACCGACGCCGATGCCGTCGGCCGAGGTCATCTCCGGCGAGGAGACCCCGATCTCCAGGAGCTCGTGGGTGGCGCCGGTGGACATCATCCGGATCCGCTCACGCTTGTTGAGCTGGCCGTCGACGACTCGTACGTACGTCACGACGCCGCGGTAGGAGTCGTACACGGAGTCGAAGATCATCGCTCGCGCGGGCGCGTCGGCGACGCCGACCGGGGCCGGGATCTCGGCGACGACCTTGTCGAGCAGCGCCTCGACGCCCATGCCGGTCTTCGCGGAGACCTTCAGCACGTCCTCCGGCTCGCAGCCGATGAGGTTCGCGAGCTCCTCGGAGAACTTCTCGGGCTGGGCGGCCGGCAGGTCGATCTTGTTGAGAACCGGGATGATCTTGAGGTCGTTCTCCATCGCCAGATAGAGGTTGGCGAGAGTCTGCGCCTCGATGCCCTGGGCCGCGTCGACGAGCAGGACCGTGCCCTCACAGGCCGCGAGCGACCGCGAGACCTCGTATGTGAAGTCCACGTGCCCCGGGGTGTCGATCATGTTGAGGATGTGGGTTTTGCCCGGGTCCTCGCTCGGGGCCCAGGGCAGCCGCACCGCCTGGGACTTGATCGTGATGCCGCGCTCGCGCTCGATGTCCATCCGGTCGAGGTACTGAGCACGCATCTGCCGCTGCTCGACCACACCGGTCAGCTGGAGCATCCGGTCGGCGAGCGTGGACTTGCCGTGGTCGATGTGCGCGATGATGCAGAAATTGCGGATCAGAGCCGGGGCAGTACGGCTCGGCTCGGGCACATTGTTAGGGGTCGCGGGCACGCAGGGTCCTGTCTCTTGAGGCGCCTGTCGCCTCGGGTCGGATCTATACGTAGGTTCCATGGTCCCACGGACGCGGGACTGCGCCCGGTTTGGGCCGCTCGGAGCACGGCTGGTACCGTTGACAGCTGTGTCTCATGCCCTCTCGGCACGAGGCACCTCAAGAGAAATCACCGGCACGTGGGCGTGAGCTCGCGTGCCTGAACCTGAAAAGGCTCATTTCGTGGCGAACATCAAGTCCCAGATCAAGCGGATCAAGACCAACGAGAAGGCTCGTCAGCGCAACAAGGCTGTCAAGTCCTCCCTCAAGACCGCGATCCGCAAGGCCCGCGAGGCCGTTGCCGCGGGTGACACCCAGAAGGCCGAGGAGCTGACGCGCGAGGCTTCGCGCAAGCTCGACAAGGCCGTCTCCAAGGGCGTCATCCACAAGAACCAGGCCGCCAACAAGAAGTCGGCGCTTGCTTCCAAGGCTTCCTCCCTCAAGGGCTGAGTACCCACTCCCTCACGGGACGGGCACTCCTTTGATGTGAACGCCGGACGGACCCGAGCGGGCCCTCTCTCTCCGCTCCCGGCCGGCACCCCGGATCTGCACGCGACTGCGTTCGCCACGCGGGTGCGGATCCATCGAGCTTGAACCTGAGACCCCGCACGGCTGTCCTTCCCCAGGATGGCCAGGCGGGGTTTTGGCGTGTGTGGGGGGCTTACGCCGCATGGCATGGCGGCGCAGGCCCCGCGTGGGCCGGGGGCTTACGGGTGCAGGGGTGGGGGCGTGTGGTTCAGCCGCGGCGGGAGCGGGCGGCCCTTGCGATGGTGACCACGGCCTTCTCGAGGGCGTACTCGGGATCGTCCCCGCCGCCCTTGACGCCCGCGTCTGCCTCGGCGACGGCCCGCAGCGCGACTGCCACACCGTCCGGCGTCCAGCCGCGCATCTGCTGGCGCACCCGGTCGATCTTCCAGGGCGGCATCCCCAGCTCGCGGGCGAGATCGGCGGGCCGGCCGCCGCGTGCCGACGAGAGCTTGCCGATGGCGCGGACCCCCTGGGCGAGCGCGCTGGTGATCAGCACGGGCGCCACCCCGGTCGACAACGACCACCGCAGCGCCTCCAGCGCCTCCGCGGCGCGGCCCTCGACGGCCCGGTCGGCGACGGTGAAGCTGGAGGCCTCCGCCCGGCCCGTGTAGTACCGGGCGACGACCGCCTCGTCGATGGTGCCCTCGACGTCCGCGGCGAGCTGCGTCACGGCAGACGCCAGCTCCCGCAGGTCACTGCCGATCGAGTCGACCAGGGCCTGGCACGCCTCCGGCGTCGCGGAACGGCCGATCGCCCGGAACTCGCTGCGCACGAACGCCAGCCGGTCCGCGGGCTTGGTCATCTTGGGGCAGGCGACCTCGCGGGCCCCCGCCTTGCGGGCCGCGTCGAGCAACCCCTTGCCCTTGGCGCCGCCGGCGTGCAGCAGCACCAGCGTGATCTCCTCGGCGGGCGCCGCGAAGTAGCCCTTCACGTCCTTGATCGTGTCGGCCGAGAGGTCCTGCGCATTGCGTACGACCACGACCTTGCGCTCGGCGAAGAGCGACGGGCTGGTCAGCTCGGCGAGCGTGCCGGGCTGAAGCTGGTCGGACGTGAGGTCACGCACATCCGTGTCCGCGTCGGCGGCGCGAGCGGCAGCCACCACCTGCTGCACGGCGCGGTCGAGCAGCAGGTCCTCCTGCCCCACGGCGAGGGTGACAGGAGCGAGCACGTCGTCTGTTGCAGTCTTCCTGGCCATCGCGGTCAAGCATCCCACGCGGCACTGACAACGCCCGCCGTGCCGGAGAATGGCCGGGTGACCGACGCTCGACATGTACTGGTGCTGCCCGACCGCGACGCCGCGGAGGAGGTGGCCGAGGAGCTTTCCGACCGGTTCGGCGTCACCGAGGAGCCCCAGCTCGTACGCGACGCGCTGGCCGGTGAGGACGACGCCGAGGACGCCCAGTGGCTCGTGGTGATCGAGGACCCCACCGGCCGCCTCGACCCCGCCTCGCTCGACGCATTCGCCGCGGAGCACGAGGGCTGGCTCGAGGCGCCTTAGCCGCGGCGGCATCGGTGCGGCGGCTCGGGTCGGCGGCGTCGGGCGGCGGCATCGAATCGGCGATTGAGGGCTGACCTTCGAGGGCTGACCGTTGAGGATGCCGCGGGGTCAGCCCTTCGGGACGATCTGGATGTCGAGCTCGATCTTCACGCTGGAGCCGACCGCCGCGATCCCGCGGGCCAGCATCGTCTGCCAGTTGACCGTGAAGTCGTCGCGGTGCAGCTCCGTGGTGGCGCGGCAGGCGGCGCGGGTCTCCCCCTCCATGCCGTTGCCCAGGCCCAGATACTCCGCGTCGAGCGTGACCGTGCGGGTCACACCGTGCAGCGAGAGCGCGCCGGTGATCGCCCAGCGGCTCCCGCCCTTGTGCACGAACCGTTCGCTGTAGAACTCGAGCGTCGGGAACTGGTCCACGTCGAGAAAGTCGGCCGACCTGAGATGGTCGTCGCGCATCTTCACGTTCGTGTCGATGGACGACGCATCGATGACCACATGCATCGCCGACCGCTCGACCCGCTCGGCGATGCGCAGCGCGCCCGCGAACGTGTTGAACCGGCCGTGGATCCGCGCCAGTCCGATGTGCCGCGCCGTGAACCCGACCGACGAGTGCATCGCCTCGATCTCCCAGTCCCCGGCGTCGGGCAGGGCCGGCGGCCGGGCGACCTGGAGCATGACGTCGCCGAGTGAGGAGTGCGCGCTCTCGCCGACCGAAGCGTTTCCCCGGTACGGCGTGTAGCCCTCCGCCGTGACCGCGAGCCGGTAGTCACCGGCGGGCACGGCCGCGACGAACGAGCCGAACGGGTCGGCCCCACCACGCACGACCGTGCGCCCCATGGCGTCGCTCACCGCGAACTCGGCGCCGCGCACCGGCTCGTTGACGGGGTCGAGCACCCGGCAGCTGACGAATCCCGCGCCGGGCGGCACGCTCACCCCCACGAGGGGACTTGTTCGTTGAGCCCGGTTCGTACGGTTTCCCAGCCAGCGGCCGACCATGTGCGAGACACCCCAGTGAAGCTTGACACCACCATCAACGAAGATGCATTCGACCATCGTTGTGGCATTCGGGGCAACACAGGCCCACATCGCGGGAATGCCAGAGACTGTTACCGCCTGTACAGAGATGCCTGAATTAGTCATTCCGCTTACCGTTTCGCCAGCTCAGAGGCATTTCTACCGGCCGGTAATGCCACGGGAGCCGCAGGGGCGCGGCACCTGTCATGACCCACCCGTCACCACACCGAGCCCCGCCCCCTCCCCCGACGCCTCCCCGGAGCGGACCGAACCGGATCTGTCCTGCCCCGATCCGGTGACCGCCAACGCCCCGTCCCGGTCCGTCCGGAGGACCGCCGCTCCACCGGCCCGCAACGCCGCGACCGTGCGCGCCGACGGATGCCCGTACGGGTTGTCCTCGCCGCACGAAATCAGGGCAAGACGCGGCGCGGCCCGCCGCAGGAGTACCGGATCCTGGTAGGCCGAGCCGTGGTGGGCGACCTTGAGAACGTCCACGGGTGGCAGGGCCGCCGCCAGGGGGGATCTCAACAGGGTGCGCTGGGCCGGTGGTTCGAGGTCACCCAGGAGCAGCAGGGTGAGGCCCGCAGTGCGGACCAGCAGGGTGACGCTCGCGTCGTTCGGGCCGTCCGGGTCGGGAGCGGGTCGCGGCGGCGGCCACAGCACCTGCCACGCGAGCCGGCCCGTCCGCCGCTGCTCCCCCGCGACGGCCCGGGTCATCGTGATGTGCCGAGCGTCCGCCAACCCCCGGACGAAACGCGCCTGTTCCGGCGGCTCGTCGAACCCTGTCGTCTCGATCGCCCCCACCTCGCGCCCTCGCAGCACCCCGGGCAGACCCGCGACATGGTCCGCGTGAAAGTGGGTCAGCAGGACGAGCGGGACCCGGGTGATCCCGAGCGAGCGCAGACAACGGTCGACCAGCACCGGATCCGGCCCCGCGTCGACCACCACCCCGGCCCCCGCGCCCGCCGCGAGCACCAGCGCGTCCCCCTGCCCCACATCGCACATCACCATCCGCCATCCCGGCGGGGGCCACCCCGTGATCACCCGGGTCAGGGGCCTCGGCTGCATGACCACGAGGATCAGGAGCAGCACACATATCCCCGTGATCCACGGGGACTTGAGCACTCGGCGGCCCACGAGGACCACGCCCAGGGTGACCACGGCGAGCAGCAGCCCGCCGCTCGGGCCCCCGGGCCAGTCCACGCCTCCGCCGGGCAGTGCGGCCCCCGCGCGTGCGATGTCCGCGATCCATCCGGCGGGCCAGCTCGCGCACCAGGCGAAGACTTTCGCGACCGGTATCGCCAGCGGCGCGGCGGCCAGGGCGGCGAACCCCAGCACCGTCGCCGGCGCGACCGCGAACTCCGCGAGCAGATTGCACGGCACCGCCACCAGGCTCACCCGGGACGCGATGACCACGACCACCGGCGCACACGCGGCCTGCGCCGCCCCGGCCGCCGCGAGCGCCTCCGCCAGGCGCGGCGGACATCTCCGACGCCGCAGTGCCGCACTCCAGCGCGGGGCGAGAGTCAGCAGCGCGCCGGTGGCCAGGACGGACAGCAGGAACCCGTAACTCCGGGCCAGCCAGGGGTCGTACAGCACCAGCAGCAGTACGACCGTGGCCAGTGCCGGGATCAGGGACCTGCGTCGCCCGGTGCCAATGGCGAGCAGGGCGACGAGCCCGCAGGCCGCCGCCCTGAGCACGCTCGGCTCCGGCCTGCACACGATCACGAAGCCGAGCGTGAGCGCGCCGCCGAGCAGAGCGGTCGCCCGCAACGGGATCCCGAGCCTCGGGGCGAGGCCACGGCGCTCCGCCCGATGCGCGGTGCCGGGCGGCCCGATCAGCAGAGCGAGCAGGATCGTGAAGTTCGCCCCGCTGACCGCCGTCAGGTGCAAGAGGTCAGTGGCCTCGAACGCGTCGTGCAGCTCGGGCGGGACACGCGACGTGTCCCCGACTACGAGCCCGGGAAGCAACGCGCGGGCATCCGCCGGCAGCCCCTCGGTCGCTTCCCGCAGCCCGCCCCTCAGCTTCCCCGCGAACCGCTGAGCCGTGGAGGGTGCGGCGACGATCCGAGGGCTCTCGTCGCGTCCGACCCGGAGCAGGGCCGCGACCCGGCCGCCACCGGCCGACGCCGGCGCCAGCCCTCCGTGCACGACCAGCCGCGTGCTGGGCAGGAGCGACAGCCACGGCGTCCTCCCCGGGGCGGCGCGGTCCACGTCGACGAGGACCAGAACCGGCGTACGCACCCGCGTCCCGACGCCCGAGGGCCCGCCCCGCCCCGCGCCGCCGACTCTCAGCACATCGGCGGCGATGACGACGGACGAGGGAGCCGCGTGGTCCCCCTGCACGCGGGGGCGCGTCAGCCGCGGGTCGGCCGTCACTTCCAACTCGACCGTCACCCGCGCGAATTGCCGGGCAAGCCCGGGAACGGGACCGCGCGTCAGATCCGCACCGTGCAGCGCGGCCGAGGCCCCGGACGCCGCGACGCAGAGCAGCACGGCGGCCACGGACAGACGAGGCCAGAGCGAGAACACTCTGCGGGGAGGGCGGGGTGGCGGGGGCCGTAACTCCGGGGACGGGGGCGCTGGCGGTAGTGGCACTGGGGATCGCGGGTGGGACGGTGGCTCCGTCCTCCCCTGCCGCCCCCGTGCCGCCCCTCCCAGTAACAACACTCCCGCCACCGCCGCGCAGGTCAGCGCCGCGGCCGTCACCCACGCCGCCGGAGCGTCCAGCGCCACCGCTGCCGTGGCCCATGCCGCGACCGCCGGAGGGACGAGACGGAGATCCGCCGGGCCCTCCTGCCGGGGGTTGGCGTCATCCGAAGCGGGATCCGAGGGCGGTGCAACTCCCGTGCCGTTCATGGCCGTACGAGGTTCTGGAGGTCGGAGAAACGACGATCGCCGATGCCGTTGACCTCGCGCAGTTCATCGACGGAACGGAAACCCCCGTGCTCGGTGCGGTAGTCGATGATGTGCTGGGCCAGCACGGGTCCGACGCCCGGCAGCGTGTCCAGCTGCTCTGCGGTGGCGGTGTTGAGGCCGATCGGCCCCGCCGCCGCGGCCCCGGTTCCGGAACCCGTCCCGGCGGAACTCGCCGAACCCGCAGAACCGCCCGAGCCGGTCCCTCCGGGTGCCGCCGGTGCGCCCACGACCACCTGCTCGCCGTCCGCCAGCAGTCGCGCCCGGTTGATTCCCGTGGGGTCCACCCCCGGACGGATCCCTCCGGCGGCGCGCAACGCGTCGGCGACCCTGGATCCGGCCGGCAGCCGATGGATCCCGGGACTGCGCACCTTCCCGCTGACGTCCACGACGATCCCCGCCGCAGCCGCCCCGGCCGGCCCGTCCGTCCCGCCCGCGGCCGACGCCCCGGCCGGGGTGGGTGCCGACGGCCCGGCGCCCGGCTCCTGACCCGCGTCGAGCTGCCCCGCCGCCCCCTCGGGCGCCGCCGATCGCACCACCTCGGGCGCGCTCACCGGCTGAGCCCGTCCGGTCCAGAAGTGGTGCACGGCGAAGCCCGCCGCCGCGACCAGGACCACGACCAGAGCGATCACGCTCCGCCGCTCTAGCCCGCACCGCGTCTGCATCCACAGCGGCAGCCGCTCTCGCACGGCAAACCCAGCCCGCTCCCGCCACGAGGGCGTATCCCTCTCGGCCTCGCCCGCCGGTTCGTCCCGCTCCTCCGTGAACTCCCCCGGCGCCGCACCCACCACCCGGACCCCGCCGTCGTCGGAATCGGCATCGGCATCGACATCCGCCCGAGCCCACCGAGGAGGACGTGAAGACACCGTCCCGGCCCACCGTGGAAGAGGCGGCCGCACCCACCCAGGCGGATCCGGCGAACTCGGGACACCCGGTGGACCGGACGACAGACTCGGCGCGCCGGACCAACCCGGCGGCCCACCCGGCCCCTGGGCGAATAACGCCTCCGCCCGCAGCCTCAACGCCTCGGCCGACGCCTGCCGATAGCGTCGCCGCGCACGCCTACGCCGCTGCCACGTCCCCGACGCTCCCCCCGGCGCCACATGTCCGGCAGCCGCCTCAAGCGTCTCCGAACGTACTGCTGTCTCTGAAAGTGCTGCTGTCTCTGAAAGTGCTGATCCAAGTGCCATGCCACGAACGCTAGGCACTCCGCCGCATCCGCGGTGATCTTGCTCAATTCCCGGGGACAACCCGCCAGTTGTGGATAACTCCGTCACCCACAAGAACCCCCAGGCTCAGAGCACCGCACCGCAAGGCACCTCACCGAGGCGAAACGACCGCCCCCAGCAACCCCGGCCCCGTGTGCGCCCCGATGACCGCGCCGACCTCGCTGACATGCAGGTCCAAGAGCCCCGGCACCCGCTCCCGGAGCTTGTCCGCGAACGTCGCCGCCTTGTCCGGCGCGGCGAGATGGTGCACCGCGATGTCGACCTCGCTCGTGCCCGCGCGCTCGGCGACGATCTCCTGAAGACGGGCGATCGCCTTCGACGAGGTACGCACCTTCTCGAGCAGCTCGATACGACCACCTTCGAGCTGCAACAGCGGTTTTACGGCCAGCGCCGAGCCGAGGAGGGCCTGGGCGGCGCCGATACGGCCACCGCGGCGGAGGTAGTCCAGGGTGTCGACGTAGAAGTACGCGGACGTGGCGGCGGCCCGCTTCTCCGCCGCGGTCACCGCCTCGTCGACCGTGCCGCCGCCGTCGGCCACCTCGGCGGCGGTGAGCGCGCAGAAACCGAGGGCCATCGCGACCATGCCGGTGTCCACGACTCTGACCGGCACCGGCGCCTCGCGCGCGGCGAGTACCGCGGCGTCGTAGGTCCCGGAGAGTTCGGACGACAGATGGAGCGAGACAACGCAGGTCGCGCCCTCTTCGGCCAGCTTGCGATAAGTGGCGGCGAAGATCTCGGGGCTCGGCCGGGACGTGGTCACCGGCCGGCGCTTCTGCAGGGCTTCGGCGAGTGAGCGGGTGGAGATCTCGGCGCCCTCTTCGAGGGCCCGGTCGCCAAGGACCACGGTCAGGGGGACCGCGGTGATGCCGTGGCGCTCCATCGTCCGCTGCGGCAGGTAGGCCGTTGAATCCGTGACGATCGCGACATGGCGGGACATGAGCTGGAGATTACCTGCCCGGGCCGGTGGACGGCAGCCCGGCCCCGGTGGCCCGGGCGCGCGTCAAGTCGTGCTCTCCGGGCGGGCTTTCTTCTGCCAAGGATAGGCGGGGCGCGGGTCGGTGGGGGAGAGCGCGGGCCGGTCGGGCTCCTCGGCCTGTCCGTCCTGCGGAGTCCCTGGCCAGGTCTGATGCGCGGCGGGACGCTCCGGGACCGGGGCCTCGGGCCATGGGGGCGGCGTCTGCGCGGGCTCGGGCGACGGTTCGGTCGTCCAGTGCCGCAGGGCTCCCGCCTCGATGTCGATCTGGGCACTGAGGGATTCCAGGTCGTCGTCGGCGATCCGGTGGGCGCGGTCCCTGGCCGCCCGGCGCAGGGAGTCGGCCGACGCGGTGATCTGCTCCGTCCGCTTGCGCAGATCGGGCAGGAGCTCGGCGAGACGCGCCTTGTCCGGCTCGGTCTCAAGGCGCTTGAGGTCGTCGTCCAGCTCGTGGCCGTACACGCTGAGCCGGCCGAAGAGGTCCAGCGACTCCTTGAGCGAGGCGTCCTCGGCCACGCGCGCGTGGAGCGTGTCCTGAGTGGACCTCATCGACGTACGCAGTTTGAGCCGCAGTTGCGCGAGCTCGCCGGCCGCGCCCGGCTGCACGAACGTCCGCGCCTTGAGCGTCGTGTCCTCGACGGACCGGCGGGCCTGCGCGACCGTGCGGTCCACTCCCCGCTTGGCGGCGCCGACGACCTTCACCGTCACGTACGCGCCCAGGGCCAGGAACAGTACGAACATGAGCGCCACGATCGCGATCACGGCCTCTCCCATGACGCTCCTCCCGACAAGGTCGGCGGTCCGTCCGCCTCTTCCACGGTAAACGGAAAAGGCAGGTTGGAGGTTCCAGCGGAACCCCCAACCTGCCCGTAGGGAACAACCCTGATCCGGCTGAACGGAGTGGCTGTCGCTCACGCAGGAACGATGTTCACCAGCTTCGGCGCCCGCACGATGACCTTGCGGATACCGGCGCCGTCCAGCGCGGCGACGACCCGCTCGTCGGCCAGGGCCACCTTCTCCAGGTCCTCGTCGGAGATCGACGGGGACACCTCCAGGCGCGCCTTGACCTTGCCCTTGATCTGCACGACGCAGGTCACGGACTCGTCCACGACGTACGCGGGGTCGGCGACGGGGAAGTCCTGGTGGACGACGGAGTCGGTGTGGCCCAGCTTGCGCCACAGCTCCTCGGCGATGTGCGGGGCCAGCGGCGCGACCAGCAGCACCAGGCGCTCGGCCACGCTGCGCGACAGCGGGCCGCCCACCTTGGTCAGGTGGTTGTTCAGCTCGGTGACCTTGGCGATGGCGGTGTTGAACCGCATGCCCTCCAGGTCCTGGCGGACGCCGTCGATCGCCTTGTGCAGGGCGCGCAGCGTGGTCCCGTCGATGGCGGAGTCCTCGGTGTCGACGACGGTGACCTCGCCGCTCGCCTCGTCGACGATGTTGCGCCACAGTCGCTGCAGCAGACGGAACTGGCCCACCACCGCGCGCGTGTCCCACGGCCGCGAGACGTCCAGGGGGCCCATCGCCATCTCGTACAGGCGCAGGGTGTCCGCGCCGTACTCGGCGCAGATCTCGTCCGGCGTGACGGCGTTCTTCAGGGACTTGCCCATCTTGCCCAGCAGGCGGGAGACCTTCTCGCCCTCGAAGTAGTACGCGCCGTCGCGCTCCTCGACCTCGGCGGCGGGCACCGCGATGCCGCGGCTGTCGCGGTACACGTAGGCCTGGATCATGCCCTGGTTGTACAGCTTGTGGAACGGCTCGGCCGACGAGATGTGGCCCAGGTCGAACAGCATCTTCGACCAGAAGCGGGCGTACAGCAGGTGCAGCACGGCGTGTTCGGCGCCGCCCACGTACAGGTCGACGCCACCGGTCGGCTGACCCTCACGGGGGCCCATCCAGTACTGCTCGATGGCCGGGTCGACCAGCTTCTCGCTGTTGTGCGGGTCCAGGTAGCGCAGCTCGTACCAGCACGAACCCGCCCAGTTGGGCATGGTGTTGGTCTCGCGGCGGTACTTTCGCGGACCAGCGCCGTCGCCCAGGTCCAGCGTGACGTGGACCCAGTCGTCGTTGCGGGACAGCGGGGTCTCGGGCTGAGTGTCGGCGTCGTCCGCGTCGAACGTGCGGGGGCTGTAGTCGTCGACCTCCGGCAGCTCCAGCGGCAGCATCGACTCGGGCAGCGAGTGGGCGACGCCGTCCTCGTCGTAGACGATCGGGAAGGGCTCGCCCCAGTAGCGCTGGCGGCTGAACAGCCAGTCGCGCAGGCGGAAGTTGACGGTGCCGCGGCCGATGCCGGTGCGCTCCAGCCACTCCGTCATGCGCGCCTTGGCGTCGGTGACGCCCATGCCGTCCACGGAGATCTGGTCGCTCGCGGAGTTGACCAGCCGCGCGTCGTAGGAGGCGAACGCGTCGTCCCACGTGGAGGTGTCGGTGCCGCGGTCGTCCGAGGGCTCCACGACGCAGCGCATCGGCAGCTCGAAGGCGCGCGCGAACGCGAAGTCGCGGGTGTCGTGCGCGGGGACGGCCATGATCGCGCCGGTGCCGTAGCCCATCAGGACGTAGTCGGCGATGAAGACGGGGACCTGCTCGCCGCTGACCGGGTTGGCCGCGTACGCGCCGGTGAAGACGCCGGTCTTGTCCTTGGCCTCGGCCTGGCGCTCGACGTCGGACTTCGAGGCGGCCTGCTTGCGGTAGGCGGCGACGGCCTCGGCGGGGGACGCGTGGCCGCCCGTCCAGACGTCGTGCGTGCCCTCGGGCCATGCGGCGGGGACGATCCGGTCCACCAGGTCGTGCTCGGGCGCCAGGACCATGTACGTGGCGCCGAACAGGGTGTCCTGACGGGTGGTGAAGACGGTGATGGCCTCGTCGCCGACGGGGAAGTCGACGCGGGCGCCCTCGGAGCGGCCGATCCAGTTCCGCTGCTGCAGCTTGATCGCCTCGGGCCAGTCCAGGGCGTCCAGGTCATCCAGCAGGCGGTCCGCGTAGGCGGTGATGCGCATGTTCCACTGGCGCAGCTTGGCCTTGAAGACGGGGTAGTTGCCGCGCTCGGAGCGGCCGTCGGCGGTGACCTCCTCGTTGGCCAGGACGGTGCCCAGGCCGGGGCACCAGTTGACGGGCGCCTCGGAGGCGTACGCCAGCCGGTACTCACTCAGCACGTCGGCCCGCTCGGCCGCGTTCAGCTCGTGCCACGCGCGCGTGGAGTCCGGTACGGCGCGCTCACCGCTCTCGAACTGCGCGATCAGCTGGTCGATCGGACGGGCCTTCTTCGCCTCGTCGTCGTACCAGGAGTTGAAGATCTGGACGAAGATCCACTGGGTCCACTTGTAGTACTCGGGGTCGATCGTGGCGAACGACCGGCGCTTGTCGTGGCCCAGGCCCAGCCGGCGCAGCTGGGACTTCATGTTGACCATGTTGGCTTCGGTGGACGTGCGCGGGTGGGTGCCCGTCTGCACGGCGTACTGCTCGGCGGGCAGGCCGAAGGCGTCGAAGCCCAGGGTGTGCAGGACGTTGTGCCCGTTCATGCGCTGGAAGCGCGCGAAGACGTCCGTGGCGATGTAGCCCAGCGGGTGGCCGACGTGCAGGCCCGCGCCCGAGGGGTAGGGGAACATGTCCATGACGAACTTCTTGGGCCGGGCGGCCATCGCCTGGTCCGCCTCGGTGTCTCCCACCAGGTCACCGCTCGGGTTCGGCGCCTCGTACGTGCCGTCGGCGTCCCAGAAGTCCTGCCAGCGTGCCTCGATGTCGGCGGCCATCGCCGCCGTGTAGCGGTGCGGCGCGGCCACCTCGGAAGCGGCAGCGGAATTCGTCTCGCTCATGATCCTCAAAGCTCCATCGATCGTCTCTGCTTACGGAACTGACCGCGCTGGCCAAACAAAAATGCCCCCCGCACAGGAGGGGGCGCCGCGCCGATTCCGATCCGCGATTCGTCAGCGGTCGGGACTGATCAGCGCGGCTCGCTAAGCAGAAGGCGTACGGCACGCATGGCGTCAGGGTACCGCAGGGCCCACACGGGCCGCGACGGGCTTCCCGGGGAGCCCCTCGCAGGGCTGCGGGCGGGCCACGGGAGGCCTTCGGAAGGTGCATGGGCCAAGGGTTACTCCGCGTACCGACCCCTATCGGGGCAACACAAAGTCCACACCTCCGATAGATAACAACGAGATAACTCAAACCCCGTACTGGCCGGTATGGGTCGACCTAGAGTGCGGCAGCGGGACCACTTTGCCGAACCATTCGGAGTCGCCCCCATGAACCCTCCACTGAACTCCCCGTTGAACTCCCCGACGAACGGGCAGCCGCTGAATCCGTTCCCCCAGCGAGGAAACACCCAGCGCCCCCGGCGCAGGATCCGCCCGTCCCCCGCGCCCAGCCGGGCGACCCGAGGGGCCCTGTGCGCGGCGGCACTGCTGCTGATACCCCTCGTGGTCCTCGTCGGGAGCGACGCCTTCCGCGCCGCGCTCGACTTCACCACCGGGGTGCTGTCCCTGGTCTCCCTGACGGCATCCGTCGTCTGGGGCCTGGTCGCCTCCGACCGGCTGTTCCTGACCACGCGCCAGCGCCTGCTCTCCCAGGGGGTGCACCGGGCCACGGCGGTCGCCTCGATCGCCTTCCTGCTCCTGCACGTCACCGTCAAGCTGGCCCTCGACCATGTGTCCGTGGTCGGCGCGCTGATCCCCTTCGGGCTCGGCGTGACCGGCAGCGCGGGCCTGATCGGCCTCGGCTCGCTCGCCGGGCTCCTGATGGTCACCACCGGCGTCACCGGCGCCCTGCGCAAGGCCTTCGCGTCCCCCGCCCAGATCGCCTCCCGCTGGCGCGCCCTGCACATGCTGGCCTACCCCGCCTGGTGCTCCGCGCTGATCCACGGTCTGTACGCGGGCCGGCAGCCGAAGACCTACGTGGTGGTCCTGTACTGCCTGTGCCTGGTCGCGGTGGGCGGTGCGGTCGCCCTGCGCGCGGCGCCGGGACCGGTCAAGCGCAAGGTCGCCGCCCGCGTCCTCGCGCTCCTCGACGGCGACGGCAGAACGCAGGGCACCCGCCGCAGGGACGTCACCCCATCCCCGCTGCCCGGCGGCGCCGGCCGCCCCGCACCGTCCGACGCCCGCTTCGACATGAACCGCGAGCCGCCGCCGCGGCCGCGCGAAAATCCGCTCCCCATGCCGTCCCCCGACATTCCACCGCGCTACGAGGCCCCGGCGCGCCCCGCGTTCGAACCACGACCCGCCACCGCGGGCATCGGCTTCTCGGCCGCCTACCGCGCGGTCTCGGCCCCGGTGGACCCGCTCTTCGGCACCCCGCCTCCCGGGGAGCCCCTGACCCTCCTGGACCTCCAGCCCACCGAGTCCTTCCCGTTCGTCGCCCCCGAGCCCCCCGAGCGCTGGCCGGCCCCGTCCCCGCCGCCCCCCGCCCCGGCACCCCCCTCGGCGTACGACCCCACTCTCGACACCCCCTACGGCGGCATCCCGAGCTTCGAGGAAGAGTCCGCCACCGAAACGCTGCCCGGCCCGTTCCAGGCCCCCGCCGCGGGTGAGCCCTGGAACACGCCGCCCGGAGGCATTCAGTGAACACCGCGCTGCCCGACGTCCCCGAAGTCCGCGTCGTCGGTCTCCCCCAGCTCACCTCGGGCTTCGACCTGGTCGAGCGACTCGACCTCGACATGCATCTGAAAGTGCACGGCCCGCTCGAACCGATGGGCGGCGAGCAACTGGCCACGCTGGCCGGGCAGATATCCCTGCGCGGCCGCGGCGGCGCCGGCTTCCCCTTCGCCGAGAAGCTGCGCGCCGTCGCCCAGTCCGCGATACGCCGCGGGGTGCGCCCCGTCGTCGTGGTCAACGGCAGCGAGGACGAACCCGCCTGCCGCAAGGACACGGTCCTGATCAACCGCGCCCCGCACCTCATCCTCGACGGCGCGCTCCTGGTCGCCGAGGCACTCGGCGCCCGCACCCTCGTGGTGGGCGTGACCCGCGACTCCACCGAGGCGTCCATGCAGGCCGCGCTCCTCGAAAGGGGCCTGTCCAACCGCCGTGGCGCCCCGCTACGCGCGCGCGTGCAGCGCAACCCCGTACGCATGGTCACCGGGGAGTCCTCCGCACTGATCCGCTCGGCGGACGGCGGGCCCCCGGTGCCTGCGGGCCGCAAGGTACGCGCCTCCGACTCCGGGGTGGGCGGCGCGCCCACGCTGCTGTCGAACGCCGAGACGTTCGCCCAGCTCGCCGTAGCGGCCCGCACCGGACCCGAGCGCTACTGCCGCACGGGCCTGCGCGACGAGCCCGGCACGATCCTGCTGACCCTCTCCGGAGCCGTCGCCCGCCCGATGGTCCTCGAAGTCCCTGCGGGGGTTCCCCTGCGGTACGTGCTCCAGCTTGCGGGCGCCCCGTCGATGCCCCAGGGCGTACTCACGGGCGGGTACCACGGCAAGTGGCTCGACGCCTTCACGGCGCAGGAGGCGGTGGTCTCCCGCGTCTCCCTGGAGGCCGCCGGGGGCGCGCTCGGCGCGGGCGCGATCCTGCCGATCGGCCCGGACACCTGCCCGCTCGGCGAGGCGCTCCGGGTGGCGCAGTGGCTGGCCTCGGAGAGCGCGGGCCAGTGCGGTCCCTGCTATCTGGGTCTGCCGGCGGCGGCGCGCGGCCTGGAAGACGTACTGAACGGCGGCGGCCCCACCGCCCTCGAAGCCCTCCAGCAGGTCACCAGGGCGGTGAAGCGGCGCGGCGCGTGCAAGCACCCGGACGGTTCGGCGGCGTTCCTGGAGTCGACGATCTCGGCGTTCACGGACGATCTCGCCGCGCACGTCCTGGGCGGCGGCTGCGGGCGCCCGGTGCAGGGCGTGCTGCCGCTGCACACGGAGGCGCCGCAGGGCGAGTCCCCCAGCGGCCGGCGGCTCGCGGTGGACTGGACGCTGTGCGAGGGCCACGGCCTGTGCGCGGACATCGTCCCGGAGCTGATCCAGCTGGGCCCGGACGGCTATCCCTCGGTGGCGGAGGCCCCGGTGGCGCGCTATTCGGAGGCGCGCGCCGTACGGGCCGTGCGCCGGTGCCCCGCGCTGGCGCTGCGTATCGAGGAGGACCCGGCGGCGGCTCCGGCCCGCCCGGCCCTGCCGCCCGCGCTCCCGCCGGGCCGCGGGCGCAGGGCCCTGGGCAGCGGGCGCGGCTGACGCCAGCGGGCGCGCCCCGCGGGACTGCGTGACGGCATACGAAAGCGGGCCACCCTGTTCGGGTGGCCCTCTTCATGTCCATCTACTGTGGAGCTAAGGAGAATTGAACTCCTGACCTCCTGCATGCCATGCAGGCGCTCTACCAACTGAGCTATAGCCCCTCGCGTCCATGCGGCCGAGCCGCATGTTCACCGTGTCGCCGGGTTTCCCCGGCGGCGACGCCAACATTACCGGGCACCCGGTGCATCACCAAATCGTTTCCACCTTGGTCCGATTTGCCCGAATTCAAGGCATCCTCAGGCCGTGGCGAACGAATAGAACCGCTTGAGCGTGCAGTGCTCGTCGAGCAGCCGGCCGTAGATCGGCTCGCCCTCCAGTTCCCGATACGTCTCGATCGGGTCGCCTTTTATGATCAGCGCCCGCGCACACTCCTCGCACCAGTACTGGTAGTCGGGGTTGACCGGCTCCATGTCCCTGACGATGGGCGTGCCGCTGCCGCACCAGTCGCACTTCCTCCTGTGTGACCCCATGTCGATCCGCTCAGCTCCAGCTGTGGCCGCAGGCCGTGCACACGTACGAGATCCCGCCGTTGTCGCCGAGCATCTGCGCGACGTGGAAGGAGCCGCAGGACGGACAGTCGAGAAAAGAGAAAGAAGACGGAGAAGAGGAGGGGGAAGGAACGTGCTGCTCGGAATGGGCTGCTTCGGCCGGTCTCACTGTCACGCCGAGGGGGCGGTCGGCCGCCTCGGTGATGCGCGCGGGCATCGCGTTCTCCCTCCCGTCGGACCGTCTTCGTCGATCGGACGCGGCCCTCTACCGGCCGTCCGATTCTGCCACGGCCGGAGCGTCACGGTCAGCGACGCATGGGTACCGGTCCGGACACGGCGCCGAGTTCGCCCGCTCCGGCCAGCACTTACGCACACACCGACACACGAGGACCACATCCGCAGACCTATACGCCCCCGGGACACCAAGCGCCTCAAGGGAGTTGGGAAGAGTGCGCCGGGTAACAAAAAATCCCGCCCTTACCCGGACGGGATCTTTGCGAAGCGGACGCTTCGACTGTGGAGCTAAGGAGAATTGAACTCCTGACCTCCTGCATGCCATGCAGGCGCTCTACCAACTGAGCTATAGCCCCTTGCGTTCTCCCCGCTCTGCGCGGCTGCGAACAAGAAGAACTTTAGCCTGCGACCTGCCGGAAAGTGAAATCCGGCCGTCGAACCCCCGTCGGGGGCTCAGTCGTCGTCGCCGAGCACCGGCTCCGGGAGCGTGCCCGCGTTGTGCTCGAGCAGCCGCCAGCCGCGTGCGCCCTGGCCGAGGACGGACCAGCAGCAGTTGGAGAGGCCGCCGAGGCTTTCCCAGTGGGGGGACTCGAGACCGAGGAGGCGCCCGATCGTGGTGCGGATCGTGCCGCCGTGGCTGACCACGACGAGTGTGCCGTCCTGCGGCAGCTTCTCCGCGTGAGCGAGCACGACGGGAGCGGCCCGGTCGGCGACCTCCGTCTCGAGCTCGCCGCCGCCGCGGCGCACCGGCTCGCCGCGCTTCCACGCGGCGTACTGGTCCCCGTAGCGGGCGATGATCTCGTCGTGCGTGAGGCCCTGCCACTCACCGGCGTAGGTCTCGCGCAGGCCCTCGTCGTGCGTGACGTCGAGGCCCGTGAGCGCGGCCAGCTCGGCGGCCGTGGCGGAGGCCCTGCTGAGGTCGGACGCGACGATGACGTCCGGCTTCAGCGAGGCGAGCAGCCGGGCGGCCCGGCGGGCCTGGGCGACGCCGGTCTCGGTCAGGCCGATGTCCGTGGAGCCCTGGAAGCGGCGCTCCAGGTTCCAGGCGGTCTGGCCGTGGCGCCACAGGATGACGCGCCGTCCCTGGGCCCGTCCCCCGGCCCGTCCGGCGCCGGCCCCCGCGGCGGTCAACGCAGCTCTCCGCCCAGCTCGCGAAGCTCCTCGGCCTCCTCCGCGGCCTGCGTCGCCTGGGCGTGCTCCGCCGCCTTGCCGCGGGTGGCCTTGGCGTCCGCGGGAAGCTCCAGCTCGGGGCAGTCCTTCCACAGGCGCTCGAGGGCGTAGAAGACGCGCTCCTCGCTGTGCTGGACGTGGACGACGATGTCGACGTAGTCGAGGAGGATCCAGCGGGCGTCGCGGTCGCCCTCGCGGCGGACCGGCTTGGTGCCGAGCTCCTTGTTCAGGCGCTCCTCGATCTCGTCGACGATCGACTTGACCTGACGGTCGCTGGGCGCGGAGGCCAGCAGGAAGGCGTCGGTGATCGACAGCACATCGCTGACGTCGTACGCGATGATGTCGTGCGCGAGCTTGTCGGCAGCCGCCTGTGCGGCGGCGGTGATGAGCTCGATGGAGCGGTCAGTGGCGGTCACTACATGGCTTTCCGTCGGCGGGCAGTAATCCCTTGAAGGGATACCCCAAGGGTCTCACGGACCGCCGACGGCCCTTACTGGATTGCCCGGCCGGACAGACGCGCCCCCGCGACCGGGCGCGCGCCTACTGTCCGCCCGTGTAGTTCTGTCCGAGGACCACCGACACGACCGCGTTCGCCACGGTCTTCCCCTTGCGCACCGCGCTCGTCGGCAGGCCCAGGGTCTTGGCGACCTCGACGGCGTCCTGCTTGCGGTCGTCGTCCTGGTACGTGACCTGCGACGCGGCCTGGGCCGGGGTGCCCGTCCCGGCGTCGACGAAGGTGTAGCCGCCGTTCACCAGCGCGACCCTGGCCTTCTCCGTGCGGGTCTTCACGCCTGTGGCGTTCTTGATGCCGACGCGTACGGAGGCGTCCTTGCCGGGGTTCTTCACCGTGCCGCCGAGGACGTCCTTGACGACGCTGCCGGTGGCCTGCTCGGAGAGGGTGCCGTCCTGCTGCACGGGCAGGAGCGCGGTCTTGTAGTCGCCGCCCTTGGCCCGGTCGGCGAGCTTGGCGAGGAACGCGCCGAGGTCCTTCTCGCCCAGCGAGGGGTCGAGGATCTGGGCGAGGGACTGGACGGTGACGGTGGCGGCGTGCGGGTCGGACGACAGCTTGCGCAGCACGCCCTGCATGACCTGGCCGAACCGCATGAGCTGCGCGGTGTCGGACTCGCCGGGCGCGCGGTAGGTGGCGTACGCGACGGCCATGGGGCCGCTCAGCGTCTGCTGCTTCCCCTTCTTGACCAGCGGGGACGTCGCCTTCTTCCCGTCCTTCCCGGACTTGGCGGCCGGGTCGGGGACGTCGGCGTTCGTGTCGATATCGATGTTGCCGACGAGTTCGACGAGGTTGTTGAGGTACGGGGTGTCAAGCCGCCACGTGCCCTCGACGTCCGTGCCGAGGACCGTGTCGATGGCGTCGCGCGTGCCGGAGGACCCGTCGCCGCCGACGGACTTGCCGAGCGTCGTCGCGCTGCCCTCGTCGTCCGTCAGAGCAAGGGAGTTGGGGAGCAGGACGGTGGTGCCCTGCTTGGTGGTGGTGTTGTTGACGAGCAGCGCGGTGGAGGTGCCGCCGCCCTTGGTGTTGTGCAGGTGGACGACGATCACGTCGCGGTTCTGCGGGCCCGCGGTGTCGGCGGCACCCTTGCCGGAGTCCTTGGAGCCGAAGCCGGGCAGCTTGCCCGCGTACCAGAGGTAGCCGACGCCGCCGGTCACGCAGAGCACGAGGACGACGACGAGGGCGACGATCCGGCTGCGCCCGCGGCGGCGGGCCTCCTCGCGGCGCTCGGTGCGCGACTCGGTGAACTTCAGCCAGTCGATGACGTCTTCGGAGTTCTCGTCCGGCTCCTCGACGAAGGAGAACTGCTCGGTCCGGTACTCGGGCGCCCCGTCACGTCGATCGCGCGCGGCGGGCTCGGTCCGGGGAGCGGCCTGCGCCGGGATGTGGGCGGTCGCGGTCTGCTCCTCGACCCGCTGCTGCTGCCCTGTTCCCGCGGCGGTCCCGTAGGGGTCGTAGGAAGGGGGCGGTCCCTGCTGCGCGGACGCACCCGCCCCGTAGGGGTCGTACGTGTCGTACGAGGGCACCGGCGGCTGCTGGCCGGTGGCGTACGGGTCGTAGCCGTAGCCCTGGTCCTGGGTCGCTTGCGGATACTCGTACTGCGCAGGCTGCTGGGGCACCTGCCGGTACACGGGCTGCCCGTACTCGTCGTAGCCGACGAGCGCGTACTGGTCGGACGTGTTGGACGCGTCCCCCGAGTAACTGCCCGAGTAACCGTCGTATCGGTCGTTCACCGGTGCCCCTCTCGGCTCACTCGCCGCGGTACAGCTCGCGCTTGTCGATGTAGCGCACCACACCGTCCGGGACCATGTACCAGACGGGGTCGCCCTTGGCGACCCTCGCACGGCAGTCCGTGGACGAGATGGCGAGGGCCGGCACCTCGACGAGCGAGACACCGCCTTCCGGCAGACCGGGGTCGGTCAGCGGGTGGCCCGGCCGGGTGACCCCGATGAAGTGCGCCAGGGAGAACAGTTCTTCCGTGTACCGCCAGGTGAGGATCTGGCCCAGGGCGTCGGCGCCCGTGATGAAGAAGAGGTCCGTGTCCGGATTGAGCGCGCGCAGATCGCGCAGTGTGTCCGTGGTGTATGTCGGCCCGCCGCGGTCGATGTCGATGCGGCTCACCGAGAACTGCGGGTTCTCGGCGGTCGCGATGACCGTCATCAGATAGCGGTCCTCGGCCGGAGTGACCGTGCGGTCCGTCTTCTGCCACGGCTGCCCGGTGGGCACGAACACGACCTCGTCGAGGTGGAACTGCGCGGCGACCTCGCTGGCCGCCACGAGGTGTCCGTGGTGGATCGGGTCAAACGTTCCGCCCATGACGCCGAGACGCCGCTTGGCGGTGCTGATCCGGGCCCGGTCCGGGCCGCCGGCCGGGCCGTTCACCGGGCTTGTCGCCATGTCGTGCTGTCCCATTCCGAAATTCCCTCCCCGTGCGCCGGACAGGGTAGTAGAGATTGAGCTTGCGCCTTCGGGCAACGGTCAGGGCTTGGCCGTCATGAGGCTCTTCCCGAGCCGAGTGACAAGCCGCTCCCCAAAGGAGTGGAGGTCACGCGTGCAGAGCCTACTGGGCAGCACGAACAGCGCCGTCTGTGGGGATGAAGCCCCGGGGCTTCATCCCCACAGACAGCGCTTTTGCACGTCAGCGGTCCCGGTTGAAGCGGGTGACGATCCACAGCATCAGCAGCAGGAGGAACAGGGCGCCGCCGCCGGTGAGGTAGGGGCTGAGGCTCGGGTGGTTGCCGCCGTGCTCGCCGCCCTCGGCGGCGAGGGTGGCCAGCTGGGCAGCGGTGCTGTGGAGGCTCATCGTCAGCAGGACCTATCCGGGTGAGACGGGATGGGGAGTCGGGATCTGGGTGGTGACATGAGGTCTGGATAAAGACTTCCCGCTCATCGTATGCGGGGGTGTCCTCGGCGATCACGCCGACTCTGCCGTACGCGCGTCCGTCCCGCAGCCGTGTCAGTCGTCGCGCTTGTAGCCGCGCAGCAGGAACCAGCCCAGGAACACGCTGCCGAGGAAGCCCACGACGATGACGATGCGCAGCAGATTGCCCGCGCCCTGCTGGTCGGAGGCTGCGGCGCTGACCGCCTGGGTGAGCCAGGCTGCGTCGGATGTCTGCTCCATGGCGTTTCGCTCCTTCAGTGTGCTGCCCCGCCACGGTATCTCCGCCTACTGTGGAGACCTCCTCGGGGGCACAACCGAACACGACGGCACACGAACATGGGGGACGCATGCCCGACGTCAACGACGGCAACGACGACCAGCGCGAGCACGTACCGAGCAGGCAGCGGCGGCGCTTCGAGGGGATCTCCTCGCGGGCATACGAGCACCCGGCGGACCGTTCGGCCCTGGTGGCGCTGCGCAAGCTCACCGGTTTCGACACGGTGTTCAAGGCGCTCAGCGGGCTGCTGCCCGAGCGCAGTCTGCGCCTGCTGTTCCTGTCGGACTCGGTCCGGGTCTCCGACGACCAGTTCGCGCACCTCAACGACATGCTGCGGGACGCCTGTTACATCCTGGACCTGGAGAAGGTCCCGCCGATGTACGTCAACCAGGACCCCCAGCCGAACGCGATGTGCATCGGCCTGGACGAGCCGATCATCGTCGTCACGACCGGCCTGGTGGAGCTGCTCGACGAGGAGGAGATGCGGGCGGTCGTCGGCCACGAGGTGGGCCACGCGCTGTCCGGCCACTCGGTCTACCGGACGATACTGCTGTTCCTGACCAGCCTGGCGCTCCGCGTCGCGTGGATCCCGCTCGGCAACCTCGCGATCATGACGATCGTCACCGCGCTGCGCGAGTGGTTCCGCAAGTCGGAGCTGTCGGCGGACCGCGCCGGCCTGCTGGTCGGCCAGGACATCAACGCGTCGATGCGCGGCCTGATGAAGATCGCGGGCGGCAACCATCTGCACGAGATGAACGTGGACGCGTTCCTCAAGCAGGCCGAGGAGTACGAGGCCGGGGGCGACCTGCGCGACTCCGTGCTGAAGATCCTCAATGTGCTGCCGCGTACGCACCCCTTCACCACGGTCCGCGCGGCCGAGCTGAAGAAGTGGGCCGCGACCCGCGACTACCAGCGGATCATGGACGGCCACTACCCGCGCCGCACCGAGGACAAGGACACCTCGGTCACCGACTCGTTCCGCCAGTCGGCCTCGCACTACGCGGACAACGTGCGCAGCTCCAAGGATCCGCTGATGAAGCTGGTCACGGACATCGCGGGCGGCGCAGGCGACCTGGGCGGCAAGCTGCGCGGGAAGTTCGGCGGCGGCAGCGGCGGCGCGAACACGGGCAACCACGGGACGCCGGAGGGCGGCGAGTAGGTCCCGCGGGGCTCAGAGCGAAGGCTGGGCGCCCGGCGCGAGGGCACCGCACAGCGAGGCGGTGCCGCCCGTGGCGTACGGGTCGGTGCCGGCCGGGCCGCCCTCCTTCGGTGCCTGCCCCGCGAGCAGCGGGTGCAGATGGGCGGCCGAGTCGACGGAGCAGGACAGCGGCCCGGCCTGCGTATAGCTGACGAGCACCTCGGCCTGGTGCATGCGCAGGTCGTCACGGTCGAAGCGGAAGTGCAGCTCACGGCGGACGGTGAACAGGGACGCCTTCGCGTCGGAACCGGCGCCGGCCGGGCGCAGCGCGTAGACGAAGGTGTGGTCGGAGACGACCTCGAGGGTGTCCGTGTCGGACTCCGTGGCGCGCAGGGTGCCCTGGACGCGGATCCCGGTGTCGGCGAGCTCGGCCTGCTTCGGGTCGAAGCGGACGAGCCAGCCGGTGGCCTCGTGCCGTCCGTCGGCGGCGGGCCGGTCGAAGCTCCGGTCGAACTGGTCGAGCTGCTGCGGGTCGAGCAGGATCCGCACGGGCCGCACGGCCTTCCCGGTGAGCACGTCGGGGTCGAGCGAGGACTCGACGAGATAGTCCTTGACGGTGGTCAGGGCGGCGTAGACCTGACTCTCGGAGAAGTGCGAAGTGTGCTGCTCCGGGGGCAGGTTGATGCCTTCGGCGGCCGTCCTGAACTCGGCGGCGGGGCTGCGCTTGTAGAGCTGGGACACCGAGGCGGCGCCGGGCACCTTGCCCTGCGGCGAGAGCGGGATGACGGTCATGCGCAGCGGTTCGGGCCGGCGGGCGGTGGCGGGGCTCTGGTACGGGTTGCGTACGCCCATGTAGATCGCGGTGCCGAACGCGACAACGATCAGGATGACGAGGATGACGGCCTGCCGGGTGAAGCCGCGGCGCAGTCCGGGGCGCCGGCGTACGGCGGGCGCGTGGTCGGTGATGCGCTCCTGCGCGGAGAACTCCTGGAGCCGGGCAGCGCGGATGAACGACTCGTCGAAGACGACGGATCGGTACTCGTCCTCGCCACCACCGCCGGGAGCGCTCTCGGGGGTCCCCTCCGGTGGGTCTCCTGGCTCGCCCATACCTTCAGGGTAGGTCTGCCGGGGGTCCGGTAAACGCCCTGGTACACGACAACTTCCGACAGGTTCTCAACCCTGTGCTCACGGGGTGTACCCGTCCGTGGTCAGGGGGTTCGCGGGGTCGCGGGGACCGGTGGCCGGGAGTAGTCGGCCGAGGCGCTGGGGGCGGTCGGGAAGCCCCTCTCCAGCTCGGTCGTCGCGGGCGGCGGGACCCGGTCCTGGCGGCCGCCCGACGAGGCGCCGCGGTAGACGGCGGTGAAGGCGAGCGCGACCATGCCGATGCCCATGACAAGGGCGAGCAGCCAGGCGACGGGGCGACGCCAGCGCACCTTCGAGGCGCCGGGGCGCGGGTAGCCGTCCTCGTCGACATCGGGGTCGTAGAGGTCGTCCACGTCCGGGCCGTGGGCGTAGCCGCCTCCCGGCTCGGGGCCGTACCCGTCGTCGTAGAGGTCGTCGTCGACCGCGGAGCCACGCGTGCGGGCCCTTCGTGCCTCGGCTTCCTGGGCCTCGGCGCGCGCCTGCGCCGCGGCGAGCAGCCGCTCGACCGCGGTGGGTTCATGGACCTCGGCGGCCTTCACGAAGTCCTCGTCGAAGACCACGGAGGCGAACTCTTCGTCCGCACCCCCGCGGTCGCGGTCGTCGTCGGGCTCCCAGCCGTCAGGGAACGGCGTGCCCCCCACGTCCTCCGGCACGCGTCCAGAGTAGACCTGGGGGGTCGTTTTGGGCAGTCGGTGCGGGAATTCCCCTTGTTCCCGTCCGCGTGCCCGCGGCTACCGGGTGTGGCCGTCGCCGGTGACGATGTACTTGGTGCTCGTGAGCTCCGGAAGGCCCATGGGGCCCCGGGCGTGGAGCTTCTGGGTGGAGATGCCGATCTCGGCGCCGAAGCCGAACTGGCCGCCGTCGGTGAAGCGCGTCGAGGCGTTCACGGCGACCGTGGTGGAGTCGACCAGTTGGGTGAAGCGGCGGGCCGCCTGCTGCGAGGTGGTGACGATGGCCTCGGTGTGGCCGGAGGACCAGAGGCGGATGTGCTCCACGGCGGCGTCCAGGGAGTGCACGACGGCGGCCGCGATGTCGTACGAGAGGTATTCGGTCTCCCAGTCCTCGGGGGTCGCCTCGACGACGGTGGCCTTGGAGCCCTCGGCGTACGCGAGGACGCGCTCGTCGGCGTGCACGGTGACGCCGGCCTCGGCGAGGGCCACGAGGGCGCGGGGCACGAAGGCGTCGGCGATGTCCTGGTGGACGAGCAGGGTCTCGGCGGAGTTGCAGACGCTGGGGCGCTGCGCCTTGGAGTTGATCAGGATGTCGACGGCCATGTCGAGGTCCGCGTGGGCGTCGACGTAGACGTGGCAGTTGCCGGTGCCGGTCTCGATGACGGGGACGATCGAGTTCTCGACGACGTTCTTGATGAGGGAGGCGCCGCCGCGCGGGATGAGGACGTCGACCAGGCCGCGCGCCCGCATCAGCTCGTTGACGGAGTCGCGGCTCTCCCCGGGCACCAGCTGGATGGCGTCGGCGGGCAGCCCGGAGCCGCCGACCGCGTCGCGCAGCACCCGCACGAGGGCGGTGTTGGACTCGTGCGCGGACGAACTTCCGCGCAGGAGAACGGCGTTGCCCGACTTGAGGCAGAGAGCGGCGGCGTCCACGGTCACGTTCGGGCGGGCCTCGTAGATGATGCCGACGACGCCGAGCGGGACGCGGACCTGGCGCAGGTCGATGCCGTTCGGGAGGGTGTTGCCGCGCACGACCGTGCCGACCGGGTCGGGCAGGGCGACGACGTCGCGCACGTCGGCGGCGATGGCGCGGACCCGCTCGGGCGTGAGCGTGAGGCGGTCGATGACCGACTCGCCGGTGCCGGCCTCGCGGGCGCGGGCGACGTCCTTGGCGTTCGCCTCGACGATCTCCGCCGTGCGCACCTCGAGGGCGTCGGCGATCGCGGCGAGAGCGTCGTCCTTCGCGGCCCGCGGCAGCGGGGCGATCACGCCGGCCGCGGACCGGGCACGGTAGGCGGCCTGGGTGACGGGGGTCATCGAGTCGTACGGCGAGAGCGAGGTCATATCGGCAGGGTAATGGGCGCGCGAGGGCTGTCCGGCGGCTGTCCCGAACCCTGAGATGTGACCTAAAACGGGTGTACACCGACCGGGGTGGCCGGCAGGGGCCCGTAGCCCTCGGCTATGCGCTGGTGGTACGTGTCGCGGTCGATGACCTCGAGGCCGACGATCTCCCACGGCGGGAGCTGGGAACTCTGGCGGTGCTCGCCCCACAGGCGCAGCGCCACGGCGGCCGCGTCGTGCAGGTCGCGGGCCTCTTCCCAGTAGCGGATCTCGGCGTGGTCGACGGCGTACCGGCTCGTCAGCAGAAAGGGATGGTCGTGCGCCAGTTGTTCGAGTCCCCGCCGCAGCTCGGCGAGGGGCGCGTCGGCGCCGGAGACACTGAGAGTGACATGCCAGAGACGGGGGCCTTCCTCCGTCACGGCGCTCTCCTCCTGCCCGCTGCCCTGGTACGACTCGCCGGCCGCGACGCTGGTCAGTGCCCGCTCCGCCGACCCTCGGGACGTCGCCCCCGGGCGCGCTCTTCTCACGACGGCCTCCTTTGCGCAATGGTCGTGCGGAACTTCCTGAAGCAAAGTTGAGCAGGCCAAGCGCCCTCGTGGGGCGGTTTTGGGGAAGGTCCCCCGCGGGAGGCCCGGCTTTCGGCCGTTTACACGGTTTACGCCCGGTGCGGACGCCGGATCTTCACGAGTGCGCCGGGGTGGTCAGGGGTGCAGCAGCACCAGATCGTCCCGGTGGACGACCTCACGCTCGTACGCGGGCCCGAGCTCGCGCGCCAGCTCGCGGGTGGAGCGGCCGATGAGCTGCGGGATCTCCTTGGCGTCGAAGTTCACCAGGCCGCGCGCGATCGCCCGCCCCGTGGCGTCGCGCAGCTCGACGGGGTCGCCCGCGCCGAACTCGCCCTCGACGGTCGCGATGCCCGCGGGAAGGAGCGACTTGCGGCCCTCGACGACGGCCTTCACCGCCCCGTCGTCGAGCGTGAGCGCGCCCTGCGGGGTGGAAGCGTGCTGGAGCCACAGGAGGCGGTCGGCGCTGCGCCGGCCCGTGCGGTGGAAGTACGTGCCGGTGTCGCGGGCGGCGAGCGCGTCGGCGGCGTGCACCGCGCTGGTGAGGACGACGGGGATGCCCGCGGCGGCGGCGATCCCGGCCGCCTCGACCTTGGTGACCATGCCGCCGGTGCCGACGCCCGCCTTGCCCGCGCTGCCGATCTTGACGTGCGCGATGTCGGCGGGGCCGCGGACCTCGGAGATCCGCGAGCTGCCGGGCTTGGCGGGGTCGCCGTCGTAGAGGCCGTCGACGTCCGAGAGGAGGACGAGGAGGTCGGCGTGGACGAGGTGGGCGACGAGGGCGGCGAGCCGGTCGTTGTCGCCGAAGCGGATCTCGTCCGTCGCCACGGTGTCGTTCTCGTTCACGACGGGCAGAGCGCCCATCGCGAGGAGCTGGTCGAGGGTGCGCGACGCGTTGCGGTGGTGGGCGCGGCGGGCCATGTCGTCGCTGGTGAGCAGGACCTGGCCGACGCGGACGCCGTAGCGCGCGAAGGAGGCGGTGTAGCGGGCCACCAGGAGGCCCTGGCCGACGCTGGCGGCCGCCTGCTGGCGGGCGAGGCCCTTGGGGCGGCGGCGCAGGCCGAGCGGCGCGAGCCCGGCGGCGATGGCGCCGGACGAGACGAGCACGATCTCCTTCTCGCCGCCGCTGCGGGACTTGGCGAGCACGTCGACGAGGGCGTCGACCCGGTCGGCGTCGAGACCGCCCTCGGCGGTGGTGAGCGAGGAGGATCCGACCTTGACCACGATCCTGCGGGCTTCCGCCACGCCCTGCCTCATGTCCTGCCCTGCCGCTGACACGTGCGTTCCCCATCAGTGCTGACCGGCCGTGGGCCTCGTCCCGGCCACGGCCCTGGTCCTGCAATCTACGTGAGCGGCACGGCGCGGCGCCTCCGGGTTCCGAGGGGCGGACGGCAGGCTCACGCCAGAGGAATTCCGCCGGAGGCCGCGGAAGGAATCGTTACCCAGAGCCCTTGGGGGCTTTGCCCCTTTATCCGGTGATTGCTGTCACCAAGGATTGCTAGCGAGGGCGCGAAAGTCATACGGTCAGTGGTCGGCCTTCGTCGATGAATGCCGCGCACCCCCGCACATCTTTCCCCCCGCCATCCGATCCCCCCTGCCAGGAGCCCCGCCCAGTGCCCTCCGCCGGCCTTGCCTCCCGCCGCGTCGTGCAGCTCTCAGCGCTCTTCGCGATGTTCGCGCTCTACACGGCCCAGCTCGTCAGCGCGCTGATCCCGTACGTCCCGGTGTTCGTCGCCGCGAGCGCCGCGGGTCTCGCGCTCGACACGTATCTCCAGTACAAGCAGCCCGGCCTGCTCTCCCTCCTCGGCAAGATCCGCTTCGATGTCACCGTCCGGCAGCTGCTGCGCGACATGCTGATCCTGGTCGGTCTCCTGCGCATCGACGGCATCGAGCCGCTGGCCGAGCAGTCCCCCCTCACCATCGCGCTGCTCGCCTTCTACGCCCTGCACTTCGTGTGCCAGGCCGTGGCCGTCCTGGTGCGCCGCACGCGCGCGCTGCCCATCGTGACGCGGAACATCGACGCGTCGGAGCTGCGGCTGTCCGCGGCCCCGCCGCGCATCCTGGCCCGCCGCCAGGGTCACCGCCTGCTCGGCTTCGCCGTCCCCGGCACCATCGGCCTGCTGACCACGGCGGCCACCACCGACGCGCTCTGGGGCCTCATCGGCCTCGGTGTCTCGATCGTGCTGCTCGGCGGCGGCACGGCCTATCTCGCGACCTGGCTGCTCCCGAAGAAGCGCGCCTTGAGCGAGCAGAAGGTCATGGACTGGCTCGACCGCTGGCTGGCCGACTACAAGCCGACCGTCGCGATGTACTTCTCGGGCGGCACGTCGTCCGCGTACCAGGCGAACATGTGGCTCTCCACGCTCTCCGAGGTCGACGGCAAGCCGCTGATCGTGCTGCGCGAGCGGTTCATGGTCCAGAAGATCGACGCGACCGACGTGCCGGTCATCTGCTTCCCTAAGGTCGCCACGATGTTCTCCCTGGAGAACTCGACGCTGAAGATGGTGCTGCACCCGGCGAACGCCGCGAAGACCTCCCAGGTCCTGCGCATCCCGACGATCAAGCACGCGTTCATCAACCACGGCGAGAGCGACAAGCTGTCCTCCTGCAACCCGTACGCGAAGGCGTACGACGAGGTGTGGGTGGCCGGGCCCGCGGCCCGCGAGCGCTACCAGCTCGCCGACATCGGCGTCGAGGACAAGGACGTCGTGGAGGTGGGCCGCCCGCAGCTGTCGCCCATCAAGCGCTCCACCGGCGCGCCGCAGGGCACGTACACGACGGTCCTCTACGCCCCCACGTGGGAGGGCTGGGACGGCAACCCGGGCAATACGTCGGTGGTTCTCGCCGGCGAGAACATCGTCAAGCACCTGCTCGCCGACGACTCCGTGCGCCTCCTCTACAAGCCGCACCCGATGACCGGCTCGGTCGACCCGCGCGCGGGCGCCGCGAACGAGCGCATCAAGGCGATGGTCCGCGAGGCGGCCGCGAAGCGCTCCGGCGCGCGGCCCGGCCCCGAGGCCGCCGCCGAGCTGGTCCGCCGCGCGGCGGAGCTGGACGAGCTGACGTCGACCGCGTTCCGCTCCAGCGCGGACGAGATGGAGCGCATGCTGCTCCAGGGCACGCCCGACGGGGGCCGGCAGGCCGCCGTCGCCGAGGCGACCGCCGCGTGGGAGGCCGCGTACTGGGCGTCCTTCCCGGAGTGGGAGCACCTGGTCATCACGGACGCCCGCCCGGCGATCTTCACCTGCTTCAATCAGGCCGACGTCCTCATCAGCGACGTCTCCTCGGTCGTCTCGGACTGGCTGACGAGCGAGAAGCCGTACGCCGTCGCGAACACCTCCGGCATGACCGAGGGCGATTTCCGTGCCGGATTCCCGACGGTCAGCGCGGCGACGATCCTGACGCCCGCGGCAACGGAGGTACCCGCCCTTCTCGCGGCCGTACGCGCCCCGGAGACGGATTCCCACGCGGAGGCCCGCGCGGAGCTCAAGGAGCACCTTCTGGGCCCCTCGGACCCGCCGTCCCTGGACCGCTTCAACGACGCGGTGCGCGCGCTGTGCGCCCGGGCCGACGAGCGACGCGTGCGCATGGAGTCCCGCCTCGCGGCGGAGATCCCCGGCCAGCGCGACACGGACTCGGCCGACGAGTTCGCCGAGACCCTGGAATCGGAGCCGGAGCCGGGCGACACGGTCACTGCGTAGTGCTCCGCGCGCAGGCTGAGCATGGGGAAGGCCCCCGGGAGATTCTCCCGGGGGCCTTCCCCATGCTCAGCTGTTCAGAACGAGGCGCTGGGCGGCGGGGCGGGCTCCTCCGTGCGGTGCGCTGAACCTCCCAGCGGCAGCCCTCGCACCGCTCGGCCGCAAGCGGCCTCCCGGGCTTCGGGACAGCCGCGCCGGACTCCGCCCGTCGGCCCGAACACCACCCGACGACCTAGAACGGCTTGAACTCGTCGTACTCCTGCTCCGCGTCATCCCGCTCCGCCTGCTTGTCGCGGCGGCGCTGGGCGGCCGGGCGGGGCTCCTCCATGCGGTGGTCCTCGCCTCGGCGGCCGAGCATCTCGGCGCCTGCCATGACCGTGGGCTCCCAGTCGAAGACGACCGCGTTGTCCTCGGGGCCGATGGCCACGCCGTCGCCCGCGACGGCGCCGGCCTTCATCAGGGAGTCCTCGACGCCGAGGCGGTTGAGGCGGTCGGCGAGGTAGCCGACGGCCTCGTCGTTGTTGAAGTCGGTCTGGCGCACCCAGCGCTCCGGCTTCTCGCCGCGCACGCGGTAGAGGCCGTCCTCCTCCTGCACGACCGTGAAGCCCGAGTCGTCGACCGCCTTCGGACGGATGACGATGCGGGTCGCCTCCTCCTTGGGCTTGGCGGCGCGCGCCGCGGCGACCATCTCGGCGAGTGCGAAGGACAGCTCCTTGAGGCCCTTGTGGGCCACGGCCGACACCTCGAAGACGCGGTAGCCGCGGGCCTCCAGGTCGGGGCGGACCAGGTCCGCGAGGTCCTGGCCGTCCGGTACGTCGACCTTGTTGAGGACGACGACGCGCGGACGGTTGTCGAGGCCGCCGTACTGCTTGAGCTCCTCCTCGATGATGTCCAGGTCGGAGACCGGGTCACGGTCCGATTCGAGGGTGGCCGTGTCGAGTACGTGGACCAGGACCGAGCAGCGCTCGACATGGCGCAGGAACTCCAGGCCGAGGCCCTTGCCCTGGCTGGCGCCCGGGATGAGGCCCGGCACGTCGGCGATGGTGTAGACGGTCGAGCCGGCCGTCACCACGCCGAGGTTCGGGACGAGCGTCGTGAACGGGTAGTCGGCGATCTTCGGCTTCGCGGCCGACAGGACCGAGATGAGGGACGACTTTCCGGCGCTCGGGTAGCCGACGAGCGCGATGTCCGCGACCGTCTTGAGCTCGAGGACGATGTCCTGGAGGTCGCCGGCCACACCGAGGAGCGCGAAGCCGGGCGCCTTGCGGCGGGCCGAGGCCAGCGCCGCGTTGCCGAGGCCCCCGCGGCCGCCCTGGGCGGCGACGTACGTCGTGCCCTGGCCGACGAGGTCGGCCAGCACGTTGCCCGCCTTGTCGAGGATGACGGTGCCGTCCGGCACGGGCAGGACGAGGTCCTGGCCGTCCTTGCCGGAGCGGTTGCCGCCCTCGCCGGGCTTGCCGTTCGTGGCCTTGCGGTGGGGCGAGTGGTGGTAGTCGAGAAGCGTCGTCACCGCCTGGTCGACGACCAGGATGACATCGCCGCCACGGCCGCCGTTGCCGCCGTCCGGGCCGCCGAGCGGCTTGAACTTCTCACGGTGAACGGAGGCACAGCCGTGGCCTCCGCTACCCGCGGCGACATGCAGTTCGACGCGGTCCACGAAGGTGGTCATGGTTCGGTGCCTCCTGGGGGTTCCCCCGGCGAGAGGCCGGAGGAGTACGAAATGTCTTTGCTCTGCGTTTATGGGAAACACGCGAAGGGCGGACCTGCTTCCCGATCCGGAAGCCGAAGCTTCTGGCCGGGCAAGCAAGGTCCGCCCTCGCGAAAACGCTCTACGGAGCCTGAGTCCTAGGAACTAGGGGTTTCAGGCGACCGGAACGATGTTCACGACCTTGCGGCCGCGGTGCGTACCGAACTCCACCGCACCGGCGTTCAGCGCGAACAGGGTGTCGTCGCCACCGCGACCGACGCCCGTGCCGGGGTGGAAGTGGGTGCCGCGCTGGCGGACCAGGATCTCACCGGCGTTGACGGTCTGACCGCCGAAGCGCTTCACGCCGAGCCGCTGAGCATTGGAATCGCGCCCGTTCCGAGTGGACGATGCGCCCTTCTTGTGTGCCATCTTGTCTCAGTCCCTTACTTCGCAGCCGCGGGGATGCCCGTGATCTTGATCGCCGTGTACTGCTGACGGTGACCCTGACGACGGCGGTAGCCGGTCTTGTTCTTGTACCGAAGGATGTCGATCTTGGCACCCTTGTGGTGGTCCACGACCTCGGCCTGCACCTTGATGCCGGCCAGCACCCACGGGTCGCTGGTCACAGCGTCGCCGTCGACAACGAGCAGCGTAGAGAGCTCTACGGTGTCGCCAACCTTGGCAGTGGAAATCTTGTCAACCTCAACGATGTCGTCGACAGCAACCTTGTGCTGGCGACCACCGCTGCGCACGATGGCGTACACGCGGATCTCTCTTTCGCTCGGAACGAAACCCCTGAAGCCAGCCGCTCACACGTGCCCGAGGGCCCATGATGTTCCGGATTGGACGAGCGGCCTCCCCCGGCGGACCGGGAGGTGAGGTGCTCAGGGGTGCGGCGCTCAACAGACGCCGACGGTCAAGGTTACGGGTCACCCGCCGAAAGGGTCAAACCAGCCCCCTTCCGCCGGGCGCGCGCGGGCTACGCGGGCGGCTTCTCACCGTCCTGCGGCAGCGGCTTCACGCCCTTGCACAGGTCCGTGGCGTCGGCCGTGCCGGGCCAGGCGACGTTCCACACGCGGTTGAAGTGGTCGCGGTAGGCGTCGTGCACGGAGTCGTCGTCGACCTTGACGATCGCCTCGTCGTTCTCGCGCAGCGCGGGGCCCGTGTAGTTCTGCGACCCGGTGAAGGTGATCTTGTTCCGCTTGCCGTCGTACATGCCGTCCACCAGCAGGTACTTCGAGTGGATGATGTACGGCGTCGTGAGCTTCGTGCCGGGGTTCAGCGGGTCCCGGTCGTCGTTGAGGCAGCGCAGCGAGGGCCCGCCGGTGGTGTGCAGCCCCTCCCAGGTTCCCTTGGTGCCGCCCAGGCTCTTGGCGCTGTCGGTCTCCGCGTACATGAGGCTGACGGAGCAGCCCTGCTTCTTCAGCGAGACCAGCTTGTCGGCGATCTGCTTGCGGGTGACCTTGAAGATCGCGGCCCGGATGACGGTCTGCTTCGCCGCGCCGGTCACCGGGTCCTTGTAGGAGCAGGCGACGTTGTTGAGGACCGAGTACATCGTGTCGGACTCGTTGACCGTGCCGGCCCGCGGGAAGAAATACGCCTTGTACAGGCCGTTGCTGACCGTGCGGTAGTCCCACGTCGACCAGCTCTTGCCGGTCATGTCCGTGAAGTAGTCCGAGTACGCCTCGTACGTGACGCCGTTGTTCGGCAGCAGCAGCGCGTCGTTGTAGAACTTCGTGTGCGCCGACGGCGTCGAGTTGGACGTGGTCTGCACGACGACGTTCGTGGCGCCCTCGACCGCGGAGAACAGCCAGAACTTGTTGTGCATGATCGACTGGCCGTACTTGGGGTCGCCCAGGCAGGACTTGTGCGCCGGGCAGAGCGTCACGAAGGACGAGCTCGTCCGGCTGGTGCCCAGGGCGGCCTTCAGTGAGGCGTACGACGTGTTGGTGGGGCGGTCGCTGACGCTGGACTCGTCGAGCAGTATCTGCACGTTCACGCCGCGGTTCTTGGCCGCGACGAGCGCGTCGACGACCGACTGCTCCCACACGTGGTAGACCGCGACCTTGATCACCGAACCGGGCAGCGCCGCGTTCGTCAGCTGGATCAGCCTGGTGCGGATCGCGTACTGCTGGTCCGTCGTGCCGTGCGGGTCGTTGAAGATCGGCCCCTCGGTCCACGTCGGGGTGTCCGCCGCGGCGGTTCCCGTGGACGCGGTGGCCTGGATCCCGGCCGCCGAGAGGACCGTGGCGAGCGCCACGGCCTGTCTGGCGCCCTTGACCGGCTTCACGGCACGGTGACGGCCCGTGCCTCTCAGGCGCGCGTGCGCCATTGGTACCCCTCCCCTGTTCCACGGGCCGCGTGTTCTCCCCAACGCGCGGTCACGTGATCATTCTTGTTCAGTCGTACGACTCCATGAGTTTTACAGGTAGTTGGCCGGCCTCCAAGAGGCAGGGGGCGGCTCAGTGGTGTGACGTGACCCGTGACACGCCGACGCCCCCGTGCCGCATGTGCGGAACGGGGGCGTCGGATCCGGATCTACCGCGTCGCTCAGGCCTCGTCGGCCGCGGCGGAGACGGACGGCTGAGCCTGCTGCTCGGCCGCCACGGTCTTCTTCGCGGTCGCCTTCTTGGCGGCGGTCTTGGTCGCCGCCTTCTTGGCCGTCGTCTTCTTCGCGGCCGTCTTCTTGGCCGCGGTCTTCTTGGTGGCGGCCTTCTTCGCCGTCGCCTTCTTGGCCGTCTTACGGGCCGCCTTCTTGGCGGCGGGCGCCTCCTCGGCGGCCTCGGACTCGGCCTGCACCGGCTCGGCCTGCACCGGCTCGGCCTCCGCCTCCGTGGCCGACGGGACGACCATGACGGCCGCCTCCTCGGACGCGGTCGGCGCGGTGGCCTTGCGGACGGCGCGGCGACGCGGGCGGGCCGGAGCCGCGCTCTCGACGGGCGCCTCGGCCTCAGCGGCCTTGGGCTCGGCCTTCTCCTCGGCCACGACGGGCTCCGGCTCGGGCTTGGCGGGCGCCGTGACGGTCACCTCGGCCTCGGCGGCGGCGTTCGGCGAACCGGCCGGGGCCGTCGCCTTACGGGTCGCCCGACGGCGCGTACGGCCCTTGGGAGCGGCTTCCACGACCGGGGCGGGCTCCGCCACGACCGGCTCGGCCACGACGGGCTCGGCCTCGACCTGCGGGGCCTCCACCTTGGGAGCCTCCGCCTTGGCGGTCTCCTTCGGGGCGGCCTCGCCCTTGGGCGCGCCGGCCGGAGCCGACGCCCTGCGGGTCGCACGACGGCGCGAACGGCCACCACGGGCCGCGGCCTCCGCCTCGGCGGGGCTGCTGTACAGCTCCTCGTCGGGCACGAACTCGGGCTCGGCCAGGGCGAGGGGCGCCGCGACCTCGGCGGCGACCTCTTCCTCGGTCTCCACCTCCGTCTCGAGCGCCGCCTGCTCGTGGTCGTGCTCGTGCGTGGGCTCCGCGCCGTTGCCGCCACGCCCGCGCTTCTTGCGCTTGCCGCCGCCACCGGCGGAGGTGGGCTGCTCCATGTGGACGATGACGCCACGGCCGTTGCAGTGGACGCAGGTCTCGGAGAAGGACTCCAGGAGGCCCTGGCCCACGCGCTTACGGGTCATCTGGACGAGGCCCAGCGAGGTGACCTCGGCCACCTGGTGCTTGGTCCGGTCACGGCCCAGGCACTCGAGGAGCCGGCGCAGGACCAGGTCCCGGTTGGACTCCAGGACCATGTCGATGAAGTCGATGACGACGATGCCGCCGAGGTCGCGCAGGCGCAACTGGCGCACGATCTCCTCGGCCGCTTCGAGGTTGTTCCTCGTCACGGTCTCTTCGAGGTTGCCGCCCTGGCCGGTGAACTTGCCGGTGTTGACGTCGACGACGATCATCGCCTCGGTCTTGTCGATCACCAGCGAGCCGCCGCTGGGCAGCCAGACCTTGCGGTCGAGCGCCTTGGCGAGCTGCTCGTCGATCCGGTACGTCGCGAAGACGTCGACCTCGGAGGTCCACTTCGAGAGGCGGTCGGACAGGTCGGGCGCCACGTGGTTGACGTAGCCGTGGATGGTCTCCCACCCCTCGTCACCGCTGACGATGACCTTGGAGAAGTCCTCGTTGAAGATGTCGCGCACAACGCGGACGGTCATGTCCGGCTCGCCGTACAGCAGGCTCGGCGAGCTCGTCGAGATCTGCTTCGACTTCTTCTGGATCTCCTCCCACTGGGCCTGCAGACGCTCGACGTCGCGGCTCAGCTCCTCCTCGCTCGCGCCCTCGGCGGCGGTGCGCACGATGACGCCCGCGTCCTCGGGGACGATCTTCTTGAGGATGGTCTTCAGACGCGCGCGCTCGGTGTCGGGCAGCTTGCGGCTGATGCCGGTCATCGACCCCTCGGGGACGTAGACCAGGTAGCGGCCGGGCAGCGAGACCTGGCTGGTCAGGCGGGCGCCCTTGTGGCCGATCGGGTCCTTCGTGACCTGCACGAGGACGGACTGGCCGGACTTGAGGGCGGTCTCGATGCGGCGCGGCCCGTTGGCCATGCCGAGCGCCTCGAAGTTGACCTCACCGGCGTACAGCACCGCGTTACGGCCCTTGCCGATGTCGATGAAGGCGGCCTCCATGGACGGCAGCACGTTCTGGACCTTGCCCAGATACACGTTGCCGACGTACGAGGTCGACTGCTCCTTGTTCACGTAGTGCTCGACGAGGATGTCGTCCTCGAGCACGCCGATCTGGGTGCGCTCGCCGTGCTGGCGGACGACCATCACACGCTCGACGGCCTCGCGGCGGGCCAGGAACTCGGCCTCGGTGATGATCGGCACACGACGGCGGCCCTGCTCGCGGCCCTCGCGGCGGCGCTGCTTCTTCGCCTCGAGACGCGTCGAGCCCTTGATGGACTGCACCTCGTCGGCGCCGGTGCCGCGCTCCTCCTGCTTGCGGGGCTCGCGGACCTTCACGACCGTGCGCTCGGGGTCGCTGTCGCCCGCTTCGCTGTCGGTGGAGGAGTCACCCGCGCGACGGCGACGGCGACGGCGGCGACGGCTGCTGCTGGAGCCTGACGGGCCGGACTCCTCGCGCTCGTCGGCCTCGTCGGCCTCCTCGCCCTCGTCGGCGTGCTCGGCGCCCTCGTCGGTGTGCTCGGCCTCTTCGTCGGTGTGCTCGTCGGACTCGGCGTCCGCGGAGTCACCACGACGGCGACGGCGGCCACCGCGGCGCCGACGGCGCGTGGGGCGGTCGCCCTGCTCGTCGTGGTCCTCGTGGTCCTGGTCACCCTCGTCGGCGCCCTCGGCGTCCTCGGCCTCGGCGGGCTCCTCGACGGCGGCGGGCCGCTGCGGCTCGGCGGCCTGGGCGGCGGGCTGCTCCTCGGCGGCGCGGCCACGGCGACGGCGACGGCGCGGCGTCTCCTCCGCGACCACGTCGGCCACGGTCACGGCCTCGACGGGAGCCTCGGCCTCGACCGGCTCCTCCTCCACCACGGCCTCGGCTGCCGCCGCGGCGGCAGCGCGCTCCGGGGTCTGGAACATCGGCTCGGCGAAGACCGGCGCCTGGAAGACGGCGACGGACGGCCGCGCGGGACGGCGCGAACCCTTCGTGCCCTTGGTCTCGTCGGCGGCGGGCTCGGCGGCGGCGCGCGTGGCGGCCTTCCTGGCGGCGCGCTGCGCGGGCTCGGAGAAACCGACCGCGGCCTTGCGGGTGGCGCGGCGACGGGGGCGGCGCCCGCCTTCGGCGTCCTCCTCGGCTGCGGCGGGGACCTCCGTCTTGGGAGCCTCGGCCTTGACGGGGGTCTCCGCCTCGGGAGTCTCAGCCGCGGCGGGCTCGGCGGCAGCCGCGGGCTCGGCCTGCTCGGGCGCCCCGGCGGGGGCGGTGGAGCGGCGCGTGGCGCGGCGACGGCTGCGCCCGGCGGGCGCGGCCTCCGGCTCGGCGGGGGTCTCTTCCGCGGCCACGGCGGGCGCGGCGGCGGGCTCGGTCACGGCGGGAGCCTCGGCCTGCTCGGGGGTACCGGCGGGGGCGGAGACGCGGCGCGTGGCGCGGCGACGGGTGCGCCCGGCGGGCGCGGCCTCCGGCTCTGGGGCGGTCTCTTCTGCGGCGACGGCGGGCGCGGCGGCGGCAGCGGGCTCGGCCTCGGCGCTCTCGGCTGCGTCGGAAGTCTTGGGTGCGCCGGCAGGCGCGGAGGCGCGGCGGGTGGCGCGCCGGCGCGGGCGCCCGGCGGGTGCGGCGTCCTGCGCGGGGGCCTCGGCGGCCGCGCTTGCCTCGGTCTCTTCGGCCTCGTCGGCGACGGGGTCGGCGGCCGTCACGGCCTGGGTGGTGTCGGCGGCGGCACCCGTGGGCGGGCCCGCGGGGCGCGAGGCCGCACGGCGCCGGCGGCGCGGCGGCAGGGTGTCGCTGGGGCTGTTGTTGTCGGTTACCCCGGACGACGACGTCTCAGTGGGTTCGGTCGGCTCAAGCATGCGGGTGGATCTCCCGTCAGGCTCCCGGGCGCCGCGCCTGGTCCGGTGACGTCCGCGGCTCGCGCGTTCATGCGCGGTGCCGCCGTCCGGGGCGCGGGCGCCGCACGGGAGCTCTCTGTCTGTTCTCGCCGGTTCCGTACGCCATGTGTGCGTACGGCCTGGCGAAAGTCCTTGGGTTCGTGCGCTGCCCGACCCAGGTGGCTCCCGAGTACGAGGGCGGCGCTTCGACGACCGTCCTTACGCGGAACCTGGCACCGGCGCCGTCGCGGCGGCAGCTGCGGTGCTCCCCCCGCTTGCGGGAGGTGCGGCCTCGACTGCCTCGCGGTCGGGCGCGAGCGGGTCGGTCACCGTGCCGGTCTCTTCATCGAAAAGCCCCTGCGCCAGCCTGGTCACCGCTGCGGGGACCGGCGGCGCCAGGTCGGCCACAGCTCGGAGACCGGACAGGACGTCGTCGGGTCGAACGGCAGGCGTCACGTGCCGAACAACCAGGCGCAGTATCGCACAGGCCTTGTCGGTCGGCCTATCAGCCCGGTCCTCGTGCGCCTGCGGGGCCTCGGCGGCCTCGAGGCTCACGACGGCGGCGCGGGCGTCGAACGTCCGCATCCCGTTCTTGGTCCTTCGCTGGACCTCGACGGCCTCCGCCGCGACGAACGCGTCCGCGGCGGCCTTGGCCTCAGCGGCCTCGACGCCGTCGAGCCGCAGTTCCCAGACGGATGCGGTGAGCCGGTCGGCGAGGCCCGAGGTGCGGGACTCGACGGCCTCGATGATGTCGAGCCCGGTGGGGAGCGACTCGTCGAGAAGCTCGCGCAGCTTTTCCGGATCGCGCGCTTCGGTGAGCGCGATCTCCAGATACTCGGCTTCGCTGCCCGTGCCGGTGGGTGCGGCATTGGCGTACGACACCTTCGGGTGCGGCGTGAACCCCGCCGAGTACGCCATGGGCACCTCGGCGCGGCGCAGCGCACGCTCGAAGGCGCGCTGGAAGTCACGGTGGCTGGTGAACCGGAGGCGGCCGCGCTTGGTGTAGCGCAGTCGGATGCGCTGCACCGCGGGTGCGGGCGGCGGGCCTTCGGGCTGTCGCTTGCCCAGTGTTCTAGTCCTTCGTGAGTGCGGTCGTACTGCTACCAAGAGTACGTGCCTGAGGCGCGTCAGGTTCCCGCCGGTCCTTGACCAGCGCTTGAGGCTCCGCCCGTTTCGCTCCGAAGAGCGCCCTGCGGACGTCGGCCCTGGCCTGGCGCACGCTCTCCCGCGCCGCCGCGAGGGCCTGGCGCGCGGCGGCTCCCGCGTCCTTGACCGCCCGGGCCGCGGGCCGCCATACGGAGTCCCGTACGAGGTGTCCCAGCGGGGTGCACACCGTGCGGTACGCCCAGCGCACCGGGTCGAGGAAGATCCACCGCAGGAGCCGGCCGAGGAGCCGCCCGACGGCCCGGGAGACGTGTCCGGCCACACGCCACGCGTGCCCGAGCGCGTCACCGGTCTCCCGTACGAGGACGACGACGGCGCGCCCGACGGGCACGAGAACCCAGCGCCAGAGAGCGACGGCGGGCACGACGAAGATCCACCGTACGAGGGTGACGACGACGGACCAGACCCCGCGCCCGAACCATGCGACGCCGGCCCACACCCCGCGCCCGAGCCACGCGAGCCCGGACCACACGCCCCGGCCGAGCCACGTCAGTCCCGCGCCGAGCGCGCGGCCGGCGAAGGCGAGATGGGCCCCAACCAGCTTGAAAAGAAAGACAGTTGCGCGTCCGGCGGGTGCGAGTACGCGGGTGTGGAACCAGACCCAGGGCCAGACGAAGAGGGCCTTGGAGAGCCAGCGCACGGCGGCCGCCGTCCCGCGCCCGAGTGGGGTCAGGGCGTGTGCGGAGAACCACACCGCGGGGACGACGACGAGGGCGCGCAGCAGGGCGGCGAGGCCCGCTCCCAGGACGCGGACAGCCGCGGCGAGGCCCCGCCCCAGCCAGGCGATCCCCCGCCCGGCCGGTGTCATCACCCGGAGGTACCACCAGGCGACCGAGGCGACGACGCCCTTCCACCACACCCACAGCGCGACGGCCCGCACCCCGCGGCCGACCGGCGCGAGGGCATAGCGCCACAGCGCGACCCACGGCCACACGAAGACCGCCTTGCCGGTCCATGTCAGCGCGACGGCGACCGCCCGGCCGACCGGAGCCAGCACGTATTTCCACAGCGCCACCCACGGCCACACGAACAGCGCCTCGCCGAGCCACGTCAGCGCGGCGCCCACACCCCGTGCCGCCGGGGCGAGTACGCGTCGCCACAGCCACACCCACGGGATCACGAACAACCCGCGGGCCAGTGGGGCGAGGCCGCGACGCCAGACGACACGACCGCCGGCGGCGACCGCGTCCCAAGCCAGGCGGATCGGTACGACGAGGACCAGGACGACGATGCGCAGCGGGATGCGGATCGCGGCCACGAGGCAGCCCTCGGGCGGGCGTTCAGCCGTCGGGCGTTCGGCGGTCGCGTGCTCGGCGGGCGTCGGGTGCTTCTCCCAGTCCATGCCTACACAGACGCCGGAGCGCGGCATACGGATCCGCGTCATGGGAACTTCACGCACACCTCTGGCCGCGGCCACTTCTGTCTCGTATTCATCATGGGTCTGGGCCAAACATGCGGGTGTTCATCGAGTCCCCGGACCCGAAGGCGGCGGCGCCCCGCTGGTACGCGAAGACGTCCGGGTTGTCGGCGAGCGCGGACAGCAGACGCACCGTCAGACCCTCGCCAGTGCGGCGGCGCGTACGACTGGGACGACACGGGATCGCCGTCGGCAAAGGGCACGTTCGACTCGACGCTGGTCTCCCCCGCGGTCCCGGTCCCGTCCGGCACGTCGAAGCTGTACGTCGCCTTCGACTCGCACTACCGCCAGGAGGCCCCGCAGAAGGCGGCGGTGACGGCGGTCTTCGACACGGGCGAGGAGACGCGCATCCTCTACTACAGCGCCGACGCGACGGGCAACGACAACGCGGGCCACGACGCCGAGAACACCTTCGCGGCAAAGGAGTTGACGGTCCCGGCGAACGCGAAGAGCGTCACGCTCCAGTTCCGCATGTACGACGCGGCCAACAACTGGTACTGGGCGGTCGACCACGTCCGTGTGGACAGCAAGCCGATCACGGCGTGACATGAGTGAGGGGCCGGGACACCGCCATCGGCGTCCCGGCCCCTCAACTCCCGCTGGTCGAAAGCTACTTGACCACGGTCAGCGGCAGCAGCTTCTTGCCCGTCGGGCCGACCTGGATGTGCGTGTCCATCTGCGGACACACCCCGCAGTCGAAGCAAGGCGTCCAGCGGCAGTCCTCGACCTCGGTCTCGTCGAGCGAGTCCTGCCAGTCCTCCCAGAGCCAGTCCTTGTCGAGGCCCGAGTCCAGGTGGTCCCAGGGCAAGACCTCCTCGTACGTGCGCTCACGCGTCGTGTACCAGTCGACGTCCACGCCGAACTCGGGCAGCGTCTTCTCGGCGCAGGCCATCCAGCGGTCGTAACTGAAGTGCTCGCGCCAGCCGTCGAAGCGGCCGCCGTCCTCGTAGACGGCGCGGATGACGGAGCCGATGCGGCGGTCACCGCGGGAGAGCAGGCCCTCGACGATGCCGGGCTTGCCGTCGTGGTAGCGGAAGCCGATGGAACGGCCGTACTTCTTGTCGCCGCGGATCTTGTCGCGGAGCTTCTCCAGGCGGGCGTCCGTCTCGGCGGACGACAGCTGCGGGGCCCACTGGAACGGCGTGTGCGGCTTGGGCACGAAGCCGCCGATGGAGACCGTGCAGCGGATGTCGTTCTGGCCGGAGACCTCGCGGCCCTTCTGGATCACGTTCATCGCCATGTCGGCGATCTGGAGGACGTCGTCGTCGGTCTCGGTGGGCAGGCCGCACATGAAGTACAGCTTCACCTGGCGCCAGCCGTTGCCGTACGCCGTCGCGACGGTCCGGATGAGGTCCTCTTCCGAGACCATCTTGTTGATGACCTTGCGCATGCGCTCGGAGCCGCCCTCGGGGGCGAAGGTCAGGCCGGAGCGGCGGCCGTTGCGGGTGAGTTCGTTCGCCAGGTCGACGTTGAACGCGTCCACGCGGGTCGACGGCAGCGACAGGCCGATCTTGTCCTCGGTGTACCGGTCGGCGAGGCCCTTCGCGATGTCACCGATCTCGGAGTGGTCCGCGGAGGAGAGCGAGAGCAGGCCGACCTCCTCGAAGCCGGTCGCCTTGAGACCCTTCTCGACCATGTCGCCGATGCCGGTGATGCTTCGCTCCCGCACGGGGCGCGTGATCATGCCGGCCTGGCAGAAACGGCAGCCGCGGGTGCAGCCGCGGAAGATCTCGACGGACATCCGCTCGTGGACGGTCTCGGCGAGCGGGACGAGGGGCTGCTTCGGGTACGGCCACTCGTCGAGGTCCATGACGGTGTGCTTGCTGACGCGCCACGGCACGCCGGACCTGTTCGGCACGACGCGGCCGATGCGGCCGTCCGGCAGGTACTCGACGTCGTAGAACCCGGGGACGTAGACACCGCCCGTCCTCGCGAGGCGGAACAGCACCTCCTCGCGGCCGCCGGGGCATCCCTCGGCCTTCCAGGCGCGGATGATCTCCGTCATGTCGAGGACGGCCTGCTCGCCGTCACCAATGACGGCGCAGTCGATGAACTCGGCGATCGGCTCGGGGTTGAAGGCCGCGTGGCCGCCCGCGAGGACGATCGGGTCGTCGATCGTGCGGTCCTTGGCCGCCAGCGGGATGCCGGCGAGATCCAGGGCCGTGAGCATGTTCGTGTAGCCGAGCTCGGTGGAGAAGGAGAGCCCGAACACGTCGAACGCCTTGAGCGGCCGGTGCGAGTCCACGGTGAACTGCGGCACCTTGTGCTCGCGCATCAGCGCTTCCATGTCCGGCCACACGCTGTACGTGCGCTCGGCGAGGACGCCCTCGCGCTCGTTCAGCACCTCGTAGAGGATCATGACGCCCTGGTTCGGGAGCCCGACCTCGTAGGCGTCCGGGTACATCAGCGCCCAGCGGACGTCGGAGCTCTCCCACGGCTTGACGGTGGAGTTGAGCTCACCGCCCACGTACTGGATCGGCTTCTGCACATGCGGGAGCAAAGCTTCGAGCTGTGGAAAAACCGACTCTGCGGCTTCGGCAGGCATACCCGGGACCTTCGTGAGCTGACAAGGATGACTGTCAAGCGTAACTCGACCAGGAGACAGCCTTCGCCCACAGCGGCACAAGCTCCGCCTCGGCCCGCTCGGCGCCTGCCTCCTCGCGCCCGAACAGCAGCCCGTAGGTGAAGGCGCTCTCCCCTGCTGCGTGGGCCTGCGCCGCCAGGTCGCGCAGCGCCTCGCGCGCCATCACGCTGTCCTGGTGCTCGCCGAGCAGGGACTGGAGCGCCTTCGCGTGCTTGCCGACATCCTTCGCCCGGCTGCCGAGCGCGGGCGCCGCGACCTCGGCCGCGTACCGGGTGCGCTTGGCGGCCTTGCGGGCCGCGTGCAGGGCGAGGTCACGCGCCGGGCCGGGGTCCTCGGCGAGCGCCTCGTCGACGCGTCCCGCGAGCCGCTTGTAGTCCCGCAGCACGGCCTTGGCCAGGGCCTTCTTCGGCTGCTTGCTCCGCAGTGGGGGCGCGTCCACGAGTGCGTCGAGAACGGCGAGGAGAGCGAGATAGCGCTTGCCGTCGAGTACGGCGATCAGATGGCGGCGCGATCCGGAGCGCCGGGCCCTCGACCAGGTGCGCAGCCGGGTGCGGACGGGGCCGGTGGACAGCTCGCGCGGCAGTTCGTCGAGGGCCGCGGTCAGCCGCTCGGTCAGGACCTCCTGGTCGCGGTCGACACCGAGCTCACCGGCGAGCCACTTCAGCTCGTCGCCGATCGGATCCGTCACGGCCCGGTCGAGGATCTTGCCGTACGAGCGCAGCGCGCTGCGCAGCCGGCGCGTGGCTACGCGCATCTGGTGCACCGAATCGGGCAGGTCGCGCCGGACGGCGGGGTCGAGGTCGACGATCGCGTCGCGCTGGGCCCTGAGGTAGGCGAGGACGTGGTCGGCGGGGGTCTCGGGGTCGCCTGCGGGCCGGAGCGGGCGCGGGCCGACGCCGGTCTCCGTGAGGGCCCGCGCGAGCTTCGACGAAGAGGCCGAGCGGCTCGCCCCGGCCTTGCGGAGCTTCTTCTCGACCTTGCCGAGGAACGCCGGGTCGCCGTCGTCCGCCAGCTCGACCTCGATCTCGGTCCAGGCGGTGGCGCCTGCCCCGCCGGTGAGCCGCTCGGCCCGTACGCCGTCGACGCTGACCTCGGCGAGGAGCGCGCCGTCGGCGTCGGTGAGTTCGTGGACGTCGCGCGAGGAGCGCAGCCGCATCAGGGGTACGAGATCGGCCTCGCGCACCCGGGAGCGCACGAGGCCGGTGAGGTCGCGGGGCACGTCGTCGGAGAGCGGGGCCCGGATCTCGTCCCGTACACCCTCGGCGAGGGAGACGGGGAGTTTGAGGTGCCAGCCCGCGTCGGCGCCGCCGGTGCGGCGCCGCAGGGTGATCGCGGCGGCCGCGAGGCGCTGGTCGGCCGTGTCGTAGTAGACAGCGTCGAGGTCGACGACGCCTTTGTCGACGACGGCCGCGACCCCGGCGACACCGCTGAGATCAGGCAGCCCGAAACCTTCGCCGGCTCCGGCCGCCTCGTACTTCCGCTCGATCTCGCGCTTCGTCTCCGCCATCGGCCCTCCCTTCGAGTGAACCACCAGTCCGAGTCAGTGGCGTCGACGCCGATGCGTTCTACGTTGTGCACCTGCCCTCGGGCGGCGGTCAGGGCTTGGCCGTCATGAAGCTCGGTGGAGCTGAGTGAGAAGCCGCCCCGTCGCGGGGTGGAGGAGTCACGAACCGAATTTAGTCTCCATTCGGTTGCATGGGCAGCCCTCTGCCGGAGCCAGGTTCCCGTCCGGCTCCGGCAGAGGGCTGCGCCGTCCCGGGTTTCCCTACGCCGACATGGGCCGTTGGACGCGGATCGACTGGAGGAGCCCGATCGCCACCCAGACGGCGAACATGGACGATCCTCCGTACGACACGAACGGCAGGGGCAGGCCCGCCACCGGCATGATGCCGAGCGTCATGCCGATGTTCTCGAAGGACTGGAAGGCGAACCAGGCGATGATCCCGGCGGCGACGATCGTGCCGTAGAGCTCGGTCGTCTCGCGGGCGATGCGGCAGGCGCGCCACAGGACGACGGCGAGCAGGATCAGGATCAGGCCGGCTCCGGCGAAGCCGAGCTCCTCGCCGGCGACGGTGAAGACGAAGTCGGTCTGCTGCTCGGGGACGAACTGGCCGGTGGTCTGGGAGCCGTGGAAGAGGCCGGTGCCGGTCAGGCCGCCCGAGCCGATCGCGATACGGGCCTGGTTGGTGTTGTAGCCGACGCCGGCGGGGTCGAGCGCCGGGTTGGCGAAGGCGGCGAAGCGGTTGATCTGGTACTCGTCGAGGATGTGCAGCCGCCAGACGGAGATCGCGCCGAGCACACCAGCGCCGAGCAGGCCGAACACCCATCGGTTGGAGGCGCCGGAGGCGAGCAGCACACCGAGCACGATGATGACCGCAACCATGATCGTGCCGAGGTCGGGCATGAGAAGCACGACGAGCATCGGGACGGCAGCGAGGCCCAGCGCCTGCAGTACCGTGCGGTGGTCGGGGTACTGCTTGTCGCCCGCGTCGACCCGTGAGGCCAGCAGCATCGCCATGCCCAGGATGATCGTGATCTTGGCGAACTCGGCGGGCTGGAGCGACACTGCGCCCGCGGACAGCCAGTTGCGCTGTCCGTTGATCGTGTCGCCGAGCGGGGTCAGCACCAGCAGCATCAGGAAGACCGAGGCGCCGTAGAGGATCGGCACGGCCGTGCGCAGGGTGCGGTGGCCGAGCCAGATCGTGCCGATCATCAGGGCCAAGCCGATGCCGGTGTTCATGAGGTGCCGGATCAGGAAGTAGTACGGGTCGCCCTGGTTGATCGCGGTGCGGTTGCGGGTCGCCGAGTAGACGAGCGCCGAGCCGATGAGGGACAGGACGAGCGCCGACAGGAGGATCGGCCAGTCTAGGCGGCGCAGCATCGAGTCCCTGGCCATGAGCCGGGCGAGGGTGGAGCGCTCGGGGCCGTAGCCGGAGACGGAGAAGCCGTTGGTGCCAGCCATGGTGCGTCAGTCCCGCCTTCCGGTGACCGGGGTGCCGATGACCGCCGCCAGTTCCTGCTCGGGGGACGGGCTCGGCTCGGCGGGCTTGTAGGGCTTGATGGTCGGTGCGTCGATCGAGCCGTCCCGCTGGATCTTCGGCAGGCTCTTCTCGGGCTCGGGCAGCAGGGCCTTCTTCTTGTCGATCTTGCCGTCGGCGGAGACGCCGTACAGCGCGTTGTAGATCTTGCGGACGGCCTCACCGGAGGCTCCGGAGCCCGTACCGGCCTGAGAGATCGTCATGATGACCGAGTAGTCCTTGGAGTACGTGGCCAGCCATGACGTGGTCTGCTTGCCGTAGACCTCGGCGGTGCCGGTCTTGGCGTGCAGCGGGATCTTGTCCTGGGGCCAGCCACCGAACTTCCAGGCGGCGGTACCGCGGGTGACGACGCCGGCGAGGGCGGCGTCCATGCCCTTGTGGGTCGCCTTGGTGATCGGGAGCTTGGCCTTGACCTGGGGCTTGACCTCCCTGACCGTCTTGCCGTCGGCGCTGATGATCGCCTTGCCGATGGTCGGGACGTACTCGGTGCCGCCGTTGGCGAGGGCCCCGTAGATCATGGCCTGCTGGATCGGCGTGACGAGGGTGTCGCCCTGGCCGATGGAGTAGTTGATCGAGTCGCCCTCGCGCATCTTGTTGCCCTCGAGGCAGTTCTCGTAGGCGATCTTCTCGACGTAGCTGCCGTCCTTCTTGCCGGTCTTGCACCAGCTGTCCTTGTTGGCCTCCCAGAAGGCTTTCTTCCACCGGCGGTCGGGGACGCGGCCCGTGACCTCGTTGGGAAGGTCGACGCCGGTGGTCTTGCCGAGGCCGAACTGGTGGGCGGCCTTGTAGAAGTAGTCCTTGGGGGTCCCCTTCGGGTTGATGCCGCCGTCCTTCTTCCATTCCCGGTCGGCGAGGCCGTAGAAGACGGTGTCGCAGGAGACTTCCAGCGCGCGGCCGAGAGAGATGGGGCCGAAGCTCTCCCCCTCGAAGTTCTTGAAAACCTGGCCGCCGACCGAGTAGGAGCTGGTGCAGGGGTAGCCGCCGTTCCACTTGTAGCCGGCTTCGGCCGCGGCGGCCGTGGAGACCACCTTGAACGTCGAACCGGGCGCGGACTGACCCTGAATGGCCCTGTTGAGCAGCGGGTAGTCGGAGCCCTTGCCGGTGAGCTGCTTGTAGTCCTTGGCGGAGATGCCGCCGACCCAGACGTTCGGGTCGTACGACGGTGCGGACGCCATGGAGACGATCCGGCCGGTCTTGGCCTCCATGACGATGACCGCGCCGGAGTCGGCCTTGTACTTCTCGCCGGTGATCTTGTCGAACTGCTGGCGGGCCGCCTTCATCGCCTCGTTCAGCTCGTACTCGGCGACGCCCTGCACGCGCGAGTCGATCGAGGTGACGACGCTCGCCCCGGTCTCGGCCTTGTCGCTGTTCGCGCGCCCGATGACGCGGCCGAGGTTGTCGACCTCGTAGCGGGTGACGCCGGCCTTGCCGCGCAACTCCTTGTCGTAGGTGCGCTCGAGGCCGGAGCGGCCGACCTGGTCGGAGCGCAGATACGGCGACGTGGAGTCCTTGGCCTTCTCGATCTCGGCGTCGGTGACGGGCGAGAGGTAGCCGAGGACCTGCGCGGTGTTGGAGCCGCCCGGTCCCGCGTAGCGGCGTACGGCCTCGGGCTCGGCGGTGATGCCGGGGAAGTCCTCGGAGCGCTCGCGGATCTGGAGGGCCTGCTTGGGCGTGGCCTCGTCCGTGATCGGGATGGGCTGGTAGGGCGAGCCGTTCCAGCAGGGCTGCGGCGTCTTGGCGTCGCAGAGGCGGACCTTCTCCGCGACGTCCTTGGACTTCATCCCCAGCACGTCGGCGAGCTTGGCCAGTACGGCCTTGCCGTCGTCGGGCATCTTCATCAGGTCCGTGCGGGACGCGGAGACGACCAGGCGGGTCTCGTTGTCAGCGAGCGGCACACCGCGGGCGTCCAGGATCGAGCCGCGCACGGCGGGGCTGACGACCTGCTGGACGTGGTTGCCGGAGGCCTCCTTGGCGTACTCGGCGCCGTTGCGGATCTGGAGGTACCAGAGACGGCCGCCGAGGGTGAGCAGGAGGGACAGGACCAGGATCTGGAGGATGACGAGCCGGATCTGGACGCGTGGGGTCCGCCCGGTCTCGGGAATGTTGGTCATGCGGCCTCCCCCTCTCAGTGCGTGTACACGGTGATGTGCGCGGCGCTCACAGGCGCTTGACCCCCTTGATGCGGCCGGCCCGCGCGGTGCGCGCCCTGGCTGTCTTCAGGCGGATTCCGCCGCGCTGGTTGCCGATGCGCAGGCCCGTGCCGGAGGAGAGCCAGCTGGCGGTGACGTCGGTGGCCTTGCCGGCACCGGGCGAGGAATCGACGAGCGGATCGTTCTCGGCGCGTCTGGCCAGGGCGATGATGAGCGGGACGGTGAACGGCGCGAGGAGCAGATCGTAGAGCGCGGCCGTGAACAGCAGGCTGCCGATGCCGACATGGCGGGCGGCGGTGTCACCGACGAGGGCTCCGACGCCCGCGTAGAGCAGGGTCGAGCCGATGGCCGCGGCGACGACCACGACCATGGGGCCGAAGGCCGACCTGAGCTGGCCGTTGTCCGGCTTGGCGAGGCCGACGAGGTAGCCGACGACGCACAGGACGAGGGCGTAGCGCCCCGCCGCGTGGTCGGCGGGCGGTGCGAAGTCGGAGAGCAGACCCGCGCCGAACCCGATGAACGCGCCGCCGACGTGGCCGTACACGAGGGCGAGGGCGACGACGGTCAGGAGCACGAGGTCCGGTACGGCGCCGGGCAGTTGGAGACGGGCGAGTACGCACACCTGGACCACCAGGGCGACGATCACCAGGGGGGTGGCGAGCAGCAACCGGTTGAAGCGCATGGGATCCAGCTCCTACTGCTCGTCGTCGATGCCGTTGGCGTCGGCCGGGGGCCCGGACGGTGTGGCCGTGACGGTGACGGTGGGCGTCGGCTTGGGCTTGGCCGGCTTGGACGGCAGCACCTCGTCGCGCGGATCGGTGCGCGGGGCCTGCACGACCACGCCGACGACGTCGAGCTTGGTGAATCCGACGTACGGCTTCACATAGATCGTCCGGGTCAGGTCGCCGCCGGACGGATCGACGCGCACCACCTGTCCCACCGGCACGCCGGGCACGAACGGCTTGTCGGCCTGGGACCCGAAGGTCACCAGACGGTCGCCCTTCTTGATCTTGGCCTTGCCGTTGAGGAGCTGTACGCGCAGCGGCCGGTCGCCCTGTCCGGAGGCGAAGCCGAGCTCGTCGGTGCGCTCCATGCGGGTGCCGACGGTGAAGTCGGGGTCGTTGGCGAGCAGAACGGTCGCGGTGTTCGGTCCGACGGTGGTGACGCGCCCCACGAGCCCGTCCCCGTTCAGGACGGTCATGTCGCGCTTGAGGCCGTCGTTGGCGCCGGCGTCGATGGTGACGGTCCAGGAGAAACCCTGGGCCGCTCCTATGGCGATGACCTGGGCCCCCTTGATGCCGTACTGCCCTGCGCCGGCCGTCTTCAGCATGGAGTCGAGCTGGCGGACCTTGCTTCGGTTGCGGTCGTCGCTGCCGAGCTTCGCCTTCAACGCGGCGTTCTCGCGCTCCAGTTCGCTGACGCGGTTGTGCCGCTCACCGGAGTCCTTGACGGCAGCTATGGCGTTGCCGATCGGGTCGACTGCGCTGGAGACGCCGTTCTCCACGGGGCCGAAGACCGTGGCGGCGGCCCGGCGGGCACCGTCGACCGGCGAGTCCTCCCCACCGCGGATGTCCACCGTGATCAGTGCGAACGCAATGGCGATCAGCAGCACCAGGAGCAGCCGGCTCTCTCGTGTGTCCCTCACGTGCGGCGGCCGTGCCTTCCTCAATCGGATTCTGCGGAAGCCCTGAGGTACCGCAGGTTATGGGGAATTCTTACGCCTTGCCTCTATATCAACGATCCGCCGTACGAAGTGGCAGGCACTCGTACGGCGGACGTTTCGCGTCAGGTCATCTGCGCGGCGAGGCGTCCAGCACCTGCTGGAGCGCCTCGAACTCCTCGACGCACTTGCCGGAGCCGAGCGCCACGCTGTCGAGGGGGTCCTCGGCGATGTGGATCGGCATGCCGGTCTCACGGCGCAGCCGCTCGTCGAGGCCGCGCAGCAGGGCGCCGCCGCCGGTGAGCACGATGCCCCGGTCCATGACGTCGCCCGACAGCTCGGGCGGGCACTTGTCCAGCGTTGTCTTGACGGCGTCGACGATCGCGTTGACCGGTTCCTCGATCGCCTTGCGTACCTCGGCGGCCGAGATGACGACGGTCTTCGGCAGTCCGGACACGAGGTCGCGCCCGCGGATTTCGGTGTGTTCGTCGGAGTCGAGGTCGTACGCGGAGCCAATCGTGATCTTGATCTGCTCGGCAGTCCGCTCACCAAGAAGCAGCGAGTACTCCTTCTTGATGTGCTGGATGATCGCGTTGTCCAGCTCGTCCCCGGCGACCCGGATGGACTGTGCTGTGACGATTCCGCCGAGCGAGATCACCGCGACCTCGGTGGTACCGCCGCCGATGTCGACCACCATGTTGCCCGTGGCCTCGTGGACCGGGAGGCCGGAGCCGATGGCCGCGGCCATGGGCTCCTCGATGATGTGCACCTGGCGGGCACCGGCCTGCGAGGAGGCCTCGATGACCGCGCGGCGCTCGACACCGGTGATACCGGAGGGCACACACACCACGACACGGGGACGAGCGAGGTAGCGCCGCTTGTGGATCTTCAGGATGAAGTAGCGGAGCATGCGCTCGGTGATCTCGAAGTCGGCGATCACGCCGTCCTTCAGCGGTCGCACGGCGACGATGTTGCCCGGCGTGCGGCCGATCATCTTCTTGGCTTCGGCACCGACGGCGAGGATGCCGCCGGTGTTGGTGTTGATCGCGACGACGGACGGCTCGTTGAGTACGATCCCGCGACCCCTGACGTACACCAGCGTGTTGGCGGTCCCGAGGTCGACAGCCATGTCACGGCCGATGAACGACATTGAGTTCCCCATCAGGATTCGTCTGGCCTTCCCAAGTGGAGCGTTTGATGGCTTGTTAGGTAGGCGAGGTGGGTGCGAGTGGCGTGGAGGCTTACATCGTAGTCTCGCCTGCACGAACACGGCGCGAGGGTCTTCGCCATTGTCAGCAGATGAATCCCCGCTCCGCTAATGGGGACGTGCCGACGGAGTGTCGCGTTCCCCCAACGGGGGCGCATATGCCAAAAGGCGGCCGAATTTCTCCGGCCGCCCCTGTTCGGCGGCGCTCCTTGACTGACGGAGTATCAGAAAAAGAACTTTCCGGTCTCACGGACCGGACTACACCTGCCCGGGGAAGAAGATCTTCAGCTCGCGCTCGGCCGACTCCTCCGAGTCCGAGGCGTGGATCAGGTTCTCGCGGACGATGGTGCCGAAGTCGCCACGGATGGAGCCGGGCGCGGCGGCGATCGGGTCGGTCGGGCCGGCCAGCTGACGCACACCCTCGATGACCCGCTCGCCCTCGACGACGAGAGCGACCACGGGCCCGGACGCCATGAAGGCGACCAGCGGCTCGTAGAAGGGCTTGCCCTTGTGCTCGCCGTAGTGCTGCTCCAGGGTGTCCTGGTCCAGGTTCCGCAGCTCCAGCGCGCTGATCGTCCAGCCGGCCTTGCGCTCGATGCGGCCGATGATCTCGCCGACGAGTCCGCGCCGGACGGCGTCGGGCTTGAGAAGGACAAGGGTGCGCTGACTCATGGTGCGGCTCCAAAATCTTCGTGGGATGCCCGCACGATACCGGGCACGGCTACGCGGGGTTACTTCCGGCCTCGGCCTGGGCGGCCCACCGCGCCTTGGCCTCGTCGATCTTGCGCCCGAAGTGAACGGAGGCCCACCACAGCCCGGCGAAGCAGAGACCCAGGATGAACATCATCGGCACGACGAACCCGCTGGCGACGAGCGCCGCTTGAAGCACCCACCCCAGCTCGATACCGCCGCGCCGCCCGATCGCCCCGCACAGCAGCACGGACAGCAGCATGGCGACCCCGCACACGCCCCACACGACCCCGCCCGAGAGATCGCGGTCCTTCATGGCGACGAGCCCGGCGAAGCCGATGACGAAGAACTCACCGATCAGGGTCGATGAACACAGCACACGCACAGCGGATCAGCCCTTCCCCAACAGCAGCCGGGCCTCGCCGACAGTGATCACGGAGCCGGTGACGAGCACGCCGCCGCCGGAGAACTCGCCCTCTTCCTCGGCCAGCGTGATGGCGGCCTCGAGAGCGTCGTCGAGGCGGGGCTCGACCTGCACGCGCTCGTCCCCGAAGACCTCGACCGCGATGGCGGCGAGCTCGTCGGCGTCCATCGCGCGGTGGCTGGAGTTCTGGGTGACGACGACCTCGGCGAAGATCGGCTCGAAGGCCTCGAGCACCCCGCGCACGTTCTTGTCGCCGCTCGCTCCCACGACACCCACCAGCCGGCTGAAGTCGAAGACCTCGCTGATGGCTTCGGCGGTGACGCGGGCGCCGGAGGGGTTGTGCGCGGCGTCGAGCACCACGGTGGGCGAACGCCTCACGACCTCCAGCCGGCCCGGCGAGGTGGCGCCGGCGAAGGCCCGGCGGACGGTGTCCAGGTCGAGGAGCCGGGCCTGCTCGGCCCCGATCCCGAAGAAGGCCTCGACGGCGGCCAGCGCGACGGCCGCGTTGTGCGCCTGGTGAGCACCGTGCAGCGGAAGGAAGATCCCGTCGTACTCGCCGCCGAGCCCGCGCAGGGTCAGCAGCTGCCCGCCCACGGCGACCTGACGGGAGACGACGCCGAACTCGAGCCCTTCGCGGGCCACAGTCGCGTCCACGTCGACGGCCTTCTTCAGGAGCACCTGAGCGGCGTCGACGGGCTGCTGCGCCATGATCACCGTGGCGCCCTGCTTGATGATCCCGGCCTTCTCCTGGGCGATCTCACCCGAGGTGGAGCCCAGCCGGTCCGTGTGATCCAGATCGATGGGCGTCACGACGGCCACCGCCGCGTCGATCACATTGGTGGCATCCCAGCTGCCGCCCATCCCGACCTCGACGACGGCGGCATCGACCGGTGCGTCGGCGAAGGCGGCGTACGCCATCCCCGTGAGCACCTCGAAAAAGGAAAGCCGGAATTCCTCTTTCTGGTCGACCATCTCCACATACGGGGCGATGTCCCGATAGGTCTCGATGAACCGCTCGTAGTCGATCGGCGCGCCGTCGAGACTGATGCGCTCGGTGATCGACTGAACGTGCGGCGACGTATAACGCCCCGTACGCAACTCGAATGCGCCGAGAAGTGCCTCGATCATGCGGGCCGTGGACGTCTTGCCGTTCGTCCCCGTGATGTGGATCGAGGGATAGGCGCGCTGCGGGTCGCCGAGCACGTCCATCAGAGCGGCGATGCGCGAGACGGACGGCTCCAGCTTGGTCTCGCCCCACCGCCCCGCGAGCTCGGTCTCGACCTCTCGCAGGGCCTCGGCCACCTCGGGGTCCTGCGGCCGCGCGGGCACGCCGTCCCCCTGCGGAGCACCCCCCTGCGTGCGGAGGGTACGACTGCCGGCCTCGATCAGTGCCAGATCGGGGTCACGCTCGGTCTCGGCGTCCACGATGTCGTCGAAGCCGTCGGATTCGCCGCTGTCGCGCGGGGGGAGCTCACTCACACAAGCCAGTCTACGGAGAACCACCGACAAGGCCCGGCCCGCACCCCACCCGGCAGGTCAGGGACTCTCGGCCCGTCTGTTTGGGGACCTTGGTCCCTCCGGACCACGGCATCACCCTGCAAACTTGGCGATCACGGACATAGGCATCGATCTCGGCACCGCCAACACTCTTCTCTCCGTACGCGGCAAGGGGATCGTGCTCAATGAGCCCTCAGTCGTGGCGCTGCAACAGAACAAGACAACCGTCGCCGTGGGCACGGACGCCAAGGAGACGCTCGGCCGGACCCCGGGCTCCATCACCACGGTCCGCCCCCTTCGCGACGGTGTGATCAGTTCCCGGCCTGGACCTGCGTATGGCTCAGGCCACAGGCATCCCGGTCTTCCCGGCCGAGGCGCCGCTGGACGTGTGGCGCTGGGCTGCGGCAAGTGCGTGGAGGACTTCGACTCGCTCCAGCGCCGCCTCACGGCGGCGTAAGCGGCCCGAACGGAAGGGTGCGTGGGGGCCACGAAGAGCTGACCCGAACCGGGGACGCCGGGAGAGCCCCCGGCGCGGTGCGCCCCCACCCCCGTACGGAGAAGGTCCAATCGCACCATGTGGTACGCACACAACCCCGGCCGCCGCACACTCCAACTCCTGGGCGACGGCGCCGCCCTGCTGTGGATTGCGCTGTGGGCAGCGGCGGCGCTGGCGGCGCACCGGCTGGCACAGCTGGCGTCCCAGCCGGCCCAGCACCGCCCCCGTATCCCGCTCCTCGGCAGCTCGGTGGACGGAGCGCTGCGGGGCGTGGCCCACGCGGGCGACAGGATCGTGAGCGCGGCACCGGCCCCGCAGAGCCCGGCGGCCGCACAGGCGCTCGCGGTCCTGGGCGCGGTGGCGCTCTTCGTGATCCCGGTGGGCCTGATGCTCACGGTGTGGCTGCCCCGCCGCATCCGCTGGACGCGCCAGGCCGCGGCAGCGCAGGAGCTGGCCTCGACGGCGGACGGCCGTGAACTGCTGGCGCTGAGAGCGCTGTTGCGCCCGCTGGACGAACTGGCGGCGACGGCGGAACAGCTCCCGGCCGCCCCCGGCGGAACCCCGGACCAGGACCCGGACGTGGACCCGGACCGGGAACTGGATCCGGACCTGGACCTGGACGTCCTCCCGGATCCCGGCCCCGGCTCCCTCGCGAAGGGCTGGCGGGAAGCGGACCCTGTGGTGCTGGACGCGCTGGCGGACGCGGAGCTGCAACGCCTGGGGCTGCGTGCATAAAGCCCCCGGCACCCAGGGAAACGCGAAGGCCCCCCGGAACCAAGAGGATCCCGGGGGGCCTTCACCACACATCAGGCACGTCGGGCGCGTCAGGCCTGAGGCAACCGGTCCAACTGCTGCTGGATACGGGCGATGTCCTCGTCCGCCTTGGCGAGGCGCCCGCGGATCTTGTCGACGACGGCGTCCGGCGCCTTCGCGAGGAACGCCTCGTTGCCCAGCTTGCCCGTGGCCTGGGCCTTCTCCTTCTCGGCGGCGGCCAGATCCTTGGCGAGCCGCTTCCGCTCGGCCGCCACATCGATCGTGCCGGACAGGTCGAGCGCGACCTGCGCACCGGCGACCGGCAGAGTCGCGGTGGCCGAGAACGCGTCGCCCTCGGGCTGCAGCCGCAGAAGCTGCCGGATGGCGGCCTCGTGCGGGGCGAGCGCGGTCCCGCCGAGGTCGAGCCGGGCCGGCACGCGCTGACCGGGCTGCAGGCCCTGGTCGGCACGGAAGCGCCGGACCTCGGTGATGACCTGCTGAAGCGTCTCGATCTCGCTCTCGGCGGCGGCGTCGCGGAAGCCACCCGGTGCGTCAGCACCAGGAACAGACACAGCCTTCGGCCACTCGGCGATCACGAGCGTCTCGCCACCCGTCAGTGTCGTCCACAGCGTCTCGGTGACGAACGGGACGATCGGGTGCAGCAGACGCAGCGTCACATCGAGGACCTCGCCGAGCACGCGGCCGGAGACCTTAGCCTGCTCGCCGCCCTCGAAGAACGTCGTCTTCGACAGCTCGACGTACCAGTCGAAGACCTCGTCCCACGCGAAGTGATAGAGGGCGTCGGAGAGCTTGGCGAACTGGAAGTCGTCGTAGAAGGCGTCGACTTCGGCGACCGTCTTGTTGAGCCGGGACAGGATCCAGCGGTCGGTCGCCGTCATCTCCTCCCGCGCCGGCAGCGGGCCCTCGACCGTGGCGCCGTTCATCAGCGCGAAGCGCGTCGCGTTCCAGATCTTGTTGGCGAAGTTACGGGAGGCCTGGACCCAGTCCTCGCCGATCGGCACGTCGACGCCCGGGTTGGCGCCCCTGGCCAGAGTGAAGCGCAGGGCGTCGGAGCCGTACTTGTCCATCCAGTCCAGCGGGTTGACCGTGTTCCCGAACGACTTCGACATCTTCTTGCCGAACTCGTCGCGGACCATCCCGTGGAACGCGATCGTGCGGAACGGCGGCTGACCGTCCATCGTGTACAGGCCGAACATCATCATCCGGGCGACCCAGAAGAACATCAGGTCGTAGCCGGTGACCAGGACCGAGTTCGGGTAGAACTTCTCGAGGTCCGGGGTCTGCTCGGGCCAGCCGAGCGTGGAGAACGGCCACAGGCCGGAGGAGAACCACGTGTCGAGGACGTCGGTGTCCTGCGTCCAGCCCTCGCCCGTGGGCGGCTGCTCGTCGGGACCGACGCAGACCAGCTCGCCGTCCGGGCCGTGCCAGACCGGGATGCGGTGGCCCCACCACAGCTGGCGCGAGATGCACCAGTCGTTGAGGTTGTCGACCCAGTCGAAGTACCGCTGCGACATGTCGGCCGGGTGGATGTCGACCCGGCCGTCGCGGACCGCGTCGCCCGCGGCCTTGGCGAGAGTCTCGACCTTGACCCACCACTGCAGCGACAGGCGCGGCTCCAGCGTCGTCTTGCAGCGCGAGCAGTGGCCGACGGAGTGGACGTAGGGGCGCTTCTCGGCGACGATCCGGTTATCGGCCCGCAGGGCGGCGACGATCGCGGAGCGCGCCTCGAAGCGGTCCAGGCCCTGGAAGGGGCCGTGGACGGTGATCACACCGCGCTCGTCGAGGACCTGGATGGACTCGAGGCCGTGGCGCTGGCCGATGGCGAAGTCGTTCGGGTCGTGCGCCGGGGTCACCTTGACGGCGCCGGTGCCGAACTCCGGGTCGACGTGCGTGTCGGCGACGACCGGGATGGTCCGGTCGGTCAGCGGCAGCTTGATCTGCTTCCCGATCAGGTGGGCGTAGCGCTCGTCGTCGGGGTGGACGGCGACGGCGGTGTCACCGAGCATCGTCTCCGCGCGGGTGGTGGCGACGACGATGGTGTCGTCACCCTCGCCGTACTTCATGGAGACGAGCTCACCGTCGTCGTCCTGGTAGTCGACCTCGATGTCGGAGATGGCCGTGAGACAGCGCGGGCACCAGTTGATGATGCGCTCGGCGCGGTAGATCAGACCGTCGTCGAACATCTTCTTGAAGACGGTCTGGACGGCACGGGACAGACCCTCGTCCATGGTGAAGCGGTCGCGGCTCCACGCCAGTCCCTCACCGAGGCGCCGCATCTGGCCGGCGATCTGCCCACCGGACTCGGCCTTCCACTCCCACACGCGCTCGACGAAGGCCTCGCGGCCCAGGTCGTGGCGGGACTTGCCCTCCTTGCCGAGTTCGCGCTCGACGACGTTCTGCGTGGCGATACCGGCGTGGTCCATGCCCGGCTGCCACAGCGTCTCGAACCCCTGCATCCGCTTGCGGCGGGTGAGGGCGTCGATCAGCGTGTGCTCGAAGGCGTGGCCCAGGTGGAGCGACCCAGTGACGTTCGGCGGCGGGATGACGATCGTGTACGCCGGCTTCTCGCTCTTCGCGTCCGCCTCGAAATACCCGCGCTCTACCCAACGCTCGTACAACGGCCCCTCTACCTCGGCCGGCGCGTACTGGGTCGGCAGTTCGGTGGTGGGCGCTGTCTGCTGCTGAGTGTTCTCGGTCACGGGCTCAGTTTAGAGGCGTGGCAGGGGTGCCCCGAAACCGGATTCCCGTGCGACGCGGCGGCCGCCCCTGCCGTCTGGAACAACCTTTCAACAACCTGGCACCGATCCGCCCCCGGGTTCCCCACACACGGTCACCTTCCGCCAGGATGTTCGGAACGCATAAGCATCGGGAGGGAACCCCAGAAATGAGCTACAACCAGCCGGGCCCGTACGGCGGGCAGCAGCCTCAGCAGCCCGGACCCTACGGCCAGCAGCAGCCGGGCCCCTACGGGCAGCAGCCCCCGGCCGCGCCCCAGCCCGGCTACGGCTACCCGCAGCAGGCCCCGCAGGGCGTGCCGCCGCAGCAGCCTCAGCCCCCGTACGGCCAGCCGCAGCAGCCCCAGTACGGCCAGCAGGGCGGCTACAGCCAGCCCCAGCAGCCGGGCCCCTACGGCCAGCAGCCGCAGGCCCCCTACGGGCAGGTCCCTCCGCCCCCGCCCGGTGGCGGCAAGAAGAAGACGGGCCTGATCATCGGCGCGGTGGCCGTGGTCGCGGCGATCGGCGTGGGCGCGTACTTCGTGTTCGGCGGGGGCGGCTCGTCCGTGGCGGACGACGGCCCGCACAAGCTGACGACGCCGGCGACGGTGCTCGGGGAGTACAAGAAGTCGGCGAGCGGCGACGACTCCAGCATGAGCGACAAGGACGTCAAGGACGCCGAGAAGAACGGCGTCAAGAACGCCCAGGGCGTCGGCGCGGACTACCAGGCCGGAGACAAGACGAACCCGCTCGCGGCCAAGTACCTGAAGTTCATCGGCGTGTACGGCGAGATCTCCGACCCGGAGAAGGTCGTCGACGGGATGTTCGCCGAGATGAGGACGAAGTCTTCGGCGGACGACTCCGACACCGGCAAGCTGGTCGGCAGCCCGCAGAACTTCGACTCCGACGGCGCGGTGATGAAGTGCCAGGAAACGAAGGTCAAGAACGACACGCCCAGCAGCGGCGAGACCTCCTCCGCTCCCAAGGAGATGTCGATGCCGGTCTGCATCTGGGGCGACCACAGCACGCTCGGCATCGTCATCCCCGTCGACCTGGCGACGGCCATGACGGGCAAGAGCGCGGATCTGCAGAGCGCCGCTGACACGGCGACCAAGCTCCGCGCCGAGGTCCGCGTCAAGTCCTGACCTCGCACAGCACGGAAGAAGGGCCCCGGTCACCAGACCGGGGCCCTTCCCACTTCTCCGTACGCGCTGCGGCTTACGCCTTGTGGTTACGCCGACTTCTGCTCGCCGCTGCCCGATCCGCGGGCGTCCCGCGGGATCAGCGTCGGGTTCACGTTCGAGTGAACGGCCTCTGCCGTGATGACGACGCGGGCCACATCCTTGCGGGAGGGGACCTCGTACATCACGGACTGGAGGACTTCCTCCATGATCGCGCGCAGGCCGCGCGCGCCGGTGCGGCGCAGGATGGCCTGGTCGGCGATGGCCTCCAGGGCCTCGCGCTCGAAGTCCAGCTCCACGCCGTCGAGTTCGAAGAGGCGCTGGTACTGCTTGACCAGGGCGTTGCGCGGCTCCAGGAGGATCTGGAGGAGCGCCTCGCGGTCCAGGTTGTGGACCGAGGTGATGACGGGGAGACGGCCGATGAACTCGGGGATCATCCCGAACTTCACCAGGTCCTCCGGCATGACCTCCTGGAACTGGTCCTTCTCCTCCAGCTCGCGCTTGGAGTGGATCGTCGCGCCGAAGCCGATGCCCTTGGCACCCGCCCGCGACTCGATGATCTTCTCCAGGCCGGCGAACGCGCCGCCCACGATGAACAGCACGTTCGTCGTGTCGATCTGGATGAACTCCTGGTGGGGGTGCTTGCGGCCGCCCTGGGGCGGGACGGAAGCCGTGGTCCCTTCGAGAATCTTGAGCAGGGCCTGCTGGACGCCCTCACCGGACACATCGCGCGTGATCGACGGGTTCTCGCTCTTGCGGGCGACCTTGTCGATCTCGTCGATGTAGATGATCCCGGTCTCGGCCTTCTTGACGTCGTAGTCGGCCGCCTGGATCAGCTTCAGGAGGATGTTCTCGACGTCCTCGCCCACATAGCCGGCCTCCGTGAGCGCCGTCGCGTCGGCGATGGCGAACGGAACGTTCAGCATGCGGGCCAGGGTCTGGGCCAGGAGGGTCTTGCCCGAGCCCGTGGGGCCCAGAAGCAGGATGTTGGACTTCGACAGTTCGATCGCGTCGTCACGTCCCTGGGCTCCGCCGTTCTCACCGGCCTGGACCCGCTTGTAATGGTTGTACACAGCGACCGAGAGGGCTTTCTTCGCGGCCTCCTGGCCGACGACATACCCCTCGAGGAACTCGTAGATCTCGCGAGGCTTGGGAAGTTCTTCCCAGCGGACCTCGCTCGTCTCCGCGAGCTCTTCCTCGATGATCTCGTTGCAGAGGTCGATGCACTCGTCGCAGATGTATACACCGGGGCCTGCGATGAGTTTCTTGACCTGCTTCTGGCTCTTTCCGCAGAACGAGCACTTGAGCAGATCGCCGCCGTCACCGATGCGTGCCACGAGGTGCTTCCCCTTCGCCTGGGAGACGCTCGTGTAAGCGGCTCCTGGTGCCTGTATCCGACGGTACCTTGCCGGGCCCCCCGTTCGGGCCCCCCTTGGCACGGTTCACTTTGACGTGAAGCGTGCCAAGGAGCGGCAGACGATACAGCGCTGCGTCACGCGGCCGCGGAGTTGTCCATCTTCCGGGTGGAGATGATCTGGTCGATCAGGCCGTACGCCAGGGCGTCCTCGGCCGTAAGGATCTTGTCGCGCTCGATGTCGTCGCGGATCTTCTCGATCGGCGTCGTGGAGTGCTTGGCCAGCATCTCCTCGAGCTGCTCACGCATCCGGAGGATCTCGTTCGCGGCGATCTCCAGGTCGGAGAGCTGCTCACGGCCGGTGCCGCCGGAGGGCTGGTGGATCAGGACGCGGGCGTTCGGCAGCGCCATGCGCTTGCCCGGCGTACCGGCGGCGAGGAGCACGGCGGCCGCGGAGGACGCCTGGCCCATGCAGACCGTCTGGATGTCCGGCTTCACGAACTGCATCGTGTCGTAGATGGCCGTGAGGGCCGTGAACGAGCCGCCGGGGCTGTTGATGTAGATGGAGATGTCACGGTCCGGGTCCATCGACTCCAGGCACAGGAGCTGCGCCATGACGTCGTTGGCGGACGCGTCGTCGATCTGCACGCCGAGGAAGATCACGCGCTCCTCGAAGAGCTTCGCGTACGGGTCGTACTCACGCACGCCCTGCGAGGTGCGCTCGACGAAGCGCGGGATCACGTAGCGGTTGTCGACCTGCGGGCCGGTGTACAGACCGCTGCCGGGAATGTTGTTCATGGTCGGTGTTCCGTCCTGGTGAGGTGGGCTGGGATGACCGCGTAACCGGGGTTTCAGGCCCCGGTGCCGCCGCCGCCCGGAACACCCGTAGCGGCACTGATGATCTCGTCGATGAGGCCGTACTCCTTGGCCTCTTCGGCGGTGTACCAGCGGTCGCGGTCACCGTCACGGATGATCGTCTCGACGGTCTGCCCGGAGTGCCGGGCCGTGATCTCCGCCATGCGCTTCTTCGTACGCAGCAGGTACTCGGCCTGGATCTTGACGTCCGAAGCCGTACCGCCGATGCCGGCGGATCCCTGGTGCATCAGGATGTCCGTGTTCGGAAGGGCGAAGCGCTTGCCCGAGGTGCCGCCGGTCAGCAGGAACTGGCCCATGGAGGCGGCCATGCCCATGCCGATGGTGACGACGTCGTTCTGGATGTACTGCATGGTGTCGTAGACCGCCATGCCGGCCGTCACAGAACCGCCGGGGCTGTTGATGTAGAGGTAGATGTCCTTGTCCTGGTCGGCAGCGGCCAGGAGGAGCATCTGGGCAGTGATCTTGTTGGCGATCTCGTCGTCGACCTGCTGGCCTAGGAAGATGATGCGGTCGTTGAGCAGTCGGCTGTAGACCTGGTCGCCGAGGCCACCACCGAGGGACGGCTCACCGGCGGCGGAAGGCATCAGATTCGTCACGTATCCACCTGCTCGTCTCTGACGGCAACGCGCCGTCTCGCGTCTTATCCGGAGGGCCGGGGGCCCGCACCTGCACACCGCCCTTCGGCGGCGGCTGCGGGGACTCATCTGCCCTCGTATTCATGGACCCTAACGCGCGGGCCCCTTCGGTGAATCCCGCAAAGGGAACTGTTCGCTGTGAGCGCATGTTGCGCCCCGCCAGGGGCGCGGGGAACTGCGCGGCAGTTCCCCGCCGGGCAGCACCGGGAAACCAAGCGGGAAAGGGGCGGGCCCCCAGGGTGCCGCGAGGCGGCGTCCTGGGGGCCCGTGAAGCGTGCGGAGCCGGGATCGGCTCAGGCCTCGTTCTTGTCCTCGGCCTCGGCGGAGGCGTCCGCCTCGACGGTCTCGCCGGCGGCAGCCGACTCGTCCTCGTCGTCCTCGAGGTCGACGATCTCGCCGTTCGTGTCCTTGACCGTGGCGGCCTCGACGACGACCGCGAGGGCCTTGCCGCGGGCGACCTCGCCGACCAGCATCGGGACCTGGCCGCCTTCGACGACGGCCTGGGCGAACTGGTCGGGGGACATACCGGAGGACTGCGCGCGCCGCATGAGGTGCTCGGTGAGCTCCTCCTGGTTGACGTTCAGCTTCTCCTTGTTGACGAGCTCGTCGAGGACGAACTGCGTCTTGATGCCCTTGACGGCCTGCTCGGCGGTCTCGGCGTCGAACTCCTCGACCGTCTTGCCCTGGATCTCGAGGTACTTCTCGAGGTCGAGGCCCATCTGGCCGAGCTGGTGGTGCTCGAGATTGTGCTTGCGGGTCTTGACCTCGTCCTCGAGCAGCTTCTCGGGAACGGGGACCTCGACCAGCTCGAGCAGCTTCTCCAGGACGCGCTCCTGGGCCTGCGTGGCCTGGTCGTACTGCTTCATGTTCTCGAGGCGCTTGCGGCTGTCGGCCTTCAGCTCGTCGAGGGTGTCGAACTCGGAGGAGAGCTGCGCGAACTCGTCGTCCAGGGACGGCAGTTCACGAGAGGCGACCTGGGTGACCTTGACGGTGACCTCGGCCTCCTTGCCCTCGGCGGAGCCGCCCTTGAGCTCGGAGGTGAAGGTGGCCTCGCCACCGGCCTCCAGGCCCTTCACGGCCTCGTCGATGCCCTCGAGGAGCTCGCCCGAGCCGATCGTGTACGAGACGCCGGACGCGACGCCGTCCTCGAGCACCTCGCCGTCGACCTTGGCCTCGAGGTCGATCGTGATGACGTCGCCGTCCTCGGCGGCCCGCTCGACCGGGGAGGTGGAGGCGAAGCGCTCACGGAGCTGCTCCACCGACTTCTCGACGTCCTCGTCGCTGACCTCGATGGCGTCGACCTCGACCTCGATGCCGGAGTAGTCCGGAATCACGATCTCGGGACGGATGTCGACCTCGGCGGTGAAGTTCAGCGTCTCGCCGTCCTTCAGCTCCGTGATGTCGACCTCGGGCTGGCCCAGCACGTTGAGCTCGGCCTCGTTGACCGCTTCGGTGTAGAACTTCGGAAGCGCGTCGTTGACGGCCTCCTCAAGCACCGCACCGCGGCCGAACCGCTGGTCGATGACGCGGGCAGGGATCTTGCCCTTGCGGAAGCCCTTCACCGTGACCTGCTGGTTGATCTTCTTGTACGCCGCGTCGAGGCTGTCCTTGAGCTCCTCGAAGGGCACCTCGATGCTGAGCCGAACCCGGGTCGGGTTCAGGGTCTCCACGGCGCTCTTCACGGTTCGGTCTCCTTGGGGGCTGACTTCTGGGTTCCTGCCCGGTTAAGAGACACACGGGCACGCAGCTTGCATAGTAACGGCAAGCCGGAGCCGTCCCACAACGCGATCTTGAGGAGGCGCTCAACCGCTTGAGACGCTGCTGTTGCGACGCTGGTCGGGGTGGCGGGATTTGAACCCACGGCCTTCCGCTCCCAAAGCGGACGCGCTACCAAGCTGCGCCACACCCCGTCGGTGCGAACGTAGGGTACATGCACGCGGCCGGTGCGGCTCCCGCATTGCGAGCGGTGTGAATGCGGTGTGCGGCGAGGGTCGGGGACCCGCTACGATGCTTCCCGTTGCCGCGGTCACCGACCTGCGGCGCGAACTGTGCGGGCGTAGCTCAATGGTAGAGCCCTAGTCTTCCAAACTAGCTACGCGGGTTCGATTCCCGTCGCCCGCTCTTGATGGCCCCGGGCCCGGTTCTCATGAACCGGGCCCGGGGTTTTTCACATCCTGGGCGGGACAGACTCCCGAGCGGTCAGAACTGGATCGAGTTGATCGTGTCCGCTATCGAGTTCAGGAACCTCTGGATGTCGTCGGCCATTCCGGTCGAGGCCAGGAAGAACCCGAACAGGACCGCCACTACGGCAGGTCCGGCCTTGATCGACCCTCCCCGGATCAGCACCACGAGAATGATCGCCAACAGCAGTACCACTGACAGCGAAATGGCCACACTGATCACACCCTAGGTCGGTCCGCTCTCCCGGCCCGGGGGGTACGACCCCGCACACCCCCGCCAGAACCATCGTGCCACCAACACGGCCCCCGTATGCGGCGGGTGACGCATCGTCGGCCACTCCCCTGCGGCGGCGCGCCGGCCCCGCACCCGTGGGGCACATGATCAGCGCGTGTCCCCCGGGCAATTTCGCGGGTTCCTGTGGCCGGTAATTCGGCCTGATCGTTTCCATGCACACACAGCACGTCCACATCGTGGGCACGCGGGATCACGCATGTGTTGTTCGTCGTCAATTCGAATTGTCGCGGGGGCCACATCCGAGGTGGTCGAGTGCGGCCGATATGCACTATTTAATCAGGATGAGAGTGGTCATAACGGACTCATCTGGATGCCTCCCGAAGTCCCGTCGGAAGACCTGCGAAAACTTCGCCATCGCTATGCCGACTTCTCCGAATCGGGGGTACTCGCGCGGTAAGGAGGATTTGGCGTGAGGGTTTTACGAAATACCGCGGGCGCCGCTAAGGTGCCTCAGATGTTCCGCGCTGCCCCCACCCGAGCCCCGCTCCCTGCGGCACAGACGGCCCCCGCCCATCAGCCACCGAGTACGGCAGCCGCTCCCCCCACAGCGGCCGCCAAGCCCGCGAAACAGCGGGACGCATTCTTCGACAACGCCAAGTACCTGGCCATCGTGCTGGTCGCGATGGGCCACTCCTGGGAACCACTGACGGATCACAGCCGCGTCGCCGAGGCGCTCTACATGACCGTCTACACGTTCCACATGCCGGCGTTCATCGTGATCTCCGGCTACTTCTCCCGCAGCTTCGACATGCGGCCCGACCGGCTCCGCCGGCTCATCACCGGGGTCGCGGTGCCCTACGTGATCTTCGAGGTCGCGTACACCTTCTTCAAGCGCTGGGCGGACGACGATCCGACGCAGCCCTTCAGCCTGCTCGACCCCTGGTATCTGACCTGGTTCCTGGTCGCCCTGTTCGTGTGGCGGCTCACCACTCCGCTGTGGAAGATCGCCCGCTGGCCGGTGCCGCTCGCGGTCGCCATCGCCGTACTCGCCTCCGTCTCCCCCGACATCGGCGACGACCTCGACCTCCAGCGCGTCCTGCAGTTCCTCCCCTTCTTCGTGGTCGGCCTGTTCCTGAAGCCCGAGCACTTCCAGCTGGTGCGCCGGCGTGAGGTGCGGATCCTGTCCGTGCCGATCTTCGCGGCGGCCCTGGTGCTGGCCTACTGGGCCGCTCCGCGGATGACGTCGGCGTGGTTCTACCACCGCGACAGCGCGCAGGAACTGGGAGCGCCGTGGTGGGCCGGTGCCGTGATGACGTTCGCGCTCTTCGGCTGCTCGGTCGTCCTCACCGCATGCTTCTTCGCGTGGGTGCCGCGGCGGAAGATGTGGTTCACCGTGCTGGGCGCGGGGACGCTGTACGGCTACCTGCTGCACGGCTTCATCGCGAAGGGCTCGCGGTTCTGGGGCTGGTTCGACGACTACGCCTGGCTGCACAAGCCGCTGGGCGAGGTGTTCGTGACGGTCGTTGCGGCCTCCCTGATCACGGCCTTGTGCACTCCCCCGGTCCAGCGCATGTTCCGGTTCGCGATGGAGCCGAAGATGGAGTGGGCGTTCAAGAAGGACGCGGCCGAGGTGGCGCGGGATCGTGGGCAGGTCCGCGCCTGAGGGTGCCGTCGCCGTTGGCCGGGTGCTCGGGTGCGGGTGTGGGTGCGGGTGTGTGAGGGCTTGTCGCGCAGTTCCCCGCGCCCCTTATAGGGGCGCGTTGCCTACGGGGTTTCGTTGATACCCAGCAGGGCCCTCACCCCCGCGTACTTCCTTGTCAGGCGGTCTCTCGTCGGTGCATCCAGAGCCGCCAGGCGGGTGGGGTCGGCGTTGTGGGCCAGGTCCGACTGCTTCACAAGCAGCGCGCCAGGAGTGGCCAGAATTCGTTGCGCGTAGGCCTCTTGAGGCTCTCTGGGGCGCTTGGTGAGGGCGAGGACGACGGCCTTCGTGCGGTCCGTGAGGTCCGCCGCGGCCAGCCACTGCGGCGACAGCACGTCGTCCTCGACCGCGTCGTGCAGCCAGGCCGCCGCGATCTGCTCGTCGTCGCCGCCCCGGGCGCGTACACCTTCGGCGACCGCCTCCAGGTGTTCCGCGTAGGGGCGTCCGGCCTTGTCCGTCTGGGTGGCGTGGGCCCCGCGTGCCAGGGCCTCCACCTCGGCGAGGGTCAGCATGCGGCCGACCCTACGGCCTGCGCAGGGCCGCCCGGGCCGGGAGCGCGGTCGCGGCCAGACCGAGGACCAGGAGCGCCTCCCATCGGTCATGTGCATGGCCTGGCGGGGATGACCGGATTCGCTGTCTCGAACGTACGGATCGAGGGGCCTTGCCGACCACGAGGGCCGCCTGACGAAACGGGGTGGGGAGACCTCCACCCCGGACCCCGAAATGGTTTGGTAAGCTAACTATTGACGCGTTCTTGACTCTCTCTTGACCTGAGCCGGCCATCTGACCAAGCCAAGAACGGAAGGAACGGACCCATCGGACATGCAGACACCTTGATAGCCATGGGCGGCGCCTTTCTCGCCGCCGCCGTCCTCGCCCGCCTCGGCGGACGCATCGGACTCCCCACCATCCCCCTGTTCATCCTGGCCGGGATCCTCCTCGGTCCGCACACACCCGGCATCGTGCTCGTCGCCGACCCGCACGACCTGGAGATGCTCTCCGCGCTGGGCCTGGTCCTGCTGCTCTTCTACCTCGGCCTCGAATTCCATCTGGACGACCTCAAGACCGGCGGCCGGAAGATGGCCGTCGCCGGGGGGACGTACCTCGCGCTGAACGTCGGCGCGGGCCTCGGCTTCGGATTCGCCCTTGGCTGGGGCACCTCCGAGGCCCTGGTCCTCGCCGGGGTCCTCGGCATCTCCTCGTCGGCGATCGTCACGAAGGTCCTGGTCGACACCGGCCGCCTCGGCAATCCGGAGACCAAGCCGATCCTCGGGATCATCGTCGTCGAGGACATCTTCCTGGCCCTCTACCTGGCCGCGCTCCAGCCGATCCTGTCCGGCGCGGACAGCCTGGCGTCGGCGGTCATGGACGGCGGCAAGGCGTTCGGCTTCCTCCTGCTGCTCGCGCTCGCGGCGCGCTTCGGGACCCGCATCGTGGGCCACCTCTTCAACACCAAGGACGACGAGCTCCTCGTCATCTCCTTCCTCGGCGCGGCCGTGTTCGTCGCCGGGGTCTCCGAGTGGTTCGGGGTCGCGGACGCGATCGGCGCGTTCATGGTCGGCCTGATGCTCGGCTCCACCACGTCGGGCGAGCGCATCCGCAAGCTCGTGCACCCCCTGCGGGACGCGTTCGGCGCGATCTTCTTCTTCGCGTTCGGCCTCTCCATCGACCCGGGCGACCTGCCGACGGTGCTGTGGCCGGTCCTCGCGGCCGTCGCGGTGACGCTGGTGATGAACGTGCTCGCGGGCCTCGGGGCGGCGCGCGTGTACGGGTTCGGGCCCGGCCCCGCCGCGAACATCTCCACGACGCTGCTCGCCCGGGGCGAGTTCGCCCTGATCCTCGCCACGATGGCGGCGGGCGCGGGCCTGGACGAGCGGCTGTCGCCGTTCATCGCGGGTTATGTACTGCTGCTCGCCGTCCTCGGACCGATGGCGGCGGGCCGCTCGCAGTGGCTCGCGCGGGTCCTTCCAGGGGGGCGGGCGGATGGGGCGCCCCTCGAGGAGCGGGTTGGGGCCGGCGTGTGACGGCTACACGCCGTGGGGGCTGATCCTTCGCTCCCGGGCGGGGCAGGCCGTCGTGGCCGGTCGCGCAGTTCCCGCGCCCCTGAGATGCGCACTTCGTGCGCCCTCTCAGCGGCGCTGTTGAGGCTGCGGCGCAGCCGCATGCCTTAAGGGGCGCGGGGAACTGCGCGACCAGCCACCGAAGACCCGCGCCCGGCGACGAACCGGCACCCGGCAGAAGAGAACCCGTGTCCGGCGCCCCCGCGGAGCGTCACGCGTCCCGGCAGATCAGCAGCAGCGCGCGGTCGTCGTTGACGTCCTTGGCCACCGCTTCGATGAGGTGCCAGGCCGCGCCGTGGAACCCGCCCGAGACATAGCGGTCCGCCTCGCCGGTGAGGCGGTCGATGCCCTCGGCGATGTCCCGGTCGGACGTCTCGACCAGGCCGTCCGTGAAGAGCATCAGGACGTCGCCGGGGCGCAGGGAGCCCTTTATGGAGTCGAACTGGGCGCCGTCGTAGACGCCGAGGAGCGGGCCCTCGGCGGCCTTCTCCTCCCAGCGGCCGCTGCCCGCGCTGAGCTGGAGGCCCGGCGGGTGCCCGGCGGAGAAGAGTTCGTAGTCGCCCGACTCCAGGTCGAGGACGAGGTGGATGGACGTGGCGAAGCCCTCGTCCCAGTCCTGACGGAGCAGATAGCCGTTGGCGGCAGGCAGGAAGGCGTGCGGCGGCAGGGAGCCGAGGAGCCCGCCGAAGGCTCCGGACAGGAGCAGGGCTCTGGAGCCCGCGTCCATGCCCTTGCCCGATACGTCGGTGAGGACCGCCTCCAGGGTGCGGCCGCCGTTCGTACGGGCCGCGACCACGAAGTCGCCGGAGAAGGACTGGCCGCCGGCCGGACGCAGCGCCATCTCGCGGTGCCAGGCTTTGGGCAGCTGCGGCAGCTTGCTCTGTACGCGGATGCGTTCGCGCAGGTCGAACAGCATCGTGCCGCCGCGCCGCCAGGGCACGCCGACCCGGCTGCGGAACTGGGCGATGAGCAGCCCGAAGAAACCGCAGGCCGCCACGACCAGGACAGTGCCCGGGGTGACCCGGGCGGCGCCCTCCGAGTACGGGCCGAGCCTGACGGACTCCACGATGAGCGCCGCCGCGGCGGCCGCGTACAGGCCGAGGAGGCTGGCCGGGCGCAACAGCAGTCCGCCCGCCACGATCGGCAGGACGAGCGCTGTCGGGGAACACCAGACCGAGTTGAGGAGGGTGCCGCAGGCGATGACCGGGACCGTGAGGAGCAGGCCCACCAGGGCGACCCAGTCGGAACCGTCGCCGCGGAAGTAGTCGACACCCGATTTGCGCAGGCCGATGCGGGCCCGGTGAAGTCTCATCTTCATCCGGGCCGGAAACGTCTCGGCTTGCGCGCGTCGTCCTGCCATTGCTCGTGGACCTTATCCATCGGGCCAGGGGCTTCGCACGGGAGGTCCCACTTGTCCCTCTTCCGGTCACCCCCCGGCGCCTTCCGGCACCTTCCGCGGGCGGGGAAAATCTCTCGCCTCGTCCGCGACGTCCTGGTAGGGATGCCTTATGACGATGGACGTACGGGTGCTGCGCCGGAACGACTGGCACGAGTGGTACGCGAAGCTGGAGCTGGCCTTCGGAGGGGTCCCCGAAGCGCCCGAGGAGCGCGCGCTGTGGGACGACCTCACGGAGTTCGACCGGTCCATCGGCGTGTGGGACGGCGACCGGTGCGTGGGGACGGCGGGAGCATTCACGTTCGGGGTGACGGTGCCGGGCGGGGCCCGGATCCCGGCGGCGGGCGTCACGATGGTGTCCGTCGCGGCGACGGACCGGCGGCGCGGGGTCCTGACGTCGATGATGCGGCGCCAGCTTGACGACGTACGGTCCTGGGGCGAGCCGCTCGCCGTGCTCACCGCGTCCGAGCCCGCGATCTACGGCCGCTTCGGGTACGGGATCGGGACGCGGCAGGCGAGCGTGGAGATCGACTCGACGCGGGTGCGGATCAACGCTCCGGCGGGCACGGACGACGTACGGCTGCGGTTCGCCGACGTCGCCGAGGCCGCCGCCGCGTGCGAGGCCGTGTACGTGCGGACGATCGGCACCCGGCCCGGCATGCTCGCCCGCAGGCCCGGCTGGGAGCGGCTGCCGCTGCTCGACCCGCCGTCGGAGCGCGAGGGCGCGTCGCCGATGCAGTGCGTGCTGGCCGAGCGTGACGGCGAGACGGTCGGCTACGTCCGCTTCCACAACAAGCCCGAGTGGGACGCGGCCGGGCCCAAGGGCCGGATCACGCTCCGCCACATCGACGCGCTCGACCCGGCGGCGTACGCGGCGCTGTGGCGCTTCCTCCTGGACATCGACCTGACGTCGACCGTCCAGGCGCGCAACCGGCCGGTGGACGATCCGCTGTTCTCCCTGGTCAGCGACATCCGGCGGTGCCGGGTGCGGCTGCGGGACTCCCTGCACGTACGGCTCGTGGACCTCGGTGGCGCGCTGGAGGCCCGCACGTATCAGACGCCGGTCGACGTCGTCCTGGACGTGACGGACGAGTTCTGTCCGTGGAACGCGGGGCGGTGGCGGCTGACCGGGGACGCCAAGGGGGCGTCCTGCAAGCGCACGGGGGACAGCGAGGACACAGCCGATCTTGCCCTGTCCGTACGGGAGTTGGCGGCGGCCTACCTCGGCGACACGTCGCTGGCGGCGCTGGCGGCCGCCGGGCGGGTGCGGGAGCTGCGTCCTGGCGCGGTCGACGAGGCGGCGCTCGCGTTCGGGTCTGTCGTGGCGCCCTGGCTGCCGCACGGATTCTGAGCGGGCGGGGTGTGGCGGGCGCCGGTCAGCGGGGCGGCTGGCACCTCGGGCACCAGAAGAGGTTGCGGGCCGCGAGTGACGCCGTGCGGATCTCCGTGCCGCACAGATGGCACGGCATCGTGGCCCGCCGGTAGACGTACACCTCGCCGCCGTGGTCGTCCACGCGCGGCGGGCGGCCCATCGCCTCGGGGGTGTGCTCCGGGCGGACGGTGTCGATGCGGTTGTGCCGGACGCCCTCGCGCATCAGCGCCACCAGGTCCGTCCAGATCGCCGTCCACTCGTCGGGCGTGAGGTCCTTGCCCGGGGTGTACGGGTCGATGCCGTGCCGGAAGAGGACCTCCGCGCGGTAGACATTGCCCACGCCGCCGATCACCTTCTGGTCCATGAGCAGCGCGGCGACGGTGGTGCGGCTGCGGGAGACACGGCGCCAGGCGCGGTCCGGGTCGTCGCCGTTCCTGAGCGGGTCGGGGCCGAGGCGGTCGTGTATCGCCTGCTTCTCGGCGTCCGTGATCAGGGCGCAGGTCGTGGGGCCGCGCAGGTCGGAGTAGTGCGTGTCGCTCAGCAGGCGCAGACGGACGGTGTCCGTGGGGGGCGGGGCGGGGGTCTCTCCGAGGGCGTACTTTCCGAAGAGGCCCAGGTGGATGTGGATCCAGCCGGTTTCCGCGAAGCCCAGGAAGAGGTGTTTGGCGTGGGCCTCCGCGGTGTCCAGGACCAGGCCGTCCAGGAGGGCGGCGCTGTCGGAGAACTTGCCCTGCGGGCTGCGGACCCTCACCGGCCGGCCGGCGAAGCGCTCCGCGTGGTCCTGGGCCAGGCGGTGGATGGTGTGGCCCTCTGGCACGGGTCTTTTTCTCCTGGGGTTGGTGGGGGCAGGCGTGGGGGGATTTCCTCCCCCAGCCCGCCCCTTCCCGGCCGTATCAATATGCGGCTCCGCCGCGTGGCCTGGGGCTCTGCCCCGGACCCCGCTCCTCAAACTCCCCCAGACTCCGTCCGGGGGGACCCCCAAGGGGCTGGGGGTGCTCGAGGGGCTGAATCAGCCCTGCGGGTGGTGGGCCGGGATCGGGGGGAGGTCGCCCGTCTCCTCGTAGCGCGACAGCATCTCGATGCGGCGCGTGTGACGCTCCTCGCCCGAGTACGGGGTGGAGAGGAAGATCTCGACGAACTTCGTCGCCTCTTCCTGCGTGTGCATGCGGCCGCCGATGGAGACCACGTTCGCGTCGTTGTGCTCGCGGCCCAGCGCGGCGGTCTGCTCGCTCCAGGCGAGGGCCGCACGGACGCCCTTCACCTTGTTCGCGGCGATCTGCTCGCCGTTGCCCGAGCCGCCGATCACGATGCCGAGGGCGTCCGGGTCCGCCGCCGTGCGCTCCGCGGCGCGGAGGCAGAACGGAGGGTAGTCGTCCTGGGCGTCATAGATGTGGGGCCCGCAGTCGACGGGCTCGTGGCCGTGGGCCTTGAGCCATTCGACGAGGTGGTTCTTGAGTTCGTAGCCGGCATGATCCGAGCCGAGGTACACGCGCATGGGTCCGAGTGTGGCACGTCCCACCCAGGCACGGCGCGGTCGGGTCGTTGTCGCCGTTCGTTTACGGGCAAACGTCTCGGAGTCGAAAATCACGATACGGAGTCAGGTCTTCCGTCCGGTACGTCCCTGGGTTTGAATGCGTGGGCTCGTGACCCGAGACTTAAGGATTCGTCCATGACCTCGCAACCCTCCCTTGCGAAGGCCGACCAGGCGCCCCACAATCCTGGAGATTCACAGCCTGACGACGGTCAGACCGGAAACAACGGTCCCGACCAGCTGAAGGCCGGCCTCAAGAACCGACACCTGTCGATGATCGCCATCGGCGGCGTGATCGGCGCCGGCCTCTTCGTCGGCTCCGGCTCGGGCATCGCCAAGGCCGGACCCGCCATCCTCGTCTCGTACGCACTCGTCGGCCTGATGGTCGTCATGGTGATGCGGATGCTCGGCGAGATGGCCGCCGCACGGCCGTCGTCCGGCTCCTTCTCCGCCTACGCCGACCAGGCGCTCGGCCGCTGGGCGGGCTTCTCCATCGGCTGGCTGTACTGGTTCTTCTGGGTCGTCGTCCTCGCGGTCGAGGCCACCGCCGGCGCGGTGATCCTCAACGGCTGGGTACCGGCCGTGCCGCAGTGGGGCTGGGCCCTCATCGTGATGGTCGTCCTGACCGCGACGAACCTGGCCTCGGTCGCCTCGTACGGCGAGTTCGAGTTCTGGTTCGCGGGCATCAAGGTCGTCGCGATCGGCGGGTTCGTGATCATCGGCCTGCTCGCCGTGTTCGGCGTGCTGCCGGGCTCGGACAACCCGGGTGCCGGGTTCGCACACCTGACGGACGCGGGCGGATTCATGCCCAACGGCGCCGGGTCGATCCTCACCGGCGTCCTCATGGTCGTCTTCTCCTTCATGGGCAGCGAGATCGTCACGCTGGCCGCCGGCGAGTCCGAGGACCCGCAGCGTGCCGTCACCAAGGCCACGAACAGCGTGATCTGGCGCATCGGCGTCTTCTACCTCGGCTCGATCTTCATCGTCCTGACGCTGCTGCCGTGGAACGACAAGTCGATCGCCAAGGACGGCTCGTACGTCGCGGCCCTGAACTCGATCGGCATCCCCCACGCCGGTCAGGTCATGAACGTCATCGTGCTGACGGCCGTGCTGTCCTGCCTGAACTCCGGCCTCTACACCGCCTCCCGCATGGCGTTCTCGCTCGGCCAGCGCGGTGACGCGCCCAAGGCGTTCGCGAAGACGACCAGGAACGGTGTGCCGCAGGCCGCGATCCTCGGATCCGTCGTCTTCGGCTTCGTCGCCGTCTGGTTCAACTACCAGTGGCCGGACACCGTCTTCAACTTCCTGCTGAACTCCTCCGGCGCCGTCGCCCTCTTCGTCTGGCTCGTCATCTGCTTCACGCAGCTGAAGATGCGCGGCATGATCCTGCGCGAGCAGCCCGAGAAGCTCGTCGTGAAGATGTGGCTCTTCCCGTATCTGACGTGGGCCACGATCGCGATGATCTCGTTCGTGCTCGTCTACATGCTCACCGATGACTCGGGCCGCGAACAGGTCGTCCTGTCGCTGCTCGTGGCGGCCGTGGTGGTCGCTGTCGCGCTCGTGCGCGAGCAGGTGCAGAAGCGGAAGAAGGTCTCCGTCTGACCCTTCCGGGCCCTCCCGGAAAGGTGTCAGCAACAGCTCGTCCTGCGGCCCGGCGACGCCGGGTACGACGAGGAACCTGCCGGTTTCCGGACCGGTTTCGCCCCAGCGGCCCGACGTCATCTTCGCGGCAACCTCCGCCGATGACGTCGTGGCCGCTGTCGCGTACGCGGCCGGTGCCGGACTGCCGGTCGGTGTGCGGGCCGCCGGGCACGGGCTGCCCGGCGGCTTCCAGGGCGGCGTGCTGGTCTCCACGCGGCGCATGGACGAGGTCGTGGTGGACGGGGCGGAGCGCTCGGCGCCGGGCGCGGGCAGGGTGTCGTACACGCTGGGCGGCGAACTCGGCATCCTGGCACGGGAGTTCGGTACGCGGCCGGTCACGCGCGTCGTCACGGGCCTGGAGATCGCAACGGTGCCGGACGCCCGCCTGTACTGCAGACGCGGAAGAGGCTCGCCGATGTGAAGGCCGCGTACGACCCGGCGAGCCTCTTCCGGAGGAACTACACCCTCTGACTCGGGGCTACTTGTTGGCGAACTTCCAGGCGGTGGGCAGCACGCCCATCGCCAGGGCCGCCTTCACCGCGTCGCCGATGAGGAACGGGGTGAGGCCCGCGGCGACCGCCTGCGTGAGGGTCATGCCGGTGGCGGCGGCGAGGTAGGGCACACCGACCGCGTAGATGATCGCGGAGCCGAGGACCATCGTGCCCGCGGTGCGCAGGACCGAGCGGTCGCCGCCGCGCCGGGCGAGCGCGCCCACGACGGTGGAGGCGAGCAGCATGCCGATGACGTAGCCGAAGGAGGCGCCGCCCGCACCGGAGGTGCCCTGGGCGAACCACGGCATGCCGGCCATGCCGACGAGCGCGTACACGGCGAGGGAGAGGAAGCCGCGGCGGGCGCCGAGCGCGGTGCCGACGAGGAGCGCGGCGAAGGTCTGCCCGGTGACCGGGACCGGGGAGCCCGGCACGGGCACGGCGATCTGGGCCGCGATGCCGGTGAGGGCGGCGCCGCCGAGCACGAGCGCGATGTCGCGGGTGCGCGAGGCGGGCAGCAGGTCGGCCAGGACCTTGCCGGGGCGGGTGGAGACGGCAGCCGTACTCATCGGGACTCCGCGGGGGTGAGGGCAGGTGGGGACACCGTGACGCTATCCCAGGGGCCGATCGCCGATCACGGTCACTGCTCGACAAAGGGTGACGGCGGGTGTTGGTCGGGTCTGCACAAAGCGCGCCGCGTATGCGCGAGTTGGCGTGATGCTCGTCACTGGCGCCAGCGCCGAAACGGCCCGTTTTCCACCCGGGGCCGGTCGCCGGGGAGACTGTAGGTTCCCGCCAAAACCCGCGCGAGCCAGAGACCACCCGGCACCACCACCAGGACCGGCGTCACCGACGTGGGCGAACTGCGCGCGCGGCGTGCCTGAACCTTCACGATGTGTGAGCGTCGTGTCCGTATACCGGTCAGCTGTTCCCTGTACCCGGTGCCGCTGCCCAGACTGTGGACCTTTCCCCGTCTCGGCTAATGAACAGGGCACATCCATGTCTCGGACGTCCGCGCCGTCGCCCGTCGACGCGCAGCCGATCGATCAGTCGCCGGCCGAGCCGTCGCTGTCACGCGGTCTCAAGCAGCGTCACCTCTCGATGATCGCGCTCGGCGGTGTGATCGGCGCCGGCCTCTTCGTGGGCTCCGGAACCGCGATCGCGGCCGCCGGCCCGTCGATCATCCTCGCCTACGCGATCTCGGGCGCGCTCGTCATGCTCGTGATGCGCATGCTCGGCGAGATGGCCGCCGCGTATCCCGCCTCCGGCTCGTTCTCCGTGCACGCGGAGAGGGGCATCGGCCCGTGGGCCGGCTTCACCGCGGGCTGGTCGTTCTGGTTCCTGCTGTGCGTGGCGGTGGGCCTGGAGGGCATCGGCGCGGCGGGCATCGTGCACGGGTGGCTGCCCGGCGTGCCCGAGTGGGCGCTGGTCGCGCTGTTCATGCTGCTGTTCACCGGCACGAACCTGGCGGCCGTGAAGAACTTCGGCGAGTTCGAGTTCTGGTTCGCGACGCTCAAGGTCGGCGCGATCGTGCTCTTCCTCGTCATCGGCGTACTGGCGATCCTCGGCGTCCTGCCCGACGTCTCCGCGCCCGGCATGGACAACCTCACCGGCCACGGCGGCTTCATGCCCAACGGCACGGAGGGGCTGATCGTCGGCCTGCTCGCCTCGGTCTTCGCGTACGGCGGTCTGGAGACCGTCACCATCGCCGCGGCCGAGTCCGAGCACCCGGTGCAGGGTGTCGCGAAGGCGGTCCGCACGGCGATGTGGCGCATCGCGCTCTTCTACGTCGGCTCGATGGCCGTCGTCGTGGTCCTGCTGCCGTGGACGGCGAAGGAGATCCCGACCAAGGGCCCCTACGTCGCCACGCTCGACCACCTGGGCATCCCCGGCGCAGGCCAGATCATGAACGTGGTCGTTCTCATCGCGCTCCTGTCCGCCATGAACGCCAACATCTACGGCGCCTCCCGCATGGCGAGCTCGCTGGTCGCCCGCGGCATGGGCCCGAAGGCGATCGGCAAGGTCACCGGTGGTGTGCCGCGCGTCGCGGTGGCGCTCTCCGCCGTCTTCGGCTTCGTCTGCGTCCTGCTCAGCTACTGGCGCCCGGACGACGTCTTCGCCTGGCTGCTCAACACCATCGGCGCGATCATCCTCGTCGTCTGGTTCTTCATCGCCTTCTCGCAGCTGATCCTGCGCCGCAAGCTGGAGCGCGAGGCCCCGGAGAAGCTCGTCGTGAAGATGTGGGCGTACCCGTACCTCACGGTCCTGGCGCTCGTCGCGATGGTCGTCATCTTCGTCCTGATGGCCCGCGAGCACGACACACGCGTGCAGCTGTACTACACGGGCGGCCTGACGATCGTGCTCGCGATCGTCGGCTACGTACGCCAGAAGGCGGCGGAGTCGCGGGCCATCGACTGACCGCCACATTCAGCGCACGTGAGGCCCCGGGCAGATGCCCGGGGCCTCACACATTTGGCCATCTACACGCTCCGCCAACTGCCCCGGAGCGTTGCCGCCCAGGACTTGCACAGCGGGCGCGTCACTGGGTGTCACACGTCGCTTGCGTCCAGCCCCGCATGGCGGGACAGAGGTGATTGACTGCACCCCGCGCCAACACGATCAACACCCCTTGTGAACCGGGTCCACCGGCATGTCGGAGTTGTGCCTTCGAGGGCTCCCGCGTGGGAGCCCCAACATAGCGCATACCAGGGCGAGTTGACCAAAATCGCAGGGTGGGACGGACTCATTGCGCCGTAGGTGGCCGTGCGCACGGGGTAATCGGCCGGGGGTCCGGGGGTCGTCCCCCGGAAAGACGCAGCAAGGCCCAGCTGACCAAGGCCGCCGCGACGACGCAGGGCTCCGGCTGGGGCGTCCTCGCGTACGAGCCGGTGAGCGGGCGCCTCGTCGTCGAGCAGATCTACGACCACCAGGGCAACGTCGGCCAGGGCTCGGTCCCGATCCTGGTCTTCGACGCGTGGGAGCACGCGTTCTATCTCCAGTACAAGAACCAGAAGGTCGACTTCATCGAGGCCATGTGGCGCGTCGTCAACTGGCAGGACGTCGCAAAGCGGTACGCGGCCGCGAAGGACCGGGCGTTCAACCTGCTGATCGCCCCCTGAGCCCCTGAAGCGTCCCGCCTCGTGATCGTCTTCTCAACCTTCGCGACGGCGGGCGGACAAAAGAAAGACCCCCCGCGAGGACGTGACTCGCGGGGGTCTTTCGGTAGCGGCGCCTCCGGGGGATGGTGTCGGCATGTCAAAGCTGCCCTGTCACACCTGCGACTCCCGGGAATCGCATCGCTCGCTGACGCGGGACGAGAAGGACTGGCTCAAGAATCGCCTCGTGAGGAACAACGTCGACGACTGCGTGATGTGCGAGGCACCCGGCTGCAGGCACGTCCGCACCGGCTTCAAGCAGTGCGTCGGCAGCCGTGACCTTCATATCCGCATCCCCGAGCCGGACTGAACTCAGTCGAAGACCGGCCCCTGCGTCCGCGTGCGCTTGATCTCGTAGAAGCCGGGGACCGAGGCGACCAGGAGCGTGCCGTCCCAGAGCTTCGCGGCCTCCTCGCCCTTGGGGGCAGGGGTGACGACCGGGCCGAAGAACGCGACCTGCTCGCCGTCCGCGCCGGGTACGGCGATGACGGGCGTGCCGACGTCCTGCCCGACCTTGTCGATGCCCTCCTTGTGGGAGGCGCGCAGCTCGGGCTCGTACTTCGTGCCGTCCCAGTGGTCGAGGAGGGAGGCGGGCAGGCCGACCTCGTCGAGGGCTGCGGCGACTGCTTCCTTCGTGGGGCCCTCGCCGCCGTTGTGGATGCGCGTGCCGAGCGCGGTGTAGAGGTCGCCGAGGACCTCCGCGCCGTGCTCCTCCTGTGCGGCGATGACGACGCGGACCGGGCCCCAGGCCTTCGTCTCCAGGAGCTCGCGGTACTCGTCGGGCAGGTCGTCGAGCTTGTCCTCGTTCAGGACGGCGAGGCTCATCAGGTGCCACCTGACCTGGATGTCGCGGACCTTCTCCACTTCGAGGACCCACCGTGAGGTCATCCAGGCCCAGGGGCACAGGGGGTCGAACCAGAAGTCGACGGGGGTCTTCTCGGACATGGTTCTCCTCGTGTATTCCGTGTCGTTGACTCACCACCGCAACGTCCCGCACGGGCCTGCCATTCCCGGCTGTCAGGCGTCAGGGGCACATGGCAGGATCGGTCCTGTTCGCACCACAAGTGCAGCCAGTCGAGTCACAAGGGAGTGCCGCCCGTGCCCGGAGAGAATCTTTCCCGCGACGAGGCCCGCGAGCGGGCGGGCCTGCTGTCCGTCGACGGGTACGAGGTCCAGCTCGATCTGCGGTCCGCGATCGGCGAGACCGAGGGCGAGGGTCCCCGGACGTTCCGCTCGGTGACCACGATCCGGTTCCGGGCCACCGAGCCCGGCGCCGCGACCTTCGTGGACCTGATCGCGCCGTCCGTGAACGCGGTGACGCTGAACGGCGAGGACCTCGACACGGCGGCCGTCTTCGACGGGACGCGGATCGCGCTCGACGGCCTGGCCGCCGAGAACGAGCTGGTGGTCGACGCCCAGTGCGCCTACAGCCGCACCGGCGAGGGCATGCACCGCTTCGTCGACCCCGAGGACGGCGAGGTCTACCTCTACACGCAGTACGAGCCCGCCGACTCGCGGCGCGTGTACGCGGGCTTCGAGCAGCCCGACCTCAAGGCGCCCTACCGCTTCAGCGTGCAGGCTCCCGAGGGCTGGACGGTCTGGTCGAACGGGGTGGGGGAACTCGTTGAGGGTGTCTGGAAGTTCGCGGAGACGAAGCCGATCTCGACGTACATCACGGCGATCGTCGCGGGCCCGTACCACTATGTGACGGAACTCTACGAGCGGGTCTTCGAGGACGGTACGAAGCTGGAGATCCCGCTCGGCGCGATGTGCCGCAAGGGGCTCGCGAAGCACTTCGACGCGGACGACGTGTTCCTGGTGACGAAGCAGGGGCTCGACTTCTTCCACGACCACTTCGACTACCCGTACCCCTTCGGGAAGTACGACCAGGCGTTCGTGCCGGAGTACAACCTCGGCGCGATGGAGAACCCGGGCTGTGTCACGTTCCGCGAGGAGTTCATCTTCCGCGGCAAGGTGACGCAGGCGTCGTACGAGCGGCGCGCGAACGTCATCCTGCACGAGATGGCGCACATGTGGTTCGGCGACCTCGTCACCATGCAGTGGTGGGACGACCTGTGGCTCAAGGAGTCCTTCGCGGACTTCATGGGGACGTTCTCGATGGTCGAGGCGACGCGCTTCACCAACGGCTGGATCACCTTCGCCAACAACCGCAAGGCATGGGCGTACCGCGCCGACCAGCTGCCCTCCACGCACCCGGTCACGGCCGACATCCGCGACCTGGAGGACGCCAAGCTCAACTTCGACGGGATCACGTACGCGAAGGGCGCGAGCGTCCTGAAGCAGCTCGTCGCCTACGTGGGGCGCGAGGCGTTCCTCGAAGGCGCGCGGCGCTACTTCAAGCGGAACGCGTACGGGAACACGCAGCTCGGCGATCTGCTGTCCGTCCTGGAGGAGACCAGCGGGCGCGACATGGCCACGTGGTCGCGGGCGTGGCTGCAGACGGCGGGCGTCAACTCCCTCACGCCGCAGGTGACGTTGAGCGCCGAGGGCCGGATCACCGAGCTGGCCGTGATCCAGGAAGCCGCCGAGTCGCACCCCCAACTGCGTCCGCACCGCGTGGCGGTGGGCCTGTACCGCCGCTCCGCCGAGGGAGAGCTGACGCGGTACGCGCGCGCGGAGGTGGACGTCGAAGGACCGCGCACGGTGGTGTCCGAGCTGGCCGGCGAGGAGGCTCCCGAGCTGGTCCTGGTCAACGACGACGACCTCACTTACTGCAAGATCCGCTTCGACGAGAACTCGCTGGCCGCCCTGCGCGAGCACCTCGGTGACATCACGGACCCCCTCGCGCGCGCCCTGTGCTGGTCGGCGCTGTGGAGCCTGACGCGGGACGGGCTCATGCCCGCGCGTGACTTCATCGGCCTCGTGCTGCGATTCGCCGGGCGCGAGAGCGACATCGGCGTCCTCCAGATGCTGCACACCTGGGCGAACTCGGCGGTGACGCACTACGCGGCGCCCGAGTGGCGCGCCGAGGGCAGCCGGCAGCTCGCCGAGGGCGCCCTGCGGGAGCTGCGGTTCGCCGAGCCGGCCAGCCAGAACCAGCTGACGTGGGCGCGGTTCTTCGCCTCCGTCGCGTCCGCCGAGGCCGATCTCCAGCTGCTGCGCGGCCTGCTCGACGGCACCGCGAAGATCGACGGGCTCGATGTCGACCAGGAGCTGCGCTGGCAGTTCGTGCAGGCCCTCGCCTCCACGGGCGCGGCCGACGAGTCGGTGATCGACGCGGAGCTGGCGCGCGACGACACCGCCTCCGGCAAGCGGCACCAGGTGCGCTGCCTCGCGGCGCGCCCGTCCGCGGCGGTGAAGGCGCAGGCCTGGGCGCAGGTCGTCGAGTCGGACGCGCTGTCGAACGCGCTCGTCGAGGCGACGATCGCGGGCTTCCAGCAGCCGGCGCAGCGCGAGCTGACCGCGCCGTACGCGGAGCGGTACTTCGCGGCGATCGAGCGCGTGTGGGAGGAGCGGTCCATCCAGATCGGCATGGACGTGGTGAAGGGTCTCTTCCCCTCGCTCCAGGACTCGCAGGGCACCCTCGACGCGACCGACGCGTGGCTGGCGGCGCACGAGGACGCGGCGCCCGCGCTGCGCCGCCTCGTCCTGGAGGCCCGCGACGACCTGGCCCGCGCCCTGCGCGCACAGGCGTGCGACGCGACGGCCGGGATGTAGCCCCGGCGAGCACAACAGGGCCACTGCGGCCGGGAGTTACCGAACGCGGGTACTTCCGGCCGTAACCCGGCGCCCGCCTGCCCTTCTCGGCAGTCGAACGCCCGTACTTTAGGGCAGGCTTGTCCCTTTTCGTCGACGGGCGTGTAACAGGGGTTAGGAGCCCGGGCGGCGCCGGGAATGGCCGGGTCATGAACCACAACACCCCGCTGTCCCCCCGGCCCCTCCAGCACCTCGACGACTCCCGGCAGCGCGTGCTGAGCGCCGCCCAGCTCAAGGCGCACGGGGTCAACTCCGCGGCCCTGAACGAGCAGTGCAGGCCGGGCGGCCCCTGGCAGCAGCTCCTGCCCGGCGTGTATCTGCTCCACCCCGGCCCGCCCACACCCGACGAGCGGCTGCACGCCGTCCTCCTGTACGCGGGTCGCCCCCAGACCCGTACCGCTGCCGCCGTGCCCACGCAGACCACCCCCGACCAGCCGCACCCCCCGCAGGCCGCGCCCCAGACCCCGTACGCCCACGCGATGGTCACGGGACTTGCCGCGCTCGCCCTGCACCGCTTCGTGTCCGTTCCGCCGCTGCTCTCCCTCGACCGGATCGACGTCCTGGTGCCGCGCACCCGGCGGCTGCGCTCGACCGGCTTCGCACGCCTCGTGCGCACTCACGGGATGCCGACGCCACAGCGGATCTCGGGGGTGCCGGTGGCGCCGGTGCCGCGCGCCCTCGCGGACGCCGTCGCCCAGCTCTCGGAGGCGGGGGCGGTGCGCCGCCTGCTCACCGAGGCCGTCCGCGACGGGCACTGCGAACCCGCCGCCGTGGTAAGGGAGTTGAACCAGGCCGGGCTCCTCACCCGCCCGCACGTCATCGACGCCGTGGACTCGCTGCTCGCCGAGGGGCGCGCCATCGCCGAGGACCGGATGTACGAGATGGTGCGCGAGTACGGCCTGCCCGACCCGCTGTGGCACGTGGACCTGCGCCTGCCCGGCGGGCCGCACCTCGGCGGTGTCGACGCGTACTGGCCGGACCAGGCCGTCGCCGTGGAGCTGGACACTTCCCCAAGCTCTCGGCTGCGCTCGAGCAGGGGAGGCCCCAACGCCCCCCGGCACGGGCTGCGCCCCGAGCTCCAGGAGGAGAGCGACGGCCCGGAGTGGTCCGAGTACGCCCGCAAGCGCGAGCACCTGGAGCGCCTCGGGATCACCGTCGTCCACATCACGCCGCGCAAACTGCGCGAGTCCCCCGAACAGCAGGCTACGGTCGTACGGACCGCGCTGATGGCGTCCGCGGACCGGGAACCGGCGGCGTATGTGATGGTGCTTCCGCGCTGAACACCGCCGGGGCCCGGGCCGCTCAATTCACCGTCTGTCTCGGCTACTTGGGGCAGAACTCGGCCTCGATGACAGCCTGGCTGTCGCCCGTCCAGTCGCCGTTGAAGTTGAACGCGAGGGTGTGGCGGCCGTCGGATGTGGTCACGGCGTCCGAGCTGGAGCCGTGGATGCCGCCGCTGTGGCCCCAGATCTCCTTGCCGCAGCTCAGCTTCTGCCGCATGAGGGCGAGACCGTAGCCGACCTCGGGCTCGCCCTTCCCCGTGGGCACGGGGACGGTTGTCTTCATCTCGGCGAGCTGTGCGGCGGGCAGCACCCGGCCGCCGAGGAGCGCCGAGTAGAAGCGGTTCAGGTCCGCCGAGTCGGAGATCATCTCGCCGGCCGACGAGGCGAGGGTCGGGTTGAGCTCCGTGACGTCGTACGTCTTCTTGTCCGGGTCGTCGGGGAACTTGGAGTAGGCGCGGCTCGCCGGGCGGGGCACGGTGACGGTGGTGCCGGGCAGGCTGGTGGCGCGCAGGTGGAGGGGCTCGATGACGCGGTGGCGGATCTCGTCCGCGTAGGAGTGGCCGGTGACCTCCTTCACGACCATGCCGGCCAGCACGTAGTTGGTGTTGGAGTAGTTCCAGGACGTGCCGGGCGCGAAGTCGGGCTTGTGGGCCATGGCGACCGACACGAGCTTGCCGGGTGACCAGGTGTCGTAGCGGTGCTTCAGGAAGCCGTCGCGGGAGAAGACGGTCTGCTGGAAGTCTTTGTCCGCCGTGACGTTGTAGATCCCGCTCGTGTGGTTGAGCAGCTGGCGGACGGTGATCTTCCTGCCGTCGTGACCGTGGCCGGTGACGACGCCGGGCAGCCACCGGTCGACGGTGTCGTCCAGGCTCAGCCTGCCCTCGGCCTCCAGCTGGAGGAGGACCGTCGCGACGAACGTCTTGGTGATGCTGCCGACGCGATAGCGGTCCCGGTCTCCGCGCGGGGTGTCCGTGCGCAGGTCACCGAGGCCCGAAGTGCCCTTCCAGGTCCCGTACTTGTCCGTCGCCTGCCCCGTCACCCCGGGCACGCCCGCCGCGACGGCGGCGTCCATGGCCTGCTGCGTCGCCCCGTGTCCGTCCTTGGCCGGCGCATCGGCGAGAGCGGGGGTCGCGAGCGCCCCCGCCGTCACCGACACCACTACGGCCACACCCACCAGGCCGGTACGCACTGACATCCCTTGTCTCCTTCGCCGATGTTCTGCAGCTGTGTGCGCTGCGGTCGACCTGGGGGACTCAGGTGTCACGGGCAGGGGTTGAGGACCATGATCGGGTTGGGCGGGATCAGGCCGTTCTCAGGCCTTGCATCTCAGGCCTCGCGTCTCAGGCCTTGCGAAGGACGAGTTCCGTGTTGCGGTCGCCGGGGGTGCCGGAGAGGGTGGCGCGGGATCCGGGGACATTGAAGGAGAGTTCGCGGTAGAGGGCCGCGAGACCGGTCTGGGTGAGGTCGCTGAAGTCGGTGCGGTGCGGGGCCGCGGACTCGATGAGCGTGGTGAACAGGGAGACCGTGCCGTCGTGGTTGTCGGTGATCTCGATGACGCGGGCCAGCTGCGGGAAGTCGACGTGGGACGCCGTCGAGATCTCCCAGAAGGAGCCGCCCTCGGGGCCCGCGTGCGGGGTGATGGCGTTCTTGTGGCTGTGGCCGTTGACCCAGGCCAGGACGCTCCGGTGGCGGCCGAGGAGCGCGAGGAGCTCGTCGCCGCCGTGCCGGGCCTCGCCGGGGTGGTGCGGGTCCTGGCGGAGATTGCGCATGGTCTTGCTGGTGTGGTGGCTGAAGACGAGGACGTGGGAGTCCCCGTTCTTCTCGTTGTCCTTGAGCGTGCGCTCCAGCCAGTTGAGCTGGGCCGTGCCGATGGAGCCTTCGTAGTGGCCGCCGGGGTCCGTCGTGTCGAGGCTGATGCCGAGGATGTCGTCCGAGACGCGGAAGGCGTAGTACTGGGTGCCCGCGTCGACGTTGGCCTGCGTGTAGCCGTGGCCGTGCGGGCCCGGGCCCAGGTGCGCCGGGTCGAGGTGGGCCTTGAGGTACTCGGCCGGGGTGAAGGGGGCGCGGGACTCGTCCGGGGTGACCGAACGCATGTGGCGCGCCTGGGACTTGAGGAGTTCCTTGAAGCCGTGACCCTTCGGGTCGCCGCCGCTCTTCACGTTGTCCCAGATCGCCTTGCCCGCGGAGTCCGGCAGCTCCATGAGCTTGCGCCCGCCCACCGCGAATTCGGCGAAGAAGGAGTCGCCGGGCGCGTAGCAGCCGCCGGGCAGCGCGTCGTGGTTGCCGACGGTCGAGTACCAGGGCAGGTTGAGCCCCGGGCTGCGCAGCTCAGCGATCGCGGCGTCCAGGAAGCCGTGGACGCGGGGGAAGCCGAGCTGCTTGTCGGCGTCGCGCAGGGCGGCGTCCGGGTGCCAGTACAGCTTGAGGCCGCTGTCCTGCACGCCTTCGTAGCGGCGCGGGTCGCCGGTGTTCGGGGTGATGCGGCCGCCGCTCATCGCCGTCAGGAACCAGTCCAGCTCCGACTTGGCGTTGTTGTCGGTGTTGTCGCCGGTCGTCATGACGAAGTGCAGGGGCGACGCGGTGACGGGCGCCCCGCGCAGCGCGTTGACCCGCTCCACGAGGGAGACCGCCCCGGCGACCGACAGGGACTCCTGGGGGCGCCAGGCGCTCGCGGTCTGCGCGCGCAGGTACTCGTAGCGCAGGGGGTGCTGTACGTCGACCAGGTGGAGGTCGGTGAACTGGACGAACGCGGCGAGCGCGGTGCGGCGGCCCTCACGCCCGGACTTGGCGGACGCGAGGTCGCCGCGGACGACGCGCTGCCAGGCGGGGCCGTCGCCGAGGCGCCGGTAGCCCGCGCCGGCCGGGGCCGCGGCGACGGATCCGAGGGTGGTGCCGCGCGTGTAGGGCGCGAGCGGGGCGGCCGGGGCCCGGCGGGAGACGGCGGCCGGGACGGGTGGCGCCGCGGGGCCCGCGGCCGCGCTGCCCGTGCCGGGGCCGAGTGCGTAGCCGATCCCGGCCGTCAGGGAGACGGCTCCGGACGCGGCGAGGAAGGTGCGGCGGTCGAGTGCCGAGGCGATGGAGGCGGCCTTGGCGGCGGTGGCTGAAGCAGCGGTGTCGGCGACAGAGCGTATGCGCGGCATGGCGCGGTCTCCCCGAGTGCTAACGCGTCGGCAGTGGTCGCGGGGCGCTCGCCGTGGCAGAACTACCCGCTCGTACTGGATCGTTGGCATCGGGGATGACCTGCGCGTTAACGCGGCGGCAACGGGCAACGCCGATCACGCCACGTGGATCACCGACCACCCTGCGCGGCCATGAACGCCTCTTGTGCCGTAGAGGAGCCGGTCACTCCGTGTTCACTTTTCGGGGAAGACGTGGCCTGCGGCGGGCCGCTCGCGCCACAGTTCGAGGCCCACGTCGACGAGTTCGACGCGGGCGAGACGGGGCACGTCGTCGAGGGCGTGCCAGGCGGCCATGTCGGTGGAGCCGTTCACTTCGTGGCGCAGTTCGCCGCCGGTGATCCGGCCCTCGTAGACGAGGCGCAGGCCGTGGAAGTCGGCGACGGCGCCGAGCTTGCGCGGGTAGCGGCGCAGGACGGAGTGGACGCCGAGGAGGGTGCCGGGTTCGACCGCGTAGCCGGTCTCCTCGTCGAGTTCGCGGATCACGGTGTCGTACGGGTCCTCCCCGTGGTCCATGCCTCCTCCGGGCAGCGTCCAGCGTCTGGTGCCGTCGCCGGCCACCCAGCGGGCGAGCAGCACCTGCCCGTCCCGTACGCAGACTGCGTAGGCCGCGACCCTCAGTTCCCTGTGCACACGGTGACGTTATGCGGTCCACGGCGGGTCGGGGTGGTGAACGTGCGGGTCGGTGGCGCGGCGGGCGGCTCTCCTCGTGGGGCGCGTGTGCCACACCCCGCTGTGCGCGATTCCCCGAACGCCCCGCTTTGTCCGTGATGACGTATGGCGGAAGTACGCCATGACCTGATCACGTCACGGGCAACTCTCCCCAAACAGGCGCCACTTACGTAAAGCTGAGCGGTCATCCGGCACCGAATTCCGGACCCTTTCCGACCTTTACGTACAGGGATGCTGATGACCCTCGATCCCCAGCGCGCACCGATATCCGGAGCGAGACGGGCGGCCCGGCTCGCGGCCGCGGCCGGCCTCGTCGCAGCGCTCACCGCAGCCGGGCCGATACCCCTGGCCTACTCCGCGGACACGGACACCACCCCGTCGGCCGACGCACCCGTCAAGTCGGCCGGTGACAAGCTCGGTTCGTCCGACGCCCAGCTCCTCGACCAGGCCGAGGCGTCCGGCGAGAAGAACGTGACCATGATGGTCGCGACCGCCCCCGGAGCGACCGAGCAGGTCGCGCACCAGCTCGACGCCGTCAAGGGCGGCTCCGTCGGCCGGACCTACGACAAGCTCGGCTACGTCCGCGCCACCGTGCCGACCGCCAAGGCGGACGCCGCGATCAAGGCGGCCGAGAAGCTCTCCTCCGTGCAGGGCATCGACCTGCGCCACGAGATCGAGCTCGACGACCCGACCCCGGCCGGCGACACCGCCAAGGGCTCGAAGGGCGCCGAGGGCTCGTACGCCGCGCCCGGCAAGTCCACCCCGGCGAAGAACCCGTACAACCCGTCCTTCGAGACGGGCGCCGTCGACTTCGTGCAGGACCACCCGAAGGCCGACGGCCGCGGCGTCACGATCGGCATCCTCGACTCCGGTGTGGACCTCGGTCACCCGGCGCTCCAGAAGACCACCACCGGCGAGCGCAAGATCGTCGACTGGGTCACCTCGACCGACCCGATCGTCGACGGCGACGCCACCTGGCGCGCGATGGTCACCAACGTGAGCGGCCCGACGTTCACGTTCGGCGGCCGGACCTTCAAGGCCGCGGCCGGCTCGTACCAGGTCTCGACGTTCAAGGAGTCCGCCACCACCGGCGGCGACGCCAAGGGCGACCTGAACCGCGACGGCGACACCACCGACTCCTGGGCCGTCCTCTACGACGCCAAGGCCGGCACGGTCACCGTCGACCTGAACGACAACGCAGACTTCACCGACGACACCCCGATGAAGCCGTACAAGGACGGCTACCAGATCGGGTACTTCGGCAAGGACAACCCGGCGACCGACGTCGTCGAGCGGATCCCGTTCGTCGTGGAGATCCGCAAGGACGTCCCGATGGACCCGTACGGCGGCGACTGGGTCGGCAAGAAGGCCGACTTCGTCAACATCGGCGTCATCGAGTCCGAGCACGGCACGCACGTCGCGGGCATCACCTCCGCCAACGGCCTGTTCGGCGGAAAGATGAGCGGTGCCGCGCCCGGCGCGAAGCTCGTCTCCTCGCGCGCCTGCACCTGGTCCGGCGGCTGCACCAACGTCGCGCTCACCGAGGGCATGATCGACCTCGTCACCAAGCGCGGCGTCGACATCGTCAACATGTCGATCGGCGGCCTGCCCGCCCTCAACGACGGCAACAACGCGCGCGCCTTGCTCTACAAGCGCCTCATCGACGACTCCGGCGTCCAGCTCGTGATCTCCGCGGGCAACTCCGGCCCCGGCGCGAACACCATCGGCGACCCCGGCCTCGCCGACAAGGTCATCTCCGTCGGCGCGTCCGTCTCCAAGGAGACCTGGGCGTCCAACTACGGCTCAGGCGTGACGAAGTCGTACGCCATGATGCCGTTCTCGTCGCGCGGCCCGCGTGAGGACGGCGGCTTCACGCCGACCATCACCGCGCCCGGCGCCGCGATCAACACGACGCAGACCTGGCTGCCGGGCTCCCCGGTCGCCGAGGCGGGCTACAGCCTGCCGGCCGGCTACTCGATGCTCCAGGGCACCTCGATGGCGTCCCCGCAGGCCGCGGGCGCCTCGGCCCTGCTGCTCTCCGCCGCGAAGCAGAAGCACATCGCGCTCACCCCGGCGAAGCTGCGCACGGCGCTCACCTCGACCGCGAAGCACATCAGCGGCGAGCAGGCGTACGCCGAGGGCTCCGGCCTCATCGACATCGTCGACGCGTGGGACTCCATCGAGGACGGCGCGAGCGCCCACACGTACACGGTGAAGGCCCCGGTCGACACCGCGATCGACTACGCGCTCAAGGACCCGGGCTTCGGCACCGGCATCTACGACCGCGAGGGCGGCCTCAAGGCCGGCCAGAAGAAGACCTACGACGTCACCGTCACGCGCACGTCGGGCCCGGACCGCGCGGTCCGCCACGAGCTGTCCCTCAAGAACAACTCGGGCTCCACGTTCCGCATCCTCGGCGACGACACCGTCTCGCTGCCGCTGAACAAGCCGGTCACCGTCAAGGTGCAGGCCGCGCCGAAGAGCGCCGGTCTGCGCAGCGCCGTCCTGGAGGTGGACGACCCGCGCACCGAGGGCGTCGACCAGCAGGTCATGGCGACCGTCGTCGTCGCGACGCCGCTCGCGAAGCCGTCGTACACGTTCTCGGACTCCGGCTCCGTGCAGCGCAACAGCACGAAGTCGTACTTCCTGACGGTCCCCGAGGGCGCCAAGTCCCTGGAGGTCGCGATGAGCGGCCTGGCCGACAAGAGCCAGACCCGCTTCATCTCGATCCACCCGTACGGCGTCCCCGTCGACGACACATCGACGCCGAGCTGCTACCCGAACTACAACCCGGCCAACACCTGCCGCCCCGACCTGCGCTCGTACGCGGACCCGCAGGCCGGTGTCTGGGAGATCGAGGTCGAGGCGCGCCGTACGTCGCCGCAGCTCGACAACCCGTACAAGCTGGACGTCGCCGTGCTCGGCGCGGCCTTCGACCCGGCCGTGCAGACCGTCCCCGAGGCCAAGGTCGGCACCCCGGCCGCCGTCTCCTGGAAGGTGACGAACCAGTTCGCCGCGCTCGACGGCAAGCTGAAGGGCGGTCCGCTCGGCTCGTCGAAGACGGCGCGTCCGTCCGTCAAGGAGGGTGAGACGCAGACCTCCACGGTCGTCGTCCCCGCGGGCGCCGAGCGTCTGGACGTCGCCATCGGCGGCGTCTCCGACAACGCCGCCGACCTGGACCTGACGGTCTACGACGAGAACGGCCGGCAGGTCGGGCAGTCCGCCGACGGCGACTCCGAGGAGGCCGTCAGCATCAGCAAGCCGGCCGCCGGCACGTACACGGTCGAGGTCGTGGGCTACTCCGTCCCGTCCGGTTCGACGGAGTACGACTACCGCGACGTGTTCTTCTCCCCGACGCTCGGCCAGGTCAAGGTCGACGAGGCGAAGTCCGTGAAGCTCGGCAACGGTGACACGACCCAGGTCACCGCCGAGGTCGTCGCCGCGGCCGCCGCGCCGGAGGGCCGCGAGTTCTTCGGCGAGGTGCAGCTCCTGAACGGGCGCGGCACGGTCGCCGGGCTCGGCAGCGTGAAGATCGAGAAGGTCACGCCGTAACGGTGACCGGGTAACGGCAGGGGCGGGCGTCCGTACGGGCGCCCGCCCTTTCCCGTCCCGTTCGTACGACGCGTCACACGCCCGGGCCGGGGGCCTTCGAGCACTTCAGGGCGCGGGAGCCGGGCAGCGCGTTGACGACCATGTCGCGCAGGGACGCGCGGTCCGCGGCTTTCGTGGCCCAGTTGTCCGGGTGCTCCCCGCCCTTGGGAATGCTGATCAGCGTGCGGTCGCCCGGCTTCAGTCGCGGGTCGACGTCATGATCCATCCGGAAGGTGACCTTCTCCGGTCCCTCGGCGGGCTTGTAGTAGCGGGTCGCGGTCAGCGTGATCGTGTCGCGTTCCGCGCCGGGCACGGGCTCGACCCGGACGACGGTGCCCTCGACGATGAGCCGCGAGCACGCCACGAAGCCCTCCGGCGTCACGTCCGCGCCCTGCTTCCCGCTGTCCGAGGCCCCGCGATGGTCCGCCGCGGACTTGTCGTCGGCGGCGCCCGGCGCGCCGGCGACGCCCAGCCATACGAGCCCGCCGAGCAGCGAGGCCGCGCACGCGGCGGCGAGCGCCCCGAAGGCGACGGCGAGGGGCCTGCGCCGGGGCCGCGGGGCGACCACCGGCGCGGGGCGCGGCCTTTCCCGCGCGGCCAGCGCGTCCCCGATCCCCCGCACCTGCTCCGCGAGCAGCGCGACATCGGCCACCGCGGCGGCATGCGCGGCCACCGCCCCGGGGTCGGCCGCGTCCTGATCGGGCAGCGGCTCCCCCGTGAGCGCCTGCATCAGCGCCCGGTCCTCGTGCTCCATGTCACACCACCTCCCCTTCGCGCAGCCGCGCCCGCAGCATCCGTACCGCCGTGTGCAGCCTGCTCTTGACCGTGCCCTCAGGGATGCCCAGCTCCTCGGCTATCGCCCGCACCGGGAGATCCGCGTAGAACCGCAGGACGACGACCTGGCGCTGGGTGTCCGGCAGCTCGTCCAGGCCCTGCGCCACGGCCAGCGAGAGGACCCGCGACTCGGCGCCGTCCTCCGCGCGCTGCTCCTGGCGCAGCGAGGCGAGGCGCTCCCCGAGCCGTTCCTGGCGGCGTCGGGCCCGGTGCCAGTCCATCGCGAGGTTCGAGGCGACGACGGCGGCCCACGCCGACACGTCGCGCGGTGCCTCGTCGCCCCGCGCGGCCCGTTCAAGGAGCCGCAGGCGCACCTGCTGCACGCCGTCCTGAAGATCGCCGTGCGGTACCCCGCCGAGCGACAGGACGGCCCGCACCCGGTCCTCCTGTGCGGCATCCAGCGGATCGGCCGCCTCCGCGCGGCGCGTTCTTCTGCGCAGCAATGCCCCTCCCCTCCCCCTGGCTCTCCCGCGTTTCCCCTAGGACGCCGGGACCGGGCGAAACGTTCGCACCGTGAGACAGGGATGAATGTGGCGTCCCGCACCTCGGACAATGGATTGGACAAGGCGGCCGGGGACAGACGCATCATGGAGCGGCACCCCCGCTGTTCTGTTCGTGTACGTACGGAGGAAACCCCTGTGAAGGTCGGAATCGTCGGAGCCACCGGTCAGGTCGGCACGGTCGTGCGCAAGATCCTCGTCGAGCGGGACTTCCCGGTGGACGAGCTGCGCCTGTTCGCCTCGGCCCGCTCGGCCGGGACGGTCATCGACGGTGTGACGGTGGAGGACGCCTCGACGGCCGACTACACGGGCCTCGACATCGTCATCTTCTCCGCGGGCGGCAGCACCTCCAAGGCGCTCGCCGAGAAGGTCGCGGCCCAGGGCGCGGTCGTGATCGACAACTCGTCGGCCTGGCGCAAGGACCCCGAGGTCCCCCTGGTCGTCTCCGAGGTCAACCCGCACGCGATCGCTGACCGCCCCAAGGGCATCATCGCCAACCCGAACTGCACGACGATGGCCGCGATGCCGGTCCTGCGTCCGCTGCACGAGGAGGCCGGCCTCGAAGCGCTGGTCGTCGCCACCTACCAGGCCGTCTCCGGCTCCGGCCTCGCGGGCGTCGCCGAGCTGCACGGCCAGGCGCAGAAGGTCGTCGCCGAGGCGGACAAGCTCACGCACGACGGCTCCGCGGTCGAGTTCCCCGAGCCGCAGGTCTACAAGCGGCCCATCGCGTTCAACGTGCTGCCGCTGGCCGGCTCCATCGTCGACGACGGTCTGAACGAGACGGACGAGGAGCAGAAGCTCCGCAACGAGTCCCGCAAGATCCTCGAGATCCCGGGCCTCAAGGTCTCCGGCACCTGCGTGCGCGTCCCGGTCTTCTCCGGGCACTCGCTGCAGATCAACGCCCGCTTCGCCCGTCCCCTCTCCGTCGAGCGCGCCACGGAGATCCTGTCCGGCGCCCCCGGCGTCGCGCTGTCCGAGATCCCGACGCCGCTCCAGGCCGCGGGCCAGGACGCCTCGTTCGTGGGCCGCATCCGTGGCGACGAGACCGTGGAGAACGGCCTGTCGCTGTTCGTCTCGAACGACAACCTCCGCAAGGGCGCCGCGCTGAACGCGGTGCAGATCGCGGAGCTGGTGGCGGCCGAGCTCAAGGGCTGACGCCCGCCCACCGCGGACGCGCGGCGGTTCTACCGCGACCTGCGCACCTCGAACTGGAAGCAGCCGTACTCCAGGGCCCGCACGTGGACGAGCGCCACGTGCGGGTCTTCGAACGCCTCGGCGAACGCCGCGTCGAAGCCGGCCGTCGTGTCCTCGGGGATCTCCAGGAGGCGCCCGCCGACGATGTGCCCCTCGGCGTCGTAGCGGCGCACGGTGCGCAGGGCGCCGGGCCGGTCGAAGGGGTAGCCGCCGGCGTCCGCCGCCGGTCCATCGCAGTCGTCGGCGTGGATGAAGACCGGGCCCTGCTCGTCGTACGCGCCCGGGTGCGCGCCCGTGGCCTCGCTCCAGCGCCGAAGCGGCGCGTACGAGACGAGCGCGATCCGCTCGCCGGGCTCGACGGAGCGCAGACAGCAGCGCAGCGGGGACCCTACGGCCGCGTCTTCGGTGGCGGTGAACGCGACGCAGGGGCGGCCCGCGTCGTCGGTGTCCCGCAGCTCCTTGAGAGTGGCCGGTGCGATGGGCTGTGCGGTGTACGTGGTCATGTACTCCAGGCTCGTCCCGCGCACGCGGGTTCACCGGCGGAAAACGGACATCGCGCTCTCCGCTTCCCTCGTGGAAGGATGACCGGAACGTCAAAAACGTAGACCGGATCTAGGAGATGACCGCGTGCCTGGCACCAATCTGACCCGTGAAGAGGCGCAGCAGCGGGCGAAACTGCTCGATGTCGAGTCGTACGAGATCGATCTCGACCTCTCGGGAGCGCAGGAGGGCGGCACCTACCGGTCCGTGACCAGCGTGCGGTTCGAGAGCGCCGAGGCGGGCGCCCACACGTTCATCGACCTGGTCGCCCCGGCGGTCCACGAGGTCGTCCTGAACGGTCATTCGCTCGATGTCGCCGCCGTGTTCCGCGACTCGCGGATCGAGCTCAAGCACCTGGAGGCGGGGCCGAACGAGCTGCGGGTCGTCGCCGACTGCGCGTACACCAACACGGGTGAGGGTCTGCACCGCTTCGTCGACCCGGTCGACCAGCAGGCCTATCTGTACACGCAGTTCGAGGTCCCGGACGCGCGCCGCGTCTTCGCCTCCTTCGAGCAGCCGGACCTCAAGGCCACCTTCCAGTTCACCGTGAAGGCGCCGACGGGCTGGACGGTCATCTCCAACTCCCCGTCCCCGGAGCCCAAGGACGACGTCTGGCGCTTCGAGCCGACGCCGCGCATCTCCACGTACATCACGGCCCTGATCGTCGGCCCGTACCACTCGGTGCACTCCTCGTACGAGGGCCCGGGCGGGCAGTCCGTGCCGCTCGGCATCTACTGCCGGCCCTCGCTCGCCGAGTTCCTCGACTCGGACGCGATCTTCGAGGTCACGCGGCAGGGCTTCGACTGGTTCCAGGAGAAGTTCGACTACGCGTACCCCTTCGCCAAGTACGACCAGCTCTTCGTGCCGGAGTTCAACGCGGGCGCGATGGAGAACGCGGGCGCGGTCACGATCCGCGACCAGTACGTGTTCCGTTCGAAGGTGACGGACGCGTCGTACGAGGTGCGTGCGGAGACGATCCTGCACGAGCTGGCCCACATGTGGTTCGGCGACCTCGTGACGATGGAGTGGTGGAACGACCTCTGGCTGAACGAGTCGTTCGCCACGTACACGTCGATCGCCTGCCAGGCGTACTCGCCGGACAGCCGCTGGCCGCACTCGTGGACGACGTTCGCCAACACCATGAAGACATGGGCGTACCGGCAGGACCAGCTGCCCTCCACGCACCCGATCATGGCGGAGATCCGCGACCTCGACGACGTCCTCGTCAACTTCGACGGCATCACGTACGCCAAGGGCGCCAGCGTCCTCAAGCAGCTCGTCGCGTACGTCGGCATGGACGAGTTCTTCCAGGGCGTGCAGGCGTACTTCAAGCGCCACGCATACGGGAACACGCGCCTGTCCGACCTGCTCGGCGCCCTGGAGGAGACCAGCGGGCGCGACCTGACCGCGTGGGCGAAGGCCTGGCTCCAGACGGCCGGCATCAACATCCTGCGCCCGCAGATCGAGACGGACGCGAACGGCGTCATCACGTCCTTCGCCATCCGGCAGGAGGCGCCCGCGCTCCCCGCCGGCGCCAAGGGCGAGCCGACGCTGCGCCCGCACCGCATCGCGATCGGCTTCTACGACCTCGATGACGACAGCGGCAAGCTGGTGCGCGTGGAGCGCGTCGAGCTGGACGTCACGGCCACCGAGCTGACCCAGGTCCCGCAGCTGGCCGGCAAGCGCCGCCCGGCCGTGATCCTCCTCAACGACGACGACCTGTCGTACGCGAAAGTCCGCCTGGACGAGGAGTCGCTCGCGTTCGTCACCGAGCACCTCGGCGATTTCGAGGCGTCCCTGCCGCGCGCCTTGTGCTGGGCCTCGGCCTGGGACATGACGCGCGACGCCGAACTGCCCACCAGCGCCTACCTGGAGCTGGTCCTCTCGGGCATCGGCAAGGAGACGGACATCGGCGTCGTGCAGTCCCTGCACCGCCAGGTGAAGCTGGCCATCGACCTGTACGCGGCCCCCGTGGGGCGCGATGCGGCGCTGGCGACCTGGACCGAGGCGACGCTGGCGCACCTGCGGGCGGCGGAGGCGGGCAGCGACCACCAGCTGGCGTGGGCCCGCGCGTTCGCGGCGACGGCCCGCACGCCAGAGCAGCTCGACCTGCTCGAGGCGCTCCTGGAGGGCACGCAGACCGTCGAGGGCCTGGCCGTCGACACGGAGCTGCGCTGGGCGTTCGTGGAGCGGCTCGCCGCGGTCGGCCGCTACGACGAGGCGGAGATCGCGGCGGAGTACGAGCGGGACCGGACCGCGGCGGGCGAGCGCCACGCGGCGACGGCCCGCGCGGCGCGCCCCACCGAGGAGGCGAAGGCGGAGGCCTGGGCGTCGGTCGTCGAGTCCGACAAGCTCCCGAACGCGGTCCAGGAAGCGGTCATCGCCGGCTTCGTCCAGACCGACCAGCGCGACCTTCTCGCCCCGTACACGGAGAAGTACTTCGCCGCGGTGAAGGACGTCTGGGAGTCCCGCTCCCACGAGATGGCCCAGCAGGTGGCGGTCGGCCTGTACCCGGCGATCCAGATCTCGCAGTCCACCCTGGACGCAACGGAATCCTGGCTCACCACAGCCGAACCGAACGCGGCCCTGCGCCGCCTGGTGTCGGAATCGCGGGCGGGCGTGGAGCGTGCGCTTCGTGCGCAGGGGGCTGACGCGTAGCACTCGCGGGCACAGCGCAAGGCGCCCGGCACCGGATTCCTCGGTGCCGGGCGCCTTCGCGTGTGCGAGTGATCAGCCGTTCAACTCGGCGTGACGGGTGCGCAGTCGGTCGCGGCCCGTTTCCGTCAGGGAGCCGTGCAGGCGCATCCGGGCTACGCCGCCGTCCGGGAAGGCGTCCAGGCGTACGTGGGTGGCTATGGCCTGGGCGGCGAGTGGGAAGCGGTGGAGGGTGTCGGGCTGGAGGCGGGTGCGGGGGATGATGTCGAACCATTCGCCCGTGTCGCCGTTGCGGCCGCTCAGGGCGATCCAGCCGGCCGCGTTCCCCTTCAGGTACGCCGTGTCGATCTCCACCGCACGGATCGCACCCTGCGCGGCGAGGCGGAAGCGGACCCAGTCGTTCGTGCCGTGCACCCGGCGCCTGCGGTTCTCCCAGCCGTCGTCCATCTTGCGGGACGTGCCGGGCAGGATGATCTGCGTCGGCGAGGAGTAGAACGTGTCGGACGCGTCCTCGTACGTGCCGCCGTTGAGGACCGAGAGCAGGTCGAACGTGCCGAGCAGGTCGAGCCACTCGGGGTCCGGGACCACCTCGCCGTGCACGCGCAGGCGGGCCACACCGCCGTCGGGGTGCTGGCAGAGGCGCAGGTGCGTGTAGCGGCGTTCCGACGTGATCGTGAAGCCGTTCGCCGCGTGGCCGCGCACCGGCGTCGGGGCGATCAGCTCCTCCCACTTCACGTCGGCCGCGGTGACGTCCTCGGGGCTCGGGGAGCCTTCCACGCACGCCGCCTGGACGCTGATGCGCTGCGGGTAGTTGCCGCGGAAGTGCGCGGTGTCCACGACGATGCCGCGGATCACGCCGGGCGCGCCGAGCCGGACGATCGCCCAGTCGTGGTCCCCGGGCGCGGGGAAGGGGGACTCGGCGGTGCCGCGGCGGCGGCGGGTCTCCCAGCCGTCCATGATCTTGCCCTTGTGCCCGAAGTGCTCGGGGTCGAACACCGCGGGCTCGCGGACGAGGAGGTTCTCGCGCTGGGCGAAGAACTCGTCGTTCGCGGCGATGACTCCCGCGCCCAGGCGCCGGTCGGCGAGGTCCACCAGCTCCGCGTAGCTCTCGGTGTCGCCGAAGTGGCGGTAGTCGGCGTACGGGTCGCCGCCGGAGTAGGGGGCGGCGTCGTTGGCGTGCGGGTCCTCGTGGGCTTCGAGCGGCGTGGCGTCAGATGTCGTCATGCGTCCACTGTCGGACCCGCCGAGCCCTTAGGTCCATCGAAACTTTTCGACATATACGTTCAGGTGAGCTGAACGGTCCGGGCCGATCTCAGCGCTCCGCGGCGGCTTCCCTCAGGGCTTCCAGCACCCTCGACACCCCCGGCGCCTCCTCCGAACCCCTGCGCACCGCCGCCACCACGTGCCTGACCGGCCGGTCCTCGCCCAGCGCGCACATCACGACGCCCTCCCGGCCCGCCGCCGCCATGCGCGGGACCAGGGCGATGCCCATCCCCGCCTCGACCATCGCCAGGATCGCCGTCCAGCCGGCCGCGCTGTGCGCCTGCTCGGGCACGAATCCGGCGGCCTCGCACGCGGCCCGCGTGATCTCCGACCAGGGTCCGGAACCGCCGAAGATCCAGTGCTCGCCGGCCAGCTCGGCCAGGCGCGGGCTTTCCGCTCCCGCCAGCGGATGCCCGGTGGGCAGGGCCACATCGAGCGGGTCGGCGAGGAGCGGCACCCGCGTGAACTTGGGGTCCCGCGCGGTGGGCGCGTGCGCGGCGAGCGACAGGGCCAGGTCCACGTCACCGGCCGAGAGCAGCTCGTACGCCTGAGCGGCCTCGGCCTCGCGCACGCGGACCGCGATCCCGGGGTGGGCGGTGCGCAGGGCGCGTACGGCGGGCACCACCAGCGCGGGCACGGCCGTGGAGAACGCGGCGACCCGCACCTCTCCCGACTCGCCCTGCAGATATGCGTCCAACTCCGCGTCGGCGCACTCCAGTTGGGCGAACACGGCTTCGGCGTGCCGCAGGACGAGGTGGGCGGCGTCGGTGAGGCGTACGCGCCGCCCGTGCGCCTCCAGGAGCGGCACGCCGAGCTGTTTGGCCAGGTTGGTCAGCTGCTGCGACACGGCCGACGGGGTCATGAGCAGCGCCTGCGCGGTGGCCGTGACGGTTCCCCGGTCCCGCAGGGCCCGCAGGATCGCGAGCTTCTTGATGTCCCAGTCGGTGGCGCGCATGGGGTCAACGTATCCGGGTCTCGCCCCGGGTCGCGGAGCCGAGGGCCACCCCCGCCAGGATCAGCGCCATGCACGCGATCCGCAGCCCGCCCATGGCCTCGCCGAGGGCCGCGTACGAGAGCAGGGCCACGCAGACAAGGAGCAGGCCGGCCAACTCGCCGACCTGCTGCAACAGTTGATGGCGGGCGCACAGCCCTCCTGATACCCGACCGAACCCCCGGATGCCCCGGCCCCGGCCGGCCGCCTATCCCCGGAACGCGTACGAGTCGATGCTGTCCGGGATACCGGCGGAGATGACGCCCCCGTCCACCGGCTCGTCGTCCGACGCCCAGGCCACGTAGCCGTCGGGGCGCACCAGGAGTGACGTGCGGCGGTCGCCCGCCCAGTGGGTGACGGCATAGCGGTCGCCGCCCTTGTCGTGGGCGCCCTCGGGGACGATCAGGACGAACGTGCCCTGACGCAGGGCCTCGTAGAGGCGCCCCTCCTTGAGGGCGACATCGGGGACGCGGGTGCCGACGAGGCGGTGCGCGCCGCGCGGGGCCGGGTAGGCGACGCCGATGCCGGTGAGCTGGCCGAGGAAGCGGGTGCGGGCGGGGCGGACGCGTCCGAGGAACGTGGTGAGGGCGGCGCGGGCCGCAAGCGTCCAGGGGCGGTTGGCCATCGCGAGCCTGACGATGCCGCCGCTGCTGCGCAGGACGGCCTTCCCGACGGGGTGGCGCTCGGCCTCGTAGGTGCCCAACAGGGCGTCTTCCGCACGCCCGTTGACGACGGCGGCGAGCTTCCAGCCGAGGTTGGCGGCGTCCTGGAGGCCGGTGTTCATGCCCTGGCCGCCGGCCGGGGTGTGGACGTGCGCGGCGTCCCCGGCGAGCAGGACGCGGCCGACACGGTACGCGGGCGCCTGGCGCTCGTCGCTGTGGAATCGGGACATCCAGCGGGCCTCGCGCATCCCGTAGTCGCGGCCGAGGGCGAGGCGGGTGACCTCCTTGATCTCGTCGAGGTCGAGGGGCGCGGACTCGGGGACGTTGCGCGCGCGGTTCCAGCCGATGACGCGGTAGTAGCCGTCGCCGAAGGGCGCGATGAAGGCGAAAGCGTCGCCCACGGCGTTGACCGTGAGGACGTTCTCGGGCTCCTCGGCGAGCTTCACGTCAGCGAGGACGACGGAGCGGATGACGGACTTGCCGGGGAACGGGAGGCCGACGCTCTCGCGCACGGCGCTGCGCATGCCGTCGGCCCCGACGACGTACGCGGCCCGCATCGTCGTCGGCTCACCGTCCCCTGTGCGGACTTGGAGCGTCACCCCGTCCGCGTCCTGGGTGAGGCCGGTGACCTCGGTCTCGTACGCGAACTTCACGCCCGCGTCGGTGGCGCGCAGCTGGAGCGCGGCCTCGACCTCGTACTGCGGCAGGACCAGGAGGTGGCGGAAGCGCGACGGGAGGACGGTCAGGTCGACGGCGAGGCGGCCGAAGAGCTGGAGCGTGTCGAGGGCCTGCCCCTTGGCCTCGATGCCGTCGGCGAGGCCGCGGGCGTCGAGCTGCTCCAGGGTGCGGGCGTGCAGGACGAAGGCCCGGGAGAGGTTACTGATCTTGTGGGGGCGCCGCTCGACGACGGTGACGGGGACGCCCGCGGCGGCGAGGTCGCCGGCCAGGAGCAGGCCGGTGGGGCCGGAGCCGACGACGATCACGGTGCGAGGAGCGGTGCCGTTCATGGTGGCCTCCTGGTGCCGTCGAGCTCAGGTCGGTTGTACCCGGTCACTCATTGCCAACGCTCGTTGGTCAACGTCTGTTGGCAAAGCTAGGCGCCCCGCTCTGGACTGTCAACAGGTGTTGGCCTACGTTTGTTGGCATGACAGGAACCACCCAGCAGGCACGCCGCTCGGACACCACCCGCACCGCGATCCTCGCGGCTGCCCGCGAGCGCTTCGCCACCGACGGGTACGAGCGGGCCACGATCCGCGCCATCGCCAAGGACGCGGCGATCGACCCGTCGATGGTGATGCGCTACTACGGCAACAAGGAGGGTCTCTTCGCCGCGGCCATCGACCTCGACCTGCGGCTTCCGAACTCCGAGGAGATCGCGGTGGCCGACATGGGCCGCACCCTCGTACGGCACTTCCTCGACCTGTGGGAGGAGAACGAGGTGCTCACCGCGCTGCTGCGCGTGGGCGTCACCAACGCCGCGGGCGCCGAGCGCATGCAGGACATCTTCAGGAAGCAGATACTGCCACTCGCCCTGCGCGTCTGCCCCGACCCCGCCGAGGCCCCGGTGCGGGCCGCGCTCTGCGCGTCACAGGTCCTCGGTCTCGCGCTCACCCGCTATGTGCTGCGCTTCGGCCCCGCCGTCGGGCTCAGCCGCGACGAGATGGTGGAGTGGCTGGCGCCGACCCTCCAGCGCTATCTGACGGCCGAGCGGCCGTAGGACACCCAGGCCGAACGTCGGCTGAACTCCCCCGGCCGGACGTCGGCCGAACTCCCCGGCCGGGCGACCGCGGAACGGACCGGGAACGCACCGAGGGCGCCCTCGGTGCGCGGTGCACACGAAGACGCCCTCGGCAAAGACGTAAGTGAGAGGTGCGGTGGTCAGCCCTGCTTCTGCGGCTTGCGGGACTTGTCACCGACCATCACGAGGCCGGCGATCACCAGGAACAGCACGATCGGCGCCACAACATAGAGGCCAAGGGTCTCGATGACGGTGAGGCCCTTACCGGGGTCGTCGCCGTCGTCGCGCGCCAGCGCGAGCGCGGGGGACGTCATGAGCAGCATCATCAGCGTCGTACCGGCAGCCAGGGCGCCGGCGCGCAGGGCGTTCTTCTTGTCCACGGTGCAAACGTAGCGAACACCTAAACGGGCCGCGCGCCCGGGGGTGCCGTACGGGGCAGTCCGGACCGCAGGACCTCGATCAGCGCGTGCGCCCTCGGCGAGGCCGTGAGCTCCTCGAAGGTGACCGGACGGCCGGTGGCGTCGGCGATCGGGAGCCGCCAGTTCGGGTACTCGTCCGAGGTCCCCGGCAGGTTCTGCGGGCGCCGGTCGCCGACCGCGTCGGGCAGCCAGACGCCGACCATGCGGGCCGGGGTGAGCAGCAGGAAGCGGTGGACGGCGCGGATCTCCTCCTCCTCGGACAGGCCCTGTCCCCCGCCGCCGGGCAGCAGGCCGAGGCGCGCGAACAGGGCGGTCCACTCGGCGACTTCCGCCGTGGCCTCGGCCTGTTCCCGCGCGAGCGGCCGCCCGAGGAGGCCGAGGCTGTCACGCAGCCGCACATGGTCGCCGGTCAGCCGGGCCGCGGTGGACGGCAGGTCGTGGGTGGTGGCGGTGGCCACGCAGTCCGTACGCCAGCGCTCCGGCGGCACCGGGCGGCCCGTGCCGTCCCAGTCGCGCTCGAACCACAGCACGGAGGTGCCGAGCACGCCGCGCGCGTGCAGGGCCTCGCGGACGCCGGGCTCGACCGTGCCGAGGTCCTCGCCGATCACCAGGGCGTCGGCACGGCCGGCCTCCAGGGCGAGTACGGCGAGCATCGCCTCCGCGTCGTAACGGACGTACACCCCCTCGGTGGGCGGCTGTCCGGCCGGCACCCACCACAGCCGGAACAGGCCCATGACGTGGTCGATGCGGACCGCGCCCGCATGGGCGAGCAGGCTGCGCAGGAGCGCGCGGTAGGGGGCGTAGCCGGCGGCGGCGAGCCGGTCGGGGCGCCAGGGCGGCAGACCCCAGTCCTGGCCACGGGAGTTGAAGGCGTCCGGGGGCGCGCCGATGGACATGCCCGCGGCGAAGATGTGCTGCTGGGCCCAGGCGTCGGCGCCCTCCGGGTGCACGCCCACAGCCAGGTCGTGGACGAGTCCGACGGGCATGCCCGCGTCGCGCGCGGAGCGCTGGGCGGCCGCCAGTTGGGCGTCGGTGAGCCAGGCGAGGTGGCTGTGGAAGTCGACGCGGTCCATCAACTCGGTGCGGGCGCCGGCCGTTTCGCTGGATCCGGGGTCGCGCAGGGGCTCGGGCCAGGTGTGCCAGTCGGGGCCGTGCCGCTCGGCGAGCGCGCACCAGGTGGCGTGGTGGTCCAGTTCCGCGCCCTGCTCGGCGAGGAAGTCCCAGTAGGCGGCGCGGCGGCCGGGGCTGAGCGGGACGCGCACGACGAGGTCGAGGGCGCGGCGCTTGAGGTCCCACACGGCGTCGCGGTCGATCAGGGCGCCCTTGCGCAGGACGCCGTCGCGCAGCCGGGCGGCCTCGGCGAGCAGTTCACGCACGCGGTCGCGGTCGGCGTCGGGCAGATAGGCGTACTCGGGGATGTCCTCGACGCGCAGGTGTACCGGGTCGGGGAAGCGGCGGGACGACGGGCGGTACGGGGAGGGGTCGGTGGGTCCTTCTCCGCGGGGTACGGCCGCGTGCAGCGGGTTGACCTGCACGAACCCGGCTCCGGCGGTACGGCCCGCCCAGGCTGCGAGATCGGCCAGGTCACCGAGGTCGCCCATGCCCCAGGATTTCGCCGACAGGAGGGAGTAGAGCTGCACGAGCAGCCCGTGCGTGCGTTCGCCCGGGGTGCGCATGCGCGGCGGGGCGACGATCAGGTGGGCGTCGGCCGTTGTCCCGTCGGGGGCGGTGGCCCGCAGCCGGTGGACGCCGAGGGGTACCGGTCCGGGTGGCCGCCAGTCGTCGACGCGTTCACCCTGCTCGGTGGACAGCTCGAGCGTCACACCTTCGGGTAATTCCCGCGCCCAGCCCGGGGCGGGCTCACCGGACCACAGCACGACCGTCGGCGGCAGCAGCCACGCCGCGGTCTCCGCCTCGCGCGCGGCCAGCGCGTCCCGTACGGACTCCGGGGTGCGCGCGTCGACACCGAGGGCGGCGAGGACGGCGACGAGCGCGGCGTCCGGGGCCTCGACCGTGCGACCGGGCGACGGCGAGTAGGACGGGGCGATCCCGTGCAGCGCGGCGAGCCGGGCCAGCGTCACCTAGGGCCTTCCGTTCGGATCGGGCTGGATCAGGGAGTGGGGTCTGGTGCGTGCAGCTGCAAGGCGGAGGAGGGAGTCGACGCGGAGCGTCGGCGACTGACGACAACGCCGCAGATGGGCGTGCCAGACCGCGCGAGCCCAGCATGATCCGAACGGAAGGCCCTAGGCCCCCGAGGCGTCCAGGCCCGCGACCGGACCCGAAGGGGTCGGCTCGCTCGTGAGGGGTGCTACGTCGATGAGGGCGGGCTCGCTGGTCAGCGGCTCCGTGTCGGCGAGGGGCGGCTCGCTGGTGAGGGGCAGTTCGGCGCCGAACGCGAACTCGTCCGGCAGCGGCAGGGCGGGGGCGGGCAGGATCACGTCCGCCTGTTTGGACAGGGCCGAGAGCAGAAGGTGCGCTGATGCGGCCATGAAGGCCTCCTTTTCGCGGTTCTTCGCGGGTCTTGTCGTCGATCTTTTCGTGGGCGACGGTCTCGGCAGCTCTACCCAGCGAACGCGGCGGCAGACATGAACGGCCCGACAACGTGTTACTGGTCACATTCTGTTCCATGGGCGGGACTCGGCCGGTGAGCGGCGCGAATCACCCCGTCCCGGTACTCCCGGCCGGGCAATTGCGGGCACACCGGCCACTCCCGTTGACACTCCGACTCGCCAAATGGTGGGCTCGGTTGCCACCCTGGGACACCCATGACCGGCCCCACCACCGAGCCGAGACCAACCGAGCCAAACCGAGACCAACCGAGACCAACGAGGAGTGAGCCGTGCAGCTCCGGCGCCACAGGAAGGGGGCGGCGGCCATCGCTGTCGCCGTCATCGCCAGTGCGCTCGGGGGAGCCTCCGGAGCGGTGGCGGCCCCGCCCGGGCCCACGCTCTCCACGGGTGACCGGGACAGCGACACGGGAACGCCCGCGGTGTGGCCCCGGCCGCAGTCGCTGCGTACCGCCCCCGGCGCGGAGTCCGTGACCGTGACCGACGAGGTCGTCCTCGTCACCGGCCGCGGCGCCGACCGGTACGCGGTGGACGCGCTGCGCACCGTGCTGCGCGGGGCAGGCGCCCGGCACATCACCGAGGTCGACGACGAGAAGGCCGTGCCCGGCGGTCCCACGCTCGTGGTGCGGATCGGCTCCGTGGCCGCCGGGACCGCGTCCGGTGACGGCTGGGGAGCGGCGGACGCCCGCCCCGGCCGCGGACAGGGCCTCGAGACGGCGCTCGGCGCTCTCGGCGCGTCGGCCCGCAAGGACCTGCCGTCCGGCGGGTACCGGCTCGCCGCCGGGCACACGGACGGCCGGGACACCGTCGCCATGGAAGGCGTCGGCGACGACGGCCTGTTCCACGCCGTGCAGACGTTCCGGCAGCTGGTGAACGGGCACAAGGTCGCCGGGGTCGTCGTGCGCGACTGGCCGGGGACGGCCGTGCGCGGCATGACGGAGGGCTTCTACGGAACCCCGTGGACCCGTGAACAGCGGCTCGACCAGCTGGACTTCATGGGACGCACCAAGCAGAACCGCTATCTGTACGCGCCGGGCGACGACCTGTACCGGCAGGCGCGGTGGCGCGAGACGTATCCGGCCGCCCAGCGCGACGACTTCCGGGCCCTTGCCGAGCGGGCGCGCGCCAACCACGTGACGCTGAGCTGGGCCGTGGCGCCCGGGCAGGCCATGTGCATGTCGTCGGACGACGACGTCAGGGCCCTGAACCGCAAGCTCGACGCCATGTGGGCGCTCGGCGTGCGGGCTTTCCAGCTGCAGTTCCAGGACGTGTCGTACAGCGAGTGGCACTGCGAGGCGGACGCGAGGACGTTCGGCTCGGGGCCGAAGGCGGCGGCGCGGGCGCAGGCGCGCGTGGCGAACGCGGTGGCGCGGCACCTCGCCGCGCGGCACCCGGGCGCGGGGCCGCTGTCGCTGATGCCGACGGAGTTCTACCAGGACGGGTCGACGGAGTACCGCGGGGCGCTCGCGGGCGGGCTCGACGACTTGGTCGAGGTGGCGTGGACGGGCGTCGGCGTGGTCCCGCGCACGATCACCGGGCGCGAACTGGCGGGCGCGCGGGCCGCGTTCGGCTCCGGGCACAGCCTCGTCACGATGGACAACTACCCGGTCAACGACTACGCGCAGGACCGCATCTTCCTCGGTCCCTACACGGGCCGCGAGCCCGCGGTGGCGATGGGTTCGGCGGCGCTGCTCGCCAACGCGATGGAGCAGCCCGCGGCCTCCCGCATCCCGCTGTTCACGACGGCGGACTACGCGTGGAACCCGCGCGACTACCGCCCGCAGGAGTCCTGGAAGGCCGCGCTCGACGACCTGGCGGGCGGTGACGCGCGCACCCGTGAGGCACTCGCCGCGCTGGCGGGCAACGACGCGTCGTCCGTGCTCGGCGAGGACGAGTCCGCGTATCTGAAGCCGGTGCTCTCCGGCTTCTGGGACTCGCGTACGAAGGTGCTCACCGACCGCGCGCGGTACGAGGCGGCGGCGAAGAAGCTGCGGGACGCGTTCACCGTGATGCGGCGGGCTCCGGAGCGGCTCGAGGCCACGCCGGTGGACTTCGAGGTGCGGCCCTGGAGCGACCAGTTGGCGCGGTACGGGGAGGCCGGGGAGACGGCCGTCGACATGCTGGACGCGCAGGCCCGCGGCGACGGGGCGGCGGCGTGGCGGGCGGCGCGGCTCCTGGAGCGACAGCGCGCCGGTCTGGAATCCCGTCAAGTCACCGTCGGCAAGGGCGTACTGGACCCGTTCCTCGACCGGGCGCAGAAGGCGTACGCGGCGTGGGCGGGGACGGGTCGCGCGGACGCGACGCGTGACGGGGAGGCGAAGATGCCGCGGGCGCGGCGGCTCACGGCGGTGACGGTCCTGGCCGACCCCGGCACCCACGGCACCGTGCAGGTCCATGTGCCGGGCGAGGGCTGGAAGTCCGTCGGCACGCTCACCGGCAGCGGGTTCACCGAACGCAGGCCGAAGGACGTGAGGGCGGACGCGATCCGGGTGTCCGGTGCCTCGAAGGGCGCCGTGCGCCATGTCGTCCCCTGGTTCGCGGACTCCCCCGACGCCTCGTTCGAGCTGGCCCGCACGGAGCTGGACGCGGAGATCGGCGGCGGCGCGCGGCGGGTCACGGCACGCCTGACACCGCAGCGGCCCGGCTCCGTGGAGGGGCGCCTCAGCGCGGAGGGCCCGCACGGCATCAAGGTGACGCTGCCCGCCCAGGCGACGCTCCCGCGCGGCACGCAGGTGAGCGCCCCGGTCGACATCGCGGTCCCGGAGGGCACCCCGGCGGGCACGTACGACGTGCCGGTCAGCTTCGCCGGCACGACGCGCACGGTGTCGGTGCGGGCGTACCCGCGTACGGCGGGCCCGGACCTGGCCCGCGAGGGCAGGCCCTCGTCCTCGGCCGACGAGACCACGGACTTCCCGGCGTCCGCCGCGAGCGACGGCGACCCCAAGACCCGCTGGTCGTCGCCCGCCGAGGACGGCGCCTGGTGGCAGGTCGAACTGGCGAAGCCGGTACGCCTCGGCCAGGTGGTGCTGCACTGGCAGGACGCGTACGCGAAGGGCTACCGCGTCCAGACGTCCGCCGACGGAAAGTCGTGGCGCACGGCCGCGACGGTGAAGGACGGCCACGGCGGCCGCGAGTCGGTCCGCATGGACGCCCGCGACACCCGCTTCATCCGGATCCAGGGCGACCAGCGGGCCACGCGGTACGGCTACTCGCTGTGGTCGGTGGAGGCGTACGCGGTCGCGGAGTAGGCCGAACCGGAATCTGACACCCCCACTTTCAGCACTCTCGGACGAAGACGCGACCAGCTATTTACTCAGTACATATACCGAGTACATACTGGCGATCATGAGCACCCGCCACATCCTTCTCGGGCTGCTCGCTGGAGGGCCGAGCCATGGCTACGACCTCAAGCGGCGCTACGACGAACGATTCCCGCAGGCCCGCCCGCTGGCCTACGGGCAGGTCTACACCACCCTGCAACGCCTGGTCCGCGACGGCCTCGCCGAGGTCGAGGGGACCGACTCCGACGGCGGCCCGGAGCGCACGCTGTACCGGTCCACCGAAGAAGGCGGCCGTGAACTCGCCCGGTGGTCCGGGGAGATCACCCCACCCGCACCCTTCGTGACGAACGAGATCTTCGCCAAGGTCGTCGTGTCGATCCTCGTCACGGCGGCGGACGAAAAATCCGGAGCCGCGGAGCCGGCCGACGCGGGCGCCCTCCTGAACGCCCAGCGCGCCGCCCACATGGCCCGGATGCGCGAGCTCACCGCGCTCAAGTCCGACCCCGGAGCCGATCTGACCACGGTCCTCTCCGCCGACTACGCACTGGCCCACCTCGACGCCGACCTGCGGTGGATGTCCACCACAGCGAGTCGGCTCACCACCCTGACCGCGGAGGTCAACGCAGCATGAGCACGCAAGCCGAGCAGCCGGCGAACGGGGCACCGATCCTCGCCGCCCGCGGCCTCACCAAGTTGTACGGGAAGAGCGAGGCCCTGCGCGGCGCCTCCGTCGACCTGCGCGCCGGCGAGATCCTCGCCGTCACGGGCGCCAGCGGCAGCGGGAAGTCCACGCTCCTGCACTGCCTCGCCGGGATCGTCCGGCCCGACAGCGGATCGGTGTCGTACGGCGGCGAGCAGATCGACCGGCTCCACGAGGAGCGGCTCAGCGAGCTGCGGCGCACGGACTTCGGCATCGTGTTCCAGTTCGGGCAGCTCATCCCGGAGCTGACGGTGCTCGACAACGTGGCGCTTCCGCTGCTGCTCGCGGGCACGAAGCGGGCCGCCGCGCACGCGCGGGCCGACGAGTGGCTGGAGCGGTTCGGGGTGCGCGCCCAGGCGGCCCTGCGGCCAGGCGAGATGAGCGGTGGGCAGGCCCAACGAGCCGCCCTTGCACGGGCGTTGGTGACCGGGCCGCGCATCGTCTTCGCCGACGAGCCGACCGGCGCCCTCGACTCCCTCGCGGGCGAGCAGGTCATGGCGGCGCTGGCCCGCACGGCCCGCGAGACCGGCGCCGCGGTCGTCCTGATCACGCACGACGCCCAGGTCGCGGCCTACGCGGACCGCGAGGTGCAGCTGCACGACGGGACGGTCCAGGGGACGGCCACACCGGCCACGGCGGTGCGCCATGATTTCTGAGACGAAGCCGGCGAAGAAGCGGCGGGTCGACAAAGGGTCGCTCCTCGGGGCCCTGCGCCTCGCCGTGCTGCTCATCCGGGGGTCGGACCGCCGCGAGTGGTGGCGGCTCTCGCTCACGGCGCTCGGCGCGTTCACGGCGACCGGGTTCGCGCTGCTCGCCGTCGCGCTCGGCTCCGTCCGCGGCTGGGTCCGCTTCCCGTACTGGAACGGTCTCCTGAACGATTCGGGCGCGCGCAGCGGTACCGTCACGGCCCTGCTCCTGTTGCTCATCCCGGTGCTCGGATTCCTCGGGCAGTGCGCCCGTATCGGCGCCGTGCACCGCGACCGGCGCCTTGCCGCGCTGCGGCTCGCGGGGGCCGGGCCGCGGCAGGTGCGGCGGATCGCGGCGCTCGAGTCGGGACTCGCCTGCCTCGCCGGTTCGCTGCTCGCCTTCGCCGCCTTCTGGGTGTCGGTGCTGCTGCTCGGCCGTTTCCCCGACGCGATCGCCTGGGCCGGTTTCGCCGCCGTCGTCGTGCTGATCCCCCTCCTGGCCTCCGGGGTGAGCCGCTTCGCGCTGCGCCATGTCGTGGCATCGCCGCTCGGTCATGTGCGGCGGGTACGGCCCCGGCGGGGTCCCGGCGCGCTGCTCGGGCTGTTCGCACCGGCCGCGCTGATCATCACGGGCGCCGCGCCCCTGGGGGGCCTGCGGTGGGGGATCGACTCGTTCCCGATGTTCGTGCTCGCCGCGGTGATCCTCACCGGTGCCGGATCCGTGTGGGCCGCGGGCTCCGCCGCCAAGGTGATCGGCCGCAGGCTCGCGGACCGTACCGAGAACCCGGCCGTCCTCATCGCGGCCGAGCGGCTGCGGGACGACCCGTGGGCCGCCGCCCGCACGCACGCGGCACTGCTCCTGGTCACGGTCGTCGGCGTCGGCTTCGTCGGCGTACGGGAGATCCTCGTCGACGACCTGGACCGGTCGCAGCGCGCGGGCACCCTGTGGAACAGGGGCTTCTACGACGCCGGGATCAACCTCGCCGGGGGCGCCGTCCTGATCGCGCTCGTGATCAGTCTCGCCGGGCTCGCGGTGGGCACGGCCGAGTCGCTCGCCACCCGGCGCAGGACGCTCGCCGCGCAGGCCGCCGCGGGCGTGCCGCACCACGTCCTGGCCCGCACGCTGCTCCTGGAGACGGCACTCCCGCTGGCCCCCGCGCTCGTCCTTGCGGGCATCGGCGGGACGGCCGTGTACGTGGCGTACGGGAGCTTCCTCGGCGAGAGCATCCCCCTGGTGCTGCCGCTGCTCGTGCCCTTCGCCGTGTACGCCGCATGCCTGGCGGCCGCCGCCACCTCCCTACCTCTGTTGCGGCGCTCGCTCCACCCTTCGGAGCTGCGGGTCGCCTGACCAGCGGGCCGCGCAACGGGGAAGCCGGGGGATACGGGGAAAACGGAGGGGCGCCCGGAACCGGAGTTCCGGGCGCCCCTCCTCGCACGTATCGCCTACTTCGACACGCCGCCCACGATGCGGATGCTCAACGACCGCGTACGCACCACGAGCCACAGCCGGCCTGGGCGTGAGCCCACTCAAGCGGGGGACGACATCAGCGCAGGGAAGCTGTGAAGTCGGCCCAGGCGGTGGGGGTCAGGCGGAGTATCGGGCTGTCGGGGTCCTCGTCCTTGGAGTCGCGGACGGCGACGGTTCCGGGGGCGTTGAGGGCGACTTCGATGCATTCGCCGCTGCCGCTGCTATAGCTGGATTTCACGAAATCGAAGCCGTTCATCAATGCATGTCCTTGCTGATGCTCTCCATGAGGCTGAGCGAGTCTCTGGGGGCCAGGCTCAGTCTTGCGGTTCGGTCGAAGAACGAGCTGTACGTGGTGGATTCGGCTTCGTTCTCGACCCACACCGTAGCCGCGATGCTGTCGACGTGGACCACGTCCACTGCCTCGGTTTCGGCGAAGGAGATGATGTTGAAGGAGCCCGCCATGCATGCATGGCCGCCTGCCCGAAACGGCAGTACTTGGACGCGCACATTGGGGAGTTGGGCTGACTTCCGCAGGTGCTGCAACTGTGCGCGCATCACCTCGGGGCCGCCGACCTGCTGCCGTAGCGCCCCCTCGCCGATCACCGCGTAGACCTGGAGTGGTTCGTGCCCTGACAGCCGGGCCTGGCGCTTCATGCGTACGCTCACGACCCCCTCGATCTCGTCCGGGTCCTGCCAGAGGCCCTCGCTGACTACGACTGCTCGCGTGTACTCGGGCGTTTGCAGCAAGCCGGGGACGAAGGCTTGCTGCCAGGTCCGGACGCCGCTCGCGATGTCCTCCATCGCGATGTACTCCGCCATCGAGCCCGCTTGCGGAGAATGCTGCCACCAGCCTTTGGCCTTGCGGCGTTCCCGGTCCAGCCGTGCGAGCCCGAGCAGCCGGCCAAGGGTCCTCGGATCGTCCATGCCATAGAACTCGCACAGCACGCGGATGTCCGGGTCCCTCATTGGTACCCAGCCCCGTTCCATCTTCACGATCTTCGTGCCGGTCGCGTTGATGGACTCGGCGGCCTGCTGTTGCGTCCTTCCCGCGGCATCGCGCAGGCGCAGCAGCTCTCCACCGAGCCTGCGAGCCAGGACAGTTGAGACCTGGCCCTGACGGGGCTGAGTTGATCGCATCACGGTCACAGTGTGTCCCACGGCCATCTATGAGTCGACGACTTTCACCCTCTCAGGAATATCTTCCTGAAGCTGATTGCGCTCAGAGCTACTGGATCGCTACGGTCAGTACTCAACCACCCACCCAGCGCAGCCAGTTGGCGGAAGCGCACCGCCCTCCCCGTACGCAGGAGCGGCACAGCCACCGCCAACTCGCCGACCACACAAGGAGACGCGAGCTCCATGGCCGAACCCGAGCCCGAACCTCACGCCGTACCCCGGCCCCCTTTACGCGAAGACGTGCTCGACTACACCCCGACCTCGCGCAGCGCCCCCCTCGCCCGCCGACGAACCGCGAGGCTCGTCACCGAGTGGGGTCACCCCGCCCGCGCGGGAGACACGGCACTCGTACTGTCCGAGCTGATGACGAACGCCCTCCTGCACGGCAGCCTCCGCGACCGCCTCATCCGCGTACGGGTCTCCCTGACTGCCGCCACGCTCTGTGTCGAGGTCAGCGACCCCAGGGGCGAACGCCTGCCAAGATCGCGTCCCGAGGACGGAACCCATCAGTTCGGGCGGGGGCTGCTCCTTGTCGGGGCGCTGGCCGACCGGTGGGGGTGCGAGCCGCGAAACGGCCCCGGCAAGACCGTGTACGCGGAGTGGCGTCTCAGTGACGGCACGTATCCGCCCGTGAGCGAGAGGGAGTGACAGGAATGGCGCTAGCGTGGGCACGTGCCGAAGCGGCACTCGATGAGCGGAAGGGGCGACCGATGACTGTGCCGTACGCGGACGGGGGCGCTCCGCTGATTCCCCGGCCCGAACTCACCCTTCCGGCGCTGCGCCAGGCCGTGGCGACCGTCGCGCCGTCCCGCCTTCCGGAGTTCTTCGAGGACCTTCAGAGGGCCTTCGTACGGGCCGGGGACGAGGACAGCGTGGTCCCGATCCGGATGTTCTACCGGCAGTGGGGCGTCATCGTCGAGATCGAACGCCACCCGGAGACGGCTCGTCGTCTGCATGCCGCCGAGCAGGCGGTGAACAGCCCGGACCCGGAGGAGCGCGATCGGGCCGTCCGCGAGGCAGGCGACATCGTGCGCGCCGCCCATCGCGAGGTAGCAGGTGGCTGACTGGCGCTGGGAGTGCTTCCGCGACGACATGCTGGAAGGCCTCCCTGGTGAGGCGCGAGCCGAAGCCGAACGGCTCGCCCTCGAGATCGCCGTACGCGAGTCCATGGTCTTCCTGGAAGGACCCGCCTACACGGGACCGGGTCCCAGTGTGCGTACCGAGAGCCGGGGGCCGCTCATGCTCGACTACCTGACAGACGTACGAGGGGAGCGGATCGTGCTGGTCCAGGTCACCTGGTTCGGCTGATCCGGGACCGAGCAGTTCCGCCCCTCGCCTGTCCCCGTGACGCGCCTACTTCGACAGATTCGGCGGCTGGATCGGGGAGGCCGCGAGGGACTGCGGGGACGTGCTCGACGCGTAGGCGGACGGGGCCGAGACGCCGGCCGTCGGGTCGGCGGTGGCCTCGTCGCCGGCCTGCAGGGGCAGGCGGCCCACGATGCGGATCCCGGCCTCGTCGAAGGCCAGCTTGATGCGCCAGCGCAGCTCGCGCTGCACGGTGAGGGACTTGCCGGGCATGGTCTTCGCCGAGACGCCGACGACCATGGAGTCGAGGAGCACGCTGTCCAGGCCGAGGACCTCGACCGGGCCCCACAGCATCTCGTTCCAGGGCTCGTCCTTGCTCATGGCGACGCCGACCTCGGTCAGGGTCTCCTTGACCTTGACCAGGTCCTCGTCCGAGCGGACGGTGACGTCGACGTTCGCGGTGGCCCAGCCCTGCGAGAGGTTGCCGATGCGCTTGACCTCGCCGTTGCGGACGTACCAGATCTCGCCGTCGGCGCCCCGCAGCTTCGTGACGCGCAGGCCGACCTCGATCACCTCGCCCGAGGCGACGCCCGCGTCGATGCTGTCCCCGACGCCGTACTGGTCCTCGAGGATCATGAAGACGCCGGACAGGAAGTCCGTGACGAGGTTGCGGGCGCCGAAACCGATCGCCACACCCGCGACACCCGCCGAGGCGAGCAGCGGGGCCAGATTGATCTGGAACGTGCCCAGGATCATCAGGGCGGCTGTGCCGAGAATCACGAAGGAGGCGACCGAGCGCAGCACGCTGCCGATGGCCTGCGAGCGCTGCCGGCGGCGCTCCACATTGACCAGCAGGCCCCCGAGCGCCGTGCCGTCGACGGCCTGCGCCGTGCGGTTCATGCGCTCTATGAGCTTGGTGATGGCGCGCCGGACGGCCACTCTGAGGACCACGGCGACGACGACGATGAGCAGGATGCGCAGGCCTATACCCAGCCAGGTGGACCAGTTCTGCTCGACCCAGCTGGCGGCGTTCGTGGCTTGCTCCTGGGCGTCCTTGAATGTGGCCGGGTCCGAGGACGGGTCGGACGCCAACAGGACGGACAAGATCACGGCAGAAACCTCCAGGCATAGCGGCCGCCCGCGAAAGCGAAGTTACGGGCAGACCCACCACACTAACGGGGCATTGTGTATGGATCGTTGTCATGTTCGAGGGAGAGGCGGTCCTCACCTGGGGATGAAGGGGATGTGGTCGAAAACACTCCCAGCCCGTTACCGGGACATGGTGGCGCTTGTGCAGGCCATGAGGGGAAACTGACTACAGATCGTCCCGGCGCGAGCCACGCGCCGCCGGCGTACAAGGAGGCATCCGTGCCGCATGTCCTGGTCCTCAACGCGTCGTACGAGCCACTCGGCGTCGTACCGCTCCGCCGCGCGCTCGTTCTGGTCCTCGAGAACAAGGCCATGTGCCTCGAGGAGTCCGGCGCCTATATGCACAGCGCAACCTGTACTGTCCCTGCACCCAGCGTGGTCCGCCTCAAGCGGTTCGTCCGGGTCCCTTACAGGGGGCCCGTTCCTCTGACCCGGCGGGCGCTGTTCGCCAGGGACGGCGGGCGGTGCATGTACTGCGGTGGCGTCGCAACCAGCGTCGACCACGTCATTCCCAAGAGCCGCGGCGGCCAGCACGCGTGGGAGAACGTGGTCGCGTCCTGCCGCCGCTGCAACCACGTCAAGGCCGACCGTCACCTGGTCGAGATCGGCTGGCGCCTGCGGCACAAGCCGGCCCCGCCGACCGGGCTCGCCTGGCGCATCATCGGGACCGGGCATAGGGATCCGCGCTGGCTGCCGTACTTGCAGCCGTTCGGCGCGGACGAGGCCCTGGCCCGGATCGAAGGCATTTCCGCCTGACCATCGATCCGGGTCTTCGCGTTTTTGGGCTCGCGTCACGAGGTGGCCGTACGTCGCCCGGCGTACGGCCACTACGCGTGCCCGGCGGGCCCGGACGGCGTGGGTAACGACTTGGCTGCCTGACGGCCGTCGGCTATTGACGCCCCCTTCACCCACGGCTTACGTTCCTCGCACATCAATAGGAAACCTTCCTAACAGTACTGCGAGGAGACAGGTCATGGCCGGTACGGCCCCGGGAATCCCCGGTACCCCGAGCGTCCTGCGCGCCATGAACGACCGCGCGGCCCTCGACCTCCTCGTCGCGCACGGCCCACTGACCCGCACCCGGATCGGAGAGCTGACCGGCCTGTCCAAGCCCACCACCTCCCAGCTGCTCAGCCGGCTGGAAGCGGTGGGCCTGGTGCGCACCACGGGCAGCCAGACCGGCCGGCCCGGGCCGAACGCCGTGCTGTACGAGATCCACCCCGGCGCCGCCCACATCGTGGCCGTCTCCGCTGACCCCACCGGGATCACCGCCGTGGTCGCCGACATCGCCGGCGCCGAGCGCGGCCGCTGCCGTATCGAGGCCGTCGCCGTCGCCGACGACGTGCGCAACCGCACCGCCCAGCTCGTCGCCGAGGCCTTCGACGGCGCCCTGCGGCGGGCCGGGCTCGGCCATGGCGACATCACGGCCACCGTGATCGGCACCCCCGGCGCCATCGACCCGCACACCGGCCAGCTCCGGTACGCCCCGCACCTGCCGGGCTGGCACTCGCGCACCCTGCTCGCCGAGCTCGCCGAGGTCCTCGGCACCCCGGTCTCCATCGAGAACGACGTCAATCTCGCCGCCATCGCCGAGCAGTACGAGGGCGCGGCGCAGGACCACGACGACTTCGTGCTGGCTTATGTCGACGAGGGTGTCGGCGCGGCGATCGTGCTCGGCGGCGTGCTCCTGCGGGGCGCGACCGGCGGCGCGGGCGAGATCGGCTACATGCCGCTGCCCGGTGCCCCGCTGGCGCGCGGCGGCGAGGAGGAGATCGCCGGGGAGGACGCGGGGGGCGGCTTCCAGAGTCTGGTCGCCGCGCCCGCCGTGCGGCTGCTCGCCGGGGGCACCAAGGACCTCGGCGAGGCCCTCGCCGACCCCGCCGTGCTCGACGAGGTGGCCCGCCGCCTGGCCACCGGGCTCGCCGCCGTCGTCGCCGTCGTCGACCCCGAACTCGTCGTCCTGTCGGGACAGGTGGCCCAGGCCGGCGGCGAGGCGCTGCGCGTCCGCGTCGAAGGCGAACTCACCGGGCTCGCCCTGCCGCGGCCCCAGCTGCGTATCAGCGATCTCGACGACGACCCGATCCTCACCGGCGCCCTGCGCTCGGCGCTCACCCAGGCCCGCGACATCGTCTTCGACACCAGCAACGTCTGACCCCGCTCCACTCTCCCTCCCCCCACTTCTCGCCACTTCCCCCAACTCCCGTACAGGTAAAGGACGTTCGCCATGCCGCGATGGCGTATACCCCTGCGTGCGCCCGTAGCGCTCGCCGCGGCCGGACTGCTGCTGTCCGGCTGCGCCAACCCGAGTGTCGGCAGCGCCGACGACGACCCGACGAAGCCCGTGACGCTGAAGTTCTGGCACGGCTGGTCGGCCCCCGGCGAGGTGAAGGCGATCAACGACTCGATCGCCCGCTTCGAGAAGCTCCACCCGAACATCAGGGTGAAGGCCACCGGGAACGTCACGGACGCCACCATCAACCAGGCCCTGCGGGCCGGCGGCGACGAGGCCCCCGACGTGGTGACCTCGTTCACCACCAACAACGTGGGCCAGTACTGCGACTCCGGCATGTGGGCCGACCTCGACCCGTTCATGAGGAAGAGCGGCCTCGACAAGGCGAAGGTCTTCCCCAAGACCCTCCTGGACTACACGAGTTACGACGGCAACCAATGCGCCCTGCCGCTGCTCGCCGACGCGTACGGGATGTACTACAACAAGGACGCGTTCAAGGAGGCGGGCATCAGCCGGCCGCCGCGGACCATGTCCGAGTTCGAAGCCGACGCCAAGAAGCTCACGAAGCGTGCGGGCAGCTCCTACGAGCGCGTCGGCTTCATGCCGAACTTCCGCCTGTACCAGAACAGCCCCGACCGGCTCTTCGCCCAGTGGGGTCCCACCTACTTCGACGCCAAGGGCGACTCGCGGCTCGCGAAGGACCCGGCGACGTACCAGTTCTTCGACACCGCCCACAAGCTCGTCGAGGCGCAGGGCGGCTACGACGCCCTGGAGCGCTTCCGCACGTCCTTCGGTGACGAGATGTCCACGCAGAACGCGTTCATGAACGGCAAGCTGGCGATGCACCTCGACGGCGAGTGGCGCGGCCTGATGATGAACGAGGCCAAGGTCGGCTTCGACTGGGGCGTGGCACCGCTGCCGGTCCCCGACGACCAGGCCGGGACGTACGGGCGCGGCTATCTCACCGGTACCGTCGCGGGCATCGCGCACAGCAGCAGGCATCAGAACGCGGCCTGGGAGCTGGTGAGGTTCCTGACCGCCGACACCGATCAGGTGGTCGGTTTCGCCAACGCGATCCACAACGTGCCGTCCACGTTCGCCGCCCTCAAGTCGCCGAAGCTGGACGCCGATCCGACGTTCCGCACCTTCGTGGACATCGCGCAGAACAAGAACAGCCAGGTCATGCCGCCCTCCACCAACGGCGGCATGTACGTCACCTCGCTGCAGGACTTCTCGTACTCGGTCGAGGCGGGCAAGGTCCACGACCTCAAGAAGGGTCTGCGCGAACTCGACCGGCAGATCGACGCCGACACCCTTCAGTCGAAGAACTGAGGAGCGGGAGTCCCCTCATGGCCTTGACACTGTCCAGTCCCGCGCGGCGCAGACTGCGTACGCTCGGCTTCCTCTCCCCCTGGCTGATCGGCTTCAGCGTCTTCTTCGCGTACCCGCTGATCGCCACCGTCTACTTCTCGTTCATGCACTACAACCAGATCCAGAAGCCCGACTTCGTGGGGCTGCGGAACTGGACGTACGTCTTCGAGCAGATGCCGCTGTTCGGCCCCGCCCTGTGGAACACGCTGTGGCTGGTCGTCGTGATGGTGGCCCTGCGGGTGGTGTTCGGGCTCTCCCTCGGACTGCTCATCACGAAGATCAAGACCGGCGCCGGCTTCTTCCGTACGGCCTTCTACCTGCCGTACCTGGCCCCGCCGGTGGCGGCGACCGTCGCCTTCGTCTTCCTGCTCAACCCGTCGACGGGACCGGTCAACGAGGTCCTCGCGCACCTCGGCATCACCGGACCGAACTGGTTCAACGACGCCGCCTGGGCCAAGCCGTCCCTGGTGATGCTCTCGCTGTGGGGCATCGGCGACCTGATGGTGATCTTCATGGCCGCGCTGCTCGACGTACCCAGGGAGCAGTACGAGGCCGCGGAGCTGGACGGCGCGGGCGCCTGGTCGAAGTTCCGGTACGTGACCTGGCCGTCGATCACTCCGATCGTGATGTTCGCCGTCGTCACCGGCGTCGTACAGACGATGCAGTACTACACGCAGGCCCTGGTCGCCGGAAAGATCGCCTCCGGCGTCTCCATCGGCCCCGGCAGCGTCATCCAGCCCGGCTACCCGGACCACTCGACGCTCACCGTCCCGCAGCTCGTCTACTCGATGGGCTTCCAGAACTTCAACACCGGCGCGGCGTGCGTCCTCTCGCTCGTGCTCTTCGCCATCGCCATGGCCGTGACCATGCTGCTCATGCGCAAGCGCTCGGGCCTGCTCGCGGCGGAGGACTGATCAAGATGACGACTACGACACTCAGCCCCACCCCGGCCGCGACTACGACACTCAGCCCCACCCCGGCCGCGGCTCCCGCGAAGGCCCCGCATGAACGCGGCCCCGCCGCCGCACGCGCCCGCCGCAAGCGCGTCCTGCACTGGATCGCCGTGCACAGCGTCGCGATCGCCGTCGCGCTGCTGTTCATCCTGCCGTTCGTGTTCGTCTTCCTGACGTCGTTGATGAGCGACAGCCAGGCGATGAGCGGCGACCTGTGGCCGGACTCCTGGCACTGGGAGAACTACAAGGCCGTCTTCGAGACCGACGGCTTCCTCGACTGGTGGAAGAACTCCCTGCTCTACGCGGGCCTCGGGACCCTGTTCACCGTGTGCTCGGCGATCCCCGTCGCGTACGCACTCGCCAAGTTCCGCTTCCGCGGCCGCCGGACGGCGATGATCCTCGTCATCTCGACGATGATGCTGCCGCCGCAGGTCATCGTGATCCCGATGTATCTGGTGTGGGCCCAGCAGTTCCATCTGTCGGGCACGCTGTGGCCTCTGATCATCCCGATGGCGTTCGGCGACGCGTACTCGATCTTCCTGCTCCGTCAGTTCCTCCTGACGATCCCGAAGGAGTACATCGAGTCGGCGAAGGTCGACGGCTGCGGTGAGCTGCGGACCCTGCTCAAGATCATCGTGCCGATGGCCAAGCCTGGCATCGCCGCGATCGCGCTGTTCCAGTTCTTCTACTGCTGGAACGACTACTTCGGGCCGCAGATCTACGCGGCGCAGAACCCGGCGTCCTGGACGCTGTCGTACGGTCTCGAATCGTTCAAGTCGGCACACAGCGTCAACTGGAACCTGACGATGGCCGCGACACTCCTCGTGATGGCGCCGGTCTGCATCGTCTTCTTCTTCGCACAGAAGGCCTTCGTCGAAGGCGTCACCCTCACCGGAGTAAAGGGCTGAGAACCGATATGAAGCTCGCTGTGGTCGGCGGAGGCTCGACCTACACACCCGAACTCATCGACGGATTCGCGCGGCTGAGGGACACCCTGCCGATCGAGGAGCTCGTGCTCGTCGACCCGGCGGCCGACCGTCTGGAACTGGTCGGCGGCCTCGCGCGGCGCATCTTCGCCAAGCAGGGCCACCCCGGAGTCATCCGTACGACGAGCGATGTGGACGCCGGTGTCGCCGGCGCCGACGCGGTCCTGCTCCAGCTGCGCATCGGCGGTCAGGCCGCCCGCAACGAGGACGAGACCTGGCCGCTGGAGTGCGGCTGCGTCGGCCAGGAAACGACGGGCGCGGGCGGCCTCGCGAAGGCGCTGCGCACGGTGCCGGTGGTCCTCGACATCGCCGAGCGGGTGCGCCGCGCGAACCCGAACGCCTGGATCATCGACTTCACCAACCCGGTCGGCATCGTGACCCGCGCGCTGCTCCAGGCCGGGCACAAGGCCGTCGGTCTGTGCAACGTCGCGATCGGCTTCCAGCGGAAGTTCGCGCGGCTGCTCGACGTGACGCCGTCCCAGGTCCACCTCGACCACGTCGGCCTCAACCACCTCACCTGGGAGCTGGGTGTCCGCCTCGGCGGCCCGGACGGCGAGAACGTGCTGCCGCGCCTGATCGGCGAGCACGGCGACGCCATCGCCGAGGACCTGCACATGCCGCGCGCGATCGTGGACCGCCTCGGGGTCGTGCCCTCCTACTACCTGCGCTACTACTACCAGCACGACGCGGTCGTGCGGGAGATGCGCACGAAGCCGTCACGTGCCTCCCAAGTCGCTGAGATGGAGCGGGAGTTGCTGGAGATGTACGGCGACCCGACGCTCGACGAGAAGCCGGAGCTGCTCGCCAGGCGGGGCGGCGCCTTCTACAGCGAGGCGGCCGTGGACCTGGCGGCGGCCCTCCTCGGGGGCGGTGGCTCCCCGCACCAGGTCGTCAACACGTACAACAACGGCACGCTGCCGTTCCTGCCCGACGACGCGGTGATCGAGGTACAGGCGGCGGTCGACGGCAAGGGCGCGACGCCGCTGGCCGTGCCCGCGCTCGACCCGCTGTACGCGGGCCTCATCGCGAACGTCACCGCTTATGAGGACCTGGCGCTCGAAGCCGCCCTGCGCGGCGGCCGCGACCGCGTCTTCAAGGCGCTGCTCGCGCACCCGCTGGTGGGCCAGATCGACTACGCAGAGCAGCTCACGGACCAGCTGATCGCCCACAACCGGGAGCACCTCGCGTGGGCCTGAGCTCTTCTGTGAACGGCTGGGTGCTGGCGATCGACGCCGGCAACAGCAAGACCGACGTCGCGGTGGTCGCGGCCGACGGCACCGTCGTCGGCGCGGCCCGCGGCGGCGGGTTCCAGCCGCCCAAGGTGGGCGTCGAGGCCGCCGTCGACGTGCTCGCCGAGGCCGTCGACCGTGCGCTCGCCGAGGCGGGCACGACCACGGTGGGACACGTCTCGGCGTGTCTCGCCAACGCCGATCTTCCCGTCGAAGAACGGCAGTTGGCGGCGGAGCTGCGCACGCGCGGCTGGGCCGCCTCCGTCGACGTACGCAACGACACCTTCGCCGTCCTGCGCGCCGGGCTCCTCAAGGACTCCGAGCCGCGCGGCGTCGCTGTCGTGTGCGGCGCCGGCATCAACTGCGCCGGGATGCTGCCCGACGGGCGCACCGCCCGCTTCCCCGCGATCGGCAAGATCTCCGGCGACTGGGGCGGTGGCGGCGGCCTCGCCGAGGAGGCCCTGTGGTACGCGGCGCGCGCCGAGGACGGCCGTGGCGAGAGAACCGCCCTGATGCGCTCCCTGCCCGCCCACTTCGGGCTGCCCTCCATGTACGCGCTGATCGAGGCGCTGCACCTGGGCCGCATCCCGATGGAGCGCCGGCACGAGCTGACGCCGGTGCTCTTCGCCACGGCGGCGGACGGCGACCCGGTGGCCAGGTCCCTGGTGGACCGCCTCGCCGAGGAGGTCGTGGCCATGTCCGCGGTGGCCCTGGACCGGCTCGGCCTGCTCGACGAGGAGACGCCGGTGCTCCTGGGCGGCTCGGTGCTCGCCGCGCGCCATCCCCAACTCGACGACCGGATACGGGAGATGCTCACCGCGCGCGCCCCGAAGGCGGTACCGCGCGTGGTCACCGCCCGCCCCGTCCTGGGCGCGGCTCTGCTCGGCCTCGACGCCGTGGGGGCGCCCGAGGACGTGCACGCGCGCGTGCGGGGGTATTTCGGGGGGTGAGCGGGCCCCGGCGGCACATGCCGGCACGACCGGCGCGCGGGGAGGGAACCGATCGGATGCGCCTCACGTGTTCAAGAGCAGGGGCTGCACGACGGCGTGCGAGGGGGCGGTCGGTCCGGTGTGTTCGCACGTCGATCCGAACAAGATCCAGTCAATGGCTGTGCGGATGTCAGTCCCTGCGGCAATACTTGCGGCCGTGCACCTTCGCCCGCGCTCCCCGCACGCCGGACGGAAGTGACGGACCGATGACCATGGGGGAGGTCGAGTGAACAACCCGCCGAACGGCAGCGCGGCGCCGCCGGGGACGGTCGGCGCGCCCACGATGCCGTCCGTGCCGCCGCAGGTACGGCCGCCGCACGCGCAGGGCCCCGAGCCCGCCGCGCCCGCGCGCGGCACCGCGTGGGCGGAGGGCGTCGACCGGGTGCGCGCCGCGGCGACGACGGAGCCGGGGCGCCTGCGCATCATCGGCGCCGTGCTCGCGCTGCTCGTCGTCGCGTTCGGCGCGGTCACGGCGTGGCAGATGACCGACCGCTCGGCCGCCGCGGACGATGTCCTGCACAGCAGCCAGCCCCTGAGCGCCGACGCGGCGGACATCTACCGCTCGCTCGCCGACGCCAACACGGCGGCGTCCAGCGGCTTCCTCGCGGGCGGCCAGGAGCCGGCCGAGACGCGGGACCGGTACGAGAGGGACATCAGGACGGCCGCGGCCAAGCTCGTGACGGCGGCGGCGAACTCGGACCCCGACTCCCCCTCCACGGCCGCCATTTCGAAGCTGAACAAGCTGCTGCCGCAGTACAAGGGCCTCATCGAGCGCGCGCGGGCGAACAACCGGCAGGGCTTCCCGCTGGGCGGCGCCTACCTGCGGTACGCGAACGAGACGATGCAGGAGCAGATGCTCCCCGCGGCCGAGGACCTGTACAAGAAGGAGAACGAGCGGCTCCGCTCGGACTACGACAGCGCCACGCCCTACCCCTGGGCCGCGATCGGCCTCGGCGTCGTCGCGCTCGGCGCTCTCGCCTGGGCCCAGCGGCGCACCTACCGCCGCACGAACCGCGTGCTCAACCACGGCCTGGTCGCGGCGACGGCCGCGTCCACGGTCGTCCTCCTCTGGCTCGTCGTCGGCCACAGCGTCGCCCGCGCGGGTCTCCACGAGTCGTACGACCACGGGGTCCGCTCGCTGAACGTGTTGCACGACGCCCGCATCGCCTCCCTCAAGGCGCGGGGCAACGAGAATCTGACGCTGGTCAGCCGCGGCGCCGAGACCGTCGAGGTGAAGGGCGTGCCCAAGGACGCCTTCGACGTGGACTACCAGAACCAGATGAAGACGCTCGCCACGAAGCTCGGGGACGCGACGAAGCTCGCCGACGACAGCAATGGCAAGCGGCCCGTCCTGGCCGCGGGTGACAACATGCGGGTGTGGCAGAACCGCCACAAGGACGCCCGCGAGCAGGACGACGCGGGCAACTACCAGGGGGCGCTCGACAAGGTGATCGGCTCCGAGCAGGACAAGCCGACCCGCGAGTGCTTCGACAACGTCGACAAGGAACTGCAGTCCGCCCTGACGCACGAGCAGGCGGAGTTCAAGCAGGCGGCCACCGACGGGCGCGGCGCGATGACGGGGCTCCCGGTGGGCGCCGCTCTGCTCGCCGTACTCGGCGCGGCGGGCGCCGTGCTCGGCATCGGGCGCAGGCTTTCGGAGTACCGGTGAGAGGGGGCGGGACAGCGATGAGCGCACGGCGTACGCGGATCAGCCTGCGTGGCTGGGGCGGGGTGGCGGCCATGGCGGTCGCCTGCGCCCTGACCGCGGTCTTCGCGCTGCTGCTCCCCCTGACGCGAGGCGCCGGCGGCGACGGCAGCACGGGCGTCGGCGGCCCCGGTGTGGCCACGGGCGTGCAGGCCGGAGCCGACGACTGCACGGAACCGGAGCGCAGCCTCTCGCCGTCCGGGAGCGAGTCGGGGGCGGCGGTCAAGGCCATCAAGAAGCGCGGCTACCTCATCGTCGGCGTCGACCAGAACAGCTACCACTGGGGCTACCGCGACCCGAACAAGAAGTCCAGCGAGCTCGAGGGCTTCGACATCGACCTGGCGCACGAGATCGCCCAGAAGATCCTCGGCGACCGCGACCTGATCCGGTTCCGCGCGATCCCGACCAACCAGCGCATCCCGGCGATACAGCACGGGAACGTCGACATGGTGGTCCGCACGATGACGATCAGCTGCGAGCGGCTCAAGGACGTCGCCTTCTCCACGGCGTACTTCCAGACCGGGCAGCAGGTCCTCGCGCCCAAGACCTCTTCGATCACGGGGTACGACAAGTCGCTCGCGGGCAAGCGGATCTGCACGGCAGCCGGCTCGACCGCCTTCGACCGGCTCGACGCGGACCGGAAGGCGGGCACGCTGGCCCCCGGCGCCGACATCTCCACGACGGTGCCGAACCAGCTGGACTGCCTCGTCAGGCTGCAGCTCGGCGAGGTGGACGCCGTGGTCACGGACAGCGCCCTCGCCGCGGGCCAGGCCGCGCAGGACCCCACGGTCGAGCTGAAGGGCACGCCGTTCACCAAGGAGTTCTACGGCGTGGCGATGAAGCGGGGCACGGACGACCTGGTACGCCGGGTCAACCAGGTCCTGGAGGACTTCCGCAAGGACGGCGGCTGGCAGGACTCGTACGACGCGTGGCTCAAGGACGGTCTCGGCGCGGCCTCCGGGCCGCCCGCACCGAAGTACAAGTAGGCCCGGCCGGGCGCTGCTTGCGGCACTTGCACAGCGGCGGCCGGCGGCAGCCGGTGGCATCGATGTGAACGGAGAGGTGATCGATGGGCGTCACGGGACCCCCCGGTCCGGTGATGGACCGGGACGAGGTGGACCGTGCGCTGGCGCGGCTCGGCGCGGAGCACGAGGCGATCGAGACGTCGCTGTTCGCCCTCCAGGACCACGCGGGCCGCAGGCTCCTCGAAGGCGCGCGGCTGACCGGCACCACGCAGGAGCGCTGGGCCGCCGCGGACCAGGCGATCACCCTGCTGTGGACGTACTTCGACGCGTACACGGCCGCCCTGCGCTCCGCCCGTGAGATACGGGCGCGGCGCCGCTGGTCGAGCCGTGAGGACCTCGTCGAGCTGACCGAGCTGCTGCGCGGCGAAGGCGTGACCGTCGCCGGAAGCGGACCCTCCACGCCCGCTTCGCTCACCGGTCCCGCCCGGCTCAGCGACCGGTTCACGCTCGCCGACCTGGTCGAGCGGATGAACGACCTGTACGCGAGCTCGCTCGACATGGTGGTCGCCGCGGACGCCGTCTGGTCGGCGCTGCCGGCCCGTATAGACCTCCTCGCCGCCGAGCTCGCCCGCACGCGTCAGCTCGCGCACTCCGTCGGCGTACGGCCGGGTGAGCATCCCTCGGGCGACGATCTGGAGCGGATCACGCACGCGCTGACGCGGCTGCGGGAGGACGTCGTGTCCGATCCGCTGGCGTACTGGCGTTCCGCGCCCGGCAGTTCGGCGCCCGGCGGCGGCCGGCCCGACACGACGGCGTACGACCGTGAGGCGCGGGCGCTGGAGGAGGTGCGCCGCGAGATCGACGCGGTGCTGACCGTGCGGCAGGACGCGGAGGTCCGGCTCGGCAGGCTGCGGGACGTCCTCTCGCGCGCCGACCGCACGCTCGCCGAGGCGCGGTCCGCGCGCGGCGAGGTCCTCGCCAAGATCGCCGCGTTCGAGGTGCCCGCGGTCAGCGGCCCGCCGACGGCGCTCCAGGAGCAGCTGGCGACGGCGGCCGAGTACCGGCGATCCGCCCAGTGGCACCGGCTCTCACCGCTTCTGGAGTCCCTGGAGACGAAGGCCGAGGACGAACTCCTGCGGGCGCGCGAGTCGTTGACGGAGGTCACACAGCCTCTGGCGGTCCGTGCCGAGCTGCGCGGCCGTCTCGACGCGTACAAGGCGAAGGTGGCGCGGCTCGGGTTCGCCGAGGACCCGCTGCTCGTGGAGCGTTACGACGCGGCCCGGCGGATGCTGTGGAGCGCGCCCTGCGATCTGCGCGCGGCCGAGGACGCGGTCCTGCGGTACCAGCGGGCGGCCGCCGACGTATTGGTCCCGCGGGTGCCCGAACAGGGCGGTCCCGCCGACCGGAGGGGGGAAACATGAGCGAGCAGCGGCAGTGCCAGCGTCCCGGGTGCGTGGGTTCGTACGAGGACGTGGGCGGCGGGGAGCTGTACTGCGACACCTGCGGTCTGGCCCCGGTGGTCTCGCCGACGGGCATGGTGGGGTCGTCACCGACGGGCATCACGGGCGGCGGCCGGGGTTCCAGCAGCTCGAGCGCACGCGGCAGTTCGCGGTCGTCGCGGGCCAGCTCGCGCTCCTCGTCGCGCTCCTCGCAGTCGCGCCGGTCGGTCTCGGGCCGGCTGTCGCGCTCCCTGTCGGGGCGGTCCGGTTCACAGGGGTCCCGGTCGGTGTCGGTGCGCAGTTCGGGCGCCTCGGCCGCGTCGTCGGGCCGCGGGCGCCTCGGCGTCGGCCTGGTCCAGGTGCCGGACGTGCCGCGGCCCGACCCGCGGGCGATGGTGCAGGAGAACCCCGAGGTTCCCGAGCGGAAGCGATTCTGCTCGCGCTCGGACTGCGGGGCGCCGGTGGGCCGCGCGCGCGGCGAACGCCCGGGCCGCACGGAGGGGTTCTGCACGAAGTGCGGCCACCCGTACTCGTTCGTGCCGAAGCTGCGTACGGGCGACATCGTGCACGGCCAGTACGAGGTGGTGGGCTGCCTCGCGCACGGCGGGCTCGGCTGGGTCTATCTCGCCGTGGACCGCGCGGTCTCCGACCGCTGGGTCGTCCTCAAGGGCCTCCTCGACACGGGTGACCAGGACGCCATGGCGGCGGCGATCTCGGAGCGGCGCTTCCTCGCCGAGATCGAGCACGCGAACATCGTCCGCATCTACAACTTCGTCGAGCACCTCGACCAGCGCACCGGCTCCATGGACGGCTACATCGTCATGGAGTACGTGGGCGGCAAGTCCCTCAAGGAGATCGCCAACGGGCGCCGCACCCCGACCGGCAAGCGCGACCCGCTCCCGGTCGAGCAGGCCTGCGCGTACGGGATCGAGGCGCTGGAGGCGCTCGGGCACCTGCACAGCCGCAACCTCCTGTACTGCGACTTCAAGGTCGACAACGCGATCCAGACGGAGGACCAGCTCAAGCTCATCGACATGGGCGCGGTCCGCAGGATGGACGACGACGAGTCGGCGATCTACGGGACCGTGGGCTACCAGGCGCCCGAGGTCGCGGACGTCGGCCCCTCGGTCGCCTCCGACCTGTACACGGTGGCGCGCACGCTGGCCGTCCTGACCTTCGACTTCCAGGGCTACACGAACGTCTTCGCGGACTCCCTGCCCGACCCCGACAGCATCGAGGTCTTCCGCACGTACGAGTCGTTCTACCGGCTGCTCGTACGCGCCACCGACCCCGACCCCGCCCGCCGGTTCGCGTCCGCGCAGGAGATGGCGGAGCAGCTCACCGGCGTACTGCGCGAGGTCGTGGCCCTCCAGACGGGCCGTCCGCGGCCTGCGCTCTCGACGCTGTTCGGGCCCGAAGTCAAGGTCACGGACACGGAGTTGTTCGCGCAGCTGACGGGCGATGTGTCGCGGTTCGGGGTGCGGGCGGAGCCGGTGCGGCGGAAGGGACGGGGCGCCCTCGCACCCGCCGGGGCGCGGGGGAGCGCGGCCGCCGCGCTGCCCGGCGCCCCGGGTACCCCTGGCGCCCCCGCCTCGTTGGTGAAGCCCCTCGACGCCGCCGCGACCGCGCTCGCGCTCCCCGTGCCGAGGGTCGACCCCGGCGACCCGAACGCCGGGTTCCTCGCGGGGCTCATGGCGTCCGCGCCGGGCGAGCTCATCACCGCGCTGCGCGCCGCGCCCGCCACCTCCTTGGAGCTGCGCCTGCGCGAACTGCGGGCCCGCCTCGAAATGGGTGAACTGGTCTCCGCCGCTCATGCGCTGGCGGAGCTGGAGGCGCAGCACCCGGACGACTGGCGGGTCGTCTGGTACCGCGGGGTCGCGGCGCTCGCGACCGGCGACCACACGAACGCGGCCCTGTCGTTCGACGCGGTCTACGACGCGTTCCCGGGTGAGCCCGCCCCGAAGCTCGCGCTCGGCGTGTGCGCGGAGGTACTCGGCCAGCTGGACAACGCGGCGGAGTACTACCGCCTCGTCTGGGCCACCGACCCCAGCTATGTGAGCGCCGCGTTCGGCCTGGCCCGGGTGCAGCTCGCCGCGGGCGACCGGCACGGCGCCGTGCGCACCCTGGAGTCCGTACCGGAGTCGTCGATCCACTACACGGCGGCCCGGGTCGCCGCGGTGCGGGCCAGACTGCGGCAGCGGATGGCGGAGGCGGCCGCCGCGCACGGGACGCTGCTCGACGACCTGACGGCCGCGGCGGGCCAGGTCGAGGCGCTGGACGGGTTCGGCCTCGACGCGGTGCGCCGGGAGCGGTTGTCCACCGAGGTCCTTGGCACGGCGCTCGACTGGGTACTCTCCGGTAGTCAAGGTTCCGCTCCGAGCCAGGGGCCCGTGAGGACGCTGGTGCTCGGAAACGATCTGGACGAGCGCGGGCTGCGTCTCGGCCTCGAGCGCTCGTACCGGACACTGGCCAGGCTCGCTCAGGTTGGCGAGGAGAGGATCGAACTGGTGGAGCGGGCGAACCGTTACCGTCCACGGACGTGGGTGTGAGTTGATGTCGCAGATGCCTCGGCCGACGGCCATGTCGACGTGCCCCAGCTGCGAGGAGCCCCTCGAGTCGGGTGACCGCTTCTGCGGCGCGTGCGGGTACGACCTGTCGGCGGTGCCGGCCCCGCCGGACGACCTGCCGACGGTCACCCTGAGCACGGACGGCGCGGTGCCGGCGGAGAATCCCGCCGTGGACTGGCCCTGTGCCCCCGAGCTCGACAGCTCCGACACCCCGGCGCCCGTGCATCTGCCCACCGACCTCCAGGGCACCGACTCGGGCGGCTCCGAACTGCCGTCGGCCGTGCGCTTCGACGGGGTACCCGAGCAGGCCGGTGAGTCCGCCGCCGGCGACTACACGCTGCCCGCCCCCGATCCCCGTACCGCGCCGCCCGAGTCGTTCGCGACCCCGCCCGCGGGCACGAAGCTCTGCGTGGCGTGCCGCGCCGGGCAGGTCGACCGGGACGGCTACTGCGAGAACTGCGGGCACGCGCAGCCGCGCGAGCGCGATCACATGGAGCAGGAACTGGGCGCGGTCGCCGCGGTCAGCGACCGGGGGCTGCGCCACCACCGCAACGAGGACGCGTTCGCGATCGCTTCGGCCGCGCTGCCCGACGGGACGCCGTCCGTCGTCTCGATCGTCTGCGACGGCGTCTCCTCGGCGACCCGCCCCGACGAGGCGTCCCTCGCCGCGTCGCGCGCCGCGAGTGAGGCGCTCCTGGAGTCCCTGCCGCGCGGCACGCATCCGCAGCAGGCCATGCACGACGCGATCGTCGTGGCCGCCGAGGCGGTCAACGCCCTGGCTCAGGAGCCCGGTTCGGCCCATGAGCACGCCCCGCACCAGAACGCGCCCGCGTGCACGCTGGTCGGCGCGATCGTCGCCAAGGATCTGCTGATCGTCGGCTGGGTCGGCGACTCGCGCGCCTACTGGGTGCCCGACGACCGCACGGCCCCCGCGGCCCGCCTCACCGAGGACGACTCGTGGGCGGCGCAGATGGTCGCGGCGGGCCTGATGAACGAGGCGGAGGCGTACGCGGACGCGCGCGCCCACGCGATCACGGGCTGGCTCGGCGCGGACGCCTACGAACTGGAGCCGCACACGGCCTCGTTCAAGCCGGACCGTCCCGGTGTGGTCGTGGTGTGCACGGACGGGCTGTGGAACTACGCGGAGGCCGTGGAGGAGATGGCCAGGGTCATCCCGGCCGACGCGGCGCACCGTCCGCTGCACAGCGCCCAGGTCCTGGTGGGCCACGCGCTCGACGGCGGCGGCCACGACAACGTAACAGTGGCCGTGCTGCCGTTCCCCGTACCGCCCGCGGGGGCAGGATCGGCGTAGACCGGGCGGCGCGGGGAAGTCGCCGGGTCGTCGGGGAAGTTCCACGGAGGTGCACGAAGGTGCAGGGGGGACCAACAACCATGGCCAAGTTCTCTAAGTCGAACGTTCCGCAGTTCTCGGTCGACGTCTACCAGAACGAGTTCCTGCCGGAGGGCGGCCGCGAGGTCAACGCAATCGTGACCGTGACGTCGACGGGCGGCGGCACGGTCGGCGGCGCGGTGGCCGCTGAGCAGTTCTACGCCGCGGGCCGGGGGGCCGACGCGGCGGTCGCGCTGATGGTCGACTGCTCGGGCTCGATGGACTACCCGCCGACGAAGATGCGCAACGCCCGTGACGCCACCGCCGCCGCGATCGACACCCTGCGCGACGGTGTGCACTTCGCCGTGATCGGCGGGACGCATGTGGCGAAGGAGGTCTTCCCTGGAGGTGGCCGGCTCGCGGTCGCCGACGCGCAGACCCGCGACCAGGCCAAGCAGGCCCTGCGCAAGCTGTCCGCGGGCGGCGGCACCGCGATCGGCACCTGGCTGCGCCTCGCCGACCGGCTGCTCTGGGCCGCCGACGTCCCCGCGTCCTCGGTGCGGCACGGCATCCTGCTGACCGACGGGCGCAACGAGCACGAGTCGCCCGAGGACCTGAAGGCCGCGCTCGACGCGTGCGCGGGCCGCTTCACGTGTGACGCGCGCGGCGTGGGGACGGACTGGGAGGTCAAGGAGGTCACGGGGATCGCCTCGGCCATGCTCGGCAGCGCCGACATCGTCGCGGACCCGGCGGGCCTGGCCGCCGACTTCACGCGGATGATGGAGACGGCGATGGGCAAGGAGGTCGCGGACGTCGCGCTGCGGCTGTGGACGCCGCTCGGCGCCGAGATCAAGTTCGTGAAGCAAGTGGCGCCCACCGTCGAGGAGTTGACGGACCGTCGCGTCGAGGCGGGGCCCCGCGCGGGCGACTACCCGACGGGTTCATGGGGCGACGAGTCCCGCGACTACCACGTCTGTGTACAGGTCCCGAACGCCGAGCTCGGCCAGGAGATGCTGGCGGGCCGCGTCTCGCTGGTGATCCCGGGGGCCGACGGCGGCGTGCAGAACCTGGCGCAGGGACTCGTACGGGCCGTGTGGACGGACGACATGACGGCGTCCACGTCGATCAATCCGCAGGTCGCGCACTACACGGGCCAGGCGGAACTGGCACAGGTCATCCAACAGGGTCTGGATGCCCGCAAAGCGGGCGATGCGGACGGAGCGACGGCCAAGCTGGGACGCGCGGTGCAGCTCGCCGCGGCCTCCGGGAACGCGGATACGGCCAAACTGCTCTCGAAGGTGGTGGACGTGGTCGACGCCGCGGAAGGTACTGTTCGATTGAAGGCCAGGGTCGCCGAGGCTGACGAAATGACCCTCGAGACCCGGTCCACGAAGACTGTCCGTGTCAAGAAGTGATGACGTAGCGAAGTAACGGAGGGGGAAGCGCCGACATGCCGACCTGCCCGAACGGACACCAGTCGGGTTCCGACGACTGGTGCGAGGTCTGCGGTCACCGCATGGCCGGTGCCGTACCCCCGCCCCCTCCGCCGCCGCCTCCGGCCGCCGGTTACGGCTACCCCCAGGGCGGCCAGACCCCGCCTCCCGGCTACGGCTACCCGCCGCCGGGGAACGCGGCGCAGCCCGCTCCACCGCCGCCCGGCGCCGGCGCCGAGCTGTGCCCGCAGTGCCGCACGCCCCGTGAGGGCGGCGCGCCGTTCTGCGAGGAGTGCCGGTGGAACTTCCTGACGAACACGGCCACGTCCTACACGCCGGCCGCGCCGAACCCTACGACTCCCGGCCCCGGTCAGGGTCAGGGTCCCGGTCAGGGCCCCGTCGGCCCGAACCCGGCGCTCCGCTTCCAGCAGCAGCCGCCCGGTCCCGGTGACTCGTTCGAGTACCAGGGCTCGCGGCCCTCGCAGATGAACCGGCCCGCCGAGCCGATCCCGCCGTTCGGCGGCGACCCGGCGCAGGGCCCGCCGCCCCCGCCGGGCCCCCGCACGGGTGGCGCCCCGCAGGCATTCCAGCAGCCGGGTCCGCCCGCCCCGCCCGCGTTCCCGCAGGAGACCGGCCGCCCGCAGGGTCCGCCGCCACCCTCGGGTCCCTCGGGTCCGTCCTTCGGCGGCGGTGACGACTGGGTGCTCTCACCCCCGTCGGCCCCGGCGCAGCAGGGTCCGGGTCCCGGTGCGACCGAGGCGCCGGGCGGCCCGCAGGGCTTCCCGCCGCCGCAGCAGACCCAGGCCCCTCAGGCGCCCCCGGGTTTCCAGCAGCAGCAGCCGGTTTCCTGGAGCGCGACGATCGGCCCGGACCGCGAGTACTTCATGGCGATGATGCACCGCAGCGGGCCCGAGGCCTCGGGCCTGAACCTGCCGGCGTACTCGCCCGAGCAGCAGCGCCGGCTCACCGGGAACCAGCTGACGATCGGCCGTCGCCGCCACTCCACGGGCGACACCCCCGACATCGATCTGTCGGTGCCGCCGGAGGACCCGGGCGTCTCGCATCAGCACGCGGTGCTGGTACAGCAGCCGGACGGATCATGGGCGGTCGTCGACCAGAACTCGACGAACGGCACCACGGTCAACGGCGGCGACGAGCCCATCCAGCCCTTCGTCCCCGTGCCGCTCCAGGACGGCGACCGGGTGCACGTGGGCGCCTGGACGACGATCACGATCCACCGGGGCTAGCACCCTCTGCATCTGCATCCGGTCTGTATCTGCGTCCGGTCCGGCATCTACATCCGGTCCGGCCGCAGTGACCAGGCGTACGGCCCTTCGGGGTCGTCCAGCCAGGCCCACTCGTGCTCGCCGCTGACCGTGATGCCGAACCGTTCCCGCTCGGGCCGTCCCTCCCGCTCCCACAGGGCGAGGGCCTCGTGCGGGTCGAGCCGGCCCGCGGTCAGCGAGAGCAGGAACCGGAACAGGTCGTCGGCGAGGACCCTGCGGGGCAGCCCGCCGATGTGCTGCACCGGTTCTTCGCCCTGCGTCGCTCCGCGCAGGGGCACGAAGTAGGCGGGCGTGTGCAGGAAGCGGCCCTCGGCGTGGCCGGCCTCGCGCACCGTGAGCAGGATCAGACCGGTCGCGAGGGGCGCCAGGATGCGCGCCCCTGGCCTGCACTGCGCGGGCCAGGCACTGGGCACGTTCCGCAGCGCGCAGGTCGCGATGATCCGGTCGTACGGGGCGTGCTCGGGACACCCGGTCGCACCGTCGCCCGTGACGACGGCCGGCCGGAAGCCCGCCGCGGCGAGGTGCCGGCGCGCGGTCTCGGTGATCTCCGGGTCCAGGTCGACCGTGGTGACGTTCTCGTCGCCTGCGCGGCGGGCGAGCAGCGCGGCGTTGTAGCCGGTGCCCGCGCCGATCTCCAGGACACGGTGCCCTTCGTGTACGTCCAGCTCGATGAGCATCCGTGCCATCAGGGACGGCTGGCTGCTGGACGAGACCAGTTCCCCGTCGCGGACCCGGGTGGCGAGCGGCTCGTCGGCGTAGGCGCCGCGCAGCCAGCGCTCCCGCTGCCGCGGGTCGGGGTCCTCGCGCCACAGCCGCCGATAGCCGGTCGGCGCCGGAAGGTAGTAGTAGGGCACGAACACATGGCGCGGGACCTGCTCGAACACCTCGCGCCAGGCGGGGTCGCCGTCGAAGGCCCCGCTCACGGCGATCTCCCGCACGAGCGCGGCCCGCGCCGCCTCGGCTCCCGCCTCCGGGTCCGTGCCCTGTGCGCCCATACGTCCACTGTGCTGTGCCCGGGACGTAAGAGCGAGCCCCCGTCCGGGGTGTACTCCGGTGCTGGAAGGGCAGGGCCGCCGGGCGGGTCGGCGGGCAGGGCCTAAGCCTCAAGTCCTCGTCCCGGTCGTCTGAGACGATGGACACATGCTGCATTTCCCGGGGGACCACCCCGGGGCCCCGGCCGGACAGGCATCGGGGTGACCCGAGCGAGAGTTGTGAGGCCCACCGACGTGACCGAGATTCCGCGCGGCACGCTCCAGGAGCAGACCTTCTACGAGCAGGTCGGCGGCGAGGAGACCTTCCGGCGCCTGGTCCACCGCTTCTACGAGGGGGTCGCCCAGGACCCGCTGCTGCGGCCGATGTACCCGGAGGAAGATCTGGGTCCGGCCGAGGAGCGTCTCACGCTGTTCCTGATGCAGTACTGGGGCGGTCCCCGCACCTACAGCGACAACCGGGGCCACCCGCGTCTGCGGATGCGGCACGCGCCGTTCACCGTGGACCAGGCGGCGCACGACGCGTGGCTGCGGCACATGCGGACCGCGGTCGACGAGCTCGGCCTGTCCGAGGAGCACGAGCACACGCTCTGGAGCTACCTGACGTATGCCGCGGCTTCGATGGTGAACACGGCGGGCTGACACGCCGCTGTCCGGTACGCCGTTATCCGATGCGGCGCCCCCGATATCCGGTTCGAACCCCTTCCCCAACTCCGTTCGCTCTGAAAGCATCCGGACAGACTTTCGGGGGATGTGCAGAGCGGGTACGGGGGCAGGGGTGTCGGGATTTGTCCTACTCAGGGTGCGCGCGCACCGGTTGCTCCTGACCGCTGCGCTTCTCGCGGTTCTGCTGACGGCGTCCGTTCTCGCGATGCTCAGCGCCTTCTCGGGCGCGATCGGTGACGCCGCTCTGCGCAGCAGCCTGCGCACCCGCGACGCCGCGACCACGGCGCTGACGGTCAAGGCCGATGTGCCCGCCGGGGGCCGCGAGGCGGCGGACGCCGCGGTCCGCTCCGGGGCGCGGGACATCTTCGGCGGGCTGCCGGTGAGCGTGCAGGCGCTGATGAGGTCGGGCCCGTACGCGCTGCCGCGCTCGCTCCAGCCGCCGGACGCCCGCTCCGGGAACCCCGACCTGACCCAGTTCGCGGCGCTGGAGCGCGGCGAGGTCCGCATCACGAAGGGCCGCGCCCCCGAGGCGGCGCAAGGATCCAAGGCACCACACGGATCCAAGGCGCCCGTCGAGGCTGCGCTCCCCGAGGCCGCCGCCCGGCAGCTGAAGCTGCACCCCGGCGACAAGCTCACGCTGAAGGACCGCTTCGGCGGCCCCACGGTGCCGGTCGTGCTCACCGGCGTGTATCAGCCCGTCAGGCCGACCGCCCCCTACTGGAAGCTCGACGACCTCGGCGGCCGCGGCATCCAGAAGATCTCCTTCACGACGTACGGGCCCCTGCTCGCCGACCCCTCCGTCCTCGCGGCAGGCCGGGTCTCCGCCGGGAAGTCGGCCTGGCTGGCGTCCGCCGACTTCTCGTCGGTGACGACGGCGGACATCGACGCGCTGCGCGCCGGCGCCCGCGAAGGCACCAAGGCGCTCCTGCGCGAGAAGGCGCTCGCCGGCACGACCGGGGTCAACACCTCGCTGCCGGAGACCCTCGACCGGGCGGAGCGCGCCCTGCTCGTCTCCCGCTCCACCCTCCTCATCGTCGCGCTCCAGCTCGTCCTGCTCGCCACGTACACGCTGCTCCTGGTCGCCCGGCTGCTGAGCACGGAGCGCGCGGGCGAGACGTGGATGCTGCGGGCGCGCGGCGGTTCGCGGGCCCGGGTGACCTCGCTCGCGGCGATCGAAGCACTGCTGCTCGCGCTGCCCGCGGCCGTGTGCGCGCCGCTCCTCGCGGGCCCACTGATCCGGCTGCTGTCCTCCTGGGGTGCCCTGTCGCGGATCGGGCTGCGGCTCGACGTGGGGGCGAGCCGCGGGGTGTGGCTCGTCGCCGTGGCGGTCGCGGTGGGCTGCGCGCTCGCCGTGACGGTGCCCTCGCTGAGCGCCGCAGGTCCCGAGCGCGGCCGCGCCAGGTCGCTGCCGGCGCCGCTGCGGGCGGGCGCCGACGTGGGCCTCCTGGTCATCGCGGCCGTGGCGTACTGGCAGTTGGACCGGCAGACGTCCGGTTCGGGCGCGCTCAGCAGCAACACCTCGGGCACCCTCGGCATCGACCCGCTCCTCGTCACGGCCCCCGCCCTGGCCCTGCTCGCCGGAACGGTCCTGACGCTGCGGCTGCTGCCGCCCGCCGCGAAGCTCGCGGAGCGGCGCGCGGCCGGCGGGCGCGGACTGTCGGCGGCGCTCGCGGGCTGGCAGTTCAGCCGCCGCCCGCTGCGCGGCGCGGGCCCCGTCCTGCTCCTCGTACTCGCGGTCGCCATGGGCATGTTGGCGATCGGACAGGGAGCGTCCTGGAACCGCTCGCAGGAGGACCAGGCGGACTTCCGTGCGGGCGCCTCCCTCCGCGTCCTCGCACCGGGAGGCGGGCTCGGCCAGGCCGGGATCTACGCGGCGGCTCCTGGCGTACGGGACGCGGCGCCCGCCGTGCGCGCCACGATGCCCCTGAGCGGAGGCCGGGAAGCGACGCTCCTGGCCCTCGACACGGCGCACGCCACGGACCACTTGATGCTGCGCGACGACCTGTCGGAGAAGTCCCCTTCGCGGCTGCTGTCATCGCTGCGCACCGGCGACGACGACCGCTCCCCCGGCGTCGTACTGCCCGCCGACGCGACCGGCGCCTCCCTCACCCTGCGCCTGAGCACGGCCGCCCGTCCGCACGACGCCTCGCCGTCCGATGTGAAGGGCAGCGTCACCGCGACCGTCGAGGACCGCTACGGAATCCCGTACCAGGTGTTCCTGGACGACCTGCCCGCCGACGGGCGCGCGCACCGGCTCCCCATGAGCCTCGGCGGGGGCGGCTCCATCTCCCTCGACCGGCCCGCGACCCCGCTGACCCTGACCGGCCTGGCCCTCGACATCGACCAGCCCGTCACCGAGACGGTGAAGCACCGCCTGACGTTCGAGGGACTGCGGTCCGTGAACGCGGCGGGGGCGCAGCAGTCGCTGAAGCCGGGCACGCGGTGGCGGGCGTCCGTGCAGGGAGGCGCGGAAGGAAGCGGTGACACCCGGCCCAGCGCCCCGGTGCTCGGGCGGCCGTCGGGCGGCCATGTGTCCGTCGGGTTCGACACCGGGCAGCTCGACCCGCTGCACATCCCGTTCGGGGCGCCGCCCAGCATGAGCGTCCGGCTCACCGCGAAGCGCCCCGCGGTCAAGGAGGTCACCGCCGTGGCCACCGACCGCTTCCTGCGCTCGTCCGGCGCGAAGGTCGGGTCCACCGTCGCGGTCCCCGTCAACGGCTCGCCCCTCAAAGTGCGGATCTCCGCGAGCGTACGCGCCCTGCCGACCACGGGACCCGAGGCCGGGGCCGACACCACGGCCGGGGCGGACACCGGCCCCAAGTCCGCCGACGGGGGCGCCCTGTTGCTCGATCTGCCCACCCTGAACCGGGCGCTCGCCGACCGGCACAAGGAGAGCGTCCTGCCCGACGAGTGGTGGCTGAGCAGCGAGCCCGGCCGCAGTGCCGAGGCCGCCGCCGCGCTGCGCGCCCGCCCCGACGCCGACCCGGCGCAGGTCGTCGTGCGGTCCGAGATCGCCGAGTCGCTGCGCGACGACCCGCTCGGCGCGGGACCGCAGTCGGCGCTCGCCGCGGCCGCCGTCGCCGCCGCCCTCCTCGCCGCGGTCGGGTTCGCCGTGAACACGGCGGGCTCGATGCGCGAACGCGGCGACGAGTTCGCGATCCTGCGGGCGCTCGGCGCGCCCCGGCGCCGGCTCGCCCGTCTCGTCGCCGCCGAGCAGGGCATCCTGGTCGCGCTCGCCCTCCTGGTGGGACTGGCCCTCGGGACGTTTCTCACGAGAGCCGTCGTGCCGCTGGTCGTACTGACCGGGCAGGCCGTCCAACCGATGCCCCGGGTCCTGGTCGAACTGCCGTGGGGGCAGGTCCTGTTGCTCCTCGCGGGCGTCGCGGTGACGCCCGTCCTGATCACCGCGGGCCTCGCCCTGCGCCGGCCACCGGACGCTGCCCTCACGCTGCGCCGCCAGGGGAGTGAGTGACATGACGCCACCGAACGTCGCCCCCTGGGTGCGCACCCGCCTGCGCACCGCGCCCGGCGCCGCCTGCGCGCTCGCCCTCCTGGTCGCCCTCACGTCGTGCCTGGCCGCCGTGTTCCCGCGCGCCGTCCAGGACTACGAGGACGCGGGCCTGCGCCACGCGGTCTCGGCCGCGGCACCCCAGCGCACCGTCCTCCAGCTCACCACCGCGGAGCCCGGCCTCGGACAGGAGCCGGGCACGCGGGACGAGATGATGCGCACCGAGTCCATGCGCGCCGTGTACGAGGAGATCGTCGACTCGCTGCACGCGCCGCTCGCCGTGGACAAGGCGCAGTCCTCGTACGGGCTGCGCACCACCACGCAGCTGAAGGCGGCCACCGACATGTGGCTGCCGCGGCCCGACGGGCTGCCCGCCGAGTTCACGCTCTCCGCGCAGAGCGGCCTCGCCCGGCACAGCACGGTCGCGGCGGGACGGCTGCCGCGCGCGACGGGCAAGGTCACCTGGGAGACGACCGAGGTGGAGGGCGCCGTGACGGCCGCGACCGCGAAGGCGCTGCACATCGAGCCCGGTTCGGTGATCCACGTGCCCGCCCTGATGAAGGGCAACGTGTCCGTGCGCATCACCGGTGTTCTGAAGCCGAAGGACCGCAAAGCCTCGTACTGGGCGGCCACTCCGCTCCTCGCCGCCCCGTCGCTGCGCCAGACCGAGACGAGACCTCCGTCGGATTTCTGGGTCGGCGGGATCCTCCTCGCGCCCGACGCGGCGCCCGCGCTGCTCGGCACGGCCGGCGACCCCGAGCAGTTCTGGCAGCTCGCGCCCGACCTGGGTTCCCTCGACGCGCGCACCATGCCCGCCCTCAAGTCCGCTCTCGCCTATACGAAGGACGGCCCGGGCCTGCTCGCGGTGCGCGGGGCCACGGGCGGCGACACCGAGGTCGCCACCGGCCTCGACGAGTTCATCACCGGCTACCAGGAACTGCGGTCCCGTATCGGCCCGGTCGTCTCCGTCGCCGCGTACGGCACCGGCACGGTCGCCTGCATCGTGCTCCTGATGGCGGGCGGCCTGGCCGCCGAGCGGCGCCGAGCCGAGTTCACCGTCCTGCGCTCGCGCGGCGGTTCGGTGCGCGGGCTCGCCGGGCGGCTGCTCGCCGAGACGGCGGTCGTGGCGGTGCCCGCGGGCGCGGCCGGACTCGCGCTCGCGCTGGTCGCGGTCCGGCACGGCCGCTGGCAGCCCGCCGTGCTCGCGGCTGCCGCGGTCGTCCTGCTCACCTGCCTGGCCCTGCCCCTGCGGGCCGCCGCCGCGCACCGCCGCGTCCAGGTGGGCGGCGCGCGCGACGACCTCGCCCACGCCCGCCCCTCGCGCCGCCGCACGGTCGCCGAACTCACCCTGCTCGTCCTGGCCGTCGCCTCCATCGTGGCGCTGCGCCGCCGGGGGACCGCCGACGGCGGGGACAGCCTGGTCGCGCTCGCGCCGGTCCTGGTCGGGGTCGTCGCCGCGCTCGTCCTCGTGCGCGTGTATCCGCTGCCGCTGCGCTGGCTGGCCCGCCCGGCAGGCCGGCTGCGCGGCGTCGTCGGCTATCTGTCGCTCGCGAGGACGGGCCGCGCGACGGCCGGTGCCGGTACGGCGGTACTCCCCCTGCTCGCGCTGCTCACGGCGCTGACGACGGCCGCGTTCGGCGGTTCGGTCCTCTCGGGGATCGATCACGAGCGGGACCGGGCGGCGGTCCTCGCTATCGGGGCGGACGCCCGCGTCGAGTCCGGCTCCGCGCTGCCCACCGCACTCACCGGACAGGTCAGGAAGATCCCCGGGGTGCGGGACATGTCGCCGCTCACGCTGCGGTACGACGCCGAGCCGGAGGACGGACGGCGCCAGGTGCCGCTCGCGGCCGTGGACACGGCGTCGTACGCGCGCCTGGCCGCCCGTACGGGCCTCGGGGCGTTCCCCGCCGGAGCCCTGACGACGAACGCCGCGCGGCCCGGCACCGCCGCGTCCCCGCTCCCCGTACTGGCCTCCCCCTCGATGCGGGACGTCTTCGGGACCGGGCCGTTCTCGCTGTGGATGGACGGCGAGGACGTCGTGCTGCGCATCTCCGAGGTCCGTACGACGACGCCCGCCCTGTCCGACGACTTCCTCGTGGTCGACAGGACGGCCCTGGCCCGCCGGGTCGGCATCGGCCAGAAGGCCAACGAGGACATCGCGTACCGCTACCTCCCCACCTCCCTCCTCGTCACCGGCGACCACATCGACGGGGCCGCCCTGCGCAAGGCCGCGGGCTCCCAGGTGTCGGTGCGGCTGCGCGCCACCGAACGCGCCCGGTACGTCGACTCGCCCCTCCAGACCGGCGCCGCCCGCGTCTACGCGGCGGCCGTCGTCATCGGCGCGGGCTACGCGGCCCTGACCCTGCTTCTCGCCCTGGCCCGCGCCGCCCCCGAACGCACCGCGCTCCTCGCGCGCCTGCGCACCATGGGCCTCACCCGCCGCCAGGCCCGCCGCCTCCTGATCCTCGAAGCGCTCCCCCAGGCCGTGCTCGCCGGGGCGGGCGGCGCCCTCACCGGGTGGGCCGCGATCCGGCTCCTCGCGGCGGGCCTCGACCTGACGGGGCTGGCCCTGGCGTCGGCGGGCGGCGGGGGCCCGGTGGCACAGCTGCGTACCGACGCCCCGTCGCTCCTGCTGCCCGCGCTGTGCGTCGTTCTGCTCGCCACGGCCGTGGCGGCCGGACAAGCCTGGTGGACCGGACGGCGGGGATTCGTACGGGAGCTGAGAGCGGGGGAAACGTCATGAACCGATGCGGGCAGCAGGTATACGACCACGACCTCACGGCAGCAAAAGGATCAGCCACGGCGAGGGCCGAAGGGACACCGGGAGAGACCTCATGACCACCAGCGACCCCACCCTCGCCGATCTCGAACGGCGCGCCGCGGACCGCCGCGACCGGCCCGCGTACGGCCATGACGCCCTGATCACCTGCGACCGGCTGGTGCGGATCTTCTCCACCGACGGCGTCGAGGTACAGGCGCTCCAGGGGCTCGATCTCCTGGTGCGCGAGGGCGAGTTGATGGCTCTGGTCGGCGCGTCGGGCAGCGGCAAGTCGACCCTGATGAACATCCTCGCGGGGCTCGACGAGCCGACGGCGGGAGCGGCGAAGGTCGCGGGCTGCGACCTGCTCACCATGGGCGCGAAGGAGCGCCTGCGCTACCGCAGGGACGTCGTCGGCTTCGTCTGGCAGCAGACGGCCCGCAATCTGCTCCCCTATCTGACGGCAGCTCAGAATGTGGCGCTCCCGATGCAGTTGAGGGGCGGCACCAGGCGCTCGCACAAGTCCCGACGGGCCGTGGAACTCCTCGATCTGCTGGGGGTCGGCGACTGTCGCGACCGGCGTCCGCAGGCGCTGTCGGGCGGCCAGCAGCAGCGCGTCGCCATCGCGGTGGCGCTCGCCAACGAGCCGTCGGTCCTGCTCGCCGACGAACCGACCGGCGAGCTGGACTCCCACACGGGCGAGCAGATCTTCGCCGCGTTCCGCACGGCGAACGAGGAGCTGGGCACCACCATCGTGATCGTCACGCACGACCAGACCGTCGCCTCCGAGGTCCGCCGCACCGTCGCCATCCGCGACGGCCGCACCTCGACGGAGGTCCTGCGCCGCACGGAGGTCGACGCGGCGACGGGCCAGGAGTCCCTGATCTCACGGGAGTACGCGATGCTCGACCGCGCGGGCCGGCTCCAGCTCCCCGCGGACCACACGCGGGCGCTGGGTATGCGGGACCGGGTGCTCCTGGAGCTGGAGGAGGACCACATCGGGGTGTGGCCGGACGACACCGAGCCGGGCTGATCCTGATCCGTACCGGGAGGCACGTGTCCGGCGCGGTCGGTCAGACGGGCGACACGGAGAGGCCGGAGATCCCGTTGCCGCGCCGCAGCGCCACGGAGCCGTAGGCCGTGCGCAGCCGCAGCCACGGGCCGCTGCTGAGAAGGTCGAGCGCGTCCCCGCGGAGGAATCCGAGGGACTGGGCCGCGTGGGCGGCCCGCACCGGAACCCCGGTGCCGCCGATGGTCCGCGACCAGATCTCGCGCCCGGTCCGGTCCAGTTCGGCGCGCGTGCGCGCGTCGGGAGCCAACGCGTCGACCCGCGCCTTGAACTCGGCGACAGCGGCCCGTACGAGCCCGCGTACGACGTCCACGTCCGGGAAGCCGGGAACCAGCTCCCAGCCGCCGCGCGGGGGCAGGACACCGGCCCACGGAGGACCGGTCACCGCGGCGGGCACGCGCGCGGTCCCGGCCCGCTCGTCGATCGACTCGAGCAGCTCACCGGCCGACACGGTCACGTCCAGCGAGCTGTCGAGCCCGTACTCGTACGGCTTCAGGAGGCGGGCCGTGCGGATCGCGAGTACCTCGAACGACGGTGGCCGCCCGAAGACGGCAAGGGTCTGTCCGCCGGCCTGGAGCCGCACGGCGGCGGCCCGGTCGTAGTGCACGAGCCGGCCGAGGAAGGCGGCGAGGTCCGCCCCTTCCCCGGCGTCGGCGAAGTGCAGCACGGGTGCCGTCATGCGGCCAGCGCCCCCGAGCCGCTGTCGGCACTGTCGTCCATGTACTCCTGGAGGTACGCCTTCTCCTCGGCGGTGATCCGCCGGGGCCGCTGCGCCTCCAGGTTGAACGGCACGACCACGGTCGAGGCCCGCACGTAGACCTGGTCCTCGTCCTTGATCTCGTACGCGATCGTGAGCGACGCGGCGCTGATCTTCGTCACCCACGATTCGATGGTGACCGGCGTGTGCCGGTGCACCAGCGGGCGTACATAGTCGATCTCGTGGCGGGCCACGACGGACCCGCCGGAGAACGACGGCGACCCGTCCCCGGGCGCCAGCTGGAACATGAAGTCGATCCGCGCTTCTTCCAAGTACCGCACGAAGACAGCGTTGTTGACATGCCCGAAGGCATCCATGTCCGACCAGCGCAGGGGGCAGGCGTAGATATGACGCACGATCAGCCTCGCGTCAGCTTCTTGTACGTGGCACGGTGCGGGCGCGCGGCGTCCGCGCCGAGGCGCTCGATCTTGTTCTTCTCGTACGACTCGAAGTTGCCCTCGAACCAGTACCACTTGGAGTCACCCTCGTAGGCGAGGATGTGCGTGGCGACCCGGTCCAGGAACCAGCGGTCGTGGGAGATGACCACGGCCGCGCCCGGGAACTCGAGCAGCGCGTTCTCCAGCGACGACAGAGTCTCGACGTCGAGGTCGTTCGTCGGCTCGTCGAGGAGCAGCAGGTTGCCGCCCTCCTTGAGCGTCAGGGCGAGGTTGAGGCGGTTGCGCTCACCGCCGGACAGGACGCCGGCCGGCTTCTGCTGGTCCGGGCCCTTGAAGCCGAAGGCGCTGACGTACGCGCGCGACGGCATCTCGACCTGGCCGACGTTGATGTAGTCGAGCTCGTCCGACACGACGGCCCAGAGGGTCTTCTTCGCGTCGATGTTGGCGCGGCTCTGGTCGACGTAGGAGATCTTGACCGTGTCGCCGACCTTGATCGAGCCGTTGTCCGGCGTCTCGAGGCCCTGGATCATCTTGAACAGCGTGGTCTTGCCCGCGCCGTTCGGACCGATGACGCCGACGATGCCGTTGCGCGGCAGCGTGAACGACAGGTCGTCGATGAGGACCTTGTCGCCGAAGGCCTTGGAGAGGTTCTCGACCTCGACGACGATGCTGCCCAGGCGCGGGCCCGGCGGGATCTGGATCTCCTCGAAGTCCAGCTTGCGCATCTTGTCCGCCTCGGCGGCCATCTCCTCGTAGCGGGCGAGACGGGCCTTGGACTTGGTCTGGCGCCCCTTGGCGTTGGACCGCACCCACTCGAGCTCTTCCTTGAGCCGCTTGGCGCGCTTCTCGTCCTTGCGGCCCTCGACCTTGAGGCGCGTGGCCTTCTTGTCGAGGTACGTCGAGTAGTTGCCCTCGTAGGGGAGCGCGCGGCCGCGGTCCAGCTCGAGGATCCACTCGGCGACGTTGTTCAGGAAGTAGCGGTCGTGGGTCACGGCGACCACGGCGCCCGCGTACTTGGAGAGGTGCTGCTCCAGCCAGTTCACCGACTCGGCGTCGAGGTGGTTGGTGGGCTCGTCGAGGAGCAGCAGGTCGGGGGCCTCGATGAGGAGCTTGCACAGCGCCACGCGGCGCTTCTCGCCACCGGAGAGGTTGTTGACGGGCCAGTCGCCGGGCGGGCAGCCCAGGGCGTCCATGGCCTGCTCGAGCTGCGCGTCCAGGTCCCATGCATTGGCGTGGTCCAGGTCCTCCTGGAGCTTGCCCATCTCCTCGAGGAGGGCGTCCGAGTAGTCGGTCGCCATGAGCTCCGCGACCTCGTTGAAGCGGTGGAGCTTCTTCATGGTGTCGGCGGCGCCGTCCTGCACGTTCTCCAGGACCGTCTTCGACTCGTCGAGCTGCGGCTCCTGCATGAGGATGCCGACGCTGAACCCGGGCGAGAGGTAGGCCTCACCGTTCGACGGCTGCTCGAGACCCGCCATGATCTTCAGCACCGTGGACTTACCGGCACCGTTGGGACCCACGACACCGATCTTCGCGCCGGGCAGGAAGTTCAGGGTGACGTCATCGAGAATCACCTTGTCGCCGTGCGCCTTGCGCGTCTTGCGCATGGTGTAGATGAACTCAGCCAAGAGAAACCGTCCGGCAATCGATGTGTGGGCAGATACACCCCATCTTGCCTGACGTCCATCCCCGGATGGAAACCGCGTGGCGTGCGTCACTCTTGGTGACGCTCCGGGTTCGGTCGGGGACGCATACGGCCCCGGCCGCCGTGGAGGCGGGCCGGGGCCGGCGTCGGGCGAGGTGGGGGTCAGTCCTGGGTCGGGGCCTTCTTCTTACGGACCAGGAAGACCGCGCCCCCGCCGATCACCACGAGGGCTATGGCGATGCCCGCGATCAGCGGGGTGGCGTTGGAGCTGCCGGTCTCGGCGAGGTCGCCGGCCTTGGTGCCGGTGCCGCCCACGGAAGCCGGGCTGGGCTGCGACGACGGCTGCTCGCCGACGCCCGTGGTGCTCTCGGTCTTGCAGTCGAGGACGCCCTTGAAGCGCTTCTCGAAGCCGTTCGGACCCTTGATCGTGAAGTCGTACGCCTGGTCCTCCTGCAACGGGATCGTCACCGTCTGCGAGGCACCCGCCGCGATCGTGTGCTCGAGGCCCATCAGCTTGAAGGTGAACGCCTCGTCGCCCTTGTTGGTCGCCGTGATGTCCACGCCGCCCTTGGCGCAGTTCTTCTGCGCCGACAGCGCGGGGGCCGCACCCTTCTTCGCCCAGTTCGCCGTGGCGGTCGCGGAGACCGTCGACTCGCTGGAACCGGCGAGAATCTGCGTCTGGCTGCGGGTCTCGGAGGCGAAGGCCCGGCCGACCGGCACGGTGGTCGAGGCCTGCACCGTCAGCGCGGCCGTGCCGTCGGCGGCGCCCTCGGGGACGTCGAAGAACAGCTGCCCGCCGTCGGCGGCGGACGTCACGGGCTTGCCGTCCTTGTCGACGACCTTCACCCCGCTGGCGGCCGCGTCGGCGGGCGGCGTCACGCTCACGCTGCCGGCGTTCGTACGGACCGTGACCGGGCCGAGCCGGTCACCGGCGCGGCCGGAGACGGCAGAGGGCTCCAGGTTCAGCGAGGCCTTCGGCTCGGCGAGGGACTGGGCGCTTTTCTGCAGGTAGTCGGCGAGCTTCTCGGCCGCGGGGCTGACCGCGTCCACGTCCGCGCCGTCCGAGTAGCGCCAGATGGCGACCTGGGTACCGGCCGCGGCGTCCTTCTCGGTGAGGCTGCCGGCGCCGGCCTTGCGGGCCAGCTCGGCGAGGTCGTTGACCTGGGGGTAGGAGTTCTGCAGGATCCAGCGGATCTTGCCCGCGTCCGCGTTCCCGTTCAGCGACGTGCCGCTCCAGGGGGTCTCCTGGTACTTGGCGTCCCGCTGGGTCGGGTTGTGGATGTCGATGCAGTACGTCTGCAGCGTGCCGCCGTTGTCGACGGACATCTCGAACAGTCCGGCGGAGACGGGCTGGTCCTTGCCGTTGTCGTGGATGACGGCCTGACCGTAGGTCTTGAGCCCGCCGATCGTGGCGGTCGCGCCACCCTGCTGCTGGGGGACCTCGTCCGCAGAGGCCGCACCAGCGCCGGATATCGCGACGGTGGCCACGAGTCCGGAGACCAGGGCCGCCGCGGCGAGGCGGGCGGCGCCCCGCCCGCGTGGGGTGACCGCCGACAACACAGATACCGCAGAGAACACAGAATTCCCCTTCAGGCGGGAGACATTGGCACGAGGGGGGTGACGTCCCGCCGACAGAACGATGTGTGAATCAGACGCTTGAGCAGACATCCGAAACAATGGCCCCGTGGGCTACGCCCGGCATACTAAGGAAGCGGCGCACCACAGTCCCCAGGTCAGAGCGGTACGAGAGCGATCCGACTCGGAATCGTTATCGCCGCTAATGATTGCGGCCCTGGCTTATCGACAAATCAACGGCACGGAACCGGTGTTCATTCGCAGATAAGCCGCACTTCGGGCCGCATTCGCCCCGCGACTCGGCCTGAGGGCTCAGCGGTCTGTTTCAGCCGACGGCGGCCGGTTCTCGCTGTTCAGTCTGTTCACTCTGTTCGTCCAGTTCACCCTGTCCACCCTGCTCACCCTGCTCCTCGGGTGCGCCATCCGCTTGCGGCTCGATCTCGAACGACGGCTCGTCGCCGTCCGGTTGGCGCCCCGGCCGGGTCTGCCGGCTCCGCCGGAACGCGGTCGTCCCGCGCGACAGGTCATGCCCGACGGCCGACGCCTGGATGTCCGCCGACGTCCAGTGCTGCCCGCCCCGCTCTTCGTCCCGCACCCGCAACCTCCCCTGGACCAGCACCGGTTCGCCAATGGACAGCGAGCCCTGCACGTTCGTGCCGAGCGTGCCCCACGCCCACACCGTGAAGAAGTTCGTGTGCCCGTCCACCCACTCGTTGCGCACCCGGTCGAAGCGCCGGGCCGTCGCCGCGAGCCGGAACCGCGCCACCGGCCCCTTCGGCAGCTCCCGGTACACCGGCGTCGTCGCGACGTTACCCACGACCGTCACCGTCATCTCGCTCATGTCGGTCCACCCCTCCCCTGCGCACGGACGCGTGCGGGCCCGTCCCGCACGGCCTCGTCCGTACCGCGTTCCCGGTCGGTTCCGGGCCGCGATCTCAGAGTGCCTGTGCCGGGACGAGCCCGCTGGTGCCTGTGTTCTACCGGCCAGTTGTGGAAATCCCCGTCACCCGGCCAGGTGGCGACTCACGTCCGCGGGGTCACCCCATCACCTTCACGTACTGCTCCCGGACCTCCCGGTACCGCAGCAGCTCGGCGGCCACCGGATCGAGGACGCGGGCTCGCCCGCACCCCGCAGCCGCCTCCCGAAGGCGCCGTTCCGCGTCGAGCCCGTAGCGCCGCGCCGGCCCCTTCGCCGCCATCCGGCACGACCACTCCACACACGGTCCGCCGATGATGCCGCACAGCATCAGCAGCACCGGCACTGCGAGATTCGGATCGAGAACCCCGATGATCTGCCCCAACAGCCATAGCCCGCCGATGACCTGAATGATCGTCATGGAGACCTGTGCGAGGACCGCGACCGGCCACCAGCCGGGCCTCGGCAGCCGAGGCGGCGGCGACCCCGCCGAGACCGCCAGGTCGTCGAGCGCCAGGTCGTCGAGCGCCTCCGGGAGCCCCTCGGCTCCCCGCGTCGCCGCCTCCCGCACCGCCTGTCCCCATGGCCGCGGCAGCCCCGCCGACGCCCGCTCGCCGACGATGCGCACCGCGTGCTCCACGCGCTGGCGCGCCGTCGCCTCGTCGTCGCAGGGCGAAGGCCTGACCGTCAGCGTGTCGCCCGGGCTGCGCCGGGACTCGTACCAGCGCCAGAGCCGCAGCCAGGGGGTGCCGCACGCCTTGTTGGCGTTGCGGCGCCAGGCGCGTTCGGCCGCCTGTCCCGCGGCCTCGGCGCCCACGGCGTCGGCGAGCCGGTCGGTGAACTCCTCGCGGGCGTCCTCGCTGAGCCCGCTCTTGCGTCCGGTCGCGTAGACGGGCCGCAGCCGCAGCGCCACCGCGTCGATGTCGGCCGCGATCCGGCGGGCGGCGGTGCCTTGTTCGCGCGTGAACTGGTCCAGGGACTCGCGCAGTTCATCGACGCCGTCGCCGGTGAGGGCGGACAGGGAGAGCACGGTCGCGCCCGGTTCGCCGTGCTCGCCGAGCGCGATCCCGTCCTCGTCGAGCAGGCGGCGCAGATCGTCGAGTACGAGGTCGGCGGCCTCGCCGGGCAGCCGGTCCACCTGGTTGAGGACGACGAAGGTGACCTCCGCGTGTCCGGCCAGGGGCCGCAGATAGCGCTCGTGCAGCATCGCGTCGGCGTACTTCTCGGGGTCGACGACCCAGATGACGGCGTCGACGAGCGCGAGGATCCGGTCGACCTGCTGACGGTGCTCGACGGCCGCCGAGTCGTGGTCGGGCAGGTCCACCAGGACGAGCCCCTTGAGGGGCGTGTCCACGTCCTGGGGACCCTGGCCCTGGAGCGGGCGGCGGCGCAGCCGGCCGGGGATCCCGAGCCGGTCGAGGAGCCCCGCGGCGCCGTCCGTCCAGCTGCACGCGATGGGCGCGGAGGTGGTGGGCCTGCGCAGTCCCGTCTCGGACAGGGGCACGCCCGCGAGGGCGTTGAAGAGAGTCGACTTGCCACTGCCGGTGGCACCCGCGATGGCGACGACGGTATGCCGGACGGAGAGCCTGCGCCGGGCGGCCGCCTCGTCGAGCACGTGGCCCGCCTCGGCGAGGACCGCGCCGTCGACGCGGGCCCGGGAGAGCCCGACGAGTTCGCGCAGCGCGTCGAGGCGCTCGACGAGCGCCGCGTCGGCGCCGTGCAGCTCGTCCTCATGGCCGTACGGGCCGGGTAGTGCCTCCACGTCGAAGACTCCGGAGTCCGCGACGCGCCGGGCGATGAGCCCGTCGTCCCAGGCGCCACCGTAGCCGTCCACGTCCTCCCGGGGTGGATCCACGCGCCCGGCCGGCTCCGTGCCATCGGCGTGCCCGGCGTGCCCGGCGTGATCGGTGTGATCGGTGTGATCGGTGTCGGTGTGGTCCGTGTGGTCCGTGACGGCGGTCACCGCGGTCACCTCTCCTTCTGCAGTACGGACAGCGCGGCGATCAGTTCGGCCTGGGACTCGGGATGTACGTCGAGTGCGTCGAGCGGCGCGAGCCTGCGCTCGCGCTCCACTGCGAGCACCTTGTCCAGGTATTCGGTGAGCAGCCGCCCGCCCCGGTCGCGCAGGCGCAGGGCTCCTTGGGCACCGATGCGTTCGGCGAGGCTCTCGCCGGCGCTGCGGGCGCGGTTCCCGCCGAGGAGGGCGGTGGCAAGGAGGGCGGCGACGAGTTCGGTGTCGGGCGGCGGAGTGGTGTCGAGGATGCGTACCTGTTCCTCCGCGTACTCCTCGAGCATGCGGCGCCAGCGGCGTACGGCGATGCCGATGCGGTGTTCCGCGGTCTCCAGGTCGGGGTCGCGGTCGGCGAGTCCGTCCGCGGCGCCCGCGGGGTCGCGGTGCCAGGCCTCGTCGATGCGTTCGTCGGCGGCGGTGACGGCGCACAGGAGGAGCGCGCCGAGGCTCTCGGTGAGCGCGTCGAGCAGTTCGGCCGGCGCGCAGTCGAGGGGGTAGCTGCGCCACCGCTTGAGGGCGTCCCCGGCAAGCACGCCGCCGCTCTGGAGCCGGGTGCGCACGCGCGCGTGCTCCTTCGCGTACGTCTCGTCGACGGTGGCGGTGAGGCGCAGGGCGGCGGCGTACTGGGAGGCGACGGCGCCCGCGAGTCCGGGGGTGCGGACCCGGAGGGAGTCGATGACTCCGTCGGCGGTGCGGGCGATGGCGGCGCAGCGAGCCGTGGGGTCCTGCACGCGGTGGCTGAGCCAGGCCCGCAGCGGGGCGACGGCGGTGGCCGGCAGGAGGCCGCCGCCGCCGGTGGACTCGGGCAGTTCGGGGACGGTGAAGCGCGGTACGTCGCCGAGTCCGGCCTTGGCGAGCAGGGCCCCGTACTGGCGGGAGACCTCGGCGACCATCTGGTGGGGCACGCGGTCGAGGACGGTGACGAGGGTCGCGTTGTTCTCCTTGGCGCTGCGCAGCAGGTGCCAGGGCACGGCGTCGGCGTAGCGGGAGGCGGTGGTGACCATGATCCAGACGTCGGCGGCGCTGATCAGCCGGGCGGCGAGTACGCGGTTGCGGGCGACGAGGGAGTCGACGTCGGGCGCGTCGAGGAGGGCGAGCCCGCGGGGCAGGTTGCCGGAGGTCTCGACACGCAGGACGTGTTCGTCGTCGTCGGCGGGGGCGGCGGCGCCGAGCTCGATGTCGTCGGGGCGGCGGGGCGTCCATACGCGGGTGAGGTCGGGCAGGACGCGGGCGCCGGAGAACCAGCGGTGGTCCTCGGGGTGGCACACGAGTACGGGGGTACGGGTCGTGGGCCGCAGCACACCGGCTTCGCTGACCTTCCGCCCGACGAGGGAATTGACGAGGGTCGACTTCCCGGCGCCGGTCGACCCGCCGATGACGGCGAGCAACGGGGCTTCGGGGTCTCTCAGCCGGGGCACGAGATAGTCGTCGAGCTGCGCGAGGAGCTCCACCCGGTTGGCACGCGCACGCGGCGCCCCCGGGAGAGGGAGGGGAAAGCGCGCGGCGGCGACACGGTCGCGCAGCGCGGAGAGTGCGTCGAGCAACTGAGGCCGTACGTCCAAGGTCACCACATGCGAAGAATGCCCAATTTTGGCGGCTTTCTGAAGCATATGGGCGTCTCTGCGCGCCGATGCGGCCCATCCGGTCCATGGGACGGAAGGGACGACTGGGGCGCAGGCATAACGAGTGCACAACACCCGGGGCGTGAGACGCCAAAAGCGGTGCAGGATTCGTACCTGCCTGCGATTATCAGGACCGCTTCACCGAACCTCCACATCGTGCCACGGAGGCGAAGCAGCAGGGACAGGGATCCGGGAGCCCTATCCTTGGTCCCGGCAAGGTCACGGATCTCCCCCACATCCGTCCCGAGCCACCGGCCACACACCGGCCCCCGTAGCTCAGTGGATAGAGCAGGCGCCTTCTAAGCGCTTGGCCGCAGGTTCGAGTCCTGCCGGGGGCACCTCTCATCAGCCCCACTTCGGTGGGGCCTTTCTGCTGCGCAGGGGGCGTACTGGGCGCGACACACGCAGAAGCCTCGCCCGCCCGGGAGATCGGGACTGGGGAGATCCCCGGCCGCTTCAAGCCGCCATGGATGTCCCGCATCTGCCAATCGACGCACCGGACGTAGGCGGCGAGCGGCACGGGGACGCCGCTGCCGGCCCACTCAGCAACGTGGGCTCGTCGCCTCACCCGCCCGCCCCGCGGAGTGCGACGTCACCGCAGCACCTCTGAGCGCAGTGCCGGTGCGGGCGCCGGCGGGGGCGGCGGGGCCGAGGACTCGCGAAAGCCGCACTTCGGCCACCAGCGGGCCAGTGGGGCCGGTGCCCACCAGGCCCACTTGCCCAGGAGTGCCATCGTCGCGGGCACCAGCAGGCCTCGTACGATCGTCGCGTCCACGAGGACCGCGATGACCAGGCCGACCCCGATCATCTTCATGAAGAGGATCGAGGAGGCCATGAAGCCGCCGACGACCACGACGAGCAGCAGCGCCGCGCTCGTGATGATCCGGGCTGTGCGCTGGACGCCGAGCGCCACCGATTCGACCGGGTCGCCACTCACCTCCCACTCCTCGCGGACGCGGGAGAGCAGGAACACCTCGTAGTCCATCGCGAGGCCGAACGCGATCGCCACCACCAGGACGGGGAAGTTGGCGTCCACCGCGCCGATCGGCTCGAAGCCGAGGAGCCCTGAGAGGTGGCCGTCCTGGAAGATCCACTTGATCGCTCCGAACGCGGCCAGGAGCGAAAGGAGGTTGAGGATCACCGACTTGAGCGGGAGGAGCAGGGAGCCGAAGGCCATGAAGAGGACCAGAAACGAGACGACGGCTATGAACAGGGCCATCCACGGGAGGCGGTCGCCGATCATGCCGACGATGTCGGCCCGGGACGCCGGCATACCCGTCAGGAGTGCGTCCGCGCCGGCCGGGGGCGCCGTGGCGCGCAGGTCGTGGACCATGCTCTGCGCGGCGTCGGACATGGCGTCCGGCTTGTAGCGGAGCGTGATGCGCGCGTCGTTGCCCTCGAACGCCGTGGGGGTCGCCGAGGCTACGCCGTCCACGTGGGCCAACTTGGCTGCGTAGGCCGTCACTTCGGCGCGGTCCACGGGGCCGGTGGAGCCCTGGATCACCGACGTCATGATCTGTGCGGGGTTTGTGCCGAAGTCCGACGCCAGTGACTTGCTGACCACCTTCGCGTCCGAGTCGGAGGGCAGCACCCACTCGCCGGGGCGTGCCCAGTTGACGCCCAGGAGCGGTGCGCCCAGTCCTACGAGGACGGCGACGATCGTCAGGGTGGAGATCAGCGGCTTCCGCATGACCGCGTGCGCTGCGCGGTACCAGCGGCCTTCGTTCTCCGGCTTGGCGTCGCGGTTCCTGCCGCCCAGCGGGATGCGCCACCTGTCGATGCTGTGCCCGGTGTAGCGCAGGAGGGCGGGCAGGAGGGTCAGGGAGCCGACCATCGCGAACGCCACTACGGCGACCGCCGCGTACCCCATCGAGGAGAGGAAGCGGGAGGGGAAGAAGGCCAGTCCCGCGAAGGAGATCGCCACGGCGATGCCGGAGAAGGCGACCGTGCGGCCCGCCGTCGCGGTGGCGCGCTCCACGGCCGTGTCGACGTCGGCGCCCGCGTGGAGTTCTTCGCGGAAGCGGTTGACGAGGAAGAGCGCGTAGTCGATCGCGAGGCCGAGGCCGAGGATCGTGATGACGTTGATGACCGCGCTGGAGATCTCGGTGAACATCGTCAGGACGCGGAGCACGACGAAGGAGCCCAGCGCCACGAACGAGCCGACGGCCAGCGGCAGGAGCGCCGCGATCGCGCCGCGGAAGATCAGGACCAGGAGGATCAGCAGGATCGGGACCGAGAGCATTTCGGCACGCGCGATGTCCGAGCCGGTGAGGGTGTTGACCTGGTTTGTCATCGCGGCGACGCCGCCGTAGCGGACGGTGACGCCGTCGGCCGCGAAGTCGTCCTTGATCTTCTCCAGCGCCTCGACCTGCTTCTGGTCGTCGTCGCTGGTGAACTGGACTGTGGCGTAGGTCTGTTGGTCGTTCTTCGATACGTAGGCGCTCGGTTTCTGGGTGCCGGGGTGCCAGAACGAGTCCAGGCGGGCGATGCCGGCACGCGGGACGTCGTCGAGTGCGGCACGGACTGCTGCGCCGAAGGAATCGACCGTGGCGCCCTCGTTCGTCGACTCGTACAGCACGATGAGGTCGTTGGACTCGCGGCCGAGCGAGCCGTCGAGAACCTTGTCGGCCTGGACGGACTCGCTGCCCGGGTCGTCGAAGCCGGCTCCGCCGGTGAACGAGCCGAAGACCCCGGTGCCCCACACGCCGGCGAACAGCGTGAAGACGGCTGCCGCGATGACCACCCATTTCCGGCGCCGTGCGGTGAACTTTCCGATAGCGGCAAACACTTCTTTCCCCCTGAATCAATCAAATGGCGTGTGGCAAACTTCTATGTCGCGTGACGTCGGCGCTGGTGGTCGGCGGTGGTCGGCGAAAATATATTTCGGCCCTCAGCACACGATTTCCGAGACTTCCAGGAAACGCGTGTCCGATATCCGCGTTACGGGGACTGCCCTATCCCCCCTTCGAAACATTGGCCGCCCGTGAGGTGGCCCTGCGCTGAGCGAGCGCCGCCACGGCGCCGACGGCGACCGACAGGCCGAGGCCTGTCGCGACGGAGAACACGGGGTCGTCGCTGACCGCCCCGCCGACGTAGCCCACGCCCACCGAACAGGCGGCCCAGACGACTTCGGCGAGCGCGGCGCCGATCGCGAACTTGTGGGCCGGGTAGCGCGCCGCACCGGCCGCGAGCCCGCCGAGGAGGCGCCCGCTGGGCAGGAAGCGGACGCCCACGACGAACGGGATGCCGCCGCGCTGCACCCGCCCCGCGGCCCAGTCGAACAGCTCGCCCCTGCGTCCGCGCCCCGCGGCGCCGCCGCGCACCCTGCGGCCGGCGAACCAGCCGAAGCGGTGGATGAGGACGTCACCGGCGAGCGCGCTGCCGGCCACCGAGAGCAGGACCAGGACGAGGGACATCTCGCCGCGCGCGGCGAGCATCCCACCGGTGATCAGGAGCACCGCGTTGGGCAGCAGGGGCGGCAGCGTGGTGACGGCGAGGATCGCGTACGCCCAGCAGGCGGCGCCCGACATCCGGGTGGACAGGCCGGACGTGAAGTCGACCCACGACACGAGTGAGGCGAAGTCCATCGGTCTCCCTTTCCCTGGGCCCGATGCCTCTTCGGAGGCATGTGCCGGGTCTTTGGTGAGGCGTGTCCCCAGGTCAGAGACCCACTGGCGGCGATGCGGGCAGCGGCTGGGCGTGTCCTGAGCTCCAACAGTAACCTATGCTATCGATAGTTTCACTATCACTAATGACCCAGGTGGCCATGACCGATGTGACGCTGTTCCTCCGAGAGTTCGCCCGCACCCGCCGGGACACCGGGGCCATCGCGCCCAGCAGTCCCCTGCTGGCGCGGACCCTGCCCCGCCATGTCATCCCCAGCCCGGGCCGCGCCCGCGCCGTCCTCGAGGTCGGCCCCGGCACGGGCGCCGTGACTCGGCGCATCAGGGCCTCGCTCGGCGCCCTGGACACCCTCGACCTCGTCGAGGCCAACCCCCGTTTCGCCGAGCTCCTGTACCGCGACTACGGCGGCGACGAGCGGGTGCGGCTGCTCACCGGGCTCGTGCAGGAGCACGAACTGGGGAGCTACGACACCATCGTGTGCGGGCTGCCGTTCGCCAACTTCGAGGCGGGCACGGTCGAGGACATCTTCGGCAGGCTCCTCGCGGCGCTGCGTCCCGGCGGCACCCTGTCGTTCTTCGCCTACGCGGGGATGCCGCCGCTGCGCCGGGCGTTCACGACGGGCGGGGCTCGCGAGCGGACCCTCGCGGTGCAGGCCGTCGTCGGACGGGCCCTGGACCGGCACCGGTTCCGCACGGAGACGGTGTTCGGGAATCTGCCGCCCGCCCATGTGCACCATCTGGCGCCGGTGGCGCCACTGCTGGCGTACGCCGGGTGAGCCGGCGGGGGCTACGCGCTGTGCTTGCGCCCGCCGCTGATCCGGCCGGAGGCGTCCTCCTGGGCGATTCGGCGCAGCGCCGCCATGGCCGCGTCGCCGAGGACCGTGCCGAGGACGACGCCCTCGACCTTGCCGTCGGCGCTCGGCACATCGGCGAGCGCGCCGAGCTCGGCGACGGCCAACTCCCCTGCCGCGGCCGCGTACTTGTCGAGCAGGGTGAGCAGGTCGCCCCGGTCGAGGTCGCGGTAGGTGAGCACGATCTGGACGAGCGCCTGCCAGCCCGGATTCTCCGGCTTCGCCGCCCAGCCGTGCCGGAGCACCAGCTCACGGACCTCGCCCTCGGCCCGCTCCCGGTCCTCGTCGGTGCCCCGCTCGACGGCGGCCCTGGTCACCGCGGACTGGGCGACGCCGAGCATGCCGTGGACCGTGCGGGTCGGGGAGTCGACCTCGGACAGGACGTCGCGTGCGGCCGCGATGGACAGGCCGCCGACCTCCAGCATGGCGCGGATCAGCTTGAGCCTGCGGACATGGGAATCGTCGTACGCGACCTGGTTCGGGCTGGTGCGCTCGCCCGGGGGCAACAGGCCCTCGCGCGAGTAGTACTTGATGGTGGGGACCGGAACTCCGGTACGCCGCGCCAGCTCTCCGATACGCATTCCACGAGGATACTGCGCTTTCCCCGCGGCGTGCTCCCCGCCGTCCACAGGAATACGAAGACGCTTTTATCGCTGTTAAATTCCCCCACCATCACACTTCCATGCGCCGCTGCGACGCTCATTCGGTAACGAACCCCCGTCCTCTCCGGAGATTCCTTCGGCGCCCGCCGAACTCATTTACCCGGTAGAGGGCCTCGATCTCCCGCTCGTACGCGGCCGCGACCGCATTCCGCTTGATCTTCCGGGAGGGCGTGAGCAGCCCGTTGTCCTCGGTGAACTCGCCTTCCAGTCTTCGCGCGCATGGAGCGGCAGTTCAAGCCGGAGACGGCGGGCTCGCTCCAGGCGCTGATCCGCTGGGCGGTCACGAGCGCCGGTGACCAGGAAGAGGCCGTGTACGGAGACGGCGATCGCGGACGGGGCCTGCACGGTCACCGAGGGCCGCTCGGACGCCACGCCCCGCGTCACGCTCGCCATGGGCGACGCGGACTTCCTGAAGCTGGTCTCGGGCAATCTGAGCCCCGTCATGATGTTCATGATGCGCAAGGTCAGGATCACCGGCGATGCCGCGCTCGTCGCGGGCCTCAACCGCTACTTCGACATCCCCAAGCCGTGAGTCCGCGGCCTACGAGTCCGCGGCCTACGCTGCCCGTGTGACTACACCACCACACGCGCACACCGACCAGGACCGGCTGATCTACGGATGCATGGGGCTGGGCGGGAGCTGGGATTCCGCACCCTTCCGGCCCTCCGACATCGACGCCGCCGAGGCCGCCGTACAGGCGGCCCTGGACAGCGGCATCACCGCGTTCGACCACGCCGACATCTACCGCGACGGCAAGGCCGAGGCCGTGTTCGGCGAGGTGCTCGCCCGCACGCCCGGGCTGCGCGGGCGCATCACCGTACAGACGAAGTGCGGGATCCGCCTCGCCGACGGCGACCGTCCGGGCGTGTACGACCTGCGCGGCGCCCGCATCGTGCGGTGCGTCGAGGAGAGTCTGGCCCGGCTGCGGACCGACCACGTCGACGTCCTGCTGCTGCACCGCCCCGACCCGCTGGCGGACCCGGGCGATGTCGCCAAGGCCCTCACCTCGCTCCAGGAGCAGGGCCTCGTACGGAGTTTCGGCGTCTCCAACATGAGTGCCCAACAGATCGCGCACCTCCAGTCCCACCTGGACTTCCCTCTCGTCGCCAACCAGCTGGAGATGAGCCTCAAGAGCCGGGACTGGGTGGAGGCGGGAGTGCTGGTGAACACGCCCGAGGCCGCCTCGAACGGCTTCCCGCTCGGCACCCTGGAACACTGCGCCGAGCACGGGATCCGCCTCCAGGCGTGGGGCCCGCTCGCCCAGGGCAGTTACACGGGCCGCGAGGCGACGCCCGCCGAGTACGCCACGGCTCGCCTGGTCGCCGACCTCGCCGAGAAGAAGAACACCACCCCGGAGACGATCATCCTCTGGTGGCTCCAGCGCCACCCGTCCCGCATCGCCCCGGTCATCGGCACCGCGAACCCGTCCCGCATCCGAGCCTGCGCCGACGCCGCCCGCCGCGCCCCCGAACTCACCCACGAGGAGTGGTACGAGCTGTGGGTGACGGCCCGGGGCGCGGCGCTCCCCTAGGGGGACGGGGGAGGGGCCCGCCGAGGCCGGAAGGTGATCGTCCGGAGATCTACGAGACGATGTCCTTGCGCCGGAAACCCCTGAAGGCCAGGGCGAACAGGATGACGGCGTACGTTACCGAGACAGCCGTCCCCTGGATCATGCCGCCCCACTCCGGGCGCGGCTGGATGGCGTCCGCCCACGCGAACTGCCAGTGCGCGGGCAGGAAGTCGCGCCAGTCGCCGAGTGCCGTCACCGCGTCGAGCACATTGCCCACGATGGTGAGACCGACCGCGCCGCCGACCGCGCCGAGCGGCGCGTCCGTCTTCGTCGACAGCCAGAACGCGAGCCCCGCGGTGACCAGTTGGGACACGAAGATGTACGCGATCACGACGAGCAGCCGCTGCGCCGCGGTGCCCGCGGAGAGCGCGCCGCCGGTCGGGATCTCCAGCGGGCCCCAGCCGTACGCGGCCGTGCCGACCCCGAGGGCGACGACGGGGAGCAGGACCATCGCGGCGAGGCTGAGGGCGAGCGCGACGGTGAGCTTGCTCCACAGGAGGCGGGCGCGGGGCACGGGCGCCGCGAGGAGGTAGCGCAGGCTGGACCAGCCGGCCTCGGAGGCGACCGTGTCGCCGCAGAACAGAGCCACGGGGATCACCAGCAGGAACCCGGCCGAGACGAACAGGCATGTCGCGGCGAAGTTGGCGCCGGACGCGGTGGCCGTGTCCATCAGCGTCACCTGGCCGTTGCGCGCGCCCGGGTCACCGCCGATGGCGAACGCGACGGTCAGGACGAACGGCAGCAGGGCGAGGACGGCGCCCATGACGAGCGTGCGGCGCCGCTTCAGCTGGCGTACCGCCTCGACCCGCAGGGGCAGGGTGCGGCGCGCGCGGTATCCGGGCGCAGCCTCTTTGGGCTCCGTGGACTCGACGAGCGCGGTCATCCGGCTTCGCCTCCGATCAGGGTCAGGAACGCGTCTTCGAGGCGGCGGTGCGGGCCGAGGGATGCGACCGGCACGTCCAGACGGACCAGCTCGACGAGGAGCCCGGCGGCGGCCGTCTCCCGGTCGGCGGAGGGTGGCATGAGGGCCGCGGACTGTGCCGGACCGTCGGGTGTCGCCGCCGCGGTCGCCGTGGCAGCCGCCGCCGGAACCGTCGCCGGGACGCCCGCGTGCGCGGGAGCCGCGAGCCGTACCAGGAGTCCGCCGTCCGCGCGGGCCGCCGACTCCACGTCGGGCAGCGCCTCCACCTTCTCCACCAGCGCGTCGGAGATGTCCGCCGCGAGGCCGACCAGGAGCGTGTCGCCGGCGCCGATGATGTCGGCGACCGGGCCCGCCTGCACCAGGCGCCCGCGGTCCATCACGACCAGGTGCGTACAGGTCTGCTCGACCTCGGCGAGGAGATGGCTGGAGACGATGACGGTGCGGCCCGCTGCCGCGTACCGGATCATCACCTCGCGCATCTCGCGGATCTGGGGCGGGTCGAGGCCGTTCGTCGGCTCGTCGAGGATGAGGAGGTCCGGCATGCCCAGCATGGCCTGCGCGATGGCGAGCCGCTGGCGCATGCCCTGCGAGTAGGTGCGCACCGCGCGGGCGAGGGCGTCGCCGAGCCCGGCGATCTCCAGCGCCTCGTCCAGGTGGGCGCCCTCGGCGGGACGGCCCGTGGCCGCCCAGTACAGCTCCAGGTTCTCGCGGCCGGACAGGTGCGGCAGGAAGCCCGCGCCCTCGACGAACGCGCCGACCCGCGACAGGACGGGCGCACCCGGCCTGATGGCGTGCCCGAAGACGCGGATCTCGCCGCCGTCGGGCCTGATGAGGCCCATGAGCATGCGCAGGGTCGTGGTCTTGCCCGCGCCGTTCGGCCCGAGGAGGCCGAGGACCTGGCCCTTGTCCACGCGGAAGGACAGATCACGGACCGCGTACCGGTCGGCGGACTTCGCGTACTTCTTGCTCAGGTCGGTGATCTGGAGCGGGACTTCGGCGAGGTCCGGGTCGGGGGCTCCCGCGCTCGCGCGGCGGCGGCCGGTGAGCAGCAGGGCGAGCGCCGCCAGGACGCCGGCGAGGGGCAGCCACCACACCCAGGCGGGCAGCGGCGCGGCGGCCGTCCGCACGGCGGGGGCGGTGGGCACGGACAGGTCGCTCTTGAGGGAGACGGTGTACGTGGCGGGGTGCGTCGGGGACGCGTAGCCGAGGTCCGTGGAGGACAGGACGAGGCGCAGCCGGTGGCCCTTCTGCACTTCGTGGTCGATGGCGGGGAGCGTGAGGGTGACGTCCTTGCCGCCGTCCGCTCCGGAGCCCACCACCCTTATGGGTGAGGCGAGTTGGGAGGGCAGCACGGGCTGGGACCCGCCGCCCGGCCCGACGTCGTACACCTTGCCGAACAGAACCGCGTCGTCGCTGTCGGAGGCGACGTGCACCGTCACCTTCGGGGACCCGGTGATGCGCAGGTCGTCGCGCAGGGGCGCCGAGTCGAAGCGGGCGAACTGCCCGGGGAAGTCGAGGGAGAGGCCGACGCCGAGGGAAGACAGCTGGCCGAGTCCACCGCCTCCGCCGCCTCCGAGCCCCGGCAGGTTCGAGATGGCGGGCGGGCTCGCGCCGGCGGGATTGGTGACGCGCTGCTCGCGCCCGGTCAGGGGCACGCGCCGGGGGTCGTTCGCGAGGCCCGGGTACGTGTCGCCGCTCGCGCCGCGCAGCTGGGCGGCGCCGTCGGTGGAGTCGATGCCTCCGGTGCGGGTGACGCGGAAGGCGGGGCCGGTGTCGGCGCCCTTGTCGTCCTTCAGATAGCGGTCGAACCAGGAGTCGACGCGGGCTTCGACGCGTCCGGTCTCCCGGTCTCCGCCGTCGTGCCCGCCCGCGATCCAGTCGACGTCGACGGGCGCGCCGTTGGCCCGGATCGCCTTGGCGGCGGCGTCGGCCTGGCCGAGCGGGAACAGGGAGTCGGTCTGGCCCTGCGTCAGGAGCGTGGGCACCTTGATGCGCTTGCCGACGGCGACCGGCGAGCGTTCTTCGAGGAGTGCGCGGGCCGCGGTGTCCGGCTTCCCGGCCTCGGCGACCCGCTCGTACATGCGGCACAGCTGCGGCTCGAACCGGTGGCAGCCGCCGCCGGTGTTGATGAAGAGCCCGGCCCAGAGCTTCTTGTAGACGCCCTGGGGGAACAGTGCGTCGGCGAGGTTCCAGTACGTGATCTGCGGGGCGATGGCGTCGACCCGGTCGTCGTATCCGGCGGCGAGCAGCGAGACCGCGCCGCCGTACGAGGCGCCGGTGACGCCGACGCGCGGGTCGCCCTTCTTGTCGAGCTGGACCTCGGGCCGCTTCGCCAGCCAGTCGATGAGCCGGGACGCGTCGGCGACCTCGCCCTTCGGGTCGTTGAGCCCGATCTTGCCGGTGGAGCGGCCGAAGCCGCGCGCCGACCAGGTCAGCACGGCGTATCCGTCGCGGGCGAGGTCCTCGGCCTGGGCGCGCAGCTCGTCCTTGCTGCCGCCGAAGCCGTGGGCGAGCAGGACGGCGGGGCGGCGCTCGGAGCCGGGCGTCGTGAAGTACGACGTGTCGATCCTGGCTCCGCCCGTGTCCATCATCGTGTCGCGGCGCTGCACGGGGGGCGCGTCGTCCGAGGCGGCCGCGGCCGTAGCCATCGATGGACCGGCGCCCGCGAGCACCACGACGGCAGCGGCGGTGGCCGCCCACCGCCGCTGCCTGGCCCGCGGACCGGTCAGTCGTAGATCCATGCGTCAACGGTACGGGCGACTGCCGACAACGGGGGCAGCCCCCGGTCTGAACCGCCGGACCTCCCTGAGGAGTAGGGTCCCGCCTCCGTGTACACCGCTCGTGGTACGAAGCGTCATGACGCGAGGCCCCGGTCCCGGCCACGCGAAAGGGCGCGCGGCCCCGGAAGAGTCCGGTCCCGCGCGCCCCTGCGTGCCGGTTGAGGTCAGGCCTGAACGTCCTGCGTGTCCTGCTCGTCCTCGGGGATCGACACCAGCCAGCGGGTGTCCTTGCGCGGCCGCAGGTAGAGCGCCCAGTAGAGGGTGGCGACGGCGGTGATGCCACCGGTCCACAGCAGGTAGGAGACCTCCTGCTGGCTGAGGATGTAGGCGAGTACGGCGATCAGGACCACCGGCACCGCGGGCCACAGCGGCATGCGCCAGGCCGGCTGGTCGCGGTGGGAGCCGCGGCGGGCGAGCAGGGCGGCGACGGCGACCAGGAGGTACATGCCGGTGACGGAGACGCCGGTCACGCCGTACAGGGTGTCGAGGTTGACGAAGCACAGGGCCGCGCCGGGCACGCCCACGACGAGGGTCGCGACCCACGGGGAGCCGAAGCGGCCGAGCTTGGAGAGCGCGTTGTTGACCGGCTCGGGCCAGGACTTGTCGCGGGCGGAGGCGAACAGGACGCGGGAGTTCTGGATGACCATGACGATGCCCGCGTTGATGATCGCGAGGGCGACGCAGAGGCTGACGAACGTGCCGACGGCGGAGTTGGACCAGGCCTCGACCATGCCGCTGATGTCGCCGCTGGTGAGGGTGGCGAGGTCGGGGGCGCCCATGGTGATGGCGACGACCGGCACCAGGATGACCACGGTGGAGATGGCGAGGGTCAGGAGCACCGTGCGGGCCACGTTGCGGCGCGGGTTCTCCAGCTCCTCGGAGAGGTAGACCGCGGTCGAGAAGCCCTGCGTGATGAAGAGGGCGATGGCGAGCCCGGAGATGATCAGCATTGCGGTGACGGTGTCGGTGTGGCCGCCCGCCCCGGTGACGTGCAGGTCGACGAGGGATCCGGCGCCGCGCTCGGAGTGCGAGAAGCCGAGGACGGCGACGACTCCGGCGGCGATGACCTCGAGGACGAGGAAGATGCCGGTGATCCAGGCATTGGCGCGCAGGTCGAGCAGGCCCGCGAGGGTGGCGAGGAGCATGACGCCCGCTCCGGCGCCGGCGGCGGGCAGGTGCACGAGCGGGGCCAGGTAGTCCGCGGTGCCCATCGCGATGACGGGCGGCACGATCATGACGACGAGCAGCGAGAGCACGAAGACGAGCCAGCCGGCGAGGCGGCCCGCGAGCGTCGACACCATGGCGTACTCGCCGCCCGCACTGGGGATGAGGGTGCCCAGCTCCGAGTAGCAGAACGCGACGGCTATGCAGAGCAGCGAGCCGATCCCGATGGTGAGCGCGGTGGCGGTGCCGAGCGAGGAGAAGAGGTCGGGGACGACCACGAAGAGCGTGGAGGCGGGCGTCACGCACGAGAGCGTGAGCAGGGTGCCGCCGACGACGCCGATGGAACGCTTGAGCTTCTGGGGACTGGCCGTGTTGCCGAGGGGAGCGAGGGGCTCCTCGGCGACGGTCGTGGGGCTGGTGCGAAGCGTGTCGGACATTGAGGGAGCGGTTCCGATCGACTCGTGCGGCAGATGTTTCCGATACTCGGGCCGGGAGCGCTATCGCCTCCGAAGGGCTGTCGCGATGGGGGGTTGTTCATCCGCTCCCGGCGCGTCATTGCACCCTGCGAAATCCGGAACGTCAACGGCCGTTTAGCTGCGGATTCCGCACCGGGCTCTTGATCCAACTACGGCCACTTCCAAGCCGGTTCGACGCAACAGATGGATTCCATCAGGTAGCTCGGATTAATGACCTTGCTTTCTCAGGTGAACAGACGGCTTCGGCTGGGACATCCGATACATCCCCTACGTACGGGAACCGCAGCCCCCGCCCCGAAGTCCGTCCGAATCTGTCCGCACTCCGGACACTCTCCCGGCGCCCCGGGCACATACAGAGGCACATACAGAGGTGCATATACGAGGTGCACACAGAGGTGCCCCGGCCGCGCTGCACAGCGGCCGGGACACCTGGTACTGCTGTGACCTCAGTGGTTGCGCGGGAAGCCCAGGTCCACGCCCGCGGGGGCGTCGGACGGGTCGGGCCAGCGCGTGGTGACGACCTTGCCGCGGGTGTAGAAGTGCGTGCCGTCGTTGCCGTAGATGTGGTGGTCGCCGAAGAGCGAGTCCTTCCAGCCACCGAAGGAGTGGTAGCCCACCGGGACCGGGATCGGCACGTTCACGCCGACCATGCCCGCCTCGATCTCCAGCTGGAAGCGGCGGGCGGCGCCGCCGTCCCGGGTGAAGATCGCGGTGCCGTTGCCGAAAGGCGAGGCGTTCATGAGCGCCACGCCCTCCTCGTACGTGTCGACGCGCAGGACGCACAGGACCGGGCCGAAGATCTCGTCCCGGTACGCCTTGGCGGTCGTGGGGACGCGGTCGAGCAGGGAGAGGCCGATCCAGTGGCCGTCCTCGTGGCCCTCTACGCGCAAGCCGGTGCCGTCGAGGACGACCTCGCAGCCCTCGGCCGCGGCGCCGGTGACGTAGGACGCCACCTTGTCGCGGTGCGCGGCGGTGATGAGCGGGCCCATCTCCGAGGTCGGGTCGTTGCCGGGGCCGATCTTGATCTTCTCGGCGCGGTCCTTGATCCTGGCGACGAGCTCGTCGGCGACGGAGCCCACGGCCACGACGGCCGAGATGGCCATGCAGCGCTCGCCCGCGGAGCCGTACGCGGCGGAGACCGCCGCGTCGGCGGCGGCGTCCAGGTCGGCGTCGGGCAGGACCAGCATGTGGTTCTTGGCGCCGCCGAGCGCCTGCACGCGCTTGCCGTTGGCGGAGGCGGTGGTGTGGATGTGGCGGGCGATCGGGGTCGAGCCCACGAAGGAGACGGCCGCGACGTCCGGGTGCTCCAGGAGGCGGTCCACGGCGACCTTGTCACCGTGCAGGACGTTGAAGACGCCGTCGGGCAGACCGGCCTCGGAGAGCAGCTCGGCGATCTTCATGGACGCCGACGGGTCCTTCTCCGACGGCTTCAGCACGAAGGTGTTGCCGCAGGCGATGGCGAGCGGGAACATCCACATCGGCACCATGGCCGGGAAGTTGAACGGCGTGATGCCGGCGACGACGCCGAGCGGCTGGCGGATCGACGACACGTCGACGCGCGAGGCGACCTCGGTGGACAGCTCGCCCTTCAGCTGCACGGTGATGCCGCAGGCCAGGTCGACGATCTCCAGGCCGCGGGCGACCTCGCCGAGCGCGTCCGAGTGGACCTTGCCGTGCTCGGCCGTGATCAGCTCGGCGATCGCGTCGCGGTTGGCGTCGAGAAGGGCGCGGAACTTGAAGAGGATCGCGGTGCGCTTGGCGAGGGACGAGGTGCCCCACGTCGCGTACGCGGCCTTGGCCGAGGCGACCGCGGCGTCGACCTCGTCGATGTCGGCAAAGGCGACCTGCGTCGTGACAGCGCCGGTCGCGGGGTCGGTGACCGGGCCGTAATTGCCCGAGACACCCTCGACGGTCTTCCCGCCGATCCAGTGGTTGACGGTCTTGACGTCGGTCGTCATGAGGGCAAGCTCCTTTGGGGTCCTACGGGTGTTCCGGGTGTTTCACAGCCGACGGCGCCGGGCGGTGACGTGGCGGTCGTACTCCTCGCGGGCCTTGACCGCCGACGGTCGCGTCGCTGTCTCGGCCACGGGCACATCCCACCACGCCTGGGCGGGGGGCGCGCCCGACACTGTGTCTGCCGTTTCGGTCTCCACGTAGACACATGTGGGGCCGTCCGCCGCGCGCGCCGCCGCGAGGGCTTCCCGCAGATCGCGGACGGTTTTCGCGCGCAGCACCGTCATGCCGAGGCTGGCCGCGTTGGCCGCGAGGTCGACGGGCAGCGGAGCGCCCGTGTACGTGCCGTCGGCGGCCGGGAAGCGGTAGCCCGTACCGAACCCCTCGCCGCCCACGGAGGCCGAGAGCCCGCCGATGGACGCGTACCCGTGGTTCTGCAGGAGTACCAATTTGACCGGAATGTTCTCCTGGACGGCGGTGACGATCTCGGTCGGCATCATCAGATACGTGCCGTCGCCGACGAGCGCCCACACCGGGCGGCCCGGCGCGGCGAGCGCCACGCCGATCGCGGCCGGGATCTCGTAGCCCATGCAGGAGTAGCCGTACTCGACGTGGTACTGGTCACGGGACCGCGCGCGCCACAGTTTGTGCAGGTCACCGGGGAGTGAACCGGCCGCGTTGATCAGGATGTCGTCCTCGGTGACGAGTTCGTCGAGCGCGCCGAGCACCTGCGGCTGGGTCGGGTGCACCAGATCGTCGTCGGTCGTGAAGCAGGCGTCGACGCGGTACTCCCAGCGCTCCTTGTCGTCGGTGTACTCCATGACGTAGGAGGGTTCGGTGCGGTGGCCGCGGAGCCCGGCCGTGAGCTCCTCCAGACCCGTGCGTGCGTCCGCGACCAGGGGCAGGCCCGCCATCTTGTGGCTGTCGAAGGCCGCGATGTTGAGGTTGAGGAAGCGCACGGAGCCGCCGCCGAAGAGGGTGCCGGACGCGGTCGTGAAGTCGGTGTAGCGGGTGCCGACGCCGATGACGAGGTCGGCGGTGCGGGCGAGTTCGTTCGCGGTCGCGGTGCCGGTGTGGCCGACGCCGCCGACGTCCGCGGGGTGGTCCCAGCGCAGGGAGCCCTTGCCGGCCTGGGTGGACGCGACGGGGATGCCGGTCGCGTCGGCGAACTCCTTCAGCGCCTCCTCGGCGCGGCTGTGGTGGACGCCGCCGCCCGCGACGAGCAGCGGCCTGCGCGCGGCGCGCACCGCGCGGACGGCTTCGTCCAGCTCGCGCGGGTCGGGCGCGGGCCTGCGCACGCCCCACACCCGCTCGTCGAAGAACGCGTCGGGCCAGTCGTACGCCTCGGCCTGCACGTCCTGCGGCAGCGCGAGCGTGACCGCGCCCGTGTCGACCGGGTCGGCGAGGACGCGCATCGCGGCGAGAGCCGCGGGGATCAGTGCCTCGGGCCGGGTGATCCGGTCGAAGTAGCGGGAGACGGGGCGCAGGCAGTCGTTGACGGACACGTCGCCCGCGTAAGGGACTTCGAGCTGCTGGAGGACGGGGTCCGCGGGCCGGGTCGCGAAGGTGTCGCCGGGCAGCAGCAGGACGGGCAGGTGGTTGATGGTGGCGAGCGCGGCGCCGGTGACGAGGTTGGTGGCGCCGGGCCCGATCGACGTGGTCACGGCCTGCGCCGAGAGCCGGCCGCTCTGCCGGGCGAAGCCGACGGCCGCGTGCACCATGGCCTGTTCGTTGCGGCCCTGGTGGTAGGGCATGTCGTCGGCGTACTCCAGGAGGGCCTGGCCGATCCCGGCGACGTTCCCGTGCCCGAAGATGCCCCAGGTCGCGTCGATCAGGCGGCGCCGCTCGCCGTCCCGCTCGGTGTACTGCCGGGACAGGAACCGCACGAGCGCCTGTGCTGTGGTGAGCCGCGTCATCGGTATGCCTCCGTCAGGTGATCGGGGTGGAAGCAGATCCGCCACTCCCGTTCCTCGCCCGGTCCCGCCATCACGTTCAGGTAGTACATCGTGTGCCCCGGCTGCGCGATCGACGGGCCGTGCCACCCGTCGGGGACGAGGACCGCGTCGCCCGTACGGACCTCGGCGAGCAGGTCGGTGCCGCCGGGCCTGGACGGCGAGACGCGCTGGTACCCGTACCCGCCGGGCCCCTCGATCTCGAAGTAGTAGATCTCCTCCAGCTCGCTCTCGACGCCCGGCCGGTGCTCGTCGTGCTTGTGGGGCGGGTACGAGGACCAGTTGCCGCCGGGCGTGATCACCTCCACGGCGATGAGCTGGTCGCACTCGAAGGCGCCGGCCGCTGCGAAGCCCCGCACCTGGCGGGCGCTGGTGCCGGAGCCTCGGTGCTCGACGGGAACCTCCGGCGCGGGGCCGTAGCGGGCGGGGAGCTGACGCTCGCACTTCGCTCCTGCCAGGGCGAAGCGGCCTCCCGCGCCGGAGGCGATCTGCGCATGGGCGTCGCGGGGCACGTACGCGAAGTCGCTGACCCCGCCGAACACGCTCTCCCGGCCCAGCAGTTCGATGATCCGGCCTTGCGTACGCACCGTGCAACCACCTGTCAGGGGCAGCACGATCCATTCACTCTCGCCGGTGTCCAGATCGTGCGTTTGTCCGGGCCCCAGTTCGATCACTCGCAGCCCCGCACGGGACCAGCCGGCCCGCTCGGGGCCGACGGCCAGGGCGTAGGGCCCGTCGGAGGCGCTCCCCCGCGGCAGGTACGGGTTCATGGGGTCCTTCGCGTTCGTCACCGTCTCCTCCTACAGCAGCGACGCGGCGGTGTCGACCGCGCCCGCCACATCCCCGTCGGCCGGGTAGAGCAGCGAGCGCCCCACCACCAGGCCCTGAACGGTGGGCAGTTGGAGCGCGTGCCGCCACTTCTCGTACGCCGCGTCCTGGTCGTCCCCCACATCGCCGCCGAGCAGCACCGCGGGCAGCGTCGAGGTCTCCATGACGCGCGCCATGTCGTCGGGGTTGTCGGTGACGGGCACCTTGAGCCAGGTGTACGCGGAGCTGCCGCCGAGGCCGGAGGCGATGGCGATGGACGTGGTGACGGCCTCCGCGCTCAGGTCACTGCGCAGGGTCCCGCGCGCAGAGTCGCGCCGGCACAGGAACGGCTCGACGAACACGGGCAGGCGAAGCTCCGCCATCGCGTCGACGGCGCGGGCCGCGGACTCCATGGTGCGCAGCGAGCCCGGGTCGTCGTAGTCGATACGCAGGAGCAGCTTGCCGGCGTCGAATCGCAGCCGGTGCAGGTCCGCGGGCCGGTGTCCGGTGAACCGGTCGTCGAGTTCGAAGGAGGCCCCGGCGAGCCCGCCGCGGTTCATCGAGCCGAGGACGACCTTGCCGTCGAGCGCGCCCAGCAGGAGCAGGTCGTCGAGGATGTCGGCGGTGGCGAGCACCCCGTCGACGCGGGGCCGCGACAGGGCGAGGCAGAGCCGTCCGAGGAGGTCGGCGCGGTCGGCCATGGCGAAGGGCCGCTCCCCCACGGCGAGGGCGCCGCGCGCGGGGTGGTCGGCGGCGACGATCAGGAGGCGCCCGGCGTCGTGCGTGATCAGCGGCCTGCGCGCCCGCCGCGCCGCCGCCTCGGCGACGGCCTCGGGATGGTGGGCCCGCAGCCGCACCAGCTTCAGCGGATCGACGCTCACGCCCCGGCCGCTCCGCTCGGGAACGTGCCCCGGGCTGCTTCCGCCGACCTTGCCCGCACGGCTCATCGGACCTCTCCCGCCGTGAGTGCGGCCTCTACCTCTTCGGGGGTGGGCATCGCCGACGAGCATTCGAGGCGGGACGCGACGATCGCGCCCGCCGCGTTCGCGTACCGCATGACCTGCTCCAACTCCCAGCCGGCGAGCAGCCCGTGGCACAGGGCGCCACCGAACGCGTCGCCCGCGCCCAGTCCGTTGAGGACGTCGACGGGCAGCGGCGGCACCTCCGCGTAACCGCCGTCCTCACTCATGGCGAGTACGCCCTTGGGCCCTTGCTTGACGACGGCGAGGCGCACCCCGGCGGCGAGCAGCGCCCGGGCCGCAGCCGCCGGTTCGCGCTCGCCGGTGGCGATCTCGACCTCGTCGATGTTGCCGACGGCGACGGTCGCGTGGCGCAGGGCCTCGGTGTAGTGGGGCCTCGCCTGTTCGGGGTCCTCCCAGGCCGCGTCTCCCCAAAGCGTCGGCCGCCAGTCGAGGTCGAAGACGGTGATGCCCGCCTTCGCCCGGTGCGCGAGCGCGGCCAGAGTCGCCGAACGGCTCGGCTCCTGGCTCAGCCCGGTCCCCGTCATCCAGAACACGCGGGCCGCCCTGAGGGCGTCCAGGTCGAGTTCGGCGGCGTGGATCTCCAGATCGGGCGCCTTGGGCAGGCGGTAGAAGTAGAGCGGGAAGTCGTCCGGCGGGAAGACCTCGCAGAAGGTGACGGGCGTCGGCAGGCCCGGCACGGGGGTGACCCAGCGGTCGTCGACGCCGAACTCCCGCAGCTGCCGGTGGAGATACTCCCCGAAGGGATCCGCCCCGGTGCGGGTGACCGTCGCCGTGCGGCGCCCGAGCCGGGCGGCGGCCACCGCGACGTTCGACGACGAACCGCCCAGGAACTTCCCGAACGTGTCCACCTCCGCCAGCGGCACGCCCGTCCGCAACGGATAGAGGTCCACGCCGATCCGGCCCATCGTGATGAGGTCGTACGGCTCGCCGGGACTGGGCTGCATACGGATTCCCTTCGGCGGGGCGCGGGCCCCTTCGGCGGTCTCAGGCTCAGGTCTAGCCCTGCCACAAGACCCTGTCAACATTTTGTCCGGACATTCGGACCACGTCTTGACACTCGTCCGCGGCGCCCTGAAGGCTGGCTCCATGACGACGATGTCACCCCGTATCCGCATCGGCTCGGCACCCGACTCCTGGGGCGTGTGGTTTCCCGACGACCCCCGCCAAGTCCCCTGGCGGCGCTTTCTCGACGAGGTGGCCGAAGCGGGCTACGAGTGGATCGAGCTCGGCCCGTACGGCTATCTGCCCACGGACCCGGCCGTGCTCGCCGAGGAGACGGGACGGCGCGGCCTGAAGGTCTCGGCGGGCACCGTCTTCACGGGCCTGCACCGCGGCCCCGGCGTCTGGGACGCGACATGGGAGCACGTCTCGGCCATCGCGGACCTCACGCGCGCGACCGGCGCCGGGCATCTCGTCGTCATCCCCGCGTTCTGGCGCGACGACAAGACGGGCGAGGTCATCGAGGACTCCTCGCTCACCGCGGCGCAGTGGCGCGACCTGACCACGCAGACCGAGCGGCTCGCCCACGAGGTCCGCGAGCGGTACGGCCTGCGGACCGTCGTCCACCCGCACGCCGACACGCACATCGACTCCGAGGAGAACGTCGCCCGCTTCCTCGACTCCACGGACCAGGACCTCGTCTCGCTCTGCCTCGACACGGGCCACTACGCGTACTGCGGGGGCGACAGCGTCAAGCTCATCGAGACGTACGGCGAGCGCATCGGCTACCTCCACCTCAAGCAGGTCGACCCGGCCGTGCTCGCCGAAGTCCGCGCGGGCGGGATCCCGTTCGGGCCCGCCGTGGCGCGCGGCGTGATGTGCGAACCCCCGGCCGGGGAACCCGCGTTGGAGCCGGTCATCGCGGCGGCCCAGCGTCTGGACGTCGACCTCTTCGCGATCGTCGAGCAGGACATGTACCCGTGCGAGCCGGACCGCCCGCTGCCCATCGCCCGCCGCACCAGGGGTTATCTGAGGTCGTGCGGGGTGTAGGGATTCTTCAGGGGGCCGATCACCCCCGCGTACGCACCGTCCATGCGCCGCGAATGCGTCACTCGCGTCACAAACACCCTCTTCCTGTCACACATGTCCCGGATACGCGGGTCTTGCGTCACACCCCGTCGACAGCCCCTCGCCTCCGCTCTGGGCGGGTCGTTGTCCGGGCACAGGCTGACTGATCGCCAGCGTTTCGCGCCGCAGCTCCCCCGACGGCCATCCGAGCCGCCGCTGCGGCACCCGCAGCAAGGAGCCACAGATGACCGACCGAAGGCTCTGGTCGTACAAGGACATCGCCGCGCACATCCGGGTTCAGCCGGACACCGTGCGCTCGTACCGCAAGCATGGTCTGCTGCCCCCGCCGGACCACGTGGAGGCGGGAAAGCCGTACTGGTACGTGGACACCGTCCACGCCTGGGTCGCCTCCCGCCCCCGTAACCGCGGCCTCAATCAGTGACCACCCCACCGCACCGGCGCCGCCCCGCACGCATGCCACCGTGCGGGGAGGCGCCCGCGCTATTCGATTGCCGCGCGCGGCCGGCCCTGCGGACAATCCCCGGATGACCCAAGAACCCCTGGTTACCGGCTTCTCCGTCAAGCCGGTGCTGACCGGCGAGAAAACCGTCCTGCGGCCGTTCACCGCCGCGGACGCGGACACGATGGCCGAGATCATCGACGACCCGGAGGTACGCCACTTCACCGGGGACCCGTCGAACGAGCTCACCCTGGACTCCCTGCGCGCCTGGTACGGCTCACGCTCCGCGCAGCCCGACCGCCTCGACCTCGCGGTGACCGACCGCGCCACGGGCCGGCTCGTCGGTGAGGTCGTCCTGTACGACTGGGACCCGGTCCACCGCAGCTGCACGTTCCGCACGCTCGTCGGCCCCGAGGGCCGCGGCCGGGGCCTCGGCACCGAGGCGGTCCGCCTCATCGTGGGCCACGGCTTCGAGAGCCTGGGCCTGCACCGCATCGCCCTGGACCTCTTCAGCCACAACCACCGGGCCCGCCGCGTCTACGAGAAGGCGGGCTTCGTCGAGGAAGGCGTGGCCCGGCAGTCGGTACTGCGCGACGGCCAGTGGTACGACCAGACACTGATGTCGGTACTGGCCCCGGAGTGGGCGGAGCACGGCGGGCGGCCCTGACCAGGAGTCAGAGGGCTCAGGCCCACGGCTCGATGATCGTCACGCCCGCGCCCGGCGTCGTACCCATCGCTTCGAGCGCTGCGGGTGCCGCGTCCAGGGTGATCGTGGAGGTGACCAGGAGCTCCGGGCGCAGTGCCCCGGCGCGGACCGTCTCCAGCATCTGCGGATAGGCGTGCGCCGCCATTCCGTGGCTGCCGAGGAGTTCGAGTTCGAGGCCGATCACCCGGCTCATGGGGACGACCGGGTCCTGCGGCAGCAGGCCGACCTGCACATGGCGGCCCCGGCGCCGCAGGCCGCCCACCGAGGCGGCGCACGTGAGCGGTGAGCCGAGCGCGTCGAGCGACAGGTGCGCGCCGCCGCCGGTCAACTCCCGTACGGCGGCGGCCACATCGGGCACCTCGGAGGCGTTCAGGCAGTGGGCGGCGCCGAAGGTGCGGGCGAGGTCCAGTGCGGCGGGCGAGACGTCGACCGCGACGACCCGCGCCCCGCTCGCCGCCGCGATCATCACGGCGGACAGGCCGACGCCTCCGCACCCGTGCACGGCGACCCACTCACCGGCGGCCACCCGGCCCTGCGCGACGACGGCGCGGAACGCGGTCGCGAAGCGGCAGCCGAGCCCCGCCGCCGTCGCGAACGACAGCTCGTCCGGTACGTCCACCAGGTTCACGGCGGCGTGGTCCAGGGCGACGTACTCGGCGAAGGAGCCCCAGTGCGTGAAGCCGGGCTGGGTCTGGCGCTCGCACACCTGGTGGTCGCCGGCCGCGCAGGACGCGCAGGTGCCGCAGGCGCACACGAACGGGACGGTGACCCGGTCGCCCGGCCGCCGGTCCGGTACGTCGGCGCCCACCGCCTCGATCACTCCGGCGAGTTCGTGCCCGGGGACGTGCGGCAGCCGGATGTCGGGGTCGTGGCCCATCCAGCCGTGCCAGTCGCTGCGGCACAGGCCCGTCGCCTCGACCCGTACGACGACGCCGTGCGGCGGGGGCACCGGATCGGGCACCTCCCGGACCTCGGCCCGCTCCCCGAACTTCTCGAACACCACAGCCCGCATCGCCCTCGTGCCTCACTTCCGACCAGCCGTCACCCGACCGGACGAACGTACGGGTACGGTCACTCGCCCGCTACGGCCGCTCTTGGAGAAGTACCCCCTAGGGGTATACAGTCGTGAGCGTCAGGAGGTCCCGGGGATGCCCCGGCGCCTCACTCGCACGGTACGCCGCACGCCTGCGCAGTCCGGGACGCACGCGGCCTTCGACAAGGAGAACGACATGAGCGCCCAGAGCGAGCTCCCCCAGATCGGCACCGAGTCGTCCGGTTCCTGCTGCTCGCCCAGCGGTTCCTGCCACTCGGACGCCGCCGGGAGCGCCGAGGGAGCCGTCACCACCGTGTACCAGGTGACCGGCATGACCTGTGGCCACTGCGAGGGCGCGGTGTCGGACGAGGTCTCGGGGCTGGCGGGCGTCATGTCGGTGAAGGCCGTGGCCTCCACGGGACAGGTGACCGTGGTCTCCGCGGCACCCCTCGACGAGGAGGAAGTCCGGGCCGCCGTCGACGAGGCGGGCTACGAGCTGGCCGGCAGGGCCTGAGACTTCAGAGAGCGGAGGTGCGCGTACCGGTCGGGCGGCTGAGGCCTGGCGACCGGTTCGTCGTGCGCGACACCGTCGTACTCGACAAGACCGGCACGGTGACGAGTGGCCGGATGACGCTCCAGGACGCGTACGCCGCCGAGGGCATCGAGGAGAAGACGTTGCTGCGGCTGGCCGGGGCCGCGGAGCACGCCTCCGAGCACCCCGTCGCCCGTGCCGTCGCGGAAGGCGCCGCCGACCGGGCCGGAGCGCTGCCCGCCGTCAGCCGCTTCACCGCGCTCGCCGGGCTCGGTGTCCGCGGCGTGGTGGACCGGCACGACGTGCTCGTCGGCCGGGAGCGGCTCCTCGCCGAGCACGGGATCGCCCTGCCTCCCGCACTCGCCGCCGCCAAGACCGCCACCAAGACCGCCGCCGAGGCCGCGGGCCGTACCGCCGTCGCCGTCGCGTGGGACGGGGTGGCACGGGGTGGCACGGGGTGGCACGGGGTGGCATCACGGTCGCCGACGCGGTTCGCCCGACGAGCGCCCAGGCCGTCGCGGAACTGCGCGCGCTGGGCCTCACTCCGGTGCTCCTGACCGGCGACAACCGGATCGTCGCCGAGTCCGTGGCGCGGGCCGTCGGGATCGCCCAGGACGCCGCCTACGCGGAGGTCCTGCCACAGGAGAAGGTCGACGTGATCCGGCGCCTGAAGGCCGAGGGGCGCACCGTCGCCATGGTCGGTGACGGCGTCAACGACGCGGCGGCGCTCGCCACCGCCGACCTGGGGCTCGCGATGGGCATCGGCACGGACGCCGCGATCGAGGCGGGCGACCTGACGCTGGTGCGCGCGGACCTGCGCGTGGCCGCCGACGCGATCCGGCTCTCCCGCCGCACCCTCGCGACCATCAAGGGCAACCTCTTCTGGGCGTTCGGCTACAACGTGGCGGCGCTGCCGCTGGCCGCCGCGGGGTTCCTGAACCCGATGATCGCGGGCGCCGCGATGGCGTTCTCGTCGGTCTTCGTGGTGACGAACAGCCTCCGGCTGCGGATGTTTTCCTGAAGGTGAGGGTCCTTTTTCTGGAAGGACTTCACATCGCCCCTGCTCTGGCCCATCATCAAGGGGTCTTCACATTCGCCTCACATCACAACCGCAGCATTCTCACGTCCGAACCTCGATCTACATATGGGGTCTCTTGCGCACGATCAGGACATATGCAAGAGACGCAGATCACAGTGATCCGAACGTAACCATGTGAGGTCCTCGTGAGTCTAAGGAGGCGATGCAGGAACGTCTTGGGGGGCGTTTCTGTGTTGACCGGGGCCGTCTTGGGGGACGGACCCGACTGCGTTGGCCGGGACACGTGCCACGGAGAGCTTGAGCGGCCCTCCCGTGTACGCGTCCCGGCAGACCGCACCGCAGACGCCCGGACGGATCCCGTGGGGGGAATCCGCACCGGGACAAAGGAAAGCGCCCCGACTGCCGGCCCGTGGGGGGACTGGCAGCGGGGCGCTTTCCGCTTTTCCGTTTCTACGGAGCCGACAGGGCTCCGGGGTGCGCTGCGTGGTGTGCGGTCACGCAGCGCGGGGGGTGCGGTGTGAGGTCTCAGCGACCCTCGACCGGGACGAAGTCGCGCAGGACCTCGCCGGTGCTGTGCTGACCCGGAGGACAACCCCCGGACCCCCGGCCGAGGATCAGCGGGCCTCTACGGGGACGAAGTCACGCAGGACCTCGCCGGTGTAGATCTGGCGCGGGCGGCCGATGCGCGATCCCGGCTCCTTGATCATCTCGTGCCACTGGGCGATCCAGCCCGGCAGCCGGCCGAGGGCGAACAGGACCGTGAACATCTCGGTCGGGAAGCCCATGGCCCGGTAGATGAGGCCCGTGTAGAAGTCGACGTTCGGGTAGAGGTTGCGCGAGACGAAGTACTCGTCGGAGAGCGCGTGCTCCTCCAGCTTGAGCGCGATGTCGAGCAGCTCGTCGGACTTGCCGAGGGCCGAGAGGACATCGTGCGCCGCGGCCTTGATGATCTTGGCGCGCGGGTCGAAGGACTTGTACACCCGGTGGCCGAAGCCCATCAGGCGGACGCCGTCCTCCTTGTTCTTCACCTTGCGGATGAAGGTGTCGACATCGCCGCCGTTGGCCTGGATGCCCTCGAGCATCTCCAGGACCGACTGGTTGGCGCCGCCGTGCAGCGGGCCCCACAGCGCGGAGATACCGGCGGAGATCGAGGCGAACATGTTCGCCTGCGAGGAGCCGACCAGACGCACGGTGGACGTCGAACAGTTCTGCTCGTGGTCCGCGTGCAGAATGAGCAGCTTTTCGAGCGCGGCGACGACGACCGGGTCGAGGTCGTACTCCTGCGCCGGCACGGAGAACGTCATACGCAGGAAGTTCTCGACGTAACCGAGGTCGTTGCGCGGGTAGACGAACGGGTGGCCGATCGACTTCTTGTACGCGTACGCCGCGATGGTCGGCAGCTTGGCGAGCAGCCGGATCGTCGACAGGTGGCGCTGCTGCTCGTCGAACGGGTTGTGGCTGTCCTGGTAGAACGTCGACAGGGCGCTGACCACGGAGGACAGCATCGCCATCGGGTGGGCGTCACGCGGGAAGCCGTCGAAGAACCGCTTGACGTCCTCGTGGAGCAGCGTGTGCCCGGTGATCTCGTTCTTGAAAGTGGAGAGCTCGTCGACGGTCGGAAGCTCGCCGTTGATCAGCAGGTAGGCCACCTCGGTGAAGGTGGAACGCTCGGCCAGCTGCTCGATCGGGTAGCCGCGGTACCGGAGGATGCCCTGCTCACCGTCGAGATAGGTGATCGCGGATTTATAGGCGGCGGTGTTGCCGTATCCGCTGTCGAGGGTCACCAGACCTGTCTGGGCCCGGAGCTTCCCGATGTCGAAGCCCTTGTCGCCGACGGTGCTGTCGATCACCGGGTAGGTGTACTCGCCATCGCCGTACCGCAGTACTACAGAGTTGTCGCTCACGTCATCCCTCACCGACGTAGTGCCTCTTCTTCGAGGTGCCCTGACTGTCTCTACCATCCCCCACTTGGCCCAGCAGAGTGCACTCGGGGTCGACCATTGGGCCTATTCGCGGCACTGAGTGCCGCCAACCTGCTCATCCTGCCCCCTTCGCCCCGCTTCCGGAAACCCCGTGTGACGTTTCCGACTTATTTGATCGATCGAAAGTTACCAAACCGAAGGATGTGCCCCCGGAGAGCCGGAAACGGAGCGCTGTGCAACGCCTTCCCGCGGAGACCGTGCGCACCGCCTGGCCGAGCGCTTTGCGTGAACCGACGAGCACCACCAGCTTCTTGGCCCGAGTGACCGCCGTATAGAGGAGGTTCCTCTGCAGCATCATCCAGGCGCCGGTCGTGACCGGGATCACGACGCACGGGTACTCACTTCCCTGGGAGCGATGGATCGTCACCGCATACGCGTGAGCCAGCTCGTCCAGCTCATCGAATTCGTATACGACTTCCTCGTCCTCGTCGGTGAGTACGGTCAGCCGCTGCTCGTCCGCGTCGAGGGAGGTGACGACGCCGACGGTGCCGTTGAAGACGCCGTTCACCCCCTTCTCGTAGTTGTTCCTGATCTGGGTGACTTTGTCGCCCACGCGGAAGACCCGGCCGCCGAAGCGCTTCTCGGGGAGGTCGGGGCGGGCGGGCGTGACGGCTTGCTGGAGCAGGCCGTTGAGGGTGCCGGCACCGGCCGGCCCGCGGTGCATCGGGGCGAGGACCTGGACGTCGCGCCGCGGGTCGAGGCCGAACTTGGCGGGGATGCGGCGGGCGGCGACATCGACGGTGAGCCGGCCCGCCTCCTCCGTGTCCTCCTCCGCGAACAGGAAGAAGTCCTTGAGGCCCTGGGTGAGCGGGTGCTGACCCGCGTTGATGCGGTGCGCGTTCGTGACGACGCCGGACTCCTGGGCCTGGCGGAAGATGCGGGTGAGGCGGACCGCGGGGACCGGGCTGCCGTCACCGAGCAGGTCGCGCAGCACTTCGCCCGCGCCGACGCTCGGCAACTGGTCGACGTCGCCCACGAAGAGCAGATGGGCGCCCGGCGGCACGGCCTTGACCAGCTTGTTGGCCAGCAGGAGATCCAGCATTGACGCCTCGTCGACCACGACTAGGTCGGCGTCGAGCGGCCGGTCCCTGTCGTACGCCGCGTCACCGCCGGGCTTGAGTTCGAGCAGGCGGTGGACCGTGGACGCCTCCGCGCCCGTCAGCTCGGCCAGGCGCTTGGCGGCGCGGCCCGTGGGGGCGGCGAGGACGACCTTCGCCCGCTTGGCGCGGGCCAGTTCGACGATCGAGCGGACCGTGAACGACTTGCCGCAGCCGGGCCCCCCGGTGAGGACGGCGACCTTCTGCGTCAGGGCGAGCTTCACCGCCTCCTCCTGCTCGGGCGCGAGCTCGGCCCCCGTACGCCCCGCGAGCCAGGTCAGGGCCTTGTCCCACGCGACGTCCCGGAACGCCGGCATCCGGTCCTCGTCGGTGCGCAGGAGGCGCAACAGCTGGGCGGACAGGGAGAGTTCGGCGCGGTGGAAGGGGACGAGATAGACCGCGGTCACCAGCTCCTCCCCGCCTTCCGGGCCCGGCACCCGCTCCCGTACGACGCCCTCCTCCTCGCCCGCCAGCTCGCCCAGGCAGTCGATGACCAGGCCCGTGTCGACCTGGAGGAGCTTGACCGCGTCGGAGATCAGCTGCTCCTCCGGCAGGAAGCAGTGCCCCTGGTCGGTGGACTGCGAAAGGGCGTACTGCAGGCCCGCCTTGACGCGCTCCGGGCTGTCGTGCGGGATGCCGACGGACTGCGCGATGCGGTCGGCGGTGAGGAAGCCGATGCCCCAGACGTCAGAGGCGAGCCGGTAGGGCTGGTTCTTGACGACGGAGATCGACGCGTCGCCGTACTTCTTGTAGATGCGCACCGCGATCGACGTGGACACCTCCACGCTCTGGAGGAAGACCATCACTTCCTTGATGGCCTTCTGCTCCTCCCAGGCGTCGGCGATCTTCTTCGTGCGCTTGGGGCCGAGGCCCGGCACCTCGATCAGGCGCTTCGGCTCCTGCTCGATGATGTCGAGGGTGTCCAGGCCGAAGTGACGGGTGATCCGGTCGGCGAAGACCGGGCCGATGCCCTTGACCAGGCCGGAGCCGAGATAGCGGCGGATGCCCTGGATGGTGGCGGGCAGGACCGTCGTGTAGTTCTCCACGGTGAACTGCTTGCCGTACTGCGGGTGGGAGCCCCAGCGGCCCTCCATGCGCAGCGACTCGCCGGCCTGCGCGCCGAGCAGCGCGCCGACGACGGTGAGCAGATCGCCGCCACCGCGTCCGGTGTCCACGCGGGCGACCGTGTACCCGCTCTCCTCGTTGGCGTAGGTGATCCGCTCGAGGACCCCCTCGATCACCGCCATCCCTGGGTTCGGCATGAGGCGACCGTACCGGTGGGGTCGGACACCCGGGGAGCGGTGCCCTGATGACGGACTACAGGCCGCCCATGGGTTCGATGTCCACCTTGACGGGCGTGCCCCAGACCCGCACCACCTCGTAGTCCGTGAAGGCGTGGACCAGGCGGTACGCCGAGGCCGCGCGGGGCTCCCTGCGCTGGGCCGCGAGATAGTGCTCGGCCTCCCTGCGGTCGTGCCGCGGGGTGCCGCACAGCTGCCACACCTGGCCGTTCCACTTCTCGGGGAGCCAGCGCTGCTGGGGCTGCGGGCGGTCCTCCCGGATGCCGTACCGCGACATCGACGGGGCGTCCGCGGCCTCGCCCTGCCGGGGTCTGGCGGGGTACGCGCCGTTGATCTCGGAGCGGCGGGCGACTCGGCGGCGGGTCTCGCAGAGGAGGCACAGGTCCTGCGCGTTCTCGTCGACGGGGCCCGTCGGGTGCTCCGGGCAGCGGGTGGTGGGCGCGTCGCCCGTGACGGAGTCCTCGACGAGGTCCAGCGCGCGCTTCACGTCCGCGCGCATCTCGTGCAGCTTGCTGTCGGGCGTGTCGGTGCTGAGGCCCTCGCCGTGCTCGCCGAGGAGGCGCAGGGCCCGGCCGAGCGCGGTGAGCTGTGCGTGGTTCACGGGCGTGTGCCCCTTCCGTGCGGGTTGCGTGGCTGACTCCGCCAGCGTCTCACGCACCACTGACAGGGCCGTCCGGCGCCGGCCGCGAGCGCGGCGTACATCACGATCCGGTCTCGATAAGCGGAACGAGGGTTGCCAACAGCTCGTGTAATCGATTCCAATCCTCCGTGTAATCGATTCCATGAGGTGTCGGACCAGGTTTCGGATCCGTTCCGGACCAAGCAGCCACAAGGAGGTGGTCCTGCGATGGCGAGCATCAAGGACGTCGCCGCGGCGGCGGGTGTCTCCGTCGCCACGGTCTCGCGGGTGCTGAACAGCCACCCGTCCGTGAGCCCGGACGCCCGAGCACGCGTGCTCGGGGCCGTCGAGTCGCTCGGCTACCGCCCGAACGCCGTGGCGCGCTCCCTGCGCACCGCCCAGACCCGCACGCTCGGCCTGGTCATCAGTGACGTACTCAACCCGTACTTCACCGAGCTGGCCCGCTCCGTGGAGGAGGAGGCCCGCGCGCTGGGCTACAGCGTCATCATCGGGAACGCGGACGAACAGCCCGACATCCAGGACCACCACGTACGCACGCTCGTCGACCGGCGCATCGACGGCCTCCTCGTCTCCCCCACCGACGGCGGCTCGCCGCTGATGCTGGAGGCCGCCCGGGCCGGTACGCCGATGGTCTTCGTCGACCGCTGGATCCCGGGCGTGGACGTGCCCGTGGTCCGGTCCGACGGGCGCGCCGCCGTGCGCGACCTCGTGGCCCATCTGCACGCCCTCGGCCACCGCCGCCTCGCCATCATCGCGGGGCCCGCCGCCACCACGACGGGCAGCGAGCGCGTCGAGGCGTTCCGCGAGGCACTCGCGGCGTTCGGGATCGCACTGCCGGACGCCTACATCGGGCAGGGCGACTTCCAGGCGGACAGCGGCCGGCGCGCGACGGAGCGCTTCCTCGCCCTGTCCGAGGCGCCCGAGGCCGTGTTCGCCGCCGACAACCTGATGGCGCTCGGCGCGCTCGACGCGATCAGGGCCGCCGGGCTGCGCGTGCCGCACGACATCGGGCTCGCGGCCTTCGACGACATCCCCTGGTTCGTGCACACCGACCCGCCGGTGACGGCGATCGCCCAGCCGACCAAGGACCTCGGCCGGGCCGCCGTACGGGCCCTGATCGACCGCATCGAGGGCAGGCCCCCGCGGTCGGTGACGCTGCCGGCGCGTCTGGTCGTCCGCCGGTCCTGCGGCGAGGCAGGGGCCTTTGAGGCCCAGGCCCCGGCCTCCACGGCTCCCGCAGACACCCCCACCGCCACGACCTCAACGAGGAGGAACCCGTGAGCAACCCGGAAGAGCGGCCCGGCCAGGAGCCGGCCGAGCCGGCCGACGAGCTGCTGCGCATCGAGGGGATACGCAAGACGTTCCCCGGCGTCGTCGCGCTCGACAGCGTCGACTTCGATCTGCGCCGCGGCGAGGTGCACGTCCTGCTCGGCGAGAACGGCGCGGGCAAGAGCACCCTCATCAAGATGCTCTCCGGCGCCTACCGGCCCGACGCGGGCCGGATCGTCGTCGACGGCCAGGAGGCCCGTATCCACGGGGCGCAGGACGCCGAGCGTCTCGGGATCGCCACCATCTACCAGGAGTTCAACCTCGTCCCCGATCTGACGGTCGCCGAGAACATCTTCCTGGGCCGCCAGCCGCGCCGCCTCGGGATGATCGACCGCAAGAAGATGGAGGCCGACGCCGAGGAGCTGCTGCGGCGCGTCGGGCTGACGGTGTCGCCCCGCGCCCGGGTGCGCGAACTGGGCATCGCCCGGCTCCAGATGGTCGAGATCGCGAAGGCTCTGAGCCTGGACGCCCGCGTCCTGATCATGGACGAGCCGACGGCCGTGCTCACCTCCGAGGAGGTGGACAAGCTCTTCGGGATCGTGCGCGCGCTGCGCGAGGACGGCGTCGGCGTCGTCTTCATCACCCACCACCTGGAGGAGATCGCCGCGCTCGGCGACCGCGTCACGGTCATCCGCGACGGCAGGAGCGTCGGCCAGGTCCCCGCGTCCACCCCCGAGGCCGAGCTCGTACGGCTCATGGTGGGCCGCAGCATCGAGCAGCAGTACCCGCGCGAGCGGCCCCGGCTCGACGCCGCCGACGCCCCGTTGCTGCGGGTCGAGGGACTGACCCGCGACGGGGTCTTCCACGACGTGCACTTCGAGGTGCGGGCCGGCGAGGTCGTCGGCATCGCGGGCCTCGTGGGCGCGGGCCGTACCGAGGTCGTCCGTGCCGTGTTCGGCGCCGACCCGTACGACAAGGGCACGGTCGAGGTCGCGGGCGCGCGGCTGCCGCGGCACGACGTGAACGCGGCGATGGCCGCCGGGGTCGGGCTCGTGCCCGAGGACCGCAAGGGGCAGGGCCTCCTCCTGGACGCCTCCGTCGAGGAGAACCTGGGCCTCGTCACCCTGCGTTCGGCGACCCGCGCGGGCCTCGTGGACCGCAAGTCGCAGCGTGTCGCGGCCGCCCGCATGGCCGAGCAGCTCGGCGTGCGCATGGCCGGGCTCGGCCAGCACGTACGCACCCTGTCCGGCGGCAACCAGCAGAAGGTCGTCATCGGCAAGTGGCTGCTCGCCGACATCAAGGTGCTCATCCTCGACGAGCCGACGCGCGGCATCGACGTCGGCGCGAAGGTCGAGATCTACCAGCTCGTCAACGAACTCACCGCGGCCGGTCACGCCGTCCTGATGATCTCCAGCGATCTGCCGGAGGTCCTCGGGATGAGTGACCGGGTCCTCGTCATGGCGCAGGGCCGGATCGCGGGCGAACTCGCGGCCGGCGAGGCGACCCAGGACTCCGTGATGGCGCTCGCCGTCAGCACCGCGGCATCCCCGGCGACCCCGGCGTCCCCGGCAACCACCCCCGAACACAATGAAGTGGAGGGCTCCCGTGGCCACTGACACGCTCAAGAGCAGCAGGGCCGGCGCGGGTGGCCTGCGCCGCGTGCTGCTCGACAACGGCGCGCTGAGCGCCCTGGTCGTCCTGGTCATAGCGATGTCGCTGCTGTCCGGCGACTTCCTGACCACGCAGAACCTGCTCAATGTCGGCGTGCAGGCCGCCGTGACCGCGATCCTCGCGTTCGGCGTCACCTTCGTCATCGTCTCGGCGGGCATCGACCTGTCGGTCGGCTCCGTGGCGGCGCTGTCGGCGACGGTCCTCGCGTGGGCCGCGACCAGTGAGGGCGTCCCGGTGTGGATCGCCGTGATCCTCGCCGTCGTCACCGGTGTCGCCTGCGGATTCGTCAACGGCGCGCTGGTCTCGTACGGCAAGCTCCCGCCGTTCATCGCGACGCTCGCGATGCTGTCGGTGGGGCGTGGTCTGTCGCTCGTCATCTCGCAGGGCAGCCCGATCCCGTTCCCGTCGTCCGTCTCGCGGGTCGGGGACACGCTGGGCGGCTGGCTGCCGGTGCCGGTGCTCGTGATGATCGTCATGGGGCTGATCACGGCGCTGATCCTGGGCCGTACGTTCATCGGCCGGTCCATGTTCGCGATCGGCGGCAACGAGGAAGCGGCGCGCCTGTCGGGTCTGCGCGTCAAGCGGCAGAAGGTCGTCATCTACGCCCTGTCGGGCCTGTTCGCCGCGGTCGCGGGCATCGTCCTCGCCTCGCGTCTGACCTCCGCGCAGCCGCAGGCCGCGCAGGGTTACGAGCTGGACGCCATCGCCGCGGTCGTCATCGGCGGCGCCTCGCTGTCCGGCGGCGTCGGCAAGGCGTCGGGCACGTTCATCGGTGCGCTGATCCTCGCCGTGCTCAGGAACGGCCTCAACCTCCTTTCCGTGTCCGCGTTCTGGCAGCAGGTCGTCATCGGTGTCGTCATCGCGCTCGCCGTACTCCTCGACACCGTGCGCCGCAAGGCGGGCGCGACCCCGACAGCCGCCGGCGCCGGGTCCGGGCCGGGCGGCTCCAAGGGCAGACAGGCCGCCCAGTACGTGATCGCGGCCGTCGTCGCGGCGGCGGTCATCGGCGGCATCTCCCTCTGGAACAACGGCTCTTCAGGTACGTCGACCAAGCTCGGCCTGTCCGTCTCGACGCTGAACAACCCCTTCTTCGTACAGATGAAGGCGGGCGCGCAGGCCGAGGCGAAGAAGGAGGGCGTCAAGCTCACGGTCACCGATGCCCAGAACGACGCGTCCCAGCAGGCCAACCAGCTCCAGAACTTCACCAGTGAGGGCATGAGCTCGGTCATCGTGAACCCCGTCGACTCCGACGCCGTCGGTCCCGCCGTGCGCGGCGCCAACAAGGCCGGCATCCCCGTCGTCGCCGCCGACCGCGGCGTCAACAAGGCGAAGACGGCCACGCTTGTCGCCTCCGACAACGTCGCGGGCGGCCGCCAGGCGGCGAAGACCCTCGCCGACAAGCTCGGCGGCAGCGGGAAGATCGCGATCCTCCAGGGCACGGCCGGCACCTCCGCCAGCCGGGAGCGCGGCCAGGGCTTCGCCGAGGGCATCAAGGCGTACCCCGGCATCAAGGTCGTCGCCAAGCAGCCCGCGGACTTCGACCGCACCAAGGGCCTCGACGTCATGACGAACATGCTCCAGGCCAACGCGGGCGTCGACGGCGTCTTCGCCGAGAACGACGAGATGGCCCTCGGCGCGATCAAGGCGCTCGGCTCCAAGGCCGGCAAGTCCGTCGCCGTCGTCGGCTTCGACGGCACGCCGGACGGTCTCAAGGCCGTCGAGGCGGGCACGCTGTACGCGTCCGTCGCGCAGCAGCCGAAGGAGCTCGGCCGGATCGCCGTGCAGAACGCGGTCAGGGCGGCGAAGGACAAGGAGGTCGCACAGATGGTCAAGGTGCCGGTGAAGGTCGTCACCTCGAAGAACGTCGCGAGCTTCAAGTGACCGTCGCCAGTTCCACGTCGCCCGTCGAGAGCACGGAGAAACGGAGAAAGTGACAGCGATGCACGACTACGACCTGTTGGTGGTGGGGTCGGCCAACGCCGACCTGGTGACCGTCGTCGAGCGCCGCCCGGGCGCCGGGGAGACCGTCCTCGGCTCGGACCTCGCCGTCCACCCGGGCGGCAAGGGCGCCAACCAGGCCGTCGCCGCCGCGCGCCTCGGGGCCCGTACGGCGCTGCTCGCACGGGTCGGCGACGACGGGCACGGGCGGCTGCTTCTCGACTCGATGGAGTCGGCGGGTGTCGACCCGGTCGGTGTCCTCGTCGGCGGTGCGCCCACCGGGGTCGCCCTGATCACGGTGGACCCGTCCGGGGACAACAGCATCGTGGTGTCACCGGGTGCCAACGCCCGGCTCACCCCGCAGGACGTCAAGGCCGCGGGCAGTCTCTTCCAGGCGTCGCGGGTCGTCTCGGCGCAGCTGGAGATCCCGCTCGACACGGTCGCGGAGGTCGTACGGGCCCTGGCGCCGGGCAGCCGGTTCGTCCTCAACCCGTCCCCGCCCGCTCCCCTGCCCGCCGAGGTCCTCGCGGCCTGCGACCCGCTTATCGTCAACGAGCACGAGGCGCGGGTCGTGCTCGGAGGGGACGCCACCGGCGGGCCCGAGGACTGGGCGTCGGCGCTGCTCGCCCTCGGACCGCGCTCCGTCGTGATCACGCTGGGCGCCGAGGGCGCGCTGGTGGCCGACGGCACGGGGACGCGCCGCGTGCCGTCCGTCCAGGTGACGGCCGTGGACACGACCGGTGCGGGGGACGCCTTCACGGCGGCCCTGGCATGGCGGCTCGGCGCGGGCGAGAGCCTCGCGGACGCGGCGGCCTTCGCGGCCCGCGTCGGCGCGGCGGCGGTCACGAAGGAGGGCGCGCAGGCGTCGTACCCGACGACTGCCGAGGTCAGGGCGCTGTGAGGAAGGCCGGAATACTCAACCGCCACCTGGCCGGCGCGCTCGCCGAGCTGGGCCATGGCGACGGCGTGCTCGTGTGCGACGCGGGCATGCCGATCCCGGCGGGGCCGCGGGTCGTGGACCTGGCGTTCCGGGCCGGTGTCCCGTCGTTCGCCGAGGTCCTCGACGGGCTCCTGGACGAGCTGGTCGTGGAGGGCGGGACGGCCGCCGAGGAGATCCACGAGGCCAACCCGAAGGCGTCCCGCCTACTGACGGAACGCCTCCCGTCACTGGCCCACGTCCCCCACGAGACCCTGAAACACCTCTCACGCAACGCCCACCTGATAGTCCGCACAGGCGAGGCCACCCCTTACGCGAACGTACTGCTGAGGTGCGGGGTCTTTTTCTGAACAGCGGCCCGACATGAGTGGTACCGTTTATTGCACCACTCACCGGAACGGGGTACGGCATGTCGATAACCGCCAGCGAAGCCCGCAAGCACCTCTTCCCGTTGATCGAGAAGGTCAACGAAGATCACGCACCGGTGCACATCACCTCCCGCAAGGGCAATGCGGTACTCCTCTCCGAGGAGGACTTCGCCTCGTGGCAGGAGACGATCTACCTGATGCGCTCCCCGGCCAACGCCCGGCGCCTGCTGGACTCCATCCAGGAGGCCGAAGCGGGGAACGTCTCGTACCGCGAACTCGTCGACGTGGGGGATGACGAGTGAAGGTGGCCTTCACCTCACGGGGGTGGGACGACTACACGTACTGGGCGGAGAACGACCGCCGTATGACCCGGCGCATCAACAAGCTCGTCGCGGACATACTCCGTGATCCGTTCGACGGCGTTGGAAAGCCCGAGCCACTGCGGGGCGACCTCAGCGGCTACTGGTCACGCCGCATCGACGACGAACACCGCCTGGTCTACAAGGCCACCGACGGTGAACTCCTGGTCGTGCAGGCGCGTTACCACTACACGTGACCCGTAAGAGGGGCCCGGTCGCTCGACCGGGCCCCTCTTACGACGCCGTCAGCAGGCGTGGGCCGCGAAGCGTTCCGCTGTCTCCGCGAGGACTTCCCTGCCGTCCCTTGCCCATAGGGCGTCGTTGAACAGCTCCACCTCGACGGGCCCCGTGTATCCGGCGGCCTCGACAAGGCCGCGCCACGCGCGCATGTCGATCGCGCCGTCGCCGATCTGGCCCCGCCCGTTGAGGACACCCTCGGGCAACGGCGTGGTCCAGTCGGCCAGTTGGAACGCGTGCAGCCGCCCGCCCGCCCCCGCGCGCGCGATCTGCGCGGGCGCTCGGTCGTCCCACCAGATGTGGTACGTGTCCACGCAGACGCCGACCTGCTCGGCGGGGAAGCGCTCGGCCAGGTCGAGCGCCTGCGCCAGCGTCGACACGACGCAGCGGTCGGAGGCGTACATCGGGTGCAGCGGCTCGATCGCGAGCCGGACGCCCCGCTCGACGGCGTACGGGCCGAGCTCCGCGAGCGCGTCGGCGATCCGCTCCCGCGCGCCGTGCAGGTCCTTGCTGCCTTCGGGGAGGCCGCCGGAGACCAGGACGAGGGTGTCCGTGCCGAGGGCCGCCGCCTCGTCGACGGCCGCGCGGTTGTCCTCGATGGCCCGCACCCGCGCGTCCGGTTCGATCGCGGTGAGGAAGCCGCCCCGGCACAGCGTGGTGACGGCGAGCCCCGCGCGCCGTACGAGCTTCGCCGCGGCCTCGACCCCGTACGTCTGCACGGGCTCGCGCCACAGGCCGACACCCGGGACGTCCAACTCGACGCAGGCCGCCACGAGTTCTTCGAGGCCGAGCTGCTTGACGGTCATCTGGTTGAGGGAGAAGCGGTCGAGTGCGTGGCTCACTGGTCGACTCCGTACACGCTGAGCAGGGACTTCATCCGGGTCTCGGCGAGGGCGGGATCCGGGAACAGGCCCAGGCCGTCGGCGAGTTCGTAGGCGCGGGCGAGGTGCGGGAGCGGGCGGGCCGACTGGAGGCCGCCGACCATCGAGAAGTGGGACTGGTGGCCCGCGAGCCACGCGAGCAGGACGACGCCCGTCTTGTAGAAGCGGGTCGGCGTCTCGAAGAGATGCCGGGACAACTCGACGGTCGGATCGAGCAGTTCACGGAACTTGGCGGTGTCCCCCGTGTCGAGGACGCGCACCGCCTCCGCCGCGAGCGGGCCCAGCGGGTCGAAGATGCCGAGGAGCGCATGGCTGAACCCCTGCTCGTCGCCCGCGATCAGCTCGGGGTAGTTGTAGTCGTCCCCCGTGTAGCAGCGCACGCCCCGCGGGAGGCGGCGGCGCAGCTCGACCTCGCGCCGGGCGTCCAGGAGCGAGACCTTGATGCCGTCGACCTTGTCCGGATGCGCGGCGATGACGTCGAGGAACGTCTCGGTGGCGGCGTCGAGGTCCGGCGAACCCCAGTAGCCCTCCAGGGCGGGGTCGAACATCGGGCCGAGCCAGTGCAGGATGACGGGCTCGGCGGCCTGGCGCAGCAGATGCCCGTAGACGTCGAGGTAGTCCTCGGGTCCGGACGCCGCGGCCGCCAGGGCCCGCGAGGCCATGAGGATCGCCTGCGCGCCCGTCCCCTCCACGAGCGCGAGCTGCTCCTCGTAGGCCGCGCGGACCCCGGCGAGCGTGGCGGGCCCGGACAGCTGGTCGGTGCCCACCCCGCACGCGATGGCGCCGCCGGCCGACTTCGCCTCGGCGGTCGAGCGCCGGATCAGCTCGGCCGCGCCCGCCCAGTCGAGGCCCATGCCGCGCTGGGCGGTGTCCATGGCCTCGGCCACGCCCAGGCCGTGCGCCCACAGATGTCGGCGGAAGGCGAGCGTGGCATCCCAGTCGACGGCGCCCGCATCGGCGAGCGGGTCCGCGACGACGTGCGCGGCCGAGAAGACGGTCCGCGAGACGAGAGGGGCGCCCGTGGTGAAGGAGGCGGGCTCGGCGCGCGGGGTGTAGGCGCGCAGCGAACCTCCGGGGCCGGGGAGTCGGATCGTCACAGGCTGATCTCCGGAACGTCCAGGCGGCGGCCCTGTGCCGACGACTTCAGGCCGAGCTCGGCGAGCTGCACGCCGCGGGCGCCGGCGAACAGGTCCCAGCGGTAGGGCGCGTCGGCGTACACGTGCTTGAGGAACAGCTCCCACTGCGCCTTGAAGCCGTTGTCGAACTCCTGGTTGTCCGGGACCTCCTGCCACTGGTCGCGGAAGGAGTACGTGGCCGGCAGGTCCGGGTTCCATACGGGCTTCGGGGTCGAAGCACGGTGCTGGACACGGCAGTTGCGCAGCCCGGCGACCGCGGAGCCCTCCGTGCCGTCCACCTGGAACTCGACGAGCTCGTCCCGGTTGACCCGCACCGACCAGGAGGAGTTGATCTGCGCGACGGCGCCGCCGTCGAGCTCGAAGATGCCGTACGCCGAGTCGTCGGCGGTCGCGTCGTAGGGCTTGCCGCCCTCGTCCCAGCGCTGCGGGATGTGCGTCGAGGCCAGTGCCTGCACGCTGGTCACGCGGCCGAACAGCTCATGGAGCACGTACTCCCAGTGCGGGAACATGTCGACGACGATGCCGCCGCCGTCCTCGGAGCGGTAGTTCCAGCTCGGCCGCTGCGCCTCCTGCCAGTCGCCCTCGAAGACCCAGTAGCCGAACTCGCCGCGCACGGACAGGATCCGCCCGAAGTAGCCGCCGTCGATGAGGCGCTTGAGCTTGAGCAGGCCCGGCAGGAACAGCTTGTCCTGGACGACGCCGTGCTTGATGCCCTTCGCCTTGGCCAGACGGGCCAGCTCGAGCGCGCCGTCGAGGCTCGTCGCCGAAGGCTTCTCCGTGTAGAGGTGCTTTCCGGCGGCGATGGCCTTCTTGAGCGCCTCCTCGCGGGCGGAGGTGACCTGCGCGTCGAAGTAGATGTCGACCGTGTCGTCGGCGAGGACGGCGTCGAGGTCGGTGGAGATGTTCGCCGGGTCGAGGCCGTGCTGCTCGGCGAGCGCGAGCAGCGCGTGCTCGCGGCGGCCGACGAGGACCGGCTCGGGCCACAGCACCGTGCCGTCGCCGAGGTCGAGGCCGCCCTGTTCGCGCAGGGCGAGGAGGGAGCGGACGAGGTGCTGGCGGTAGCCCATGCGCCCCGTCACCCCGTTCATGGCGATGCGCACCGTCTTGCGTGTCACGAGATTCCCTTCGTGCGGATTCGTACTGACCGGACCGAGACGCCGATGGAGAACACGCTCGTCGTAGCAAGCGCTTTCTACACGGGAAGAAGCTAGCCTCTGCACAGCCGGTCGGACAAGACCGGCGGCTGATGAAACGGGATGCGAGGCCGAACGGGCACCGGACGGCCGACCGGAGGATGATGCGATGACCGTGACCCTGGCGGACGTGGCGGCACGCGCCCAGGTCTCCCCCGCCACCGTGTCCCGCGTGCTGAACGGCAACTACCCCGTGGCCGCGGCCACGCGCGAGCGGGTGCTGCGCGCGGTGGACGACCTCGACTACGTGCTGAACGGGCCGGCCAGCGCCCTGGCCGCCGCTACCTCCGACCTGGTCGGCATCCTCGTGAACGACATCGCCGACCCGTTCTTCGGGATCATGGCGGGGGCCGTGCAGTCCGAGATCGTGGGGCCCGGCGGGCGCGCGGGCGGCGAGCGGCTCGCGGTCGTGTGCAACACCGGCGGGTCGCCCGAGCGCGAACTCACCTATCTGACGCTCCTGCAGCGCCAGCGGGCCGCGGCCGTCGTCCTCACGGGCGGCGCGGTCGAGGACGCCCAACACGCCAAGGCGATCTCCGCCAAGCTGCGGCGGCTCGCGGACGCCGGGACGCGGGTCGTCCTGTGCGGGCGGCCACCCGTGCCGGACGCGGACGCGGTGGCGCTCGCCTTCGACAACCGCGGCGGCGGCCGGGCCCTCACCGACCACCTGCTCGACCTCGGCCACCGCAGGATCGGGTACATCGCGGGCCCCGAGGAACGGACGACGACCCGCCACCGCCTGGAGGGACATCGCGCGGCGCTGGCGGCGCGGAGCGTGCCGGACGACGCCGGGTGGACCGTGCACGGCCCGTACGACCGGCGGTCCGGTTACGAGGCGACGGTCGAACTCCTGCGCCGCGAACCGTCGTTGACGGCGGTGGTCGCCGCGAACGACACGGTGGCGCTCGGCGCGTGCGCCGCGCTGCGGGAGGCGGGCCTGAGCATTCCGGGCGACGTCTCGGTGGCCGGCTTCGACGACCTCCCGTTCAGCGTGGACGCGGTACCGGCCCTGACCACGGTCCGGCTGCCACTGGCGGAGGCGGGGGCCCGCGCGGGCCGCATCGCGATGGGCCGCGAGGCGGCGCCCGCCGGGGGGATGGCTGTGGTGCAGGGGGAATTGATGGTGCGGGGGTCAACGGGGGTGCCGTCCGGGGGGTCGGGCTCGGGTGGGTGAGCGGGGCCTGCGTCCGCTGCTGGGTTCGGCCGCGGGCGCGCTCGGAGGCGCCGCCGCCCTCTCGCTGCTGCCGCCTTGATCCGTGGAGGGGATGGCGCCGGACGCCGTCAGATGTCGTCCCGTCATCGGAGCGCGTCACGCGGCTCCTTCACCCGGCCGCCGCACCCGCGCCCGGCGTGCCCTTGACCCGTGCCCGGGGGCCGGTAGCGTCCCCGCCATGAAACTGGCCTTCTCCACGCTCGGGGTTCCCGGGCTTCCCCTCGCCGATGTCGTGCGGCTCGCCGGCGAGCACGGCTATCACGGTGTCGAGCTGCGCGCCCATCCCGAGGAACCCGTACACCCGGGGCTCGGGCCCGCCGAACGGGCCGACGCCGCCGCCGAGTTCAAGGCCGCCGGGGTCGAGATCCTCGGGCTCGCCGGGTACGCGCGCGCGGCCGCTCCCGGCGAGGACGAACCGGTGATCGCGGAGATCAGGTCACTCCTCGAACTCGCCCGCGACGTCGGCGCGCCCTATGTACGCGTCTTCCCGGGCGGCGGCACGGAACAGAGCCGCGCCGAGGCCGACGCGACGGCCGCCCGGCGCCTGGGCACCGCCGCCGAGTACGCCGCGGACCTCGGCGTCCGCATCCTCCTGGAGACGCACGACTCGCACCGCACCGGAGCCGACGCGACGCGCGTGCTCGGCCCGGTCGGGCACCGGCAGGTCGGCGCCCTGTGGGACGTCATGCACACCTGGCTCGGCGGCGAGCAGCCCGTGGCGTCGTACGCGGCGCTGTCCCCGCACCTGGGCTACGTACAGGTGAAGGACATCGCGGGCCCCGACGACACGACGCCGCTCGCGCTGGGCGCGGGCGTGCTGCCGCTCACCGAGGTCGTGGACGTGCTGTGCCGCGAGGGCTGGGACGGGTGGCTGTGCTGGGAGTACGAGAAGCGCTGGTATCCGGACGCCGCCCCGCTGCCCGGGCTCCTGACGGCCGGGCGTGAGCATCTCGCCCGGCTGCTCAACGAGTCCGCATAGTCCGCCGGGCGGCCATCCGAACGGCTATCCGAACACCTTCGCGAACGCCTCGTGGAAGTCGGGGAACGTCTTCCGCACGCACCCCGGGTCGTCGAACGTGACCCCGCCGGGGATCCGCAGGCCCGTCACCGCGAAGGACATCGCGATGCGGTGATCCCCGTACGTGGTGATCTCCGCCGGGGCCGGGGTGCCCGGCTGGATCTCGATCCAGTCGGGTCCCGTCGCGACCGTCACCCCGAGCCCGCGCAGGTTCTGCGCGCAGGCCTCCAGGCGGTCGCACTCCTTGACGCGCGTGTTGTGCACGTCCTCGATGCGGACCGGGCCGCTCGCGTACGGCGCGATCGCCGCGAGGGTCGGCATCGTGTCGGAGATGTCCCGCATGGTGACCGTGATGCCGGACAGGCCCGCGGGGCCGGGCGCGGTGACCGTGGTGCGGTCCGCCGTCATCGTCACCCCGGCGCCCATGCGCCGCAGGACGTCGACGAACGCCAGGTCGCCCTGGAGCGCGTTCTTGCCGAGCCCTTCTACGGTGACCTCGCCGCCGGTGACGGCCGCCGCAGCGAAGAAGTAGCTCGCGGTCGAGGCGTCGGGCTCGACCGCGTAGGTGGTGGCGCGGTAGCCGCCGGGCGCGACCTCGAACACGTTGCCGTCGCGGCGGACTTCGGCCCCGAAGCTGCGCATCATCGCCAGGGTGATCCCGATGTACGGCGCCGAGACCAGGTCGGTGACCGTGATGCGCAGGCCGGTCCTGGTCAGCGGGCCGAGCAGCAGGAGCGCGGTGAGGTACTGGGACGACTGGCCCGCGTCCAGGGTCACGTCACCGCCCTCCACCCCGCCCGCCGTGACCGTGAGCGGGTGGTGCCCCTCGGCCTCCTCGTGACGGAGGTCCACACCCAGGTCGCGCAGGGCCCTGCTGAGCGGAGCGAGGGGACGTCGGCGCATCTGGGGCGAGGCGTCGAAGCGGTACGTGCCGTGCGCGGCGGCCGACGTGAGCGTGGGCAGGAAGCGGGCGGTGGTCGCGCCGTCGCGGCAGTACACGTCGGCGTCGGTCGTGGCGGGGCCGGTCGGCCGGCCCTCGATGTGCCAGGCGTGCGGGCCGCGTTCGACGCCGTAACCGAGCCGGAGCAGCCCTTCGGCGAAGCCCTCGGTGTCGTCCGAGCTGAGGGGGCGCACGAGGGTGGTGGTGCCCTGCGCGGCCGCGGCGAGGAACAGCGCCCTCGCCGTCACGGACTTGGAACCGGGGATCTCAACGACTGGCATGCGCTTCATGGTCCTCGACGGGCAGCGCGGGCGCCGGAGTGTCCACACGCTGGACGGCCCGTTTCCGGGGAGCGGGCGCGAGCGACGCGAGAGCGACACCGCCGACGAGGAGCGCGGCGGCGCACCAGCGCAGGGGGCTGACGCTCTCGCCGAGGAAGAGCGCGGCGGACGACATCCCGAACACCGGGACGAGCAGCGTGAACGGGGCGACCGACGAGGCGGGGTGGCTGCGCAGCAGGAAGCTCCAGGCGCCGAATCCGAAGAGCGTGGTGACCCAGGCGACGAACGCGATGATGCCGACGCCGGTCCAGTCGAGCGAGGCGAGCGCCCGGCTGTCGCGGTCCCAGCCCTCGAAGGCGAGGGAGAGCGCGAACAGCGGCAGGACGGGGACGGCCGAGGTCCACACCATGAAGTTGAAGGGGGCGGACGGTGCCGCCTTGCGGGTGAGGACGTTCGAGACGCCCCAGCCGACGGCGGCCACGACGACGAGCGTGAAGCCGAGCAGGGGGCCGCTCGCGCCCTCGTCGGCGGCCGCGACGCCGATCCCGGCGAGCGCGACGACCATGCCGGCCAGGCGGATCCGGCCGGGCCGTTCGCCGAGCGCGACGAAGGCGAACAGGGCGGTGAACACGGCCTGGATCTGCAGGACGAGGGAGGAGAGCCCGGCGGGCATCCCCTGGTTCATGCCGACGAAGAGGAGGCCGAACTTCATGACGCCGAGGGCCAGTCCGACACCGGCCACCCACTTCCACGCCACTTTCGGCCGCCCCACGAAGAACACCGCGGGCAGCGCCGCGACGAGGAAGCGCAGGGCCGAGAAGAGCAGCGGCGGGAAGTGGTCGAGGCCGACCTCGATGACGACGAAGTTGACGCCCCAGATGGCGGTGACGAGTACGGCGAGCGCGATGTGGGGCGGGCGCATGGGAAGCGTGGAAGCCATGCGTCGAGGATCACCGGCCCGGACCATACAGCACCAGCGCGCATCTCTGCATGGTTGAATTCAGGAACGCTAATCAGTGCCAGGTCTGCGGGAGGTCCCGGACATGCTCGACCTGCAGCGCCTGCGCGCCCTGCACGCCGTCTCCGTGCACGGCACGGTCGGGGCCGCAGCAGCGGCGCTCGGCTACACGCCGTCCGCGGTCTCGCAGCAGATCTCCAAGCTGGAGCGGGAGACGAGGACCGTGCTCCTCGAACGGTACGGGCGGGGCGTCCGCCTCACCGACGAGGCCCTCGAACTCGCCCGTACGGCACAGGACTTGATGGTCATCGTCGAGCGCGCCGAGACCGGTCTTGAGGAGCGGCGCGGTCTGCCGGCGGGGCGTCTGACGATCGCCGCGTTCGCCTCGGCGGCACGCGGCCTGCTGCCGTCCGTCCTCGCGGATCTCGCCGTCCGGCATCCCGCGCTCGACGCCCGGCTCACGGAGGTCGACCCGCACCTGTCGGTCGACCTGGTCGCCAAGGGGGCCGTCGACCTGGCCGTCGCACACGACTGGGACATCGCCCCGCTGCCGGCCCCCGCCGGGGTGGAACAGGCCGCCATCGGGGACGACCTGTGCGATCTGCTCGTGCCCGCCGGGCATCCGCTCGCGGGCCGTGCCGCGGTGCGCCGCGAGGAGCTCGGCGGCGAGCGCTGGGTGTCGCAGCCGCCGGGGCGGGTTTGCCACGACTGGCTGGTGCGGACGTTGCGGGCGGCCGGCTTCGAGCCCGACATCAGGCACCAGGCGGAGGAGAACCCGACGCTGACCGCGCTCGTCGCGGCCGGGCTCGGGGTGGCGCTGATCCCCCGGCTCGGCCGCGGCCCGCTGCCGGACGGCGTCGTCGCGGTGGCGCTGGACCCCATGCCCGTACGGCACTTGTACGCGCTGTGGCGGACGGGGGCGTCGCGCAGGCCGGCCATCGCGGAGGCGGTGCGGACGCTGCGGGAGCGGTGGGGAGAGGCCACGCGGGAGCGGGATCAGACGGATCAGGCCCGCTGACCGGTGCTCAGGAGCGATGCCGCTCCCCTGCTTTCGCCGGCGCACCACTTTCCGGCGATCCCCGCGAAGTGGGGAACCCGCTCGCGTACCGCTCCGTCAGAACGGCATGCTGCCGGAGAGTCTCCGCCAAGCGGTGTCGGCCTCGCTGCTGGCTGCGAACGCTGACCACCCTCTCCGCCGCCTGCGGCCGGCAGCACGCCGTCACCGGCGCGCCCCCTCCCTTGCGCCGGTGACGGCCCCTCCCCTCACCCTTCTGCCGCCCCGACTGCGCGCACCCTTGACTGGCAGAAACTTTCCGGATAATCGTGACCCTCGGAAGTTTCTTTCAGGGCATGGATCACCAGTTCTCCTCCGGAAGGAGTGCGCACGTGCACCACAGCGTCTCTGATCAGTTCCGTGGTCCCGTGTCGGACGCAGAGCCCGGCAGCGCGCCTTCCCATCGTGGAGGGGTGGCGTGGGCGTGGAGATGGAAGCCCGCGCCCAGCGCTGCCCCTCGCGGCTGATGGCCGTGAAGGGGTCTCCCCTGCCCGAGCTGGGCCGGGAGTCCGGGGAGGGGTGTGCTGATCGTCGTCGCGCCCTGGTGCCGGTGGGCTGCGCGAGGCAGCTGGGGCCGGTCCGTGTGAGCGTGTCCCTCCGGACGCTTGCCCGCCAGTCCTTGCGGCCCGGTGGGGGAGGGTGCCCTGCGTCGCCTGGGCGCGGGGCGTGTTGCTTGTCGCCGGGTGGGTCCGGTCTTGGACCGGTCGTTCCGGCTGGTCTTCGGCGTGCTCGGCGTGATGACCGCGCTCGCCTCAAGTTTGTCCACGACCGTGCGGATCGCCATCGTGCCCGCGGTGCGGTCGGTGACGGTCTTGGCCTGATGGGTCAGGCCACGGGCGGCGATACGCCGCCACGCGCCCTGGTCGCGGTCCCCCTGCCAGCGGCAGGACAGGCAGACAGCCCATTTCCAGCCGGATGCTGTGGGGCGGTCAGGTGCCTTGCGGTGCCGCAGCGGAACGAGGCACTGCGGGCAGTGTTTGGAGGTGTTGCGGGCCGGGACGGTGACGACGGCGATACCCACTTCGGCGGCGAGGTGCCGCATGCGGTCCACGATCTTCCCGCGCACCTGCTGGGAGAGGCGGGTGTTGACGCTGCGTCCCATGCCCCGCGCTTCCATCGAGCGGAGGTCTTCGATGAAGATGACCGTGGCCGAGGCGGCGATGGCCTGGTCTACGGCCCAGCGGGCGGCGGCCCACGCCAGGGCGTCGTTGAGGTTCGAACGGCGGTCGGACACACGGCGGATCTCCTCGGCCAGTACGGCATGCCTGGCCACCAGGGGATGACCGGCATCTCCGCTGGTGAGCCGCTGGTAGTGGTCGGCCTTAGCGTGCAGGTACTCACTCTCGCGGCGCAGGCGGTGCTGCTTCGCCAGGACACCAGCGGCTCGGAACATGCCTCCGGCGCCGAGGGTGGTGATCCGACCGTCGTCGAGCAGTCGAGCCGCCCCGGCGGACAACAGGGTGTTCAGCCCCCAGTCCACCCCCAGCGCAACCCGGTGACCAGTGCGGACGGCCTTCGCAACCGGATGGCTGAACGCCAGGTCAGCGCGGACGCGACCCTGTCGGATGCGCAGAGTGGGCAGGTGCAGCACCGCGCCCGGAGGAATCGTCGGGGGCAGTTTGATCGGGCAGGCCACCCAGGTCCAGTCCCGGTACGAGCGCGGGTCGCGCCGGGTGGGCAGCTGAAGGCGCAGCAGCGCCCGGTCCGGCTCGTCGGCCCGTTCGATCGAGGCCTGCTGCCCGTCGCACGCCGCCAGCAGCAGCATGCGTGCAGCGCGGGGCACGGCCTCCGCCTCGAACAGATCGACCGGCATCCGGCCATGCTTCCTCGCGAACACGGCGATCTGCCGAGTCCGGGAGACGATGGCGCTGGACGGCACAGATCGCCCGCCAGGCACCGCATCACGCACCACGTCCCACTCGCCCGCAGTCCGCTTAGCCGGATCGGCCGGCCACGTGCCGAGGACCCCTGCGGCAAGGTCGGCACGCCACTTCGCCGCACGCAATACGCGTCCGGCCTGCTCCTGCGCCATGCGCACGATCCGGTCATTGACCCTGACGCCCTCTTCCGGCGCGGCGGTCCAGCCCAGGCGGCGCAACGCCATCCACGCATTCGACGGCAGACGCCGACCCCCGGCATCCTCCCCCGAGGCCAGCACATCAACATCAGCGGCGTTCCAGTGCCCGGCCAGCAGACCGGCGCTCATACCTGCCACCAGAGCGGCACACCAGCCGACCCGCTCCGCCAGCACAGGCGCGGGCAGGAGTTCACCGGACCTCTCATCAACACCCGTACGCAGCAGGCCACGGGCACACGCGGTCCGAGCGGTCTCGCCCACGGCAAGCGGCACCTTACGACTCACCGCCCCTCCCCTCCCCTCCCCACCACCGGTGCTGTCATCCGATCAACGACACCACTCGTGGAAGGTCACTCATTCGATTCACGAACCCCTGCCCGGCACGCCCAGAGATCGGCACCACCACGCCGCACAGCAGTGCGGGAACCCAAGGAGCCACATGAGCCTGTCCAGACGCACCCTGCTCGCCGCCGCCACCGCGGGCGCCGCCGCGGTCACCCTGTCCGGCGTCCCGGCCCAGGCCGACGACGCGTCACGCAAGGGCAAGGACGCGCGACTCAAGCAGCTCATCTCCAAGATGAGCCTCGAGGAGAAGGTCGGCCAGCTCTTCGTGATGCGGGTCTACGGCCACTCCGCCACCGACCCCGACCAGGCCGACATCGACGCCAACCTCGCCGAGATCGGCGTGCGCACCGCGGCCGAACTGATCGACAAGTACAAGCTCGGCGGCATCATCTACTTCACCTGGGCGCACAACACCCGGGACCCGCACCAGATCGCCGACCTCTCGAACGGCATCCAGCGCGCGGGCCTCGCCCAGCCGAGCCGTATCCCGCTGCTCATCTCCACCGACCAGGAACACGGCATCGTCTGCCGCGTCGGCGAGCCGGCGACGCTCTTCCCCGGCGCCATGGCCATCGGCGCGGGCGGCTCCCGCTCCGACGCCCGCACCCTGGGCCGGATCGCCGGCGCCGAACTGCGCGCGGTCGGCATCCGCCAGAACTACGCACCCGTCGCCGACGTGAACATCAACCCGGCCAACCCGGTCATCGGCGTGCGCTCCTTCGGCGCCGACCCCGAGGCCGTCGCGGGCCTGGTCGCCGCCGAGGTCAAGGGCTACCAGAGCAGCGACATCGCCTCCACGGCCAAGCACTTCCCCGGCCACGGCGACACCGCCACCGACAGCCACTTCGGCTTCCCGGTCATCACGCACACGCGCGAGCAGTGGCAGCAGATCGACGCGCCGCCGTTCAAGGCCGCGATCGCCGCGGGCATCGACTCGATCATGACCGCGCACATCATGGTCCCCGACCTCGACGGCTCGGGCGACCCGGCGACGCTCTCGCACCCGATCATGACGGGCATCCTGCGCGAGGAACTCGGCTTCGAGGGCCTCATCGTGACCGACTCCCTCGGCATGCAGGGTGTACGCGACAAGTACGGCGACGACCGCGTGCCGGTGCTCGCCCTGAAGGCGGGCGTGGACCAGCTCCTCAACCCGCCCTCCCTGGAGGTGTCCTGGAACGCCGTCCTCGACGCCGTGAAGAACGGCGAGCTGACGCAGGCGCGCCTCGACGAGTCGATCCTGCGCGTCCTGCGCCTCAAGGAGAAGCTGGGCCTGTTCGACGAGCCGTACGTCACCGGCCGCGGCGTCGACAAGACCGTCGGCACCCGGGAGCACCTGGCTGCCGCCGACCGCGTCGCCGAGGCCACCACGACGCTCCTGCTCAACAAGAACGGGCTGCTCCCGCTGTCGCGGCGCACCCACAGGAACATCCTGGTCGTCGGCGCCGACCCGGCCTCGCCCTCCGGCACGACAGGCCCGCCCACGACGACACTCGGCCAGGCACTGACCGAACTCGGCTTCACCGCAACGGTGTTGTCGACCGGGACCGCGCCGAACCAGGCGAAGATCGACGAGGCGGTGGCCGCCGCCGAGGGCAAGGACGCGGTACTGGTGGGCACGTACAACGTCGCTGCGGGCAGCAGTCAGCAGCGGCTCGTGAACGCCCTGGCCGCCACCGGCGTCCCCGTCGTCGCGCTCGCGATCCGCAACCCGTACGACATCGCGCAGGTGCCCGGCGTCGGCGCGTCGCTCGCCGCGTACTCATGGACCGACGTCGAACTGCGGGCCGCGGTCCGGGTGATCGCGGGCCAGGTCAGGCCGCGGGGCAAGCTGCCCGTGCCCGTCCAGCGGGCCGACGATCCGGCGCAGGTTCTGTATCCGATCGGCTACGGGTTGTCGTACTAGACGTACGCCGCACACCCGGCGCACCACCCCCAAGTGGCCCGAACCACCCTGCACACCTGGCGTGCGCCCGCCCCGGCGGGTCACGCTGGGGTGTGTATCGGGGGGATTGCCATGCTTGCGTGGAACAGGGCGCGGTGGGTGGGGGCGGTGTGCGCGGCGTTGCTCGCCGCGACGCTCGTGGGGTGTCAGGGATCGCCGCATGCGGGGTCCGGCGGGCCTTCGCCGGGGGCGAGCCGGTCGCCGTCGGGGTACGGGGCGGTGTTCCTCGCCGTGGACGAGTGCAGCTCGCGGGGGCGCGACACGTTCACCGAGGTGCCGTGCAGAAGCGAGCGGGCGGTGGCGCGGGTCACCGCGCGCCACGACGGAAAGGTGGCGGCCGGGCCCCTGTGCCCGGCCCGCACCGACTTCGTCCTCCACATCAGCGAGAACCGGCCCGCGCTGGGCGGGACCGACAAGACCCATGCCGGGGAGATCCCGCAGGGCTACGCCTGCATGCGCAACCTGGAGCCGCCGCACCCCGGCGATCCGGGGGGCGGCGGCGGGCCCCGCACGATCGTCGGGGACTGCGTGTACGCGGCGGGCCGCGGTCAGGTCCGCGAGACCGCCTGCGACGGCTCCGGCACCGAGAAACCCCAGTACCGGGTGGCCGCCGCGGCGGCCGACCGCGCCAAGTGCCCTGCGCTCACGGCGCTGTACGTGACGCTGGGCGGGTCCGAACCGGTGGGATGCGCGGTCCGGGTGTAGACCCGACGGTCGCGGTCAGGGCCGCAGGGTCAGCTCGCGCTGGACGTCACGCTTGTCGAGCCCGGCGTCGTACGGGGCGAGCGGCTTGGCGGCCTGCGCGGCGGGGGCGGAGACGCCGGCCCACTTCAGGATCCGCTCCGTGGCGAACGTCTTGTCGTCGGCGTTCAGACCGGCGACGTTCGCCCCGTGGTTGGCGCCGGGGGCGGTGAGCACGTGCGAGTCCGTCGAGCCCTTGCCCGGGCGGAACCGCTCGGCGCCCCACGGGTCGTTGGAGCCGTAGACGTACAGCATCCGCGTCGCGTGGTGGCGCACCCAGGAGTCCACGTCGCGCATCGCCGACGGCTGGAACTTCATCGGGATGGAGCGCGGCACGAAGTTGCGCGGCGGCTGGTAGCCGTAGCGCGACAGGCTGCCCAGCCAGGGCTGCTTGATGTCGGGGGAGCCCAGCTGCGTACCCGCCTGGTAGTAGTACGGCGTGTACGTGGCGAGGCTCTGGTCCGCGTACGAGGACCAGCCGCCGACCGCGTCGACGTAGTCGAAGAGCGCCTGGTCCGTGACCGTCGCGGCGTCGGGCACCTCGGCGCACGCCGTCTGCGACGGCTGGTACTGCCAGAGGCCCCACACCAGGTCGAGGACGGTGGCCTCGTAGGCCTTGTCCAGCGAACCGACCGTGTCCACGGTGTAGTTGTTGGCCTTCAGGTAGTCCGCGTACTTCTTCTCCAGGGCGTCGCGGCGCACCAGCGTCTCGCGCTGCACGTTCTGCAGCGCCACGCGGCAGTCCTTCGGGCCGACCGTCTTGAAGAAGTCGTCGTACGCCGAGTCCTCCTTGTTCACCACGTCGTTCGGCGCGACGTACGCGACGACGCCGTCCATGTCGCGCGGGTAGAAGCGCTCGTAGTACGTGGCCGTCATGCCGCCCTTGGAACCGCCGGTGGTCAGCCAGTTCTTGCCGTAGATCGGCTTGAGGGCCTGGTAGATGCCGTGCTGGTCGCTGGCCGCCTGCCAGATGTCGAGCTTGGACCAGTCGGCCGGCGCGGGCCGGGACGGGGTGAAGTAGCGGTACTCCACGGAGATCTGGTTGCCGTCGACGATGCGGGTCGGCTCACTGCGGCCGGGCGTCGTGGAGACGTTGTAGCCGCTGGTGAACATGACCGTCGGGCGGCTGACGTCCTTGTGCAGCACGGTGATGCGCTGCTGGAAGGTGCCCTTGGACGGGTGCCGGTGGTCGACCGGCTGGGTGTAGTTGAGGACGAAGTAGCGGTAGCCCGTGTAGGGCTTCTCCTCCACCAGGCTCATGCCGGGTATGGCGAGGAGCCGGTCCTTGATATCGGTACTGGTGTCGGAGGCCGCCGGCCGGGCCTGAGCGGCGGTGGCCGCTGTGGCCGTACTCACGGTGCCTATCAGCACCACGAGCGCGAGCAGCCATCTCAGCGCATTGCGCATGCATACTCCCCTGTAGAACACAGATGCGCACCGGAACCTAGCGGAGGAACATCTGTTCTGTCAGGGGTTCTTGGTGTTCTGTCAGCGCACGGGGCGCGCGTTCAGCAGAGGATCCAGCCCGAGCTCACCGAGGCCCCGCCGACCGTGCCCCTCACCCACACGCAGCGGTGGCCCGTGTGGACGGTCACCGGGCCCGCGTGGTGCATGTAGCGCCCGCTGTCCTGAACCGGCCTGCTGCCGCGTGCCTGCACGCTGACCGACATCTTCTGCCGTACGCCTTCGCGCTTGGTGAGGGTGTACGCGCAGAGGTAGTTGCCGCTGCGGTAGAGAACCGTCCTGCCGGTGGAGAACGGCAGGGTGCGCACCTTGTGGCCGGGGCAGATCGCCGCGGCCTGCGCCGTGCCGACGGCCGGCCCCGCCAGCGCCAGCAGCGCCGAGGAGATCAGTACCGCTGCCCCGGCCGCCAGCCGTCTGCGTATCGCGCCCTCGCTCATGCCTCCACCCACCGTCGCCCCTCCAGTCACGTGTGCCACAGCGTACTGATGAACGGACGCAGCACACAGGGCCGGTGGTTGCACCGGTCCCCCGTCACAGCGAAGAGCTGATCCCGGCCTCGGGCTCGGGCTCGGGCTCGCCGGCGAAGGTCCGCCACAGCTCGGCGTACCGTCCGCCGAGTGCGAGGAGCTCGGTGTGCGTGCCGTCCTCCGCGACGCGCCCGTCCGCCATCACGACGACCCGGTCGGCGCGGGCCGCGGTGGTGAGCCGGTGCGCGACGACGAGGGTGGTGCGCTTGCCCGCTACGCGGTCCGTGGCCTGGTTGACCTGGGCCTCCGTGGCGAGGTCGAGCGCGGCGGTCGCCTCGTCGAGCAGCAGGATGTCGGGGTCGACGAGCTCGGCGCGGGCCAGGGCGATCAGCTGCCGCTGCCCTGCCGACAGGTTGCGGCCGCGCTCGGCGACCTCGTGGAGGTAGCCGCCCTCAAGGGTGGCGATCATCTCGTGCGCGCCGACCGCGCGGGCCGCCGCCTCCACCTGGGCGTCGGTCGCGTCGGGGCGTCCGTAGGCGATGGCGTCACGCACGGTGCCCTGGAACAGGTATGCCTCCTGCGGCACGACGCCGAGGCGGTGGCGGTAGCTCGTCAGGTCGAGGTCGCGCAGGTCGGTGCCGTCGACGGTGACGCGGCCCCCCGTCGGGTCGTAGAAGCGGGCGACGAGCTTGACGAGGGTCGACTTGCCCGCGCCGGTCTCGCCGACGAAGGCGACGGTCTGCCCGGCGGGGATGCGCAGGGCCACGTCGCTGAGTGCCGCCTCGGAGCCGTCGGCGGCCCCGTACGCGAAGTCCACGTCCTCGAAGGCGATGTCGCCGCGCAGGGAGAGGACGTCGAGGGGTTCGTCGGCGTCCTTCGTGGACGTCGGCTCCTGGAGCAGCTCCTGGATGCGGCCGAGCGAGACGGTGGCCTGCTGGTAGCCGTCGAACACCTGGGAGAGCTGCTGCACGGGCGCGAAGAACAAGTCGATGTAGAGGAGGTACGCGACGAGCGCACCGGTCGTCAGGGTGCCCGCCTCGACCCGGCCCGCGCCCACCATCAGGACCGCGGCGGCGGCGACGGACGACAGCAACTGAACGAACGGGAAGTACACCGAGATCAGCCACTGGCCGCGGATACGGGCGCTGCGGTAGGCGCCGCTGCGCTCGGCGAACCGTGCGGCGCCCGAACGCTCGCGCCGGAACGCCTGCACGATACGCAGCCCGGCGACGGACTCCTGGAGGTCGGCGTTGACCACCGAGACGCGCTCGCGGGCGAGTTCGTACGCCTTGACGCTGGCGCGGCGGAAGAAGAACGTGCCGACGATCAGCGGCGGGAGCGTCGCGAAGACGACCAGGGCGAGCTGGACGTCGATGACGAGGAGGGCGCCCATGATGCCGAAGAAGGTGACGACGGAGACGAAGGCGGTGACCAGGCCGGTCTGGAGGAACGTCGACAGGGCGTCCACGTCGGTCGTCATGCGGGTCATGATGCGCCCGGTCAACTCCCGCTCGTAGTAGTCGAGTCCGAGCCGCTGGAGCTGGGAGAAGATCTTCAGCCGGAGCGAGTAGAGGACCCGCTCACCGGTGCGTCCCGTCATGCGGGTCTCGCCGATCTGCGCGCACCACTGGACGAGGACGGTGACGAGGCCGAGCGCGGCGGCCGCCCACACGGCGCCGAGCGCCAGCTGCGAGACACCCTGGTCGATGCCGTGCCGGATCAGTACGGGGAGCAGCAGGCCCATGCCGGCGTCGAGGGCGACGAGGGCGAGGCTGATCAGCAGGGGCGCGCCGAATCCGCGCAGCAGGCGGCGCAGCCCGTACGACTCCTCGGGCGTCACCGCGCGCGCCTCGTCGATGTCCGGGACGTCGGTCGCGGCGGGCAGGGCGTCGACCTGGGCGAGCAGTTCGGGCGTCGCGGGCATCCCGGAGAGCGCGGTGTCCTTCGGCTCTCGGTCGCCCGTCCACAGGGTGGGCGTGATCCCGCGCTCGGCGTCGAACTCGGCGTCCAGCTCGTCGCGTACGGAGGTGTCCTCGTCGGGGAGCGCGGGCGCGACGTGGCCCGGTGAGACCCCGCCGAGCTCGTCGGGGTCGGTGAGCAGGCGCCGGTAGAGGGCCGATCCGGCCTCCAGCTCCTCGTGGGTGCCGACCGCGGCGAGGCGCCCGCCGTCGAGGACGGCGATGCGGTCGGCGAGGCCGAGGGTGGAGCGGCGGTGGGCGATGAGGAGGGTGGTGCGGCCGGCCATCACCTGCTTGAGGGCTTCGTGGATCTCGTGCTCGACGCGGGCGTCGACGGCGGACGTGGCGTCGTCGAGGACGAGGAGGCGGGGGTCGGTGAGGATGGCGCGGGCGAGCGCGATGCGCTGGCGCTGGCCGCCGGAGAGCGTGAGGCCGTGCTCGCCGACGGTCGTGTCGTAGCCGTCGGGGAGCTCGGCGATGAAGCGGTCGGCCTGGGCGGCGCGGGCCGCCGTCTCGATCTGCTCGTCGGTCGCGTCCGGGGTGCCGTACGCGATGTTCGCGCGGATGGTGTCGGAGAAGAGGAAGGAGTCCTCGGGCACGAGACCGATGGCGGCCCGCAGCGAGTCGAGGGTCAGTTCGCGCACGTCGTGGCCGCCGACGAGGACGGCGCCGTGCGTGACGTCGTAGAAGCGCGGCAGGAGCAGCGAGACGGTGGACTTGCCGGAGCCGGAGGAGCCTACGACGGCGAGCGTCTGGCCGGCCGGGATCTCGAAGGAGAGCCCGCCCAGGACGGCCCGGTCGGCACCTTCGTAGGAGAAGGAGACATCGTCGAACTCGACGGTCGCGGGGGCGTCGGCGGGCAGTTCCTTCTTGCCGTCCTCGATGACCGGCTCCGTGTCGATCAGTTCGAGGACGCGCTCGACGCCGGCGCGGGCCTGCTGGCCGACGGTCAGGACCATGGCGAGCATGCGGACCGGGCCGACGAGCTGGGCGAGGTAGCTGGAGAACGCGACGAACGTGCCGAGCGTGATCTGGCCGCGGACCGCGAGCCAGCCGCCGAGGGCGAGCATCGCGACCTGGCCGAGGGCCGGCACGGCCTGGAGCGCGGGGGTGAACTTGGAGTTCAGGCGGATGGTGCGCAGGCGCCCGGCGAACAGCCGCCGCCCGACCTCCCTGAGCTTCCCGGTCTCCTGGTCCTCCTGCCCGAAGCCCTTCACTACGCGCACGCCGGAGACGGCCCCGTCCACGACCCCGGCGACGGCGGCGGCCTGCGCCTGCGCGTACCAGGTGGCGGGGTGGAGGCGGGAGCGGCTGCGCTTGGCGATGAACCAGAGGGCGGGGGCGACGGCGAGAGCGACGAGGGTGAGCGGCAGGGACAGCCACGCCATGATCCCGAGGGAGATCAGGAAGAGCAGGACGTTCCCGATGGTCATCGGGAGCATGAAGAGCAGGCCCTGGATGAGCTGGAGGTCGCTGGTCGCGCGCCCGACTACCTGGCCGGTGGACAGGTCGTCCTGGCGCCGGCCGTCGAGCCGGGTGATCGTTCCGTACATCTCGTTGCGCAGGTCGTGCTGGACGTCGAGTGCGAGGCGGCCGCCGTAGTAGCGGCGGATGTAGGTGAAGACATAGACGACGAGGGCGGCGCCGATCAGGGCGCCCGCCCACGGGCCCATGGAGCGGGTGTGGTCCTGGACCACGTCGTCGATGATCACCTTGGTGATCAGGGGCACCAGCGCCATGACGGCCATGCCGCCCAGGGACGCGCCGAGCGCGAGCACGACGTCCTTCGGGTACCGCCACGCGTACCCGGCGAGACGCCGACCCCAGCCCCGTTGCTCCGCCACGTGTCCGCCTCCTGTTGTCCTGACCTGCCGAGAGGCCCAACGCGGAGAACGGCGGATTTCATCCCGCCGCAACACATCGGGGAGCAGACCGGGACCAAGGACGGAGTTCCCCCGGTCCTTTGGTCCTCGGCCGGCCCCGTCCGCCGGTCAGGTCCGCGGTGTCCCTGCCGGTCAGTTATGCGGTCACTTCTGCGGTACGGCGACGAACGCCTCCTTGGGCGAACTGGTCGGGGTGTACCGGGACGCCGCGGGCGCAGTCGGCGTCAGGTCCTTGTGGATGACCCGTGCGACACCCTGAATCGTGTCCACGCCGTAACTCATAGTGCTGTTCCCGTGCGTCAGAACCGAAATGGTGTAGTCGTGCCCGGCGCCCTGAAAGGCCCCGATGCTGTGCACGCGCCAGCCGTACGTGGAGCGCTCCAGCCAGCCGTTCTTGACGTGCACGGCGACGGACGAGGGCGCGCCTGCCGGGGTCCCCCACCGCTGCGAGGACACGACCTTCCCCATGAGCTTGAGGATGTAGGCGCGGGAGTTGTCACTGAGGACGGAGTTCTTGGCGGTGACCAGCGAGAGCAGCTTCTGCTCGTCCTGGACGTTGATCTGGGTCAGCCCCCAGTACCCGCCGGACCCCGGCACGGTCCGCGTCATCCCGGCGGCCTGGAGGAAGCCCTTCACCTTGGTCGTGCCGAGCTGCTTCCACAGCGATGTGGTGGCCGCGTTGTCCGACTTGGTGATCATGGCGGTGGCGAGGTTCGCCTCGCGCGTCGTCAGATACCGGTTGGTCTTCTTGGCGTCCCAGAGCAGCGTGGCGAGAACGGTCACCTTCACGACACTGGCGGAGTCGTACGAGGACGTGGCCCGAAGCGAACACGTGGTGTTCGTGGTCCGGTCGTGGAGCCCGACGGCGACGGTGCCCTTACGGCTCGCGAGGGCGGCGGTGATGTCCTGCTGAAGCTTCGCGGCGAGGTCGGCCTTGTCCGAGGTACAGGTGACCTGCGGCGGGGTCGCGGCGGACGCGGGCGCGGCACCCGCGACGACCGGCACGAGCACGCCGGCGGCGATGACCGCCGGGAACACGCGGGTGCGCAGGGATATTCGGTGAGTCATGTGATTCCCCCCTGGAACGGAACGAGCACGCCTCCAGCGCACTCGCCTCACATGACTCTTGGGCGGGGGCGAAGGGTTGTACGCATCGCAACACTCCCGTCGGCATCTCAGGCGGTGCTGCGGATCAGTCCGCGGTGCCGGTGTCGTCGTCCGCCTCGCAGGGACGGTCGCGGGGGTCTTCCATGTCTGAGGGCAGGTCGACCTGCATGGACATCGCTGTGTAGCGATCCGCTCCGCAGGACATACGACGGAGTGGCAAACAGCCGCCCACCGAGACCAATTGGCAGACTTGGGCCAACTCGCCCATCCGCGTCGCCGGGTGAGGTGGCCAGCCTGACGCCGGTGGCGCCGCCCACCCGCCCGGAGCGCACGGCGAGGCCCGCATTCCAGGAGCCGCGCAGCCGGCGAACTCCCCGATGCCGGCGGCCTGCTGACCGCGTTCAGTCCAGATCAGGTGCCACTAGCAGGTGCCACTAGCGCTCGGCCATCCAGAAGAAGACCGCCGTCATCCGCTTGTCCTGCAGAGTGGTTCCGCAGTAGCCGGTGGCGCTGTGGATGGTGTTGGCGGTGTAGAGGAGCAGGCGGTTGTAGCGGTACGGGACGGCGACGTCTTCGATGAATGAGTCCGGCGGGACGAAACGCGTCCCCAATGCGTCCACGAGGCTGTTGTGCGGAGCCGCCACCGTGTTGCCGCCGAGCATGCCGCCGGGCAGGCGCTGGCGGTAGAAGCCGGTGCCGCAGTTCTTGGGTGCGGTGGGGGTGAGGTAGAGCACCGCCGCGTACCGGCACACGGCCCGCGAGTCCGTGTGCGGCCGCGGCTCGGACTCTCCCTCGCCGACCACCTGGATGCAGTTGTGGTCGGTGGCTCCGCCCAGGGCAGAGGCCGGCGCCCCTATCCTGCGCGCACCGGTCGCCTTCCTGACCAGCCTCTCCACCTGAGCCAGCTCCCCGGGCTCCAGTCCCGGCTTCGTACGCAGCCCCGGCCAGGTCTCGGGCCGATGCGGATAACCCTGCGTCCAGTCGTCTGTGGTCAGGCAGCGCTCACGGACCGCGTCGGGGTCCGGAAGCACGTCGTCCAACACCCAATAGTCCCGGCCGGGCGTGGGCTTGCGGTACGGAAGTGTCGGGAGCCCCGGCTTACGGGGCGGGCGCTGCGGCATGCCCAGAACCTAGGAGCGGACATGCCCCGGAAGGATCATGCGCAGGTCAAACTTCCGCCAAGGTCTGCCGGGACCCAGGGGCGGCAGCGCGCACCTTCTGCCTGAAATCCGACCCGGGTCGGGGAACAGCCGACACAGACGAGCCGAGGATCGTGCCAGGGCCTCGGCGGGCGCAGAGGATTTCCTTGCGCCCGCGCCGGCCGGCTCAGGCCCCGCCCAGATGCGTAGGCGCGAACATCTTCAGGATCGCCGGGAGCACCACGACCGACGGGCCCGGTTCCGCGAGGGCCTTGGCCAGGTCGTCCTGCAGTGTCTCCGGCGACGTCCGGACGCCACGTACCCCGAACGACTCCGCCAGGGCCACGAAGTCCGGGCGGGCGAGCTCCGTCGCCGTTGCTTCGCCGAACGCGTCCGTCATGTACTCGCGCAGGATGCCGTAGCCGCCGTCGTCCACGATCAGCCAGGTCACCGGCAGGTTGTACTGCTTCGCCGTGGCCAGTTCCGCGATCGAGTACATCGCGCCGCCGTCGCCCGATACCCCGAGGACCGGCTTCGACGGGTCGGCCGCTGCGGCGCCGAGCGCGGCCGGGAAGCCGTAGCCGAGGCCGCCCGCGCCCTGTGCCGAGTGCAGCGCGCCCGGCCACGCCGACCAGGCCCAGTACGCCAGGATCGTCATGTCCCAGAAGGACGGGGAGGAGGCCGGAAGGGCCGCCCTCACAGAACCCAGGATCTCGCGTTCGAAGGACAGGTCCTGGCCGTCGAGGCGTTCGCGGACCGCCGCCAGGAGGCTCGCGACCCGTTCGGGCGCCGACGCGTCCGGGCGTTCCGCGACCGTCTCCAGGAGCGCCGACAGCGCGAGGCGCGCGTCCGCGTGGATGCCGAGCGCCGGGTGGTTGGACTCCAGCTTTCCGGCGTCCGCCTCGATCTGGATCACCCGGCCGCGCGGCGCGAACGTGTGGTAATTGGAAGAGAGTTCGCCCAGGCCCGAGCCGATGACCAGCAGGACGTCCGCGTCTTCCAGGAGGTCCGTCGTGTGGCGGTCCTCCATCCAGGACTGGAGCGAGAGCGGGTGCTCCCAGGGGAACGCGCCCTTGCCGCCGAAGGTCGTGACGACCGGGGCGTTGATCTTCTCCGCGAGCGTGACCAGCTTGCCGCTCGCGTCCGACCGTACGACGCCGCCGCCCGCGATGATCACGGGACGTTCGGCGCGCGACAGCAAGTCGGCTGCCACGGCGGTCAGTTCGGGGCGGGGCACCAGGTCGCGCGGGGTCGCGTCCATCGCCGTGACGACCGGAAGGGTGGTCGCCGCGAGGAGTACGTCCTGGGGGATCTCCACCCAGACCGGGCCGTGCGGCGCGGTGAGGGCGGACTCCCAGGCGGCGGCGATCGCGGAGGGGATCTGCGACTGCGTCCGCACGGTGTGGACGGACTTGACCACGTCCCGGAACGAGGCCTGCTGGTCGCGGAGTTCGTGCAGATAGCCGTGGCGTCCGCCGCCGAGCCCGGCGACCGGGATCTGGCTGCCGATGGCCAGGACCGGCGCCGACGCGGCCGCCGCCTCCTGGAGCGCGGCGAGCGACATCAGCGCGCCGGGTCCGGTGGAGAGCAGGAGGGGCGCGACCTCACCGGTCACGCGCCCGTAGGCGTCGGCCGCGAAGCCCGCGTTGTTCTCCACGCGCAGGCCCACGTACCGCAGGTCCGAGCGGCGCAGCGCGTCGAACATGCCGAGCGCGTGCTGGCCGGGGAGCCCGAAGACGGTGGCCGCGCCGAGGCCGTGCAGGGTCTCGACGACGAGGTCGCCGCCGTTGCGGCCGGGCGGCGGGTTCAGCGCGGCTGCGGTCTGCGCCTCGGTGGGCAGCAGTTCCAGGTCGTGGTCGTGGGTCATGGGTCCCTCGGGGCGTGGCGTGGCGTGGTCGGTCGGGTGCGGCCCGGTGGCCGGGTTGCGCCCACCCGTTCCTCCCCCAGTGTCTGAAGGACCTGGGGGGACCCCCAGAGGAACGACTGCCCGCAACCCGGCGGGGACTACTTCGCCGCGCGGCTCTGCGCGATCTGGCGGGACATGATCGTCGTCAGCTCGTACGCGGTGTGCGAGGCGGCGACGGCCGTGATCTCCGCGTGGTCGTAGGCGGGGGCGACCTCGACGACGTCGGCGGAGACGAGGTTGCAGGACGACAGTCCGCGCAGGATCTCCAGGAGCTCGCGCGAGGTCATGCCGCCGGCCTCGGGGGTACCGGTGCCGGGCGCGTGCGCCGGGTCGAGGCAGTCGATGTCGATGGAGATGTACAGCGGGCGGTCGCCGATGCGCTGGCGCAGCTGGTCGGCGACCTCGTCGGCGCCGCGGCGGTAGATGTCCGCCGAGGTGACGATGCCGAAGCCCATCTTCTCGTCGTCGGTCAGGTCCTGCTTGCCGTAGAGCGGACCGCGCGTACCGACGTGGGAGAGGGCGGAGGTGTCGAGGATGCCCTCCTCCACCGCCCGGCGGAACGGCGTGCCGTGCGTGTACTCGGCGCCGAAGTACGTGTCCCACGTGTCGAGGTGCGCGTCGAAGTGGAGCAGCGCGACCGGGCCGTGCTTCTTGGCGACCGAGCGAAGGAGCGGCAGCGCGATCGTGTGGTCGCCGCCGAGCGTCATCATGCGGGCGCCGGTGCCGAGGAGGTCGTCGGCCGCGGCCTCGATCGTCTCGACGGCCTCGTTGATGTTGAACGGGTTGGCCGCGATGTCACCGGCGTCCGCGACCTGCGCGAGGGCGAACGGGGAGGCGTCCTGCGCCGGGTTGTAGGGGCGAAGGAGACGGGACGCCTCGCGGATCGCGTTGCCGCCGAAGCGGGCGCCCGGCCGGTACGAGACGCCCGTGTCGAAGGGCACGCCGACGACGGCCACGTCCGTGGTGCCCACCTCGTCGAGGCGGGGCAGCCGGGCGAAGGTGGCGGGACCGGCGTACCGCGGGACGCGGGAGGAGTCGACCGGACCGCGGGGCGTCTCGTTGCTGCTCATGCGAATTGCCTTCTTTCCTACGCTTCTTGGCGCTGCGTAGCCCTAGGCGGGGCTATGCGCGCTGTGCGACTTTACTGAGTGGCGGTGGCCGGCTCCGCGTCCGTCTCCGCCTCGGCCTCGCGCCCGGCGAGCCGCTCGCGCCAGGTGGCGAGCACCGCGGCGTCGGTCGGCTTGGTGGCGAGCGAGACGATGACGTAGGCGACGAGGGAGAGCAGGAGGCCGTAGTAGACGGGCTCGTTGGCGAGGATTCCGTACCCCCACATCAGGCCGATGACGGAGAGTCCGCCGACGGTGACGGCGGCGAGGGCGCCGGTGACGGTGCCGCGCTTCCACAACAGGCCGCCGAGGATCGGCACGAGGAGCCCGGCGACGAGCAGGTTGTAGGCGACGGTCAGGGCCTCGACGACGTTGTTGAGCGCGATGGCGATGCAGATCACCGCGACGCCCATGATCAGGATGAAGAGGCGGTTGCCCTTCACCTCGTCGTGGGGCTCGTCCTTGTCGCCGCCGGAGGGCTTGACGGCGCCCCGCAGCCGCGACCAGATGTCGTTGTTGGCGACGGTCGCGCAGGCGATCAGCGCGCCGGACGAGGTCGACATGACGGCGGCGAGCGCGGCGGCGAGCACCAGGCCGCGCACACCGATGGGGAGCTCGTCCTTGACGATGGTCGCGAACGCGGCGTCGGCGCTGGGCAGCTTCGGGTACATGACCTTCGCGGCGGTGCCGATGACGGCGCCGGCGACGGCGTAGACCAGGCAGTAGGTGCCGGCGACGGTGCCGCCGACGCGGGCGACCTTGTCGCTGCGGGCGGTGAACACGCGCTGCCAGATGTCCTGGCCGATCAGCATGCCGAACGTGTAGATCAGCACGTACGTGAAGATCGTCTCGCCGCCGATGCCCAGCGGGTCGAAGTACTCGGTGGGCAGCTTGGCCTTCATCTCGCTGAAGCCGCCGGCCTTGATGACGGCGATCGGCAGCAGCAGGAGCAGCACGCCGATGGTCTTCACCACGAACTGCACCATGTCGGTGAGGGTGATGGACCACATGCCGCCGAGCGTCGAGTACGCGACGACGATCGAGCCGCCGAGGATGATCGCGATGGTGCGGTTCATGTCGAAGAGCACGTCGAAGATCGTGGCGTAGGCGATGGTCGAGGTGACGGCGAGCATCAGCGTGTACGCCCACATCACGACGCCGGAGATGAGCCCGGACCGGCCGCCGTAGCGCAGGTCGAGCATCTCGGAGACGGTGTAGACCTTCAGGCGGGCGATGCGCGCGGAGAAGAACACGGACAGCGCCAGCAGGCCGAGGCCGATGGTGAAGACCATCCACGCGCCGGACAGGCCGTACTGGTAGCCGAGGCCCACGCCGCCGATGGTGGAGGCGCCGCCGAGGACGATCGCGGCCATGGTGCCGGAGTACATCGTCGGGCCGAGCCTGCGGCCCGCCACGAGGAACTCGCTCTTGGACTTGGCGCGGCGCATGCCCCACCAGCCCATGGCGAGCATGCCGACGAGATAGACGACGATCACTGTGTAGTCGACGGCCATGTGGCAGTCCTCCTTCGCGCACCTCAGTGGCGTGTCGTGCAGATGGGGGAGAGAGCGGGGTGACCGGCCGTGGGGACATCCGCCCGTACCCGAGGCCTGCGGTCGGCTCGACCTTAGGTGGCCTGAAAGCAACGCTGAAGTGTACTTTTTATCCACCCTCACGCGACTGGATGGAGAAAACATCCACCATGCCGGACGCAACCCGGCCGGCGACGGGCCCGTCAGTACCCTCCGGGCCTGCCGCACCGGCCGTCCCGCCCACCCCGCCGGTGCCGCTCACCGCGCTGCTCGCCCGCGAGGACCTGGGCCTGCGCCAGATCGCGGGCCCGCCCGTCGGCCCCGACACGGTGATCCACTGGGCGCACACGTCCGAGATGGCCGACCCGTACCCGTACCTGCTCGGCGGTGAGCTGCTGCTGACCGCCGGGGTGCACGCGACGGAGTCGGCGGGCACGGGTCCCTATTACGACGACTATGTGGCGCGGATCGTCGCGGCGGGCGGCGCGGCGCTCGCCTTCGGTGTCGCGCCGGTGCACGACACGGTGCCGCGCGCCCTGGTCGAGGCCTGTGAGCGGCACGGGCTGCCGCTCCTCGAGGTGCCGCCGCACTCCACGTTCAGCGGGGTGACGCGCGCGGTGTGGCAGCTGATGGCCCAGGCGCGCCACGCTGAACTGCGCAGGGTGAGCGAGGCGCAGCAGGGCCTCGCCACGGCGGCGGCGCGCCCCTACCCGGTGCCCGCGGTGCTGCGGCAGCTGGCGCAGCGCACCGGCGGCTGGGCGGTGCTCACCGCGCCGGACGGCTCGGAGGTCGGCCGGGCGGGCCCCGAGCCGGCGGCCGGGGTGAGCGCGGCGATGGCCCAGCTGATGCGGATCGTGCGCCCCGGCGAGACGCGCCTCTTCCCCGCGCCCACGTCGGCGGCGGACACGGTGGGCGGCGCGCATCTGGCGGCGTACGCGCTGGGCGGCGGCCAGGGTTACGCGCTGGGGACGGCGGTCGGGCGGCGCGACCCCGGCGACCACACGATCGCGGGGGTCGCGGTGGTCCTGCTCTCCCTGCTCACGGGCGAACACCAGACGACGGCCGAGGCCGCGCGCTCGGCGGCCCTGGTCCGGCTCCTGCTCGGCGAGGAGCCGGCCGGCGTCGCGGCGCTGCTCGGCGACGGCACCTGGCGGGTGGTCCACGCCGCGCCGGACCGTCCGTCCCCGCCGCCCGTCTCCCTCGGCACGCCCCTGGTCGACACCACCGACTCCCTCGTACGCGCCCTGCTCCCCGCGGACCAGGAGGTCATCGCCCAGGAGGGCTGGGTGATGGGGGTGAGCGGCGCGGCTCCCCCGGAGGACCTGGCGGCGGCCGACGCGCAGGCGTCCCGCGCCCTGACCCGGGCGAGGGCGACCCATGCCCCGCTCGTCCACCACCACGCGGGCGCGCGGGGACTCGCCTCGCTCCTCGACCCCGGAGAGGCGACGGCCCACGCCCGGACGCTCCTCGCCCCGATCTCCCCCACGCCCGCGCTGACCGAGACGCTGCGTACCTGGCTTTCCCTGCACGGGAGTTGGGACCGTACGGCCACCGCGCTCGCCGTCCACCGCAACACCGTGCGCCAGCGCATCGCGAAGTGCGCGACGCTCCTGGACACCGACCTGGACGACCCCGACGTGCGCATGGAGCTGTGGTTCGCTCTGCGCCACGCAGAGTGACGCCCGTCCCACCCCCCGGGACGTCGGGGCCCGTCACAGCGCCCGACGGCACAATGGGGTGCATGCCGATACCCGGGACCCCCAGCCGCGCCGCGCTCGTCGACCATCTGATCCGCACGCGCATCGCGGGCGACGTGGCCACACCCCGCGACAACAACCTCTCCCACTACCGCAGGCTCGCGAACGGCGACCGCCACTACTGGCTCGGCCTGGAGCTCGGCGACCGCTGGACCGACGAGCAGGACGTCCTCGCGGTGATGGCGGAGCGCTGCGGCGTGAACGACGATCCCGAGTACCGCTTCGGCCAGGACACCATCGACCCGCAGCTCACGGTCGACGCCTTGGAGCGCATGGGCGCCCGGCTGCGCAAGGCGGCGGCCGGCAAGGAGCGCGTCCTGTTCGCGACCGGGCACCCGGGCGGCCTTCTCGACGTCCACCGTGCGACGGCCGCGGCGCTGCGCGCGGCGGGCTGCGAGATCGTCGTGATCCCCGAGGGCCTTTCCACGGACGAGGGCATGGTCTTCCAGTTCGCGGACGTGGCGATGCTGGAGCGTGGCGCGACGCTGTGGCACACGCATTCCCCGGACCCCATGGCGCGGATCCTCGACGGCCTGGAGCGCGAGGAGCGCGCCCTGCCGAACCTGGTCGTCGCCGACCACGGCTGGGCGGGCTGCGCGGGGCAGCGCGGGATCGACTCCATCGGTTACGCGGACTGCAACGACCCGGCGCTGTTCATCGGCGAGGCGGAGGGCACCCTTCAGGTGACGGTGCCGCTCGACGACCACGTCACGAGCCCGCGCCACTACGACCCCATGACGGCGTATCTCCTCGACGCGGCGGGCCTGAGCGCCTGACTTTGAACCCGCGCCTGGCGGGGGTTCAAAGTCGGGCTCTAGCCCCACGGGTTGAGCCCCTCCTCGCGCCGCTGCGCGAAGCCGGGCGTCGGGTCGAGGTAGACCCGGGTCACGTGCGGGAACCGCTCGCGCAGCCGGCGGGCCGCCTCCTCGCAGGCCCACTCGATCTGTGCGGCGGTGGAGGTGTCGCGCAGGTCGACCTTCGCCGCGACGAGCGCCTCGCGAGGCCCCTGGACGAGGGTGGTCAGTTCGAGTACGGCCTCGATGTGCTCGACGCCTGCGAGGATTTCGCGGATCTCCCCTCGGACCGGCTTGGGCAGCGGGCGCCCGATGAGGAGTTCGGCGTTGGACCGTCCGAGGACCCAGGCGACGTACAGGAGCAGGGCGCCGATGCACAGGGAGGCGATGGCGTCCCAGACGCCGGAGCCGGTGAGCTGACCGCCGAGCAGTCCGCCCGCGGCGAGGACCAGGCCGACGAGGGCGGCCGAGTCCTCCATGACGACGGCCTTGACGGCGGTGTCGGGGGTGCGCTGCAGATACCGGCCCACGGGCGCCCCCATGCGCTCGGCCTCGCCCCGGACCTGCTTGACGCCCGTACGCAGCGAGAAGCCCTCCAGGAGGAAGGCGACGGCGAGGACGATGTACGAGATGAGCGGGTTGCCGAGCTCCTCGCCGGCGATCAGGGTGTGGATGCCGTCGTAGATCGCGAAGACGGCGCCGCCGACGAAGGTGGCGACGGCGGCGAGCATGGCCCAGATGTACCGTTCGGGCCCGTAGCCGAGGGGGTGTTCCTCGTCCGCGGGCTTCTCGCTGCGCTTGAGCGCGGTGAGCAGCAGCACCTCGGTGACCGTGTCGGCGACCGAGTGGGCGGCCTCCGAGAGCATGGCGCTCGACCCGCTGATGATGCCTGCGACGGCTTTGGCGAGGGCGATCCCGAGGTTGGCCGCGGCCGCGACGAGGACGGTGGCGACGCTCCCGCCCCCGCCGTTGTCCTCCATGTCCCCGGCCGTCCCACTCTGCTCAGCGCTCGTGCCCATGCACGTGACGGTATGTCCGATTCCCGCGCGCCGCGAACGAGTCGCGGTCACCGTGGGACGCGGACGACGCCCTCCTGGATCACGGAGATGGCGAGCTGTCCGTCGCGGGTGTAGATGCGGGCCTGGCCGAGGCCGCGCCCGCCCGAGGCCGACGGCGACTCCTGGTCGTACAGGAGCCATTCGTCCGCGCGGAACGGCCGGTGGAACCACATCGCGTGGTCGAGCGAGGCGCCGACCACGTCGCCCACGGCCCATCCCCCGCGCCCGTGCGCGAGCAGCACGGAGTCCAGGAGCGTCATGTCGGAGACGTACGTGGCGAGGCAGACGTGCAGCAGCGGCTCGTCGATGACGCCGTCGAGCTTGCCGTTCGTACGGAACCAGACCTGCGAGCGCGGCTTCTGCGGGGTGCCGACGCTGGCGAACGGCGGCGCGTCCACGTACCGCAGGTCGACGGCCTCGCGCGCTTCGAGGAGCCGCTCGGCGACGCCGGGCTCGACGAACGCGTCGGCGTAGCGCGGCAGCATCTCGGCGGCGGTGGGCAGCGTCTCCGGGTCGGGCGCGGGCGGCATGGCCGCCTGGTGCTCCAGGCCCTCCTCGTACGTCTGGAAGGACGCCGAGAGATGGAAGATCGGCTGCCCGTGCTGGACGGCGACGACGCGGCGCGTGGTGAAGGAGCGCCCGTCGCGGATCCGGTCGACGGTGTAGACGATGGGCGCGCCCGGGTCGCCGGCCACGAGGAAGTACGCGTGCAGCGAGTGGGCGTGCCGGTCGCCGGGGACGGTGCGCCCGGCGGCGACGAGCGCCTGGGCCGCCACCTGTCCGCCGAAGACCCGGGGGACGACGGCGGAGCGGGACTGCCCGCGGAAGATGTCCTGCTCGATCTGCTCGAGGTCGAGCAGATCGAGCAGGGACTCCAGTGCCTGATTCATACAGCCAGTTCTACAGAATGCGGAGGGGTGGGCGGGTTACAGGCCCATGTCCTTCGCGATGATCGTCTTCATGATCTCGCTGGTGCCGCCGTAGATGCGGTTGACGCGGTTGTCCGCGTACAGGCGGGCGATCGGGTACTCGTTCATGAAGCCGTAGCCGCCGTGCAGCTGGAGGCAGCGGTCGATGACGCGGTGCGCGACCTCGGTGCAGAACAGCTTGGCGCTGGCGGCCTCGGCGGGGGTCAGCTCGCCCGCGTCGAGGGCCTCGAGGGCGCGGTCGGCGACGGCCTCGGCGGCGTCCACCTCGGCCTGGCAGGCGGCCAGTTCGAACTTGGTGTTCTGGAAGGACGCGACGGGCTTGCCGAAGACGGCGCGCTCCTGGACGTACTCCTTGGCGAACCGGACGGCGGCCTTGGCCTGCGCGTAGGCGCCGAAGGCGATGCCCCAGCGCTCGGAGGCGAGGTTGTGGCCGAGGTAGTAGAAGCCCTTGTTCTCCTCGCCGAGGAGGTCCTCGACAGGGACCTTCACGTCGACGAACGCCAGCTCGGCGGTGTCGGAGGTCTTCAGGCCGAGCTTGTCGAGCTTGCGGCCTATCGAGTAGCCCTCGGACTTGGTGTCCACCGCGAAGAGGGAGATGCCGTGGCGGCGGTCCTCGGCGGTGGGCGCGTCGGTGCGGGCGCAGACGATCACCTTGTCGGCGTGGACGCCGCCGGTGATGAAGGTCTTGGCGCCGTTGAGGACGTAGTGCGTGCCGTCCTCGGAGAGCTTGGCGGTGGTCTTCATGCCCGCGAGGTCGGAGCCGGTGCCCGGCTCGGTCATCGCGAGGGCCCACATCTCCTCGCCGGAGACGAACTTCGGCAGGAAGCGCTTCTTCTGCTCGTCGGTGGCGAGCATCTTGATGTACGGCAGGCCGAGCAGCACGTGCACACCGGAGCCGCCGAACTGGACACCCGCGCGCGCGGTCTCCTCGTACATCACGGCCTCGAACTTGTACGAGTCGATGCCGGCGCCGCCGAACTCCTCGGGCACGCGGATGCCGAAGACGCCCAGCTCGGCGAGCTTGTAGTAGAAGTCGCGCGGGGCCTGCCCGGCCGCGAACCACTCGTCGTAGACGGGGACGACCTCGGCCTCGATGAAGGCGCGGATGGTGTCCCGGAACGCCTCGTGGTCCTCGTTGTAAACGGTACGGCGCACGACCTGCTCCTTCGGAAACGGCATCACTGCACGACTAAGCGCTTGCTCAGCTTAGGTTACCCGCCAGTTTCTGGAGCGTCCAGAGACGCACGTCACGCTCCGGACAGCACCCAGGGCCTGTCTCAGGCCGCCTCGAACGCCCCGCGCGCCATGCGGTGCAGCAGCGCGGCCGTCGCCTCGCGGCCGGGCAGTCCGCCGGACCTGCCGAGGTGCGGGGTCGAGTTGAGCAGGCCGAAGACGGCGTGCACGGCGGCCCGCGCGGGCTGCTCGACCAGGCCCGGATAGACCTCGCGCACCGCCTCGACCCACAGCTCGACGTACTGGCGCTGGAGCTGGCGCACCAGCTTGCGGTCGCTGTCGCGCAGGCGGTCCAGCTCACGGTCGTGCAGGGTGATCAAGGGGCGGTCGTCGAGGGCGAAGTCGATGTGCCCCTCGATGAGGGAGTCCAGCAGCGCCTCGGGGTCGCCGCCGTCGGACTCGGCGAGCCGGCGCTTGCCGCCGGTCAGGAGCCGTCCGCTGATGCCGACGAGCAGCTCGGCGAGCATCGCGTCCTTGCCCGCGAAGTGCCGGTAGAGCCCGGGGCCGCTGATGCCGACCGCGGCGCCTATCTCGTCGACGCCGACTCCGTGGAACCCGCGCTCGGCGAAGAGCCGCGCGGCCTCCTTGAGGATCTGCTCGCGGCGGGTGGGGGCGTCGGTTCTGGTGGCCATGAAAGTAATTCTAGACAGCGACGTTAGCGGTCGTTAACCTGAGGGAAACGCGTTAACGCTCATTAACCGAGCGGGAGCCCAACGACGCGAGCCGAATGAGGGGACTGCGCGATGCAGGAGGCACCGGAGCTGACGAGCGCGGCGGATCCCGCGTCGGAGGCCTGGAAGGCCAACGAGGCGGCGCACGAGGCGCTGGCCGACGAGCTGCGCGGCAAGCTGGCCGCGGCCCGGCTCGGCGGCGGCGAGCGGGCCCGCGCCCGGCACACCGCGCGCGGCAAGCTGCTGCCGCGCGACCGCGTGGACACCCTGCTCGACCCGGGCTCCCCGTTCCTGGAGCTGGCCCCGCTGGCGGCCGACGGGATGTACGGGGACCAGGCCCCGGCCGCCGGGGTGATCGCCGGGATCGGGCGGGTCAGCGGCCGCGCGTGCGTGATCGTCGCCAATGACGCGACGGTCAAGGGCGGCACGTACTACCCGATGACGGTGAAGAAGCACCTGCGCGCCCAGGAGGTGGCCCTGGAGAACAGGCTGCCGTGCGTCTACCTGGTGGACTCGGGCGGCGCCTTCCTGCCGATGCAGGACGAGGTCTTCCCCGACCGCGAGCACTTCGGGCGGATCTTCTACAACCAGGCGCGGATGTCGGGCGCCGGCATCCCCCAGATCGCCGCGGTCCTCGGCTCGTGCACGGCGGGCGGGGCGTACGTCCCGGCGATGAGCGACGAGGCCGTGATCGTGCGCAATCAGGGCACGATCTTCCTGGGCGGCCCGCCCCTGGTGAAGGCCGCCACCGGCGAGGTCGTCACCGCCGAGGAGCTGGGCGGCGGCGAGGTGCACTCCCGGGTCTCGGGCGTCACGGACCATCTCGCGGAGGACGACGCGCACGCGCTGCGGATCGTGCGGACGATCGTCTCGACGCTCCCGGAGCGCGGCGAGCTGCCCTGGTCGGTCACCCCGGCGATCGAGCCGAAGGTCGCCCCGGCGGGGCTCTACGGCGCGGTGCCGGTCGACTCCCGCACCCCGTACGACGTGCGGGAGGTCATCGCGCGTGTGGTGGACGGCTCGCGCTTCGCCGAGTTCAAGGCGGAGTTCGGGCAGACCCTCGTCACCGGCTTCGCCCGCATCCACGGCCACCCGGTCGGGATCGTCGCGAACAACGGCATCCTGTTCTCCGAGTCCGCCCAGAAGGGCGCGCACTTCATCGAGCTGTGCGACCAGCGTGGCATCCCGCTGGTGTTCCTGCAGAACATCTCGGGCTTCATGGTGGGGCGGGACTACGAGGCGGGCGGGATCGCCAAGCACGGCGCCAAGATGGTCACGGCCGTCGCCAGCACCCGCGTGCCGAAGCTGACCGTCGTCGTCGGCGGGTCGTACGGGGCGGGCAACTACTCGATGTGCGGCCGGGCCTACTCGCCACGCTTCCTGTGGATGTGGCCCAACGCCAAGATCTCCGTGATGGGCGGCGAGCAGGCCGCCTCCGTCCTCGCGACCGTCAAGCGCGACCAGCTGGAGGCACGCGGCGAGGCGTGGCCCCCCGAGGACGAGGACGCCTTCAAGGCGCCGATCCGCGCCCAGTACGAGCACCAGGGGAACGCCTACTACGCGACGGCCCGGCTCTGGGACGACGGCGTGATCGACCCGCTGGAGACCCGGCAGGTCCTCGGCCTCGCCCTGACCGCCTGTGCCCACGCGCCGCTGCCGGAGAAGTCCGGCGGCTTCGGCGTCTTCCGGATGTGAGGGGAGGGAACCCCAATGAGCACGAGCATGTTCGACACCGTTCTTGTGGCCAACCGCGGCGAGATCGCCGTCCGCGTCATCCGTACGCTGCGGGCGCTCGGCATCCGCTCGGTGGCCGTGTACAGCGACGCGGACGCCGACGCCCGCCATGTGCGCGAGGCCGACACGGCGGTCCGCATCGGGCCGCCGCCCGCGGGCGAGAGCTATCTCCGCGTGGACCGGCTCCTCGAAGCGGCGGCGCGCACGGGCGCGCAGGCCGTCCACCCGGGCTACGGATTCCTGGCGGAGAACGCCGCCTTCGCACGGGCCTGCGCCGACGCGGGCCTCGTCTTCATCGGCCCCTCCGCCGACGCGATCTCCCTCATGGGCGACAAGATCCGCGCCAAGGAGACCGTGCGGGCGGCCGGGGTCCCGGTCGTGCCCGGCTCGTCCGGCAGCGGCCTGACCGATGCCCAACTGGCCGACGCAGCGCGGGAGATCGGCATGCCCGTACTGCTCAAGCCGTCCGCGGGCGGCGGCGGCAAGGGTATGCGCCTGGTCCGTGACGAGGTGCTGCTCGGCGACGAGATCGCGGCCGCACGCCGCGAGGCCCGCGCCTCCTTCGGCGACGACACGCTCCTCGTGGAGCGCTGGGTCGACCGCCCCCGGCACATCGAGATCCAGGTCCTGGCCGACGGCCACGGGCACGTGATCCACCTGGGCGAGCGCGAGTGCTCCCTCCAGCGCCGCCACCAGAAGATCATCGAGGAGGCGCCGAGCGTCCTGCTCGACGAGGCGACGCGCGCGGCGATGGGCGAGGCAGCGGTGCAGGCGGCCCGCTCGTGCGGGTACCGCGGCGCGGGCACGGTGGAGTTCATCGTGCCGGGCAACGACCCGTCCTCGTACTACTTCATGGAGATGAACACCCGCCTCCAGGTGGAGCACCCGGTCACGGAGCTGATCACCGGCGTCGACCTGGTGGAGTGGCAGCTGCGGGTCGCCGCCGGTGAGCAACTGCCCTACGCGCAAGGCGACATCGAGCTGACCGGGCACGCGGTCGAGGCGCGGATCTGCGCCGAGACTGTGTCCGTCAAGGAGGGTTCGCGCGGCTTCCTGCCGTCGGGCGGCACGGTTCTCTCGCTGCGCGAGCCGCAGGGCGACGGGGTGCGCACCGACTCGGGGCTCAGCGAGGGCACGGAGGTCGGGAGCCTGTACGACCCGATGCTGTCGAAGGTCATCGCGTACGGCCCGGACCGGGCGACCGCCCTGCGCAAGCTGCGCGCCGCCCTCGCGGAGACGGTCACGCTGGGCGTGCCGACGAACGCCGGGTTCCTGCGGCGGCTGCTCGCGCACCCGGCGGTGGTGGCGGGCGAGCTGGACACCGGACTCGTGGAGCGGGAGGCCGACGGACTGGTCTCCGGGGAGGTACCTCCGGAGGTGTACGAGGCGGCGGCCGCGGTTCGCGCGGCACGCCTCGCCCCTTCGGGAGGCGGCTGGACGGACCCCTTCTCCGTCCCCAGCGGATGGCGCCTGGGAGGCGAACCGGCACCCCTCGACCTCCATCTGCGAGTCCCGGGACTTGAGCCCGTCACTCACCGGGCGCGGGGCACGGGCACGGTCGGCGCCGACAGCGTCACCGTCCACCTCGACGGCCTCACCCACACCTTCCACCGCTCCGGCGACTGGCTGGGCCGGGACGGCGACGCCTGGCACGTGCAGGACTTCGACCCGGTGGCGGCCTCGCTGACCGGCGCCGCGCACGGTGGCGCCGACTCCCTCACCGCCCCGATGCCCGGCACGGTCACCGTCGTCAAGGTGGCCGTAGGGGACGAAGTGGTCGCCGGCCAGAGCCTGTTGGTGGTCGAGGCGATGAAGATGGAGCACGTCATCTCCGCCCCGCACGCCGGCACCGTGGCCGAGCTGGACGTCACACCGGGCACGACCGTCGCGATGGAGCAGATCCTCGCGGTCGTCACACCGCACGAGGAGACGACGACATGAGCACCCCCGCATCCCCCTCATCCCCCACCTCCCCCGCGCCCACCACCCTGCCCATGGTCGTGCCCTCGCAGGATCTGCCCGCGCGCGTGCGGATCCACGAGGTCGGCGCGCGCGACGGACTGCAGAACGAGAAGGCGACCGTTCCCACGGAGGTGAAGGCGGAGTTCGTGCACCGCCTCGCGGCCGCGGGCCTGACCACCATCGAGGCCACCAGCTTCGTGCACCCCAAGTGGGTGCCCCAACTGGCGGACGCGGAAGCCCTGTTCCCGATGCTCCGGAACTTCGGCGGCGCGCCCCGCCCGCACCTGCCCGTCCTCGTGCCGAACGAGCGGGGTCTGGACCGGGCCCTCGCGCTCGGGGCCCGCCGCGTAGCCGTGTTCGCCAGCGCCACGGAGTCGTTCGCCAAGGCCAATCTGAACCGGACGGTGGACGAGGCGCTCGCCATGTTCGAGCCGGTCGTGGCCCGCGCCAAGGAGGGCCGGGCGCATGTGCGCGGCTATCTCTCCATGTGCTTCGGGGACCCCTGGGAGGGCGCCGTCCCGGTCCACCAGGTCGTCCGGGTCGCCAAGGCCCTGATGGACATGGGGTGCGACGAGCTGAGTCTCGGCGACACGATCGGCGTAGCGACGCCGGGCCACGTCCAGACGCTCCTGGCCGAGCTCAACGAGGAGGGCGTGCCGACCAACGCGATCGGCGTGCACTTCCACGACACGTACGGCCAGGCCCTGTCCAACACCCTCGCGGCGCTCCAGCACGGAGTGACCACCGTGGACGCCTCCGCGGGCGGCCTCGGCGGCTGTCCGTACGCGAAGAGCGCCACCGGAAATCTCGCCACCGAAGACCTCGTGTGGATGCTTCAGGGCCTCGGTATCGAGACCGGGGTCGACCTCGGCCGTCTCACCGCCACCAGCGCGTGGATGGCCGAACAGCTGGGCCGGCCCAGTCCGTCCCGTACCGTCCGCGCCCTCGTGAAAACGGCACAGCCCCTACAGGAGCAGTGAACAAGATGGACCACCGCCTGAGCAGCGAGCACGAAGAACTCCGCCGCACCGTCGAGGAGTTCGCGCACGACGTCGTCGCCCCGAAGATCGGCGACTTCTACGAGCGGCACGAGTTCCCCTACGAGATCGTGCGGGAGATGGGCCGCATGGGCCTGTTCGGACTGCCCTTCCCGGAGGAGTACGGCGGGATGGGCGGCGACTATCTGGCCCTCGGGATCGCCCTTGAGGAGCTGGCACGCGTCGACTCGTCCGTGGCGATCACGCTGGAGGCGGGCGTCTCGCTCGGCGCGATGCCCCTCCACTTGTTCGGGACCGAGGAGCAGAAGGCCGAGTGGCTGCCGCGGCTGTGCTCCGGCGAGATCCTCGGCGCGTTCGGCCTGACCGAGCCCGACGGCGGCTCGGACGCGGGCGCGACCCGTACGACGGCGAGGATCGACGAGGCGAGTGGCGAGTGGGTGATCAATGGCACGAAGTGCTTCATCACCAACTCCGGTACGGACATCACCGGTCTGGTCACCGTCACGGCGGTCACCGGCCGCTCCCCCGAGGGCAAGCCGCAGATCTCCTCGATCATCGTGCCGTCCGGGACGCCGGGCTTCACGGTCGCGGCGCCGTACTCGAAGGTCGGCTGGAACGCGTCGGACACGCGTGAACTGCACTTCGACGACGTACGGGTCCCGGCGGCGAACCTGCTCGGCGAACAGGGCCGCGGATTCGCCCAGTTCCTGCGGATCCTGGACGAGGGCCGCGTCGCGATCGCCGCGCTGGCGACGGGTCTGGCGCAGGGCTGCGTGGACGAGTCGGTGAAGTACGCCAAGGAACGGCACGCGTTCGGCCACAACATCGGCTCGTACCAGGCGATCCAGTTCAAGATCGCCGACATGGAGATGAAGGCGCACACGTCCCGCCTCGCGTGGCGTGACGCGGCGTCGCGGCTGGTGAGCGGGGAGCCGTTCAAGAAGGAGGCGGCGCTCGCCAAGCTCTACTCGTCGACGATCGCCGTGGACAACGCGCGCGAGGCGACCCAGGTCCACGGGGGCTACGGCTTCATGAACGAGTACCCGGTGGCCCGCATGTGGCGCGACTCGAAGATCCTCGAGATCGGCGAGGGCACGAGCGAGGTACAGCGGATGCTGATCGCGCGGGAGCTGGGCCTGACGGGCTGAATCGGCGGCTGCGAGGGGGCCCTCTGGACAGCAGCTTAGGTTAGGTTAACCTAAGCCAGATCCGGCCAGCGGCCCTCCGTACGTCACGAAAGCAGCCACTGTCATGCCCTATGCCCGTCTCACCACCCCTTCCCGTCGCGGCATCCTCGCCGCGGGCGCTCTCGGTCTCGGAGCCGCGCTCGCCGCCTGCGGCAGCGACTCCAAGGACGGCGGCTCGGGCGCCAAGTCGGGCAGCGCCAAGTCCGGCCCCTGGTCCTTCAAGGACGACCGCGGCACGACGGCGAAGGCCGACAAGGTCCCGGCGAACGTCGTCGCGTTCACCAGCGTCGCCGCCGCCCTGTGGGACTACGGCATCGAGTGCAAGGGCGTCTTCGGCCCGACGAAGACCTCGGCCGGCAAGGCCGACGTCCAGGCCGGCGACATGGACGTCGACCAGGTGACGATCATCGGCAACGAGTGGGGCCGCTTCAACATCGAGAAGTACGCGGGCCTCGCCCCGGACCTCCTCGTCACCACCGTGTACGACACCGCCGGCACGCTCTGGTCCGTCCCGCCGGAGTCGAAGGACAAGATCCTCAAGCTGGCCCCGAGCGTCGGCATCTCCGTCTACGACCGCCAGATGACGCAGCCGCTACAGCGCCTGCTCTCCCTGGCCGAGTCGCTCGGCGCCGACGTGAAGGCCGACAAGGTCGTCAAGGCCAAGCAGCGTTTCGAGACCGCGGCCGCGCGCCTGCGCAAGGCCGCCAAGGCGCACCCCGAGATCAGGGTCCTCGTCGGTTCCGCGAGCCAGGACATCTTCTACGTCTCCGGCACGAACCTCTCCGCCGACCTGGAGTACCTCAAGTCGCTCGGCGTGAACTTCGTCGAGCCGTCGGAGAAGGCGAAGACGGCGTCCGGCGGCTGGTTCGAGAACCTGAGCTGGGAGAACATCGACAAGTACCCGGCCGACATCATCATGATGGACAACCGCACGGCCACCATCCAGCCCGCGGACCTCGACCGCGACAAGGCCACCTGGAAGAAGCTGCCCGCCGTCAAGGCCGGCCAGGTCATCCCGCGCGTCACCGAGCCCATCTACTCGTACGACAAGTGCGCCCCGATCCTCGAGGACCTCGCCGAGGCCATCGAGAAGGCGAAGAAGGTCGGCTGACACAGATGACGACGACCGAGTCGCCCGCGATCGCACCTTTCCGATTCTTCGACCTCCAGGTAGCGCGGACGCGGCGGCTCGGTCCGTCGCTGCGGCGCGTCACGTTCACGGGGCCCGGCCTCGTGGACTTCCACGCCGGAGGCCGCGACCAGAGCCTGTCGCTGTTCCTGCCGCGGCCGGGCCAGGAGGCCCCCGTCCTGCCGGCCGCCGAGCCGGGTGACGACGGCCGCGCCTGGCACGCCGCGTACCGGGCGCTCCCGGACGACGTGCGCGCCGTGATGCGTTCCTACACGGTCAGCGGGCAGCGCCGCGCGCCCGCTGAACCCGGCGAACCCGGTGAACCCGGTGAAATCGACATCGACTTCGTGCTCCACCACGACGGCCCCGGCGACGCGGGTCCCGCCTGCGTCTGGGCCGAGGCGGCGAAGCCCGGTGACCGCGTGACGGTCCTCGGCCCGGCTGTCGCCGACAACACGGCCGTACGCTGCCGCCCCCAAGAGGGCGCCGACCACGTCCTGATGTGGGGCGACGAGACCGCCCTGCCCGCCGCCCTCGGCATCCTCGCCTGGCTGCCTTCGGGGTTGCGCGCGCACGTCTGGCTCGAGGTCCCGCACCGCGAGGACATCCCGGCCGTCGAGACCGCGGGTGACGTCACCCTCACCTGGCTCGTGCGTGACGAGAAAGCGCCGTCCGCGCTGGAGGCGATCCGCGCCGCCGAACTGCCGGACGCGTCGAGTCCGTACGCCTGGCTCGCGGGCGAGTCCGGAGTGATGAAGGAGCTGCGCCGCCATCTCGTGCGCGAACGCGCCTACGACAAGCGGTCGGTGACGTTCGTCGGCTACTGGCGCAAGGGACTCAGCGAGGACGGGCTGCGCGTCGCCGAGGCTCAGGAGGCGGCCGCCGAAGGCTGACGGGCAGTACATTCCGGCCACTCATGAGGGGCGGGGTCGCAAGCGCAACTTAGGTTAGGCTAACCTAAGTCACGTGCTGGGACCTCGCCCCTCTTCCCATGCCGCCCGTCTTCCCGCTCACCCGCATTCCTGCCCCCACCCGGAGGACCGTCCATGCGCTCGCACCTGCTCAACGCCACGACCGCGGAGCACTACCGCCGCTGCGTGACCGAGGGAATCGAGCGGGTGGCGGCCAAACTCGCCACCACCGACCGTCCGTTCACCGGGGTCACGGTCGACGAGCTCTCGCCCCGGATCGACGCCGTCGACCTGGACACGCCCCTCCTCGACACGACCGCCGCCCTGGACGAGCTCGAAGAGGTCTACCTCCGGGACGCCGTCTACTTCCACCACCCGCGCTACCTCGCCCACCTCAACTGCCCGGTCGTCATCCCGGCCGTGGTCGGCGAGGCCGTCCTCTCCGCGGTCAACTCCTCCCTCGACACCTGGGACCAGTCCGCCGGCGGCACCCTCATCGAGCGCAAGCTCATCGACTGGACCACGAGCCGCATCGGCCTCGGCCCCGCCGCCGACGGCGTCTTCACCTCCGGCGGCTCCCAGTCCAACCTCCAGGCGCTGCTGCTCGCCCGCGACGAGACCAAGTCCGAGAACGCCGAACACCCCACGAAAATGCGGGTGTTCGCCTCCGAGGTCAGCCACTTCAGCGTCAAGAAGTCCGCCACGCTCCTCGGCCTCGGACCCGACGCCGTGGTCACCGTCCCCGTGGACCGCGACAAGCGGATGCAGACCGTCGCCCTCGCACGTGAGCTGGAGCGCTGCCGCGAGGAGGGCCTCGTGCCCATGGCGGTCGTCGCCACCGCCGGGACCACCGACTTCGGCTCCATCGACCCGCTCCCCGAGATCGCCGAGCTCTGCGACCGGTACGGCACCTGGATGCACGTCGACGCCGCGTACGGCTGCGGACTCCTCGCCTCCGTCAGGAACCGTCACCTCCTCGACGGCATCGAGCGCGCCGACTCCGTCACCGTCGACTACCACAAGTCGTTCTTCCAGCCCGTGAGTTCGAGCGCGGTCCTCGTCCGGGACGCGGCCACCCTGCGGCACGCCACGTACCACGCCGACTACCTCAACCCGCGCCGCATGGTCACCGAGCGCATCCCCAACCAGGTCGACAAGTCCCTCCAGACGACCCGCCGCTTCGACGCGCTCAAGCTGTGGATGACCCTGCGCGTGATGGGCGCCGACGGTGTCGGGCAGCTCTTCGACGAGGTGTGTGACCTGGCGGGCAGGGCCTGGGAGCGGCTCGCCGCGGACCCCCGGTTCGACGTCGTCGTCGAGCCGCGGCTGTCCACCCTCGTCTTCCGCCACATCCCGGCCGGCGTCACCGACCCCGCCGAGATCGACCGCGCCAACCTGTACGCCCGCAAGGCCCTGTTCGCCTCCGGCGACGCCATCGTGGCGGGCACCAAGGTGGGCGGCCGCCACTACCTGAAGTTCACCCTGCTCAACCCCGAGACCACCGTCGACGACATCGTCGCGGTCCTCGACCTGATCGCCGGCCACGCCGAGCAGTACCTGGGAGAGAACCTTGCCGAAGCTTCCTGAGTCCCCCGATCCCCTCGACTTCATCGGGATCGGCCTCGGCCCCTTCAACCTCGGCCTGGCCGCCCTCACCGAGCCGATAGCCGAACTGAACGGTGTCTTCCTGGAGTCCAAGCCGGACTTCGCATGGCACTCCGGGATGTTCCTCGAAGGCGCCCACCTCCAGACCCCGTTCATGTCGGACCTCGTCACACTCGCCGACCCGACCTCCCCGTACTCCTTCCTGAACTACCTCAAGGAATCGGGGCGGCTTTACTCCTTCTACATCCGCGAGAACTTCTATCCCCTGCGAACCGAGTACAACGACTACTGCCGCTGGGCCGCCGCGAAACTCACCAGCATCCGCTTCGGCGCGACCGTCACACAGGTCTCATACGACGAGAGCGCCGAGGTGTACGTCGTCAGCACCGAGGGCGGCGAGACGTACCGCTCGCCGCGCCTCGTCCTCGGCACCGGCACCCCGCCGCACATCCCCGAGCCCTGCCGGGGCCTCGGCGGCGACGCGATCCACAACTCCCGCTATCTGCACCACAAGCAGGAGCTCCAGCAGAAGGACTCGATCACCCTCGTCGGCAGCGGCCAGTCCGCCGCGGAGATCTACTACGACCTCCTCAGCGAGATCGACGTCCACGGCTACCGCCTCAACTGGGTCACCCGCTCCCCGCGCTTCTTCCCCCTCGAATACACGAAGCTGACGCTGGAGATGACCTCGCCCGAGTACGTGGACTACTTCCACGCGCTGCCCGAGGAGACCCGCTACCGCCTGGAGACCCAGCAGAAGAACCTCTTCAAGGGCATCGACGGCGACCTCATCAACGAGATCTTCGACCTGCTCTACCAGAAGAACCTGACCGGGCCCGTCCCCACCAGACTCCTCACCAACTCGTCGCTCCAGAGCGCGAGTTACGAGAGCGGCACGTACACGCTCGGCCTGCGCCAGGAGGAGCAGGGCAAGGACTTCGAGCTGCGCACCGACGGCCTGATCCTGGCCACGGGCTACAAGTACGAGACGCCCGCCTTCCTCGAGCCGGTCCGCGACCGGCTCAACTGGGACAGCCGGGGCCGCTTCGACCTCGCCCGCAACTACTCCGTCGACACCACGGGCCGCGGCGTGTTCGTCCAGAACGCCGGCGTCCACACGCACTCGATCACCTCGCCCGACCTGGGCATGGGCGCGTACCGCAACGCGTACATCATCCGTGAGCTGCTCGGCACCGAGTACTACCCCGTAGAGAAGACCATCGCGTTCCAGGAGTTCGCCGCATGAGCACCCCCACCGGCTCCCCCACCGGCACCTTCAGTATCCGCCCCCTCGACCCCGTCCCGGACGCCGAGCTGCTGCACCGCTGGGTCACCGACCCCAAGGCCGCGTTCTGGCTGATGCAGGACGCGAAACTGCAGGACGTGGAGCGCGCGTACATGGCGATAGCCGCCGCCGAGCACCACGACGCGCTCATAGGCCTCCACGACGGCGAGCCCGCCTTCCTCATGGAGCGCTACGACCCGGCGCACGTCGAACTCGTCGGCCTGTACGAGCCCGAGCCCGGCGACGTCGGCATGCACTTCCTGACGGCGCCCAGCGACGTCCGCATCCCCGGCTTCACCCGCGCCGTGATCACCACGGTGATGGAGTTCCTGTTCGCCGACCCGGCGGCCCGGCGCGTCGTCGTCGAGCCCGACGTGCGCAACAAGGCCGTGCACGCCCTGAACGAGGCCGTCGGCTTCGTCCCCGACCGCGTCATCCAGAAGCCGGAGAAGCAGGCGCTGCTCAGCTTCTGCACGCGCGAGCAGTTCCTCGCCGCCGCGGAGGTGGCCGCCGTATGACGCTCTCCGACGCCCTCACCCACCTCTCCCCCGAGCGCTGGGCCGAGGCCAACCGCCTCCTCATCCGCAAGGCTCTCGCCGAGTTCACCCACGAGCGCCTCCTCACGCCCGAGTCCCTCGGCGACGACCGGTATGCGGTGCGCTCCGACGACGGCGCGACCGAGTACCGCTTCACCGCCCGCCGCCTGCGCCTCGACCACTGGCAGGTGTCCGCGGACTCCGTCTCGCGCCACCGCGACGGCTCCGAACTCCCGCTCAGCGCCCTGGAGTTCTTCATCGAGCTGAAGACCTCGCTCGGCCTGAGCGACGCGATCCTGCCGGTCTACCTGGAAGAGATCTCCTCCACCCTCTCCGGCACCTGCTACAAGCTCGCCAAAACCCCCGTCACCGCGGCCTCCCTCGCCCGCGACGGCTCCTTCCAGGAGATCGAGACAGGCATGACCGAGGGCCACCCCTGCTTCGTCGCCAACAACGGCCGGCTCGGCTTCGGCGTCCACGAGTACCTCTCGTACGCCCCGGAGACAGCGAGCCCCATCCGGCTGATCTGGCTGGCGGCGACGCGGGAGCGGGCCGCGTTCACGGCCGGTGCCGGACTCGACTACGAGTCCCATCTGCGCGCCGAGCTCGGCGAGGAGACCCTCGCGCGGTTCGCCGCCAAGCTCACCGACCAGGGCCTGGACCCGGACGACTACCTGCTCATCCCCGTCCACCCCTGGCAGTGGTGGAACAAGCTGTCGGTCACCTTCGCGGCCGAGGTCGCCCAGCGCCGCCTGGTGCTCCTCGGCGAGGGCGACGACGAGTACCTCGCGCAGCAGTCGATCCGCACGTTCTTCAACTCCTCGCACCCGGACCGGCACTACGTGAAGACGGCCCTGTCCGTCATCAACATGGGCTTCATGCGCGGCCTTTCGGCCTCGTACATGGAGGCCACGCCCGCCATCAACGACTGGCTCGCGCAGCTCATCGAGAACGACGAGGTCCTCAAGGCGACCGGCCTGACGATCATCCGCGAGCGCGCCGCCGTCGGCTACCGGCACCTGGAGTACGAGGCCGCGACCGACCGCTACTCCCCGTACCGCAAAATGCTCGCCGCCCTGTGGCGCGAGTCGCCCGTCGCGTCCCTGGCCGAGGGCGAGCGCCTCGCCACGATGGCGTCCCTGCTCCATGTCGACGCCGACGGCCGCTCGTTCGCCGCGGCCCTCATCGAGCGCTCGGGCCTGACCCCCGCCGAGTGGCTGCGCCCCTACCTGCGGTCGTACCTCACGCCGCTGCTGCACAGCTTCTACGCGTACGACCTCGTGTACATGCCGCACGGCGAGAACGTCATCCTCGTACTCGGCAAGGACGGCACGGTCCAGCGGGCGATCTTCAAGGACATCGCCGAGGAGATCGCGGTCATGGACCCCGACGCGGTCCTCCCGCCGGGCGTCGACCGCATCCGGGTCGAGGTCCCCGACGACCAGAAACTGCTGTCCCTCTTCACGGACGTCTTCGACTGCTTCTTCCGCTTCCTCGCGGCGAACCTGGTCACGGAGGGCGTACTCGACGAGGACACGTTCTGGCAGGCGGTCACCGACTGTGTCCGCGACTACCAGGAGTCGGCTCCCCAACTGGCCGACAAATTCCGGCAGTACGACCTGTTCGCCCCGGAGTTCACGCTGTCCTGCCTCAACCGGCTCCAGCTGCGCAACAACGAGCAGATGGTGGACCTCGCGGACCCGGCGGGCGCGCTCCAGCTGATCGGGACGCTGCGGAACCCGATCGCGTAGACGTGAGTGGGGCTCTGCAGACGCTGCAGTTCATAGCGACTGCGTCGCGGGTCCGGAGCCCCACTCGCTTGCCTGTCCGCCCTCAGCCCACGGGCCAGGGCACCTGCGCGGACCCGTAGTAGCCGACGCCGAGCGCGTCCCAGCGCGGGCCCTGTGCCGCGAGCCGCACCTTGTACGTGTTCCAGTCGTGCGTGGCCTCAGGCGACCAGCCGAGCTCGGCGACCCCGTCGACACGAACACACCATGAGCGGGTCAAGGGTGTAGACCAATTCCACCGGGGTGGATGACGGAACCCCGGGTGGGCCCGCCCCTTCGGGGAGGCGCGGGCCCAGCAACAGGACCCGCCCCCCTGCAAGCGGGGGCACGCATCAAACTTGCCCACCGCAACCCCAAGAACCCCGGAGTTCCCTCCGGATAGCGCACCCCTGCCCGAAATCGGGCAGAATTCTTGCGAACGGTCCCCTCTTCCTCCAGGATCATCCGAGTGCACGACGAACTTGTTGATCATCTGACGCGCAGTTCGCCCCTGAACCGGGGCGAGGCACTGCGGGTGATCCAGGACGTGCTCGCCTACTTCGACGAGACGACCGAGGTGTTCGTCCGTCGCCGCCACCGCGAACTCCAGGGTCAGGGCCTGGTGAACCCGGAGATCTTCGAACGGATCTCGGCGGACCTGAAGTACCGCGCGGTCGCGCCGCCCGAGCTGTCCCTGCGGCAGCTGCGGCGCATCGTCTACGGCTAGAGGGGATCAGTACACATATGTGCGGAATTGTCGGTTACATCGGTAAGCGTGACGTGGCACCACTGCTGCTCGAAGGGCTGCAGCGCCTGGAGTACCGCGGCTACGACTCGGCGGGCGTCGTCATCACCAGCCCGAAGGCCAGTGGCCTGAAAATGGTGAAGGCCAAGGGCCGCGTGCGCGACCTGGAGGCCAAGGTGCCCGCCCGCTTCAAGGGCACCACGGGCATCGCCCACACCCGCTGGGCCACCCACGGCGCACCGTCCGACGAGAACGCGCACCCCCACATGTCCGCGGACAACAAGGTCGCCGTCGTCCACAACGGCATCGTCGACAACGCCTCCGACCTGCGCGCCAAGCTGACCGCCGAGGGCGTCACCTTCCTCTCCGAGACGGACACCGAGGTCCTCACCCACCTCATCGCCCGCTCCCCCGCCGAGAAGCTCGAGGACAAGGTCCGCGAGGCGCTCCGGCTGATCGAGGGCACGTACGGCATCGCCGTGCTGCACGCCGACTTCCCCGACCGCATCGTGGTGGCCCGCAACGGCTCCCCGGTCGTCCTCGGCATCGGCGAGAAGGAGATGTTCGTCGCCTCGGACATCGCCGCCCTCGTCGCCCACACCCGCCAGATCGTCACCCTCGACGACGGCGAGATGGCCACCCTCAAGGCGGACGACTTCCGCACCTACACGACGGAGGGCACGCGCACCACCGCGGCGCCGACCACCGTCGAGTGGGAGGCCGCCTCGTACGACATGGGCGGTCACGACACGTACATGCACAAGGAGATCTTCGAGCAGCCGGAGGCCGTCGACCGCGTCCTGCGCGGCCGCATCGACGAGCGCTTCTCCGCCGTGCACCTGGGCGGCCTCAACCTCGACGCCCGCGAGGCGCGCAGCGTGCGCCGCGTGAAGATCCTCGGCTGCGGCACCTCGTACCACGCGGGCCTGATCGGCGCGCAGATGATCGAGGAGCTGGCGCGCATCCCCGCGGACGCCGAGCCGGCCTCCGAGTTCCGCTACCGCAACCCGGTCGTCGACCCCGACACCCTGTACATCGCCGTCTCCCAGTCCGGCGAGACGTACGACGTCCTCGCCGCCGTGCAGGAGCTGAAGCGCAAGGGCGCCCGCGTCTTCGGCGTCGTGAACGTCGTCGGCTCGGCGATCGCCCGCGAGTCGGACGCCGGTGTGTACGTCCACGCGGGCCCCGAGGTCTGCGTCGTGTCGACCAAGTGCTTCACCAACACCACGGTCGCGTTCGCGCTCCTCGCCCTCCACCTCGGCCGCATCCGCGACCTGTCCGTCGCCGACGGCAAGCGGATCATCGAGGGCCTGCGCAAGCTGCCCGGGCAGATCACGCAGATCCTGGAGCAGGAAGAGCAGATCAAGAAGATCGCCGAGGAGTACGCCGACGCCCGCTCGATGATGTTCATCGGCCGGGTCCGTGGCTACCCCGTCGCCCGCGAGGCCTCGCTCAAGCTCAAGGAGGTCTCGTACATCCACGCCGAGGCCTATCCCGCCTCCGAGCTGAAGCACGGCCCGCTCGCCCTGATCGAGCCGGCGCTCCCCACGGTCGCGATCGTCCCGGACGACGACCTCCTGGAGAAGAACCGCGCCGCCCTCGAGGAGATCAAGGCCCGCTCGGGCCGCATCCTCGCGGTCGCGCACCAGGAGCAGGAGAAGGCCGACCGCACGATCGTCGTCCCGAAGAACGAGGACGAGCTCGACCCGATCCTCATGGGCATCCCGCTCCAACTCCTCGCCTACCACACGGCGTTGGCCCTGGGCCGCGACATCGACAAGCCCCGTAACCTGGCGAAGTCCGTCACGGTCGAGTAGGCAGCCCCCGCAGTACGAGTACAGAAGCTGCGAGTAGAGAAGAACGGGTCCCTGTGCGCGCCACCAAGCGCACAGGGACCCGTTCCTTCGAGGGGGCCAGGGGGCCCATTCCCCGGCCCCCGGCTGTCAGCCGGTGGCCGTCACCCCCCGGCCGGCAGCACGCCCCGGCAGGGCCGTGGGCAGCCCGCCCAGCGCGGCCGTCGCCGCGTACCAGGCGAGCAGCCCGCCTGCCGCGGCGAACCAGCCGCCGGCCTTGGCGAGCCCGGCCGTGTCACCGAACGCGGCCACGGCGAGCAGCAGCAGGGCCACACACAGCGCCCCGTACGCCGCGCGTACGAGAGTCCCGGAGCCGGTGGCCCCGAGGGTCAGGCTCAGGGCGAGCAGCGCGAAGAGAAGCAGGAACAGCCCTTGTGCGTTGGCCGACATGGGATCGCCGGCCGTGACGCCCCAGGTGAACCAGAACGCGCCGAGCGCGGCGAAGGCCGTACCCGTCGAGGCGTCACTGGCGCGGTAGGCGAGCAGGCCGGCGACGAACAGGGCGATGCCACCGACGTACGTCGCGAGGGATACGGCGTTCGCGGCGCTCACGCCGTCGATCACTTCGGTATGACCGAGGCCGAAGGCCAACAGGGTGAGTCCCAGGGCGAGATGGCCGAGAGTGGAGGTCGTGCTTCCCGCGGAGACGTCTTTGTCCACGGCGGGCTCCCTTCGTGCGGGTGCAGTTGTGCTGCGCGCGGTACTGGGCCCTGCGATGGTCCAGCGACCGGTATGTACCCTTCACAAAGGCACAAAGCACCTCTACGCGCGAGTAGGATTCGCCCATCTCACCTGGGGCTCAAGGGAGTTACGGGATGACGATGACCGGGCGCCTGGCGCGCCGCGCGAGCCGTCCCGCGACCGAGCCGAAGATCCGGCCTACGATCCCGTGCGTGGAGCCGACGACGATCGCGTCGGCCTCGTACTCCCGGCCCACCTCTTCGAGTTCGTGGCAGATGTCGCCGCCGCGCTCGACGAGAATCCAGGGCACCTCGGACAGATACTCCGCACACGCGAGTTCGAGCCCGAGCACCTCGGTGCGGTGGTCCGGCACATCGACGAAGACCGGCGGCTCGCAGCCCGCCCACACCGTGGTGGGCAGCCGGTTGGCGACGTGGACGATGATCAGGCCGGAACCCGAACGGTGTGCCATGCCTATGGCGTAGGCGAGGGCCCGCTCACTGGAGGTCGAGCCGTCGAAGCCGACGACCACTCCGTGCTTGAAGGCGGGATCGCAGGACTGACGTGCTTCTTCCGCCGCCAGGGGGGTCGCCGTGGGATCGGCGACCTGCCGCTTGCGGTCCGCGGGTTCAGGGAATTCGTGACCGGCCATGGGTATCTCGGCGATTAGGTCCTCTGGATCCTGGACGGATCCTTGGTGGAGGGGACGACAGGGAGCGGCGGAGCTGTGTCCGGGAATCATCTTCCCAAGCCCATACCCCCAAGGGTACGGCGACACTCCTCCTCTGCCCAGAGTCGTCTGCCCGGTTAAGCGCACGCTCCGCGGCGTTCAGGGGAGCATGCACGAGGCCGCGCCCGTATGGCAATGGTTGCTGCCCGGTACAGACGGTTTGGGTACGGTTCCGGCGCCCCCGGTTCGGCCGAGTGACCGGTCGCACGACCACGCGTTGAACGTGCGTACCCACAGCAACAGGGAGCGCGCCGTGCCCGGACCGTCCATCGTGCACCCGTCCGGCGACGCCCCGTGCGAGGAGCCGCCGCCCGAGGTCCGGCGGGAGGCGACGCAGGCGTACGGCACGGACACGGTGAGCGACGTCGTCCGCTGGGCGGCGTTCAGCTGCGTCGTGGTCCCGGTCGTCCTGGTGGGATACGGCATCTCACTGGCCGGGGCGATGGGCGCGGCGCTCGGGCTCGCCGCGGTGACCGGGGTCTGCCGGGTGCTGCTGCGCCAGTCCGAACGGGGCGCGGCACGGCCGGCTCCGGTACGGTCCTGCGACCACAGGGGCCGGCGCGGCAGAACGGCGCCGGGGGCGCGCAAGGGCGGTCGCCGCACGGGATGATGTGCGCCGGAGGGCTGACTGGTTCCCGCGCACTACCGCGTAGATTTTCAGCCAACTTCACCCGGCCATGCATTTCTTGCCGCCACCCGCCTCCAACCCCCGTGCCACCAGGCATGAAAGGACCGTAGAAGGCGCTTGCACCCTACGGGGACCGGCCACTGAGTTGAGGCGCACTTCCCTGCAACGCCCCTGAGTGCCACGCTTCGTGATCGAATGCTTCACGCCAAGTTGCCATGTCGACAATCTGCCGGATCCTCAACTGGTCACGCCGGGACCACCGGACACAGTAGATTCGATCATGACTGTCCATCGGCGGGGGACTCTGCAGGACCGAGGGGAAACGTGCTGGAGCGACAAGCCCGTCACACCACAAAGGGCGCCGCGACCACCGAGGGGGGCTTAGCGGGATGAGCCACGACTCCACTGCTGCGCCGGAGGCCGCAGCTCGGAAGCTTTCCGGGCGACGCCGCCGGGAAATAGTCGCGGTGCTGCTGTTCAGCGGCGGACCCATCTTCGAAAGTTCCATTCCGCTCTCCGTGTTCGGCATCGACCGCCAGGACGCCGGTGTACCGCGTTACCGGCTGCTGGTGTCCGCCGGCGAGGAGGGCCCGCTGCGCACGACGGGCGGCCTCGAACTCACCGCGCCCCACGGGCTCGACGCGATCTCGCGGGCGGGCACCGTCGTCGTGCCCGCGTGGCGGTCGATCACGTCGCCGCCACCGGAGGAGGCCCTCGACGCGCTGCGCCGCGCGCACGAGGAAGGCGCGCGCATCGTCGGACTGTGCACCGGCGCCTTCGTGCTCGCCGCGGCCGGCCTGCTCGACGGCCGGCCGGCGACCACCCACTGGATGTACGCGCCGACGCTGGCCAAGCGCTACCCGTCGGTCCACGTGGACCCGCGCGAGCTCTTCGTGGACGACGGTGACGTCCTGACGAGCGCCGGAACCGCGGCCGGTATCGACCTGTGTCTGCACATCGTGCGCACGGACCACGGCAACGAGGCGGCCGGAGCGCTCGCCCGCAGGCTCGTGGTCCCGCCGCGCCGCAGCGGCGGCCAGGAGCGCTACCTCGACAGGTCTTTACCTGAGGAGATCGGCGCCGACCCGCTGGCCGAGGTCGTCGCCTGGGCGCTGGAGCACCTCCACGAGCAGTTCGACGTGGAGACCCTCGCCGCGCGCGCCTATATGAGCCGCCGCACCTTCGACCGCCGGTTCCGCTCCCTGACCGGGAGCGCCCCCTTGCAGTGGCTGATCACCCAGCGGGTGCTGCAGGCCCAGCGGCTCCTGGAGACCTCCGACTACTCGGTCGACGAGGTCGCCGGGCGTTGCGGCTTCCGTTCGCCGGTCGCCCTGCGCGGGCACTTCCGGCGCCAGCTCGGCTCGTCCCCGGCCGCGTACCGCGCGGCCTACCGGGCGCGCAGACCGCAGCCGGAGAAGCCGGTGGAGATCGCGGCGCCGACACCGGAGACCCCGGTCCCGGCCCAGTCACGGCGCACCGCGGCCGCCGGAACCTACCCGGGACCCACCGCCTCACTGCCGACAGATCCGGGCAAACCCAGCTCGGATGCGTATGCGGCGGGGCGCGCGAGTCTGCCCGGGCAGAGGAGTGCGCCGTAGGGTAAGGCACATGAACGATCGCATGGTGTGGATCGACTGCGAGATGACCGGGCTCTCGCTGGCGAATGACGCGCTCATCGAGGTGGCCGCACTGGTCACCGACTCTGAGCTGAACGTACTCGGCGACGGCGTGGACATCGTGATCCGCCCGCCCGCCGAGGCCCTGGAGACCATGCCCGAGGTGGTGCGGCAGATGCACACCGCCTCGGGCCTCCTCGACGAGCTCGCGGGCGGCACGACGCTCGCCGACGCCGAGGAGCAGGTCCTCGCGTACGTACGCGAGCACGTCAAGGAACCGGGCAAGGCGCCCCTGTGCGGGAACTCGGTCGGCACCGACCGCGGCTTCCTGCTCCGGGACATGCCGACGCTGGAGGACTACCTCCACTACCGGATCGTCGATGTGTCCTCGGTCAAGGAACTGGCGCGCCGCTGGTACCCGAGGGCGTACTTCAACAGTCCGGAAAAGAACGGCAACCACCGCGCGCTCGCCGACATCCGCGACTCCATCGTCGAGCTGCGCTACTACCGCGAGGCGGTCTTCGTCCCGCAGCCGGGGCCCGACTCCGACACCGCGAAGAAGATCGCGGCCAAGCACACGCCGCCTGCGGAATAGCGCCTCGCACCGCATTTCCGACCCCTGTGTACGGGGTCCGGGAAAGGGGTGCGCGAGCATCCCTTCGGACCCTGTACACTTTTTCTCGGCCGGTCGGAAGAACGACAAACGACCGGACATGGTGGGTGTAGCTCAGTTGGTAGAGCACCTGGTTGTGGTCCAGGTGGCCGCGGGTTCAAGTCCCGTCACTCACCCTGAATGATCAAGGCCCCGGTTCGAAAGAACCGGGGCCTTGATCGTTGTGGCACCCCGCGCCGCTCAGGACGACACGCACGCCTGAGGCCGACGCGCACCTCTCAGGACGAAGCGCGCTCCACCAGTTCGTTCGGAAGGACCAGCTGGCGGCCGTCGAGTGCGCGGGACGCGACCGGGCGGCGGTCGGCGATCTCGGCGAGGAGCAGGTCGATCATGGCGCGGCCCATCTCCTCGATCGGCTGGCGCACGCTCGTCAGGGGCGGGTCCATGTGCCGGGCGATCGCCGAGTCGTCGTAGCCGACCAGGGCGACGTCGTCGGGGACACGGCGTCCCGCCTCGCGCAGCACCTGGCGGGCGCCCGCTCCCATCACGTCCGACCCGGCGAACACCGCGTCCACTTCGGGGCAGTGCTCCAACAGCTCGGTCATCGCGCGCCGGCCGCCCTCCTCAGTGAAGTCCCCCGGCACTATGAGCCGCTCGTCCACCTCTCGGCCGGCCGCGTCGAGGGCGGCGCGGTAGCCGTCGACGCGGCGCTGGGCGCCGTACACGTCGAGCCGGCCCGTGATCGTGGCGATGGCGGTGCGGCCGCGGCTCAGGAGGTGCTCGACGGCCGAGTACGCGCCCGCGAAGTTGTCGGAGTCCACCGAGGGCAGCGTCTCGGCGGCGGAGCGGCGGCCGCTGATGACGGCGGGGATCTCCAGCTGGCTGAGCAGATCGGGCAGCGGGTCGTCGGCGTGGACGGACACCAGCAGGACGCCGTCGACGCGGTGGGCCGCGAGGTACTGGGCGAGGCGCTGCCGCTCCCGGTCGTTGCCCGCGAAGATCAGCAGGAGCTGCATCTCGGTCTCGGCGAGCTGGGCTCCGACACCGCGCAACATGTCGGAGAAGTAGGGCTCGGCGAAGAAACGTGTCTCCGGTTCGGGCACGACGAGGGCGATGGCGTCGGTGCGGTTGGCGGCCAGGGCGCGGGCCGCCGTGTTCGGTACGTAGCCGAGTTCCGCGACGGCGACCTCCACCGCCGCGCGGGTCGCGTCGCTCACCCGGGGCGATCCGTTGATCACCCGGGAGACCGTGCCCCGGCCCACGCCCGCGCGGGCGGCGACCTCCTCGAGAGTCGGACGCCTGCTGTGTGTGCCGCGAGCCGCCATGACTCCCACCTCCCCAAGTCTCATGCGGAATCTAACAGCCCGATAACCGCACCAAGTTGTCGCTGCCAGGTGTCTTGACACTCCCGGGCCGAGCGACGACTCTTCAACACATCACCGGTGGGAGCGCTCCCACTCTATGGGATGTATACAGAAGCCGCACGTTCCCCGCCCGAGCCGCGCATGAACAAACGGGTCCAGCAAGGCAGTTGGCCGGGGTTGGCACTTCAGAGCAAGTGAGTTCCTTGGAGGATGCAATGCGCACGACTGCCCGTACGTCCCGACGCGCGATGACCTTTGCGGTCGTCGCCGCCCTGGCCACAGGGCTGCTCGCCGGGTGCGCGAGCGATGACGACGCAGGATCCGACGGCGGTTCGAGCGGGGGTGGCGGCAACAAGGGCGGCACCACGGTCACGATCGGCACGTTCGGCGTCTTCGGTTACAAGCAGGCCGGGCTCTACGACGAGTACATGAAGCTGCACCCGAACATCACGATCAAGGAGAACGTCACCACCCGCACCGACGTCTACTGGCCGAAGACCCTCACCAGGCTGCAGGCAGGATCCGGGACCGACGACGTCCAGGCCATCGAGGTCGGCAACATCACGGAGGCCGTCCAGACGCAGGCCGACAAGTTCGTGGACCTCGGCAAGGAGGTCGACAAGTCGCAGTGGCTGGACTGGAAGAACGCCCAGGCCACCACCAAGGACGGCAAGCTCATCGGGCTCGGCACGGACGTCGGCCCGATGGCGATCTGCTACCGCAAGGACCTCTTCGAGAAGGCCGGTCTGGAGACCGACCGCACCAAGCTCGCCGCGCAGTGGAAGGGCGACTGGAACAAGTACGTCGACCTCGGCAAGCAGTACATGAAGAAGGCGCCGGGCAAGACCAAGTACGTGGACTCCGCGTCCTCCGTGTACAACGCGGCGCTCGGCGGCGAGAAGGAGCGGTACTACGACAAGGACGGCAGCGTCATCTGGGACAAGTCCACGGGGGTGAAGAAGTCCTGGAACGCCGCCATGGAGGTGGCGACCAGCAACATGTCGGCCAAGCTGAAGCAGTTCGACAAGCCGTGGCAACAGGGCTTCGCCAACGGCACCTTCGCCACGGTGGCCTGCCCCGCGTGGATGCTCGGCTACATCCAGGAGAAGTCCGGTGACGCCGGCAAGGGCAAGTGGGACGTGGCCGCCGCGCCGACCGCGGCCAACTGGGGCGGTTCGTTCATCGGTGTGCCGACGGCGAGCAAGCACCAGAAGGAGGCCATCACCCTGGCGAAGTGGCTGACCGCGCCCGCGCAGCAGGCGAAGGTCTTCGCCAAGCAGGCCAGCTTCCCGTCGATGCCTTCGGCGTACGCCGACCTGAAGCCGCAGGCCGCGACGACCACGTACTTCTCCGACGCGCCCCTGACGCAGATCTTCTCCGACTCGGCGAAGACCATCCCGGTCCAGGTCTTCGGCATCAAGGACCAGCCGATCGGCACGGCGATCACCGACACCGGCATCCTCCAGGTCGAGCAGAAGGGCAAGTCGCCCGCGCAGGGCTGGGACGCGGCCACCAAGGAAGTCAAGGACGTGCTCGACCAGTGACCAGCTCCGACGAGGCTCTCGCGCAGTCCGCGACGAGCGCCGACACCGCGCCCGGCTCCCAGGAGCCGGGCGCGGCCCGGGGCGCTCAGGGGCGCGGTACGGCGCCGACGGGCGCCGGCACCTGGCGCAGCCGGCTGTACCGCTGGGACATGAAGGCGTCCCCGTACGCGTTCATCTCCCCCTTCTTCATCATCTTCGGCGCCTTCTCACTGGTGCCGCTGCTCTACACCGCCTGGTACTCGCTGCACCATGTGCAGCTGTCGAACCTGGACGGCCAGACCTGGGCGGGCCTGGACAACTACACGAACCTCTTCCAGTCGGACTTCTTCTGGAACGCGCTGAAGAACACGTTCACCATCGGCGTGATCTCGACCGTGCCGCAGCTGATCGCGGCGATCTGGCTCGCACACATGCTCAACTACCGGCTGCGTGGCTCCACCGTGTGGCGCGTCGTGATGCTCACCCCGTACGCCACCTCGGTGGCGGCGGCGACGCTCGTCTTCGTGCTGCTCTTCTCGCCCGACACCGGCATGATCAACTGGGCGCTCGACCTGGTCGGCATCGACCCGGTCAACTGGCGTGAATCCGACTGGGGTTCGCAAGCAGCGGTCTCCTCGATCGTGATCTGGCGGTGGACCGGATACAACGCGCTGATCTATCTGGCGGCGATGCAGGCCATCCCGGCCGACCTGTACGAGTCGGCGGCCCTGGACGGCGCGAACCGCTGGCAGCAGTTCCGGCACGTGACCATTCCGATGCTGCGTCCGACGATCCTGTTCACGGTGGTCGTCTCCACGATCGGCGCGACCCAGCTCTTCGGCGAGCCCCTGCTGTTCGGCGGGGTCAGCGGCACCAAGGGCGGGTCCGAGCACCAGTACCAGACGCTCGGCCTGTACATGTACGACCAGGGCTGGATCGTCGGCAATCTCGGCAAGGCGTCCGCGATCGCCTGGTCGATGTTCCTGATCCTGATCATCGTGGCCGCGGTCAACCTGCTGATCACCCGACGGCTGAGGAAATCCCAATGACCACCATCACCGACGCGATACCGCCTCAGGTCGCGCAGGACGCCGAACCGCCGCGTCGGCGGCGGATCCTGGGCGCGGGCAAGCAGCTGCACGCGGGTCCGGTCACGTACCTCGTGCTGACCCTGTTCGCCGTGATCTCGCTCGCCCCGCTGCTGTGGACGGCGATCGCGGCCTCACGCACCAACACCCGCCTCGCGCAGACACCACCCCCCTTCTGGTTCGGCGGAAACCTGTTCAAGAACCTGGAGACCGCCTGGAACCAGGCCGGCATGGGCACCGCGATGTGGAACACCATCCTCGTGGCGGCGACCATCACCGTCGGCACGGTGCTGTTCTCCACGCTCGCCGGTTTCGCCTTCGCCAAACTACGCTTCCGGTTCTCGACCACGCTGCTGCTGATGACCATCGGCACGATGATGATCCCGCCCCAACTTGCTGTAGTCCCGCTGTACTTGTGGATGACGGACCTGGGCTGGGCGAACCATCTGCAGACGGTCATCCTGCCGACCCTGGTCAGCGCCTTCGGCACGTTCTTCATGCGCCAGTACCTGGTCCAGGCGCTGCCCACCGAACTCATCGAGGCCGCCCGGGTCGACGGGGCGAGCAGCCTGCGGGTCGTCTGGCACGTGGTCTTCCCGGCCGCGCGCCCGGCGATGGCGGTGCTCGGGCTGCTGACGTTCGTGATGGCGTGGAACGACTTCCTGTGGCCGATCATCGCGCTCAACGGAGAGAACCCGACGGTCCAGGTGGCCCTCAACCAACTGGGCACCGGCTACATCCCCGACGACTCGGTGATCATGGCCGGCGCCCTGCTGGGCACGCTGCCGCTACTGATCGCGTTCTTGCTGTTCGGCAAGCAGATCGTGGGCGGGATCATGCAGGGCGCGGTAAAGGGCTGACGTCTTGGGGGCCGCCGTGAGCGGCGGCCCCACCTCACAATTTTCCAACCATGGGAGCGCTTCCATGCCTGAGCCCATTACGCAGTCCACAACACTGCCCACCTCCACCCCCACATCCACCCCCACCTTCCCGCCGGGCTTCCTCTGGGGCGCGGCGACATCGGCGTACCAGATCGAGGGAGCGGTGCGGGAGGACGGCCGTACGCCGTCGATCTGGGACACGTTCAGCCATACGCCGGGCAGGACGGCGGGCGGGGACACGGGCGACATCGCCGTGGACCACTACCACCGCTACAAAGACGACGTGGCGCTCATGAAGGACCTGGACCTGGGCACGTACCGCTTCTCGGTCTCGTGGCCGAGGGTGCAGCCCACGGGCCGGGGCCCCGCGGTACAGCGGGGCCTGGACTTCTACCGGCGCCTGACGGACGAACTCCTGGACAAGGGCATCAAGCCGGCCCTGACCCTCTACCACTGGGATCTGCCGCAGGAGCTGGAGGACGCGGGCGGCTGGCCGGCACGCGACACGGCGTACCGCTTCGCGGAGTACGCGGGCATGGTCGGCGAGGCACTGGGCGACCGGGTGGACTTCTGGATCACGCTCAACGAGCCCTGGTGCAGCGCGTTCCTGGGCTACGGCTCCGGGGTGCACGCGCCGGGCAGGACGGACCCGGCGGCCACCCTGCGAGCGGCGCACCACCTCAACCTGGGGCACGGCCTGGCGACACAGGCACTACGCCGGACCCTGCCGTCCCGGGCAGAGATTGCGGTGAGCCTCAACTCCTCGACGGTCAGGCCCCTTTCACCCGACGACCCCGCCGACCAGGACGCCCGCCGCCGCATCGACAACCTGGCGAACGGCGTGTTCCACGGCCCGATGCTGCACGGGGAGTATCCGGCGGACCTGATCACGGACACCGCAGGCATCACGGACTGGTCCTTCGTGGAAGGCACAGACCTGGCAACGATCCACCAGCCGCTGGACGCGCTGGGCCTGAACTACTACACCCCGTCCCTGGTCTCCTCGGCCCCGTCAGCACCCACCACCCGATCCGACGGCCATGGGGCGAGCGACCACTCCCCCTGGCCGGGAGCGGATGACGTCGCGTTCCACCAGTCTCCGGGCGAGCGCACGGAGATGGGCTGGACGATCGACCCGACGGGCCTGCACGACCTGATCATGCGCTACACCAGGGAGGCACCTGGCCTGCCGCTGTACATCACGGAGAACGGCGCGGCGTACGACGACAAGCCGGACCCTGACGGCCGGGTCCACGACCCGGAGCGCATCGCGTACCTCCACGGCCACCTGTCAGCCGTACACCGCGCGATCAGGGACGGCGCGGATGTCCGCGGCTATTACCTCTGGTCGCTGATGGACAACTTCGAGTGGGCGTACGGCTACGAGAAGCGCTTCGGGGCGGTCCACGTGGACTACGCGACCCAGAAACGTACGCCGAAGTCGAGCGCGCACTGGTACGCACAAGCGTCCCGCACCAACCAACTCCCGCCGGCGAACTAGCAGCACCCACCGGCGGTCAGCCGCGTACGGGACGGGAGGGGACCGTGGGGGCATGTGCGCGCGCAGCCACCAGCACCACGTACAGGCAATTGGCTGGCTGACGAGCACCCTTAGAACAGCGAGCACGTACCTGCCCCCGCGGCCCCGCACCCGACAACAATCCCGGCGAGACGGCGGCGCACCCGAAGAACGAACCTCGACGCACTCAAAGAACGCGCGCCCCGGCCGAGTGGGGGGACAAAGATCCGGCCGGGGCGCGCAGCTTCCCGCGGGGGCTACTCGAAGGAGGCGAAGGCCTTCTGGAAGGCGCCTGCCGACTGCTCGATCGAAGAGCAGGTCGGCTGGGCCGAGCCGGACGCCCCGCCCTCGCACGCCTTGTCACGGGTGGCGGACCACATCGACAGACCGCCCAGGCCCTTCTCCTTGGCGAAGGCGACCAGCTGCGTGGCATCGTCGACCTTGAAGATCTCGGACGAGACGTCGTTGACGCCGATCATCGGGGTGACCGCGACCGCGCTCCAGGCAGCGGCGTCGGACAGCCCGAGCGCGCTCTTGATCTGCGCCTGCGTGGCGGTGGCGGCCTGCTCGGCGTACGCGCCCATGTCGCCGCTGTACGAGGCGCCGTAGTCCATCGCCATGATGTTGACGAGGCCGGTCGAGACCCCGTTCTCCTTGGCGTTCTTGAGGAAGTTCACGCCGTCCGAAGTGAGGCCCTCGGGCATCACCGGGAGCGTGAAGGAGACGTTCAGCTTCGGGTTGTTCTTCTGCAGCGTGGCGATGGCCTGGGCGCGCTTGGTGTTGGCGGCGGTGTCCGGCAGGGCGCCGCCCTCGACGTCGAAGTCGACCTTGGTGAGCTTGAACTGGTCGATGACCTTCTGGTACGCCGCCGCGAGGTCGGAGGCCGAGGAGCAGGCCTGCGCCAGCTCGGTGCCGGAGGCGCCACCGAAGGAGACCCGGACGTCGCCACCGGAGGTCCTCAAGTCCCCGATCTGCGCGGCGACTTCGTCACTGCCGAGGTCGGTGACGCCGCCCCACTTCGGGGTGCAGGAGCCGCCGGAGGTGATGAAGGCGAGGTTGAACTCCTTGACGCCGGTGGCCTTGGAGGAGGCGACCAGGTCGAACTTCGGGTAGAGCGATGTGTCGACGTACGGGGCGAAGCCGCCCGCGGCCGCCGTGCCGGAACCCGTACCGGAGGACGAGGACTCCGACGGGCCGGCCGTCGGCGTGGCGGTCGCGGTGGGCTTCGCGGTCGCTGAAGCGGAGGCGCTGGGGGTGGGGGTCGGGGACTCCGTGGGCCGGCCGCTGGGCTCCGGAGTGGCCCCGTCGTCCACGGAGCACTTGGCCCCGTTGATGAGGCACCCGGCCGGATCGGAGTCGCCGGTGACGACGAACCCGACGGTCACGGACTTCCCGGCGGCGATACCTTCCTTGCCCCAGGAGGCGGGCTTCACGGTGACGTGCGAGCCGGAGACGGACGACTCCGCGTTCCAGAGGGAGCCGAGCCTGGTGCCGGACGGCAGGTCGAACTCCAGCTTCCAGCCCGACTGGACCTTGTCCGAGTCGTTCTTGACGACGTACTGGGCGGTGTACCCGCCGGACCACTCACTGGTCTTGGTGTACGCGGCGCCGACGCCGGCGGCCTGCGCCGTACCGGAGAACAGGAAGGCGCCGCCGCCCACGACGGCCGCGGCGACGAGTCCGCCTATCGCCTTGTTCCTGCCGCTGACCCTGCGCCGGTGCGTGCTGCTCATCGCGTGCCTGCCTTAGCTGTACGGGGGTGGGGGTGCGGCAGCACGCTAGCGATCCGGAACCCGGCAAATGGGGCACCAGTACCGGCGGTTGAGGTTCTTATGGAGGGCTTAAGGAAGCTATCGGAACGGATTAAAGGTAGAGACCAACTCCGAAACGATGAGGTCCCACCCGACTACACAGCGGCACCGGACCCGGCGCCGGCCCCCCGCTTCCGGCCACGCCGCACCCCACCCCGGTGCCCCCGCCGCACAGCCCCACCGGACCCGGGCCCCCGCCCGTCCAGCTGCACCCAGATCCGCACCTCGGTCCCCCCGAGCACGGAGGACCCGATGCGCACATCACCGCCGGTCGACTCGGCGAGCCGTCGGACGATGTCGAGCCCGAGCCCGGTGGACCCGTCGCTGCCGGAACCCCGCCCACGGGCCATCGCGGCGTCCGGGTCCAGAATCCCGGGCCCCGCATCCGATACGAGCACGATCACGGCGTCCTCGCCGCTGTGCACGTCGACGGCGAAGGCGGTGCCTTCAGGCGTATGCCGAAAGACATTCCCGAGCAGCGCATCGAGCGCGGCGGCCAGCTCCCCCCGGGCCACGGGGATACGGACAGGCCGGTCGACGCCGGCAACGCGCACCTTGCGCCCCTCGTCCTCGGCGAGCGCGGACCAGAAGTCCATGCGCTCACGGATGACCTCGGCGGCATCGCACCCGGCCCCCGGCCCCGCGGCGGCGGTCTGCGGCTTGGCGTCGCGGGCGGTACGGATGATGGTGTCCACCTCGCGCTCCAGCTGCTCGACGGCGGAACGGGTCTGCTCGGCGGCGGCGCCCTCACCCAGCGAGACGGCGTTCAGCCGCAGAACGGTGAGGGGTGTACGCAGCCGATGGGAGAGATCGGCGGCCAACTCCCGCTCGTTGGCGAGCAGTTGAACGACCTGATCGGCCATGGAGTTGAACGCGACGGCCGCCAGCCGAAGTTCCGTGGGCCCGTCCTCCGGAACACGCGCCCCGAGCTTCCCCTCGCCCAGATCGTGCGCGGCGGAGACGAGCCGCCGGGCGGGCTGCACCATGCGCACCCCGAGCCGGTCGGCGACGGCGACGGACCCTATGACGAGGGCGATGCCGACGCCGGCCAGGACGAGCCACGCGGTGGCGACGCCGTTGGTGACCTCGGACTCCGGCACGAACACCTCGACGACGGCGATGCCGGCGCTGACGGCGATGGGCTGGAGCCACACGGACCCGCCGGGCACATCGGCGACGGTGGCCTGCCGGAGGCCGACGTGAACGCCACCGGCGCGCGACGTGCCGACCTGGATCGCCGGGGCGCCACCGGAGGCCGGAATGTACACGGCCATGCGGCCGTCGGCGCCGGCCTCGGTGGAGGCGACGGCGCGGGTCAGTTGGTCACGGTCGGTGGTGATGGAGAGGGGGGGCCCGATCGCGGCGGCGGTCCGCTCGGCGTTGGAGAAGGCGCGGTCCCGGGCCATCTCCTTGATGACGAGGCCGAGAGGAACCGCGAAAGCGACGACAACCATGGCGGTGACAGCGAGGCACACCTTGACCAGGGCCCACCTCATGCCGGCCCGCCCTCCGGCCGCGGCGGCTCCAGTTTCACGCCGACGCCCCGCAGGGTGTGCAGATAGCGCGGCCGGGCGGCCGTTTCGCCCAGTTTCCTGCGCAGCCACGACAGATGCACGTCGATGGTCTGATCGTCCCCGTACGACTGCTGCCACACCTCGGCGAGGAGTTCCTTGCGGGGTACGACGACACCCGGCCGGCCCGCGAGGAAGGTGAGCAGGTCGAACTCGCGCCGGGTGAGATCGAGCCGCGCCCCGTCCAGCTCGGCCTGGCGCCGCAGCGGGTCTATCGCGAGGCCGCCGACCCGGAGGAGTCGCGAGGGCGGCTCGGCGGCGGCGCTGGAGCGCGCGCGGCGCAGCACGGCGGCCATGCGGGCGGACAGGTGCTCGGGCGAGAACGGCTTGGTGAGGTAGTCGTCGGCGCCGTCGTTGAGGAGCCGGACGATCTCGGTCTCGTCGTCGCGGGCCGTGGCGATGATCACCGGTACGTCGGTGATGCCGCGCAGCATCTTCAATGCCTCGGAACCGTCCAGATCGGGCAGACCGAGGTCGAGAATCACGACGTCGAAACGGAAATGGGCGACCTCGCGCAGCGCCTCCAGGGCCGTGCCGACGCTCCGTACGGTGTGGGAGGCCTCGGTCAGGTGCCGGATGAGAGCCGAGCGCACGAACTGGTCGTCCTCGACCACTAGCACACTTGCCATGGGCGGCACCGTACGCCATACGGGTTGCCCCGGTCCTCCTTCCGCCCAGGTCCGGGGCAACCCCGGTCCCCCGGGGACACGGGTGGGGCGGGTGCGGCAGTATGGCCGCGATGCACCCCATGCGCAGAGGACTTGTTCACACGGCGGCCTGGCTGCTGGCCACCGGCGCGGCCGTCACGCTGTCGTGGTGGGGCGTGCACACGGTGATGGCGGGCACGGCGTACGACCCGCCGCGTGCGGTGCCGATCGCGGCGGGAGCGGTAGAGGCGCGGTCGTCGTCGACGCACCGCCCGGAGCCGTCACCGTCAGGGTCGCCGTCCCGCTCCGCATCGCAGAAGCCGTCACACTCCCCCGCCTCGGCCGCCCCTTCCCCGAGCCGCACGGCGAAACCGAGCACCTCCGCGAAGCCGCCCGCGTCTCCGTCGGCGTCCGGCACGGTGAAGGGCTACGCGACGCAGGGCGGCCGCGCCGTGTTCGACCTGGGCAAGGACTCGGCGACGCTGGTGTCGGCGACACCCGCGGCCGGCTGGTCGATGCAGGTGTGGAAGGACCCGACGTGGATCAGGGTGGAGTTCACCTCGGGCACGGACAAGGTCTCGGTGTTCTGCACGTGGCACGACCATGCGCCGAGTGTGGAAGTCGCCAAGTACTGAACGTCTACCGGAAAACGGAAGGCGGAGGAGCGGGCGAGGCGACGGCATCCGAGTCGCTGACGGCACCGGCGCCCCCGGTGAAGTCCGAGAGGGCCTTGCCGTGTTCGACGCGGGCGGGATGCGGATCGCCGGCCGCGCGCCGGGTCAGTTCGGCTACGGGAAGGACCTGGGCGGAGGCGACGAGCACCGCGTTGCCGAAGCGCTTTCCGCGCAGGACGGCCGGGTCGGCGACGAGGGCGAGCTCGGGGAAGACGGCCGCGGCGGTGGCGATCTGGCCGCGCAGATGCGCGAGGGGCGGCCCGTCGGCGAGGTTGGCGACGTAGCAACCGTCGGGCTTGACCACGCGGCGTACCTCGGCGAGGAACTCGGTGCTGGTGAGGTGCGCGGGGGTACGCGCGCCGCTGAACACGTCGGCTATCAGGAGGTCGGCCCAGCCGTCGGGGAGTTTCGCGAGGCACTCGCGGGCGTCGCCCGCGCGGACGCGGATCCGGGTGCCGGGGTCCAACGGCAGTTCACGGCGCACCAGTTGGACGAGCGCCTCGTCGCGTTCGACCACTTGCTGGGTGGAACGGGGGCGGGTCGCGGCGATGTAGCGGGCTAGGGTGAAGGCGCCGCCTCCCAGGTGCACGGCGTGCACGGGGCGACCCTTGTCCACGGCGAGGTCGATGACATGGCCGATCCTGCGCTGGTACTCGAATGCGAGGTGCCCGGGATCGTCGAGGTCGACGTGCGACTGCGGGGCGCCGTCCACGAGCAGCGTCCAGGCGCGCGGCCGGTCCCGGTCGGGCATCAGCTCGGCGAGCCCGCCGTCGACGGCCTCGACGACGGCCTCCCGGCCACCACGGGCCGCTCCGGCCTGCTTGTTCTTTGCCCTTGACCTTGCCATCCGTCCATTATCGACGGGCGGCGGCGAGTCGGCCCAGCGGCCGGGGAGCCAAGGGCCGCGGGGGCCTGGCAGGCGGCCTCAGCAGCAGTTGTCCGCGGCTTCGATCATGCGGGCCGCCTCGTCGAGCGCCGCCCGCAGGACCGCCGGGTCGGTGACGAGCTCGGCCTCGCCGGGCGGGAGAAGCCAGCCGCCGCCCTCGACGGGGGCGGGCGGCACGGGGCCCGCACCGGGACCGCGCTCCGGCGAGGGCGACGCGGGGGTGTGGGTGCAGTCGCTGCCGGGGACGTCCCAGCCGTCGGCGGTGCCGGGCGGCACGAGGAAGCCGAGGGTGTCGCAGTCCCCGTCGTGCAGGACCGGGCCGACGGCCTCGGTGGCGCCGCGGCGCAGGATGTCGACCGCTTCGAGGCCCTGCCGGGCCGGGACGGTCACCACGTCGCAGAACGCGCTGTCACGGGGTGGCGCGCTGTGGTCCTGGGTCGGCCGGTGCCGCGCCGTCGAAAGTGATGCCTCCAACACGTCAGCCCCTCCTCGCTCTCGCGTACGGGTTGCACGACCGGAACGCGACCGCTCCGGCCCCGCAAGGTTCAACGCCCGTAAGCGTCAACAGCTACGGCGGTACGCCGCCGCAAAGGATGGCACTTCATGGCGGATGCGGGGTGAGATATCCGGTTTGTAGCTAAACACTGTGTGTCGGAGTCGTTACAGCAGGTACCTTCGTGCCCCGTCGGAACAAGGGTGGCACCAGGGCTCACAGAGACCCAACTCCCCGGTGATCCGGCACGGTTCGCACGAGAGGGCCCGGTCATGACGCCGTCATCGGTGGCATCGTCAGCGCAGTCCCCGCGGCCGAATCTCGCCTTCAGGCGGCTGCGTGGGCAGCGCTCTCCGGGCGAGTTCGCGGCCGCGGTGCGACGCGCCGCCCGGGAGATCGGCGAGCGGGTCAGCTGCGACGCGCGCTACATCGGGCGAGTGGAGGCCGGCGAGATCCGCTGCCCCAACTACGCGTATGAGCGGGTGTTCCTGCACATGTTCCCCGGGCGCTCGCTCACGGACATGGGGTTCGCGCCCCGCTCGGCCGTACGCGGCCGGGCGGCGCGCCCCGCAGATCCCGTACCCCTCGCGCACACCGAGTTCGAGTACCCGCACCACGACGAGGAGAGCGACGTGCGGCGTCGCGCATTCATGACCGGAGGGACGGCCACCGTGGCCATCGCCTCCCTGGCGCCCTTCGGCATCGCGGCCGACGGCACGGCAGCCCCCGCGGCGAAGTCGACCGCGGCGGGGCACGGCGGGCGCGCGGCGCCCGAGGCCGGTGTCGGCGCGGTCGAGGAGGCCATCCGCCGGATCCGGCTGCTCGACGACCGGCACGGCGCCGACGGGCTCTACAGGAGGGCCGCGGCCCCGCTGCGTACGGCGTTCGCGCTGCTCGACGCGGCGACGGCGGCGCCCGGCACGGCCGAGCGGCTCCAGGCCGGGGCGGGTGAACTGGCCATCTCCGTAGGCTGGTTGGCGCACGACTCGGGCCGCTTCGACGACGCGCGCTCGCACTACGCGGAGGCGCTGGCCACCGCGCGCGTGGCCGGCGACCCGGCCCTTGAGGCGCACGCGTTCTGCAACACGGCGTTCCTGGCGCGGGACGCCGGGCGGCCGAGGGAGGCGGTGCGGGCGGCGCAGGCGGCCACGCGCGTCGCGGCCCAGCTGGCCTCGCCACGACTGCTCTCGCTGCTCGCGCTGCGCGAGGCCGGCGGCTGGGCGGGCCTCGGGGACCGTACGGAGTGCGAGCGGGCGCTGGCCCGGGCGCAGGCCCTCTTCGCGCGCGGGCGGTCGGACGACGACCCGGAGTGGATGACGTTCTACGGCGAGGCCGAGCTGGAGGGCCTGGAGGCGCAGTGCTACTCGGCGCTCGGCGACTGGACGCGCGCCGCCCGGCACGCGCATCGCGCCGCGGCCCTCCAGGACCCGCACTTCACCCGGAACATCGCCCTGTACACGGCGGAGCTGGCCGACGACCTCGCGCGCGCCGGACAGCCCGACGAGGCCGCGTCCGCGGGGATGCGGGTCCTGCACCTGCTGACCGAGGTCCAGTCGTCGCGCATCCAGTCGATGCTGGCGACCACCGCGCGCGTGCTCCTTCCGCACCGCAGGGCGTCGGGCGTCTCGGCGTTCCTGGAGCAGCACGCGTCGGCGCCGCGCACGACGTGAGCCCTGCTGGCGCCGCTGTCGCCTAGCCCGCGCCTAGCCCTCGTGGCCCGCGAGGTGGCCGATGTCGTTCCACGACTCGATCGCCGGATCCCCGTAGGCCCAGCCGAGGACCGACAGGGACGTCGGGTTGAGGCGGATGCGGGCCGCGAAGTCGAGCGGGAGGCCCAGCCAGCGCGCGCCGATGGAGCGCAGCATGTGGCCGTGCGCGAACACCAGGGCGTCGCGGTTCTCGGATCTGGCCCAGGCGACGACCTCGTCGGCGCGCGCGGTCATCTGCTCCAGGGTCTCGCCCTCGGGGACTGCGTCGCGCCAGATGAACCAGCCGGGGCGCCGCTCCTGGATCTCGGCGGGGGTCAGCCCCTCGTACGCGCCGTAGTCCCACTCCATGAGCGTGTCCCACTCGGTGGCCCGGTCGCCGAAGCCGGCGAGGTCGCAGGTGTCGCGCGCGCGGGAGAGGGGGCTGGTGCGCACCTCGGCCCCGGGGAGTCCGCCGAGGGGCGACCGGTGCAGACGTTCGCCGAGGAGCTTCGCGCCGCGCCGTCCCTCTTCGAGGAGGGGGATGTCGGTCCTGCCGGTGTGCCGCCCGGACAGTGACCATTCCGTCTGTCCATGCCGGGCCAACAGGATGCGCGGTGCCATGGGTGACCTTTCCGAGGGCGGGTGAAAAGGGCTGCCATGTACCGATAAGTCAGGCCAGGCGCGCCCGCTCGTTCCATCATCGCTCACCCGGGATTCAGGCAACCCACCGGGCGATGGCTGCGTCTTCGTGGATCGGAGATGCCCCCTCCCAGCGATCACATACACCGTAAAGTGGGCCACCTGGCCACGGGCCGCCGTACAAGGAGTTAAGGGGGAGCGGCCGGATGTCGCAGACCGAGGCACCGCCCACTGCGGCGACAGGCGGCGACCGGCTGCGCTGGTGGACCGAACTGCCGCTGATCGTGCTGGTGTACGCCGCCTATTCGGCGGGCCGGCTCATGGTGCGCGGGGACGAGCCGAGCGCCGTCGAGCACGGCCTCGCGATACTCCGGGCCGAGAAGGCACTCCGTCTCAACCTCGAACACCCGCTGAATCGTCTCTTCACCTCCGAGGCCTGGATCGGTGTCCCCGCCGACTTCTGGTACGCCTCACTGCACTACCTCGTCACGCCGGGCATCCTGATCTGGCTCTTCCGCAGCCGCGCCGTCCACTTCCGCGCCGCCCGGACCTGGCTGATGGCCTCCACCGTGATCGGCCTGATCGGCTTCACCCTCGTACCGACCTGCCCGCCGCGCCTGCTTTCTCCCGGCCACGGCTTCGTCGACACCATGGCCCAGTACAGCTCGTGGGGCTGGTGGGGCGGGCAGGCGAGCGCCCCGCGCGGGCTCGGCAGCATGACCAACCAGTACGCGGCGATGCCCAGCCTGCACGTCGGCTGGGCGCTGTGGTGCGGGGTCACGCTGTGGCGCCACGGCCGTACGCCGCTGGTCAGAGCGGCCGGTATCGCCTATCCGCTGATCACCGCCTTCGTGGTGATGGGCACCGCGAACCACTACTTCTTCGACGCGCTCGCCGGGGTGGCCGTGATGGGCCTCGGATTCCTGGTGAGCCGGCGCGTGACGCGGGCCGCGGACCTCGTACGGGCCCGGGTGCGCCGGGCCCCGACGGCCGTTTCGGTACGGCCCCGCCGCACCTCTCCCGCCCCGGCCTCCACGGCGGTGTCCTCGATTGTCAGTGGGGAGTGCCAGACTTCTGCGGGTGAGCGAATTCCCCGACAGCGCAAGGTCAGTACAGGACCGGGCGGCGGCCCGCGTGCCCGCTCCTCCGACGCGGGGGACGGCGCTGCGGATTGGGGCCTCCCCTGCTCGAGCGAAGCCGAGAGTTTGGGGAAAGCTCGCTGAGCTGCGTGGCGCCGACATACCGCCACGGGCGCTCGACGCGCGGGCGCTGGCGGCGCTCGCCGCGAACCCGGGGTGCAGGCGGCGCGCGCTGCTCGACGGGGCGGGCGTCGACAAGGCGCGGCTCGCGGACGCGCTCGGGGCGCCGTCCGGATTCGGCCAGTCGCAGTTCGCGTTCATGCGGGGGAACGCGTTCGAGGCGAAGGTCAAGGCCGACGGGGGCGCGGAGCTGCTCCGGCTCGTGCACGAGCGCATGGGCGGCGGGCCCGAGCCAGTGCCGGGCGAGGCGCGGACGCCGGATCTGACGGCGGCCGGACCCGAGGGCCGCACGGCCCGTACGGTGCTCGCGCTGCGCGAGGCGACGGCGGAGGCGGCAGGTTCCGGCGCCTGGACGTTCCTCGAGCACCCGATGCTCTCGCTCGACGTCGCGGGCACCCCTGCCTTCCTCGAACCGGACGCGGTGGTCGTGCACCCCGACGGGACATGGACGGTCGTCGAGATCAAGTCCTTCCCGATGATCGACGGCAGCGCGGACGCAGCGAAGGTCGGCGCCGCGGCCCGCCAGGCCGCGGTGTACGTGCTGGCCCTCGAGCGGGTCGCCGGACACCTGGACCCGGCGCCCGAGGTCAGGCACCGGATCCTGCTCGTCTGCCCCAAGGACTTCAGCAACCTTCCGGCGGCGTCCGCCGTCGACGTACGCAAGCAGCTGTCGGTGACGCGGCGGCAGCTGGAGCGGCTCACCCGCATCGAGGACATCGCGGACGCGCTGCCCGAGGGCACCTGCTTCGATGTCACGCGGCCCGCGGAGCAACTGACGGAAGCCGTCGAGTCGGTGCCCGCGACGTACGCGCCGGAGTGCCTGGCCACGTGCGAGCTGGCGTTCCACTGCCGCGGCCGGGCCCGTGAGGAGGGCGCGGTCACCTCGCTCGGCCGCGGCCTGCGCGCCGAGCTGGGCGGTCTGACCACGGTGGACGAGGTCCTCTCGGCGGCCCACGGCCACTGTGGCGATCCGCTGGACCCGGCGGTCGCCGCGCTGCGCCGGGCGGCGCGGCTGCGGGCCGAGGCGCTCGGCACGCGCGCAGAGGCGGCACCGGCATGCCGCTGATCAACGATCTGGCCCGCCTCGAGGCCGTGCAGAGCGGGCGCGCCCAGCCGGTCGCGACCGTGCGGCACCGCCATCTGTCGCAGCGGCCCCTCGTCCTGGTCCCGCTCATCACGGCCGGCGAGGCGGGCGCTCCGCTCGGCGCGCTCGTCGGCACGGAGCGCACCTCGCCCCGGCTCCTCGTGGTGCCCCAGCCCCGCGACCGCGACCTGCGCTTCGCGTTCCTCGCCGAACTGGCGGGGATCGTCCTGCCGTACGTCGACGGGTTCGCGGCCGACGTCGAGGCCGCCGAGCGCGCCGAGACGGACCCGACGACCGGAAAGCGGGTCAAGGTGGAGGTCGAGCTGTGCGCGGACGCGCCCCAGCTGATCCTGCCGAGCCGGTCCGGCATCGAGTTCGTGCGGCTGCTCGGGCGCTCGATGCGGTTCCGCCGCACCGCCGAGCAGGAGCCCGAGGCGCCCTATCCCGCTCCGCCCCACGTCCCGCTGCTCGGCCGCTGGCTGACGCACTTCGGGGAGCGGGCCAGAGTTCCCGGTTCCGCTCTCCTGCTCGCCATGACGGACCTGCTGTCCCGGCACTGGGCGACGGGCCAGTCCACTCTGGAGGACCAGCATCTGGGCGCGCTGCTCGCCTGGATCGAGGCCCCGGAGGGCACGTCGGGCGCCGAGGCCGCGCTCCGCGCCGAGCTGGCCCGGGACAAGGGCGGCCAGCTCGTCTGCCCGCCCGCGGGCCCGGCCACCGACCCTGCGTTCGACAACAAGCTGCTGGCGCCCGCGATCGAGCGCTACGACAAGGCCCGCACACTCCTGGCCGCCGCCGAGGACGGCATCGAGGCGGACGCGAGGCTCGCCGCGCTGACTGCGGCCGAGCGCGACATCCACGCGCTCGTCGAGAGCCGCACCCGGCCTACGTGGGACGCGGTGTGGCGCGGCCTGGACGCGCTGTGCACGCTCCCCGAGGGGCCGCGCGCCGCGGAGCGCTGGACGCGCGACCGCTGGTCGTTCACCGGCCACCGGGACCGCGTCGCCGCGGGCGAGCCGCCGCAGCCGCGCCGCGACGACGCGGTGACGGCGGCCAACAAGCTGGCGACGCGCGAGCGCGAGCAGGCCAGGCTGGAGGCGCAGGAGGCGCTCGACGACCCGCTGGTCATGGCGGGCCGCCGGCTCACCGGGGAGGCGTTCGCGGGCGAGGTGACGGAGTCGGTCCCGGCGTACAACGAGAAGAACCGGCCGCGCCCCCTGATCACCGTCCGCACCGACGACGTGCCGCATCTCGGCGAGCGCACGAAGGTGTACCGCTCGCTCGACGGCAAGCCTCAGGCCGCGGAGTTCGTGTCGTACGACGCCGGGGGCGGGGTCGTCCTGCGCGTCCTGGACAAGATGGGCCGCGGCAAGGAACCGGAGCCGGGATCCGTCCCTCAGAAGGGTGACCAGGTGTGCTTCACGCTCTTCGAGCACGAGCAGCGGGGCGGTCCGAAGCTGCCGGACCCGCAGGAGACGCCGTGGACGCACGGCGGCCCGCCGCGTACGGACAGTTCGGGTGTGCCGGTGCCTGAGGCGCCGGACGCCGTGACCACGGAGGATCTGCTGTGACGGCCGCACCGCATGCGCTCGGCCGCTCCGGCACGGGCGGCGACACCCCGTTCGACCCGGGTGCGGCGGCCGGCCGCGCCACCGACGACATCCTCCGCGACACCCTGCACGGCACCGCCCGCGGCATCGTCGTGGACTCCCCGCCCGGCGCCGGGAAGTCGACGCTCGTGGTCCGGGCCGCGCTCGAACTGGCCGGGGCGGGCCGCCCGTTGATGGTCATCGCGCAGACGAACGCGCAGGTCGACGACCTCGTCCTGCGCCTCGCCGAGAAGAACCCCGAACTGCCCGTCGGACGCCTGCACAGCAGCGACCCCGACCCGTACGACAAGGCGCTCGACGACCTGGCGAACGTGCGCAAGTCGACCAAGGCCGGCGATCTCGCCCCGCTCCCGGTCGTCATCTCGACGGCCGCGAAGTGGGCGCACGTCAAGGACATCACCCCCTGGCAGCACGCCATCGTCGACGAGGCGTACCAGATGCGCTCGGACGCGCTGCTCGCCGTGGCGGGCCTGTTCGAGCGGGCCCTGTTCGTGGGCGACCCGGGCCAGCTGGACCCGTTCGCGATCGTCGGGGCCGAGCAGTGGGCGGGCCTGTCGTACGACCCCTCGGCGTCCGCCGTGACGACGCTCCTGGCGCACAACCCCGAGCTGCCGCAGCACCGGCTCCCGGTCTCCTGGCGCCTCCCGGCGTCCGCCGCGCCACTGGTCTCCAGCGCCTTCTACCCCTACACGCCGTTCCGCAGCGGCACGGACCACGGCGACCGCAGCCTGGGGTTCGAGGTCGCCTCCGACGGCTCGGGCCCGGACCGGGTGATCGACGAGGCGGCGGAGTCGGGCTGGGGCCTGCTCGAACTCCCGGCGAGGCACACGCCCCGCACCGACCCCGAGGCCGTACGGGCCCTGGCCCAGGTGGTCCGGCGCCTGCTGGACCGCGGCGGGGCCACGGTCTCGGAGCGCGGCCCCGGCCCGTCCCCCCTCACGGCGGACCGCATCGCGGTCGGCACGGCGCATCGCGACCAGGCCGCGGCGGTGCGCTCGGCGCTCGCGGACCTCGGCGTCACGGACGTCACCGTGGACACGGCGAACCGGCTGCAGGGCCGCGAGTTCGACGTCACGGTCGTCCTGCACCCGCTCTCGGGCCGCCCCGACGCGACGGCGTTCCACCTGGAAACGGGCCGCCTGTGCGTCCTGGCGTCCCGCCACCGCCACGCGTGCATCGTGGTCTGCCGCGCGGGCGTCCCGGCCCTACTGGACGACCACCCGTCGACGGAACCTGTCCAGCTGGGAGTCACGGTGAAATTCCCGGACGGCTGGGAGGCGAATCACGCGGTACTGGCCCGCCTCGCGGAACACCGGGTGGGGTGGATGCCTTGAGGTGGGAGGGCACTCTTGCGGGCCTGCGGAGAATAGAAGGTGGGCCCGGCGGGGACGTGGGGCTGCACACCGTACGAGGAGGAACATCATGGCCGAGCCCGAGCGGGCCCGTACCGAGAGGCGGATGCGTCCGGCCCCGCTGCTCTTCGAGCCGGCCGAGGCCGCCGCGGACCCGGAGCACTTCTTCGACCTGGAGGCGATCGAGGACCCGCGTGAGCTGCTCGCCCGCGCGACGGAGCTGGCGCTCGCGTTCAGCGCCGCGGCCGACCGGTCCGTGGAGTTCCAGGCCCTGGCGGCGGCCCAGCTCGCCGACCCGCGCCGCTTCGACCGCCTGACGCCCGCGGCGATCGCCGAGCGGGCGCAGTGGACCGAGGACTACGCGAAGAAGATGGTCGAGTTCGGCCGCGACCTGATGCGCGGGCCGGCCGAGAACCGGCCGTAGCGGAGCGCGGCAGCGGTGCAACCGCACCCGTAAAGATCGTTTGGCATATGCCAGGGGGCAAGATACTCCACCCCGCCCCCTCCTGTCCCCATTTCCGGCAACTCTGGGAAGTCGCGCGCTCACGGCCGGTAGATGTAAGTGCATGAGCGCCACACCCTCCCGGCACAGCGCCGGCCAGCTGACCCGGTCCGACCGATTCGACATCGCGGGCGCCACCCGGGAGGGCGCCGCGTGGCTGGCCTCGGCGGGAACGTATCCGCGCAGCACCCTCGCCTTCTGGGAGTCACGGCCGGACGCCCCCGTGGTGCTGCCCTGCGGTGCCGCCTTCGACGTGGTGAACGTGCCGTCGATGTTCGGGCGCCGGATGTTAGACACGCTCTGGGAGGACGGCCCCGGCTCCGGCCCGGTCGCCGCGCACCGCGGGCGCATGCTCCTGTTCGCGGCCCCCGGCACCGCTCACCGGCTGCCCTCGCTCCTGGAATGGGAGGAGTGGGGCCCGGCGGTGCCGCCGCTGCTGTGCCACGGAAGCGGCGACGCGGTGACCGTCCCGCCGCCGGCCGGGGGCGCCGACCGCGCCGGGGGACCGCGCGCCGACTCACGCTGGGTGGTCGCCCCCGACACCCGCCACCCATGGCTGCCGGGACCCGAGGTAATGCTCTGGGCCTGCGTCCGCGCGGCCCGCGCGAGCGCCAAACCTTCAGTACGGATATCGATTTTTCCTGGCCCGGATCAGGGTGCTAAGGTCTACGACGTCAGCAGGCGCCGCTAGCTCAGTTGGTTAGAGCAGCTGACTCTTAATCAGCGGGTCCGGGGTTCGAGTCCCTGGCGGCGCACAGACACGGTGATGGCCCTCCACGCGAGTGGGGGGCCTTCGCCATATGCGGGCCCGCCCCGACCCAGCAAAGGCGGCTGGGGGTCCGGGGGTCATCCCCCGGAAAGACACAGCATCAGCGGGTCCGGGGTTCGAGTCCCTGGCGGCGCACAGACACGGTGAAGGCCCTCCACGCAAGTGGGGGGCCTTCACCATGTGCGGGCCCGCCCCGACACAGCAAAGGCGGCTGGGGGTCCGGGGGTCGAATCCGGCGACGCACAGGCGGTAAGAAGCCGGTGCCTTCCCGGAAGGCGTTCAGCCCTTGCCCACACCCACCTTCACCGTCCACGACCCCGACCGCGTACGCCCCTCGGCCTTGATCCGTACGTTTTCGCCCGGCACCCTGTAGCTCTCGCCCACCCGTACCGGTGCGTCCGCGAGCGCCGGGTACACCGAGTCGCCGGAGCACGCATCCGTGTCGGGGTGTGCGTCGAGCACCTCGACCGGGCCGCTGCCGGAGGCGGTCTCGCTGCGTACCCGGTAGACGAGGATGCCCTCGGAGCACGTCGCCGCGTCGTTGCCGTCGGCGCTGCGGGCCTCCAGGGCGATCGCGCTGTCCTCCCCGGTGCGCACGACGGCCAGCTTCGTCCCGTAGCCCGAGCCGAACGGCGCCCCGTTGGTTCCGGGCGCCGCGCCCGGCCGCGCGGGCGCGGACGTCAGGGGTTCGAGGGTGACCCGCCGGCTGCTGGTCACGCACACCACCTGCCGCCGGTCCAGCCACCCCAGCTTCCACTTGTGCCAGCCGAGGAAGTCGGGCGCGAGCCCGAACTGACTGCCCATGACGTCCCAGTCACCGACGTACGTGTCCCAGTCACCCTTGCCGTCGGTCGGCCGGTGGTAGAGGTCCGGCAGGTCGAAGACGTGGCCCGTCTCGTGGGCGAGGACGTTGCGGTCGGGCGGGTGCTGCTCGAAGACGGTGACGACGCGCTTGATGTCCCTGCCGTCGGCCCGCATCGGCCGGTCGAAGTTGACGACCTTCGTGGCGTCCGAGTCGACGCCCGGGGCGTCGGGGTCGGCGACGAAGTAGACGACGTCGAACTTCCTGAAGTCGGTGTGCCGGTCGGCCGTGGCGAGGGCGTCGCGCAGATAGGCGCCGCGGTGCGCGGCGTCCCAGTCGCGCTCTATGGCGTACGAGGTCGAGGTGTGCGGCATGCGGAGCCAGCGGCGCTGCGGGTGCGGGACCAGGTGGAACTTCCCGTAGGAGGCCCGGTCGTAGAAGTCGCTGGTGGCGGGGAAGTAGTCGGCCGTGAGTTCCTTGGGAGTCGTCGTCGGCCGGGAGTCGGGGAAGGAGAGGAAGACCATCACCGCGTTGAGGGTCCTGACCGGGCGCGGATAGGCCTTGTTCCAGGTGTCGAGGCCCTCCGAGTGGTGGGCCGTCGTGCGCTCCAGCGTGCAGGGGCCCGCGTAGGGGGCGGAAATCGCGGGACCCGCGACCAGCGACGTGGCGGCCATGGCGGTGAGCGCGGTGAGGGCCGCACCGACGGAGCGCAGGCGCGGTCTCTCCACTCCCCCGGGTGGCAGCGGACGCGGCAAGTCGACCTCCGGATCGGGAAAGCGGGACACCCAACCCAGAGTGTGGGGATTTGTAGTACTACGCCCTGTTTATCTGGCCCGGTCGGGTGAGGGGGCGACACCCCGGGCGGTCACGGAACGTCACGCGCGATCGCGGGAAGCCAGAAGCTGTGCCGGGCACGAGCAGAAACGATCTGCCGGCTGCCCCGGGATGCCGCCGAACCGGCGGATCGGGCGGGCAAGGCTGGCTCGCGCCTCGGGGCTGCCTCTATGATCGGCACACTTTCCTGCGCGGGCCCGGCTGCGAAGGCCGTCCGCCACCCAGGCTGTGATGACCCGGGAGCAACCCTCCCGGACCCCCGGAACGACTGCACTGCGGGAGTGAGCGGTGAGCGGAATGTCCGAAGGGCCGACGACCGCGGCCGACGCGGCACCCGACTCCGCCCGCCGCGCCGTCACGGAGAGTTCGGCAGCGGGGGCGGCGCCCTCGCACGCCCCCGCTCCCGACTCCGTACGCGCGGGCCAGGACGCCCGGGCCCACGAGCCGCTCGGCGTCGAACCCCCTCCCCCGCCGGCGGCCCCGCCCGCCCCCTACCTCTCGGCCTTCCTCGCCGCACCCCTCGCCCTGGCTGTCGTGGACCGCCAGGGCCAGGTGGTCACCGCCAACACCGCGCTCGCCGCGATGCTCGGCGTGGAGGACCCCGGCGGGCTCACCGGGCACACGGCGGCGGAGCTCGTGGACCTGGCGTCCGACTCCCGTACCTGGCACACGTACCACGAGGTGCTGCGCGGACGGCAGGCGCGGCTGACGTGCACCCGCATGATCAAGCACCCCGACGGGCACTCCGTGTGGGTCCAGGTCACCGTCTCGCCGGTGCCGGGCGGCCGTACGGTGCTGCTCTCCGTCGCCGACATCAGCGCCCGCCGTGAACTCCAGGCGCGGCTGCGGCACTTGCAGATGCACGACCCGGTGACCCGGCTGCCGAACCGCACGCTGTTCTTCGAGCGGCTCTCCGCCGCGCTGGAGGCGGGTGCGTACGACGGGGCGGGCAGCGGACGGATCGGGCTGTGTTACCTCGACCTCGACGGGTTCAAGGCGGTCAACGACTCACTCGGGCACGGCGTCGGGGACCGGCTGCTCGCCGCCGTCTCCGAGCGCCTCACACGCTGCGCCGACCGGATCGGCTACGGCCGTGGGACGGCGGCCCCGCTGGTCGCGCGGCTCGGCGGCGACGAGTTCGCGCTGCTCGTCGAGGACTCGGCCGGCACGGAACAGCTCTCGGCGCTCGCCGAATCGGTGCTCCGGGCGATCCAGGAACCGTTCGACCTGTCGGGGCAGCGGCTCGCCGTGTCGGCCTCGATCGGGGTCGTGGAGCGGCGCATGGAGGGCACGACGGCGACGTGCCTGATGCAGGCCGCGGACACCACGCTGTACTGGGCGAAGGCCGACGGCAGGGCGCGCTGGACGCTCTTCGACCCGGAGCGCAACGCGCACCGGATGACCCGGCAGGCCCTGTCGTCGAGCCTGCGCCCCGCGGTGGAGCGCGGCGAGTTCGTCCTCGAGTACCAGCCGCTGGTGAATCTGGGCGACGGGGTGCTGCGCGGCGTCGAGGCGCTCGTGCGCTGGGATCACCCCCAGTTCGGAATGCTCACGCCGAATCGGTTCATCGGACTGGCCGAGGAGGACGGCTCGATCGTGCAGCTGGGCCGGTGGATCCTGCGCACGGCGTGCCGGCAGGCGCGCAGCTGGCAGCTGGAGCACCCCCGGACTCCGCCGGTCTATGTGAGCGTGAACGTGGCGGTGCGTCAGGTGTGGGACTCGGACCTGGTGGCGGATGTCGCCGAGGTCCTCGCGGAGACCGGACTCGCCCCGGAACTCCTGCAGTTGGAGCTGACCGAGTCGGCGGTGATGGGCTCGGCGGGCCGCCCCCTCCAGGCCCTGCAGTCGCTCAGCGACATGGGCGTGCACATCGCCATCGACGACTTCGGCACCGGCTACTCGAACCTCGCGTACCTGAGCAGGCTCCCGGTGTCGGTCCTGAAGCTGGACGGCTCGTTCGTGCGCGGATTCCAGTACGACGAAGGGGGCGGGCACGCGACCCCCGCGGACGCCGTGATCGTCGAGGCCATGGTGCAGCTCGCGCACCGGCTCGGCCTCACGGTCACCGCCGAGTGCGTGGAGACGGCGGCACAGGCGGCGCGCCTGCGCCGGATCGGCTGCGACACGGGCCAGGGCTGGCTGTACTCGCGCCCGGTGGCGCCGGATCGTATCTCCGCGCTGCTGACGGCTTCCTGACGGCTTCCGACGCGTCGGGAAAGAACGCGGGGGTGCCGCCTCCCCCCGTGCGAGGCGGCACCCGTTCGTCCGGGTCAGGCCTGCGGCAGCCCGTACGCGTCGGCGACGAGTTCGTAACTGCGCAGGCGGATCTCTGCGGTGTGGGCGTTGGCGGTGAGCATCAGCTCGTCGGCTCCGGTGCGCTTGTGCAGGTCGTCGAGGCCGGCGCGGACCTCGTCGGCGGTGCCGTGGATGACGTTCGCGTTCCAGCTGTCGACGAACTCCCGCTCCATCGGGCTGAATTCGTAACGCTCGGCCTCCTCGGGGGTCGGTACGAGGCCGGGGCGGCCGGTGCGCAGGCGGACCATGTTGAGGGCGGCCGCGAGGACCTGGCGGCGGGCCTCCTTCTCCTCGTCCGCGGCGAGCGCGGAGACGCCGATGAGGGCGTACGGGGAGGACAGCACCGCCGACGGCTTGAAGGACTCGCGGTAGAGGTCGAGGGCCGGGACCGTGTTCTGCGCGGAGAAGTGGTGCGCGAACGCGAAGGGCAGGCCGAGGACGCCGGCGAGGCGGGCGCTGAAGCCGGAGGAGCCGAGCAGCCAGACGGGCGGGCGGTGCGGGGACTGCACGCCGCCGGGGGACGTCGCCTGGACCGGGCCCGGGACCGCGTGGATGCGGGCGTAGGGATGGCCGTCCGGGAAGTCGTCGTCGAGGAAGCGGGTCAGCTCGGCGAGCTGCTGGGGGAATTCGTCGGCGCCCTCGCCCAGCCGGTCCGTGCGGCGCAGGGCGGCGGCCGTCGCGCCGTCGGTGCCGGGGGCTCGGCCGAGGCCGAGGTCGATGCGGCCCGGGGCCATCGCCTCCAGGGTGCCGAACTGCTCGGCGATGACCAGCGGCGCGTGGTTGGGCAGCATGACGCCGCCCGAACCGAGGCGGATGCGCTCGGTGTGGGCGGCGAGATGGGCCAGGATCACGGCCGGGGACGAGGACGCCACTCCGGGCATGGAGTGGTGTTCGGCGACCCAGTAGCGGTTGAAGCCGCGGTTCTCGGCGAGCTTGGCGATCTTCACGCTGGTGCGGAGGGCGTCAGTGGCGGTGCGGCCGGCGCCGACGGTCACCAGATCGAGGACCGAAAGGGGCACGGGGGCGGTGCCCTGGGCGGTTGCCCGGATCTCGTCGTTTCCGGCCACTGAGTCCTCCTGTAAGTACGGTGCTGTCTGCACCGGGCCTTAACGGAGGATAGCTCCGGTTTATTCCGGACACCTTGATCCGGACGCCTTGATCCGGACACCTTGGTTCGGACGCCTTGATCCGGACACCTTGGTCCGGACTCCTTGATCCGGACGCCGGACAAGCCTCAGACCTGCACCAGCGGTTCCTTCGTGAAGAGCGCGCCGAGCGCCGGCGCGTTCACCCGCCGCCCCGCCAGCCGCAGCGCCTCCCACACGGTGACCTGGTTGGCCGTCAGGACCGGCTTGCCTAGCTCCTGCTCCAGGTCACGGACGTAGGCCGCCGTGTGCAGGGCCGTGTCCGGCAGGAGCAGCGCCTGCGCGTCCTGGTGATCGCCCGCCGCGGCCATCGCCCTGACCTCCGGCCACCCCCAGGTTCCGACCTCGGCCGCCGTGATGATGCCGCTGCCGCACACCGAGACGACCTCGATGCCCCCTGCCTTCAGGAACGTACGGAAGTGCTCCGCCACGTCCTCCGGGTACGTCGCCGCGATCGCGACGCTGTGCGCGCCGACCTCCGGTGCGGCGTGGGCGAACGCGAACGACGTACTGGAGGCGGGCAGGCCCGCGGCCCTGGCCAGGTCCCGCACCTGTTCGTGCGCACCCTCCCAGCCACGGACGAAGCTGCCGCTGGTGCACGCCCAGACCACCGCCTCGGCGCCGGACAGGCGCAGCTCCTCGACCCCGGCGGCAAGCCGCTGCGGGGAGCCCATCTCGATCAGCGCGTCGACACGGTGCGCGTCCTCACCGATGTCCGTGTGGACGACCGGCAGCCTCACATCGCTGTCGATCAGCATTTCGATTCGCGGATAGTCGTCCTCGGCCGAGTGTCCCGGGTAGAGAAATCCGACTGCGGTCATGCCCACCCTTCCTGTTCTTCCGGCAGCTCATGGGCCGGTTCCTGCGGCATCTGCGGCAGCTCGGGGGTCGGCCAGTGCCGCGCCGACTCGTCGAGCAGCGCCTGATACGGCCCCACGGCACGGGTACCCAGCCTGCGCAGCGCTGCCCACACCGTGACCTGATTGGCTGAGATCACCGGGATCCTCAGCTCGGCCTCCAGCTGCGGGATGACGTCGTACGTCGGCAGGTTCGTGCAGCTGATGAACAGCGCGTCGGCGCCCTGGCGGGCGGCGCCCCTGGCCATGTCTGCCACGTCCCGGTACGGCACCTTCCAGATGTGCCGGGTCAGGCCGAGGAAGGCGCGGCCCGTGACGATGATGCCGGCCTCGGCCAGATACTCCTCGAGCGACTCGGTCACCGACCGCGTGTATGGGGTGACCAGGGCGATCCGGCGGGCGCCCAGCTCGGCGAGCGCTTCGAGGAGAGCGCCCGACGTGGTGACGGAGGGGCGTTCACCGGACCGGAACATCGCCTCGCACATGGCGCGTTCGCCCGCGATGCCGCCGACGAAACTGCCCGATGTACAGGCGTACGCGAGAACCTCGGGTTCGGCGGTGCTCAGCGCGCGCACCGCTTCGCCGAGGGTTTCGTGCTCACTGACCAGACGGGCCAGGTCGAGGCTGACCTCGACGGGCACGTACGGGGTACGGGTGAGGTGCAGTGACACCTCGTCCGGAACCCAGCGCCACAGCTCGCGGTCGAGGGCGAAGTCGAAGGGTGCGACGACACCGACACCGCGTTGCGGGTGCGGTCCACCGAGGAAGGAGACGTCCATGACAGGCCCCAAGTCTCTTGAGACGTTCGAGACAATGCTGCGGAGAGCCGGCCGGCGGGCCGGGACGTCGGGATATGGCCGGGGCAACGGAAAAAGTGCCTCTGTTGACGAAGGTAGGTTCCGGTGCCAGCGTGGTCAATCCGCATCTTTTCCTACCAATGAAGCGGACCATCGTTACGAAACGGTTTCTGCCGATGACCGGCCCGATGACCGGCCCGACGACCAGCCGGATTCCCGGCCCGATGCCCCCCAGTGCGCGGCCCGACGACCGGAGCGAACGTGTCTGAAGTGACTTTGCTGGTGCTCGACGACGACCCCCCGCCGCGCCTGGGCCGGCTCATGGGCCGGGCGCGCGTCGTGCACGCCGACGAGTCGACGCTCGCCGCTCAACTCCCCTCGGCCGACGTGCTGCTGGTCTGGGACTTCCTGTCCGACGCGGTGCGCCGCGCCTGGCCGGGCGAGGGACCGCGCCCGCGCTGGGTGCACACCGCGAGCGCGGGCGTCGACCGGCTGATGTGCCCGGAGCTCGCCGCGTCGGACACGGTCGTGACGAACGCGCGCGGCGTCTTCGACCAGCCGATCGCCGAATACGTGGGCGCGCTCGTCCTGGCCATGGCGAAGGACCTGCCGCGCACCCTCGCTCTCCAGGGTGAGCGCGAGTGGCGCCACCGTGAGACGCAGCGCGTCTCGGGCACCCGGGCCTGCGTGGTGGGTTCAGGGCCGATCGGCCGGGCGATCGTCGCGACGCTGAAGGCGCTCGGGATCACGACGGCGCTGGTCGGGCGCACCGCGCGAGCCGGAGTGCACGGGCCGGCGGACCTCGGGCGGCTGATGGCCCGCGCGGACTGGGTGGTGTGCGCGGCGCCGCTGACCGACGACACGCGCGGCATGTTCGACGCGCGGCTCTTCGGGATGATGCAGCCGTCCGCTCGCTTCATCAACGTGGGCCGCGGACAGCTCGTGGTCGAGGACGATCTCGCGGACGCGCTGGCCAAGCGGTGGATCGCGGGCGCGGCGCTCGACGTCTTCGAGCACGAGCCACTGCCGCGCGACAGCGCCCTGTGGACGGCGCCCGGCCTGATCGTCTCGCCGCACATGAGCGGCGACACGGTCGGCTGGCGGGACGAACTGTCGCGCCAGTTCGTGGAGTTCTACGAGAAATGGGCGTCCGGGGATCCGCTTCCGAACGTGGTCGACAAGAAACGTGGGTATGTCCCCGGGCACTGACCGATCCGGCAGAACGGACTGATCCACGAGGGTCCCGGATCGGCACTCCCCGACCGACCCTGAGGAGAGCGGATGACCGAGCTCACCGAGCTGAGCGCGCAAGCGCTCGTCGACGGCTACCGCAAGGGCGGGTTCAGCCCCGTCGATGCCACGCGGGCCGTCCTGCGCCGCATCGAGGAGGTGGATCCCGCGGTCAACGCCTTCGTGCGGCTCGACGCGGAGACCGCCCTCGCGCAGGCGCGGGCGAGCGCGGAGCGCTGGCGCAGAGGTGAGCCACAGGGCCTGGTGGACGGGGTCCCGGTGTCGGTGAAGGACATCCTGCTGATGCGCGGCGGGCCGACGCTGCGCGGTTCGCGCACGGTGCGGGCCGAGGGCGCGTGGGACGAGGACGCGCCGTCCGTGGCGCGGCTGCGCGAGCACGGCGCTGTGTTCGTGGGCCGTACGACGACGCCGGAGTTCGGCTGGAAGGGCGTCACGGACTCGCCGCTGTCCGGCGTGACCCGCAATCCCTACGACCTCTCGCGCACCTCGGGCGGATCGAGCGGCGGCAGCGCGGCGGCGGTGGCGCTCGGGGCGGGCCCGCTGTCGCTCGGCACGGACGGCGGCGGCTCGGTGCGGATCCCGGCGGCGTTCTGCGGGATCTTCGGTCTGAAGCCGACGTACGGGCGGGTGCCGCTCTATCCCGCGTCCGCGTTCGGGACGCTCGCGCACGTCGGGCCGATGACGCGGGACGTGGCCGACGCGGCGCTGATGATGGACGTGATCACCGGCGCGGACTGGCGTGACTGGTCGCAGCTCGGCCCGGTGGAGGGCGGTTTCCGCGACGGGCTGAGCGGCGGGGTGCGGGGACTGCGCGTCGCGTTCTCACCGGCGTTCGGCGGGCAGGTCGCGGTGCGGCCCGCGGTCGCGGCGGCGGTCCGCAAGGCCGTTGAGGGGCTCGCGGGGCTCGGGGCGTACGTCGAGGAGGCCGATCCGGACGTCACGGACCCGGTGGAGGCGTTCCACACGCTGTGGTTCAGCGGGGCGGCGCGCGTGACACAGAACCTCTCGCCCGCGCAGCGCGCGCTGCTCGATCCGGGCCTGCGCGAGATCTGCGCGCAGGGGTCCGGGTACAGCGCGCTCACGTATCTCGCGGCGGTCGACGTGCGGGCCGAGCTCGGGCGGCGGATGGGCCGGTTCCACTCGACGTACGACCTGCTGGTGACGCCGACGCTGCCGCTGACGGCGTTCGAGGCGGGCGCCGAGGTGCCCAAGGGGTCGGGGCTGCGGCGCTGGACGGGGTGGACGCCGTTCACGTACCCGTTCAACCTGACGCAGCAGCCCGCGGCGACCGTCCCGGTGGGGGTGGACGCGGACGGGCTGCCGGTGGGGCTGCAGATCGTGGGCGCGCGGCACGCGGACGCGCTGGTCCTGCGTGCCGCGCACAGCTTGTACGAGGCGGGGGTCGCCGGGGTTCCGGCGCCTACGCTCGCCTGAAGGCGAGGGGGCGAGGTCGACGACGGCCGCGCCGGGCTCCAGCTCGGCGCCGGATTCATGGCCGTATGCCTGGGTCCCCAGTTCCGTACCGGAAAAGGAGAAAGAGCAGAGGTTCCCCGGAATGGGGGTGATGGTCGAATTCTCCAGGAGTGGCTCCCGGTCCGCGAATGCCGGGAAAAGGGCGTAGATCTCATTGCGTGCGTATTTCGCTTGATAGGCGTCGGAGCCCAGTGGAAGCGCGTCCCACACCGTCGCACAGGTCAGCGGAGCGCGGTTCGCCGAGCAGCTTTGCCGTGCACTGAACTCCCCGCTTGGCGAGGGAGAGTTCGATGTACCGGTCGGCCATGCCCTCCATGTTCCGCCCCACGCTCCCCTCTGAGGCAAGGGCGCCCCGCGCGCATCAGGGGCTTGAACTGATACGCATAGGTTGTGTCTGGTCGGGTAGCCGCGCGCCCATGGCTCCACCTATTTGGAATGTCACAGAAGGAACACAAAGCCTAGAAAGCGACAGAAAGGGCATACGACGACGATCCCTGCTCATCGGTGCCACCGCGGTCGGAGCGGCCGGCGCCCTCGGGGCCGCGGGTTGCAGCCGTGTCCCCAACGGCGACACCCTCGCCCGGCTCCAGGGGCAGGGCACGGTGCGTCTCGGGATCGCGGGCGAGGTGCCGTACGGCTACATCGACGAGCGCGGCAAGTTCACTGGTGAGGCAGTCGAAATCGCCAAGGTCATCTTCAAACGGCTCGGTGTCGGCCATGTCCAGCCCGTGGCCACCGACTTCAGCTCCCTGATACCCGGCCTGCAGACCCAGCAGTTCGACGTGGTGTCGGCCGGGATGTACATCAACAAGGAACGCTGCCAGCAGGTCATCTTCTCGGACCCCGAGTACCAGATGCTGGACTCCTTCATCGTCCGCAAGGGCAACCCGAAGGACCTGCACGACTACGCGGACTGCGTGAAGGCGAAGGCGAAGCTCGGCACGGGCACCGGCTACGCGGAGATCGCCTTCGCGGTCGAGGCGGGCTACAAGGAGAGCGACATCGTCATCCTCCAGGACCAGGTCGCCGGCCTGAACGCCGTGGAGGCAGGGCGCATCGACGTGTTCGCCGCCACCGCACTCACCGCGCGTGAGGTGACGAAGAAGAGCCGCAAGGCCGAGCACACCGAGCCGTTCGCACCCCTGGTCGGAGGCAAGAAGCATGTCGACGGCGGCGGGTTCACGTTCCGTTCGAACGACACGAAGCTGCGCGACGCCTTCAACAAGGAGATCCACAAGATGAAGGCGAGCGGCGAACTCTTCCGCATCATGCGGCCGTTCGGCTTCACCCAGGCCGAGATGACGAAGCTGACCGCAGAGGAGCTGTGCAAATGACAGCGGGACTGTGGGAACACTGGATCCTTCCGGGCATCTGGGTCACGATCCAGCTGACCGTGTACAGCGCGGCCCTCGCGACCGTCGTCGCCTTCGGTGTGGGCATGGCCCGCACCCACAGGCTGTGGATCGTGCGCTTCGTCGCGGGCTTCTACACCGAGGTCTTCCGCGGCACGTCGGCGCTGATCCTGATGTTCTGGATCTTCTTCGTCCTGCCGCAGCTCGCCGGCTGGTCCCTGGTCCCGATGTGGGCCGCGGTCCTGGCGCTCGGCCTGTCCTACGGCGCGTACGGCGCCGAGGTGGTGCGCGGCGCGCTGAACGCGGTGACGCCCGCCCAGCGCGAAGCGGGGGTCGCACTGAGCTTCACCCCCTGGCAGCGGATGCGGCTGATCATGCTGCCGCAGGCAGTGCCGGAGATGATCCCGCCGTTCTCGAACCTGCTGATCGAACTCCTCAAGGGCACCGCCCTGGTCTCGCTGCTCGGCATCGGTGACGTCTCCTTCGCCGCGTACCTGGTGCGCCTCGCCACCCAGGAGAGCGCGCAGATCTACGCGATCACCCTCGTCATCTACTTCGTGATCGCCTTCCTGCTCACGCGCGGGATGCGCGCGCTCGAGCGCAAGACCAAGGCCGGCATCGGCCAGCGCCCCGACCCGGGAATCGGCATCATGCGCAAGCTCAACATCCGTCAGACGGCGGAGACCGCACCCGTTCCCACGAGCGCGGGAGGTGGCGGCGCGTGATCACCACCGCATCCGGCACCTGGGACTGGTCGGCCGTCGCCGACTTCATGCCGCACTTCTGGGACGGCGTGCTCGTCACGCTTCAGGCTCTCGTCCTCGGCTCGCTGATCTCCTTCAGCGTCGGCCTGGTCTGGGCGCTCGCCTTCCGCGCCCCGACGCGCTTCGTGCGCTGGCCGGTGGGCATCGTCACCGAGTTCATCCGCAACACCCCGCTGCTCGTGCAGCTCTTCTTCCTGTACTTCGTGCTGCCGGAGTGGGGCATCCAGTTCTCCGCCCTGACCACCGGCATCGTCGCCATCGGCCTGCACTACTCGACGTACACGGCGCAGGTCTACCGCGCGGGCATCGAGGCCGTGCCCGTCGGCCAGTGGGAGGCGGCACGGGCGCTGAGCCTGCCGTACGGCAGGACGTGGACGGCGGTGATCCTTCCGCAGGCGATCCGCCGCGTGATCCCCGCGCTCGGCAACTACGTGATCGCGATGCTGAAGGACACCCCGCTGCTCGCCGGGATCGGCGTGCTCGAACTGCTGCAGCGGTCCCGCCTGGAAGCGGCCCAGACCTTCCAGTACACGGAGGCCCTCACGGTCGTGGGTGTCGCCTTCGTCGTCATCGCCTACCCCTCCTCCCTCCTCCTCCGAGCCCTGGAGCGACGCCTTGTCCGCTGACCAGAACCTCACCAACGAACAGCCGAACCCCAAGGTGGACGGCAGCGAGCTGATCCGCTTCGACAAGGTCGTCAAGCGCTTCGGCGGGAACACCGTCCTCGACGAGCTCGACTTCTCCGTCGACTCCGGCAAGCACGTCACGCTGATCGGCCCGTCCGGCTCCGGCAAGACGACGATCCTGCGGCTCCTGATGACCCTGATCAAGCCCGACGAGGGCACGATCAAGGTCAACGGCGACTACCTCACGCACGAGTCGAAGAACGGCTCCCTCGTGCCGGCCGGCGAGAAGCACATCCGCGAGGTCCGCAAGAACATCGGGATGGTCTTCCAGCAGTTCAACCTCTTCCCGAACATGAAGGTCCTGCGCAACATCATGGAGGCGCCGGTCACGGTGCTCGGCCTCTCCAAGGACGAGGCGGAGCAGCGCGCCCGCGAGCTGCTCGACCTGGTCGGGCTCGGCGACCGCTGCGACGCGTACCCGACGCAGCTCTCCGGCGGGCAGCAGCAGCGCGTCGCCATCGCCCGCGCCCTCGCGATGCGCCCGCAGGTACTGCTCCTCGACGAGGTCACCTCCGCGCTCGACCCGGAGCTCGTCGCCGGCGTCCTGGACGTGCTGCGCGACATCGCGCACACCACGGACATCACGATGCTCTGCGTGACCCACGAGATGAATTTCGCCCGGGACATCTCGGACCAGGTCCTGATGTTCGACGCGGGCCGGGTCATCGAGTCGGGGCCGCCGGAGAAGATCTTCAGCGATCCGGAGCACGAGCGGACGCGGGAATTTCTCAGCGCGGTTCTGTGACCACGATCGGTGAGGTCCGCTAAGTCCGAGGTCCCGAACCTGGGGCATGACTTTGGCATATGCCAGGGTGGTGCGCTCCTGCTGACAGGCCCGGAGCGCGCCACCGAAGTCGCCAACAGGCGCCCCACAAAGGCCCCTTGGCAGCTATCGTGGACCGAGGCCAGCTGTCCGGAACCGGTCCTTGCAGGGGGATGCCGTGGCGCTGAAGCACGAGCCGATCGCGCAGCACCAGTCGGTGCAGCACGCCCTTCGTGTGCTCGAAACCGTTGCACGACGCGGCGTCGGCGCCACCGACACCGAGCTCAGCAACGAGACCGGACTGCCCGCCGACCGGCTCGCCCCGCTGCTGCGCATGCTGCGCCGCGAGGGGTACGTGGAGCAGACCTCCGACGGCGCGTATGTCACGGGCCAGACGCTGACCAGCCTCGGCTCGGCGCAGGGCCGCGAGGACGCGCTCACCGCGAGCCTCCAGCACACCCTCGACCGGCTGCGCGAGACGGTGGGCGCGGCGGTCTATCTCAGCCGGTACGTGGACGGCGAGATCCGCATCACCCAGCTCGCCCAGGGCCCCACGACCCCGGCGGTCAACGAGTGGGTGGACTTCCGCTCCGCGGCGCACGCCAGCGCGATCGGCAAGAGCCTCCTCGGCCAGCTCGACCTCAACGGGCGGCGCGACCACCTCTCCCGCCACAAGATGGCCCGCCTCACCTCGCGCACGATCACGAACGAGCGCGTCCTGCTCTCCAAGCTCGACGCCCAGCCGGCGACGGTGCCGGTCCTCGACCTCCAGGAGTACGCGGTGGGCACGGTGTGCGCCGCCGTCCCGCTCACGGCCGGCTCCTCAGTGGGCGCACTGGCCCTCTCGCTCCCCGTCGAGCACGCCCACCGCCTGCACCACGCGGCAAACACGCTGAACCGCGGAGCGGCCCCGGTCCTGCTCTCCCTGGCGCTCTAGGCACCGGCCCCGGATGTGTCAGGAGCACCCCTCAGGACCAGGTATTATTTTCGAGTCAGCAAGCGCCGCTAGCTCAGTTGGTTAGAGCAGCTGACTCTTAATCAGCGGGTCCGGGGTTCGAGTCCCTGGCGGCGCACAGACACGGTGATGGCCCTCCACGCGAGTGGGGGGCCATCGCCATATGCGGGCCCGCCCCGACACAGCGAAGGCGGCTGGGGGTCCGGGGGTCATCCCCCGGAAAGACACAGCATCAGCGGGTCCGGGGTTCGAGTCCCTGGCGGCGCACGTTGTCGTTGGCGAGACGTGTTCGCGTAAAGCGCGAACCGTCTCGCCAACGTTGTTTCTGCGCGGCTGCGCCGCGCGTTGCGGGAGGCTCCGCCACCCACACCCCCGCCCTGGGTGGGCGCCCCTCAAGCCCTCAGGTACGCCAGCACCGGTGCACACGCCTCATCGGTCCAGCAGCTCCGATCTCCCGTGTGCCGCGTACTCCTGCGAGAGCGCCGTGACGTCGGCATCGGTGAGGCGCCGGTACCCGCTCTCTCCCGGCGGCCGCCACCACACGGGGTCCGCGCACCGGAACCCCTCGCGGCGCAGCCCCACCCGGTGCACCTTGTTCGTCGCGGTGACGGGCATCCGCCCCACGATCCGCACGAAGCGAGGCGCCATCTTCGTCCCCAAGTCGGCCTGGGAGAGCAGGAATTCGGCGAAGCCGAGCGGGTCGAAGGGTTCGGCCGGGTCCGTCCCGCGCAGGGCGAGCGTCGCCATCACCTGGTCGCCGGCCACCGGGTCGGGCACGCCGTACACGGCGACCGCGGCAGCGTGTTCGTACCGGGCGAGGATGTTCTCGATCATCGCGGGCGCCAGGTTCTCGCTGTCGACGCGGAGCCGGTCGTCGGTGCGGCCCGCGAAGTACAGGAACCCCTCGCGGTCACGGTAGAAGAGATCCCCCGTCCAGTACCAGCCGTCCCGTACCCGCTGTGCGTGCGCGTCCTCGTTACGCCAGTACCCCTCGAAGGACGTGCGGCCACGGTTGACCAACTCCCCTATCGCGGCAGCCCCGTTGAGAAGACGTCCGTCCGCGTCGAACTCCGCGGGCGGGCACTGACGACGGGTGGCCGCGTCGACGACGGCCAGGTCGTCCCCCGGTGTCGCCCGCCCTATCGCCCCGGCCGGTGTCCCCGCCGAGCGCTGGATGGCGGCGCCGCCCTCGGACGACCCGTACCCCTCCACGAGCCGCACCCCGAAGCGCTCGGCGAACCGCTCCGCGTCCACCGCCCCCGCCTCCGTACCGAAGCCCGTCCGCAGCGGGTTGTCCCGGTCGTCGGGCCGCTCGTCGGTGGCCAGGATGTACTGCACGGCCCGCCCGACATACGTGAAGTACGTGGCCCCGTACGCCCGTACGTCGTCCAGGAAGCGGGACGCCGAGAACCGGCGCCGCAGCGCCACGCCCGCGCCCGCCGCGACGGCCGGCGCCCAGTCGGCGATCACTGCGTTGCCGTGGAACAGCGGCATGCAGATGTAGTGGACGTCGTCGCGGCGCACGCCGAACTGGCCGACGAGCGACTGTCCGGCCGCCGCAAGGCGCCCCTGCGAGCAGATCGCGGCCTTGGGCGCGCCCGTGGAGCCGGAGGTGAAGTAGAGCAGCATGCGGGTTTCGGGTGTGGCGCGCGCGGGGTCGGGCTTGGCTCCCTCGTACGGCGCGAGCAGCTCACCGTAAGCGTCGGAGTCCGTCACCAGGATGCGTACGCCCGGGAGTTGGAGCCCGTCGAGCAGCGGCAGATGAGACCGCTCGGTGACGAGGACGCGGCAGTCGGTGTGGAGGATGTCGCGGGCGAGTTCGGGGCCGCGCCGGGTCGGGTTGACGCCGGCGACGGCGGCACCCGCGAGGGCCCCGGCGCTCAGCCAGAGCGGGAACTCCGGGGTGTTGTCGAGGAGTACGCCGATGTGCGGCTCCGCTCCCCTGGGCAGCAGGTCGGCGAGGAGCGCGGCCCGGGCGGCGGCGCCCGCGGCCACCGCGTGATGACTGAGGACCTGATCCTCGCACCACAGTCCGGGGCGGTGGTCGCCCCAACGCTCCTGTACGAGTTCCGCGACGGTACGCCTCATGGGACCCATGACCGGGCACCATAATTGACGCATCGTCAGAAGTGGAGACCTTGGCGACGGATCCCCCGACACCACGTTCCGTGCACGCCGCCCCGGTCGGAACGGCGTGCACGGAACGCACCCGCGCGAAGGCCCCGGGAGCCTCAGGACAGGCTCAGAACTGAACGTCCGAGCACGCGTAGAACGCGTTGGCCGTGTCCGCGATCGTCCACACCGCGAGGATCACGTGGTGGCCGCTCTTGCCGGAGGGCAGGGTGCCGGTGTGCGAGAGCGTGGCCGGGGGCTGCCCGCTGAACGGCACGGTCAGGAACGGCGCGGTGTCCAGGTCGGCCCTGGTCAGCGGCTTGCTGTCGTCCCAGCCGTTCTTGGTGATGTAGTAGCGGAAGTCCGTGGTGGAGTGCCGCGCGGTGAACTGCCAGCGGAAGGTCTGACTTGCCCCCGCGGTGACCTTGGTCGTCGGCCAGGCTGTGCCATTGGGCGCTTTCGCGCCGTTGAGGGCGCCGAACTCTGCGTGGTTGGCGGAGCAGATCGTCCCGTCGGCGGGGCCGGCGGCCGGGAAGCCCTTGGGGCCCTCGACGCTCTGCGGCTCCCACTGGATGTTGCCGCATCCGGTGACGGTGCCGTCGGCACAGAGCTTCTGCCGGCTGATGGGGAGGTCGGTGTAGCCGTGGCTGCTCGCGCCGCCCGACGAGAGCACGAAGGCCCCGGCGGTGGTGAGGCCGAGCAGGGCCGCGTACATCTTTTTTCGCATGCTGCCGCTCCTGGAGAACGTGGGGGAGTTCCGGTGAGCCGTGCGCACAGCGCCAGTCAGGTCTAGACCAGGCCCCAGATTATTGCCAGGAGTTGACCGTGTCCATATCAAAAGACATGTCCATACCAATAGTGGAGAGGATCCTGTCGCATCTCCCCCGGGAGGTCTCGACCAGCTCGCCGTTCGGCGTGTCATTTCCGGCCACCCACGCACTGGCCCCGTCCGCGTCCCGCCCGCCCGCCAACTGCCGCTCCACAAGCCGGACTTGACGCACCTTTGGCGGAGCCTCGACATACCAGCACCGCGCCATCAGCTCCCGCGCCTCCCGCCAGCCCGGCAGGTCGCACGCCAGATAGTTCCCCTCGGTCACGACGAGCCGCGCCGCCGGCGACACCACGTGCCGCGCCGCGACGGGCTCGTGCAGCGTGCGGTCGTAATCGGGTACGTAGATGTCCTCGGCGGTGTCGTCGAGGACCCGGCGCAGCAGCGCCACGTAGCCCCGCACGTCGAAGCTCGGCTCGGAGCCCTTGCGGTCGGTCAGCCCGAGGCGCTCCAACTGGGCGTTGGCCAGATGGAATCCGTCGAGCGGCAGATACGCGGCCCGCTCGCCGATCCGCTCCACGAGGGCCCTGGCGAGCGTGGACTTCCCGGCGCCGGGCGGGCCCGCTATCCCCAGCAGGACACGCGGGCCCGACGCGGTGAGCTTCCAGGCTTCGGCCGTCAGTATCGAAATCCCCATGGGCAGGGACTCTACGACCCGTCGCCGCCCCGGCCGGTGCAGAAGGCCACCGTCAGATCCTTGACCAGCGCCTTGCGTTCGTAGTCGTCCAGCTCGATCAGACCGCGCGTCGTCAGCCGCGTCACCGTGTCCTCGACGGAGTCGACCACGGACGTGAGCACGCTGTCGCGGTGCTGCGCGTCGAGCGCCGCGATCCGGCGGCGCTGCATCGCGGCGGCGACCTCGGGCGCGTACTCGATCCTGGTCGGCTGCGCCGAGAACACCTCGATGCCGACGGGCGCTGCATCGGCGGCGAGCTGCCGGGTGAGCGCGTCGCCGACGGCCTCGGCGTCGCGCAGGGTCGGGGCGTCCTGGTGGATGGGGGTCCCCCCAGCGTTAGCTGGGGGAGCGTCGACAGGGAACTGCGAGAGCACCCGCGCCATCGCGGCCTCCACGCACTCGCGCAGATACTCCTGGTGGCTCTCGACGGCAAGCGCGGCGCGCGCGGTGTCCTTGATGCGCCACACGACAAGGACGACGACGCGCAGAGCGACCCCGTTCGCGTCGACCGCGGGCATCGCCTCACTGCGCCAGTGCCGCAGGCGTACGTCGGTACGGCGGCGCAGGTGCAGGGGGTTCACCCACAACAGGCCGGTGCGGCGGACGGTTCCGCGGTAGCGGCCGAAGAGGGTGAGCACCCACGCCGCGCCGGTCTGGCCACGCGCGAGACCGCCGAACCCGAACAGGGCGAGAGTGAAGCCCGCGACCGCCGCCCACCGGACGGGCCCGGGCTGCGCGCCCGCGGGAGCGGGCAGCGCCGCGATGTGCGGCAGCACCCCGCCCCACCACAGCGACGCCGCACCGCCCGCCGCGCCCGCGAGGCCGCCGAGGACTCCGAGGACTCCGGGCAGCGTGCGCCCGGGGCGCTCGACGAGCTCCGGGTCGACGACCGGCTCCGGGCGCGAGGGCGCGCGCGGCGGCATCCGGCGCGGTACGCGCGGCTCCTCGCCGCTGCTCTGCCTGCGCTCGACAATGGCCGGCGGCAGCGGCAGCGAGACGGTCTCGGACCCGTCCCGGTAGAGCAGATGGACCGGGATCTCCGTGGTGGACTCGCTGTGAATCAGCCGGGGTGGGTGGCCGCCGGACGTCTCGGTTCCCGGCTCGTCGAAACCCGCGGCGCGGAAGCCTCCGAGCACCCCTTGACCGTCACGCGCATCACCTCCGTCGGCCTCCTCGGGCAGCTCGGGTCCCTCCGGCCGCTCCGTCGTCGTACTCATCCTTGCCTCCGTGCTGGATCCGTACATCCGCGATGACCTCCGGCCTGGCGGGGCCGGAGGGTTCGGGGTGTGCGGCGAGGCGAGTCGCCGCACACCCCCGGGGCCGCGTGCGGCCGGCGGGGCCTCACGCCCCGCCGGCGGCCGGCCGGTGGGCGATCACGAGAAGAGCCGTCGCCAGGTCTCGGGCCCCGGGTAGCCGTCGGCCGCGCCGCCGCGCCAGCCCTGGGATCGCTGGAACGCCTCGACACCCCGCCGGTCGGCCTCACCCCAGCGGGGCCCCGGGCCCTTCGTGTAGTTCTTGCCGAACCCCTTCTTCACGAGTTGCCTGCCGAGCTGGGTGACGTATGCGTTGCTCGCGCCCGGCCGGAACGTGCCGCGCCCGGGATAGGGCGGCACCTTGGACGCGGCGGAGCCGGAGCCGGAAGCGCCGGTGGTGGGCGGGATGTCCTTGCCCTTGCCGCCGACGAGATAGGCCCAGGTCTTGGGGCCGGGCAGGCCGTCGGCTTGCGTGCCCGTCCAGCCCTGCGCGCGCTGGAACGCCTGCGTGGCGAGCCGGTCGGCCTCACCCCAGCGCGGCCCGGGCCCGGTCCTGTAGAACCGGCCGCCGCCCCGGTCGACGAGCATCTTCCCGAGCCGCGTGACGTTCGCGCTGTCCGTCCCGGGACCGAACGACTTGACGCCCGGGAACTCCGTCGACGGCGAACCGCCGACCGCCACCTTCTCCTGCTTCAGCCCCTTGTAGCGATAGGGCACATAGTGGGACGAGTTGCTCCAGTAGGCATAGGGCGTGGACTGCTTGCGGGTGCGGGGCGGCGTCTGCTCGTACGCGACGTAGTAGGTGTGCGTGTAGTCGGTCCAGCCGCCGAAGATGACGACGTGCGAGCCCTTCTGAGGGTCCGCCGGATTATGGAAGAGCAGCATGTCGCCGGGCTGGAGCTGCTCGCGCGTGATGCGCGTCCCGAATTTGTTGAGACTCCCGGTCCATTCGTTGCTGCCGAGCTTCCACACCATGGAGACGAAGCCGGAGCAGTCCTGCCGGTAGCCGTCGCTCCAGTACTTGACCATGCTGTACGGCACCTTGGCGGCGATCCAGAGCTTGGCCCGGTTGATGATCGCCGCGCGGGTCGTGGCCGGCAGCGCGGTCCCCTGGCCCAGAGGCGCGGCCGGGCTGCCCGCCGGTCCGTGCAGCGGGCCCGAACCGCCCTGCGGGGTCGGGGACTCGTCCGAGGCCGGCAGCCCCGGTCTGGCCGGTCCGTGGGCGGACGCGACGGCGGGCACCGTGTGCGCGCCGCCGATGACCGTGCCGGCCGCGGCGGCGAGGACGAGGGCGCGCCGGGCGCCGCGGGCGGCGGGGTGGCCGCCGAGCCCGATCGTCAGCGATGACGGAGAGCTCCTGGCGGCACGCCGCCAGTGAAGGCACCCCGGGCAGTCACAGTCGCTCGCAGGATCGAATTCCTCGAACACCGGAGCTTCCATGCGATTCCCCTCACACTCCAGAATGAAATGTCCAACTATCAGTACAAACGGAAGCCTCTCAACTCTCCGGTGATATCGCATGTTGACGGTCCGAATGATGTATTTACCTGACAAATAGGGCAATACGGACAGGCGTGGCGGTCCGGAGCACCCCAGGGATTCAGGTAGAGTTCTCCAGGTCAGCAGGCGCCGCTAGCTCAGTTGGTTAGAGCAGCTGACTCTTAATCAGCGGGTCCGGGGTTCGAGTCCCTGGCGGCGCACAGACACGGTGAAGGCCCTCCACGCAAGTGGGGGGCCATCGCCATGTGCGGGCCCGCCCCGACACAGCGAAAGCGGCTGGGGGTCCGGGGGTCATCCCCCGGAAAGACACAGCATCAGCGGGTCCGGGGTTCGAGTCCCTGGCGGCGCACAGACACGGTGAAGGCCCTCCACGCAAGTGGGGGGCCATCACCGTGTGCCGACCCGCCCCGACACAGCAAAGGCGGCTGGGGGTCCGGGGGTCACCCCCCGGAAAGACACAGCATCAGCGGGTCCGGGGTTCGAGTCCCTGGCGGCGCACAGACACAGCAATCGCCATTTGCGGGCCGGCCCAGACGCAGCGAGTGTGGCTGGGGGGGGTGCTACCGCCATCGCCGGCCCCTCCGCGTAAGCGGGAGTCTTTCTGCTGTTCGGGGGGCGTACGGACGCCGTTCCTGCCGATAACGTGGGGGCCATGGCGCGCGACCTCCAGGAGCGGATCAAAAAGCTCATCATCGACCGGCGGCTTCCCTCCGGTGCCTCCCTGCCCACCGAGCCCGAGTTGATGGAGCTCCTCGGCGTCAGCCGGAACTCCGTGCGCGAGGCGCTCAAGGCTCTCCAGGCGATGGGCATCGTGGAGATCCGGCACGGCTTCGGCACGTACGTCGGGCCGATGTCCATGGCCCCCATGATCGAGGGGCTCACCTTCCGCACCGTCGCCGGGCACTACCGCGGCGAGGACAGCCTGCTCCAGCTCCTCGAACTGCGCGAGGCCGTCGAGACCGGCCTCATCGCGCGCCTCGCCGGCCGCGTCCCCGACGCCGACCTCGCCGAACTGGACGCCCTCGTCGACCGCATGGACACCGAGGCCGCAGCCGACGGCGCCGTGAGCCCGGGCACCGACCGCGCCTTCCACGCAACGCTCTACCGCGGCCTCGGGAACCCGCTGCTCGGCGAGGTCATGGAGGCGTTCTGGGACGCCTTCCACCGCGTGCGCACCGACCTCGTCGCCATCCCGCACGACCCGAAGGTCACCGGACTCCAGCACCGCGAGATCGTCGACGCGGTGCGCTCCGGCGACCCGCTGCGGGCGGAGCGCGCCATAAGGGAGCACTTCGGCGACATCCGCGCCCGGCTGAGCACCCCGGCGAACACCCCCGGCGAGCGCCCCGCGAGCAACACCTGAGCACCCCGGCGAGCAGTCGAGGGGCACCCCCGGCGAGCAGCACCCGAGCACCTCGGCCAGCGCCCCGCGAGCGACACCTGAGCACCCCGACGGGCACCCCCGGCGAGCAACACCTGAGCACCCCGGCAAGCACCCCGACGGGCACCCCCCGCGAGCAGCGCCCGAGCACCCCGGCAAGCAGCCCGACGGGCACCCCCGGCAAGCAGCGCCCGAGCACCCCGGCGAGTACCCCGGCAAGCAGCCCCGCGGGCACCCCCGGCGAACGCTCCGGCGCGCGCCCGATGCGCAACACCTGAGCCCCCGGCGCGCGCCCGGTGGGCGAGGTCGGCGGCCCCATCCGCCCCAACAGGCCCACCAAATCGTGCGTATGACCGGTAAACAGCTTGTTTCGCTTCCTATCGCCCTTGCGATCATGATGAGGTGCGTAGAACCCTGTCCTGGAGCCGTTGGCTCCGATGAGGCAGGCGGCACACGGCAGTTGGGGCCGGCACGCGGCCAGCGCCGGTTGCGCTCGATTCAGGGGTGGGGGCCCCGTTCATGAAGCGATGCCGAGGGGGGCATCATGCAACCGGAAGGCCGTCGTCTCAGTCTTAGACGGGGGACGGTGGCCTGCCACTGACACGTCCGGCAAGGTCGAGGGGGACCGAACCGGACGGATGACCGACGACCACGCGGTGACTCGCGTGCGGGGGGAATGACTCATGACGTCGACGCCGTCAGGCGCCCGGCAGGACTTCGACCCGTCCCAGACCACCCAGCTACGGGTGCCGCCGCATCGGACCGGCGGCTTCCGGCGCATCAAGAAGGCCCTGCCGCGCTACGACTACGAGCATTACAGCCGCCTGGCCGGGCCACTGACACAGCCCGAACCCGGCAAGCCGTACAAGGTGCAGTACCGCTCGCTGCTCTCGCAGGAGCCGCACCGGCTGCGGGCCGCGCTGATGCTGGGCGCCGCGCCGCTCCTCTCTCTCATACTGCTCTTCTGGCTGCTCCAGCCCGAGCACTGGACGGAGCGGGACTACCCGGCGTACGACTTCCTGCCCGCGCTCGACGTCGTGATGCTGGTGTCGATCGGCCTGATCGAGTTCTTCCGCTGCATGAACGTGCTGTCGAACGCGCACGCCACGCTCGTCGCCCGTGACCCGATCCCGGTGGTGCCCGAGACCGGCACGAGAGTCGCGTTCCTGACCTCGTTCGTGCCCGGCAAGGAGCCGATCGAGATGGTCACGAAGACCCTGGAGGCGGCGGTCAAGCTGCGCCACCGGGGCCTGCTGCACATCTGGCTCCTCGACGAGGGCGACGACCCCGAGGTGAAGGCGGTCTGCGAGCGCCTCGGCGTGCACCACTTCTCCCGCAAGGGCGTCGCGCGGTGGAACCAGGCCAAGGGCCCGCACCGCGCCAAGACCAAGCACGGCAACTACAACGCCTGGCTGGACGCGCACGGCGACGACTACGACTACTTCGCCTCCGTCGACACCGACCATGTGCCGCTGCCCAACTACCTGGAGCGGATGCTCGGCTTCTTCCGCGACCCGGACGTCGGCTTCGTCATCGGCCCCCAGGTGTACGGCAACTACGACAACTTCGTCACCAAGGCCGCCGAGTCGCAGCAGTTCCTCTTCCACGCGCTGATCCAGCGCGCGGGCAACCGCTACGGCGCGCCCATGTTCGTCGGCACGTCGAACGCCGTACGGATCAGGACCCTCAAGCAGATCGGCGGTCTGTACGACTCGATCACCGAGGACATGGCGACCGGCTTCGAGATCCACCGCGCCAAGAACCCGGCCACCGGCAGGAAGTGGCGTTCCGTCTACACCCCGGACGTGCTCGCCGTCGGTGAGGGCCCGAGCGCCTGGACGGACTTCTTCACCCAGCAGATGCGCTGGTCGCGCGGCACGTACGAGACGATCCTCAAGCAGTACTGGAAGGGCTGGTACTCGCTCCCGCCGAGCAAGCTCTTCAACTACACGATGATGATCATCTTCTACCCGATGTCGGCCCTCAACTGGATCCTGGCGGCGCTGAGCTGCGCCCTGTTCCTGGGCCTCGGCGCCTCGGGTGTGAACATCGACCCGACGGTCTGGCTGATGCTGTACGGCAACGCGTCGGCGCTGCAGATCGGCCTCTACATCTGGAACCGCCGGCACAACGTCTCACCGCACGAGCCCGAGGGCTCCGGCGGTGTGGCCGGCATGGTGATGTCCGCGCTGTCCGCACCGCTGTACGCGAAGGCGCTGTTCGACGCGGTCCTGCGCCGCAAGAGCAAGTTCGTCGTCACACCGAAGGGCGACTCGGCCAGCCCCGACCGCTGGTTCGGGACGTTCCGGTACCACTGGTACTTCATTCTCGTCTTCGCCGGGTCGATCGCCGCCGGCTTCGTGTACGGCCACTCACACCCGGCGATGATCACCTGGGCCTGCTTCGCCCTGCTGATCACGGCACTGCCGATGTTCGCCTGGCGGTACATGCTGCGCCAGGACGGGAAGAAGCCGAAGCCGCCCGCCGCCGGAGCGTCCGGGCCGCCGCAGCCGGCTCAGCAGGCCGGCGCGCATGCCGCGCAGCCGCACGCCGTGCCGCAGCAGAAGCCCACCTGGGCCGCCGACGGGAGCAACGACCAGACCATGCAGATTTCCCTGGGGGGACGTAACAAGTGAAAGACGGTGCCAGCCGCCGCCGTGCCCGACGCATAGCCATCGGCTCGGTGGTGGTGCTAGCGCTTGCCGGGATGAACGGGCCGTGGGTCTACCGGTTCGGGTCGGCGAAGTACCACGAGTACAAGATCAACAAGCCCGAGTACAAGGCCGAGAACGGCAAGTGGGACATCGTCGAGTTCCCCAAGGAGTACCGGCAGAACACCATCCACGCCGCCCTGCTGCACACGGGCAAGATCCTGCTCGTGGCCGGCTCCGGGAACAACCAGGACAACTTCGACGCGAAGAAGTTCGACACCCGGCTGTGGGACCCGGTGAAGGGGACGATCAAGAAGATCCCCACGCCCAGCGACCTGTTCTGCACGGGCCACACGCAGCTGGCCAACGGCAATCTGCTCATCGCCGGCGGCACCAAGAACTACGAGAAGCTCAAGGGCGACGTCACCAAGGCCGGCGGTCTGATGATCGTCCACAACGAGGACCCGGACGAGCCGAAGACGATCCCAAAGGGGTCCAGGTTCACCGGCAAGGAGAACGGCAAGACCTTCGTCACCAGCGAGAACATCACCATCGAGCGGGCGAAGAAGGTCTTCGACCCCAAGACGGGCAAGTTCCTGCGCAACGACCCGGGCATCCGCCGGGTCTACGTCGAGGCGCAGAAGAGCGGCACGAAGTACGAGACGGGCACGCAGGACAACTACCGCGTGCAGGGCCTCAAGGGCGCCGACGCACGCAACGTCTACGGCATCGCGCAGAAGCTCGCCCTCGACAAGAAGGACTTCCAGGGGATCAGGGACAGCTACGAGTTCGACCCGGTCGCCGAGAAGTACATCAAGGTCGACCCGATGAACGAGGCGCGCTGGTACCCGACGCTGACGACGCTCTCGGACGGCAAGGTCCTCTCGGTCTCCGGGCTCGACGACATCGGCCAGCTCGTCCCCGGCAAGAACGAGACGTACGACCCGAAGACCAAGAAGTGGACGTACACCAAGGGGATCCGCCAGTTCCCGACCTACCCGGCCCTCTTCCAGATGGAGGACGGGAAGATCTTCTACTCGGGCGCCAACGCGGGCTACGGGCCCGACAACGTCGGCCGCACGCCCGGCATCTGGGACCTCGAGACCAACAAGTTCCGGAAGATCCCCGGGCTGAGCGACCCGAAGCTGATGGAGACCGCCGGCACGGTGGAACTACCGCCCGCACAGGACCAGCGCTACATGGTGGTCGGCGGCGGCGGGGTCGGCGAGTCCAAGGAGTCGAGCCGCAGGACGCGGATCGTCGACCTGAAGGCCAAGGACCCGAAGTTCGTCGACGGTCCCGAGCTGGAGAAGGGCACGCGCTACCCGCAGTCCTCCACGCTCCCCGACGACACGGTCCTGGTGTCCGGCGGCTCGGAGGACTACCGAGGCCGAGGCGACTCGAACATCCACCAGGCGCGGCTGTACGACGTGAAGACCAACACGTTCAAGCGCGTCGCCGACCCGCTCGTCGGCCGCAACTACCACTCGGGCTCGATCCTGCTGCCCGACGGCCGCGTGATGTTCTTCGGCTCGGACTCGCTCTACGCCGACAAGGCGAACACCAAGCCCGGCGTCTTCGAGCAGCGCATCGAGATCTACACGCCGCCGTATCTCTACCAGGACTCGCGGCCGACGCTCAGCGGCGGCACGAAGACCGTCGCGCGCGGCGGCACGGCGACGTACAAGTCGGACCACGCTCCGGCGATCAGGACGGCCCGGCTGATCAGGCCGAGCGCATCCACGCACGTCACGGACGTCGACCAGACGTCGATCGCCCTCGGCCTGAAGAAGTCGAAGGACAGCGTCACGGTGACCATCCCGAATGACCGCAGCCTCGTCGAGTCGGGCTGGTACATGCTGTTCGTGACGGATGATCAGGGCACGCCGAGCAAGGCGCGGTGGGTGCACGTGCCGTAGTGCAAGCACGTAGGCCGTAGGGGGTGTGGGGCCAGTGGCCCCGCACCCCCTACGGCACTCCAGCTCGCTCTACTCGCTCTATTTGCTCCACCTGCTGGCCTTGGCGAGACCGAGGGCGTACTCCGGCCACCAGGCCCCCGCCTTCGGACCCCCCTTGCAGTCGCCGTCCGACTCCCCGGGCCGCTTGACCCACAGGTACGCCTTGACCAGAGGGTCGCCCGTCCTGGTGCCGGGCTCCTCGCCCAGCGCCCTCCCGGGAGGATTGCACCAGCGCTGGGCCGGGTCGCCGCCCGTGTAGGGCCCCTTCCCGTTGCGGCTGGTGTCGATGACGAACGGCTTGTTGCCGACCTTCCCCGAGAGCTCCTTGCCGTACTTCACGGAGTCCGCTGTGGTGTAGAAGTTCGACACGTTGACCGAGAAGCCGTCGGCCTGGTCGATGCCGGACCGCTGGAGCGGCTGGAAGATCTGGTCGGGCTTCCCCCAGCCCGCGTTGCCCGCATCGAGGTAAACCGTCGTGTTCTTCAGTGACTTGAGCTTGCCGACGGCGCCCTTGAGGAGGTCGTAGCGCTCCTCGTGGAACTCCTCCGGCGTGCAGTTGTCCACCATGTGCTGCACGGCGTCCGGCTCCAGGATCACCGTCGCGTGCCGGTCGCCGATGCCCTTGGCGACACTGTCGATGAACGCCCGGTACTGGTTCCCGTCGGCCGCGCCGCCCTTGGAGAACTGGCCGCAGTCGCGGTGCGGGATGTTGTAGAGCACGAGCAGGGCGTCCCGGTCGGCCTGGTCGGCCGCCTCGGTGTAGCCCCGGGCCTGGTCCTCCGCGTTCTCCGGGAGGATCCACTCGCCGCTCGGCTGCTCGGCTATCTTCCGGATCTGCTCGGCGTCGTCCTTCTTGCCGGACTTCTCGTAGGCGGCGACCTGCTTGGCTGCGCTGCCGTCCGGGTTGACCCAGTACGGGTCGGATCCCTTCGGCTGCTGTTTCACGGGTGACGGTGAGCCGTTCTTGTCCTCGCCGTCCCCGGAGGAACAACCGGACACCAGCAGCGCCGCCCCCACGGCCGCCGCTCCCGCCCTCACCCCCCAGGCGCCGACACCGCGTACGCGGCCTGCGTCCTTGCGGTACATCCACTCCCCCTTGGGTGCCCTGTACGACTCTCAATCCTGGCATACGGGCCGCCCCGACCACGAGGACGGACAGGGTTCGTCAACTACCTGTTACAGCCCCCGCGTTCGGTGTTCACCAGGTGAGCGAGCACATCCGGACTTGGCGTCAAACAGCCTCTGGGCCACGTCGCCCATCCGCTCTACAGTCGTCGTGAGCGACCCGAGCCCCCGCCGTCACCACCTCTTGGAGAGGGCAGGTCTCTCCCACGGCCTCCCGCGCCGACGCCGGGTTACTCCCGCAGCCCGAGCGCGCGCGGTCGAGGACCAGCCCGGCCGGCGGCTCCCCGGGGGGAGCGGGTCACCGGCCGGGCCAGGTTGTCAGCGCTGTGGGTGTTGTCGGCGCTGTCGGTGTTGCCGGCGTTGTTGTCGTTGTTGTCGTTGTTGTCGTTGTTTCAGCTCGCAGACGTGGGCGCGTTGGCCACTCCGGTGAGGTACGCGGACACGACCACGTTGGCGGTGTAGGTGTGCGACGCCCGGTCGAAGGAGCCGCCGCACGTGATCAGCCGCAGCTCGGCCCGGTCGGACTTCCGCTGCCCGTACGCCTTTTGCGCGTCGAACCGTGCGCGGCTGAAGACCTGCACGTCGTCGACGGTGAACTCGGCGACGGAGCCGTCGTCCCGCCCGACCCTCACCTTGTCGCCCGGCTTGGCCGAGCTGAGGTGGTAGAAAACGGCGGGCCGGGTGTCCGTGTCGACGTGCCCGACGAGCAGGGCCGTGCCGCGCTCGCCCGGCTTCGCGCCTCCGCCGTACCAGCCGACGACACCTGCCTCCGAGAAAGGCGGCGGGTCTATCGCGCCGGTCCCGTCGAGACCGCTGACCGTCACCGGCGCCTTGATCTTCAGTGCGGAGACGTCGATGCTCTGCGGCTTTGCGCCGGACATCGACATCGGCTTGTGCGCGGGCGGCAGTTCGATGCCGGGCGGCCGTCCCACTGCGGCCGCGTCGCCGGTCGTCGGCGCGGACAGGCCGTGGAAGTCGGTGACTTCGCGGCCCCACACCCACAGGCCGAGCAGCAGTACGGCCCAGGCCACTCCGGTCACGAGCCGCCCGTTGCCATGAGGTCGTTCGCCGTCAGACATGAGCGGCCCCCGCTCAGTCGGATCGGCGCCGGCGGACGCTGCGGCAGGCCACGGCCACAGCCGCGACCGCCGCGAGCACCAGGCCGATCACCGCGTGCCGGGTGCCGGGGCCCTCCCCGCGCACACTGTCGGTGATCTCGGCGGTGTGGGCCGCGGTGAGCTGCGCGGTCCCGCCGCCGCCCGCGTGCACGGCCGCGGTGGGTGTCGGCGTGGGCCGGCCCGGCTGCAGGACCTGGACGCTGCCCCTGACCTTGTCGCCGGCGCCGTCGCAGGTCACCTTGGCCTCGTAGACCCCGGGCGTCGCTGACGAGCGGATGCGGGCCCGCGTCGTCAGGGTGGGCTGATCCGCGGACCGGACGAGGTCGCCGGGCGCCTCGAAGGCGTCCGAGTAGACCTTGCCCTTGGAATCCTTGCAACCGGAGACCCTGAGGTCGACCTGGGTCCCCGGGGCGGGGGCGTACGGGGTGACGGTGATGGAACCGGTGGATCCGTCGGATTCCCCGCCTTCCGCGTGGGCGGCGGCGACGGGCAGTGTCACCAGAACGGCTGCCGCCCCTATGGCACGGAGAGCGAACATCTCTCTACGCATTGTGAACCTCCTGTATGGAAGGGTCACGCGCGCAGGCCCGATCCGCATCCCGGGGCCGCCGGAAAAGGCCGCCCCGGGATGCGGGATCAGACGAGTTCGACCAGGTCAGCGATGGAATTGACGACCTCGGAAGGCCGGAAGGGATAACGGTCGACGTCGGCCCTGCCGGTCAGCCCGGTATCGACGAGCGGGAAGCCGAGCTGGTCAGGAAGGCCTACAAGGACGTGCTTCTCGGCAAGCGGGCCGCCATCGTCCACCGCGAATGGGCGAAGCTGGGAGTCCGTGGCCCCCCAGTGATCATCAAATCCGCAGGCAAGGGAGGGGCGCAGCGAGGGGTGTTTCGCCCTGATCTGATCGAGATCGTATGGAAGTGCTGACCGGTCCATCGTGAACAGGGGAATCGGTTGACGGGCCGTCGCCCGGCCGCATGCATAACATGGCCGTCCCGCAGGTCGACAGGGTAGGAGTCCGCACCCATGACAGAGCCCAAGCCCATCAAGTCGTGGCTGACCGACATGGATGGGGTCCTCATGCATGAGGGGGTTCCGATCCCCGGGGCGGACGCCTTCATCAAGAAGCTGCGCGATTCCGGCAAGCCCTTCCTCGTCCTCACGAACAACTCCATCTATACGGCCCGCGACCTGCATGCGCGACTTAATCGCATCGGCCTCGAAGTGCCGATAGAGAACATCTGGACGTCCGCTCTGGCAACCGCCAGATTCGTCGACAGCCAGCGGCCGAACGGCACGGCCTACGTGATCGGTGAGGCCGGCCTCACCACCGCTCTGCACGAAGCGGGTTACATCCTCAGTGACGCGGACCCCGATTTCGTAATCTTGGGGGAAACCCGCACTTACTCCTTCGAGGCTCTCACCAAGGCGATTCGCCTCATCAATAACGGTGCCCGTTTCATCGCCACCAACCCGGACAACACCGGCCCGTCCACGGAGGGTGTGCTCCCCGCCACGGGGTCGGTGGCCGCTCTGATCACCAAGGCGACCGGCAAGGAGCCGTATTTCGTCGGCAAGCCCAATCCGCTGATGATGCGCACGGGGCTCAACGCCATCGGTGCGCACTCGGAGTCCAGCGCGATGATCGGCGACCGTATGGACACCGACGTGCTGGCCGGACTCGAAGCCGGAATGACGACCTACCTCGTTCTGACCGGACTCACGAGCAAGGCCGATCTCGACCGCTTCCCCTTCCGGCCCACCAAGGTGGTCGAGTCGATCGCGGACCTCGTCGACCTCGTCTGACGAGTGCCCCGGCCACCCGGGGCGACCGGGTGGCCGGGGCACGACGGTGAAGGGTCAGTGCCCGTCGCCGACTTCCAGTCCTCCATGTTCGTCTGGAGGTTCTTGTCGATGTCGTTCCAGTCGGGCTCGAAGATCGACGCCGTCCATCACCTTGGACAGGGCGATGGCGTTCTCGTCGGTGGCCTTGACGTCCTTGCGCAGGAGTTCGCCCTTGTCGACCGGGGGCGGTCCGGGAGTGCGGTGCGCGCGGCGGGCGGTGCGGCCGGAATCCGCCCCTCACTCGCGGCCGGCGCGCAGCCGCCGGGAGCCCGCCACGAGGGCCGCGCCACCGATGAGCAGGGCACCGGACCCGAGGCCGAGACCGCGCAGGGAACGCGGCCCGGTCCGCGCGAGCTCATCGGGCGGCGCGAGCTCATCGGGCGAGAGGGGGCGGCCGTCGGGATCGGCGCCGATGCCGGTGTCTTCGCCTTTGTCTGCGCCCGTGTCTGCATCGGTGCCGGCGCCTGAGTCGCTGCCGGTCGACGGTCCCGTGGTGGGGCCGGTAGTGGGGCGGGTCGTGGGGCCGGTCGTGCGGGCGGTCGTGGGGCCGGTCCCGTCGGTGGGGCGGGCGCTCGCGGTGCCGCTGTCGCGGCCGGGCTTGCGCAGGCCGTCATCCCCGGCGTCGGGTTCGTCGCGCCGCTTGCCGGGACGCCTTCCGGGCGGCTCGCCCTCCTCGTCGTCGGTGAGCGTGAACCGGTAGTCGCCCGACTCCCCCACCCAGTCGCCGTCGTCGTCCCGGCGTTGCACAACGGCCGCGTTGGCGACGACGCTGTTCGGCTCGGCGTCGGAGGTGAACGTGAGCCGGGCCTTGACGGTGACGGTCTTGCCCGGGGCCACCCGGAAGCCGGGGAAGCCGTCGTCGAAGACGCCGACGTTCTCGTCCCACTCGGTCCGCTCGAAGCGCACGGGGTGGTGGCGCTTGCCGTCGGAGAACTCCAGCTGGATCTGCCGCGTCGTCAGCGTCCGCTTCTTGTCGATGAGTACGAGGACGGGGTGGATGCGGGCGCACTCGGCATCGGTCTTGTTCGTGAGGTCGAGGGACAAGGTGCGGAAGCCGCCGCCGGGGTGGTACGTCGTGGGGCCGCCGCGGATCCGGGTGCGGATCGGGAAGTCGGCGGGGTACTGGGCGGCGCAGGTGGGCTCGAGCGGGGCGGACCCGGCCGGGACCGGGTCGGCCGCGCGGGCGGGGCCGCCGGTCACCACGGAGATCAGGGCCACGGCAGTGACGGCGAGCGGGATACGCGGTCGCATGAGGAGCCTTTGTGATCGCGGGGCGGGAAGAGTACTGCCGTGGCGACCGTGTCACGCGCGACGCGCCCCGCGCCGGACCAGCAGGGCCCCGTTCGGCCCGATGCCCGAGCGATTCCGCTCGATCAGCTCAGATTTCTTTCATTCCGGTTGACTGGGAATGTCCGTCATCCGGTGGGCCGGGAAGTGACCGTGCGCCCGGCCGTACAGGGGCGCGAGGACCAGCTGGGCGGCGCCCTCGACCACCGCGGTCGCGGCGCCGGGCGCGCGCAGGACCGGGACCTCGAGCGTGCCGCCGCGCCGCGCCCGCTCGCCGAGCACCGCCCGTACCCCTTCGACGAAGCGCTCCTCGGCGGCTGCGACCGTGCGCCCGCCGAGCAGGACGAGGCCGATGTCGAGGAGGCCGACCATGTTCGCCGCGCCCTCGCCGAGCACGCGCGCGGCCTCGTCGAAGGATCCGGCCGCGACCGCCGCGAGGCACAGCGCCTCGATGCAGCCGCGGTTGCCGCAGCCGCAGAGCGGGCCGTCCAGCTGGATCACCTGGTGGCCGAATTCGCCCGCTCCCGTGTGCGGCCCGCGATACGGCGTGCCGCCCAGGACGAGTCCGGCGCCGAGCCCCGTACCGAGGTGGAGGTACGCGAACGAGTCGCCGCACCCGGCGAGCGCGAGGCCGAGCGCGGCCGCGTTGGTGTCCTTGTCCACGACCACGGGAAGCCCGAGCCGCTCCGCGAGCGCGTCCCGCAGCGGGAACCCGTCCCACTCGGGGAACCCGGTGACGCGGTGCAGCACGCCGGAGGAGTGGTCGAGGGGCCCGGGCAGCGCGACACCCACGCCGAGGACGCGGGGGGTGGGGGGTTCCGGGGGTACCGGGTCCTGCGCGTGGGGGTGGTCCGGGTCTCGGTCATCCGCGCCCCCGGCGCCCGCTCCCGCATCCGCTCCCGCTCCCGCGTCCGTGAGCAGCGCCTCCACCTCGCTCGCCGCCGCCTCCACCACCGCGTCGCCGCCCGCGCCGAAGGCCAGCGGGGCGCGGCGTTCGGCGACGACCGTGCCCGCGAGGTCGACCAGGACCGCCGTCAGTTCGTCGCGGTCCAGGTGGAGTCCGACCGCGTGCCCCGCGTCCGGCACGAGGCGCAGGACGGTGCGCGGCTTGCCGCCCGTCGAGGCGCGGCGGCCGGTGTCCGTCACCAGGCCCTGCTCCCGGAGCCGCGCCGTGATCTTGCTGACGCCCTGCGGCGTGAGGCCCGTGCGCTCGGCCAGTTCGAGCCTGCTGATGCCCTCGTCGCCCGCCGTGCGCAGCAGATCGAGTACGAGTGCGGCGTTGTGGCCTCGCAGCACCGTCAGATTGACCCCGGAGTTAGCCCTGTTCACTCCCCCATTGTCCCTTCCGCTTGCACTTTGGCAACACCGTTGCTTAAGTGGATGCATGACTGAAGGCATGACATCAGGTACGGCTGGGGCCACCGGCTCCCCCCTCCGCGTCGGTCTCGTCGGCTACGGCCTGGCGGGCTCCGTCTTCCACGCCCCGCTGATCGCCGCGACCGACGGCCTCGTACTCGACACGGTCGTCACCTCGAATCCGGAACGGCAGGCGCAGGCCCGCGCCTCCTTCGGTGACGGCATCCGCTTCGTGGCCACGCCCGACGAGCTGTGGCCCCTGGCCGGCGAGCTCGACCTGATCGTCATCGCCTCCCCGAACAAGACGCATGTACCGATCGCGACGGCCGCCCTCAAGGCGGGCCTCCCGGTCGTCGTCGACAAGCCGATCGCCGGCACCGCGGCCGAGGCGCGCGAGCTCGCGGCTCTCGCCGAGGAGCGCGGCCTGCTGCTCTCGGTCTTCCAGAACCGCCGCTGGGACAACGACTTCCTGACGCTGCGGAGTCTGATCGCGGACGGCGAGCTCGGCAGCCTCGGCGATGTATGGCGTTTCGAGTCGCGCTTCGAGCGCTGGCGGCCGCAGCCCAAGGGCGGCTGGCGCGAGTCCGGCGATCCGGAAGAGATCGGAGGTCTCCTCTACGATCTCGGCAGCCATGTCGTCGACCAGGCCCTGGTCCTGTTCGGCCCGGCCGTCTCGGTCTACGCGGAGTCCGATGTGCGGCGCGCGGGCGCGGCGGCCGACGACGACACCTTCATCGCGATCACGCACGCGAGCGGCGTCCGCTCCCATCTGTACGTCTCCGCGACCGCGGCCCAGCTCGGCCCGCGCTTCCGCGTCCTCGGCTCGCAGGCCGGCTATGTGAAGTACGGCCTCGACCCGCAGGAGGCGGTGCTGCGCGAGGGCACGATCCCGGCGGCCGGCGAGCCCTGGGGCGTGGAGCCCGAGTCGATGTGGGGCCGGATCGGTTCCGGCGAGTCCCCGCTGACCGGCGGCGGACGCCCCGTCGAGACGCTCCCCGGCGCCTACCCCGCGTACTACGCGGCCGTCGCCGCCGCCCTGCGCGGCACCGGCGAGAACCCGGTCACCGCCGAGCAGGCCGCGGCCGCGCTCGATGTCCTGGAGGCGGCCCGCCGCTCGGCCCGCAACGGTGTGACGGTGGCCCTGTGAGCGCGCCGACGGCCGAGGAGATCGAGGAGCAGGAGCGCCGCCTGATCCTGCCCAAGTTCACTTACGAGGACGCCTGGGAGCTGGGCTCGCTGCTCGTCGAGCTGGCCAGGGAGCGCAAGGCGCCGGTGGCGATCGACATCACGCGCGGCGGCCAGCAGCTCTTCCACGCGGCGCTCCCGGGCTCGACCCCGGACAACGACGCCTGGATCGCCCGCAAGCGCCGCGTCGTCGAGCGCTACGCCTGCTCGTCGCTGCTGGTCGGAACCCGTTTCCGGGCGAAGGGCACGACGTTCGAGGACTCGTCCAGGCTCGACCCGGACGCGTACGCGGCACATGGCGGCGCGTTCCCGCTCGCCGTCGAGGGCGCGGGAGTCATCGGAGCGGTGGTGGTCTCCGGCCTCCCCCAGCTGGAGGACCACGCACTGGTGGTCAAGGCCCTGGACCTCTTCGTCGCCGGGTGAGGGAAGCGCCCCTGAAAGGGGCGCGGGGAACTGCGCGCTCAGCCACAACGGACCGCGGCCGACAAACGACCGCCACCCGATGGCCCCCGCAGTTCCCCACCTGACCCAGCGGAGCGCTTACGCGTCCTTGAGTTCCTGGCGCTGGCGCCCCAGACCCTCGATCTCCAGCTCCACCACGTCCCCGGCCCGCAGGTACGGCTTCGGCTCGGGCTGCCCCATCGCCACGCCCGCCGGAGTCCCCGTGTTGATCACGTCGCCCGGGTACAGGGTCATGAACTGACTGACGTACCGGACCACTTCGGCGACCGGGAAGATCTGGTCGGCCGTGGAGCCGTTCTGCTTCAGCTCGCCGTTGACCCACAGTTTCAGGCCGAGCGCCTGCGGGTCCGGGACCTCGTCCGCCGTCACGAGCCAGGGGCCCAGCGGGTTGAACGTCTCGCAGTTCTTGCCCTTGTCCCACGTGCCGCCGCGCTCGATCTGGAACGCGCGCTCGGAGACGTCGTGCGCCACCGCGTATCCGGCGATGTGCGCCAGGGCCTCCTCGTGCGACTCCAGGTAGCGCGCCGTGCGCCCGATGACGATCGCCAGCTCGACCTCCCAGTCCGTCTTCACGGACGTGCGCGGTACGAGCACGGTGTCCTCGGGGCCGACGACCGTGTCCGCCGCCTTGAAGAAGACGACGGGCTCCGACGGCGGCTCGGCGCCGGTCTCGGCGGCGTGGTCGTGGTAGTTCAGGCCGATGCACACGACCTTGCCGATCCGCGCGACCGGCGGGCCGACCCGCAGGCCGTCCGCGTCGAGCACGGGCAGCTCGCCGGACTCGGCGGCGGCCCTTACGCGCCCCAGCGCCGCGTCGTCGGCGAGCAGTTCCCCATCGATGTCGGGGACGACTCCGCCCAGGTCACGCAGGACACCTTCGGCATCGAGCAGGGCCGGGCGCTCCGCCCCCGCGGTACCGACTCGCAGCAGCTTCATGGTTGAGACTCCTTGATCGAGGAGGGGCCTCGCGACGGGTGCAGCCATCGGAGGACTGGTCGATCGTCCAAGGTCCTCGTCCAGTCCGCAATACCTCGTTCACGGACTGGACTTCCCCCAAGCTCTTGAAGCGCTCCTTTTAGAGAGCAGGGGGGACCCCCACCGCGGCAGTGGCAAGCGCCGCGGCAGAGGGCATGTCGCGGTAGAGAACGGCCCGCTCGACGGCGCTCCACGTCGTGCTCGTGACCACGTACAGGGCGGCCGCGAGCGGCACGAAGCCCACCGTGAACAGCGTCATGAACGACATCAGCGGCATGATCTTCGTCATCGAGGCCATCGCGCCCGCGCCCGGCGCCTGCGGCCCGTCCGCGGCGGCCGGCAGCATCGGCTGGGCCGCCATCTGACGCTTCGTACGGGCGTAGTTGAAGCTCGCCACCGCCGCGACGATCGCGAACAGGACCAGATAGACGACGCCCTGAGCGCCGAAGAGCCCGCCGTCCGCGAGCGCGTCCTTGAAGCGCCCGCCGAGCGGCGCGGCGCCGAGGGTGTGGCCGAGCAGGGCGTTGGGCTCGCCGCCGATGCTGCCGTTCGAGAACAGGTGGTAGAGCAGGAAGAAGGCGGGCAGCTGGAAGAGGCTCGGCAGGCAGCCGGACAGCGGCGAGACCTTCTCCTCCTTGTGCAGCTCCATGATCGCTTTCTGGAGTTTCTCGGGGCTCTTCTTGTGCTTCTTGCGCAGTTCGGCGATGCGCGGCTGGAGCTTGGCGCGCTGGCGCTGCCCGCGGGCCGAGGCCCTGGACAGGGGGTGCACGAGAAGGCGTACGAACGCGGTGAAGAGGACGATCGCCGCCGCGGTCGCCGAGGCATGGAAGAGCGGGTCGAGCAGGTCGGCGATGTGCTCGACCAGGGTGGCGAAGACAGACATGAACGTCGACATGGGTGAGCCCTCCGGGGGTCCCGTCGTGCCGGAATCGGAAGACCGCCGGGAAGGGCGGCCGATCGGCGTGACGGCCCGTAGGGGGACTGCGGGTGGAGCAAGTCCGTGGAGCAAGTCCGTGGAGCGACTCCGTGGAGCAAGTCCGTGGAGCAGATCCCCTACGCGGCCGTCAGGAGGAGACGGCCGGGTGCTCGGGGGCGGCTGCGCCCGCGGGCGTCGGGATCGCGCTGCGGCAGGAACGCGGTGCGCTGCTCGCGGTCGCGCATCGTGGTGCGGACCCGGGTGCGGGGCACGGCGGGGGCGCTGCGCGCGGCGAGCAGGGAGCAGACGGCGAGTGCGGAGCCCGCGGCGGCGGTCGCGGCGAGCGCGACGGCGGCGGTGAGGCTGCCGGTGTCGACGAGAACGGTCTCGACGAGGAGGAACAGCAACAGGGCGGCGGGCCGCAGGGCCGTGCCCCAGGTGCGCGTCATGTCCGGCGTCCCTCCTTCCCGCTGCTCGGTCCCCTCCACGTGTTGTGGCGTTCTGCCCGTTATACAGGATGGGCCCGGACCGGATGAAGGGGCGGCTTCTCGGCCCCTCGCTCACCGGGGCCACATCCACTCGCTCATCGGGGCCGCATCCACTCACTCACCGGGGCCGCATCGACCGCAGCTTCCCCCACACCGCGAGCCGGTACTTGGACGTGTACTCGGGCGTGCAGGTGGTGAGCGTGATGTAGTACCCCGGCTCGCTGTACCCGGCGCCCCGCACGACCGCGCTGCGCGGCACGCCCGCGATGACGCCGCCGTCGCGGGCGGAGGTCTGCGCGAGGGTCTTGTCGACGACGTACGTGTACTCGGCGCCGCGCGTGCGCACCTGGACCTCGTCGCCCTTGCGCAGCCGGTTGATGTACCGGAAGGGCTCCCCATGGGTGTTGCGGTGCCCGGCGAGCGCGAAGTTCCCGGCGCGGCCGGGCTGGGCGGTGGCGGGGTAGTGGCCGACGTAGCCCTTGTTGAGGACGTTCTGCTTCCCGACGCCCTCGGCGACGGGGACGGTGAGGCCGAGGCGGGGGATGCTGAGGACGGCGTAGGCCTGGTCCCAGCGCGGTGTCGGGGGTGCGGTGGCGGGAGTGGTGCGCCGGGTGGACCGGCTGCCGTCGCCGCCCGCCCCGGAACCGGCCGGGCTGTCGTCAGCGGCCGGATCGGAGGCCCGGTCCTGGCCCCTGTCGCCCTGCCCGTCCGAGGGGGCGGCCGCCCACTCCCGCTCCAGCGCCCGCACCTTGCGCTCGGCGCCGGCCCGGGCCTCGCGGTTGGTCCACCACAGCTGATGGACGACGAGAAGGAGAAGGACGACCCCGAGGGTGACGGTGATCTCGGCGCCGGTCCACAGGGTGCGGCGCAGGGCCGAGGGGCGTCGCGTCGTCGTGGGGCGCCGCGGGGCCGATGAGCGGCGCAGGGCCGAGGAGCGGCGCCCGGGCGCACGGCGTCCCGCGCGCGGCCCCTGCCGCACGACGACCGGCCGACGCTCCCGTTCCCGTTCCCGCCGCCACTCCGGCTCCCGCTTCCGCTCCCGCTCCCGCTTCGGCTCGCGCACGGCCGCAAGATAGGCCCTGCCTCCGTAACTCACCAGGGAACGGACCGGCCCGCCCGTAAGATCGCGCCTCATGGGTCCCCTCTGGCTGCTCGCGCTGATCCCGTTCATATCGGGCCTCGTCCTGGCCGTCTCGCAGATTCTGCAACTCGTCACCGAGACACTCCGGCGTAGCACCGGCACGGTGGTCGACGCGGCCGTGACGGGCCATGTCGCGTCGAACGAGGCGTCGTACGCGGCGCTGTACCCGGTGGTCAGCTGGACGGCGGCCGACGGCACGGCGCACGAACAGGCGCTGCCCGACGAGGTGGGCCCGCACGCGCTCCCGGAAGGCCGCCGCGTACGCATACGCGTCGACCCGGCGCACCCCGGTCTCGCAGCCCTGGACACCGACCGCCGCTACCGCTCGTGCGTGGCCTGGCTGTGGGCGGGGACGGTGCTGTGGGCGGGCACGCTGGCCCTGGTGGTCGGGCGCATGGCGTACGTGTTGAACGAAAGCGACGGGTACGTGAGCCGGTGGTGACCTGGCGCCGGTGACGGTGGTCGGCAGTACGGTGTCCCCCATGCGCCCCGACACGCCTGCTACGCCCGCCGAGCCTGTAGACCATGCCAACCACATCGCCGAAGCCGAGCGCCTGGAGCGCATCGCCGGCCTGTATCCGGAGGACGCCGAGCAGCTGCTCCTCCAGGCCGCGGCGCACTACGAACTGGCGGATGCCCGCCAAAGCGCGGCCTCGCTGTACGACGGCCTCATTGCCCGACCGCCGTCCGAGCTGGAGCAGCCGCATCTGGTGAAGGCCCTGATGGCCGCGAACCTGTGGGAGTACGGCCACGAGGCCGAGGCTCGCGCGATCATCACGGGCATCCGGACGGCGGCCCCGAAGGACCCGGCCGCGTATGTGATCGTGGCGGAGGCCCTGGAGTCGCACGACGAACTGGAAGCGGCGCACGAGTCCTTCACGGAGGCCCTGACGCTGCTCCTGCCGGAGGCGGAGCGCACGAACCCGCCGTACGAGACGCACCCGCTCCTCCTGGGCCGCCACCGCGTACGCCGCCTGATCGGCCTGGAGCACGACGAGTGGGACGCGCTCGCGGACCGCGTCCACAAGTCCGAGGTGACCCTGGACGAACTCCACGACCCGAACCGGACGTGGGCGCTCGGCTCGGACAACCCGGCGGAGCTGAGGGCCGAAATCCTGCGCCTGCGCGCGGAGTTGGGCTCGTACAGGCAGGCACTGTCCCGCCCGTTCCCGGTGGCGGTACTGCACTGGACGGAGTCGGAACTCTCGGAACTGGTAGCGGCCTACCCGTCCCTGTCCGCCGAATACCCCTCCCACGAGGAGCACTTGGCGACCATAGAGTCCTCCCTCCGCGAACTCGCGGCATCGGGCACTCCGAACCTGGGCATCGTCACGGGCACGGTCCCGTCGTACGAGGCGTTCGCGGCGTCGGAGTCCTCGCCCCCCACAGACGCGTCGCTGCTACCGCAGTACGCCACGACGCTCGCGGCCCGAGGCCGCGCGGTGCCGTGGCCGCCGGAGGCGGGGGCGGAGTGCTGGTGCGGGTCGGGGTCGGCGTACGGGGAGTGTCATGGAGTGGAGGGGTACTGACCAGGGACGCGGAACCTGGTCAACTGGCCTCTGGATGGCAAGGGTTGAACATTCACGTGACGACGGACGGAGAGGCGGGAAGCGAAAGTCCCGACGGGGTTTCCGCCCATTCTTCGGACCCTCGCCACGCTATGTCCGACCCTTGCTGCACGTAACGCGACGGAATTGGCAGATCTGAGCCACAACGCGGATCAGCGGACGTCGGTGCTGGAGGGCCTCACGAGCCGACCGTCACACTCGGCTCCCGGCGTGGGCAGTAGTACGAGGCGCTCGCCTCCACGATCGGGTACAGCGACCTGCTCAAGGTGCTGTGCGAACTGCCCTGGCCGGAGCCCGCACGGTTCTCGCCACACCTGGAGTCGCTCGTCGAGGCCGGTGGCCTCGATCCTCCAATCGACGTCTGGGTCGTGATCCCCCCGGCAGACCGCGGGCCGACGCACTGGGACCAGGATCCTCAGCTCCTGGCCCCACTCCCTCGCCCGACGCATCCGGCGGCGTGGCCGTCTGCGACGCGGAGTAGCCGTGCTGTACCCGGTCGTCGAGGCCACGCCCACTCTCGGCACGGACGGATCGATCGACCCGCGCCACTTCGTCATGGCCTTTAACCTGGTTCCACCGGCGGGTTCTGTACGGCCGGGCCAGAGCCGGCTGCGTTTACGTGCCCGGGACTCGGGCAGGAGCGAGTTCGCGATCATCGATCGCCAGGACATCCGGCCGTAAGAGGCACACGACCCCATGAGCACCGCCAAACCCTCCTCGCCCGGCGTCTCCGCGAGAATGAGCCGGCAGGCGAGGCGGGACACAGCACCCGAGGTCGCGGTCCGCCGCCTGCTCCACGCCTCAGGCCTCCGCTACCGACTCAATGTGCGAGTCCCGGACATGCCCAGGCGGACGATCGACATCGCCTTCCCACCCGCGAAGGTCGCCGTCTTCATGGACGGCTGCTTCTGGCACGGCTGCCCGCAGCATGCGACACAACCGAAGGCGAACGCGGGATGGTGGCGCGCGAAGCTGGACAAGAACATGGCGCGGGACCGGGAGACGACCGAGCATCTGGTCGCTGGAGGGTGGACGGTTCTGCGATTCTGGGAGCACGAAGACCCAGAGGAAGTGGCCGTACAGGTAGGGGCTGCCGTGGAACGGCGCCGCGCACAACAAGCGAGGGGACGGAACGAATGGGCGGGCTGACCTTCGTGGACGTGTGTTCCGGGGCGGGAGGGCTCGCCCTCGGCCTCGAACAGGCGGGATTCGAGCCGCGACTGCTGCTGGACGACGACAAGCACGCCGTCACCACTCTGCGGACCAACCGACCCCTGTGGAACGTGCTTCACGCCGATTTGCTGGACTTCGAACCGTCCGAACACCCTGAGAGCTACGACGTCGACCTCCTGACAGCGGGCTTGCCACGAGTGAAATCGAGTGCGACGGTCGGGCGGGCCGACTCGCATGTGGAAGAGCGGCTGTTAGAGGCCACGATCTATCTCGTCCATGCGATCAGGCCTCGGGCGGTCCTCATCGAGAACGTTCCCGCGCTCGCGCACTCGGGCGAGTACCAGCAGTTCCGTGATTTCGCCCGGGCCGAACTGGTGCACTTGGGATACGAGTTCAGTTGGTTCGTCCTGAACGCCGCGGATTTCGGGGTTCCGCAGAACCGCAAGCAAGGCGTCCTGGTAGCCGTCGAACAGCGCCGCGCCGGGGCATTCCGGCCGCCGACTCCCTCCGTGCAGGAGCCGACGACTGTCGGGGCCACTCTGGGGCCGTCCATGGCCTCGCGCGGCTGGATGGACGCCGCCCGCTGGGCCTCTCAGGCCGGCCAGCTGGCTCCGACACTGGTGGGCGGCTCCAAGAACCGGGGCGGTGCCGACCTAGGACCGACTGGAGCCAAGCGAAAGTGGGCGACCATGGGCGTCGACGGCCACACCCTGGGCGACGAGATCCCCGGCCCGGACTTTGTATGGGACCCCGAAATGGGCAGGGGCGGCATGGTGAAGATCACATCTGAGCAGGCCGCGCTGTTGCAGGGATTCCCTGAGTCATGGGAGATCTCTGGACGCAAGACACCCCGGTACCGCCAGGTCGGGCATGCAACGCCGCCGCCCGTCGGGCGGGCACTGGGGCGAGCCGTCGCTGAAGCACTGAACGGGGATCCGGCATCCCCTGTTGCCGGCTAGACTTCGGCCACATGACCAGCACGGCGCCCCACAAGTCCATCCTCGACAAGCCCTTTGTCCTGGACCTCTTCGCGGGACCCGGCGGACTGGACGTCGCCGGGCACAAGCTGGACATCCCGAGTCTCGGCATCGAGTGGGAGAAGAGCGCCTGCCTGACCCGATACGCAGCGGGACTGGACACCATCCACGCCGATGTGAGCGCGGTTCGCCGTGACTCCTTCGATACGCTGCCGCCGGAGATCAATGTCCTTGCCGGTGGCCCTCCGTGCCAGACCTACTCTGTTGCCGGACACGGTGCCGGCCGTGAAGCTCTGGAGGAGGTCAAGAAGTACATCCACCGGCTGATCGCGGGCGAGTCCGACGAGGCGATCGACGCGGATCTGAGAAAGCTCACCGACCCGCGTACCGCCCTGGTCCTGGAGCCTCTTCGCTACGCCATCCAGGCAACCAGGAGCCAGACCCGTGCGCACCGCCCGTACGACGTCATCGTTCTCGAGCAGGTACCCACGGTCGCCCCGGTCTGGGAGCGATACGCCGAGGTGCTGACAAGCGAGGGCCTCCCTGATGGCACCAAGTACGAAGTCGTCTTCGACGTTCTCGCCACCGAGCGGTACGGAGTGCCTCAGACGCGGTCACGCGCCGTGCTGATCGCTCGGCGTGCAGGACTCGGACGGCCCTCCCTACCTTCGCCGACCCACCGTGCCTACGAGCCGAAGGGATGGACTCGTAGGAGTGCCTCGGCCGAAAGCCAAGTCCATCAGCCCACTCTGGACGACACCAGCGCGCCGGCGGCAGACGGACAGGAAGGGGCAGAGAAGCAATCGTGGAGGTCCATGGGTGAGGCCCTCCGCGACCCCGTGGGCACACATCCCGGGCGAACCACTCCCTTCCTCGTCCGCTCGAACTACGGCAGCTCCGGAAACCCGGGGCGCCGCGGGGTGCGGACCGACCAACAGCCCGCCGCCACCGTCACCGGTCGCATCTCCCGCTTCGTGGTCTTCGAGCACCTCGACGAGAACATCGTCCAGGAGGGTGCTCGATTCAGCATGAACGAGGCGGGGATGCTGCAGAGTTTCCCGCCGGACTACCCGTGGTCCGGTACGGCTCAGGCCCAGCAGGTCGGCAACGCCGTGCCGCCCGCGTTCGGCATGCACCTGCTGAGCGCAGCACTCGGTCTTCCGGTCCCTGACACAAAGACCCTGAGCAAGCCGTGGCAGGCCACAACAGAGCACCAACGGGCCAAGCTGCGAAGCCACGGCTGCGGGGCCGCCGACACGTGCACCGACAGGTGTCCGCGTCCGCAGGACCAGGTGCCACCGCCCTCCTCGCGCCCGCGCAAGAAGGCTTCGGTCAAGAAGGTCGCTCCGCGCTCGACCGGCCTCTGACCGGCGCGGTCTTGAGCAGGTCGGCGAAGTAGTCGGTGAGCGCGGCCACGGATTCCTCCGGAGCCGGCTCCTCGTCGGGCCCCTTCGGGAGCGCATGCCGCTCCACGGGTGGCGCCGACCCCGCCTCCGCGATCCAGTCCCGCAGACGGGCCGGGTCTCTGGGCTCGTCCGGTGCCAGGACGTCATAGATCAAGGTTGCTCCGGCCGCGTTGATTGCGGCGCTGAGGCCATTGACCCCTCGCCCTGTGGTGACCTGTTCGTTCCGCAGGAGCCGAACCAGGGCTTGGGCGGTGGGCCGGTGGTCGATCAACTCCAACCGGAGAACGGTGTGAATGAGGTCCTGGTTTCCGCAGGCCGCCTCGACCGGCTCGTAGTCCGACCCGTCCCTGAAGAGTTCAGCCGCCCACCACAGACGGGAGAAGCACTGGCGATCGGCGACGCCACGGAAGCGCTCCACGGCGATGCGCCGTTCCGGCCTCTTGGTCGTCGGCTCCGACAGGTGGCGCCACGCGACATAGTCGGGAGCCACGGCAAGGGCCAGGTGGTTCCACAGCCGCTTGTCAGCCGCCTCTCGCCGCGTAAGGCGCAGAGTGGCATGGAGCCGTGGCGCGAGCCAGGCGTCCGCTCGGGTACGGTCCTCCCGGAACTCGAACATGGCGTCTTCCACCAAGCCACGGATCGGTTCCGCCGACCACCTGGCATCGTCCTCGGGAAGCGGCTCGACCACTTTGGCGAGGTCGATACCACCGTGTACCTGCTCACCCCTGAGCAGTTCCTCGGTGAGAAAGGGATCGACAGCCGACGTGGGAAGGTGCGCCAAGCGATCCGGCACGTGGTTCGGCTTGGTGATCACAAGTTCCCCCGGTTGATCTGTTCCAGACTGCGAATCGCATAGCCCAGCGCCTTGGCGGCTTCGGCACGGCGGACCGCCGCGTAGTGGATGCGGGTCTGCAGCTCCACCCAACCCGAGTCGCCTGTGCGGCGACGATGGACCTGCCGCAGGGCTTCCTCCACATGCACGCCGGGAATCACATCGGGGAGCATCTCCCGCAACACCTCGCCCTGCCAGTCGGTCGGGAAGACCGGGCCACTGCCGGGCTCGACCTCCAGATCACCGATAGCGCCGTGGAACACCGCCGTCCAGGCGTCGGTTGCCATCTGGGCCACCACGAGGTCTCGCACCTTGCTGTCCACGCCGGAGCCACTGCTGTCCAGCAGCCCCATGACGCCCTCCACATCGGTGTTCACGAAGACGGTGGGCACCCGGGCCGAGGTGTCCACGATCCAGGGCGCGTCGGCGTACGCGTTCAACCATTCCCGGGAGCTTCTCCTGAACGAGGCTTTCTGGACATCCAGTTGGAGCCCACGGGTCGGCTCCTCCGAGACCGTGTCGATGATCCAGCTCTGGTCGGTCTCCGCGATGGCCCGGCCGCACACTCCGTCCACCGTGGCGACGGCGTGCACGGCGAGGAAGGCCCGCCCCACGTGATCGTCGCGGAGGACCTCCAGGGATCCGGACCAGTCTCGACCGTCCTCGGTGTCGTGCCCCAACTCCACCGAGGTGCGAATGTTGGTCTCGCCGTCGGTCAGCACAGCCAGGACCCGCACGTCGGACCAGGGTGCGTCCGATGCGTTCGCACCGGGCGGCAGAGTTGCCGACAGACCGATCGTGGCGCTCACCCAGTCGGCGTGACCAGCGACACCGAGTGCGACGGCCTGTTGCTGGGTCGAGTACGCGTTGGTCTCCAACGGGTCGAGGGTGCCGTCGGGGAGCCTCAACGAGGCTGAGTTCACCCTCAGCGTGACCGGACGGTTGAGTCGCTTGTACGGATAGATCTTCACGCGTCATCCCCCTTGCCTGCTCGGAGTTCGACGACGAGACGGGTGAGCGTCGTCCTGACCGGGTGGCTGGTGACGTCTGTGGATCCTCGGAACTTCGCGCGCCGAACGCCCGGCGTGAAGCGCAGGACTCCGTCCTCCACCTCACAGCCCTCGACGGCCACCAGCTCGGCCCAGATCAGCTTCGGGCGACCACCGGAACGCACGTCCAACTGAACGACCGGCACCATGGGGGTGACCTCGTCGCCGCGCGGGATGCTCACTTCGGCGGTGATCAGCCACTCCCCCTCCTTACCGATCGTCGCGTCGAGCCTGTCCAGTACAGGGACAACCGGACCGGAGGGCACCTTCGGCTTGGGCCTCGTCTTCACGGTCAGTGCCTTGCGAAGGGCCTCGCCGCCTTCACCGGCGCTGCGCCTCGGTCGTGCGACGAGCTCCTTGACCGCGCTGTTCACCTCGGTGGTCAGCATGTTGATCCGGCGATACGCGGACGGGGACCAGCGCAGGGTGAGCTCCTCCGTCTGCCCCCAGCGGTCGTGCTCGGGTGGCTCCGCCGCACGCAGGAATTCTTCCGCTTCCTTCGCGAAGGGGGCTGCTTCCCCGGCGGCCTCGCCCACCAGAAGAACAGCCTGGAAAGGATTGGTCCCGAGCGGCAGGTTCGGCACGCCGGTCTCTTTGACCGTCATACGGTTGCCGCGCAGCGAGTGGACCTGATTCTTGTCCCCGTCCTTGTCCACCAAGCCGTCAGTGACCAGCAGAACCGCTTGGTGGACACCGAACGTTCCGCGGACCCCTCCGGACAGCGGCAGCTTCAGCGGAACACTTCGCGCCGCGACGTGTCCGGCCTCCGTGAGCCGGTCCACCGTGGTGCCCTCGTAGTGCGCCCGCAGAGCCCGCGTTCGCGAGGGTTGCTTGTCGGAAGGATCCACCTGCTCCTCCTCCACGACCACATCGCCGTTACGCAGGGAACGGACGGAGGCCTCCAGCAGGGGAAGCCTGCTCCCACCCCCGGTCATCGCGGCCCAGAAGTCCCGCCCGAGAGCCTCGACCAGACGGCGGTGCATCCTGCGGATGTCGCGCGTGTCCTCGTCGCCGTCGTTCGCAGGCGCTTCGTCGTCGACGTCGGACGACCTCTCGTCGAGGCTGGCCACGTCGTGCGCACCGACAATCAGGAAGGAGGTTCCCGGCTCGTCGATCTCCCGGGTCAGGTGCAGGCGTGCCACGGTCTCCTCGTCCGCCCACCAGGAACGAGCGACCTGGGCGCCCGGAGAATCAGGGTCCGGGCGTCCGAACCAGGCGGGGCCGGCGTACGGTCGGCCGTCCACCTCACGCCAGGGCAGTTCGAGACGGCCGATGATTCGACGCTCGGTACGCCCCTCGTGAGGCACGGACAACGTGGAGTTGATGAGCACGAGCCCCAATGCGCTCGTGGCCCACAACGTCGCCTTCCCGAGGCCGTACGAACCACCCGCTCCATGGCTCGACTTGAGACTCTCCAATTGCCGTCTGACCACGGCGGCAAACTTTCCGTCCGCGTAGTCGTCGCCGATGAGTCCGGAAGCGTTGTAGTCGTCGACCCGCAGCAGGACCAGACGACCCTTCTCGTACATGTCGCGCACCCCGGCGTCCACGACCCGGCCGACCTTCTGACTGCCCGCGCCCTCCGAGACGGCGGAGTAGTGGGGGAAGAGGTCGTTCCAGAGGATCGCCTCGCGGAAGGCCTCGAGCGACTCACCCGTCAGCTCGTGCAACGTATAGCGGACCTTGACAGGACGGCCGTTCTCCGTGAGGCGTTCGTCCAGGCTGTTCTGACAGGTCTCTCGAGCAAGCACCTGTACATCGGCGTCGAAGGCGAAGGCCGCGGCATTGCCCAGGTCACGGCCACCGTCGGGATACCCCGGGCGGTGATACCAGGTGGTCGGAAGGCCGGCCTGGGTGTCGGTGGTCCGGGTGTGCACCGTGCCCACGTCTGTGCCTAGGGCTTTGGCGATGTCCAACATGACGGTGGGACGCGGAGTCGACCTTCCGGTGATCCATGCAGAGACGGCGGCCCGAGTCAACTTGAGCTCCTCGGCCAGCTCGGCCTGGGTCTTCCCTGCGAGCTTGAGCTGCCGAGCCAGCCAGGGCCCGAACTCCTCACCTGTCTCCACGCGCCACCTGCTCTTCCCCTCCGAGCCGCAGCGGATCGCTACGGCAGACCCGGAGGCTAATTTGACGCCGACTCAACTGTCAACCAACAGTTGATCGCATCCGCACCCAACAGCTCTTCACTTGGTGCCCGATTTCAGCTATTTCTTACATTTCGCACGCCCTTACGCCGACTTGAGAGCGGAACCATCAACTCCCCATCCGATGAAGGCAGTTGGGGTTGTCAGATCCTGGGGCTGCCGATAGCTTTGTACCGACGGAAGAGCCGTCTCGCTCGCTAACCCCGAATTTCGGGAAAGCCGGGCGACATGGGACACAAGTGCGTCCAAATCCAGAGATGGGATCGAAATACCCCTGCACCAGCACGCACCCCTGACCGTCTCGAAACTGCACAGAAACGTTTTCCCCAAAGAGCTGGCACCGCGAGACCCGAACCCCCTACCGTTTTCGACGGGGAAGGGTCTCAGTTCGAGAACTACCTACTTCACGGGGGACACCTGTGTCCAAACCCCTGTGCAACTCCAACTACATCACATCACGGGGGTCGACCTTCATGGACGGACAGGAATACGGCGAGCACTTGAACTCAGGCCGCGAGATGAGCGCATTCAACTTGGAAATACAGATGGCGGAAAGCAAGGCCAGGGTGGCAGAAATCCTCGAACGGGTCGACCTGTCCGAAGACGACTTCATCGAAGGATTTCCTGATTTGGCAAAGAAGGTTCAAGGGCTGCCGGACGGGTCTACCCTCTCGGACTGACGCTCCTGACTGAAACAGCACCCGCAAGCGCAGCACTAACACCGTGGGCTGAGGCGTATCAGACCTCGTAGAACGCTCGCCTTGAGGCCTCAGCAACCATCGCACGCCCATGAGAACAACGGGGCCGGCTGTCCACTCCTGACAGCCGGCCGGTGGTTCTCGTCCAAGAGCCAGACCTTGAGACCCAGGAGCGCAGGAGCTGTGTCACCTTCGAATCAGCCAGTGATCGAAACCGTTCTCGAGCAGTCCACTCGAGTTCTCCACACCTATGCCGTGGACCCGGGCCTCGTTGCCGAACACGCAAATGGAGAGCGCCGGATCACCCAAGGCGGATACGGCGACCGTCAGCTCTTCGAACTCGTCCAGAACGCGGCCGACGAGATTGCCGGAGAGCCGGGAGGGCGCGTCCACGTAACCCTCACGGGAACGCATCTGTACTGCGCCAACGAAGGAAGTCCGGTCACCTCCGAGGGCGCGGAGACAATTCTTCGGATGAGCATGTCGAAGAAGCGTGGAGGACAGATCGGAAGGTTCGGCGTCGGTGTGAAATCGGTTCTCGTGGTGACCGATGCGCCGGAATTCTTCAGCAGCTCCGGAAGTTTCGGATTCGACCGTGCATGGTCGTACGAGCAGATCAAGGAAGTAGCCGGCGTCGTCGCTCGGTACGGTCAGGAATTCGACGCCCCCGTGCTGCGGATGGCCCGCCCTCTCGACATACAGGCCGAGCGCGCCGCCGACCCCGTCCTGCACGAACTGCTGACCTGGGCAACCACCGTCGTCCGCCTCCCTCTGCTCCCGAAAGCGGACGAGCGGCTGGGGCGAGACATGCACGGCGGCCGCGCCAAGGATCACGGCGAGCCCCGCGACGAGTTCCCTACGGGCTTCCAACTCTTCTCACCACACGTGGCGAAGGTGGTCCTGGAGGATCGTCGCCCCCGCCCTGTGGCTCGCCGGGTCCTGACCACACGGCACTCCGGCGATCTGCACACCGTGACCGAGGAAAGGACGGGAAAGGCCACCACCACTGAGCGCTGGCGGGTGTTCACCACCGCCCACGAGCCCGGTCCGGCGGCACGGGCAGACGCCGGCGAACTCCACGACCGGCTGTCGCTCGCCCTGTCCTGGGGTGTTCCCGCCCTGGAGAGGGACGCGGAAAGCGGACTGTACGTCAACTCGCGGACCCGTGGCCGCGGCAGGTTCTGGTCCTTCTTCCCGACCAAGTACGAGATGTCGTTGAGCGGCATCCTCAACGGTGCATGGAAGACCAACGAGGACCGGCAGAACCTCCTCGACTCCTCGCCCTTCAACCAAGAGATAATCAAGGTGTCGGCGGCGCTGGTCGTCGACTCGCTTCCCGAACTGGCACCCGCCGAGGACCCGGCCGCCTATCTCCGTCTACTTCCCGGACGGGTCAAGGAGGCAATCAGTTGGGCGGACGAGTTCCTGACCCGGGAGATCTGGGCCCGCACCGCGACCCTTCCGTCCCTGCCGGACCAGGACGGCGTCCTGCGCGTCCCCACCGAACTGCGTATCCACCCCCGGCTCGACAAGGACCAGAAGAGGCTGGCCGGTTGGCTGCGGATGTGGAACGCCTGTCCCGGGCGGCCCTCGAACTGGCTGCACCCGAGCGTCGAGGCGGACGTGCTGCGTTCCGGGAAGGTCGAGCACATCCTCGGCGCGGCCGGACACGAGCGGTCCGACGTCCGCTCCTGGCTGGAGGCCCTGGTCGTGGGCGGTACTGCCGAGGCCTCGGCCGTGGCGATGCGGATCCTCGCCGACATGATCGAGCGTGGTTCTCCGTACGCGGACGAGGCCCGCAAGGCGCACATCGTGCTCACCGAGGAGCACGGACTCGTACCTCCCGTGCACGGTCGGGTCTTCCGTCGCGCCGATCAGGGCGGGCTGCGCGAGTCCCTGGTGTACGTGGTCGACGCGCTCGCCCAGGACTCGTCGCTGGCGCACGCGCTCAATGTCCTCGGAATCCGTGAGGCCGACGTCGAGGGACGCTTCGTCAGCGTCCTCGACCAAGGCTTCGACGGCTACAGGGGTGCCGAGTGGGAGCGATTCTGGGAGCTGTTCCGCCAGGCCGGGATCCGTCGGTTGGCGCACAGGGTCCTGGAGCGTGTCCCCTCGCCCGGCTCGACGCTGCGCGTACGGACCGCCGACGGACGGTTCCGGCCGATCGAGGACTGCATGCTTCCAGGCCCGGTGGTCGACGCCGGACGTGACCCGAGCATCGCCGTCGACATGGCCTTCCACTCCGACGACGTCGCCTTCTTCGCACAGGTCGGCCTGCTCGAACACCCCACCAGGGGAGTGCAGCCCAAGGAGGGAACAGCCTGGTTCGACGCCTACCGGGAGGCCGTCCATTCCGCGTACCTGCGCAAGCTGGACAGTCACGCCCCTCGCCCTGCGCTGAACCGGCTGAAGGTCGAGGGGGCCGCCATCGGGGGACCCCTGCACATCTTTCCCGCGCTCTCCGAGGCCTCCCGCGCCGCATTCCTGAAGGCGCTTCCCGACGACGCCGTAGTGGACAACTGGACCCGTCAGATCGGTGCGCAGAGCGGCACCCGGCAGCCCGTGGTCTCGCCGATCCGCTGGATGCTACGCAAACACGGCGCGGTCATCACATCCCAGGGAATCAAGCCGTTGAGGGAGGCGGTGGGTCCCCAGCTCGCCGCCTACCGCGACGTCCTCCCGGTCGCCGACATTTCCGCCGAGAAGGCTCGCAAGCTGCGGCTCCCAGCCACGGTCGACGAAGTTCCCGCGGACCGCTGGGACGCGCTCCTCGGCGAGGTCACCCGTAGCGAGGACGACTCCTTCGTCGGCGCCACCTACGTGATGCTCACTCGGTTCGGCGCGGACTTCCCTGCGGACTCCCTCACCCGCTGCCGCATCGGCGACACCTGGGGCACCCGCCCCGATGCCGAGATCACGCTTGCCGTCGGTGCCGCCGAGTATCGGGCGCTGCGTGCCGAGCAGCTTCCGGCGCTGCTCGTGCCCACTTCCGACGACGCCGAGCTGATGGTGGAGAACTGGGGCATGCTCCGCTACGCCGATGTGATCAGCCGGGAAACCCGTGAGGTCGTCGAGGGCGCTCCGGTCCCGCTGGTCGAGCTGTTTCCCGCTCTGCGGCGGAATCTCAACGGCTCCAATCGGAACAGCCTGGTGCAGCGGTGCACCGAGCTGGAGGAGGTCACGCGCACCCCCAACGGCACACGCACCTCTCCCCTGGACGCCGTCCGCCAGGACGGCACCGTCAAAGTCCGCGTCCCTCTCGACCCCGAACCGATGCTGCGACTGATCGACCGCGAACTCGGTCTGGGCCTCGGCCCGTCCGGCTGCAGGGCCGTGCTCGAGCATCAGGACCGGATGGCACGGGACAGCGCGATGCAGGCAGCGCGGAAGGCTGTGCGCGACACCGAGGACGTGGTCGCCAAGATCGAGCTGCTGATAGGGGCCGAGGCACTCCGGGGTGGCCTCCCCGAGGGACTCATGGAGGCAGAGCTCCAGGCGACCGACGGTGTCGAGCCGTCGGGTCGGCGGATCGCGCAGATGGCGTTCAACGCACACGGCGACGGTGTGCTGCATCAGCACGCCCGCGACATCCAGGCACGGTTCCCCGATGCCCCGGTGTCCTACAGCGGCTCTTCGTCCGCCGTCGCCTTCGTCTCGGACCTGAAACTGCCAGTGTCGTTCGCGGGTTCGCGGACCCCGACACCACCGTCGTCCGAGACCGTCGAGGGTCCCCGGGACTTCCCGAGCCTCCACGGCTACCAAGAGGACCTGGTCCGCAACATCACCACCATGCTCGACCGCCTCGCACCTCAGCGCGGCATGCTGTCGCTGCCGACCGGAGCGGGCAAGACCCGCATCACTTCCGAGGCCGTGATCCGCTGGGTCAAGCGCGTGGCGGACCTGAGGGGACCACTGCTATGGATCGCACAGACCGAGGAATTGTGCGAACAGGCCGTTCAAAGCTGGAAGTTCGTCTGGAGCAAGGTCGGCGCGGAGAGGCCGCTGACCATCAGCCGTCTCTGGAGCAGCAACGAGGTCGGAAACGTCGTCGATCACCCTCACCTGGTGGTCGCCACCGACGCCAAGCTGGAGCGCTGCCTGGGCACCGAGCAGTACGCATGGCTGAAGCAGGCTGCCCTGGTGATCGTGGACGAGGCCCACACCGCCATCTCCAAGAGGTACACCGAGATCTTGAGCCTTTTGGGGCTCACCCAGTACGAGACCGGCCGGCACCTGCTAGGCCTGACCGCCACCCCGTTCCGCAACACCAACGAGGACGAGACTCGCCGCCTGGTCAACCGCTTCGGCAACCGACGGCTCGACGAAGGCGTCTTCCCGTCCGGCGACCCGTATCGCGATCTCCAGAATTGGGGGATGCTCGCACAGGTCGAGCACCGCACTCTGGAAGGTGGTCGGATCGAGCTGACCCGTGACGAGAAGGTACAGGCCGAGCGGATGGCGATGCTCTCACGCGCCGCCGAACAGCGGCTCGCCGACGACCACGCGCGCAGCCGACGCATCGTCGATTCGGTGGCCGCACTGCCCAGCGGCTGGCCGACGCTGCTGTTCGCCACCTCCGTCGACCATGCCAAGTACCTGTCGGCCATGCTCAACGACCGGGGAATCCCCTCCGCCGCCGTGGACTCGACGACGAGTGCGCATGACCGTCGCACACGCATCGAGAGCTTCCGCAACGAGCGCATCCAGGTACTCACCAACTACGGTGTCCTGACCCAGGGATTCGACGCTCCCGCCACGCGCGCCGTGGTCGTCGCCCGGCCGGTGTACAGCACCAACGTCTACCAGCAGATGATCGGTCGAGGCTTGCGCGGTCCGCTCAACGGCGGCAAGGACACTTGCCTGATCCTCAACGTCAGCGACAACATCGCCAACTTCGACACCCAGCTGGCCTTCACCCAGTTCGAGCACCTCTGGAGCAGGAAGTGACCGACGCCTACCTCGACAGTCCGCCTCTCACCGACGAGCAGCGGACCGTGGTCGAGCAGCCTTGGGACGCGCGCGTCCTGGTCACCGCCGGAGCCGGGGCGGGCAAGACGCACACCTTGGTGCGCCGCCTCGACGCGCTGTGCGGTCATGAGGGCCCCGACGAGACTCTGGAGGCTGCCGAGATCCTGGTGCTCACCTTCTCCCGTGCCGCCGCACGCGAGTTGCGCGAACGGATCGCCCGGCACGGGGAGCGAGCTCTACGGGTGCGCGCCCAGACCTTCGACGCCTGGGCGTACGGGGTACTTCTCCACGCCCGCCCGGACGTCGAATGGAGCAAAACAGGCTTCGACGAGCGGATCACGGCAGCGGCTGAGGCGATCGAGCGAGGGGCGCTCGAGATTGGCGATTCCGTTCCGCCGGCTCACGTCGTGATCGACGAGGTACAGGATCTGCTAGGCGGCCGACGCGAGTTGGTGGAAGCGCTTCTCGACCGGTACCAGGACAGCTGCGGCTTCACGGTCGTCGGCGATGCCGCCCAGTCCATCTACGGCTTCCAGATCGAGGACCTGACCGAACGCGCCGACGAGACCGGGCGGTTCTTCGACTGGCTGCGCTTCTCGTACCCGGACGACCTGGTGGAACTCCACCTCACTCAGAGCTTCCGGGCCGTCACTCCCGAGGCCCGGGTCGCGCTGGAGTACGGCCCCAGGCTCCAGCGAGTCGCCGACGTGGACGAGGCGGCGACGCTCTACGAGGATCTGCGGGATCTGCTGCTGGAACCAGCGAACGGGATGGGTGCCCTCGCCGACCAGTTCACCATGGCCGGCCTGCGGGACCTCTCCGAGTCGTGTGCGATCCTCACCCGCGACAACCGACAGGCTCTGGTGGTCTCCGGCCTGCTTCACCACCACGGCGTGGAGCACCGGTTGAGGCGCCCGCTCGAAGACCGGCCGGTGCCGTACTGGGTTGCCGAGCTGCTGCGCCGCACGGAGGCGACAGGCCTCACCCAGGATCGGTTCCGCTCTCTGCTCGACGAGATCCCCCTGCCGTACGAGCCGAACGCGGGCGCCCTGTGGACGGTGCTGCGCCGCACAGCACGCGGGGCCGGACGCGACGTTATCGATCTGGAGCGGCTGCGTCGCTCGGTCTCTGACGGCAGGTTCCCCGACGAGGCGGCCGACCCGGAGACCACCAGGATCGTCGTTTCCACGGTGCACCGGGCCAAGGGTCTCGAGTTCGACAGGGTGATCGTCCTGAACCCGCCGACCGTCGTCGAGCTCGGCAAGCAGTACAAGGACGTGTTGGACCTTCCTGCCGAGGCACGAGCCCTCTATGTGGCGATGACGCGCGCCCGCCGGGATCTTTACCACGCGGAGTCTCCCGAGCTTCCTCTCCTCAGGAGAGCGGGTGGCAGGAAGAACGGTCGCCGGTACGTGGGTGGGTGGCGGTCCTACGACCGGTTCGGGATCGTCGTCGAGGCGAGTGATGTCAGTCGGGACAACCCTCCCGCTCACGACACCGATGCCGTGGCGACCCAGGCGTATCTCCTGAACCATGTCGGCCCCGGACAGGAAGTGGTGTGGCGGAAACGGCATGACCTGCCGATGGGCGAGTACCAGAGCCCGCCCTACGCGCTGATCCACGACGGGCGGCAGATCGGTGAGGCCTCGGAGCAGTTCCGCGAGGAGTTGTTCCGGGTGCAGAAGGTGAATCGGACGTGGGATCCCTGGTGGCCCGACGAGATCCACGGAATACGGGTGGACACCTTGGAGACCGTCACGGGCAGCCCCGCGGCGGGCGCCAACGCGGGTCTCGGTGATCGGGGTGTGTGGATCGCGCCCCGGATCACCGGCATCGGTCGGTACCGACGAGCCGACGACAACGAGGAGCAGCGCGCATGACGTACGTGGCAGGCCGACACTCCGAGCACTACCGGGTCCGGGACGAGGAACTCCTGGTGGGGCTCCGCCGTGAACTCCTCGGCCCCGCGCAGGATGCCGAGCCGGGCGACAGGGACGAGGTGCTTGAGCAGGACGCACCGATCGATCGCTACCTGACGGGCGTCCTGTATCCGCGAGCAGCCGACAGGGCCGCACAACAGCGGAAGGCTGAGGATCACGCCGAACTGGACGGCCTGGACGTCGCCCCGCGGCTCGCCCACGACGACGTCGAGGAGTCCGGCACCGCACAGGAAGTCGGCGCCGCGATGGACCGGCGCCCTTCCTCGATGGGGTTGACCTTCGCGATCGACCCGGCCATAAACGACACGATCGTGGTCTCTGCACGCGCAGCCGTCTACGAGCCCACGGACGCGGACGGCACGCTGATCCCGGCCCGCCGCGCCGAGGCCCGCACCACTGCCGACCAGCGGGAGCGGTGGCGACGTAGGGAGCTCGACCTCCCGGATCAGTCCGTCGTCGTGACCGAGCCGGCTCCGGGCGAACCGATCCCCCTCACCCCGGAAGCCGCACTGCACGTCATCGCCCGACGCCCCGACCCCAATACCGGGACGGTCACGGTCACGATCACGCTGATCAACACCCAGAAGGTCGGCGAGCGGGATCTCCAGGACGCGTACTCCTTGTTCCAATGCGGTCTCACGGTGCGGGCTCTCGACGGCTCCACCGCGTTCGTCGAGCGCGCAGCCCCGTCCGCCGCCCACGATCCGGAGATCGCCACGAGTCGGCTGCTGCACCGCCACGCCCCGACGTTCGCCGTCGGCCACGGCTGCTCCGCGGAATGGGACTGGACCCCGCCGCCGATCGGTATGACCGACACCGTCCGGGCCGCCGTCGCCGAGGTACGGAGCGAATTCGTACCCACCGTGGAGGTGCTGCTCACGGACTCCAACCCGGAGATCGACAGCTCAGCGCTCTCCATGTTGGGGCTGGCGGAAAAGCCCGACGGCGAGGTCCTGGCCGCTCTGGAAGAGCTCGTGACGGGCTACGAGCGCTGGATCGACCGCAAGGCTTCCGAGGCGGAGGCCCTGACCGGTGAGGCCCACGGAAAACCCGCCCGGGATCAGGTCGAGGCGTGCCGCGAGGCACTCTGCAGAATCCGTGAGGGCATCGCCCTGCTGCGGATCAAGCCTGATCTGATGCGGGCGTTCCGGCTCGCCAACCGTGTCATGGCCGACCAGCGTGCCCGCAGCGTCTGGGTGAAGGGCGGGCGCCACGGCTCCCCCGATCCGTCCGCAGGCCGCTGGCGTCCCTTCCAGATCGCGTTCATGCTGCTCTGTCTGGCCGGCATCGACGGCCCCGAGCACCGCGACCGGCAGGTCTCCGATCTGCTGTGGTTCCCCACTGGTGGTGGCAAGACGGAGGCCTATCTCGGACTGATCGCCCTCACGTCGTTCCTCCGTCGTCTTCGCCAGGGTACGAACGGCGGAGGTGTCACCGTTCTCATGCGCTACACGCTGCGTCTGCTCACCCTGCAACAGTTCGAGCGCGCGGCGGTACTGCTCTGCGCCATGGAGAACATGCGTCGCCGCACACCCGAGTTGGGTCATGAGGAGTTCTCCGTCGGTATGTGGGTGGGACGCTCGGCCACCCCCAACATGCTGGTCGAGGCCGACAAGAAGCTCGATGAACTGCGTGCGAACCTCGACAAGCGGCTGGCCACCGAGAACCCCGTCCAACTGCACGGCTGCCCCTGGTGCGGGACCCGTCTCGACGCCCGGAACTACGAGGTGGACGAGGACGCCAAGCGGATGCACGTCCGCTGTACCGGTGCGGGCTGCGACTTCGCCGACGGCCTGCCCGTCCATCTGATCGACGAGGCGGTGTACGACGCCCGGCCTACGCTGGTGATCGCCACCGTCGACAAGTTCGCCTCGATGCCATGGCGTCCGGCGACCTCCGCACTCTTCAACCGGAATGACCCGGACGACGCCACCCCTCCGCCGGAGCTGATCGTCCAGGACGAACTCCACTTGATCTCAGGCCCTTTGGGGACCCTCACAGGCCTCTACGAGACCGCCGTGGACGCCCTGGCCGACCGGCCCAAGGTGATCGCCTCCACGGCGACCATCCGTCGCGCTGCCGACCAGGGTCGACACCTCTTCGCCCGCGAAGTGAGGCAGTTCCCGCCGGCCGGACTGGATGCCCGTGACTCGTGGTTCGCCGTGGAGACACCGCGCGAGGAGAAGGCGAGCCGCCGCTATATCGGTCTCCTGGCCCCAGGTACCAGCCAGTCCACCCTATTGATCCGCACGTACGCCACTCTTCTGCACCGCGCCAAGCAGGCGGAGACCCAGGACGAGGTGCGCGACGCGTACTGGAGTCTCGTCGGATACTTCAACAGCTTGCGGCTCCTCTCGGCGGCCGAACTCCAGGTCCACGACGACGTGGTGGCCTATCTCGAGCTGCTCGCCGAGCGTGAAGGCGTGACGGTGCGGTCGGTCTCCAACTACTCCGAGCTGACCAGCCGGATCGACGCCAGTGAGATCCCCACCCGCCTCAAGGGCATCGAGAAAAGGCTGCCCGACGAGGACACCGTGGATGTCCTGCTCGCCACCAACATGATCGCGGTGGGCGTGGACGTGGACCGCCTCGGCCTCATGGCCGTGATGGGCCAGCCTCAGACGACCGCCGAGTACATCCAAGCCACGAGCCGCGTCGGTCGCGCCCATCCCGGGCTGGTCGCGGTGATGCTCAACTCGACCCGATCCCGTGACCGTTCCCACTACGAGAGTTTCCAGCACTACCATTCGGCCCTCTACCGTGAGGTCGAGTCCACCTCCGTCACGCCGTTCTCCGCCCGCGCCCGCGAACGAGGCCTGCACGCGGTGATCGTCGCCCTCGCCCGCATCCTGATTCCCGCCGCCCGACCCAATGAAGGAGCCGGCGAGGTCGAGTCCTACGAACCCATCCTCCGTGGCCCTGTGAAGTCCGTACTCCTGGACCGCGTCCGGGCGGTCACCCCGGAGGAGACCGAAGCCGTGTCGCTCGCCTTCGACGAGTTCGTCGAGTGGTGGTGCGAAGAGGCCGACATCCACGGCGGCCTCCTCTTCGAACCTCGCCGGGGCAGTCGAGTCCCCTCGCTCCTGAAGGCGTACGACGACGAGGCCGAGGATTCCGAGGCGTGGTCCACGCTCTGGAGCCTGCGGGACGTCGACGCCGAGTCCGCACTGTTCATGGAGGGAACCCGATGACCCCGCCCCCCGCCCGCCGTCGCCGGGCCGGCGCAACGGGAGCCGCACCCGCACACAACCTCCCGCGCCGCGGCACGGTCCGCCGTGCCCAGGCGATCACCACGTACGGTGTCGGATCGCTCATCGCCGTCGACCACGAGTCCTTCGTGGTCTCGGGTCTGGACCGCGCCGAGGAGACCTGGAACACCGACGAGTCTCCGCGGGTCCACGAGCGTCGCCTGGCCCGCGTCCTCGGTGTCGACTATTTCCGCATGCCGCCCGCGTCCGACGACACCAGCAAGGACGGCCTCCGGGTCCGACGCTTCCCCCTGATGCACTCGTGCCTGGAGTGCAACGAACTGCAGCGGCACCGCGACTTCAACCCGCCCGCGGGTCGAAGCATCTGCGGCGTCTGCGAGGTCGAGCTCGTCCCCTCACGTTTCGTCGTCGCCTGCGAAGCCGGACACCTCGACGAGTTCCCGTACTGGCAGTGGGTGCACCGCTCTGCCGAACGCGGTGCGACCTCTTCGGGACAGTGCGGCGGAAAGCTCAGGATGCGTTCGTCGGGGCGCACCTCCTCGCTCCGCTCGATCCTCGTCTCCTGCACCTGTGGACGCGCTCCCGAGGTCTCGATGGAGGGCTCGTTCCGCAGGAACGCACTCAAGGACCTCGGCCTCAAGTGCCGAGGCACTCGCCCTTGGCTTGGCACGTCCGCCCCCGCACAGGAGTGCGGACTTCCTCTACGTACGCTCCAGCGTGGTTCCTCGGCCGTGTGGCAGCCGGTGCTGAAGTCGGCGCTCTCCATCCCTCCGTGGAGTGACGGTCGCGCGGATCCCCTCGCCGAACACTGGGACGCCCTCCGCCAGTACGACGAGCGCGAGCACGTCGAGATCTACCTCAAAGGTGTCTTCAAGGGAGCGTGTCCTGTACCTCTCGACGAGGTGATGGCATTGCTCGACGCGGAGCGCGAAGAGGATCCCGATGGTGAGGCCGTCCCCACCTTCGATCACCGTTACCGCGCCTTGCGCAACAAGGAGTACGAGCGTCTCAGCGCGGGCAACGACGAGCGCGAGCACTCTCACGACGAACAGTTCGTCTGCGAGACCCCGCTGGGCGACCAGAGCGTCCTCGGTCCGATCGGCGTCACCGGTCCGATGCTGGTCAAGAAGCTCCGTGAGGTACGCGCCCTCAAGGCCTTCACCCGACTCGCGGACCCCGACTCGACGACCGAATCGAAGGAAATGCCACTCTCCGATTCTCCCTTGCGTTGGCTCCCTGCCATGCAGGTGCGGGGTGAGGGAGTCTTCCTCCGACTGGACAAGGACCGACTCGACGTCTGGGAGAAGGCCGCGGCGGTGGCGGCTCGGATCGAGCGGATGCGCACCGCTCACCAACGGGTGCTGGAACAGCGGGCGGACGACCCTGCCCGGGTCGTCCCTTCGCCTGCCACACCGCGCATGGTGCTGTTGCATACTCTGGCGCACGTTCTCATAAACGAGTGGAGCCTGGAGGCTGGTTATCCGGCTGCTTCCCTGCGCGAGCGTCTCTACGCCGCCGACGACATGGCCGGGGTGCTCGTCTACACGGCGACGAGCGACTCCGCGGGCAGTCTCGGAGGTCTTGTCGCCCAAGGCGAACCGGACGGTCTCGACCGGTCGATCCGTTCGGCCGTCCACCGAGCCGAGTGGTGCTCCTCCGATCCCCTGTGTGTTGAGTCGGAGGCGTCGGGAACCGGCAGCACCAACCTGGCCGCGTGTCACGCCTGCGTGATGCTCCCGGAGACCAGCTGCGAGCACAACAACTGCTTGCTCGACCGTGCGCTCCTGGTGGGCACCCCGGACGACCCGTCCATAGGGTTCTTCTCGGGTCTCCTACAGGGCTGAGGCAGCCACAGGCACTTCCCAGATCGGGCAGGGTTCAACGCAGCCGCCTGAGGCACCGCCTCAGGCGGCCGGCCGCGTCAGCCACCCCGCCCACCGAACAGCTGTGAACTACCCGACATGGACCTCGCACCACACCGTCTTACCGACACTCCGCTCCTCAACTCCCCAGTCCGACGCGACCTCCTGCACGATCAGGAGGCCCCGGCCGAACTGCTCGTTCTCGTTCGCCGGCCGTGGCTCCGGCAGCAGCTCTCCCCTGGGGTCGGACACCGAGACTTTCAACACGCTGCCAGCGAGAGTCAGTTCGACCTGAAAGAGGCGACCTCGGAAGCAGCCATGCAGCAGCGCATTCGTCGCAAGCTCCGACACCAGAAGCGCAACCGAGCCTGCCTGATCGCCATACCCCCACTCGTCGACCAGGCGCGCAGCGCGGCGCCGAGCCAGGGACACGCTTCTCGGGTACGCGGTGTAGGAGAGCTTGTCGGAGTGGATGACGCCCTCTTGAGCGTTCACCTCTGTCATCTGCATGTACCTCCGAAGGCAAGACACGCACAGCCAACTGGCAGCGCCGGTTGGGCTCTTGGATACAGAGAGTACGGAGACGACTACACCGGATGCAATCGACTCGGGGAAAATTACACCCGGACTGGTTGCGTGCCGACGCCGCCGAACCGCAAACTGTGCGTGCATCCAGGGAGGGCACCACGTGAAGCCAGATCAGCCGTCACAGGGAAATCGTGCCTCCACGGTCCTTGGCCGGCGGTTGGGCGGAGAGCTCCTCAAGCTGCGCCTTGAAGCCGGTCTCACGCAGGGGCAGGCGGCCCAGGCTCTATCCGCTTCGACAGCCAAGGTCGCGAAGATGGAGAGCGGCTGGGTTCCCATGCGCGATCCGGACATCCGAGCCCTCTGCGACCGCTACGGCGTCACTGACCTTGACCTGATCCACCACTTGCTGACGCTGGCAGACAGGGATCGCGACCGTCGCAAAGTCCGCGGCTGGTGGAATCAATACCCCGAGCTGCGCAATCTGGTTGAGTACGTCGCCCTCGAGGATGTCGCCACGTCGGTCAGGACTTGGCAACTCGCCTTTGTTCCAGGGCTGTTCCAGACACCCGACTACGCCCGCGCCCTCGCGGTCGGCAGCGCGGACTGGGAAGATCCCGATGAGATCGAGCGCTTCGTCGAAGCCAAAATCGCGAGGCAGAGCAGGTTGACCGGCGAATCGCCACTCGAGATCTGGGCCATCGTCGCCGAAGCCGCGTTGCGTCAGCTCGTGGGAGGACGCTCCGTCATGCGAGCCCAGTTGAGCAATCTCCTCGAGACAGCCCAGCTCCCCAACGTCAAACTTCAGGTGATGCCCAGCCTTGCGGGAGCCCACCCCGGAATGACCAGCGCCTTCAACATCGTTTCCTTCACGGATCCTGGCGCGATGGACGTGGTCTACATGGACACGACGTCATCTACGCTGTGGCTGGAGAGCGAGAAGGACGCGGCGCACCACAACTCGTTGTTCGGCCGCATCGCCCGACTCTCAATGGCGCAGCACGACTCTCGTGCCCTGATCGAGAGCATCCGCGAGGAGATTTAGTACATGCCCGCCTTCGAGTTCGCGAAGTCCACCTACAGCAGCGGCAACGGCGAGTGCGTCGAGGTGGCCGCCAACCTGCCCGGCATCGTGGCCGTGCGCGACTCCAAGGACTTCGGGCACCCACAAATCCGCGTCGGCAGCGTGGCATGGTCTCAGTTCATCAACTGCGTCACGCAGCGTCGGGCCGCAGGACACTGAGCTACAGACGGATTTCTCCGGCCTAGGGAGTTTCGTTTGGATCAGCCGGTCGTTGGTCCGGGTGTGCCGTTGACTGACGCGCAGTGGGCACGGATCGAGCCGTTACTCCCGGACCACACGCCGAAGCGGGGGGCCGGTGGCGGGACCACCGCGAGGTGATCGACGCGATCGCCTTCAAGTTCCAGACCGGAACGCAGTGGGTCCACCTGCCGGAGAAGTACGGCAACTGGAGAGGCGTCTACAACCGGCTGCGGATGTGGGCCGTCGACGGCACCTGGGAGCGCGTGTTCATCGCGTTGACGGCCCAGGCCGACGCGGACGAGGACCTCAACTGGGCTGTCTCGGTGGACTCCACGATCGTGCGTGCCCACCAGCACGCGGCCGGGGCCCGCAAAAGGGGGCCCCGGCCGGAGAGCCCGACGACCATGCCATCGGCCGCTCCCGCGGCGGGCTGACCACGAAGATCCATCTCGCTGCCGACGGCCGCTGTCGGCCTCTGGCGTTCGTCCTCACCGCAGGCCAGGCCGGCGACGCACCTGCTTTCAACGACGTCATGGCCCGCTTACGCGTTCCTCGTCGGCGAGGACGGCCCCGCACCAGGCCGGAACTGGTCCTGGCCGATAAGGCGTACTCCTCCCGCGCGATCCGCGAACACCTGCGCAAGCGCGGCATCCGGGCAGTGATCCCCGTCCCGGCGGACCAGCGGAGCCACCGGCTGCGTCGCGGCAGCCGGGGCGGCAGGCCACCGGCCTTCGACCGCGAGACCTACAAACAGCGAAACACCGTCGAGCGGTGCATCAACTGCCTCAAGCAGTGGCGCGGCATCGCCACCCGCTACGAGAAGACCGCAACCATCTACCTGGCCGCACTCCACATCGCAGGCATCTTCCTCTGGTCCGCACGGTGACCCGATGTCCGCTGAGCAGGACCTTTTGGCCGGTGCCGTGTCCGATGAGGCGACGGCCGGGCGGGGGCGGGAGTCGTGTCAGCGGACGACGTCGAACACGTTTTTCTGCAGGCCGTTGGCGTATGCCTCGTGCTCAACCAGCTTCAGCTTCTGGGTGTCCTTGTCCGTGGCGCTGAACAGGCGCTTGCCCGCGCCGAGCAGGAGCGGGAAGACGAGCAGGTTGTAGCGGTCGATCAGGCAGGCGTCCGAGAGGCTCTGGTTCAGGGCGGCGCTGCCGTGGACGATGATCGGGCCGCCCTCGGTCTCCTTCAGGGCGGTGACCTCGTCGAGTGAGCGCAGGATCGTCGTCTCGCCCCAATTCGTCACCAAGTCGTCCTCGGTGAGCGTGGTGGAGAGGACGTACTTCGGCATCGCCTTGTAGTCGGCGAAGTCCGCCATGTCCGGCCACACCGGGCTGAACGCCTCGTAGCTGGTCCGGCCCATCAGCATCGCCGTGGCTTCCTTCTGCTCGCGGCCCTTGATGTCGAACGCCTCGGGGATGAACTCGATGTCCTTGAAGGTCCAGCCGGAGTTCCGGTAGCCGGGCTCGCCGCCCGGGGCCTCCACGACGCCGTCGAGCGAGATGAAGGCAGTGCTAATCAAGGTACGCATCTATGGTTCCTCGGTGTCTCGTATCTGGTTCTCAGCGGGTCAGATCGGCGGACGCTTCGGCCGCACTTGCGGCTGCGGCGCATCAACCACGATCTATGACTGCTGATCATGAAGGAACTCATCGGTTCGCGCCCGGTCTTTCCGGCGGTAGGGCCGTAAGCGCCCCTGGCTGCGGCACCTACCAGCAGCGCAACAGCGACTTGCGGTGAAGGCCGCCAACCGGTGATGCGGGATCTTGACGCAGCCGGCCTCAGTGATCTAAACGAAACGGCCTAACTCGTGGATCGGCGATGCTGCTCTCTGCGGGCTGGAACTCGCGAGCTCACCCAGCTCTCGGGGGACCTGGCGGGTACCAACTGACGCTCGGTCGGTGTCCCGTGACCGACTGTTTGCCGGCCCCCCTACTCCCCGCCCGGCCCCCGCCCCTCCCCATAATCCGCCACGAAGCCTCCCCCGCCCACCTGCTCCGCCACCCGGTCCAGCCAGCCGCCCGGGGCGTACGGCGTCGGAGGGTCGACCTCCATGCCCAGTTCCGCCAGCGCCTGTGCGTAGTCGGATTCCTCGAGGGGCAGGGCGAGCAGTTCGTGGAGTTCTCCCGCCAGGCGCGCCACCAGGTGTGGGTCGGTCGTAGCCGCGTAGTCGGCGATCGCTTCGTCGTGGTCGGCGAACTCGTCCGGCATGTCCTGGGAGAACCAGCCTCCGAGGAACTGGGCCGCCTCCGGGAAGCGGGCGCGCCACTCCCAGTGGGTCAACGGGACTGAGGGCGGCGGCACTTCGCCTTCCTCGATGCTGTGCTTGATGTGGTCGGCCAGAATGGCCAGCCAGCCCTGGATGTCGTCCTCGGGCAGGCCCACGTCGGGGACCGCGTAGAACTCGCCCAGGCGCAGGCGTACTCGGCCCGGAGGGTTGCGGGAGTACTCGCGCAGCTGCGTCTCAGCGGCCGCCAGTGCCCAGGGGCGGGTGTGCCAGGTGTGGCGCAGGTAGGCGGTGAGGGCGGTGCTCGGCTTGTCCTCGGTGTCGTCGGCGGCCTGGCCGGCGTAGGCGCGCATCACCTGGTCCAGCTCGCCGTAGCGTCGGTCGTGTTCGAAGGGGTTCATGGGCACGGCTGCGGCGTCCTCTACGGGGTGATACGGGTGGCTACAGGTAGACCGGGAACGTGGCGTGCACGACGAAGCCGTGCGGGCTCGCGTCGTCCCGCTTGAGGATCACGCGTGCGGCCCGTGCGTCGACAGGGTCGCGGCCCGCCAGCATCATCGCCTGGAGCAGCACCCGGCCGACCGGGTCGGGGCGGGAGGGCCACGCGGCCTCCAGCGTGAGGCGGGCGCGGGTGGACTGCGCGAGCCAGCGGTGGATGAGCTGTTCGTTCGCGGTGACAACCTGCTGGGTGGCCCATTGGGCGGTCTCGCGGTCGGGATAGGTCGAACTTCTGGTCGGTACGGGATGAGATTCCGGCACGGTCACCGCCTTGTCGGTGCGGGAGTGGGAAGGCCACGTTCCGCCGTGGACTTCGCCAGTACATGGACGAGTTGCGCCATCGCGAGCGCTCCGGCCGCATCATCGGCATACCGGCGGACCGGCAGTGGGCCGGCCTCGTCGAGCAGAACCTGCTCACTGGCGAGGCAGAAGCCCAGAGCGAGCAGGGCGGCACGGCCGTTGCCGTCGTCGAAGGGGTGGAAGAAGGACACGTCGAGGTAGAGGCGGGCCGCGCGGGCCGGGAGAGGGATTCCCGAACCGTGGCCGGAGGCCTCCGCGAGACAGGCCGCGAAGCGGTCCCGGGTGTCGGGATGGAGTCCGTACCGTTCCCGCCCGCCCTTCGCGAACGCCGGGGAGGAACGGAATCGGACGTCCCGCCGGCCGAGAACCAGTTTCTGCCACGCGGAGAGGAGGCCGAGGTCGAGGGCTCGGCCGGCCTCCGCGTCCGACCTCGCCCGGTCCCATGCTGCCTGCAGTCTGACCGGGCGGCCGGGATCGTCCGCCCGCTCCTGCCGCCGGGCGGCCCGGGCAATTCCGTCGTGCCGCCCCCTCACCGGGCCGGCGAGATCTGGGCACGCCTGTTCCCACGGCACCTCGGAGCGCACCCTCAGCCAGCCGAGGAGGTCGTCACGCATCTGGCTTTCCGAGGGTTTCGGCCACGCGGGCCACCGTGGCGTCGTCCGGAGCGACCCAGCTGTCGAATTCCGCGTCGACCAGGTCGTCGGCCAGCTCCTCCGCACGGTCACGGGGCATCCCGGTCGACTCCAGGTACCAGGTCAACGCCTGGCTGAGCTCGCCGCGCCACAGCTCGCCGGCATCGGTCTTGGCGACGACCAGCGTGACGAGAGGCGCCGCCCCTCGCTCACGGTGCCGCAGGACGTCGGCCTCGTCGGCCCCGGGCGGGGGCGCGAGCCGCGCGAAGCATGCGGCGAGTTCCTCGAGCCAGTCCCGCCACTGGAGCAGCGCACTCGTGTACCGCCTGGCCTGCGCCTCCAGGTCACCGTCGCTGACACCGCTCGGCGGGAGTTCACGGATGACCGCGCCGGAGTCGGGGTACCCCTGCCATGAGCTGAACCAGCCGAACGCCCAGGCGCCGTACCGTTCGGCGAGCCCCTGTGCGACGGAGTTGTCCGACCACAGGCCGCGAGGGCGACCGGCCTCCGGGTCCGCAGAGGACACCACCTCGCGCACCACGTCCAGCGCCCCTTCGCGGTCGAACGGATGCCTGGCCGGATCGACGTCCTGCCAGTTCATCGACTCGGGATACCAGTACTGGTGAATGGCCTTTCCTCGCACTTCTTTCTCACTCCGTCGGCATCGAGGTCAGCACGACGAACGGCGGGTCGAGACTGTCGTCGTACTTGAGGACGGTCCTGATGCCCTTCACGTGAATCGGCTGAGCATTCAGGCCGTCGTTCTTGAACCCTGAATGATTCACGTCGTTGGGTTGCTTGGTCACGCTGCGGCCACTGTATTCGCCGTTCGGGGCCGTCCCGTCGAAGGACTTGGGCCGGTCGCCGTTCTGCGGGGGCGGTGGGCCGTCGAGCCACTTCTTGATCTCTTCGGAATTCTCGTCGATGTTGTGCTGGGTGAGTTCCTGAGCCTTGTCGACCGATTCGAAGGTGGACGCTCCGCCGATGGACGGCTTGCCGTGCGGCCAGGCCGCCGTCGGTGGGCCACCCTGGTCGCGCAGCCGTTGCGCGAGCTGCTCATCGGTCTTGCCCACGTGCTTGTCGAGCGTATGGCCGTGGTTGAGCCATTCGTCGCCCGCCAGGTCGATCTTGTACTTGCCGTTCTTCGTGTCCTCGGGATCGGTCCACTTGTGCCCGTGCTTGAAGTCGTCGAGCGACCGGGCACCGAACGCCTCGGCGCGTGCTTCCTCGGCTTGATACGTGGGCGCGCTCAAGTACGCCTCGTCCAACGCCTCCATGAGCGCGTCGAGCCGGGGCCAGAGCGCGTTCACGCGGCGGTTGTACTCCTCCACGACGCGGTTGAGCGCGGCCGTGTCGATGTTGAGGGTGATCTCTACGCTCACCTCCGCGGCGCCCTTGGCGAGGCCCTTGAGGAAGCGGCCTACGCCCTTCGCGCCCTCTTTGAGGTCCTTGAGGTCGACGCCGTCACTGAGGTCGATGTCGCCGACGGCCTTCTTGACCGCCTCCATGTAGATGTCCCAGACCTCGCCGTTCACGTACACCGCGGCCTCGGCGAACTCGCGCAGCAGGTCGCTGATCTTCATCGCGGTGTCGAACAGGACGGACATGACCGGGTGGCTGGGCTTCTGGTTGGCGGCCGAGTCGTGCTTCCACTCGTAGCCCGCCGTCTGCTTGCCCCAGGCGGTGGTGCCCCAGAGCGAGCTGCAGAACTGCCGCATGGCGTCGTGCCATTCGCTGTTGCTCTGCTGGGTGATGCCGTACATCTGGCCCGTCAGATTGCCCTCGGCCCACGACAGCGCCTTCGTCATGTCCGCCCAGGACTGCGACAGCGAGTTGAGGTAGTGCTGCTGCGGATACGGGTAGACCTCGGCGACCTTGCCCCAGCGGAAGGCATGTTCGAGCAGCGGGCGGATGATGTGCCAGACGACGTCGGGGATCCACTCCAGGAGCGAGCGGATGAAGTCGTCTCCGCCGTCGTCGTCGCCCCACTTCAGGTCGGGGACCGATCCGTAGTCCGGGGCCTTGTCGATGACGACGGGCGGGGGCTGTGTCTGGGGCTTGGTCTTGCCCGAGGCGTCGTTGGCGGCCTCCGCCTTGGAGTAGTTGTTCGCGGTGGTGGCGAAGCCGACGGCGGCGCCCCCGATACTGACCACGACCTTGGCCCACACCTCCAGGTAGCGGTTGGCCGCCTTGAGGTAGGAGGCGGCGAAGGCCTGCGGGGCCGTGCCGTAGCCGCCCGCGTCGGGGTACTCCTTCAGCTCCTTGATCAGGTTCTTGGCGGCCTTGTCGAACGGCGTCTGCTCGCCCGCGAACCCGCCCGCGACCTGGTGCAGGGTGGAGGGCTTGACGTCGATGGTGCCGCTGCCCGGCGCCGGCGTCCCCATCAGGCAGCGCCCCAGCCGCGCAGGACCGCCCGGTGCGCCGCCGCGTAGTTGATGTGGCCCGTCGTCACGATCTCGTGCAGCCACTTCTGGGCCGCCTGAAGGTCCTGCGCCGAGTGGTCCCACTCGTCGAGCTTGTCGATGAACATCTCCCTGGCCTCGCCCTGCCAGGACAGGACGACCGGCTCTACGCGCTCGTAGAGGTCGTCGATCCGCCCGTTGAGCTGCTTGAGGATGTCCTCGAGCTCCACCGCGAGGTGGTGGAGGGTGGTGAAGGTGACCGATATGTGGTCGTCGGCGTCGCTGGGCGGCACGGATCCCCCTTGTCGCTGTGCGCGTCTGCGGCTACGAGTTGTGGCGTACGGCTACGGGTTGCCGCTACGGCTACGAGTTGTGGCTACGGCTACTGCTTCGGCTGCATCTGCGTACGGGCTTCCGGTCCACGGCTGCGTACGGATGCGGCGGCGAATGGTGAACGCGATGGTGAGCGGGTGGACCGGCCCGGTCAGAAGCTGTCCAGGCCGCTGCGTGGCCGTGAAGGCGGCGCGGGCGCATCGACGTTCGGCGTGGACAGCTTGTCCGCCTCGCCCGCCACATCGACGTTGACCTGGATCCGGCGAAACTGGTCGAGCTTGTCCAGTTCGAGTTGTGTGAAGCCGTCGCGGCTCATGCGGACCGCCTGCTCCAGGACCTTCATCACCTCGCGGATCCGTACGGCGTCCTCGGCCGCGGCCCGGTGAAAGCCCCGGTACGCCGTCGACGCCGGGCCGCTCCAGCCCGCCTCGATGCTGTCGACGATCGTGTCCATGCGCTTGACCTGCTTGTCCAGGTGGTCCTGCATGCCGTCCAGGTCGTCCGCGAGCTTGGTCAGCTTCTCGGGCGGAACCCGTAGATCTTTTGGATCGCCCATCACGCCGCTCCCCCGGTCACATGTGGCGCTCAACCCCCGTTGATCGCACAGGAATTCTAGTGCACCGCGTGCCGCATACGACGGCGCCCTGGATCCCCGTACGCGGGGAACCGAACCTGCCCGCAGGTGCCGCAATCCCGCGCGTTAGCCTCGAATCGGTCCACGTCCACCCCGGGCCGCACATGACGGAGAAGCGAGGCAGTGATGGCGAAGGTACCGTCGGCCGCAGTGGCCGCGAGCGGGATTGTCGGCGGGTACGCCGTGGCCCGGTTCACCAAGAAGCGGCAGCTCGGCGGGGTCGTGCTGGCGGCCGCCGGGGTCGCGGCCGGGGCCCAGTGGCGGCAGGCCGCCGGGGGCAGGGTCGCCGCCGTACTCGGCGGTGTCTACGTCGCCGCCTTCGCCGGGTCGCACCCGCTCGCCAAGAAGCTCGGCGCCTGGCCCGCCGTGTTCACGGTCGCCGGGGGCGTCGCCGCCGCGTCGTACGTGCTGGCCGACCGGCGCTCCTGAGGCCCTAGCCCGGCTGCCGGTGCCCCAGCACATTCACCACTCGCCCCTCCGGGTCCCGTACGAAGAAGCGGCGCACGCCCCACTCCTCGTCGCGCAGGTCATGGACGATCTCCGCGCCGGATGCCCGTACCTGCTCGTAGACCGCGTCCACGTCCTCGACCTCCACGCTGAGGTCCGGGATCACGGGCGCGGTCTCGTCGTGGGTGAGGAAGCTGACCTGGGCGGTCGGGTTGGAGGGGGACACGAGGGTCGTCACCCAGCCCATGTTCATCGCCTCCTCGAAGCCGAGCAGGCCGTAGAAACCGCAGTTCTCGTCCATCGACTCCGGGGACTTCGTCGTGAGGTTCGGGACGATCCTGCGGATGGTCATCGGGGGGCTCCCGGGCGGTGGGGTGGGGTGGGGTGGGGTCCGGTCGGTGCCCGGACTCCGGGTCATCCTTGCGGAAGGTGCGCGTCACCTCCCCCTGAACGTCGACCTGTACGCGCCCGGCGACACCCCGAGGCCCGCCTGGAAGTGCTGTCTGAGCGACGTGCCCGTGCCGAAGCCCGCTTCCGTCGCGATGCGGTCGACGGTGTGGTCGGTCTGTTCCAGGAGTTCGCGCGCGCGGTCCACGCGGCGCTGCGTCAGCCACTGGATCGGGGTGAGGCCGGTCTCCTCCCGGAAGCGGCGGCTGTACGTGCGCACGGACATGGCGTCGTGTGCGGCCAGTTCGGCGAGGGTGAGGGGCTCTGCGAGGCGGGCGAGGGCCCACGCGCGCGACGCGGACGTGGACGTCAACCCCTGTGATTCCACGGGGCGTTGGATGTACTGCGCCTGGCCGCCCTCCCGGTGCGGGGGCACCACCGTGCGGCGCGCCACCTCCGCGGCGACGGCCGCGCCGTGGTCGCGGCGGATCATGTGGAGGCACAGGTCGATGCCCGCCGCCTCGCCCGCGGACGTGAGGATCCGGCCCTCGTCGACGTACAGGACACCGGGGTCGACCGTCACGGACGGGAACGTACGCGCGAAGAGATCGGCCGACATCCAGTGCGTCGTCGCGCGCCGGCCGTCCAGGAGTCCGGCGGCGGCGAGGACGAACGAGCCGGTGCAGATGGAGGCGACGCGGCGGGGGCGGGCCCCGCGCGCGTCGTCCGCCCCGCGCAGGGCCTCGGCCAGCTCCGTCGGCAGGCCGTCCGGCCCGAGGCTCTCGTCCGTCTCGTGCGACGCCGGTACGAGGACCGTGTCCGCGGCCGCCACCGTCGCCAGGCCGTGCTCCGCGTAGATCGGGAAGTCCGCGTCCGTACGGATCCTGCCGGGGCGCGGGGCGCAGGTGCGGACGTCGTAGAGCGGCTCGCCCGCCGCGGAGCGCGCCGTGCCGAACAGCTGGTGGACCAGGCCGAGTTCCATGGGCAGGACCCCGTCCCTGACGAGGACGGCGACGGTCCGGCGCCGGCCGCGCTCCGGGGTCGCCCGCCTTACGGAAGTCATGGCCAGATTCTTTCACATCATGGCTATCCGGCCAGTCGTGGGGGCGGGTGCCTCCGTCACAGAGTGCCGGGGTGGCACGGGACACCTTCGGCTCGTACGACCCGGTGTGGGTGGGCGCGGGGGCGCTGTGCGCGGGGGTGGCGCTCCTCGCGCTGACCGTACGCAGGTGCCGCAGGGGCAGCGCGTCACGCCCCCAGCGCCCGCGACACCGCGTAGATCGCGAGCCCTGCCAGCGAGCCCACGACCGTGCCGTTGATCCGGATGAACTGCAGGTCACGGCCGATGTGCGCCTCGATCTTCTTCGAGGTGTGCTCGGCGTCCCAGCCCGCCACGGTGTCCGTGATGAGGGAGGTGATCTCCTTGCGGTACGTCGTCACGACGTACGTGGCCGCGCCCTCGACCCAGCCGTCGACCTTGCCCTGGAGGCGCGTGTCCGTCGCCATCCGGGAGCCGAGGGAGAGCAGCGAGGCCCGTACGCGCAGCCGCAGCTGGCTGCGCTCGTCCTCCGCCGCCGCGACGATCATGGAGCGGACGGCGGACCAGGCGGAGGCGATCAGGTCCTGGACCTCGGGACGGGCGATGACCTCGGACTTCAGGCGCTCGACGCGCGCCCGCGTGTCCGTGTCGGACTGGAGGTCGGTGGCGAAGTCGCCGAGGAAGCGGTCGAGTGCGCCGCGGGCCGGATGCTCCGGCATGTCGCGCATCTCGGTGACGAAGCGGAGCAGCTCCTTGTAGACGCGGTCGCCGACCTTCCTGTCGACGAACCGCGGGGTCCAGCCGGGGGCGCCGCCCTGCACCGCGTCCATCACGGAGTCCTCGTGCAGCACCAGCCAGTCGTGGGCCCGTGCGCAGATGAGGTCCACGGCCCGCTTGTGGCCGCCGTCGGCGACGACCTTCTCCAGCATCTTGCCGATGCCGGGCGCGACCTCCTGCGCGTCGGCCCGGCGCGTGATCGCCTCGCCGACGACGGCCTGGACGTCCGAGTCGCGCAGCACGGTGAGGGCGCCGCGCAGGGCGGTGGCGAGCTCGGCCGTCACCCGGTCGGCGTGCTCCGGTTCGGCCAGCCAGGTGCCGAGCCGGCCGCCGATGCCGACGGCGCGCAGCCGCTGCCGTACGACGTCGAAGGAGAGGAAGTTCTCGCCGACGAACTCGCCGAGCGAAACGCCCAGCTGGTCCTTCTTGGTGGGGATGATCGCCGTGTGCGGGATGGGCAGGCCGAGAGGGCGGCGGAAGAGCGCGGTGACCGCGAACCAGTCGGCGAGGGCGCCGACCATGCCCGCTTCGGCGGCGGCGGCGACATAGCCCGCCCAGGCGCCCGCGCCGGAGTTCTGCCCCCATTTGGCGAGTACGTAGATGACCGCGACGAGCAGGAGCAGGCCGGTGGCGGTGGTCTTCATCCGGCGTACGCCGCGCTGCTTCTCCACGTCGGCGGGGCTGAAGGAGCCGGGCCCCGCGCCGAACGGGGCCGGCCGCGTACTGAATGAGGAGCCGCCCGCGCGGGCATGCTCACCCATGACCGCTTCGCCCGATTCCTCCACGTCCTGCTTGCCGCGCGCGGCCGCCGCGCGCTTCGCGTCCTCCACTTCGTCCACTCAGCTCACTCCGCCCGTCACAAGTCCGCTCACCCGGCAGTCCCCCCGTGTCATCCCTCTCACACATTGTCTCTACCTGACCGACTCCCGGAACGGACGACAAGTTCCCGGCGTCTCAAAAGGCGGAGGGGGGCAGTGTCGGCTTCCTCCCGACCCATGACGCATCATGGGGTCATCACACCGGAGCCTCGGGCTCCCGCTGCCCGAGGAGACACCCCCGCATGACCAAGCGCCACGGTTATGCCCTGTTGGCCGCGGTCGCGGCCCTGGTCGTCGTGATTTCGGCCGCCATATACCTGGGCGTCTCCGGCGCCTTCGACGGCTCAAACACCACGGTCAGCGCGGGCCCCCGGCACCCTCAGAACTCGGCGGCCCCCGCCTCCACCGGCACCTGGTCGGGCAGTTGGTCGGCCTCCCCCGCGGGCGGCGAGCCCGGCACGGAGACCGACGGCCTCGCGGGCCGCACCGTGCGCAACGTCGTGCACACCAGCATCGGCGGCACGAGCGCCCGCATCACGTTCTCCAACCTCTTCGGGCAGCAGCCGCTCAGCATCACGCACGCCTCGGTCGCCGTCGCGGCCGCGCCCAACACCCCGGCCGCCGCGGCGGGCACCCTGCGCCGCCTCACCTTCGGCGGCAACACCTCGGTCGTGATCCCGGCCGGCGCCCAGGCCATGAGCGACGCCGTTCGGCTGCAGGTCCCGCACGACGCGGACATGCTCGTCACGAGCTACTCGCCCACCCCGTCGGGCCCGGTCACCTACCACCCGCAGGCCCGCCAGATGTCGTACGTCGCCCAGGGCGACCGCGCGGAGGACGCGACCGGCGCCCCGTTCACGCAGCAGACCCCGTACTGGCGCTACGTCACCGCGCTCGACGTGCTGAGCAACGAGTCGGACGGCACCGTCGTCGTGATAGGCGACTCCCTGACCGACGGCGTCACCTCGACGGTGGGCGCCAACCGGCGCTGGACGGACGACCTCGCCGACCGGCTGCGCGACGAGAACGGCGCGGCCCGCTACGGCGTCGTCAACCAGGGCATCAGCGGCAACCGCATCCTGTCCGACGGCCTCGGCCGCCCCGCGAACAACCCGAGCGGCCTCTCGCGCTTCGACCGGGACGTCCTCGACCGGTCCGGCGTCAAGGCCGTCGTGATCGCGCTCGGCGTCAACGACATCCTGCGCAACCCGCACCAGACCGACCCCGACAAGATCGTCGAGGGGCTGCGGGAGCTGACCCGGCAGGCGCACACGCGCGGCCTGCGCGTGGTCGGCGCGACGCTCATGCCGTTCCAGGGCCACCGCGGCTACGAGCCCCGCCTCGAAGGCGTGCGCCAGGCCGTGAACGCGCAGATCCGCTCCGGCAAGGTCTTCGACGAGTTCGTCGACTTCGACAAGGCGCTGCGCGACCCGTACAACCCGCGCAAGCTCCTGCCCGCGTACGACTCCGGTGACCACCTGCACCCGAGCGACTCCGGCTTCCGCAGGATGGCGGACACGTTCAACCTGACGACGCTGAAGGGTTCGACGCCGGCCGAGCTGTAGCGCCCGGCCCGGCTGCACCACCGCTCACAGCACGGGTGCGCTACCGCTCACGGCACGGGTGCGCTACCGCTCACGGCGCGGGTGCACCACCGCTCACAGCACCGGTGCGCTACCGCTCACAGCACGGCTGCACCACCGCTCACGGCACCGGTGTCCCACCGCTCACGGCGCGGGTGTCCTACCGCTCACGGCGCGGTGCGCTACCGCTCACGGCACGACTGCACCACCGCTCACGGCACGACTGCACCACCGCTCACGGCACCGGTGTCCTACCGCTCACGGCGCGGGTGTCCTACCGCTCACGGCGCGGTGCGCTACCGCTCACGCCTCTCGCGGCGCTCCTCCGCCCGCTCCCACTGGCGCTCGCGCCGCTCCTCGTGGCGCTCGTGCCGCAGCTGATGGCGTTCGGCGTGCCGCTCGCGGTGCCCCTCCAGCGCCTCAAGGTGCGCGGCCATGCGGTCCAGCTTGTCCTGGCGGCGCTCCTCCTTGAAGCGACGGCGCTCCTCACGCCTCGCCTTGCGCTCCACGCCGACGCCGCCCATCAGGGCGAACCCCCGCACGACGACCCGCGGGGAGCCCGGCGTGCCCTCGCCCGACGCCCGGTCGTCGACGCCGCCCATGATGCCGAAGCCCTTGACGGTGACATCCAGCTCCGGCGGTACCTTGACGTGGATCCCGCCCATGATCGTGAAGCAGTTGATGACCACGTCGCGGGACGCGAACCGCGCCTCCCGCAGATCGATCTCGCCTCCGCCGAACATCGCGAACGAGGTGAACCTCTCGCCCACCGTCCAGCGCCCCTTGCGGCCGAACCCGCCGAAGAACGCGAGCGCCCACGTGGACGTGGCCTCCCCGCCGATCCGCGTCCGCCAGTCGAGCGCGCCCTCGGGCTGCGGCTCCTTCACAAAACTCACCGGGGTCTGCGGCGCCGCCGCGCCCGCCCCCGGCAGATCACGCGTGACGGGCGCCAGCTCGCCGTACGTACGCGCCTTGTACACGGCCTCGAGCCGCTCGTCGAACTCCTCCATGTCCAGGCGCCCCTCGGCGAGGGCGTCCCGAAGGACCTCCGCGACCCGGTCCCGGTCGGCGTCGGAGGCCCGCAGCTCGGGCAGGTCGTTCGGCTCGGGGCGCTCAGGGCGTTGGTCCGTCATGGGACCAGCCTACGAGGGCGCGGGCCTTCCTCCCAGGGATGGTTCCTCACGGGCGTACATCCGGGCGATCACGGACTCGATGTCCGGCTCCCGCACCGACAGATCCGCCAGCGGATACTGAGCCGCGATCTGCGCGACCAGCGGCGCCGCCGACTGTGCGGACGCGAACGCCAGCCACTGGCGCGGCCCGTCCACCTTCACCACCCGCGTGAACTCCACGTCCAGCGGCGGCAGTTCACGCTCCAGGTCGACCACGAGGGTCCGCTCGCTCTCTCCCACCTGGTGCAGGCCGGCGAGCTGTCCGTCGTACATCAGGCGGCCGTGGTCGATGACCATGACGCGTTTGCACAGCTGCTCGATGTCGGTCAGGTCGTGCGTGGTCAGCAGCACCGTCGTGCCGCGCTCCTCGTTCAACTCCCGCAGGAATCCCCGCACTTTGACCTTGGAGACGACATCGAGACCGATGGTCGGCTCGTCGAGGTAGAGCACCTCGGGGTCGTGCAGCAGGGCCGCCGCGATGTCGCCGCGCATGCGCTGCCCGAGGGAGAGCTGCCGTACCGGCGTGTCCAACAGGCCGCCCAGTTCCAGGAGTTCGACGCACCGGTCGAGGTTCTCCCGGTAGCGGGCGTCCGGGATGCGGTACATGCGGTGCATCAGCCGGTACGAGTCGATCAGCGGCAGGTCCCACCACAGCGTCGTGCGCTGCCCGAACACCACGCCGATCCGCCGCGCGAGCCGCGTCCGCTCCCGGGACGGCTCGATGCCCGCGACCCGCAGCCGGCCCGCGCTGGGCGTGAGGATGCCGGTCAGCATCTTGATCGTGGTGGACTTGCCCGCGCCGTTCGGCCCGATGTAGCCGACCATCTCGCCGCGCGGCACGCCGAAGGTGAGCGAGTCGACGGCCCGCACCTGATGACGCTCGCGCCGCAGCAGACCCGTCTTCCTGCGCACGTCGAAGACCTTCTCCACGCCGTCGACCTCGATGAAGTCCTCAGTCATACGCCTTCAGCTCCCGGTACTGCGGTACGAACGGACACCCGCGCGCCAGGCCAGACCCGCGAGCGCGCAGCTCCCGGCGGCCACCAGCGGCGGCGTGAAGGCGAGCCACGAGGGCAGGCCGATGGGATAGGGGCGGCCGAGCACGTACAGCGCGGGCAGCCAGTTGACGAAGGCCAGCGGCACGACGAACGTCACGCCGATCACGAAGTCCTTTGCGAACACCGTCGGCGGGTACTGGAGCAGCGTCAGCCCGCCGAACGTGAACGCGCTCTGCGCCTCGGCCGCGTCCTGCGCCCAGAACTGGAACGCCGCCCCGGCCACGTACACCGCGCCGAAGATCGCCGCGCCGCTCAGCAGCATCACCGGCAGCAGAAGCAGCTTGGCGGGCGTCCAGTCGAGGTCCAGGCGCGTCAGGGACCAGCCGAGGACCAGGGCGCCCTGGAGGAAACGGCCGAGGCGGCGCAGGCCGAAGCGGTCCGCGGCGACCTGGACGAGCACCGGGGCGGGGCGCACCAGGAACGCGTCGAGGGAGCCGTCGCGCACCCGCAGCCCGAGATCGTCGACGCTGCCGAGCAGGAGGGCGGTGATCCCGAAGGAGACGGAGGCGGTCCCGTACAGGAAGGCGGTCTCCGCGAAGCCGTAGCCGCCGATCGAGGTCGCCTGCGAGAACATCATCCAGATCACGACGAAATCGAGCGCCGTGACAAGGAAGTTGGTGAGGACCGCGGCCGCGAACGACGTGCGATAGACCAGGGTGGAGCGGATCCACATCGCGGCGATCAACCGGTAGACGCGTACGCTCCCGCCGACGTCAGCCACCTTGAAGCACCACCTTGCGTGTCGCGGAGGACTGGAGAAGGCGGCCCGCGGCGAGCAGGGCGACCGCCCACCCGGCCTGGAAGGCGTACGCGGCGAGGACTTCGGCCGCGCCGGAGCGGGCGCCGAGGAGGATGTCGGCGGGCATCTGGAGGAGCGACGCCCACGGCAGCACCCGCGCGATGTCGCCGAGCGCACCGGGCATCGCGTTCAGCGGCAGCAGCAGACCCGTGAAGAACATCCCCACCAGACCCCCGAACTGCAGCACGCCCGACCCGTCGAGCAGCCAGAACGCGCTCAGCGCCAGCACATAGCGAATCGCGAAACTCACCACCACCGCCAGCACCACCGCCACCAGGAACTCCAGCCACACCACCGGATCGCCCGGCAGCGCCAGCGGAAAAGCGAGCGCGCCCACCGTCAGCGGCACCAGACCCCGGCTGAACAACTGGAACACGGCCCGCCCCAAGTCCCCTGCCAGCCACCACAGTTGAAGGTCGACGGGCCGGTACAGATCCACGGCGATGTCTCCGTTGCGGATTCGCGCCACCATGTCGACGGCGAAACCCGCGTTGAACATCGACAGGGCCTGCGCAAGCGCCTGCCCGATCCACACATACGTCAGCGCCTGCGCCTGGTCGTACCCGCCGAGCCCCGGCCGCTCGTCCCACAGCGCCATGTACGTGTACGCCACGATGAACCCGAAGACGGTGTTCGTGAACACGCCCGCCGCGGTGGCCGAACGGTACGTCGCGTAGCGCCGGAACCCTCCGGCGGCGACGGCCGCGTACAGCCGGAAAGTCCCCACGGACACGCTCCCGTCCTCGTCTTCCGTGTCTTCCGTTCTGGACCAAAGCGCAGGAGCCTAGCGGGAGCGGGGTGTACCGTGCCACGCATTTTCGGCTCCCTCGGCGCGTGCCACGACCCGTCCGCACCACCCATCGATGCCAGAGTGTCCGGCAGGAAGTAAAGAGGCGTACGTGACGTACGGAGGGAAACAGGAGTTCCACAGGGCATGAGCGACGAGCCGCAGCAGCCGAAGGCCGCAGAGTCCGGGAACGCCGGGAAGGCCGGGAAGCCGGCGAAACGCAAACACCCCCGTCGCACAGGCTGGCGCCGCCTGATCCCCACCTGGCGCACGGTCCTCGGCACGGTCCTCGGCTTCCTGCTGCTGTGCATCGGCTTGTTCGCCCTCGGCTACTACCTCGTCAAGATCCCGCCCGCCAACGCCACCGCCACCGCGCAGAGCAACGTCTACCTGTACGCCGACGGCAGCCAGCTCGCCCGCGACGGCGAGATCAACCGCGAGAACGTCTCCCTCTCCCAGATCCCCAGGACCGTCCAGCACACCGTCCTGGCCGCGGAGGACCGCGACTTCTACGGCGAGTCCGCCATCGACCCCAAGGCGATGGTCCGCGCCGCCTGGAACACCCTCACCGGCAAGGGCAAACAGTCCGGCTCGACGATCACCCAGCAGTACGTGAAGAACTACTACCTGGGCCAGGAACAGACCATCACCCGCAAGGTGAAGGAGTTCTTCATCTCGATCAAGCTGGACCGCGAGGAGAGCAAGGACCACATCCTCGAGGGCTACCTCAACACCAGCTACTTCGGCCGCAACGCCTACGGCATCCAGGCCGCCGCCCAGGCCTACTACGGCGTCGACGTCGAGGACCTCACCACCGCACAGGGCGCCTACCTCGCGGCCCTCCTCAACGCCCCCAGCTCCTACGACGTCGTCGCCCACCCCGAGAACAAGGCGCAGGCCGTCGCCCGCTGGAACTACGTCCTCGACGGCATGGTCAAGGAGCGCTGGCTCAGCCCGGCCGACCGCAGGAAGATGACGTTCCCCATGCCCGACGACGCCAAGGGCCCCGCCGGGATGTCCGGCCAGCGCGGCTACCTCGTCCAGGCCGTCAAGGACTACCTCACGGACAAGGGCGTCATCGACGAGGACACCCTGGCCGTCGGCGGCTACCGCATCACCACCACGCTCCAGAAGAAGAAACAGGACGCCTTCGTCAAAGCCGTCGACGACGAGCTGATGTCCAAGCTCGACAAGGAGAACCGCCCGGCCGACCGCAACGTCCGCGCCGGAGGCGCCGCCATCGACCCCGCGACCGGCAGGGTCCTCGCGATGTACGGCGGCATCGACTACACGAAGCAGTACGTCAACAACGCCACGCGCCGCGACTACCAGGTCGGCTCCACGTTCAAGCCGTTCGTCCTCACCTCGGCCGTGGAGAACGCCTCCACCACCCAGGACGGCCGCGCCATCACCCCGAACACCGTCTACGACGGCACCAACGCCCGCCCCGTACAAGGCTGGAGCGGCGGCTACTACGCCCCGGAGAACGAGGACAAGACCGACTACGGCCCCATCACCGTCCGCACCGCCACCGACAAGTCCGTCAACGCGGTCTACGCGCAGATGGCCGTCGACGTCGGCTCCGACAGGGTCAAGCAGACCGCGATCTCCCTCGGCCTCCCCGAGAACACCCCCGACCTGACCGAGTCCCCCTCGATCGCGCTCGGCCCGTCCACGGCCAGCGTCCTCGACATGACCGAGGCGTACGCCACCCTCGCCAACCACGGCAGCCGCGCCACGTACACCCTCGTCACCGAGGTCACCAAGGACGGCGAGAGCATCGACCTGCCCGACCAGCGCACCAAGCGCGCCGTCACCCGCGAGTCCGCCGACACGACGACGTCCGTCCTGCAGAGCGTCGTCGAGGGCGGCACCGGCACCGCCGCCCTCGCCGCGGACCGGCCCGCCGCCGGCAAGACCGGCACCGCAGAGGAGGACACGGCGGCCTGGTTCGCGGGCTACACCCCCGACCTCGCCACCGTCGTCGCCGTCATGGGCCAGAACCCCTCCACCGGCGCCCACACCCCGCTGTACGGGGCGCTCGGCCTGCCCCGCATCAACGGCGGCGGCTTCCCGGCGCAGATCTGGGCCCAGTTCACCAAGGCCGCACTCCAGGGCAGTACGCCCAGGGACTTCGACCTGGATGTGGAGTCCGGCGCCGAACAGCCCGAGCTCCCCTCGCCGGCACCGGACGAACAGTCCATCGAACCGACCACCGGCGAGCCCTCCAGCGAACCCCCGTCCGAACCGGCGTCGTCCGGCCCCCCGACCGAACCGTCCACACCGGCGGAGCCCACCCTTGAGACTCCGTCACAGGAACCGAACCCGCCATCAGGACCGGTGAACGAACTGTTCGGTGACTCGGACACCACCCGCGACTCCGCATCCGACCCCGGGCAGTGACCGGGCCGGCGTCCAGGCGCCGCGACCCCGGCCATGATCCGGGCCCTTGAGCGACGCAATGCGTACGAGCCGTGCGATCTACAGGTACAGGCCCGTCGAGTCCTGGGAACCCTCGAACCGGTCCGCGGCCACCGCGTGCAGATCGCGCTCACGCATCAGCACGTACGCGACACCCCGCACCTCGACCTCGGCCAGGTCCTCCGGGTCGTACAGCACCCGGTCGCCCGGCTCCACCGTCCGCACGTTCTGCCCGACGGCCACCACGACGGCCCAGGCCAGGCGCCGACCGACCGCCGCGGTCGCCGGAATCAGGATGCCGCCGCCGCTGCGCCGCTCGCCCTCGGCGGTGTCCTGCCGTACGAGCACACGGTCGTGCAGCATGCGGATGGGCAGCTTGTCGTGCTGGGTGCTGTTCTTCTCGCTGTTGGCGCTCACGCCCCGAACCTACCTGCCGCGGCTGTCCGTACGCAGGAAGGGTCAGCGCTTACGGCGCCGCGCGGTCACGGCGAGCAGCCCCACGAGACCGACCACGACGACAGCCGCCGGAAGAATGCGCTCCACACGCGGCGCACCCTCCTCAGAGACGAACTGCGCCTTCACGTCCGACACCAGCCGGTTCGCACTCACATAGGCACGCCCGACGGAGTGATCGACACTCGAGACGAACTTGGCCTTCGCGTCGCCGACGATCGTCTTCGGGTGCACCCGCACCCCGATCTCGTCGAGCGTCTCGGCCAGCGCCTCGCGACGGCGCTTTATGTCCGCCTCGATCTGCGCCGGGGTTCGCGCATCCGACGTTTTCGACGTGTCCGACACCGCGCTGCCTCCATGGTCGCCGTTATGGCACTGGTCGTGGACAGTCTGTCAGCTCGGCGGCCGCCGCACCCCACGGCACCCCCATTACGCTCGGGTCCCGTACCCGTATCCCGTACGAGGAGTCCCACCATGAGCGAGCGACTGACGACCGGCGACACCGCCCCCGCCTTCACGCTGCCCGACGCGGACGGCAACGAGGTCTCCCTCGCCGACCACAAGGGCCGCAGGACGATCGTCTACTTCTACCCGGCCGCCCTCACCCCCGGCTGCACGAAGCAGGCCTGCGACTTCACGGACAACCTCGACGTCCTCGCAGGCGCGGGCTACGACGTGATCGGCATCTCCCCCGACAAGCCGGAGAAGCTCGCGAAGTTCCGCGAGAAGGAGAACCTCAAGGTCACGCTCCTCGCCGACCCCTCGAAGGAGACCCTCGAGGCCTATGGCGCCTACGGCGAGAAGAAGCTCTACGGCAAAACGGTGACGGGCGTGATCCGCTCCACGATCGTCGTGGACGAGAACGGCAAGGTCGAGCGGGCCCTCTACAACGTGAAGGCCACCGGCCACGTAGCGAAGATCATCAAGGATCTCGGAATCTGACCCGCCGGCCGCGGATCACCGCAGGCCTTCCGGATACGCGCACTGGATACGCGCAGATGTGACGGAAGTCCCCTTCACTGGGGACTTCAGTTTGCGATCGCTACCTCCGAGCAAGTGATCCCTGGAACAACGCGTCCACAGAAGGGATCACTCCTAGAACTGGTGGAGTCCCAGGCACGGGCCCGGGCCCCGAGGTTCTGACCCCGGCCCCTCACCCCTTCATGTGGCCCGCCCACACAGGATCGGACTGTTCCGCATTTCGTGCGTGACGGTCCGATTTTCGGTTCGTTGGTCCGTACGAGGTCACGAACGGACAGTCGTACGGGAGGGGCACGCATGGGCGAGAAGCGGTACACGCGGGAGCTGCTGGAGGAAGCGGCTCGGAACACACGGAGCTGGGGTGAGGCGGTTCGGTGGTGTGGGGGTGAGCCGACGCGCTACAGCAAGCGGTATCTACACCAGAGGATGGCCGAGGCTGGTATCGACGTCTCGCACTTCCAGCATGGGGCAGTGCGGCACACGGACGAGGCGTTGCGAGCAGCCGTCGTGGAGTCGCACAGCATCAGAGACGTGGTGCGGCACTTGGGCATCAACAACGTCGGCGGCAACCAGGCGCACATCGGCCGCCGGATCGCGGCGCTCGGAATCGACACCTCACACTTCGCGCCACCGGGGCAGAAGGCCAGGAAGGATCTGACGGTCCCACTGACCTTGCGGTCTCCGGATGATGGGCGGGTCCACGGAGTCCGCCTCCGTCGGGAACTCCTGCGGCTCGGCGTCCCGGAGCAGTGCGCGACCTGCGGCCGATCAGAATGGCGAGGGCGACCGATCTCGCTCGAAGTCGATCACCTCAGCGGCGAGTGGTGGGACAACCGCCCAGAGAACCTACGTCTGCTGTGCCCCAACTGTCATGCGGTTACGGACACTTACCGGGGCCGGAAGCGGAGGTCGGTATGAGCTGCAAGTACCCCCGCGAGTCCCTCGCAGAAGCAGCCAGGGAGTCGACCAGCCTGGTCGATCTGTTGCGCCGCGTCGGCGCACCGATGGGGAGCGGCCCTGCCGGTTACCTCCGTAAGCGGCTCGCCCACTACGAGATCGACACATCGCACTTCCAAGAGGAGCCGCTCCCAGAGCGCCCAAAGCGGTCGTACTCCAAGGAAGTACTGACGGACGCCGCGGCCCACTCCTCCAGCATCCGCGAGATGTTCATCCACATGGGAATCCCGCCGGAAGATGGGCCGTACTCGCTCATCAAACAGAAGCTGGCCAAGTTCGGCATCGACACCGGCCACTTCGGACCCGGCCGTGGGCATGCCGCCTCCGCCCTCTTCCCGGAAGAGGAGTTCACTCGCGCCGTCGCCGCTTCACGCAGTCTGGCCGAGCTGATGCGCAGGCTGGGCAAGTCTTCGCTCGATGGCAGCGGACGCGCCAAGGCCAAACGCAGCATCGACGAGTACGGGCTCTCAACTGAGCACTTCGGCGGGCAGGGCCACCGTGCCGGAACCACGTCGCCAATGCGTAAGGGCGCCGACGAGATCCTGGTCCGCCGGAAGGCCGGATCACACCGCACGCGTACGCACATGCTGCGCCGGGCGCTCGATGAGATCGGTGTGCCACGCACGTGCGCCGAATGCGGGCAGGGCGAGCTGTGGCAGGGAAAACGGCTCGTCCTGGAGATCGACCACATTAATGGCAACCCACTCGACGACCGCCGGAATAACCTTCGCCACATGTGCCCAAACTGCCACGCGTTCACCAATACCTGGTGCCGTGGCCGGAACCAAGGCCGGTAGCATGGCGGCCGAGCGGCGGTGGCGCAGTGGCGACGCAGCAGACTTAGGATCTGTGGCCCCTGACAGGGCTTGAGGGTTCGAATCCCTTCCGCCGCACCGGCAAATGAGGGGCGCGCCCCATGGCGCGCCCCTCGCCACATCTCAGCCCAGCAACTCCCGCACCGCCGGCACCAGCGCCCGAAACGCATTCCCCCGATGGGAGATCGCGTTCTTTTCGTCCGAGGTCAGCTCCGCGCACGTCCGCGTCTCCCCTTCCGGCTGGAGGATCGGGTCGTAGCCGAACCCGCCCGAACCTGCCGGGGCGTGCCGCAGCACTCCCCGCAACTGGCCCTCGACAACCCGCTCCGTGCCGTCCGGCATGGCCAGCGCCGCCGCGCAGGCGAAGTGGGCGGTGCGGTGGGTGTCGGCGTCGATGTCGGCGAGCTGGGCGAGGAGGAGGTCGAGGTTGGCCTTGTCGTCGCCGTGGCGGCCGGCCCAGCGGGCGGAGAAGATGCCGGGTGCTCCGCCGAGTACGTCGACGCACAGGCCCGAGTCGTCGGCGACGGCGGGCAGGCCGGTGGCCTGGGCGAGGGCGTGGGCCTTGAGGAGGGCGTTCTCGGCGAAGGTGACGCCGGTTTCCCTGACGTCGGGGATGTCGGGGTAGGCGTCCGCGCCGACGAGGTCGTGGGTAAGGCCTGCGTCGGCGAGGATCGCCCTGAGCTCGGTGATCTTGCCGGCGTTGCGGGTGGCGAGGATGAGGCGGGTCATGGGGACCAGTATCGCGCCGGTGTTCAAGCCGGTGTTCATGCCGGTGTTCATGCCGGTGTTCATGCCGGTGTTCATGCCGGTGTTACGGCGTGCAGACCTTGGTCAGTTCGCCCGCGGCGTCGGTGACAGGGCTGATGTCGGGGGTTTCGTCGCCGTTCTTGATGGCCGTACGGACGTTGCCCACGGCGGTGTTGAGGTCGCCGACGGCCTTGGAGACGTCGGCGTTGTCGGTCTTGTCGCCGATCTTGTCGAGGTTCTTGTCGATGGAGTCGAGGGCCTTGTCGGCCTGCGCGGGGTCGTTCGTCGCGTTGTCGACGGCCTGCTTGAGGTCGCTGACGCTGTCGGCGATGGAGTCGGCGGTCTGGACGCAGTCGAGCGCCTTGTCGAGCGCGCCGCAGCCGGCGGCGGCCGGTATGGCGATGAGTGCGGCGGTGGTGGCGAGTACGGCGATGCGGCGACGGTGTCGCGGGCGCGCGGCCATGGAACGGTCCTCCCCTTGTGTGCGGACGGGCGCACGGCGAGATGCCGTGCGCCCGTCCGTGGTGACGCAGTTGACGTCTTTCGGGTTGCCACCCTACTTGGCGTTCTCTTTACCTTTCCAGGGTGGCCTCGAGTGCCGCGCGCTGGGCGGTGGCGAGGTCGGCGCAGCCGGAAACGGCAAGGTCGAGAAGGGAGTTGAGTTCGTCGCGGGCGAACGGCTCGGCCTCGGCGGTGCCTTGGACCTCGACGAAGCGGCCGTCGCCGGTGCAGACGACGTTCATGTCGGTGTCGGCGCGTACGTCTTCCTCGTAGCAGAGGTCGAGGAGGGAGATGCCGCCGACGATGCCGACGGAGACGGCGGAGACGGTGCCGGTGAGGGGCTGGCGGCCGGCCTTGATGAGTTTCTTGCCCTGGGCCCAGGTGATGGCGTCGGCGAGGGCGACGTAGGCGCCGGTGATGGCGGCGGTGCGGGTGCCGCCGTCGGCCTGGAGGACGTCGCAGTCGAGGACGATGGTGTTCTCGCCGAGGGCCTTGTAGTCGATGACGGCGCGCAGCGAGCGGCCGATGAGGCGGCTGATCTCGTGGGTGCGGCCGCCGATCTTGCCGCGGACGGATTCGCGGTCGCCGCGGGTGTTAGTGGCGCGGGGGAGCATCGAGTACTCGGCGGTGACCCAGCCTTGGCCGCTGCCCTTGCGCCAGCGGGGGACGCCTTCGGTGACGGAGGCGGTGCAGAAGACTTTGGTGTCGCCGAAGGAGACGAGGACGGAGCCTTCTGCGTGCTTGCTCCACCCGCGTTCGATGGTGATGGGGCGGAGCTGTTCGGGGGTGCGGCCGTCGATGCGAGACATGGGGGGAGCCTAGCGAAAACGTCGAAGGCCCCGTTCCGGGTGTCCGGCGCAGGGCCTCCTCGGTGTGCTGCCTAGGCGGGTTGCCGGGGTCTCACATCATGTCTTCGATGTCGGCGGCGATGGGGTCGGCGTCGGTGCCGATGACGACCTGGATGGCGGTGCCCATCTTGACGACGCCGTGGGCGCCGGCGGCCTTCAGGGCGGCTTCGTCGACCTTGCTGGGGTCGATGACCTCGGTGCGCAGGCGGGTGATGCAGCCCTCGACCTCTTCGATGTTGTCGAGCCCGCCGAGCCCGGCGACGATCTTCTCAGCCTTGGTGGCCATGTGGTTCTCCCTGACTTCTCTCTCGGCCCGCCATGGGCCCGCTTTGTCACGGTAGCCCACGGTTGGCCCATCTTCACGGGCGGTCATGTAGCCCGTGACGAATGATGACGATCACGGCGTCATGCCCTCACAGGCCGGCGCCGACCGACCCGTCCCGCAACTGGTCTACACCAGTTTCCCACGACCGCCAAACGTACCGCCGCAGTGGCTTGTTCCGGGAGGACGTCTATGAGCGCCGACAGCGCGGCCGTCTATAAACCCAGCCCGTGGAACAACCTCTTCCAGGGTCTGCAGAAGATGGGTCGCAGTCTCCAACTCCCCATCGCCGTACTGCCGGCGGCAGGCATCCTCAACCGGCTCGGCCAGCCGGACGTCTTCGGCGACCAGGGCCTGGGGTGGACCGATGTCTCCAAGGTGATGGTCGGTGCCGGTTCCGCGCTGCTGGACGGCGCGCTGGGTCTTCCGCTGCTGTTCTGCGTGGGTGTGGCGATCGGTATGGCCAAAAAGGCGGACGGTTCGACGGCGCTCGCGGCAGTCGTCGGCTTCCTCGTCTACTACAACGTCCTGCACCAGTTCCCCGAGGACTGCGCGACCGGCGCCGAGGTGGTCACCACCGGATGCCAGTCGGCGGACCACACGGTGGCGGCGTTCACCTACCAGAACCCGGGTGTCTTCGGCGGCATTGTCATGGGCCTGCTCGCCTCGTTCTTCTGGCGGCGCTTCCACCGTACGAAGCTGGTCGACTGGCTGGGCTTCTTCAACGGCCGCCGGCTCGTCCCGATCATCATGGCCTTCGTCGCCATCGCCGTCGCCGCGATCTGTCTGTGGATCTGGCCGCCGATCGGTGACGCCCTGGAGAGCTTCAGCGACTGGCTCGTGGGTCTGGACTGGCTCGGCGCGGGCATCTTCGGCATCGCGAACCGCGCGCTGCTGGTGGTCGGTCTGCACCAGTTCCTGAACGTGCCCATCTGGTTCCAGTTCGGCACGTACACGAAGCCGGACGGCACGCAGGTCCACGGTGACATCAACATGTTCCTGGCGGGCGACCCGAACGCGGGCCAGTTCACGTCGGGCTTCTTCCCGATCATGATGTTCGCGCTGCCGGCCGCGTGCCTGGCGATCACGCACTCCGCGCGCCCGGAGCGCCGCAAGGTGGTCGGCGGTCTGATGCTGTCGGTGGCCCTGACGTCGTTCGTCACCGGCATCACCGAGCCGATCGAGTACTCGTTCCTCTTCGTGGCGCCGGTGCTCTACGCGATCCACGCGGTCCTCACCGGCGTTTCGATGGCGGTGACGTGGGCGCTCGGTGTGCATGACGGCTTCAGTTTCTCGGCGGGTCTGATCGACTACGTCATCAACTGGAGTCTGGCGACGAAGCCTTGGCTGATCATCCCGATCGGGCTGGCCTTCGCGGCGGTCTACTACGCGATCTTCCGGTTCGCCATCACCAAGTTCGATCTGAAGACACCTGGCCGCGAGCCCGAGGACCAGGTCGAGGACGTCACGAAGGCCTGACCGACGAAGGCCTGACCGCCCGCTCCCCCTCCGCACTCCCAAAACCCCCGGACCTCCTGGTCCGGGGGTTTTGTTCCGCGCCGTCGCATATGACTGAGCGCACAAGGATCCCGCGAAAGAGCAGGTTCCTTATACGACCTTCACCGTGCTACAACAGGTCTACACCACTGAGGTCTACACCACTGAGTGGTGTAGACCACGCGGCCGCAGGGCCGGGTTCCCGAGACGCCGCCGTCCCCACCTTGTCCCCCGGGCGGTGCCTTGCCTACTGGAGGAAGTTGTGACCACGGCCAGTGCCGCCCCCGCGGCCGCCAAGAAGAAGGGCGCGGGCGCGATGGCTGTCATGCAGCGTATCGGCCGCAGCCTCATGCTGCCGGTCGCGGTGCTGCCCGCCGCCGCGCTCCTGGTCCGGTTCGGGCAGCCCGACATGCTCGGCAAGGACTCGTTCCCCACCTTCATCACCAAGCTGGCGTCGTACATGTCGGCCGGCGGCGGCGCGCTGCTCGACAACATGCCGCTGCTGTTCTGCGTCGGCATCGCCATCGGCTTCGCCAAGAAGTCCGACGGCTCCACCGCGCTCGCGGCCGTCACCGGCTACCTCGTCTTCCAGAAGGTGCTCGCCACCTTCACGGACAGCAACCTGCCGAAGGTCGCCGCCGTCGTCGACGGCAAGATCGTCATGAACGAGGCGCCGGTCAACGCCGGTGTGCTCGGCGGTGTGGTCATGGGCGTCGTCGTGGCCCTGCTCTACCAGAAGTTCTACCGGACCAAGCTGCCCGACTGGGCGGGCTTCTTCGGCGGCCGCCGCCTCGTCCCGATCCTCTCCGCCTTCGCGGGCCTGGTCATCGGCATCGTCTTCGGCCTCATCTGGCCCGTGCTCGGCGCCGGTCTGCACAACTTCGGTGAGTGGCTGGTCGGCTCGGGCGCGGTCGGCGCCGGCATCTTCGGTGTCGCCAACCGCGCGCTGATCCCGATCGGCATGCACCACCTCCTCAACTCGTTCCCCTGGTTCCAGGCCGGTACGTACCAGGGCAAGAGCGGCGATATCGCGCGCTTCCTCCAGGGCGACCCGAGCGCCGGCCAGTTCATGACCGGCTTCTTCCCGATCATGATGTTCGCCCTCCCGGCTGCCTGCCTCGCGATCGTCCACTGCGCCCGCCCCGAGCGCCGCAAGGTCGTCGGCGGCATGATGTTCTCGCTCGCCGCCACCGCGTTCGTCACCGGTGTGACCGAGCCGATCGAGTTCACCTTCATGTTCATCGCCCCGGCCCTGTACGCGATCCACGCGGTGCTCACCGGTGTCTCGATGGCACTGACCTGGGGGCTCGGCATGAAGGACGGCTTCGGCTTCTCCGCCGGCGCGGTCGACTACTTCCTCAACCTCGGTATCGCGACCAACCCGTTGGGTCTCGCGCTGGTCGGCCTCTGCTTCGCGGTGGTCTACTACGTGATCTTCCGGTTCGCGATCACCAAGTTCAACATTCCTACGCCGGGCCGTGAGTCCGACGAGGAACTGGCCGAGATCCTCAAGGCCGAGAGCAAGTAGGCCCCGGCCCCCCGCACTACGGCGAAGGCCCCCGGAACCGAATGGCGAATCGGTTCCGGGGGCCTTCGTCATGCCGGGCTCAGATCTCGTACACCCGCCCGGGCACGGCCAGTTCGGCCGGACCGTCGTACGTGGCGCGGGCGTCCGCGAGGTTGGCCTGGGGGTCCGTCCACGGCGGGATGTGGGTGAGGACGAGGCGGCGGGCACCGGCCCGGGTCGCGGACTCGCCCGCCTCGCGGCCGTTGAGGTGCAGGTCGGGGATGTTCTCCTTGCCGTGCGTGAACGCCGCCTCGCACAGGAACAGGTCGCTGTCCGCGGCGAGTTCCTCGAGCGCGACGCACACGCCCGTGTCGCCGGAGTACGTGAGCGACCTGCCGCCGTGCTCGACGCGGATGCCGTACGCCTCGACGGGGTGGCTCACCTTCTCCGTGCGCACGGTGAACGGGCCGATCTCGTGCCAGCCCGGCTTCACGGTGTGGAAGTCGAAGACCTCGCTCATCGAGGAGGCAGAGGGCGTGTCCGCGTACGCCGTGGTCAGGCGCTGTTCCGTGCCCTCCGGGCCGTAGACCGGTATCGGGGCGCAGCGGCCGCCGTCGTGGCGGTAGTAACGCGCCACGAAGTAGCCGCACATGTCGATGCAGTGGTCGGCGTGCAGATGGCTGAGAAAGATCGCGTCGAGGTCGTAGAGACCGCAGTGGCGCTGCAGCTCGCCCAGGGCGCCGTTGCCCATGTCGAGTAGCAGCCGGAAGCCGTCGGCCTCGACGAGGTAGCTCGAGCAGGCCGAATCCGCGGACGGGAACGACCCCGAGCAGCCGACGACGGTGAGCTTCATAAGAGCCGGAACCTCCGCGCTGGCAGTCAGAGAGCGGGATATGAGCGGGATGGGAACAGAAGGAAAAGGGGTCGAGCGGTCCGTCGAGCGTAAGGCGCAAAAGGGCCGGTCGCTCCTCCGTCGTGGGCCGTTGTGGGAGAACTCACCTGTGCTGTCACCGGTTCGGGGGGCGTGCGTCGGGTGCGGCGTCGCGCGGGTGCCACCGGTACCGTCGTCCGTATGGACACGTCATGGTGGCTCGCGCTCGCCGCGGTGCTGCTGCTCGCGCTCGTCGCGGCGCTCGTCGACGGGTGGGGGCGCGGGCACCGTCGTCGGCCCGGCGGCCGGACCCGCCCGCCGCGGGGACCGCGCGCTCGCGGCGAGCGGCCGCAGCCGGGCGAGATCTGGTGGGCGCAGGTGCCGTACGAGGACGGGCCGGGGGATGAAGGGGCCGGGCGCAGCCCGTCGGGTAGGGCGGTGGTGGGCGACGGGCGGGCGGACAGGCCGTGCCTCGTTCTGGCCGTGCACCGGCGGCGGGTGCGCGTCGCGAAGATCACCAGCAAGTACCACGACGAGCGGGCCGGGGTGATCGCGCTGCCGCCCGGGTCGGTCGGGGACGCGCACGGCAGACCGAGCTTCCTGGAGACGGATGAGCTGCGTGAGGTTCCCGTGGGGGACTTCCGGCGAAGGGCCGGGGTGCTGGACCCGGTGGTGTGGGATCAGGTCCGGTATCTGGCGCGGTGACGGCGGCCGGCTGACGTGAGAGCGGGGGCCGGGCCGCGTTGCTGCCGGCCCGGCCCCCGCTTTCGCGTCAGCGTGCTTACGCCCAGAGCTGGCCGTGCAGCGTCTCGATCGCTTCTTCCGTCGTGGCAGCCGTGTAGACGCCGGTCGACAGGTACTTCCAGCCGCCGTCGGCGACCACGAAGACGATGTCGGCGGACTCCCCGGCCGCGACCGCCTTGCGGCCGACGCCGATCGCCGCGTGCAGCGCCGCTCCGGTGGAGACGCCCGCGAAGATGCCCTCCTGCTGGAGGAGTTCACGGGTGCGGGTCACCGCGTCCGCGGAGCCCACCGAGAAGCGGGTGGTCAGGACGGAGGCGTCGTACAGCTCGGGTACAAAACCCTCGTCGAGGTTGCGCAGGCCGTAGACCAGGTCGTCGTAGCGCGGCTCCGCGGCGACGATCTTGACGTCCGGCTTGTGTTCGCGCAGGTAGCGGCCGACGCCCATGAGGGTGCCCGTCGTGCCGAGGCCCGCCACGAAGTGCGTGACGGACGGCAGGTCGGCGAGGATCTCGGGGCCGGTCGTCGCGTAGTGGGCGCCCGCGTTGTCCGGGTTGCCGTACTGGTAGAGCATCACCCAGTCCGGGTGCTGCGCGCTCAGTTCCTTGGCGATGCGCACGGCCGTGTTGGAGCCGCCCGCCGCGGGCGAGGGGATGATCTCGGCACCCCACATGGCGAGCAGGTCCCTGCGCTCCTGCGAGGTGTTCTCCGGCATGACGCACACCATGCGGTAGCCCTTGAGGCGGGCCGCCATGGCAAGGGAGATGCCGGTGTTGCCCGAGGTCGGCTCGAGGATGGTGCAGCCGGGGGTGAGCCGGCCGTCCTTCTCGGCCTGCTCGATCATGTGGAGCGCGGGGCGGTCCTTGATGGAGCCGGTCGGGTTGCGGTCCTCGAGCTTCGCCCAGATCCGTACGTCCTCGGACGGCGAGAGCCGCGGCAGCCGCACCAGGGGCGTGTTGCCGACCGCGGCGAGCGGGGAGTCGTACCGCATCCCGATCAGGCCATGCCGCCGGCCACGGCCGGCAGGATCGTGACGTTGTCGCCGTCGGCGAGCTTGGTGGTGATGCCGTCCAGGAAGCGGACGTCCTCGTCGTTCAGGTAGACGTTCACGAAGCGGCGCAGCTGCTCGCCGTCCACGATGCGCGCCTGGATGCCCGCGTGGCGGGTCTCGAGGTCGGCGAAGAGCTCGGCGAGCGTGTCCCCACTGCCCTCGACGGACTTCTGGCCGTCGGTGTAGGTGCGGAGGATGGTCGGGATGCGGACCTCGATGGCCATGGCTGAGGGCTCCTGTCGGGAGAATTCACGTGGTGTGGTCGCGCGGCGGCGCGGGGCAGTGCCTGGGTGTACGGGGTACGGGGTCGTACGCGGGTGCGGCGCCGCGGCTCACGGCCGTACGGCGAATCGGTTCAGCGCGGACAGATGGCGCTGGCGAGGCGGCACAGGTCGACGTGAAGGCGCGCCACGAGCAGCATGCCCGGCGTCTTGTCACTCACGTCGTGGAGAACCATGGGCTCATCGTATCGATTCCCGGTGGGGGTCCCCGAATGTGATCTCAGCATGCGGTCGATATCCGTCCGAATTCTGGGACAACAGGATGTATGGGGCCGGAGTCTACGGGGTGATCTCGACCTCTTCCTCGGTCACGACGCCCTCGACGATCCGGAACGAGCGGAACTGGAAGGGTCCCGCGTCGTCGGTGTCCGCGGTGGAGACGAGGACGTAGTGGGCGCCCGGCTCGTTCGCGTACGTGATGTCGGTGCGGGAGGGGTGGGCCTCGGTCGCGGTGTGCGAGTGGTAGATGATCACGGGCTCCTCGTCCCGGTCGTCCATCTCGCGGTACAGCTTCAGCAGGTCGCCCGAGTCGAACTCGTAGAACGTGGGCGAGCGGGCGGCGTTGAGCATCGGGATGAAGCGCTCGGGCCGGCCGGTGCCCACCGGTCCCGCGACGACGCCGCACGCCTCGTCGGGGTGGTCGGCGCGCGCGTGGGCGACGATCTGGTCGTGGAGGGCCTGGGTCAGGGTCAGCATGGGGCTCAGGATAAGCAGACGGCCCTCCCGTACCGGAGTGCGGTACGGGAGGGCCCGGATGCTGAGACCCGGGGGGTTGCCCCGGACTGCCGGCCTGCTGGACTACTGGGACTGCTCGGACTTCTCCGGCTGCTTGCGCTTCGCGAACGCCGCGCTCTGCGGGTTGCGGCTGCGCAGGACGACGTACGAGATGCCGAGGATGACGGCCCACAGCGGCGCGCAGTAGAGCGAGACGCGGGCGTCCTTGTCGATGCCCATCAGCACGATCACCATGCCGATGAAACCGAGCGCCAGGATGCTGGGGATGATGCCGCCGGGAGCCTTGAAGGAGGACTGGGGCAGCTCGCCGCGGTCGGCCTTGATGCGGTAGCGGATCTGGCAGATCAGGATGACGATCCAGGCCCACATGCCGGAGATGGTGGCGAAGGAGACGACGTAGTTGAACGCCTCGCCGGGCCACTGGTAGTTGATCCAGACGCCGACCAGCATCATCGCGGCGGAGACCGTCGTGCCGATGAGGGGCGTGCCGGACTTCGTCAGCTTGGTGAAGAACTTCGGGCCCTGGCCGTTGAGCGCGAGGTCACGCAGCATGCGGCCGGTGGAGTACATACCGGAGTTGCAGGACGACAGGGCCGCGGTCAGGACGACGAAGTTGACGATGGCGGCGCCGACGCCGAGGCCCATCTTCTCGAAGGCGGCGACGAACGGCGAGACGCCCGGCTGGAAGTTCGTCCACGGCACGACCGAGAGGATCATGATCAGCGCGCCGACGTAGAAGACGGCGATGCGCCACGGCACGGTGTTGATGGCCTTGGGCAGGACGGTCTTCGGGTCCTTGGACTCGCCCGCGGTGACGCCGACGAGCTCGACGGCGAGGAAGGCGAACATGACCATCTGGAGGGTCATGAGGGTGGAGCCGATGCCGTTCGGGAAGAAGCCGCCGTCGGACCACAGGTGCGTGACGGAGGCGGTGTCGCCCGCGTCGGAGAAGCCGACCGTGAGGATGCCGGCGCAGATGAGGATCATGCCGACGATCGCGGTGACCTTCACCATCGAGAACCAGAACTCCAGCTCGCCGAAGAGCTTCACGGAGATCAGGTTCACGGCGTAGAGGATGAGGGTGAAGACGAGCGCGGTGAGCCATTGCGGGACGCTGTCGTGGGTCCAGTACTTCATGTACTGGGCGGCCGCGGTGACCTCGGTGATGCCGGTGACGACCCAGAAGAGCCAGTACGTCCAGCCGGTCACGAAGCCCGCGAAGGGGCCGATGAACTCACGCGCGTACTCCGAGAAGGAGCCCGAGACGGGGCGGTACATGAGGAGCTCACCGAGCGCCCGCATGATGAAGAAGATGACGAGGCCCGCGACGGCGTACGCGAGGATCAGGCTGGGGCCCGCCTTCGAGATGCCCTTGCCCGCGCCGAGGAAGAGGCCGGTCCCGATGGCGCCGCCGATGGCGATCATCTGGATCTGCCGGGCACCGAGTCCGCGCTGGTAGCCCTCGCCCTCGCCGGACTCGCCGGGGGCCTGCACGGCCTCATTGCCGTCGTGTTGTTTTCCGACCTGCACTGAGGTCATGGTGTTGCGCCTTTCTCCATGCCGATCCGTGCCGCTGCGGCTCGGATCGACTGTGACGATCCTCGGGGTTCTGGCCCCCTGGATGGATGGAGCTGTGCCTACCGGCGGTCTGCCGGTCGGGGCGCACCCGACGGGACAGGGGTGGCGTCCGTCGGGCGGTCGTGAAGATTTATCACGGCGGCAACACTGATCGAGAAAGCCACGTGTGGCACACACCACTGGAAAAACCGGACAAAAAGCCCCTCGTATGGCATACGCGGCCACTCGAGTAACAGGATCGTTATCCGGAATTGAGCAACCGCTGAGCGAACGCGCTTACATGCGGACTCTCAGCGTCCGGTCGACATGTCCCGACAGTTCAGGGCATAAGGGTTTCGACCAGAGTCTCCTGGAGCCCGCCCAGCCACAGATACGCCATCACCATCGGCTTGCGCGGGTCCTCGTCCGGGAGCCGGTAGAGGAGATCCGCGTCCTCTTCGTCGGTGATGTCGAGACGGATGCCGATCGCGAGGCGCAGATCGTTGAGCGCGCGCATCCAGCACACGGACTCCTCGGGCGAGAGCTTGAGGACCGCTCCCCCTTCGCCGGAGGACATCAGCGCGTCGAGCGAGCGGATCAGGGCGAGCGCGTCCTCGCGCTTGCCGGCCCGCAGGTCGTTCTCGGTGAAGCGCCTGAACTCGGCGGCGTGCGCGCGCTGTTCGTCCGCCTTGTCCGCCGTCGCCTCCTCGTCGCCCGGGCCGCCGTAGGCGTCGGGGAAGAGGCGCTGCAGGACCGGGTCGGACGGCGGCTCGCTCGGGCCCTCCGCGAAGAGTTCGGCGAGCGGGTCGCCGGACGCGTCCCCGCCGGGCCCGGGGCCGATCAGCTCCAGGAGCTGGACCGCCAGGGAGCGGATGATCGAGATCTCGACCTCGTCGAGCGCGACGGCAGCGCCGCCGCCGGGAATCGGTTCGAAGTGTCCTGGCATCAGGTGCGTCGCTACTCCGTCGCTGCTTGCGTGCGCTACTTGCGGTCCTGCTGAAGGGTGGCCCACAGACCGTAGCCGTGCATGGCCTGCACGTCGCGCTCCATCTCCTCGCGGGACCCGCTGGAGACGACCGCGCGGCCCTTCTGGTGCACATCGAGCATCAGCTTGGTGGCCTTGTCCTTCGAGTATCCGAAGTACGTCTGGAAGACATACGTCACGTAACTCATGAGGTTGACCGGGTCGTTGTGCACGAGCGTGATCCAGGGAACGTCCGGCTCGGGTACGGCGAAGGTCTCCTCCGCCGACTCGGTGCGTTCGATCTCTAGGGGTGCAGGAGCCGTCACACAGCCCATGCTGCCACTAGGGGGCGGCGACCGCACAAATGGGCACGGAAATCGTCACACTGACGCTAATTGGGGGTAGCATCCCGGATATGAACACAGCGGACCTTGGCCTGCCGGTGGATGTTCCGTCGACAGCGCTCTTCACCGATCACTACGAGCTCACGATGCTCCAGGCCGCGCTCAAGGCGGGCACGGCCGACCGGCGCTCGGTCTTCGAGGTCTTCACGCGCAGGCTGCCCGAGGGCCGCCGCTACGGCGTCGTGGCAGGCACCGGCCGGGTGCTGGACGCCGTCGAGAACTTCCGGTTCAACGCCGGCGAACTGGGCTTTCTGCGCGAGCGCGGCATCATCGACGAGCCGACCCTCGAATGGCTGGCCGCCTACCGCTTCAGCGGCGACATCTGGGGCTACCCCGAGGGCGAGGTGTACTTCCCCGGCTCCCCCGTCCTGCGGGTCGAGGGCACCTTCGCGGAGTGCGTCCTCCTCGAGACGGTGATCCTCTCCATCCTCAACCACGACTCGGCGATCGCCGCCGCCGCCTCCCGCATGGCCTCCGCCGCGGGCGGCCGGCCGCTGATCGAGATGGGCGCGCGCCGCACGCACGAGCTGGCCGCCGTCGCCGCGTCCCGCGCCGCGTACGTGGGCGGCTTCGCCACCACCTCGGACCTCGCGGCCGGCTTCCGGTACGGGATCCCGACGGTCGGCACGTCCGCGCACGCCTTCACGCTGCTGCACGACACCGAGCGCGACGCGTTCCGCGCCCAGGTCGACTCCCTCGGCGAGGGCACGACCCTGCTCGTGGACACGTACGACGTCACGGAGGCCGTGCGCCTCGCCGTGGAGATCGCCGGGCCCGGGCTCGGCGCCGTGCGCATCGACTCCGGGGACCTGCTGCTCGTCGCGCACCGCGTGCGCGGGCAGCTCGACGAACTCGGCGCCACCGAGACGAAGATCGTCGTCACCTCGGACCTCGACGAGTACGCCATCGCCTCGCTCGCGGCCGCGCCCGTGAACGCGTACGGCGTGGGCACGCAGCTGGTCACCGGCTCGGGGCACCCGACGTGCTCCATGGTCTACAAGCTCGTCGCGCGCGCCGAGTCCGACGACCCGAAGGCGCCGCTGCTGCCCGTGGCAAAGAAGTCCATGGGCGCGAAGACGTCCGTGGGCGGGCGCAAGTGGGCCGCACGGCGGCGCGACGATCAGGGTGCCGCCGAGGCCGAGGTGATCGGCACGGGTCCCGTCCCGGCCGAGCTCGTCGACCGGCAGCTCCTGGTCGAGCTGGTCAAGGGCGGCACGGTCGTCGCGCGCGAGCCGCTGGACGCGGCACGCGAGCGGCACATCGAGGCGCTCGGCGGGCTGCCGCTCTCGGCGACGCAGCTCTCGCGCGGGGAAGCCGTGATCCCTACGGAGTATCTCGTGAACGCGCCCGCCTGACACCCAGACGCCCCCTCCCGCAACGCACTTCAAGTCTCTACGCTCGAAGTCTCCCAGCCGAAGGACACCCGCTATGCGCCGCGCCTTGATCGTCGTAGATGTGCAGAACGACTTCTGTGAGGGCGGCAGCCTCGCGGTGGCGGGCGGGGCCGATGTGGCCGCGGCCGTCACCGAGCTGATCGGGCAGGCGCCCGCGGGGTACCGGCACGTCGTGGCCACCCGCGATCACCACATCGCGCCCGGTGACCACTTCTCCGAGTCCCCGGACTACGTCCACTCCTGGCCCCCGCACTGCGTGGCGGGCACGGAGGGCATCGGGTTCCACCCGAACTTCGCGCCCGTCGTCGCGTCCGGGGCGATCGACGCCGTCTTCGACAAGGGGGCGTACGCGGCCGCCTACAGCGGGTTCGAGGGGCTCGACGAGAACGGGGTGACCTTGGCGGACTGGCTCCGGGCCCGGGGGATCACCGATGTGGATGTGGTCGGGCTCGCCACGGATCACTGCGTTCGCGCCACCGCGCTGGACGCGGTGCGGGAGGGGTTTCGGGCTCAGGTGCTGCTTGATCTGACGGCCGGGGTGGCTGCGGGGACCACTGCGGCGGCGCTGGAGGAGATGCGGGGCGCCGGGGTGGAGCTCAGCGGCAAGCCTGTCGTCTGAGCCTTACTCCCCTCAAACGCCGGAGGGGCTGGGTGCCGGGGTGGAGGCTGAGCTGGAGTAGCCGGCCCGGCCGGACTGTCTCGGTCTCAGGAGGGCTCTGATCGGGTGCCAGAGTTCGCCTGCCGTGCAGTGGGGGGCGGCTCGCCAGAGCAGGCCGTCCGGGTGGTGCAGGACCGCCGTGATCTCGTCCGGTGTGGGGGGCTCCGCGTTGCCCCTCAGGTAGATCGCCCGCAGGCCCAGGTTGCGCAGCCGGGTCAGGGCGCGGGCGCGGTTCGCCGCGTGCACCAGGACCCGTACCGCACCGTCGTCCGGCGACGGGCTCGGCACGGTCAGCGCCACCACCACGGTGCCGTTCGGCAGCTTGCAGAACCCTCCTGCGGACATGACTGTCACACCCCCGTGAGACGTAGTGTCAATAAGAAACCCACAGGACGCACCTAAACACGATCGGCCGCCGCCCGCTAGAGGCCTTCGGCCGATCATGCTCTGACCTGCGGCGATGTGGACTACTTCGCCGAGGGGCCCACCTTCACCGTGATCGACGAGCCGTCGAGCGGCTGCCCGACGATCGAGATCCGGGTGTTGGTGTCAGTTGTCTGGACACTGCCGGTCGCGTTCTCCTTGTACCAGTACGTGCCCTTGTGGTCGCCGAAGACCGGAACGCCCAGCTTGACCTGCGAGCCGTCGCGCTTGACGACCTTCGACCTCCCGGAGAGCACCTGCTCCAGCGCGGCCTTGCGCTGCTGCTCCATCTGCTGACTGAAGGGGCCGCCGATGACGTGCCCCTTGCCCCGTACGTCTTGGCGTGCGACGTGGAGCTTCCTACGGCCGGGGGGTCGACCTGGGCGCCCGTCGCGAGGACCGATCAGGCAGCCGCGGTCGCCGCCGGCGTCACGAGCACGGCGGCGGATCTCAACGCCCGCCCCTTGGCGGTCACTTGATGGATCCCCTCCTCCGTGGCCTGTCAGCCACGTATCACAAGTGACGCTATTTGACCGGAGATGAAGGAGAAATAGCGGACCTTGGCTGAGGCAACTGGACTGCACTATGCAGTGGTGCGGCACCGGTATCCGGACGCAGGCTTCCCCCCCCAACGGGCGCGCCGAACCGTCCACTTCGTGGACTCGGTGACTCCGTGCGCCCCCCGTGCACCGGCACCGTGGGTTAGGTCACGCTTACCGCCCGTTCTCCTCGGGCATGCGTCGGATTAGAGTCATTTGACGGCGCGCCACGGCCAAGTCGACCCGGCTCCGCACCCCTTACATATGCAGCTGCCAATGGCTCCTGCTATACGCCAGTGAAGCAAGCATCCGCTGTCCCGAGGACGGATAACGCCATGCCGCGTCCGACTGCCGCACAGCTCGCCTACGGTTCCGCGACCGTGATCTTCTCGACACTCGCCATGCTGCTGTTGTCGCAGACGAGTTCGGGCCTCGGCGTCGCGGTCATCGCCCTGGCCGCACTCGGCCTCGGTCTTCTCGTGGCGCTGACGGTCCCCCTGCCGAAGTCGCGGCCCGCCGCCGCGCCGGCACCCGGGACCGCCGACGCCGGGGTCGTCACGGAGGAGCGGGTGCCGGTGCAGCGGGCCGTCGTGCCCGCGGCCGCCCCGCAGGCCGCCCCCGAGTCCGTGTACGAGGTCGCGCCGTCCGGCACACGCGGAACGGCGGGCCCGTGATCCACGGACCCGCCGGAAACACCGCCCCGCGTCTGCTCAGCCGGTGCTGACCACCACCGTCTTCGCGGCCTTGTCGTGCAGGCCCTGCTTGTAGGGCTTGTCGAAGAAGCTCCAGCCGCCGCAGATCGCGGTCCAGATGCAGGCGCAGCAGAACACCGCCGGCAGCCACAGGACCGCGGCGCGCACCAGGTTGGTCTGGACGCTGGGCGTGGCCCCGTCGTTGAGGTTCGCCACGCGCAGCTTGAGCAGCCGCTTGCCCAGGGTCTGGCCGGTCTTCGCGGTCATGAACGTGTCGTACCCGATATAGAGGACCGCGGCGAGGACGGACTGGCCGAACTGCCTGCCGTACTGGATCTTGTCGGGGTTCGTCTGGTACTCGGCGATCCCGAACGCCCAGGACAGCAGCCCCACGACGATGCTGACCAGGATGATGTCGATGATCCGCGCGAGCACGCGCTTGCCGCTGTCCGCCAGGGGCGGCATCCCGGCCAGCGGGTCATCCCCGTAGGGGCCGCCGCCATAGGGGTCACCCCCGTAGGGGCCTCCTTCACCGCCGCCGCCGTACGGGGGTGGTGGAGTGCCGCCGGGCGGGGGCGGCCCGGAGTCGTACGGGTTCCCCGGGCCCGGGGGGTTCTGGGGGCCCTGGGGGTTCTGAGGGCCCTGGGGGTTCTGCGGGTCCTGGGGGGTCCCGTACGGGTCCTGCGGGCCGTCGTACGGTGAGCCACCGCCGCTCTGGGACGGCGGTGGCTTTCTGAACGGGTCGTCTTCCGGGGGCTGGCCTGAGCCGGGGGGCGGCGGATCGGTGCTCATGGCCCGAGTCGACCGCGAACCCCCCGATTCCGCATCCGGCGAGCCGCCGTCCGGGGTACGACGACTCGCCCCTGCGGTGGCCGGGCGGGACGGCGGGGGTCAGCCCGCGACGAACGTACGGGCCGCCTTGTCGTGCCAGCACTGGCGCCACGGTCGGTCGAACAGGCACCACAGCACGCCGACGACGCCGATGGCCAGCAGGCCCGTCACGCAGTACACCAGCCAGCGCCGAAGCGCCGCGCCGAACGTGGGCGCCTCGTGCTCCTCGATGTCCCGCACCTGGAGCCCGCACACCCTCTTGCCCAGGGTGCGGCCCCACTTGGCGGTCGGCAGGGCCTCGTAGAGGACACCGGCGACGAGGAGGACGGCGAGGACGATACCCAGGTAGGCGCCGGTCGTGCCGTCCAGCAGCCAGACCGTGGCCTGGCGGCCCGACGCCTTCGCCGCGTCGATCTTCCCGTCGATGTGGTCGACGGCCTTGGTCCCGAGCGGGACGGCCGCCACCGCGGTGATCGCGCCGAGCACCACCGTGTCGATGAGCCGAGCCGCGAGACGCTTGCCGGGCCCTGCGGGCCGCGCCGATGCCTGTGCCTGGGCTGCCGCCAGGAACGGGTCGTTCGCCACGGGCTTCCACGGCGTGACGGGGCCTTCCGGCTCCGCGGGTTCGCCTGCGGCGGGCTGAGCGGACTGGCCGAGCTGCCCGGACCGACCGGGTTGGGCGAGCTGGTGCACCTGCTGCGCCCAGGACGGCGAGCCGCCGCCGGGGCCGGAGGTCATGGGGGCGGCGGATGCGGCACCGGCGGCCTGCGGCGGGACCGCGCCGGGGCGGCCGGCCTGGGGCTGCTGCGCCGGGGTGGGGGCCTGGGGTGCGTGGGGCGCGTGCGGGTGGAGGGGGGCGGCTGGTGCGGCGTGCGCCTGGCGGCCCTGCGCCTGCTGGGCCTGGGGTTGTTGAGCCGGCCCCTGCGGGGCGAAGCCCGCTTGCGGCTGAGGCTGCGGCTGGGAGCCGGGCCTGGGCTGGGGGTCGGCCTGCTGGGGCGCGGGCTGCTGGGCCGCCTGCGAGTGCTGGGCGATGGGCGGTTGGGGCTGAGCCTGCTGCCCCTGAACCTGCTGACCCTGGCCTTGGCCCTGACCCTGACCCTGCTGGCCCTGTACCGCAGGCCCTTGCTGGCCCGGCACCTGCCGAGCGGGCAGCGCTCGCATCGTCATCGTGCCCTCGGGGCGGTCCACGGGCGCCGTGGGGCGGCGGAACGTGACGGTCCCGTCCGTGGGCGGCGTCGGGGGCTCCGGCTGTGCCGGGCGGTTCGTGACCGCACCGTCCGCGTGCTCCTCCTGATGCTGCTGCGGAGCAGGCACGCGCGGGTCGGCGCCCCAGGACACACGGCGGTCCTGCTCGCCGCCGAAGCCGGTCTGGCGGGACGCGTCCGCCTGCCAGGCCGTGGCGGGTTCGGGTGCGGCCGGCTCGTCCGAGTACCGCTCCGGCTCCTCGTCGAGGAAGACCGGGCCGGTCTCCTCGACGGGCGAAGGCGAAGGAGAGGGCGAAAGCGAAGGGGCGGGGGCGGGCTCTGGGGCGGGGGCCGGGGTCACCCCGGCGGGGGCGGCGAGGGGTTCGCCGTCGGACGGGGCCGGGCGGCTCGTGCCGGGCACCCACGCGGCACCGTTCCAGTACCGGACATATCCGGGAATGGACGGATCGGGGTAGTACCCGTCGCGGGGGCTGTCGTCGCCGGGGGCCGGAGTTGGGGCGCTCATGTCCGTCGTCCCGTATCTGCTCGGGGGTTTTGTTGGGGGTCCACATCTATCAGACCACCGACCGCCACCGGGCGGGTCCGCCCGTACGGACTACTTTCCGGGGACGCCGGAAAAACTTTCCGGAACTCGCGTAATGCTCCGCGCCCTTCGCCCTCTCTCCTTGCACGGGCCCGCTCTCGCGTGCCCCCGCACGACCCGTACGAGGAGAGGAAACGCACGACATGCACACCGTGGTGGAACGTGAACTCGAGCTGAGGCTCGTCCTGTCGCCCGAACGCAGCATCCCCGTCCCTGCCCGCCTCACCTACCGGACCGACGACCCGTACGCCGTCCACATCGCCTTTCACATCGGCTCCGGTAACCCGGTCAACTGGACGTTCGCGCGCGAGTTGCTGGTGGAGGGGGTGTTCCGGCCGTGCGGGCACGGGGACGTGCGCGTGTGGCCGACGAAGGTCGACCGCCGCAGCGTCGTCCTCATGGCGCTGAGTTCACCGGAAGGCGACGCGCTCCTGGAAGCGCCCGCCGCCGCCGTGTCCTCGTGGCTGGAGCGGACGCTGCGGGTGGTCCCTCCGGGCTCTGAGTCCGAGCGGCTCGGCATCGACGACGGCCTCGCCGAGCTGCTCGCCCCCACCCCGGGCCGCGTCGACGAGCTGTGGCTGCGCGACCCGTGGCCCTCGGACGAGTCCGTGGACGGTGAGTGAGCGCGCGTCCCACGGGGGTGGATGCGAGCAGGAGAACGCTTCAGGAGCGGCGGGCGTCAGAAGAGCTTGCCCGGGTTGAGCAGGCCGAGCGGGTCGAAGGCCGCCTTGACGGCGCGCTGCATCTCGATGCCGACCGGGCCGAGCTCGCGCGCCAGCCACTCCTTCTTGAGGACGCCGACGCCGTGTTCGCCGGTGATGGTCCCGCCGAGTTCCAGACCGAGCGCCATGATCTCGTCGAAGGACTCGCGGGCCCGTCGGCCCTCGTCGGCGTCCTGGGCGTCGAAGCAGACGGTGGGGTGCGTGTTGCCGTCGCCCGCGTGGCAGCAGACGCCGATCGTCAGGTCGTACTTCTCGGCGATACGGTCGACGCCACTGAGCATCTCGGCGAGCCTCGAGCGCGGCACGCACACGTCGTCGATCATCGTCGTGCCCTTGACGGCTTCGAGCGCGGTGAGTGAGAGGCGCCGGGCCTGGAGGAGGAGTTCGGACTCGGCGGCGTCCTCGGCGGGGACGACCTGGGTCGCGCCCGCGGCTTCGCACAGGGCGCCGACAGCGGCGAGGTCGGCGGCCGGGTCGAGGGTGTCGAAGGCCGCGAGGAGCAGCGCCTCGGTGGTCTCGGGCAGCCCCATGTTCGCCATCGCGTTGACGGCCTTCACGGTCGTACGGTCCATGAGTTCGAGCAGTGACGGGACGTGACCGCCCTCCATGATCTTGCAGACGGCGTCGCAGGCGGCGTCCGTGGAGGCGAATTCGGCGGCCAGGACCAGCTGCTGCGGCGGCTCGGGCCTGAGCGCGAGCGTGGCCCGTACGACGATGCCGAGGCTGCCCTCGGAACCGACGAACAGACGCGTGAGGTCGTAGCCCGCGACGCCCTTGGCGGTGCGGCGTCCCGTGGACAGGAGCCGGCCGTCGGCGAGGACGACGTCGAGCCCGAGGACGTACTCCGCCGTCACCCCGTACTTCACGCAGCACAGGCCGCCCGATGCCGTGCCGATGTTCCCGCCGATGGTGCACATTTCCCAACTGGACGGGTCCGGCGGGTAGTAGAGGCCCTTTTCGTTGACGGCCCGGGAGAGCGTGGCGTTGATGACGCCCGGCTCGACGACCGCGATCCGGTCGACGGTATTGATCTCCAGGATGCGGTCCATCTTGACCAGGGACAGCACGACGCAGCCCTCGGACGCGTTGGCCGCGCCGGACAGGCCCGTGCGGGCGCCCTGCGGGACGACCGGGACGCGCAGCTCGGTCGCCGTGCGCATCACGTGCTGGACCTGCTCGACGGTGCGGGGCAGCACCACGACGGCGGGCGCGCCCGCGGCGCAGAAGCTGGCCATGTCGTTGGCGTACGAGGCCGTGACGTCGGGGTCGGTGAGGACCGCCCCGGCCGGGAGGCCTTCCTGAAGTCGTTCGGTGAGTGTGCGGCTCATGATCACAGCGTCGCACTCGGGGCCATCGGTGTGAACCCGTCTGAGACGCCCTTCACGTGCCGGGATGTTGCCGTGATGTGCTCTTCGTATTGACGCACAGTGTGCGCCATGAAGACCGAGGAGATCGGGCAGATCGATGCGGAGCGGCCGGCCACGGGTCACGAGCCGGGGCGCCGGCTGTCCCCGCTGGTGAGGCGCGTGCTGATCAGCGCCGTCGCGGGGTCCGTGGTGCTCGGCGGTGTCCTGCTGGTGCTGCCCTCCTCGCCGGAGCACGCGACGCCGCCCGCGCCGGAGTCCGCGCCAGGGTCCGCCGGGCGGGCGATGGACGCGGCGGCCGCGGGGGCCGCCGCGTCGCTGCCCGATCTGACGGTGCTCATCGGGGAGCGCGAGTCGTATCTGCGGGCCCATCCGCGTGACGACCGGTCGTGGGCGGTGCTCGGGGCCGCCTACGTGGAGCGGGGGCTGCGGACGGCCGACTCGGCGTACTACCCGAAGGCGGAGCGCGCCCTGCGGACCTCGCTGAAGACGCGGCCCGCCGGGAACGTGGACGCCCTGAACGGGCTCGCCGCGCTCGCCAACGCGCGGCACGACTACCGCGCCGCGAAGAAGTGGGGCGAGGCGTCCGAGAAGCTGGCGCCGAAGCGGTGGACGACGTATCCACTGCTCATCGACGCCTACGGGCAGCTCGGGGACTACAAGGCCGTGGACCGGGCCCTGGAGAAGCTGACGAAGCTGCGCTCGGGCGCGGCCGTGATGGCACGCGAGGGGCAGGTCTACCGGGCCCGCGGCTGGCGTGAGGACGCGCTCGCGTCGCTGACCGACGCGGCGGCGCTCGCCCCGACACCGTCCGAGCAGGCCGCGTGTCTGCACCGGGTGGGCGAGCTGGCGTGGGAGCGGGGCGAGCCCGCACAGGCGCTGGACTACTTCACCCAGGCCCTCGCGGCCGACCCCGACCAGGACGCGTCGCTCGCCGGGAAGGGCCGCGCCCTGACGTCGCTGGGCCGTACGACGAAGGCGCTCCAGGCGTACCGGAGCGTGCTCGCCAAGCGCCCGAGGCCCGAATACGCCCTGGAACTGGGCGAGTTGTTCGAGTCGATCGGGTTCGGCGACGCGGCGAAGGAGCAGTACGACCTGCTACGGAAGCGGGTGGACGCGGACGGGGCGAACGGGGTCGACGACTCGCTCCTCCTCGGCCGGTTCGAGGCGGACCACGGGGACCCGCGGGCGGCCGTGACCCGGCTGCGGGCCGAGTGGGAGCGGGCGCCGAGCGTGCAGAGCGCGGACGCGCTGGGCTGGGCGCTGCACAAGGCGGGCGACGACAAAGAGGCGCTGAAGTACGCGAAGCGCGCGACGGACCCGGAGCACGGGGGCACCGTACGCAGTGCGCTGATCGCCTACCACCGGGGGGAAGTGGAAAGGGAGTTGGAGCTGGACGGGCCCGCCCGCCGGCACATCGGTGAGGCCCTGCGCATCAACCCGGCGTTCTCGCCGCTGCTGGCCCCGCTCGCGAAGGAGGCGCTGGCCGCACTGGGCGGCCCGTCGGCCGACGGGCCGCCCGAAAGGGTGCGGGAGACCGAGGCGAACGCGGCACCGTCGTCGGGGCCCCACGCGGCGCCCCGGAGCCCGGCCCCCGAGCGCCCCGAATCCCGGCGCCCGGCGGGCGAAAGCCCCGCGGCCCGCCCGGCCGCCCCCGTCGCGCCGCCCAAGTCCGCGGCCCCGCCGGCCACGCCTCCGGCAGCCCCGGCCAAGCCGTCGTCCCCGCAGGCTCCTCAGGCGCCCAAGTCCCCAGGCGCGTAACCCCCGGGACCCGGGACCTCGGCCCCCTAGAGCACACCCGACTAAATCACACCGGTCCCGATGAGCCCGTTCCGCGTGATCAGGGATGCCAGTTCTTCCTCGCTCAGGCGGTCCGTTCCCGCGGGGCGCCTGGGCAGGACCATGTACCGCGTCTCCGCGCTGGAGTCCCAGACCGTGATGTCCACGGCCTCCGGGAGCGTCACTCCGAACTCGTCGAGGACGCCGCGCGGGTCCCGCACGACGCGGGAGCGGTACGCCTCGCTCTTGTACCAGCCGGGCGAGGGCCCGAGCAGGCGCAGGGGATAGCAGGAGCACAGCGTGCAGACGACGACGTTGTGCGTGTCGGCGGTGTTCTCGACGACGCGCAGCCGCTGCTTCTGAACTCCCCCGGCGGAGAAGCCCAGTTCGCCCACCGCCGCGGTGCCGTCGGCGAGGAGCCGCTCGCGGTAGGCCGGGTCGGTCCACGCGCGGGCCACGACCTTCGCGCCGTTCACGGGCGAGGCGCCCGCCAGGAACCCGTCGATGACCTCGTCGACGGTGTCGCCCCCGACGATGCCCCGCGCCTCCAACAGGCTTTCCAGGCGCCGTACCTGACGGGAGATCACCGCGTCCTCGTGTGTACCGGACATCACTCGGCCTCCCTCAGATAGCTCTCCGACAGGTCGAGTACGACGTGGTGGTCGCCCTCGCCCCACAGCTCGCGCGCCGCGAACCGGACCGCGTAGATCATCTCGACGGGGGCGTCGTCCCGCCCCTGCGCGCGCACGTCGGCGAGCGGCGCCCGGCCCTCCGGCTCGACCACGACGCCGCGCTTGCCACGGGCGTACCGCGGCAGGCGCGTGTGGTGCGGCGGGTCGTGCGGGTACGTGCGGACGTGGGCACCGGCCGCGAAGCGGTCAGTCATCGCGCAGCGCCCCTTCCTCGATGACGCCCTTGCGTTCGAGGAGCGTGCGGATCGCGTGGAACCACCGCTCGTAGTACGAGGCCGCGAGGTACTCGCCCGGCGGCATCGTCTCGATGGCGTCCCTGAACTCGTCGAGGTTGAAGACCCCTTTGACGAGGAGCGCGCGCTGGAGAGCGAAGACGCGCGCCTCCCAGTCCGCGTGAAAGGGCTCGGCGTCGTCACTGGTGTCGATGGCGCCGAACCCTGTCATGCCGCCCACGTCATTGATCCTGGCCATGAGACCAGCCTAGACGCGCTCTCTACAGATTGCCGCGCTTGTCCTGCTCGCGCTCGATCGCCTCGAAGAGCGCCTTGAAGTTGCCCTTTCCGAAGCCCATCGAGCCGTGCCGCTCGATCATCTCGAAGAAGACGGTCGGCTTGTCCTGGACCGGCTTGGTGAAGATCTGCAGCAGGTAGCCGTCCTCGTCGCGGTCGACGAGGATCTTCTCCTCGCGCAGGGTCTCGACGGGCACGCGCGTCTCGCCGGCCCACTCGCCGAGCGTGTCGTAGTACGAGTCGGGGGTGTCGAGGAACTGGACGCCCGCGGCGCGCATGGTGCGTACGGACTCGACGATGTCGTTCGTGGCGAGCGCGATGTGCTGGACGCCGGCGCCGCCGTAGAACTCCAGGTACTCGTCGATCTGGGACTTCTTCTTGGCGATGGCCGGCTCGTTGATCGGGAACTTGACCTTGAGCGTGCCGTCCGCGACGACCTTCGACATCAGGGCGCTGTACTCGGTCGCGATGTCGTCGCCCACGAACTCCTTCATGTTCGTGAAGCCCATGACCTTGTTGTAGAACGCCACCCACTCGTTCATCCGGCCGAGCTCGACGTTGCCGACGCAGTGGTCGATGGCCTGGAAGGTCCGCTTGGCCGGCGGCGCGACGATCGGCTCGGCGGCCGCGAAGCCCGGCAGGTACGGGCCGTCGTACCCGGTGCGCTCGACGAGCGTGTGGCGGGTCTGGCCGTACGTGGCGATCGCGGCGCGCACGGCGGTGCCGTGCTCGTCCTTGGACTCGTACGGCTCGGTGATGCCGCGGGCGCCGTGCTCGACGGCGTACGCGTACGCGGCGCGGGCGTCCGGGACCTCGATGGCGAGGTCGACGACGCCGTCGCCATGCTCGGCCACATGGTCGGCGAGGAACTGGCCCCAGTCGGTGGAGACCTTGATGACGGAGGTGAACACGAAGCGGGCGGAGCCGTTCGTGAGCACGTAGGAGGCCGTCTCGCGGCTGCCGTTCTCCGGGCCCGAGTAGGCCACGAGCTTCATGCCGAAGGCGGTCGAGTAGTAGTGGGCGGCCTGTTTGGCGTTGCCCACGGCGAAGACGACCGCGTCCATTCCCTTCACCGGGAAGGAGTCGGCCTCGCGCGCGGTGTCGGGGGTGGGCTGGATGTTCGCAGAAGTAGCTGCCATGGCCCGAGACTCTCTCCGAACCACAAGGTGCGCAATAGTTGGTGATTCCGGTGGTCAATCTGCTCAGTGGAGCGTCAATATGGGCGGGCGATCTGTACAGGATGACCACCACGGAGGCCCGTATGGCGATCGATCATCTGGACGGGCAGCTGATCCTGCTGCTCGCGCGCGAGCCCCGGATCGGGGTGCTTGAGGCGTCCCGGCGCCTGGGGGTCGCGCGCGGCACCGTGCAGGCGCGCCTCGACCGGCTTCAGTCGAACGGAGTCATCCGCGGCTTCGGACCTCAGGTCGACCCGGCGGCCCTCGGCTATCCGGTCACGGCGTTCGCCACGCTGCAGATCCGGCAGGGCCAAGGCCGCGACGTCAGGGCGCACTTGACGACCGTCCCCGAGGTCCTCGAACTCCACACGACGACCGGCACCGGCGACATGCTGTGCCGTCTCGTGGCCCGCTCGAACGCCGATCTCCAGCGTGTGATCGACCGGGTCGTGGGTTTTGATGGCATCGTCCGGGCTTCCACCGCGATCGTCATGGAGAACCCCGTTCCACTGCGGATCATCCCGCTCGTGGAGCAGGCCTCGTCGGATTCCTGACGCGCAGGTCCTTGCCGCTCGCGGAGCCCGCCCGGACGAGGTGAGTGCCGGCGCTGCGTCTTCCCGGGGACAACCCCGGACCACCGGCTGATGCCGGCCGGACGACAGCCCGGCGCAAGGAGGTGAGGCCCGTGAACTTCTGGGACTACATCAGCACAGCCCATCAGCAGCTGCTGGCGGACGCCTACCAGCACGCCAGCGTGGTCTTCCAGTGCATGGTCGTCGCGACCGTCATCGGCGTGGTGATCGGTGTGGTCACCTACCGCAGCGAGTGGGCGGGCAACCTCGCCACCACGACGACCTCGACCATCCTGACGATCCCCTCGCTCGCCATGATCGGTCTCCTCATCCCGATCGTCGGCCTCGGCGTCCCGCCGACGGTCGTCTCGCTCACCCTGTACGGGCTGCTGCCCATCGTGCGGAACTCGATCGTGGGCCTGCGGGGCGTGGACCCCTCCCTGATCGACGCGGCGCGCGGCATCGGCATGTCCCGCACGGCCCGGCTCGCCAAGGTGGAGCTGCCGCTCGCCTGGCCGCCGATCCTCACCGGGATCCGGGTCTCCACCCAGATGCTGATGGGCATCGCCGCCATCGCGGCCTACGCGTCCGGACCCGGGCTCGGCAACGAGATCTTCCGCGGCATCGCGTCCCTGGGCAGCAAGAACGCACTGAACCAGGTGCTCGCGGGCACGGTCGGCATCATCATCCTCGCGCTCCTTTTCGACGCCGCGTACGTCCTCATCGGCCGCCTGACCATCCCGAGGGGGATCCGTGTCTGATTCCTTGCCCGAGACTCCCAAGGCGACCGCCACGGCGACCGCAACCGCCGACGGCGGTGCCGGGGAGCCCGGTTCCACGACCGGGGCGACGATCGAATTGGAGAACCTCACCAAGCGCTACCCCGGATCCGCCGCGCCCGCCGTGGACAACGTCAGTCTGGAGATCAAGGCGGGCGAGACCGTCATCTTCGTAGGGCCCTCGGGTGGCGGCAAGACCACCCTCCTCAAGATGATCAACCGGCTCATCGAGCCGACCAGCGGCCGGATCAGGATCGGTGGCGAGGACGTCACGGACATGGATCCGGTGAAGCTCCGGCGCAAGATCGGCTACGCGATCCAGGCCTCGGGCCTCTTCCCGCACATGACGGTCGCGCAGAACATCGCCCTGGTGCCGAAGATGATCGGCTGGTCCAAGTCGAAGATCAAGGCGCGCGTCGAGGAGATGCTGGACCTGGTCGGTCTCGATCCCGGCGAGTTCCGCAGCCGCTATCCGCGCCAGCTCTCCGGAGGTCAGCAGCAACGCGTCGGCGTGGCACGGGCGTTGGCGGCCGACCCGCCCGTACTCCTGATGGACGAGCCGTTCGGCGCGGTCGACCCGATCACCCGCGACCACCTCCAGGACGAGCTGATCCGCCTCCAGCGGGAGCTGCACAAGACGATCGTGTTCGTCACGCACGACTTCGACGAGGCGATCAAGATCGGCGACCGCATCGTGGTCCTGCGCGAGCGCTCGCACATCGCCCAGTTCGACACCCCCGAGGCCATCCTCACCAACCCCGTCGACGACTTCGTGTCCGGCTTCGTCGGCGCAGGCGCCGCCCTCAAGCGCCTCAACCTCACCCGCGTACGGGACGTGGAGATCACCGACTACCCGACGGTCCAGGTCGACGACCCCCTCCAGGCCATCTTCGACACGCTGCGCGACGCGGGCACGAACGAACTGCTCCTGCTCGACAAGCGGCGCCGCCCCTACAAGTGGCTGCGGCGCGGCGACCTGATGCGCGCCAAGGGGTCACTGGCCCGCGCGGGCACCCTCGTGCACGACACGGTGACCCGGGACGCGACCCTGCGCGACGCGCTCGAAGCGGTCCTGACCGACAGCGCGGGACGTGTCGCGGTCACCGGGCGGCGCGGCGAGTACGAGGGCGTCGTCGACGTGGAGACGCTGATGAACTCCGTACACGAACTCCTGGACGCCGACCGGCTCGAGGCCGTGGAGCACCAGCACGAACTGGAGGAACTGCGGGCCCAGCAGACCCATCAGGAGCAGGAAGGCGAGGGGGGACTGAAGGCGTGAACACCCCCAAGTCGCCTCCGGGCAAGCGTCCGGAGGGCGAGCACGAGGTGAAGGGCGTCGCGTTCCGCGACGAGGGCGAGGCCGAGCAGGAGGCGCCACCACCGCCGCCGGCCCGCGAGAAGCGCCGGATCTCCTGGCAGAAGCTCACGTTCCTGCCGGTCGTGATCGCGGCCGTGCTGCTGGCCACCTGGATCTGGTTCCAGCAGGCCACCCTGGACACGATCAGCGAGAACGCCATCTCGGGCGGTCAGGTGTGGAAGCTCGTCAAGCAGCACATCTACCTGACGGTGGTCTCCACGTTCTTCGTGCTGATCATCGCGATCCCGCTGGGCATCCTGCTGACCCGCAGGATGTTCCGCAAGGCGACCCCGTTCGCCCTCGCCTTCGCCAACATGGGCCAGGCCACCCCCGCGATCGGCCTGCTCGCCCTGCTGGTGATCTGGCTGGGCATCGGCCGGCGGTCGGCCCTGATCGGCATCATCATCTACGCGATCCTGCCCGTGCTCTCCAACACCATCGCGGGCCTGAAGGCGAACGACCCCACTCTCCTCGAATCGGCGCGCGGTATCGGCATGTCACCGTTCGGCGTCCTCACCAAGGTCGAACTCCCGCTGGCCGTACCGCTGATCCTCGCGGGCGTGCGCACGGCGCTCGTCCTGAACGTCGGCACGGCGACCCTCGCCACGTTCGGCGGCGGTGGCGGGCTCGGCGTCCTGATCACCACCGGCATCACCAACCAGCGCATGCCGGTCCTGGTGCTCGGCTCGATCCTGACCGTCGCGCTGGCCCTGCTCGTGGACTGGCTGGCCTCCCTCGCCGAACTCCTTCTGCGGCCACGCGGACTGGAGGTGCGGACATGAGGCGTACGTCCCGTGCGGCGGCGGCAGCGGGCCTCGTCGCGTCACTGCTCGCAGGCTGCGGACTGACCAGCGGCAGCCCGCTGGTCGACGAGGTGAAACCGGGCTCGATCGGCAAGGGCGAGCCGCTCAAGGGCGCCAACATCACTGTCACGTCCAAGGAGTTCACCGAACAGCTGATCCTCGGCGCCATGATGGGCATCGCCTTCAAGGCGGCCGGCGCCGACGTCCTCGACCGCACCGGCATCCAGGGCTCCATCGGCGCCCGCGAGGCCATCAAGAACGGTGACGCGGACGGGATGTACGAATACACGGGCACCGCCTGGATCACCTACCTGGGCCACTCCACCCCCATCCCGGACCCGCAGGCCCAGTGGCAGGCCGTGCACGACGCCGACCTCAAGAACGGCATCACCTGGCTGCCGAAGTCCGCGCTCAACAACACGTACGCGCTGGCCATGAACGAGGCCAACTTCAAGAAGTACGGCACGAAGACCCTCTCGGACGTGGCCGCCCTCGCCAAGAAGAACCCCAAGGCCGTAACGCTGTGCGTGGAGAGCGAGTTCGCCAACCGTGCGGACGGGCTGCACGGCATGGAGAAGGCGTACGGCATGAAGATCCCGACCGCGAACGTCACGCAGATGGACACCGGGATCATCTACACGCAGGTCGCGAAGGGCACCTGCACCTTCGGCGAGGTCTTCACGACCGACGGCCGCATCAGGGCGATGAAGCTCAGGGTGATGGCGGACGACAAGCACTTCTTCCCGAACTACAACGCGGCCCCGGAGATGAACACCAAGTCCCTGGAGAAGTATCCGGCGATGGCGAAGGTCATCGAGCCGATCACGAAGAAGCTCAACAACACGGTCGCGCAGGAGCTGAACGCGAAGGTGGACGTCGAGGGCCAGGACCCGCACAGCGTGGCGAAGGACTGGCTGGTGAAGGAGGGGTTCGTGACGGAGTGAACCGGCCCTGGGTCGGTGACGGAGTGAGCCGGCCCTGGGTCCAAGTGAGCTGATCCGGCTGCTGGGGGCAGGGATTCAGCAGCTGGGGGCAGGGGTTCAGCAGCTGGGGGCAGGGGTTCAGCAGCTGGGGACCTTGCTCCCGTCACCCTTGTCCAGGGCCGTCAGCGCGGAGACCGCGCCCCGCAGCGTCGTCACGGGGATCAGCCGCATGCCCTTGGGCAACTCGGCCTTGGCGTCGCCGCACTCCGCCCTCGGCACCAGGAACACCTTGGCGCCGTCGCGCCAGGCGGCCTGCGTCTTGAGCGACACCCCGCCGACGGCGCCGACCTTTCCGCCGGAGGTGATGGTGCCCGTACCGGCGATGGAACGGCCGCCCGTGAGATCGCCCCCGCTGCCGTTGCCGTCCAGCTTGTCGACGATGCCGAGGGAGAAGAAGAGCCCCGCGCTCGGCCCGCCGACGTCAGCGAGCTGGAGGTCCACCTTCACCTCGTCCGGGGACTTGCCCAGAAAGCCGAGCGCGGCCTCGGTCGCGGAGTCCTGCGACTTCTTCATCTCGCCGAGGTTGTGCTGCTCGATCTCCTTGGTGGAGTCGCCCGAGGGGTATACGGCGTCGCGGGGCATGACGGCACGGTCCGTACGGAACCAGCTGTCGACGACGTCGCCCAGACTCACGTCCGCGTCGGGCCCGGTCGCCACGATCGTCACCATGCGCAGCTTCCCCGTGGTGTCCCGGGTGGGCGCCCCGGAAATCTCGATGACGGGCTTCCCCTTCGAATCCCCGAGCACATCGGTGGTCGGCCCGGGCTGCGCCAGCGCGAACGGCAACGGCGCAAACCCCGCCACGGCAAGCAGAGCCACCACAGGCAGAGCACAAACGGCAAGGGCCCTGGGCCGAGAAATCCGAGAGAGAAGCACGGCCCCAATCTAACGCGAGGGCCAGACGAGACGAGGGCGCCCCATGACGAGGGCGCCCCATGACGAGGGCGCCCCATAGGGGCGCGGGGAACTGCGCGCTCAGCCACAACCAGCCCGCAGCGAACAACGGACCGCCTCACTCAGGGGCGCGGGGAACTGCGCACCCAGCCACAACCAGCCCGCAGCGAACAACCGACGGCTTCACTCAGGGGCGCGGGGAACTGCGCAAAACGCCCGCCACTGATACCCCGCACAAATAACCGGCACCGCAACGCGCCTAGCGCAACGCGTCGGCAACCTCCCGCGCCGCATCAAGAACCCGCGGCCCCACCCGCTCAGGGACGGAGTCCGAAAGCATCACCACCCCCACACTCCCCTCAAGCCCGCTCACCCCCACCAACGGAGCCGCGGCGCCACAGGCACCGGCCTCGAGCTCCCCATGGGTCAGCGTGTAACCAGGCTCAGGCACCAGCCCCTGCCGCGCAGCGAGTATGGCGCGGCCCGCGGCCCCCCGGTCGAGCGGATGCCGAAAACCGGCCCGGTACGCCACGTGATAGTCCGTCCAGGTCGGCTCGACGACGGCCACGGCGAGCGCCTCCGAGCCATCGACCAGCGTCAGATGCGCGGTGGCCCCGATGTCCTCGGCAAGGGATCGCAGCGCCGGCAGCGCAGCCTCCCGGACCAGCGGATGCACTTGGCGGCCCAGGCGCAGCACGCCGAGCCCCACCCGCGCCCGGCCTCCGAGGTCGCGTCGGACCAGGGCGTGCTGCTCGAGCGTGGCGAGCAGGCGGTACACGACGGTGCGGTTCACGCCGAGCTTGTTGGACAGCTCGGTGACCGTCAGTCCGTGGTCGGTGTCGGCGAGCAGCTTGAGGACACGCAGTCCCCGGTCGAGCGTCTGGGAGGTCTCCGCGGTCACGACGCCCACTCCTTAGTGGTGAAGGCGGCGGCCCCCTCCGCGGCGGTTGCGACGCCGGTCCCGTGGGCGACGCGCATCAGAGGCCGCCGGTCGGCAATCGACCCGGTTCGGATGGTCCCGGGCGGAGGCGCATGGCGCACCGGCTGCGCTCCGCGGCGGCTCTGCCACGGGGCGTGTGCGTTGCCGGGAATGTAGCGAGGTCGTCCCGCTCAGCGGAAGACTCCGTCCAGAATCCGGGCAGTAACTATCCTGACCTGTACCGATTGCCCCGTTACGCGGGGCATGATCAACGGAGCGTGCACCACCTCTGCACGTAGCGCACACGATTCCCGGCGCGCGCGACTCGCCCGGCGCGAGCCCCACGAACCCCACGGGTCACAGAGACCCCGCGCAACGCCGCCCCTTGAGGGACGTCACTTCATCCGGGTGGCCCACTCCTGGACCTTTGCGATGCGCTGCCGCAACTGCCCGGCCGTGGCCTCCGCGCTCGGCGGCCCCCCGCACACCCGCCGCAGCTCGGTGTGGATGACACCATGCGGCTTGCCGCTCTGATGTACGTACGCCCCGACCATCGTGTTCAGCGACTTACGGAGTTCGAGGAGCTCCTTGTGCGAGACGACGGGCCGCCGCTCGGCCGGCATCTCGAGGAGATCGGCCTCACTGTCCGGCTTCTTCTTGCTGTGCGCGATCTGCCGGGCCTGCCGCTTCTGGAGCAGCATCTGCACCTGGTCGGGTTCGAGGAGGCCGGGAATACCGAGGTAGTCCTGCTCCTCCTCGCTCCCCGGGTGGGCCTGCATGCCGAACTCGGCACCGTCGTAGAGGACCCGGTCGAACGTGGCCTCGGACTCGAGCGCCTCGAACGAGAACTGCTCCTGCTCCCCCGTGTCCTCGTCCTCCTGCTTGTTCGCCTCGTCCATCTCCTGCTCGGACTCGGCGTAGGGGTCCTCCTCCCCGTCCTTCTTCGGCTTGTCGAGCACATGGTCGCGCTCGACCTCCATCTCGTTGGCGAAGCCGAGGAGGTCGGGGACGGTGGGCAGGAAGACGGACGCGGTCTCGCCGCGCCGCCGCGAACGTACGAAACGGCCCACGGCCTGCGCGAAGAAGAGCGGGGTCGAGATCGTCGTCGCGTAGACGCCCACGGCGAGCCGGGGCACGTCGACGCCCTCGGACACCATGCGGACGGCGACCATCCAGCGGTCGTTGCTCGCCGAGAAGTCGTCGATCCGCTTCGACGCGCCGGTGTCGTCGGAGAGGACGGTGGTGGGCTTCGTGCCGGTGATCTCCCGGATCAGCTTGGCGTAGGCGCGGGCGGAGTCCTGGTCGGCGGCGATGACAAGACCGCCGGCGTCCGGGATGCCCTTGCGGACCTCGGTGAGCCGCTGGTCGGCGGCGCGCAGCACGCTCGGCATCCACTCGCCGCGCGGGTCGAGGGCCGTGCGCCAGGCCTGGCTGATGGCGTCCTTGGTCATGGGTTCGCCGAGCCGGGCGGCGATCTCGTCACCGGCCTTCGTGCGCCACCGCATGTTGCCGCTGTAGGAGAGGAAGATGACGGGCCGCACGACGCCGTCGCCGAGCGCGCTGCCGTAGCCGTACGTGTAGTCGGCGGAGGAGCGCCGGATGCCGTCCCTGCCCTCTTCGTACTGGACGAAGGGGATGGGGTTGGTGTCAGAGCGGAACGGCGTACCGGTGAGGGCGAGTCGGCGGGTGGCCGGCTCGAAGGCCTCCTGGCACGCCTCGCCCCACGACTTGCTGTCACCGGCGTGGTGGATCTCGTCGAGGATGACGAGGGTCTTGCGCTGCTCGGAGCGGTTGCGGTGCAGCATCGGCCGCACGCCCACACCCGCGTACGTGACGGCGACGCCCTGGTACTCCTTGTTGAGCGGCCCGGCGCTGTACTCCGGGTCCAGCTTGATCCCTATGCGCGCGGCGGCCTCGGCCCACTGCTTCTTCAGGTGCTCGGTCGGCGCGACCACGGTCACCTGCTGCACGACATGGTGGTGCAGCAGCCAGGACGCGAGGGTGAGCGCGAACGTCGTCTTGCCGGCGCCCGGGGTGGCGACGGCGAGAAAGTCGCGCGGCTGCTCCTGGAGGTACCTCTCCATGGCCCCTTGCTGCCAGGCACGCAGCTTGCCCGCGGTGCCCCAGGGGGCCCGGCCGGGGAAGGCGGGTGAGAGGTGGTGGGAGGAGGTGGAAGAGGCGGTGGCGGCGGTGGTAGTCACGGTCTCCGGGTTCGACGGGCGCGGGAACGGGGCGACGAGGCGGGTTGGCGGGTTACGCGTATGGGGACGGGGCGACGAGGCGCGGGACGGGGCGATGATCGGAGCGGTCGGGTACGTACGACAACCGGGCCACCCTACCGGTGGACCCCTCACTTCCCGGGGCAGACTCGGGGGCTCGGGGGCTGGATGCGACGGGCCTCACATCCGCCGCCCCACGGCTCTCACATCCGTTGTCCGACGGCTCTCACACCCGCCGTCCGACGGTCCGCACACGCGCCGTCCAACGGATCTCACATCCACTGTCCGACGGTCCTCATGCTGCCCGTCAGCGCCGCTCGGCCCGTACCCGCGTGGCCACCCACGCCCCCGCCAGTGCGACCGCGGCCATCGGCAGGAATACGGCCGCGAACGCCGCCGGATGCGACCCGCCGGCCGCCGTGGCGCCGTGCGCGGCCCCCACCGCCCCGCCCCCGAGCGCGGCGAACGCGGCCCCGCCCACGGCCAGCAGGACGACGTTCGAGAGGCCGTCCGAGATCTGCAGCGCGGCCGAGTTCGCCCCCGCCTCCTCCGGCGCCGACAACTGGAGCAGCAGCACGCTCGTCGACGAGATCACCAGGCCCATCCCGAGACACCCGAAGCCCCACGCCACCGCCACGATCCACACCGGCACGGCCTGGATCAGCACGCTCGGCGCGGTCACGATGGCCGCGGCCACCAGGACCATCCCGGCCGCCATCATGCGCTCCCGGTACGGCTCGAGGCCCGGCCGGGACTGCACGTAAGAGCCCAGCGCCCAGGTGGCCCCGCCCACCGCCAGTGACAGCCCGGCCGTCATCGGCGAGAGCCCGCGCTGGGTGACGAGCATCAGCGGCACGAAGGACTCGGCCGCGATGAAGGACCCGGCGGCGACCCCGCGCAGGAGGACCACGGCGGGCAGCCCGCGGGCGGCGCGGTACGTGCCCCGGGGCAGCAGCCCGAGCACGGCCGGCACGAGCAGGGCGACGCCCACGGCGCCGGGGAGAAGGGACACCCAGGCCAGGTCCTGGGCCGCGTACTGAAGGAACCCGGCGCCGAAGGAGATCCCGAGAGCGAGCCGGATACGGCGCCGGTCGACGGCGCCCGGGACGGTGCCCTCGGCGGGCCCGGAGGCGCGGCGTCGGATCTGCGGCAGGGCGAGCGCGAGCGGGAACACGACCAGCACGGGGATCCCGATGAACACCCACCGCCACCCGAGGTGCTCGGTCACGGCGCCGGACGCGAGCGGCCCGACGACGGAGGGAACCACCCAACTCGCGGCGAAGGCGGCCATGATGGCGGGCCGCAGCCGCTCCGGATAGGCACGGCTGACAACGACGTACAACGCCACGATGACCAGCCCGCCCCCCAGCCCCTGCACGGCCCGCCCGGCGATGAACATCCACATGGACGCCGCGGTACCGGCGAGCAGCAGCCCGGCCGCGAACGCCGCGATCCCCGCCCCCAGAGGCGCGAGGGGACCGCGCCGGTCGGCCCACTGCCCGGACAGCACCATGCCGAAGAGGCTGGTGGTGAAGTAGGCGGAGAAGGCGAACGCGTACAGCGACACCCCGTCGAGCTCACGCGCGGCGACAGGCATGGCGGTCCCGACGGCGGTGGCCTCGAACGCGATCAGCAGAACGACGGAAACGATGCCAATGCTGAGGGCGCGATAGCCGCGCCCCAGCACGCCTTCACCGGTCTCGACGTCGAGAGCGATACCGGGGGCGAGTTCGGCACCAGGATGGGCGGAGGTGTCGGAGGCGCTGTCCCGGGCGACATCGCCTCCGACACCGGACGGTTCCAGATCGGTCATGGGCTTCAGAGTAAGGGGCACAACGGTACTTGACCCCTGTCGATGGTCCCGTTCTCCTGGTCCCTTGGTCGTACGACTCCTCGTACGCGCCCCGCCCACCATGAACGCCGTGTGGCAGTCACATTGCACCCCACGCGGCCCTCTTGGCGCGGCGGCCCACGGACCGTACGGTCAAGACATCGAGTTCAACGAACCTGGTTCCGAACTCAGTTGGCCGTGTGCCCGAGTGGTTTAGGGATTCGCCTGCAAAGCGAAGCACACCGGTTCGATTCCGGTCACGGCCTCGACCCGCCCACAAGGGGGCGCCCCGTTTCGACGGGGCGCCCCCTTGGCGTTGCCTACGGCGGCGACGCCATCGGCTCAGGTCTCGCAGCGCGCCCCCCGTCAAGGCAGACGGATTGCGCCACCCGAGACGGACACCCCTCCACCCCGCCCACTACTGGGCTGCGGCACTGATCACCCGGACGTGGGGTGACCAGTTCCTCCGGTCCCTCGTTGCCCAGAATCCCGCCTACATGCCCGCCACCATGAAAGCCGTGGGCTGCACCCACCCCTGACGATCGAGCACATGCGACGCGTCATCCACCGGCCGTAAGAATGACGCCCCCACCCACAACAATCACCGCGAACGCGACGAACACAGCCACAAACAGCAGCAGCTTCCCCGCGGAGGGGCCTGGCTCGTAAGAGCGCGGCTCGGGCCCGGCCGCCGGATCCTGGCGACCTGAAGGCTCACCTGTCGTCACCACTGCCGTCCTCTCTCCGCGAAGTTCGCACTCTCAAAGTACGACCCCGCCGAGACCCGCAGTCAGCGACCCCGCCCCAGTCGGCGCGCCAGGCAGCCCTCGCCACCTCGCCCGCGGAGTGAACCTCCCCGCGCAGAGCGAACCTAACGACCGGTCGCACGGGGCCCCGTGTCAGATACGGGGCCCCACCGACCACTCCTGCCACCCCCGTGACGCGGCAGTGCCGCCACACCATAGGCCTGGACCACTGCAAATCCACCGTGCGGCCACTGGATGATCACTGGGCTTCCGCAAACGGAATGAGGGCCGCCCAGCCACGGGGGAAGCTGGGCGGCCCTCTTACTCAAGAGTAAGTACACGGCGGCGGATGCGGGCCCTCAGATGGCCGAAGTTTGCTCGATCTGCACGCCGGGCGCGCCACCATCACACACACGTCTGCGCTGGTCATCGCGATGAACGAGTCGTGCGGGCGGCGTCGCGAGGCCACGCCGATTCGGCCGGAGTCGATCCCCCCGTAACGGCACCTCCTTACACAACGGCACCTACTTACACACAACGGAAGGGGCGGAGCCGGAATCCTTCGGTGCCGCCCCTTCCGGCTGCCTACCTACGCACTCAGGAGCCCGACATGGCGTCCCCGAACATGAGGTCGTCCCCCGAGTTCGCCATGCCTACGGATGACGTACCGAAGCTCACCGCGCCGGTGGACCGAGTACTTCGACGGGAGTACTTCGACGGGAGCTACCGAGCCGCCGCCGGCCGGTTCTCCAACCGCACCGCGGAAAGATGATCAGCCACCAGCCAACCCGCCAGGCCGGCACGCCCCGGCCTCAATCGCGCACCACGCCGTTGCCCGAGCGCCCGCCGGCCCCCTCCCCACCGAACACCCCACCCAACGCCGCCCGATAAGCCGCCTCAGCACTCGCCACAACGAGCCGCTCATCAATGTCCGCCCGCATGATGAGCAACCGGTAGTAGAAGGGCGCGCTGAGCGCCGCGATGACTTCGTACGCGTCTGTATCCGGAGGAACCTCGCCCCGGTCGACGGCGCGACGCACCAGCTGCGTCACCACTTCGGTGCGCGCCATGAACGCGCCGCGGACAAGATCCGCGATGTGAGGGTCGTACGCGGCGGCCGCCACCATCGCCTCGACGAGGTTGCGACTGCGCGGCAGGGCGTGGAACCCGGCGATGGCCTCGGCCAGTTCGTACAGGTCCTGACGGAACTCACCGGAGTCCGGCGTGGCGATCGTCTTGCTGTGCTGGGCCATCAGATCGACGACGACACCCTCGACGCTGCGCCAGCGGCGCCTGATCGTCGAGACGTGCACACCCGAACGCGCCGCGAGCTTGTCGAGGGTGAGCGCGCCGAACCCGGTCTCGTCGAGTTCGTGCAGCGCGGCCGCGAGGACGGCCGCGCGGGTGCGGGCCGTACGTCCGCCGGGGCGGGCGGAGCCGTGCTGTGGTCGCTCAGTCATCGACGCCAAATGTAGACGCCACGACACCGAGGCAAACGCCGAGCCGCCAGGCACGCCCCAGCCTGGGCCCCAACTGGACCCACCCGAACACCGATCCGACGGTCACCAGATCTTCACGTGCGGTCAGAACGATTCCTGCCGGTTTCCCTTTGCGCTGCCGACCGGCTTCCGGATAACGTGGCCACACCTTAATGCGCGGCAAGGAGCATTAGCGCATGGGTGTACGGGGGAACGTGGGCCGGGTCGAACCGGGCCCACACAACGGGGGATAGCGTCACCGCTGCCGCGCCGGCCAACGCCGCGCGGCAGCGGTGACGCCACGACCGCGACGGAGACCTCACCGCGGCGACTCGGCGGGCCGCAACCCCGCAGCCTCCCGCCAGAGCTTCAACTGCCGCCCGACGGCTTCGACAACGGCCCGCTCACACCGACGGGCACGCTGCGTATCGAGGTGACGGACGCACGCGGAGACGCGATGCCGGGCGAACCGGGCTACGGCCTCCTTCTGGTCGAGGCCTTCGCAGACGCCTGGGGTACGAGACTGGGTCCGCCCCCGACGAAGACGGTATGGGTGAAATTGTCGGCATCAGAGCTGTCCTGACCGCATCGAGGTTTTCACGACGCGGTGAACCGTCACCCGGCCGCTCCCGCGATCAAAACCAAAGAACTCAGGGAAAGAACCCTCCCCAACCACCCCCAAGCCCCCGCAGCCGCAGTCCGCCGTCAGCCGTCAGCCGTCAGCCGTCAGCAGCCGCGCCTCACCCACAAGGGTGATCACACTCAACTCGGCTTGCAGAATGCCCCGTTCACACACCACGCTCACCCAGAGCAGCACAACTCAAGAACACAGAACGGCCCCCGCCGGGACGGCAATCCCAGTGCGAGGGCCTGACCACCAAGGAAGAAAGACCCTTCCCGATGGCTGATCAGCAGCTTAACGCGCCCCCGCGCGCCCAGTCCCAGATTCCGGCGGACGTTCCCTCGGGCGGCGTCCGCCACGAGAACCGCCGCCACCCGGACCGCTACACGGTGATCGGTAACCACCTCACCCAGCACCGCGAGCTGTCCCTCATGGCGATCGGCCTGGCCGCCCACATCCAGTCGCTCCCACAAGGTGCCAGCGCCACGATCAAGACCCTGACGGCCCGGTTTCCGGAGGGCGAGGTCCGCATCGCGGCGGCGTTACGCGAACTGGAAGCGAAGGGCTACATCTCCCGCACCCGCGAACGCCTCCCGTCAGGCCGAGTGGTCACCCGCACGACGTCGTACAACAACCCACCGGCAATGATTGGCAGTTCAGCGCCAGAGCCCCCGCGGAAACCCCGCCATCCGGCAACTCCCCCGCGCCCAAATCTGCCAATCACCCCATCAACACCACCGGCTGCGGCCCCCGAGCACCCAACGCTCCCCACCCGCACCGACCCAGCCGCGTCACTCCTGGCAGACCTACGCCGCGAAGACCCCCGCCTCATCCTCCCGACCCGCGAAGTGACCCGCCTCGCCCCGGCCGTAGCGGAGTGGCTGGACAGGGGCATCACTCCAGAAGCAGTACGCAGAACCCTGACGACCGAACTCCCACAAACGAAGATCCACCACCCGGCGGCCCTCCTGTCCCACCGCCTCACAAACCTCCTGCCGCCACCCCTCCCCCCAACGCCCCCGGCAACGCCCCACCGCGCCGCTCCAACCCGCGCCCCACTCCAAAACTGCGACGGCTGCGACCGAGCCTTCCGCTCCCCGGCCCCAGGCAAGTGCCGGTCGTGCCGGGACGCCACGCAGGAGGCCGCCTAGCATGAAACTCATGACTCCTGCCCCCGGCCAGCACCGACGAGAGGCGAGCGACATGACCATCGCCCCCGGCAACGCTCGCGCGGCAAGCCACACCTACCGAACGATGCGGGAGTTCGTTCAGGCGATGGACGACACGCTTCCCGGCAAGTTCGAGATCACTAAAGAGGGGATCGTCCACGACATGATGTCGCCGGCGAAGTCGCACGAGCTGACCGCGCTGCGCATCCGGAAGCGTCTGGACAAGGTGCTGCCCGAGGACCTGGTCGCCCACACCGGCACACCGGACGTGGAGGACGAGCCGGAAGGCATCATGCGCCACCCCGATGTCATGGTCATCGCCGAATCCGACATGGAAGGCGAGGGTGCATTCGACCCACGCACACTGCTGGCCGCCATCGAGGTCGTCTCCCGCTCGAACCCCGACAACGACTGGGTCGGCAAGATCCGGGACTACCCCACGATGGGCATCCCTGTCTACGTCATCTTCGACCCCCGAACGGGTACTGGCGCGGCCCTCACAGACATCCACCCCACCCCAGAGGGTCCGCGCTACGCAACGCGCAAGGACTTCGTCTACGGCGAGGACGTCACAATCGCCGACTGGACGATCTCCACCGAGGGGCTCTCCCGGTACGTATGACGACGAGGGTAAGCCCAACCACCGCAGCAGGACCGACGGGCTGTCCCGTATAACAGCGTGAGCTGGGGGTTTGCCGACTACGGCTGTGCTCCAGAGCGTTCGCGACGAGTTCCCAGCGATTCGTTCCAAGGCATCCGCAACGTCCCCGGCCAGCCTCCACGAGTCGGCAACCCTGCGGAGCGTGGCACCGAGAGCCGCGTCAGCAGAAACGAGGCTGTTGTCACGGAAAGTGCGCAGCTCGACGGACTCGACGCCGGAGAGGCCGACCACATCCAGAGTCGCGCACCCACGCTCAGCCAGCACGGCACTCGGCGTTCCGCCCCACTCGGCCACCCGCAGCCCCCTATAGGCGGAACCGTGCTGCCCGCCGTGCCATCACGCCGTGTCCACGTATGAGTTGGGGATCTCTCCATCTGAGAACGCTCACCTTGGACTCAGGGCTTAACGGAGAGCGGCAACAAATGCTCAAGTTCCTCGGGAGAAGCTATGTTCGAAGCGCATCCCATTTGCTCGGCGAGCTTCCGTGCCGCTGAGTGCGAGATGCGAGTCAGAAGCTCCGGCTTGTCCGAGTTGCGGTACGAATCCAGGCGCGAGGTCAGAGTATTGACGCTGAGCACCACGTCGCCCTGTTTGCCGGGCCCCACTGGACAACGCAGCCCCAGCCACACGCCGGCGTCAGAGGCACTGGCATAGGGGAGTCGTCCAGGATTCCCGCCCTTGGAGAGGGGGAAGACGGTGCGGCTCTCGCTGCTCGAAGTCTCATATTCCGACGGCTTCATGCGAATCCAGCGAGTGGAAATCTGAAACGTACCTGAAGCGAATTTATCAGCGGAATGAAAGAGGCAGAGATAGACCCGCTTGCCATTTCTGGCTGGAATCGCTTCCTGCTCGAGCTGTCCGGCAGCCCGAGCAATGGGCTGCACCTTTAGTGTTTCGTCCTCGTCGGAGTCGCTGAATCGCTTGGAGCGAGTCACCTTCTCCGCCGCGGATCCGCCGCTCTCTCCCAGAATTCCATCGCAGATCTGAGAGGCCGATCGTCCTTGCGCTGCCGGCGACTTGGTCGTGCCACTGGGACCGTCCGGCGAGCTCGAGCAGCCGCCCAGTACCAAGGCCACCATGGCCAGAAACAGCGAGAGAGTTGACTTCTTCACTGCAGATCTCATGCGAGCGGCCTTACTGGGGAGTGGGGAGCTGACCGACGTTCTCTTGGTTCTGGCTTCCGCGCGTGTATCCGAGGTTCTGGGCCCTGATCAGCGCTTCGTTCAGGTCCTGGTATTTGTCCCGTGGCCACTTGTCGGACTCATCGGCACGCTCTAGAAGCGAGTAACCTGGTTGCCAGGAGGCCTTGTTGCCACTGGCGAAGACGTCGTTGCCGTCCGCATGGCTCTTCTCCGAGTTATCCCGGTGATGAGCCTCCGCGTACTGGTCCAAATTGTGATCGATGAGAGCGCCGGTCACGCCTTCGACCTGGCCGCTTGCGATGGGAACGACGGTCGCGGCCAATCCAGTCGCGGGCTCGGGGACAAGAGAGAAGAATCCGCCGGTAACGACGCCCGAGATGACCTTGTCTCGTTCGATGCGAGCATCAACGGCATCATTATATTTCTTGTCTGCCTCGACGCCTTCGGCCTTGATCTCCTCCGCTCGCGACTTGTCCAGGACCCCTTGGACTTCAGCCCCCGTCCGAATCGATGTTTCAGCTTGCGTCGAGTTCACATCGCCATCGGCTTCGATCGTGGGCGGATGAGCGTCGGTCAATGAAGTGGTGTACACCTGCTGGGCGGTGCCCAGGCTCGCATATCCATCGGGGTCTTGACCGACAGCGCTGATGAACTTCGTGACGTCGAAGTTCCCCTCATTGAAGTGAGCGCGCTCACTCAGGGAACTGCGTTCCCCATTGTCCATTGCATAAAGCGACTTGTCTCCCCCGCCGTTCATGGCCCAATTGATATCGTCGATATAAGCGGAGCCGATTTTACCGAGACTGTCCCCGATGCCTTGTTGTTTCTGCATCAGTTGCGCACCGCTGAGTCCGGTCTGCTTGTCGTCCTTGTACTCTGCGTCCTGTCCATATCGCTGTACAACGCTCTCGGCGACCTTGGCAGTGTCGGCGTCACGATGAAGCTCGGGCGGATGCGCGTCGTATGCGGCACCGGTTGTTGCCGACTCCAGCGCATGCCCCAGCGAGTCATATCCCGCGATGGTTTTGGCACCGGTCTCGGCGTAGTCCTTGGGCCACTCACGTTCCTCGGTGAGGTAATCGAAATTCTTGCCCTCGTTGAAGAACTCGGTGGACGCCTCCGCGTTGTGGCCAAGGCCCTCCATGAACCCGGTCATCGGGTCCGTGCCCGCGTCATTGGACGCCCCGTAGTGAAGCCTCTCGTAACCACCCGTCTTGTCCCACGGCAGGACATCCTCACGCGTCTTGTGGCGCTGAAGGCCGGCGTACTCATCGGACTTGTGCTTCTTCTCGTAGTCGATCAGCTCGGTGCCGTAGTCATGCATGAAGTCCTTGTCGAACGTCCCATTTCGCATGAAGTTACTCATGACCTGGAAGCCGTAGACCGGGTTCTGGCCGTTCGGGCGGACGTTTGTCCCGCCGTTCGCGATGACGTCACTCTTCCACTTCTGCATGGCGTCGCTGTCGGAGTGACTTGCCGTGGCGAGCGTGGTGCCGAGCTGCTTCTCGAGACCACCGAGGAGCTTCATTCGTTGCTTCTGTTCGTCGGACAAGCCTTGCCGGGAACGAGGGTTCACGGCGAATTGAGAGTCGTCGGCTGCCTCCGCGTAGAACCGCATCACCCTCTTGGCGCCGACGTCGGTCGCGATCTTCTCGGCGAAGAGCGGATCGTTCTTGTACTTGGCGAGGGCCGTATTGAGTGAGTTGAGCTCGGTGTTGCTGATGTCGTCCGGATCCTTCTTCAGGATCTTGGAGATTTCGTCGGCCTTCTTGATCGCCTCGGCAGCCTCGTCACGGTTCTCGTAACTGGCGCCAGAGAACCCGTACTTGGCCTGGTCGACGATGAGGCGAAGAGCTTCAGCGGCGGTCCTGTCGCTTTCCGCCGCCTTGGTGAGGATGCCCTCGATCTGGGTCTTGAGGCTCTCCAGCGCACCGGCGGGCGGTTCGGGGACGGGTGGGCCCTGGCCGACGAGCGGAGGCGGGCCCTGGACGCGGAACGTTCCGTTGCCCGTGTCGGTGACCGAGAGGCTGTTCTTCCTTCCGCCCTCGATGGCCTCGTTGAGCTGGGTACGGTACTCCTTCAACTCCCCATGGGTGTCCGAGAGGATATTGGTGATGGTCTCGGCCTGCGTGTGGGCATCGCCAAATTCACCGGCGGTCTTGTCGATGAATTCCCGCGAGACGGTGGCGTTCACCCCAGCCCAGCTGGCTCTGTCTGCCTTCTTCTTGAGATTCTGCTCGGCGTCGTTCTTGAGAGTCAGCAGCTTCTTGGTCATCTGCTCCCAGTCGGTGATCGCCTCACCGAGCTGGCTGAAGTTGCCGAAACGGAGCGTGTCGAGGTCCATCAGCGGTCCTTCCGCTCGTCAAAGCCCTTGTCGAGCTCCGAAATGCTGCTGATGGTGCCTGCGATGTAGACCTCGTCCTTGGCGTGAGCACCCTTGGTGTAGTCGAGGTGATTGGAGATGTGGGCGGTGGCGTCGAGGAGAGACTGGACCTGATCGACCCAATGCACGGCGACGTGGTCCAGCGCCCCACCGATCGCAAAGCCCTGGCTCTTCAGGCCGCCCGCCGCCTTCATGGACGCGATGCGCGCATGGTCGCTGTAGCGCCCGAAGTCCTGGTGGAGCTTGTACGCTGCATCACCCACCGCGGCCAGGTCCTTCTGACTTACCTGCAGATCGCCTTGGGTACTTCCACCGCCACCACCCGGCTCAGGCGCCAGCTGGTTCAACTGCATCTTTGCGGAGTGCTTCTCCGCTGCCTGAGCCTTGAGCTGCTCCCACTCGTCCCACGCCATGCGGTGGTCGCCTCCCCCGTGCGCGACTGGCCGACATACGATCGCGGCCACGTGGGGAGCAAAGTACCAAAGGAGAGCCCTGATCAGGTTTCGGGGATGCAAAGATGTGGTGCATTTGCACGTGCATGGTTTTCGATGGCACGACCGATCGACTGAGCTTCCCCCGGCACTCTATTCATTAGAACTAGCCTACGAATCAGGGTGTGTGCGCTCTCAGGTGGCGAGATCCGCAATCCGTGGGGGACGCGGCGTGATGGCCTGCCCGTCCGCACTTGGGTGCGACAACTGCTGGCCGCCGTCGAGGTCGTCTCCCGCTCGAACCCCGACAACGACTGGGTCGGCAAGATCCGGGACTACCCCACGATGGGCATCCCGGCCTACGTCATCCACTCCTACGTCGTCGGGGTCGACCGATGCCATGTCGTCGGCCACGTGCCCGGGAGGGACGGGGCACGCACCACGATCACTCCCCGCTGCTACAAAGGGGCACTCGGAAACAGATCCGCACCACCAACAAACGGGGACAACACGTGACTGTCATGGCCGTCGGCTTTCTCGCAGCCGCCGTACTGTTCACCGCGCTCGGCATCGCGAATCAGCGCTGGCTCCAGCAACGTCTGGCGGGACGACGCACGGGCGCAGGGCGGGGCGAGCTGACAGGTACAGCTCTGGCGTGGCGACGGGGGCTATTTCTGCTTCTCGCAGCGGTCGCGGCCTTTCAGGGGGTCAAAGGCCTCAGGCTCGCTGACGACACATCATGGAACGCCGACGAACTCGACCAGGCAGTACGGCAGGCAGCCTCCTCCCTGGAGGCTGAGCCGCATCTGGACGACCCTTACGACGACTACTCCTCGCTCATCAGGAGCAGCATCCTCGACGCGAGTAAGGGCCTGGGACCAGCACCTGCCGTTTACGTCGAAGCGGTCGGCAAGAACTCCTACACAGTGACAGCCGATGGCGCCCGAGACGGCTTCTGCATGCGCATCTCACAGACCGAATCAGACAAGGGCGGCCTCCTGGTTCCCGGCGCGGGCGACCAGCCATCTACACGTGTCCCGGAGTACGACCTGAAGGCACAGATCGCGAAGGGAAGCTGCTGACGGGCCCCAAGTGACCTCGCCTGTGAGATCGCAATCGCTTGCATGCCCACTCGAACCTAAAGGCGGAGTCGCGAAGGTTCAGCACGAGGAGACGAACGCGACCCAGGCGGTCGGCGCGACCGACAGGTGCGGGTGCCGAGTGTCCTTGGAATCACGGACGTGGACGGCTATCGAGGTGGCGGCGACTTCAACGCAGTCACTGGGTTCACTGCTGCTGCTGTAGCTGCTCTTGAACCACTCAAGCGAGCTGGCGTCCCCGGCAGAGGCCTCGGCGCGGATCATGTCTCCCCCAGAACTTGCTCGACGAACGCGAGTGACTCCTGCGATGTCAGAGCCTCGGCCCGGATGATGCCATAACGCAGCTCAAGAATCCGGAGCTGCCTCGGGTCGGAAACAAGGCGACCGTTGAAAGCCCCGTCGGAACGCCCCACTCCCGAACCGTCCTCGAACTTCAACACCTCGATCAACCCACCCGTTCCGGGATGACTTGCGTGGCAGGTCGGCATCACCTGGACATCCACGTTCGGCAACTGGCCCACCTTCAGCAACCGTTCGAGCTGCCGGCGCATGACCGCTGCCCCGCCGATCGGTCGGCGCAACGTCACTTCCTCCTGGACGAAGCTCAGCTCAGGGCCTGGAGAGCGCTTATAGATCGACTGGCGCGCCACACGTGCCGCCACAGCCCGCTCCAGCTCGTCCGACGACAGCGTAGGCCTCCTGGTCCGCAGCAGAGCCCGAGCGAACTCCTCTGTCTGCAGCAGCCCATGAATGTTGTGGTTGCTGTACAGAGCCAGCTCAACCGCCCGCGCCTCAAGCTTCGCCAGCTCCCTGACCTTCTTCGGATACCGGGCCTGTGCAACATCGTCCGCCATAGCCGCGATCTTCCCGCCGGCGCTCAGCACCTCATCGGCCTTCACCAGGAACTCGGGACGCGGAATCCGCTTCCCGCTCTCCAACTTGTAGACCTGGTTCTCCCCATACCCCACCAGCGCACCGAACTCGGCGGCCCCCAGCCCCGCCGCCTCACGCCACATCCGAAGCTGTCGCCCGAGGGCCTCGACCAGGGCAACGGAATCGTTGTCCGGATCGACGTCCCACCCGACCTCGCCCTCCGCCCCATCGCCACTGTCCGCAGTCACACTCATACGCCCTGTGCCTCCTCCGTGGTGTCGGCCCCCAACGCCCCTCGCACCCAACACGTCACGACTGACGCCCTGTACAAGCCCGTACAGCTACTGGACAGTCACCGTACGCATCAGCGCGATCTCTGTTCAGGCTACGCACGCCTGGCCACGCTGAGTGACATGACGGAAAAACTCATCGAGCTCACCAACCCCGCCACACCCACCCCCAGCTTCACGATCCTGCTGTCGGCAACCCGCAGAGGGGCCCGCCTCGCCCGGCGCCTGACAGTCCAGCAACTCATTGACTGGGCCCGCCCGTTCGAAACGGCGGAACAGATCGTCGCGGAACTGGCGAACAACGCGGCGCTGCATGGACGGGTGTCAGGCAGAAGCTTCCGCCTGACACTCACACTCACGGCCGCGAGCACGCTGCGTATCGAGGTGAGGGACACACGGCCTGAGGTCACACCACCCAGAATCCCCGAACTCCCGCCCAGCAACGCAGAGTCCGGTCGGGGCCTGCTACTGGTCGACGCACTGGCAGACCGCTGGGGCACGGAGGCAGGCCCGCCACCCGCCACCCGCCAAAACGGTATGGGCAGAATTGACCGTATCGGCGTCAGCTTGACCGCATCGAGGTGTTCGCGACCCGGTGGCCCGTTGCCCGGCAAGGCGCGCGATCAAAAGCCAAGAATCCCGGGAGAGAACCCTCCCCAACCTCCCCCAAACCCCCGCGGCGAGGCCTCTCTACCCGGCCCTCACCCACAAGAGTGATCAAGCCCAACTCGGCCTGCGAACAAGCTGCTTCACACCCCAGTCTCAGCAAAACAACCCCCACAAACACTTCGGCCCCCGCCGGGACTGGCATCCCAAGGCGAGGGCCTAACCACCCAGGAAGAAGACGCTTCCCGATGGCTGTTCAGCAGCTTAACGCGCCCCCGTGCGCTGAGCCCGATGTTCCCTCAGGGACGACCCCCGCCGGCGGAATCCACCACATCAACCGCCGCCATGCCGACCGCTACACAATCGTCGGCAACCACCTGGTCCAGCACCGCCAACTCTCCCTCACGGCCATCGGCCTGGCGGCGCACATCCAGTCGCTCCCACGCGGAGCGAGCGCCACGATCAAGACACTGGCGGCCCGCTTCCCGGAGGGCGAGGTCCGCATCGCGGCGGCGTTACGCGAACTGGAAGCGAAGGGCTACATCTCCCGCACCCGCGAACGCCTCCCGTCGGGCCGAGTGATCACGCGCACGACGTCGTACAACAACCCACCAGCCATGAATGGCAGTTCAGCGCCAGAGCCCCTGCGGAAACACCGCCATCCGGCAACTCCCCCGCGCCCAAACCTGCCAATCACCCCATCAACACCACCGGCCGCGACCCCCGAGCGCCCAACGCTCCCCACCCGCACCGACCCAGCCGTGTCACTCCTCGCGGACCTACGCCGCCACGACCCCCGCCTCCTGCTCGCAACCCGCGACGTACACCGCCTAGCGCCGGCGGTCACCGCGTGGCTGGACAGAGGCATCGCACCAGAGGCCGTACGCCGAACCCTGACCACCGGCCTCCCCCCGGAACCCCTCCGCAGCCCGGCAGCCCTCCTGTCCCACCGCCTGACGGAACTCCTCCCGCCACCGCTACCACCGCGCCCTGCGCAACCCTCACCCCCGCCCCGCCCGACCCCCCTCCAGAACTGCGACGGCTGCGACCGAGCATTCCGCTCCCCAGAACCAGGCAAATGCGCCACGTGCCGCGCCTGCCTGCCGGAGGCCGCGTAACCCAATGCGCCACGAACGCCACGATCCCCAGCGCTACTTGGCGGTGCGGGAGCTGCTCCACACGCTGGACGGCACACTGACCGGCAAGCTGGAGATCACGAGGGAGGGGATCATCCATGACGCAACGGCGCCCAACGGCCCCCACGAGCTGACAGTGCTCCGCATCAGGAAACACCTGGAACAGGCAATGCCAAATGACCTGGTGGCCCACACCGGGGTCCCCGACGTGGAGGCCGAGCCCCACCAGATCCTGCGCCGCTCGGACATCATCGTGATCGCCGAGACCGACATGGAAGGCGAGGGCGCCTTCGACCCGCGCACGCTACTGGCCGCAATCGAGGTCGTCTCACGCTCCAACCCGGACAACGACTGGGTAGGCAAAATGAGGGACTACGCGCTCCTGGGCATCCCCGCCTACGTGATCTTCGATCCTCGAACAGGCAACGGCGCCGTGATGACCGACATCCACCCCACACCTGAGGGCCCGCGCTACGCAACCCGCAAGGACTTCGTCTACGGCAAGACCGTCACCATCGCCGACTGGACGATCACCACGGACACACTCCCCCGCTACGCCTGACCCACACTCCACTCACGCCACACCCCGAGCGCTCACGCACAGTTCCCGTCAGATCACCATCGGACAACGTGATCTTGTTAGTTCGGTTGCTAGGTTGATCGCAGTCAGCGCATCCGGCAGTCGCGAATGCAACCAGACGCACGGGACGCACAGCACACACGGGGGAAGGTACTCACCCATGGCATGGGAAGAGTGGGAGCAACTCAAGACCGATGCGGAGGCTCGGCGGTCTACACAGATGCAGATCAATCACGTGGCCCCAGTAGGCGGCGACGGGGCCGCCACCCCCACCTTCGGGGACCTGAAGGTCAAGAACGCCGACCTGGAGAAGATCGGCAAGGAGGCGCACTCCCTCTTCGAGCACCTCGGCCGTGAAGGCAAGGTGGCCCACTCCAGCAGCGACTCGGCCGCGAGCAATCTCAAGCAGCAAGGCTTCGACCTCGCAGCAGGGCTTCAGCACGTATCGAACCGCTGGGAGAAGCAGCTCGGATCGCTCCTGGACGCCTGCGCCCAGATCTCGAACCATCTCCACAGGACGCAGTCCATCCACAGTGGAGACGAGGACTACATCCGCCGCACCATGAGCAGTATCGACACGCTCGACCAGGGCTTTGACGAGCGCGTGGGCAAGGCAGGGAAACCGAACCCCGCCTACTACGGCAAGCCGAGCGAGAAGAAGGACGACTGAAGCTGATGGACTTCGACGCGCTCTACCACGCCAACTTCAAGCTGCTGGATGACGCTGTAGGGGACTGGAACCTGCTCGTCGGCAACCTGGAGAAGCTGGAGACTCAGGCCGAGGACGGACTCCACAAGGCCGCCAACAAGGCCAACTGGGCGGGCATGAACGCCCAGGTGACCAAGGAGTTCATCGGGAAGACGGCTGGCGAGTTCACTGATGCCCACACCCAGGCCAAGACGATTCACGGCATCCTCAGCGACACCGTAGGTGAGCTGAAGGGGTACCAGGAGGATCTGAAGAAGGCCATCAGCCGGGGCCAGAAGAAGAACCTGACGGTCACCTCCACCGGCGACGGCGGGTTCGCGGTCCGCGCCGCGAAGGGATACACGCCGCCCGAGCATGGCCAGAGCGAGGTCACCGCGCTCCGGGACGAGGTCCAGAAGATCCTCGACAAGGCGACTGAGAGCGACAGTTCGGCCAGCAAGGTACTGAAGGCCATCGCCGATCAGAGTGAGCTTGGGTTCTCCGACGCGAAATACAAGAACCGGGACGAGGCGGCGGCAGCCATCAAGGCGGCCGAAGAGCTGGCCAAGATCGCCAAGAAGAACCCCGAGGACCTCACGGTCAAGGACTTCGACCGGATCAACGCCGGGTTGAAGAAGTACAAGAACGACGAACTGTTCTCAGAGCGGTTCGCCACCACGCTCGGCCCGAAGAAGACCATGGAGTTCTGGGCCGGCATCAACGACCCAGGCGTGAACTGGGAAATCGGGCACGGTCGCGTCGACCAATTCGATGACCTACAGCGCAACTTGGGCATGACCCTCGCCCACGCCTCCCAGAGCGACTCGACCGCGATGGACAACTGGCGGCGCGACGTCATCTCTCTCGGCGACAAGCCCATCCACGGCGACCGAGGAGGCCCCATGGGCTTCCAGGTCATGAGCAACCTGATGCGCACTGGTGACTACGACGACCAGTTCATGAAGGACTACGGCACCAAACTCATGGCCACGGAGCGCAAGCTCACCGGCAACGGCGAACACGCCAATATGGCATGGCAACACATGGGTCCGGACCAGATACTCAATCGCATCGGCGAGGACAGCGGGTCGGATCCACTCACGGGTTACCTGAAGGGGATTTCCAATAGCCCTGACGCGGCTACAGAATTCTTCAACGAGCAGTTTGTTTCGAAGGACGACTCACCCTTCGAGCGCGATACGGACGACGGCAACGACTACAAGGGCAAGGTCGCTCTTTCCAACTTCCAGTACCTGTTCGAGGAGAGGGACTGGCCTCAGGAGACCAACTCGCACGGCGACGACCTTCACACCGGACGAAATAATCTGGCCCTCGCTCTGGAGGCGGCAACCACCGGGCACCCCGCCGGTGAACAGCCCACAGCCGACACCCCCGCGCACAGCGAGGACCAGGCCAAGCTGATGAAGAGCATCGTCCACTCCGTGTCGGAAAACCCTGAACGCCTGACGAAGAGCAGCTACATGTCCGACAGCATGGGACAGATCACCGCAGAATACATGCCGGATGTCCATCGCGGTCTCCATGCCGGCGCCTCAGGCGAAAACCAGCTCTTCCCCATCGCAGGATCCTCCGCAAATCTGAATGACGAACGGGATCTCACACGATTCCTTTACGCAGTCGGGCGTAACCCCGAAGGCTATGCGGCCGTAAACCTTGGGCAGAACAGCTACACCACCCACATGATGCAGTACCACTTTCAGCATCCGGACGCATACGCCCCCGACCCTCACTACCCCACGGCGGAACACCTCAAGCAGGCGGCTGGTGAGACCGCACGAACTGCCGGGCAAATCGAGGGAATTCTCGGCGCGGGCCGCGCCTACGAGAGCGAAATCGAAGGCGGAGCAAAGGATGCCGACTACAACAGCGCTCTCGAAAAGGCCAGCACGTGGGGCGGAACAGCGATCGGCATCGGTGTCGGATTGGCCACCGAGCCAGTCACTGGCCCAGGCGGCATCATCATCGGCGACGCTGCAGGAACCGCAGCGGATGAGATCATCGGCAAAATCACCGATGGCGCTATGAAAGACAGCTCGGGAGAGGTCATCTACCGCAACGGTCACAGCGTCGAAGGCACCGCAGATTCCACGTACAAGCTGGTCGAAGAGGCCACAAAAAAGGCGGGCGAAAACACAGGGGACCGCCATCCGATGATCGAATCATTTGTTTCCTCTCAAGCTGAGGACGGGTTCTCCAGCTCCAGAAAAAAGGTTCACGACTATATGGATGGCGAAGGAATCCCGCACCAACTGGACACGGAAGACTGAGGGTTGACTCAAATGCACCGCAAAGCATTCTTCATTGGAGGGATTGGTGTCGCGGTGGCCCTGCTTGTGGGAATTTTCTACGCTGCCGGGCTTCCGCCGTTCGAGAAGAAGGGCGAGATCGACGCCGAAGAGATGTGTTCATCACTCGGCAATGCGTCGCAGAGCCATCGCGCCCTCGAATCTGTTCTGCCCGGCAGAAACGCCTACTCGTTCGATGACAGCGTCCACCCGCTGACTGAGACCTCAGCCGCCGACTTCGCCTCGACATGTTTCGTTGACGGCGGCGGTGACCAGCTACTCGTCGTCAAGACGGAGATGCTACGAGGTGACTCTCAAACCGACTGGGCTACCTGGGTAAAGGGGACCGTCAAGAACTCCCAGGGCGCCACTCCGTTCGCTTCCGGTGCCAGCGCCTTCGCCTCGAGCCGGTTTGCGGCGATCTACCTTCCCTGCACAGCAAGGCCGAAGGCCAACATCAGCGTCGCCGTCGATCTCAAGGACCCCAGTGACTCCGACGCAGCCGATGCACGCAAGAACCTGATCACACTGGCGGAGACTACGGCGAAGTTCGCCCACCAAAAGGCTCGCTGCAGTTTGGCCTCCGAGATCGAGAACTGACGGGCGGTGCCCCTCTCGGGCTGGAGTCTTACTATGACAAGCCAGTTGCCCAGTTTCGCCGAAACGGCGTTCGGGCAACGGGTCTAGATCTACGAACAAATATCTAGCCAACTCAGCATCAACGACTTGGGAAGGAAACATGCGAGGGTTCCCACACAGGCAGCGCTCCTGGGGCGTCGTGCTACTCGGTTGCACGATGGTTTCCGGTCTGTTGTCCGCATGTTCCTCACCGGCCCCCAAACGGGAATACGCGCTGCCGAATTCGCTGTGCGGAATCAAGATCTCCAGCATTGCACTGGAGGCGGTTCTGACTCCTGGAAAGAAAATCAGTGCTCAGCCGACGTCCGCAGTGGGTATCAACCGCTGTCGCCTCCAAGTCGATGGGGAGATCGTTTTCTCCAGCAGCATCGAACAACGGGACGTTGACGCTACGGCGAGAGACGTTGCCATGTCCGCATTCGGCGTGAGCCCGAATGACACCGGCACTGCCAACGGCCGATTCATCTATTCAAAAACCGGAGCCGTCGGCCGCGTGGAATGTCCGAACTCCAAGGTCGCCGAGGCCAATTTGTGGGTTACAGCACGCGTGCCTGATGCTTCATCGGCGTCAGACATGCGTCATTTCATCGAGGAATACGCTGCCGCTACCGCCAAATCAGGCGCCTGCCGCAGGTTGTAGCCTGTACCACAGCCGTGGCTCGTGTCCGTGAAGCTTCCCTCTCATCTCCAACTACACACACGCAGTTGAGGACTCCAGCGCATGCCGCTGAATGCGACACGCGCATTCTTGCGCTGATGACTATCGACCGACAGCCCCGTCCAAGAATTCGCGCAGACCTGGCCGCCATAGGCTATCTGGCAGTGATACTCACCGGGTGTTCCAGCGATGAGCCTCAACGCGACGGCGGCGTAGCGCATACCAACCTGCTACACCACGCCCGCCCGCTGGCGTCGGAGCCGTGCGCCAGGATTGAGGCTCAGACACGGCAGCTGTAGTTCTTGATCACGGCTGGTCGTGACGGCGGTGTCGTTGCTGGTGGCACGCTGTCGCAACGGCTTGGTGGCGGCGGCGCCAGGCGGTCCAGTGCAGGACGTGATCCCGGTCGCGGACTGGTGGGGGCAGCGCGAGGGCCCGCAGGAGACGGATGAGCTCGGGGCAGGTCAGCGGGACGAGTTCAGGCCGCTCCTCGGTGGCCTCGTGGACGGCGGCGGTCGTAAGGGCGAGGACAGCGGCGGCGATCAGGGAGAACAGCGACCAGCGCATCCAGGAGTTCCAGCAGGTCACCTGACCCTGGTCGAGTCCGGTGAAACCCTTGGCGAGTTGGAAGGTCTCCTCGATCCGCCACCTGCGACAGATCACTTCCACCAGCGTGCCCAGCGAGACGTTGCCGGGTGCCCAGCAGCGGAAGTAGGACACCTCGCCGGTGTAACGGTGCCGCCGCGCGACCAGCACACTCGTCCCGGCCCCTACACCGGCTGCGTTCTCGTTCTCGTTCTCGTTCTCGTTCTCGGCGGGAGCATCGTCGGGACGGACATCGAGCCAGGCCCAGTCGTACTCGCGGGTGCCCTTCGTGCCGTGTCCGGTCTGCCTTCGCATCCACTGCCCGGGCCGCACCTTGTTGATCAGTTTGCGGGCCTCCCACCGACGGCCGGACCCGTCGGTGACCTGATATGTAGCGGCGATCCCGACCGTGTAGCCGAGCCCCAACGCCCGTACCCCCTGGCGCAGTTCGCGTCCGCAGTACACCTCGTCGCCCGCGAACCAGCGGGCCTCGCTCCCGGCCGCGAGCGCATCGGCGACCATGGTCAACGCCTGCTGCGGCTTCGTCGCGAACCCGATCTTCTCCGGCACCCCGGTCACTCCGCGGCGTTCCTCGTCCGCGGCCCAGTCCGCCGGGAGATACAGGGCCCGATCGATGATCACCTTCGTCGTCGCGGTGACCACCGCCAAATGCACCGCCACCTGGCACAGTCCCACGCCGCCGATCGCACCGGAGTACTGCCGGCCGGCGCCCACACAGTCCGTGGACGACTTTGCGTCGCCCGTCTCGTCCACGACCAACACCACGTCCTGCCCGGCGAGTTCGCCAATCACCAGGCGGGTGATCTCCTTCCGGGCCTCCTCGTGGTCGAACCGGGCACGGGACAGCAGGTGCTGCAGCCGGTGCGGGCCCGGGTGTCCCAGCGCCTGCGCGAGCGTCCAGCAGTTCCGCGTGTCCACTTCCAGCAACAGTCCAGCGACCAACTCCGCCGCTGTCGTGCGCGTCTCGCATCGCGCGAAGCAGCCCGAGACCACCGCCATCGCCCTCCCGAACGTCTGGCCCCACGCCCGCTCGACTATCGTGGCCTCCACGGCCACCGCGTCTTGATACGTCGTCACAAACGTTCATGATCGCGGTGGCCGTACTTGCGCCCGCCCGCACCCCGGCAAGCCGCTGAACAGCGAAGACGACGGAACTACAGCTGCCGTGTCAGAGCCTCAAAACGCCTCGCCAGGTCCATCCGGCGTCGAGAACCGCGTTCAGCAGAGGGTCCGTCATCTCCCGCGTGTCGAAGGAGAACGTCTCGACCTTGCGCCGTTTGCCGTCGGGCCCTTGATCGAATAGCCATTGCCGGTACACCGCGGGCGAGTGACCACGTCCGTACTGCGCACCGTTGTTGCCGGCCGAGCGCTTCTCCCACCTCTCATGGAGAAAGCGCACCTCCTGCTTCTCCGGGATCAGACGCATACTGGTCTTGAGCCTCACTCCCACCTGCCGAATCTGGCACTCCGCCACCAGGTCGGCCTTCTCTGCCGGGCGAGCGTCGCGCACGTGATACGGCACGTCCGGCGCGTTGAGCGCTAGCAGTGCGTCCCGAAGTTCCATGCGCGGCAGCGGTGCCACACCGTCGTCGGGGTATTTGGTGCCGGTCAGCTTGTCCCATAGACGGCCCATGGCAATGCCCCCGCCCCAGTGTCCGAGCGAACCGTGCAGACGAAGTCCTGGACGTCTCCCAGGCCGGCGTCACGCTGGTCCACGATGGCGGTGGCAACGACCGCGATGTCGAACCCTTCCGAATCCGTTGCGGTCCGACCCTCCGGCGGCCGGAACTCCACCTGTGTTGGCACTTTCGTGGGCCTCCAGTGACGGGGTCGGGCGTCGCCGCTCATTCAACCCTCCAGGATCACCGCCCGTCGAACCACGTCTGCATGTCTCCCGGCCCCCTGACGGTTCCCCGTTCACCATCGCGGACGCCCTGTGGGCCCGTGATCGGCATCTTGTCGTCCAACGTCCTTGAAATGTGACCAAGTTGCATCGATTTTCCAGCTCTTCCAGCAAACGTTCGAGTGATTGCTAGCGTGCAGCGAACGAAGGCGTCCGTGCCCATACGGGGGCGGTGCGACAGCGCGCGTACGGGGAGGTGCCTGGCCCATGGCCTGGGACGAGTGGGAACAGCTCAAAACCGAAGCGGTGCAGAAGCGATCCACGGGGATGGAGCTCAATCAGCTGGCCGACAGCGGAGGCGGCGGGGGTGGGGGCGGTGACGCCGATCTCGTCGTGCATGACGACCAGTTGGGCAAGCTCGGAAACCTCGCCTACGACCTGCGCGAAAGGTTCCGTGTCGACTCGGACTTCGCGCGGCCGACGACATTCACCGCGTCGGTCGACCTGTTCAACGACGGGCTCGACACCGGCTCGGCGCTCCTCGAGCTCCACGACGCCTGGAACACCCAGGCTCAGACGGTCAAGGAAGCCTGCGCGCACATCTCCAACCATCTGGACTTCTCCCGCGCTCAGCACGCCAAGGACGACGTCCATGTCCAGACGGGAATGAGAGACGCCGCCGGACACCTCATGACGGTGTCCAGAATCAACGACTACATGAAGTGACCTACACCGCAGCTTAGTTGAGGTTTGGACGGTGTACTCGACACGGGGGCTCGGCAAGTCATGGCAGAGAAGATGATGACCGCGCAGGAGTTGCACTCGCTGCGCCTCGGCACGCTGAACACGGCCATCTCCGACTGGGAGACCATGGCCAAACGCCTGGACACGCTTGCCAACGGCGGCAAGGGCGAGGTGAGTGCCAAAGATCTGGAGACGCGGGCGCTCGGCGCCGACTGGAAGGGCGTCAACGCCACCGTTTCACGCGAATTCGTCGCCAAGACAGCGGTCGAGTTCCAGGACGTGGCGTTGGAGGCGGCGAGTGTCCTCGGGATCCTGAAGGACGTCAGCGCGGCCTTCAAACAGCACATGACGGATCTGCAGACGGCCGAGAGCGACCTCGCCAAGCGCAACCTCCACGTCGACGCCAAGGGCGGCGTGGTACGGCAGGAGGCGTCCGGCGCGGCCGGCGTCGGAGGGATCCACGCCACCGAGGACGAGATCGACGTGGCGCAGCGCCGCATCACGCGCATTCTCTGGGAGGCGTCCGAGACCGACCGGATCGCGGCGCGCGCACTGCGCAAGCTCGCCAAGAACAAGTACGACTTCACGGGCGACGGACCTGGCGGGCTCAAGGAGGCCGACGCACAGCAGGGCAGGGAAGACGCCGAGTACTGGGCGAAGCGCATCAAGGAAGGGGACGTCAAGGACTGGAGCGAAGCCGACCTGCGGGGCTACAACGAGACCCTCAAGAACCAGCGCGACAACCCCGGCTTCACCGAGACCTTCGCGACCACGCTCGGCGCGGACGGCACCCTGCAGTTCTGGCGTGACCTGGCCGCGCCGCCCGGCGGCGCGGTGGAGGGCGACCGGGCGAAGATACTTGCCGACGTGCAGGACAACCTCAGCATGTCGCTCGCCAACGCCACCCAGAGTGACAGTCCCGCCATGGACACCTGGAAGAGGGAGGTCATCGCGGCCGGCGACAAGCCGTTCCCGATCCAGGGCCTGCCCATGGGGCCCAACGGCTTCCAGGTCATGAGCAGCCTGATGGGCAAGGGAAAGTTCGACGGCGAGTTCCTGCACGACTACGGCAATGCGATGCTCAAGTACGAGCGCGAGTACCCGGGCGACCCCAAGGTGGCCTGGCGGGACTCCACGAACCTCAACTACCCGCCGACCGACGAGCCGAACGATCCCGTCGCCGGCTTCATGGAAGGGCTCGGTCACAACCCCGAGGCCTCCCTGAAGTTCTTCGACGACTCGACGACGGCGGACGGAAAGAAGCTCGACAACTGGGACTACTTGGTGGCCAAGGGCGACAGCGCCCGTGAGTGGCCGCTGGGCGAGGACGGCAAGCCGATCGGGCACGATGCGCTCGGGCACGCACTGGAGTCGGCGACGATCGGGGTGCCGTACGACTCCGACGCCACCCCGCCGAAGCACTCGGAGGACAGCGCGTCTCTCGTCAACAAGATCGTCGGAGAGTTCGGTAAGAACTCCGACCGACTCGACGACTCCCCGCTGAGCGACAGCTTCGGCCACATCTCCGCCGAGTACATGCGCGACATCCAGGACGGGATCAACGGCCCGAGCGACATCAAGACGTTCGGGTCGAACGCCGAACTCGCTCAGTACCACGAGGATGGCACCCTCGCGAACTTCCTGGGTGGGGTGGGCAAGGACCCGGAGGCGTACGGGTCCATCCTCAACGCGCAGCAGGCGGTCAGCACCGAGATGGTCAACGAGGCCTACCACGACAAGGGCAAGTACGAAGACTTCAGGGGTGAGGTGGCCAACCGCATCGCCCCCGGTTCGGAGATCGCCGGGATCATGGCGGAGGCGCGGGCTCAGTCCGTGTACGACGACCAGATCGCCAAGGACGAGGAGTTCAACAAGTCGCTGACCACGACGGACAAGTGGGCGGGCCGTGCCATCGACATGGGACTGTCGCGCTTCCCCGTCGTGGGTGAAATGGTGTCTCCGGTGATCGAGGACATTCGGGAGGCTGTCGTGGAGAACTACACACGGGACTCCAGCGATGCGGCGGGCCAGGACAAGCGGGACTTCATCGCCATGCAGCGCGCGCAGACGGCCAATGCCGCGTACGACGCCACGTACACGGCCGCGACCGACGTCGGCGTTGACGACAGGAACGCGAAGAGCCAGGCCACCAGCGTGATGGAGCAGGCCAAGGACAGCTACGGCCAAGGGCAGCAGGCGGCGGCGACAGGATGAGGACATGACGGAAACAGCCCCCGCCACGACGGCTTCCTTCCCGGCGCGCGGCCGCCCCTGGAAGGTCACAGCCGTCGTGGTGGGCGTTCTGCTGGTTCTGGTGGCCGGGGCAGGCGTCTGGCTGCTGTGGCCCGACGAGGAGCCCGCCGTGGCGGTACCTGGGAAGGTGTGCGAAAAGTCGCTGCCGGGCGCAGCCGTGAAGGGCCTCATGCCTGAGCACGGTGAGAAGTTCCAGGAGCGGAACGCCTACAAGTTCGCCTCCGCTGGGCACAGTCAGGACGCCCTGCGGGGCTGGGCACTTGGGCAGTGCTTGCTGACCGGCGGAGGGACGAAGGTCGACGTCGAGTACCGGCTGCTCCAGGGTGGCGACTACACCCGCGCCGACGCCGAGCGCGATGCCGACAAGTCCGGCCATACGTCGCTGACGCTCGGGGACGCGATCGGGTACTTGAACGGCTCCGGCGCCCACCTCGTCGTTAACTGCCCGGTCCGTTCGGGCGGCGACGAACTTCTGTCAGTCACGGTCGGCGTAGGCGGCAGCGGAACAGACATGAAGGACCAAGCGGTGCGTGCCAACGCGGCCGCCCTGACCGCCGCCACTGCCCGGCACGCGGCCCAGGACATCCGACAGTGCGCCGGCGCCGAGAGCCTGCCGGATGGTGCGCCTGGCATCGGATGAGGCGGGGCCTCGGTCTCTCGGACCCGATCACGGTCTTGGAAGCGGCGGACGGCGCGACGGAGTCGGCGTCGTCCGCCCGTTCACGATCGTGCGGTACGTCCCGGATGGGGACCGTCAGGGTCCCTGGTTGGGGTTGTGCTGGTTGTCGCTCGACGGAGGCGCGTACGGCTGGGGGCTCGTGTACTGCGGCGCCCCGTACGGCTGTCCCTGGTAGGGCGGCTGGGCCGGAGGGTACGGCGGCGGCGAGGCCTGCGAGGCCGCCGCGCGGCGGCGGCTGCGGGTGACCGCAAAGGCGGTCGCGGCACCGGCCACGACGAGCGCGCCTGCGCCGATGCCGATCCAGAGCGGGGTGTTGCTGTCGTCGCCGTTGGAGGCGGCGGCCGGCGCGGCGGAGCTGGCGCCATCCGGGGCCTGGGCGCCCTTGGAGGGCTTGGCGGCCGGGGGCTTGGACGCCACGACGGGATAGTCCGAGAGCGGGTACTTGTCCGCCGGGCCGGGGTCGCCAGGGGTCTTCAGGGCGATGCGGGGGCGGACAATTCCATAGCCGATTGCATCGTTGCGCTTGGCGCCGTCCGTGGGGCCGCCGATGGTGTTGAGCATGACCCGGAGGACCTGGTTGTTGGTCCAGTCAGGGTGCTTGGCCCAGATTAGAGCCGCGCTGGCCGAGACGATAGCCGTGGCGTCACTGGTGCCGTGACTCTTGCAGAAGCCGGTCTTGCCGCCACAGGCGTGAACCATTTCATCGCCTGGGGCGGAGATATCGACCTGCGAGCCGTAGGTCGACTCGGACGTCCGATGCAAGTTCTTGCCGACTGCCCCTACGCCGACCACGCCCGGCGTGGCCGCAGGATATTCGAGCACGTTGGTCTTGTTTCCGGAGTTGCCAGTCGCGGCGAAGACCACCGAGCCCTTCTTCAGGGCGTAGTCGACAGCCGCCGCCAACCGAGGCGAGCCTTGCGCTTGCCCCTGAGAGATATTGATGACCTTCGCGCCTTCGTCGGCCGCGTACCGGATTCCTGCCGCCACCGCCTTGATGAACTCTGCATCCGCGTCGGCCTGGCTGGATGCCTCTGTGGGCTCCGGGAGGCGGATTGGAAGGATCTTCACACCCGGGGCCAGGCCAAGAGCCCCTTGTCCCCCGCCGTAGTCCCCTGTCCCTGCGATCAACGCGGCCATGCCTGTGCCGTGGCCGTCGTAGTCGGTGTATTCATCTCCCGACTGACGGGCAGGCGCAAGATCCCTGCCTTTGAGGATCTGCCCCTGCAGGTCCGGGATATTACGGTCCACACCCGTGTCGATGACGGCGACCGTGACTCCCTTGCCCGTGCTGGTCTTCCACATGCCGTTCGCCTGCATGGCATCGAGATACCACTGCTGTGCCCGCATGGAGTCTGCTTGCGCGGGGGCATTTGCCGCACCTGCCAGCAGCAACCCAACTAGCGTCGACGCTGCGGCCGTGCGGCGCCTTCGGCTGGTGTTGGAGGGGGACATGCGTTACCTCTCGTTGTTCTTGGACGCGTCGTCGACAACCGGGGGCACAGCACGGCTGACGTCCGGCTGCCAAGTCTGCTCGTCCTCAGTGGCGTAGCCGGGGCGTTCCCCTCGCTCCTCACCGCGTTGCGAGTCGGGGCGGGCGCCTTGCGGCAGCGCACCACTGCGGTTGGTCTGACCTGTGTGGTGCGAGTCGTCGGAGGAACCTCCGGCGGCACCACCGCTTTGGCCGCGTACCAATCCGGAGCCACCGGTGCTGAAGGGACGGGCATTTGGTCGGCCTTGCTGTTGCGGTCGGCCACCGACGATGCCGCCGTTCTCGCCAGTGATTCCGGCGGCCCGGCGCCCGGGAGCGGCGCCGCGCGACTCCTCTCCGATCACACCGCGCCGTCCGACGGTCTGCCCAGGCCTGGAGCCCACCGCCCCTTGGGCTGTCGGCCCTCGGCCTCCAGTCGCGCCACGCCCCCCGGTGTTGCCTTCGCCGCCCATCACCGTGCCCCGGGGAATGCCCGTCGTGGGCTTGCCCGCCACAGGTTGGGGGCGTCCGCCGGACACGCCGTTGGTCGGCAGACGTCCCTGGGTCGCCCCTCCGGTCGCCCGTCCCGTGGCACTCTGGCCCGGCACGGTCGGCCCCCGCATGCCGGGGTTCGTGGGTCGGCCCGTGCTACCCGTCGCTGACTGGGGGCCCGGCCTCTGCGTTCCGTTGCTGTTACCGAGAGGCGTTGTGCCTCCACGGCTTCCAAGGGCAGGCCCGCTTCCGCGGCTGAAGGGGTTGGTTCGGCCGCCGCCGCCGTAGACCGGCGGGAGCATCCCGGGAGAAGGCGTGGCGGGCCCATTCGCGGGCGGGCCCACTGGCCCATGGCCTGTGGTCTGCGCGGGAGTCTGCGACGGAGGAAGCGTGCCAACGGAGTCGACGTCCATCCGTGTCGGGATCTCCGGCTTCACTGGCTCCGCAGGCTGGATCTGTCCATGCACAGCTGCGGCGGGAGCAACTCCAGCAGAAGCAGCATGCCCACTGGCGGTCGCGGCGCCCAAAGCAGCTCCTGTAGCTCCCTCCGAATTGGCAACTCCACCAGGCCCTGCGACAGCTTCGCTGCCGTCACGGGTCCTGGAAGGGCCGTCCGGTACGAACGCCGAAGGCGGCGGCGGGAACTTAGGCTTCTTCTCTGACAGTTGGTCCATCTGGCCGGCAGACACAGAGAACGCCTGTCCAAGCTTCTCCATGTGCCCGGCCGCCTCGAGCCGCACCTTCTCCTTGTCGGCCGCGATCGCCGCGAGCTCGCTCGACGACTTCGAAGCGACCGACTGGGCATCAGGGTCGTTGTGTGCCGCATGCGCCGCGTCCAGATTGGCCTGGGCACTGTGCTTGTCACGCGGAATGGTGGCCTGGGCAGTGGAGATCGCGTTGGCAGCCTCGCCCATCCACTTGGCGGCACCTTCGCTGTAATCGCCGAGCCCGAGCGTCGCGTTGGCCAAATCAGCCGCCCAGGTCCGGAAGGAGTCCGCGCCCTCGCCCTTCCACTTCACCCATTGCGGACGGACCTTGAGTTCGTCCGCGATCTTGTGAATCTCCTTGGCTGCCGCCGTAAGCCTGCCGGCGGCGGCCTGGACATCGCCGCTGTTCGCCTGGTCCAGCCACGCCAACATCTGCTCATGACTCATGCTCGCGAACTGCGTACCCCCGACGCTGCCGCCGTCGATCGGTGCCTCTGCCATTTAGACCCCTCCGCCCGAAGCGCCGTCCACAGACTCCGTCGTACCGCTGCTGGGACTGTCGGAATTGTTGTCGCCCTTATCCTTCTTCGGAAGGTCCGGAACGTAGGGGCCACCGAAGTGTTTTGTGGTCTCTGCGCTGATTGCGCGCATCCGGTCCTTGATGTCGTCATCGATGTTCGCGTAGCCCTTGTGCGACTTCAGAACAGCGATCCCCATGCCCTCGATCGAGTCGGAGAGCAACTGCGACAGGGTCTCAAGCTCCGTGATCACCGTCTGATACGACGTGTGGAGACCGGCCGCTTCCTTGAACCCGTCCGCTCCGCCACCGAACTGGGCGCGGGCCAAAGGCTCTTGCCCCAGCTTCTTCGAATCCGCCGGCGATCCCTTCAGATCCTTGATCAGCTCATCAACCCGCTGCTGGAACTTAGTGAACGACTCCAGCTCGGTGACGACCTCCCCCACCGCCGCCTGTGCCGCCCCCACCGCTCCGAGTACGCCGAAAAAGGCCCACGGCGACTCGCTGCCGCCGCCCTTGTCCGCTGCCTCTGCCATCGCGTCCTCCCCGTTCCCCGCGTCCCCGTGTCCCGTACAGACCGCTCGTCGAGCGGCGCCGGCCGGCGTCGTTCAGACCGCTCGTCCCGTCGCGTCGCCCGCCGAAGGTCCATCGGCCGGCGCCCTCGTCTACGAAGTCTCGACAACAACTCTAGCCAAACGCACTGTCAGTTCACACGCGGCCCGGTGCAGAGTCCATCGACATCGCGTCACACAACGACACGACACGTCACAACTTGCAACGGGCGGGGAGGGCTTGGAGCTTCACTCCGTTGATGTCGCCATCGCCGGCAGTGCCGTTGACGTCGTCAGCACCGCCGCCTCCGAGCCGGGCCAGGCCAGGCCAGGCCAGGCCAGGCCAGGGAGGATCAGTCCGTCGGCACCATCGCCGGCGCCGCCGTGTTCGTCACCACCGCCGCCTGCGGGCGGATCGGGAGGCGGTTGACCGGGCGGCCCGTTGCCGCGCGTACCGCCGAGGCCACCGCCGCCGGGGAAGCGACCACCGGGACCGCGCTTGCCGCCTTCGCTCCGAAGGGGGCTACCACGTCCCGTTCCTCGACCAGTTTCACGATGCGGATGTCGGGGGCGTCCAGGGACGTCGGGAGCGCGTAGCCCGTGAAGTCGGGGTGGCGGACCAGGCCGCGCGGGGTGCGGAGGTTCTCCGTGAGGGCCGCGCCCACGCCTTGCGTGACGCCCGCTTCGATACGGGCCGTCAGCTGAGCGGGGTTGAGCACCCTGCCCACGTCCTGGGCCACCGCCAGTTCCACCACCCGTACCGAACCGAGTTCGATGTCCACGTCGACCACCGCGCGGATCGCGCAGAACGCCAGGCCCACGAAGGCGTCGCCCTGGCCGTCGGCGTCGAGGGGTTCGGTGGGGTGCGGGCGGCACTGGGCCGTGGCCCACAGTTCCTTGCCGTCCATGGCCTCGGTGACCGTCGTCGAGAGGACTCCGTCGTACGACGTGATCTTGCCGTCGGCGATCTGGAGCAGTTCTGTGGACATGCCGAACTTGTGGGCGAGGGGCTGGAGGAGTTGAGTGCGGACCATTTTCGCCGCCCGTTCCACCGCTCCGCCGGAGACCCAGGTGTGGCGGCCGCGGCAGCCGGGGCCGGCCGGCGGCTGATCGGTGTCCACGGGGGCTACTTGGACCTCGTCGATGCCGAGGGTGTCCTGGACGATCTGGCGGGCGAGAGTGGTGAAGCCCTGGCCGGTTTCTACCGCCGCGCAGATGACCGTGGCCACGCCGTCGTGGACCTTCACCGTCGCCGTCGACACCTCGTCGGTGCCTTCCGCGCCGAGCATGTGCACCATGCCGATGCCGTAGCCGACACCGCGGCGCACCGCGCTGGGTTCGCCCGCGCCTTCGGGGCCGCCGGGCAGCAGCCACTCGTCCTCGGGGGTGTCCCGGGGGAGCTCCGGGAGCGGGAAGTCCCGTACCGCGCCAAGCAGTTCGGCGACCGGGGCCGGGCACGTCACCGTCTGCCCGGTCGGGAGTACGTCGCCCGTCGCCATGGCGTTGCGCAGGCGCAGCTCCGCCGGGTCGATGCCGAGCTTCTTCGCCAGCTTGTCCATCTGCGCCTCGTACGCGGCGCAGACCTGGAGGGCACCTTCTCCGCGTACGTGGCCGGAGGGCGGGTTGTTCGTGCGGACCGCCCAGCCCTCGATGAAGGCGTGCGGGACGACGTACGGGCCGCAGGCGAAGGAGACGGCGGCGGCGAGCGCCTCCGAGGACGTGTCCGCGTACGCGCCCGCGTCGAGGAGGATCTGCGCCTCGACCTTGACCAGCTTGCCCTCGGCGTCCGCGTGGTGGCGGTAGCGCAGGAGGGTGGGGTGGCGGTGGGTGTGGCCGAGGAAGGACTCCTCGCGCGTAGCGGTGAGTTTGACCGGGCAGCCGGTCCTCAACGCGAGTAGTCCGAGCGGGAGTTGGAAGCTCTGGTCCTCGCGGTCGCCGGTCGCGCCGGGCACGCCCGTGACGACGACCTTCACGCGCTCGGGTTCGAGGCCGTAGCGGGCGGCGGCGAGGTCGCGGTCGCCGTGCGGGTCGGTGGAGGCGATGTAGAGCTCCACTCCCCCGTCGGGCCGCGGGACGGCGAGGCCGGCCTCGGCGCCGATGGGGGCCGGGTCCTGGCGGCCGATGCGGTACTGGCCCTCGACGACGATTTCGCCGACCGCGTCCTGGTCGCCGTGGCGCAGGGGGATGTGGCGGATCAGGTTGCCGTCGGGGTGCAGCGGCTCGGCGGCGAAGGACTGCTCGGGGTCGGTGACCGGTTCGAGCACCTCGTACTCGACGATGACGGCCGCGGCCGCCATGCGCGCGGTGTCCGGGTGGTCGGCGGCGACGGCCGCGATGGCCTCGCCGTGGTGGCGTACGACGTCGGAGGCGAACACGGGGCGGTCCGCGGCGCGGTGGCCGGGCAGGGGCGCTCCGGGGACGTCCTCGTGCGTGATGACCGCCCGTACGCCGGGCATCTCGCGCGCGTGGGTCGTGTCGATGGAGAGGATGCGCGCGTGCGGGTGCGGGGAGCGCAGGACGGCCGCCCACAACAGGCCCTCGGCCCACAGGTCGGCCGCGTACGGGAAGGTGCCCTCCGTCTTGGCGCGCGCCTCGGCGGGCGCCAGGGAGGCCCCGAGGCCATGCGGCAGCGGCTCGGCCACGGAGGCCGCGGGCGCGGTGGCTGGTGCTTCGTCACTCACGCCAGGCCTCCGTCCTGAATACCTTCGGTCGCGCTGGGTCCCGCCTGGTGCGGGATGCGGGCCGCGCCTCCGGCGTCACCCGCGGAGGCGGCCGGGCCCGTCGAGTCCGTCGCGGTGGTCCCGCCCGTCGCCGTCGCCTCGCGTTCCGTGACGACCTGCTGTACGGCGTCCAGGATCCCGCGGTAGCCGGAACAGCGGCACAGGTTGCCGCACAGCGCCTGCCGGGTCTCCAGCTCGGTGGGGGCCGGGTTGCCCTCAAGGAGGTCGTGCACGGTCATCGCCATGCCGGGCACGCAGAACCCGCACTGGACGGCGCAGCGGTCGGCGAGGGCGCGCTGCACGTCGGAGGGCTGCCCGTCGGCGGCCAGGCCCTCCACCGTGCGTACTTCGCTGCCGGCGGCGGTGGCGCCGGGCACGAGGCAGGAGGCTACGAGGCGGCCGTCGACCTGCACGTTGCAGGCGCCGCACTCGCCCTGCGAGCAGCCGTCCTTGGCTCCGGCGAGGCCGAGGCGCTCGCGCAGGACGTAGAGCAGGGACTCGCCGATCCAGGCGCCGGTGACGGGGCGGTCGGTGCCGTTGACCCGCAGGACGTAGGAGGCGAGGGGGTGGTCGTCGTGGAGAGGGGCGACCACGGCGTCGGGGGCGGCGTCCTCAGGGGCGGGGGCTTCGGCGGCCTCAGAGGTCTCGGGGCCCTCGTCGACCTCAGGTGCCTCCGCGGCCTCACGGACCTCGGAAGCATCGGCGGCCGGCACCCGCACCGGCTCATCCGCCGACTCGGCGGCCACGTCCGCGAACGCGTGCGCTTCGTCGGCCACGGTCCCGACCGGCTTGGGTTCGCCGTACACGTCGCGTACGTCGTCTGGGTTCCCCTGCGCCAGCTCCGGCTGCGGCTGCGGCTGCGGCGCGAACTCAGGCTCAAGCTCCCCCGCCGGCTCCCGCGCCCACTCCTCCGCCGCCCAGGGCGCAACCGCGCCCCCCGGCAGCGTCGCCGGAGGCGTCCGGCCCCACTGCGCGGCGAGGGACGACGTGGTGAACTCGCCCGACTCGTCCGGAAGATCCCCCTCGGCGATGACCGGGATCGACCACTGTCCGGCCTGCCCCGCCGGTTCTGCCACCGGATGCTCGTGGGCGGGCGGCTGCTCGTGGGCGGGCGGCTGCTCGACGTCCGAGAAGTTCCACTGCCCGGTCGCCCCGGCCCCGTGGCCGTACGAAGGCATCGCCTCCGGAGCGGCCGGCTCGGCGTGTTCGGCAGGTTCGGGCCAGTGCACCTCGCCGCTCGCCGCCCCCGTGGGCACCGCCTGCGCCCCCGTCACGTCGGGCGGCAGCACCCACACGCCCGTCGCCGCCGGGTCCGTGGCCGCGGGGCCGCCGGGCGCGATGGTGATCTGCGGCGGCACGTAGCCGTGTCCCGGCGCCGCCAGCGGCACGTCGGGGAGGCCGCCCTCGGGGAGCTGCACGAAGGCGGTGGCGTCCGCGTCGTAGTCGCCCTGGGGCAGCGGCTCCCAGCCGCCGCCCTGGTGGCCACCGTGGTTGTGCTCGTCAGTCACGACAGCGCCCTCCCAAGTGCACGTCGGGCCAGCGCGGCGACCGTGCGCCGCAGGTGCAGTACGGCGGGCGGCAGCTGTTCCTGGGTGCCGTCCGGCGCCGGGGCGGCGTCGGGGATGCAGGCCGCGGCGACGTACTCGCCGAACGCGGTCAGCGCCTCGGGCACGAGCATCCGCTCGCCGTCCCAGTTGATGAGCGAGGCCACCCACTGCTCGGCCTCCAGGGGCCGCAGTGGCATGGGCGCGACGGCGCCGACCGCGCACCGCACGCCGCGCCTCGCGGGGTCGAGGACGAGCGCGACGGAGGCGAGGGCGCGTCCGGGGCCGGTGCGGCCGGTGGCCTTGAGGAAGGTCTGCGGGGCGTGCAGGAGCGGCACGCGTACGAAGCCGATGAGCTCGCCGGGGCTGAGCATCTCCATGCCCGCGAGCAGGTGGGAGACGGGGACCTCGCGCCGCGCGCCGCCGGGGCCCGCGATGATGAGGGTCGCTTCGAGGGCGGCCAGGACCGGCAGGGTGTCGCCGGTCGGGGCGGAGGAGGCGATGTTGCCGCCGAGGGTGCCCGCGTTACGGATCTGGGGCGGTCCGGCGGCGCGGGCCGCGGCCGCGAGGGCGGGGATCAGGGCGGCGAAGTCGGGGCGTCCGATGCGGGCGTGGGTGAGGCCGGCGCCGAGCAGGGCGTGACCGTCCTGGTACTGCCAGCCGCGGATCTCGCTGATGCGGCCGAGGCCGACGAGGGCGGTGGGGCGCAGCAGTCCGGCGTTGACCGAGGCCATCAGATCGGTGCCGCCGGCGACCGGGACCGCGGCGGGCATGGCGGAGAGTGCTGCCACGGCCTCGTCCAGCGAGCCCGGGAGCGTCACGGCCTGCGTTGCGTGCGTGGTCAAACCGGCTGCCCCTTCCCGATGTCCGGCACTTCGCCCGGCGGCTTCGGCTTGTGAACCGTCGTTCGCGCCGTTACGCCTGTTCCGCCGTACGGTACGTGCTGACAGGCCGGACGTGGCAACTCTGGCACATCTTCCCGGGGGCCCGGCGAGGGGGTCCGCTAGGAGGCTTTCGCCCCGAGGACCAGGGAGATCGGTCGATTTCGCCCCTGGTCACCGGTCGGCGCCCATTGCCACTCTTCGGTGATTTTTGTAAGGCTTTTTCGTGCGGTCCCACGGTCCCAGGGCCGGGGCCCCGGGGCACGCGTACGGCGGGCGTCTCACACGTTCGGGGGCGCCCCTTCGATCGGGCGTCCGAGCACACCCGGTCGCCGCTGCCACGGAAGGGGCCCTGTGGGCGGGCGGTAGCCGACGCCGAGGGCGTCAAGGCGGGCGTAGTGGGCGGTCATTCGGCGCCGGAAGTCCGCGTAGTCGCGCTCGGCGGGTGCGGGCAGGGCGCTCCAGGCGACCTCGGCGAAGGCGGCCAGGCGCGGGAACACCTGGTAGTCGACGCGGTCCTGGCTATCCATCACCTCGGTCCACACGTTGGCCTGGGTGCCGAGGACATGCCGCGCCTCCTCGTCGGTGAGCTGCGGGGGAACGGGCTCGAAGCGGTAGACGTCCTCCAGCGTGCGGACGTATCCGATGGGCATCGGCTCGTCGTCGCCCGGCGCCTGACGGTGGTCCAGGTACACCTGCTGCTCGGGGCACATGACGACGTCGTGTCCGGCGCGGGCGGCGGTGATGCCGCCCTGGTAGCCGCGCCAGGACGACACGGCGGCGCCGGGCGCGAGGCCGCCCTCCAGGATCTCGTCCCAGCCGATCAGACGGCGGCCGCGTTCGGTGAGCCAGGTGTCGAAGTGCCGGATGAACCAGGACTGGAGCTCGTCCTCGTCCTTCAGGCCGAGTTCGGCGATCCGGGCCTGCGCGGCGGGCGACTGCTTCCACTGGTCCTTGGGGCACTCGTCGCCGCCGATGTGAATGAACGGCGAGACGTCGGCGGGGAAGAGGCCGAGGAGTTCCTCGAATACGCCCTCGTAGAAGCGCAGGGTGTGGTCGCTCGGCGCGAGTACGTTCGGGGTTACTCCCCAGTTGTCCCAGACGGTGAGCGAGGCGGTGTCGACGACGTCCGTGTTGCCGAGTTCCGGATAGGCCGCGATGGCCGCCTGGGAGTGACCCGGGACATCGATCTCGGGGACGACGCGGATATGCCGTTCGGCGGCGTACGCGACGATCTCGCGGATGTCGTCCTGCGTGTAGAAGCCGCCGTGCGGACGGTCGTCCCACAGGGGTGAGGCGCGGTGGCCGAATTTCGTGCGTGCGCGCCAGGCTCCGTGCTCCGTGAGCCTGGGGTGGCGCTTGATCTCGACGCGCCATCCCTGGTCGTCGGTGAGGTGGAAGTGGAAGACGTTCAGTTTGTGCGCGGCGAGCAGGTCGAGATAGCGCAGGACGCCGTCCTTGGGCATGAAGTGGCGTGACACGTCGAGCATCAGGCCGCGCCAGGCGAAGCGGGGGGCGTCCTCGACGGTGCCGGTGGGGACGGTCCACTTGCGGCCCGGATCGACGGGCGCGCGCCGGAACGCGTCCGGGCCGAGGAGCTGACGGAACGTCTGGGCTCCCCAGAAGACGCCGGCCGCGCTGCCGCCCTCGATACGGACCGCCCGCCGGTCGACGGTCATCCGGTAGGCCTCCGGGCCGAGTTCCGGGTCGATACGCAGCTCGATACGGGTGTCACCGTCGCGCAGGTCAACGCCGGTCTCGGCGTCGTTCAGGGTGAGGCCGGTGGCCGCTCCGACGGTCGAGCGCAGCCAGCGGGCGACGCCCTCGGTGCCCGCGCCGGCGTCGATCGTGGTGGCGTCGCCGAGTTCGTGGAGGCCGTCGCCGGGCGCCGTCCGGCGGGGTGCGGGAATGAGATCTGCCGAAGTCACTGACGTCAGTCCTTAACCGCGCCGCCGAGCCCGGACACCAGGCGCCGCTGTACGAGTACGAAGAAGACCAGTACCGGAATGGTCATGACCGTCGACGCCGCCATGATGCCGCCCCAGTCGTTCTCGTCGGGTTTGAAGAAGACGAGCAGGGCCATGGGCAGGGTCGACTGCGAGGTGTCGCTGATGATGAAGGACTTCGCGAACAGGAAGTCGTTCCAGGTGGAGATGAACGAGAACACGCTGGTCGCCACGAGGCCGGGAAAGACCAGCGGGAAAAGGATCTGCCAGAGGAACCTGCTGCGGCTCGCGCCGTCGATGTACGCGGCTTCCTCGAGCGCTTCCGGAACGGCCTTCACAAAGCCGCGCAGCATCCAGATCGCGAACGGCAGCGAGAAGGCGATGTGCGGCAGGATCAGCGAGCCCAGCGTGTTGAGCTGCCCGAAATCCCGCATGAGGAAGAAGAGCGGAATGGTGAGGGCCTCGACGGGCACCATCTGCGCCACCAGGAACATGATGAGAAGCGTCGTGCGGAACCTGAACCGGAACCTTGTCACCGCGGTCGCCGCGAGGAATGCGACGAGAGCGGAGAGCACGACGACGGTGCCCGCGACGATCAGGCTGTTGAGGAAGTACCGGCCGAATTCCTGCTGTTGGAAGACGCGCCGGAAGGAGTCGAGGGACGGCGCGAGCGTCCAGGGCCTCGGCTCGGTCGACTCGATCTCACCGGCCGGTTTGAAGGCGCTGAGCACCATCCAGTACAGCGGAAAGGCCACGACCACGGCGATGAGCAGCGCCGACGCCTCGGCCGCAAGCCGCCAGGGCCGCCGCACCGCGCCCCGTATCAAACCTGTCATGCTCACAGTTCCTCCCCCTGCCGGCGCAGCAGCCGCAGATAGATCAGCGTGATCGCGAGCAGGATCAGCAGCATCACGACGCCGATCGCCGAGCCCAGGCTGTACTGCGAGGACGCGAACGCCTTTTGGTACGCGTACACGTTCAGGACCAGGTTCTGCCCGGCGATTCCGCCGCCGTTCGTCATCACGTAGATCTGCGTGAACACCTTGAAGTCCCAGATGACCGACTGGATGGTGACGACCGTGAGGATCGGCCGCAGCATGGGCGCGAGCACCGACCGCCAGATCCGCCACTGCGATGCGCCGTCCAGCGCGGCAGCCTCCAGAACCTCCTCCGGTACGGCCTTGATGCCGGCGTAGACGGTCACCATCACGAACGGGAAGGAGCACCAGACCACTTCGAGCAGGACGAGGGCGAAGGCACTGTAGCGGCCGTACGTCCACGAGAAGTCGCCGAGCCCGAACACCTTGTTGACGGGGCCGAAGTCGGGGTCGAAGAGGAACATCCACACCGTCGAACCGGTGATCGCGGGGGTCGCCCAGGCCCCGAGCGCGGCGAGCATCAGGGCGAGCCGCGGCACGGCCCGCACGCGCGTGAGCAGCACGGCCAGCGCGCAGCCGGCAGCCAGCGTCGAGGCGACGCACACGGCGGCGAACAGCACGGTGGCGAGCAGCACCTGCCAGAACTGGTCGTCCGCGAAGAGCGTCGCGTAGTTCCCAAAGCCCTGGAAGCTGGTCGGCCGGCCGCCGCTGACCTGGGCCTGCGTGTACTCCAGGAAGGAGATCAGGCCCAGTTGGTAGACCGGATAGACCAGCAGCCCGGCGAGGACGACGAGGGCGGGGGCAAGGTAGAGCCAGGGAGTCCAGCGGCCGCCCCGGCGGGCGGACTTGCGTGGTGCGTCCGGGGCAGCCGCCGTGGTGACGGGGACCGCGGCGGCCGGCTCGGCAGTGGCGTTGTGCGTCATCGGCTCAGCCCACGGACGCGAACGCGTCGTCCATCTTCTTCGCCGCGTCGCCCGAGGCCGCCGCCACGTCCTTACGGCCGGTGATGACCTCCTGGAACATGGTCGGCAACACCAGGGACGCATCGATCCCCGCCCAGGCGGGCGAGGCGGGGACGGACCTGGTGCCTGCGCCGAGCGTCTCGATGAACGGCGCGACGAACGGTTCCTTCTCCGCAACGGTGCCGCGCACATCGGTGTACGTCGGCAGGAAACCCATCTCGTCGAAGAGCTTCTCCTGACTCTCCTTGCCCGTCAGCTCCTCCATCAGATCGATCGCGAGCGTGCGGTGCGAAGTGCTCTTCATCACGCCGAGGTTGTTGCCGCCCGCGAAGGCCGGCGCGATGTCGCCCGCTTTGACGCCCGGCAGGGGCACGACCGCGTACTTGCCCTTGACCTTGCCGGCCTCGACCGCCGCGTGGTTGAAGTCGCCGCCGATGGCCATGGCCGCCTTGCCGGACGCGAACGCGGTCACGACGTCGTTTCCGGTCATGGCGGCGCACTTGGCAGCGGGGCAGTTGTCATCACCGAAGAGCGAGGTGTAGGCCTTGATGCCCTTCTGGGACGCGGCGCTGTCGATGGCGGACTCGTAGGTGCCGCCCTTCTCCTCGGCCAGCTCGCCGCCGTTGGCCCAGACGAAGGGCATCGCGGCGTACGTGGACGTGCCGCCCACCGCCATCCCGTACAGCTCCGGCTTCGCCTTGTGGATCTTCTTGGCGGCCGCGGCCAATTCCGCCTGCGTCCTGGGAACTTCGAGCCCCAGCTCCTTGAAGACGTCGGTCCGGTAGTACAGGGCCCGGACGCCGACGAAGAACGGCGCTCCATAGACCTTTCCGCCGACCGTCACGGACTCCTTGGCGGTCGGGTCGGTGTCCTTCGCCTCGGCCCAGGTGCCGAACTCCTTGGTGACATCGGCGAGTCCGCCGTCGTGGACGTAGCCGGCGGTGTCCGTGTTGCCGTACTCGACGACGTCAGGGGCGCTCTTCGGGTCGTTGAACGCGGCCTTCATCTTCTGCGCACGGGTGTCGACGGGGATGTACTCGACCGTGACCTTCGTGCCCTTGTGGGCCTTCTCGAAGGCGGCGACGGCGGCGTCGACGACCTTCTGCTTCGGTGCGTTGTTGACTTCCTGGAAGAGCCAGACGCGCAGCGTCCCGCTCTTCTCGTCCTGGGTCGAGCTGCCGGCGGAGGTCCCCGGGGCGCAGGCGGTGGCGGTGAGCCCGGCGAGGACAAGTGCCGCCACGGAGGCGGTCATTCGGGCAGAGACAGGGAGCTTCATCGGACTTCCTCCGAGGCGTTGCAGCATATGCAATAGCGGTTTCGCTCTGCACAACACAACGGAGGCTAGAAGTTCAATGAACATGGCCACAAGTGGTCTCAACCACTCTGTGACCACCGGAAGCACTCCGTGCAACGCAGGGGCAGCACAAAGGCCTCGGACGCGCGCAGAAAGCGCACCTCCGAGGCCTTGTCATGAGACCGGCACGAGGGCATCGCAGCGGATCAGGCCGGCCACCACGAACCGGGAAGCCGCGCCGCCGCGAGCCGGAATGCTGCCGCGGGCCGCCGCTTCCTGCCCTCTTGCTCCCTGCCCCTACTTCTTGTCCTTGCCGCCCTTGTCCTTGTCGCCGCCGGCGCCCATGGACTCGTAGATCTCCTTGCACATGGGACACACGGGGTACTTCTTCGGGTCACGGCCCGGCACCCAGACCTTGCCGCAGAGCGCGACGACCGGCGTCCCCTCGAGGGCGCTCGCCATGATCTTGTCCTTCTGGACATAGTGGGCGTAGCGCTCGTGGTCGCCGTCACCGTGCGACGTCTGCGGCGTCGGCTCTACGAGGGTCCCCGTACCTGTCCCGCGCTCGGGCTCAAGAGTGCTCATAAAGGCCAAGGGTACTTAAGCGCCGGGAGAAGGGGCAGCGGCCTCGGGGTGAAGGGCCCGCACGTCCGGTTTCCGCCGATCACGGCACCGGCCGGCGGCCTCAGTTGAGCGACGGATCGTCCGGGTACGTCGCCACCATCGCCAGGTCGCTGCGCTGGCGTCGCAGCACCGCGCGCCACAGGCCCTCGGGGTCCGTCGACGAGACGTCGCCCGGCTCCGACTCGACGACGTACCAGGCGCCGTCCGTCAGCTCGGACTCCAGCTGGCGCGGGCCCCAGCCGGCGTACCCCGCGAAGATCCGCAGGGATCCGAGGGCGGAGGCGAGCAGCTCGGGAGGGGCCTCCAGGTCGACCAGGCCGATCGCGCCGTGGACGCGGCGCCAGCCGAGGGGCCCTTCGTCGCCGGGGATCACCGCGACGCCGAGCGCCGAGTCGAGCGAGACCGGGCCGCCCTGGAAGACGACGCCCGGATCCCCGGCGAGCTCGCCCCAGCCCTCCAGGATGTCCCCGACCCCGACCGGCGTGGGCCGGTTGAGGACGACGCCGAGCGAGCCCTCCTCGTCGTGGTCGAGGAGCAGCACGACCGCCCGGTCGAAGTTCGGGTCCGCGAGGGCGGGTGTGGCCACGAGCAGCCGCCCTGTGAGCGAGGACACCTCGGTCATGCCAGACATGATCCCGCATCTTGCCGCCGAGCGGGGAGTCAATGACCCTTCCCGGGTGCGCCCAGCTCAGAGACGCCTCGCGCGCTCCGGGAGTGCGCCGTGAACCGCCTTCGGAAGGTGACCCTCCGCGCGCGCTCAGCGACATTTCGTGTTGTAGCGAAGTCATGACGGCCTCCCTGCGCACTTGGGCTTACGGAAGGGGGGTAGGCGGCCCTTACGCTTATGCCTTGGCCCGCCCAGCGGCCCGGCCCGAAAGGCCTCGCCCGACGGCTCCGCCCTGCGGTCCTGCCCATCTGTCCTGTCCATCTCATCGGAACGCGAGATTCATGACCGTCACCGACGATGTACTGCTTGTCCACGGCGGAACCCCGCTGGAGGGCGAGATCCGTGTCCGCGGCGCGAAGAACCTCGTGCCCAAGGCCATGGTCGCCGCGCTGCTCGGCAGCGAGCCGAGCCGGCTGCGCAACGTCCCGGACATCCGTGACGTCCGGGTCGTACGCGGCCTCCTCCAGCTGCACGGCGTGACGGTCCTCCCGGGTGAGGAACCCGGCGAGCTGATCATGGACCCGTCGCACGTGGAGAGCGCCAACGTCGCCGACATCGACGCGCACGCCGGCTCCTCGCGCATTCCGATCCTGCTGTGCGGGCCGCTCCTGCACCGGCTCGGCCACGCGTTCATCCCGGGTCTCGGCGGCTGCGACATCGGCGGCCGGCCGATCGACTTCCACTTCGAGGTGCTCCGCCAGTTCGGCGCGACCATCGAGAAGCGGGCGGACGGCCAGTACCTGGAGGCCCCGCAGCGGCTGCGCGGCACGAAGATCCGGCTGCCGTACCCGTCGGTCGGCGCGACCGAGCAGGTCCTCCTGACGGCCGTGCTGGCCGAGGGCGTGACCGAGCTCTCGAACGCGGCCGTGGAGCCCGAGATCGAGGACCTCATCTGCGTGCTGCAGAAGATGGGCGCGATCATCGCCATGGACACCGACCGGACCATCCGGGTCACGGGTGTCGACAAGCTCGGCGGCTACACGCACCGCGCGCTCTCTGACCGTCTGGAGGCCGCGTCGTGGGCGTCGGCCGCGCTGGCGACCGAGGGCAACATCTACGTCCGCGGCGCCCAGCAGCGCTCGATGATGACGTTCCTGAACACGTACCGCAAGGTCGGCGGCGCCTTCGAGATCGACGACGAGGGCATCCGCTTCTGGCACCCGGGCGGCTCGCTGAAGTCGATCGCCCTGGAGACGGACGTCCACCCCGGCTTCCAGACCGACTGGCAGCAGCCGCTCGTCGTGGCCCTGACGCAGGCCTCGGGCCTGTCCATCGTCCACGAGACGGTCTACGAGTCCCGGCTGGGCTTCACGTCCGCGCTGAACCAGATGGGCGCGCACATCCAGCTCTACCGCGAGTGCCTGGGCGGCTCGAACTGCCGCTTCGGCCAGCGCAACTTCCTGCACTCCGCGGTCGTGTCGGGCCCGACGAAGCTCCAGGGCGCCGATCTGGTCATCCCCGACCTGCGCGGCGGCTTCTCGTACCTGATCGCCGCCCTGGCCGCCCAGGGCACGAGCCGGGTCCACGGCATCGACCTGATCAACCGCGGCTACGAGAACTTCATGGAGAAGCTCGTGGAGCTCGGTGCGAAGGTCGAGCTGCCGGGCAAGGCGCTCGGCTAGGACGGGATGCGTCTGCGGCCCGGTGGGGGCTGGTCGCGCAGTTCCCCGCGCCCCTGAAATGCATACGCTGCGCGCAGCATTTCCCCGATGAGATGGCGCACGCATTGCGCATCTCAAGGGGCGCGGGGAACTGCGCGACCAGGCCACGACGCACCCGCAGACGCTCACACAGAACGCCACGAGGGGCGGTACCCGGGGAAAACCCCGGGTACCGCCCCTCGTGCTTGCCTGACAGGCGCTTACTTGCCCTTGGCGGCTTCCTTGAGCTTGGAGCCCGCGGACACCTTCACGCTGAAACCGGCCGGGATGTTGATCGGCTCGCCGGTCTGCGGGTTGCGGGCGGTGCGAGCGGCACGGTGCGTGCGCTCGAAGGTCAGGAAGCCGGGGATGGTGACCTTCTCGTCGCCCTTGGCAACGATCTCGCCGACCGTCTCGGCGAACGCGGCCAGCACGGCGTCGGCGTCCTTGCGGGTCACCTCGGCGCGGTCGGCCAGCGCGGCCACCAGCTCACTGCGGTTCATGTTTGTACTCCCGTGTTCTTCTTGCCGTTGAGGCGTGCCACGCGGCGGAGCCGCATGTTGGGCACAGCGAAGCCGATGCTGCCAGGGTCCTCGGTCAGGCCCCGGACCCGGGTCCGTCTTCAGACCCTCGCGCCCGAAGACGCATCCTGCCCCCACCAGCGGCGGGAAAGCCAATCCGGCGCCCTCGGGGGTCACCGAAATGCGTCGCCGTCCCGGACTGGGGCGGGGTCGGGGCCGTGCTTCCCGGCCACCCTAGAGGGCAGCCAGGGGCCCGCATTCCGCGACGCGCCGGGCCTCAGGAGGCCGTGGCGCCTGTCACAGCGGCGCCGGCGGCCTTCGCGGCGTTACGCACCGCTCCGGCGACGGCGCCCGCGACCTTGTCGTTGAAGACGCTCGGAATGATGTAGTTCGGGTTGAGCTCGTCCTCGCTCACCACGTCCGCCAGGGCGGCCGCGGCGGCCAGCATCATCTCCGTGTTGACCGTACGCGACTGGGCGTCGAGGAGGCCACGGAAGACGCCCGGGAACACCAGGACGTTGTTGATCTGGTTCGGGAAGTCCGAGCGGCCCGTGGCCACAACTGCCGCCGTCTGACGGGCGATTGCGGGGTCGACCTCAGGGTCGGGGTTCGCGAGCGCGAACACGATCGCGCCCTCGGCCATGGCCGCCACATCGTCCCCGTCGAGCACGTTCGGAGCGGAGACTCCGATGAATACGTCGGCGCCGCGCACGGCCTCCTTGAGGGTGCCCGTGAGGCCCTCGGGGTTGGTGTTGTCGGCGATCCAGCGCAGCGGCGAATCGGCCTTCGCGTCGACGAGGTCCGCGCGGTCCGCGTGGACGACACCGTGGATGTCGGCGACGACCGCGTTCTTGACGCCGGCCGCGATCAGGAGCTTGAGAATCGCCGTGCCGGCCGCACCCGCGCCGGACATGACGACGCGGATGTCGCCGATGGCCTTACCCGCGACACGCAGGGCGTTCGTCAGGGCGGCGAGGACGACGATGGCCGTGCCGTGCTGGTCGTCGTGGAAGACCGGGATGTCGAGGGCCTCGCGCAGGCGGGCCTCGATCTCGAAGCAGCGCGGCGCGGAGATGTCCTCGAGGTTGATGCCCGCGAAGCCGGGGGCGATGGCCTTGACGATCTCGACGATCGCGTCGGTGTCCTGGGTGTCCAGGCAGATCGGCCAGGCATCGATGTCGGCGAAGCGCTTGAAGAGGGCCGCCTTGCCCTCCATGACCGGCATGGCGGCCATCGGGCCGATGTTGCCGAGGCCGAGCACGGCGGAGCCGTCCGTCACGACCGCAACGGTGTTCCGCTTGATCGTCAGACGCCGGGCGTCCTCGGGGTTCTCGGCGATCGCCATGCACACGCGGGCCACACCCGGCGTGTAGATCATGGACAGGTCGTCACGGTTGCGGATGGGATGCTTCGACTGCATCTCGATCTTGCCGCCGAGGTGCATCAGGAACGTACGGTCGGAGACCTTGCCGAGGACGACGCCCTCGATGCCGTTCAGGCCCTCGACGATCTCGTCGGCGTGCGAGGTGGAGCTCGCGGCGATCGTGACGTCGATACGGAGTTTCTCGTGCCCGGACGCCGTCACGTCGAGACCGGTCACCGAGCCTCCGTGGGACTCCACGGCCGTCGTGAGCTGGGATACCGCTGTTCCGCTGGCGGGCACCTCAAGGCGGACCGTCATCGAGTAGGAGACGCTGGGCGCCGTTGCCATGGCCGACTTCCTCTGCTTTCACCGTGTGGCTGCTGCTGTTTTTCCGTCCGATCGTCGCACCTACCGCTGAGTACGTGGTAGCCGTCCCGGATTGCGAACGTTTTGTTCACCGCCCGGACAGCACCCCGGTCGCGCACTTTCGGAAAGTTATTTCCACCATACGAGAAGTGGGGGGAAACAGAAAGAGGCCCACGTCAGACGACGTGGGCCTCTTCCTACGTTAATGACACCGACCCGCCATGCTCGCCTCGCGGCAAGTGGTCGCTCGTAGCGACGAAGGTTGGGCCCGGGGGCTTGGATCGAGCCGGTGCCACGTCCAAGGTAACAAAGGATCCCCGTAAGGCAATTCCCATCCCTCGAACTCATTCACGCAGCAGGTCCGGCACCCCGTCCGCGTCGGGTTCGTCGCGGCCGCCCGAGACGACCGTGAGCTGCTGCGTGGCGCGGGTCAGCGCCACGTACAGGACGCGCAGGCCCGCCGGGGACTCGTCGGCGATCTCCGCGGGCGACACGACGACCGTCGCGTCGTACTCCAGGCCCTTGGCCTCCAGGCTGCCGAGCGCGACCACGCGGTCGCCGAGCCCGGCCAGCCAGCGCGCCGCCTCGTCCCGCCGGTTCATCGCCACGACGACGCCGACCGTCCCGTCGACCTGGTCGAGCAGGCGCGCCGCTGCCTCGCGGACGGTGTGCCCGAGGCCGTCTTGTACGACCGCGAACCGCGGGCGCACGCCCGTCGAGCGGACGGCCGAGGGGGACTCGGAGCCCGGCATGGCGAGCGCGAGGACCTTGGCGGCGAGCTCGGCGATCTCGGCCGGGTTGCGGTAGTTCACGGTGAGCGTGAAGCGGCGGCGCGGGCGGGAGCCGAGGGCCTCGTCGCGGGCCTCGGCCGCCTCGTCGGGGTCCGACCAGGACGACTGGGCGGGGTCGCCGACCACCGTCCAGGTCGCGTGCCGGCCGCGGCGTCCGACCATCCGCCACTGCATCGGCGTGAGGTCCTGCGCCTCGTCGACGATGACGTGCGCGTACTCGGTGCGCTCCTGGGCCAGGCGCTCGGCGCGCTCGCGCTGCGTCTCCTCGCGTGAGGGCATCAGCTCCTCCAGACCGGTGAGCTGGTCCAGGGGGTCGTACTCGCGCTTCCTCTTCGGGCGTACGGGGGTGCCGAGTACCGCGTTCAGCTCGTCGAGGAGCGCCACGTCGTGCACCGACAGGGCGTCGCGGCGCAGCGAGCGGGCGACCTTGCGGACCTCGCCGGGGTTGAGGATCCGGCGCGCCCAGCGGCCGAGTCGGCGCTCGTCGCCCATCGCGGCGAGGACCCCGCGCGGGGTCAGCTCGGGCCACCACGCGTCGAGGAAGCGGACGAAGTCGTCCTCGGAGGTGATGTCGTCGTCGAACGACGAGCGCAGCTCCGCGGCGAGTTCCGGGTCGCTGTGGCGGGTGCCCGCGCCGGACTGCGACCACAGGGCGTCCAGGAGGAGCTTGCGGGCGCGCGGGCGGAGCATATTGACGGGGGCGGTGCCGCTCAGCGCGTTCTGGCGGATCCTCGCCAGTTCGGCGGCCTCCAGTTCGAGGCGGCGGCCGAAAGCAACGACGCGCAGGCGTGTGGGCTGCTCGGCGGGGGCCGCCGCGTCGTCGTCGGGCTCCTCGCCGAAGGCCAGCTGGCCCGTGCCCTGCGACGGTTCCCTCGCGGGCGTGCCCGATTCGAGCGCGCCGCGCGCGGCCTTGCGCAGGACGCGCAGCATCCGCGAGGAGCCCTTGACGCGGGCCACCGCCGGGGAGTCGTAGACCGTGGCCTCCGCGCCGTCGACCAGTGAGCCGACCGCGCGGATCGCGACCTGGCCCTCCTCGCCGAGCGAGGGCAGGACGCCCTCGGTGTAGGCGACGAGGAGCGGGGTCGGGGAGACGATCAGGATGCCGCCCGCGTACCGGCGGCGGTCCTGGTAGAGCAGATACGCGGCACGGTGCAGGGCGACGGCGGTCTTGCCGGTGCCGGGGCCGCCCTCCACGTACGTCACCGAGGCGGCGGGCGCCCGGATCACCAGGTCCTGCTCGGCCTGGATGGACGCCACGATGTCGCGCATGGTGTGGCTGCGGGCCTGGCCGAGGGCGGCCATCAGGGCGCCGTCGCCGATGACGGGCAGCTGCTCGCCGTCGAGGTGCGCGGTGAGCTCCGGGCGCATCAGGTCGTCCTCGACGCCGAGCACCTTGCGGCCCTTGGAGCGGATGACCCGGCGGCGTACGACCCGTCCCGGATCGACCGGGGTCGAGCGGTAGAAGGGCGCGGCGGCCGGCGCGCGCCAGTCGATGACCAGGGGCGAGTAGTCGGCGTCCAGGACGCCGATCCGGCCGATGTGGAGGGTCTCGGCGATGTCGGCGGTCCGCTGCCCGTCCGCGTCCTCGCGCACGACCCCCTCGGCGGGCTCCACGGCCGTGTACGCGCCGTCGGGGCCCTTCTTGCCGTCCTTGCCGAGCAGCAGGTCGATCCGGCCGAAGAGGAAGTCCTCGAACTCGTTGTTGAGACGGTTGAGGTGGATCCCCGCGCGGAACACCTGGGCGTCGCGCTCGGCGCGGGCGCCGGGCGTGCCGACTTGCCCCCGCTTGGCCGCGTCGTCCATCAGGAACTCGGCCTCGTGGATCTTTTCCTCGAGCCGGCGGTACACCTGGTCGAGGTGTTCCTGTTCGACACCGATCTCGCGCTCCCGTACGGAATCGCGGTCCTGGTCGAGCGCGGTTTGCTGATGAGCCTGAGCGGCCACCGGGCCCCCTTCTGACGTGCTGGGCAGCCGTCAAAGGTACGCGAAGGGAGGCCCGGGAGGCTACGCATCCGGCTGCCGGGGCTACGCGTCGACCTCCACGAGGCGTTTGCCGTCGAGGGTCTCGACCTCGAAGTGGTCGATGGAGTTGCGCTCGAACGCGGCGCCCCCGTGCACGTACAAGGGGTCCTTCGACGCCCCGTGTTCGCTGCCGGGAATGCCGTAACCCCACTGCGGGACGGACCAGGTGGTGACCGTCTCGCGCTGGCCGTTCTTCCCGACCGCGATCAGGGAGCACTTCAGCGGGCCCTTGACGTTCTTCAGCTCCAGGACGGTGTGGGTGCCCCAGGCCTTCTTCTCCATGCCGATGGTGGCGGTGACCTTCGTGGCCGGGTCGGTCGCCCTGACCTTCTCGTCCATGTGGTTGAAGAAGGCGTCCTCGGCGGGGCTGGTGGGGTGGGCCCCCTCGGCGACGTTGTCGGTCCCGCCGTCGTTCACGGCGAGCACGGTCAGCGGGCCGCCGATGATCAGCGCGGCGGCGGCCGCCACCAGGTACATCCCGCGGCGGCGCTTGCGGGCCCGCCTCTGCGCCACCTCGTCGAAGAGCCGGCCGGCGAGCCGGTCGCTCGGGCGGGCGCCGAGCTGCGCACCGAGGCGTTCTCTGCCGGGGGTGCCCTGCGGTTCGGGGATGTCCGCGAGCGCGGCGAGCATCGGCTCCATGCCGGCGAACTCCTCCAGCTGGCGCGCGCACAGCTCGCAGCCCGCCAGATGCGCTTCGAAGGCGCTCGCCTCGGCGTCGTCGAGGACGCCGAGCACGTAGGCGCCGACCGTCTCGTGAACGTCACCGGACCCATGCGGTCCGTAGTCGTCGTACGAGGCACTCATGCCGTCACCCCCCGCTCCTCCAGCGCCAGCTTCATGGAACGCAGCGCGTAGAACACCCGTGAGCGCACCGTTCCGCTGGGTATACCGAGTGTCTCGGCCGCCTCGTTGACCGTACGCCCCTTGAAGTACGTCTCCACCAGCACCTCGCGGTGGGCGGGCGTCAGGTCCTCGAGCGCGTCCGAAAGGGTCATCAGCCACAGCGCCTTGTCGATCTCGTCCTCCGCGGGGATGACCTCCAGCGGCGACGGATCGACCTCCTGCGGCCGGGCCTGCCGGCTGCGGTGTCCGTCGATGACGATGCGCCGGGCGACCGTCACCAGCCAGGGGCGTACCGAACCGGTCGCTCGGTTGAGCTGACCGGCGTTCTTCCAGGCACGGATGAGCGTTTCCTGTACGACATCTTCGGCGCGCTGCCGGTCTCCCGCCACCAGCCTGAGCACATAGGCCAGAAGCGGACCCGCGTGCTCGCGGTAGAGCGCGCGCATCAGCTCCTCGTCGGGCTCAGGAGGCTGCGGCGCGCGATGTCGTGCCCTCGGCGGGCGTTCATCGGCCACGGCGGAATCCTTGCGCACGCCTACCTCCGCTGTCCCCTGGTTGAGCGTTCCGGCTGGGTCGCCGCTCGGCTGGACGCACCCCAGTACGTAAGAGGTCCGCGATGTGTTCAATCGATCGGCCGGGACATGCCAAAAGGATTCCGGGGAGGCCTTCGGGTGATCTTCAGGCCCGGGCGAGCGCCGCCCTGCGCCGGTGTCGCGCCACCCGCTCCCGGTTGCCGCACACCTCGCTGGAGCACCAGCGGCGGCGCCGCCCCCGGGACGTGTCGAGATAGATGATCGGGCAGCTGTCGCCCTCGCAGCGGCGCAGACAGGAGCGGGCGACCGGGTCCGTGAGGAGCTCCACGGCGTCACGGGCGACGGCGGCGAGCAGCTCGCCGCAGCCGGGGTCGGCGTGCAGGGCCCTGGCCAGGGTGCCGTCGGTGCCGCGGGTCGCCCGGGGTGCGGGCGGCGCCGCGCGGGCGAGGGCGTTGACCCGCTCCAGGGCGGCGGACGCGGGCCTGCCGTCGAGTTCGCCGCGCACCAACTGGCCGATATGGCCGCGCAGTTCGACCATCGCGGCGAGCCAGGCGGCGTCGGCGTCCCGCAGCGGCGTGTCCGCGGGCACGAGCCCCGAGCCGACCAGCCAGGCCCGCAACCGCCCCACCGAGTCGAGCCGTTCGTCGGGGTGCGCCGTGGCCAGGAGATCCAGCGAACTGCGCCCGGAGTCGAAGCGCAGCTCGTACGACGACGAGGACGAGGACGATGGCGATGCCATACCCCTACAGTGCCCGCCCGCACGCACCGCCGGAACCCCTGGTACCGGGCCCCTCACGAAGGGTTCACGGTGCCGCCGCCGCGGGCCTGCCGGCGGACCTCGACGAGCACAGCGTTCACGGCACGCCGAACTGACTCAGTCCGTCCCGTACTTGGAGTCCGCCGCCGGGTCCAGGGCCAGGCGGTAGCCGCGCTTGACCACCGTCTGGATCAGCTTGGGGGTGCCGAGGGCCGTACGGAGTCTGGCCATCGCCGTTTCCACCGCGTGTTCGTCGCTGCCCGCGCCGGGCAGCGCGCGCAGGAGTTCGGCGCGGGGGACCACCCAGCCGGGGCGGCGCGAGAGGGAACGCAGGAGCGACATCCCGGCGGGCGGTACGGGGTGCAGGTCGCCGTCGACCAGGACGGCCTGGCCGCGGATCTCCACGCGGTGGCCCGCGATCGGCAACACACGTGCCCTGCCCGGGAGTTCGGCACACAGGAGCTGGACGAGCGGTCCGAGGCGGAAGCGCTCGGGCTGCACCGTGTCCACGCCGTGGGCCTGGAGCGGCAGCGCGGTCACGGGGCCGACGCAGGCGGGCAGCACGTCGTGCCGCAGCGCGGCGAGCAACTCCGGTAGCTGGCCCCGCAGTTCGGCCCGGGAGAGCAGGGACACAGCGGCGGGCGCGCTGGTGAACGTGAGCGCGTCGACGCCCCGCGTGAGGGTCGCGTCGAGCAGCCGGTCGAGAGGCCCGATGTCCTCCGGCGGCATCCACCGGTACACCGGCACCCCCACGACATCGGCGCCCGACTCGCGCAGCGCCTCGACGAACCCGGGCAGCGGCTCGCCGTGCAGCTGGACGGCAACCCGGCGGCCGTCGACGCCCTCGTCGAGGAGCCGTTCGAGGACCTCGGCCATCGACTCGGACGACGGGGACCACTCCTCGGTGAGCCCGGCGGCCCTGACGGCGCCCTTGACCTTGGGCCCGCGGGCGAGCAGCTCCACGCCGCGCAGCCGGGCGACGAGCGCCTCGCCCAGGCCCCAGCCGTCGGCGGCCTCGATCCAGCCGCGGAACCCGATGGCGGTGGTCGCGACGACGACGTCGGGCGCGTGGTCGACGATCTCCTTGGTCGCCGCGAGGAGCTCACTGTCGTCGGCGAGCGGGACGATGCGCAGCGCGGGCGCGTGCAGGACGGCGGCGCCGCGCCGCTGGAGCAGCGCGCCGAGCTCGTCGGCGCGGCGCGCGGCGGTCACGCCCACGGTGAAGCCCGCGAGGGGGCCGTGCTGCCCCGCCGGGGGGACCTGCTGTGCGTCGTACATGTGGCTCTCGTCCCGCTCGGGTGGTTCTGCCGGGGTCGACCGAGCCTGTCAAGATCCCGTGACGGACTCGGTTCCCCATGATGTCAGCGGTGTTACGTCACACCTCGGCGTAGCTGAGCCGGGGCTCCGACTCCGCGGCCTCGACAGGAGCCTGCGCGCCCGCCGGGCGGCGAAGGTATACGGCCCAGGTGAGGGCGAAGCACACCGCGTAGAAGACGAGGAACCCGACGAACGCGGCCGTGCCGGTGCCCGCGGTCTGGAAGGACTGGCGGAAGGCGAGGTTGATGCCGAGCCCGCCGAGCGCGCCCACCGCGCCGATCAGCCCCATCGAGGCCCCGGACAGGCGCCGCCCGTACGCCGCGGCCTCCTCCCCCGCAAGCCCTCGGGCCGCTGCCTTGGCCTGGAAGATGCCGGGGATCATCTTGTACGTCGACCCGTTGCCGAGCCCGGTGAGCACGAACAGGACGATGAACGCCGTGGTGAACAGCGGCAGCGACTTCTGCGTCGACGCGAGGACGACCACGGCGGTGGCGGCGGCCATCCCGACGAAGTTCCACAGCGTGATGCGGGCGCCGCCGAACCGGTCGGCGAGCCGGCCGCCGACGGGCCGGATCAGGGAGCCGAGCAGCGGCCCGATGAACGTGATCGACGCGGCCTGCAGCGGCGTCCTGCCGAACTGCGTCTGCAGGACGAGCCCGAACGCGAAGCTGTAGCCGATGAACGACCCGAACGTCCCGACGTACAGGAACGACATGATCCATGTGTGCGGGTCGCGCACGGCCTCCTTGGCCGCGCCGGTGTCGTTCTTCACGGTCGCGAGGTTGTCCATGAACAGCGCGGCGCAGATCGCCGACACCGCGATGAGCGGGATGTAGATCCCGAGCAGTACGCGCGGCCCGCCGCTCGCGCCGATCACGGCGAGCCCGGCGAGCTGCACGACGGGGACGCCGATGTTGCCGCCGCCCGCGTTCAGGCCGAGCGCCCAGCCCTTCTTCCGCAGCGGGAAGAAGGAGTTGATGTTGGTCATCGACGAGGCGAAGTTGCCGCCGCCGACCCCGGTGAGCAGCGCGCACACCATGAACGTCGTGTACGAGGTCCCCGGCTCCATCACGACGAACGCGGCAGCCGTCGGGATCAGGAGCAGACTCGCCGCGAAGATCGTCCAGTTCCGGCCGCCGAAGCGGGCGACGGCGAAGGTGTAGGGCACGCGGACGACGGCACCGACCAGGGTGGCCATCGAGACCAGGAAGAACTTGCCGGCCGGGTCGATGCCGTACTCGGGCCCCATGAACAGGACCATCACGGACCACAGGGTCCAGATCGAGAACCCGATGTGTTCGGACAGGATGGAGAACGCGAGATTGCGCCGCGCGACCTTCTCGCCGCCCTCGCGCGACCAGAACGTCTCGTCCTCCGGATCCCACCTCTGGATCCAACTCCGGGCTGTCATCACACGCCTCCAGGGTCACGGTTCTCGGCTGATGACCTCGAACGTAGGGAGACGGGATTACCGCGCTGTGGCGCACCGTGACCGCCGGGGAACGTTGCTCTCACTGTGCGCGGGGCCCGGCGGTGAGCTTCGCTCCATGGCGTGGGTCAGGGCGTGGGCGTGGATCAGGTCGGTGGGCGTGGGTCAGGTCGTGGGCGTGGATCAGGTCGGTGGGCGTGGATCAGGTCGTGGGCGTGGGTCAGGTCGTGGTGCCCGCCCACTTGAGGCTGGCCGAGCCGCCCTTGTCCCACTTCAGCGTGACCACGTCGTCGGCCTGCGTCAGGTTCGCGCCGAAGACCTCGTCGCCGGTGTCCTTGCCCATGCACTTGACCGCGATCCTGAACGCCCCGCCGCTGCGGTTCTCCCCGATGCCGGTGCAGATGCCCTTACCGCCCGCGTCGATGTAGGACACGCTGTACTTGCCCTTGGCCGTGCCGGTCGCGACCTTGTCTCCGACCGTGAGGGTCCTGGCCTGCTCGTCCTGCCACTGGCCCTGATACCCGGTGGACCCGGCGGGCCGCTCCTCCGCCGTCCCCGTTGGATCCGTGGGCTCCTCCACGGGGTCCTCCGTCGCGGGGTCCTCGGTCGTGGGGTCCTCGGCCGTGGACTCGTCGGAGGGCTCGTCCGACGCGCTGGGCTTCGCGGACACGGAGTCCTGCGCCTTCGGCTTGTCGTCGTCGCCGCCGCTGTTCGTGGCGAGGAAGATCCCGCCGACGATCAGACCGAGCGCGACGAGCGCGGACACGACGATGACGGCGGTCCGGCGCGTGTTGCCGCCCGACGGTGGCGGAGGCGGCGGATAGGCACCCCCGCCGTAGGGCGGCTGCCCGCCGTACGGGGGCTGCCCGTACGGGGGTTGGCCCTGCGGGGGCTGACCGTAGGGAGGCTGAGCGCCGTATCCGGACTGGTCCCCGTAGCCGGACTGGTCCCCGTAACCGGGCCGGTCCTGAGGGGCCGGTGCCGGTGGCGGGGTCTGCGGAATCTGCGGCGGAGCCGGTGGCGGGGTCGGCGCGCCGGCGTACGGGTTGTCCTGCCCGCCGCCGGACGGCGCCGGCGGTGGCGTGGGAGGCGGCCCGTACGCCGGGTGGTGCCCGGATCCGTCCTGCGGCGGCTGGCCGGGAGGCTGTGTCATGTCGGTCCGGATTCCCCTCGTGGTCATACGGTCACTGGTCGCTCACGCCCCAACCTCCCCCACCCCCACCGGCCGCACAACCCCGTCCAGCGGCTGTGTGCCCGCTAGCGGCTGTGTGCCCGCTTCTTGACGCCGTTCGGCCACAGCCGTGGGCGCCGCTTGGCGGCGAGGTCCTCGATCCAGCCCGTGCCGAGGACCGCGAGGGCGATCAGTGGCCAGGTCAGCACGAACATCCAGAGCATGTACGTGGAGTCGAGGGCGCCGCTCCATCTCGCGTCCTCCATGAACGGCAGGTTGTACGCCAGGTCGATGATCGGCACCGTCGCCATGATCAGCATGTTGTGCCAGAGGTAGATCGTGACCGCGCGGTTGTTGGACAGCGTGATGAGCTTGTCCCACTTGGCGAGCCGGCCGGGCAGCTCCTGCCAGGACGGCGAGTACTGGAGCAGGATGACGACGAACCCGAAGGACCAGGTCGCCTGCGCCAGCGGGATGTCGTTCAAGTCCCAGCCGTCCGGCCCGAGATGGCCCGAGGCCCACCACAGTCCGAACGCCATCACGATCGCCGAGCAGGACACCGCGAGATAGCGCGGCACCTTCGCGAGGACGCCCTCGTGGTGGGCGAAGCCGAGGACCCAGCAGCCGCCGTAGACCGCGAAGTCGGTGACCGCGTTCCCCGTCTCGCCGGGGATGGTGACGATGCCCGTACCGACGACGGCCGTCAGCGCGAGCGGCGCGAGCAGCGTCGCCCACGGCACCTTGCGGAACGCCCGGAGCAGCAGCGGCGAGGCGATGACGAACCACAGGTAGGCCCGCAGGTACCAGAGCGGGCCCGCGGCCTGCGACGGCCAGGTGTCCTCCAGGAGGCCCGCCTTGTCGCCGAGGTGCCAGGGGAACGACGGCGCACCGACGGGCACGAAGTAGTTGAACAGGCTGATCCAGCCCCAGGTCCCGCCGCTGTCGGGGTCCTTGCCCGGGTTCCAGCCGCCCAGGAAGAGCAGGGCGAGGACGACGACGCTGAACGCCCACATGGGCGGCAGGAGCCGGCGGATACGGCCTCTGATCACACCGGTCGCGGGCCGGCTCAGGGAGCGCGCCATCAACGATCCGGCGAGCGCGAACATCACGCCCATGGACGGGAAGAGAACCGTCAGCCAGGCCCACCCGAAGAGGTGGTAGGCGACGACGCGGACGAGCGCGATGGAGCGCAGCAGGTCCAGATAGCGGTCGCGGCCCGGCTTCTTGGGCGCGGCCGCCTGCGCGGGCGGGGCGGGCGGAACGGGCGCGGGCGCCGGTTCCGGTGTGAACGGCACCTGCGGGAACGGCACCTGCGGCAGGCGCCGCGTCTGCTGGAACCCGCTCTGGCCGCCGGTGGCGGGAGTGGGATACGTCATGCGACGGGCCTCCGATCGTTGCCGCGCGACGCCCGCTGGCGCGGAATCGCCCCCGGCGCCTCCACCGCTCCGGTGCGGCGCAGCTTCTGCCAGCGCAGCCGGCCGCCGGTGAGCGCGGTGATCCAGGACTGGAGCAGCACGACGTACATCAGCTGCCGGTAGAGGACTTGCTGGAGCGGGAGTGAGATGAGGTGGGTCATGCGTTCGCGGTCGAGCCGGAAGGCGTACGCCGCGCAGACGGCAGGATGGCGAGGACGCCGAGCCAGGCGACGATCGTCTTCTCCGTGGGGCCGAACACGAGGCCGTAGAGCAGGAAGACGTCGATGAGGGGCGCGAGGAGCGGCGCGAGGACCATGAAGAGGGCGACGAACGGCAGGCCGATGCGGCCGAAGCGCCCGGAGGGGCCCGACTCGATCACGGAGCGGCGGTGTTTCCAGATCGCCTGCATCGTGCCGTAGGACCACCGGTAGCGCTGGGACCAGAGCTGCTGGACCGACTCCGGGGCCTCGGTCCAGGCGCGGGCCTTCTCGGCGTAGACGACGCGCCAGCCGTCCCGGTGCAGGGCCATCGTGACGTCGGTGTCCTCGGCGAGCGTGTCGTCGCTCATGCCGCCGATGCGCTCCAGGGCGCTGCGGCGGAAGGCGCCCACGGCCCCGGGGATCGTGGGCATGCAGCGCAGCATGTCGTACATGCGGCGGTCGAGGTTGAAGCCCATCACGTACTCGATGTGCTGCCAGGCCCCGATCAGGGAGTCCTTGTTGCCGACCTTCGCGTTGCCCGCGACCGCGCCGACGCGGCGGTCGCCGAAGGGCTGGACGAGCTCGCGGACGGTGGACGGCTCGAAGACCGTGTCGCCGTCCATCATCACGATCAGGTCGCACCGGGCGTTGGCCAGGCCCCTGTTGAGCGCGGCCGGCTTGCCCGCGTTGTGCTGGCGGACCACCCGGACGCCTGGCAGGCGCAGATTCTCGACGATGCGGGCCGTGCCGTCGGTCGAGCCGTCGTCGATGACGATGATCTCGATGGGGTGCTCGCTCGACATGAGCGAACGCACCGTGTTCTCGATGCACTTGGCCTCGTTGAACGCCGGGACCAGGACCGACACCGGTTCGGTGACGGGCGGCCCCCAGGAGAATCCGCGGCGCCGCACGCGGCGGGCGTGCGCCCCGGACAGGAGGAGCATCAGGCCGAAGCGGGTGAAGACGAGGACGCCGATCACGGCGAGGCCCACGACGAGGACGTCCGTCATGTTGTCCGAGGCCTCGACGGCGTAGATCCACGCCTTGCCCTTGGCCAGTTCGAGACCGTGCACGGGCGTGTGGGCGCTGGGTGCCCCGAGCGCTTCGGTGAGGTTGACGACGTCGTATCCCTGGCCCTGGAGCTGGGGCAGGAAGCGGTCGAGGGCGGCGACGGTCTGCGAGCGGTCGCCTCCGGAATCGTGCATCAGGACGATCGCGCCCTTGCCGCCCTGGGGCGTGGCACGGCGGATGATCTCGTCGACGCCGGGGCGCTTCCAGTCCTCGCTGTCGGTGTTGTTGACGACGGTGATGTATCCGCGGCTGCCGATGTACTTGGTCACCGGCCACGACTTGTCGTCCATGGCGTCGGCGAACGATGAGTAGGGCGGCCGGAACAACGAGGTGCGGATGCCGGCCGCGCCCGCCAGGGCCGTCTGGTTCTGGGTGAGTTCCCAGTCGATGCGGCTCTTGGACTGGTACGAGAGGTCGGGGTGGTTGAAGGTGTGCAGGCCGACCTCGTGCCCCTCGTCGACCATGCGTTTGACCAGGTCCGGGTAGCGGGAGGCCATGGTGCCCGTGACGAAGAAGACGCCGTGCGCGTGGTGTTCCTTCAGGACGTCGAGGACCTTCGGGGTCCACTGCGGGTCGGGGCCGTCGTCGAAGGTGAGGACGAGCCGGTGGTCGGGCACGCTCATGCCGGTCTCACGCCCGCCGCGCGTGTCGATGACGGGTCCGCCCTCGAGGATCTTCTCGGGAACGTGATCGGTGGCGGCGGGCGGCTGGATGCGGTGGTCGGCGAGGATCTCGCTGTGCACGTACCCGCGGAGCATGAGCATCGCGAGCAGGGCGACAAGGAGCAGCGACGGAAGCAGATAGCGCATGGGCAGGCGGCGGCGACGCGGCGCCCTGCGGCTGCTGCGTGGGCGGGAGGACATTTACAGGATGCCGCTTTCCGGGAACGAGGCCGATGACGGTCCGGCCGGACTCCGGCTCGGGTCGACGGGCGCGACCGGCGACTCGACGGGCGGTGCCGCGACGGTCTCGGTGCCGCCCTGGGCCACCGGGGACTCCGTCGGCTCGACGGGCGGTCCGCTGTCCGACGGGGACGGCTCGCCGGCGCCCGGTGAGCTGGGCTCCTGCGAGGGCCCGGGGCCCGGGTCGTCGGGCGAATGACCTGGGTCGGGCTTGCCGGCGCCGCCGGACGGCTTCGGGTCGGGCGACTCGCCGGGCTTGTCGTCCGGCTTGGCGCTCTCGCTGCCCTCGGGCCCGGTCGACGAGTCGGCACCCGGCGCGCTGGACGCCGCTCCCGTGCCGGAGGCGCTGGGACCGGCCGTGGCTCCCGTCGACGAGGACGGCTCGGCCGCCGGGTCGGCCGGCAGTGGCGGCGTGTCCACCTTGCCCGCGGGCTTGTCGCGGTCCTGGCCCGTGATGGGCAGCCAGGGAGCGGTCGAGTTTCCGGAGAGCAGCGTCGCCACGATGACCACGGCGTAGACCGCGCAGATCATCCCGACGATCGCGCCGAAGCGGCGGTACCTGCGGTTGCGCCGGCCCGAGTCGTCTACGAAGACCGGGACTTCCTTGTCGGCGGCACCCTCGCGCCGCGCGGCGATGAGCTCGTCCAACTGGCGTCCTGCGCCGTCGAGTTGGACCGTTACTTCATTAGGATCGTGAGTCTGCCCGGAACGGGCATTTTCTCGCCAGTGTTCCACCGTACGCACATCCCCCCAAGGACATGAACATGGGTGCGCGCACGACGTACCGAGCCCTCGTCGTTCGGACCGGGCCCCCACCCGATCCGAGCGCCCCCCTTATCACAATGCGCTCGGACCAAGAATGTAGCGCACGCGAGTGACAGCCACGCCCGACCTCAGTCCTGACTCATCATGATGAGTGCATCTATGGCCGGAATCCAGGCGCCTGAGGGCTTACGGAGCCAGTCGTTCTCCTCCGCGAGCGTGGCCGCCGCCGCACGGAGCGCGTCGATCCCCGGGTGCACCAGCCCCGTCGGCCACACCAGCGACACCGGCGACAGGGGTACGGGGTCGGTCAGGGGCCTCACTACGGAGCCGGGCATGGCCGGAAAGTCCCCCGCGGCGAGCACCGGGGTCCCCGTCTTGGCCATGATCCGCCGGAACTCCTCGACACCCACGGCGAGCGGCGCGGGCGGCGCGACGGCTATCCCGCGCCCCTCGAAGAGCCGCCCGGCCAGGTCGGTCCACTCCGGTGTACGGGGATTGCCCGCGCCCGCGTACACCGTCTCGCCCGCGAGCCGCGCGAGCGGCACGGCTTCCAGGGCGGCGAGGGGATGTCCGACGGGCAGGACCACCGTCATCGGCTCGTACCGCACGGGCTGCTGAGAAAGACGCGCCCGCACCGCCGGGTCGAGCCCCGCGTACCGCCCGAACGACGCGTCCAGGCGGCCCGCCGTCATCTCGGCGGCGGCGCCGGTCAGGCCGCTCTCGTAGCGGGCCATCAGCTCGCACTGGGGGGCGAACCCGCGGGCCCGCTCCAGGATGCGCTCGAAGACGAGGCCGGGGCTGTTCACGTCGACGAGCAGCGGCCGCGTCCCCGCTGCCGGGCGGCGCGCGAAGGCGGCGAGCAGTTCGTCCTGCGCATCCAGGACCCGCCGCGCGTACGGCAGCAGCCGCGCACCGTCCGCGGTCAGGGCGACCTGGCGCGTGCTCCGCGCGAACAGCTCGGCGCCCAGCTCGCGTTCGAGGCGGCGAATGTCCCTGCTGAGGGCCTGCTGAGCGACGTAGAGACGGGCGGCGGCACGCGTGAAGTGCAGCTCCTCGGCGACGGCGAGGAAGGCGCGCAGCAGTCGGGGCTCCAGGTGGGCGGGGGCCGGTGCGCCGGGCGCGGCTGGCTGGTCGGGCATCCGGCGAACTTACAACGCGGGCGCGTGAATCGGTACGGAGAAGGTGTTGGACCGGGCGCGCGGATCACGACGACGCTGATCACATGCCCGACGCGATATCCGAGCCCGCCACCGCTCCCCCGGCCTCCACCGCCCCGCCACAGTCCAACCGCTCCCCGTACGTCCGACTGCTCTCCACCCCCGGCGCGCTCGCCTTCACGCTCGGGAACCTCCTCGCCCGGCTCCCCATGGGCATGTTCAGCGTCAGCGCCGTCATCATGATCGCCGGGGCGCGCGGCTCGTACGCGCTCGCCGGGGCCGTCACCGCGACCGGGATGGCCGCGACCGCGGTCGTCGCCCCGTGGACGGCGCGCCTCGTGGACCGGTACGGACAGGCCAGGATCGCCGTGCCCGCCACGGCGGTCGCGGTCTGCGGATCGCTCGCGCTCCTCCTCTGTGTGCACTACCGAGCGCCCGGCTGGACCCTCTTCGCCGCATACGCGGCGACGGCCACCACGCCCAACACGGGCGGCATGTCACGCGCCCGCTGGGCCCATCTCCTCAAGGGCGACCCGACCGCCCTGCACACCGCGAACTCCTTCGAACAGGCGGCGGACGAGCTGTGTTACATGCTCGGCCCGGTCCTCGCCGCCTTCCTGTGCGGGTCGCTCTTCCCGGAGGCCGGCACCCTGATCGGCGCGGTCCTGCTGCTCACCGGTGTGCTCGTCTTCGCCGCGCAGCGCGCCACGGAACCGCCCACCCATGGGCGCACGGCCACGAAATCGCCCCTCCGCGCGCGCGGGATGCCCGTTCTCCTGGCGTCGTTCCTCGCCACCGGCGCCGTGTTCGGCTCGATGGAGGTGGTCACGATCGCGTTCGCGGACGAGGGCGGCCACAAGGCGGCGGCCGGCGCGGTCCTCGCACTCCAGGCGGCCGGTTCCTGTGTGGCGGGGCTGGTCTACGGGGCCGTACGCCCGGCCGGTCCCGCGGCGCGGCGCCACCCGTGGTGCGTCGCCACGATGACCGTCCTGCTGGCCCTCCCCCTGCTCGCGGCGCTCACCGGCTCTCTCCTTGTGGTCTCCGGGGCTCTCCTTGTGGCCGGCATGGCGACGGCCCCGACGATGGTCACGGGCATGACGCTGGTCCAGGCCCGCACCCCCGAGGGCCAGCTGAACGAGGGCATGACCCTCGCCGTGACCGGCCTGCTCGGGGGCATCGCCTGCGGCGCGGCGGCGGGCGGCTCCGCGGTGGAGCGCTTCGGCCCCACCGCGGGCTACGCGATCCCGGCCGCCGCGTCGGCGTGCGCGCTCGTACTGGCGCTCACCGGTTACGTACGAAGCGACGCACGCGACCGTACGTAGTCACCCGCACCCTCGCCCTCGCCCGCACCCGCACCCGCACCCGCAGCCGTCAGCACGCGGCCGGTTTGCGCCACGAGCACTCCAGGTCGCCCTTGCGTTCGGAGACGGGCACGGAGCGCAGCGAGCGCGGCTTCACCGCCACAGTCGCATCGGCATCGGACTTCGCGAGCGTCACCACGATCGCGTCCTCAAGAGGCTTCACCGAGCCGACCAGATAGTTGTTCTGGACGATGCTGTAGACGAGTTCGCGTCCGCCGGCGTCCTTGACGTAGCCGGAGAGCGCGGAGGCACCGGTCAACGACCCGGTCTTGCCACGGGCGTTGAGCGCGGCCGGTGTCCTGCACATCCGCGAGCGCAGGGTGCCGCCGACGAACCGGTCCGGGTCGCAGGCCACCGGCAGCGACTTGTACCAGTCGCCGAACCACGGCTCGGAGCGGACCGCGAGCAGCAGTTTCGCGATCTGGCCCGCCGGAATGTTGTCCATCCGGGAGAGGCCGGACCCGTCGACCTGGCGCAGCCGCCCGGTGTCGACGCCGATGCCCTTCAGATAGCCACTGATCGCCGCGAGCCCGTCGTCCCAGCTCCCCGGGCGGCCGGTCGCCTTCGCGCCCATGGCCTTGGTGAGGATCTCGGCGTGCATGTTGTTGCTCAGCTTCATGAACGGGATCAGCAGGTCTTTCAGGGGCATGGAGTCGTGCGTGGCGAGCCGCACGGCGCCCTTCGGGGTGGCACGCCCGAGCTCCGTGCCGCCCGACACCTTCACCCCGTGCGCGGCGAGCGCGTCACGGAAGACGGAGGCCGCGTAGGCGGTGGGCTCCCAGACGGTGACCCACTCCTTGGTGGCGGATCCGCCGACGGGAACGGTGCCGCTGACGGTGACGGTGTTCGTGCCGTGCTGCCGCTCGACGGTGAGGGTGTCGGCGCCGCCCGCCGCCACGGTCGTGGCCCGCACGTCGATGTCGACGTAACGCGTTTTCGGCGTGAGGGTGATCTTCGGCTTGTCCCCCGCCTTCGCGCCCGGCGAGGCCTCGACGATGACCGTTCCGGTGTCGTAGTCGGTGTCGGGCGCGACGCTCAGGGCGGAGATCTGCGCCGAGTAGTACGAGGACTCGTCGTCGGCGGCCCAGGAGCGGCCGAGCCGCTGACTGTCGAACGCGCTGTCGTCGGCGACGAGGTGCCCGCTGACCGACTTCACACCCGACGCGGCGACCTCGGCGGCGAGTTCGTCGTAGTCCTTGGCAAGGGCGGTCGGATCACCGGTGCCGCGCAGATAGAGATCGCCGTCGAGGACGCTCCCCCGGCGCCGCCCGTCACCGAGCACGTCGGTGGTGAACCGGTAGCCGGTGCCGAGAAGCTCGGTCGCCGCGGTCGAGGTGAGGAGCTTGGTGTTGGACGCGGGCATCAGGCGCCCGGTGGGGTTGTGCCGGTAGATGATGTCGCCGCTCCCGGCGTCGGCGACGACGACGCTCGCCGTGCCGCCCTCCATGGACGGGTCACCGAGGATGGTGTCGATGGCCTCGGGCAGGCCGGTGCTGTCGCCGTCGGCACCGGCCGGTGAACCCCAGGTCAGGCCCGCCGCGAGCGCGACGAGGGCGGGCCAGACGAGGTAACGCCGTTGACGTGCAAGCGGATTGAGGAGTCGTCTCACAGGTCCGTCGGGTCTGCTCATGCCTCAGGAGCATCCCCGATCGCGGCGCCCGGGACCAGGGTGCGTCAGTCGAGCCCCCACGAGTGACCCATGGCGTAGGCCGCGCACAGGTTCACGTCGAGGATGTAGGCACCCGCGGTCCCGCACTGCGCGGCCCCGCTCCCCGGATCGACGGGCTGCCCGTGCCCCATCCCTGTGATGCTGTACGTCTCCACAGCCGCGCTTCCGTCGGCCCGGCGGAAGACCTGGTGCGGAAACCCGGCCACGCTGTCGCTGACGTCGGCGACCTGATCGGCGCCCTGGACATCGGTCCACTGCTTCATCAGGTCGGTCATGTTCACGGGCTTCACCGTGTAGTCGGCGCTGCCCTGGAAGACGGTCAGCCGCGGCCAGGGCCCGGCGTACCCGGGCCGGGCGGCCCGCACCCGGTCGCCCCACTGCTGTGCGGTCTGCGTGGCACCCACGTACATGCACACGTACGGCGACCCGGCGGCGGCCGCGCACCCGTACGGCAGTCCGGCGACGACGCCTCCGGCGGCGAACTTCTCGGGGTACGAGGCCATCATCACGGAAGTCATGGCGCCGCCCGCGCTCAGGCCGGTGACGTACACCTTCGCGGGGTCGCCCGAGGCGTCGGCGAGCTGGCGGTCGACCATCTGCGCGACGGAGGCGGCCTCGCCCTGGCCGCGTTCGATGTCACCGGCCTGGAACCAGTTGAAGCAGGAGGACGCGTTGTTCCCGGCCTGCTGCTGCGGCAGCACGACGGAGAAGCCCCACCGGTCGGCGAGCTCGGTCCAGCCGCTGCCCGTGCCGTAGCCGGAGGCGTTCTGCGTGCACCCGTGCAGGGCGACGACGACGGGGCGCCCGGCGGGCAGCCCGTCGGGCACGTAGCGGTACATCTTGAGGGCGCCGGGATTGGTCCCGAAGCCGGTGACTTCCTGGATCGTCCCGGCGGCAGTGGCAGCGGCGGCGCCGGCGCGGGGCGCGGGCAGGAAGACGGACAGGAGGGCGGCCAGGAGGGCCACGAACGCGAGACGTGGGGGTGTTGCGGCTCTGGTCGGTGTCATGGGGAGGGACCGTAGAGGCGGGCCGGGGCCGCCGATATGGAGCCGGGCCACACAAGACGCACCGCGCACCTGTGGCACGACGAAGGCCCGGCTGCGATGCAGCCGGGCCCAGGTCTCACATGGGGTGACGGTGTCTGGGGGCCATGCCCCCAGAGATTCAACGAGATGGACCCGGCTCGCGTGTGCGGCGAGCAGAGCCCGTCCATCCGTCTAGTGGAGATGGCGGGAATCGAACCCGCGTCCAACGGTGCAGCAGCAGGGCTTCTCCGTGTGCAGTTCGCTTCGATTTTCTCGGCCCCGGTGATCACGCGAACAAGTCGCCGACGGGCCCAGTCACTGTTTGATTTCCCATCGAACCCCGTGACCGGGCTCGATGGTTTAGTTCCCTAGATTATGCCAGGATCCGGGTCGGGAACATCCCCGGGCTGACACCCTTTTAGGGTCCTTCACTCACTGCTTATTAGGCAGCGAGGGCGAAGGACTGGGAATCGCTCTTAGAAGTGGCGATTATTGGTTGCGACATATGGTTAACGAGATCATTGTCGCTTCCTCGACACGCTTCCCCTGCTTCGACATCCGCTGTCGAAACCGATCATCCCCATGTTGATTTTTCAAAACCGGATCTTTCGATCCGGGGCGTCCCGTCACCAGCGGGACAACACCCATCGTACGTGACCGACGGGCGACGGTGCCAGCCTATTACCGGCGGACCGGCCAGGACCCCGGCGGAGCGTCAGCGCTCCCGCGCCCGCTGCCTCCGCTTGGCCGACGCGATGGCGCGGTCCGAGTCCCTGCGGTCCTGCTGCTCGCGCAGCGTCTGCCGCTTGTCGTACTCCTTCTTGCCCTTGGCGAGCGCGATCTCGGCCTTGGCGCGGCCGTCCTTGAAGTAGATCGCGAGAGTCACGATCGTGTGACCCGTCTCCTGGGACTTCGACTCCAGCTTGTCGATCTCGTCGCGGTGCAGGAGCAGCTTGCGCTTGCGGCGCACGGCGTGGTTGGTCCAGGTGCCCTGGCTGTACTCGGGGATGTGGGCGTTGTGCAGCCACGCCTCGTTCTGGTCGATCTGGACGAAGGCGTCGGTCAGGGAGGTGCGGCCCTGGCGCAGCGACTTGACCTCCGTGCCGGTCAGCACGATGCCGGCCTCGTAGGTATCCATGATCAGGTAATCGTGGCGCGCCTTCTTGTTCTGCGCGACGATCTTGCGCTTGCCGTCAGCGCCCTTTGCGGACTTACCGCCCTTACCGGACGCGCCCTGCTTGGGCTGTGATTCCTTCGGTACGAACATTCCCTTAGACATAGTGCAGCCATTTTCGCACTACGAGGGGTCCCTGAGGCCACTCAATACTGTCTCGGCCCGCTGCCGCGCGCCCTCCTCGGCCTCGAGGTCGGGGACGATGCCCCGTCCGTCGACGCCGCGGCCGGCGGGGGTGCGGTAGTGGCCGACGGTCAGCTCGGCGACGGAGCCGTCGGGGAGCCGGCTCGGCATCTGGACCGATCCCTTGCCGAAGGTCTTCGAGCCCACGACGACCGCGCGGCCACGGTCCTGGAGGGCCCCGGTGAGCAGCTCGGCCGCGCTCATCGTGCCGCTGTCGACGAGCGCGACCACCGGTCTGGAGGTGTCGCCACCGCGCTCGGCGTGCAGGGCGCGCTGCCGTCCGCGTACGTCGTACGTCGCCACGAGCCCGCCGTCGAAGAACGCCGACGCCGCGGTGACCGCCTCCGTGACCAGGCCGCCGGAATTGCCGCGCAGGTCGAGAAGGACGCCGTCGCCGTGGGGGGCGTCGCGCACGGCGGACCGTACGCGCTCGCCCGAGCCCTTGGTGAAGGCCGCGACCTTGATCAGGACGGTGTCGCCGGGGAGGCGGGAGACGGTGACGGACTCGGTGGCGAGGTTGGCCCGGCGCAGGACCTCGGTCCACGCGCGCGTGCCGCGCTCCAGGCCGAGCCGGACCGCAGTCCCCGCGTGCTCGCCGCGCAGCAGGGAGACGACCTCGGTGACGGGGCGGCCGTCGACGGGCCGGCCGTCGACGGTGCGGAGCCGGTCGCCGGGGCGCACGCCCGCATGGGCCGCGGGGGACCCGGAACCGACCTTGGAGACCTCGATGCGGCCGTCGGCGGTGCGTCGGGCCCAGAGGCCGACGCCCGTGTACTGGCCGTCGAGTTCCTGCTCGAACTCCTTGTACTCACCCTGCGAGTACACCGCGCCCCAGCGGTCGCCGCTGCGGCTGACGGCCTCCTCGGCAGCCTGCACAGGGGACTTGCCGTCGGCCATCGCCCCGGCGGCCGCGTCTCTCACGTCCTCGTGTCCGGCGTCAGTGGCCGAACCGGCCGGAACCTCCTCGGACTTGTGGCCGTCGGCGCTCCACGAACCCGTCGCGACACCGGTCGCGAGGACGCTCGCGAAGACCAATGTCAGGGCCGCCCCGCGGCCGAAGCGGCGGGGCCGGGAGAACAACTCGGGGCCCGACATGACGGTGAGTCTAGGACAACGCGAAGCGCCGTACGGCTCGTTGAACCGCACGGCGCCCTGTAACTCAGGGGAGTCTTGTCACACCTTCAGATACTTGCGCAACGCGAAGAAAGCGGCGATCGCGGGCATCAGCAGTCCGATCGCGAGGACGAGCGGCAGCTTGGCCAGGACCGCGTCCCAGCCGATGAAGTTGATCAGGTTCAGCTTCTCGGAGAGCGCCAGACCGTGGTCGATCATGAAGTAGCGGCCCACGAGGAGCATGCCGCAGGCGACCACACCGCCGATGACTCCGGCGACGGCGGCCTCCATGATGAACGGCATCTGGATGTAGAAGCTGGACGCGCCGACCAGGCGCATGATGCCGGTCTCTCTGCGGCGGCTGAACGCCGAGACGCGCACCGTGTTGACGATCAGCATGAGAGCGACGACGAGCATCAGCGCCATCACGGCGAGCGCCGCCCAGTTCATGCCGTTGAGGAGTCCGAAGAGGTTGTCCAGGATGCCCTTCTGGTCCTGCACGGACTGGACCCCGTCACGCCCGTCGAAGGCGGTCGCGACGACCTGGTACTTCTCCGGGTCCTTGAGCTTGATCCGGTACGACTCCTGGAGCTGGTCCGGCGTCAGCGAGCTGGCCAGCGGGGAGTCGCCGAACTGCTCCTTGTAGTGCTTGTACGCCTGGTCCGCCGACTCGTGGGAGACCTTCTCGACGACCGGCATCTTGTCCAGGTCGGAGACGATCTGCTGCTTCTGCTCGGCGGTGACGGCTCCCTTGGCGCACTTCGGGTCCGACTCGGCGTCGCCCTTGTTGCACAGGAAGATCGAGACGTTGACCTTGTCGTACCAGTAGCCCTTCATCGTGCTCACCTGGTCACGCATGAGCAGCGAGCCGCCGAACAGGGCGAGCGAGAGGGCGACCGAGACGATGACCGCGAAGGTCATCGTGAGATTTCGGCGGAGACCGACGCCGATCTCCGACAGGACGAATTGGGCGCGCATGGCGTCTGCTCAGGCCTTTCTCAGTGCTCTGGTGCTCACGGGGCTCAGTGCTGGTAGCCGTAGACGCCGCGCGACTGGTCGCGGACGAGACGGCCCTTCTCCAGCTCGATGACGCGCTTGCGCATCTGGTCCACGATCTGCTGATCGTGGGTGGCCATCACGACGGTCGTCCCGGTGCGGTTGATCCGGTCCAGCAGCTTCATGATGCCGACCGAGGTCTGCGGGTCGAGGTTGCCGGTCGGCTCGTCGGCGATCAGGAGCTTGGGGCGGTTCACGAAGGCGCGGGCGATGGCCACGCGCTGCTGCTCACCACCGGAGAGCTCGCCGGGCATCCGGTCCTCCTTGCCGCCCAGGCCGACGAGATCGAGCACCTGGGGCACGGACTTGCGGATCTCGCCTCGGGACTTGCCGATGACTTCCTGCGCGAAGGCGACGTTCTCGCCGACGGTCTTGTTGGGCAGGAGCCGGAAGTCCTGGAAGACCGTGCCGAGCTGGCGGCGCATCTGCGGCACCTTCCAGTTGGACAGTCGCGCCAGGTCCTTGCCCAGGACGTGCACCTGGCCGTGGCTGGTGCGCTCCTCGCGCAGGATCAGCCGCAGGAAGGTGGACTTTCCGGAGCCGGAAGATCCCACAAGGAACACGAATTCGCCGCGCTCGACCTCGAGGGACACATCCCTGAGGGCGGGCCGGGTCTGCTTGGGGTAGGCCTTGGAGACGTTGTCGAATCGGATCACGGGTGCGCCTCGGTGCATCGTGGGCGTCGGGGGTAGGTGAGCGTGACCATACGCGAACCGGGCTCCGCGGCGCAGTCGGCGTCCTTGGATGAGTGTTTTGTCCCGTTGATTGCCTGGTCGTGGGCGGGTCATGGCGGGAACGGAACGGGTCCAAAGGGGCAGCATCCGGGGAGGCGCGCCGAAATCCCCGGAAGCTGGCACAGTGGTAGGGGGGAACGGTTGCGGTCCCCGGAGCGTTGTGCGGAGAGAATTACGCTGTGGCGGCTCCGCCGCGCGGGAGGAGGAAGAGCGCATGACCTATGACCGGCTGGTGTGCGCGAACTGCGCGGCGCCCGTGAGCGAGGGCCGCTGCCCCGTGTGCCGGGCGAACCGCGAGCGGCTTCAGCAGGAGAGCCCGTTCGCGGGGCTTCACCCGATGGCCCTGATAGCCCTGGTGGCTGTACTCATCGCGGCGGTGGCGCTCCTCGCGCACCAGACCGTCTAGGACACGAGGAAGGGCCCGGAGCGACGCTCCGGGCCCTTCTCGCGTTACGTGCGCACGTACATGACGTACATGACGTACGTGACGTACGCGCCTACGGCTGCTTAGGCAACCGTGCGGCCGCCGCCGACGAGGCGGGGCAGCAGGCGGAAGCCGATGCCGCCGGCGATCATCGTCGCGGCGCCGATCAGCAGGAACGTGGTCTCGGCGGCGCCGGTCTCGGCCAGCTCACCGCCCTTGCCCTGGTTCTGGGCCGGCTGGGCGGCCGGCACGGAGCCGGTGTCCTGCAGGCTGTCCTTGCCCTGGCCCTGCTCGACCGGGTTGTTGCCGCCGTCGGGGTCGGTGTTGCCGTTCCCGCCGCCGTTGTTGCCGCCGCCGTGGTGGCCGCCGCCGTTGCCGCCACCGTTACCGCCGCCGTTGCCCGGGGTGGTCGGGTCCTCGGTGGGCTCGGTGGGCTCCTCGGTCGGGTCCGTCGGGGGCTCCACGGTGGGAGGCTCCTCCGTCGGCGGCTCGTCCGTCGGCGGCAACGAGGTCGGCGGCTCCTCGGTCGGAGGGGTCGGGTCCTCGTCGCCGCCGATCGCGACACCGGCGCCGACGCCGTCGCCGCCCGCGTGCACGTTCGCGTCCACACCCGGAAGGTCCACGCCGATGTCGAGGGCCGAAGCGGCGCCCGCGGCGGTCAGCGACGCACCGGCCGCGATCACCGCACCGGCCGCTATGCGCGCGATACGGATCCGCGTCTTCTTGGTCATCTGGCTGCTACCCCCAGTAGCTAATCGTTGATGGAGCAGCGCGCGGGACGGGGGCCGTCGGGGGTAGCCGCGTACTGATGGCCTGCTCCCCGTTACACACGCGTCCCACTGATACGCATGCCGCGCGTCAGCCTTCCCAGTTTTCATGTCAGCGTCAAGGTCGTTGCGTACGTGATGCCCGAAATCGGGGGAGTTGGCCGACATACGGACATGCGACTGTGACGTAAAAGGCAACTGCCGCCCGGTGGGCGGCAGTTGCCTTGTCGACAAAGCTGGAAAAGACCCGAGGCTACTTCTCCTGCTGCTTGCGCCAGCGAATTCCCGCTTCGAGGAATCCATCGATCTCGCCGTCGAGCACCGACTGCGGATTACCGACCTCGAATTCCGTCCGAAGGTCCTTGACCATCTGGTACGGGTGCAGGACGTACGAACGCATCTGGTTGCCCCACGAGCTGCCGCCGTCCTTGAGGGCGTCCATCTTGGCCCGCTCCTCCTGACGCTTCCGCTCGAGGAGCTTGGCCTGGAGGACGTTCATCGCGGTCGCCTTGTTCTGGATCTGCGAGCGCTCGTTCTGGCAGGAGACGACGATGCCGGTGGGCAGGTGCGTCAGGCGGACCGCGGAGTCCGTCGTGTTCACGCCCTGGCCGCCGGGACCCGACGAACGGTAGACGTCGACGCGGAGCTCGGACTCGTCGATCTCGATGTGGTCGGTCGTCTCGACGACCGGGAGCACCTCGACGCCCGCGAAGGACGTCTGGCGGCGGCCCTGGTTGTCGAAGGGCGAGATGCGCACCAGGCGGTGCGTGCCCTGCTCGACGGAGAGCTGGCCGTAGGCGTACGGGATCTGGACGGCGAAGGTGGTCGACTTGATGCCGGCCTCTTCCGCGTACGACGTCTCGTAGACCTCGGTCTTGTAGCCGTGGCGCTCGGCCCAGCGCAGGTACATGCGCTGGAGCTGCTCGGCGAAGTCCGCGGCGTCGACGCCGCCCGCCTCGGCGCGGATGTTGACCAGCGCCTCACGGGAGTCGTACTCACCGGACAGGAGGGTGCGGACCTCCATCTCGTCCAGCGCCTTCTTGACGGAGGTCAGCTCGGACTCGGCCTCGGCACGGGTGTCCGGGTCGGATTCCTCCTCGGCCATCTCGAAGAGCACGCTCAGGTCGTCGATCCTGCCGCGCAGGGTCTCCGCCTTGCGCACCTCGGCCTGGAGGTGGCTCAGCTTGCTGGTGATCTTCTGTGCCGCGTCGGGGTCATCCCACAGGGACGGTGCGGCCGCCTGCTCCTCGAGCACGGCGATATCTGCCCTCAGTTTGTCGAGGTCCAGGACGGCCTCGATCGACTCCATGGTCGAGGAGAGGGACTTGAGCTCTTCGGAAACGTCGACGACTGCCACGACACCAGCGTAACGGCTGGGGCAAGTGCTCCGGTCCTGGTGGCCGCGGGGCCGGGTCCGGGCGCTGCACCGGGCCGTCTCAGGGGGAGGCGGGGGCCGACTGTCCGGGGTTCTTGCCGGGGGTCGCGTCCGCGTCGTCGCCGCCCACGGCCGCCCACGTGCCGATGCCGGCCGCCGCCACCAGGACGGCTCCGGCGACGCCGAGGGTGATCCTGCGGCGGCGGGCGGAGGCTCGGTGGCGGGCCGAGCCCGGCCGGGGTGCGCCGGCCGCACGGGGGGCGCGGGCGGTGCCGCGGGCGCCGCCCGCCAGCTCGTCGGGGGCCGGGACGCGCATCGACGTGTGGGTGTCCCGGTTCGAGTCGGCCGGGGTCGCGCCGGGGACCAGGGGGACGGCGCCGCGGCGGGCGGCGGGCGCCTCGGGCGCGGCCGGGGCGGCCTCCGGCTCCGGGTCGGGCTCGGTGTCCGGCTCGTCCACGTCGAGCGGCGCCATCCCGGCGAGCTGGGGCAGCTGCTCGCGCAGGCGGGCTCCCAGCTCCGAGGCGCGCAGACGGGACGCGGGCGCCTTCGCCAGGCACTGGACGAGGAGCTGCCACAGCTCGTCGGGGATGCCGGGCAGCGGGACGACCGTCTCCGTGACGTGCCGGCGCAGGATCGCGCCGGGGTGGCCGCCGCCGAAGGGCGTGAAGCCGGCGAGCAGCTCGTACAGGACCGTCGCCAGGGCGTAGATGTCGACGGCGGCGCGCGGCGGGAGGCCCTCGATGAGTTCGGGGGCGAGGTAGTCCGGGGTGCCGATGATCTTCGTGGCGCGGGTGCGGCGCGGGGAGTCGATGAGCTTGGCGACGCCGAAGTCGGTCAGGAGCGCCGGGTGGGAGCCGCCGGGGCCGAGGGGGCCCTGCATGTCCAGGAGGACGTTCTCCGGCTTCACGTCGCGGTGCACGATCCCGGCGGCGTGCGCGGCGGCGAGCCCGTCCGCGATGTCCGCGACGATGGCTACCGCGGCCTCGGGGGCCAGGCGCCGCTCGCGGTCGAGGCGGGTGCGCAGGTCGGTGCCGCGTACGAGGTCCATGACCAGGGCGAGGTCGTTCCCGTCGACCACCAGGTCACGGACGCCGACCACGCGTGGGTGGTCCAGGCTGAGCAGGGCCGTGCGCTCCTGGACGAAGCGGCCCACGAGCTCCTGGTCGGAGGCAAGGTCCTCACGCAACAGCTTGATGGCGACGGGCCCCTCGGGTCCCTCGCCCAGCCACACCGTGCCGGCGCTGCCGCGTCCCAGGATCTGGTTCGCGGTGTACCGGCTGCCGATCTTCCGTGCCAAGACTGCTCCTACAGACGCGTGTTGGCGCCCAAGCTACGCGGCTCGGACGCCAACCATCACATCCACGGGGGAAATCACCCTCCGGAAGTCGACAAATCTCCAACCTCACGGCCGAAGCGGGGCCGTGAGGCGTTTTTCAGGTGCCGGAACCCCCGCTGCCCGAACCCCCGCTGCCAAGGTCGCCGATCCAGCCGGTGACCGTGTCGTACCAGTCCGACAGCTGGGCCCAGTAGCCCTTGCCCGTGCCGATCCAGTCCTGGAGCGGGGTGAACTCCCAGACGAGCCAGCTCACCACGAACAGCATGACGATCATGAAGAGGCAGCCCTTGAGGCAGCCGAGCCCCGGGATCTTCATCCGGTTCGCACTGCGCTGCCTCGACTGCCGCGGCTCGCGCTGCGGCGCCTGCGGCTGCGGCTGGCGCGGCTGCTGCTGCGGCGCGTACTGCTGCTGCTGGGGCTGCGGCGCGTACTGCTGCTGGGGCTGCTGCCGGCGGGGCTGCTGGGGCGCGTACTGCTGCTGTGGCTGCTGCGGGCGCCCCTGCTGGCGCTGCGGCCGGCGGCGCAGCGGGTCTTCGTTCGGGTTCAGGTACTGGACCTGCGTCTGCTCGTTGCGGTCTCGGGCCGCCCGCATCTGGTTCTGCCAGGGGTGCGGGTCGTCCGGGTTCGCGCCCGGCTGGTGCGGCGGGACCGGCGGCATGACGGCCGTCGGGTCGGCGGCACCCCGGTTCGGCAGGACCGAGGTGGGGTCGGCGTCGCCGGTGCCGGTGGACTGCATGACGCTCGTCGCCGCGTTCGGGTCGTACGAGCCGGCGTTGCCGGGCAGGACCTGCGTCGGGTCGGCCGCGCCGGGCACGCCCGGCACCTGCGCGGGCGCGGGGTCCGGCATCAGGAGGGCGCCGACGCCCTCGGCCGCCGCGATCTGCGCGGAGTTCGCGTGCACGCCGATGCCCTCGGCTACGGCGCGCAGGCCGCGGGCGAGGTTCTCGGCGCTGGGGCGCTCCTCGGGGTTCTTGCGCAGGCAGCGCTCTATGACCGTCCACAGCGGGTCGGGCACGGTGGACGGGCGGCGCGGTTCGGCGCTCAGGTGCTGGTGCAGGACCTCGAGCGCGGAGCCGCCGGAGAACGGGGGCCGGCCGGTGACCAGCTCGTACAGCAGGATTCCGGCGCCGTAGATGTCCACCGCGCTGGTCTGCGGGCGGCCCTCGGCGGACTCCGGCGCGACGTACGCGGGCGTGCCGACGAACTCGTGGGTGCGGGTCAGGCCCGGGGAGTCGGCGAGGCGGGCGATGCCGAAGTCGGTGAGCATGGGATGCATCTCACCGCCGTCCTGCTTCAGCAGGACGTTCGCCGGCTTCAGGTCGCGGTGCACGACGCCGTCCGCGTGGCTCGCCGCGAGCGCGTCCGCGACCTGGGCGGTCAGCAGGGACGCGGCCACCGGGGAGAAGGGGCCGTTCTCGCGGAGGTAGCGGTGCAGGTCGGGGCCCTCGACCAGGTCCATGACGAGCGCGAGGAGCTCGCCCTCGACGACCAGGTCGCGGGTGCGCACGATGTTGGGGTGCGTCAGGCGGAGCAGCACGGAGCGCTCGCGCAGGAAGCGCATCACGACATCCGCGTCGTTGGCGAGCTCCTCCTTGAGGACCTTGATCGCCACGGTCTCGCCGGGCTGCCCGGCGACGGCCGCCTCGGCCCCCGCGGTCTCCCGCTGGCGGGCCCGCCACACGGTGCCCGTGGCGCCGCGTCCGAGCGGCTCCTCGAGCAGGTATTTACTGCCTACCGGCCGCACGTCATGCGCTCCCTGCTTGCTGCGTACTGGCGTACTGCTTGGTCTTGCCCGTTCGTACTGCTTGTCTTGCTCGTTCTCGGGTGTTCCGACCACTGTAGTGCCGTCGGACAACCCGCCGTCTGTTGATCTTCCGCGACTCCCCGCCCCGCCACAGCCGCGTTCGACGGAAAGACGCTCGAGGTGGGCTGTTGGTTGCCGCCGGCAAGGGGGTGAGCGGTCCCAAGCGGCATCATGCAGGCACTTTTGCGGGCAGAGCCGACCAATCAAGATCACTTACGGGTGGCCGACGGGCGTGTTGTCGGTGGCTAGTGCGAGGATGCCTCTCGTACTGGCCTACGTGCCCGTTGTGCGGTGGGGGATCTGCGGTGGGGTGACCGCGGTGCAGCCCCTTCCCGGGCGCCCGCGCAGAAGGGACCGCTGACGCGATGCAGATCCGGCTGACCGTCGTAGACCCCCTGGGGACGCGCCCCGACCCGCAAGACCGCGCGGCGTCGTGCGACGTGCTGGTGACCGCCCCGGCGGGCACCGCGCTCGCCGCGGTGGCCTCCGCCCTGGTGACGGCCGTCGCGGGCGGCGAGGGCACGGCGATTCTCTACGCGGGACCCGAGCGGCTCGACGGGCAGCGCTGCACGCTGGGCGAGCCGCCGCTGACCGACGGGGCCGTGCTGTCCCTGGGTGTTCCCGCCGAGCCGGGACCCGAGATCGAGGGCGCGGCGGCGCAGCTCCATGTGGTGGCGGGGCCCGACGCGGGCGGTGTGCATCTGCTGCACGGCGGCGAGATCCGCGTGGGCCGCTCCGCGGACGCCGATGTCGCGCTCGACGACCCCGATGTCTCCCGGATGCACTGCGCTGTGACGCTCGGCCCGGACGGCCGCGTGACCGTCACCGACTTGGGCTCGACGAACGGGACGACGGTCGACGGCAGCCCTGTCGGGGACCGCCCCGCCCGGCTCGCCCCCGGCGCACTCCTGCGGCTCGGCGAGTCCACGCTGCGGCTGGCCCCCGAGGGCGCCGCGGGCTCCTCGTCTTTCACTGGTTTCTCAGGTTCCTCGGGGCCCGTGCTGCGGACGGCGCCCGACGGCGAGGGCTACGTGCGCGTGACGGCCCCGGACGCGGGCGGCTCCGAAGACCCTTCCTCCCAGCCCCCTCTCGCGGGCGAGACCCGGCACGCATACGGGCCCGCCGCGCTTGCCGCCAGATCCGGCCCCGTCGTGCCCGAGCAGGGCGGGCCGCCCGCCGCCGAGAGCACGCCGACCATCACCCCCGCGCGCGGGACAGCCGTGCCGCGCGAGCAGCGCAGGCGCGGCGGGCTCGGCGCCTGGGCACGGCGCCTGGCCGGCGGGCGTACGGGCGAGGACGTGTCCCCGTACGACACCGGCGCCCACCTCGGCGAGCCGCCGCACGTCCCCGAGACCTTCGCCCGCGCCTCCCGCTCCTCCAGGGGATCCTCCGAGTCCTGGCCGGACGCGGCCGCGCTGCTGCTCACTGCGCTCGGACCGGGGCCACGGCTCTGGGAGCGGGGCCCCGGGCACCCCGAGGCGCTTGCGGTGCGGCTCGGCACGGACGACCGGACGGCCCCGGACCGCACGGGGCTGCTGCCCGGCGTCCCGGTGACGGTGGGGCTGCGGGAGGCGGGCGCGCTCGGTCTGGCCGGGCCGCGGGCGCGGCTGTCGGGCGTGGCCCGTTCCGTCGTCGCGCAGCTCGCGGCGCTGCACTCGCCGGACGCCCTGGAGATCGTCCTGGTCAGCACGGACCGGTCGCGCAGCGTCCAGGACCGGGCTGCTGAGTGGTCCTGGCTCGGCTGGCTCCCCCATCTGCGCCCCGCGCACGGCCAGGACTGCCGGCTCCTCCTCGCGTACGACCGCGAGCAGGCCGTGGCCCGTACGGGCGAGCTCCTGCGCCGCCTCGACGACCACATCGCCGACGAGTCGCGCCGCCCGGACGCCGGGACGGCGGCCGCCCGCGCGGGGCAGCAGCCGGCCGGCTTCGGCCCCATGGTGCCGAGGTCCCGTTCGGGTGAAGCCGCAGACGCCGGCGAGCGCGGTGGCCGGATGCCCGGGCCGTACGGGCACGAGGGCGCGGGAGGCCGGCCGGGCGACGCTCCGGCGGAGTGCCACGCCGATTTCAGGCCCACCGCCGACCGGGCAGGGCGTACGACGGACCACCCCGCCGGGCACCCCGGCGCCGAGGAGACCCGGCCGCCCCAGGGCCCCGGCGCCGGGCACCGCTGGACCGGCCCGCTGACCGTCCTCGTCGTCGACGGGGACCCGGGATCGGCCGGGCTGCGCGAGGCCACCGTGCGGCTCGCGACGGAAGGCGGCCGGGCCGGGATCCATGTCATCTGTCTCGCCGAGGCCCCCGCGTCCTCGCCCGCGTCGCCGGTCACGCAGACCTATGAAATGGCGTGCGCCGTGTCGCCCGCGTTCAAGTCGTGCGGCGCCGTCGCACTGCTCAGCGGGGATGTGGCGACGGCGCTGCGGCTGATGCGGACGTCGCACGGCCAGGTCGTCGGGCACGGCACGGTCGCCGCGATCGACGCGGTGTCGGCGGCCTGGGCCGAGCGCTTCGCGCGGGCCCTCGCCCCCTTGCGCACCGACAGCGGTCCCAGCGAGCCGCACCCCAGAGTCTCCGCGCCGCTGCCCCAAGTCGCGCGACTCCTGGACGAGTTGGGGCTCGCGCGGGCCACGCCCGCTTCCCTGATGGCCCGCTGGGCCGCCGCCGGGGACGACACGGAGGCGCTCGGCGGGCGCGCGTGGGCCGTGCTCGGCGCCGGACCGCGCGGACCGGTCGTCGTGGACCTGGCCGCCGAGGGCCCCCATCTGCTGATCGAGGGCCCGGCGGGCAGTGGCCGTACGGAGCTGCTGCGCTCGATCGCCGCGTCGCTCGCGGCGGCCGAGCGTCCTGACCGGCTCGGGCTCGTCCTCGTCGACGGGCGGGACGGTACCGGCGGCGCCGACCGGGGCGACGGACTGCGCGTCTGCACGGACCTGCCGCACGTCACGACCCATCTGGCCGCCAACGACCCGGTGCGCATGCGGGAGTTCGCCCAGTCGCTCGCCGCCGAGCTGAAGCGCCGCGCCGAGCTGCTCGGGCGCGGGCACTTCGCCGAGTGGCACACCCAGCGCGAGGTGTCGGGCCGGCTGGTCGCCCAGCGCCCCGCGCCGCCCCGCACGGCCGACCAGGGCGCCGGGGACCTGGACACGCCGCCCAGTTCGACCCTGCGCCTGCGGCCCGCCGCCGCCCGCAAGGAGGCCGATCCGGCCCCGCCCCTGCCCCGTCTCGTGGTCCTGGTGGACGACCTGGACGCGCTGCTCTCACCCCCGCTCGGCTCGCCGGGGCGGCCCGCCGCGGGATCGGTCGTACGGGCCCTGGAGGCCGTCGTCCGGGACGGCGAGCGCCTGGGGGTGCATCTGGCCGCGGCCCGCGCGTCCGCTTCCGAGCCGGCGTGGGGCGTGGCTTTGCGGGTCGTGCTCGACGCCCCGTCGGCCGGTCCCGACGACCCGGCGCCCGGCCGCGGCCGGCTCTCCGGCGCCGACGGACGCGAGCTGGCGTTCCAGGCGGGCCGGGTCACGGGGCGGATCCCCCGTACGGCCACGCAGCGGCCCACGGTGGTGCCGCTCGACTGGACGCGGATGGGTGACCCGCCGACCCGCCGCCCCGTAAGGGAGTTGGGGAACGGGCCGACCGATCTCGCCCTGCTGGCCAGCGCGCTGGAGCGGGCCGCGCGTTCCGTCGCGGCGCAGGAGGTGCCGTCGCTGCTGTGACGGGACCTCCGGCAGGACGGCCCGGAAATTTCCAACTCCTATGTTCGAGGCGGACATCACGACCCCGTCACGATCTTGGAGCTGACACCGCAGGCGCCCTTGCCTGTTCTCCCTGGCCGGGCGTAGAACCAGACGCCACGGGACAGCGCACATACGTACGTTCAGCGTTCGGTGCGTACGTTCAGCGTTCGGGACGAGAACGGGGCAGCAATGCGCAGCATTCGTACACGCACGACACCAAGGGCGTCGAGGACGTCCGGGGCCGCGAAAGCCGCAGCGGCAGCTCTGACCGCGGGCGCCCTCGCGCTGACGCTGACCGCCTGCGGCGGCGGGGACGGCAAGGACAAGAGCGGCAAGGACAAGAGCGGCGGCGGCGAGAGCAGCAGCGCCTCCGTCAAGCTGCCCAGGCTCGACGGGCAGACCCTGGAGGTCGCGGCCGTCTGGACCGGGCCGGAGCAGGACAACTTCACCAAGGTCCTCAAAGAGTTCGAGAAGCGCACCGGCGCCAAGGTCAACTTCGTGCCGACGGGCAACAACACCGCCACGTTCCTCAGTACGAAGATCGAGGGCGGCAAGCCGCCGGACGTGGCGTTCCTGCCGCAGGTCGGCGTGCTGCACCAGTTCGCCGACAAGGGCTGGATCAAGCCGCTGGGCAGTGACGCGCAGGCCCAGGTCGACAAGAACTTCTCGGCCGGGTGGAAGAACCTCGGGGCGTACAAGGGCAAGCAGTACGGCGTCTATGTGAAGGCCGCCAACAAGTCGCTGGTCTGGTACAACACCGCCGCGTTCGAGGCGGCCGGGATCTCCAAGACCCCGGCGACGTGGGACGACTTCCTGTCCACCGCGCAGACGCTGTCCGACGCCGGCTCCCCCGCCGTCTCCATCGGCGGCGCGGACGGCTGGACGCTCACCGACTGGTTCGAGAACATCTATCTCTCCCAGGCGGGTCCGGAGAAGTACGACCAGCTCGCCACCCACAAGATCAAGTGGACGGACCCCTCCGTGAAGGAGGCGCTGACCACGCTCGCCAAACTGTGGGGCAAGGACGATCTGATCGCGGGCGGCCGCAAGGGCGCGCTCGCCACGGAGTTCCCGAAGTCCGTCACGCAGACGTTCTCCGGTGACACCCCCGCGGCGATGGTCTACGAGGGCGACTTCGTGACCGCCAACATCAACGCCGACACCAAGGCCAAGGTCGGCACGGACGCCAAGGTCTTCCCGTTCCCGGCGGTCGGCGACAAGGCCCCCGTGGTCAGCGGCGGCGACGTGGCGGTGGCGCTCAAGGGCGGCGCGGGCGCCCAGGCGCTCGTCACGTTCCTCTCGTCGACCGACGCGGCCGAGATCTGGGCGGCGCAGGGCGGCTACATCTCCCCCAACAAGGAGATGGACACCGCCAAGTACAAGGACGCGGTCACCCGGGGCATCGCGAAGGCGCTGCTCGCGGCGGGCGACGACTTCCGCTTCGACATGTCCGACCAGGCGCCCGCGGCGTTCGGCGGCACGCAGGGCGTCGGCGAGTGGAAGGGCCTCCAGGACTTCCTGAAGAACCCGAAGGACGTCGCCGGGACCCAGCGCCAACTCGAGGCCGACGCCGCCAAGGCGTACAAGAACGGCTGACGGCGCGGTATGCCGTCCTTCGTGACGAAGGCGGGGGGCGCCGGCGCACTGCCGCCGGCGCCGTCCGCAGCACCGCGCAAGAGCGTGATCGGGACCCGGCCGTGGGTGGCGGCGCTGTTTCTGCTGCCCGCGCTCGTCCTGCTCGGCGCGCTCGTGGTCTACCCGATCGGGTACTCGGTCTGGCGCAGCCTCTACGACTCCGGCGGCTCGGAATTCGTCGGCCTCGACAACTACAGCGACATCTTCCGCGACCACCAGACGCTGACCGCGGTCAGGAACACGGCGATCTGGGTGGCCGTGGCGCCGGCCCTGTGCACGGCCCTCGGCCTGATCTTCGCGGTACTGACCGAACGGGTGCGCTGGGGCACGGCGTTCAAGCTGATCGTCTTCATGCCGATGGCGATCTCGATGCTGGCGGCGGGCATCATCTTCCGCCTGGTCTATGAGCAGGACCCGAACCAGGGCGCGGCCAACGCGATCGTGACGTCCGTGCACGACGCGTTCGCCGACGCCTCCGTGTACCCCAAGGCGCGCCCTGCCATCGGCAGCGACCTCAAGGCGTCCGGCGGCGGTTCGTTCACGACGAAGCAGACCGCTCGGGCCGGTACCCCGGCGTTCCTGCCGCTCGTCGGTATCGCACCCGACAAGGTGCCCGGCAACCCGCGGAACGCCAAGCCGGCGAGCGCCGCGGGCGACAAGGTCACCGGGACGGTCTGGCTGGACTTCAAGCTCGGCGGAGGCGGCACGAAGGGCGCCGTCGACGCGGGCGAGAAGGCCCTGAAGGGCGTCAAGGTGGAGGCGCTGAGGGGCGGCAAGGTCGTCGCGTCCACCACCAGCGGCGACGACGGCACCTTCACCCTGCCCAAGTCGGCCGACGGAGCCCAACTGCGGCTCCCGGGCTCGAACTTCGCGACCGCCTACAATGGCGTCGAGTGGCTCGGCCCGGCCCTGGTGACGCCGTCGATCATCGGCGCGTACGCCTGGATGTGGGCGGGCTTCGCGATGGTCCTGATCGCGGCCGGGCTCGCGGGCATCGACCGTAACCTCCTGGAGGCGGCGCGCGTCGACGGGGCGAACGAGTGGCAGGTGTTCCGCAAGGTCACCGTGCCGCTGCTCGCGCCGGTCCTCACCGTCGTGCTGGTCACGCTGATGATCAACGTGATGAAGATCTTCGACCTGATCTACATCATCGCCCCGCAGCCGTCCCAGGACGACGCCAACGTCCTGGCCCTCCAGCTGTTCCTGTCCGCGTTCGGCGGCCAGGGGAACTTCGGCGCGGGCAGCGCGATCGGCGTGCTGCTCCTGCTGCTCGTCCTCCCGGTGATGTGGGTCAACATCCGCCGGCTGCGGAAGGAGCGTCAGCGGTGACCGCACTCGACACGTCCGTGCGCGCCAAGCGTTCGCTCGCCGCCCGGATCGCGAGCGGCGCGGCGGGCGGGGCGCTGCGTGCCTTCCTGCTCGTGGTCGGCCTGTTCTGGCTGGTGCCGACCTTCGGGCTGCTGGTCTCCTCGTTCCGCGATCCGACGGACATCGCCGCGTCGGGCTGGTGGAAGGTCTTCACCGCCCCGGCCCAGCTGACGACCAAGAGCTATCAGACGCTCCTGGAGAAGGACGAGATCACCCACGCCCTGTTCAACACGATCTGGATCACGGTCCCGGCGACGCTCCTCGTCGTGATCATCGGGTCGATGGCCGGATACGCCTTCGCCTGCATGGACTTCAAGGGCCGCGACGGCTGGTTCATGGCGGTCGTCGGGCTGCTGGTGGTGCCGGTGCAGGTGGCGCTGATCCCGCTGTCCGAACTCTTCGGGAAGATCGGCATCTTCGGCAGCATCATCGGCGTCATCCTGTTCCACGTCGGCTTCGGGCTGCCGTTCGCGATCTTCCTGCTGCGCAACTTCTTCGCGGAGATCCCCCGTGAACTCCTGGAGGCGGCACGGCTCGACGGCGCGGGAGAGGCGCGGCTCTTCGCGACGGTGGTCCTGCCGCTCGGCGGCCCGGCCATCGCGTCGCTCGGCATCTTCCAGTTCCTGTGGGTGTGGAACGACATGCTGGTCGCGCTGATCTTCTCCGACTCCGGCTCGCAGCCGCTGACGGTCGCGCTCCAGCAGCAGGTACGGCAGTTCAGCGGGAACATCGAGATCCTGGCGCCCGGCGCCTTCATCTCGATGGTGATCCCGCTGGCCGTGTTCTTCGCCTTCCAGCGGCAGTTCGTGTCCGGTGTGATGGCAGGAGCGGTGAAATAGCCCGCATCCGCGGGCGAATTGGGGGGCGGGCCGGTCACGGTTCGCCCCTCTTCGGCTACCGAGGGGTCCCTCGTATGCCACATCTGGCGTAACCGGATCACTCCATCGGCCGTTGCCGGGCAGTATGCCCGTGCCGACCCATGGATGCGCCTTGCCCCGGTTCAGTGTCATCGTCCCCGTGTACAAGGTGCAGGCCTACCTGCACGCGTGCCTCGAATCCGTCCTGGAACAGTCGTGTTCCGATCTTGAGGTGATCGCGGTCGACGACTGCTCGCCGGACGCGAGCGGCGCGATCGCCGAAGAGTTCGCGGCGCGGGACAAGCGGGTGCGGACGGTGCGTCTGCCGGAGAACGTGGGGCTGGGCCGTGCCCGCAACGCGGGTCTCGAACACGCCACCGGGGACTACGTCCTCTTCCTCGACAGCGACGACACCCTTACGCCGGGCGCGCTCCAGGCGATCACGGACCGCATCGAGGAGACCGGCGGCCCCGACGTCCTGGTCTACGACTACGCCCGCACGTACTGGACGGGCGAGGCCGTGCGCAACCAGTACGCGGACCGTCTCACGCAGGACGGACCGGCGCCGTTCGCGCTCGCCGACCGGCCCGAGATCCTCCAGCTCCTCATGGTGGTCTGGAACAAGGCGTACCGGCGCGCCTTCATCGAGGAACAGGGCTTCGCCTTCCCGCCCGGCTACTACGAGGACACTCCCTGGACCTATCCGGTCCTGATGTCGGCGCGGACGATCGCCACCCTCGACCGGGTCTGCGTCCACTACCGCCAGCGCCGCCGGGGCAACATCCTGGGCACCACGTCCCGCGGGCACTTCGACGTCTTCGACCAGTACGACCGTGTCTTCGCGTTCCTCGACGCGCACCCCGAACTCGCGTCCCTGTGGCGCCCGTTGCTGTTCCGACGGATGGTCGAGCACTTCGCCACGGTGTTCACGCACCCGGACCGGCTGGCGCGCGGCGCCCGTCCCGACTTCCTGCGCAGGGCCCGCGCGCACTACCGCCGTTACCGCGTTCCGGGCGCGCCCGTCGCCGCCCGCGACCGCCTCCGGCACGGCCTGGTGCGGCTCGGTTCGCACCGCACGTACCGGTCGCTGGCCGCGGCGATGCGTCTCGTGCGGCGGGTCCGGGGGTTCACGGGCCGGCTGCGGCGTACGGCCCGGGCGGCCGTCCTCCAGGCGCACTACCGCGTGCAGCTGCGCCTCCCGGTGCGCGCGGACCGGGCCGTGTTCTCCAGCTACTGGGGGCGCGGCTACGGCTGCAACCCGGGTGCCCTGGAAGCCGCGTTCCGCGCGCACGCGCCGCACGTCGCCACCGCGTGGATTGCCGGGCCCGAGCACCACCACACCCTGCCGTCCGGTACCCGCGCCCTGAGTCCCGGGACCGCCGCCTACTGGACGGCGCTGGCCCGCTCCAAGTACCTGGTCAACAACGTCGACTTCGACCGCAGGCTGGTCAAGCGCCCCGGCCAGGTCGTGATCCAGACGCAGCACGGCACGCCCCTGAAGAAGATGGGCCTCGACCTCCAGGACCACCCGGCGGCGGCCCGCGGGCAGGACTTCGACCAGCTCCTGCGCTCCGTCGACACCTGGGACTACGTCCTGTCCGCCAACCGGCACTCCACCCTCGTGTGGGAGCGCGTCTACCCGTCCGCGTACACGACGCTGGAGTACGGGTATCCGCGCAACGACGCCTTCCACCGGGCGAGTTCGCGGGACATGGCCCGTATCCGCGAGAGCCTCGGCATCCCACAGGGCGCGACGGCGATCCTCTACGCGCCCACCCACCGCGACTACCGCCGCACCCAGCGCTGCGCTCTCGACCTGGAGCGGGTGCTGCGCCGGCTCGGCCCGGACTTCGTCGTCCTGACCCGCGCCCACCCGCTGCACCAGGCACCTTTCGCGCAGGGCACCGGCCGTGTCGTCGACGTCTCCGACCACCCGAGCGTCGAGTCGCTGTGCCTTGCAGCGGACGCGCTCGTCACCGACTACTCGTCCCTGATGTTCGACTACGCCAACCTCGACCGGCCCATCGTGATCCACGCCGACGACTGGGAGGCGTACGAGGCGTCGCGCGGCACGTACTTCGACCTGCGCGCGTCCCCGCCCGGCGCCGTCGCCCGCAGCGAGGACGAGCTGATCGACATCTTCGCGACGGGGCACTGGCGCGGCTCGCGCTCGGCGCAGCTGCGGGCCGCGTTCCGCGAGCGCTTCTGCCCGTACGACGACGGGCGGGCGGCCGAGCGGGTCGTGCGGCACGTCGTGCTCGGCGAGGGCGAGCAGGCGCGGTCCGTGCGCGGGGTGCCGCTCGCCGGGCCGCGCCCGGAGCCCGCGGGTGAGCGGGTCGGCCCGCGCGCCTGAGCAAGGAAAGCGCGGGGCCGGGCCTCACCGCTCCAGCAGGGCGAACAGCTCCTCCCAGCGTTCCAGGACGCGCTCCTCGGAGAACCGCTGCACATTGACCCTGGCCCGCTCCCCCATCGCGTCCCGCAGCCGCGGGTTGCCGGTGAGGCGCAGGAGGCGATCGGCGAGGGCCGCGATGTCACCGGGGGGTGCAAGGAGGCCGTCCTCGCCGTCGCGCACGATCTCCCGCACCCCGGGCGCGCAGTCGAACGCGGCGCACGGCACGGCGCTCGCCATGGCCTCCATGAGCGCGAGGGGGAAACCCTCGCCGCGCGACGACTGGACGAACACGGCGCTCCCGGCGAGCGCCCCCGCCACGTCGTCCGTGCGGCCCATCCACTCCACCGAGCCGTCGAGGCCCAGCTCGGTGCACTGGCGCCGCAGGTCCGGCTCGTCGGCCCCGGCACCGTAGATCCGCAGGGTCCAGCCGGGCCGGCGCGGGGCGACCTCGGCCCAGGTGTCGACGAGCATGTCGATGCCCTTCTGGTCGGCGAGGCGGCCGATGCTGCACACGACCTTCGCGGTGCGCGGCGAGGGGATCTCGGGCAGGTGGGCGAGGGCGTTCGGCATGGCGCCGACGTTGTGCATGCCGTCGGCGATCCAGTCGTCGGCGTCCTCCTGCGTGAGGGCGAGCCAGCGGTCGGCGGACGGGTAGTTCCGCTTGACGGACCGGTAGCGGTGGCAGGCCCGCGTATAGGCGTACGACTCGTGGCTCATGCCGATGATCCGCAGGCCCGCTGTGTCCGCCTCGCGCAGCCACTCCATGGGCCACACCTGGGTCACGACAGCTACGGCGCCGGGGCGGGCGGCGCGGAAGAGCCCCGAGAGGCGGGCGACGGCGCGCCCCCGGTCCGCGCGGCGTGCGGCTTCGCGGCGGTGCGCGGCGGGGCTGAGGCGGGCGAGGCCGCGCACGGGGCGCGGGGTCGGCGGGTGGGTGCGGTAGAGGCTTGTCACGTCGTAGCCGAGGTCGGCGGGGAGGGGCAATTTGAGTTCCGCCTCGTGGACGCCGATGACGTGGACCCGGTGGCCCGCGCGCTGGAAGAGGCGGGCCATCTGGTGGGTCCAGGCGGTGACTCCGCCCAGTTCGTCGACGGTGTTGGCGACGAGGAAGAGGTCGCGGCCCGTGCGCGGGACGGCCGGGGTGGTCGATGCGGACATGCTCAGCCCTTCTTCCCGTGGATGAGGTCGGCGGCCGCGCGGGCGGCGCCGCCGTCGTCGTAGGAACCGAAGCCGGCGGCGAACGCGCGGCGCGCGGCCTGCCATTCCCCGTCGGCCTTTTTGATCCCGTCGATGGTCCGCAGCAGCTCCTCCTGCGTCTCGACGACGGGCCCGGCGGCACGCGTGCGCAGGTCAAAGTAGGTGCCTCGGTCGGCCGCGTAGGCATCGAGGTCCGGCGCGAAGTGGACGAGGGGCCGGTCGAGGAGGGCGTAGTCGAACATGATCGACGAGTAGTCGGTGATCAATACGTCGGCGAGGACGAGGAGTTCACTCACGTCGTGGTGGCCGGAGACGTCGATGACGGTGCCGGGCGGGGTGACGGGCAGGCTCGCCGCCTCCATGTAGTGGGCGCGCACGAGCAGGACGTGCGTGTCGCCGAAGCGCTTGGCGAATTCCCGTACATCGAGCGGTAGCTGGACGGTCCGCCCCTTCTTCGGTACGCCGCGGAACGTGGGGGCGTACAGCACCACCGTGCGGTGGTCCGGGATGCCGAGGTCCGTGGCGGGCGCCGGGCGCGGGAAGCGGCCCTCGCGCTCGTCGCGCGCGCGGGCCTCCACGAGGCGGTCGTTGCGCGGGTATCCGGCGCGCAGCAGCCGCTCCTCAGGGATGCGGTACGCGCGGGCGAGCGTGCGCACGTCGTGTTCCGAGCGGACCATGAAGTGGTCGAACCGATCGACCGCGCGCCGCAGCTTCTCGCGCTCGGGCGCGTTCCGCGTCCTGAGCTGCGCCTCGTCGAACCCCATGCGCTTGTAGGCGGATCCGTGCCAGGTCTGCAGATACGTGGTGTGGCGCGGCTTGTCGAGGGCGTGCGGGAACCCCTGGTTGTCGACCCACCACTCGGCGCGGGCCAGGGCCCACAGATACCGCCAGGACCAGCGGCGCACGAGCCGCGCGCCGTCCGGGAACCCGGCGGGGGACGTGGCGTACGACCAGACGCAGCGCACCCGGGCGCCGCGCGCCAGGAGTTCCTCGTGCACGGCGCGCGGGCTGTCCCCGTAGCTCTTGCCCATGTGGTTCTCGAAGACGACGAGGCCCTTGCTGACGGGCAGCCTGGTCAGGATCCGCCGGTACACACGCAGCTTGACCCGCTGGGAGTGCAGCGCCTCGCGCTTCTTGTTCAGGGCACGCAGTACGGGCTTCAGCTTGCGGGCGGGCCTGAAGTGGGTGACGTAGTGCAGGGCGGCCTGGGCGGTGCGGGCCGCGCGGCGGCGGGGCAGCAGGCAGACGGCCAGGTGGTGCTTGGCCGTGACGTAGGGCTGCCAGGTGTCGGCGGTGAGGCGCGTCAGGCGGGGGCGGGCCGGGAGAGCGGTGGCCCGGGCGGGAACGGCCGCCTTGTCGGCGGCCAGGTCGGTGGTGACGGGAACGCCGTCCACGGTGAGGACGAGCCGCAGGTCCCATACGCGGTCGCCGATGCCGCGCGGTCGCAGCGCGCCGGTGAGGGGCAGCTCGGCCCGCCACACGACGCCCCCGTCCTCCTGGCGTACGTATGCCACCGGCACGGAGAGCGTGTGCGCGCGGCCGTCGCGGACCGAGACGTCGAGGCGGGCGGCGAGCGCGGGCCGGTCGTCCAGGAGGCCGAGCGGCGCGACGAGCCGCCCCTCGACGACAAGCACCGCGCCCTGACGCAGGCAGTGTGTGACGCGGTTCAGGAGACGCAGGTCGGTGAACTGCCGGTACTGGTGGCCGAGTTCGGTGACGTCGAACGTGTCGTCGTCGGCGTGTTCAGCACTCCAGCGGACGCGTCCGCCGCCCGTCATGACGAGCGGGGAGACGACGGTGCCGGGCCGGGCCAGGGCGTACGCGGCGGCCTGCACGCCGTCGGCGTCCCCGTCGACGAGGAGCTGAACGCCGATGCGCTCGACGGGCGGCAGGGCGCGCAGCGCGTCCGGGGCGACGAGGCCTTGCAGGCTCGGGGCGAGAGAGTCCGCCGTCTCCCGGCGGTCTTCGGGGCCGAGCGCCACGAACGCGCGGACGCAGGGGATGACGTGGTCGGTGAGGAAGGCGCTCTCGCGGGCCGCGCGAAGGGCGTCGTCGCCGTCCAGGAGTTCCAGCGTGCCGCGCTGGGCGTCGGCGGCGCGGGGCAGGTCCCGTACCGGGTCGGCCGGGGCGCATCCGGTGGTGATCAGGTTCGGGACGAGCGCGATGCGCCGGGCGGCGAGCGCGGCCCGCACGCCGAGGGGGGCCCGTCCTGCGCCGGACAGCGCGCCGAGTGCGCCGCGCCGCACGCAGAACCCCGCGCTCAGGCTGTCCCGCGTGACGAGTTCGGGCGCGTCCGCGAGGTCCTCGACGACCCGGGACCTGGCGTGCAGCTCCCTGTGCCAGGCGGGCGCCTTGTCCCGGCGGCCCGCGACGAGGTCGGCGTCCGTGCGGCGGCCCGCCTCGAAGAGGTTGCGGCAGGCATGCCGTTCGAGCCGCTCGCCCGGGGCGGCGACCATGACGTACCGGCCGCGGGCGGCGGCGAGGCCCAGGTCGCGCAGGACGCACGCGTGGCTCTCGGCACCGGCGTGGACGAGCCGGATCCGGTGCGGGTCGCCGGCCGCGAGCGACGCGGCCGTCTCGTCCGCCCCGGCCGTGACGAGGACGGCCTCGGTGCCGGCCAGGGTCTGGTCGAGCACGGACCGTACGGTGGCGCGCAGGGCGGCGGTGTCCGTGCCGCAGACGACGACGCAGCTGATGTCGTACACCTCGGGCGTGCTCATCGGCGGCCTCCCGGCAGCATGGCGTCGGCGACATGGGCGGCGGCGCGCCCGTCGTCCAGGTCGCAGAACACCTCGCGGAAGCGGCGGTACGCGTCCGCGTGCCCGGCGGTCGCGGCGGCCGGGTCGCGCAGCGCCTCGACGACCTCCTCGCCGGTGGTGAGCAGCGGTCCCGGCGCCTGCGCGACGAAGTCGAAGTAGAAGCCTCGGAGCGTGTCCCGGTAGTGGTCGAGGTCGTAGGTGTGGAAGAGCATCGGCCGGCCGGTCTGCGCGAAGTCGAACATCAGCGACGAGTAGTCGGTCACCAGCACATCGCTGATCAGGAGGAGTTCACCCACGTCCGGATGACGGGTCACGTCGCGCACGAAGCCGGACGTGGTGCCCGGGACGGTGCCGCCGACGAGGTAGTGGCGGCGCACGAGGAGGACGTGGTCCTCGCCGAGGGCCCGCTCGGCCGCCGCCAGGTCGAGGCGGAGGTCGAGCCCGTAACGGCCGCCCCTGCGCGGCTGGTTCTCGCGCCAGGTGGGCGCGTAGAGGACGACGCGCCTGCCCTCGGGAATGCCGAGGCGTTCACGGACCGCGGCGGCGACCTTGGGGCGGTCCGCCGCGTGCAGCAGGTCGTTGCGCGGATAGCCGGACTCCAGGACCTCGCCGTGGTAGCCGAACGCGCCCCGCAGGACGGGGGTGGAGAAACGGTTCGGGGAGACGAGCAGGTTCCACTGCGCGGCGCGCTCCGGCAGCGTCGCGATGTAACGCTGGTCGCCGGACGGGCTGTCCGCCAGGTCGCGGCCGATGCGCTTGAGCGGGGTGCCGTGCCAGGTCTGTACGACGTACTGGTCCTCGGCGCGCTCGAACCAGTCGGGCAGCTGCGTGTTGGTGACGACGTAGCGGCTGCGGGCCAGGGCCTCGTACCACTCGGTGCTCCACAGGGCCACGGGCCGGCAGCTCGCGGGCACCGTGACCTGCTGGTCGCGCACGACCCAGAGATGCTCAAGGGGTTCGCCGCGGGCGACGAGCTCCTCGTGCACGGCGCGCGGCGAGTCCGAGTACTGGCGGCCGTCGAAGCTGGAGTACAGGACCGTGTCGGTGCGGGGCTCGACGCGCAGGGACGCGTAGCGGGTGCGCAGCGCGCCCTGCTGGGCGCCGCCGCGCTCCGTGACGGCGAGGGCGGATCCCGACTCGATGACGAGACGGTCGTAGTAGCGGCGCCCGACGCTGAAGTCCCGGCCGCCCAGGGCCCGTACGAGGGGCAGGCTCTCGTGCCGGGCAGGCGCGACATGGACCTGGCGGTACCGGCCGGAGTCGGTCTCGCCCGGCTCGCGCAGGAACAGGTACCAGCGGCCCTCGGCGAGCGGCAGGACTCCGGCGGGGCCCGCGACCGCGTCCGGACACAGTGCCGTGTCGAACCGCCCGCCGGACATCTCGACCGGAAGGACGGCCTCCTCGTCGTGGCCGCTGTGCTGGAGCAGCAGCTCCCACGCCGTCCCGGACTCCTCGGGGAAGCTGCCCCCGACGGTGAGCCGCCCGTCGTCGTCCCAGGTCAGGGTGTCGACGAGTGGCCGTACGGTCTGATTGCGCAGCTCGACGTTCCCCGCGGCGTTGGCGAGTACGAGGAGTTCGCGCCCGGCGCCGAGCGGGTACCGGCCCGCCGGGGTGTGCGGGCGGACCGCGAGGGCCGACCACGCGTCGCCCCCGCGCACCAGGCCGACGCCCCACGGGTCGGTCTTGCGGGGCGCGCCGGAGTCGTCGGTCCCGGTATCCGCGATCAGATCGAGGCGCAGCTCGGCGGTGAAGGCGCGGCCCGAGCGCTCCACGGGGAGGTCGTACGCCTCCTTGGTGTGCCAGTTCTCGACGCGCAGCGCCTTGAGGTCGGCGGGCGCTCCCGGGGCGAGCTCCCCCTCCAGCCTGAGGGTGCCGCCGGACTCCTCGTGGCGCACGAGCCGGGCCTTCACGCGCTCGGCCCGCAGCCGGAGCCGGCCCTTGCTGAGCCGGGGAGTGATCCGCACGAAGTCGTCCAGGTAGCGCACGGGCAGCTCGGCGAGCCCGCCCATCCGCACGGGCCCGGTGCGCAGCAGTCCGCCTCCGAACGCGGCCATCTCGACGTTCCAGATGGTGCTCGGCCGCTTGGTGACGAGCCGCGCCGGGTCGATGACCGTCTCGAACCCGGACCGGTCGTAGCTGTGCAGCCGCTGCTTGGAGCGGTACGTCGCCTCGCGGCAGCGGACGGTACGGACCCTCAGGGGCACCGCGCGCCGCTTGCCGGCCCGCAGCCACGCGAACTTGGCGCGCGCCTCGACCCGGCCCGCCGGCAGGTTCCGTACATAGGCGAAGCCCTTGAGCCGCAGCCGTCCGTCCTCGTCCCAGGACGCCTCGGTGATGTGCGACTTCAGCGGAAGATCGGCCTTGCGGAGCGCGGTCACGCCGCGCGGCAGGGGCCCGGTGACGGGCGGGAACTGCGCCCGGCGCCGGCGCGGCCCGCGCGCCACGAACGTCGTGCCGTTGCTCTTCTCGTACGTCATGAACGCGAGCAGCTCGGTCAGGCGGCGCTCCCGGATGAGCTGCCACTTGACGCGCAGGGCCAGCGGAAGACCGGCGAGGACGGCCGGGTCGACGGTGTCCGCGAAGGAGTTGGCGTAGTCGAGGAAGACCTCGTGGTACGCGGCGTCGCCGAGCGGCAACGCCTCCATGAACAGCCACAGGTCCCCGGCGAGCACCGTCGCGTCGTAACGCCGCTTGCCCTCCAGCCAGCGCGCGGCCTCCGGGGTGCCGGCCGTCTCGCGCGCCTTGTCCCCGAGGAAGCCGCTGGCCGAGCGGACGGCGGCGGTGCGGTCGACGACGGCGCGCGGCCTCGCCCGCCGGTTGGTGATGGAGCCGTCCCGGTCGCGCCACAGATAGACGGGCCCGGACAGGACGTCGACGCTGCGGGCGAGGAAGTGCGCGGGGACCATGACCGGGGTGTCCTCGAAGAGCACGCCCACGGGGAACGCGAACGCGTGGCGGTCCCAGAAGTCCTTGCGGAACACCTTGTTGCAGGCGATGCGGTCCCCGAGCAGGCCCCAGTGCCGGGTGACGTGGGTGGCCAAGCGGTCGGAGCCCATCACCTTGCGGAACATGGCCGACTGCTCGGTCGTCCCGTCGACGCGCAGCCGGTGCACGTTGCCGGTGGCGAAGTCGGAGCCCGACTCCTCCAGGGCGTCGAGCATGCGCTCGTACGCGTCGTGCGGCACCACGTCGTCGCTGTCCACGAAGGCGAGATGCGCGCCCGTGGCCAGGGCCGCACCCGCGTTGCGCGCCGCGCCGAGGCCCGCGTTCTGCTGCCCGACATAACAGAAGCGCCGGTCGCGCCCGGCCACGGCCCGGGCGATCAGCGGACTCCCGTCGGTGGAGCCGTCGTCGACCATCACGACTTCGAGGTCGGGCATGGTCTGCGCGGCCAGCGACTCCAGGCAGGCATCGAGGTACGCCTCGACGTTGTAGATGGGGACGACGACGGTCAGTCGTGGTGTCATGCGCTGCGCACATTCCTTCCGGAGAACTGACGGGCACGGCTGCGCGACCCGCGAGGACCTACTGGTTAACAACCGGCCGTGTGGATCCCGGTCACCACGCCTGAGCCGTTCGGGTGATCACGCAAGCGATCCCGCGCAGCGGGCCGGCGGGCGGCCGCGCTGCGCGGGATCGGTCGGGTCGGGGGTGCGGGGCACGGGGGTGCGGGCCGGGTCAGGGCTTGACGGCGATGCGCCCCTCGTCCATGCGCAGGAGCAGCAGCCGCTCGCCGGTCTTCTCCAGGAACTCGTCGACGGCCTGCCGCGAGCCCTGCCAGTAGCCGTAGTCGTCGATGAGGAGGACGCCGCCGGGCACCAACCGGTCGTAGAGATGGTCGAGTTCGTGCTTGGTGGAGGCGTACCAGTCGGTGTCGAGGCGCAGGATCGAGATCTGCTCCGGGGCCTGCTGGGGGACGGTGTCCTCGACCCTGCCCTGTACGAAGTGGAGCCGGTCGGCGGGGTAGGGAACGCCCTGGAAACCGGACTTGACGTCGTCGAGGGTGGCGACGGCCCAGATCGGGCGGTCCTTGCCCTGGGCGGCAAGCAGTTCCCCGGCTGACTTCCCGTCGCGCCTGAGGTCCTCCTCGGTGGGCGGCGTCATGCCCTCGTACGTGTCGAAGAGGTAGAGGCCGCGCTCCGTGTCGCCCTGCGAGAGGAGGGTCTTGGCGCAGGCCTGCATCGAACCGCCGCGCCACACGCCGCACTCGACGATGTCCCCGGGGATGCTGTGCCTGACGATGTGACGTGTGGCGAGGATGAAGGCGTTGAGCCGCTCCGGTGAGGTCATCGTGTACGGCTTGACCGCACGGATGACGGCCTTCGCCTCGTCGTCGTAGTCCTCGGGGAGGACCGGGCCTTTGGGTTTCGGCGTCGGCTTGGGTTTCGGCGCCGGCTTGGGCGCCGGGGGCGGCGGCGCAGGCTCGGACGCGCGGGCGGCCCGCCGGGGAGCGGGCACCGGTACGCGAGTCAGCTGGTACCCGGTGAGCTGCTTGATGACGCCATTCACTGCGCTTCGCCATGCCATGCGCGGCACCTTACGTCCGCGTTGTTCCGCATGTCACTTTTCGTCAACCCGCAGGTGTTTCTCACTATTTGATGCGACGGCGGGCCTGGGAACGGCCAGCGGCCGGCCGCACCGCTCCCGTCCCGCGAGCGGCATCGGCAGCGGCACCCCGTCGACACCGCCGACGCGATTGGCCCACCAGCGCGTCGTCGAGCGCACGAACGCCATGGTCAGGCGCGGGTACGTGGCCGGCTTGCGGAAGACGCCGACGGTGTCGCCCCAGTAGGCGTGCTGGGCGTCGATGCTGCCGTAGGCGTGCCGGATGCCCTTCATCGGCGGGAAGTCGGTGTACACCTCGCTCAGTTCGAGACGCGTGTACGCGGCGAGGGCGCGCATCCCGTCCGGGTAGTAACGCCAGCAGTCCTGCGCGTCGTGCACATGGCCGCGCGAGGGGGCCGTGAGGAACGCGGTGCCCTCCGGCTTGAGGACCCGGGCGATCTCCAGCATCGAGGCCCAGAAGAACGGGATGTGCTCGAAGGCCTGGCCGGACATGAGGAAGTCGGCGCTGTTGGAGCGAACCGGGATGCGGTACGGCTTCGCCATCACCGCGTCCACATTGCGCCCCTCCAGCACGTCGACGCCGACGTACTCGGTGTCGTACCCCTCCAAGAGCGACTTGTGGGTGCGCACCTGCCCGTCCGAGACCCGCGCGCCGAGGTCGACCACCCGCAGCCGCCGCCCGCGCGGCAGGTAGCTCCGGACACAGAGCTCCATCTGTTCGTACGCGGACTGGTGCATGGCGGTCTCCATCAAGGGGTTGGGGTGACTTGACGGCTTTTCAACGCGCATGTCCGCGTGAGGTCACCGTGCGAGACGGCGCGGCGTGTGCCGGGACCACCACTTTCTGGCCGGTTCCTCGATGTACGTGAACAGCGCCCAGGACAGAGTGATCACCGCGACGGCGAGTCCGCACAGCGTGAACAGGGCGGAGTTGTCGGGCCGCATCCGGCCCCAGGTGTCCTGCACGTACCGGTTGAGCGTCTGGTGCAGCAGATAGAACGCGTACGACCACGCGCCGAGCAGCACCATGGGGCGCGAACAGAGCGCTCCGCGGCGCCCGGACAGCTCACGCTGGGCGTACGCGACGATGAAGAGCGCCGAGAACACGGCGACGAACGGCCGCACAGTCCATTGCAGTTGCCCCACCGTGTCCGGCGAGAACCAGACCGTCCGGTGGCAGTACACGGCCGTGTACGCGGCGAAGGCGGCGAGCAGTAGGGCCGGGCGCAGGGCGATGCGGTGGCCGCGACGCAGGGCGATCGCGCACACGAGGCCGACCGCGAACTCGGGAAGGCGCGTCACCGGGTGGCGCATGACCCATTCGCGGGCGAAGGGCGAAAGGTGCGCGGCGGCCCACCAGTTGACGGCCCACATGGCCGCGAGACCGGACGCCGCGAGGAGCGCGAGCGTGCGGGTGCGCAGGCGCAGCGCGGGGCCGATCACCCACGGGAACAGGAGGTAGAAGAACACCTCGACACTGAGCGTCCAGGCCACGCCGTTGCCCGGGAACATCGGCACGACGCCGGGGAACCAGGTCTGCACGAGGAGCAGCGACGTGACGAAGCTGAACGCGTCCGTGGGCACGCCGCCCCAGAGGTAGAACACCCAGATGCACGGGATCGTGGCGGCGAGATGCGCGGGCCAGATGCGGCCGGCGCGACGCCAGTAGAAGAGACCGCGACGCTGGCCGGGGCGGTGCCCCCAGGACAGCAGAAACCCGGACAGCACGAAGAAGAACCCGACGCCGTTGACACCCATGGTCGAGTACGGGAAGAGCACGGGCGCCTGCGCCAGGCCGCTGCCCGGGGCGAGTCCGGTGGTGTGGTGAACGAAGACGGCGAGGGCTGCGATGAAGCGCATCCCGGTCAGCGAATCGAGCCGCGGCGCCCGCGCGTCCGCGCTGCGGGAACGGGCGGGCGAGGGGAAAAGCGTGGCCGTCACAGGGCGGCTCCCTGGCCCGGGGTGAGGGTGGCGCCGCAACCGCCGGTGTGGTCCTGGCTCGCGATCAAGTGGTCGAGGCGGGGTTTGGCCCAGGCGCGTACGGCGGTGATCCGGGCCGGGTCGGGGACCGCGTCGACCCGGACGAAGTCACCGCCGTTCTGCTGCCGGTACAGCGGGACGTACCCGGCGTCCGCCAGGCGTGCGAGGGTCAGGCCCGGCTTGTCCACCCAGGCCGCATGGACGTGCAGGAGTTCGGGGCGCGCGGCGCGAAGGACATGGTCACGCAGGGCGCTCATGTCGCCGGAGGCGTACGCGTTCGCGATGCGGCGGTCCGTCAGGCCGGCCAGGTCCAGTACGCGCAGCCGCGTGGTCAGCAGCGTGCCGCCGAGGTCGGGCAGGGCGACGGTGGCGTGGCGCAGGCCGAGGCGCTCGGCGTACGTGTTGAACACCTGGCCGTAGCGTTCCGCGACGAAGCACATGGAGAGCGTCGGGTGAGCCTTGAACGAGGCCTCGCGCTCGGCCTGTCCGGCGTGCGCGAGCACCAGCGCGCCGGTCAGCGCCGCGGCCAGGACGACCCGGCCGCGTGCCCCCTCCCCCTCCCACAGCACTACGGCCGACAGTGCGGCGACGGCCGCCGCGAGCACCCACACCGGCGTCGCGAACCGGTACAGGGCCATCCAGTCCCGGCCGAGCACCCCGTACGCGAGCAGCGACAGGAGCAGCGGCACGAGCAGCGCCACCAGGGCCCGCCGCCCCTTGCCGGGCCGCGCGAGGACAGCGCCGGCGCACAGCGCGCCGATCAGCGCGAAGGCCCAGCCGGCGTACGTCAACAGGTCTCCCGCCTGGGCGAGTTGGGCGAGTCGCGGGGTCTGCTGCGCCTTGGCGACCGCGGTGTTCGGCACCCACAGACCGAAGACGGCGTGCCGCCACAGAAGGAACGCCCCGTAGGGCACGGCGACGACACCCGCGTGCAGGGCCAGCGCGCGGACCGAACGTGGCAGCTCGCGCCGGCGCACGAAGAGGGCCAGGACAAGGGGGTAGGCGCCTGCGAGTACGGCGCCGTCGGGGCGGGTCAGCGCGGCGAGCAGGGCGATCGTGGCGGCGGCGACTGCGGTACGGGGGGCGGTGAGGTCGCCGCGGGTGACGCCCCGGACGAGGAGCGCGGCCGTCGCGGCGGCGCTCAGCCCGTACAGCGGATTCTCCAGGCCCGAGAAGGACCAGGCCACGTAGGACAGGTTCGTGGCGAGGGCCCCGCCCGCCACGAGTGTCACCGCCCACGCGCGGCCGGGGAGCACGGCGCGGGCCGTCCACGCGATGCACGCGAGCGTGCCGGCCGTGCACAGCAGGGCGAGTGCTTTCGGGTAGAGCACGAGGTCGCTGACGCCCAGGAACGCGCCGTGGTCGAAGAGTCCGAGTCTGCGGCCGAGGGCCATCAGGGCGAGCCAGGACGGGTTGGAGTAGCCCTCCACGGGTGCAGCGCCCGGGAGTTGGACCGGGCCGAGGCCCTCGTCGACGCTGCGCGCGTACGCGAAGGTGACGGCGGCGTCGTCGACGATCCAGCGCCCGAGTCCCGCGGCCCTGACCGCGATCAGCGCCGTCGCGGCGAGGACGGCGGCGGGGTCGGCCCACCGGCGCATGCGGGACGGGGGCGAGGTGCGTGCGGCGTGCACGGTCCGCGACCGGTGGGGGCGGCGGTTGTCGAGGAGGTCAGGGAGCAGGGCGTTCACGGTGACTCCAGCGTGGGCTCGGTGGGCTCGGCGGGCGCGGCACTCGCCCCGGCAGGCGGCCCCGCGGAGGCCGCGCACGTGGGCACCGGGCCGCCCACACGCTCGTACAGGCGCAGCAGCCCGCTGCGGCGTCTCGACTCGGCGAGGGGGGTGAAGTCCCGTTCCAGGAGCGCGAGTTTGGTGCGTTCGACCGCGTTGCGGGTGTGCCAGCCGGGACGGCCCGCCTCCGCGTCGAAGAGGACCCAGACGCGGGTCAGGCACGCCATCCGGGCGCGTAGTTCGGCCGGGCTCGCGTCCACGCCGTACAGGGTTCCGGAGCGGGCGCCCGTCGACTTCAGGGCCACGTCGCGCACGCCGGCCACGGCGTGCGGATACGTCTCCGTCAGGCGCCGGCCGGTCTTCGGCAGGTAGAGCAGCGCGTCGCCGGGCCGCAGGTCCCGCTCCGCCATCCGCGCCACCGACCCGAAGTCGTCCCCGCGGCTCTCGGGCGACCGCTCGCGCAGCTGCGCCGGGAACTGCATCCAGAACGCCACCGCGACCAGTGCGGCCCCGGCGGTCACCTGGACGTACCGGGAAGGGCGCACCCGGTGCGGCAGGCACCGCAGGACCGCGTCCCCGCCGGCCGCCACCAGCAGGGGCAGCCCGGCGAACGCGAAGAACGTGTAGCGCGGCGCGTACAGCGGCTGCCACTGCGAGACGGTCAACAGCAGCGCGGGCGGCACCACGGCCAGCGGCAGCGCGACCGCCACGAGTCCGCACGCCCCGCGGCGGACCGAGGGGGCGAGCACCGCGGCAGCGGCGAGCAGAAGCGTGGTGTTGAAGACAGCACCGGGGTGCCCGGCGGCGAGCCGCAGCAACGCCTCCGCGTCCCCCCAGCCCGGCCTGCGGATCCACGCCACCTGGAAGCTCTGCCCCCGCGCCTCGTCGGCGAGGGGCAGGACAAGCAGGACGGCGGCAGCGGCGGCGGCCGCCCAGCCCCGCCACAGCACGGGGGCGGCGCGCGAGACGAGGAGGGTGACGGCGTGCGCGGCGAGGACGAGCACGGCGAACTCGTGGAGCCACGCGGTCACCGTCACGAGCGCGGCGTACCCGGCCCAGGCGGGCCACGACGGATGCCGTACGCAGTGGACGAGCAGGAGCGTCGCGGCGGCGGCGCCCGCCGCGACGATCGCGTACGAGCGGCCCTCCTGCGCGTAGTAGCCGGTGAACGGCGAGGCGGCGTACAGGAGTCCGGCCCACAGGCCCACGCGGGGCCGGGCCAGGCGGATGCCGAGCGCGGCGACGAGGCAGGCCGCCGCGGTCGCGCCGAAGACCGACGGCAGTCGCATCAGGTAGGCGTCGGTCTGCCCGCCGAGCACGAAGTGGATCAGTACGTAGTAGAGGCCGTGGACGGCGTCGATGTTGCCGAGGAGATGGTGGATCTGGGGCAGGGAGCGGGTGGCGACGAGCATCGTCGCGGCCTCGTCCCGCCAGATCGTGCCGCGGTCGAGCCCCCAGAGTCCGAGGCCCAGCATCACCAGGCCCGGCAGCAGGACCGCGGTCGCGGCGGGTGCGGCGGCGGGAAGAGCCCTGGGGGTGCGGCCGCGCGGACCGTCCGACGAGATACGCACACGCCGATCTTGTCCCAATTGATCGGATTTGTGGTGCAGCCTTGCCGTCATGACCCAGGGGGCGAGCGCAGCAATCAGCCATCATGGGCGCTCGCTTCGCGCGCACGGGCGGGGTGCTCGCGCGGGTCGACGGGGGCCCTAGGGAACGTCGACACCCTGGGAGCAGGACGAGCACCCCACGAACAGGGCGACTACTCGACGACGAGGTCGACGTCGATGTTGCCGCGGGTCGCGTTCGAGTACGGGCAGACCTGGTGGGCCTGCTCGACGAGCTTGCGGCCGGTCTCGGCGTCGACCGTCTCCGGCAGCTCCACGCGCAGCGTCACCGCGAGCCCGAAGCCCTCGCCCTGCTTGCCGATGCCGACCTCGGCGGTCACCGCGGCGTCGCTGACGTCGACCTTCGCGGCGCGGCCGACCAGGCCGAGCGCGCTGGCGAAACAGGCGGAGTACCCGGCGGCGAAGAGCTGCTCGGGGTTGGTGCCCTGACCGCCGGCGCCGCCCATCTCCTTGGGGATGGCCAGCTGGAGGTCGAGGCGGCCGTCGGAGCTGACGGCGCGGCCGTCACGGCCGTGGGTGGCGGTGGCTACGGCGGTGTAGATCGCTTCCATGAAAAACATCCTCCTGCGGTGGGGCCGCGGTGACGTCCGCGGTGGAGTACGTGCTGCGCTGACGGACACAAGTAGAGCACGCAATTCGGTTGTGCACAACTAGATTGCGCGTCGGGGCGCCCCGGTTACCCTGGACCCATGACCACCGAGACGACCGAGACGCCCGGCGACGAGGAATTCCTGCGGCTCGACCGCCAGATCTGCTTCTCCCTGAACGCCGCGTCGCGCGCGTTCGGCGGCGTCTACCGCACGCTCCTCAAAGACCTGGGCCTGACCTATCCCCAGTACCTGGTCATGCTCGTGCTCTGGGAGGACGGCGAGCTGCCCGTGAAGCGGCTCGGGCAGCGGCTGCGGCTCGACTCGGGCACCCTGTCGCCGCTGCTCAAGCGGCTGGAGGCGGCGGGCCTGGTCCAGCGGGAGCGCAGCGCGCGCGACGAGCGCTCGGTGAACGTCCGGCCGACCGGCGCGGGCACCGAGCTGCGGGAGCGCGCGGCGCTGGTGCCGCGCCGGATCGCGGCCGCGACGGGGTTCGACCTGGCGGAGATCGAGGACATGCGCGCCCGCCTGGACCGCCTGACGACTGCGCTGGACGGGGCGGCGCTGGACGGGGCTGCGCTGGACTCATAGCGGGCCATCGGCGCCGGATGCAGCGCCACTCCGCCCGACACGAAAGCCGCATTCGGCCGATTATCACCGCATATACGGGCATTCGCTCGTACGCTCGCACAGGTGACGCTCGAGACTCAGCCTCCCAGCACCTCAGCGCCCGTCCACGCGACCTGGGTCCGCCCAGGACCCCTCGCACGGGCGGCGCTCCTCCTGACCTGGCTGGCCACCCGCGCCGCGATGCTCGCCCTTCTCGTCACGGACGACCGCGCCCCGCTCGGCGTCGGAGGCGTCGCGCACGAGGTGCACACGCTGTACGCCCGCTGGTACGCGACCCTCGCCGGCGGCGCCTTCCCCGCCGGTGACGCGATGTGGCAGTACCCGCCCGGCGCGGGCCCCGTCCTTATGGCGCCCGGCCTGATCCCCGGCCTCACGTACTTCCAGGCCTTCGTCGCGCTCACGCTCGCCACGGACGCCCTGGTCACGCTCGTCCTCGCCCGGACCGGCGCGCGGCCGCGACGCAGTGCGGGCGGCGCCTGGCTGTGGGTGGCCGGGCTGCCGCTCCTGCTCCACATCCCGCTGGCCCGCTACGACATCGAGGTCACCGCGCTCGCCGTGTTCGCGCTGCTGCTCATGAGGCGGTACCCGCGTGCGGGCGGCGTCCTCGCGGCGTGCGGCGCGCTGGTGAAGGTGTGGCCGGCGCTCACCCTGCTCGGCACGCCCCGGGGACGTACCAGCCGGGAGGCGTGGACGGCGGCGCTCATCTCCGCCGCCGCGATCCTGCTCGCCCTCGCGGTCGCGTTCCGCTCGCCGTTCGCGTTCCTGCGCCACCAGGGCGAGCGGGGTGTGCAGATCGAGTCGCTGGGCGGCACGGTCCTGTCGTTCGCGCGGCGGGCGGGCTGGTCCGGACACATCCGCTATCAGTTCGGGGCGATGGAGTACGTCGGCCCGCACGTGGGCGTGGTGGCCGCGGCCTCCCTGGTGCTCACCGCCGTCGTGGCGGCGCTGCTGCTGCTCTGGCGGCTGCGGGCGACGAGCTGGAGCCCCGCGACCCCGTTCGACGCAGCCCTGTGCGCCGTCCTGCTCTTCACCGTCACCAGCCGCGTGATCAGCCCGCAGTACCTGATCTGGCTGCTCGGGCTCGCCGCGGTCTGCCTCACCTCGCACCGCACCACCCAGCGCCTCGTCGCCGTACTCGTCGTGGCGGCGGCCGGTCTGAGCGCGCTCGCGTACCCGGTCCTGTACCGCGATGTCGAGGCCGCCACGTGGACGGGCTCGCTACTGATGCTGGCGCGCAACGGCCTGCTCCTCGGAGGTGCCGTGCTCTCGTTCCGGTCCCTCTGGAAGGGATCAAAGGCGTAGGAACTTTACTTACCGGACAATTACCGCAAACGCCTAGGATTTCCTTCCGTGGAAGCAGTGCAGCCCCAGCCCCAGCAGCCGTCGCCCCCGCAGTCACAGGTTTCCGTCGTCGTCATCGGCTACAACGACGCCGCACGGGTCCCCGACGCCGTACGCTCCGCCCTCTCCCAGGGCCCCGCGGTCCGCGAGGTGATCGCCGTCGACGACTGTTCGACGGACGGCAGCGGCGAGCTGCTCCGGCGCATGGCGGACGACGAGCCACGCCTGAAAGTGGTGCCCCGCGCCGCGAACAGCGGCGGCTGCGGCACCCCGCGCAACGACGGCATCGACACTGCCTCGGCCCCGTACGTCATGTTCCTGGACAGCGACGACGTGCTGCCGCCCGGCGCCGTCGACGCCCTGCTCGGCGCGGCACTCGCCCACGGCACCGAGGTCGCCGCCGGCCTGTGCGTGCGCCGCGAACTCCCCTCGGGCCGCGACACCCCGTGGCAGCCGGAGCTGTACGCCAGGCCCGCCGTGGTCCCCCACCCGGAGCGCCGCCCCCGCCTCGTCCACGACACCCTCTGCGTCAACAAGCTCTACCGCACGGACTTCCTGCGCGAGCACGGGATCCGCTTCCCCGACGGCCGCTTCGTCTACGAGGACTTCGTGTTCACCGCGCGCGTGCTCGCCGCCGGACCGCGCATCGCGCTCGTCCCCGACACGGTCTACATCTGGAACGTGCGCCGCGACGCCGACCGCCTGTCGCTCTCCCTCGACCGGGCCGGACTCGACAACTGGACCGGCCGCATCGAGGCGCACCGCCAGTCCGTCGACATCCTCCTGACCGCCTCGCACAAGCGCCTGGCGCGCGCGGCCCGCACCCGCTTCCTCGACCACAGCCTGCGCATGTACGCCCGCGAGCTCGACCTGCACAGCCCCGAGTACCGCGCCGAGTGGTGGGACCGCACCCGCGCCTACCTCGCCACGTTCGACACGGCCGACATCGACGCGGCACCCGCCCCCGGCCGCGTCGTCGCCCGCGTGATCCTCGCCTCCGACCACCCGCGCGACTTGCCCCGCCTCAAGGAGGTCGCGGCCCGCCCCGCCCGGCTGCGCCCGCCCTACGCACGCGCCGCCGACGGCACGCCCATCTGGTCCGACGGCCTCCCCCAGGTGACCCTGGAGCACCTCCTCGTACGCCCCATGGGCCACCTCCCCATCGCCATAGAGGCGGAACTGCGGCCACGCGCGCGTGGCTCACGGCTGCGGCTGCGCCTGCACGACCTGTACGGGCGCGTCGCCGAGGCGGGCCCCGCCACCGTCGACATCGAGGTCATCGACCGCCGGCGCCACCGCCCCGCCAGGCGCCGCACCGTGACCCTCGCACCCGGGCGCGACGCCGGGACCTGGGAGGCCGAGACGTCCCTGGACCTGTCCGCGCTCGCCGCCGGCACCTGGGACCTGCGCCTCCACGTGAACTTCGCGGACGGCACGAGCCGCGACGCGAGCGCCCACGCCGCCACCGGCCCCGGCCTCCTGCGCCGCACCGCCCTGCCGAGCCTGCGCCACGGCGTGCTGCTCGCCCATCCGTACGCGACCCACTCCGGCGCCCTCGCCGTACGCCTCGCACCGGGCGTACGCGGAGCCCTGGCGGTAGCACGCGGCCGCCTCAACCGCCTGGTTCACTAGAACGCCGACCACACGCGCACGACGAGACACGACACGACCGAGGGGACCCTTAACCGACATGACCTGGCTGATCACCGGCGGTGCCGGATACATCGGGGCGCACGTCGTCCGCGCCATGCAGGAAGCGGGCGAGCGGACCGTGGTCTACGACGACCTGTCCACCGGCGTCGCCGAGCGCGTCCCGGACGGCGTACCCCTCGTCGTCGCCTCGACCCTGGACGCGGACGCCGTGGCGCGCACCATCGCCGGGCACGGCATCACCGGCGTCGTCCACCTCGCCGCGAAGAAGCAGGTCGGCGAGTCGGTGGAGCTGCCGCTGCACTACTACCGCGAGAACGTCGAGGGCCTGCGCGTCCTCCTGGAGGCGGTCACGGCGGGCGGCGTCCCGTCCTTCGTCTTCTCCTCGTCCGCCGCGGTGTACGGCATGCCCGACGTCGACCTCGTCACCGAGGACACCCCGTGCCTGCCGATGAGCCCGTACGGCGAGACGAAGCTCGCCGGCGAGTGGCTGGTCCGCGCGACGGGCCGGGCGCACGGCCTGGCCACGGCCTCCCTGCGCTACTTCAACGTGGCGGGCGCGGCCACCCCCGAACTGGCCGACACCGGCGTCTTCAATCTCGTACCGATGGTCTTCGAGAGGCTCACCGACGGCGAGGCCCCGCGGATCTTCGGCGCGGACTACCCGACACCGGACGGGACCTGCGTACGCGACTACATCCACGTCGTCGACCTCGCCGAGGCCCACGTGGCCGCCGCCCGCCGCCTCTCCGGCGCGGCCCCCGGCACGGACCTCACCCTCAACATCGGCCGCGGCGAAGGCGTCTCGGTCCTGGAGATGGTCGAGCTCATCAACGCGACGACGGGCCATGGCACCGACCCCGTCGTCACCCCGCGCCGCCCCGGCGACCCGGCCCGCGTCGTCGCCTCCGCGGACCGCATCGCGACGGAGCTCGGCTGGACGGCGAAGCGCGACGTACGCGACATGGTCGAGTCGGCGTGGCAGGGGTGGGTGCGGGTGCACAGGACCGCCGTGAGGTGAGTCCCGTGCGGCGCGGTCCCATGAAGCCGAAGACTGCCCGGCGTTCAGCGTGGTCACGGGCTGAACCAGCCGTAGAAGCCAGGGGGAGGGGTTCCCGGACCGGCCCAGGCGTCCTGCCCGGTGCCGCGCTCGTCACCGCCCCGCTGACGCCGACGAGTCAACGGCCGCCGGGGCCCGGTCGAGCCGGGAATTTCAAGGCTCTGGCCGGAGTTCCGTGGCCTCGCAGGTTGCTACCCAGCAGCCACGACCGGGCCGGCCGTGACCTGAGGACGGTTGGGGAGCAGCGACGAGAGGTTGTCCCGCACGAAGTCCGCCGCCGTGTTGATCGACTCTTCGGCCCCGGTCTGGTCTTCAAAGACGCTGGTGGAGACCATCACTCCGTCCCCGGCGTCCACCCAGTAGTAGGCCACGAAACCGGGGGATCGGCGGAGGAGAGGCACGAATCCCTCGTCCACTCGGCGTCCTGCCTCGGCAGAGTCAGTCACTCCTTCGTAACGCCGAATTACTGCGTACATAGCTGATCCCCTCTTGGATCCCAAGGTCGCCTTGCGCCAAACGACCTACCCCCAACGAGCGTCTCTCGCCCGGGGGACGTTCGGACGTGACCCGGATAGGTGATCCCACCAGGGCATCTGCTGTGGCCGGCCAGGACGCCACCACGGCTGGTGTCAGCGGCATCGGGAATATGCGGGATGGCGAGTGGTGGCCCAGATCTGCCAATCCCCCGGGTGAGGCCAATGCCGCCCCAAGGGGGGACTGCGTCCACCCGGCCGGAGACTGCTGATGCCGGAACCATTGGCAGATTCGGGCCAGAAACCCACCACCCAGAGGGCACCAGGGGCAGCCAACTCACCGTCCAAGGCCGCGCCACATGCAGCCAACTCCCCAGCCAAGGCCACGCCATCCGCTTTTGATCAGTTCACCCGGGGCACCAGCAACTCCGCCCACGTCGTCTTCCTCGGCGCCGGCCCATGCGCCACGCCCCAGCGCCCGCCAGCGCCTCGACCAGGAGCAGGCCCCGCCCCGACTCCTCCTCGGCGCCGGGATGGCGCAACTCCGGGACCCGCTCCCCCCTCGTATCCGTGACCTCGATTCGGATCACTCCGTGAGTCGCCAGGAGCGTGAACCGGAAGTCCCGGTCGGGCACCCGTCCATGCGTCACGGCATTCGCCGCCGGCTCCGCCACGACGTGCGCTGCCGCTTCGAACGGGAGTCCCCAGGCGCGCAGTTGCTCCGTCGTGAGCAGCCTGGCCAGGCGCGCTCCGCGTGGCGTGGCCGAGAGCAGCACGGTGAACTGGCGTGCGGTTGCGTGGAGTTGAGTTTCTGTTTCCATGTCACTCAGCGTGTCGGAGCAGAGACGCCTTGAGCAGTCATGACTCCGGTGCGTAGAGGGACTGTCCAGAGCCTGTCCACTCGTGTCCGGGCTGTCCACAGCGGTCCTAGGGGTAACGAAACGTCGGAGGTGGCGCCGGTGAGTGCGGACGAGGCGGGATGGGAAGTCGACCCGGACGACGAGTCGGGTGCGGCGGTGGTGGCAACGGTGGGGCGGCAGTTGCGCATGCGCCGGGAGGCGGCGGGGCTGCGGGTCGGCGAGTTCGCGGTGGCGATCGGGTACGGGGAGGATCTGATCTACAAGGTCGAGGCGGGTAAGCGGATCCCACGCCCGGAGTACCTGGACAAGGCCGACGAGGCGCTCCGCGCGGGCGGGCTCATCTCGGCGATGAAGCATGACGTGGCGGAGGTCCGGTACCCGAAGAAGGTTCGGGATCTGGCCGGCATGGAGGCGCGCGCAGTCGAGTTGGGGGTCTACGTGGCGCACGGCCTGCATGGGCTCTTGCAGACGCCGGGCCACGCGAAGGCCCTGTTCGAGGCCCGGCAGCCGACGTATTCGCAGGACGAGGTCTCGCGGATGGTGGCCGCACGCATGGCACGGCGGTCAATCTTCCAGCGCTCCCCTGCGCCTGCCCTCAGCTTCGTCCAGGAGGAGTCAGCACTCAGGAGGCCCATCGGAGGCACAATGGAATGGCGTCAACAGCTCGAACACCTGTGGGAGGTGGGGCAGTTGCGCAATGTCACGCTTCAGGTGATGCCTACTCACCGCGAGGCTCATCCCGGGATGGACGGGAAGATCGAGGTGCTCAAGTTCAAGGACGGTACGACGGTGGGCCGCTCAGAGGGGATGCTCAACGGCCGTCCCGTATCTGACGCGAAGCAACTTCAGGTCCTTGAACTGCGATATGGCACCATCCGGGCGGAGGCTCTCACCCCTCGGGAGACGCTGACGTTCATCGAGCAACTACTGGGAGAAGCATGATCCTCAAGGCTTCCGGGCTGTCTTGGTTCAAGAGCAGCTACAGCAGCGACGGAAACGAGGGCGACTGCATCGAAGTAGCCACCACCCCCACCACCATCCACATCCGCGACTCCAAATCCAGCCTCGGCCCCCACCTCACGGTCACCCCCACCACTTGGGCCACCTTCGTCGCCTTCGCCTCCGGAAACTGACGCAGTCACAACACCCGCAACCCCGCCGCGGTAGCCCCCGCCAGCCGCCCCAGATACCCCTTGGGCAACGGCGTCCGTACCACCACCGCGCGCCAGTACAGCGGGCCGGAGATCAGGTCGAGGGCGAGGTCCTCGTCGAGGTCCGCCCTGACCTCCCCGCGTGCGGCGGCGCTGCGCACGATGCCGCTCGCCACCCCGTGCTGCCCCTCGCGCAGTGCCTTCTGCATGGCCTCGGCGATTTCCGGGTTGCGGGCGGCCTCGGCCTGGAGGTCGGGGATGATCTGGCCGGCGACCGGATGCCTCAGGGCCCGGGACGTCACCTCGTACAGGAGGCGCAGGTCGCCCTCCAGGGAGCCCGTATCCGGGGCCGGCAGGCCCTGGACCGCTATGGCGGAGACCAGGTCCAGGACCAGGTGCAGCTTGGAGCGCCAGCGGCGGTAGACGGCTGTCTTGCCGACGCCCGCGCGGCGCGCGATCCCCTCGATGGACATGCGGGCGTAGCCCACGGCGGCGAGCTCGTCGAAGACGGCTGCCCGGATGGCGTCGGTCACATCCTCACGGAGGACGGCTGCCCCTGCGGGGGCCCGGCGACGCGCTGGCGATGGGGGTCCCCCCTGCTCGAGCGCAGCCGAGAGCTCGGGGGAGGAGTCGGCGTTGGTCGTCATGGTGAACAGCTTACGGCGTTACGACGATACGGTTGCGTTCCGACGTAGCGACGCCCTACTCTCGCGTCACGACGATACGGACCCGTTCCGACGTCTCCGACCCTTTGAGCGAAAGCAGCGGATGTGAGTCAGGCAGTCGACACACCTCCCCCGCCGGTGGCCACCGCGCCGGTGGAAGATCCCGCACAGCTGGCCGCGCGATACGGCCTCTCGGTCAGCGGCGCGCGCCCGACCCTCGCGGAGTACGTGGGCCGGCTCTGGCAGCGGCGCCACTTCATCACCGCGTTCGCGACGGCCAAGCTCACGGCGCAGTACAGCCAGGCGAAGCTCGGCCAGGTGTGGCAGGTGGCGACCCCGCTCCTGAACGCGGCGGTCTACTACTTCATCTTCGGCGTGCTGATGGGCACGAAGCACAACGTGCCGGACTATGTGCCGTTCCTGGTCACCGGCGTGTTCGTGTGGACGTTCACGCAGAGCTCGATCATGGCGGGCACGCGCGCGATCTCCGGCAACCTCGGTCTCGTACGGGCGCTGCACTTCCCGCGCGCCGCGCTGCCGGTGTCGTTCGCGCTCCAGCAGCTCCAGCAGCTGCTGTTCTCGATGTGCGCGCTGGTGGTGATCCTGCTGTGCTTCGGCGTTCCGGCGGCCCTCTCGTGGTTCCTGGTCCTGCCGGTCCTGCTGCTTCAGTTCGTCTTCAACACCGGTGTGGCCCTCGTGATGGCGAGGATGGGCGCGCGGACGCCGGACATCGCGCAGCTGATGCCGTTCCTGCTGCGTACGTGGATGTACACGTCCGGCGTGATGTGGAGCATCGACAAGGTGCTCAAGAACCAGCACCTGCCGCACGTCGTGCACGTACTGCTGTCCGCGAACCCGGCCGCCGTCTACATCGACCTGATGCGCTTCGCCCTGATCGACAGCTTCCACCGCGGTCAGCTGCCGCCCCACGTGTGGGCGATCGCGGCCGGGTGGGCGCTGGTCGCGGGCGTCGGCGGGTTCATCTACTTCTGGAAGGCAGAGGAGACGTACGGCCGTGGCTGACACCTCCGGGGAGCGGATCCCCACCGTCATCGTCGACAACGTCGACATCGTGTACCGCGTGAACGGCACCGGGGCGGGCCGCGGCACCGCGACCGCCGCGCTCGGCCGCATCATCGGCGGGCGGAAGAAGGCCGAGGCGCGGGCGGGCGTCCGCAAGGTGCACGCCGTCAGGAAGGTCTCGTTCACCGCCTACAAGGGCGAGGCCATCGGCCTGATCGGCACGAACGGCTCTGGCAAGTCGACGCTGCTCAAGGCGGTCGCGGGACTGCTGCCCACCGAGAACGGCCGGATCTTCACCCACGGCCAGCCCTCCCTGCTCGGCGTGAACGCGGCGCTGATGAACGACCTCACGGGCGAGCGCAACGTCCATCTCGGCGGCCTCGCCATGGGCATGAGCCGCGAGGAGGTGCGCGAGCGCTACGACGACATCGTCGGCTTCTCCGGCATCAACGAGAAGGGCGACTTCATCACGCTGCCCATGCGGACGTACTCCTCCGGTATGGCCGCCCGGCTCCGGTTCTCCATCGCCGCCGCCAAGGACCACGACGTGCTGCTGATCGACGAGGCCCTGGCCACCGGTGACCGGTCCTTCCAGAAGCGCTCGGAGTCCCGCATCCGCGAGCTGCGCAAGGAGGCCGGCACGGTCTTCCTCGTCAGTCACAACAACAAGTCGATCCGCGACACCTGCGACCGGGTCCTGTGGCTGGAGCGCGGCGAGCTGCGGATGGACGGCCCGACGGACGAGGTCCTGCGGGCGTACGAGGCGTTCACCAATCCGAACGACCGCAAGGCGGAACCGAAGAAGGCCAAGGTCGCCGTTTCCACCTGAGGCCGATGCGGGCGGCCCACTCCATTTATCCCTTTTATCTGATTGGTGACACGATGGTGCGCCAGGAGGAGAAGGGACGGAGACCGTGCAGGAACTCAGCGTCATCGTGTACGGCCGGGACGTGCAGGGGCATCTCGCCGACTGCCTGGACAGCGTGACCGGCCAGTTGCCCGAGGGGGCGGAGCTCGTCGTCGCCGCCGTGGACGATCCGGCGCCGACCGCCGACGTGCCGGGCAGCGTCACCGTTCTGGCCCTGCCCGGCGGCACTTCCGACGAGGAGGCCCGCGCGGCCGGCGGCGAGCGGGCCTCGGGCGAGTGGCTGCTGTTCGTGCACGCCAAGGACCGCGTGGCCCCGGGCGCGCTGCGGGTGCTGCGGGACCGGGTCGCGGGTCTCCCGGACGGCGCCGACCGTGTGGACGTCGTACTCACCGACCATGTGCACTCGAACTGGCGCACCTCCGGCGCCCCGGGCCCCGACGCCCGTCTGCTCGCCAGGACGGGCGGCCGCGATCTCCCTCTCGCGGACTGCCCCGACCTGCTGCGGGTCACCCCGCTGCTCGGGAACCGTGCCCTGCGCGCCGCGTTCTGGCGGGACCACCGCGGCCGACTGGCCGCCACCGACGAACGGTTCGCGGCCCGCGCCGCCCTCGTCCTCGCCGACCGCGTCACCGCACTCCAGCACGTGGTCCTCGACGAGCGCAGGCTGCGCCCCACGAGCCTGCCGCCGCTCACCCCGGAGAAGTACTACGCGACCGTCGGCCTGTACGAGGACCTCCAGCGCCTGATGGCCGGTCTCGGCACGCCGACCGGTCCCCGCGCGGTCCTCTACGACGTGATGGCGACCGAGTGCATGCGGATCGTGGCGCGCGCCGGGATGCCGGAGCCGGTGGGCCGCGAGTTCTTCCGCCGGGCCTCGCGCGCGGCCGTCGCGTGGCGGCCGGAGGATTACCGAAGGCCCGCGGGGCTCGAAGGCATACGGCGCCGCCTGCTCGAAGAGGACGCGTACTCCCGTTACCGCGCCTTCCAGAGCGTCAACCGCAAACGGCGCGCCCTGAAGTCCGCGGTCCGGGAGCGCAAGCGGCGGATCGGCGCGAAGGTCCGCGGCCACCACTACCGGCGGGAGCTGCGCCGGCCCGTGGACCCGGACCTGGCCGTGTTCTCCGCGTACTGGGACCGCGGGGTCGCCTGCAATCCGGGCGCGATCGCCGCGAAGCTCGCCGAACTGGCGCCGCGCGTCCACCAGGTGTGGGTGGTCCGCGCGGCCGACGCGCCGCTCTTGCCCCCCGGCACCGACCACGTCGTGCCCGGCTCCCGCCGCTACTGGGAGGTCCTGGCCCGCGCCAAGTACCTCGTCAACAACGTCAACTTCGCGAACGCCGTGGTCAAGCGCCCCGAAGCCGTCCACGTCATGACCCACCACGGCACGCCCCTCAAGCGCATGGGCCTCGACCAGATCGAGTACCCGACCGCGTCCAAGGGCCTCAACTTCCGCCAGCTCCTGGCCCGCGTCGACAAGTGGGACTACAGCGTCACGTCGAACAGCCACTCCACGCGGATCTGGGAGCGCGCCTACCCCACGCACTACGTCCCGCTGGAGTACGGCTATCCGCGCAACGACGTCTTCTACAGCGCGACGGCCGCCGACATCCGCGCCGTCCGCGACCGCCTCGGCATCGCGCCGGGCCGGCGGGCCGTCCTGTACGCACCGACGCACCGCGACTACGAGGGCTCCTGGACCCCGCGCCTTGACCTCGCCGCGCTCGCCGACCGGCTCGGCGACGACACCGTCCTCCTCGTGCGCGGCCACTACTTCTACGGCGGGGCGGCCTCGCCGCTCGCGGGCCTGCGCCGCAGCGGGCGGGTCATCGACGTGTCGACGTACGACCCGGTCGAGGACCTCTGCCTCGCCGCGGACACCCTTGTCACGGACTACTCGTCGATCATGTTCGACTACGCCAATCTGGACCGCCCGATCGTGATCTACGCGGACGACTGGGAGATGTACGCGAAGACCCGCGGGGTCTACTTCGACCTGATCGCCGAGGCACCCGGGCCCGTCGCCCGTACGCAGGACGAGCTCACGGACATCCTCGTCTCGGGCGCGTGGCGCGACGAGGCATCAGGGAAGGCGCGGGCCGCGTTCCGGCGCCGGTTCTGCGAGTTCGACGACGGTCACGCCGCCGAGCGGGTCGTACGCCGGGTCTTCCTCGGCGAGAGCGAGGCGGCGCTGCCCCCGGTGATCCCCGTCGACGAGCGCATCCCCGCGCCCACCCCCGAGGAGGCGGCCCGCCGATGACCACGCCCACGAGGACGATCACGCCCGACGTCGCGGTCACCGTCATCGTCTACAACGACGCCGGGCGGCTGCCGCGCGCCGTCGCCTCGGTCCTGGACCAGACGCACGGCAACATCGAGGTCGTCATCAGCGACGACCACTCGACGGACGCCACCCCCGAGGTGGCGCGCCGCCTCGCCGCCGCGGACCCACGGGTGCGCTACCTGCGCCTGCCGGAGAACAGCGGCGGGTGCAGCGCGCCGCGGAACCGCGCGCTCGACATCGCCCGCGCCCCGTATCTGATGTTCCTCGACAGCGACGACGAACTCCCGCCGGAATCGGTGGAGCTGCTGCTCGCGGCGCACCGGGAGCGGGAGATCGACTTCGCGATGGGCGCGGTCGAACGGATCCGCGTCGACACGGGCCGCACGTCGACGTGGATGCCGCACCTGGTCGCGGAGCGCCGCACGGTCGACGGGATCGACGCCGAACCCGGCCTGTTCTTCGAGCACTTGTCGACGAGCAAGATGTACAAGCGGGAGTTCCTCGACCGCACCCAGCTGCGCTTCCCCGAGGGCATCCACTACGAGGACCAGCTGTTCTCGGCGCAGGCGTACTGCCTCGCGAAGTCCTTCACCGTCATCCCCGAGCCGGTCTACCGCTGGTACATCGCGCCGTTCGCCGAGGCGGACACCGCGTCGATCTCCAACCAGCGGCACAAGCTGACCAACGTCCGCGACCGTGTCCACGTGCAGGAACTCATCGACGATTTCCTCGCGGCGGGCGGCCACACGGGGGTGCGCGAGGACAAGGACTACAAGTTCCTCAAGCACGACTTCCGGATGTACGCGGGCGATCTGCCCTACCGGGACGACGCGTGGCTGGCCGGGTTCGCCGAGATCGTGAACCCGTATCTGGCGACGCTGTCCCCGAGCGCGTACGCCCGGCTGCCGCGCCCCGAGCGGGTCGTCCTGCAACTGGTGCGCGACGGCCGCCTCCGCGACGCCCGGCTCGCGGCGCGCGGGCTCGGCCATGTGGTGGCCCCGCGCGAGACTGCCACGGACGCGTCCGGTGCCGTCTACTGGGGCGCGGTGGTCCCGTCGTCGGACGAGGCGCGTGCTGAACTCGACCTGTCCGACCAGGAGTTGTACTCGCGTCCGTTCCCCGGCGCCCAGTTCCGCCACGAGATCACGCGGATCGAGCGCGGCCCCGGCGCCGGCGTCGACCTGTCGGTGCGCACGTACGATCCCGGTCTGCGCCTCGCCGTCGGCCCGCACGTCGCCTCGCTGGTCGTGGCGCCGGGGGGGCGCCGTATGACGACGCGGCTGCGGCTCGACCCGGTGCGGCCCGGCGTCTTCGAGGGCCGGGTGCGGCTCGACCTGGCGGCGGCCCCGCTGCCGGTGCACGGCTTCGACGGCGTACGGCATCCGTTGCTCCAGCTCCAGGACCACGGGCTGCGCAACACCTCGGTCCTGCTCGCGCCGCTGGACTTCCCCGCGCTCACCGCGCGTGTCGGCTACCACTCGGGGGCGGCCCCGCACCGGGTGACGCTGGAGCCGGAGGGCCGGGGCGGCGGGCGGCTCCAGATCCGCTGGGAGCCGGCCGGGCTCACGGCCCGGGTGACGCACCCGGTGGCGCGCAGGCTGGCCACGGCTTCGGACGGGCGCGTACGGAACGCGGTGCGCCTGGTGAGGAGCGCGCTGCGCTAGCGCGGGTCGCCGACGACCTCGTACAGGGTCTGGCCGCCCGGGCCCGTTGTGACCTTGTGCAGTGCGGGGTCGGTGGCGGCGAGGCCCGCGTCGCCGCGGTGGCTCACGATCCACCGCACCTCGTAGCGGCGCAGGACGTCGAGGCGCGCGGCCCGCTCGGTGGCGGGGGCGAAGTAGGTCCCGACAGCGCTGGTGCGGGCCGCCTCGTCGGGCAGGAAGAAGTCCGGGTAGCCGGGGGCCACGGTGTAGGGCCCGTACGCGGGGATCTGGCGCGCGGGGAAGTCCGTGGCGAGGACCACGTCCCCGTACTTCACCCAGGGCGTCACCCAGTAATAGCCGCGCCACGGTGGCTTGTAGCGGTCGGCGAGCGGCTTGGGCAGGACGTCTCGCGGGACGACATAGCCGAGTACGCCCGACTGGGTCCACGCACCCGCGAGGAGCGCCGCACCGAGCACCGCCGCGAACGCCGTGCGTACCGCCCCGCGACCCGCCCCGCGCTCTGCCCCGAACACCTCCAGGCCCGCCGCGACCTGCGCCGGGATCACGGCGGCCGGCACCACCCGGCCCCACGAGTAGTGCCCGCTCACCCGGCCTGCGGCGAACATCAGCGCCCCGAGCGCGAAGAAGACCACGAGCGGATCGCGCCGGTCCCTGCGCCACCGCAGGGCGAGCGCGAACACGCCGGGCAGCAGGAGCCAGTACCGGCCGGGCAGGTTCCGGTACAGGGCCTGGTGGATCTCCTCCAGGCCCTGCGCGTGGAAGAGGCCGAAGAACGAGTAGTACGGCCACGCGGCGAGCACGACCGCGCCGAGGGCGAGCCCGGCCACGAGCCGCGCCCACACCGCGCGTGCCGGCCAGGGCCGCGCCCCGGCCACCATCGCGAGGGCACCGAACGACGCGACGACGCCCGAGAACTGATGGCTCAGCAGGATCACGGACCACAGCAGTCCGAGGCCGAGGAACCCGGGCAGGCCCGAGCCGCGCGCGAGCGCCCCGCGCAGCAGCGCCCAGAAGTGGAAGGACAGCCCGAGCGCGAAGGTGCTGGGGTAGGAGACGGTCAGGGCAAGGGAGTTGAGGCCGAGGAAGCCGCTCCAGTTGAACAGGCTCGTGCCCCACAGGAGGAGCAGACACAGCAGGACGAGCGCGGTGACCGCCGTGCGCCGGGAGCGGCTCGCGGACGCTTCGGTGAACGTGCCGGTGAACCGCCACACGCCGGTCACGAGCAGCGTCAGCGAGATCAGCGCGGCGATGCGCAGGACGGTGAAGGTGCCGAGGCCGGTGGCGTCGGCGAGGACGCCGAGGAACACCGTCCACGGCGAGTAGTACGGGCTCGGCGTCTTCTCGTCGACCAGCGGGTTGCCCGGGTCGAGGAGGTCGTGGCGCAGGCGCTCGACGGTGGCCGCGTGGATGCCGAGATCGCCCGCCCAGGGCAGCCGGATCGCGACGGCCACGAGCAGGACGACGAGCAGCAGGAGGACCAGCGGGGCCGCGGCCTTGAGGGCCGCGTTACTCGCGGCGCGCATCGTGCTGGAAGACCCATGTCCGGTAGACGAGGAAGCGGAACCCCGAGGCGAGGACGATGGACAGGGCCTTGGCGATGTTCGACGCGAGCGGGCCCGTCATCGAGGCGCCGTGGTATCCGGCGTAGAACAGGACGCTCTCCATCAGGACGCCGAGGGCGCTGAAGCCGAAGAACAGCGCGATCTGGCGGCCGGTGCGCGAGGCGCGGTCCCGGTAGGCGAAGAAGCGGAAGCCCAGGTAGTTGGTGCCCATGGCGACGCAGCTGGCCAGGACCGTCGCGGCCATCGGGGCCCCGCCGATGCCGTGCAGCAGGAGGTTGAAGACGAGGAAGTTGACGGCGACGCCGCTGCCGCCGACGACGCCGAACTTGGCGACCTCCATGGACAGGCGGCGCACCCGGACCCGGACGGGAACGACGACGGGCGCCTCACGCGCGGCGGTCTGCACCGTCATCGGCGCGCCCTCGCCCGCAGCTTCCACGGCATGGTGACGGATTCGAGCTGCACCATCAGGTTCATCTTGGACTCGCCGACCGTGCGGTCCTCGAAGTGGATGGGTACCTCTATGACGCCGAACCCGCGGCGCACCGCCCGGTACTTCATCTCGACCTGGAAGCTGTAGCCCGCGCTGTCGACGGACGCCAGGTCGATGGCGCGCAGGGCGTCCTCGCGCCACAGGTTGAAGCCGCCGGTGATGTCGCGGACGCGGGTGCCGAGAATGACGCCCGCGTAGGTATTGGCCCAGCGGGACAGGAGCCTGCGGTGCACGCCCCACGCCTCGGAGAGCGTGCCGCCCTGGACGTAACGGCTGCCGATGGTGACTGCGGCGCCGGTGGCGAGGGCGGTGCCGAGGAGAGCGGGGACCTTGTCGGCGGGGTGGCTGCCGTCGGCGTCCATCTGGAGGACGTAGCGCGCGCCGTCGGCGACGGCCCGCGCCATGCCGGCCGCGTAGGCCCGGCCGAGGCCCTCCTTGCCGGCGCGGTGCAGGACGCTCATCCGGTCACGCCCGTGCCGCTCGGCGTACCGCTCGGCGATGTCGCCGGTGCCGTCGGGGCTGGAGTCGTCGACGACGAGGAGGCGCAGGCCCGGGAGGGGGAGCGCCATGAGGGCGTCGGCCATGCCGGGCAGGTTGCCCGCCTCGTTGTACGTCGGCATGACGACGGTGAGGGGGGTGCGGGCCCAGTCGTCGGGCAGTGGCCTGGCGGCGGCCGGTGTGGCCCCGATGTCGCGAGAGTTCATGTTCACTGTTCGTTCAGCCCTTCTCCGGCGAGCGAGGAGAAGCGGACGGCCCGGTCGGGCAGTACGGCCTCGCACCACACCCGGGTTCCGTTCCGCAGTTCGTTGTGGGCGCCGACGTGGGCGCCGTCACCGATGACGCTGCCGTGCAGGACGGAGCGCCGCCCGATCCGCGCACCCGCGCCGACCAGGCTCTTCCTGACATAGGCACCGGCGCCCACGGTCGCGCCGTCATGCAGCACGGAAGCGTGGACGACGGCCCCCGAACCTACCCGGACGCCCGCCCCGACGACGGTGCCTTCGGCGAGCCAGGCGTCGGCGGCCACCTTGGCGCCGGGCAGTACGAGGGACTCGCCGCGCACACCGGGCACGGCGGGTGAGTGGATGACCCCGCGCACGAGGTCGGCGGAGGCCTGCACGAAGGTTTCGGGCCGGCCGAGGTCGAGCCAGTAGGAGTCCTCGACCATGCCGTGCAGATAGGCACCCGAGGCGAGCAGGCCGGGGAACGTCTCGCGCTCGACGGAGACGGCCCGCCCGGCGGGGATGTGGTCGATCACGGACCTGCGGAACACGTAGGAGCCCGCGTTGATCTGGTCCGTGACGATCTCCTCGGCCATCTGCGGCTTCTCGGTGAAGGCGAGCACGCAGCCGTCGGCGTCGGTCGGTACGAGCCCGAAGGCGCGGGGGTCGTCGACGCGGGCGAGGTGGAGGGTGACGTCGGCTTCGCGCTCGCGGTGCCGGTTGATGAGGGCGCGGGCGTCGAGGCCGGTGAGGATGTCGCCGTTGCAGACGAGGACGGGTTCCTCGGGAGCGGAGATCAGGCGGCGCGCCGCGTGCCGGATCGCGCCGCCGGTCCCCAGCGCCTCGTACTCGACGGCGTACTCGAGGTGGACCCCGAACGCCGATCCGTCGCCGAAGTACGGCTCGAAGACCTCGGCGAGATAGCAGGTGGCGAGGACGATGTGGCGCACGCCCGCGCCGGCGAGCCGGGCGATCTGATGGGCCAGGAAGGGGACTCCGGCCGCGCGCACCATGGGCTTGGGTGTGTTGACCGTGAGCGGCCGCAGCCGGGTGCCCAGCCCGCCGACCAGCAGAATCGCTTCCGTCATGGACCCTTCCCGACCTCTCCGCCGCGCGCCGTTAATCTGACAATCGGGTCCACTTTAGACGTAATGCCCGAGTTGATGGCTTATGACGAACCTCATGGGGCCGACGCGCCTGAAGGAGCAACCGATTGGGCGCGCGGTCCATCAGGCCAGAACCGGTCAAGAGGCGGGCCGGAGAAGGGAAAGAGAACGGAAAGAGTCCGGAAGGTGACATGGGGGCGCCCCGCACCGGAGTTCCGGTGCGGGGCGCCCCCATCGCTTCGAGGGGACCCTACGAGTGCGCGCGCAGCAGCGTCCTCATCGTGCGCATCGCGACCGACAGGTTCGCCAGGTCGAAGGCGTCCGAGCTCTGGATCTCCTCCAGGGTCGTCCGCGCGCGGCCCAGGATCGGCGCGTTCTTCTCCTGCCACGCGTCGAAGCGCTGCTCCGGAGTGGACACGCCGTTCCCGGCGGCCAGCACATCGGCCGTGAGCGCCGCGTGCGCCGCGTACAGGTCCTCGCGGATCGAGGCGCGGGCCATCGACTGCCAGCGGTCGGTCCGCGGCAGCTCGATGATCCGATCCATCAGCTGCGCGATGGACAGCCGGTCCGCGAGGTCGTAGTACACCTCGGCGACGGCCAGGGGGTCCTTGCCGGTGCGGTCGGCGATCGCCACGACGTCGAGCGTCGGGAAGGCCGAGGAGAACCCGGCGACCCGCTGGGCCAGCTCCTCCGGCACACCCGCCGCGGTCAGCTCGTCCAGGATCGACTGGTACCACTCGGCGTCCGCGCCACGCAGCATCTTCGGCATGGCCGACCACACCTCGGCGACACCCTCGCGGAAGAAGTCGATGGTCTCGGCGAGCTGGAGCGGCTGCGGCCGGTTGTTGAGCAGCCAGCGCGTGCCGCGCTCGACCAGGCGGCGCGAGTGCAGCCTGATCCGGGTCTGGACGTCCGCGGCGACGACATTGTCGAGCGACTCGACCGCGTCCCAGACCTCACCGAGGCCGAAGATCTCGCGCGCGGCGAGCTGCGCCCGCACGATCTCCTCCAGGGACGCCCCGGTCTCCTCGCGCAGCCGGTGCAGGAACGTCGAACCGCCGGTGTTCACCGTGTCGTTGACCAGCACCGTGGTGATGATCTCGCGGCGCAGCGCGTGCCCGTCGACCGCGTCGGCGAACCGCTCGCGCAGCGCCTGCGGGAAGTAGGCGTGCAGGAGCCTGCGCAGGTACGGGTCGTCCGGCAGCGAGGTCTGGATCAGCTCGTGCGCGGCCGTGATCTTCGTGTACGCGAGGAGGACGGCCAGCTCGGGCTGGCTCAGGCCGCGCCGGGAGTTCAGCAGTTCCTTGACCTGCCGGTCCGCCGGCAGGAACTCCAGGGCCCGGTCCAGGCTCCCTTCACGGACCAGGCGGCGCATGAAGCGCTGGTGGGCGTGGAGCAGGTCGGGCGCCTGGGCGACCGCGTTGGCCAGGGCCGTGTTCTGCGCGTAGTTGTTGCGCAGGACCAGGGCGCCGACCTCGTCGGTCATCTCGGCGAGCAGCTTGTTGCGCTGCTTGACGGTCATGTCGCCGTCGGTGACGAGCGCGTTGAGCAGGATCTTGATGTTCACCTCGTGGTCGGAGGTGTCCACGCCCGCGCTGTTGTCGATGGCGTCGGTGTTGACCTTGCCGCCGCTGCGCGCGAACTCGATACGGCCCAGCTGGGTCGCGCCGAGGTTGCCGCCCTCGCCGATCACCTTGGCCCGCACGTCCTGGCCGTTGACGCGGATCGCGTCGTTGGCCTTGTCGCCGACGTCCGCGTTCGACTCGGCGGACGACTTCACGTACGTGCCGATGCCGCCGTTCCACAGCAGGTCGACCCGCGCGCGCAGGATCGCCTTCATCAGGTCGGCCGGCGTCATCTTCGCGGCGCCCGACTGGATGCCGAGTGCCTCGCGGATGTGCGCGTTGAGCTGGATCGCCTTGGCGGAGCGCGGGAAGATCCCGCCGCCCGCGGAGATCAGTTCCTTGTTGTAGTCGGCCCACGAGGAGCGCGGCAGGTCGAACAGGCGGCGGCGCTCGGCGTACGAGGTGGCCGCGTCGGGCCGCGGGTCGATGAAGATGTGCCGGTGGTCGAACGCGGCGACCAGGCGGATGTGCTCGGAGAGCAGCATGCCGTTGCCGAACACGTCACCGGACATGTCGCCGACGCCGACGACCGTGAAGTCCTCGGTCTGCGTGTCGGTGCCCAGCTCCCGGAAGTGCCGCTTCACGGACTCCCAGGCGCCGCGGGCGGTGATGCCCATGCCCTTGTGGTCGTAGCCCGCCGAGCCGCCGGAGGCGAAGGCGTCACCGAGCCAGAAGTTGTACGACTCGGCGACCGCGTTGGCGATGTCGGAGAACGTCGCCGTGCCCTTGTCCGCCGCGACCACGAGGTACGTGTCGTCCTCGTCGTGGCGCACGACGTCCGCCGGGGGCACGACCTCGCCGGCCACCAGGTTGTCGGTGATGTCGAGCAGCGCCGAGATGAAGGTCTTGTACGACGCGACGCCCTCGGCCAGCCACGCGTCACGGTCGACGCTCGGGTCCGGCAGGTTCTTCGCGACGAAGCCGCCCTTGGCGCCGACCGGCACGATGACGGTGTTCTTCACCATCTGCGCCTTGACCAGGCCGAGGACCTCGGTACGGAAGTCCTCACGCCGGTCGGACCAGCGCAGACCACCGCGCGCGACCTTGCCGAAGCGCAGGTGCACGCCCTCGACCCGCGGCGAGTACACCCAGATCTCGTAGGCCGGGCGCGGCGCGGGCAGGTCGGGGATGGCCTGCGGGTCGAACTTCATGGAGACGTACGCGTGCGGCGTGCCGTCGTCGCGCTTCTGGAAGAAGTTCGTCCGCAGCGTCGCCTTGATGACGGTCAAGAAGGACCGCAGGATCCGGTCCTCGTCCAGGCTCGCGACCTGGTCGAGCGCGCCGTCGAGCTCCTCCAGGAGCCCGTCGATCAGCTCGGTCCCGGCCCGCTGGCGCTCCGGCGACATACGCGCCTCGAAGAGGCTGACCAGGAGGCGGGTGGTGTGGACGTTGTTACGGAGGGTGTCCTCCATGTAGTCCTGGCTGAATGTCGCACCGGCCTGGCGCAGGTACTTGGCGTACGCGCGCAGCACCATCGCCTGCCGCCAGTTCAGGCCGGCGCTCAGGACGAGGGAGTTGAAGCCGTCGTTCTCGGCGGCGCCGGTCCAGGTCGCCGTGAAGGCCCCCTGGAAGCGCTCGCGGCCGTCGTCACCGATGTAGTCGCCGTTGCCGTTGGACATGGGCATCCGCAGACCGAAGTCGTAGATCCACGCGGTGGTCCGGTCCGAGCAGCGCAGCTCGTACGGGCGCTCGTCGATGACCTCGACGCCGAGCTGGTTGAGGACCGGCAGGACGGACGACAGGGAGACCGGCGCGCCGGTGCGGTAGATCTTGAAGCGGCGCTCGCCGGGGGCCGCGCCCACGGGCTCGTACAGCGAGAGCGCGAAGTCCCTCTCGCCGCGCTTGAGCGCCTCGAGGTGGACCAGGTCGGCGACCGCCGCGCGCGGCGAGTGGTCGGCCTTGTAGCCCTCGGGGAAGGCGCCGGAGTAGCGGCGGCCCAGCTCGGCCGCGCGCTCCTCGCCGCACTCCGCGTTCAGCGCCTCGCCGAAGCCGTCGGCCCACGAGCGGGCGGCGTCGACGAGCCGCGCCTCGATGCGCTCGGTGTCGGCCTCGGTCAGCACGGGCAGCTCGGTGCCCGGCTCGACGCGGATGACGAAGTGCAGCCGGGACAGGATCGACTCGGTGTTCCAGGCCGTGAAGTCGACGCTGGTGCCGTTGAGCTCCTCCTTGAGGATGTCGATGATCCGCAGGCGGACACCGGTGGTGTAGCGGTCGCGCGGCAGGTAGACGAGGGCCGAGTAGTAGCGGCCGTACTCGTCCTGGCGCAGGTAGAGCCGCAGCCGGCGGCGCTCCTGGAGGTAGAGGACGCTGGTGACGATGGCGCGCAGCTCGTCGGCCGGGGTCTGGAACAGCTCGTCGCGCGGGTACGTCTCCAGGATCTGGAGCAGGTCGCGGCCGTCGTGGCTGTTGGGCGAGAATCCGGCGCCCCGCAGCACTTCCTGCACCTTGCGGCGCACGACCGGGACGCGCCGGACGGACTCCGTGTACGCGGCGCTCGAGAAGAGGCCGAGGAAGCGGCGCTCGCCGATGACGTTGCCCTCGGCGTCGAACTTCTTCACGCCGACGTAGTCCAGGTACGACGGGCGGTGCACGGTGGCGCGGCTGTTGGCCTTGGTCAGCACGAGGATCTTGTGCTCGCGGGCCTTGGCGCGCGCGTCGGCGGGCAGCCGGCTGAAGGACGGGCTCACCGGGTGGTGGTCGTCGCCGCCGTGCTGCGGGTCGGAGCGCAGGATGCCGAGGCCGGTGCCGGGCACGGCGGACAGCGAGTCGTCCTCGCGCAGCTCGTACTCGCGGTAGCCGAGGAAGGTGAAGTGGTCGGCGGACAGCCAGCGCAGCAGCTCGCGGGCCTCCTCGACGTCCTGGGTGCGCAGGTCGTCGGCGGTGGGCTCGCTCGGCAGGTCGTCGGCGATACGCAGCGCCGAGTCCCGCATCTTCTCCCAGTCCTCGACGGCCTCACGGACGTCGGACAGGACACGCAGCAGGTCGGAGGTGATCTGCTTCAGGTCGGCGCGGTCGGTCTCCCGGTCGATCTCCACGTGGATCCACGACTCGGTGAGCGTGTCGTGGCCGTCGGCGGCGCTGCCCGCGGGCAGGACCTCCAGGAGCTTGCCGGTCAGGTCGCGGCGCACGGTGACCTGCGGGTGGATCACGACGTGGATGCCGCGGCCCTGGCGGGACAGCTCGTTGGTGACCGAGTCGACCAGGAACGGCATGTCGTCGGTGACGACCTCGACGACGGAGTGGCTGCAGGTCCAGCCGTTCTCCTCGACGGTCGGCGTGTGGACCCTGACGTTCGCGGTGCCCTGCGGGCGGACCTCCGCGAGCCGGTAGTGGGAGACGGCCGCGCCGAAGGCGTCGACCGGGTCGCGGTCGGCCAGGTCCTCGGGGGCGGTGTGCAGGTAGTAGCGCTGGAGGAACGCGAGCACGGACTCCTCGTCCGGAGCCCCCTCGCCATTCGTCCCGGCCGGGAGATGGCCCCCAGCCGGGCTGTTCTCAGCTACCCGGGCGGCCCGTGCGAGCAGCTCGGCCTTGGCTTCGTCCAGCTTGGTCTGCATTGTCCTCTGGCTCCTGTCGCGCGCCGTTGCGTGACGTTGAAGAAAGTGATGCGGCACAACGCCACGACGCGGGGTCTCCGGTCGATGTCGACGGTATGCCGGGATGAGAGATGAGCGGGCGGTTATCCGCCATTTTTGGCGTATTTCCTGCCCGGAGCCGGGACGGCATCCATGTTCCGCCCCGAAGGGAATGGTCAGCGGAGCGCCGGGCACGGATGTAGATCTCCGTGTGCTCCCGGCGCGGGCAGAGGGCGACGATGCCCCCGCGAGATATCGCGCTGATCACGGGTCAAGGCTATCGCCCCTCCCCCGGGAGTCGTCATGAGCCGTATGTGTACAAATACAGCGGTCGAACTTTGACACTCTGCACAGGGACAGCGACGCGGATGGATGCGTCGGGGGGTTGCCTAACGGTCCGGCCGGGTCCACGTTGAGGAGGAGACACCCCGGCCCGAAGGCTCCGAGGGGAGCGCACAGCCATGGCACCCAAGATCCTCCTGGTGACCGGCGACGCCGCCGAGTCACTGGAAGTCCTGTACCCCTACCAGCGCCTGCGCGAGGAGGGCTACGACGTCCACATCGCCGCCCCGGAGCGCAAGAAGCTGCAGTTCGTCGTCCATGACTTCGAACCGGGGTTCGACACGTACACGGAGAAGCCCGGCTACACCTGGCCCGCCGATCTCGCGTTCGCCGAGGTCGAGCCGGAACAGTACGTCGCTGTCGTGATCCCGGGCGGCCGCGCCCCCGAGTATCTGCGCAACGACCCGGAGCTGCGCAAGATCCTGAAGTCTTTTTTCGACGCAGACAAGCCCGTGGCCCAGATCTGCCACGGTCCGCTGCTGACGGCGGCGGTCGACGGTCTGCGCGGACGCCGCGTCACGGCGTATCCGGCGCTTGAGCCCGACATGCAGGCGGCGGGCGCGGTTTTCCGGGACGCGGAAGTCGTGGTCGACGGGACGCTGGTGTCGTCGCGCGCCTGGCCGGACCACTCGGGGTGGATGCGGGAGTTCCTCACGGTCCTGCGCGCCAAGGCGCCGGTGACCTGAGGTCCGAGGAGCTGAGGGGCCTCACGGGACCGTGGGTGGCTGCCCCGTCGACGAGGGCAGCCACCCACGCATGGCGCTCCTGGACGACACGACGGAGCTTCGTTGCCACGACGGCCGAGGGAGTTGACCGGATTACTGCCCGGCCCTCCGCCGCGCCGGACCACCCGGGGAACGGCACGCCCCTAGCTGACGTGCGCTTGGAAATGACGAGCCGCTCGGCGATCTCCCGGTTGGACAGGCCCTGCGCCACCAGCGCGGCGACCTCGCGCTCGCGCCGCGTCAGCGCGTCCGCGCCACCTCCGCCCCGCGCGGCCGGCACCGCGGCCGGCGTCGACTTGGGCTTCGGGTAGAGGCGCGTGGACAACTCCCGGCCGACGTCACCACATTCGCTCGCCACGGTGCGCAAACGATCCCACCACTGCGTACGCAGCCAGCAGCGGAGCGTGAGCGCATTCGCTCACTCCGCCAGGCGTTGTGCCACCCCCACGGCCTCGGCGAGAGTGTCCACGACCGGCGCCCCGACGCCTTCGAGACTGGCCCTGCTGTGTGATCCGCCGGTGTAGAGCACGGCCCGCGCGCCCGCGTGCAGCGCCGCCACCGCGTCGTCGGCAGCGTCCCCGATCACCACCGTGCGCCCCGGCGCAACCCCCGCGCCGGCCAGCGCTCCGAAGTGGCGGACCATGTGCTCGGCTTTGCTGCCGCCGGAGGGGCCGGTGCGCCCGTCGATCCGCAGGAAGTGCGACTCGATCCCGAACTCCCGTACCAGCGGGACGAGTTCGTCATGTCCGTACATGCTGAGGATCGACTGGCTGCGGCCCGCCGAGCTCCAGTCGGCGAGGAGCAGCTCCGCCCCGTCGGCGAGCCCGCAGGCCGTGCGGTGGAGCGTGTAGTGCCGCTGAAAGGCGGTGTCCATGCGCTCCCACTCGGCCTCAGTGGGCAGCCGCCCCATCAGCCGCTGGTAGAAGCGGGGTATCGGCACGCAGTACAGCTCTCTGTACCGCTCCAGGGTGATCGGCTCGAGTCCGATCTCCCCGAAGGCGGCGTTCGTCGCGCTGATGACGGCGTCGTTGTCGTGGAACAGCGTCCCGTTCCAGTCCCAGACGATGTGTGCTCCGGCTGCGTGCTTCCCCATGCCAAGAACGTACCCGCCGGGACCGACAATCGTACGTTCGCGCAGGTCAGCCGCTCAGGCCGAGCAGGTTCGGGATCTCCTGCGTGGCGAACCAGAGGAGCTCGTGGTCCTCGGCGCCGTCGACGACGAACTGCGCGTCGTCGTCGCCCTGGTCCGCCGCCCCGAGCGCCGCGGCCGCCGCGGTCACGTCCTTCTCGGCGTCGGCCGAGTCCACGTGCACCGCCGCCGCCTTGGCCAGGGGGACCGCGTTCGCGATCCGCACCTCGCCGAGCGCTCCCGGGTCGAGCCCGCGGTCCGGGTCGGCCACGGCGGCGCCGTCCGGCACGTCGAGGGCGGCCACGACCCGCTTGCGGGGCGCGTCCGGCTCCCCGGCGATCAGCCGCAGCGACGCCGCCGCCGCGCGGCTGAGGGCCGCGTACTCCAGTTCCTCGATGTCGTCGGAGACGTACCACTCGCGCAGCGCGGGCGTCACGGCGTACGCGGTGAGCGGTCCGGGCCCCAGTTCGCCCGCCTTGTGCGCCTCGGCGAGACGGGGCAGGGACAGGGGGACGTACACGCGCATGGCTGGCCACTTTCGTCGGCGAGAGGGGCTTCAGGATACGTGCGGGAGTCCCCCTTCGGGGTGCCGGTCGGCGCGGTCCGCACGTCCACGCCGGACCCCCGCGTGACCCTCCCGAGACCGGTCCGCGCATGGGTCGTCCGCCGTCCGATCACCCGGATAGGTGATTCTCCCGGCCACCCGCGCCGGGCCCCTGTGGGCTTGTGAGCGGCGACGCAGAACACGTACAAGATCTCCAAGCGAAGTTACCGATCGGTATCCACCGGTCGGAAGCCGAACGTGCCGAACGGGGACCCAGACATGCACGAGCCCACCTCCCAAGAGCCGCCGCTGCGCAAGGTGATGGACCAGCCGCGCCGCCGCCCCAGGACGACCCGGCCCCCGGGCGGCCGCCCGCCCGGCAGGCAGGACGCGAGGCGCCCCGGCGCGCGGCCCGTGCGCGTCCCGCCCCAGCTGCCGCCGCACCCGGCCGAGCTCTTCACCGAGCGCCTCCTGCTGATGCTCAGCGGCCAGCGCCCCGTCCACTGGGCCTCCCGCCACTTCGCCGGATCCCTCTACGACGCCCTGATCCGGCTCGCCGAGAACCAGCCCCTCAGCGACCGGGGACGCCGGCCCGTCGTCCGCGGCATCGGCCACTACGAGCCCGAACCCGGCGTCTACGAAGTCTTCGCCCGGATCAGCGCGGGCCCCCGGCTGCACGCCCTCGCCTTCCGCCTGCACCGGGGCGACGACCACCGCTGGCTCTGCACGGCCGTCGAAATGGGCAGCGGCTCGGGGTTCACGCCACAGGACCGGTGACACCAGGGACGACGGAAGAGGCCGGACACCAGGTGGTGTCCGGCCCCTTCACACACGCTCGGTCACAGCGCGCCGCGCACTACTTCTTGCGGCGGCGCCCGCCCTTCTGCTGCTTACGACGCTCCGCGCGCGTGAGGCCGTCGGCCTCGGAGCGCGCCGGGCCGTCCTGGGTGACGTAGTCCATCTCGTCCACGCCGCCCTCGGCGTTCGGCGCCTGGAAGTGCAGGCGGTCCGGACGCTGCGGGGCGTCGAGGCCCTTGGCGTGGATCTCGGGACGCCCGACACCGGCGGGCACCGCGTCCTGCTTGTCCAGGGACGGCGCCGCGTCCTGCACGGGGACCTCCTCGACCTGCTGCTCGACCTGGACCTCCAGGTTGAACAGGTAGCCGACGGACTCCTCCTTGATGCCCTCCATCATGGCGGTGAACATGTCGAAGCCCTCGCGCTGGTACTCGACCAGCGGATCCTTCTGCGCCATGGCGCGCAGGCCGATGCCCTCCTGGAGGTAGTCCATCTCGTAGAGGTGCTCACGCCACTTGCGGTCCAGGACCGAGAGAACCACGCGGCGCTCCAGCTCACGCATGATCTCGGAGCCGAGCTGATCCTCACGCGCCGCGTACTGCGCGTGGATGTCCTCCTTGACGGACTCGCCGATGAACTCGGCCGTCAGACCCGCGCGGTCACCCGCGGCCTCCTCCAGCTCGTCGACGGTGACCTTCACCGGGTAGAGCTGCTTGAAGGCGCCCCACAGCCGGTCCAGGTCCCACTCCTCGGCGAAGCCGTCGGCGGTCTCCGCGCCGATGTACTCGTCGATCGTGTCGTCCATGAAGTGCTGGATCTGCTCGTGCAGGTCCTCGCCCTCCAGGACGCGGCGCCGCTCGCCGTAGATGACCTCACGCTGCCGGTTGAGGACCTCGTCGTACTTGAGGACGTTCTTCCGGGTCTCGAAGTTCTGCTGCTCGACCTGCGACTGGGCCGACGCGATGGCGCGCGTGACCATCTTGTTCTCGATCGGCACGTCGTCCGGGACGTTCGCCATCGACATGACGCGCTCGACCATCTGGGCCTTGAACAGGCGCATCAGGTCGTCACCGAGCGACAGGTAGAAGCGGGACTCGCCCGGGTCTCCCTGACGGCCGGAGCGGCCGCGCAGCTGGTTGTCGATACGGCGCGACTCGTGCCGCTCCGTGCCGAGGACGTAGAGCCCGCCGAGGTCCTTGACCTCCTCGAACTCGGCCTTCACCGCCTGCTCGGCCCGCTCCAGGGCGGCCGGCAGCGCCGCGGCCCACTCCTCGACGTGCTCGACCGGGTCCAGGCCGCGCTGGCGCAGCTCCGCCTCGGCGAGGTCGTCCGGGTTGCCGCCGAGCTTGATGTCGGTGCCTCGGCCGGCCATGTTCGTGGCGACGGTGACGGCGCCCTTGCGGCCGGCCTGGGCGACGATCGTCGCCTCACGGTCGTGCTGCTTCGCGTTCAGCACCTCGTGCTGCACACCGCGCTTGGACAGCTGCTGCGAGAGGTACTCCGACTTCTCGACGGACGTCGTACCGACGAGGATCGGCTGGCCCTGCTCGTGCTTCTCGGCGATGTCGTCGACGACCGCGTCGAACTTGGCGACCTCGGTGCGGTAGATCAGGTCGGCCTGGTCCTTGCGGACCATCGGCTTGTTCGTCGGGATCGGGACGACGCCCAGCTTGTAGATCTGGTGGAACTCGGCGGCCTCGGTCATGGCCGTACCGGTCATGCCGGAGAGCTTGCCGTAGAGACGGAAGAAGTTCTGCAGGGTGATCGTGGCGAGCGTCTGGTTCTCGTCCTTGATGTCCACCCCTTCCTTCGCCTCGATCGCCTGGTGCATGCCCTCGTTGTAGCGGCGGCCGGCGAGGATACGGCCGGTGTGCTCGTCGACGATCATGACTTCGCCGTCGATGACGACGTAGTCCTTGTCCTTCTTGAACAGTTCCTTCGCCTTGATGGCGTTGTTCAGATAGCCGACGAGCGGGGTGTTCACCGACTCGTAGAGGTTGTCGATGCCCAGCCAGTCCTCGACCTTGGCGACGCCGGGCTCATGGATGGCGACGGTGCGCTTCTTCTCGTCGACCTCGTAGTCGCCGGTCTCCTCGATGCCCTTCAGCGGATTACCGGCCTCGCCCTTCTTCAGGCGGGTGACCAGCTTCGCGAAGTCGCCGTACCACTTGGTGGCCTGGTCGGCGGGGCCGGAGATGATCAGCGGCGTACGGGCCTCGTCGACGAGGATCGAGTCGACCTCGTCGACCACCGCGAAGTTGTGGCCGCGCTGGACGAGCTCGTCCTGGGACCACGCCATGTTGTCGCGGAGGTAGTCGAAGCCGAACTCGTTGTTCGTGCCGTACGTGATGTCGCAGTTGTACTGCTCGCGACGCTGCGCCGGCGTCATGTTCGCCAGGATGCAGCCCACGCTGAGGCCGAGGAACTTGTGGACGCGGCCCATCATTTCGGAGTCGCGCTCGGCCAGGTAGTCGTTCACCGTGATCAGGTGGACGCCCTTGCCGGACAGCGCGTTCAAGTACGTCGGGAGCGTGCCGACGAGGGTCTTGCCCTCACCGGTCTTCATCTCGGCCACGTAGCCGAGGTGGAGGGCGGCGCCGCCCATCAGCTGGACATCGTAGGGACGCTGGCCGAGCACACGCCTGGCCGCCTCGCGGACGGTGGCGAAGGCCTCGGGGAGCAGGTCGTCGAGGCTCTCGCCGTCGGCGAACCTCTCCTTGTACTCGTCGGTGAGGGCCCGCAGCTCGGCGTCGGAGAGGCTGACGAAATCCTCTTCGAGGGAGTTGACCTGGTCCGCGATGCGGTGCAGCTTGCGCAGGATCTTGCCTTCGCCTGCACGCATGATCTTCGAGAGGACGGACACGGGGGTTGGTCTCCTTGCCGGTCGGGCCTGGCACGGTCGGGTGTGACGGTATAGAGCAACGGCCATCGTATGCGAGGACCCCGGCGCGCCGGGAGGTCTGCCGTAACCACAGCCACAGGGACAACGCACGAGGACCGCTCAAGGTGCCGCACGAAGCTGTGCACCCCGACTGCGAAAGGTAACAGCGCGCTCACCCCGCGATACCTGCTGGCGTCATCGCGGGCCTCCGAGCAGAATCGGCCGATGGAACCCGTCGCACTCACCACCGACCGCCTCCGGCTGCGCACGTTCACCGCCGAAGACACCCACGAGGTGTATCTCGCGGCCCAGGACCCAGACATCCAGCGCTGGACCACGATCCCGTCGCCCTACGCGCGCGTGGACGCCGAACAGTTCGTCGGCCACATGGTCCCGGACGGCTGGCGGGCCGACACGGAGTACACCTTCGCCGTGCGGCTCCAAGACGACGGCCCGGTGATCGCCGCCGCGAGCCTGCACCACCCGCGCGCGGGCGCCTGGGAGGTCGGCTTCTGGACCGGCAAGGAGTACCGCGGCCGCGGCTACATGACCGAGACGGTCCTCGCCCTGGCCCGCTGGGCCTTCACCGACCTGGCCTGTACGCGACTGGAGTGGCGCGCCGAGGTCGGCAACGTCGGCTCGCGCACCGTCGCCGAGAAGGCCGGCTTCACCATGGAGGGCGTCATGCGGGCGGGCCTGCCCAACAAGGGCGTACTGCGCGACTGCTGGGTCGCCTCACTCCTCCCCTCGGACCTCGGCATCCCGGCAGTGCTGCCCTACCTCCCGGCGCCGGCGTGACACTTCCGGCGCCGGCCCCGGCCCCCGCCGGCCAGGCCCGACTGTCAGTGCCGCGCCCTATCGTTCGGAGCATGACGACCACGCCGCGCCCCGCCGCCGAACTCTCCGCCGACGAGGCCCGCCGCATCGCGCTGCGGGCCCAGGGGTTCCTCGGCGCGCCGGACCGCAAGGGCGGGGTCCGCGGCGTGCTCCGTCACCTCGGCGCTGTCCAGCTCGACACCATCTCGGTGCTGGCTCGCTCGCACGAACTCATCCCGTACGCGCGCCTGGGCGCGGTCGGCCGCAGAACGGTCGAGGACGCGTACTGGACCCCGGGCGCGGCCGGCGCGCCGCACGCCTTCGAGTACTGGTCGCACGCCGCGTGCATCCTGCCCGTCGAGGAGTGGCCGCACTTCGCCTTCCGCCGCCGCGCCTACCGCACCCGCCCGCACTGGCACCACGACCTGCCCGACGGCGCGTACGAGCAGGTCATCAAGCAGCTGCGCACCGAAGGCCCGCTCACGGCCACGGAGTTGGGCGGCGCGAAGAACAAGGGCGAGTGGTGGGACTGGTCCGCGGCGAAGGTCGCCGTGGAGCGCGCCCTCATGTACGGCGAGGTGGTGTGCACACAGCGCCGCAGCTGGAAGCGGGTGTACGACCTCGCAGAGCGCGCCGTCCCGGCCGAGCTGCTCCATGACGACCTGGACGACAGGGAGTGCCTGCGCCGCCTGGTCCGCCTCGCCGGACAGTCCCTCGGCATCGGCACACGCTCCGACATCGCGGACTACCACCGTCTGAAGCACGAGCAGTTCGACGCGGTCGTCGAGGACGCGGGCCTGGTTCCCGTGACCGTGCAGGGCTGGGGAAAGCCGGCGTGGGCGGACCCGGAGGCACTCGACACCGCCCCTCGCGGCCGCCACCGTACGACGCTGCTCTCGCCCTTCGACTCCCTGATCTGGGAGCGGGCCCGCACGGAGCGGATCTTCGGCTTCACGCACCGACTGGAGGCGTACGTCCCCAAGCCGAAGCGGGTGCACGGCTACTTCGCGATGCCGGTCCTGGCGGGCGGGTACCTGGTGGGCCGCGTCGACCCCGCGCGCGACGGGAGCACGCTGGTCGCCAGGCAGGTCTCCCTGGACGGCCCGAAGGCGGTCCCGGCCGTGGCACAGGCGCTGCGGGAGGCGGCGGAATGGGTGGGCTGCGACGCGGTCCGGATCGAGCGCGTCGACGCCCCGGACCTCAAGCCGGCCCTGGTCACCGCCCTCGGCTGACCACCCTCGGCTGACCGCCGTCACCCGGTGGCGGTCACCGGATCGCCGTCACCGGATCTCGAGGATCTTCTCCCGCATCGCGTACACCACGGCCTCCATCCTGGAGTGCAGCTGAAGCTTCTCCAGGATGTTGCGCACATGGTTCTTCACGGTGTTCTCGGAGATGAACAGCTCCTTCGCGATATCGCGGTTGTTCATGCCCGTGGCAACCAGCTTCAGGACTTCCAGCTCGCGGTCGGTCAGCCGCGGCGCCGGAACGAGGCGCCGCTCGTCCGTGCGCTGGATCATCGACTTGAATTCCGTGAGGAGCTTCGACGCCATCGAGGGGCTGATCTGCGACTGCCCGTCGGCGACGGCACGAATGGCCGTCGCCACCTCGTCCGTGGAGATCTCCTTGAGCAGATAGCCCGTCGCGCCCGCCTTGATCGCGTCGTAAAGATCCGCTTCCTCGTCACTGATGGTCAGCATGATGATCTTGGCGCTGGGAGCGACCTCCTTGATGGAGGTGCATGCCTCGATCCCGCCGCGCTTGGGCATCCGCACATCCATCAGGATGATGTCGGGCAGCAGGTCGGCTGCCTTGTCCACGGCCTCCGCGCCGTCACCCGCCTCGCCGACGACCTGGATGTCCTCCTCGGCCGCGAGAACGATCTCGAGCCCGCGCCGGAACAGCGCGTGGTCGTCCACCACGAGGACCCTGATCGGCTCCTTGCGCGGCGCGCTCTCGTCCGGGCCCATGCCCTGGACACCGTCACCGGCCGTACCGGCGCCGTCGTCCCGCATCGGTCCGAAGCTGTCCGCCATCGTTCCTCCCCCTGAAGGCCATGGCCCGTCTTCCAGTGCCACGCCAACCCGAGGCAGCGGCACACCGGTTGACCCGGCCCGGCCATGATTTCATGCCTTGGCGCCGGTGCGGTGACCGAGCGGTGCGCAGAGGGGTCGCACGAGGGTGCCCCTGGGGCGCACGCGCTCCCAGGGGCACCCTTCACGGCTGTCTCCCGCGGGCTCAGCGGCGTGGTTCCGCCGGCCTCAGCCGCCGAGCGCCCCGCCCGCTTCGGACGACTGCGCCTGGGTGACCATCGGGTCGGTGTTGAGGTGGATCACGCCGTAGTCGTAGGCGTGGCGCCGGTAGACGACGCTGGGCTCCTTGGTCTCGGAGTCGACGAAGAGGTAGAAGTCGTGCCCGACCAGCTCCATCTCGTAGAGCGCCTGGTCGAGCGACATGGGCGCAGCGACGTGCGTCTTCTCGCGAACGATGAGCGGGCCTTCGCCCTGGACCTCGAGGGAGCCGATCCTCGTGGTCGGTACCCCGCCGGTCTCCTCGTTGTTGACCACCGAGCCGTCCCCGTTCAGAGTCGCCGTGGCGACGACGTCGGGGACTTCCGCGGCCGTGAGCCTGCCGCTCCCGCGGCGGGTGGTCCGCTTGCTGTGTTCCTTGCGCAGGCGCGCCTCGAGCTTGTCCGTTGCCAGGTCGAGCGCCGCATACGGGTCGCTGGCCGCGGCTTCCGCCCTGATGACCGGACCACGGCTGCGGAGTGTGATCTCTACGCGGTCGGAGCGGTCGGCCTGTCGGGGGTTGGGCTCCTTGGACACCTCCACGTCGAGGCTGATCACCTTGCCGTCGAACTTCTGGATCTTCTCCAGCTTCAGCTTCTCGGCCACGTGCTTGCGGAACCGCTCGGGCACCTCGGTCTTGCGGCCCTTGACGACGATGTCCACGCAGAACTCCGTTCCCGGATCGCTCCGCTCCATCGGCGGAGCATCTCCCTCTTGCACCAGACTCCGGCCACTGCCGGAGTCCCTGACTCGGCGACTTCCACCTCCTCCTCCCCCATGGACAAGATCTACACCCCATCATCGCGGGTGATTGCCGAAAAAACTGCGGCGCCCACGACACTGGCATTCCTGATTGCTGGGGATGGCGTCCGCCATTCCTCACAACCGAACATATCTCGCCCGGACGGATGTCGTCACCCTCTACTGACGCGTACCTCCATTCAGGTGAATTTACCCCCTCACCACCTGCAACGACGCAGGTTTCCGCTCAGTTCCGGTTTATTTCGAAAGAACCCGGAGAGGCTGCGACCACTGCCGCACTGATCGAGTTGCGCGCGGGCAATTCCCGTGCAGTTTCCACCCATCCCGGCGTGATCCCGTCTCTCTCGTCCTCTGCCGTCCCGGCCACTGCGGCACGTATTGCGCGGGCCGCCTCCGCCAATGAGGCGCCCGTGGTCATGACGTCGTCGACCAGCACGATCCGGCCACCCGAGGCGACGAGCGCACGCGCTCCCGCGGGCACCTCCAGAGCCCCGGCGAGGTTGGCCAGACGCTGCCGCGAGTTGAGCCCGGCCTGATCGGCAACAACCCGCCGCTGACGCAACGCGGCGCACACCCTCGCGTGAACCCCCACCCGACGCAGCTCAGCCGCCGCGGCATACGCAATCCGCCGCGCAGGATCATGCCCCCGCGCCCGAACAGCCTTCCGAGCGGAGGGGACGGGGATCAGGAGGAGGGGGGTGGTGGGGGGAGGGGGTGACGGGGTTGATTGGGGGCGGGCGGTTGGTCGGGGCAGGGCGCCGGGTTGGGGGCGGGCGGTTGATTGGGGGCGGGCGCCGGGTTGGAGGCGGGCGCCGGGGTGAGTGCGTGCGGGTGATTGGGGGCGCACGCCTGCTTGGGTGCGCGCGCTTACTGGGGTGCGGACGCCACCCGCCTGTGTGCGCATGTCTTGCGGCGTACGCGCATCTGCCTGTGTGCATCCAGCTGCCCCTGTACGCCTGTCTACGGGGCCCCCACCCCCGCCCCCTCCCCCATCCTCCGTTTCGCCGAGTCCCGCCCGCACCGCCCCCGCGAGGGCCGCGCCCAGGGGCTCCGCGAGCCCCAATGCCCCCCGCTCCTTGTGCGCGAGCAGTACGGCGCGCACCGCGTCCTGGTACGGAGCGGCCGCGTGCACCACCGGCAGCCCGGGCGGCTCAGGGTTCGGCCGCACCCGGCCCGGCGCGCCACCGCACAGGGCGTCCCCGCAGCGCGCGCAGAGCGTCGTACGCGGCCGACCGCAGCCTCCACACTCGGCCGGCAGCACAAGATCTCCGAGGTCCTGCAACCACCCCCGCATGTCCACCACTGTGCCAACAGGGGCGCCCTGCGGCCACCCCTGTGGATAACTGCCTGTGGACAACCCCCGGACGTGCACACTCCGTTGCAACCGGAGGACTCAACTCCGTCCGGCGAGGGGGAAGTACGGCGCGTCTCACGGCCGCCGCGCCCCCAGCCCCTACCCCGGATAAACCGGCGCTGTCCCGTCCTTGAGCACCGTCTGCCACGGCAGACCCGGCGGCAGCCGGACGATCCCGTCGTCCGAGTGGGCGACGAGTGGCAGGCGGTCGTCCTCGGACGCCGCGATCTCCTTCACGCCCGTCAGGCCGGGCAGCGCCTGCCCCGTCGGCGCCGAGCCGTCGCACTGGACGTAACTCAGCTGCTGCACGCCCCCGGACTCGCGTCCGACCACGACGAGGCGGCTTCCGCCGGCCCACGACATGGCCGTGACCTCCTCCATCTGGGGTGCCGCGGCGCGTAGTTCGTCGACCGAGACCGACAGCTTGCCGTCCGGTCCAAAGTCGCGTTCGACCCGTCCGATCCGCAGCGTGGTCTTGCCCTCCTCGGCCACGAGCAGCGCGATCCGCACCCCGTCGGCCGACACCTTCACGGCTTCGATCCGCCCGCCGTCGAGCCCGGAGACGTCGACTTCGTGGATCTCGTCCGCCATGCCCCGGCCGAACATCAGCAGCCGCGGCTTCTTCGGGTCGCGGTCGGCCACCCACAGGTCGCCGAGCCCGTCCCAACTGGGCGTCGTGAGCCGGTCCTTCTCGGATTTGGCGTTGCTGCGTACGACCGCGTCGCCGAGCGAAGCACCCGACACGAACGACCCGACGAACAGGGCGCTCCCGTTGTTCGACACGGCCGCGGCCTGTGTCTCGTCGCGCGAGACGGCGACCGAGCGCATCCGCTGCTCGCCGTCGCCGAGCGGCCCCGGCACCCGCTCCGGGTCCTTCGTGGTGCGGGATGCGCCCGACATCTGCACGAGCCTGCCCTTGTCGTCCAGGAAGTACTGGTCGTCGGCGGACCCGGAGGTGCGGGGTTCCACCAGGGCCTCGGCATCGCTCTCGCTCAGGACGCACAACTGCGACCCGTTCGACCGTTCGAGCTCGATCTGTGACACGTTTGCCGACGTCACATCCCGTAGGGAGAACAGGAGTTGGGCGGCCATCTCCTTGCAGCGGGTCTGCCCGACGTGGTCGGCCTTCGCGTTCAGCGGGACCTTCAGATTGTTCTCGTCGTCGGGCGCGAGCGATTTCACGCCTTTGCGCAGCCGCGTGTCGGAGGGGAACATCGTGGTCACGACCGGGTTCAGCCAGTGCGTGGGCCCCGAAAGCAGGGCGCGCACCGTCTGTGTGAGGGGGTCTATCCACTGACGTACGTACACGGGGTCGGCGACCAGCCTCTTCTGACGGCTGGTCGAACCCGAGCCCGATGCCCCACCGCCCTCCGTGCCGCCGGAGGACTCGTCCAGCGCGTAGTAGTACTTGTTGACGGACTGGTAGATGCGCTGGAAGTCGGACTGCCCGAGGACGACGCCCTGCGGCAGCCCGTCGATGCGCCACTGCTTGCCCTTGGGGCTGTTCTCCTGCACGAGGTGCAGCGTCTTGCTGTACGAGGTGCCCTCGGGCCGGTACGCCTGCTGCTGGTCCACGAACGCGACCTGATGGCCGCTCAGTCTGAATGTACGACCCTCGTCGCCGGCGCTCGGCCTGCTCGCCTGTCCCGTGCTCGGTCCGTCCGTGAGGACGGTGGTGCGCTCCTCCGGGTGCCAGCCCTTGGCGGCCTTCTCCGTGAGGTACTTGCGCGCCATCGTGTACTGCGGATCGTCGCTGGTCAGCGCTTCGAGAAAGCCCTCGACGATACTGACGGGCCCGGCGTTCTCGCGGGGTGGCATCGCGAAGACGCGCACCTGCGAGTCGGGCCGCTGTGACGCCTCCACGGCCTGGAGTCCGCCGTTGTCCGGCATGGACGCGCAGCCGGTGAGCACCAGAGCGCCGCAGCCGAGCAGCACACCTGTTCGCAGCCTGCGCCGCCGTCCGGCCAACTGTGGCCGCCCCCGCTCACCGCGCACGCCCGCCCCCACTTCCGTCGCCGCTGCCGCCGGTCCCCTCGGCCGGTCCGGCCTGCTCGTCCCAGGGTCTCTCCGGACCCCCGGTGTCCTGACTGCGTGCCGCCGGTGCGGCCGCGTCACTGCGGGCCACGACCCGCGAGCCGTTCCCGGGCAGCGCCGCGGGGTCGACCGCGTACCGGAGCACGGCCGGTTCCTTCGCCGGTACGGGCGACGGCACGCGGGGCGCGCCCGCTGCCTGCGCCGGGACCGTCGCCAGCTTGCCGGCGCCGCCGCCGAGCGGAAGTCCTGCCTCGCTCAGGCCGCGGTTGCGCCGCGAGTCCTCCGGCTCCAGCGGTATCGGGGACCCGCGCAGGGGTTCGTCCGCCGTCCGCGGCAGTGTCAGCCGGAACTGCGATCCGCCGCCGGGCTCGCCCCACGCCTGGAGCCAGCCGCCGTGCAGCCGGGCGTCCTCGAGGGCGATGGACAGGCCGAGGCCCGTACCGCCGGTGGTACGCGCGCGTGCCGGGTCGGCGCGCCAGAAGCGGCTGAAGACGCGGGTGGCCTCGCCGGGTTTCAGGCCCACGCCGTAGTCGCGTACGGCGACGGCGACCGCGCCGCCGGCCGCGGCGAGCCGCACGACCACGTCCCTGCCCTCGCCGTGCTCGACGGCGTTGACGACGAGGTTGCGCAGGACGCGCTCCACGCGCCGCGCGTCCGCCTCGGCGACCACGGGCTGCTGGTCCCCGACGATCCGCATGTGTGTGCCCTTGCGGTCGGCGAGCGGCTCTGCACCGCCCACCACACGCCGTACGACTTCCCGCAGGTCTATCGGTTCGGCCTCGAGGGCCGCCGCGCCCGCGTCGAACCGGCTGATCTCCAGAAGATCCGCGAGCAGCGATTCGAACCGGTCCAGCTGGTCGGCGAGCAGTTCCGCCGACCGCGCGGTGACCGGGTCGAAGTCCACGCGTGCCTCATGGATCACGTCGGCGGCCATGCGCACCGTCGTGAGCGGTGTCCGCAGCTCGTGCGACACGTCGGACACGAAGCGCCGCTGCATCCGCGACAGATCCTCCAGCTGCTGGATCTTCGTATGCAGGTTCTGCGCCATCTTGTTGAAAGCTTCACCGAGCCGGGCGATGTCGTCCTCGCCGGTGACCTTCATACGTTCCTGGAGGCGTCCCGCGGAGAGCCTTTCGGCGACGCCGGCTGCCATCCGTACGGGCGTGACGACCTGCCGTACGACGAGCCAGGCGATGGCGCCGAGCAGCACCACGACAAACAGTCCGGCCGTGGCGAGCGTGCCCTTGACCAGGCCGAGCGACTTCTCTTCCTGGGTGAGCGGGAAGAGGTAGTACAGCTGGTAGGCGTGGCCCTTCGGGTCGGTCATCTGTTTGCCGATGACGAGACCGGGCTGCGAGTCCTTGCCGTCCTCGTAGACGATGCGCGTGTACTCCTGGGACGCGCCCGTCATCTTCTCGACCCGCTCGCGCAGGTCGTCGGGGACGCTGGGGTCGAGGACGCCGCCGGAGGCGCGCGGTCCGCGCACGCTGTCGCCGCTGTCGGCCCCGGGCGGGCTGAGCGTCACGACGTCGAAGGCGCTCTGGCCGCCGGAGGAGAGCTGGGTGACCAGTTCGCTCATCCAGTTGTTCGGGGTCAGGGGGGCGCGGCTGTCCGTCGTCGCCCCGTCGCGCGCGCCGGCCGCGGCCGTGTCGGCCTTGTCCTTGGCGGCCCGGAAGCCGCCCTCGGCCTGGCTCTGCGACGCCTTCACCTTGGCGTCGAGCAGGCCGTTGCGCACGGAGCCGATGACGACGATGCCGAGCAGCAGCACGACACCGAGCGACATCAGCAGCGTCGTGACGACGATCTTGAGCTGGATGTTGCGCCGCCACAGGCGCCTGGCGGGCAGCAGCGGCCGCCGCACCCAGCGCGTGAACAGGCGCAGCACGGGGCTGCCGTTCATCCCGCCCTGGAGCAGCAGACCGCCGTCGAGGACCCGGCGCAGCACGGAGCCACGCCCGGCCTTCGGTCCCACAGGCCGCCCCGAGCGGATTCCCGGCCCCCCGGGTGCCGGAGCGGCACTGTCTCGGGACATGTCAGCTCGGTCCGGCCTTGTAACCGACGCCACGGACGGTCACCACGATCTCCGGACGCTCGGGGTCCTTCTCGACCTTCGAGCGCAGTCGCTGCACATGCACGTTCACCAGGCGGGTGTCGGCCGCGTGCCGGTAACCCCACACCTGCTCGAGGAGGACCTCACGCGTGAACACCTGCCACGGTTTACGGGCGAGCGCCACCAGGAGGTCGAACTCCAGCGGCGTCAGCGCGATCGACTGCCCCTCCCGCTTCACGGAGTGCCCGGCCACGTCGATGACCAGGTCACCGATGGTGAGCTGCTCGGGCGCGGGCTCCTCGGACCTCCGCAGCCGCGCCCGGATACGGGCCACGAGCTCCTTCGGCTTGAACGGCTTCACGATGTAGTCGTCGGCGCCCGACTCGAGGCCCACCACGACGTCCACCGTGTCACTCTTCGCGGTCAGCATCACGATCGGCACCCCGGACTCCGCCCTGATCAGGCGGCACACCTCGATGCCGTCCCGGCCGGGAAGCATCAGGTCCAGAAGGACCAGATCCGGCTTGGACTCACGGAAAGCGGCCAGCGCCTTGTCGCCGTCAGCTACGAACGACGGCTCAAAACCTTCACCACGCAGCACAATGCCGAGCATCTCGGCCAGTGCGGTGTCGTCGTCGACGACAAGGACTCGTCCCTTCATAGGCCACATCATCCCATTACTTAATCGTTACCTGGCGTGACCTGGCACACAGCTCGCCCAGTCCTTCAACTGTCACAGGGGAAACCACTCCCCACTCTGTGACGATCGCCGTCACCAACTCGGGCGGCGTCACATCGAATGCGGGGTTGTACGCCTGCGTTCCCAGCGGAGCCACCGGAATCACGCCTCCCGCCTCAACCCCGGCCACAGACGCCTGGGGCGCTGTGATCTCCGTCACTTCATGTCCGGCCCGCTGCTCCACCTCGACGGACGCTCCGTCGGGGGTGTCCGGGTCCACCGTCGTCCCCGGCGCCACCACGATGAACGGCACGTGGTGGTACTTGGCAAGAACCGCGAGCGGATAGGTCCCCACCTTGTTCGCGACGGAACCGTCCGCCGCGATCCGGTCGGCCCCGACCAGCACCGCGTCCACCTCACCGGCCGCGAACAGGGACCCCGCCGCATTATCCGTGAGCAGCGTGTATGCCATCCCCGCCCGCGCCGCCTCGTACGCGGTCAGCCGCGAACCCTGCAGCAGCGGCCGCGTCTCGTCGACCCACAGGCGCGTCAGCCGCCCCACCCGGTGCGCGGCGAGCGCCACCGCGAACGCGGTGCCCTCGCCCCCGGAGACCAGCGCCCCCGAGTTGCAGTGCGTGAGGATCCGGTGCTGTCCGCCCGGCATCAGCTCGTCGAGCAGCGCAAGGCCGTGCCCGGCCATGGCGGCGCTGGCCTCGGCGTCCTCCCGGTGCAGCGCACGCGCCGCGGCGAGTGCGTCCCGGGCGGCCCGCTCCCGGTCCCCCTCTGCCCCGAGCCCGGCCCGGTACGCCGCGTGAGCCCGGCGCACCCCCTTCGCGAGATTCACCGCGGTGGGCCGCGCGCCGGCCAGCGCGTGGGCCGCCTCGTCCACGTCGAACCCCCGTGCAGCGGCCAGGGCGACCCCGTACGCCCCCGCGATGCCGAGGAGCGGCGCTCCCCGCACGGCGAGCGTTCTGATGGCCTGGACGAGCGCCTGCGCGTCGGTGCAGACGAGCTCGACCTCCTCCACGGGCAGTCTGGTCTGGTCAAGCAGGACGAGCGCGGGCCCCTCGGCCGGCTCCTCCCATCGGAGTACGGGTATGTCGGTGGGCCGCTTGTCGTCGCTGGTTTGCGCGTACTGATCAGCCATCTGCCCAGTCTGCCCCGTACCCGGCGGACAATTGAAGGTGTGCAGCCCATACGGCACCCGGTCAACTCCGAGGCACACCGTGGCACGATGGGCGCCAAGCTGCCGCCGCGACCGCGGCCGGGCACCGTGAAGGAGCGACGATGAACGACACTCCGGGCTGGGCCTCGCCCGGATCCGCCCCCTCCGACGGCCAGGACGACCAGCCTGCGCAGGACGGCCAGGACGGCCAGGACGGCCAGGACGGCCGCACCGGCGACGGCAAGGACGCCGCTCCCGACCCGAAGTGGTCCAAGGAGCAGCCGCCGCCCGCCCAGTGGTCCGCCCCGTCCGGCCACGGCCAGGCCCCGCCCCCTCCGCCGCCTCCCACCCAGGGTTGGGGCGGTGGACCGCCCCAAGGCCCCGCGGGCCCCGGCGGTTACGGCGGTGGTGGCGGCTACGGCGGCCCGGGCGGTGGCTACGGCGCCGGATGGGGCTCCTGGCAGGGCAGGCCCCCGGCCGCCAAGCCCGGCGTCATCCCGCTGCGCCCGCTCGGCGTCGGCGAGATTCTGGACGGCGCCGTGTCGACGATGCGCGCGCACTGGCGCACCGTCCTCGGGATCTCGCTCTCCGTCGCCGTACTCATCGAGATCGTGATCGTCCTCCTCCAGGGTCTCGTCCTGAACAACTCGACGAACATGGACGCCCTCGACGACCCGAGCGCCACGGCGAGCGAACTGACGCGCGCCGTCGGCGACACCCTGGTGAGCTCGGGCGTCGTCCAGATCGTCTACCTGCTCGGCACCATCGTCGCCACGGCCCTGCTCACGACCGTGACCAGCCGGGCCGTACTCGGCAAGTCCGTGACGACCGGGGAGGCCTGGAAGGACGCCAAGCCCCAGCTCCTCAAGCTGGCCGGCCTGACGCTCCTCCTGCCGCTCATCGCCGCCGCCGTCCTGCTCGTCTGCATGCTGCCGGGCATCCTCGTCGCCGTCATAGGCGCCTCGGACGCCGGCGCCCCGCTCATCGCCCTCGGCGCCCTCGGCGGCGCCGTCCTGGCGATCTGGCTGATGATCCGCTTCTCGCTCGCCTCGCCCGCCCTGATGCTGGAGAAGCAGAGCATCCTGAAGTCCATGAACCGCTCCGCCAAGCTGGTCCGCGGCTCCTGGTGGCGGGTCTTCGGCATCCAGCTGCTCGCCGGGATCATCGCCGGACTCGTCACGTCGATCATCGTCATCCCGTTCACCTTCCTCGCCGACGCGATGGGCGGCGACGGCGTCAGCGCATTCCTCGACGGCGGCACCGGCGACCTCGGCTGGACGTTCCTCATCGTCACCGGAATCGGCTCCGTGATCGGCTCCATGCTCACGTTCCCGATCACGGCGGGCGTCACTGTGCTCCTCTACATCGACCAGCGCATCCGCCGCGAGGCCCTCGACCTCGAACTCGGCCGCGCGGCAGGCCTCCAGAGCTACGGCGACGCCACCGGCCCCACCCCGGGGAGCTGATGCGGTGAGCCCGGCGGGGGGAGTGCTCTGGGCTGCCGCGCTGCGCTCGCGCACCGGCGGCGACGAACCACCGGTGACCATCCCGCGCGGCCCCGCGCGGGAAGCGGCCCGGCGCGAACTGTCCGAGCCCGCATACCACCAGGACGACCCGAGCCTCCTCCAGCGCGGCCTCAACCGCTTCTGGGAATGGCTCGACAAGCTGTTCTCCGCCGCCGCCGGGGCGACCCCCGGCGGCGGATTCGGCCTGCTGGTCATCGTGCTCGCGGTCGTGGCCCTCGCCGTCGCCCTGTGGTGGCGCCTGGGCACCCCGCACCGCTCCCCCCACTCCCCCGCCGCCCTCTTCGACGACCGCCCCCGCAGCGCCGCCGAACACCGCGCGGCCGCCGAGGCACACGCCGCCCAGGGCCACTGGACCCAGGCCGTGCAGGAACGGATGCGCGCCATCGTCCGTTCCCTGGAAGAGCGCGCACTCCTCGACCCGCGTCCCGGCCGCACCGCCGACGAGGCCGCCACCGAAGCAGGCCGCACCCTGCCCGCCCACACGGACCCGCTGCGCACCGCCGCCCGCGACTTCGACGACGTCACATACGGCGGCCGCACCGCCACCCCACAGACGTACGAGCGCCTCACCACGCTCGACACCGAGCTGGACCGCACCACCCCCACGCTCACCGGCAGTTCCCCCCGAGGAGCCGCCGAGTGACCACCCAGCACCCGACGGCCCCCGCCACCACCCCGCCGAACGCACAAGACCCCGCACCACCGGCGAACCCCGGCGAGCAGCCTCCGGCCACCTCCACGGCCCGCACCCCACGCCAGCTCTGGACCCGCACACGCGGCCTGCTCATCGGCGCCGTGATCCTGGTGATCGCCGCTGTCGTCATCGCGCTCGTCCGCTCCGGCGACGCCCACGGCCGCCTCGACCCGCGCTCCGCCGACCCGGCCGGCAGCCGCGCCGTCGCCCAACTCCTGGCCGACCGGGGCGTCTCCACGCGCGTGGTCACCACCACGGCCGAGGCCCGCGACGCGGCAGGCCCCGACACGACCCTCCTCGTCGCGTCCCCGGACCTGCTCACCGACCGCCAGCAGGCCCAACTGCACGCCGCCACCACCGACTCCGGCGGCCGCACCGTCCTGATCGCCCCGGGCGCCCCCTCGCTCGACACGCTCGCCCCCGACGTCACCGCGGACCCCGCCCCCAGCCTCGACGCACTCGCACGCCCCGGCTGTTCCCTGCCCGACGCCCGCCGCGCCGGCGACGCCGAGACCGGCGGCCGCCGCTACGCCACGTACCCCACGGACGCCGACACCTGCTACCCCAGCGAAAGCCTCCCCACCCTCCTGCGCCTGCCGGAGGCCAAGGGTGGCGACACCGTCCTCATCGGCGCCCCCGACATCTTCCTCAACGAACGTCTCGACCAGCACGGCAACGCCTCGCTCGCCCTGCAACTCCTCGGGTCCCGCCCCCACTTGGTCTGGTACCTCCCCTCCCTCTCCGACGACGCCGCGGCCCCCGACTCCGAGCGCCGCAGCTTCTTCGACCTGCTTCCCTCGGGCTGGCTCTGGGGCACCCTGCAACTGTTCATCGCGGCCGTCCTCGCCGCGTTCTGGCGCGGCCGCCGCCTCGGCCGGCTGGTCCCCGAACGCCTCCCCGTGGCGATCCGCGCCTCCGAAGCCGTCGAAGGCCGCGCCCGCCTCTACCGCAAGGCCAACGCCCGCGACCGTGCCGCCTCCGCACTGCGCACCGCCACCCGCACCCGCCTCGCCCCCCTCATCGGCGTCCCCCCGTCCCAGGCCCACACGCCCGAGACCCTGCTCCCCGCCCTGACCGCCGCACTCCACACCCCGGGCCAGGATCCGCGCCCCCTCCTCTTCGGCCCGCCGCCGGCCAACGACGCGGCCCTGACAGCCCTCGCCGACCAACTCGACGCCCTCGAAAGAGAGGTACGCCACTCATGATGGCCCCGACCACTGACAACGCCGGGCCCACCGGAGATCCCCGCAGTTCACGGGCGTCTCTAGAGGCCCTGCGCGCGGAGATCGCCAAGGCCGTCGTCGGCCAGGACCCCGCGGTCACGGGCCTCGTCGTGGCGCTCCTCTGCCGCGGCCACGTCCTCCTCGAAGGCGTCCCCGGAGTCGCCAAGACCCTCCTCGTACGCGCCCTCGCCGCCTCCCTCGAACTCGATACGAAACGCGTCCAGTTCACCCCGGACCTGATGCCGAGCGACGTCACGGGCTCCCTCGTCTACGACGCCCGCACCGCCGAGTTCTCGTTCCAGCCCGGCCCCGTCTTCACCAACCTCCTCCTCGCGGACGAGATCAACCGCACCCCGCCCAAGACCCAGTCCTCCCTCCTCGAAGCCATGGAGGAACGCCAGGTCACGGTCGACGGCACCCCCCGCCCGCTCCCCGACCCCTTCCTGGTCGCGGCGACGCAGAACCCCGTCGAGTACGAGGGCACGTACCCCCTCCCCGAGGCCCAGCTGGACCGTTTCCTCCTCAAGCTCACGGTCCCCCTCCCCTCCCGCCAGGACGAGATCGACGTCCTGACCCGCCACGCCCAGGGCTTCAACCCGCGCGACCTGCGCTCCGCGGGCGTACGCCCCGTAGCCACCGCCGCCGACCTGGAAACCGCCCGGGCAGCCGTGGCGAAGACCGTGATCTCCCCCGAGATCACGGCCTACGTCGTCGACGTCTGCCGCGCCACCCGCGAATCCCCGTCCCTCACCCTGGGCGTCTCCCCGCGCGGCGCGACGGCGCTCCTGTCCACGGCCCGCGCCTGGGCCTGGCTGACAGGCCGCGACTACGTCATCCCCGACGACGTGAAGGCACTCGCCCTGCCCACGCTCCGCCACCGGATCCAGCTCCGCCCCGAGGCCGAGATGGAGGGCGTCACGCCCGACTCGGTCATCAACGCGATCCTGGCCCACGTCCCCGTTCCCCGCTGACGCAAGGCTCTGGACCCATGGCCCTCACCGGACGCACCGCCCTGCTCGCCGCCCTGGGCTCCCTGCCCGTAGGTATCTGGGAGCCCAGCTGGACCGGCATCCTGGCCGTGAACACCCCCCTGGCCCTGGCCTGCGCCTGCGACTTTGCCCTGGCCGCCCCGGTACGCCGCCTGCGCTTTACCCGTTCGGGTGACACCGCGGTACGCCTGGGCGACCCGGCCGACGTCACCCTCACCGTCACCAACCCCTCACGCCGCCCCCTGCGCGCTCAGCTCCGCGACGCCTGGCCACCCAGCAGCTGGCTCCCCGGCACCGAGGCCGAGGCGTCCCGCCACCGCGTGACGATCCCCCCAGGCGAGCGCCGCCGCATCACCACCCGCCTGCTCCCCACCCGCAGGGGCGACCGAAAAGCCGACCGGGTCACCATCCGCTCGTACGGCCCGCTGGGCCTCTTCACCCGCCAGGGCAGCCACGACGTCCCCTGGACGGTCCGTGTCCTCCCCCCGTTCCACAGCCGCAAGCACCTGCCCTCGAAACTGGCCCGCCTGCGCGAACTCGACGGCCGCACCAGCGTCCTGACGCGCGGCGAGGGCACCGAATTCGACAGCTTGCGCGAGTACGTTCCCGGGGACGACACCCGCTCCATCGACTGGCGGGCCACCGCCCGCCAGTCCACACTCGCGGTCCGCACCTGGCGCCCGGAACGCGACCGCCACATCCTTCTGGTCCTCGACACGGGCCGCACCTCCGCCGGCCGCGTCGGTGACGCACCCCGCCTCGACGCCTCCCTGGACGCCGCGCTCCTCCTCGGCGCACTGGCGTCCAGGGCCGGCGACCGGGTCGACCTGCTCGCCTACGACCGCCGCATCCGCGCCCTGGTCCAGGGCCGCGCGGCGGGCGAACTCCTGCCCGCCCTGGTCAACGCCATGGCCCCACTGGAGCCGGAACTCGTCGAAACGGACGCCCGCGGCCTGACGGCAGCGGTCCTGCACACAGCTCCCCGCCGCTCACTCGTCGCCCTCCTCACGAGCCTCGACGCGGCTCCGGTGGAGGAGGGCCTCCTCCCGGTCCTCTCCCGCCTCACGAAACGCCACACCGTATTGGTGGCTTCGGTGGCGGACCCGATGATCGCGGAAATGACCGGCTCCCGCGGAAACAGCGAAGCGGTCTACGACGCCGCTTCCGCGGCCCAGGCCCAAGCGGAACGCCGCCGCACGGCGGAATTGCTCACACGCCGAGGAGTCACGGTCGTCGACGCGACCCCGAATGACCTCGCGCCGGCACTGGCGGACGCCTACCTCGCTTTGAAGGCAGCGGGCCGGCTCTGAATGCAAGAAAAAAGGCCGGTCCCTGAAAAGGGAACGGCCTGGAACTCGCACACAATGCAGAAAACCCCCGTAACAGGATTCTCATCCGTTACGGGGGTTTTCTTCAAAAATAGTTCGGCGGCGTCCTACTCTCCCACAGGGTCCCCCCTGCAGTACCATCGGCGCTGTGAGGCTTAGCTTCCGGGTTCGGAATGTAACCGGGCGTTTCCCTCACGCTATGACCACCGAAACACTATGAAACTGTCAACCGCACCGTACGTGACCATGTACGGGGTTGTTCGTGGTTTCAGAACCAACACAGTGGACGCGAGCAACTGAGGACAAGCCCTCGGCCTATTAGTACCAGTCACCTCCACCCGTTACCGGGCTTCCAGATCTGGCCTATCAACCCAGTCGTCTACTGGGAGCCTTAACCCCTCAAAGGGGGTGGGAGTCCTCATCTCGAAGCAGGCTTCCCGCTTAGATGCTTTCAGCGGTTATCCTTTCCGAACGTAGCCAACCAGCCATGCCCTTGGCAGGACAACTGGCACACCAGAGGTTCGTCCGTCCCGGTCCTCTCGTACTAGGGACAGCCCTTCTCAAGACTCCTACGCGCACAGCGGATAGGGACCGAACTGTCTCACGACGTTCTAAACCCAGCTCGCGTACCGCTTTAATGGGCGAACAGCCCAACCCTTGGGACCGACTCCAGCCCCAGGATGCGACGAGCCGACATCGAGGTGCCAAACCATCCCGTCGATATGGACTCTTGGGGAAGATCAGCCTGTTATCCCCGGGGTACCTTTTATCCGTTGAGCGACGGCGCTTCCACAAGCCACCGCCGGATCACTAGTCCCGACTTTCGTCCCTGCTCGACCCGTCGGTCTCACAGTCAAGCTCCCTTGTGCACTTACACTCAACACCTGATTACCAACCAGGCTGAGGGAACCTTTGGGCGCCTCCGTTACTCTTTAGGAGGCAACCGCCCCAGTTAAACTACCCATCAGACACTGTCCCTGATCCGGATCACGGACCCAGGTTAGACATCCAGCACGACCAGAGTGGTATTTCAACGACGACTCCCCCTGAACTGGCGTCCAGAGTTCACAGTCTCCCACCTATCCTACACAAGCCGAACCGAACACCAATATCAAACTGTAGTAAAGGTCCCGGGGTCTTTCCGTCCTGCTGCGCGAAACGAGCATCTTTACTCGTAGTGCAATTTCACCGGGCCTATGGTTGAGACAGTCGAGAAGTCGTTACGCCATTCGTGCAGGTCGGAACTTACCCGACAAGGAATTTCGCTACCTTAGGATGGTTATAGTTACCACCGCCGTTTACTGGCGCTTAAGTTCTCAGCTTCGCACACCCGAAAGTGCACTAACCGGTCCCCTTAACGTTCCAGCACCGGGCAGGCGTCAGTCCGTATACATCGCCTTACGGCTTCGCACGGACCTGTGTTTTTAGTAAACAGTCGCTTCTCGCTGGTCTCTGCGGCCACCCCCAGCTCATGAAGTAAATCCAATCACCGGTGATGGCCCCCCTTCTCCCGAAGTTACGGGGGCATTTTGCCGAGTTCCTTAACCATAGTTCACCCGAACGCCTCGGTATTCTCTACCTGACCACCTGAGTCGGTTTAGGGTACGGGCCGCCATGAAACTCGCTAGAGGCTTTTCTCGACAGCATAGGATCATCCACTTCACCACAATCGGCTCGGCATCAGGTCTCAGCCTTAATGTGTGACGGATTTACCTGCCACACGGCCTACACCCTTACCCCGGGACAACCACCGCCCGGGCTGGACTACCTTCCTGCGTCACCCCATCACTCACCTACTACAAGTCTGGTCCGTCGGCTCCACCACTTTCCTTTCCCCGAAGGGTCCGGAACGGCTTCACGGACTTAGCATCGCCTGATTCAATGTTTGACGCTTCACAGCGGGTACCGGAATATCAACCGGTTATCCATCGACTACGCCTGTCGGCCTCGCCTTAGGTCCCGACTTACCCTGGGCAGATCAGCTTGACCCAGGAACCCTTAGTCAATCGGCGCACACGTTTCTCACGTGTGTATCGCTACTCATGCCTGCATTCTCACTCGTGAACCGTCCACAACTCGCTTCCGCGGCTGCTTCACCCGGCACACGACGCTCCCCTACCCATCCCAGCAGGCGTTGGCCCTATAGCTGGAATGACACGACTTCGGCGGTACGCTTGAGCCCCGCTACATTGTCGGCGCGGAATCACTAGACCAGTGAGCTATTACGCACTCTTTCAAGGGTGGCTGCTTCTAAGCCAACCTCCTGGTTGTCTGTGCGACTCCACATCCTTTCCCACTTAGCGTACGCTTAGGGGCCTTAGTCGATGCTCTGGGCTGTTTCCCTCTCGACCATGGAGCTTATCCCCCACAGTCTCACTGCCGCGCTCTCACTTACCGGCATTCGGAGTTTGGCTAAGGTCAGTAACCCGGTAGGGCCCATCGCCTATCCAGTGCTCTACCTCCGGCAAGAAACACACGACGCTGCACCTAAATGCATTTCGGGGAGAACCAGCTATCACGGAGTTTGATTGGCCTTTCACCCCTAACCACAGGTCATCCCCCAGGTTTTCAACCCTGGTGGGTTCGGTCCTCCACGAAGTCTTACCTCCGCTTCAACCTGCCCATGGCTAGATCACTCCGCTTCGGGTCTTGAGCGCGCTACTAAACCGCCCTATTCGGACTCGCTTTCGCTACGGCTTCCCCACACGGGTTAACCTCGCAACGCACCGCAAACTCGCAGGCTCATTCTTCAAAAGGCACGCAGTCACGACTGCATGTGCAAGCACATACAGCGACGCTCCCACGGCTTGTAGGCACACGGTTTCAGGTACTATTTCACTCCGCTCCCGCGGTACTTTTCACCATTCCCTCACGGTACTATCCGCTATCGGTCACCAGGGAATATTTAGGCTTAGCGGGTGGTCCCGCCAGATTCACACGGGATTTCTCGGGCCCCGTGCTACTTGGGTGTCTCTCAAACGAGCCGCTGATGTTTCGACTACGGGGGTCTTACCCTCTACGCCGGACCTTTCGCATGTCCTTCGCCTACATCAACGGTTTCTGACTCGTCTCACAGCCGGCAGACTGTGAAAGAGAGATCCCACAACCCCACATGCGCAACCCCTGCCGGGTATCACACGCATATGGTTTGGCCTCATCCAGTTTCGCTCGCCACTACTCCCGGAATCACGGTTGTTTTCTCTTCCTGCGGGTACTGAGATGTTTCACTTCCCCGCGTTCCCTCCACACTGCCTATGTGTTCAGCAGCGGGTGACAGCCCATGACGACTGCCGGGTTTCCCCATTCGGAAACCCCCGGATCAAAGCCTGGTTGACGACTCCCCGGGGACTATCGTGGCCTCCCACGTCCTTCATCGGTTCCTGGTGCCAAGGCATCCACCGTGCGCCCTTAAAAACTTGGCCACAGATGCTCGCGTCCACTGTGCAGTTCTCAAACAACGACCAACCACCCGTCACAACCCACCGAAGCAGATCTTTACCGGGGCCGGCACTGAAGGCGACCGTCTCGGCCGTACCTTCAGACACCCAACAGCGTGCCCGACACCCTTCCCGCTCCCCTCAACGTTCCACGCCCCGAAGGGGCAGTACTTGCAGGAGAAGACGATCAAGTGTGCCGAATAGTCAACGTTCCACCCTTGAGCAACCACCGCCGGACG